>NZ_QKUF01000010.1:65235-225193 GCF_003253565.1 Thermosporothrix hazakensis
GAGCATCAGCCCACAGGCAAGCAGGTGGGCATTGATCTGGGGCTGCGTGCCTTCTTCACTGACTCCGAAGGCAACACCGTGGCTCCTCCTCAGTATCTCCGCAAGGCGGAACGACGGCTCAAGCGGCTGCATCGTCGGCTCTCGAAGACGCAGAAGCGCTCCGCCAAGCGCAAGAAAGCCCGTCAAGCCCTTAGCAAAGCGTATCTCAAGGTGCAACGGCAGCGCGAGGATTTCGCCAGAAAGCAGGCGAACGCGCTTGTCTCGTCTCACGATCCTCTTTGCCTATGAAGCCTTGCAGATCCGCCATCTCGTCAAGAACCGCCATCTGGCCAAGAGGATCGCTGACGCGGCGTGGGGTCGTTTTCTCTTCTGGGTCAGGTATTATGGGAAGGTGCATCGTGTTCCGGTGATCGGGGTGGAACCGGCCTATACCAGTCAGGACTGTTCTCGTTGTGGGCAGCGGGTCAAGAAGAGCTTGAGTATGCGTACCCATCTGTGTCCTGGCTGTGGGCTGCTCCTCGACCGCGATCACAACGCCGCCTTGAATATCTTGCACAAAGCCTTGTCTGGTACCGTCGGGCAGACGGGAACCGACGCTCCGCAAGGAACGTCGAACGCTTCTGGACAGCCTGCCGCTACGCGTCGTCGCTCTGCGGCGGCGCGCAAGCAGGCTGGATGAAGGAAGAATCCCCGCCCTTCTGGCCTGGGGAGTGTCAACAAGATACGCATGTGTAAAACCTCTTTCTTTCTTTTTTAGGTGAGGGGTATACCCTACCCTCACTATGAGTAGTCAGACCGGGCGGCCTGACATACCCATGTGTGAACGTACAGCTAACCCCACGCTTTTAAGCAAAGAAGGTCAAACTCATACGGGTCCATAAACTCCCGTGCGGCGTGCCGTTGAAAACACCGTTGGCAGTAAGGGGTGACACCATGTTCACGCGCCCATTGCACAGCGCGCCCGCGATATGCAACGCCGCCACATTTGACACAAGCGACAGTGAGCGGTTTCACAATACAGCCCCCGCACATGTCACAGAAGAGCCCTCTGTCTTGTACAACTTCGTCAAGATCATCTTGTGTGACCCCCATATGTCATGGACAAACGCCACATCAGATATGAAGTTGTACAGTTCATAGGTCGGGATAACAACATGCGTGCTGTCGTCTATCAGGTAAGGCCGTCTCAACCCGCGTTTGTGCCATATGCGGCCGTCTTTGACATATTTCAATGCATCATCTAGCTTGCCTGAGTCAGCATTTGCGCATTTCAAGCAATGTACCCCATACGGTGTGTTTACAGCTAATAGCCTCATTTTAGTCCCTCATTTCTTTTCCGTTTAGAGTATGTGTTGCCCGTCCGTATCACATACAATGCGGGGCCGCGAGTATATTTCGGTTCTCGCTCTGACTAAGGAACTAGGGGCACCCGAGAAGGTATTATTTAATTACACTTTTGAGCGCCACCGCTTCCCACCAAGTACTAGGGTGTATGTTACAGTCGAAGATGCGGAGAAGTTGAGACAATGGTACAGTGCTAAACCAGGGCAGGTAGCGTCCGAGTCAGGATTTATAAGTGTGCAAGAAGCTGCCCGAAAGCTGGGGATACATACTGAAACAGTTAAAGCGCGCGCGAGGCGTTTAAAAATCCCCACCAGCAGGTTCTTTAAGGATTCTAACCTGTATATTCATAAGGATGCTTTGGAGAAGCTTGCTCTCCGTCCTCGTTTCAATAGGGCGCGCGCGTTCCCATACGTTAAAGACGAGGCAGGCGTTTTATATATCGCTATACCCGAAATTTGTAGACAGATGTCTGTAACTCGGCAGTGCGTAAATGACGCAGTGAGGCGAAGAGAATACACAGTTTACCGCGGCTCGAGAGGAATAAATTCCATTATAGGGTATATCCTCAAGCGAGACTTTTGTGACTTGGTGTCTAAGAAAAGTATTGACCCCGAAACTCTCCCCTGGGACACCGCGAAATTAGATGAGATGAGCCCGCGTGAAAAGTAACACCCGGGCTTTTCTGATATAATATATAGAGATAACTATGTAGACACCTGGTTCCCTCCAAGCTCTCTACGAGGTACTATGCCAAAATCCACCACGAACCCCCCTACTCATCTGACCTCCGATCCAGTGGCTTTCGCTCGGTTTTTCCTCAAACAGCCGAGCGGGGAGCCCCTGGAGCCCCACGCGGGGCAGGTAGAGCTCCTGAGCAACATCGCCCCTCTCACAGTGGTATGTTGTGGACGCCAGTGGGGGAAGTCGGTGGCAATGGCTATTTATGCTGTCTGGTTCTCCGTAACACATGCGAACAGGCAGATATACATCATCGCGCCAACTATCGACCAGGCTCGCATCATTTTCAATGAGATCGTGCTTCAGTTCCGAATGGCGCCACTCTCAGCGCTCGTCGTCGGCAAGATTAACGAGTACCCCTTTCCCCGGCTCCGGCTGGCGAATGGCACCGAGATACATGGCCGTGGTGCGAATAGCCCTCAGTTTTTGCGCGGTAAGAAATGCCACCTTGCCATTGTCGATGAAGCGGCTTTTTGCAAGGACGAGGTGCTAACCGATGTCATTGAGCCGATGATGACCGTTACAGGGCGAGAGAAAGACAGCGGTATTATCCTCATCTCGACCCCATTTGGTCAGGGGGCTTTCTATGACTATTTCCGCGCGGCGCAGCGGTGCGATGACGGCTCAATGCGCTGGTTTCACTTCCCGTCAGAGACCAACCCGCACGCAGACAGGAAGTTTCTCGCACGAGTCAAGTCGCGTTACGGCGAGGACTCAATCACGTGGCGTACCGAGTACCTTGCTCAGTTCGTTGATGACGATCTTTCCGTGTTCCCGTCGTCACTTATTAAGGCTGCATATGAACGGTATCCCTATCTCGATGGTGATGCGCAGCGACCGCGCTTCCCGGTGGCTCCCCAGGAAAACCACCGCTATGTACAGGGTGTTGACCTGGCAAATGTGCGGGACTATTTTGTGAGCGTGGTGCTTGATGTCACCAACCCCGAGCTCATCCCGCTCGTGGGCATGACAAGGCTTCAGAAACGGGGCTACGCCACATACAAGCAGATGCGAGACGCCCACGCGCGCTACAACAGGGCGTCAACCCTGATTGACGCGACGTCGCTTGGTGAAAGCGTGGTCGAAGATCTACGAGACATTGGGGCGGAGGGCTATAAGTTTTCGTCACAATCCAAATATGAGGTTGTGTCAGAACTGGCCAGGCTCTTTGCTGAGAAACGAATAGCCATTCCTTACAACAGAGAGATTATTAGTGAGCTGACAAATTTCAGCTACGAATACACGAAAAATAAAACTTTGAAAATGGAAGCGAAGCGGGGCCATGATGATATTGTGATGAGCCTGGCTTTGGCGGCGCATTTGGCATTGAAGCCGACATCTTTGGGGCTGTTCACCGGTGTTTCCCTCTCACCTGGCTTCTCACCCCCGCGAAGCCGCGATCCATGGGCAGAGTTGTTCCAGGATGATTGATCTAATCTACTGCGCCGGGGGAAACAAACGTCTCCAGGAGGTCGCCCTTGACGAGGGGTGGTTACTCGGGCTACGGTCGGATTCGTCGCTTTCACCGTTCCCACAGCAGTTTGTGGACGTGGATTACAAGAACCCCGATTTTCTGCGGCATATCTCTGTTGTCCAGCACTATCGCCCCAAATACGCGACGGTACCAGACTTGCCAGAGTCAGGGACGCAAGCGACTGACATCATGAGGGTCCTTCGGCAGCGAGATCTACTCGCCCCATATTGTGGCACTGTGTTTGTGGTGCCTAAGCTCCATATCCAGGTCTTGGCTTTGCCCGCTGATGTTGCAATCGGGTACTCTGTCCCGTCCAGCTACGGAGGCGCCCGGTACCCTGTGAGTGCACTGGCCGGCCGAAAGATCCACCTTTTGGGAGGCAGCCCCCGGAAGCAAATGGAGGCGTACAAAGCGCTGGCCCCTATAGCCACGGTAACCAGCGTTGACGGCAATTATGGCCAGAAGATGGCCGTACGGTTCGCTCGATACTGGGCAGATGGTCGATGGCATGATCATCCCGCAAAAGCGAAAGGGTCTCGCGATATCTACTATGAGTGCTGGCAGCGAACGTGCCGGGCTCTCAGGGAGGCGTGGACCCAATTAACAACAGAGGTGACTACAAAGAAGGAAAGGTAGGATATATGAGCGAGAGCTTGCTGATCAAGGCGTATACAGTGGTACGCCGGTCTCTACTCCGTTCCCGCGGCTCTCGCGGCGCTCTTTCTGACTATAAGCCAGGGCAGCTCGGGACCGGGCAACCACCCCAGACTGTGGCCAGTGACGGCACGCTGGTAACCCCAGAGCGAAAGAGGGAGATTGCCCTGAAAACCCCGACGATGGCCGCATGTCTCAATGCGACTATCGACTATGTAACCCCGGTTAAAATCTCTGTGCAACATGTCGACCCGTCTAAGGCAGCCGATCCGGAGCGAGGTCGGTTCATTCTCGACTACCTTGACAAACCCAATAAAAGGGACTCTCGCAAACACTTCCTTGAGGCTATTTATCGCGATTTGATCGTGCTGGGGTATGCCGCTATTGAGATTGAACGCGACAGTAGAGGGCGGCCTGCAAACTTGTACCCCCTCGACGCGGCGCGGCTTCAGATTGACTTTGACGAGCACGGCAATGTCCTGGGTTACAACATGCGCGACAGCCTGGGAAACATCATTAAAGGTGAAGGGGGTCACACCTGGAAATCTGCTGATGTAATTTTTCTGAAGCGGGATTCCAGCTCGTCAAGCGTCTACCCCTTTTCGAGATTGGACCAGTTGTATGCGTGCGCGGTTATCGAGTCGCTCATGCTTCATTTTATTGGGTCGAAATTCACCGAGGGAAACATCCCTTATGGAGTGCTGAGCCTGGGTGACCTGACGGAGCAGGAGCTTAAGCTAGCGGTTGAGAGCTGGAATCAGCAGGCGCAGAGTAACCATAGGATCCTGTTGACCGGTTCTCGCGGGGACATGAACTGGGTCGAGTTCGGCTATGCACTGAAGGACTTAGATGCCACGGCGTTGTTGCACGAGGTGCAAGCGAAAATCATGGCGATTCTGGGTGTTACAGCCAACGAGCTTGGACAGGCTGCCGACGTCAATAAGTCCAACGGATTCAACCTGTCATATACCTTCAAACGGCGCGCTATTGACCCGCTTCTTCGCGAGTTCACAGGTACCATGACCCGCCGCCTGCTCTGGGATGAGCTACAAATGCTAGACCTGGCGCTTACGTATGACGAGGTCGACAGCCGCGACGAGCTGCTTCAAAGGCAAATCGACGAGATAGCGTTTAAAAACGGATTCGCCTCGATTAACGAGATACGAAACGCGCGCGGTGAGCCATCCATTGAAGGTGGGGATGAACATGTTGTAATTCTGGGGGCGACAGCACTCCCTGTTAGAATGCTGACAAAGTATGCGGAGGCACAGCTAGAGGCCCTCGTTAATCCTCCAATGTTTGGCGCCCCAGGTCAGCCGCAACCAAAGGAGAACAAGCGCCCGGGGGAGCAAAATCAGGAGCGGAAAGCCCCCGGAGACGCGCCGCAAAAACCGCGCGGCACGACCCAAAAACTGCGAAATACCGGACTCCGTAAAGAGGACACGCATGGATAAAAATACATTGTACCGGTCCCTGCTAGAGGCAGTACGAGAGCTTTATGAGGAGCGGAACGACCGTGTGCAGAAAGCGGCTTACGTCATCAAAGCCTGGCAATCCGCGAATCGTGTGTATATCGAAGGGTGGGCATCAACAGATGATGAGGACCGGCAGAAGGACGACGTACCACCTGAAGCCTTCTTGCATTCCCTCCCCGCGTACTTCGGGGCAAAGGCCCCTCTTATGCTCAATCATCAGCCGTACCAGATCGGCTACTTACAGAAAGTAGCACTCATTCGAGAGGGCAAGTCATCCTACGAGATTTCTCATCCTGATGACCTGGCAGAGTTCGAGTACCAGCCTGTTTCGGGGACAGGGGTATATGCTCGAGCGGCCCTGACACACGAACAGGCACCTGAGCTGCTGACGAAGGCCGCCGGCTTCTCCTTTGCCGGGCGTGCGAAGAAGAGAGTGCGCAAGGCTACAGGCGGCTGGCACCTTATCCAGATTGACCCCCTGGAAGAGGTTACGCTAGCGGTGTCCCCTGCCGTCCCAGTAAACCCTAATGCGCTCATTATGAGAGGAAGAGAAGAGCATGCAAGTAAACATTGACGAGTTCCTCACCAAGCTAGAGGAACGCTTAACAAAAGCCGAGACGCCATCACAGCCCGAGCCGAAAGCTGAGAGCGTATCCCTTGAATCTATCAAGGAGGTTCTGTCGGAGTTCTCCCGCCAAATCACACAGGAGGTCGAGACCAAACTGCAAAAGGCCACAGAGCTGACCCGCCAGGAAGGCACTGGGAGCAAAGCCGTGGTGGTTGACCCCATGCAGGACAGCCCGGCGGACTATATCCTGCGAAAATGTGCGTCTGGGGAGGAACTCACGCCGGAAGAAAAGACCCTGGCATGGGGCCTAACGAAAGAATATCTTGCACAAGGCTTGAAAGATTAGGAGATAAGAATGTCGCTTCCTACTGATGATTTAATTCGCAAGGCACTCACCCAGACAAACAACCTTACGGCGATTATCCCCAAGCTCTGGGCAAGTCAGCTTGAAAAAAATCTCCGCAGAAACGCGGTCTTACAGCAGCTTTTGACTGAAAATACTGATCTTTTGGGTTCTCCGGGCGATACAGTATATATCCCGTCGCTTCCTGATCTTGACGCGGCTGCTGATCTGTCTGAAGGCGTAGACATCAATATCGAGGCATTGAACAATGCGAATTCCGTGCCTCTTGTTCCGGGAGAGAAGGGCAAGGCCGTTTCGATCACACGTAAAGCGCTTGATCGAATGAAGTATGACGGTATGGCTGAAATCCTTGACCGTCTGGCAGATGCAATGTCGCAGAAAATCGAATCCGACATCGCTGCGTTATACAACAAGTCGGTGCCCGGCAACCCATCTGCAAAACTTGCCCAGGTATACCCAGGGGGCAAAGCGCCTAACACGATTACTCCTGACGATCGGATGTCCAGTGATGTCATCCTGGACGCGCTCACTATGCTCAAAGATTTGTATAACACGCCCTGGGAAGATGGCTTATGGCGACTTGTCATCACAAACAAGCAATACCGTGACCTCCTTAAAGACGATAAGGTCCGCAATGACCTCCGCTATGCTTCACCGCAAGTTATGTTGCGTGGGGAGGTAGGCGTTCTGCACAACACCCGCATCATCGTGTCTCATCACCTTACTGAACTTCAGGAGGGTGCTACAGATGCAAAGGCGACAACCAACGTCGCGCTGCTAGTCGCCCCGCGTTGGGCTTTCATCGCGTGGAAGCGTCGCCCTGAATTGACGGTCGACCCAACCCTGTATGACTTCGGTCGCCGCAAACAGTTCGGTGTGACGGCTGATTATGACATTCAGCTTGTGCACCCTGAAAGGGCGTTAGCGATTCACACTGCTGTGTAGGTGTGGATATGGTAGAGTACTGTACTCTTGAGGATGTCAGGCGCGCTCTTGACATCCGCACCACGCAGCAAGATGACTGGATTGCGTCCCTCATTATGCAGGCCAGAGACACCATTGACCGATATGTCGGGTACTCCTTTCAGGATTTTCCTGATGACGTGCGGTGGTTCTCGGGCCGGGGACGCGACATCCTGATTACTGGCTACATCAGACAGATAAAGCAAGTTATTGAAGTCGGGTACAATCCTGCCCTCGGTACATTCGCAGCCGGAGAGCGGGATATCACATATGATTGCATGTTGTGGCCCGAAGATGAAATACCCGCCTTCGGAATCGCGCGCGTTTCGGGTGAGCCTTTCCGGGAGGGCCGTCGAAATTACCGCGTTGTGGGTCATTTCGGGTTCTCGACGGTGCCAGAGACGATCCGGAGAGCTTGTACCCGCCTGGTAACACACTGGGTCAAAATGCGCGACACAGCCTATTCAGACACCGTGTCAGAACAGGGGTCGATCCGCCAGAAATACACAAAGGAAATGCCCCCCGATGTGATCGAACTCCTCAATCTATATCGATGGAAGGGGTTCCACGCGTGATTCTACGATTAGAGATTGATGACCCTGGTGACCTGTTTCAGGTTGATTTCGAGGCAACGATCAAACGGGAGCTGCACCAGGGCACCGACAACCTGCGCGATCTGTTGCTCGGGCGGATTGTAGATCGTACACCGCATCTCAAGGGGGCCTTGCAGCGAGACGAGACAGGCAAGTTTAACACCGATCCTGCTGACCCTCTGCTCGTTGCGATGTACACAGAGTCTGACGATCAGATGCAATGGTGGGGTCGCGTTTATGACATTTATGTCGAGGGAGGTCCTCTCGGGGATAACTCCCCTACTATCACTCGGCCTGCGCGCATGTTCTGGCAAGGTGGAGAAAAGGACATTCCAGCAATCGAAGATTGGGCCGCAGGGCGGCTTGAAATAGCTGCTATGGCTATTGCCTCTGGGAAAGGTGAGAGATGACGGAATACCCTGTTGACAGCCCCTTTCTCCCCGGTGACGCTCTTGTTGGCCCCATTATCAGGCAGATAGCGGCCATTATCCGTCAGCAGGTTGCTGGGGTCTCTATTGTGTATGAGACCCCACCTGACGCGCCGCCCGAACATAACGGTGTTCTCCTCGCGCTCTCCGGCTTTCGTATCATCTCTGACACGAATGGCAAGTTACTTGTTTCGGTACGCGTCGGGGTCCGGCATATGATACGACGGGCGTCGTTCGACGAAAATATAGCTGAGGCATATGCCTATATCATGCCATATCTACAGGCGTTCAGCGCATGGCGTAACCAGACGCTTAATGGCCTCGCTAGACAGGTGACACCCACACATGGTGGAGTGACCCAGCTTGTTGCGTCGGGGCAAACATTTGTCTGTCTCATTGTTAATTTGGACGTCCTCACAGAGTTCAACATCCCCACGAGTTAGGAGTCCCATAAATGGCGATTAGTAAGAAGTCATGGCTAGGGTTCGGTGTCGAAACGACCCCAGGTGTTGCCCTGGCCGCCCCTTCGGTGTTTCATCCGTGTAAGTCGGTAATGAAGGGCGCGAAAAAGCGCGAGCAACTGAAAGAAGAGCGCGGGAATCGCGATGCTGTTTACGGGTTGGTCGACACCGCCCGCGACGGGTCTACGGACCCGAAAGGGCCGTTTTACGTCGATACGAGCCCGTACTTGATGCTCGCTGCCTTCGGTTCTACCGTCGCGGTTCAACCTGACCCGGAAAATGCACCTGATGTGTACCGGCATCTCTTCGAGCTGGCGGACATTCCTCCCACCCTGACCTTGTTTAAAAGCTATGACGCTGCTGTATATGTGGCTTCATACGCCGCTGTTGAGAAATGGTCACTCAAGATTAATTCGGACGGAAAACTTATTGAAAACGAGGTGACGTTAAAGCATCGGTATCCAGTCAAGTATGAAGGCCAGGCGATCACCCCGCGGTTCACGCCTACGCTGCCTTTTGCTGGTTACGCGCCGCGAATCAAGTTAAACGGCACCGAAACAGCGGATATCACCGAAATTAATATTGAGTTTAGCCAGAAGCTCACTTTGTGGCATCCAGCCCACGGGTCGCTTGACTACGAAGCGGTGTACTTTGGGGAGCGCGAGGTGAAATGTGATTTCACTGCCCGGTTTGACAACGACTCTCTGTACCAACGCTACATGAAAGGCCTGGACGACAGTGTTGAGATCACCGTCATCGGGAACACGCTGACCACGGGCGCCACTCCCCTGTATGAAGAGCTAAAAATTACCATCCCTCAAATCTCATATGACAGTATGGACCACGACCTCGGGAAAGACAATGTCCTTGTAAAAGCAAAGACAACTGCGGTCTCTGGCGCCTCAGGGCTTATTCACGCTGAGGTCCAAAACAAGGTGAAGGAGTACAAGTAATGGCGGACAACATCACGGATTTCCCTGCACAGGGTGACAACGAGACGTTCTACTATGATGACTTCTTTGTTCCCGAGGATGACCCTGGCGAGAAGGTATATATCGAGATGGATGGTCGACAGGTACCATTCTGGATTAAGAGAAAACTGAGTATGGGTGACCGGGAAGCAGCAAAGCGGGCATCAGTGAAGAAGCGCTTCAAGTCGAACGGACAGGTAGAGATCTCAGATATCGACGAAGGTGAATTTGCTCTTGAATTGGTTGTGCGGTGCGTGAAAAAGTGGCCTTTTAAATATCGTGACGGCCGCCCGGTACCAATAAACCGCAACACCGTCCGCGAGATGGTTGGCGACGCTGCTGATGCTTTGTCTCTCCTTATTCTCGACCGCCTCAAGAAAAAGGACGACGCCAAGAAGGCTTTTTAGAGTCCTTCCGTGAGGAGCTCCGCCGGTCATTTCTCACGGAAGGGTCCGACGAAATACACATCCCACCCACCTCGTTCGCCTTTCGCATTCACTGCTATGAGTCGTTCGGGTGGCTCCCTAAAGATATCGCCCTGATTCCAGAGGATGAAGCTGACCTTCTCGCGGTGTATTTTGAGGAAACGGCCAGGCACCAACGCAAGGAAACACAGCGCATGAGGCGGGAGTCAGGGCAGGGGCAGCCGGATTCAGTAGCGGACTTAATAATAGGAGACGATGACGAATGAGTGAGGCGCGCGTAGGACTCCGCGTTTTTCTAGAGGATAGCGCTTCTGACGGGTTCCAGCAGTTGCAACGCGAGATCCGAGAGGTAAAGCAGGAGCTTGAGGAGCTTGAGCGTGCCATGCATAGCGCCGTGGCCGCTTTTGGTGACCTCGACACAAAAACATCCAACCTGGTTTCTGCCCAAAAACGTCTGGCAGACGCGACCCAACAGGCATACAGAGAGCAACACAACTTGCTGCGGGCTTTGAATGATCTCACATCAGAAACCAGGAAACTGGAAACCGCCGTAGACAAGACATCCTCACAACTGCGTACTCTTGGGGACTCAGCACAAAGCACCTCCAACGATATTAATTCCTTGACACGCCAGACCGACCTGGCAACAGTATCCCTCCGTACCCAGGGGGATGAGGCCAGAGACGCAGCAAGCGAAACCAAGCACCTTGAAAATGCTATCAAAGAAGCTGCGAAGGCGGAGAGTAAGTTAGGAACTGCCGCAGGGAAAGCCAACTCGAAAATAGAGGAACAGGGCAACAAATCTTCGGTGGCCGCCAGGGAAAAACGAAAGCTAGGGGACGCGGCAATTGACGCAGGAATAGGAGAGGAAGAGCTGTCGCGGGCGGCAAAAGATGCTGCCACGTCTCTCAGCAAATCAGGGTCGGAGGCCAGAAGAGCCAGCATCGCTATGAGAAGTTACGCCGCGAGCACCTTAAGTGCGACAAGTGCCAGCCGCAGCCTTGCAAGCGCTACAACGAGCGCGGCCGGCGCTCACACTACAGCGGCGGGCGCGGTTGGTGCGCATGCCCTTTCGTTGCATAAGCTAACAGAGGCGGTTGACTTCCTGGATGATGTAGGGGAGGTGGCCGGTCCGATCATCACGTTCATGTGGGAAGCGCTGGCAAAGGCCAGTGAAACATCAATGGAATTTGATGAGGCACTTTCTTCCCTTGCCGATCATGCCAACCTCTCCGCCTCGCAGACCGCTCTTCTGAAGACTCAAATTGAGGAGCTGTCCCACGCATCCACATTCTCGGCAACAGATATCGCGAAGTCGTTCGATCTTCTCGCTCAACGCCAGAATAGTCTGACTGATGCCCTCAATAAGGGGTTAGGCCAGGCGATCATTAACCTGGCCGCGGCTACCAACACAGAACTGGAGCCGGCGACCGAGTTGATGAACACCGCTCTAGAAACGTTCGGTTTGAACGCGCAAAATGCTACTGATATTGCTGATATGTTTTACCTGGCGAACCGCAACGGTGTGCGAGATATCACAGATCTGAATGACTCGATGGAGTCGTTGGGAGGATATGTCAAGACGCTCCACATCAGTTTCAATGGATATCTGGGAACCATCTCAGCGCTGGCAAGCAGCGGCATCCCGAATTTGAGCACCGCAACAGATGTCCTCAGCGGCTTCCTCAAGTCCCTGGTTGCACCAAGCGACAAAGCAGTCAAAGCGCTCTCTGATCTGGGTCTTATAGAGGTCAACACGGCTGTTGACGGTGTTGAGGAGTTAAATAATAAGATTGAAAGTCTGGGTGGCAGCAAGGTTCACATCGAAAATACCGCGACCAGCTTGCTGGCCCTGTATGACACAGCGGAAAAGATGGGAGCCCTTGACAGTGACAAGTCGTTTTTCGAGTGGGCAGAGTCTATCGGGGCACTCGACTCGAAATTTTTCGACCTCAACGGGAATCTGAAGCCGCTCCCGGAGCTCATCAGGTTAGTCGGAGACTCAATGAAAGGGCTGCCTGACGCGGATAAGATTTCAAAGCTGTCTCAGATCTTCGGGGTTGACACGTCCCAGGCAGCGCAGCTTGCCAACATGGATCCATCGAAAGCGTTAAATCTTTCAAATCAGATGGGGCAACAGAAAGATGGAGTACAGAGCCAGGCCGTGGTGAAGGCGGCGCAAGATTGGGAGCATCTGCATAACGTGTTGCAGCGCACAAAAGGGGAGTTGTCCAATGTGCTTGCAATTATGGGCACCCCTATCAATGCAGCCCTCACGCCTCTTTTAACGGTTTTTAACAACATGCTTGTCTCCCTGCAAAGGCTGTCACCGGAGGCGCGAACATTCATAGGTACATTCCTGACAGTCGCTGCGGTGCTCACCCCCTTGCTGCTTATAGTGGGCATCATGGCTGTGATGTTGTCTCTCATGGGGCCGTGGGTTCCTCTCTTCGCAGGGGTCGCGGCGGGGATCGCCTTAGTCGCGACAGGCGCTGGTTTATTCGCAGCACATTGGGGAGCCCTGGCGCCAGTCTTGCAGAAGACGGTTGCGGCGTTGAAGCCGTTCGCTCCTGCGCTCGCATTTGCAGGTGTAGCGATAGCCGGTTTTCTCCCCTTTGCGGGAGGTTTGACTAAAGCTATCGCAGCAAGCAAATGGACCTCTTTATCTGGTATGGCGGAAGGGCTAGCGCGCGTAGCTGGCTCTCTTACTCGCATCGTAGCCCATCCCATTTCCTCTATCACTTCTCTGGCAACGGGGATAGGGAAGCTCGCGTCATCCGGATGGGCTGGGATTGACAAGGGTATGGCTCTGTTAGCTACAGGGATAGAGCGTCTTGCGATACAAGCTGTGACCGCTGTCCCTTCTGTCATCGCCTTCGGTGTGCCCTTCCTGGCGATCGCGGCAGTGATAGCAATCCTTGCACTTGGATTTTTTGTCCTCTGGCAGCGCCTCGGTGGTCTGCAAGGAGTCATTAAGACCTTCAAGCCGCTCTGGGACGGAATCGTGTCGTCCTTCCAGAATGTCCTGAAGGTAGTACAGCAACTATGGCAGCAAGGGATTCAGCAGCTACAGCAGC
Source organism: Thermosporothrix hazakensis (assembly GCF_003253565.1). GTDB lineage: Bacteria > Chloroflexota > Ktedonobacteria > Ktedonobacterales > Ktedonobacteraceae > Thermosporothrix > Thermosporothrix hazakensis. The sequence goes on from NZ_QKUF01000010.1 coordinate 78,771, forward strand.
GGTTCCAACAACTCCAAACTTCCCTTAACTCCGTGAAGCCCGCCATCGCAGGTGTGGCGACGGTGCTAGGGGCCATCCTGACCGTCATAATCTCAGTTGGAGGGGGAATCATTCACGGGCTGATTGGCGCAATAGCGCCCGCCTTCGCGTTAATCATGAATCTGGTTAACTCCGTATTCCAGGTATTCACCGGCATGATTCAATTCTTCATGGGAATCTGGTCGATTATACAAGGTATCTTTACTGGAAACAGTGAGTTAATACAAGCCGGATGGGAATTACTGTGGACAGGTGTTCAGAACATCGTGATGGGCATATGGAATGGGCTTGTGTCGTGGTTCACAGGTCTGGCAGGCATTGTGCTTGGGATCATTAGTGGCTTCATCAAGGGTTTCATCGACTTTTTCACACAACTATGGATGAAACTTGTAGGAAACTCCATTGTGCCTGATGTGGTACGGGCTATCATCAAATGGATCTCTGATATGCCCGGGCAGGTGCTTGGAAAGATCGGGGCATTCGTCTCCCAGATGATTGGAAAATTTGGTGAGATGGCTAACCAGGCAAAGGGGAAAGCCGGCGAACTGGTAAACAATGTGACCTCGACCATACAGGGACTTGGAAGCAAGCTTCTAGAGGCGGGGCAGAACGCAATACATATGTTCGCAGATGGCATTCGCAACGCGGCAGGGGCGGTAACAGACGCAATATCGAATGTGGCTGGGAAAGTCAAAGAGTTCTTAGGATTTAACTCACCTCCGAAAGGTGGCCCGCTGTCAAACTCAGACACGTACATGCCTATCATGATGAGTATGTACGCCCGCGGTATTCAGGACCACAAGCCCATGCTCCTGTCTGCCGTCGAGGATGTGGTTACGGGAATGCACACGACCTTTACATCTCCAAAGCTTACCCACATGGGCTACCAGAACGCCTTTGAGGCGCGCTTTGGGAACATGAACTTTAACCTATCCGTGAATCTGGACGGGAAGCAGATAGCCGGCGCTGTCGCTACCCAGGTGGTCGCGCCTATCCGACTCAACGGGTTGCACAGGGCATGGAGGTAGTGGATGAGCGACCCAAGAGGTATCACCAGGGGAGGCCTCCGTGTTACCCTCGCGGGTGTCGATATCACTGACTACGTGCAAGAGGAATCAATCAGTATATCTGACACCCTCGCGCAGGGAGCGGGTAGCGGTAGCGGGGGGCGATCACGGTCCTCCACCTGTAGTTTTTTGACTACCCTCGGCCCGCTATCTACAGCCGTCGGTAGTGGGACACGGGCGGACTACCCGGCTCTCGTACGCAACGGCGAGGTAGTCATCTTTGACAGTAATGGCGATCGGGTCTACGGAGGGTATGCCGTCAAATTCAGTGACCAAACTGATCGCACGACTATCTACACGAAAATCGAGTGTCACGATTACTGGCAGGCTCTGGACCGTGTTCTTATCACAGAAGTGTTCACAGGGGTGACCGATCTTGAGATAATTACCGCCCTCCTCAAGAAGCACGCCCCCTGGGTCGACCGTTCCTTGATTCCAACCCGAAAGACCGCTTTCTTCTTTTCGTTGCGACGCTACCGCAATGAAACGCTCTTGAAGGCGTTACAGAGCATCATTGACATCACCGGGTACACTGCCTGGATTGATAATAATAAGCGGTTTCACTATGTCGCGCCTACCGAAAACAGCTCAGCTCCATTCGGGCTCTCCAACACGCCAAACTTTAGAACAACAATGCAATTTGGCGTGGATAGCTACGAGCAGGACGACACGGCCGCTATCAACCGCGTGTACTTCCACGGAGGGAAGCGACCTAGTGAGGATTTTGAGCAAGACCTGAGCACTCAGGCGAACGGGCGTAACGACACGTTCGTGCTGGCATACTACCCCCGTATCGCTTCTGACGGCAAAATCCACGTCTATGTCAATGGCACCGAGTTGCAACTAGGGTACTCTCCCGGGGCAGAAGACCAAAACAAACTTATCAGGGAAGGCGGCACCGCGGAGGTGCTCGTTAACCCTGATGCTCTGACACTCACCTTCAACACACCGCCGGCCGCCGGATCTACGGTGTCTTGCGTCTATCGGTACCAGCTCCCCCTTGTGTTGGTTGTCACCGATGAAAAGAGCCGCAGATACTACGGCCAATACCTTGACGGCTCCCTCTCCAACGACACTGTATTCGATCCTCAGATTGCGATACAGCGGGCCAGGGTATTGCTCTATGAACAGGCCTATGGTCTGGTTTCCCTCAAGGTCCGTTGCTGGCGCGCGGGGCTCCGAGCCGGGCAAATAATCAGGGTAGACCACAGCATCCGGGGTATACACGGGTCCTTCCTCATCCAGAGTGTCGACACAAAGCCACTAGGAGGAGGGGTGTTTGAATACACGCTACAACTTGGCTCGTGGAATTGGGACCTCGCGGACGTCGTTATGATGCTGATGGCCAGGACCCAGCCCACAGACGAGGCGACCGAGGAAGAGGAAACACTTGTTGTGGCGCAGGAGGCATACGAGGAACTTGGGGTACAGTTCTCTCTCTCCTACTCAGCGCAAGTATCCGGCCACTATTATGCGACAGATGTAGCACTACACGATGGGGGAGACGCATATGCAGGATTCTCATCAATCTAAGCTTGGCATTCAGGCCCTATGGACAGTCAAAGAAAAGCTCTGGCTCCCCATCTCTCGTCGGTGGGTATGGGTGCCCGCAACGCGAAACAAGAATACATTTACGACCCACGGGATTACCGCGTTAGCATCGGCAATCGGAGGGAACTACCGTCCCCCGGTCTACCTGGTAATAGAGTCACTATCGTCAACGCTACTCGCGACTATCCCCGCCGGGGCTATGACGATCCAGGTAACGGAGCAAATCGACCAACCCGGAGACACCCAGATCGTTATCGATCCTGGCGGGGCGGCGCAGGAGATACTGGAGTTCAGTGGGGTAGTGGTTGGTAGCAGTGGTGTCGTTTACACGCTAACCACCCCGACTACCCAGCCGCACGACATGGGCACCAGAGTGACCCGGCACGTACGTTCCACCGATACGATGAGCAACATCCTCCGTGAAGTTCCTTACGATCCTGTTTACGCCCCGCTTCAACGCATTGAGTCTGTCGCGGGGTATAGCGGAGGCGCAGGGCAGTACACTATCCAGTTTTACCTGACTGCCGCGATGGCGCAAACGTACATTTCTCACATCGGCTTGTCTGATAGTGGGGAGGTAGGTCAGGGGAATTTGCACAACCACTGCCTGCTTGGGTACGACCACTCCGGGAAGAACACCGATATATCGATAGATGGAAATGTAGTTATATCCAATATCTAAGAATGACAGGAGAACTATGCCTCTACACGAACGTGTGAACGGGCGCACGAGCGACAGTCTTATCTCAGCCGAATGGTTCAACGAATACTATCGCCTGTTGACTGGCAAAATGTCTGATCAGCCCGTGCAAATTGCCCAAAATCTCACTCTCCGGGCGATCAGTAGTAAACCTGTTGCACCTGGCGTTGTTACAGAGACGGGGACTGGCCTGACAGCGGGGACATACAAATATGCTGTTACATTTTGTAGCCAGGATGGCGAGTCTCTCCCATCGAATCAGGTGCCAGTGACAATAGGAACAGACGGGAAAGGTATCGTCCGGCTTACAAATATCCCCGCTGGCCCTCTGGGCTGTACCAAGAAGCGCGTGTACCGTACAAAAGCGGGCGCCTCCACCTTGTATAGACTCGCAGAGATAGTGGCAGATGCCACAGAATACGTCGACACGACTCCGGATGCTGCCCGCCCGCAGCAACTCACAGAGGCTCCCAAAAACCCGACATTTGGAGGGGCGCTGATCTTTGCCGACGAGACAGGGAAGCCCTTGCTGACTATCTGTAATGACGGGTCCATCGTCGGGTCTGGCGGTGGAACCAGTATCGGAGGGACGTCGATCAACGGCGATCTGACTGTGTCCGGCAAATCCCTCCTGGACAACGGCGCCATTAAGACAGACGGTGCGGGCCGCATTACATTTGAGCGCGGTGAAATTCGTATGGGGGTCAACGGCAACGCAGGGAACGTCCTCATTGCCGATACGAATGGCGACCTGTATATCAAGACTCGCCAGGTGGGGTCCTACATAGGCGCGATCCGATTCCATGTACCGGACTCTGTTCCCGTGGTATCGTTTACCAAAGACGGTATTGAGGCAACTGGGAAATCGATCAGTTGCAAGACTCTCAATGTCAATGGGGGCGTGGCAACATTCAACAATGACTGCGTGATTAACGGGGATTTGCGCGTCAAGCCAAACAACACAAGTACCCCGTCTGCCATCATCGTGGGGTCCGCGGGATTTGGTGTCAAGCAAACTAACGGGACTAAGTTGTTACAGGCAACTACAGACGGGCTTGTAGTGGGTGGGCCAAACGTACGGACAAGCACGCCTACATTTAATTGGAGCGCAGGAGGAACCTTCGCTAATTTTGACTACGCGGAAGTAGTCCCAGTCGACGACCTGTATGATTTCGGCACCGTGATCTGTCCGTCTGATTCCAATCCGGACTACTGGACTCGTTGCACACATGTTGCATGCCCCGCGGCGATGGTGATCGTCGAGTCTCCGGGGATGTCGCTCGGTGTTGCCAACAACCCGAATCAATACTACGGGCAGAACCCCTGGTACAACCCAAACCTTCCATTATCCTTCCATGCGGCGCTTGTCGGGCGCGTCGCGGTACCTTCCATGCAGGAAGATATCCCTCTTCGCGCGTTTGTCTGCTCTGACGGAAATGGCGGGATCCGCGCGATGGCCGATGATGAACATGGGATGGCACTTGGGGTCTGTATTGGCCCTGTGCTCAATGGGAAGGCCCCTGTTCTTCTGCGGCCGGTCTGGAGGTAAAGATGCCTCTGGATGACTATCGGGAGATACGGCAAATCATGCAGGATGTGGTGGAACCGCTTAAGGTCCAACTGGAGAAAATTGAGCAGACCCTTAATCGGGAGTACGTTCGCAAGGAATCCAATGACCACCGGCTAGAGGCCTTGCAAAAGGAGCTAGACGAAGCCAAGGCGCGTCTTGAAGAACTTGAAGCTCAATTGATGGGAGCTCCTCAGAAACTCCTTCTCACGGTGGCATCACTGGTAGGACTCGCGTTATCTCTGCTGAACCTCAGCCAGTACCTCAAATAAAGAGAAACAGCGAGGGCATTTCCTCGCTGTACTCTGAGTCTGGGTTCTTTTGTATAGCTTCGACGGGAGAAAACATCGTCTGGTGGTATATTGCCCTTCTGCCCACTTTGGGCACGATTTGTTGACGAGCAACAGGAAAACCTCAAAGGAGCCTCTATGATACTCTCGATCCCCTCCCCAAACTATATGAGTCGGCAAGGCCGCCGCCCCCGCTGGGTTATCCTGCATGGTACCGCGGGCTTTCATAAGGCGGAAGACTGTGGCTACTACTTTCAGCAGCCGTCGAGTCAGGTCAGCTCTCATTACGTCATCGGGCAAGATGGGACCATCGTGCAATGCGTAGACGAAGCTCAAGCGGCCTGGGCTAACGGCGTGCTCGATGCCGGTGCTGACAGTTGGTGGTATGACACCCCCAACCCCAACTACGACACGATCTCTATTGAGCATATCAAGCCCCACACTGATAACAGCGACGAGATCACGCCTGCACAAAAGGCAGCTTCGTTTCGCTTGATCGCGCAAATCTGCGCCCGATGGGGCATCCCCACGCGCCCGGCAGACGCTCAAGGAGGTATTACCGGGCACTTTTCCATTGCGCCTATCAACCGCTCGGGGTGCCCGGGGCCATATCCCTGGGACGAGCTTTTCAACTATCTCAACGGCACTTCTAGTGATGACGGAGATGAAATGAAGACAATCAGCTTGAAAGATGCAAGCAGCTTCTTTGAGCAAGCGCCGGGCAACGCCTGGCGGTGTAAGAAGAACAATTGCGTCGTTGGCAACGCCATTCTCGACTTTTACCGAAGATTCGGAGGGGATGCACTCTGTGGGCTGTCCTACCTCGGGTTGCCTCTTAACAATGAGCATCCGGTTACTGCTAAAGATGGGAGTAAGGTTATTGTCCAGGACTTTGAGCGTGGCTCGCTGGCCTACGACCCAGCCCACAAACTTGACGGCCCTCCCGGAGTAGGTGCTATCTATCTGACTCATCGCGGGGTCGCTTTGGAAGTCCAGGAATTGCGGAGGCAGCTTGAGGACGCGAAGAAGCAAAACCACGCCGCTGAAGTTGAGACTTTGAAAAAGCAGGTCGACGGCTACAAACAGGCTGTCAGCGCCGCCGTGAAAACGCTTCAATCCATTAAATAAGGGGGGTCATAATGTCAACAGAAATGGTGATCAGTTTCCTTCAACTCGCTACGCCATTCGTAGCGTTCCTACTCGGGGTGGGCTTCACGGCCCTCCTCGGGCGGTTGCCACAGAATGTTCAGGAGGCCGCGAAAATTGTCGCAGCTATGGTTGTACCTGCGATTGAACAGGTCGCGCAGGATTTAAGCAATGAGGAGAAAAAACAGCAGGCCGTTGAGAGGGTGCACGGAATCCTCTCCGCGCTGGGTTTCAGAAATATTAATGACGCCTTAATTGACGCGGCCATTGAGTCGGCTGTGTATCTGTTGAAACAAAAATGAAAAGGCGGGGGCAACTGCTCTTGCTCCCCGCTCCCGGGGTTTTGTGGGTCTCGTAGTATGTTGTAGATTGTGGCTTTCGGGAGGCTGCCACCTATAGCCAGTATAGCATTACAGGAAGTGCAATGCTATTAAAATCCCGTTAAGATCCCCCAGCTTCTTGGTTATTTTCAGCCTTCCCTTGTGCCATCTCTCTATGAATAAGAAACCGGATGTACGGGCTCCCCCCTCTGGCATCCACAAATTCCTTTTCCTTATCCGTCAGCCGTATTGTATGCCGTGTAGTAAAGGGATCTGGCTTCCTTCTACGGATTTCTCCCGGCTCGCGTTGGGTTCCGGTAACTTCCTTCATTTTTTCATGGTAGTAACCTAACCAGAAATTTACACTTCGCTCCCCCGTAAAGGGTTTAGAGAGGTTCAGATCTTTTGGGAGTTGCTTCAAAAGCTTGGCAATAAGTTCGCCTTTTTGGTCTCGTGTCAGCTTTTTAATACCCTCGGTGTAATAAAAAAGAGGGGTCTCATGTATTTGCTCCACTTTTATGTTAGTGTGTTCTTCAATGATACCGGCTAATTTCCCCAATATATATGCGTCACTGGACATATTACGCTCCCCCTTCTGGCATACAAAAATTCTGTCATCCTATTGTAGCGCAAATTGACCAACGAAGCAAGGCAAAGGGGAAGCGATGCCCGGCGTAGCATCGCTTTTTTATACGGCGAAGAGCCTCCGAAGGGGCCCCCCGCCGTTAACCCCCTTTGACGGGTTCTGCCGCCTCTCACTGAAGATACGGTGAATCTCGCTGATAATAGACCCGGTTAAATCTGCAGCGAGTTTTTGGTCCTCTACCGGAAGATCCTTATAGTACCCCTCCAACTCTGAAGGGACTTCACCTGTGACCATTTTTAGAAAGCTTTCCGCGTTGGGGTACTCCCCGGGGTACGTTTTAACCAACTCCTCCATCAGGTCTAAGCAGCCGGTTAATTGCAGAAACAGTACTATAGGGAGGTCTAAAGCCAACCACACCTTGAGAAAATTCTGTGATGCGTTCCGAGTATTAGATGCTAAGAATGTTGCTGCTACTGTTTGCCGCTTTACTCCTGTTCTATTTGCAATCTCCTCATAGACTATATCCTTCTGGTTTCGAGCTGTCTCCAACGTCTGTCTCACAATCTCAGCTTGCTCATTCTGTTGCTTATCCATGTATTGTACCTCTTTCAATTGTGCTCTAAGGGCGCCTCTCACCTTACGTTGTCATCGGCACTTGAGGACAATACTAACATGACTTTAACGCGAAAGTCAAGTATTTAATAAGCTTAAAAACAATTTATACGTTAGCCGCGGCATGAGAAAATACAACATATAGAACCGCATATCACATTGTAGTTATGAAAAGATATAGAACCAAAGTTCAAATACAACAGTATATGTGTACTTCACATAAGCCTAACAGGTTTTCCAAACGGCCATACGAGCGTTCTCTTACTTTAATTAAAGTATTTTACTATTTGTGGTGTGTATTTGCAGATTTATATTGATGCATCTCTTTGTAGTGTAGATTCTATTTGTTAAATGGTTGTTAAAACTTTCGCAAGGTTTTCTCAAGTGGGTGCAAAAAGAAAGTTTTACTTCGGGAGAGGTTTACAGGGGATAAGGGGGTGAAACTGACTGAGGGGCAATGACGAAGGCTGTTGTTATAGTCAGACCACCAAGGGGCTAGTCCCACCGTCCTCGGGAAAGCATCAGCGCGCAATGCAAAGGATGTTGACACCACCTGGCTTCACCCGACAACCGTGATCGCGCACACTGCGCACTCATCATTCCTGTCCCGTGCAAGATGAGCTCTTGCCAAACAAACGACTGAGCAAGCATTGTACTTCTGATTCCTGAGGCCATTTATAAAGAATGGTACCCGATTATCAACAGTGCTTATGAGAGAGGCGTTTCCCCTCCTCCGGGCTATTTCTATTTTCCTGCTTCCCCCTTTCTTGCACTTGCTCAACCAGAAAGGGTAATCGTATCGTTTTCATCTTCTTTACCAGACGGAAAAAGAAGGATCACATCACCTCCATCGCATGCTGATGGGCCATCAGTAGAGTCGCATTTTCTGCCCAGCATTGGGATACAACAGCGTCCAGAGTTGCACACGCATAGGAAGCGCTCAACGATTGTACGAAAGGAGTGCTTGCAGGTGCCAGCCACAGGAGCAAGGTCCTGTGGGTCTCTGGCTCCCCTGTCAAAAAGCCCGTGCAGCAGGCTTGAATAGATACCTACCCATAAGGTATTATAGATCTAACAAACGACAGGGGAACGTTATATATGTCTTGGGCTACGTATGAGAAAATTGCCGAATCGCCCGAACAGTGGCATCTGGCCGAGGAACACTATCGCTCGTTGCAAAAGGCCGCTGGGGGGTAACAGAAAAGATACATGGCGCCCGCCCATTTCTGCATTGTGACCGATGGTCTCAACATCGTTGACGCCAGTCGCAAACATCTCCTGGCCCCTGATGAGCATTTCTTTGACTATCAACGGATCCTTCAACGGCTGGAATCTCAAGTAGTCCACCTCGTTTACCTGAGACGTCAATCCTATCCTCAATTAGCCTCTCTCTCCATCTCTAGGGAGCTGTTCGGGGGATCATATCCTCGCTCTGGTGTTCCTCCCATACCTGGAGTTCAGCCTGTTCAAACTGGTATCTATTATACCCCTGATATCGAATTTTGTGCTTTTGACCTTGCCCTCACTATTTTACAGCAAACTGCTTCCCAGAAAGCGGCAGAAGGCCGCTGGCTTCAGCAGGGGGATGGCAGGAGGCTATCAGCGTCAGGACGTTCTCCTGCGTTTGACAGAAGACAATCGTTATGTGAGTCTACACGAAAACAGTGAGGATGAACACGGAGCAAGGGATGCTGATCTCTGAAGACAAGCTCGATGGATCGAAAGCGCAATTCGCCACTACGCTACCTGGGAACCCGGCACAACGAGAGACAATGGGAATAGCTGCCCGGCAGAAGATCCTTGCACACTTTCCCTGTGAGAGAATGGTAGCTGAAACTCTCGCCCTCTATCAATCAACGACTGCTTACTCAGCCACGGCAGGAGGGGCCGAGCGTTCTTCTCTTTTCTTCATGACATCGGCCAGGGATAGCCCCCCTTATACAAGAAATAGAGCCGCTTCAATGGAGATGGAGGATAACAGATCGCTTCCCCTCTCAGAATACATCAGCCTTTTATATTGCCTGCTATACCTTTTCATCCTATTATCCTCTTTTTTCTCTAAAAATTCTCAATAAAAAGAAGCAAAAAATCACCTGCAATCCTTAGTACTCGTGCCTTGATATAGAACTCCTTACAATCTCTTTCAACAAAATACCAAATCATACATATTTTCCACTCTAAAATTGGTATAACCAGACATAATCTACTATTTCTATCTTGACACTTTCTCTCCTTATTTAATATATAATAATCTCCAAACTGCTTCTTTTCTGTATTTCATTTCCTTCTTGTTGGCACAGTACACATAATATTACAAATTCTTAAATAGAAATAGAGCTTTGTACATAATTCATAACAATTTTTCAGATTTTAAAATACTGGTCTAATATAACATAATATCAATTTAATACAAATTTAAAACAGATAAACTTGACTTTCTAAGCTAGAGGGCTTATAATTTCCTCTAGGGGAAAATAAGTATAAAGATTCTCACATTTGCATAGAAGAAATATATCTTTTATGCTTGCAGAGAGAACTCAGCACTTTATAGATCTATTTGTACTTTAGATGTGCACTAAACGCTCAAAGGTTTATTTACTGATCTACTCCTGAAGTGAGAATGTTCAAGGGGAAGATATCCACCCTACAAAGGGGATACAGATAGATCTATAAGATACATGCTTTGGCATGGATAATATTTTCAGCACAGCATGGCCCTGAATAGTACCGGATGGAGGTTCTATATCATTTATCGAAACGAAAGTTCGTCTTCACTTCTACAGTAGTGAGGTAATGATGATATCAGAACTACTATTCAGTAGATGCTTTATATGGATGTAAAGCAGGGTGATACTCTGTAACCACCACGACTGAGTGAAAGAAGGAGCGAATCAAAGGAATGAAAGTTGACTACTTCTTAATCACACCTATATCTACATCTACTCACTCCAGATACAGCATTCCAGTTTGATTATTTCAAATTGGAATTGAACACCATCTTTATACTGCTTAGAAACAGAGACTTTCCCGAGCGAAGAACAACACAGGATGTATAAAGCGCCTGTATGCGCCTTTTATCCATCTACAGAAAAGCATGCCCGCGAGTCTGATAAAGACCAGGTATGCCAGTCTCTGTGTGGTCTACTGGGGGATAGACTAAGCTGATACAGAGCAACTTTCCGGACTGGACACCAGAAAGAGTCGGACGCGTTGTACGGCTCAGATGAAGTATGCTCTGAAAAAGGGGTGAACAGCAGATGGATGGGCATCTTACCAGAACACAGATGCCGCTGAAGGCCCCGAGTAAAACAACGTTATCAATGCTATCGAGCTACGTGATCACCACGTATTGATGAAACAATGAAGGAGGTCAACATGTCTAATGAACAACAGCAAGAACTCTTCACCTATAAGGTTGTCTTGAATCATGAAGAACAGTATTCTATTTGGCCTGCTGAACGCGAAAATCCTGCCGGGTGGCGGGACGCCGGAAAAAGCGGCTCAAAAGAAGAATGTTTAGCCTACATCAAGGAGGTCTGGACAGATATGCGTCCTTTCAGTCTGCGTAAACAGATGGAAGCAGAGAGCGGAAAATAGTCTGACGAGGAACAAGGATGAGCAGAACGTATTGCAAGGCATATCAGCTCAAAGAGATGCGACAATTTGAGGCGTGGCAAGAGCGAGCCATGAGCAAAGAGCTGACCGATGAAACGATTGTCTATTTATGGGATGACTTTACGGTTGCGCTCAATCCCATCCAACCAGAAGTGCTTTTCGACCACGTAACTCCACAATGGCAAACGTTTTGTCAGACAGTCCTGGGCTTTCGTATTCCTGAAGAGTTAGCAGACAAGAACAAATTCGAAGTGCAGGAGGTAAAAGCATGAATGAGCTTGTACAACGCCTGGCAGCAGAGAAGCATCCTGTGATAGTAGGAGGGAGCCGCCCAACCCTGGAGGAGTTCAAGAAACGTGTAGAGGAACTGGAATACGTCTTTCTTACATTTACTGAAACGCGCGGGGGAACAGATCTCGGGGTGCGTCTGGACAAAAAAGCCTGTGATCTCAGTCAGGCCGATTTCCAACAGGGCAAAGGAAATCTCCACCTCGAAGGGACATTGACATTAAATTATGTCCCGGTGCGCTGCGTTGCAGACATTGATCTATCGACACTGAGTGGCAGCGGCCGGCTCATTCCTCTGGAAGAAGCTCGAATTTGAGAGGTTTCCTGTATGGACTCATGGGGAGACCTCACATTCCTCAGTTCGAGAAATACGCTGGAAGCAGATCCATGCTCATCTGATGAGACATAAGGGGAAAAATCAAGACAAGGTTCTATCGCACAGTCAGGCCTATTGTATGGCTTACGGCTTATTTTGCAAGTGCCGGCAGGCATTCTGGAGAAGGAGATATGAAAGAATACACTGTTAGAGAGAGAACCAACGGTGTACCCCGATCAATCGAAACATTTGTAGATCTGCTGGAGTGGAGAACTGAAATCCACCCGGAACGGCAAGCCTATATTTTCCTGAAGAATGAAGAGCAACTGGCTATCAGCTACGGCGAATTGCGGCAAAAGGCGCGTTCTCTGGCTGCCTGGATGCAGCAACATGTACATCCCGGGGAAAGAGCATTACTGCTTTATCCGCCTGGCCTCGATTATATCATTGCTTTTTTCGGTTGCCTCTACGCCGGTGTTATTGCGGTGCCGGCCTATCCTCCGCATATGGTACGCCCGGAACATTCTATGTCCCGGCTGGCTGCGATTATCCAGGATGCACAGCCCGCTGTGGCATTAACGACGGCCCAGATCTATAACGGGCTACAGACGTTTCGAGAGCGTTCACCACTGTTTCGCAATATGCACTGGTTGGCAAGTGACACGTACACCCCTGACGGGCTGGCTATGTGGCACCACCCGGAACTTGATCGCTCCTCACTGGCCTTTTTACAGTACACATCTGGCTCAACCTCACTCCCTAAAGGTGTCATGGTCAGTCATGGCAACCTGCTCTATAACGAGGAGATGATTGCACGTGCGATGGGGAATATCGGGGAGGAGTCAAACTTTGTAAGCTGGTTGCCTCTTTATCATGACATGGGGCTGATCGGAAATGTGCTACAGGTAATGTACCTCGGCTCAACCTGTGTCCTGATGTCACCGGCTACTTTTGTGCAACATCCATTTCGCTGGTTGCAGGCAATTTCGACCTTTCGAGCACGCGTGAGTGGAGGACCAAACTTCGCCTATGAACTCTGTTTACGAAAGGTGACCGATGAACAAAAAAAGCAGCTTGATCTTTCGTGTTGGGAAGTTGCCTTTAATGGTGCAGAACCAATCCGAGCCAGTACATTGGAAGCATTCACCAAGGCATTCGAGATCTGTGGTTTTCGCAAGGAAACCTCGTTTCCCTGTTACGGTCTGGCTGAGGCAACCCTTTTTGTCACAGGCCCATCCTATCGAGACCTGCCGATTATTCGCACGGTTCGTGCATCTGCACTTGAACAGCATCGGGTGGAGTTCGTGACAGGTGGTGATGATGATGCCCGGATGCTGGTAGGCTGTGGTCATACCTGGCTTGAGCAGCGTGTGCATGTGGTTGATCCACAGACGCACAGGATATGTGCTCCGGAACAGGTGGGCGAGATCTGGGTGAGTGGCCCGAATATTCCTCCAGGTTACTGGAAACGTTCAGAAGAGACTGAGCGAACCTTTGGTGCAACGATTGCCGGAGATGAAGGAACCCGGTTCATGCGTACCGGCGACCTGGGCTTTATGCAGGACGGTGAGCTCTTCGTTACCGGACGCCTGAAAGATATGATCATCATCGAAGGGCGCAACCACTATCCGCAGGACATCGAACTTAGCGTTGAAAGCAGCCATCCAGCAGTTCGCCCCGGATGTATTGCCGCCTTTTCCATCGAGAGGGATGAGAAGGAACGACTGGTTGTTGCGGCGGAAATTGATCCACGGGCCTGGCAGCGCATCAAGAAGAGCGAGAATGCACCTGAAGCAATGCAGCGCTTTCGCACAGAGCTAACACAGACCATTCGGCAAGCTATTCAAGATACGCATGAGCTTGCTGTATATGATGTTGTTTTGTTGACCGCTGGAACCATCCCGAAAACGTCGAGCGGGAAGATTCAGCGTCACGCCTGTCGCAATGGATATCTGGCATCCACACTTAGCATCGTGGAGTAAGTCAATGGAGACTATACATTCTCTTGGGAATGAGCGTCCAGACGCAAAGGCTATTCAGACCTGGCTGATTGAACATATCGCTCAACAACTTGGATGTGCTTCTGAAGAAGTGCACCCGAAGCGGTCATTTAGCAGTTATGGCCTCTCTTCCGCTGATGCAGTCAGCCTTTCCGGCGACCTTGAAGACTGGCTGAAACGAGATCTCTCGCCCACGCTCTTGTGGGAATATCCCTCTATTTCCGCCCTGTCCGCCTACCTGGCAGGTGATATAGATACGTCAACAGTTCGTCAGAAAGAACGGAAGAACGTCAACCTGCAAGAGCCAATCGCTATCATCGGCATGAGCTGTCGTTTTCCCGGTGCCGAGAGTCTTACCGCCTTCCTTCAACTGCTCCAGAACGGAGACGATGCCATTCGGGAGGTCCCGGCGGATCGCTGGAATGCTCAGACTTTCTACAGTCCCGAAGCAAACACCCCCGGGAAAATGAACACCCGTTGGGGCGGATTTCTTGATCAGGTAGATCAATTTGACGCACCTTTTTTCAATATCTCACCGCGTGAAGCAGTACGCATTGACCCTCAGCAACGTCTGATTCTAGAAGTGAGCTGGGAGGCACTGGAAAACGCGGGCCATGCCCCTGATTCGCTGGCGGGAAGCCGCACCGGCGTCTTTATCGGTGCCAGCAGTAGCGATTATATGAGACTTGGCCTGATGGAAGCAGACACGATCGATCTGCATGCCAGCGTCGGAAACGCACATAGCATCCTTGCGAATCGCCTCTCATATCTGCTCAACCTTCATGGACCAAGCATGACCGTTGATACTGCCTGTTCTTCCTCACTGCTCGCAGTACATCTAGCCTGTCAGAGTTTGCGGCTTGGTGAGTGTGATATTGCCCTGGCTGGAGGCGTGAATGTTATTCTGGCACCAGAGATTACTATTGCCTTTTCGCAGGCAGGCATGATGGCGGCTGATGGGAGATGTAAAACCTTTGATGCAAAGGCTGATGGATATGTCCGCAGTGAAGGATGCGGTGTCGTTGTCCTCAAACGTTTGAGCAAAGCCATTGAGGATGGTGATACGATCCTCGCACTGATGCGGGGTTCCGCTGTCAATCAAGATGGTGCCAGTTATGGATTAACCGCGCCAAATGGTCAGGCACAGAGGCAAATGCTCCGAGATGCATTCCACAATGCAGGCGTTGAGCCATCACAGGTAAGCTATATCGAAACACATGGAACCGGTACACCTCTTGGAGATCCGATTGAGATTGAGGCACTCAAGGCAGTATTTCAAGATGTGAAGGGCCGTTGTGCACTCGGTTCAGTCAAAACAAATATCGGCCATCTGGAAGCTGCGGCAGGAATTGCGGGCCTGATCAAAGTGGTGCTCTCACTTCAGCAAAAGGAACTGTTTCCTCACCTGCACTTTCAGCAGTTGAACCCACGCATGACGCTTGAAGGCTCACCATTCTGGATCGTCACAGAGCGCCAATCCTGGCAGCTCGAGGAAGGCAAATCACGCATTGCAGGGGTCAGCTCTTTTGGGTTCGGCGGCACCAATGTACATATGATCCTGGAAGAGGCTCCGCAACTGCATCCACCGGTCAACATGCTTGAACGGCCCTGGCATCTGATAACTCTTTCTGCTCGAAGCGAGCAGGCTTTGCACACGTTAGCAGCACGATACGAAGCATTTCTTGCACAACAACCCGAAGATGCCCTGCCAGATATTGGATATACGGCGAACTGTGGGCGAACACATATGCCTCATCGGCTGGCAATTGTTGCTCAGACGCCTGAACAGGCTGTCTCCCGCTTGAAAGCGTTCCGCAACAATGAGCATACGCCGGGCGTGCAGACCGGACAGGTAGAGCGGAATACCCTGCCTCAAATCGCCTTTCTGTTTACCGGGCAAGGCAATACCTATCGCGGTATGGGCCAACAGCTTTATGAGACGCAGCCCGTTTTCCGTATGGCTGTTGATCGTTGTAGTGAAATCCTGTCGCCCTGGCTCCCTGCTCCTTTGTCGCGCGTGCTGTATGGAGAAGGGCAAGAACAGCAATGGGAGACGGGGCTATACACACAGCCAGCGCTCTTTGTCCTGCAATATGCCCTGGCTGAACTCTGGCGGGCCTGGGGAGTTCGCCCGGCTGCTGTTCTCGGGCACAGCCTGGGAGCGTATGCGGCCGCGCACGTTGCAGGCAGTATGAGCCTGGAAGATAGCCTGTGGTTGGTGGTTGAACGCCAACGCCTGGTATATCAACTGCCTCGCATCGGCGCTATGGCTGCGCTTCTAACAGAGCGCGAGCGTGTGGAACATCTGCTGCGCAATTGGGGTGAGAAAGTGACCATTGCTGCGATCAATGGCCCTGCCTACACGGTAATCTCCGGGGAGAAAGATGCGGTACAGGCCGTTGTCCTTACTGCACGGGCCCAGGATATCGCCGCGCAGGAACTGGATGTGCCTGTTGCCTACCACTCCTCGTTATTAGACCCGATCCTTGATGAGCTTGAGCAGATAGCACAGGGCGTTCGCTTCTCTCAGCCCACAATACCCTTTGTTTCCGATCTTACCGGACAATTCTTGCAAACAGCACCAGATGCTCGTTACTGGCGGCGGCATGCCCGCGAAGCGGTACGTTTTGCCGATGGGGTTCAAACCCTTGCCGACTCCCCGATTTTTCTTGAACTGGGTCCGTCGACCTCTCTTCTTAAATTCGGGAAGAGCGTCCTTCCGGCAAAGGAAAAGCTCTGGCTCCCATCTTTACGCCGCCGATACGATGATTGGCAGATTCTCCTCGCCTCGTTATCCAGCCTCTATACGTACGGAGCCGAGATCGATTGGGCAGGATTTGAGCGGGGCTATCAACGGCGGCGGGTCATGCTCCCTACCTACCCCTTTGAGCGCAAACGCTACTGGATACGTGACAGCATTCCTCAGCTTCAACAGAACATCAATGGACAGGTCACAGCAGAAAGTACAGGCAGGAAGAAAGACTGTATGGTAGCAAATACGAGAACACGCAAGGACCAGATTCTTGCGAGACTGGAAGAGATCATTGTTCGGCTTCTAGAACTCCCACCTGGATCAATCGACCCTGCGGCCTCATTTCTAGAGCTTGGAGCCGATTCGATTGTTCTGGTACAAGCCCTTCAGACCATC
Organism: Thermosporothrix hazakensis; assembly: GCF_003253565.1. Classification (GTDB taxonomy): domain Bacteria; phylum Chloroflexota; class Ktedonobacteria; order Ktedonobacterales; family Ktedonobacteraceae; genus Thermosporothrix; species Thermosporothrix hazakensis. The sequence continues at coordinate 96,016 of NZ_QKUF01000010.1, forward strand.
CGTTCGACCTTTAAAGTAGAGATTTCGATTAGCCAGCTCTTTGAAGGCGTCAATACCTTACAGGCGCTCGCTGAATATATAGAGCAGCAAGGAGCTCCTGAGCTACCGGAACCGGCAGCCACGCCAGCAGTCGAGCCAGCACAGCAGTCGCTTCCCGTGACACAGATTCCAGGATCTATACCCGTCGTTCCGGCTCAAGACTCACTTATAGCGCAGTTCTTGCAAGCACACACCCAGGTGATGTCCCAGGCATACGAGATGATTCGTACCCAACAGGGACAACCCCTATCGCCCCTGCCAGCGGCGCCGAAAGCACCACCGCATGCAAACGGTCATCGCACCGAGTCAAATGGGCACCTGGCTCCATCGCACAACGGGCATCATACCCAGACAACGACACAGGCAGCCCCGAAAAAACCATACCATAACGACGATGTCCACGCGGCAAGCGAGGCCTTTGTGCCTTTTAAGCCACTTGATCCAGAGAACGGCCGGGCACTGTCACCGGTACAACAACAACATATCAACGCGCTTGTCTCCCGCTACACACAACGAACAACCCGCTCACGCCAACAGGCAGCCCGGGAGCGTGGAAAACATGCCGATTTGCGCAACACGTTGACGTTCCGCATGAGTACAAAAGAGATCCGCTACCCCATCGTGGTAACGCGTTCAGCTGGCTCAAAGCTCTGGGATGTTGATGACAACGAGTATGTTGATCTGACAATGGGCTTTGGCGTAAACCTTTTTGGGCACAATGATCCTGAGATTAATGAGGCCATAAGAAGGCAGTTAGAGTATGGTATGCAGCTCGGCCCTCAATCAGAACTCGCGGGTGAATTGGCCGCAACCATCTGTGAAATGACCGGGATGGAGCGCGCGCTGTTCTGCAATACCGGATCAGAAGCGGTAATGGTTGCGCTACGTCTGGCACGAGCAGTCAGTGGTCGCTCAAAGATTGCTCTGTTTGCTGGTTCGTATCACGGTTCGGCAGATCCCATCCTTGTAAAAGCACAGGTATCTGAAGGAGCCGTGCAATCAACACCGCTGGCCCCTGGCATTCCTGAGAGCGTAGCTGCCGAAACGCTCATCCTGACCTATGGGAGCAAGCATTCGCTCGAGCTGCTTCGCGAGCATGCCCATGAACTGGCTGCCGTGTTGGTGGAACCAGTACAGAGCCGCCGCCCGGACTTACAGCCCCGTGAGTTCCTTCAGCAGGTACATCAGATTACGGCTGAAACAGGGGTTGCGCTGATCTTTGATGAGGTGATAACGGGCTTCCGTATCCTTCCGGGAGGGGCACAGGCCTGGTTCGGCGTTCAGGCTGATATTGCTACATATGGCAAAATTGTTGGGGGTGGCCTGCCCATTGGGGTTGTGGCTGGAAAAGCGAAGTATATGGATGCCGTCGATGGAGGCGCGTGGATGTTCGGTGATCGCTCCTTCCCCGGCGCAAAGATGACCTTTTATTCCGGCACTTTTTGTAAGCATCCATTGGCGCTTGCTGCGGGCAAAGTCGTGCTGGAACGAATAAAGCGGGAAGGGCTGACGTTATATGAAAAGCTCAACCAGCGGACCGCCCGGCTCGTAGATCGCCTGAATGCGTTCTTCAGTCGCGAGAATCTACCAATTAAAATGATCTCGTTTGGCTCCCTTTTCCGTTTCAATTTCCCCTTTCAGATGACCTTAACAGAGCATATAGATATCTTCTTCTACCATCTGGTTGAGAAAGGAGTCTATATCTGGGAAGGGCGAAATTGTTTTCTCTCAACGGTACATACAGATGAAGATATTGAGAAAATTATCCGGGCCGTTGAAGAGACAGTTGCAGAGATGCGGGAGGGTGGCTTTTTCCCTCCGTCACCACATGGTGGGGGAAATGGCCCCCACAAAGAAAATGGATTTGATCTCCCCCTGACAGAGGCACAGCAGCAGTACTGGATGCTTGGGAAAATGGGCCATGCAGGCTTTGAGATGGCGGCCCTGGAACTGCGCGGCCCTGTACACTATGAGACATTGTATCAGGCGATCCAGCAGGTAGTAGCCCGTCACGAGGCTCTGCGAACCACGTTTCATGAGGCTGGAACCATCCAGCACATCGCGCCGAGTCAGACCGTCGACCTCCCACTGCTAGACTTCTCATGTGGGACAGAGGCGGTACGAGAGGAGCAGGTCCAGCAGTGGTTTGAAGCAGAGGGCGATCATCTCTTTGATCTGACGCATGAGCCTCCTGTGCGTTTTCACCTTCTCAAGCGCGAGGAGCAATGGCATACGCTTGTAGTCACTGTTCACCATATTGTGGCAGATGGCTGGTCTATTGGCGTTATCTGTCAGGAGGTGAGCGCCTTCTACTCGGCGCTGCGTACGAAAACACCTCTTCAACTCGATCCTCCCATGCAGTTTCGAGAATACATTCAGAAGCGGGAAGAGCTCCGTGCAAGCTGGCTACAACACGAAAGCAGCTTGCTTGAAGAGTTCTCAGGCGATCTCCCCGTGTTGGAGCTCCCAACGGATCGCCCTTACCCTCCTGTGCGCTCCTATCGTGGGAAGCGGTTACATTTACACCTTGACGCCGAATTTGGATCTACCCTGAAACGTTTCAGCCAGGAACAGGGCTGCACACCCTTTATGACACTGCTTGCGGGCTACCTCACCTTGCTGCATCGGCTCAGTGAACAGGATGATATCATTATTGGCTTCCCGACGTCCGGGCGTATAATCAGTGGTAGCGAGCAGATGATTGGCTACTGTGCGCAACTGGTTCCTTTCCGCAGTCGCATTCAGACAGCAGAGACGGTGAAGGAGTTCCTGCTAAACGTCAGGCGGCTCCTGCTTCGCGCGTATGAGCGGCAGGATTACCCCTACGCACGGCTGCTCAATCTGCTTAATCTTCCACGTGATCCCGGACGTTCTCCGTTAGTCTCCGTGACGTTCAACATGGAGCGACCGGTGACGCTACCACACATGGCTGATCTGGATGTAGCGTTTACGATGCCGCCGATCACCCATGCAGAATTCGATCTGCACTTGAACGTGGCTGAGATCGATAATGCCCTTCAGATAACCATTGATTACAACACAGATCTGTTCGATGCCACGACAATACATCGCTTCCTGAGACAGTATCATCACATACTCACTCAGTTAACGTCGAAACCGGATACCCCCCTGTCTGAACTATCGTTGCTCAGTCAGGACGAATATCAGCAGATTATTGTCCGGTGGAACGATGTACGCACTCCATACCCGGACATGGAGGGTATTCCGCAGCTCTTTGCCCAACAGGTCGAGCGCAACCCGTTCGCGATAGCAGTCGTTGAGGGTGAGCAGCAGATAACCTATAGAGAACTTGATCAACGGACCAATCAACTCGGTCACTATCTGCGCAAACACGGGGTCGGTCCCAATGTGCGAGTAGGGGTTTGTGTCGCACCCGGGATTGATCTTGTCATCTCCTTCTTGAGTATACTCAAAGCGGGAGGAGCCTATGTCCCGCTGGATGCGAATTATCCCCAGGAGCGGCTTTCCTTCATGCTCAAGGACGCAGGAGTTTCCGTTCTGGTAACCCAACTACAGCTTCGCCACAGCTTCAATGAGCATGAGGTGCACATCATCGATCTGGAAGCTGATTCCGCCTCGCTCGCTCAAGAGTCGCAGGATCCACTTCCTCTTCTCTGCCAGGGAAACAGTCTCGCATATGTGATGTATACATCTGGCTCTACAGGCTTGCCAAAGGGGATCGGTATTCCGCATCGTGCAATCGTACGCCTGGTTTGCAACACGAACTATGTCCAGATCGAACCGAGCGACGGCTTTGCACAGGTGTCGAATGCCTCCTTTGATGCTGTCACCTTCGAGATCTGGGGCGCGCTGCTGAACGGCGCTCGTCTCATCTGCATTCCTAAAAATATTGTGCTCTCTACAGAGGCAATGGCGAACTATCTGCGTACCTATCACGTCACAATGATGTTTTTGACAGCGGCTCTCTTTAATCAGATTGCCCGAGAGCGGCCCGATGCCTTCCAGACGCTGCGCTATTTGCTCATTGGAGGGGAACAGGTCACGCCGCGATGGGCCCGGCGCGTCATTGAGTGCGAGCATGCGCCCGAGCACCTCTTGAACGGCTATGGGCCCACCGAAACAACAACCTTCGCGAGCTGGTATCATATCCAGTCTCTCACGGAAGATACAACCATCATTCCGATTGGAAGGCCGCTTGCGAACACGGAACTGTATGTGCTGGATGCTTTCATGCGCCCGGTCCCTGTGGGCATTGCGGGAGAACTGTATATCGGTGGTGATGGGCTAGCCTGGGGCTATCTCAACCAGCCAGGCTTAACCGCGGAGCGTTTTGTCCCCCATCCTTTCAGTCGAAAACCCGGCGAGCGACTCTATCGCACCGGAGATAAGGTCCGGTACCGTGCTGATGGAGCAATCGAGTTTCTTGGTCGCTTTGACAATCAGGTCAAGATTCGTGGTTTCCGTATTGAACCGGAAGAGATCGAGGCCGTTCTATGTCAACATCCCGCCGTACAAAATGGAGCCGTGACGCTCTATGAGAACCCTCCAGGCAATAAACACCTGGTGGCCTATGCAGTTGCCAAACCGGGCATGGAGCTTGATCTGAACGCTCTACGCGGGTATCTGCGCGAGCATTTGCCTGAATACATGGTCCCGGCCTTTCTCATGACACTGCCTGAGATCCCACTGACTCCGAACGGCAAGCTTGAGCGGCGGAAATTGCCACCTCCTGATCTCACGCAAGCGACCAAAGAATATGTCGAGCCACGCACCGAGACAGAGACAATACTGGCTGGTATCTGGCGCGACTGCTTGCAGGTGGAGCGAGTCAGTATTCACGATAATCTGTTTGACCTGGGAGGCCACTCGCTTCTTGTAATGCAAATAAGCTCACGTGTGCAAGAGGCGTTTCAGATCAGTGTGCCACTTACCGAGCTCTTCCTGAAACCGACAATCGCCGAGTTTGCAGAGGTCATTGAGCAAAAGCGCATGCAGCGGGTGCAGCGTCCAGGATTGGTCGCCGTTCCTCGCGAGGCAAGACGCATGAAGCTATCTGCGGTCTCTAAGGATGCGGAGGTATCCAGATCATGAGTCGGAATGAAATGGTAGAACAGCTCCACAACACACCACTTGACGCGGATGAGGATGTGTTTGTCTTTCCGATGTCTGCCGCGCAAAAGCAGTTGTGGTTGCTGGACCAGCTTGAACCGGAGAGCGCCTTCTACAATGTGCCATTTGCCCTTCGTTTGCAAGGGAAGCTTGATATTGAGGCGCTGGAAAAGAGTCTGAATGCTATCCTGGAGCGCCATGAGGTGCTGCGTACTACCTTTCGTACATATGAAGAAGAGCCAGTACAGGTGGTTCATTCAGTGACAAGGGTAAATCTGCTACGTGTGGATCTGAGAGGAGAGGGAGAGCGCGAGCAGAAAATCCACGCTCTCTCAGAGGAAGAAGCCCGCCATCCCTTCAATCTTGCGCGAGATCTTCCTCTGCGCACCATGCTGATCCAGCTTGAAGATGACCTCTTCATTTTACTGGTAACTATGCATCACATTGTCGCTGATGGCTGGTCTATAGGTCTCCTTTTTCAGGAACTTACTGCCTTCTACGGAGCGTATGTGAAAGGAGAGCCTTCACCGCTCAGCCCACTCCCTGTACAGTACGCCGACTATGCAGAATGGCAACAACACTACCTGAACGAACAGACGCGCGCGGAACTGCTCCACTACTGGAAGCAACAACTTGCAGGCGCACCCGCATTATTGGAACTGCCGACCGACTTTCTGCGCCCAACGCACCAAACTTTCAACGGGGCATACTATCGCATGCAGATACAGAACAGGCTGCTCTCCCGGGTATATGAGATCAGCCAATCTGAGAATGCCACCCTTTTTATGACCCTGCTCGGTGCGTTTGCCTTTCTGCTACGTCGCTATACTGACAGCGAAGATATGTTGATCGGGACGCCGGTAACCAATCGTCCATTTGTCGAACTCGAACAGGTCATCGGCTTCTTTGTGAATACCCTGGCCCTCCGCATTCGGGCATCAGAGCACCTGACCTTCCGCCAGCTCTTGCAACAGATCAAGCAAACCACGCTGCAAGCCTTCTCTCATGAAAGCATTCCTTTTGAAACGGTCGTCCATGAACTACAGCCTGTTCGCGATAGCAGCTACTCACCACTTGTTCAGGTCATGTTTATCCTCCAAAACGCTCCCTTGCCTGTGGTCTCGCTTCCCGATCTGGAGGTATGTCTGTGGGAGCGAAAACGCGAGGTCGCCAAATTTGACCTGACGCTGGAATGCATGGAAAGCACAGACGGGCTCATCTGTGGCTTTGAATACAATACAGACCTCTTTGAAGAGCAGACCATTGAACGGATGGCACAACACTTTCAGGTAGCGCTTGAGCAGCTCTGTGCCCGACCAGATGCCCCACTTGCAACACTACCGTTACTCACAGAAGAGGAGGCCGAACGACTTCTACAGCCGGAAATCTCCACGAATGCGCAACCGGCTTTGATCCATAAACAGATTGAGGAGCAGGCAAGACTTCAACCACAAGCAATTGCAGTTCTGCATCAGGAGCAGAAACTGTCCTACGGCGAATTAGACACACAGGCAACACTCCTTGCTCGCTATCTGCAATCGGTGGGAGTGGGACCGGAGGTGCCTGTTGGAATATGCATGGAGCGCTGTCCGGAACTGATTGTTGCCATTGTTGCGGTCTTAAAGGCAGGCGGGTGCTATGTTCCACTTGACCCATCTTACCCGAGCGAACGGCTGGCGTTCATGATGGCAGACTCCAATACACAAACAGTCATCACCCGAAGACGGTTCGTTCCGCTCCTGCTGCAACAAGGGCAGCATACCATCTGTCTTGAGGGAGATTGGCAAACAGTGCTACGCGAGAAGGTAGGGGAGCAAGCGTTACGTGAACAGGTCACCCCCGGAAACCTGGCCTATATCATCTATACCTCTGGCTCAACTGGCAGGCCGAAGGGGGTGCTGGTCACACATGAAAATCTTCAGTATTCAACTCTGGCACGCTTCACCTACTATCAGCAGCGGGTTTCCTGCTTCCTGTTGCTCTCCTCATACGCATTCGATAGCTCAATTGCGGGGTTGTTCTGGACATTAACTCAGGGGGGACGGCTCGTATTACCTCCCGAGGGAGACCTGTTTGAAATCGAGCAGTTACGCTCTCTTATAGAGCGGCATCATGTTTCCCATCTCCTCTGTGTGCCCTCGCTCTATCGTGTCTTACTGGAACATGCGTCGGATGTCCTGGCACGCTGGCTGCGCGTGGTAATTGTGGCGGGAGAAGCCTCTTCTCCGGAGCTTTTACAGCTTCATACCTCGCGCCTCCCCACAACGAACCTGTATAACGAGTATGGCCCAACCGAGGCCACTGTCTGGTGTACAGTACAGGATTGTTCCCAACCATCGCAGGCACGGACAGCCTCCATTGGCTATCCAATAGAAGGCGCAGAAATCTATATCCTCAATAGCAGCCTGCAAATGGCCCCCACTGGCGTGCCGGGCGACCTCTATGTTGGGGGAAATGGCATTACCAGAGGCTACCTGCATAGGCCTGATCTGACTGCCGAGCGCTTTATTCCGCATCCCTTCAGCAAGAAGGAGGGAGCGCGGCTGTATCATACCGGAGATCGGGCCCGCTATCTGCCTTCAGGAGAGATAGAGTATCTTGGCCGTTCGGATCATCAAGCCAAGATTCGTGGCTTCCGTATCGAACTCGGTGAGATCGAGGCAGCATTACTCACCCATCCGGCAGTACAGCAATCAACAGTATTGGTACATACGAGCGCCAGGGGACATGAGCAGCTTGTGGCCTACCTGGTTCTCAGTGATGGGCAGGACATGCACCAGCTTCAGCGCCACCTGCGCCTGCACTTGCAAGAGCATCTCCCGGATTATATGGTGCCAACGCTCTATGTCTCTCTGCCAGCTTTACCACTCTTACCAAATGGGAAAATAGACCGCAAGGCCCTGCCTGAGCCGGTAGAGGAGACAGCAACCCTTCCCACACTTGAGCGAGCAACCGCAGAGGAACGCTCGCTTATCGAGATTTGGAAGCAGGTGCTCGGGCGAGAGCAGATTGGCCTGCACGACAACTTCTTTGAATTGGGAGGCGATTCAATTCAAGCAATTCAGGTCGTGGCGCGGGCAAGAGAGGCGATGCTGAACTTCCAGGCACGCGATCTGTTCCAGTACCAGACAGTCGCCCAACTGGCACGTGTGGTGACAAAAGGCCACACACAACATCTGTTACCCCCCGTCCTATCCAGCGACGACGTCCCACTGACGCCTATTCAGCACTGGTTCTTTGAGCAGCGAATACCGAATGTCCATCACTGGAATCAATCACTCTGGTTGAGCTTCCACGGACAATTGAAGCGTGAAAAGCTTGAACGTGCGCTCCTTCTTCTGGCACGCCGACACGATGCCCTGCGTCTGCGTTTTCATGTGGCAGCCAGAAGGCAAACCTTATTACCGGAGACCGAAGCAGGCCGCTCTTTTACATTGCGCTGGCTTGACGCACGAGGGAAGGCTTCTCCAGAGCTTGAGCAGACATTGATAGCCTTTGAGCTATCCTGCCAGACAGCGCTGCACCTTGAACAAGGGCCTCTTCTCTGTGTGGGTGTGGTGCAGCTTGCTGAGGAACACTATCGGTTGTTTATGGCCGTACACCATCTGGTTATGGATGGCGTCTCGTGGCGCGTTCTGGCTGAAGAGTTGAACATGCTGTATCGCGACTCGGATGAACTGCTCCCGGCGCGTACAACTTCATACGCGCAATGGGCATTTGCTTTACAAGCGTACGCGAAACAGGTACCTGAGGCAAAGGTCCATTACTGGCTCACACTGGCGCAAGAACCCTTCACACCACTCCCCACTGATGAGAGAGTCACGCCCCCCGCTTTTCAAGAGCAATATGCAACCCAGATAACTCAGGTGCTGCCCCGCGAGAAGACAGCTCAACTGCTCCATCAAGCCCCACGTGCGTATCATACCCGGATCAATGATCTGCTTCTTACGGCGCTGAGTATGACTCTTGAAGAGATATGGGGTCAGCATGATCTCTTGCTTGAAATGGAAGGACACGGACGCGGCGAACTGATTGAGGGGGTCGATCTGTCGCGTACGGTTGGCTGGTTTACCAGCCTCTACCCGGTAGGCTTGCACTGGCAACCGAAAAGTCAGCCTGGAGAGCGCCTGAAGAGTATCAAGGAACAATTGCGACGCGTCCCTGAACACGGCATATACTATAGTATCGTGCGCTATCTGGGCCAGAATGAAGCGGTACAGATGCGCCTGCGCGATATGCCACATGCAGCATTGACCTTCAACTATTTAGGACAGTTTGAGCAGGAAACACAGGCGGGAACAAATGAGGCATTCATGCTGTATGCTCCTCTGGCCTCGGCAATGCGTGACGCGACAAGTATGCGCCCAACCCTGCTTAGCCTCGATAGCCTGATCAGCAATGGCTGCCTTCAGGTAACCTGCACCTATAGCACGCTGGCATATCGCGAAGAGAGCATCAAGCGGCTACTGGAGCGTTTTCTTGCTCAACTCTCACAACTCATCGAGCACTGTCTGACCTGTGAAAAGAGCCAGTTTACGCCCTCTGATTTCCCCCTGGCCAGACTGGAACAGCGGCATCTTGATAGCTGGAACTTCGAGATAGAAGACATCTATCCGCTCTCCTATGTGCAACAGGGAATGCTTTTCCATACCCTGCTGCATCCGGGGAAAGGCGTCTATTCTGAGCAGCTCGGCCTGATGCTGAACGGGGAACTCCACCTTGAAGCCTTCCTTCAGGCCTGGAAAGATGTGCTGAAACTGCATCCCGTGCTCCGTAGCTCGTTCTATTGGGATGATCTGGAAGAGCCGATCCAGATCGTGCATCGACAGGTAGAGCTACCAGTGACCGTCCTTGACTGGCGCGGTGAAGAGTATGAGCAACAGTTAGCACACTATCAAGAAAATGAGCAGATTCGAGGCTTCGATTTTCAGCAAGCTCCATTAATGCGCCTGACGCTTATCCGGCTCACAGACACACGTTGGTATATGCTCTGGTCTCACCACCACATTCTGATGGATGGGTGGTGCCTCTCTCCGCTCTTCACCCAACTTTTCTCGCTTTATCAAAGCTATCTGAACGGGCAGCCGCTCATCTTACCACCGCAGCCGGCTTACCGCGACTACATCAAGTGGCTACGCCAGCAGGATTATCACGAAGCGGAACAGTTCTGGAAGCAGTATCTCAAGGAGATCCCTCCACAAGGTGCGCTCTCTACTCGAGCAGCGGAGACAGAGGAAGAGCAGCAGAGAGAGCTTGATATCTTCCTGAGATCTGAAACAAGCCAGGCACTTATACAGGTGGCCCGCCGCTATCAGGTGACGCTGCATACGCTCTTCCAGAGCATATGGGCATTGCTGCTGAGCTTCTATAGTGGCAAGGAAACGGTGGTCTTTGGCTCTGTGGTCTCTGGCCGCCCGGCTGATTTGCCGGGGGTTGAGGAGATGGTTGGTCCCTTCATTAACACCATTCCTGTACGGCTCTCCATTCGCCCTGATGCTTCGCTTGCAGACTGGCTTTCCTCACTGCGCGAAGAGCAGGCAGTATTGAACCAGTACGAGTTAACACCTCTTGTCTTTATTCAGCAGTGGTGCGGGAGATCAGCAGATACACTCTTTGATACGGTGCTGGTCTTCTATAACTACCCGCTGGATATGGAGACCTTGCGAGCGTATCAGGAGCGTGTCGGTTTCACTGTTGAGCGAATTGACGGAGCAGAACATACCAATTATCCCTTAACGCTGGCTGTGATTCCAGATGAGCAGATCCAACTTTCAATAAACTACAACACGAAACTCGTTCAGCAGGGATTCGTCCAGCAGGTACTTGCCGATCTGGAAACCCTGGCAACCCAAATCGCGGTTACGCCTGAGATACACCTTCATGAGCTGTTAGCCAGCCTCAAAAAGTCGCACAGGCAGCAACAGCAGGTGCAAAAGCAGGCAAACCAGCAGAAATTGAAGCAACTGCTTCGCAAACGAACAAAGTCCTGATGAAAAAAAGAAAGAGGTTTTGAACAATGAGCACAAGTCCTTTTAAACGACCCGGAGCTATCAAACGTCAACGCGTTACTGTCTCTCTGGAGAAAGCAGTGAAGGAACGGTATTTCAAAGAGGGACAGACGCTTCCCCTGATACTGGAGCCAGCAATAGAGGGTCTTGATCTGCTTGAGTGGGGCAAAACGAATAAAGCTTACATCGAAGATCAGCTCCTCAAGCATGGTGGAGTGCTCTTCCGGGGCTTTCAGATCAACCCGGAGAATGACTTCCATCGCTTCATCAGTACGCTCTTTGAGGAGCTCCTTTCCTATCGGGATCGTGCTACACCACGCAAAGAGGTAGGGAACGGCACCTACACTTCAACCGAGTATCCCGCTGACCAGACCATTGAGCTGCACAATGAGAACTCCTATGCCTACAGTTGGCCCTCCAAAATTGCCTTCTGTTGCCTCATCGAGCCAGAGACAGGAGGCGAGACACCTATTGCCGATAGCAGCAAAGTCTATCAGCGCATCCCTGTCGAAGTGCGCGAGCGCTTTGAACGCAAGGGCGTGATGTATGTGCGCAACTTCGGGGACGGCGTCGGTCTGAACTGGCAATCTGTGTTCCAGACCGAGGATAAGGCAGAAATGGAGGAGTTCTGTAAGCGCTCACATATCACTGTGGAATGGAAAGACGACCATCGTTTGCGTACCCGGCAGATACGCCCGGCCACGGTCGTTCATCCGAAGACCGGAGCGCGCGTCTGGTTCAACCAGTCAAATGCCTTCCACTACACCACACTGGAAAAGACGATACAAGAAGCGTTGCTGGCCGAACATTCCGAAATGGATCTGCCCAAGAATGTTCTCTTTGGCGATGGAACTCCAATCAGTACCGCTGACCTGGAAGCCATCCGAGCGGCATACCAGCAGGAAACCATCGCATTCCCCTGGAAACGGGGCGACATCTTGCTACTTGATAACATTCTGGTCGCACATGGACGCGCCCCCTTTACCGGGACACGCAAGGTCATCGTGAGTATGGCTGATGCCTACAGTTGGGACCAGGTAGAGCATAGTCCTATGACCATGTAGAAACCGAAGCACATCGTTTACAGGAAATTCTCTGGAAGGAAACAGGATCATGACACAGATTGAACAGGAGCAAGTGGAGGGCTTTCGGCTCTCCCCACAGCAGCGATGGGCCTGGACACAGCAGGTGAGCGCCCGGAGCCCTTTTCTCTCTTACTGCCTGATGAAGCTTGAGGGCGTGCTTGATGCAGAACAGCTTCATCAGGCCCTGCGCATGTGTGTTGAGCGATACGAGATTCTGCGCACCACGTTCCGCCGGCCTCCGGGTCTCTCTTTGCCTGTACAGGTTGTTCTCGATACTGTGGATCCGCTCTTTATTCACCGCTTCGGGACAGCACCGGACGAGCAGCAACTTGCTGCTCTCCTGCAAGCGTGCGATCTATCACAGCACCCATTTCGGGCAGAACTGCTTTCTGTGACAGAAAGACAACACTATCTGCTCCTGGTGACCTCCGCCCTCTGCCTGGATGCAGTAGGCCTGGCAACGCTCGCGCAGGAGATCCTGACCATCTACCTGCAAAACAGTGTCAGCGAAGAGGAAGTGTTACAGTATGCAGACGTTTCAGAATGGCTCAACGAGCAGGTTGAGTCCGAAGAAAACGAGGTTGGCCGTCAGTACTGGCGTAGCTGTGACCTCTCTGGGCTCGATGCTGCAACACTCTCCATCGCGAACAGGAGACAGGAAGCGCTGCCCTTTTGCCCTCGCTCCTACTCCATCACACTTGATACCGGCACGCGAGAGCGGGTCGTCACCTGGGCGCAACAGCAGGGGCTCTCACCAGATACCTTTTTCCTGGCCTGCTGGCGTTGGCTGCTCTGGAAAAGCAGTGCTGGAGCAGAATTCCCCCTCGGCGTCGCTTTTCATGGACGAACCTATGAAGAACTGGAGCAGATCCCTGGCTTGTTTCATCGGTACCTGCCAATAACAATCATCCCTCGGGCAGACGAGACGTTCCGTGAACTGATGCAAAAGACCGAGCAAAAGCTTCAGGAGAGCGCGGAATGGCAGGAGGCCTTCGACTGGGAGAGGGACGCAGGCACGCGCTTCTTCCCGCTGGCCTATGAGGCGCTGAACCTCTCGGCTTTCGTGGGGAGCGAGGAGCTGACTCCTTCTCTTGAGCACATCCATGCCTGTACCCAACGGTTTGAACTGAAGCTTCAGTGCATGAGCACGCCTGAGCGCTGTACGCTCACTTTCTGGTACGATCAGCATCGTTACGAGACAGCAGCCATCGAGCGCATGGGCCACAATTTCCTCACTCTGGTAAATACGGCTCTTATGGCTCCAGAGGCTCCACTATATACCCTTGAAGTAGTGAGCGAGGAGGAACAGCGCTTCCTCAACGAGCTGAATACAACTGCCAGAGATTACCCGCTTGAGTTCCCGCTGCACCGGCTTTTTGAGCAACAAGCGGCCAGTTGTCCAACCCGCATGGCTGTGACGTATGCAGGAGAAGCGTTGACCTATGAACAGTTAAATAGCCGCGCGAATCAAATTGCTCACCTGCTGCGTGAGCGAGGCACTACGGTTGGTTCTCTGGTTGGCATTTATCTTGAGCGCTCACTTGACTACCTGGCCTGTCTGCTCGGTATTCTTAAAGCCGGCGCGGCATACATCCCACTCGATCTCAGTTTTCCTCGTGAGCGGCTGGCCTTCTTGCTTCAGGATACGAAAGTGCAGCAGGTAATCACGCTTGCAGAGCTTGCGGAACAGCTCCCTGAAGCAGCATCCCCGCTCTGCCTCGATATAGATCGGCAGCAGATAGAGGCGATGAAGCAGACAAATCCAGACCTCTCTATTCCATCGTCTGCTCTTGCCTATGTGCTCCATACATCAGGTTCAACAGGCCAGCCAAAGGGCGTAATGGTCAGCCATAGAAGCCTTGTCAACTATCTGCACTGGTGTAATGAGGTGTTTCGCGAGTTCGAGGTTATTCCGGCAACCACACGCCTGAGCTTTGATGCCTCGCTGAAACAACTCTTCGCGCCTCTGATCCGAGGAGGCACCGTCTGGCTCCTTCCCGAAAACATTGTTGCACAACCAGAAAAGCTTTTCGACTTTATCCGCACCCAGCACCACATGGCTCTGAATACCGTGCCCTCGCTCTGGCGTCCATTCCTGGAGTATGCACGACAGCAAGATGTTTCACTGGATGGGCATCTGACCGGCCTTCTCATAGGTGGTGAGGCACTTGAAAGCGAGCTGGTAGCGAAAACACTCGAAGTATTTCCCTGGCTGCGTATCTATAACCTGTATGGCCCGACCGAAGCCACCGCGAATGCAAGTAGTGCCGTGATTACCGATCCCACGCATATTACGCTTGGGCATCCTCTTGCCAATACTCGCGTGTACGTTCTGGACGATACCTGGCAGAGAACTCCGATAGGCGTTTCTGGCGAACTCTATCTCGGAGGTGAAGGGCTTGCTCTTGGCTACCTCGATCGGCCTGACCTGACGGCTGAACGCTTTATTCCTGATCCCTATAGCGGAGATGGAAACCGCCTCTATCGCACCGGTGATATGGCCCGTATTCTTCCTTCGGGCGAGCTTGAGTATCTTGGACGACGCGACCATCAGGTCAAACTCTATGGCGTTCGTATTGAACTGGGCGAGATTGAAGCGGTGATAAAGACATATCCAAAGGTGCACGATTGTGTGGTACATCTGTATCAAGATGCAGGCGGACAGCAAAGGCTTGCTGCCTATATCGAAGGAGCAGAAGCGCAGCAAGGGCTACAGGAATGGCTGCAACAGCGTTTACCTCAAGCAATGATTCCTTCAGCTCTGGTTTTTCTCCCCGAACTGCCACGCACCTCCGGGGGCAAAGTAGACAGACAGGCTCTACCCACACCGGAACGCGCAGAGAGCCGCGCCGCCTATGTCGCACCTCAAACTCCTGTCGAGGTGAAACTGGCCCAGATTTGGGGTGAGGTACTGCATCTAGAGCGCATTGGCATTCATGACAATTTCTTCGCGCTTGGGGGTCATTCATTGCTGGCCATTCAGATCGCATCCCGTGTGCGCTCGGCCTTCCCCGTTGATGTTCCCTTACATCTCCTGCTCGGTACGCCTACCATTGCTGAGCTTGCGCAACAGATCGATAGCCTGATTGTCCAAAAGCTGGAAACACTGTCCGACGAAGAGGCACAGCACATGCTTGCCCTTTTCGAGTAAGACAGCAGTTGTTCAGTTGAGTTGTCACGAGGTGTATCTATGACTGTATCACGCGACATGCCAGGGACACTCTCCCCGGCCAAGCGTGCTCTGCTGGAGCGGTGGCGTCAAGGCGCTACCGCGAAGGCCAGAGCAGAAATTCCTGCTGAAATACGCCTGGATCGTGAAGAGGTCGTCCCTCTCTCTTTCGCACAGCAGCGCCTCTGGTTTCTGGAGCAGCTTGACCCGGAAAGCCGGAAAGCCTACCTGATCAGTTGTGCGGTCCGGCTGCGCGGCCCCCTCAATAGAGACGCGTTGCGCTATAGTGTACAACGTCTGGTTACGCGCCAGAGTATCCTGCGTACGCGCTTTGAGACACAGGATGGGCAACCAGTACAACGGATTCTTCTGGAGGCAGCCCTTCCATTTTCGCTGGTGGACCTTGAAGCAGTAGCTCCACAGCGGCGTGACCTGCTGGTCGAGCAGATAGTGCAAGCTGCTACACAGACTCCGTTTGAACTGGAGAAGGAACTGCTATGGCGGCTTCTCCTGTTACGCAAGAGTCAAGAAGAGCATATTTTGATCCTGACACTGCATCATATCATTGCGGATGGCTGGTCTATCGATGTGCTTTTACGCGAGCTGGTTGCCGGCTATGAGGCAAGGCTTCATAGACAGGCAGACACACAACCACCTCTGCCTGTTCAGTATGGTGATTATGCCCGCTGGCAACGCCAATGGCTACAAGGAGAACAGCGAGAGAAGCAGCTTACCTACTGGAAACGACAACTTGACGGTATGGAGCCGGTAATAGCGCTTCCAACCGATAGAGCCCGTCCAGCGGTACAGACCTATAAGGGGGCCGAGTATCAATTCAAGCTCCCGGCTGCACTGGTACAGAAACTCCGCGCGTTAGGGCTGGAAGAAGGCTGTACGCTCTTTACCACGCTCCTGGCTGCGTTCAACTGCCTGCTTTCTCGCTATACCGGGCGCACCGATATGGTTGTTGGAACGGTGACCGCGAACCGGAACCGCGTGGAGCTTGAAAACCTGATCGGCTTCTTTGTCAATCAATTAGTGCTGCGCACGGATCTCAGTGGAACCCCGAGCTTTCGGGAGGTACTCCGACGCGAGAAAGCAACCGTGTTGGAGGCTTATAATCATCAAGATATTCCTTTTGAACAGCTCGTAGAGGCTTTGCAGCCGCAACGCGACCTGAGCTATAACCCGCTCTTCCAGGTGCTTTTTCTCCTGGAAAACCGACAGCAGGAACTGCGCTCTCTGCCTGGTCTGACAATGGAAACGCTCGATCTTACGAGCAGCTCAGCACAGTTCGATATCACTTTGACCATTCTCGATCAAGGAGAAGGGGCAACCGGCGTCATTGAGTACAGTACTGACCTCTTCGATCAGGCTACAATTGAGCGCCTGGCGGCACACTACGTCGTGCTCCTGCACGGTATTGCGACCAACCCCGATCGGTCTGTTGCAACGCTGCCCCTGCTGACCGAAGCAGAATGGAGAGCACGGGAAAGCTGGAATATGAAGCGGCGCACGTTCCCGCTTCAGCAGACCTTCCCCGAGCTCTTCGAGCAACAGGTCCAACGGAGTCCCAAAGCAACAGCGGTTGTCTGCGGCACACAGCGCCTGACCTACCAGCAATTGAGCGAGCAGGCCAAACAGGTCGCCTCTTTGCTGCTCGATGCAGGAGTTGGCCCGGATGCAAGGGTAGCGATTCTGACCGAACGGAATCTGAACTTCCCGGTAGCAATGCTGGGCACATTTTATGCCGGTGGCGCCTACGTGCCGCTCGATCCCCGGCATCCGGCCTCGCGGATTCAGCAGGTGCTCACACAGTGCAATGCAAGCGCGGTCCTTGTGAGCGAGGAGTTGCAAGAACTTTTGATGCAGGCTCTTGTACACATACCACCTCAAGAGCGACCGCCGATCTTTCTATTGAAGGACGCGCTAGCGTGCGGTCAGGTTCATATTCCGAGGGAAGTAGGACCATTCCCCCGGAGTCTGGCCTATGTCATTTATACCTCCGGCTCAACAGGCATACCCAAAGGCGTCATGGTTGAACAAAGAAATATGTTGAATCACCTGTATGCCAAGATAGACGCCCTACAACTGAGCGCCAGCGACTCTATCACACAAACAGCCTCGACCAGCTTTGATATGTCTGTCTGGCAGTTTCTGGCCCTCTTGCTAGTCGGGGGAACGGTCCATATCCTGCCAGATGCGGTCTGTCATGATCCCAGGCGTTTCCTTGAGGTCGTTGAGCGAGAGCAAATCACCCTGCTGGAAGTTGTGCCTGCCCTCTTCCGCCTGCTTCAAGAGGAGGTCGAACGCCAGGGAAAGAACAGACCAACCCTTCAGGCATTGCGCTGGTTGCTGCTTGGTGGTGAGGCGTTGTCACCAGATGTCTGCGCCCGCTGGCTGACCTATTATTCCCATGTGCCCATACTGAACGCCTATGGCCCAACAGAGTGTGCGGACAGTGTCACGCATTATGCTGTAGAACAGCCTCCGCAGGAGGAAGATGGTTATATCCCTATCGGCTATCCCTTATCAAACATCGATGTACACATTCTCGATGAGCATTTGATGCCGGTGCCTGTGAATGTACCGGGACAGCTTTGCATTGGTGGTGCCTGCGTTGGGCGTGGTTATCTGGACAATCCAGCGCGTACTGCTGAATATTTCATCCCGCATCCCTGGAGCAAAGAGCCTGGCTCACGGCTCTATCGCACAGGTGATCTGGCACGCTATCGGCCCGATGGGGTCATCGAGTTTCTTGGTCGCATTGATCAACAAGTCAAAATCCGCGGCTTCCGCATCGAACTCGGTGAAATTGAAGCAATACTGCACCAGCATCCCGCCGTGCGCGAGGGAGTTGTCTTAGCCCGTGAAGATCATCCCGGGACAAAGCGGCTTGTTGCCTACTTGAGTTGCCATGCAGGCAAGAAGCCAATGACAGATGACATTCGCCTCTTCGCAGCGCAGAGGCTCCCTGAATATATGGTGCCTTCCGCTGTCATCTTCCTGGATGAATTCCCGCTGAACAGAAGCGGGAAAATCGATCGTCAGGCCCTGCCAGCTCCTGAGTGGACCGACCAACAACAGCCCTTTGTCGCGCCCCGGACCCCGATTGAAGAGACGCTGGCCAATATCTGGGCCACAGTCCTCGGGCTGGAACGGGTTGGCATCCACGACAACTTTTTTGCCCTCGGTGGCGACTCGATTCGCAGCATTCAGATTATCAGTCGGGCGCGTGAAGCAGGCATTGAATTGACACCGCTCCAATTCTTTCAGGCGCAGACCATCGCCGGGCTCGCCGAGATTGCCGGGCTCCACAAAACAGCGATAGCAGGCCAAACCAACCGGCTTGCTTTCACCCCTGCCCAACGGCAACTTCTGGCACAGCACGCCACCTCGCAGATGCAGGCAGTCTTGATAGAGGATGAGCAGCCATTTGACTATGAGGCAGTGACACAGGCCTTGCAGGCAATAACGTTGCAGCACGACGCCCTGCGCCTTCGCCACCAGCACACACCCACCGGTTGGGAACAGATCCTCGTTTCTCCAGAGGAGGGAAACCTTTTCCGCTTCCGTGTAGAAACGGTGACTGGCAACCGCTCCGCGCAACTGGCCCGTTTGCTAACCGAAGCGCAGGCAGAGCTTCACCGTGCCGATGTTCCTCCGCTCTCCGTGATCGGTCTTGAAGGGAGCATAAAGGGGCAACTGCTGCTGACACTGCCACGTTTGATCTGCGATACGGTTTCACTGCGCATTCTCATAGAAGATCTGCGAACGGCCTACCAGAGCGCTCTCAAGCAGCAAGAGACTCGCTTCCCGGCTGTCGGGACCTCTTTCCGCCGCTGGTGCGAAGCGGTGCATGCATATGCGGATTCGCTCATTTCGGAGACAGAGCGGCGTTTCTGGGAAGAACTTCCCTGGCATAGCGCGCGTTCGTTGCCCCGTGCCGAACAGACCGATGGTGTGCAGAGCCTCAGCGTGTCACTCACGGCATCTGAGACACAGGAACTCCTTCAGGCTGCGACCACTGTCTATCATGCTCAACCCGACGAACTATGCCTCACTGCACTCGGACGGAGCCTGCAATCTCTGATCGGGAGCGGAACGGTACCAATTGAGGTTATAGGGCAGGGACGAGAGCAGTGTTTTGAGCAAATGGATAGAACACGTACTCTCGGTTACTTTGAGACACGGTTTCCCGTCCCGTTGCCGACTCTTCCCGGGCGCACTCTCAACGAAAACATCAAGTCGGTGAAGGAGTTGTTCCGAAGCACGTCACAACATGCTCACGCCTTTGGCGTTCTGCGCGAGCTACAGCACGATCCTGCTATTCAGGCTCTGCCAGAAGCCGAGGTGACCTTCACCTGGAGAGATTTGCCGATCACACAAACCTGGAAGATCGAGCTGCTAGAAGAGCAGAGACCGGATTCAACGGCGCTCAATATCGTGGCCGGCCTCATTGATGGATGCCTGACTATCAGGTTTGATAGCACAGTACATCAACACTCAATGGTGGAGAGCATTGGACGACTCTCTACCGACACCCTTCGAGAAATGATCGAGCATGCACGGCAGCCCGAAGCGGAAGGCTTCACGCCTTCTGATTTCCCGGCAGCTCAGTTGAAGCAGAAAGAACTTGACCGAATATTGCAGAAAGTGCGTAAGCGAGGGAGATACTAGATATGGCAATCACGCAAATCGAAGATATTTATGAATTGACACCATTACAACAGGGTATGCTCTACCATACCCTGTCAGCTCCTGCTTCTGGCGTCTATGTCGGGCAGGTATGCTATCAACTTGATGGCGCACTTCATCTACCCTCGATGCAGCAGGCCTGGCAAATGGTACTGAATGCAACGCCTGCCTTGCGTGGTGGCATTGAATGGGAGGAGGTTGATACTCCCATTCAGCTCATCTATCATGATGTCGCCCTCCCCTGGCAAGAACTCGACTGGCAACATCTAACACCTGAACAGCAACAGCAGGCGTTGACGGAGTGGCTACGAAAGGATCGTGAACGAGGCTTTGATCTTACCATGCCGCCCCTTTTGCGCCTGACCGCGATTCGACGAGCAGCACATTCACATTATCTGCTTCTGACGTCGCATCATCTTCTGCTGGATGGTTGGTCGATTGCGCTGGTCCTTTCCGATGTTTTACAGGCGTATAAAGCGCTGCGTCTGGGTGAACATCCCCAATTGCCTGAACGCCCCCCTTTCCGTGACTATGTGCTCTGGTTACAACGGCAGAATCAGGAGGAAGCACGCCGCTTCTGGAGTGAGGCACTTCGCGGTATTACGTCCCCAACCTCGATAGGTATTGGCACCACATCAGCTTCAACAACAGTTGAGAGTCAGCCAGGGGAATGCGACCTGCTGCTTTCAAAAGAACTCACCCGGGCCGTACAGGAGCTTGCCCGGGACGCCCGGGTCACGGTGAATACAGTGCTACAGGGCATGTGGGCCTTACTGCTGAGTCGCTACAGCGGAGAACAAGATGTTGTCTTTGGGGTGACAGTTGCCGGTCGTCCACCGCAATTGCCTCGTGTAGAAGAAGCGATCGGACTGTTCATCAATACGCTTCCCTTGCGGGTACATCTCCCGGGCCAGACCAGCGTGACACACTGGCTAGGCATGCTGCAAGAGCAGAATATCAAGCTGCGCAACTACGAGCACACGCCGCTGGTAGACGTCCAAAAGTGGAGCCAGGTTCCACAGGGACAACCTCTCTTTGAAAGCATCTTTGTTTTTGAGAACTACCCTGTGCCAGAAGGGCTTGTGGCCGGCCCAGAGAGCGTCCACGTCGCGGATACAATTGCCTATGAGCGAGTGAATTATCCATTGATGCTGGTTATTTTGCCAGGACCACAGATCCACTTGCGGCTTCGATATGACCCAACGTGCTTCGAGCAGATGGTTATCGAGCGCCTTCTAGGGCACTGCCAGCACCTTCTTCAGGGGATGAGTGCCTCACCGCAATCTTCACTCAACTCACTTTCAGTCGTAACGCCAGCGGAGTATCAACAGATCGTTGTCGACTGGAACAACAATCCGCGTGAGTATCCAGAACGATGCGTTTATGAGATGTTCACGGAACAGGCAAAACGGACACCTGATGCCACTGCCCTTGTGTATGAGGGCCAGCATCTCAGCTATGCCGAGCTTGAGAGGCGCACCGATCAACTGGCTGCATATCTCCAGGAACGCCACATAGGACCTGAAGTGCTGGTTGGCATCTATATGGAGCGCTCGCTAGAACTGCTCATCGCCATCCTGGGCGTTCTCAAGGCAGGAGGGGCCTACGTTCCTTTGACACCCGGGTATCCGGCAGAACGGCTTGCCTTTATTATCGAAGATGCCCGAATTCCGCTCCTGTTGACGATGTCGTATCTTCAGGCACAGCTCCCCTCTTTTGAAGGAGAAACGGTTTGTCTGGATGCGCTTCCAGAAACAACGATGTGCTCTCCACAGAAACTGGCGACACCAGAGCATCTGGCCTATGTAATGTATACCTCCGGCTCAACCGGTAAGCCAAAGGGTGTGCTCATCCATCATCGGGCCCTGATAAACCTGTTAAGCTGGATGCAGGAACACTACCCGCTTGCCCCAACAGATCGCATGCTGCAAAAGACACCTATTGGCTTCGATATCTCTGTACGTGAACTGTTATGGCCATTGGTTACAGGGGCCTGCCTGGTTCTGGCGCGCCCCGGTGGTCATCAAGATCCGGGCTATTTGCTGGACATAATCGAGCAGGAACAGATCACAATAACACACTTCGTTCCCTCAATGTTACAGATTTTCCTTGAGACACCAAATATAGCCGCTCGCTCGCAGCACTTACGGCGCATTATCAGCGGTGGTGAAGCACTCCCACCGGCGACGCTGGCCCGATGTGCGCAACGCCTTGCCCCACAGACGCACATATTAAATCTCTATGGGCCAACGGAAGCAACCATTGAAGTAACCTGGTGGCATTGTCCCCACTCAACCCGGGTACTTGATTGTGTGCCTATCGGACGCCCAATGGCCAATACACGGATTTACGTGCTGGATGCAGCTCTGCAACCGGTTCCAGTCGGGGTCGTAGGCGAACTCTTTATCGGCGGGGTTCAGCTTGCACGTGGCTACTTCAACCGCCCCGATCTAACGGCAGATCGCTTTCTCCCCGACCCCTTCTCATCGCAGCCAGGCGCACGCATGTACAGAGCAGGAGATCTGGCACGCTTTCATGCTGATGGCACCATTGAATATCTGGGACGTACCGATTTTCAGGTCAAGATTCGTGGCTTCCGCATCGAACTGGGCGAAATCGAGACACAGCTTGCTCAGCATCCTGCTGTACAGGAATGCGTGGTTGCCACGCGTCGGTATGGGGACGATACGCGCCTGATCGCCTACCTGATCCCGGCGAAGAGCGCCCCCAGAGGGGAGACATTGCAGCGGCTCCTTCGCAACTATCTACAACAATTTCTACCAGATTACATGATTCCGACAGCTTTTGTAACGCTTGAGGAAATCCCACTGACGCCGAACGGGAAGACGGATCGCAAAGCCCTGCCAGAACCCGAGAGCGTGCAGACGATGCGCAAAGCGTATATCGCCCCACGCACACCAACCGAAGAGGTGCTGGCCAGCATTTGGGCCCGTATTCTACAGATCGAGCGGGTCAGTATTACCGACTCTTTCCTTGAACTGGGAGGTCATTCACTGCTAGCGATTCAACTCGCCTCCGCCGTGCGTTCAACCTTTCAGGTCTCCCTGCCCTTGCAGGAAATCTTCACAACCCCAACCCTGCGAGATCTGGCGGCAACGATCGAACATGCCAGACGGAGCGATGAAGACACGCAGTTCCTCCCTCTGCACCACCAGGAGGATACAACTGAATATCCGCTCTCGCTTGGTCAGCAGCGGCTCTGGATACAGGAACAGGTCATTCCAGAGAGCGGTAAAGCCTATATTGTTCGTGCGGCAATCCACCTTCAGGGTAATATAGACCTCTCAGCGCTGCTTTCGAGCTTTAAGCGGTTATTCGCCCGCCATAGTATCTTGCGAACGTCCTTCCATCAGAGCGGACAGCAACCGATACAGCGAGTTACTCCTTCCTGTCCACTTCCTTTCTCCTTGCTTGACCTGCAAACAGTACCACAGGCACGCCGCGCGTCGGTATTACAGGAGCTTCTAGACGATGCCGCAAGCCAAACGTTCTCGCTCGATCAGTCGCCATTGATGCGTATTTTCCTGTTCCGTGAGGCGCGAGAGCAGCACACCTTGCTCCTCACCCTTCATCATATTATTGCCGATGGCTGGTCGCTTGAAGTCATTATGCGCGAACTGGCAGAGGGTTACGAGGCAGCCTTGAACGGGCAGCAAGACGAAGCCTCCTCTCTTCCTGTGCAGTATGGAGACTACGCACGATGGCAGCGAGAATGGTTGGAAGGGAACCGACAGAAAACACAGCTTGCGTATTGGAAAGAGCAGCTTACAGGTGCACCGCTGGCCTTAGAACTGCCAGTCGATTATAGCCGTACGCCTGTACAGAAGTACAAGGGGGCCGCTCATCACTTCGAGCTCCCTCCTGCTATCGTGGAACCGCTGCGCTCTTTAAGTCGCAGGGAAGGGTGTACGCTGTTTATGACCCTGCTCGCAGCCTTCAATTGCTTGCTTTCGCGCTATAGCAGGCAGGATGATATTGTCATTGGCTCACCCATTGCAAATCGTCCGCGCCCTGAACTGGCAGATCTGATCGGTTTCTTTGTGAATACGCTTCCGCTGCGCACGGACCTCTCAGGAGATCCAACCTTTCTGGAACTGCTGGAACGAGTACGCGAAACCTGTCTGGCAGCATACACGCATCAGGATGTATCCTTTGAACAAATTCTTGACGCGCTGGATTGGCCTCGGAATCCACTCTACACCCCGCTCTTTCAAGTGCTCTTCGTGCTTCAACATGCACCACTCACCAATGTGGCACTCTCGGATGTGGTCTGTGAAGCAGTGCCGCTCGGCAGCAAAGCGGCGCAGTTTGACCTTTCACTCTTCTGTGAAGAGACCGATAATGGCATGCATATCACCTTTGAATATGATACAGACCTCTTTAAGCCTGCCACTATTGAGCGCATGAGCAGGCACTTTGTCACCTTGCTCCAGGCTCTCCCCGAAAAGGCGGAGGCTCGTTTGAGTGAACTGCCATTGTTATCTGAGGAAGAGCGACAGCGCGCGCTGTATGAATGGAACAATACCAGCACCTTCTATCCAGGTGATGTGCTTCATAAATGCCTGCATGAACTCTTCATCGCACAGGCGAACCGCACCCCTGATGCGATTGCCCTCGTCTATGAACAGGAGCAGATGAGCTATGCAGAACTTGATAGACGGAGCGACCACCTGGCCAGCCATCTGCAAGCCTATGGCATCAAGCCAGAAACGTTTGTCGGCGTGTATATGGAGCGCTCACCCGAATTGCTGATCGCGCTGCTTGGTATCTTCAAGGCAGGTGGGGTGTACGTGCCTCTGATTCCTGACTATCCAGCAGAGCGCATTGCCTACATGCTAGAAGATACGCAGATGCCGCTCCTCCTGACACAATCCCATCTCAAGGCTACCCTCCCACCATTTCATGGCGTCGTCTTGTGCCTGGATACAATGCATCAAGAGCCAGCTATCAAAGAGATCCGGAAATGGGTGACAGCCGAGCATCTGGCATATGCTATCTATACTTCTGGCTCAACAGGCCGCCCGAAGGGAGTATTGAACTATCACCGAGGCCTGGTGAATCGCTTGAGCTGGATACAGCAGACATTGCCGTTACGTCAAACGGATCGCGTCCTGCAAAAGACGCCTATCAGTTTCGATGTCTCCCTGTGGGAACTTTTATGGCCGCTGGTCACAGGAGCCACGCTAATCCTGGCTCGTCCCGGTGGTCATCAAGATCCAGAATATCTGCTTGATCTCATTGAGCAAGAACGGATCACGCTCACGCACTTTGTGCCGTCGATGCTTCAAGCATTCCTTGAAATGCCCGATCTTGCCGCTCGCACGCCGCACCTTCGCCAGATTATCAGTAGCGGTGAAGCCTTAACTCCTGCACTGCTGGCTCGCTGTGCACAACGCCTTGCACCTCAGACAGAGCTGCATAATCTCTATGGCCCAACCGAGGCTGCAATTGAGGTATCATGGTGGCATTGTACACGCGAAGAACCTGTCTCTGACATTGTGCCAATTGGTCGCCCAATTGCCAATACACAGCTCTATCTGCTGGATTCGGCGTTTCAACCGGTGCCGATCGGGGTTGCGGGCGAACTCTATATCGCCGGAATTCAGGTTGCCCGAGGCTACCTCAACCGTCCCGAACTCACGGCAGAAAGCTTTTTACCCGATCCCTTCTCGCCTATCCCTGGAGCACGTATGTATCGTACCGGAGATCTGGCACGGTATCGCGCTGATGGTGTGATTGAATATCTGGGACGGGCCGATTTTCAGGTCAAAATTCGCGGTTTCCGTATCGAGCCAGGAGAGATTGAGGTCCAGATGATGCAGCACCCCGCAGTAAAAGATGCTGTGGTACTGGTACGAGATCATCAGGGCAGCGAAAAGCAACTACTGATGTATGTTGTGCCAGAGGCAGGGCAGACACTCACGCCCCGCGAACTACGCGATTATCTGTTACGCCGTCTTCCCGCTTATATGGTCCCTTCAGCGTTCATCCAGTTGGAGGCTATTCCACTCTCGACGAATGGCAAGGTTGATCGTCAGGCATTGCTGGCCAGAAGCGAAAACCTGCTGGAAGAACCAACCACGCTGGTTATGCCGCGTGATGCTCTTGAGCTACGTCTTGTTCAGATCTGGGAGGCGGTCTTTAACAGGCAGCCGATAGGCATTACAGAGAATTTCTTTGAGCTAGGTGGCCATTCCCTGCTTGTTCTGGACATGTTAAACCGCTTCCAGAAGGCGTTTGGGTATCGCATCTCGCCCGCAGTTGTGGTGGAAGCGGGAACCGTAGAACGTCTTGCTCACTATCTGCGCCAGAAGGAAAGAGAAGCGAAGGCCGAGTGGTCACCGCTGGTCAAGATGCAACCGAATGGAAGGAAGACACCTTTCTTCTGTGTTCATACAGGAACGGGAACGGTTCTCAGCTATATACCACTCGCGCGTCATTTCGACCCTGACCGCCCACTCTATGCGTTGCAGGCCCGAGGAATTGATGGAGAGATGGAGCCGCTTACACGGGTTGAGGAGATGGCAAGCTATTATATCGAGGCTGTTCGTACAGTACAGCCAGAAGGTCCCTACTACATCGGTGGACACTCTCTCGGTGGGATTATTGCCCTTGAGATGGCTCAACAACTCCAGAAGCAGGGCCAGAAGGTGGCTTTCCTGGGTATCATGGATACGACGCCTCCGGTCAACAAGGTCGCAGAGGAAACTGTGCGCGATGACACGACAGAGCTGCTCGATTTAATGCGCTTGATTACGCGTTTCTTCCATATCCCATTGACGGTGACCTATGATGAGCTGCAACGAATGGGCTATGAGGAGAAGATGCAACTCGCGCAGAAGCTCTTGAGTCAGTACCTCGTTTCCTCAGACAATGGATTGCAATTGCTCAATAACCTGCTGCGTGTGCAGAAAGCGCATGGCAAATGTATGCACTACTATTATCCGAAGCCATACAATGGGAAAATTACGCTCTTCCGGGCCAGCTCACTCCATCCCGATGATATTGAACAGGATGATGAAATCTTCAGAGATCCCGCCTATGGTTGGACTCCATTTACACCGGAAGCGGTCGCAATGTATACAATTCCTGGCGATCATATCTCGATGGCAACCGAACCTCATGTACAGGTTCTTGCAGAACGACTCAACCACGCGCTGGACATCGCGGAGCAGCAGTGGAAAAGGGAACAGGGAGGTTCTCTTCTATGAATAGAACAAGTAAAGACACGAGCACAAAAAGTCGGGGGATGGGCGTTTTCACGCTCATCTGGAGCGGACAGTTTGTCTCCTATATGGGCACAAGCCTGACCGAATTTGCTCTGGCGATCTGGTTGTATCAGCATACATCGTCGGTGACACAATTTACCCTGGCATCGTTATGCGCGGCTCTGCCCGGTGTCCTGGTCGCGCCACTGGCCGGGGTTGTTGTCGATCGCCATAGCCGCCGCTGGATTCTGCTCTGTTGTGATATACTTGCGGCTCTCAGCACATTAGGAGCAGGAACGCTTGCTTTTACTGGCCACCTCAACGTCTGGTTCATCTGCCTGGCAAACATTATCGCATCTGTGAGCGGCGCCTTTCAGCGACCTGCCTATATGGCATTGGTAACGCAACTGGTGCCACAGGAGAGGTTAAATCGCGTCAATGGGATGATTCAGTTTGCGAATGCCAGTACCCAACTGGTCGCGCCGGTCCTTTCCGGCGCCTTACTCCCAATCATCCAGCTACAGGGAATCTTTCTCATTGACCTGACAACATTCCTCTTCTCTATGGGGACACTGCTGCTTGCCAGATACTCAACAGAGCCCCGGACCGTTCATGCAGGGGGTGAACAGGAGCAAAAGGGAAATTTTGTGCAAGATGTTGCGGTTGTCTGGCGCTATCTCCAGCAACATTCAGGGCTGGTAATTTTGCTTCTCCTATTCACGGTTACCAACTTTTTAACTGGAATGGTCAGCGTCCTGGTCAAGCCAATGATCCTTTCGTTTACCTCTGCTGCCTTGCTTGGTACCTTGATGTCTATTGGCGGCATCGGCATGATTGTTGGTGCATTGACTATGAGCGTGTGGCGCGGTTTTAAACGTCGCGTCCATACTATCCTCTGCTTTCTCAGCATCAGTAGTATCTGTCTGGCCCTGGTCGGAGTCAGTACCTCATTCCTGCTTATCGCGGTAGCAGGCTTTGCTTTCTATTTCTGTCTGCCACTCATTAACGGTTCAGTCCATGCACTCTTTCAAAACCTGACAGATACCAGTATGCAGGGACGCCTTTTCTCTGTCCTGGATATGCTTACAGGAGCCGTTGTACCACTTGCCTATCTGCTTTCGGGACCTCTAGCCGATGCGCTTTTCGAGCCATTATTGCGTGCTGATGGATCCCTTTCTCACTCAGTTGGACAGATTATCGGTGTAGGACAGGGACGGGGAATCGGGTTTATGTTCATCCTGATCGGTGGGATACTTCTTATCATTACCCTCTGCTGTAGTGCCTCTTCCCGCCTGCGTCATCTGGAAGCAGAGAAGAACAAGCAAGAGACACCGGCCCTTTCGGCTCAAGAGGCACCGGTAAGCGACTGACAGCGAATGAACCTTGTGCCTCTTTGTCGTGACACTCTCCCGCTTGCCTGAGACTATCAACCGTTACAGGCAACGGGAGAGCGTCAACTTCCCGGCACTCGTAAAAGGTCGCAGGTCTAATAATACCATATTTCAGCTTCCTAAGCAGGTCTCTGGTCGGAGTGCAAGCAGGTACATCTGTAGATATGCTGGGCACCTGATGTATCAGGCTTCTCTTTCTCCTTTTGAGCGCTTTACTAAACTCAGGCCTAAAACAACGCAAAGAACAAAAAGTAACCCCTGTCTCAGCCAATCCATAGACAGCCAAAACCAGCCTCCAGAGACAAGGACAGGGGATGAGCCATGTTCATCAGCATACACACCCATATTCCAAAAGAGTTTTAAAGAAATAACGAAGATAAGAAGGCTCAAAACAAAAAGAGCTATGTTCAGCCCTCTTTTCTCAAGTTTGACTGTTTGTCCTGTCTTTTTCACATAAAATACAACAAGCCCAAGACACAAAACAATGAATAGAAAGCCAATAAGAAGTAGAGGCATATGTTTTCCTCTCCATGAAGATAGGACTTCAATACGAAATAAAGCAGCGTACAACTTATCTGAAAAAGAAAGATTCATAGAACGTACTTATTGGACAGTAAAAAAACCAACCGACCAAAGAAACTACAGATGCAGATGAAATATATTATAACACATATTTTTGCAAGAAAACAAATATGTCAATTATGTCGAGACCAGATTCATCGTGCAGTAATGCCCATCCTCCTCAGGTCGACACGCTCAGAGATAAAAAGGACAAGTACCGTTGTGACAGAGAAGCATTTCCAGCATAATTAGAATCTTTACATGCTTCCCGCTCATGAGAACAGGAGAAGCTGAAATATGATGGCTACCACCTCTGTCAATGAAGCCATCCCTGATCCGCCTGGATGATGAGCGCACGATCCTTCTCCACACAATGCTCATCCAGGCGGATAATTCTCAGGCGAATCATCTGTGTTCACACAGTCACGGCCAGAGCGAGCCGCAAAAGGGCGATCTGGCCGTCAAAGGTGCTCAGCTCTTCAGTGATCTGTTGGCTGGCTCCATAGCCCGGTCTATCCAGCGCCAGAACCGCGTATCCAAGAGAGGCAGCCGTATTGGAAGCCAGCTTCGCCAGGGATTGGTGTCATCAAAGATAGCAGCCGAGTTGCCGCCGCCATGCAAGGCCACAATCAGAGCGCGAGAAGCCCTGGAAGGTTTCGCATAGACTCCCGCGAGGTCACTATGACCCGCGCGGATCAGAATGGGTTTCTTGGTTGTTGAAATGTTCATTTTTCCCCGAGGACATCGCTTACCAGTGCTGATACAGGGCCTTGGAAAGAGGATAGAGCGAAAGAAGAGAACGCTTCTCTCAAGTCTTTACACTCCCAAAGCCACTCTCCGCGCCAGAATCGTTTTTTTCTCAAGACATAGCTTCTGGCCAATTCAGATCAGCAACAGAGAACATTGACACCACAACACCCGGTGGCAAAACTGATTTTCCACCTGATGGGAGCGTTGGCCGAATTTGCGCGCGATCTCATTCGAGAGAGAACCAGAGCGGTCCTAAGGCCAGAGGGCGTGTCGGCAGCTGGTCGAGAAAAGCCGCTGAGGGGTTGCCCTGGCCCGACATCTCTATACGGTGGGAATATCGATATGAGCGATGGTCTGATGTATTCTGTTCAGTTTTCCTTTCAGGTCTTCGTTTAAAACAAAACACCGTTTTATTCAATTATTTGAAACATATGTTTAAATTATGCGTATGAATATTCTCGTTGTCAAGGGGAAAAATCCCCTCTTTTAAGGGAAGGCGAAAGACTACACCATACAAGTATATACACTCCCATGCCCGCGGCTCTCCCCATCTTTGCCCGCTTTCCAGAATCTGTTAGGACTCAAGCTCAAGTAGATAGAACTGATAAATTGACATCACAGTTTGCCTCTACGGTTCTCCCTGTTCGCAGCCAGCTTCATCGTGCCTTCTTTCTCTCTTGACAAAATATATTAGGGCAGGCTAATATCTTAGTAAATGAGTCGGATTTAGCGAATCTCACCTTGAAGAAAGAGGAGAATATGTATTCTTTCAATGAAGAACAGTGGCCTATTGTGTCTATACATAATGATGGAGAGACAACCTTAGCTGATATGGAAGAGCATATTGCTTTCTGGGAGCGCTGTCTTGCACGTCAGGAACCTTTTGGGGTCCTTTTAACCCAGAACGGTGAGGCTCAACAGAGTTCAAAAGAGGTCAGAGCATTGAGTAACCAGTGGCGTCTGGCAAATAAGCCGCGCATTGCTCAGTATTGTGCAGGCATGGCAATGGTCACCACCTCATCAAAAATGCTGGCGCTCTACAAGCCCATTGCAGCTATGATTGCCAGAAAGTCGATGGGGTGTCCGGGGCAGATCTTTACCAGCAAAGAGCAGGCAAGATCCTGGCTTATGCAGCACATAGAACGGCTTACATTTCTCTATACAACCAGAGACTGAACACACAGGGAGCATTCATTTTCCATCTGTGGTCAGCATATTTTCTTCCAGGAGCTCTCGAATCTGCGTCAACACCACACTTCCTCTATCGAGACGATATGCTGCCTGGAGGGGGCACTGCACAGGTAAGCCAGCTTCCTGTTGCGTTCGCTTTGCGGCATTCTGTACATGCATTTCTATTGCCCCTGGATGCAACCGATTATAGGGACAAAACAACTCACATTGCTGATCAGCCGGGAGCACAGAAAGCCTGTAGAGTCTTGTTGAGCCTGAGAGGAAGCGGGCTCTTGCTGCTTGCAAGGGAGAGGCTCCAGATTGTAGAGCACCAGCAGGAAAGCCTCTTCCTGAAGTCTGGATCCGACGATGCCGGAATCAGTATCGGAGATCACCAGGGCCCGTAGTCCGTTTCAGGGTATGGACATAGCATTCTGCCTTCATCAGGCGTCAGCCGTGGACCTATCCGGTGCCTCTTCCGCCAGCGGCAGGCTAAAATAGAAGGTGCTTCCCTTCCCCACCTGGCTCTCAAGCCATATTTGCCCGTTATGCTGCTCTAAAATCGCACGCACGATATAGAGACCAATGCCGAGACCCGGGTACGTACTCTCTTTGGGCCCCGTGACCTGATAGAAGCGCTCAAAAATACGCTCATGATACTTCTCTTCAATACCCGGCCCGAAATCCTGCACAGCGACTTCAACCCGCTCTTCATGGGTGCGAATACGCACCTGCACTACATCAGCATCAGGAGAATACTTGATCGCATTATTCAGCAAGTTGATAAGCACTTGCCCCAGACGGTCCCAATCTCCGTACACCTGAACAGGAGTTTCTACTTCCTCATAGACACAAAGACGATGGCTCGAGGTAGCCGCCTGGACGTTCTCTACCGTCTCATAGACCAGCTCTTTCAGATTGAGTATGGCTTTACGAAAGCTCAACGTCCCTTGCTGCATTTTCGAGACATCAAGCAAATCATTAATCAGTGCTGTGAGCTTCTTGACCTGTACATCCATTCTGTTTAGAAAAAGTAGCGTTCTGGGATCCTCCTGCTGCCGCATCTGTCTTTGCAAGATCTGGATAAAGCCTTTCAAGCTGGTCACCGGGGTCTTGAGCTCATGACTTGCCATAGAGATAAAGTTATCTTTGCGCTGTTCAAGCTCTCTTCGCTCCGAGACATCACGCGCAATCTTCGCTGCTCCGATAATATTTCCCTGCCTATCCTTGACAGGGGAAAAACTTAACGAGACGTAGATACGACTTCCATCTTTTCTTTGACGGACCGTTTCATAATGCTGTATTCGCTTTCCCTGCTTTATCTTATTGATAATTTCTATCTCTTCTCGGAGCAGCTCATCAGGAATAATGAGCGTGATATGCTTTCCAATAGCCTCATCCGCTGAATACCCGAACAGACGCTCCGCGGCGTTATTCCAACTCGTAATTGTGCCATCAAGCCTTTTACTGATAATCGCATCATCCGACGATACCACAATTGCAGCAAGCCTGAAGCGCTCCTCCTCTATGCGCTTCGTCTCAGAGATGTCACGGGCAATACAGGCGAAATTCTGCATAACTCCTGATTCTTTCTCTTTCAGGAAAAAGACGTTCCACAAAACAGGAATAGAAGCACCGGTCTGAAAGTGGCGGAAGGTTACTTCACCGCTCCATGAGCCGTCCTTATACAGAGCGGGGAAGATGTCCTTCATCACGCGCCTCTGTTCGTGCGGCGGGAAATAATCAAGCATGCTGGTTCTGCTGGCCTCCTCCTCGCTGCAAAGGCCGACAAGATCCCGACCAGCCTGATTGACAAAGAAGACCTGCTGATTCGCATCCGCAACCCCGATAAAGTCTGTACACTTCTCAAGGAGAGCAAAGACCCGCTCGCGATCCTCTTCGGCCTGTTTGCGGGCGGTAATATCTTTGATCTGCGCGACAAGATAAAGCGGTTTATCCTGCTTATCTCGCACCTGCACAACGCTCTCCTCAACCCAGACGAGACCTCGATCCTTTGTCAGGTAACGCTGCTCAAGGATGAAGTTCGAGCAGCGGTCAGCACAGAGGTCCTGTATCTGTCGCTCATAGCGGGGCCGATCAGCTTCATAGACAAGCGCGGCAGCTTGCATGTGAGAGATCTCTTGCGCTGTATAGCCAGTAATAGAGCAATAGGCAGGATTTACCTGTAAAATGTGGCCCGCAAGGTCTACAAACGCTATTCCCATCTGGGCCAGCGTAAACGCCATACGGAAATATCCTTCATTCGCGTTGAACGCTTCCTGTACCTCGCCCCTGGCAGCTTCAACGAGCCGGGCAAACAGCTCTTCAGAGGTTGGCAGCGGGCGTCCGCTCTCCTGCTGTGCGCTTCTGACTCCGAGGATAGACGCTCCCGCATCAGAGACCCTCTCTGAAGGCTGCACACGTGAGCCAGTATCATGCAAAACTCGTGCTTGCGGCTGGCCTGTTTTCATAAACAGCCCGCTCTCATCTCCCTGAGCCTGCCCTTGCAGTGTACAGGAACCCACCAGCAAAAAGGGAGGCGTGACATGATGCAGATCCTTCCAGATCTCTTCAACGTGCGTGGCGGCTGCTCGCTTCCCTTCTATGCGCAACAGATCAGCAGTTTCATCAAAGATACGAACAGAGTACTGATCGTCTGCGGCTTGCCAGATCAGACCCGCAACCTCTTCTCGAAAGCGCTGTGAATCCAGCGAGCCATCAACCATGCATTTCGCCAGGATGTCGATAGCATCACGCGCAATATAGCGGTCCTGCAAATCAGGGGCGGTTACATCCAGCCCCATTGACCGTAATCGTGCTTCCAGACCCTCCCTATGCGGCTTTGTTGCCAGAACAATACAGGAATCGCCCTTATGAAGACCAGCTCCCAGAAAGCCACTTACCGAGTCCTGCAAAACAGTATCCATTTCACAGAGAGATACAGGGAGTTCAGGAACAAGTGCCTTATGCCAGACCGGGTCCTGAGCCTGGCCGCTACTCACTCGCAATACCACCACAAAAGCCTCTGAACCGGTGGGAAGCAGCAAACTGGTGATGTTTCCCTCGAACTGATGTGGAACTCTATGCCGATCCAGGAGGCGACAGGCAAGGTTCAGGCGTTTTCCCTGAGCCTGCTGGATGGATATCAACACACGCTGCAAAATAGCACGGTCATCAGGATGAATGAGAGCTAACAGAGAACTACCTGCTATTTCGGCGGGGGACTTGCCCAGAAGTGGAATAGTAGAAAGACTGATAGAGGTTATTACTCCTTCTTTATCGAGTAATGCAGTGATCTCCCTTTCACCCTCACCATAAGCCGGAAAGCGTTGATTGTGCAATGGGGAAACTCCTTCCTGGTAATTATTTGGAGTGGAGGGCATATGTTTTGTTCCTGGCCTTCCTATTGAACCTTTCTTCTATTATATCATCCACGTATTTTGACAGACAAACAAAACCTCACACACCATAATGATATTGGTTCTATTGCTCATACGTGTGTACTGCAAACTTCAGATACACGTTCCTTTCAATATTCCGGGCTTCCTGATATGGCCTGGATGAAGCCGCGTTTCTCCATTTCCCTTACGAGGAACAACAGACCCGAACGTGATCGGAGGAGAAACGACAGGCAGAGATTCAGCCGTTCTCGTCCTCCTCTATCACATGCTATGAAACTTTTTTACCATCCTACGAAATTTTGGTCCCCGAAAATAACTGCCAGTTCCCTTTATGCCTCTCTCCGCACCAGGCTCTGCGGCAGCGTGGCGAATGAGAGAACCGAACAAAGCATACCACCATCGACACAGATCATCGCACCCCCCATAATCAGCGAGCAAGCTCGCCAGACTGGTACCGAACTGACAGCGGCGAGACAGGTGATATGGTGAGCCCAGGTACCGGCAGACCATTTTGCAACACACAGGAGAGAGAATGTAACACTTTCCAGACCCGATTGTTATACTACATGAGGTCGCCGAGACCATATATTCAGAATGAGGCCAATATGCAGGATACATTAGACAAAACCGAGGGGTCTCTTATCTCTGCCAGCTACCAGAAACATGCTACACGGTTGCTTGCCTACCTGAAACGTCATACGTCTTCCCAGGAGGATGCTGAAGACCTCCTCTATGACGTGTTTTATATGGCCATCAAACACGAGCAACAGTTCGCAGCGATGGACGAGGAGAAGCGCCGTTCCTGGCTCTGGACAGTCGCACACAATAAACTCATCAATTATTATCGACGTACCCAAAACCGGGATTTTGTCCCTTTAGATGATCTTGAGAGCATACGCGACAGCGAGCGGTATGAGCCCGAATACTCGTTCCTTCAGAATGAGGAGGAAGCAATCTTGCAGGAGTACCTGAAACAGCTACCAAAGGCGCAGCAGGAAGTACTCTATCTGCGCTTTACCAGTGGCTTGCGCTGCACCGAGATTGCCCGCATCCTGAAAAAACGCGAGGGAGCCATACGCGCAATGCTTTCCCGATCGCTTCGCGCTCTGCGAAGCATGTTTGAATCCCGGAAAGGAGATATATAATGGCAGAGAAGCAAGAGAAAGATTTTCGAGAGCAATATATAGATGAGGATATAGAGGCGCTGCTTGCTTCCTCAGATGATGCTTTTCTGCCCGATGCTTCACAGCAAGCCGCCCGACGTGCCGTTCAGGCCCTTGAGCGTCACTATACTCCTCAGCCTGACTATGCAGCACTTCAGCGTGTCTGGAAGCGGTTAGAACCACATACACACACCGCGACACAGGCCAAAACAGAAAAGGCTGCTTCAAAGCTTGTCATGTTCAAGCAGAAAAAGCATCAGAAACGTCCTGTTCTTCGTAGCGTCGCGTTACTCGCAGCCGTCCTCTGCATTACCGTGCTGGCCGGAAGTGGTATCATCCTCTTGCAGGCGCTCGCGCAGAAGAACACAACAACAACGACTACAACGCTCTCGACCCAATTCGCCTATACAAAAGGCAAGCTCTATGCGCTCGATGCGAAAACGCATAAGCCGCTCTGGAGCTTTGGAGGTTCCAACGCGGTTCTTTCGCTTGGTACACTCCACGGGGATACATATTATACCTACGCGACAGAGGATCAACAGTTGAGGTTGTTTGCTCTCGACGCAAAAAGCGGCTCTGTTCGCTGGAAAGCGCCTATCGATGATAAAGCAATCTCATACCTGACACAAAATTCAAAGCCTGTTATTACAGATAACGCTGTTTATGTTTCTTTCTCTCTTGGCACCACATTGTATATCAAAGCATATCAGGCACAGAATGGTGACAGTCTCTGGACGCATGCAGAGCCCTTGCCGCAATCAAAGACCATCGAAAATCAGAGTAGTTCTTACCTGGCAGCAGCTACCGCGAACCAGATCTATCTTATTCTGACAACAAGCGATAAATCGGTTATCGTTACCCTGAACGAGAAGGGGAAGGAAGTCGGACAAGCTACATACTCTGCGGCTTTCCATGAAGGAGCCATCTTCGCGCAGAATAAGCTGTATATGATAGGCACCGCGCCTGAGAATACGGATCAGCTTTTCAGCTATGATCTGGCTACCAGGAAAATGACTGTATACCAGTTGGCGGGTGTGACAAATGAAAGCGCTTTGCAGTATCAGGATGGAGTGCTCTACTTCAGCGCTTCGGCCCGGAACACCAGTGCGCTGTATGCCTACTCGGTGCAGGATGGGCGAAAACTCTGGGAGCAGCCATTGTCGAGCCCGGCGCCATACCTGTATGTAGCAGGCAAGCACCTGTATACCCTTAACTACCATACCAGAGAGGGATACAGTGTCACTGCGTACAACACCCAGAACGGCGCTTATGAGTGGAAATCATCCTTCTACGAACAGGACAGCCTACCTCCACAGCCGGTTGCTGATGAAAATGTCGTCTACATCGGGCTTTCTCAGAATCGAGTGCTGATGTTACAGGTGAAAGATGGTAAAACGCTTGGCACCTTTACCATTCCCTCATCTGAACAAGTAAAGGATCCGAACGACCAGGTCTTAATGCAGCTCTATAGCAAATAATCGGGCCATTAGACTCCGGTTGCAGAGAGGTACTGCCTCTCTGCGCCGGGCTCCAGCCCGGGTCATTCTTCGTTCTGTGCAGGAAATCAAAACGTATGGAAAGGCGTTTCTTCGTGGCTTCACTCTTTCTCTTATGCCTTGTGCTGGTGCTGGTGACGGCGTGGCAATTCGCCCTGTACGCCTCTCTTCTAAATGCTGGCCCGATGCATATACAACCCAAAAATCATGCTATACCTGAAAGTATTCGTTCTGTTTCTATGAAAAATCCAATGTATACATCCTGTCGAGTCCTCGTACAGTCGAACGTATGTATATATGTATAGCGTTCTTCAAAGCAGGAAGGAACTGGCTCACGTCAATGCACTATACACAAAATCCTTCAAACATCCATACACAACCACTCATTCAGCCTTATCAAGGAGGGCATCATTCCATTCTCCAGATCTTTCTGAATAAGCAGAAGAGCCTCTTGCTTGTGACCATTGCGTCACTCTATGTGGTTTTTCTCATCATTCATTCACTGCAAAGGCTCCTTCTTCCGCAACGTGATGGCATTCTTGCTCTGGGTGCAATCTTCTCTCCTTACCTGTTTGTCCCGTTATTGATTTTCCTCCCTTTCTGTTTTCTGCGCTATCGCGGCTTACTACGCATCGTACTGGTCATAGGGGCGCTCCTCTTCGGCCTCAACTTTCCGCCAGCCATCGCGTTCCCTCAGAGTGCGCCAGCCGACGCCTCTCACTTCACTGCGATGACCTGGAATGCCTATATGGATAATGACGACTCTCAAGCGCTCTATCGTGCCCTCAAGGAGAAGCATCCAGACATCGTCACCCTGCAAGAGGTCAACAACGAGGAGATTTTCAACGCAGAGGACCTGATAAAGAGCTACCCTTATCACTTCTATCATGAGGGTCCCGATTTCCCGACCGCGGAAGTCTTCCTTAGCAAATACCCGGTCCTTCAAACCGGCGTGCTCGAAGACGAAGACGGGCACACCTGGGACATTCCGCGCGTCTTCTGGGCAAAGCTCGACCTCGGGCACGACAAAACCTTGCTTGTCATCAATGCGCACACCCTCTCGGCTGTCAATACAACGTACAATTGCCTTTTTTGTCCTGAGCTGCGTGACAAGCAGATCCACGCAATCAGCCAGTTCGTCACGTCCGTACTCCAAAAAGGCGAAAACGTGCTTCTTATGGGAGATCTGAACGTTACTGACCGTGAAGTCGCGTATAAAGAGCTTTCACAGCAGCTTCGCGACACGCACCTGCTGGCCGGAAATGGGCCCGGGCACACCTGGGGGCGTATCGAGCTCAACCCGCTCTGGGCAATCATCCGTATTGACTATATGTTTATCAGCACATCCATCACGCCGCTCTCGCAGACAACGGATTGCAGTAAGCATGGCAGTGATCACTGTATCGTCACAGGAGAATTTTCCCTCTCTTAACGCCACCTCCCCCCTGCTGAGAGGCCTGTCCTGCCCCTGGGACAGGCCTCACCCCTCAGAAGCATCCCTCAAGAGCAAGATCTGCGCGCCTCCATCCCTTTAGAAAGAAAGCGCTCCGCTCACGGCTCTCTGTATCGCCCCTGAACCGAGGAGCACGAGGAAAGCACCAGGCGCTAGCTCCGCTTCTGACAGACATAGATCATATAGGGAGACGTAGCGGTCAAAGGCTCTTTCTGCCAGTTCCCATAACAGGACGAACTTGTGTCGCGTCCTCAAAAGTTGTATTTTCTCCAGAGCTGGCAAAAAACCATATTTTCCCTCTATGGCGGACAGAGTCGCGCGGGTGGGGAGCAACTCTTTCCCCTGTGCTCTCCCTCACCTCACGCAGCG
Organism: Thermosporothrix hazakensis; assembly: GCF_003253565.1. Lineage (GTDB taxonomy): Bacteria > Chloroflexota > Ktedonobacteria > Ktedonobacterales > Ktedonobacteraceae > Thermosporothrix > Thermosporothrix hazakensis. The sequence goes on from NZ_QKUF01000010.1 coordinate 135,089, forward strand.
AGTTGCTCCCACTTTTTTTCAAGTCATAGATCCTCCTTCAGCTTCAAGTCCCAGAAACCGCCCCGTACCATTTCCGCCATCCCATTGACTTCCATATAGCCGGGAAGAGCAGCTATAATAGGGAGGGAAGCAAAGCATTTCACCCTTCCCTCGGCCATCTTTTCAGCAGAAAGCGAGTTGTTCTCAATGACAAATTTTTCTTCGCAGCAGGCTTCAAAAGAAAAACTCGTCGCTCCGCGCCTTCTTCGTTCCAGTCAGGACCTCGGATGGGAAGGTCTGGCCGCGTATGCGTACGACGAGCCAGAGGAGTTTGAGAACCAGTCCTTATTTAAACTCTCACTTGAGCCGTATATCCCGCTGGTCATGCTTGTAGGCGGCGCCATGTATATAGAACAACATCTCGCCAATGGTTCGTGGATCGGCAATCGCTTGCACTCAGAAGAGTGTATCTTGATGACGAACGAGGAAACCTTCAATGCTACTCGCTGGAAAGCGCTTTCCCCCGAACCCATGCAAACCTTACATCTTCATCTCAGCAAAGCGCTTCTGACACAGATTATTGCCGAGGAGATGGAAGCCGATCCCGCTCACATCCAACTTGTAGGAGGTATTGGCATACAGGACCCACTTCTCGCCCAAATCGGTCTGACTTTGTGGCGTGAGCTTGAACAGCAGTCACCCTCTGGGAAGCTCTATGCACAGGCAGCCGCGCAGTTGCTTGCTGTGCACCTCCTACGGCATTACGCCAGCACCTCCATCAAAATCAAAGACACTTCGACACACAAGCTCACTGCTCAGCAATTAAGGCGTGTTACAAACCTCATCAACGAATGCCTTCATCAGGATCTTTCCCTCGAAGCTCTGGCAGAACAGACAGGTTTCAGCCCTTCCCATTTTTCCCGCCTCTTCCGCCAGACAACCGGGAAGACTCCACACCAATTTGTGCTGGATCAACGCGTCAAAAAAGCGCAACAGTTGCTTCAAAGGACTGATCTTCCTCTTGCTCATATAGCGCTAGAGAGTGGCTTTGCAAATCAGAGCCATCTCACCCGGGTGTTTCAGCGCTATCTTGGCCTGACACCGCGAACCTACCGCTTGAATACAAGGAACAGAGCATGTTTTTATTATAATTCGCAAAATTAGACAAGATTGCTTGCTCATCTGCGCTGTACCATATCCCCATAGATATTGGCTAGCATCTCATTTTCCAGAAAGGAACATCTATGGGTAACGATACACCTGCTATTCGCCGAACTTTCCGTATCTGCATTGACGTTGAGGCAGACATCCAGGCAGAACCTGAAAAAGTGCCGGGCGATTATCAGGAGCAGGTGCGCTTCCATCAGGCGTTAATCCAGCGGCTGCTTGAGCACCCGGCGCAACTGGAACGTTTGCTCTCCATCTACGCCATACATTCGCTTAAGAACGCCGGACAGATACTGCGCGAGAAGTACGTGCAGCCCTATTCTGAACAACAGTTGCTTCAATCGATCATCGGGACACTTGAGCCCGCTGCCCGGCAGCACTTTACGGAAGAGTTTGAGGATAATGTCTCTGTCTATCTCTTCAATGGTTGTCAGGCAAACATCAAGCAAGTCAACATGACAACGATTGAGCAGGAAGCCTGACCCTTGGATCAGGCTACACTGGTTCCGATTCTTCTTAACATCCCGCTCGGGAAATGCACACCCTTCAACAGGACGGTGTTACTCGGGCTCACCCGCGTAGCACCGCCTTCCTCAAAACGCCTCCGTTGTACCCTGTTTAACGGATCCGGTGAGCGCCCATTGAACGAAAAGGAGACAGCCGTTCATCTTCTCCGGAATGACTGCTTGCAGGTGGAGAAAAGCAAAATAGGAGAAGCCTTTTCCCATTGTTCATGCTATGCTGAGACAACAGTCACGCATGAATGCTTTCAGACTGAAGACAGTTGAACCCTGCTGAGAAGACAACCGCCGGGGGTTCGCGTATGAATTTCAGGTATAGAAGGAGCGGCAGCATGAGTATTATCACCGAGGCAAGAGCGTCGGACTCACCTTATGTAGAAACGATTATACGCGGTCGAACGGCGAGCGCCGGTTCTCCTCTCCGTCCAGCCGAATTCTGTTGGCATATGGTCTTACGGAGACTGAATAACAAGACCGATCTCTTGCTTGTCGGCCCCTGGACGAGTGCTGGCATGATCTCTTACACCGAAGGCGTAGAACTTCTCTGGATCAAGTTCAAGCCCGGTACCTTTCTGCCTCACCTGCCTACCAGACACTTGCTGGATCGAGAGACGATCCTACCCGGCGCGGCAAAGCAGTCCTTCTGGCTCAGCGGTTCCGCGTGGCAATTCCCCGATTATGAAAATGCAGACACGTTTGTAGACAGGCTTGCGCGTGCCGGTATCCTGACAAGTGATCCTGTTGTGGAGGCGGCGCTGCAAGGTCACCTCAAAGACGTGCCATCTCGCACGGTACGCCATCGCTTCAAGCACGCGACAGGCTTGACGCAGAGCTCTATTCTGCAAATGCAACGCGCCCAATATGCACAAGCCCTTTTACAGCGAGGAGTTTCGATCCTCGACACTGTTGATGAGGCTGGCTATTTCGATCAGCCGCACCTGACCAGATCGCTGAAGCATTTTACCGGCTATACGCCCGCTCAAATCATCCACATGAGTCGGCCTGAAACCCTTGCCATTTGATACAAGACGACTCCCCTGTGCTTGCAGTAGTATAGAGGTGCTCTCACAAAACCCGAGCGGTCAAAGGCGCATTCCGCTAAAAAAGAGCATCTCAATGCTGCGGAACGGTTTTGTTATAGAGCCAGGAATTGACATATTCAGACTGTGTGGTTCACCTTTCTAGTATGTTCCATGAAATAGCACAAAGGAGCCAGAAGACCGATGGATATGAAACTTGAACTGGTGCCGGTTCCCGTCTCTGATGTTGACCGTGCCAAACGCTTTTATGTTGAACAGGTTGGATTTCATGCGGACCATGATGTCCAGCCCGGAAACGGAATGAGAGTGGTTCAACTTACGCCACCCGGATCGGCCTGTTCAATCGTCATTGGGACCGGGATGGGCGAGATCTCTGAAATGCAACCAGGAACGGTCAAGGGGCTACATCTGGTTGTAGCAGATATCCATGAGGCCCGGGAAACGCTTGTGAGCAGGGGTGTTACAGTGAGTGAGATTGACGATCTGGGAGGCATAAAGTACGCCTACTTCAGTGATCCTGATGGCAACAGTTGGGCATTGCAGGAACTGCCAGATCATCGATGATTGCGATTTTCAGCCGGTTGCCTTTCGCAACGCTTGCAGGTTTTCAGGCGTTCGGCTTTGTCCGGAAGAGTACAAGAGCCGTACTACTGAATACCGCAACAGCATGGGAGATGTACGACAGGACAAACATCTTCTAACAGACATCACCAAGCCGGTAGCGCTGAGCGGCTACCGGTCGATTTTTTGTTGCTCTACGACACGCGCCAGAACTGCCACCATTTGCGCACCTGGCTGGAGGGCACATAGCGATCCTTCTGCCAGGTCCAGCCGACAGGGCGCGGCGAAACCAGTGGCACAAAGTGAAGCGTCCCCTTAAAAACATCTTCAATTTCCTGCTTGGTTCTTCCCTGCTGCTTTGTAACCATGAGGAGATCACCCCAAACACTTGCATCTCGATAGGTGCCAGTAGGAGCGATGAGACGGGCCTTCTCCCCCATCTGATCGAGAAGATCTTGCTCAATATGATCCTGGGAAAAAGCACAACCAAAGATCATTCTATCAAAGGGGGCATACTGTGGCAGGCCTTCAGCGGCATCGCCCTGCATAATGGTCACATTCTCAATGCCGAGTTTCGCCAAACGATCCTTCGCAAACTCGACGCGTTTGGGATCACGCTCTACTGAGTAAACGTGCTTGCATAAGCGGGCCATGATGGCGGTTTGATACCCTGTCCCGGTGCCACCCTCAAAGACGGTTACATGCTCATTGAGAAAGAGTAAAGCAACCATCATGAAAATCACACCCGGCTGGCTCAGCAGGCCAGCACACCCTTCATTGGTATGGACACGATCCAGAAACTGCTCATGAAGATATTCCGGGACAAAAAATGCTCTGTCCAATTGTTCAAACTGCTCAACAAGCTTCTGTGGATAAGGATGAAATCGCTGAGCACGCTCTTTTACAATGTCCACAAACGGCCTTGAGTGATTGGTAGGTTGGAAATCCGTCATGCGGTTGCCTCCTTCAGCCATAACGAGAGAGAAGAATGCTCGCTTCTCCTCTCTCTAGTATACCCGTTAATAATTTTCATAAGGGTCAAAAGTATCATAGTCTCGGTCACCTGCACCTACTTCACCATCATCCCGGCCAGGACTCCTATAGGGCCGGTATTCTATTCCATCGTACATCGATGATATGGGGTCATCGTCACTGCTACCGCCACCTCCGCCACCGCCACCAGAGATCTCCTCGCCATTCTGCGCCACCAACAAGCCCGCACCGTCGCATAGAGCAGCATAGCCCCTGCTGGCACCTGAGGCGAAAACCGGCGACGACCAGCCGCCGTCACTTCTGGCCTTCGCTCTTTCGTGAAGGTATGCAGAAACGCGTTCACGCACACGACCAGGCCGATACCAACGATAAGCGCGACGAATTTGCGAGCTGGTGACCAATCAGGACGGCCAACCTCACGAAGCCGCCCGAAGAGATACCGACCAGCCGCGAAAAAGCCCTGTTCACGGAGCTACTCAAACGTCTCATGCGAAACGGACGGGCTGCCCCACGTCTCAGGAACCCGGTTTGCCTCATACAATGCCTGCAACCAGTCAGCGACTTTCATTCTCATCCTTTGAAGCATGCTCTGGACCCTCCCTGTCCTGTATGGGTGTCTCTTGAGAACACTTGACGATCACATGATCGTGCCCGGATCGAGGAAACAGCCTTTCCGCGTATGCTACACTATGGACCAGCAATCCCGGCGAAACAGCGCTTCACTCAGGTGATTGTTCTTGCTCCTGCTCGTCGAGAACGCCAAGCGCCCAGAGTATCGCGATGGCAACCTGACGAGCACTCAGTGTGACAAGCAGATGGGCAAGCACCGCTGTGAGAGACCAGTCAGCCGACGAGACATCGGCAAGGAGCCCGACGACAACCCGTTTCTGTTGCTCTGGCTTCAGTTGCTTGACCGCTTGGAGAAGCTGATCCAGACGATATTCTGGAATGCGCCGAGGATGCTGATCCGGGATTCTCCGAAAATCGTCGCTCACGACCTCCGCACCACACTTCTGGCACTTGTAGATGTCCAGATGCCCCCGTAAGAACCAGTACTGGCACGGCCCGTGACACGTCGGCTCAAAGCCAAAGCCGTGCTGATCCACCAGCGCAAAAATCGCGTCGTTGCTCAAAGCGCTTCTGCTCGTCTTCTTCATCTCTCTCCCCCCTTCTCGATGGATCTCAGCATCTCCTTATCTTGTTGCCGATATCCGATCCGTTCGAGGAACTCCCCGAGAAGCTGGTTGCCTTTCAGGAGCTGGATTCTGCACTCAAAATAGGCAGGATCATTTGCCGCCTCCAAAAACACGCGACGCGCTTCCTGAGGATCAGATCCACTGTACAGCGTCCGGTTTCCTGCGTTGATTGTGTAGTCCATTTTTCTAGCCTCCAATGTAGCGTACTTCAGAGTATAAGATCATGACGATAGGCTATATGGTCCTCAGCAGCAGTTTTCTTTGTTTGAAAAGCTATTAAAAGAATATAATAGAGTAGAAAAATGTAAATGGTAAAATATCATTATTCAAGTCAGGACTTGAGCGGAGGAGGATATGAATAGTTTGTATTGGGGCGAAGGAGGCCGATTCGGACCATTTGATGAACAAGAGGATGGTTGGCCCAATGCTGGACAGGTAATGCGGTATTTCAGAGAAAAGAGTAATTTGAGCGCGGAAACATTTGCACTACTCTATAGTAAGGAATTGGAGAAGGCTGGAAAGCAGAATAAGCGAGGCCAGGTTACAGCTACCTGGATTCTCAATATGGAGAAACAGAATCTTATTCCTTTAGATATGGAACGAAGGCGTATTATTGCCCGTTTATTACATATCCCTCCTGTTCTATTAGGGCTTGCCACACTCGAAGCCGTAACGATCCAATCGAGAAAGAAGAAACCAATGGGAACCTTACAAAAAGTCACAATCGATCTCGCCAAACATCAAAAAAGTATTCGAGATGCACTACATATTCACCGAACGAGTAGTGCAAAGAATCTGATGCAGGATGTTGAGCGGGATATTTGGACGCTCAAAGACATCGAAGCTCAGGTGAGGGGTGACCTGCTCTACCAGATCCAGGAGCTTCTATTGAGCAACTTCTTGCTGGCAACCAGAATTATGAAGGATCAGCGCAATTACCCGGCTGCATATCGCTCTGCAAATGAAGCGGTGCGTGTCGCGAGACAGACGCAAGATAATGACTTGATCGCGACAGCGCTCTACACAAGGGGCTGCATCAAGGCAGAATGGGCCCGCCGAGGAACGGTCTTCAATGGAATGTTTCAACTGGATACCGGTAAGATGAAAAGCGCCGCGAAGGATTTTCAAGGTGTGCTTCAACTCGAACAAGAAACATCTATCCATCCTCAACTTGCAGGATTTACCAGACTCCAATTGAGCCGTGCGCTGGCAATGCTAAAATTAGGGCCGCGTGATGCCAAAGTTGCTCAGGCGCTAACAATGGTAGATGATGCGGCTGATGCTATTGACGCTGATCCCGTAGAAGACTTCTACATCAGGGCTTTAATTACTGGCACATTAACGGGTTTACATGCCGGTGGTTATCATCTGGGAAGGTCCGAAACACTCAACGCAGCAGGTCTTCCCGGGCAGGCACTGGCAGAACTCAATCAGGTACGGCAGCTACGACAAGGAAAGACCTATTCAGGAGACGAGACACGCTATCAGGCCTGGTTTGACCTCTTAATGTCCGAGACATATATGAATCTTGGAGACTATCCAGAGGCTACTGCGAGAGCGAAGAACGCATTGGTAACTTTCCACCAGATTCATTCACCCCGCAATATGGCATCTATCAAGGATATTCAGAGTAGACTGGCATTGAGCTCATATGGCACGTCTATCGATGTAAAGGAGCTTAATGACATGCTCCAGGAATGGTATAAGCCAGAATAAAGCAAAGATCTGTAGCGTATCTGGGATGTGGGTCGCATAAAGCTGGCACTGTTACTTCGTTTCCTTTAGAAGACTGCTGATCAGCATCAGCGACCCGCTTCCTGGGTGTCAGATCCGTTGTACAGAGTAAAGCGCTGGCAAAGTGGTAAGCTACATCGCACCACCAGATCTTGCGCAGCTCGTGCATTGCACCCGCAAGGAGACGCAAAGAAACGAGATTCGTCGGGAACCGGTTTCCCTCTGCTTCACTCATTCCTGTTCGTCTTATTCTAACCTGCCGCGCTCCCGTAAACGCTCTATCGCATTGTCCCGGGGCTGATACCCGAGCACCTGGCGTGCATGCTCAAGATCAAAGAGCCGATGCGGATTATCCGAAACACCATAGAAGATATCAAAACGAATCGTCTCCGCCTCAAGACACCGCTCAACCATATGCACAAAATCGCGCATACTTTGCCACATAGTCGTATCGGCAGCAAACGGCTTTCCTTCCGGAGCATCCTGAGCATTGATCCAGCCAATACGTAAGCAAATCACCCGCAGCCCATGATGATCAGCATAATAGCGCCCCAATGCCTCACCGAACACCTTGCTAACACCATAGAGGCTATCCGGCGCAACAGGCACCAGATGATCTATTATCCGGGACGTGGGTTGATCGGGGTCGGATTGATAGAGCATCTCATAGGTGCCAACTGCATGATTGGAGCTGGCGAAAATGACCTGCTTTACACCCGCCTGCCGAGCTGCTTCAAACACATTATACGTGCCGATGATGTTATTATGAAGCACAGCGTCCCAGGGGCTCTGAACAGCCGCGCTCGCCGCAAGATGGATCACCGAATCAACGCCCTCAAAAGCGGGACGAATCGCCTCAAATTGTGCGATATCCGCTACCGTCGCCTCAACGCCCTCGATTGGTCTCCTCGCAAGCAAACGTAACTCGTAGCGGTGGGCCAGCGCCTTGCGCACCTGAGAACCAATCAAACCATTCGCCCCGGTGATCAACACAGTCCTCGTCATCATACACTCCTTTTTCTTTTCTACACGAACGCTGCGGGAGGGAAGAGACACGAGGAGAAGATCAGCCAGGGCGAAGCTGAACCCTCCTCACAAAAGTCCGGGCAAAAGCGCACCAGGGAACGCAAGATCAATCAATGGTTATCGTGCCCGTCAACGCGCCCTGAAGCGCCTGTCATGAAATCTGACAGGCACACTGAGCAAGAACCATCGAAGGAAACTCCTACTTGCGCTCAATCAAGTTGGAGTACAATCCTGCCGCGTCCGTGACCGGTTTGCGAGAGCATGTGAGCCTCCCGTACCTCACGAAAAGGAAAGATGCGCCCCGTTGTTACGCGAAGCTGCCCCTCGTCGACTAACCGCGCGATCGTCTTCAAACAGTCCTCGGGGGGAGGGGATTGCACCATCATCGTTTCTACACCATACCTCTGCGCCAGTTCCGGTGCTGGTGGTTCAACGAGTGAAATCAGCTTCCCTCCCCGTCGAACGACAGCCAAAGCGCTGCGCCCCACTTCTCCACCAACCCCATCTATGACCAGATCAACCGCTTGAACAGCCAGCTCTTCCAGCGCAGTTGGAGTAATTGGGGTAGTTGTATAGTCAATTACTTGCTCAGCACCAAGCGAACGTACAAACGCAAGATTCGCCGTCGAAGCAGTACCAATGACCTGCGCTCCTCCCCATTTTGCCAGTTGAACGGCAAAGGCACCGACACCACCAGCAGCACCAAGCACCAATACTCGCTGACCGGCTTGAAGCTCTCCATTCTGAAACAGGGCTTTCCAGGCGGTCATAGCTCCAACCGGAATAGCGGCCGCCTCAGCAAAGCTGATAGTTGTAGGCTTGGGCGCAAGCGCCGAGGCAGCAGTGACAATGTATTCAGCATAAGTACCTTTCGTTCCCTGCCCAAAGACCTCCTGTCCAACACTCCATGTTGTCACTCCGGGACCCACGCCCTCAATAATGCCAGCGACATCGTAGCCCGGGATATAAGGAAACTGTTTCGGAAAGAAATCCTGAAAAAGACCGGCACGTATCTTCCAATCAATCGGGTTGACTCCAATCGCGTACACTCGCAGCAGCACCTCACCTTCCTGTGGCTCTGGGCGGGGCACGCTTTCCAGCCTGAGCTGCTCAGGTCCACCGTAGCCATGAACGCGGACCGCTTGTATCGTTGACATCTTGTACTCTCCTTCTCTCGGAAGCTCTTGACACACAAGATCTCAAGCCTCCAATCGACACAACAGTGTTATATAATCAACAGCGTGGTATAATACTCCACTTCGTTTAGTGTAAGGGATGCCAGAGCCCAGGACAACCTGCAAAGTGACCTCACTGTTGGGTAAACAACAGGGAATGCAAAGTGTCGGTTTCTGGAAGAGCAAGCATCTACATTGTAAGGAGCAAAATGTCCAGAATAGTCAATGAAAACGACCCGCGGGTGCAACGGACTCGTCAACTCCTGCTTCAGGCCTTTATGGATCTGGTACGCGAAAAGCAGAATCTACACGGAATTTCTGTACAGGACATCACCGAGCGAGCACGTGTAAATCGATCTACATTCTATGCACATTTCGAGGATAAATATGCTCTTGTAGAAGACTGGTTACGAGGAAAGTTTCAACGAATCCTGGCACAGAAACTCCCTGCATCCTCTTCCCTGCACGCAGACGCCCTTGCGACCCTTCTGCTCTCGGTGTTTGAATTCCTTGCCCTTGTACGACAGCATATCAGGCGGTCTGACCAACAATTCGAACCACTTTTCGAGCAGGGGATACAACAGGAAATCTACGAACTGCTTCTGCGATGGCTTACTGCTTCAGCGCCAGGCGCACGAAAGAAGGAAAGGGAGACAACGGCACAGGTTATCAGTTGGGCGATCTTGGGCACTGCAGCCCAATGGAGCCGTGGTGAGCAGACGATCTCGGCACAAGAGATGGTTCGTCAGGTCCTGCCAAGCGTGATAGCAGCCCTCTCCCCGCTCGTCATCGTTCCATCCCGATAAGCACCAGGACGTCGCGGTGATGCCCTCGAATACTTCATGACCCGAGCAGTAGGAATGCCTGCCGAGCATGTGACAGCCATGCGCAATGCTCCGATGTGGGAAACATTTGAGAAGGTCGCGCCCACGCTTCGCTACAACGCCGCCATTATGGGCGATACCATGCGAGGCAATCCAGAGTCAATGAAAAAGTGGGCCTCGGTTTCCGTCCCAACGCTCGTAATGGATGGAGGCGCAAGCCCCTGGTATATGCAGCATTCGGCAGAAGAGCTCGCAAACCTCCTCCCCCAGGGGCAGCATCGCCGCCTCCCCGGTCAGGATCACGGGCCATCCGATGAGCTGCTTATACCGGCACTCGTGCAATTCCTCAAAAACGAGGATCACATTCAAGCGGGAACTCGATAACCCCGACAGATGAGCGTGAAGGCACCGTCATTCAGAGTGCCTTCACCATATACCCGATAGGCAGGAACTGCCAGAGGTAGTGCCACCTCTTCACGGGAGCAGCCCAGGAAGCTCCCGTCTTCAGGCAGGAGAGGAATGGGGCTGCTGCAAAGGCTGCTTAAGCGTGCTAAAGCGAGAACTGCGGCACCTCCCTCTCAAACCTGCCTGCTCCTCTCCCACCGACTCCATCGCTTACCCGTCTCCCTCGGAAACCATTGTGCTTGCCTGACACAAGGGATAACGAGGAACACAAGCTCTGCAAGGCGCTTCTCTCGGCTGCCACCACCTTCTGAGATGCTCGATGATATGCTATCATACATGTAGCTGATGACAACACGTTCCCGTCCCCAAATTGCTGCTTGCTCGCAGCTTCGACGCAGTTTCTACAAAGAGAGGCACTTTCTCTCAGCAACCACAGGAGAACCAGCTTGCAGATACAGCATTTGCCAGAATCGATTCAAGCTATCCTCGCGAAACACGCAGCCCCACCACGTTTGGTTGCTCATCTGACGATCGTCCACGATGTGGCGGTCAGGCTCACAGCGCGGCTTCAGCATCACTGGCCCCACCTCACCTACGACAGGCAAGCAGTTTTGATCGGGGCCGCGACCCACGATATAGGCAAAGCCATTGTTCGCGAAGAACTGACCGGCCCCGGCTCCCGACATGAGGAGATCGGGCCGCAACTGCTTCGCGAAAGCGGTCTGCGAGAGTCCTATGCTCGCTTTGCCCGCACCCATAACCAATGGGCTCAGGAATCCCCGCTCGAGGACCTTCTGGTTGCCTTCGCCGACACGATATGGAAAGGCAAACGCAATATAGAGCTGGAAGAGGCGCTTGTCAAGCGGATTGCAAGTCAGTGTCAGCAAGAGGTCTGGTCGGTTTATATGCAGTTCGACGAGATCGCTGAGGAGCTGGCGCAAGATGCGCACCATCGCCTTCTCTGGCAGGGAACGTACGCGCCTTGATTATTCAGGGAAGCTATAGAGCATCTTTCAGAGCACTTGATGCACACAGCTCTCTTCCCCAATTGAACAGCATCCCGGACGCAACCAGAAAAGCAAGATGATCCATTCTTTACCTCTATTGCTCCTATTTCCCGAATGAAGCGCCAGGTGCACCATCTGGACCATCGAAAGACAGTGGCCTCTCCGCTCACCTCGCCTCTTCGGCCCGATCGGCTATAGGTCTCTCCGGGACCAGATGAGCAACCAGAAGCTTCAGCGCAAAGCACGGAATAAACCAGCCCAATGCAAGAGGCACATTGGCATACGCCAGTGTCGCAAGCAAACAAACTGTATAGAGCACAAAGGCGACCGGACGCTGCAAGTACGCCCGGGTTTTGAGAAGCACGATAGAAGCCAAAAGCACATAGCCATAGGTCAAGCCAGCCAGCACCCAGGAAAAACCCGGCAGGAACAAGGCAAGCAAGAACGGATGAATATGCAAGGCAAGAAAGGTAAGATGCTGACGAAAGCCCTGTCCAGGCCGATGCCACCAACGTTTAGCAGCATTCGTACTCGTGGCACAAATTCCCCCGCCAATATCAAAGGCAACGAGAGCCACAAAGAGGTATTGAAACAGATTCCAGGGAGCATGGGACAGCAACGCAATACTGAGTATGATTACCGAAAAGAGGGCGCTCCAGAGCAATGTAAGCCAGGTTTCTTCGGGGCGCGCATCCGGACCTATGATATGCTTCCACCACACTTTTATATTGAGAAATGTCATTCTCTTTCTTCCTTTCTTGATATGGTGCCTCAGGATGGCTTTTTCAGACTCTCTAGCAGGAAACGGCAAGCCGGAAGTGCATGCTTTTCAAGCTGAATATGCTCCGGTTCGATAATCCCGAGGAGCGTCGTTCCTTCGAGGAGCGCAATCAGTGCAATGGAGATCTCGTCAGGATCGAAAGGCAAAAACTCCTCACGCACAAGCCCCTGTTGCAGGATCTCTTTCACCAGCAACCGAAAACGCTGATAGTATGACTGGAAAAAGTGACGGATCTTCTCCTGTCGCGTCGCCATTGCATAGAAATCAAGCGTCACTGGAAGCAGATGCGCGGCCTGAGCCAACTGCTGAATATAGCGCTCTAGCATGGAATACAGGCGCTCAGATGCCGGACCCTCCTGCTCCTGCACACTTTGCAGAAGTTGAAGCTCCTGATCCAGGAAAAGTTGAAGCAATGTAAGTAGAAGATCTTCTCGATTGTGGAAGTACCAGTAGAGTGATCCTTTGCTCAGTCCGGTAGCCTGAACAATATCATCCATGCTGGTTTCATGAATGCCTTTCTGTGCAAAGAGCGTTGCTGCCGTTTGCAATATCTGCTGTCTGCGCTCTTCGGATGTCGTGGATCGTGGCACTGCCATTTCCTCCTTTTTAACTGACCGATCAGTCTAGACTGAGTAGTCGATTCATTATAATCAGCAGAACGGAGAAATGTCAAGCAATATCGTATTCGTGAAGCCAAGCCTGAAGAATGAGCCAGAGGGCGCAATCCTGAGACCCTTGCCCAACACGTGTCATCTTGCACCAGCAGGGCCACATGAAAACGGTCCTCCCTGTTCTGCGGAAGCGAAATATCCACACGGAGAGCGATGCACAGAACGAAGAAAAAGAGACAGCAGGCTTTTCTCCCTGCTGCCTTTCTTGTCTCAGTTTTGTGCACGATCGCCTTCAGGATAGGAGACCGCTAACTGGAGAAGCGAGAATGATATTTATCCACCATACCTTTTTGGAACAAGAGCGTATCGCTTTCAGCGAGCATATATCCTTTTTTCAGCTATTCAGCACGGCAAACGATATTTAGAACAATAAGAGAGCAGAATGATCTTGTCCCATCGCGTGAAAGCTGCTATAGTGAAGAGCAATATAAGCATTCTCTTCTCGCTCCCTGTACAGGGGGAGGTTGTATGGACAATTCACAACACATAGAGCAACAAATAGCGCACTTCAAACAGGTACTGGAACGGCTGACCTTGAGCCACTCGATTGGTCGCATTGGTACATTTGAACGCTCGCTTCAGGACAATAGCAGTCTCTGGACTCCCGAACTCGAAGCCATCTATGGGCTCAACCCCGGCGAATTTGAGGGGCGACATGAGAGCTGGCTTCAGTACATTCATCCTGCTGATCGGGAGCGTGCAGCCCATGCCCTGGAGCAGGCCATTGAGACTACCGGCTCCTTTGAAACCGAATTCCGGATTATTCGCACTGACCAGCAGATACGCTGGATACAGGCGAAAGGTCGCGTGCTCTATGATGAGGCACAACAACCGCAACGCATGATCGGTGTGCAGATCGATATCACCGAGCGCAAGCAGACGGCCCTGCAATTAGAGTTCCAGGCAGCTTTACTGCAAGCCTCCTACGATGCTTTGATTGTACAGGATGCCCAGAATCGAGTTCTCTTCTGGAACCGGGGTGCGACCGTGCTCTATGGGTGGAGTGAGGAAGAAGTACTCGGCCAATCTCTTGCCCAACTCTTACAAACTCAGTTTCCCCTCCCTCTCCAGCAGATTCACACCCTGCTCTCTCATCAGCCATTCTGGGAAGGGGAGCTCATTCAAACCCGACGCGATGGCACACAACTTACCATTGCCAGCCGTTGGAGCCAGCTACACGAGCTCAAAACCGGAGAAGTCACCTATCTGATCATCAACCGGGACATCAGCGAGTTCAAACGCACACAAACCCATATTCACTTTCTGGCTGAAGCCAGCAAGCAACTGGTGACCGCTCAGACCTACCAGGAAGCCCTGAGAAACACCGTACACAGTGCTGTCCCCAGTATCGCCGACTGGTGTCGGATCGACCTGCTTGACAGTCATTCCCTCTTCGAGCGTCTCACTGTTGCGTTTCCTGAGCTCCCCGAGGAGACATCGTCTCAGCTCCCCCCCTTGCTTGAGACGGTCATCACAACCGGTGCTTCTCGCCTGTTTCCGCACCTCTCCGCGCCTCAGGTGCAGGAACTTACACGCACTCCGGAAGAGGCAAACAGACTGCGCACACAGGGAGCTGTTTCGGCCATGATAGTTCCCTTCCACCTTCAGAATGTGCCTATCGGCATACTTACCTTTATGATTACAACCGCCAAACGCACCTATACGCAGACAGATCTCACGATGGCAGAAGAGCTTGCCAGTCGCATCGCTCTGACGCTGGAAAAAGTGCGCATGATCCAGCATGCCCGGGCCTTGAATGCCTCTCTGGAAGCACAGGTCCAGCACCGAACCGAGGCCCTGCAACGCAGCTACGAACAACTGCGACAGGTCAATATCGACCTTCAACAGAGCAATCAGGAACTGCAAGAATTTGCACATGTCGCCTCTCACGATCTGCAAGAGCCTCTGCGCAAGATCCTCGCCTTTGGCGACCTGCTGGAAGAAGAGTGCGGCGCCAAACTGGACGACGGGAAAATCTATCTTGATCGCATGCGAAGCGCCGCCAGTCGTATGCAGCGGCTTATCAATGACTTGCTCGCCTTCACGGGCATCGCCACCAAAGTCCAGCCTTTCACGCCCGTTGACCTCAATGAGACGGCTCAGACCGTTCTGGATCTGCTGGAAACCCGCCTTCAGGAGACAGGAGGACAGGTGCAGCTTTCGCCGCTGCCCACTATTGAGGCCGATCCGATCCATATGCAACAACTGCTGCAAAATCTCATCAGCAACGCGCTCAAATTCCATAAGCCCTCGATCCCGCCCCTCGTGACAGTTTCTGCCACTATCAGCGGAGATCCTCCTATCTGCACGCTCTCTGTCAGCGATAACGGCATTGGCTTCGATGAAAAATATCTGGACCGCATCTTTACGGTGTTTCAGCGCCTGCATGGTCGCACTGAATACGAAGGGACCGGAATCGGGCTGGCTGTCGTCCGCAAGATCGTCGAGCGGCATGGCGGTACCATCACAGCGAGAAGCACACCCGGTGAAGGTACCACCTTTCTCGTACAACTTCCCGTTCGTCAGCCATCAACCGCGAACGAAACAGAGCTTGAGCCCGATCTAACCACAGGACACCTTCAACTCTGAAGGGATGTTCTCTCCATGAGACCAACGCTTGCCGCTGTCCATCCATAGGACTGGCTATACGTACCGGGAAAGCGGCGCAAAGCAAGAGCAAAGAAGAGCACACAGCCCACCAGAAGCGCTCTCTACTCCCAGGTCCTGAACCTGGTTGCTGCTTTGCGCTCTCCCCGCGGCAAGGTCAGCACACATCAAGCCCGGGTAAGCCATGCCAGACAACCAGGCGTCTGGCTTCATAAAGTCCAGATGCCCGAGCCCGGGAAGAAGCGTCACCTGCACCCGTTCTCCCGCCGATGGATAGGTTTCTCGCAGCGCCTTCTGAAAGCGCAGCGCCCCATCCGATGGCACATGCGTATCTTGCTCCCCACAAAGAAAATGAATCTCGGGCCCATGAGCAAAGCGCTCCAGATGCGTCAATGGGTTGAGATGGTCATAGAAAAAGCGCGCATAGGCGTCTGGCTCGCCTGGCGGCAACAGCGTACCCGGATGAGTCAGATCTTGCATCCCGGGCCGGAGCCAATCGGGCGTTGCGATCACCGCCGCAACTCGCTCAATCCGCTGATCGAGCCCGGGAGCAGCAACAGCAATATCCCCACCCATCGACAGGCCCCCGATGACAATCTGAGGTTCAACGTGCAGTGTCGCTATAGCCCAATCAATCACACGCAGCACATCCAGGGTTGTTTGTCCCGGTAGAGGCCACATATATCGCCGAAAGTTGCCGAAAACCCGCTGCTGTATCTCTGGCCGCGACTCCGTGCCCCGTTCCCCATGTTGCCAGGGGTCCAGGCTCAGCGCGACATACCCGGCTCCCGCGAGATCCTGGAGGTAGGGAACCATCAATTCCTTTGTTGCGCTAAAAGGCGGCAGAAAGAGAATCAATTGCTGCCTCTCGCGGCGTTCCTGAGGCTCAAACCAGGTGACGGGGATATGATCGACCCATGCAGATGAACCACTCAATGCTTGAGAATCGTTACCCATCCTGTCCTGCGCTTTGTATTGTGAAACTCAATGCCATTCTAGCAGCAGAGCATGGAAACAACAAGGCTGCTTGTCTGCTCCTGACCGGGGAGCAGCCGTTCGAAGGGCAATAGAGGATGACTTGAAGGCTTGCTACTGCCTCGCCCTTCCGCTTGCACTCTATGAGGCTGGATGCCGCGTCAAGATCTGCACGTCTGCTTTAAACAGGCTGAAAGGGAGTCAGACAGGCCAGTAATATGGCAGATCAGGCGGCACGTCCCACCCGAACTGACTATAATAGGAGAAATCTTTGCGCAGGAGGTTCGATTTGTGCGAGTCATGCAAACGCGGATCACCAAGCCAGAAAGGAAACACAATAGGTCGGCCTGTTAGATCGTATGTTGCCAGCGAGTTGCGATACCCCCGCCCGATCCACTCGGTCACTACTGCGTTAATATAGAGCCGTAATGCTTCTTCATAGCCTCGCCACATCCGCACTGCCGGGTGATTACGCCAGGCCCCGCGATAATTCGGGGTCAGGAGAATGGTCAGGATCTGGGTTCCCTCCACACGCTGCTTGCCAAGCCGCCGATTATCAAGCACTGCTGCGGAATCTTCAAATGATGCATAGGGCAAAAATGTTTGCAAAAGCAGACCACCTCACTCTTTATACCAACACTCACCTCTTATTCTATTATAGCATGAAAGAGATGAGAGCGCTTTCACAAAGCCACAACAGCCACCATCCACTTCAAAAATCATCATAGACCCTGCTTTTCCTCTCGAAATAAACCTGCTGACGAATTGTTGATTCTACAGAAAGACCCTGTTCAAGAGGAACGAGCCCTTTCTTCAAGCGAGAGGCCTCAAGACGCAATTGTGATAAAATAGGCTATAAACTAAAAGGAGGATTCTTCATGGTACTGGAAGCCAGTCAAACCATAGTAAGCATTCTGGCACATCCTGATGATGGCGAGTCATTTACAGGTGGGACAGTTGCACAGCTCGCAAGCAAAGGGAAAGCGATCTACTATCTGGTGATCACGCGAGGCGATAAGGGGAGCAACAGAGAAGATCTCCCGCCAGAAAAGTTAGTGACGCTCCGGGAACAGGAACAAAGGGACGCCGCTCGCATCCTGGGAGTGAAAGAGGTTTTCTTTCTCAGTGGCTATTCAGACGGTGAACTTGAGCCCACCTTGCGCCTTCGCCGCGAGATCGTCAACTACCTTCGACAACTCAAACCCGATACGGTCTTCTGCTTTGACCCCTGGAAACGCTACGAACTCCATCCGGACCATCGAGCGGCAGGCATCGTAGCGGTAGATGCTGTAGCTTCCGCAAGGGACCGCTATTTTACCGGAATCACCATACAGGAACCGCATAATGTGCAAAGAATTCTCTACTTCAACACCGACATGCCCAATTTTTATGTCGACATATCCGCACACCTTGAGACAAAGATACAGGCCCGCTGCGCTCATGTCAGCCAGATCAATCCCAACAAACACCCGAGCACATACTTAACCGCATGGGCCGAGGAAGCGGGCAAGGCTGGCGGCTATCCCTACGCAGAGGCGTTTCATTTGCAGCAACTCTAGCGAGAGAACATGCAAGCTTCTCAAAAGGTGCACTGAAGCCATCCACATGCAGGACAACCCAACCGTTTTCAATCGCTCAACGCCCTTTCTTTCCCGCCAGTGGAGAGGCCATTGCTGTCAGAGCGGAGCGACATAATGGCCTCTCTTCTCTCTCCACACACCTATTGTCTGGTTTCCTCTTCCACCCAGGCCTTATACCTGGGATGGATCCTTTCCACTGGATAAGCCAGAATCTCCGGTGTGTCATAATGATGCAATTCCTTGATTCTCTTTTCTACCTCCTGATACAGTTCCACACGCGTCTTGGCCTCAACCTTCCACTCTTGTGCGCTAACAAGTTCTCCCTTCCACCAATACCGAGATCGGAAGGAGTACACATGAACCGCTGAAATAAGGCGTTTATTCAGCAGTTCGTCAGATATCAGCCATGCTTCTTGCTCATCATCAGTCGTAAAGACCACATTGATGACACTTTTACCTGTAGTTTCTTCAGTCATAACAACTCCTTTACCTCTTGTACCTGCTTCTCACTTAACCAGCGATCAGGTGCGGAAGCAACAACATCTTTCGCCAACTGCTTTCTATGTTCGCTCTTTAGCTCCTGTGCTAACCGTACTCCAATTTTCATATTGTACACAAATGTATCGAGATCATTCGTTCCCGCGGCACAAGCAGCACGAAGGATTGCATTCTCGCACTCTCCGCGGCGGGTTGGGGCACTCTGCTCGCTCTTCCGTAGCGCCTCCTCCGCCTGCCTGAAATTCCCCAGATGCATGTGCACTTTTGCATACCATTGCCAGAGCAGGCTAGGCGGATAGTCTCCATAGGTGTAGGCGGGATCTAGCTCGGGGCGCTTTGGATAGGTTTGGGCAGAACGCTCTATACATCGCATGGCATTCTCTTCATCTTGAAGCATGGCATATGCTTCTGCCATTTCCCCCAGGATATCGCTGTACATCAGGGATGGGCTTTCGCCGACGAAGTGTAAGGCATTCTTATATATATTGATAGCCTCCTGCGGACGTCGTATATTCCCCTGTACAAGCCAACAGGCTTTGTAAGCAAGAGCAGCGGCCCGTAACATCGAGTCCGAAGTGAACTGGCTAAGAGTAACTGCTTCGCCCCGATAATACACAGACGCCCTGTAATCCAGGGCATGTTTCGCTATCGTTGCCCGAAGCAAGCAAGCCTCAACGGCCAACGCCGCTGCTTCATCGCTCCCTGAAAGTGCCTCTCCGGTCAACTTTGGTAGGAGGGACGAGATGGCGTTCTCGACTGTTTTCATGTCACGGTCGAGCTCAGTCCACCCACCCTTGAGTGCTAGCCTTCCTATCGCATACAGGTCACTACCCCCCAACGTCATAACAGCGCCTCCAACCGCTGTCGCACCGATCATCTTTAATGCAGCTCTTCGCTTCATATCTTCCTCAAAAAACTCCTCTAGCTTCTGACGATAGTAGGGGCTTATTTTCCTTCTCCCGGTTTCCCACTTCCAGACCGTTTGACGATCAGCCCCGATCGCTCTACCAACTGCTTCAAGGGACAATCCCCGCTCTTCACGCAGGCTTTTCAACAACATACCATCCATCATGCTATTCACCTCTATCATAACCCAAACAAGC
Organism: Thermosporothrix hazakensis; assembly: GCF_003253565.1. Classification (GTDB taxonomy): domain Bacteria; phylum Chloroflexota; class Ktedonobacteria; order Ktedonobacterales; family Ktedonobacteraceae; genus Thermosporothrix; species Thermosporothrix hazakensis. The sequence continues at coordinate 154,932 of NZ_QKUF01000010.1, forward strand.
AAGCATATCAATATACTATACGTATATTTTAACCTACCATGTGCCAGTGACTACAAAAGAGACTACAAAAAGGCTACGAAAAAATAAAAGTTTTCATGTATGCTTCTCATAGAAGCGCAACAGCCGTAGAGGCATCATCAGAAAGCACGGTACCTATGACAACGGAGGACGGCTGTTGTCGCTTCCACCTTGTGGTAGAAGGAAAAGAGGTATAATATGTTGAGAAAAGCCGGTTTGGTCAGGGATCGACGAGGGATCGTGACCGAGTGTACCTTTACCATCACGCTTCCGGGAACCATTCTTTCCGCGCTGCTGCACGTTTCGCACATGGAAATCGGGAGGCTCAAGGGGCTCAAGCAGCGGGCAGAATACCAGGAAGCCCTTTTGCAGGATCTGGAAGCGTTCACGTATGCCACCGGTCAGCATCTCTATGGGAGGCCGGGAGATGGAGGACGCCCGATCACGTCTCAACCTTCTTGAGGAGCTGGACAGAGCGGGATTGACTCCGCAACAAGTAGCCTGCGGGATGAGCTGGACCTTCATCAAGATGGTTCTGGGCTTTCCCGTCAGGCGAGGCGAGGCCGAACGGATTGTTGCGAACCTCTCGCTCTATGCGGGGCGAGCGTATACCGCCGAACAGTTCTGCTCACGCTTCCTGACCGATCTGCCCAAACCGGTGCTCGATCAGAAGATAGAGGAGCTTAACGCCCTGCATCGACGCTGGCAACAGGCCAAAGGCACGACGGAGGGAACAGAGCTGGCGCACCAGATCCACGAGCTCAAGCGCTGGCTCAAAGCGCACGATGTCTTCTTGCACTTTCATGACACACTCGATCGTTATTTCGTAGATGAGTGGTGACCCACGCTTGACGGGGTCACCAGAGAAAGGGAAGCACGCATACCACGTTCAGGAGGAACAACAATGCAAGCGCTAGTATACCTGCTTAATCATGCCGACCTCTCGGAACCCCTTCAGCAGTGGATCGAACAGGCACTCGAGGGAGAAGCCCTTCATCCGCTGGAAGCCAAACAGATCGTGCTTGCCTGGCAACAGGTATCGGGTGAGTACAAAGAGCCGGAGGAACTGGGAATCAAGCTTGCTCCCATCCCGACAGAGCATCTGGTTTCGCTCAGATCACAGGAGGCCCAGGCCAGGGCCGCCCTGGCAGCGAACCCCGACAACGAGATCGCCCGCAGCATTCTTCGCCTGATTGAACGTATTTATACGAGCTATGGGCTTCCCCGCGCCCAACCATAACGAAACAATCCCTTCTTCGCTCACAATGCCGAGCACCGTAGAACCCCGGAAGGGCCTGCTCTCAGGGCCCTTCTTTTGTGCTAGCGTGCTCTCTGTCTGCAAGGGCTGGAAATCCCCTCGCTGCCCCTGAAAGTGATCGTCCGCGCCTCGGCATAGACAGGCAGCGAGCCCCCTGAACAAGATGCCATGATCAACGTTCGGACGCTCCGCCATAGACAGACCTTCTCTCGCGCAAAAGCCCCATTTCTTTCTATACCGAAAAATCATTACATCTGCTTAACACTACCTTAAACCTCAACACCCATAATGGATCAGGAGACATCTTTTTTCAGGATATCTCACCATCGAAACAGAACTTGATCGCTCTCCCGCTTCACCTACACCGCCCTATGTTCGGTGAAGCGGTAAAGATGACTTTTTCGGAGAGGAGGTGATTCTATGCAGCTCATGACAGCACGCAAAAAGCCAGGTAAGAACCGCGCTTCTCTTCTCCTCCTGCTTTTTCTTTTCTTGCTGGCAGGTTGCTCACCAACCGGGAACACAACCGAGCTGCAAGGGCATATTGTCGCAGCGGGTTCTACCGCCTTGCGCCCCCTGGTTGAGCTTGCCGCCAAAGAGTTTCAGCACAAATATCCTGGAGTCGTCATCGATGTGCAGGGTGGTGGGAGTATCCAGGGGCTCAAGCTGGTCACAACGAAACAAGTGCATATCGGAAATTCCGACATTTACGCTGATCCCGCGCTCTACCCTGATCCACAACTCACCGATCACATTGTCTGCGCCATACCTTTCGTGATGATTGTGCATCCAGACATAAAGCTCGACTCCCTGAGCCAGCAAAACATTATCGATATTTTTTCGACAGGCAAGCTCAACAACTGGGCTCAGCTTGGCGGGCCAGATCAGCAGATTGTCCCGATCGTTCGTCCGGCCAGTTCCGGCACGCGTGCAACATTTCGGAAATACATTCTCGAAGGTCGAGACGAGAACGGCACCTTGCTGAAAACCGACTCATCAGATGAGGTACGCGATATTGTCGCCCGCACGCCCGGCGCTATTGGCTATGTCGCAGTCTCTTATCTCTCAAAAGCGGTTCACGCCATCTCGATAGATGGGCAAAAGCCGACTATCGAGACCATTCAAGCCGGAAAGTATCGCTTCTGGGGCTATGAACACATGTATACTCTGGGCGATGAAAACGCGCCTGTCCGGGCATTTCTCGATTTCATGCTGACACCAGAGATACAGCAGCAGGCCCAGAAACTCGGCTATATTTCCGTCAGTGCGCTCAACCGGGTACAGGTATACCCGAAAGAGAGGCCCCTATGACCCGAAAAACAGCAGAAGATCTCTCATTCTCCGGTATCTCGGATACCGCCATACCGTTCCAACCGGAACACAGTCTCTCTTCGCTGAGCACCCGCTGGAAACGGACGGGCAACCTTCTCCTGAACCTTTCTATCGGGAAGCGGCTCTCGCTGGGTTTTCTTCTGGCGGCGCTCATTGCCGCGCTGGTTGCGGGTATCGTTGGAGCGCAACGCGCCTCATTCTTCAGCCAGCAGTCTGAATTCTATCAGCATCTTTTGCGCACGAACACGGCCCTCTCCACCGGCACGAACTTCCTGCAATTGATGGATACCGAGGTTGACCGCTTGCTCAGTACTGCCGCCGCAGAAAACCCCTCGAAAGAAACCCTTGAGGAGAGTCAGAAAGCCCTCTCAGGACTCATCGACCGCTATGACCAGACACTGAAAGACTATACCCAGAATGACCTGCTCAAAAAGCATCCGCCCTACAGCGAGCTTCTGGCAAAAGCCGGACGGCAACAGCAGGTAGAGCAACAGGCAACGCTGGCAGGCAGTGCGCTCCGTACCTGGCAGGTCTACCGCGCTTCCCTGCAACAGATTCAACAACAGGTCGCCGCAGGTAATATCGCGGAAGCCCAGACGATCGCTCATGTGCAGGCAGGGCTTACCCGCACCGATGCCCTCAGCGCGTTACGAGCGCTTATCAGTCTGGATCAACGCCTCGCCTCGGCTGTCAAGGAGGCGGCAGAAGGAGAGGAACGCACCCAACTGATGATTACTATTATCGCTTCGCTTCTGGCCTTTCTCGCCATTGGTCTGGTTGGCTGGTTCATCTCCGGGACACTCGTGCGCCGCCTTCGTCTCCTGCGCCAGGTGACACAGGCAATCGAGCAAGGCCACTTCACGGCACGCGTCCCGGTCGTCGGCCATGATGAGATCTCAGACGTGAGCGCCTCCTTCAACGGCATGCTTGAAGTGATCGTCGGGCTGCTGGAAGAGACCAAGCAGCAACGCGACGCACTCACCAACGCGGCAGAGCACCTTTTCTCTGAGATGCGGATTGTGAGTTCAGGCGACCTCCGGGTAAATGCCCCGGTCAGCAGCGACCCGATTGGCATGCTTGCCAACGCCTTTAACTTTACAGTCAGCCGCTTCCGCCGCTTCATCGCCCGCACCCAGGGGGCGATGGAACAGGTAGAAACGATCGCACGTCGTGAGCATGAGCGCGCCGATGCTTTTGCTCATATGCTTGCGCTTCAAAATAGCAAACAGCTCCGTAGCGGTCAGTGGAGCAAATACACCGACGATTCGGCGGAGCGAAATGTGATGGAGCTTCAGAAACAACTGAAGCAGATTCAGGGGTACCTCCACAGTATCTCTTTCGAGGGGCTGCACCAGCGAGCACGAAACCTGCAAGCGCTCACAGAACAGATCTCCCTGTACGTCAAACGCCTGGGAAAAACAACAGGCGAGATCTCAACCTCACGCCCGGTCGCTTTTCAGGAGCTGCACATTCTGGATTCACTGCTTCAGCGCATGAACGGTGAACTCCAAAAAGAGCAGAAGAGTATGCTTCACCATCTGGACACGCTTCAAACCGAGCTAAGCCGTCTGGACAGTAGCCTTCAGACCTTGAAACTCGGTTCAGGGAACGAAGCTCTGCCCCGAAATGCCCGAGAGCTTCCGGCGGAGGTACTCAAGCAGGGAACCAGCTTCACGGCTGAGATCCAGGCACTCGCGCAGCAGCTCAACTCGCTATCCCAGGACATGCGAACGGCTATTACCTCATTCCAGCTCGACGGTGTAGAAGCAGTGCGAACGGCCCAGAACATCCCGGGCCTCGAGCAAGCATTACCTTCTCATCATTATTCGATGCTCCAATCATAAGGCACGGCATGCGAGAAAGAGGATGACAGAGAAGTTCCTGTGAGGAGAGACCCTGAACGTCTCTTCTCAACAGGAGTTCTCTTTTGGAGCAGGAGCACAGAACCGGCTTCTGCTTGCGACCAGAACCCGAACGCATACTTTTCTTCGTCCCCATCCAGAGAAGCAGGGGGGCCGCGGAGCTGCCCTCGGTCGTCCATAGACGGCCAGGATATGCCACAAATACTTGATACGCTGAAGCGCCTCTTGAGATGAGCCCCGGGCTTGCCACTGCTCAGGACTGGGTACCACCGCGACAATAGCCCCTTTCAGATGCATGATTTTGCAGCACACGCCGCGCAAAAGCAGGCAGCTCTGATCCTCGGAAGGCATGCGGCACAGCCTCTAAGGGAGCTCACTCTACTGCTGTGTCTGATACTCTGCTACCAGCGTGGTCAGCTCGATGAGATTCCCGAATGGATCGTGACAAAAGAAGCGCGGACGCCCGGGAATAGGCTCTGCCTCTAAAATGGCAATGCCTGCATTCTGCAAGCGCTGGCGATACTCGTCGAGCACGTCAACTTCCAGGCAAAAATGCTGCCCATTTTCGTTGGGAGGCTCATCCGAAGGCATGAAATGCAGCTCCATTTCGCCTTCACCTGCCGCGAACCAGACCAGTTGTCTGTGTGCGAGCGATTGCGGAGGCTGCTTTTCCTCCAGGCCAAGCACCCCACCATAGAATGCACGAACCGCTTCCTGACTCCCACGGGGAACGACGAAGGAGACGTGCTGCAAACGAGGCCGTATCATGTTTTTCACTCCTTTGCTATCAAGGCGCGTAGTAGCAAATGCAGCTTGCGCTTCTATCAAGAGTATGCTGTATTATACTACCAATATTCTCCTATGCTCCATTGCACCACTACCGAATTGCAGCCAGGAGAAAAATGTTCACCCGCCCATCCAACGTGAGCAGCATATAGAAAACACATACACTGAGAATTCAGCAATACATGATCCTCAATTCAATCAGAGATAGAACCCAACAGGGGTATTCTGTCTCCCTGGCCATACCGCTAAAAGCTCTTCAATGTTACTTTACAATTTTCTTACGTATTTTCAATAACCCTTGAAGAATTTCTCATAGATATCTGGTATGCTCATAATCAGCGTACCTCGATTATCCCGCCGAGGGAAGCGAACACCCTGTTTATCACCGCTTTGAAGGAGTTACAGAATCATATGGGAGTCATTACGACCGGTTTACGGAACGTTATCCGTAGCCCTTTTCGACAGAGCCTCATTATTTTGCTTCTGGGCGCAAGCCTGATGTTTGTCGCAGCAATGGTCAGCCTCAATCAGAGCGCACAGGAGCAACTGCAAAAAGTGCGCTCCGAGGTCGGTACAGGCATCACGATCACCTACGCAACCGAAAATGAGACCCAGGACAACGAGAGGCCCGGTAACCCCAATCGCGGAGAAAATGGAACCTTCAACCAGTTCGGTCAGCAGAACGAACGCACGCCAATTCCTCAGGATACGATCGACAAAGTCAAAAAAGTGGCAGGCGTCACCGGGGTTGAAGAGACGCTCATGCGCTTCGATACCGATAAGGTTTTTGCCACCCGTGAGATACAGACTCCGAATGGATCAACACGCACAATTCCAGCCTCCATTTATGGCATTTCCAGCGGCTCAACCCATTTCACTATTCAGGGAAACACCCCCACGATTACCGCCGGACGCGGTTTCCAGACCAGCGACGATACTGCCAGCGTCGCCCTGATGAGTCAAACGCTGGCCGACGCCAACAAGCTCAAACCTGGCTCAACGGTGACTCTCAAGGGGAGCAAAATCACGATCATTGGCCTCTATACCTCGGACAATCCCCGCACCGATAACTCCTTGACGCTGCCACTCAAAACAATGCAAAAACTCTACAATATCAACGGCGTCGATAGCATCACCGCCTATGCCTCAACCTACGATCAGGTAGATTCAGTCGCAACCAACCTGCGGAACGCATTGGGCAGCAAGTACAACGTGGTCACCGAGAATCGCCTGTTTTCCGCGGCGATCAACTCCTTGAGCAGCGCGCAGAACACGATCAGACTGGCACTCATGATTGCGATCGCGGTTTCAGCAGCCATTATCATCTTCACCGTCTTCATTATCGTGCGTGAGCGCACCATTGAGATTGGGACCCTGAAAGCGCTGGGAGCCTCACACTGGCAGGTCATCGCCCAATTCTGGGTTGAAGTGTTCGCCCTCAGCATTCTGGCCTCGATTGTGGCAACTCTACTTCTTGTGCTGCTTGGGCCAATCATTTCGCAACAGTTCGATGTCTCCACAGCGATGACAGGCCAACCGCCCTTCATGAATGGCGCAATGACGGCATCCCGGCAGGGTAGGCCTGCTATGGGCGGCTTCCTGCAACAGTTCGGGAATATTCACCTTGCCTCCGCAACCCTGAATACGCAGACCCTTCTTATCATCGTGGGTCTGGGCATCGGGCTCGCCATCCTGACAAGTATCATTCCCGCCCTCGCTGTCGCGCGTATTCGTCCCGCGGTCGTGCTCCGCAAAGGCAATAACTAGAGAAGGAAAGAAAGATGTCAGAAACGATCAATCTGGAAACACCCACTCAAACAACAGAGCCCGCCGTGACCGTGGTTGCCAGAAATCTCTGCAAATACTTTAAAATGCATGGCGAAGTCATTCACGCGGTTGATAATGCAAGCTTTGTCTTCAAAGCAGGCCAGTTCGTGACGATCATGGGGCCTAGCGGCAGCGGCAAATCTACCCTGCTCTATCTGCTTGGTGGCCTCGACCAGCCGACAAGCGGTGAACTCACTATCGATGGCATCGACATGACCCGGCTCAGCGGCTCAAAAGAGCATCACTTCAGGCGGCAGAAGATCGGCTTTGTCTTCCAATCCTTCCACCTGATCCCGAATCTCACAGCGCTGGAAAACGTCATGCTGCCAATGGAGCTTGCTGGCACGCGCTCTCGTAGCGAGATGCGCGAACGAGCACGCACCCTGCTGCTTCAGGTCGGTATCAACGAAGATCGCCACCGACATCGACCCGGGAAACTCTCTGGCGGACAAAAACAGCGTATCGCGATAGCTCGGGCGCTTGCCAACGATCCCCGCGTGATTCTGGCTGACGAGCCGACCGGCAACCTCGACACTCACAACGGCAAGCGCATCATTGATCTGCTCAGGCAGCTCGCGCATCAGGGGCGCACCGTTATCGTGGTGACACACGATCAGCGCATTGCAAAACAGGCAGATGTCTGCATCGAGATTGAGGATGGCAAAATCACCACGCAGAATCTTGAGGTTCCCGCCACTCCCGAACCGCCACAGAAAAAGAAGCGCCGTAGATAACTTCGTTCCCACATCCTCCCGGTACAGGAGCGCCTTCATCCCTTCCTCAATCGAAGGTGCTCCTGTCTCTCAGGACGGCCACTCATCATCCTACCGCTCTGAATCCTCCACAGGAGATGCTGGAGTGGCTTTGTCTATCCCTTCTTCGGGCTCTCCTGAGCAAGCACATGAGCAGCCCGGTGACATGCATCTCGGCAGGTTGTCTGTCTATCCCTTCTTCGGGCTTTTAAACAGAATATATGCGATTCTGTGAGCATAGAACCTGACACCTTTTTTTCCTGTCTTTCCTGCGAGAGTCATCTGCTCTACAAGAAGCATACACCAAAAACCAGAAAAAAGGCAAGTGTCTATAAATATCTATTATGCCTCCCTGATCCCAATTACCACAAAATATGTGATCTATAGCTGAGTTTTTGTGCCACTCTCTCCAAGCGCGCTTCTCTCTCGTCCTATCGGAGAAGATCGTTTCTGTCTCTTTCCCCTATAAACCCCGGGGATGAACGGCATAGCGCCCCACCAGAACAATGATTGCAACCGAGAGAAGACCATGTGCTACGTGCTTACTCGCTCCTCGGTATCTTCTCCGTCTCTATCGAAATGGAAACGTTTCCTCATTTTCCCTTGACACCCGCCTTTTTTATCAGTATACTCCCTTTTAGATGGAAACGTTTCCATCTTTCAACAGAATAGGGTAAGGCATGGCAACGATTAAAGACATCGCACGAACAGCCGGTGTAGGCATTGGAACCGTATCACGCGTTCTCAATGAGACGGGATATGTGAGCGAAGAGACGCGCCAGAAAGTATGGAATGCGGTAAAGAGCCTTCAATACGTCCCTAATGGTATAGCCCGTGCGCTGGTCACGAAACGTACTATGGCTCTGGGCGTTGTCCTGCATGACTTGATGAATCCATATGTCCCCACGATCGCACGCGGGATTGAGGATGAAGCCCGCCGTCATGGCTATACCATGATGGTGCTGGATACCGATTGGCAGCTTGAACATGAGCTACGAGCCATCACGATTCTACGTCAGCAAGCGGTTGATGGAATCATTCTGGTTTCGCCTGCCAACACAGAAGAGATGGTCAGCAAATGCCAGGACGAAAACATCCCGGTGATCGTGGTCGATAGCGGAGATGCATCGGCGATATCGCATATCACTGCCGATCACTACAAAGGGGCCAGAGATGCAGTCGCCTGGGCCAAAAAGCAGGGACATACGCACATCGGGTTTCTGGCGGGGCCGGCCGGATTGCGTTTTGCGGATTTGCGCCTGCGCGGCTACCTGGACAGCATGGGGCTGACAGATCTCTCGCTGGAAGAGGTCGACCAACGAAAGGAACTCCCCATTGTCCGTGCTGAGTTTCTCTTTGAGGGGGGGCGCGCCGCTACCGAAGCGCTCTTACACGCCCATCCCGAGATCACCTGTATTTTCGCGGGGAATGACATGTCTGCGCTTGGAGCCTTGCAATATCTTGAGCAGCAGGGCATTGCAGTCCCGGAGCAAATCGCGATTATTGGCTTCGATGATATCTTTATCGCTTCCCTTGTACATCCAAGACTTACCACTATTCGTCAACCCATGTATGAGATCGGCGTGGCAGCAGCCGAACTGCTGATGCAGCATCTGAGCGCACCGGAGTGCCCGATACCACAACGCGTCTTCGATCTCACACTGGTCGTTCGCGAGTCTTGTTGAGCATGCCTGTTGCCAGCGGTCGTGAAAGAAAGGATTGCTTATGAGAGAAGGGAGAGCTGTTCATCTGCCCGACAAGAGCAGTGCTCATCAGTATGGCATGCTGGCCTGAGCAGGGCGCGATAGCCCTTTCGCCTCAACAGGGAAGCGCATTATCAAGCCCTGGTCATCATTGAGGAGCAACAGCCACTGCCGTGAGCCGGGACCGCACGCTCAAACGGTGAACGGTCTGCCTGTATTCTCTTGCCTGTCGTTTCACTGAGGCGCATTATCGGCCCTGAGAGCCGCGCGAAACGACACCGTTCCTTCTCCTCACGCTGCTCAAGGCAGGCAAACATTTCGAGCATGACCCATGCATGTCATTATCTCCAGACGGGTTCTCGCTCTTATCAGAAAGGAGGAAACTCACAGCCAGAAAACACTGAAGAAACTCTATTGATGGTAGCTTGCCTGACATCTGTCAACGCGTTCTTCCCTTTATAAGCTGTATTTGTATGTAGATTCTCTAGTCCAGACTTCAGGAAGTCTGTTAGGCACTGATGCCTGAGAGGTTGAACAATGCAAGCCAAAATCACTCGACGCACATTTTTTGGGGTTACCGGTGCCGCTGCCCTCTCGACAACGCTCAGCGCTTGTTTTGGCGTCGGCAACAATCAGCCATCAACCGGGGGAAATAACAGTACCACTATATCTATCTGGGATATTCGCACAGGGAGCGATCAAGAGGCGATCAGGAAGCTGACGAATAGCTTCAACTCTTCCCATTCTGATGTACGTGCGAACATCGAATTTTTCCAGAATGACCCGTACAAGCAAAAGCTTCAGATCGCGATGGGTGCCCATAATCCCCCTGACATCTTCATTGGTTGGGGCGGTGGCATCCTCAAAAACTATGTTGATGCCGACAATGTGTACGATCTGACCCCCGACCTGAACGCGGACTCCAACTGGAAAAACCGCTTCATCCCCTCTATTCTGGAAAGCGCCACCTTCGATGGAAAGATCTACGGCGTTCCGTGCAGTGGCATGCAACCGCTGTTCTTCTTCTACAATAAGGAGCTCTTCAAGAAGCATAACCTGAAGCCGCCTCAGACGTGGGATGAGCTGCTCAAGATCGTCGATACACTCAACAAGCAGAGCATTATTCCGATCGCGCTCGCCGGTGCCAGCAAGTGGCCGTACCTGATGTACCTGGAATACCTTGCCGATAGAATCGGTGGGCCCGACGCGTTTAAAGCGATCCTCAACAATCAGGCAAACTCGTGGTCTCAGGATGCGGTCATCAAGGCCGCGACGCTCATCCAGCAACTCATCAACAGCAACGCGTTCGGTTCCAATTTCGCCTCTGTCGTCGCAGATACGAACCAGGATGCCGCCCTGATCTACACCGGAAAAGCCGCGATGATGCTGCAAGGAAGCTGGAACTTCCCGACCTTCCAGACAAACAGCCCCGACTTCGTGAAAAATGATAAGCTCGGCTGGTTCCCCTTCCCCGCTGTCGAAGGTGGCAAGGGAGACGCCAGCAATATTTGCGGCAATCCATCGAATTTCTATTCGATCTCGAAGGCCTCCAAAGCCCCTCAGAAATGCATCACGTATCTCAAAGATGCGGTGCTCGCTCCCGAAGGAGTCAAGCAGTTTATTGCGCTGGGCAACGTTCCCCCCGTTCAGGGAATCGAATCACAACTGGCAAGCAGCGAGAATGGCGAGTGGTTGCAGTTCAATTATCAGCTCGTGCAGAAAGCCTCTCACTTCCAGCTTTCCTGGGATCAGGCACTGCAACCGCAACCCGCGCAGGAGCTGCTCACCAACCTGGATCGGTTGTTCTTGAAACAGATCACTCCTCAGCAGTTTGCCGACAACATGAACAAGACCCTGAAAGCGTCTTAGACTGGCAACTTCGGAAACATGCCCCGGCTCTCTGTCCCCCTTGTATCGGGCGGACAGAGAGCACTCTAGAAAGGTGCACGTATGAGCGCGTCAACAAGAACAGCAGTATCCCGACGAGACGGATGGATAGCTGTCCTCTGGTCGCTGCCAGCCCTGGCATTCTATCTTCTCTTCGCGATCATCCCGCTCTTTATCGCGGTATACCTGAGCTTTACCAACTGGAATGGGCTCTCACAGCCAACATGGGTGGGGCTTCAAAACTGGATTGCGCTGCTCTCGGACAGCGTGACCGGCAACTCGCTCATCCTGACGATTGAAGTCATGCTTATAAGCTGGATCGTCCAGACGCCGATCAGCCTGTTACTCGGCGTTTTCATGGCCGGCACGCAGCGGTATCGAGCAGTGCTCAGCGTCTTCTACTTTCTTCCCCTGCTCTTCTCAGCGGTCGCCATCGGCCTCACCTGGGTCGCGCTGCTCGATCCAAACTTCGGGCTGGTGAATACGCTGCTCAAGACCATTGGCTTATCAGCACTGGCAAAAGGCTGGCTAGGAGATCCCGGGCTGGCATTTTTCGTCGTGATGGTGATTATTTGCTGGCAATTTATCCCATTTCACTCCCTGCTCTACCTGGGCGGCGCGAGACAGATCCCGCGAGAACTCTATGAAGCATCCACCATAGACGGTGCCGGGCGGCTTCAGCAATTCTTCTTCATCACGTTACCTCAACTCAAGTACACGGTGATTACCTCCACCACCCTGATTTGCACCGGTTCTCTCACCTACTTTGATCTTTTTTGGGTCACTACCGGAGGCGGGCCCGGCTACGCGACTCGCGTGCTTCCACTCCATATGTACATCACGGCTTTCCCGAACCAGGCGGTAGGCTATGGTAGCGTGCTGGCGGTCGTCCTGGCCCTTTTCGGTGTCGTCCTTTCGTTTGTGTTTCTCCGGTTCACTGGCTTTACCAGGATGTCAAGCCAGCTCGAAGGCCTGTAGTATCAGCAGAGCTAGAAAAGAAGGTGTTTTATGAGTGCAGACATAGTTTCTCAGCAGATCGCTGATACCCAACACCAGAACCAACGAGCACCGCGGCGCGGGTGGTGGGAGATCCTCCCATTCACGTTCGGGATTATCTGGTTTCTCATTGCTTTCTTTCCCGTACTGTACATGTTTGGAACCAGCCTGCGCCCGCTCTCCGACTACTTTACAGACATTCCCTGGTTGCCTCCATCGCATCCCACGCTGGAAAATTATAGCTCGGTGCTCGCCAGCGACTTCGGACTGTATTTCATGAACACGGTTTTTGTCACGGTGTTCAGTGTCCTGCTGATCGTTATCGTGTCGCTGTTGAGCGCCTACGCGATCTCAAGGATACGCAATCGGGTGACGCAATTCATCTTCAACCTCTTCCTTGTCGGGTTAGCCATTCCCCTTCAGGCAACGATTATTCCGATCTATGCGATCACTATCAACCTGCACCTCTACGACTCGCTGTATGCGCTCATCCTGCCCAGTGTCGCCTTCGGTATTCCGCTCTCTGTGCTGGTGCTTGTGACCTACATCAGAGATATTCCCCGAGAGCTCTTTGAAGCGATGCTCATTGATGGCGCGGGCCATTTCCGCATCTTGCGCGCCCTGGTGCTTCCATTATCGCGCCCGGCGCTGACCACCGTCATCATCTATGAGACTATCCAGGTCTGGAATGGCTTCCTGTTCCCGCTGGTTCTGACGCAGAGCACCAATGTTCGTGTGCTCCCGCTCGCTCTCTGGAACTTCCAGGGCCAGTATACAACCAATGTCCCGGCGATTATGGCAGCGGTCTTTCTGTCGGCGACCCCGATTATCCTGCTCTACATTTTTGGCAGGCGACAACTGCTCAGCGGCCTGGTCGCAGGCTTCAGCAAATAGTGTTGAATAGAAGGGATACAAACGAGTATGTCTGCAACGTATCGTGATCCACATGCCCCGCTTGAAGAGCGTGTTGAAAACCTGCTCTCCCTGATGACTCTGGATGAAAAGCTTGCTCAGCTCGGCAGCTATTGGAGCACCGCCTTCATCAGCACGGGCACCTTTGATCCTGACCTGGTGCGTCAGAAGATCCCGCATGGGATCGGCCAAGTGACGCGTATCGGCGCTGCTACCGGGTTACGCCCACGCGAGAGCGCACGGCTGATGAACGCGCTGCAAAAAAGCGTCATCGAGCAAACGCGGCTCGGTATCCCGATCATTGTACATGAAGAGGCCGCCGGAGGCTTCTGCCATCGCGATGCCACCGTCTTTCCCCAGGCCATTGCGCTGGCCGCCACCTGGAATCCAGAACGAGTCAAGCAGGTTGCGGAGGCCATTCGGACGCAAATGATGGCCGTCGGAGCGCGACACGCCCTTGCTCCAGTGCTCGATGTCGCACGCGATCCACGATGGGGACGCGTCGAGGAGACCTATGGCGAAGACCCTGTCCTGATCGGCGCCATCGGAACCGCCTATGTGCAGGGCTTGCAGGGCGACGATCTCGCGCATGGCGTCGCAGCGACCGGCAAGCACTTTCTTGGCTATGCACTTTCCGAGGGTGGACGCAACTGGGCCCCGGTACACCTCGGCCCGCGAGAGCTCCGCGAAGTCTACGCGGACCCCTTTGCGACCGTCATCAGAAATACGGGAATCGCAACTATCATGAACTCGTATGCCTCGGTTGATGGTCTTCCATGCGCGGGCAGTCCCGCTATCCTGAACGACCTGCTCCGTGACGAGCTTGGCTTTACCGGGGCCGCCGTCGCTGATTATTCCTCTATCGAGATGCTTCTTTATCATCACCGGGTCGCGGCCACACTGGGAGAGGCCGCACGACTGGCCTTGCAGGCAGGACTTGATATGGAACTGCCGCTCATCAATTGCTATGGGGAGCCGCTCAAAGCCGAGATTGAGGCGGGACGGCTGTCATTGGACGTCATCGACACAGCCGTGCGGCGCGTCCTGCGACTCAAGTTCCAGTTGGGACTCTTCGAGCAGCCCTATGTCGATGAGGAAGCCGCAAGCAGCGCGTTCCAGACTCCAGAGCAGCGCGATCTCGCTCGCAAAGTCGTCGCGGAATCCACGATTCTCCTGCAAAATGATGGAGTGCTTCCGCTCTCGCCAACCCTGAAGCGCCTCGCGATTATCGGGCCGGGTGCAGATGATGCACGGCTCCTGCAAGGCGATTATCATTACCCGACTCATCTGGAGCTGATCTATGCCTCTGACAAGGAGCCCGATGCTGTGGGCCTGACGACGCCAAAGGCGACCGGAGAGTACGCGCCCGGCCCCTACTATACCCCTCACGTCACTCCACTGGCGGGCTTACAGGCTGCCCTGGGCGACCGGGTAGAGATCCGCTATGCAAAGGGGTGCGAGGTGCTTGGCGAGGATCGCTCCGGTTTCGCGGATGCGGTCCAGATCGCTCGTGATGCAGATGTCGCGGTGGTCGTGGTCGCGGGCAAGAGCGGCCTGCAACGACCGGTCACAGTGGGCGAGGCCAACGACGCCACCAATCTTGATCTTACCGGAGTTCAGCCCGAGTTGATCGAGGCCCTCGCTGCTACCGGCACGCCGCTGGTCGTCGTTGTGCTCAGCGGGCGCATTCACACGCTGAGCGAGGTCGCGAAACGGGCCAACGCGCTGCTTCAACTCTTCCCGGCAGGCGAAGAAGGCGGCAACGGGCTTGCAGACATCTTAACCGGGCGCGTCAACCCGAGCGGGCGCCTCCCTGTCAGTATGCCACGCGTGGTCGGTCAGGTCCCCATCTACGCGGGAACCCGGGCGGGCGGTGATCGTGCTATGTTCTTCGACGACTATGTTGATGCTCCGACCACGCCTCTCTTCGCCTTCGGCCACGGCCTGAGCTACACGACATTTACCTACAGCAACCTGAACATCCAGGCTGGCAAGACCACCGATCCGATACAGGTTTCGCTGGAAGTACGCAATACCGGAGAGCGTGCAGGCGACGAGGTCGTTCAACTGTATGGGTGCGATCTGGTTGCGTCTGTCGCCCGTCCCAATCGCATCCTGCTCGGGTTCGCCCGGATCTCACTTGCCCCAAATGAGGCACGCACCATCACCTTCACGGTCCATCCGTCGCGACTCGCCTTCTATGATCCCGCCATGCGCTTTGTGACCGAGCCGGGAGCTTTCCGTTTCAGCGTCGGCGCTTCCTCAGCCGACATCCGCCTTGAACAGACCATAACGCTGGAGGGCGAGACGGTCACGTTCAAACAGCGAGAGATCGTTGATACCACAGTCGCGATTGACTGAGTGAGAGGGCCCATCTCAGATGGGCTCTCATCTGTCAGGCCGCTCACTCAGCATCCAGACCTGGGGGTCACCCCACGTCCTCCATTGATCGCAAAGGCAACAACGCATGAAGCGGCTGGAATTGAGCCTTCATAGACCTTCCGCATAGGCTCTATGTCTGGCAGTGCTCACCCCTGATACTGCTCGTCGCTCACCTTTTCCAGCCAGTCGACGGTTTTGCCATCAAGGCGCTCCTGAAGGGCGATGTGAGTCATGGCTGTTGTTGGAGCGGCTCCATGCCAGTGTTTTTCACCTGGCGGGAACCAGATCACGTCTCCCGGTCGGATCTCCTCTATCGGACCGCCCCACCGCTGCGCCCGGCCACAGCCAGCCGTTACAATCAGTGTCTGGCCGAGCGGGTGTGTATGCCATGCCGTTCGAGCACCCGGCTCAAAGGTCACGCTGGCGCCATTTATGCGGGCCGGATCGGGGGCCTCGAAGAGAGGGTCAATACGCACTGTGCCGGTAAAGTACTCGGTCGGCCCTTTCCCGGATGGTTGCGAGCCACATCTTTTGATATCCATTCTTCTTACTCCAGCTTTTGCATTCTTCTATCACGTAGGGGGAGAGAACAATGCTGTCGTTTTTTCAGGACAGCGACAGAGCAGAGAAGCCTGCGCTGCCTGCTACCAGTATAGACAGTCTGGAGAACAGAGCAATGGTCCGCGACGGCAGAATGTTCAAAGAGGCAGGGCTTCAGGACAGCTCAGACCAGCCATTTTCTTGACCCGAAAGATCAGGGTATGCTAATATCTTACCTGACAGGTCGGATTTAGACGGAGAGAAAAGATCGATCCCCTTTTTCCGCCGGATGAAAGCGGCTCGCAGCTATGACTCCACGCGAGCTTTTTTCTAGAATCGAAAGGCATCTGAACAGTATGACAAAAGGAGCTATTGTTAGTCCCCGGCTCGCGGCATTGGAACGGGAGCTCGTTGCGGGCAGGAGCGAGGCGCTTGGGCTCTTCTGGCAGGAGATCACCGAACGCGGAGCGCCGCTGATTGAGCCTGTTGAGGGTGATAAAAAGCATTATTATGTCACCTTTCTCTGGCGTGATACCGGCGCACAGGGACCGCTTCATAACGTGGTGGTTTTCGCACGCCTGGCCGCCTGGAAGGACCCACAAAAGAACCAGATGACGCGCCTGCTTGACACCGATCTCTGGTACCGAACCTATCGCATACAGGCCGATTTGCGCTGTACCTATTTGCTCTCACCGAATGATCCGCTGACGCCGCCTATGAATAACTGGGTCAATTTTATTTCGCGGATGACGGTCGACCCGCTGAATCCCCATGTCTTTGTGCAGCGTCGTGACCCTGATATCCCGGACGAGCGAGAATTGCAGTTCTCCATTCTTGAGCTTCCTGAAGCTCCACCACAGCCCTGGAACGAGCCTCGCGAAGGGGTTGCCCGGGGACACATCACGCACCATCGGCTCCGTAGCGAGATTCTTGGTAACGAGCGGAGTATCTGGGTCTATACCCCACCTGGCTATACTCCCGAGGCCGAACCCTATGGCCTGCTCCTTTTATTCGATGGATGGGCCTATCTTGAGACGGTTCCTACTCCCACTATCATCGAGAATATGCTGAGTGAGGGAAAGATCCCGCCACTCGTTGCAGTGTTTGTCGATAGCCTGAAACTCCCGATACGCAACCGTGAGCTTCCCTGCTATCCGCCCTTCGTGGATTTTCTCACACAGGAGCTGTTCCCCTGGCTTCGTCAGCGCTATCGTGTGACAGAAGATCCCACCCGGGTGATTGTGGGTGGTTCCAGCTATGGCGGGTTAGCAGCAGCCTTCGTGAGCTTGCGAGCTCCCGAGGTGTTCGGCAACGTGCTCTCGATGTCCGGTTCGTTCTGGTGGGACAAAGATCCCGAGGACGGGATTCCTCAGGAGTGGCTCACCCAGCAGTTTCTTGCACATCCACGTCTGCCCCTCCGCTTCTATTTTGAGGTTGGCACAAAGGAACGAAGCGGCTTCGTCGATATGATCCCCTGTACCCGACACCTGCGAGACATCCTGCACTTGAAGGGATACGAGGTCTATTACCATGAGTTCAATGGCGGTCATGAATATATTGTTCGTCGTGGCTCCCTGGCAAATGGCCTGCTGACACTTGCCGGGCCCTGGCTGTCTGACGCTTCCTGACGACCTTTTCAGAGGAAAAAGGGAGCGCCATCATCGCAGACGCTCCCTCCCGGTTGCTTCAACGCTTTCGCTTACGCCGCCTCTTCGTCAGTACCTCCCTCTACCTTCTCGCCCTGTTGCTTGCGTATCCACGCATATACCGGCAGGCCAAGCAACAACAGCACAAAGCCATAGAGCACTGTGGTCGCACCAGCTCCGATAATCGCCCAGACGGAATAGACAAACGCAAGAATCGAAAACATGCTCGATCCGAACAGACGCCTTCCATTAAAGAGGTCACGTCGCGTGAAGAACAGAATCAGTTCAGCAATGGCACAGAAGGCATACGGAATCTGGCTGGTGAGCGTCCCGAGCAGAATAATAAAGCTGAACATCTCTACCAGATTGCCGGGGCCCATATAGTTCAACAGTAACAGCAGCGAAGCCAGCGTACTCGAAAGCACCAGCGCGAAGACCGGCACTCCCTGACGAGACACTCGCCCGAAGATGCGCGGAAAAAGCCCATCCTGTGCCACGGCCATCGGCACCTGACCGGCCATCATCATTAAGCCATTCAAGGCACCCAGACAGGAGATGACGGCCCCAATCGCCAGCGCGTACGAGGCCCACGATCCCCAGAGCAGACCCGCCGCTTCGGCATAGGGCGCCGATGAATGGCCCAGGCGCGACAGCGGCATGATCCCCATGATGACTGTTGTACTCAGGATGTATACCAGTGAGGTAATCAGTATGCCCAGAAGAGTCGCGCGAGGAATTGTCTTCGCTGGATCTTTGACATACCCCGCGGGAACGGTCGCCGATTCAATCCCCAGAAATGACCAGAACGTCAGGGCCGCGACTGCTGTAATCGCGTCAATGGGCGGCTTACCACTGGGGTTGAGCGGCACAAAATGCTGCCAATCGACCCGGAAAAATCCGAAAACCAGCAGCGCCAGCAACGGGACCAGCTTACAGATGGTGGTAATCACCTGCATAATGCCCGCGTCTTTGACCCCGAGCGTGTTAACGCCAGTAATCAGCCAGAGCAGCGCCAGCGCCACAACCCCGGAGAGCCAGCGCTGTTCACTCAAGATGGGGAACATCCCCTGAAGGTAGCTCACCAGCGCAACGCTGATAGCCGCGTTCCCGATCCATAACGACATCCAGTGACCCCAACCGATCCAGAACCCGGCAAAGTCGCCAAATGCCATCCGTGTATACGCATAGGGACCTCCCTCACGAGGAACCATCGATGCCAGACGCGCAAACAGCAACGCCAGGCAGGTCGCTCCGGCAGCGGTCAAACCCCAACCCACAAGCGAGATGCCTCCATATGAAGCCAGCGAAGCAGGGAGAAGGAAGATTCCTGAACCAATCATATTCCCCACAACCAGCGACGTACACATCCAGAAGCCCAGAGAGCGCTTTGAGCGGGTTGACGATGTGGCATCCTGTACCTCTAGTTGTCCTACAGCCTTTGTTTTCGATACCACCTTGACCAACACCTCCCTTTCCACATATCCGATGTTCACTTCTCCCCTGCCCCGGCAGTTGCAGAGACAAGGCAGCGGAGGATTCACATCCTCACGAAAATCTTATCATATGCTGCGGTGTCGAAGTCAACTGTTTTACATCTCCAACGAAAAAGACCATTACAGCTCAATCTGTATAGAAATACAGTTATCTTCTCCGCAACGATTCATCCCGCCTCGTGCATGAAATACGAGGATACAAAAAAGAAGCGGCGCCGCTCATCACTCTGCCTGCCGCCCCGCTTCAATTCGACCACGATACCAGGCAAACAGGCCCGGCAGTTCACCTTGCCAGGCCCTGTACCCCTATCTCTCTTACAGTGGAAGTCTATATGTACCTGAAAGCTGATTGTACTCTTCCTTCCTCAATCACACGTAATATCAAGGGAAGAGAACCGAGACGACGCGTTTTCCAGAAGCCCACAAGGAGCAGCATTAGCAGCATCGGCAGATCGAGATACAGGACTATCAGCATACCATCTACCAGACCCGGACAGTTTAAAATGATCGGATATCCCATAAAAGAAAACAGGCGCCTGGATCAACAGGGTTGCACTCAGGCCCAAACCGAGCAGAAACCTGGTATCGCGTATCATGCATATTCCTTCTTTACCTCTCACCTTAGAAGGGATATTGCTCTACCTTTCAGGTGTAGATGTACACATGAAACATGAAGAGGGGCAAATGACCCATTTCTGTTTCATTGCGAGGAAGAGACCGAGACATAACGCATCTCCGCAGCGTGCTCTTGTTTCGCTCTCCCACATTGAAGGCACTGCGCACTCCCCCCCCTCTGTTCATTGATGTTTTTTGCTCCGCCTACCCGATTCCCCCTTTTCTATGCATCTATCCGCATCGTTCTCATCGTATAGATAGAGAGGAATAGAAGCAGAGCAGAAAAGAGACATCTGCTCAAGGCCATCAGACACATCGCCGCTCGTGGCCTGATGGGACAAAATGAAGTTCTGGAAAAGATACCCCACCAACGACGGGGCGTATTATCAACGGTTCACTGCTTCGCAGACAAACCTGCGGCAAGGAAGCGCATGCGTCAGGTGGGATCAGAGGAGAGGTATAGATGAATTCAGCAAACACCCCCGAGAAGGTACAGGCAAAGGCCAACCAGGTCGCAAAAAACCGCTGGGTTGCCTACCTGGCCCGCTTCGGCTATATCACAAAAGGGATCGTCTATCTGCTCGTTGGTATTCTGGCCGTACAGCTTGCCTTCGGCCTCGGCGGAAGAACCACTGACCAGCGGGGCGCACTTCAGACCATAGCCAATCAACCTTTCGGACAGGCCTTGATGTGTATTGTCGCTATCGGCCTGTTCGGCTACGCGCTTTGGAGCGAGATGCAGGCTATACTGGACGTTGATAGAAAAGGCAAAGACGCCAAAGGCATTCTCTCCCGGCTTGGCTATGCAGGAATCGGCATCTCCTATATCGCGCTCGGTATTGGCGCGTTCCATCTGGCCACCAGCACAGGAAGCGCGGGCAAGAACTCCACTGACTCCGCTCAGGACTGGACGGCCCGCCTGCTTCAAATGCCGTTCGGCGTCGTCCTCGTGGTCATTGTCGGCCTGATCGTGCTTGGTATTGCCATTGCTCTGTTTGTCAAAGTCTACAAGGCCTCATTTCAGCAGGCTCTCGATCTCAGTTCCCTCTCTCCCGGGATGCGCGAAGGCGTTATGCTGCTGGGAAGAATCGGGCATGCCGCCTTAGGAGTCGTCTTCGTCATTATTGGTATCTTCCTGATTCTCGCAGCGCTTCAACATAACCCCAATGAAGCGAAAGGGCTGGATTCGGCCCTGCTGGAACTGACGCATCAACCATTCGGGGCGGTCCTGCTCGCCATCATCGCGCTTGGGTTCGTCGCCTATGGGCTATACTGCTTTATTGAGGCACGCTACCATAACATCCAGCATTACTAACGATCGCACTTTATGCCTGTCATCTCTACACGCCACAGACCACAAGCGAGGAGTGTATTGCACTTCTCGCCTTTTCTATGAGCCATCATCGTCGGCCTGATCGAAGATAGAAGCATCAGGGGGCGTGAGTGACGTTGTCATGCTGGTGCTCTTGATCACGCAAGAGGGTCTTCGCGCGCTTGCTTGCTTTCCGGCGGCAGAAATGCGAATATGGAGAGATACCGCTTCCTCAGCCTGTCATCAGCCTCTTTTTGAGAGCAGGAGGCGCCCGATGTTTCTTTCTCAGGAGTGAACAGTGAGAGTTATCACCTATAACATCCTCGATGGAGGAGAGGACAGAATCCCGGTCATCACCCAGATCTTGCACAACCAGCACCCCGATATGATCGCCCTTCAAGAGGCCAATGACCGCAGCAATGCCGAGCAATTAGCCCGCGCCCTGAAGATGCACCTGGTCTTCGGCGAGGCCAACAGTGACTATCATGTGGCCTGGCTGAGCAGCCTGCCTGTTCTCCAGGTTCGCAATTATCGACTTCCCGTCCTGCATAAAACCCTGCTGGCCATCGATGTTGCATGGAAGGGCACGACGCTCCACCTGTGCACAACACACCTGCGGGCAGGATATGAAGATGTGTATGAAGAGGGTCGCGAGGACGAAATCAAGGCCATTCTGGAAACCATAGAACCAATGCTGAAAGAGCCGCTCCTGCTGGTCGGAGATCTGAATGCGATTGCCCCGGGTGATCCGGTTGCGCTTGTGCCCGAAGGCCACCGAGAACACGATGAGCGGCTACTTATCAAGCAGGCGAAGCGTCTGGTCATAGCGCGCATCCGGGAGGCCGGCCTTGTCGACTGCTACCGCGCACTGCATCCCACCGAAGAGGGCTACACCTGTGACGCGCGCCGGGACGCCCCCTGCATGCGCATCGACTACTGTTTCGCCTCACCGAGCCTTGCTCAGGACGTGCGAACTTGCAACGTGCTCTCAAACGAGCTGACATCACGGGCCAGCGATCACCTGCCTGTACAGGTCGATTTCGCGTAACAGCAAAGGGGACTCCCAACAAGCCAGCTCTGTACGTCGATCTCCTATGAGACGAAAGGAGTTCAGCGGGTCTACGGCGGCATGCTCGCCAGCATCGGCGTCCGGGCAGAGCTCAGGTCGGGTAAAGCACATGTCTCCCCGACCTGATTTCACCGCTTGCCAGTTGCTCGCGAATCACACCCGGCTCACCGCTTACACACGCTTCACCACTCGCCAATCAGCCGCGCCAGCCGCAGCGCCTCTTGAGCCGCATCAGCGACCGGGATCAGCCCGACCGTCAGTTCGTCGATCTCGGTGTGAAGCAGCTCTAACAGCCGTTCCCGGATCCTGCGTTCATCGCCATAGACCAGTAGGCTCTCAACCAGTCGTTCCGAAACCGCTTCGATCTCCGCCAGCGAGAAGCCCGCCGCCACAAACATAGTGCGATAGTTCGGACGCGTGGTATAGATCCGCATGGCTTGCCGCCCGATCTGCAAAGCCGTCTCGCGATCCTCCGTAAAGACGACCGGCACATGTGCCACCAGCCGAGGACATTTCCGCCCCGCACGAGTAGCCCCCTCTTGCAGGGCCGGGAGAGCCGTATGAAGCAGATACGGAACCGGACACATTGCCGAGATCGCTCCATCCGCGATCTCACCCGCAAGCCGGAAAGCCTTCGGCCCGAGCGCCGCCATCAGTAATGGAATCGGGGCCGTCGTGGGCAACTCAATATCCGTTGTCAGGAAGCGCCCCTGATGCCGGACTGCGCCCTCGTGCAACAGAGGACGCAACACCTGCATATACTCGCGCAGGTACGCAAACGGCGCATCCATCTCGATCCCATAGGCACGCTTCGCATACAGAGGCGAACTCGCGCCGATCCCCAGTTGCAGCCTTCCGGGAGCCAGCGCGTGAAAACTGGACGCCTGAAGCGCCAGAAAGACCGGATGGCGTGCAAACGCCTGGATAATAGCCGTTCCCATTTTGAGCCGGGTAGTCCGCATCGCTGCCGCGGTCAGCACCGTCAGGATGTCGGGCTCCCAGGGCGCTCCACCGATCCAGATATGCGATACTCCCACCTTCTCTATTTCAACCAGCGTCTCCACCAGCTTCGCAGGCTCTTGCGGCTGAACCGAGAGTCCAATGCGCTCACGGACAGATTGATTCATCGATCTTCTCCTTTATCTCTGAAAAACGGCATCGTGGTGATGCATACACGACGCTCTGTTGCAAAACCAGCCTAGCAGGAGATAGAATAGAGCGTCAACCAGCAAAGAAAAGGAAACTGTTGCATACGCAACGGCAAAGGAAAAACTGATGCAGAAGTCAGAGGCCCACAAAGATCTTCGCGTTCTCCGCACCCGGAAACTGATTCAGCAGGCCTTCATTGACCTGACTGTCGAAAAGGGTTTCGCCGCATTGACCATCCAGGACATCACCGAGCGTGCAATGATTAACCGCTCTACCTTCTACCGTCACTATCTGGACAAATATGACCTGCTTGATCAACTGCTCAACGAACTTGATGCCTTGCTTGATAACCGCAATACTCCGGACGAGCCCGGCCCCCTGCGCCTGCTTCAGCACATCGAGCAATTCGCCGACTTCTATCGCGTCATGCTCGGTCCACAGGGCGACCCCTCGTTCGTTGAGCGCTTCCGTCAGAACACAGAGCGCCACTTCCGCGCTTTGTTCGCTCAGGCCAGGGCCGCAAGCAACGAGCCACCCCTTGACTTGAAGATCGCCAGCATCGCCTATGCGGGTGTTGGGGCCACTATCTGGTGGCTGGAACAGCAGCAACCCTGCTCTCCCGAGCAACTCGCCACCTGGATGAGTCAGATCAGCAGCGCGATTGCAGGCCCCGAACTCAAGCCGCGCAGCAGCAAAGAGCGCTGATCGACACAACTCAGTCGCAAGCCGGGGGATTCCTCTGGCTTAGAGTCGGCCACACGCTTGAGCCAACCACGCCGCTGCACTCCAAGGAGCGAGCACTGTACCAGCGCATGCAGACACGAGCCTCCCGTGAGCAGGCCCGGGCTGCTGCAAGCATCCATATGGCGAAATGGAGCGCAACATATGAGCTTGACACCAGGGTATATACAGTGGTATGCTGAGAACAGAAAATACCACCGTATATACCACGCTCACGGAGAAAGGGGCCGTATGCCATCAAGTAAGGATCGCCAGCGTGTCGAAATCCCGGTCTACCTCTATGAGCAACTGGCGCGAATCGCCGAGACGGAGGATCGCACGATTACCAGTGTTCTCAACCAGCTCCTGTTTCAGGCATTACAGAGCTATCAACCGACCTGGATTCCCGGTAAACACCTCAGTCGCTTCAATGAGCACGCCCGGCATGTGCTCTCACTCGCTCGTGAAGAGGCCCTGACTTTCAATCACGACTTTATCGGGACCGAACACCTCTTACTGGGCGTCTTACGTGAACAAAAGGGGATTGCTGCCCTGGCACTGGAAAAACTGGGCGTTACCCCTGACGCCGTCCGGGCCGCGGTCGAAGCGAAGATCGGGCGGGGAGACGAGCCGGTCCAGGAGGACATTGACTATGTGCCCCGCGCCCGCAAGGTTCTCTCCCTCGCAATGGACGAAGCAGAGCGGCAGGGAAGCGCCTATGTGCGCACAGAACACATCCTGCTCGGCATCGTACGTGAGGGGGGCGGCGTCGCTGCCGATATTCTCGATACGTTTGGCGTTCTGGGGAAAGTTCGCGAACAGATTTCCAGGCTCCTCGGGTAGCAACAACAAGGAGGAAAACGCATGCGTCCATCTAGCAACATCTGGACAGGAAAGGCCAACAGGTATGATCGGGCACGTCCGACACCACCGCCAGCACTGCTTGATCTCCTGACGCAGCTCATCGCGACCCCGCAGCCCGCCCTGGTGGTGGATCTGGGAAGCGGAACCGGGCTGTCAAGCGCTGTCTGGGCTGATCGAGCACAACGCGTGATCGGGATTGAGCCCAATGCCGACATGCGCAAAGTAGCAATGCACAAGCTCAAGCTCCACAATATTCCCGCTACGGCTCATATCGAGTATCGTGAGGGTGTGGCCCATCAGACCGGCCTACCTGACGCATGTGCGGATATCGTCACTGCCGCTCAGGCGTTCCACTGGATGGAACCAACGTCAACGCTGGCCGAGGTCGCCCGGATTCTGCGCCCTGGAGGGCTCTTCGCGGTATATGACTATGATTGGCCACCCCTCATCCACTGGGAGCTTGATCGGCTCGGGCAGGAGATGAGCGAACATATGGTGAAACTCGTCCAGCAGCGCGGGCTCGTTCAGAACCTGTCTATCTGGCCGAAGACCAAACACCTCGACAACATGCGCGAGTGCGGCCATTTTCGCTTCACCCGTGAAACCTGGCTGCACCACACCGAGCAAGGAGACGCAACCCGCTTTCTGGAGATGATGCAAACCAGTGCATTTAGCGGCCTCTCCAACTTCAGCGAACAGGAGATCGGAATTGATCGGCTCAGACAGGCCGCACAACAATACATCGGGCCCGAACCGATCCCCTGGTATATGAGCTACCACGTCCTGCTCGCCGTCAAATAGAGGCAGTGGTCTATTGACGAGAGGAAGAGGGCCCATCATGCGCCATCTGCAAGGTGGGCTTTCATTCCAGATCGTGGCACACTGAGATCATGCATGGCCACCGGCGATTGGCTGGAGCTGTTTGAGGAAGAGGCGACCGGGCGTCAGCGCAAGCACCCGTTCTCGAAACAGGCAGGCAACAGGGTGTTCCCATTGCGCCACCGTTCCGATCATATGCGATCGAGCAAGCACCCCGTTGGCATGCTTCAGCCGCTGCTGCTGATAGAGCCGCAATGCCTCGGGAAGAGCATGAGCCGTACGGAGCGCAGCCGCCAGCGCACAGGCATCTTCAATCGCCTGACAGGCCCCCTGCCCCATGTTCGGCGTCATCGCGTGGGCAGCATCTCCTAGCAGCGTCACCCGCCCCTGGCTCCAGGAAGCCAGTGGAGCAAGATCATAGATGTCATTGCGCAAGATTGACGCGGCCTCGGTCGCCTTCAGCAGCTCGCTCACCAGCGGGTGCCATCCCCTGAACAGGGTCAGGAGATACGAACGGCTCTCCACGCTTTCAGCCTCATGCTCCGCCATGTTGCACGAGACAAACCAGTACACCCGATCTCTCGTCAGCGGCGCGATGCCAAAGCGCAGCCCGCGTCCCCACAGTTCCCCCATCAGTTCGGGCTTCACGCCTGTTGCCACGCCGCGCCAGGCCGTGTACCCCGCATAGCGCGGCTGACTTCCGGGAAACAACTGCTGCCGCACCTGCGAATGAATGCCATCGGCCCCGATCAAGAGACACCCGCGCACGCGTTGCCCGTTCGCGAAGATGCCAGTCACCTCATCCTCATCCTGCTCAAAGGCGATCAATCTGGCACCGCATTCAATGGAATCCCTGCCAACAGCGTCGCGAAGCGCGGCCAGAAGCTCCGCACGATGGACCGCCACAGGTGGCGCTCCCAGGTGGCGCGTCATCTCATCCGGCGAAAGCTGCATCAGTTGCTTGCCACGAGCGGTATAGAAGCCGATTGGCAGCGCGTCGGGCCTTCCGAGATCCCGCACAATATGCTCAAGGCCAAGCTTCCGCAACGCTCCAAGCGCGTTCGCCCAGAGCGTCAACCCGGCTCCGACCTCCTTCACCTCCTGAGCCCGCTCAAAGACCCGTACGGAATAGCCCGCCTGCCGCAACGCGAGCGCCGTCGTGAGGCCGCCAATACCAGCACCAATAATCAAAACGGGAAGATCGCTCATCTTTTTTCTCCTTGTGGTTCCATCCCACGTAGTTGCAAGGCAAACGCCTGCCGTAACGCCGCTCCCTGCGCCTCCTCAAAGGGAAGCTGACCGCTGAGCCACTGGCACAGGATCGCAAAATAGAGCGCGAAAAAGTTCTTGCTTGCCTGCTCCACAGAGACATCTGGCGCAAGCGCTCCTTTATGCTGAAACTGCGTCAGAAGCTCGGCGAGCTGCTGCCCGAAGCGCTCAATCTGCTGTAATGCCTGTTCTCTATATCGCTGTGCCTGGGCCTGTAACGCGATCACCTGAACATAGACACGCGCGTTCTCCGGGTGCTGCTGATAGAGGCGGAAGAATGATTGAAACAGGCAGACAAGCGTATCGAGCACACTCCCCTCCGGTGGCAACAAACGAAACGCCTGTTCAATTGTCTCCTCAAGCATCTCATTATAGGCCAGCAGCAATAAATCCTGCTTGTCCTTCGCATAGAGAAACAGGGTGCCGCTCCCCACCTGTGCCAGTGCTGCCACCTGTCGGGTTGTGGTCGCCTCAAAGCCCTGCTGCATAAACAGGTGCCAGGCGGCCTGCTGAATACGTCTCAGCTTCTCCTGCTTGTTTCGTTCACGTAGGCCAGACATGTGGCCCTCCTCTCAGAAAAGTGAACCTGGTCAAAATTGAGCACGTTCATATTATATTCGAGACAAGAGATGCCTGTCAAGCAGAAAAAAGGACTGTTTGTCTCTCAGCGAGCAGGAAGTGCGCGTCTTGCGCCTGCTCTCGGTCGGGCGTTCCAATCCCGAGATTGCCCGTGAGCTGTTCATCTCAATCAATACGGTCAAAATTCACATCCAGAGCATCTATCGCAAGCTCAATGTGCACAACCGCCACAAGGCCGGTGAGGTGGCTCGTGCGCTGGCCTCCTCTAGTCCTTCGCTCACCCAACACAATCATCCCATCAGGTGAGCACAACTTACCCACTCGCGCCATACACTCTGGATAGCTTGAACGCAGAGAGGAAAACGGAAAGATGCAATATCGTATCCGTGTGCAAGGGCATCTCGATCCAACCTGGCAAGCATGGTTTGAGCAGCTCACCATTCAGCATGAGCCATCGGGACAGACATTCCTGTACGGAACACTCCCCGATCAGGCCGCGCTCTATCGCATTCTGCTCAATACTCGCAGGCTTGGTCTGGTGCTGCTCTCGCTGGAAACAGAAGAGCCTCCACAGGCAAAGAAAAGCCCTGAATAAGGAATATCCTCCTGCTACGGACCTTCTTGTTTTGCGTGCGTTTGGAAGTATGGCGCAATCTCGCTATCAATCTCTGCACCAAAAAAGCCAGTAAAGACGCATTCCCTATTTTTCACATCGAAAGGAATCCAGATATGCGAACCCTACCGCATCACGTACCCTTGATAGCGGGATGGAAACGCCCGGGCAATGGTTATTTCCGTGCTTCAGCCCGGAACCTGGAGCAGAACAATGTATACACTTCTACCAAAAGAAAACATTCAGCTAAACGCAACGGCCTATCGCTTTCAGGGACGTGAATACGGGAATATTCCCCTCTCGTTCTTCTGGGTCCTTACGCCGCCAGGCAAGGGCCCGGATATGCACGTGCATCCATATAAAGAAATCTTTGTCCTGCTTCATGGTCAGGCCACCTTTACTATCGGGAACGAGACACTCATCATTCATGCAGGCAACGTCGTGATTGTCCCTGCCAACACGCCACACCAGTTCAAGAACTCAGGAGAAGAGCCACTTCAGATGCTCAGCATGCATCCGAGTGAGGCCGTTGTTCAGGAATTCCTCGACCGTTAACCACACACAGACAGGAAGTGCCAGCGCTGACACTTCCTGTTTTTTGGCCTCCACATATTTTTCACCTTGACCAGAGAGCACCCTGCATGGTACAATCTGAATGTGATCTTGATTAGTTGATCAAAAATTTGAACGGTCAATCAAAAGCAAAGAGGACATCGAGAGAGTTCGTACAATGGATGAGAAAAAGCGAGACGACAAACCATCATTTATCACGGAGGCTCGAAGGGCACAGATTATTGATGCCGCCATCACCACGCTGGATGAGATCGGCTTTGCGAACGCCAGTCTGGCCCAGATCGCCAGAAGATCAGGGATCAGCACTGCGCTCATTTCCTACCACTTCCATGACAAGCAGGATCTGATGATTCAGACGCTGCAAGCGCTCCTTATCGCAAGTACTACCTATGTACAGGAACGCGTGCGCGCGCAGAAGACACCTCGTGAGAAGCTTGAAGCCTTTATCACCGCCAGTCTGGCCTATCAGGGAACGCACCCCAGGCATAACGCGGCGCTCGTGGAAATCCTCTTCAATGCACGCACACCGGACGGCGTCCCCTTCTATAAGCTGGATGATGATGAGGCGGACCCGCTGAACCACGAACTTCAACAGATCTTGCAAGAGGGACAGCAGACAGGAGAGTTTCGCGCTTTTCATGTCGTCGTTATGGCAAGCGCCATTCGTGGAGCCATCAGCGAATATATGCTCACGCCGAACCTCCTGCGCGCTGTTGACCTGGAAACCTATACAACCGAATTAGTCACCATCTTTCATCACATGATTCTTTCGGCACCCTGAGAACCACCAATGCGAAAGGGATACCTATGCATCCATTCAACGACACGCTTGAACAGGATCAGCTTCCGTCCGAGGAGCGCATTCATTACGCAAAGAAGGTTTTTTTTGAAGAGCAGACGGTTCTCTACGCACTTCTGCTTGTCGGGTTGATAGCTCTTCTCGTCTGGCATACGCTGAATCCGCAGCTCACATTCGTCAACTCTCTGCTCCTCCATCTCTTGCCGAGCATGGTCAGCGACATGCTCAGACAGCATCTGTCAGGGCCGCTGCAATTGAACAATCCCGGCCTCTGGCGCATCATTGATTACCTTGTCGCGGCAGTGCTTGGAGTCCTCTTCCTGCTGGCCTGCCTGGAGAGCATCCACAACTCTCTTAACCCACACGCTCAGTTTCTCATCTTACGCCCGGATGGCTTCACGCTCAAGATGGACGAGAAAAAGCCAAAGGTCATCGAGTATCAGGCCCTGTCTGATCTCTTCGTCGATACCAGCAAAAAGGATGAGCTAAAGGTAGTTGTGGTCCACAAAAAGACGAATGAGGAGCAAGAAATCACGCTGGATGGGCGCTTTGGAAAACCCCAGCGGTTGTCTCGCGCTATCCTGAACGACTTTCAAGCCTATCAACAAACGCAGAAATAACAGAAAGGGACCACTCGCCATTGGTGGTCCCTTTTCTCCGTTATGATTACTGCTACGCCTTGAGTCCCGTCATCGCGATACCCTGAATCACGTAGCGCTGAGCCAGCAGGTAAACGATCAGCACAGGCACGATTGCGATCACCGAGCCCGCCATAACCAGCGTCCACTCGGTCGCATACTGGCCGCGAAACTGGTTCAACAGCAGCGGCACCGTGAAGTTCTCGGAGCTATTGAGCATAATCAAGGGCCTGAAGAAGTCGTTCCACTGACTCAGGAACGCGAAGATTCCGAGCGCGGAGAGCGGCGCCTTCAGCAACGGGAAGATCACCCGCCAGAAAATAGCCCAGCGGCTCGCTCCATCGATGATCGCGGCCTCTTCCAGCTCGGTCGGCAGTCCCATGATAAACTGACGCATCAGGAAGACGCCAAACGCGCTGAAGAGCGACGGCGGCAGAATCAGCGAAAGCAGATTGTCCAGCAGATTCAGCTCTTTCATGGTGAGAAAGATCGGGATGATCGTCAACTGGAACGGGATCATCAGCGTCGCCAGAAACAGGAAAAAGATGATATCCCGTCCCGGGAAGCGCAGCCGGGCGAAGGCATAGCCCGCCAGCGAACACGTGATAAGCTGACAGAGCGTGACCGTCACCGCGACAAGCGTGCTATTCCAGTACGCGAGATGGAAGGGAAGCGCCTGCAATGATTGCGGATAGTTCTCCCACATAATCGGGTTGGGAATCCATGTCGGCGGGATACTGAATGCCTGCTCGGTCGACTCAAACGACGAGACCAGCATCCACAGGAACGGCGCGACCATAACGACCGAAAAGACGATCAGTATCACATGCAGTAGGATGGTCAGCAATAGCCCGGAGCGCCGTTGTTTTGGTCTGGTCCGCACGCTCGCAGCGCCCTCATGGTGTAGTGCCTTTTGCATCTCCCTTTTCTCCTCCTTACATTTCGTAATGCACCCAGCGGCGCTGAAGCCGGAACTGGATCAGGGTCAGAACCATCAGAATCAGAAACAGAATCACAGCAACCGCGCTTGCGCTCCCATACTGGGAGGACTTAAAGCCCAGGTTATAGATGTGATAGACCATCGTGTAGCTATCTTTCCCGGGGCCGCCATCGGTGAGAATAAAGGTAAGATCAAAGACCTGAAACGAGTTGATGACAGAGATGACCGTTGTAAAGAAGATCGTCGGCGTCAGCAGGGGCAGCGTCACCCGCCAGAAGGTTTGAAAACGGTTCGCGCCATCGATACGCGCCGCCTCAAAGTAGGTCTGCGGAATGCCCTGCAAGCCCGCCAGGAACAGCACAATGTTGAAGCCCAATCCCTGCCAGATACCCACCATCGCAAGTGAGGGAATGACATATCTGGAATCGGTCAGCCAGCCAATCCCATCAATATGAAACCAGCCCTTCAACAGATTGTTAATCAGGCCAAGATCACTGTTGAGCAGCCATGACCAGATCACACCCACCGCGACCGAGCCCGTAACATAGGGCATAAAGTAGAGCAGACGATAAAACGACTTGCCCCGCACATTGTTCAGCGCCAGCGAGAGCATCAACGCAATAAACAGGCCAATAGGCACCGTCAGAACTGTATAGTAGACCGTGCGCGCCAGCGCAATCCGTAGATCCTCACCGGTAAATTGATCGATGAAATTCTGAAAGCCAACGAAGTGAATGTCTCCGAGCCCGTCCCATTGGGTCAGGCTCAGAACAAATACCGAGATCAACGGAAAGATCGAGAAAACCAGCATGCCGAGCAACTGCGGCAGGATAAAGGTATAGCCCCAGAAGACTTCTTTCTTCTCCTTCTGACTCCATCCACGCCGCTGCTTTTCTGCAACCGCCTTTCCATGCAATTGTACATCCATCCGGGTAGCACCTTTCCTCTTCAAAAACGTGCATCTTCTTCAGAAACACGCTATTTGATTCTTTCCATCGCCTGCTTGATGCGCGGGTTTGCTTTGGAGGCGAAATCGGCCAATGTGGTCTTGATGTCCTTACCCTGAAGCCAGACAGGATCAAGGGCGGTCTTAATATCGTCTGTGAGTCCGGGAGTATTGGCCTCAGCCGGGAAGAGTGCATAGCCTGCGGCGCGGGCGTCGAGGAGGTAGTGCGCATGCTCGGGGTCGTTGCCTTCGGTCACCAGCGGATCCAGCTCTTTTGAGCTAAGCGAGGGGACGGCATTTCCATTACCCTGCAAGCGGAAGTGCTGTCCATCTTTTGACACAAAATTGGTCAGGAAGTCGAACGCCTTATCAAGCAGCTTCGTCTTCTTATTGATGACCATGTATGCCAGCGCAACCGGTGCGGGTGCGATCTTGCCAGTCGGCGACGGATACGGCACACAGTCATAGCGCAGGCCCTTCGAGAGCTTAAAGGTTGGCAGATTCCAGCGTCCTACCGCGATAAAGCCGGTCTGACCACTGATGAATGCAAGATCGGAGCCCTGCCCCTTCGGAAGACTGCCCGCATAGACAACCACCTTCTCGCGGACCCGCTGCGTCAGCCAGTTCAGCGCATCCATTGCTTTCAGATCATCCTGGACGATGAGATCACCATAGCCATCTTTATCGTAGACTTTGCCGCCATTGACTGTACACCAGGCCCAGTAGGCCGTGGATGACGATTCCATCACATAGCCGTACTTCTTCTTCGCCTTGATCCGCTGTATCATGTCATCAAAGGCCTCACGCGTCCATTTCCCTTGCTCGAACAGGTCGGCGGGCATCGTGGTGATTCCGGCATCTTCCAGCACCTTCTTGTTATACCAGAGCACCAGCGGGTTACAGTCAACGGGCACACCGTAGATCTTGCCGCTTAGTGTCTTTGCCGCGCCCCACAGGCCTGCCTGGAAATCAGCTTCCTTCGACTTACTCTTGTCGCTGTTGAGCAGGTCGGTCAGCTCAACAATGGACTGGTTGGCCACCAGCTTTCCGATGTCTCCATCACCGACATAAAAGACATCCGGCCCCGCGTTCCCGTTCAGTTCGGTCTGAATCTTGGTGAAATAGTTGTTGTTCGCAGAGGGGATAAAGTTGTAGGTCACATTCGCATTGTGGGTCTTGTTGTAGTTCGCGGTGAAATCTTTGAAACGCTGGATCTCGCCTGTATTAGCCCAGTTTGTCCAGCGAATATCTCCGCCTCCGTTTCCGCCGCCGCCGCCACAGGCTGCCAGCAAGGTTTCAAGGCCTGCAACGGAGATACCGAGCGCCGCTGCTCGCTGCATAAAGGCCCGACGATTCACTGCGTTCAGTGGTGTGCGTTGAGACATATTCATGATTTCTCCTCCCTGTTCCATAGGGTCTTTCAAATACTCAGATCATCCTCGTTCTGAGGAAACGCATGTCTGCTCTCATCCAGATCCTTCTCTGTGAGCCAGAAGACATGCTGTCAAGCTTATGTGACGTTGAGGAAATGAATGAAACGCTTGTATCAAGCAGTAAACGATTACCGCTTTCTCCAAACAACGACGATAGGACCGGAGATCCTTCTTCTTCTCCTTTCGCTGTGAGCAAGCATGAGCTAATCGGGAAATGATGAAGGAATGGGGAAAAGCGATGGCGGGTCATCCAGCGCATAGAGCGGGTTCATATGAAGCAAAGTCCGATATTGTTGAGTGATCCACGGTGACAGAGTGAACGCAGGAAAGAGCCGACGCTGCATATTCAACCTCCATTGGTTCAGAGCGACTTATTTCACTCACTCAAATATGTTATTGACAACTGTACCTGAAAATTTGCTCCATGTCAATATATTTTCTCCCGGGGGAAAATGCCGTCCGGTTTGCTCGCACTCCTGCATAGAACCCGTTCTTGCTTTTGCCCATCTCTCAGACACACTCTTGACAAACTGGACGGACAACACAGTATACTTATTTCTGTGAAATAATAAAGTTTCGCACAGAATCAAGCCCTCTCATCCCACACCTGTGGATACACGTTCTTCAAGTTTCTGCCAGAAGAGAGAAAAGAATCAGCGAGGGCTTCTTTTCTGCTACATGTTTGCAAGTTGAGCTATTCTTTCGCAAGTTGAGGCAGCCCCATACACCAATCAATGGAGATGATTTGAGCACTATGGGAGAGGAAAAAGGTAGCAATGACAGTACCACGCACTGGAAGCAAGCGCCTGTTACGCGATCTCAATCAGAGCATTCTCTTCAATCTGATTGCAGAGGAACAGGCTATTTCACGCACACGGCTGGCCGAGAAAAGCGGGCTCCCGGCAGCCACCGTCACCCGAATTATCAGGGAGTTCATCAGCGCGGGTCTGGTCATCGAAGTGAAAATCGAGGCCTCGAGTGGAGGACGACGACCTGTCCTCCTCAGTATCAACCCTGCCGCTGGCTACACGGTCGGCGTCAAGCTGCGCGAGAACGGGATGACGATGACCATCTGCGATCTACGCGGCTCGATCATTCGGGATTGTGAGCAGACATTTCCCGGCGGCACGTCCCCGCAACAGGTCATCGAGTGCATCTCGATGACCATGAAACAGCTTGTAAGAAAGGCGGGGCTCTCACTCAGACAGATTCTTGGCCTCGGGGTCGGGCTCGGCGGCCTGATCGACTCTGAACACGGGATTTGTCGCTATTCTCCGCTTTTAGGCTGGCACAACGTTGAGCTTGCTCCAGCGCTGCAATTCCGGCTGCACGTTCCGGTCTACCTTGACAACGATGTCAACACGTTGGCGATCGGGGAACGTCTCTTCGGGCAGGCACGCGGGACACAGAACTTCTTGCTTATCACCATCGGGCGCGGCATCGGCATGGGCATTATTATTGATGGCAAGATCTATCGCGGCAAGTATGGAGGTGCCGGCGAGTTCGGACATATGACCATTGATCTCAGTCCTGATGCCCCGCGCTGTACCTGTGGCAAGCGGGGCTGCCTGGATGCCGTCGCCTCGTACTATGGCATCCTGCAAGCGGCAACGCACCGTGATCCAGGCTACCGGGTTCGCGAGGAGATCACCACCCTCATCGAGCAGGCCCGGGCAGGCGATACGGCGCTTCAAGCGATCTTTCACCGAGCAGGTGAGGCTCTGGGAATCGCCATCGCGAACGTGATTACCCTGTTTGATCCTGAGCGCATCGTCATCAGCGGAGAAGGCATTCTTGCCGGGGATGTATTGCTCAAGCCGCTGCAAGAGGCTATTCCGCCGCATATCTTCGGTCCGCCGCGCGAGCGCGCTCTGATCTTCACACCGATCAAGGAGACCGATTGGGCGCGGGGAGCCGCCTGCCTGATTTTGCAGCGTGTCTTTCAGCCGCCCATCTACGAAGATGACGAGTACATTCATCCGTTTGATAGCCTGCTCACACAGCGAACCAGCAGGTAGGGGAACGGAGTGTTCCCGAGCACGAACCTACGCCTGTGGAATGATTGGCAACACGACAAACGAAGGATGCTCATGGTCGTGCAGGATCGTCTGGTGCGCGGTGAGCAGCTCCGCATCAGCACCAAACTCGTGGCCCGTATTGGGGTTGCGATCCCAGCGCGGGAAGCTGCTGCTCGTGATATCCAGGCGAATACGGTGTCCCCGCTTGAAGAGGTTGCTTGTCGCCCAGAGGTCAATTTCATACTGATAGAGCTTTCCGGGCTCGATCAGTGAGGGCTCCTGCCCTGGATGCCGATAGCGTGCGCGAATGATGCCATCCGTCAACGGATACGCGGTTCCGTCGGGGAAGACATCGACCAGACGCGCCACAAAATCGGTATCCCGGGCGCTTGAAGCTGCCCACAGCGTCACCTTGATCGGGCCTGTCACTTCTACATCTTCTTCAAGCGGCGCCGTCGAGTAGACCAGCACGTCATCTCGCCGTTCAAGCGGGCGCTGGTCGATCGGCCCACAGCGCCAATCTGGCCCCATGAGAAGTGGCCCGCCACATGTCGGCACCGGATCGCGAGGATCGTAGCTATAGGAATCGGGCTCCTCATCCTCGGGCAACGCGGTATTCAGCGTGCCATCACCGTGCAGCGTGTTGGCATGCCCGTTGCTATGCAGGTAGAAACGCGTCTCGATCGCGCGCGCAAGCGGCCATTCCTGCTCGTCACGCCAGACATTCGCGCCCATCACAAAGAGCTTCACCGGAGCCTCGTTCGGCATCTCCGCTCCCTTCAGTAAGCGATCAAACCAGCGTAGCTGCTGTCCCATCAGATCGGCATTCGCGGCAAGCCCGAAATTGCGATCACCCTGCACGCTCGACGAATCAAGGTGCGTCCAGGGGCCAACGATCAACCGCGCCTGCCGGGCCTCTTCAGTGCTCCCATGCATCCGCAGGAAGGTGAAGTTGTCAAGCGTGCCCTGCAAAAAGATATCGTACCAGCCCGCGATATGCAGCGTTGGCACCGTCACTTCTTGCAGGCGATGGCGCGGGGAAAGCTGCTGGAGCGCCTCCCAACGGGGACCATGCCGCAGCACGTCCAGCAAGAAACCGCCCCGTTCCTCGGGTGCAAAAGGCGCATAGTCCTTGAGTGGAAGCGAGGTCACACCATCGGACAAGCGGTCAATATCGGTACTGAGCCGCTGCACCTGGGCGGCGAACCGCTGTGCATCTCCATGCTTGCGGTAGTTGCGCTCAAACGTATCGAACCAGAGCGGCAAGCGCCAGTAGCTCAAGAAACCCAGTTCCAGCGCTCCCCCACGAAACAGGAAGCCATCGGTGATCTCGAACCAGGTCTTCGAGGGAGCAGCCGCTTTCAATCCCAAGGGCCGCTGAAACAGCGCCGCAAGCTGCGTAAAGCCGAAGTACGAAATCCCATACATGCCCACCTGCCCGTTACTGAAAGGAAGCGAGGCCGCCCACTTCACCGTATCCTCGCTATCAAGATGCTCATGGGCGAGGTTATTTATATCCCACTCGCCTTCCGAGGCAAAGCGCCCGCGTACATCTTGCAAGATCACCACATAGCCCTGTTGAGCCGTGCGCACCGGGTCCAGATCAATCAGGACATCCGCCCGGGGGATATCTTTGCCATAGGGACTCCGCATCAGCAGAACCGGCCAGCGGCCTTCTGCCGGACGGTAGATCGTTGCGCGCAGCGTAGTGCCATCGCGCATCACCGCAGGAACATCAACCTCAACATGAATATTCCTTTCCATACTCCTTTTTCCCTCTTTCTGTATCGAATGAAGGACGTCAGTTTGTCCTTATGAAATGCTCTATTCAGATCGAACCAGACGCGTACACCAGAGGGTCAGGGCCAGTCCGAGCACCACAAAGATCAGTGAAACCAGCGGGACCGCCTGCACTCCTCGCGTCAGGGCCAGCCCTCCCAGAAAGGCAGCCGCCGCATTTCCCAGATTCGAGGCGGCAACATTGAACGCTGAAGCCAGACTGGAAGCCTCTCCGGCCTGCTTGATCACGATACTCTGGATCGGAGCAATCGTCGCGAAGCCCGCACACTGCCAGACAAATAACGCTCCCACCGCAATCACCTGACTGCTGCCCAGGAACAGGAAGAGCGTCAACAAGAGCAACTGAAGCATCTGCCAACCAAGCAGAGAAGGATACAACCACCGGTCGGCCAGACGACCACCGAGCAGGTTTCCACAAAATGAGCCCACGCCGAAGATGAGCAGCAGCACGCTGACTATTGCGGGCGCAAACCCCGAAACCTGCTCCAGCAGCGGGACAACATAGGTCAGCAGCGCGAAGATACCACCACAACTGGTCACAGTCATCGCCAGCGGAAGCAAGACACGCCCACGGAAGAGCTGCCCGAGCGGCACGCGTTGCGGCTGCAGCTTCGTTGCCGGGAGCAAAAGCGCGATAGCCAGCACCGAGAGGATTCCCAGTCCCGTCACGACCAGAAACGGCATCCGCCAGCCGAACTGCTGCCCGAGCCATGTTCCAAGCGGCACACCGCCCACCGTCGCCACCACAAACCCGCCAAACACCAGCGCGATTGCCTGCGCCTGCCGCTGGGGAGCCAGTTGAGCCGCGAACACGTAGCTTTCGCCGAAAATGATCCCATGTACCAGCGCCGTCAGAAAACGCACCAGCAGCAGCGCGGGATAGTCAGGCATAACCAGATGCAGCGCGTTCCCGATGACGTAGAGCAGGAGCGCCCCCAACAGGAGCGGCTTCCGGGGCAGGCGGCGCGTTCCGAGTGCCAGTAGCGGCGCACCGATCACAACCCCGAGCGCGTAACCAGACACAAGCATCCCTGCCCCCGAGAGCGGCACATTCAGATCATGCGCGATATCCGGCAAGAGCCCGATAGGCAGTTCTTCTGTCATGCCGATAGCCGCCGGGGCAAGGGCCAGCGAGAGCAGCGCCAGGCGGTTCATCAGTGGAGAGACAGGGTTGACAACCTGCTCGGCTGCCTCTTCCTGCTTCATCGCCCCACCTCCTTCACCACCGGAATCTGCACTTCCGCGATGCTCGGTGCTCCCTCCTCATGGGTCAGGAAGATCTCGCGACGCGGCCAGCCCTCGACCATCTGATAGGGATGCGCCTCGATCCAATTCGCCAGATCGGCGCTGGCAGAACAGGTGCTATGCAGGTGGCATTCATGCATGAGCGTAGCAACCTCGGGCAGTGCCGGGAGCCGATGCACCGTGATTCGCTCGGTTTCGCGTACCTTTCGTGGGATCGGACAGGCCACCTCAAGATCAGTGGCATCCTCACACTCCTCACACCCATGCCAGAGCACCAGATGCGGGAGATTCGCTACTGAAGCGACGCCATGATGCACGAGATAGGCGTCAAGCTCCTCAATCAACAGCGGGATCGAGGACGCAGCCGTACGTACCCGGATAGATGCTACCAGTTGTTCATCAACTGATTTCAGCACGACCTCTTGCTGTGCGACGGCGCTGCCCTCACGCTCAATCTGACGCAGCCGCCCCTCGATCCGGGCAAGCCGGGCCTGCTCTTCCGCGATCAACTCTTGAAGCTGCGCCTGCTTGAGCCGGAACATACCCCGAATCTGCTCCGCTGGAACCTGTTCATCCAGCAGGCGCACTATCTGTTGCAGGGTAAAGCCCAGATCCTTAAAGGCCATGATCCGATTCAGTCGCAACAGTTGATCAGCCGTGTAGTAGCGATACCCGGTCCAGGGGTCGATATGGGCAGGCTTGAGCAAGCCAAGCTGGTCGTAGTAGCGCAGGGTCTTGACCGACACCTGACTGAGCTGTGAAAACTCGCTGATTTTAAACATTTCAGAGCGCCTTTCTAGCGGTTTCAGATCACAGCCATACTA
Organism: Thermosporothrix hazakensis; assembly: GCF_003253565.1. Taxonomy (GTDB): domain Bacteria; phylum Chloroflexota; class Ktedonobacteria; order Ktedonobacterales; family Ktedonobacteraceae; genus Thermosporothrix; species Thermosporothrix hazakensis. The sequence goes on from NZ_QKUF01000010.1 coordinate 194,551, forward strand.
TAACCTTCCAGTCCAGAGGAGAGTCAAGAGGTCTTTTTGAGCAGTGGAAAGGTGAGCACCAGCAAGCTTCAGCGGCGCTCACCTCCACTCTTATTTCTTCAGGCGCTCAAACAACAGCGCTCGCTCGGCGTTATTTCTGACCACAACCACCTTGTCCCGGTAGGGCGCAAGGTAGCGGCGGGCAAACTCTGCGGTCAGCGGGATCTTGAACGTGTACCGCTGAAACCGCTGGAACACGCCCATCACGTCAAGTGGCTCCACGTGATTGCTCTGTTCTTGAAGGCACTGCTCCATCAAAGTGCGTTCGGCAGGGCTCATGCTGCTGCGATAATAGATCCATGTCCCCTTGAATAGCGGCCAGAGCTGCTTGAGGGTATAACGATTGGTTCCATGCAGACTCTTATAGAAGTGACGATAGACAATACGCCATGCCGCCACCTGCCAGGGAACTTCAAGCACAACAAGCAGATCAGCCGCGTCTAGCAGCGGATCGTTCCCGATAAGACCGATATTTTCGGTAATCCAGTCGGATCGCTGTGCCAGCTCAAAAAGATACCTGGTGTTTGCAAGCGTCTGCTCATCAGTTCCCCACCCGGCTGGCAGGATATCGAGATCATAGCAGGGGATATGAAACCGCTTGGAGAGCTGTTCCGCAAGGGTCGTTTTGCCGCTGCCCGGGCCTCCAAGAATATGGATTTTCATTGTACATTGCTCTTTCTGGAGAGAAAACAGAGAACGAGAAAAAAGGGGGAGAATGTACCAGCACTGTGCAGGAGAAACACCGCACCCGACAGGGAGCAACTTCTTGCGTTCGTGTTCAAGGAGAAAGCCAGGGGAAGCTGCTAACAGAGCACCGCCGCGCTGAACAGCAGAGAATATCCGTCACCCCGGGGCGACGGCATCGCTCTTCAGTCACATTTGCTGGCACTTGTTAGCGCTGGTCAGGCATAGATACTCCTCTTCAAGAAAATACATGTTTTGTCGAGTATAGCAGAAGCACGCGTGAGCCGTCAAGCAACTGGAAAAGAGGCCCGCTTATGAGGCACAATACAAGGAAAGCAGACACCCAGGAGGAGTTGTTATGAAGGTCAAACTTCCGCTACTTACGCTCGAGATCGGCGGGCTGTTCGTCATTCTCGGGCTGGTCCTCTTTCTTGCGGCGGGCTCGCTTCTCTGGCCTTCGGGCTGGATCTTTCTGTTGCTCTTCTTCGGCTTCACGCTTGCCCTGAGCCTCTGGCTGCTCAAGAGCAATCCCGACCTGCTCACCGAACGGATGACGGGTATCGGCAAAGCCGACCAGAAGACCTGGGACAAGATCTTTTATGTGCTTGCGAACCTGCTTTTTCTCGCCTGGCTCGCTGTAGCGCCGCTGGACGCCGTCCGCTTCCATTGGTCGCAGATGCCGCTCGTGATCCAGATCATCGGCAGACTGATGCTGTTGTGCTCATTCTATCTCTTCTATCTGGTGTTCCGCGAAAACAGCTATCTCTCGCCTGCCGTCCGTGTCCAGGCCGATCGCGGGCAGACCGTCATCTCGACAGGCCCCTACAGCTACGTGCGTCACCCGATGTACGCGACAGCGCTGCTCTTTCTCGTCGGGGCCACTCTGCTCCTCGGCTCATGGTATGGGCTGCTGCCGGTACTGGTGCTCTTTCTCGGGATCGCGGTTCGGGCCGTGCAGGAAGAACGCACGCTGCAAGCAGAGCTTCCGGGCTATACAGACTATATGCAACGCGTTCGCTATCGCTTCATCCCCTTGCTCTGGTAGCGCTGATCTCTGGCCGGACGCCCGCTTCAGGACACCCGGCCAGCACGCCTTAGCTCCCGACGTTGACATTCTGAACGAACCAGAGCAAGAGCCCGGGATGCGCTCGACTTCCAATGATGCTGTCGCGCAGGCTCTCCGCAACATGCCTTTCAACCGTGCCTTCATGTGCCAGCTTGTTCCGGTTCTCGCTGACCCTCTCCTGTATCATACGCTGAACCACGGCTTCAAAGGCAGCAAGATCTCCGCCAGAGGCTCGCACGCGCCTGCAACACGTCTCCCAGTTCTTCCCTGCTTTTTGACGATTCCTGTAGAAAAAGCCGAGCGTCCCGAGCGTGAACCCGGAGCGACCAAGCGTATAGTCATTCTCACATGGATAATAGAACCGCCGCTTCAGCTCCATTTCCAGACAGCGACAGAACTGGATCGCGGGCGCAGTCCAGTCGGGGAGCGTGACCCCTTGCAGCATCCTCCAGACATATTCACCACTGACCAGAGACTTGCGGCTCTCCTCCGAGAGACAATTGCGGTTCGTCTTCCAGTATTCGCCAAAGATCCAGCGCTTGAAATTCTCATCTATGTCCGAAGTATCGCCAAAAATCCCAACGTATTGCTCGACCGCTTGCCCGACCACGCCAAGAATGTGGTCCCTGATCCGTTCCGCTTTCTCCTCATCTCCCTGTAAGAGGGCCTCCTTCAGCCGCGCCGCGTTCGACTGCCGAAAATCGCGGATCTTCTCCATCAGTTGCTCATCGGTGAGCGAGCGCATCACGACCGGCGGCACGATTGCCTGCCCGATCACATGGCATACCCGTGGATTTCGCAAGCAATCAACCTCGGCATCGACCAGATCAAACACCTCGTCACCGATATGCGCCTTGCGACACAGGATCAGCCGGCCTGGCGCCCGATACGCGCTCGCATTCACCGTATCAGGATCGAGCCTGACCCCCTGGCAACACGGCGCGGGGCGCTCTGGAAGCTGCGCCGTTGCCATATCGATGACCGCACGAAGCCGCTCTTTCAGTTGCGCTACTGGCATCGTCGGGACCAGACGATAGAGATGAACGCATTGCTCCCGATCCGCGACGTAGCGCGACTCACCAGGGCGGAGCGTGCGTGTGACCTGTTGTGGCTCCTCGGGCTCCGCAAGCATCGGGAAGAAGAGCGCCCCGACCTTCGCACCAAGCAGCGTCATATCACCAAGCAGCTTCTTGATCGGCAAATGGGTATCCGCCGCCTGATCGCCCGAATAATATTTCGCATCGAGCAGCACAGGGGGCTCACGCCAGATCAGCCGCCCCTGATGACGCACCTCCAGCGGCTCGGCACGCTCAATCACATAATCTGGTCGGGTGGGCGGAGCATGATCCCAGATCGCTTCATAGGAGGTCACGGTGTCCAGTTGCCGATTGTACCAGAGCCGAAACTGACGCCCGTTCCAGCAAAACAGACACTGCATCTGCTCGTCGCTCAGGCGCACGCTCGGCGTCAGCAGCGCCCCCTCCTCATGCAGCAGATTGAGCAACTCAAGCACAATCCAGAGCTCATAGAGCCAGGCGTCAACCTTCTCATCCTGCCGCTCACTGGTAAGCGCGAGGGCCTTCTCCGGCTGCGCCATACGCCCAAAGCGAAACCGGGTGAAGCGCTCCCACCAGGCGAGCAGGTCCCGATAGGGATTCGGCCCGGGCCGCAGATGCGCCTGTACGTCCGAGATCAGCAGCGGCAGAGAAACGCCAGCCGCTTCCGCCCGCAACCCGAGAGAAAAGGGGGCGCTCAACTCCTTCGCAAGCACTTCCTCCGATTGCGCCAGAAATTGCCGCTCGGTACGCGTCAGCGCCTCATCGCCCTGCAACTCCTGGCGGACGCGCTGCAATTCGGCCTGCACTCGTTGCAGTATCGCCACCATCAGCAGGTTTTCGGGGGTCCGATAGCTCCGGTTGCGCAGGCGCGTGACAAAGGTCACCGGCGGCTGACCGGGAAACGTTGCCAGCGTCTCTTCGATCGTGCGCGGCCAATCGATCTCGCCCCGCGTCGGCGCATCCTCTTGCAGCATCGTCTGCGTCGTCTTCAGCGTGAGTTGCCGGGTAATGCGCGGGAGAATGTCATCCAGCAGCTCGCCGCACATCGTCCGCAGCTTGATGTAGAGATCATACTGTTGCAGGAGCGGCACCTGAGCGATCGCGGTTTCGGTCAGAAAGGTGCGAAACTTGCGATAGAACAGCGGCCCATCGTGCAGCAACAGCAGCCGCACAACCCGACGCTGAAGGTACTGCGACCATTGGTGCATCTCGGGTATCTCTGGCATGCAAGCCCCCCTTTTCTAGAGTCCGCGTTCCGCTTTAAAGGTCCGCAAGCGGCGAGCAAACTGAGGCAGAGGCAGCACCGCTTCACCCAGATGGAAGCAGCGCGCAAGCTTCTCCGACGGCACAACAGGCGGTATCTGCGCGGCAATCTGATCAATCTCGCCCTCGGAGAGCAGGGGTTCACCGTTCTCCTGCTCAACACTGCCAAGCGCCAGCAGATGCTTCATCAACCGGCCCGGAGAGATCCCGGCCAGCTCCTCAAGATGACGCTGAAAAGCAGGGGCGAACGAGCCGGACACCTGATTGAGATAGAGTAGAAAGACGGTGATCTCGTCGGGCAGCAGGACCTGTAGCTGATCGGCGATGGTGTCGCACAGAGCGGCGTCAAGCGCCTCCTGCCACTGTTCCACAGTCGAGTATTGCTGCAAGAGGCCCGGAATCAAGGTATGCTGAAACAGCGCGATCGCTTGCGCCGTGCCAAGTTGCCGATACACGCGAATAACCTCAAAGAGCCGCCATGCCGCCTCAAAGACCTGCTTGAACGCCTGCTGCACCTCGTCCCATTGAAGCTGATAGTGCCCGTCCTCATCAAGCTCGATGGTGACATGATCCAGCCAGTAGAGGGAACCATCCTCGTTCAGTTCGATCACGTCGGGGTTGAGATGCTGAATCCGTTGCAGCGCCTTATAGAGCGCGATCGCTTGTTCAGCAGCACGCATCGAGCGCGGTGGCGGCAGGATCTCGATAAAGGAGAAGCGACGTTTCAGCGCCTCGCTCATCTGGTTCAGGTAGTTGCGATCGAAGCTGTTCAACGTGCCGATGATACGAAAATCCTTCGGAACTGGCAGCTCGTCACTTCCAGCCTTCGTGGGCACTCGCAGCGAGCTCACGCCGCCAAGCGTTGTCAGAGCATCACCAAGCGCCTGATCGATAGGAGCGCGGTTAAATTCATCGATGACCAACCAGAGCCCGCGATAGAGCTGCTGCTTCTCGCCCGCGCTGCTGACTACCGAGACCAGCCGACGCTGCATGACATTGGCCCGCGTGATCAGATCCTCTTCTTGCACCGACCAGTTATGCCGGATCGTCGAGACAAGATGGCCATAGCGAAGCTCATATCTGATCCCGCTTTCCGTGCTGACCGGCACCAGGTTCCCCATCAGCGTCCGTGAGCTCCAATCGTCGGTAGCCGTGACCAGCCGCGTGGCGTAGGCGGTTGTCGTTGGCTCATCCCCCTCGCTCCGCCAGAGGATTTCCGGCACCCAACGGGCCAGCTCTGTTTTGCCGGTTCCCGGAGGCCCGGTCAGGATCACGTGTCCGGCCAGCAGCGCATGATAGAAGCGCCGCAGCAGCTTTTCATCAACCAGCACATGCCGCTGCACCTCGCGAAGCAAGCGAGCAAGCGCTTCTTCTGGCACCGGACGCAGCGCCTCATCCTGAATGGTAGGGATGACCGGCTGTGGCGTCTCCCCTGCTGTGGTGTCCTGTGGCTCTTTGGGCGGCTCCGACTCCTCTTCGAGATCGCGTGCATCTGGCTGCTTGACAAGCCGGGGCTTCTGAGATTGCTCTACCAGCCATTGTAGAAAATCCTCAACCGCATACGGCTTGTCCAGCTCAGGAGCCACGTTAACAAGATACTCGAAGACCGCTCTACAGTGTTGATGATCGTCAGCCTCATGCACCACAATTGCTTTTCCAGCTACCTTGAACCCCTTCTGCAACCCCTCAGGCAACAGGCCTGCCTGCAAGAGCATGTAGATGCTGTAGCGCACCGAGGGATAATAGAGAATAAGCTTTCTCTCAGGATAGAGCCAATGGCCGAGCAAGGAAATAATGGGCGCACTTTTTTCCGGGGCGACAATCGTATTACCCGGCTTCCCTTCTCTTCGCAAGCGCTCGCGATCTTGCACTAAAAAGTGATAGAAACGCTCTATTCGCTCTCCCTCATTTTCTATATCTATATGCGCTATATAATCTCTTAGATTTGCTTCAGGTAGAGGAGTTTCAATGCTATTATGATGCTTATTCAGCTTATTCAGCTCCATCATAAAGCCTGTGCCCGCAGCTCCCCAGTGTCTTTGTTCCCGGGTCGTCTTATCTAGAAGCGGAACAAAAGTAGACAGATTGAGCTCTACATTCACAAACTGGCTCACCAGACGGTGCAGTTTGGGTAAGCTCTCTTGCCGCTGCTCAAGCTTCTCCTGATACTTCTGTTGCGCGCTGGCATCTTGCAGATATTTCTCAATGAGTTCGCGTAATTTCGCTTCACGATCTTCTTCCATGAAACGACACTCTATCTCTTTCTATCGCTATTACTGCGAACGCTGCTTGAAAAAGGCCAGATCATCACGTGTGATGGTGGGAACCAGTACCGAGCGATCCAGATAGCGATTACCACGCTCACACGAGGTCTCAGGTGCAAACAGGCAGGCGTGACAGGCCGCTCCATGCACGGTACGCTCATCGGCTCGCGAACGATCGATCTGCTCCGCACAGAGCGGGTCAGAGGCGCAATAGCCCATCTCTTCTAGCGCGCTGTAAAGATAATACTCAAGGTTCTCGCCCAGGCTTACCAGGCCGCCAAGCGTTCCCTCACTGTCAGAAGCTGCGGTGTACAGCAGAATGCCAGCCATCGACGTACCATCGGGAGCGCCTGCATAGATCCGCTCGCGAATGCTGGCCGCCGCATAGCCACATTCCAGCGTTAACTGACGCATCAACGCGTGCGAGAGCGTGTGCAGCAAGACATAGCTCAAGCCGGGAAAGTTCTCTTCCGGCTCCGGGAGGCCGCGACGCTTCCGCCATTGCGTGTGCAGCCCGAAGAAGTGCGCTTCGTGCTTGCGAACAGCATCCCGTTCCAGCCAGCGCTGAATAGCCTCCTCATTGAACTGAATAAAGATTCCCTCGCCTCGCACCTCGCTGGCCGGAACCCAGGTTGTCGGCTTCCGCGAAATCGGCGCGATATGGTCCCGGGGGATTTTCTCATCTTCGGCGTAGTCGCTCAGCGATTCCAGCCGCGTAAAGCCAGTGAGCGCACGTACTTCCTTCAAGCGCTCGATCAGCACCACCTTCTCGATCTGCTCTCTATACTCCTCCGGGAACTCCGAGGCCTGCCTGATCTTGAAATCCGGTCCCTCCGGGGCGCTCTCGGGATGTGAAAGCACCTCCCACTCGGGCACCTTCAAATCAGCTATTGTGATCTCTCGCTCCTCAACAGTATCACCGCGCCGCTTCTGAATCGCCTGCCAGATCTCTTCATCGCTATAGTCAGCGTAATAGAGCGTGTACCTTCCGCGAAACACTCGAATGTGGCCCTGTTCAGTCACAAGTTGCCAATCTTCCCAATGTTGTTCAATCAGCTCGTCAAGGCCGAGGACGGGCTTTGGCAGCGAGAGCGCGGAGAGCACCAGCGGGAACCACGAGTTCGAGGCCGAAAGCAGGATCGGTTTCGCCTCAAGCCGACACCCCTTCTTCTCGTAATCCCACAGATGGGGGCGACGCCCACGGCACACCGGCGTATAGGCACGCTTTTTCTCATCTTCCTTCGAGGTAAATGCCTCTAAAAGCTGACGGTTGGCCTGACAGGTCATACATTTTACCCAGATGTCAGTGGTTTCACCGGTCGCGCCCCGCTCCTCCAGGTACAGTTCAGCATTGCAGGCACGCTCACCATGCAGAAAGTCATACCACGGGAAATCGTCCAGATGCCCCGCCTCACAGGCAATCATAAAGCGGGCCGGGATCACCATCGGGCCGGGGCCTTCCCTCTTTTTGCTACAATTCTTATGGACATAGCGGCTGCGCTCGGGACGCCTGCGATCTGGCTCCCAGTCGAACTGCTCGACCGGGGCCAGCCTGTTACAGAGCGTACAACGCATATAACGCGGGAACGGCACTACAGGCACACCGTGCTGAATATCCCCGCGTGGGCGAGAGGTGTCACCGGACAGCGGTGGCGTCAGGAGCTGCTTGACCTGTCTCCCGAGCACCTTCTGCACCGAGGCAAGCAGTCGCTCTTCATGCAATTCCTGCACATCATGCGTATCCCAGTGATCGAGTCCCAGGATCATCGTTGAGATATGCGGTAAATCGATGATAGAGCCAACCCCATAGGTATAGATCAACTGGCTCGGGCGCACATCCCCGACATAGTATCCTTTTCGATTATCCTTCATTCGGCGCTCTCCCCCTCCTGACCGGTAAGGGTCATATCTTCTGTCAGATCCAACATCTTCAGGTGCACGTTTGGCTCCACCGAGCGCAGCGACGTCGGACACACAAACAGCGGGTCCGTTTCGCCCGGCTTCGGCATCTTGATAAGCGCCTGCTTGCCATCCCGTTTCAGGCTATAGTCCAGGACCGAATGATGAGCAAGCTTGCGCCAGTATCGTTGCAACACGTCCAGATCGTGGCGGATCCGCTCCTCTACGCTGCTGTTCTCGACCGCATTGGCGCGTCGCACAATCGTCTCGATTGCCCGCTGAAACAGGGCGTCACCCTCCTCGATCACGGTTGCCGCCTTGCCGTTCTCGCTGTACTCCGTGCCGCTCAGCCGCACCAGACTGATTAAGAGAGCCGCCAGCCCGCGATCTAAGGCCCGGGGCGCAAACGGCGTCACCGAGGTCGCCTCGACCTGCTGATAGAAGGTTGCATGGTAATGCTCGAACTGCTCGAAGTGCGAGAGATCACGCGGGCGCGTCCAGTTATACACCACACAGACCAGTCCGGGCGTGCTGCGGCCCACGCGGCTCGTCGCCTGAATATATTCCGACGTCGTTTTCGGCTGGCCGCCAACCACCATCAGGCCCAGGCGCTTCACATCCACGCCGACCGAAATCATATTCGTCGCCAGCAGCACATCAACGCGCCCCTTCCCATCGAGCGGGTACGGTTTCTCGATCTTAGCCAGCAGCTTCGGGATATCGCTGGAATGCCTGCGCGAGGTCATTTCTTCCACGACTGGCCGCCCCATTCCCAATTCTTTTGAGTAGGAGCGCAACCGGGTGCTCACGTCATCGTCGATCAGGCGGCGCATGCCTCCGAGCTCACGCATGGAGTTGAAATAGCCCACAAGCGTCAGCCAGGGATCAGCCGCCTCACCATATTTGAGGAAGAGCCGATGCGCCGCGATCAGGAAGGCCAGATAGACGCGAATCAGCGCCGCCTTCATGCGCCGGCCATTGGCGCAGACTCCCATATAGAGCCTGCCATACTTCTCTTCAAGCGGGCGCTGGCGAGCAAAGAAGTTGTCCTTGCTATCGATGCCCTGAGGCGGGAAAACCTGCACCTTGCGCATAAATAGCGACTGCACCTGATAATCGGCTCGACGAATCGTCGCGGTGGCGGCCACCACCTTCGGGCGCACCTTTTTCCCGTTCACCTCCCAGGTACTCAACGCGTCAACCGCCGTCTCGTAGAGGCCAACCAGCGTCCCCAGCGGCCCTGAGATCAGATGGAGCTCGTCCTGAATGATCAGGTCAGGCGGACGCAGCGGCGCGTGCCATTCCGATTCAACGGCGGGATAGTCTTTCGCCTTGCGATGCTTATCGTCATCCTTCAGGTCGGGCGAGCGGAAGCCGTGCCGCGGACAGCGCTTGTCAACCTGTCCGAAGAGCATCTGTGTCGCGCCATTGTGCGGCAGCATCGCGAATTTGTCGACTGTGGCGATCAACAGCGCGGGCAGCAGACGATAGATCTCTTCATCGACCAGCAGCACCGGAAGCCCTTCTTGCGGGGCCTGTCGCTTCGAGAAGATGCACCTGCCGGTCTCATCGCCGCAATAGATCAGGGTGCGCCCGCGTCCCTTCGCGAACGTCTCCACCTCGATATTGACACGCGGCTGAATCTGGCAACCACACCAGGGGCAATGGGTGAGCTGCTCCAGGCTCCCGCTGCCTGATGGGTAGCTCCCGCTCTTTTCATCGGTACAGATTCGTGCGCTCTCCTCGGTTGTGTTCGGGGTTGAATGGTTGCCCACCCAGAGCCCCAGGCGGAACGGCGTCTCGCCCCAGGTCTCCGGCTCGGTGCGCCGAATCACCTCACAGGCACAGATCAGGCCCGCCGCGCGCTGGAACTGTTGCAGCGTCAGCAAGCGCAGAGTATAGCGCATGATGACCGCCACGCCATCAAGCCCGGAGCGCCCGGCCACCTCGCCCTGAAGCCGCCGAATCGCCAGCGTGTACGCGGTCAGGCCCAGATAGGCTTCAGTCTTACCGCCACCGGTCGGGAACCAGAGCAGGTCCGCGATCGCCTCGGGGGACTCGCTTCTGTCCGGGTGCTCAGGATTGCTGAGCGCGGGCAGGTTCAGCAGGATAAAGGCAAGCTGGAAGATACGCCACGAGCGATTCTGTTCAATATTAAAATCGATCAACTGACACTCTTTCCCCTGCCGGCGCGCCTCGGAGTAGAGCGTATGGATGCGCTGCAACCACATCGCCTTATTCATGAACGCGAAGGCTTTCGCCGCGTCGGCATCGGTCCCCAGCAGCGCCACGCCCTCCCGAATGCGCTCAAGCGTCATGCGACATTGCTTCAACGCGTTGGACGCCACATCCTCAAACCCGCTCAGGCGATGCAAGCCGGGATTGGCAACGCGGTCTTCCTGCTCCTTGATCCAGCGCTCATAGGCCCAGCAGAGCGGCTCAAGCATCTGCGGAAGCTCTTCCGGCTGCGCTTCAGCAAGCTTCTGCATATCCAGGACCAGCCCTTGCAGCGCGGGCAGCTCGTCCACGCCGGGAGCCTCGGTCTGAGCCACCTCGTAGCGCGGAATAAAGGTCGTCGAAAGCTTGATCGCACAGGTCGGGTCCAGCTTATCGGTCTCAGCATGCACGCTGACGCCGTGGCCGATCGCGAAGCTGACCTTATCGCGATAGAGCATGGACATCGCTTTCATATCGTCCGTCTCGCGCGTGTTGGGCTGCTTGCGCTGCTGGAAGAACGGGCGATGTTCCGGCTCCTCGACGATCAGTTCAGGCTGGAAGATCCAGGCCCGGTCACGCAGCTTTTTCGGCTCCTCCTGCCCGTTGACCAGATAGAGCGTCACGGTCCAGTTGTATTCACCTCGCCGAACCAGACCCTTGACGTAGACGTTTGGCTGTTCCGGATCGGGGACCCAGGGATCAATCTGCCCCTCGCGCAAGGGAAGCAGCTTCGACGTGCCGCCGCGCGGCTGGCGCTTCCAGACCATTGCGGGGCTCCCATCTTTCTGCGTATAGGTTTCGCTCTGGATCCGCGTATACTGGGCCCACCGCGCGGTGATCAGCAGCGAGCGAGCCGCGAAATCAACACAGAAGCTCATCCCGATCGACGAGGGCATCAGGGTCGGCGTTTGCGAGGCATCTTTCTCCTCGGCCCCCTCGTCAGCGCCCTCTTCAGCCGAGTCGAGCTCATCGATCTCCTCGGGCAGGCTCTGCACGTTATCCGGAGCCAGTACGCCAACCAGATAGTATTCACGCACACGCGTTTCGGAGGGGGGAATCTCCTCTTCCGGCCCCCCACGCGGCCCGAGCAGATCTCGCATAACATGTTCAATCAGATCATCCCGTATCTGCTTCTGTGACACGGGCTCGAGCACCTCGGGCGGCCTCTGAGGCAACACTATCCCATCCTCTTCCTGAAAATCGAACTCCTCTTCGGGTTCCGGCGCCGGCTGCCAGACTTCCGGGGTGTCGTAGGTCGCCTGCAGCATCGGCTTGCGCACTGTCGGTTCGGCGTCTTCGTCCTCATCTTCCAGCTCCTCCAGCCGATCCAGGGCGCTTGCAAGAGCCTGCTGAACGGCGGGAGACATGCTCTCTTCGCCGATCAGCTCCGAAACCTCATCGAGATGGACCCCACGCAAGAGGGTCAGTAATTGGGGTTGCGTGACCTCCGTGACGGCTTCCCAGTTCAAGGTGATCTCGCCTCGACGAAGGCCAGCGTTGAGCGCAACAAGGTCAACCGCGTCCAGTTGCGGTGGGAGTTGAACTATCTGCACCGTTGCATCCTTCCTTGCTCGTTACTGCTTACTGCTCAAATTCCAGTAGGTAGAATCGAAGCCGGTTAAAAGCTCGTTCTCGTGCTGTGCGGGCACGACAACCAGCAGGGCACGCATTGCACGGGTCATCGCCACATACATCGTGCGCCGCTCCCGCGCCAGCATCTCGGCTTGCTCATCCTCAGGAGCCTGCTCGTCTATCACCGGATAGCGCCCGCTGAGAAAGCCCGCGATGGCAACAACGGGGAACTCAAGTCCTTTTGCGGATTTGAGGGTCAGCACTTTGATACCCGGGCGCTTGAGGTTGAGATCTGAGCCGCTCATAAAGGTGGCCTCTAACCCCTCAACGCGGAGATCGTTCGCAATCTGCCGTCCCTCTCCCTCGCTCGGACAGAGCACCGCGCATGAGCTGTGTGTCAGGCGGAGCGCGTTGCAGGCCCGGGTGAAGAAATCCTTCAACAGTTGAATCTCGTGATTGGCGGTCAACACGGCACGCACATCAGGCATGGGCCCGGAGTTGACATAGTGCGTGGTGTACTCGATGGGCTCCAGCGCGCCATAGGTCAGATAGGAGTGCGCCGCCTCGTCGATCTCCTGTGTGGAGCGATAGTTTGCCTTGAGGATGTTGGTGTGCCCCTGGAAATTGAGATCCTGATGCACTTCCTTCCACGAGAAGCTGCTTCCATATATTGATTGATTGGCATCCGCTGTAATAAAGAGGCGATTTGGGGCCTTGCAGAGCTTCACAAGCAGCCGCAGCGCTGCCGGCTCAAGATCCTGCGCCTCGTCAATCACGACGGCATCATAGCGCCTGTAGGACGGCAGGCTGTCAATCAGGCGAGCGGCCCGCACCCGGCGCTGTTGCCACGTCTCCTGACCGGTGGCCTCTACCAGCTCTTTCCAGCGCTCATAGACGCGCCAGACTGCTTCACGCTGCAAGCCGTTCAGGCGATACTTACGCCCGGTTCGCGCCATGCACTGGTACTCTAGCAGGCTCTCGACCTCGCGCGCCACAAGAAACGTGTCGATCTCCTGCCGCAGGTAGTCGTTCCCCATGCGGATGAGGGCCTGCCGTTGCGCCCGCTGCTGAAGCGGACTCCCCTCAAAACGCACCTCGGCGACCGCTTTGTGCAGAATCTCCTGCAAGGTCTTCTCATCGAGGATATCTTTATAGGCGTGCGCTTTGTGCAGCACATCGGTCGCGATAGTGTCGGCGGTCTGCACGCGGACATAGCGCATCGAGTCACCCAGAAGCTGCTGTAGAAGCTGCATTGATGACTTCACAAGCGCGTTCGTATAGGTGGTGAAGAGGATACGCGGCGCGGCGGTGGACTTCTCCTGCAAGAGCTGCTGCAACAGAGAGCGAATCCGGTAGAGGGCGACGGTGCTCTTGCCTGTGCCGGGACCACCCTTGACCATCGTGGGCCCGCTTGCGTGGAGCGGCCAGCGCGTGTACTGCTCCTGTTCGGGCGAGAGCTTCAGCAGGAAGTCGAGCAGCTCGCCTTCTTTGTAGCGCAGCAGGTCATCAACGCCGCCGAGCGCCTGAAGGGTAGGTTCCTGCTGAATGAGCTCTATTGGCTTCTCGAACATGTACTCGTCGAGGCGCAGGATCGTCTCATCATCAAGGCCATGACAGTCGTACAATGCCTCTCGCGTCTTGAGCGGTAGCAGGCGGGCATGGTAGATCTTCGGGATACGCAGCCGCGTCAGCAGTTCCTCGGTGATCGGCTCGGGGAAGGGCGTCGTTTCCTCTTTTGGCTGCATCTTCGCAATGATCGCATCCCAGTCGGGGCGCTGTCTGGCGTTGGCCGCGGCCTGCTCCAGCCCCGCCAGTTCTTCGGGTGTCAGCTCGTCGTCTTCAAGGTCGACTTCGTCTTCGTAGGTGCTCTCGTCGCGCCGCCGCAGCGTCCAGATCGCGACATACTGCTTGTCGAAGGTGTAGAACACGCGATAGTGCCCGGCGCGGAGCCGATAGAGCCTGATGCCCTGCTGCCAGTAGCGCTGGAAGGGCACTTTCACTTTGCCGGCTGGCTCGGGGTCGCCGGTGAGCATGTTGACCTTCTCCATGATCTGATGCAGCTCTTTGCCCGGCAGCGCGAGCATGTTTTGCAGAAATGTTGGTTTGATCAAAAGCTGGCGTTGTGCCGTCATAACGTGTGATATCCTCTCTGGTTGCTCGATCTGTGTGCTAGAAGAGGGTTGGCTGCTCGTATTCGGAGCCGAAGAGGTCCTGCTGTCGATAGCCGTTTTGTCTATCGCCCTCCTTGTCGTCATCGGCCTCGTTGCCGCTCCTGGAGGGGTGCGCGGCGGGATGGTGACCATTGTGCCCGTTCGCGGCCTGCTTCTTGCGCTGTTCGAGCCATGCTTTTCCTTTCTTCGTGGGCTTACCGGTCTCATCGACGAGCCCGGCGGCTTGCTCCTCGCGGTGACGCTGATGGTTCAATTCGAGCAGGCGATCCAGCACCTCCAGACGCGCCCGCTCCGAGATCGTGAAGCGGAGCCCTTGCGCGGTCTCGTGGAAACCATATTCAAGCCGAAGGTCGGTCCAGCCATAGGCGCGCGCAACGGCCTCATCCATCTCCCGATGCAGCTCACGCAGCGCGACGATATCGGGAGCCTTCTCCTTCGGGTTGTGGAACCGGTTGTAGACATCGGTCAGCCCTTCCTGCCGCCTCAAACAGATCGCCTGCCGATGCTCATGGTAGCGCTTCCCGATGTCGTCAAGCCCGTCAAGCGAACGAGGGAAGGGAAAATTCTGGAAGCAATCTGTAGGCGAATAGTTTATACCAGCATCTCTAAGAGTAGAACTATACTGCCGAACCCAAACATAATGGAACGTGCTCTGTAGAGATGCAAAAGTACTCATAGAGCTATCCGCAATAACTCCAACCTTATGTGAGAACACCATACTATTCTGCACTAAAACACAAATCAAGTGCTTGGATATCAAGGGTACAACTATCACCCGCTGCATATGAGCGATGGTGGAGTAAAGATCTATGGTAGGACGCTTAAATTGCCACCATTTCCCTCTCACTTTCCGATCATTATTCACATCCCGTTCTGGCTTTGCTCGTTCAATAACAATATCCAAACAATCAGGATATAATTGTGCCTTCTCAAGAGGCCAATCGTGGAAGTTAATGACCCACCGGCCTGGTGACTGATCCGGCTGAGAATTCAAATCCTTCCCATTTAAATACGGGAACAGCACATCCTTATTCCGCGCATCCTTTGCAATCAGTGCCTGTGCCTCTTCTGGCTCAAGCACAAAACCCATACCCAGCACCAAAGAGCCAATAAAGGACTTCTGTGCATTTGCCAGCAACGGAAGCGGCTTCCCCTGCGCCTTGCCGGGAGCAGTCAGATAAGGAGTGATACTGATCACTTCCCTGTCATCGAGGACACAGAGCCCATTCCAGTCCCCTTTGTACAACCATGCATACGCAACTTCCAAAGCGGCGTCACCGGGCCAGCGACGACTAGGAACCGCACGAGGAATCGTGATACCCTCCTCAACAAGCTGGTCCAGACCGACTTTACGGGTGGCGCCCTGCGCAATCGTGTTCGTCGCAACAAGTGCAGCCATTCCCCTCTGTTGTAGCAAGCCCGTTGCCCGCAGGTAGAAGTAGGCGCACAGATCAGCACTTCCATGCTTCCCCTTCGCCAGATATTTCACCAGATAATCGCGATAATCGGTGCCCAGAGCGCCAGTGATCTTCTGCCCTCCCTGGAACGGCGGGTTGCTTACGATGGCACTGAAACCGGCATCACCGTTCCTGTACAGGAAGACCTCGGGGAACTCAAGGTGCCAGTGGAACGGCTTACGCCCCTTCAGCCGCTTGTCTGCCTCCGCCCGGAGCTCTTTATATGCTTCACGGTTCGACCGCTTGCCTTCCTCTGTCAGACGATTCTTGATCCCCTCAATGTACCCTTCCGCAACCGGGATGAAGGACATGCTCAGGTCGTCTGCCTTGACCGCGCGCTTCTTCTTGCTATCCATGTTGTGCGCGACCAGAATATCAGCACCCAGACGCGCAATCTCTAGCGCCTGATCCGCTTCACGCAGCAAACGTTCCTTCTTCTCAACATCTTTGATCGTGTTAGAGCTAAGGGCACGAACCTGCTTGCGGAGCTCCAACACAAGCTGCAACAGCCGTTGAATGCTCTTATGCACAAATGGCCTCATTGGCTCGCCCTTCTCGTTCACCAGCGACCAGTTCTCTAGCTGCTGATCGGAGGCGCCAAGCAGCGAGTCGCCGTGACGCAGGGCGTGATCGAGAAAGGTAAAGGGCTTCTCCCGCGCCAGCGTGACCAGCCAGAGCGAGAGCTTCGCCATCTCGGCGGCCATCGGATTCTTGTCCACGCCATACAGACAGCGCTCGGCCACCATACGCCGGGCCAGCGCTAACCGCTCCTCGATGTCGTTCGGAAGCAGCAGCTCGCTGTACTCCCCCTGCGAGATCGTCAGCGCGCCGGAATCGGTGATGACCAGCACCTTCCGCCCATCCTGACGCAAACGCTGCTCCTCGCGCTCCCAGGCCTCTACCAGCTTCTCGGCCAGATAGCGGCAGGACTGCACCAGAAACGCACCCGAGCCCATCGCCATGTCACAGATCGTCAGTTCCAGCAACTCGGGAGCCGACTTGAGCTGCCATGCTTCCTCGGGCTTGCCCTCCGCCGGGCCAACATAGACCAGCGGATCAAGCGCGTGCTTCACGATCGGCTCGGTCAGGCTGCGCGGCGTGTAGTGCGTCCCGGTCTGGCGGCGTTCGGCGCCTTTGGTCACATAGATCGAGCCGGGCGTGACAATCGCATAGTTGCCCAGGCTATCCTTGCGCAACAGCGCGGCATAGGGCAGCACCCGGGAGAAAATATCCTGCTTGTTGTCGCAGGCCTCCATCAAGCGGCTCCGCGCCTGAGGATCGTCGAGCGTCTGGTGCAGCGCCTTCCGCAACGGAGACACGCCACGCTTCGTCAGCTCAGCCAGATAGGCAAGCAGCGCCTCCTCGCCCTTCGCGGCGTGGGATTCCAGCTCCTCAAGCGTCGTCTCGGCCTCGGCATCTTTCGTACCCAGCAAGCCCAGAATCGTCGTCGTGGAGCGCTTCGCCGTATGGTCAAGCAGGCCCTCATACACGTGGCCAATCTGCTCGACGTCGAGACCCCGGAACGAGAGGCGGCGTCGCTCGGTGCCGCCCGCCTCGCGCACCCGCAGGTATTGCAGCGAGTCCAGCAGGTAGAGCACGGTGCGGTTATCGATCGCGAGCGGATGCGCCGGAGTGGTGCGCCAGCTTGTCTTCTGCGGGCGCCCCTCAAGGAAGGGGAAGCGATCCGGGTCAAAGAGATGACCGCCATAGGCAGGCAGGCGCAAATCCGGGTGGTCAACGCCACCATAAACCATACGGAAGAGCGCCAGCAAGCGGCTCCACGCATCGTAGCGCAGACCAAGCACCTCTTCAGTCTGCTGGTCGGCCTGTTCGCGAAGCTGTTTGCCCATCGTCGAGATCGCGTAGTTCTGGTCGTAGAGCGCCTCGCCCAGACAGAGCAGGCCGCGCTCCTCCGCCGAGAGCAGGAAGACCAACCGCATCATGACCGTCAGCGCCGCCTCGTACAGCGTCTTCTCGTCCACATCCTGCAACAGGGTGCGCTGTCTGTCCTTGTCGAGCCGATCCAGCGTCTTGATCAGCAGCTCGACCGCCCGCAGCACCTGATCGCCAAGCTGGTTGGTCACCTCCTGCTGCGACTCCGCGCTTTTGCTCAGCAGCGCCTCCAGCGTCTCTTCATCCGGCACGCCATAGAAGCGATACATGCCAAGCACGTTGTAGAAGGCGCGGAGCGTGATCGGCTCCTCGGTCCAGATCGTGGCATCCCAGGTATAGTAGCCGGTCGTTTCCTGCGGGGGCGCGTCAACCAGCATCCAGGAACGCCCGTTCGTCACCAGGCCGAGCCGCATGCCGGTCCCGCGCAACAGCTCCATCATCTTCGTCGCCGGCGACACCTTCCAGACCGAGTCCGTGACCGCCTTTTCGAGATTCTGCCGCATCGGGTAGAGCTGCACCAGCAGGCGCGGCTGCGCTTCATCGGGAGCCTGAATCACCAGATCCGGGAACAGCGTTTCGCCATGCTCTTTCACCGTATAGCGAAGGTTCTCCGTGATCTGCTGACCTTCACGCAGATACTCGGGGCGGAAATTCAACACATCGGTCAGCACGAAGCGCAACCATTGATAATGAATCCCGCGATCAGGGTGAAGCCCTTCCTGATTGTCGGCCCACTCATCGTACGCGGTCCGCAGGCGGCGGCGCACCTCCACCTCATCGGAGCGCGTGTCAAGGCCATGCTTGAACACCTCAAGCAGAACGGCCGTGCTGAGAAATGGGCCGGAAATATCGATCAATGAAAGCCAGGTGGCATGTTGCCGTGCTGGAGTCTCAGTAGCCATAGATACGCCACAGCATCCTTTCCACAGGAATAATGAAATAGAACCGGGGCGCACTCCCCACCAGCGGAGAATGCGCCAGCCTCCTAGTATGCCAGATGAGGCGGGAAGAGATAGGTGACAGCGACCGGGAACAGGCGCGGCCGAGGATTGGCAAACCGCTGCTGGATGCGCTTCACCTCTTCCTCAATCTCGCCATCGATCGCGTCGGCACGCTCCTGAAGCGCCTGCACATCGCGTTTATATTGCTCGCGCTCAGCGTCAGAGAAGCCTTCCAGCATGAGCTGAGCCGGCCCGGTGCGCGGCTCGATCTCTTTCCGAATGCTGGTTTGCAGCTCGCGCAGGACCGTCGTAATATCGAGCTTCTCCTGCTCCTCGCGCTTCCTCAGGGTGAGCTCTAAACTGCGCATTCGCTTGTTCATGTGCCGCTCTAACGCCTCTGCCAGCGCGTCCCGATGGCTATCCCAGAGCCTGCGAATGCTCTCCTGCACGCGCGCGGAGACCGGGTTATCTCCGGCAGCATCCAGCACATCCTGAAGCTGATCGGCATCCATTGACTTAAAGCCGTCGCCGGTCAGAGCGCCGCCCGCAACAATCAGCTCCTCGTGCAGCCGCTGGTTATCGCCTCCCAGAATCAGCAGGCGCGCATGGGCCACCACCACCGGAGTGCGCAGCGCATGATGCCGGACTATTCGCGCTGTGACGCGATAGAGCGAGCGCTGATCGCCCTGTGACCAGACCTCGGCCCGCAACAGGCGCAGCGACATCGTCACCAGGCGATGGTTCAGGTGAGCCAGCACCACATCATCACGCCCGCGAGCCAGAGCATGATCAAACACGATCGGTCGCCGCTGGTCCCGCATCAACGGGTGTTCCAGCCCCTCGGTGCACCGCGCCCAACTGCCACTGAGTTCGGGCACATCAAAGACCTCAATTGGCGGATAGACCCCGTGCGGATCTTTCAGGATGCGCTTGCGTAAGGGCGGCTGCTTCGCCAGCTCCAGCGCGGTTTCAACTACGGCCTGAATGTTTTCCGGGTACAGCTTCAGCTTATCCCGCTCTTTCCCAAGCTGCTCCTCCAGTTGCTTGATACGCTTGTTGAGCTCGTCGCGCTGCTTCTTCTCGAACGCCTTCACCCGCTTCGAGGGAAGATTCTGCTCCGCCTTCGTGGTATCCAGCGTGCGCCGATAGCCGAGCATCTTTTCCTCGACCTGCGTGGCGATAACGGGGGCGAGGCTGCCCAGATCCTCCCGAATCTGCTTGAGCTTTTCAACCACCGTTCCCAGAAACTCCAGATCATCATCAAGCTGATCCCTGCGGGTGGCGCTACTGGCCTGTTTATAGGTACTCGACACAAAATGGTGAATGAGCACCTCCGGGGCCCGCTGCCCGTGCCGATCGATACGCCCGTTGCGCTGTTCCAGGCGATTCGGATTCCAGGGGATTTCATAGTGTATCAGGCGCGAACAGTAGTTTTGCAGGTTGATACCCTCGGAAGCGGTATCGGTCGCGAGGAGGATACGCACCGAGGCAACATCCGGGTTTGCCTGGAAGGCCGCTTTGATCTGCTCGCGCTCCTCGGTCTCCATGCCGCCATACAGGCGCAGCACGCGCCGCTGACCGTCGGGACCACGCTCGGTGAAGCCCTCCCGTTCCAGCAGGTTATAGAGCCAGAGCTGCGTATCCAGAAACTCCGTAAAAATAATGACGCGCTCCCTTGACCAGCGACCACCGGGCTTGATCGTGGCATGCAGCCAGCGGATCAGCTCCTGTGCCTTGCTATCGGGTCTGGTCGCGGCCTGCTCGGCCCAGCGGTGCATGACGTCGAGCAATTCGCGCTCGCGCTGGCTGATATCGGTCAGCATCGAGGCCGCGATCTCCAGCGCTTCCGCGGTTGTATCGCTGAGCGTCTCGTCATCAAGGTCCTCTTCCTCGATCTCTTCCAGCCGTTTCCGCAAAATGCCCATCTGTGGCCGACGCGAGACGGTCTCTTTGCGGTCGGGGTGTGCCAGCGTGTCCATATGCTTTTGCAGCGTCAACAGGAAGGCCTTCGGGGAGGAGAACAGGCGCTTCTTGAGCAGCTTGGTGACAAACTCCATCGCGTAGTGTGCCTGCTGATCGCCATTCGTTCGCAGCCGCTTGAGCCGCTCCTGCGTGTATTCCTGCAGGGCGCGATGGATCTCCCGTTCTTCGTCGGTATACTGCACCTCGATCGGCTCCACCTTTCTGCGAGAGAAGCGCGGCGAGCCGTCCCACCGCTTTTCCAGCTCGGACTTGAGACGACGTACCATCACGGTGCGCAACTGCCTGTCATCGGCCTCGACGCCCCGAGCGAAGCGCTGGTTGTCCAGCAGCTCAAGCAGGGCGGTAAAGCTCTCCCGATAACCGTTGTGCGGGGTGGCCGAGAGGAACAGCTTATGCTCAAAGTGAGGCGCAATCCGGCGCAGCGCCCGCGTGCGAATCGAATCGGTCGCATATTTGCCGCGCCCGGACGGAGCCATATTGTGGGCCTCATCAACGATCAGCAGGTCATAGCTGCGGGGATAGACCGACTCTCCTTCACGCGGAAGGGTTTCGGTAAAGAGGCGGAACGGGCGCTCGCGCTTGAAATATTCGGTTGAGGCGATCAGGCGCGGGAAGTGGCTCCACGGGTTGACGTAGGGACCACGCTCTCGCCGCAGCTCGCTGACCGTCTTGCTATCGATAATGCGGAATTCGAGGCCGAATTTGTCGCGCATCTGCTCGCGCCACTGCACCTGAAGCGGTGCGGGGCAGAGAATCAGGATCTTGCGGGCGCGATGGCGGATAATCAACTCTTGAATGACCAGACCGGCTTCAATCGTTTTGCCGAGACCAACATCATCGGCGATCAGCAGGTTAACGCGGGGCATCCGAATCGCCCGCGCGACCGGGTCAAGCTGGTAATCTTCCAGATCAATGCCGCTGCGAAACGGCGCCTGAATGGCCTCTATATCGGCGCTGGAAGCGGCTCCCCAGCGCACCGCATTCAGGAATGTATCCAGGCGCTGCGGAGTATCAAACCCTGCGGTGGGTGCAGGGAGCGGCGTCTTTTCGATGGCCGTGGCTCCGGGCTCAACTTCCCAGATCACCTGAAGCTCTTCGCCAAGCGCATCATCTTCGACCGAAGAAAGCGTGACCAGATGCTGCTTTCCCGAAGAAGGAAGCGTGCTCTGTACAATGTCTACGACGACATAGCGGCGGCGGCGCACTTCTACAAGCTGGCCCGGTTCAGGAATAGCACTCGTGTAGCCCAATGAGGCGTCTCCTTCACTCTATAGATAGTAGGAACAGTCTCTTGTCTATCTTCTGTTGTTTTGTTTACTCTAGAAATACAGGAAATGCTGGCGCTCTCATGGCTCAGAAGCGAGCAGGCTCATGAGACGCTGAAAGAGAAAACAGGCATCTCAAGCGAGGCACCAGACAAAGGGAATGGAAGGTTCCCGGTGGCAGCAGAACAGGAATAGGACGACAATACTGGTCCGTTGATGAACCATATCTTTCACAGTTGTTGCAGAGAATAGTATACCTCTTTTCCAGAGAGAAAACCAGAAAAAGAACAGGAAATCTCATACTTGCGCGCCTGGACCGTTGTGGTCGTTGCCAGCAGCTTCGTTCCTGATGCCAGACGCTTTCTGAATCGGGGATAAGACAAAGATACCATTTCTTTGCATCTTTCGCAATATAGTGATGAGCTCAATACACGAGCATACCACACAAGAGCGGCTTCAGGAGCCCCATCAGCACAAAGAGGATGGACTTTACAGCGCCTTCACCCCCTCTTCCTCTAGCATGTAGAACGTTCTCCGCGCCTGAAGATCCAATCGCAAGCGGCAGGACTCCCTTGCGGATCGGAGCCCCGGTTCACGCTCCCGTTTGGATCGCACCTGACAGGCGGCTCCATAGATCCCGCAGCTTCATGGGAGGCGGTTCCCCTATACTTGACGTTGATCCCTCATCTATAATGAAAAGACAGAGATATTCAAGCGACCAGCTTTTTGCCTTGCCGGAGTTGACATTGTGGCGCAACACCAGGAAGAAAACAAATGGGCAATCACCCTGCTGGAGAGCATTACCGATGGCCTGGTTCATATCGATTCGCAGTGGCGCATTACCTATGTCAATGCATGGATAGAAACAGCCCTCGGTAAACCTCGCGCGGCCATACTGGGACGGCGCCTCTGGGAGGCAGCTCCCGAGCTGCTTGGCACGCCCTTTGAACACGGCTATCGCACGGCTTTACGCACGCAACAACTGGTCACCTTTGAGGCGTTTCACCCGCTCTTGCATAAATGGGTGGAGGTCCGTGTGTATCCTTCGCGCGAGGGCATCGCCATCTATATTCACGATATCACCGAACGCAAACAAGCAGAAACGGCGCTGTACAAGAGCCACGAAGCGCTTCGGATCATCACGGAGACGATTCCCCATCTGGTCTGGACCGCCCGGCCTGATGGCTGGCTCGACTATTTCAACCAGCGCTGTTTTACGTATCTGCAAGCAAGCTACGATCAGTTGAAAGGAGATGGCTGGCTCCAGCTCGTCCATCCCGATGACCAGGTCAGAGCACTGGCAACCTGGCATGCCGCCATCCAGGCAGGGCAGGCCTACGAGATTGAATATCGCGTTCGGGAGGGAAAGACCGGCCTCTATCACTGGTTTCTGGTACGCGCTCTGCCTCTTACTGATGCACAGGGACATATTATAAAATGGTTTGGCACGGCAACCGATATCGACGAAAACAAACGTATCCAGCAGGCCCTACAGGAGAGTGAGGCCCGCCTGCGTGGCCTGGTCGACTCCAATATTCTCGGGATTCTCGTCATCGACGCCCGGGGCCGGATCTATGAGGCGAACGACGCGTTTCTTTCCCTTGTCGGGTATAGTCGAGCGGACCTTGAAGCGGGCTCCCTTCAGTGGACAGAACTGATACCCTCCTACAATCAGGATAGAGTGATGCAGCTACGGGAGGAACTGGCGCGGACGGACCGTTTCCCTCCTTATGAAATAGAGCTTGTGAGCAAAGAGGGCAGACGCGTCCCGGTACTGATGGGCGGGACAACCTTTCGGCGGGAAGGGCCTGTACCGCTTGCGCTCTTATTCGTGCTGGATATGACCGCACACAAAGCTATGGAGCGACAAAAAGATCTCCTCCTCGGGATCACTGGCCATGAGCTGAAAACGCCGCTCACGGTTCTTCGCACCATTCTTCAATTGCTTCAGCGACGCCTGAAGCGCCTGAGCAGCACCGTGGACAACCTCCCTCAGGAATGGCAAACCTTTGTGACCGAGCTGCCAAAGCTGCTGGATGATGCCCTCCGCCAGATTGACGGGCAAACACGCCTGATTAATGATTTACGGGATGTCTCACGCATCACGTCACACACCCTGTCGCTTTCCTTGCAGCCCTGCGACATCGTGGCGCTGCTCCGTCAATGCATCGCGGATCTCTGTGTCCTGGTTCCAGAACGCACCCTTCAACTGACGCTGCCCGAGCAGGAGAACATCACGGTGCAGGCCGATCCCGACCGCATTCGCCAGGTCATCACCAACTACGTCAACAATGCCCTGCGCTATTCTCCCCCCGAGAAGCCGGTCCACATCGGGCTTACCCTTCAGAACGAGATGGTCCGGATCTGGGTACGCGATCAGGGGCCCGGCCTCTCTCTCGAAGCTCAAAAGGCGCTCTGGCGGCCCTTTTCTCAAGGGGAGAAAGGCAGCTCTTCTCAGAGGGGGTCAAGCAAGGGACTGGGACTCGGCCTCTTCATCTGCCAGGCGATCATCACCGAACACCGAGGAGAAGTAGGCGTTGAGAGCACCCCCGGAGAGGGCTCGACCTTCTGGTTTACCCTCCCCATCACGTCGTGATGCCACGCGCGCTTGAGGGCCTTCGTTCTGGCCACTGAGCATATGAGTCCACTCCTGCTTTCATCCTGCCTGCACACCTGCTCTTTGACCATCACAAGCAAACTTGATATACTCCGAGAGCTTCCTTGCATTTGGACAAGGACCAGTCCATCTTGAAGGACATGCAAGCACTTCAAGAGACAACACGTTCTGATCACATCCTTGAGAGCCGATCAGAAAGATCAGGAGCCAGACCAATGACAGCTATCATGATCGCATTCCATCACGAGCGCCCCATTGATCCCCGAGCGGTCCGCGAACTGTACACACATGTCGGCTGGTGGCCACAGCGCACCCCCGAGAAGATTGCGCGGGTGCTTCAGGACGCGCTGGCAGTCGGAGCCTGGGACGGGGATCAACTGGTAGGCTTTGCCCGGGCGGTGTCAGATGGACACTTCCACGCCTACATTGATGATGTGGCAGTGCGGCCAGATCACCAGCGCAAAGGCCTGGGAAGCCTCCTTCTGACAAAACTGCTCGACGGACTTCAGGAGGTCGAAACCGTGACATTGTTCTGTCAGCAATCCCTCGTCCCCTTCTATGAGGCGCACGGCTTTCAAGCCTTTCCATCGCAGATGGTACTGCATCGAGCTCAACCTGCTCCGCGCGCCTCAGCGAGTGACAGCTAACGCGCTTTCCCTGCCTCACGCCCTCCTGGTCGCAGGACCCTGGCTAGCTCGCTTCCGGGAGGCTCTCGACGAGGCATGCGGGGTCTGTCGGCAGGCCAGCGCGGAACAAGCAGCCGGAACTGCCTTCACGCACGCCTCTTGCCGCCTCCAGACATCACGCTTTCACCTGCCCCTGCTATTTCCTCCTTTCACAGCCTGCCCTATTGCTCTTTGGGAGTACAGACCATCCCCTCAGGACAGCCAGGCGGTTGAGGAGGTTGCGTCGGTAGAGGAGTACAGATGTATTCCTCAGGGCACCGCCAACCGGGCATGGAGAGGAGAAAATAACCCGGTATCCCCCCAAAAAGGCAGAGGAGCAAGGCACATACATACATCATTTTTCGTATACTACGGCAGGTCTCCTGGGCCACGGGATGCCTCTTCTGATGCCAGAATTGATAGAGCACAATAATGCGAGCAATTCCCGCCAAAACGCTTCCCATCAGAGATAATCAGAAAAGGAGCAATCCAAACATAAACGCCTCTCCAGTTTGTTAGCTGAAAGAAAAATGATCTTTTTTCTCCTTCAGCTATTTTTCTTCTTCTCCTTACCTCTACTACCTTCTTCCACTATTCTCCCTGGATACACAGAATCTTGAAATTTCTTGTTGTGTCACCTCCGTAAAATGAGGATCGAGAGAAAACACTTCCATATTTTACACTTTACCTTATCCCTACACGCTAGAGGCTTGAAAGTTCTTCAGCCTTCTGCTCTTGCTCCTTTTGCGCTTGCCGCGCCTCGGTAATAAAGATCATATAGGTGACGCTGTCCCATGCATTATGCACCCCGATAAAGAGAAAGAGCACCGCTACCGCTCCAACAATAAAGAGCGCCAGCACCGCATTCGCAGGTATCACCAGGGACGCACCAAAAAGAGCCATATAAGAAAGAAACGGCAGGATGATATGCCAGATCCAATCTTCCAGTTCTGGCTGATACCTGGACTGACGAAGCGCCCGCCAGAAAATGACGAGGCCGTAGAGCACCCCCGCCAGCCCACAGATACCCAGAGCAAGATCAACATACCAGAGTTCAGGCCAGGGCGCATTGAAAATCGCGGCGATGAGAAAAGCGGCACAGAGATGCACCACCGTCGGGGTGGCAAAGACCCCGGTCACCTCGCTCGATTTGCGCTTGTTCCTCGATGCAATCAGAGACAAGACGACAAACATCAGGCTGATCAGTCCTACAGAAGCAGAACCGACAATGACATAGAAATTTTGCCAGGAGCTCAGGAGCGGTATCGCTGCCTTTTGCACGTGCAGATCTCCCTTCATTAGACAGCAAACAGTAGATTGAGATGTACCATTACATGAGACGAGACAGCCAGCCAGAAATAACCATTTTCTTTGCCACCTCGCTCACAAAGGAGCGACCAGGGCCCACTGATCGGCTGATCATAGAGAATATCGGTCAAAACAAAGGAGTGTATCATCTTCTGTGTAGAATATGTATTTACAGATTTTCCGGTGAGTTGTGCATAGCCCAAAAGAAAAGAAGGGCCCGACGTGTCAGGCCCTTCCGGTAACATACAGGATGTGAGCGACGTAGAGGGATTCGCTCGGCGTTGGTGGACTTACGAATATATCTGGTGTATCGTCTCTACTATCTCTTGCTACCTTGTTCCCCGGGTTTCTCTCAAGCTCTCGTTCCATCGCGGCGAGCTGTTCCTTTATTTGGGGAGGCATTGGTGCTACCTGTAATCCCAGATCCTCCGGTGTCATTGGCTTCCCTGCCAACCGCGCACACATGGCTGTGATCTGTTTCGCCTCGAACGGGTGGAGTTCTTCGCCCTCGAGCGCCCTTTGCACAAGCTTATTATAGGGGTCGTCGGGCCCCAGGTGGTCAAGCAACCTCATCAGTATCTCGTTTTGCATCCTCTGCCTCTTCTTTCAGGAAGCTCTGCGGTACGCGGGGGGTAGCGTCGGATCTGGCTGGCTACCCCATAAAGGCCTACAGCCGTGACGCATCTCAGGGGAGCGGCTGACCGGGCATCTCCTGCGTATCCGTTGAGCTTTCAATCACTTCCCAGACCTGGGCTAAAAAATCGTCTAAGAGCTGTTCCCGGCGCTCCTGTTCCCGCGTCTTCACGGGGGATTTTAGCGCCGCTAGATTGAGCTCACAGCTATACACGATGGCTGCAAGCTGATCTCGGGTGAGTCTGACTCTCAGCATACGATCACCTCTTTTCCTTCTTCCACTAGCAGGATGCGACAACAACCGGCTCATCATTCGGGTACCGATGCGTTGGGCTCCGGTTGTCACGCATCTATACAAAGCATACATGAAAAATAAGGCGTTTCTAGTTGGCTTTGGATTGTCATTCAGGTTGTCATTTCGTGCAAATTTAATGTAAACTATGAATCATATATTACTGGGCTTTGGTTGCTTGTTACATAATAATAGGGGGTTCAATGTGGATGGCGCTATGTTGAGAGCACTCCGCGAAGAGCGGGGGTTATCTCAAAAGGCTGTAGCTGATGCTCTGGGAGTAGATAAACCCACAATATCAAAGTGGGAGTGCGGGAAGAGAGGCATATCCCCCCACCACAGCAAACAAATACAGGAGTTTTTTGCAAAAGAGGACGATATGAACAGGCGGAGCGCTTTAAGGCTCATGGGGATTGTAGGACTGAATGCAGTTTCTGATGCCTGGTCCAATGATTTGCTTTCGATGTATGAAAGGGGAGTTTTAGCCTGTTTAGACCTATACTATAGCGGGCATACCAGGCAGGTGGAAGCGATACTGCCGCTCTACCTTCAACAATGTGCAGCACTGGCACAACAATCGGGACCACTTCAGATACCAGCAGCGCGGCTCGCAGCAATAGCCTACATCATCTCATGCGAAGTAGCAACTGATCGGGAAGACTATAGCGCGGCAGCGATGGCGGGCCGTCGAGCTATCCTGTATGCGCAAGCGGCAGGAAACCATGAACTACAAATAGCTGCTCTACTCCGCCTTATTGATTATCATTTTCATCTCTGCTCATCTCAGCCGCTCCTTATTGACGTACACAGCAAGAATGCAATACAGTGTTTTGAACAGGCAGAATCGCTCTTTACGGCTACAATGTCACCACTTCTGAAGGGCCGCGTTTATGCAGGGGCGGCTGAGCTATACGCGATGCGTGGGCAACTTCAGGAATCTATGCGATTTATGGGGCTCGCATACGAATCGTATCCCCGGATCCCGGAGGAAGATCCGTTTTACCCGTATATACGCGCAAGCCGTTACTCTCTGTACGTCTTTGGTGACGCTCAATCACGTCTCTTTCTTCATCAACCCGATGAGGCAGCGAGAGCACTTGAGGCGATGGAAAAGGAGTCAAATGATCCGGAGAGGGAACCCATTACAAAGGTCGATCTTTTATACTATCAGGCAGAGATTCAGCGTCAGCGCGAAGAGCGTGAAGCCTATGTCGCTGCACTCGTAGAAGCAGCCGAGCTGGCCAGGAAGATCAATTCTCGCTTGTATTTTAACAAGCTTGCAGCTAGCTACTACAGGGCAAAACAGAGGTGGGGAAAAGATCCGTCTCTTTCGGCAGTAGAAGATGTCTTCCAACTCTAGATGCTTATGGCTACAACGTTGCAAGGGCTCTATGAAGCCGTTGAGGAGTGAAAGAAATAGGAGGAATAAGACATGTCAGAATATATCGTGGTTGTCACAACCGTTGATTCAGAGGATGTCGCGAAAGCGATCGCGCGAAAGCTGGTAGAGCAGCATCTGGCCGCATGCGTCCATCTCTTCCCTATCCAATCGGTGTATCGGTGGGAAGGCAAGCAGGAAGAGGACAACGAGTGGCGGCTTGAGGCCAAGACGCGCCGGGAGCTGTACCCCCGGGTTGAGAAGGCTATTGTGGAAAGTCACCCCTATTCCTGCGCTCAAGTGACGGCCCTCCCGATTGTTGCGGGCAAGAAGGAATACCTTGACTGGATAGAAGCAGAGACGCGATAAGCACCCCGCTCAGGCTCATGGCTCGGACGCTTCAGCGAGAATCTCCCCTTTGCGTTGTTGAAGAGGAGATTCCTCGCTACTGAGGCATGCTGCGCCATTGCGAACGCCCGGTCGCTCTCTTTCCAGCTATCGAAGGGAGCGCCCAGGATCCGTTGCACATTCAGCCTTTCTGCCACAAGGCCGCTGCTACCGCTTCGTGGGCCGTCGCTTGATGCTTTCAAGGGTGTGGCGCCAGAAAGCATACAGGCGGCGCTCGCGCTCTCGATCCAGATCCAGCAAACGAATCTTATGCATATGTGCCAGGCTTTCGAGCAGCGTTTCCTCGGACACCCAGAGCCCCCCTCTGCTTGCCAGCTCCCGCACCTGATCGCCAAGCTTCCTGAGCTCCTGCGCGATTGATCCCCTATCCGCACCCTCGGCGCTTGGCCCATGCGTCAGCGTGAGCAGGAGCGCGCGCTGTTCCACAACATTCGCGGGCGGCCTGGGTTCCCAGGGGGCCAGCAGCTCGCAACACTCACGGCGATGCGGGCGATATTCAGCGCTAAACGCATAGGTCTGCGTGCGCTTGCGAAGCCATTGCAGACACTGATCGATATCATAGCCCCAGTTGGTGAAGAACTGGTGCAGCGAAAAGACAGCGATCTCCAGCGGATCAAGCGTGAGACGTTGCGCTTGCTGAGCCGCAATCAGATTGCTGACAACCGCGCTATCAAGACAGAATACCTGCTCCAGCAGCTCGATTGCTTCGGGCCCGCCGTAGCGCTCCACCTCCCGCTCATATGGATCAAGCGCATACGACTGGATCACACCAGCGTCTACCAGATGGCGACTGTGACGAAGCATCGCCAGCAGCAATGGCTCAATTGCTTGCTCGCCGCGAGCCCGACAGCGGACCCGAAGATGTGGCAGAGGATCGATATAGCGAATAAAGAACCAGCAATCGAGCAGGCGCTGCTCCTGCAACATCCGAATCAGGGCACGGAGCGGGCCAGCAATCAGCTCGTCGTGCTGCCCGGGAGCGGCATAGAGCTTGATATAGGTCCAGCGATCCCCGGGGAAAAAGCTGCGCTCGACCCGCGAGATCGCCCGGCGAGGCGTCAGAGGAGCAGCCTGTACGGCTGGTTGAGCAACACGAAGCAGCGGAACCACGAGTTCCGAAAAGTAGGGAGCGCTCTGCTCATCACGCAGCCAGAGATGTTCAAAGTCGGGAAGCAGCTCCTGAAGCGTCAGCGTGCGATCCTGTTGCAGCTTGCCAAGCTCATCCCGCAACTCGGTGACCATGACCGGGTGCTCCAGATCGAGCAGCAGGCGATTATCGAACTCAGCCAGATAGACATAGCGCGGCACCCGCCACCGCTCGCGCCAGCGCTGCAAGCCCGCAAACCAGCGCTCTTCCTCGCTGCCCGTCCCCTCCGGTTGCACCGTGTCGGCCCGAAGCTGCCACTGCGCGGGACTGAGCACCAGCCTCGCATGCGGGCCCATCCGAAATGTCACGCGTGGCAGGAAGGGCGATCCGCTCAGCCTGCCCCAATCGAAGGCGCTCAGGCAGGGAACTCCATCCATGCTCAGCTCGCTCAGGAAGCGGCACACGTTGGGTGCCAGACGAGGA
>NZ_QKUF01000011.1 GCF_003253565.1 Thermosporothrix hazakensis
TGCAATGCTCATAGAAGCGGGAGATGGCAGCCCACGCCCGATCAGCGGCAGCTTGCCGGGCCTGCGAGTTGAGGGAGAGCGCAAAAGGGAACTGTCTGGCCAGCACAGCACAATACCGCTGCAGATCATTCCTGGAGATGCCACGTGCATCCATCCAGAGGCGCAGGCACGTATTGCGAATGAACTGGGTGGTGCGGATGGCTTCCTCGATGGCGGCGAATTGCGCTTTCGACCCATCGAGCTTGTCTTCGTAGATCAGCATCCCTTGCTCCTTGTTCGTCCTCACTATCTTCGCGTATCCTAACACAACGATTGTCTTCTGTCAAGCGAAGGGGAACGTCCTGCCGCTGCTGGCTTCCTGCGCCATCCATCCCCTTGGCTGAAGCCAGCGGCCTTCTGCCGCTTTTTGGTAAACTAGCTCTCTTGTCAGCCGCCTCACTGGGTACGGTGAGGCGGTTTTTCTTTTGGTACTTTTCAGCTATTTGAACCCTTTTCTCAAGCCATGCGTAGTAATGGAAGAAGGAAATGTATCGCGATCGCATGTTACAGGGCCTGGCTGGTGGATCCGCGCTGTTGTTCACATTGCCCCTGAAGCGTGGTATGATACATGCGATTTCTTTGTACAGATCTAGATACTTCGTTCTGATCAAGAGAGGGCGCTATTTCTGCCCATCTGTCATCTCGTATTTTGTTAGCAGGGAGGTCTAACAATGTCATCTCCATATGATAACATGCCACCACAGGGACCATATCAGGGGGGAGGAGAGTATCCGCCACCTCCTCCGGGGCAGCCGTACCCGCCTATGGAGCCAACTCAGTACGCCCCTCAAGGGGGAAGTGGTTCATATTCGCCGCCGCCACCACCGCCATATCAGGGGCAGCCATATCCGCAGCAGCCGCCTCCGTACCCGCAACCCAATTACGGACCAGGGATGCAGCCTCCGTATCCGCCGCCACAGAAGCGTAACAATAATGGACTCATCATCGGTTGTGTGGTTGCTCTGATTATCGTTCTGGTCGCGGGTATCGGGTTGGTTGCCTGGGCGATTAACCAGCCGGACGACAACCGCAAGACCGATACGAAAGGGACGCCAACCGTGGAGGCAACTGCAACGGCAGCACCAACAGAGACGACCACAACGTCGGGTGACAACGGCTACCCCTTCAGTACCGATCAGGCCTTTGATGAGCCGCTCACCTCTGACACAAGCACATGGTACACCGGCTCTGGATGCGGCTTTAAGAACGGTGCCTATGAGATGTCCGAGAAAGAGAAGGACTACTACCTGATGTGTAGCCGCGACACCAACTTTACCAATTACACGTATGAGGTAACGGTGAAGGCAATAACCGGTGCAAATAATACAATGGCCGGTCTCCTCGCTGACTCAAATAATGTTGAGAAAACGGCTTATATGTTTGTCGTGTCGAAAGATGGCAACAGCTATGGCATCTACAAGCACGATGAGGGCGCCAAGCAGGGCGATCAGTTTAAGATCCTGAAAGAGAACGACCTGCCCACAAAGATCAGTTTCCCGGTCAGACTGGGTGTGAAGGCCGACGACTCCGAGCTGACCTTTTTTGTGGAAGGGAAAAAGCTGACCTCGATTCCGCGCGAGTCTTCAAAGGGACAGATCGGAACCTCGATCCTGTGCGGCTCCTCTCCGTCCACTGCCGACTTCATTAATGCCAAACTTTGGAATCTCTAATCTGTACAAAAGCCACGTGTCATGTTCGGGCACGTGGCATTTTTGTATGTCCATTGGGCTTCAGACGCGCGGGAAAGGAAGCGCCCAGATCCAGACGCAGGCGGTAAAGGCCACGCTTCCGGCAATCACAAACAGGTGAAAGATCTCATGATAGCCCCAGACGCGTGGAAAAGGATTGGGCTTCTTGATTGCATAAATGATCGCGCCAAGCGTATAGAGCACGCCACCCAGAAGCAGTATGCCAACAGCCACCCAGGGGAGCACGGCCAGAAACGCCGGAAGCGCAAAAACGACCTCCCACCCCATGCAGACATAGAGCAGAGCCGTGACCCAACGCGGCAGATGCAGCGTAAAGACGGCCAGGCAGACACCGAGCGTTGCAAGCACCCAGATACTGATGAGCAGCGCGGGCCGCACCCAACCTGACAGGATATTGAAGCAAAGAGGCGTGTAGGTTCCGGCGATCAGTACAAAGATGTTTGCGTGATCAAGCGCACGCCAGAAGCGCCGCCGTTCAGGCGTCCAGGTCACAATATGATAAATTGCACTGATGGTATACAATTCGATCATACTGAGACCAAAAACCAGCATTGAAATCATGCGTGCGAGATCCTCTCGACTGAGCCAGCAGAGGATGATTGTAACAATCAGTGAAGCGACAGCCGCAAGCGCATGAGACCAGCCACGCAGAAGCGGCTTCACTGGCTTGCTGATCGAGTAATTCATGAACGTGTATCCCCCTTTTCACCATCTTATCATAGTATACGATGAAGCGGCGCGGAATGCTGCGTTGCTGGCTAACAGCTCGCTTCGTTTTGCGGGGGATTACAATTCTTTCCAGCGGGCCCGGCTGTTTGGCTCGTTCTGCGTCCAGAGCTCTATCAGCTCTTCCATGCGTTGTAAGAGGTCGGGTTCAGGGGCCTGCATACGTTCGACTTGCTTGAGCGTGGTCATACCGGGAGGGTGATGCAGCTCGCAGCGCAGGCCTCCCCACAGGTCATCATTCAGCACCCACACCACGCGCGTGATATAGGCGAACAGGAAGGCAACCGTGCACATCAGACAGGGCTCCATTGTGGTATACAGTGTGCTGCGGTGGCGGTTCTCGGGCTGCATCAGCAGGCTGCCTGCCTCACGAATCGCGACCACCTCAGCATGCGCGGTATAATCGCCATCGGTGTACACGCGGTTGCGCCCTTTGCTGAGAATTTGCCCGTCTGGCCCAACGATGACCGCACCGACGGGAAAGGTGCCTTCCAGTGCAGCACGCTCGGCTTCTTGCATTGCCAGTTCCAGATAGAAACGGTCGTTCATCACTGCGCTGTCTCCTTTTTCTAGCATTGATCTCCCTGATAGAAAGTATACTGAAATAAGCAAATAGCGCAGATTTTCTTTTTTTATCAAATACCACGTCCTCGAATAGAATGAAAAGTGAAGAAAACGTGTAGCCGTTCGCACAGCCACACGTTCTTGCAGACACTAGTAGACGAAGGCTACTCCGTTGCCAGGCCACGCGGTGGTATAGGTGACGCTGGTTGGATTCGCGCCCCAGTTGGTGTTACTGACCGTCACCGAGCCATTGCTGTTCACTCGCTCGACAATGCCCACATGACCGAGCCAGGACGCTCCCTGTACATTAGGCTGAAACACGATGATCGAGCCCGGGACAGGGCTGTATGAGACACGCCATCCGAAGTCACGCGCCCGATTGACCCATTGCCAGGCATCCGAATTCGTCGTCCAGGGGACATAAACACCGTGCAACTGGTAGTATCGTTGATTGGCCCACCATGTGCACTGAGGGAATGCGAACCAGTTCCCCGAGCCCCTTGTTTTGGGCAGGGTATAGCTAAAGGGCGTCGGGGCCTTGCTTTGTGGCTTCGCCCCGGGGATGCAGATGCGCTGTTGCACATAGATAAGATTTGGATTTGCCAGTTTATTGTAGTCGGCGAGGCGCTGATAGGTCGTCTTGTAGCGTGCCGCGATGCCGCTCAACGTATCGCCACCCCGCACGATATAGGACTGATCACCCGAACTGCATGGTGTTGCCGCAAACGTATCGAGAATTCGATCCCCAAAGAGCCCGAACACGCCCAGGAGCATCGCCAGCAGGACCACGGCATTCGCCAGCACCAGGCTGATTGTTCGATGCTCCCTGATCTGCTGCCAGAATCCCGGCAGGGCATAGTTCATAACATGTGCCTCCTTTTCAGGTTTCAATAGACATATTTTTGTCTGCAATGGTGATAATAGTGAGATATGCTGATCTTTCATGAAATGGCGTGAATCATAGGAGAAAGGGCCTAATCGAGAGGGTACGTCTTAACCACAAGCATGCGCATGCAGCGAGATATTCCTTTATAAAAGGAATGAATCTTCAAAAAGGCGAATATCCACGACAGTATAAAGGGAAAAACCTGCTCCATCCATTTCCCTATTTCTGTATTGTCATCTTCTGCTTTCAGGACATTTTGTATGAACTCTGCCGTTCAGATAGTATTGTGTTGCTTGTGCGCTCCAGATGCTTGTACTTGGCCTGGGGAGCCAGTTGCTGCCATTATATCAACTACTCGTGGTTGTTGCGGTGAGCGTGGTGCTGTTCTGTCTGTTCGGCCCGGGATCTTTCTTCCAGTGGCGCCGCTATCAACGCGTCAATCGGAATCGTGCGCGAGCGCTTGAAAAGCCGAATGAGATAGCGTTCCCGGCAAAATGCTGACTCTCGACGCCATCTCGTTCTCATTGCCTCTCCGCGTGGAATATCAGAAAATGCGACAAATCTGGTGGTTGAACCTTATAGCATATGTTGGACTATATCTCATACTTTTTCTGCAATTGCTGAATAGCAGAAGCTTTTTCGCGTGCGTATTGCTGAGTATGTACCTGTGGCTGCTTCCTTTCTGGCTGAATTCCATGCTACGGGCACGGCGTCAGAAAGAGTCTGACAGGCTGTTACTGGACGAGCAAGGACTTTTTTCGCGTTGCATGGGGCAGGGGCGCTCGATCCGTTGGGATGAGGTGCGATTGTTTGCTTGCTATCGCATAGATACCCAATACTCTGAGCTGGTGAACGAGCAGTCTGTTGTGCACTGGAGGGTTCCGCTAGAGGGGATACAGGAGACGAAGCCGTTCGTGGCGATGTCTCAGGCTGAGCTCTTTCGACAGGTAAATCGGGTTGTGCTGACGCGCATACCGGGCGTCCGCTGCTTGAACGAACCATAGTGGATGAAAGAAGCGTGAAATGAAAAAGCTATTTGACCCGCTCAGGAAGGAGGTCTTGTGGGTGCTGATCTGGCGTGCCTGTTTCTGCGCGTGCGTGTTGATCGGCCCATACGTTGCGCCCGGAGACCTCATTTCTTGCCGTGCTTGGCCGGATCTGGTCCTTGCTTATGGTTGCCAGTGCGTTTTTCTGGCGCTACCTGTGGCGAATCGACATCTGGAAGCGTATCGCTGAGCGTCGGGCGGAGGCGCTGTCGAACGAGGAAGCAGGCAACCGTGCGGAAGAGCAGCCAGTTGCTGACTCCGATGTGCTCCCTCTGCCAGTCACGATTCATCTGCGCTGGACGCCGCTTGCGTGGGTCTTGATCTGGTTCGCCGTTGTCGGGCTGATGCTCTTTGCCGGATTAGCTGCTTCCGATTCCCAATGGTGGACAGTATTGCCTACCTGCTCCGTGGCGTTGCTTGTATTGATAGCCCTGTATTATGCGGTGCGCACGAGACCGCAGAAACTCATCGTTAGCGAGCAGGGAATCAGCCTGCGTGGCCAGACGATGGGATGGGACGAGATGCGCCTGTTCGTCACCTATTACAGGCCGCTCACTATGTATACGCGCGTTCAGCTCTACGAGCTGGCGAACGAGCAGCAGGTAATCCGCTGGCGCGCGAGCAGTGGAGTATTGCTTGCCACGCAAAGCAGCGCAGGAGACTCCCCAAAAGACGTGTATCGACGCCTGAATCAGCTTTTTGTGGCTCGCACAGACCTGCCGCTGCTTGATCTGGATATTCCGTTGTTGCCAGCATCCTTGACACTGCCACTGCTCAAAAAGCAGGAGTCAGCGAAGACTACACCTGACTTCCCGCCTCATCCTCGATGATGATATCTTCGCCGGGTTTCACCTCGCGTAGATCCTCAGGGCGGTCGAGGAGATCCAGAAAGAGAATGCCATTTAGATGATCTGTTTCGTGTTGAAGTGCCCATGCGAAATAGCCATTTGCCTTCACGCGAAGCGGTTTCCCTTTGATATCCTGCCCTTTGACGATCACGTGTTCAGCGCGGCGCACATTGACCCCATAATAGCCGGGGATGCTCAGGCAGGCATCGACGCCGACCTGTTCGCCCTCTGCTTTGACGATCTCTGGATTGGCGATCGCAACCTTATGGTGTTTGCCAGTATCGGGATCATCCAGCTCGACCACAAAGAGGCGGATTGGGAGTCCGATCTGCGGCGCAGCGAGCCCGGCACCATGTGCCTGATGCATGGTCTCAAACATATCATCAACAAGTTTTTTCAATGATGTATCAAACGTGCGAATCTTTTTTGCCTTCTCTCGGAGAATAGGGTCTCCGAGGAGCACGATCTTGCGTATTGCCATTCTGTCTGCTCCTTTTTGACACGCTACACGGCTGCAACGATGGGATCTTCTTCCCATTCAAGCAGGTCGTTCATGCTCACAGGAAAAAAGTGATTGAAGAACGTCAGCAGCCTATCGAGCGTTGCAAAATCAACGCGCTGGCTGCGCCCTCGATGCAGCGCCACAATCACGCTGAGAGAGACCCCGCTTTCGTCCGCAAGCCGGCGCAGGCTAATTGGCGCCTGTCCTTTTTGGGCTAGCTCAAGGTTGAGTCTGGCAAGAAGAATGCGCAGACGGCAGGAGACTGGCATTGAACGTTCCTCCCTCTGAAATACAGCAAGTTTCCAGTACAAGCATACCAGTACTGTTGTGGAATGTCAATACATTGCACTGACTTCGCACCTGCTTGTATTGCATAGGTGGGCAGAGCGTTGTGACTTCTCATATCTGTGGAGGGATTGCGAATGGCCCGGCGCGAATGGTTGAGCGTCTTGAACGGTTCAGGAGCTGCAGTGGCCGAGGAAGGGTAAGGTGAGCCGCATGGCCTCCTTCGCGACACAGGTCGAAGCCGCACCAGAGCACCACCAGAAGCACCGTGAACCAGGCAACGAAGGAAAGCCACACGTCCATACTGCACACAACCTCACGTTTCCAAAGCTGATACAGAGCACTGTCGTTTCAGTGTCTATTATTATGTACGATGAAACTTCCAAATGGGGACATCATTTTTCACGAGTTTTTGGCATTCGAGAAAAATTGACCCTTTTCTATCGGTCGTATAGTATAGTAGCAAGCAGAGATTTGGAGCCAGGCCACATGTTTTGTAATGGCGCGGGCTTTGTGCACCGGTTCACAGCAGATCAATTGCGCGATAGGTTATCCTATGCATATTTGCAGCTTGAGGCGTTTCGGAGTGATGCAGAATGGAGTGGATCGGGCTTGATACGCCTTGCTGTGCTCCGTTGTCCCCGATCTTTGTGAGCGCGAGGGGATAAAATCCCGACTGCGAATTGTTGTAAGTGGTAAGGTGTCTCAGAGGTGGGGGATGGTTTTCTTCAGGAAAGAGGAGAAAAACAGGAATGAGAGGATAATACTATGACAATCTACTTTTATAGCACACGAGAAAATCCGTATGGTTGCTTCTCTAACTTCTCGCGTCATGGCGTGCTGCTTGACGGAAAGTGGTGGCCGACCGTGGAGCATTTCTTTCAGGCACAGAAGTTCGTCAACACGCCCTATGCCGACCGGATTCGTGAGGCTCCCTCGGCCAAACAGGCAGCGGAACTGGGCCGTTCCCGGGAGGTGCCGCTGCGCCCCGATTGGGAAGAGGTCAAGGATGACGTGATGCGGCGCGCGGTGCTCTGCAAGTTCGAGACGCACCCGAAACTCAAGAAGCTGCTGCTTGAGACGGGCGACGAAGAAATCGTAGAAAATGCCCCGGGAGACTACTACTGGGGTATTGGTCGCGATGGAAGCGGGAAAAACATGCTTGGCATTATATTGATGGAGGTGCGGGAAAAACTGCGTAGCGAGTCAGAAGTGCACTAGCCGTGCAGTGAACGGTGCTTCACCACACGGCTTATCTGGTCTCAGATGCGGGCAAGAACGTTGTCTATCTGGCTTTGAAGCCGCGTGGGATGCGGTCCGATAAGCCGAGCAACCTCTTTCCCTTTATGGAAAATCAGCAGCGTGGGGAGGCCCTGAATGCCATACTGGATCGGAATTTCGTGGTGATCGTCGGCATTGAGCATGGCGAACTGAAGCTTCCCCTGATACGCATTGCTCAGGCGCTCGAAATGGGGTGTCAGCGCCCGACAATAGGTACACCATTCCGCCCAGAATTCAACAATAACGGGAGTGTCTGCCTGTAACACCTTATCTGAAAAATCGGTGCTTCCCACATGCAAGACCTGAGATGTTTGACTGCTAGCCATAATGTGACCTTCTTTCTGTCTTCTTTTGTCTCGAGCCAGAGAACTGCGGCTCACCATTCACTGTACTTCTTCAAGTTAACTTGAAGTCAAGAGGGAAAGATGCATGAAAAATGACGATCTTACGATTACCGAGGTGGCGCGGCGCACGGGGTTACGTCCTTCGGCTATTCGCTACTATGAAAGCATTGAGCTGCTTCCTGAGCCTCGTCGGGTGAGTATGCGCAGACGGTACAATGAGGAGACAGTGACGCGAATCGAGTTTATTCAAACCGCTCGGCAGCTTGGCTTCTCGCTTACGGAAATTAAAACGCTGCTCGATGAACGCGAGGCGTCGCCCGTCTCAGACCGCTGGCAAACGCTGGCCCGAGGCAAACTGATAGAGATTTCCTCGCTGCTCGATCGTACCATGAAGATGAAGCGGCTGCTTGAGCAGGGCCTGAAGTGCCGCTGCTCGGATCTGGAAGGCTGCATTGACTGCCTGTTGCTCAACTGTCAGGAAGGGTAGCCAAAAAAGTGGCGGGCCAGTTCAGGGACCGGCTCCGCCACAAAATCCGGTATCGCCTTTCATCGACCGCTCAGGGACGAAAAAAGGCAAAAGAGCAAAGGTGGACTGAGAACAGAAATGATAGGAGAGTAAATTCGGTTCTCACCACACCAGTTACCAGGGGGAGCATGGAATGCTCACCGGGCTTTATGCTACCTTCAGACAATCAAAACCACCTACAATGTGATTTCAATGTCCTTCCACAAACATCACAGGTAATGTAACATATTCATCGCGTCATGTCAATGGTAATATCACATGTTTGAAGAAGTATGTTGCACAAGCAAGAGAATAGAGAGAAAATACGAAACATTTGTAACAAAATGTAATGCTCGTGTGAACCTCTGTTGGAATTGGGAATGCGTAGAACTGCCTGACAGGGCATATAGAGAGCGGGCCAGATGGAAACATGCTGCGGGTGGTAAGGGAGCAAACCCGAATGCGTCGTTGTCCGCTTGCAAGCACAGGAACATATCTGTTCTTGTATGCAACGTTGTGTACAAATAGATACAAGAGCGCCTACAAATAGATCTGCATCACAACGAAACCGGGCACAGCTTGCTGCCGGTCCTCTGAGAAGAGACGAGGAAAAAGGTCGCCAGGCGATAGAATGCTGCTTGCAAGGGCCGGCTGCGCGCGTCTTTTACCTGTTTTGCTTTTATAATTTAACTCCCCATGATCATCAAATCGTGTATACTTTCAGCTAAAGCGGCGCCGCTCTTATGATGGTGTACAGCTTTCTACACCAGTGTGCTCCTGATGTGTTGAGAATCCTGACGCTGGATCGGCATGAGAGGGAACAGGCTGTACATGCCGTCTCCATTGCTGAATGTACTTGCAAATCCGCTTCCAGAGTGCTATGACATCATCGGACAGCACGAAGATGCAGAGAAACAGGACTGGAAGCACCTTACTGATGACCATGATACGCCAGCCGAGCAGGTCGACGCTTGTGCCGTAGAAAGAATCGTGCTTGGTTCCGATATTCAGGATATTGAGAAATACAAATGCACTCGGTAAACAGGTCAGTAGAACACATATACGCGAACGAAGCGTTTGAAATTCCGGAC
Source organism: Thermosporothrix hazakensis (assembly GCF_003253565.1). Taxonomy (GTDB): domain Bacteria; phylum Chloroflexota; class Ktedonobacteria; order Ktedonobacterales; family Ktedonobacteraceae; genus Thermosporothrix; species Thermosporothrix hazakensis. The sequence goes on from NZ_QKUF01000011.1 coordinate 9,827, forward strand.
AACAGACCAGACAGATAGCGATTACAGGTGCGAGACTGGTATAGTGATACTCGAAAACCAGACTGTAGAAGAAGAGATAGTACACTGTGAGCAGGAAGCAGCCTTTGACAATGTGGAAGCGCTTGCGCAGGCTGAGCACCAGAATTCCAGCCAGCGTCCCATAACGAATAAACTGGTAGACCACATCCTGAAGGTTGGTATCAAAGCGGATGAGCGCCCCGAGCGTGATGATCTGATCCGGTCCAAAGACAGAAGATGCTAGAAGCTGCTCACGTAAATTATCAATATAGTAGTTTGCCGCTCCATCAAAGGTGAAAATCCCGGTGTAGAGTGCAAACAGCAGCAGGCCCCCGAGTGCGATCCCGGAGCGCTTCTTGATGATGAGCAGCGGCGTCCATAAGAGGACAATCGGCTTGACAAGCATCGTGAGACAAGACAGAATGGAGTTGCTGACAACACTCTTTCTCTTCACCAGGTCGATAAGAAAGAGCAGCAGAAACGCGTTCAGCACGCTATGAAACTGAGCAATTGCAATTTCGAGATAATTGGTCGCAAAGGCCAGCAACACAAAAACTGCAAACGATATATATTTACTGTCCTGAAATATCCAGATAAAGTAGCATACAGCACTGATAGTGAGCGCCAGTTTGAGCATCAGCCATGCCGTAAAGGCGTGCTCTGGTGAGAAGGGCAGCAGTATCGTGCCGACTATTAACGTAAACAGCGGATGGTAGACATTCTTGTTCGCTGGATGATCCTGTGAAAAACGGGTACCATCTGGCAGCTTTTCCCCGGTCAATTTTCCATTATGCCAGTAAGCGTATGCTCCGTCGGGAACTTGATAAAAATCGAGTCCTTTGCAGCAATAATGAATTGCACTTCCTGTAAAGAGTCCGTTAAACCACCCCGTGTGAAATGCAGAAATATAGTACAGCATATGAATAATCAGACCGAGATAGATAAGCTTATATGTTTTGATTGATTTGAAAAAGTCCTTCATTGTTCAAAATCCTCTTACTCATGAGATCTTTCTATCTCTCTATCGATGGCGATGCAAAAACGCTGCATGAGGACGTATTCTCACACGTTCTTCATGGTTGAATCGAGTTCCTCCCCTTTCTGTACTATACGCATTTTTTTAGAGTAAATCCAGGAAAAAGGCGCCAGTTAGGAGGATATGGTGTGACTGCCCGTTCCTCTTCAGATTCGACAGCTTTGCACTTTTGCATGCACAGACCCTGTCCCAGGCTGATATTTGTATGGACAAAAAGAGAGGAATAAGGACGATATTTGTTCATACAAATAAGGGGAGAACGCAGGATAAGCTCAGCCTGTAAAGAGGCTTTTCATCGTCAAGAAAGTGGATCTTTCCTCGTAAGACAAGATGAATTTGTAGCTGGCATTGTTTCAAGACTTGTAAATGGGTTTTTTGCATGGTATGATTAGACCATGAAAGGTGTGATGTACAAGTTCAATCATTTACGACTTTGCTCAGACTATCTGTATACAACTTATTTGCGGTTCGTTCAAAAGCTCTGCTGTACTGAGCCTTCCGGGAACTCTCCCGGGGTATGACCGCTTGACCCAGGAAGCAGCCTGGCGACCCGAACCGGTGACATCACTCCTGACAGCATGACGCAAGTGCTTTCTTTGCCTCTCATCATAAAAGGGCATCTCGAACTTTTAATAGAAAAACGTTGTCCATTTCTCTTTTTATTTATAGAAGACGGAAAGCGGAAATACTGTAGCAAGCGTGGTGGTGGTAAAGGGTATATCGGTTCATATGCCGAATACATCTGGTTCGATCGTGGAGAGATTGAACCCTGTGTTCTGTGTCGAGTTCTGTGCTGAACGAGGACACTGTGAGCTTGCATAGATCCTACGCGCTCAACGGCGAGCATGTCTTTGTGACGTTTGCGTTTCCGATACATTGCTGTGGCTTTTGCGTGTTCTGTTAACACGCGGAAAACGTTTTTGAAGGAGGCATTGCAGTAATGCAAGCTGTCAAGAAAGCCGGTCTCACACGACGTGAGCGGATGAACATCGTCAAAGGGCTGTTATTTATCAGTCCCTGGGCCATTGGCTTTATTGCCTTTGTGCTTTTCCCGCTTGTGTACTCCCTGGTCATCAGTCTGTTCCGCTATAGTGGTATGCAAACGCCCGTCTGGCTTGGTTTGCAGAATTATCAGCGTATGTTCACTGATCCCCTGGTTGGCACCTCAACGTTTAACACCTTCTTCTACACCATTCTTGCAGTTCCTATCGGCCTGGTTGTTGCTCTCTTGCTGGCAATCGCGATGAACCGTCCGGTTCGGGAGGCTCCCCTTTACCGCACACTGCTGTATTTGCCCTCATTGGTACCGGCATTCACCATCGCCTTTATCTTTATCGTGCTGGTGAACCCCCAGTTTGGTATTGTGAGCCAGTTCCTGGGCCTCTTTGGTGTGCCTGCAACCAACTACCTCGGTGACCCGACAAGCGCAAAGTGGGTCATTATCATGTTGGCTCAGCTTGGCGCAGGGAATGCAGCCCTGATCTTCCTGGCGGGTATGAACGGCATCCCGACGACCCTGTATGATGCAGCGCGCATTGATGGCGCGAGCAAGCTTCAGTGCTTCTTTCGGATCACGCTTCCACTGCTTTCGCCCACCATCCTCTTTAATCTCATTACTGCGATCAGCGGTGGTCTGCAAGTTTTCACCCCTGCATACATCATGACAAATGGTGGCCCCAACAATGGCACCCTGTTCTACATGTTCTACCTCTACCGAAACGCCTTCAGCTATGCTCAGTTGGGCTATGCATCTGCCCTGGCAGTAGCACTGTTCCTCGTTGGTATGGTGCTCTCAGTAGTGCTCTATACTGTGGCACAGCGCTTTGTCAACTACGAGGTTGGCGCGTAAGGGATCTTCAGATCAATACGAGACCCGCCCATCTTTGGTGATGGTGCGAGAGGAGGATATAGCAATTATGAAGTCGGCTCTTAGTATGGAACCAATTGAGCAGCAGGATCTTCCCCCTGTCAAGCGCGAAGGCTACAAAGTCAGCATCTGGCAGAAGATCTGGGATAGCATTGTTGCCCGTATTTTCCTGGTTGTTATGAGCGTGCTCTTCTTGATCCCGCTCTACTGGATGGTTGCCACTGCCTTAAAGTCAAACGAAGAGATGTCAGTGACGCCGCCCACATTTATTCCACAAAGCTGGCTCTGGGAAAACTTTGTGAAGGCAGTCACGATTATTCCCTTCGGCACGTTCTTCATGAATTCGCTACTCATCACCGTTTTAACGGTCATTGGTACCGTCGTTTCTAACCTTATCGTCGCCTATGGCTTCTCGTGCATCCAGTGGAAGGGACGGGATCAGTTGTTCTATCTCGTTCTGATAACGCTGTTTGTTCCGTTCCCTATCGCGCTTATTCCACAATTTGATCTGTTTGCGTGGCTTGGTTGGGTAAATACCTACCTGCCATTGATTGTCCCTCATTTTCTGGCAAGCGCGTTCTCCACGTTCCTCTTGCGGCAGTTCCTTTTGCAGATTCCGCAGGATATGCTCGATGCTGCGCGTGTCGATGGTGCAAGCGAGTGGCGTATTCTCTGGACGATTGTTGCACCGACGGCGCGTCCGGCACTGGCGACGGTCGCGATCTTCGCCGCTATCGGCGCATGGAACGACTTTATGGGACCCTTGATCTATCTACAGGATGAATCGTTGCAGACGCTCTCGATTGGCTTGCAGATGTTCCGCTCCACGCATGATATCCAGTTCAACCTGTTAATGGCGGCTTCTGTCCTGATTATCCTGCCAATCATGGTTCTCTTCTTCGCCTTCCAGCGATTCTTCATTAAGGGTATTACCGTTGGTAGCTTCAGATAAGTACGATGATGAGAGGAATCTGTAAGATGATACATACGAGGAAGTTGTTGCAGGCAGGGTCGCTGCTTATGGTTTCCCTGATGCTGGCGGTCCTGATCTCTGCTTGCTCTATGGGGCCAAGCGATCCTCATACCATTACGTTCTGGACGACGCGTACCGGAACGGTGGATATGGGGGGATGGAAGAAGATTATTGAAGGATTTGAAAAGGCGAATCCTGGCTATCATGTCAAACTCGTTGGCAAGCCATCGCCCTCCCAGGGTGATGCGACTGCTCTGATTACTGCCGTGCGTGGTGGAACCCCGCCTGATGTGTTTGAAGTTGACCGCTTTACTGTCAGTCAGTATGCATCGATTGGTCTTTTGAGCAGCCTTCAGCCCCTGATCGAGAAGGAAGGTGGCAAGACCTTCAGCGATCAATATTTCCCGTTTGCCTGGAAAGAGACCATGTACCAGGGTGAATCGTATGCCCTGCCGTTTGATAGCGATGCTCGTGGGCTCTATTATAACAAGAAACTGCTCCGCGAGGCCGGCATTGATCCTTCTATTCTTGATCCGAAAAATGGCCCCCCAACTATTGATGAGATTATGGAGATCTCGCGCAAGCTGGTAAAGAAGGATAGCAGGGGGAACTATACACAACTCGGTCTGATCCCCTGGGATGACCAGGCTTCACCCGCCACTTGGGGCCTGAGCATGGGCGCGAAATACTACGACCCTGTCAAGTGCGAGTTTACCGCGTTCGAGCCCGCCTTTAAGAAAGCGTACGAGAACTACGCGAAGTGGTCGAAGGAGCTGGACTATCACAAGGTTGATACGTTTATGGCAACCTACCAGCCACCCAATGCGCCTCCGAGCCAGACCCCGTTCTTCACCGATCACCTGGGTATGGCGATCACCGGAAACTGGTTGCTGTCGAGCATCCGCGATTACGCTCCCAAGCTGGACTACGGCATTACCTATCTGCCTGTCGGGCAAAAGGGGGACAAGCCGTTTACCTGGGCTGGCGGCTATGCGGTGGTTATGCCGAAGGGCGTGAAGAACGTGGATGGTGCCTGGAAACTGATGCAGTATATCGCCGGTCCTGAGGGACAGCGTATCTACTCTCTTCAGACACAGCACCTGCCAACGCTGAAATCGCTGATCGATGACCCCGAGATTACCGCCGGCAATCAGAAGTTCTTCGCTTCTATGATGCCCTTTACGCTGAGCCGCCCGCCGATGCCGGTGGGTGCCCAGATCTGGGACGCGATGGAGACAGCGAAGCAAGCGGTGTTGCTTGGCGATAGTACGCCACAGCAAGCGCTGCAAACCGTGTATGACCGCGTACAGCCGCAGCTTCAACAGTTCTGTCCTTTCCAGCTCCCGTAAAGGCAGAACAGTCTGTGTGAGCAGTCGATCAGATCGGTCGGCTGCTCTTTTTTGCGCTATTCAGTTGAGATGCGTTGGTCAATGGCCTACATTTATTTCCCTCCATTTGGAGGCTCTGGTATGCTACATAGTGGGAGACGTTCTTTCCCTCTTTTGTCTTATGAGTGGGACGAGAGAAAACATGGTTCAGGTGAGGAAGGGAAACCCCTTCCTCCTATTTTTTCGCGTTCAGCAGCTCGCCGAGCCGTTTCACCTCGCGATTCTGTTTATAGGGACTGTGCAACAACTGCTTATAGATGTCGCGAACCCGGGTGATATGCGCGAGCGACTGCACCTCCTTGCACTCATTACAGGCGCTGATAGCCTTCTGCGTCGCCATAAACCAATCTTGCATAGCAAGCGAGCTCTGCGCATAGAGAATGTCGGTCCAGGCGCGGCGGCGGGTATGAGTCTGGCCGCTCAGCAGTTCGAGCTCGTCCAGCTCCTCGATTGCCTCCGTTGGGCGCCGTAACGCAAGCATTGTTTTCGCTCTGCCGATGCGCCAACGCCGCTCGTCGAGCCCCTTCATATCCCCATCAAGCAGGATCTGGTTGTAGGCATCAACGTCGCTCTCCAGCCCGACCAGATCTTCTGCTTTTTTCAGCAGGGTGAGCGCAAGCGTTTCGTCGATGGGAGATGAGCGCTGAAGCGCCCGGGCACGCGCCATCTCTGAATAGATAATGCCCTTAAGTTGCGGGCGAGCGTTTGGCAATGCCCGTTCAAAGTCGGTCAGGGCGGCTGCGATTTTATCTCGTTTCAATGTGATCTGCCCCTGCTGCACGCTGTCACCAATCGCGCCCCAGACGAGCAGCACGAAGCCACGCGTGTACTGCGAGGCGGCGAGGAGCTGGAGCGAGGTCGAGTCATCACCAAGCTCCCGGGCAACGCGAACGCCATGATTCGCATAGGTATAGGCCCGAAGGAAGTCGCCACGATCCCGAAAGAGCATCGCGGCAAGTCGATAGTAACTGTTGAGAAGTTCACGCGAGTGTTTCTGCAAGTCACCTCGCGCTTGCTTCTCTATGCCTTCAAGATGCTTGAGCTGCGCAAGGATATCAGTCAGCGAGTCGCCTGCTGTGCTGGAATAATGCAGTTTCCAGAAAAGTTGAATATCCTTGTGATAACGGTCAATATCGATTTGTGCATACTGCAATACAGCAGGAGCTGCATATGCGGTTTTGGTGTCTGCAATGCTGGAAAGCGACGCAAGACCAAACAATCCAAGAGGAATCCCTACAATTTCCGCCAATGCACGTCGTCGATGAATATCGAGGGGTACTTTGTTCCGATACTCCATTTTATAAATCCAATCCGGTTTAATTGAAGAGCCTGTTCGTTCGTTGTAGAGCCTGGCAATTTCCTGTGCGCTTTTGCCAGAGCGACGGTGATAATCGAGGAGGACTTCGCCCGCATTCGGCCACCCATCTTCCTGTTTTGAGTAGGGCCCGTACTCGCCACGCATGCCCCAATAGACTCTCACGCCATTTCCCATACCTTCCTTCTCCCAGCTACTAGAGAACTATCTATAACTTATTATATGCTTGCATTTTTCCTCTGTCTACTGTTTCATCCCCGATTGGTACTTGTATATCCTACTGTTGAATTTCTGTCTTTTTCCTACGAAATGAAATGGTACGCTGTTTGTGTAGAAAGGATGCAGGCTTACCAAACCTGCTTTCTTGCTTGAAAAATCGATATCGCGTTGTTCCTGGAGGTGCTTGCATTTCACTGGCGTCGTCTCTGTTGCGGTGATGCAGCATGGTTGTGTAGATGCGCAAGCCATACAATGGTGTGTGAAGAGGAGTGAAAGAATGAAGGAACAGGAAAGATATGAGTATTTGCGCAGACAGATAAGAAAAGAGTGCAAGCGGATTCGACAGTTGCTTCGAGATGGAGTCACCCCTGAGCATGCACGCACGATCAGACGGTGCAATCAGCGGATCGCGCAGTGTGTGCTGCAACTGGATCAATGCATTGGACGCGACCGGACCGATGACATCTTAGCCCGGATCTATATTCGACTCGGGTTGGTGAACGTCAATGTTCGTTCGCTCACCCCCTCTGTAATTGCAGAAATACACGAATGACAATCGTCCCCTCATGTTTGTGGAGGCGCGGTACCTCTGGATGAGCCCGCGCCTTTTTCCCCTTTGGCCTGCTTCTCGTGAGCGCTATTGGCTCTTTTGGGCTGGTTCTGTATCCTGTACACTAAAGCGGTAGAAGGAGGTAGCCACTATGGTAGAAAATGTGTATGTATTGCCTGATAACTTACCGGTACCCGAGGATGACGGGGCCTGTCGCCATCTGCCGGGAATTGAACTGCCATCGGTCCCGTTGCTTGCCACAACAGGCGAGATGATCGATGTTGCCTCATTGCCCGGATTAACCGTTCTATACTGCTTTCCGCGCACAGGGAGGCCCGGCGTGCCCAATCCAGAGGGATGGGATCTGATCCCGGGAGCGCGTGGTTGTACGCCACAAGCCTGCTCGTTTCGTGACCATTTTCAGGAACTCCAGCAGTTCGATGCCCGGGTGTTTGGTTTCAGCACGCAAACGCCTGAGGTGCAGCAGGAGCTTGTCGAGCGTCTGCACCTGCCATTTTCGCTGCTCAGTGATGAGCATCTGACATTCGTACAGGCGCTCCGCCTGCCCACATTCACCGTTGAGGGCATGACGCTGGTCAAACGCCTGACATTGATCGTGGAAAGCGGCAAGATTATCAAGGTGTTTTATCCGATCTTTCCGCCTGATAAGCATGTCAATGAGGTGCTTGCCTGGTTGGCGCAACGATAATACGACAGCTTTACTGGAAACGAGGAATAGTCGAGCTTTCCTTTCAGCGTATGATATGTTATTGTGAAAATACTCCCTGTAGAAATGGTAGAGCGAACAACCTGTGCCGTGTGGAATAGTGCTGAGAAGGGAGCACAACGATGACTACGATTCTCCTCGTTGAAGGGCTTGTAGAGCTGTCCGACGGGCCAGTGCATTATTATGAAGCGAGTCAGCACGGCCCGCCTGTTGTATTGCTTCATGGGGGTATGGACAACGCGTTATTGTGCTGGAAACGGCTGTTCCCCGTGCTTGCGGTCGCTTATCAGGAACAGGCCCCTGACTGGCCGGGACAGGGAAAGAGCATTCCGTATCGTGGGCGTGCAACGCAGGCCGCGCTTGAAGACTGTCTTGAGCGCCTGCTTGATGTCTGGGGATTGAAGCAGGTGGCACTCGTGGGCATGTCGATAGGGAGTAGCGTGGCGCTTGGTTTCGCGCTGAAACATCCTGAGCGGGTCACGCGGCTGGTGCTCGGGAGCTGCGTCGGGCTGCTGGAGCATGAGAAGCGTGAGCATTTGAATTCGCTCCTGCTGCGCACGCCGCTGGCCTCGCGTCTGGGAACTGCTGTAGCCAGCCGGGAGACGATTCGCTTCATTGTGCGGCATTACCTGTTTGAGTCGGAGGTACCCAATTTTGACACGATTGTGGATGAGGTGCATCAGGAAGTCAAGAATCGAAAGACGCTGTTTCCTGATTGGGTGATTGATGAAACGCGCTGGAAAGGGCCGAAAACCTACCATATGCCTCATCTGCCGAAGCTGCAGTGTCCGGCGCTGTTTATTCATGGTGAAAAGGATAAGCTGGTGCCACGAGAATACGCTGAAAAGGCCGCTCATCTGGCTCCACAGGGGGAACTTCTGGTGATTGATGGATGTGGTCACTGGGTTCATCACGAGCACCCGGTTGCTTTTAATGCCGCTGTCGCGCGTTTTCTGGCTCCACTTGTAGGGATGTAGGAATGATGCAAAGAGTCTGTATGGATATTTCGCGTACAGGCTCTTCTCTCTTTTCTCGAACCCTCGCTTGTTATGGCATCTTTCCCCGATGGAATTGTGCTTCTTCCAGATCGATATCATGTTCAATTGCATGAAAGATCTCATCGCTGATCGATCCACTATCGCGTAGATCGATTGCTGCGAGACGCTTGGCATGCAGAATTTCATAATAGAAGCGGCCTATCGCTTTGGGCCGTTCAAGTGATGGTTGAGAACCTTTCCATTTATAGCGAAACAGACGCAGATCCTGTATTCGCTTCTCGTAGCGCCTGTGGAGCGCCATCGCAACATCTTTCGGGACCCATTCCTCGTTCTGAAGCTCTTCAATGCGTTGAAGCGCGGCCTCGAGAATCGTGCGCACGGCAACCCGGTATTCATTGCCGGACGCATGCTTTTCGCCGAGGTGTAACAGGCGTATCAGCGGTGAAAGCGTGAGTCCCTGTAGCTCGAGTGTTGCCAGAATCACGCTGAAGGTCAGGAAGATCACGACATCGCGCCCGGGAAAAGCGGCGCCATTGGGGAGCGTCAGGGGGATCGAGAGCGCCGTTGCAAGTGAGATGCCGCCTCTCATGCCCGACCAACCGATCAGCAGAGCCGAGCGCCAGCGCGTGATAGGCTGAAATGAGGGGATCAACCGGCTGAGCATTTTCGCAATGGCGGTACTGGCAACGCACCAGATCAGGCGAATCACGATCACAGCCAGACAGATCAGCACCGCATGCCCCAGCAGCGTCAGGAAGGGCATCCCCGAGAGTGCCGCAATGATATCGGGGAGCTGCAACCCGATCAGCATGAAAATAAAGCCGTTGAGCAGGAACACCGCCACGTTCCAGAAGGCCCCGGCTTGCAGGCGCGTATTGGCCGAAAGCAGCGTCGCGGAGCGCTGTCCCAGGAAGAGCCCGGCAGCCACGCACGAGAGCACGCCGGAGAGCTGGAGCGCTTCCGCGAAGAGGTAAGCCGCATAGGGAGTGAGCAGCGAAATAACGATCTCACTGGTTGCGTCGTCGATGCGCTGGTAGAGCCAGGTGACGGGCCACGCGATAATCAGTCCGATCAGCACGCCCCCCACGCTGACAAGGACAAATTGGAGTGCCGCCGCACCTGGCGAGAAGGTCCCACTGAGAGCCGCAGCCAGAGCGAAGCGGTAGGCAACAAGCGCCGTGGCGTCGTTGACCAGACTCTCGCCTTCAATCACGGCCGTCAGGCGGTGCGGCAGGCGGAAGTTCTTTATGACGGTCCCTGCTGCGACGGTGTCAGTCGGCGAGACGACCGCGCCGAGGATAAAAGCAACCGACCAGGGAAGATCGGGATGAATGGTATGGAGCACCCAGGCAACAAGCAACATGGTCAGCAGAACGAGCCCGACCGCCTGCAAGAGAATCGGGCGTAGTGATTCACGAAAATCGCGCCAGGACGTAAACCAGGCTGAAGTAAAGATAAGAGGAGGGAGGAAGGCAACAAAGATCAGGTTCGGATCGAGATGGATATCCGGCAAATCGGGTAAAAAGCCGAGCAGTATCCCCCCGATCACCAGCAGGATCGGGTATGGAATGCGCAGCCGCGTCGCCAGAATCGCCAGCGCCACAATCACGGACAGCAAAATAAAACTCAGAACGACGGTTTCATGTACCAAAAGCTGCCACCTCTCGTTTCCCCGAAGCGCTGACTGCTCGCCTGGTGTGAAGGAGCTTCCGGGGATTCTCTATTCAGTATACCTACTGGATTCGAGGTGCAGGAAGGCGACAACCGAGACGCAGAACGCGGATTCTGAGATACAACGTTGTTGCCAGCAGGAGCAGCGCCGCGAGCCCGAGCAAGGGGCGCAGTGGATCGAACAGGGTCATGGCGCCGCTCATGCCAAGCAGCAGGACGACGATTTTATTACAGATCGGGCAACCGACCGAGAAGAACGAAAGCAGAAAGCCGAACAGTGTCCGCAGGGTGCCGGTGCGCTCTTTGGGCTGCTGAGGCGGCGTCGGGTAGAGTGTTGCCAGTAGTGGCCCGATCAGCAGCGCGGAAAGCAGCCAGATACCATAGTCCAGCGTCCCGCTCGGCGTCATGCGCACGAAAAACGCGTTCGGAATCAATACGGTGGGAATGCCGATGAGAAGCGCTGCCCCGAGGGCATAGAGCGCCGAAAGGCTCCAGAATCGCCAGCCAAACATAGATACTGACCTCCTTTTGCTGTTACTGGCTCTATCATATCGCCAGAAATGGGGGCTTGACAACCTGCATAAAAATCATGTATTCTGGGAAGAAGAAACGATACAGTGTAAACGCGCCGATCAGGAATAGTAGGCGTGAGGACCGTCTGTCAGCGAGCCGGAGAGAGTGAAAGCCGGTAGACGAAATCACGTTGAACCCACCTGAGAGCGTCAGCGAAGAGCTGACCGGAGCCTCCCCGTTAGCGCAGAGGAACGGTTATGCTATTGACCGTAATGAGTGGATTGTGTTGTAATGCACAATCTGAACGAAGGTGGTACCACGGGAAAACTCGTCCTTCATGGAGGGACGGGGCTTTTTTTATTTTGGCGCGCTTCAGAAGAAGGAGAACACCATGCGACTATCTCATCTGTTTACCCGGACGCTACGAGAAGCGCCGCGTGACTCGGAAGGGCGCAATTATGAGCTGCTGGTGCGAGCGGGTTTTATCAGGCAGCTCGCAGCGGGCGTTTATAGCTTTCTCCCTCTGGGTAATCGCGTGTTGCGCAAGATCGCCGATCTACTGCGCTCCGAGCTGGAAAGAGCTGGAGGTCAGGAAGTAATGTTGCCGATACTACAGCCGCGCGAGCTCTGGGAGCAGCCGCCGCTGAATGGTGGTCTTTCGCGTGCCGAGGCGTATGGAGCGGAGTTGTTCAGTTTGCAGGATCGCAAGGGCCGTGATCTGGTGCTCGGAGCGACCCACGAAGAGGTGATTACGCTGCTTGCGTCCGAATTCATTACCAGTTACCGTGATCTACCACAACGCCCGTTTCAGGTTCATATTCGCTTTCGTGACCAACGAAGGCCGCGTGGGGGGCTGCTGCGTACCCGCGAGTTTGTGATGCTCGATCTCTATACCTTTGATGCTGATCCTGAGAGCATGGACGAAAGCTATCGCGTGGTGCGTGAGGCGTGTCAGGCGGCTTTAGAGCGATGCGGATTGCGCTTTCTCCTGGTCGATGCCGACAGCGGCGCCATTGGTGGCAAGGACTCGCAGGAATTCTTTGTGCCAATTGAGGCAGGCGAGGATGACGCGCTGATCTGCGATCAGTGTGGGTATGCGGCGAATCGAGAGAAGGCCGAGTTTGTGCGCGATCCGGTAGGCACTGATGAGGCTCTGGAAGCGCTTGAAGAGGTCTATACACCCGGGGTAAAGACAATCGCCGAGCTGGCTGAGTTCCTGCATGTGCCGGAGGAGCGGACGCTGAAATGTGTCTGTTACACTGCCGGGGGCCGAAGCGTGATAGCGGTGCTGCGGGGTGATCTGGAGCTGAACGAGGTCAAATTAACCAATGTGTTGACGCGGGCGAAGCTTGATGTCTCTGATCTGCATCTTGCTACGCCTGAAGAGCTGGCACGAAGCGGCATTGTGGCGGGCTTCACCTCGCCTCTGGACAAAGATGACTCGATTCTGATTGTAGCCGACCACTCGATCACACAGGGCCGGAACTTCGTCGCAGGCGCGAATCGTATTGATTATCATGTTACGCATGTAAACTATCCTCGTGATTTTCGCGTTGCGATCCTTGATGACATTGCCTCAGCATATGACGGCGCTTCCTGTGCGCGTTGCGGCGGTTCGCTCCATATGGTGCGTGGCTGCGAGGTAGGCCATATCTTCAAGCTTGGCACGCGCTATTCCGACGTGTTTCATGCGACCTTTCTTGCGGCAGATGGCACGTCCAGGCCGCTGCTCATGGGCTGCTATGGCATCGGAGTCAGCCGGATTCTGGCAGCGCTCGTTGAGCAGAGGAGTGATGAGAAAGGGCTTGTATGGCCGTTGCGTGTGGCACCGTATCATGTGGCGCTGGTCGGCTTTGATATGGACAAAGAGACGACGCGGACGGCAGCCGAGCGGCTGTATGCAGACTTGCAGGCGGAGGGAGTGGAGACGCTCTTCGACGATCGCATTGAGAGCCCGGGCGTGAAGCTGAACGACGCCGACCTGATAGGTGTGCCTCTGCGTGTGGTGGTAAGCAAGCGCTCATTGAAAAATGGCGGCGTTGAGCTCAAGTGGCGGCATGAAAAGGAAGGAAAGATTATAGCGTTAGATGAAGCGGCGAGAACAATACGTGATCTCGTGCAGAAGAGGTTGCATGAGACGGAGAGTTGAGCGTCACAGATAGGCCACACAACCGTGGAGCGCGTTGGCTGTGAGGACTTCAGGATCTCCTCAAAAGTGACGCCCATCTCTGTCGGTACTATAACTCAAATTGAGGGTGCAATCAAGGGTGATCGGCGTGCTCGAGAGTGTGGCACTTGTGAAGAATATGTCTTCCCTGACGTATGTACTACGAGACATAGAAGGGAGGAACGTTCTGTGTTGTCAACATCGGGGTATGCCATTCTTGCCCTTCTGGCCCGTGAATCTCTTTCGGGCTACGATATTGCGCAATGGATGAAGAATGCTATCGATTTTTTCTGGAAAACACAGCACAGTCGAATCTATCCTGAGCTTGCTCATCTGGAGGAGCTAGGATATGTGACGCACCGGCTGATAGAGCAGAAGCAGCGTCCCGCCAAGAAGCTCTACACGATCACTGAAGCAGGACGGGAGGCACTCAAAGCGTGGCTTGTCATGCCTCCGATGCCTGCTGCTGAGCGGAACGAGCTGCTCTTAAAGACCTATTCCATCTGGCTGACAGAGCCGCAGCAGGCGCTTGCATTTTATCGCCGCCAGTTGCGATGGCACAGTGAGCGGCTCGCTATCTTTGCGGGGATTCAACAGAGAATCGAGGAGAAAGGTATACCGAAACCCTCGGACCCGCGTTTCGGCGACTATGCGACGGTGCGTGTCGGCGTGGCCTATGAGCGCGAATATGTGACGTGGTGTCGCTGGATGATCGAACAATTTGAACAAGAGCTGCAACAGCAGGAAAAGTAGATATTCTCGTTTTTCGTTGTTTGCGTTGCTTGTATGGACGGAAGAGGCAGTGAGCGGGCTGCCTCTTCTTTTCTGGTTTCGCGAAAACTAGGATCTCTTGTCGAAGCGCTTCCATTGCGAGCAGGCGCGAGCCATCACCTTGCCCTCGCGCACGATCTGCTGGTGCAGTGTGACTATCTGCTCGTCTGCCGGTTCAAGCCAGCTCTGGATGTTGAGCGAATCGCCGAAGGCCGGACTTTCCATATATTCGATATCGTAATGCAGAGGCTCAAAGCGCGTCGTATCGGGTCTGATGCCATGTCGAGCATACATTTCCCAGGCGGCATTGTCCAGCGCCTCGACCACGGCAGCATTGTTCATATGGTGCATCAGATCGATATCCGAGAAGCGCACGGTGGTGGTTGACGTTTCGGGTGTTCGCTCGGGTGGCGCGGGAAAAGGAGGATCAGACAAGGGCGCTTCAGGCCCATCTGGAAGCCAGACGCGCACGATTTCCTCGGGGATGCGGGCCGGTTTACCCCGGGCATCGATGTAGACCCAGAGGGTGCGCGCTGAGATCAGGGGCTCACTGTGGGGGCTGTCTGCCAGGCGGGCTTCATAGCCGCGTTGAGAGGTGATGCGCTTGAATGAGATGCCGAAAGTTTTGAGTTCAAGCCGGGTGTGAATGGGGATGGGTGCGGCGAAGTCGATCAGTGTGCGCTTGACGAGCCAGTGGCCTTCACCTGGTAGTTGTGCATCTTCTACGTCTTGTGATGCGATATCCTGCATATACCGGACGAATGCGGTTGGTGTCAGGAGCGTGTTACAATCGCATTCGTCGTAACGAACCGTGTGCGCACGGGTAAAATACCGTTTCATATCGTCTCCTTGTGTCAAACATTCCTCTCAATCTGTATTGTAGCAGTTTTTGAGGAAGCCGCCCACGTGGTTGCGGGCGGCCTGTGACTACAAGGAGAGCGGTTGTGTTCTCAGTGTAAGGGGCTGAAGCTTGATCGTTGCCTGCCGGGCAAGCTGTGTCTGCCGAACAGCCGCTTGTGCCGCGAGAATGGCCCGGGTGCCACTTGCTTGAAGGAGCAGGAGGTCAGACACGAGCAGGGTGAGCAGCAATGAACCAGTGATAAGGAGCGCGAAGGTGACGAGAAAGCCCATGTGAAGCGGTAGCAAGCAATATGCCAGGATCACAACAAGCGGAAAGTGAACCAGATACCACGGGAACGAGGCTTTACAGCTATACTGCAAAAAGCTGTTCGACCGGTTAAGGAAGCGGTCTCCGAGTGCCAGGGTCATCAGAAGGCTACACCAGAGCGTCAGGCCGCACAGGCTGCGGAAGAGCATATAGCCAGGTGTATACGCGGTCTGTACCTGGGCCCCACCCAGTTTCCACAGACAGATCAGCGCTATGCTGCCAGCTACGGTGAGGCCTGTTGTGAGCAATTCTGTCTTCTGGATCATCTGTCGGGGGCGTGGGCTGGCGAACAGGATAAATCCATACATATAGTAGAGTGTCCACGAAAGAGCATCAGTCAGGCTACAATATTGCGGGAAGGCGGTGCGCAGGCCACATTCGATCAAGAGCAGCGGAAGAGCCAGAGCAAACAAACCAGCAGGCGTAGTGCTCAGGTTACTTATTCGGTTTAGCCAGCGTTGTCCGGCGCCGCGCAGATACAGGCAGAGTGGAAGCGTGAGCAGCGAGAAGCCAAACAGATAAACAATGAACCAGAGATGATGAATGTAGCCGGTGATGAGGCCCAGATTTCCCCGCAGAATGTCACCCAGGAAATACGGGTAGAAGGCAAGCAGGGAACCGTTGTACAACTGGTTGCTGATCATGTCGAAATAGGCCTGAAGCGGGACGAGCAGGACAAAGCCAATACCAAACGGAACGAGCAGGCGCTGAAACCGTTCTTTGATGAACGCTCCGGCTGTTCTGCGTTTGAGGGCGAACCAGCTACTTGCGCCGGCCAGCAGGAAGAACAGCGCCATACTCCAATAGGTGAAGCCATTCAGGCTCAACCAGCGTACGCCGTTTCCCAGTGGAGTGCTGCCAAATGGCTTGTAGAGGTCGCCGAACATTTGAATGCAATGAATGGACACAACTGCGAGAAAAGCGATTGCACGAAGCCAGTCAAAAAAGTAGATTCTCCCTGATGATTTTGCATTTCCGTTTTTCATTTATATTCCCTTTATTAAGTAGTTTTTAATAGCTCTTTTTGTTGTCTATGGATGCAATGATATCAGGCAGATGCTGAGAAAGTGCGTCCAAAAAGCAGGGAAAATGTGTCCAAATTGTCACAATGTGTCGCACATAGAAACAAAGTCCGTTCCCATATCTGCGGAGGTGAGATACTCAGGATTGTGGTGCATGTATAGTGCGCATCCTATGATTTCTATTGCCTGTATCCTATAGTGGTATGAAAAAGGAGTAGACAACGTTCTTCTATCTGTCTGCTTATGGAGTAGATCTATCTCTTTCGGAGTAAAAAGCAATGCGATAAATAGCGATAAAGTGGTATGATAAAGGTATCCTCTGTAACTCACTGTAATGGGTAGGACCCTTCTTCCGCTTCTGTGGGGATGCGGGAGAAGCGGGTGCTGAAAGGAGTTACCTATGAATGCATGGCGCATTTTTACCTCGCTGAATCGCTCACAGCGAAACGCCTTTCTGGCGAGCTTCCTGGGTTGGACGCTTGATGCATTTGATTACTTCTTGCTCACCTTTGTTGTCATTCAGGTCTCCCATGATCTGGGCGTTTCGCCTCCAGCGATCTCGTTCACCCTGACGTTAACATTGATGTTGCGTCCTGTAGGTGCGCTCATCTTCGGGCTGCTGGCCGAACGGTTCGGGCGCAGGCTCCCATTGATGATCGACATTGTGTTCTATTCCTTCCTGGAATTGCTGACCGCATTTTCACCCAGTTATACATTCTTCTTCATTTTGCGTATTCTCTTTGGGATTGCGATGGGTGGTGAATGGGGCATTGGGGCTTCGCTCGCAATGGAATCGCTGCCCAAAGAGGCGCGAGGCCTGTTTTCGGGTATTCTGCAACAGGGATACGCGGTCGGCTATCTGCTTGGGGCGCTGGTATTTGCGTTGGTCTACAATGTTTTCCCGGCTCCATTCAATACCTGGCGCGTCATGTTTGCCATCGGGGCACTTCCGGCGCTGGTTGTTGTGTTTATCCGGCTTGGCGTGAAGGAGTCGCCTGTCTGGGAGCATCAACAGATGGTACATCGCGAGCGCGGCGTGAGTGTCTGGCAGGGCATGATCACGGCTGTCGCGCGCCGGCCCTGGCTCTTCCTGTATCTGATTATTCTTATGACTGCCTTCAACTGTTTGTCGCATGGCACGCAGGACATGTACCCGACTTTCTTGCAGGGGCAATGGAAGTATAACGTGACCCAAACGACTATTCTGACAGCCATTGCGAACTGTGGTGCGATTATTGGTGGAACGCTCTTCGGCCATTACTCGCAATTCTGGGGAAGACGGCGGGCGATTCTGGTTTCCTGTATCATTGGCGTGATCATGATCCCGCTCTGGTCCGGCCTGCTGATGATTCCCGGGCTCAACCCGCTGATCTCGTTGCCTATAGGTGCATTCCTCTTGCAGTTTATGGTTCAAGGAGCCTGGGGAGTGGTTCCAGTCCATTTGAACGAGCTTTCGCCGACCGATGTGCGGGGCACGTTCCCGGGTTTTGCCTATCAGCTAGGCAACCTGTTTGCGTCCTGGATTGTCTTCATTGAAACGTTGATGGCCTACGATTACTTCGGAACGGCCAAGAATCCGAACTTCACGATGGCGCTGTCTATCTTCTCGCTTGGCGCGTTCCTGGCGGTCATTATTCTGGCGGCAATCGGGCGTGAGGCGCATGGCGTAGATTTCATCGAAACGGGGGAGCGAGATGGAACACAGCTCTCGCCCGAAACTGCCCCGGGAGATTGATTGCCTGCTCTCTTTATCGAGCATGATTCCGCTCTGGAAGCAAGAAAGCAGTCCTGACACTCAGGGCTGCTTTCTTTTATGCCACCTCTCGGGCTTCTGTGGCCTGTTGCCTGTCTAGCCGCTTGCGACGTGAGAGAATCAACCACTCGGCAAATAGAATATTGAGTACAAGTGCAATCCAGAAGCCGGTTTCCATTGCCTGTGCAAGCAGAAGATCAAAATGTCCCGCAAAGGTCGTGTTACGTTGCGGTAACAGGAGCAACACGCTGAACACGCTCATCACGCGTGCCATTGCCGCAACCAGCGTAATCGCATAGTTGCGAATCATCCAGGTACGGTGATCCTGAATACGACGCTGTCGGATGGCTCTATAAGCCTGTCCAGCACTGAGGAGCCACAGAATTGCCAGAACCGCAAAGCCTGCTCGACGCTCAAAACTGGACAGAGAAACGATGATGATAGCAACAGCGCTAATGCTGCCAAGCAGGATGCAGAGCAGGTATATGCGACCGAGCAAGCGATGCAGTTGCGGACGTCGAGCTCGCAGGCCGTTAAGGAACTGAAATGGTCCGATTATTTGTGCAACTGCAGCGAGCAGTACATGAGCGACAAGCAAGGGATAATGCAGCGGAAATGCTGGATTGAGTTCCAGGCGACTGAGCGCAGGATTGAAAAGTGCGTATGGTTCTGCAAGGAACGAAGCGGCAATAAAAGCAAAAATGGCAATAATCCACCACCAGGCTCCAGCTTTTTTTACGGACATAGATACCTCTCGATGTCTGGAATCAAACGGAGAGGACAAAGCGCCCTCTCCGTCCAATCTTCTATTCTTTGGGGTGAATTGATCCTTCAAGGCGTTCACGCATGATATCAAAGGTAGTACCATCGATTTCGCCCCGTGCATAGCGTTGCCGGAGAATTTCCAGCGCTGAAACGCGTGCTGGATGGTTCTGTTGCATGTTGAAGAATGCCGCTCGATTGCGGATGGCTGCGCGGAAGATCAGAAACCCGACAAGTCCGGCCAGGAAAAGGAACCAGATGAATGGCATAAATGCCCAGGGACCAAAACCGCAATGCATACAATTGCTCCTCTCTTCTATGGAGATTGACCCATACTTTTACGTATACTCATAAGCCATATATTGCTCAGCAGTGAAGTAATTGCCTGCATGATTTTGGTGAACCTTGTTTCTACTTCACCGCTGATGTGGATAGTATATGCGTAAAAAGAGGAATTCGGATCGGTCTTCAGATGGGGATACCCCCGTCCCGAGTCGGCATTCTTCCATTTTCATCGAACATGCGACTGAAGAAGGAGCACATCCCACCTGTAGACGGTCTTCTTCCGCTCTTCAATGCGCTATACTCAGGATGGAAAGGAGTACAGTATGCATCTCTGGCAGGTCATATGTCTTTGTCCGCCTGCAATGCTCCCTGACGAGCGGAGGCGCTTCCTGTCTCTGTTTGGAGCGCAGTGCGGAGATCCTTTGCATCCATCAATGGTTGACCCGGGGCTGTCTTTTCTTACGACGCTCAAGCCAGGAGAGGCGCTGAGCGTACTACAGGAGCGGCATGCGCTGATGCTTCGTTTGGGTGAGTGGCTTGAGGAGTGGCGGGCAAGACATGCCGAAGCACCTGAAATAGTGCAGGAATTGTTGCTGAACCATATTCAAATATTGCTGAATGCAGAACAAGTATGGCTTGAACACTCAATACACATGCTAAAAATGGCCCTTCTTCAAACAGATTGTACGTCTTGTTCGTAGTACAAGCTAAACACTAGATACTCAATTTCACGTAGTCCTCTTGTGGAGGAATAGGGGCGGGTTACATATATGACAGGAACTTCCAGACAAAAACGGCGCGGCTGCCTGCGCCTCTCGGGCTTACGGGCGCGCATGGCGCTCTCCTATATAGTAGTGACAGTTTCGATTATGTCGGTGCTCCTCACCATAGTGGGTGGTATCATTTTTGAGGTGCTCCATAACACCAGCGCGCTGGATTCTAAAGCCCTCTCGCGAACGGAAAAAATGGCTCGCCTCTATGCCCTTGTTGCGGCTTCTCAGGCCGATGGAGATACCCTTTCTGAGCAGAGCACATTCCAGCAAGGACAGCCCGGCTCACTGGATATTACAGCATTTGTAGATGAGTCGGATTGGGAGATGTTGAAAGAGGAGAACGAGGAGACGCCTCGTCATCGCTCATCTTACAGCCTGAGCGGCCAGATTGCTGTGACGCTTGTATCCACCAATGGGAAAATTTTGGCCTGTTCTGATATGCAGCAGTGTACAGAAGGAAAGACTATTTCTGGAAATCCCTATGAAGCGATGATTCGCGAGGCACTTCAAGGACGTACGGTCAGCCGAATTGTGGTGACAGAAGAGGGCAGGGAACCTCGGGTTGCTCTGCCTGTGAAGCGGCTCGGGAAGGTGATCGGGGCTGTTTTTATCTCCGCGTTACCTGCCGTGCATGGGCCATTTCTGCATTTTCTCTTCTTTAGCTGGTTTGAGTTTGCGGCTGTGACGCTTCTGATTATTACGCCTTTTGGCTTGCTGTTTGGTGTGATATCAACGCGCGGGCTGATTCGGCGCATTCAACGACTGGCTCAAGCAGCCGAGCGCTTCGCGCAGGGATACTATCAGGAACGGCTCCAGGTGCAGCATCACGACGAACTGGGTGATCTGGAGGCCGGTTTCAACCACATGGCTGACCAGTTGGTGCAGAGCCTGGAAATTCAGCGCCGTCTGACAGAGCGAAACGCCCGTCTTGAGGAGCGGACCCATATAGCGCGTGAATTGCATGATAGCGTCAAGCAGCATCTCTTCGCTGTCTCGATGCAACTGGGGGCAGGCCTGGCGCTGCTTGAAGAGAGCGAAAACCCGCTGCGTCGCTACCTGTTGGAAGCCGATAATCTGGCGTATCAGGCGCGCCAGGAGCTCACGGCCCTGATTAAAGCGATGCGCCCATCTGCACTACAACATCGACCATTTCTTGAGGCGTTGCGTCAATATGTGTCCTCATGGAGTCGACAACATTCTATTCCTGTAAAGATTCAACTGCCGATGAATTGTACTTTTTCACCAGAAGAGGAAGAGGCGCTGTTCAGAATTGCACAGGAGGCGCTGGCAAATGTGGCGCGGCACAGTCAAGCGACCGAGGTCAGCATGCAGCTTGCCTGTGAGAGCGAGGGCTGGTCGTTGACGTTGACAGATAACGGGCGAGGTTTTGATGCTCAACGCACTTCTCAAGGCGTTGGACTGGCCTCGATGCGTGAGCGAATGAACGCGCTTGGCGGAATGTTAACAATTGAGAGCTCCGAGCAGCAGGGGACGACGATCACGGCCCGGCGTATGGTCGGAGAGCGTGTGAGAAAGGATGGTTAAAAATAATGACGAATCGTATTACGGTGCTGCTGGTCGATGATCATAGCGTTGTGCGGCAGGGCGTTCGGGCTTTTCTTGAGGTACAGAAGGATCTCCATATTGTGGGTGAGGCGTCGACCGGCGAAGAGGCTATCCGGCTGGTTCAGGATATCGTGCCGGACGTTGTGCTGATGGATCTGATGCTGCCAGGGATGAACGGCATTGAAGCAACCAGGCAGATAAAGCGGATCAGTCCCAGTACGAACGTCGTTGTCCTGACCTCGTACCACGATGATGAGGATATTTTTCCTGCATTGCGGGCCGGTGCGACATCCTACACGCTGAAAGATATTCGCTCGACCGAGCTTGCGGAGATCATTCGCAAGGCTGCACATGGGGAATCAGTGCTGCATTCTCAGGTGGCGAACCGCGTGATTCAAGAGGTTCGCGAGGCTCGGCGTGCCGTGCCGCCTGTCTTTGTTGATCTGACCGAGCGTGAGCTTGATGTGTTACGCCTGATCGCGGAGGGGTTTTCTAACACAGCAATTGCGGAAAAACTGGTGATAAGCGAAAAAACGGTGAAAGGACATGTCAGCAATATTCTGAATAAGCTGCATATCGAAGATCGTACGCAGGCGGCGGTTCTGGCATGGCGACAGGGCTTGATGGAGCTATAAAAGGCGAAATGGCCTCTATGGAATACGTGTTATTGGCTCTTGTGAACGCTCATTCTTTTCTGGTACGCTCTTCTCATCATTATGAAGAAGGGGAGATGTATATGCTAGTTTCTCATGAGCAGAAAGAACGAGCAGAGCAGTTTCGGCGGTGGCATGTGGAGCCGCCATTGCTGGTCCTGCCGAATGCCTGGGATGTGGCAAGTGCCCGGCTGTTTGAGCAGAAGGGCTTCCGAGCGGTTGCGACGACCAGTTCAGGGGTAGCGGCGGCCTACGGCTATGCGGATGGAGAGCATATACCGCGCGAGCTGCTCTGCGAGACGGTTGAGCGCATAACGCGAGTGCTCTCCTGTCCGCTGACAGTCGATATTGAAGCCGGGTATGGTGATTCTCTGGATGAGATCCTGCAAACAGTACAGGCTATCGTACAGGCAGGCGCTGTAGGTATCAATTTTGAGGATTCCAGCAAGCGCTTAGCAGTGGGGCTGGTGGATCCGCAGGTACAGCAGGAGCGTATTCGGGCGATTCGTGAGCTTGGTCGTTCTCTCGGGCTACATCTTGTCATCAACGCACGAGTTGATACATACGTGTCTGGCACAATGACAGGTGAAGAGCGCTTTGAGGAGACAGTGCGGCGGGCGCGGCTCTATTATGAAGCCGGTGCGGATAGCGTCTACCCCATTTTAATGAGGGATCCTGGCGAAATAGCCCATATTGTGAAGGATTGTCCATTTCCAGTGAATATTCTTGCCAGCCCGGGAATGCCTTCGCTATCCGCTCTGGAAGCGATGGGAGTCGCACGGGTGAGCTTTGGTGGTGAGTTGATGAAGGTTGCACTTGGGTCGCTTGCCCGGGTATCCGAGGAATTGATTCAGCAGGGAACATACGAGCAAATGAGCCTGCATATGTTGCCCAATGAACAGTTCAAGAAACTCCCGTATCCAAAAGATGTATGAGAAGCCAAAAATGCTGGATATTGCTGAATGCGCCTGTAAGCAGTGTTGATGGAATGCTCGGAATATGCTACACTATACTAACCAGCTCCAAAGGTGTGGCAACGGGGGTCTACCAGGAAGTAGGCATGACGTGTTTTTGACATATACTCAGAAAGGACAAGAACTACCATGCCTGCAAATAACCGTGGGACTGTTGTTGCCGTTTGCCGTAATCCTCAGCCCGGGCTTCCGAAGCCAGTTGTAGAGTCTATTCATCTGCTAGAAGGGTGGGGTGTCGAGGGCGATTATCATGCCGGTCGCTTTGTGCGTCACCGCTTCCTTGCCCGAAAGTTCCCCACGCGGCCGAATCAACGTCAAGTCTTGCTGACCGATACCTCGATTCTTGATGATCTTGCGAGCCAGGATATCCGGCTTGCGCCGGGCATGATGGGTGAGAATCTCACGCTAGATCAGATTGCCGTGATGCAGCTCCCCGTCGGAACGCAGCTTGAGATCGGTGAGGCGCTGATTGAGATTACTGAAGTGCGCAATCCCTGCCATCAGTTGAATGGGATCGATCCGCGTCTATTGCAGGCTGTTGTGCGGAAGGATGAGGGGCGCACCCGCTTCAATGCAGGCGTCCTGGCGCGCATTCTGCGAAGCGGGTGGGTTCGTCCTGGTGATGCGGTGCGCGTTCTGACGGCTCAAGAAGCAGCAAACAACTAGGTAAGGGAGTTGGGAGCAGCTCAGAGGGTCAACCTGTGAAGCTGCTCTTTTGTTCCGGCAAAGGTGTTCAGATCGACACGACCCCACGATATCAGCGATATGACAACGGCTACAATATTGCCAGAATGACCAGCGAGCACCCGTAATCTGAACAGGTAGAAATATATCACGATACCAGATGGTGTACTCATCAAAATTACCCCTGACATACTCCCTGTACCGCTCGGCATCAGTGTAGATGATTGGCTTGATCTGGTAGTGCTCTTCTAGCAAATGCAGTAATAGTCGAAGCTCGAGCAGGGGCGCATCATGATCCTGCCCCGATACTTCGAGGTCGATGACCGGGGGCAACATCCCCTTTTCCCGAGGAACCATACTGATAAAGTTTGCGGCTTGCTCGGCTGCGGTTCGATTCTCCCGATAGAAGTGATACGCACCTCGGAGCAGGCCGTGAGCCTTCGTTTCACGCCAGTTTGTTGCGAAGTAGGCATCCTTATAATTTTTTCCTTCGGTGGCTTTAATAAAGACAAACGAGTAGGCATTGCTTTGAGCGACTGTCTTCCAATCGACCTCTTTTTGATAGCTTGAAACGTCGAGCCCCTGAACCGGATATGCTGAAGCGAACAGGGTGTTCGGCCAGAATTTTTCGGTAAATACGGTAGTGAGCAGCGCCGCCAGTAGCGCCAGAACGAGAAAAAGTGTAATCAGTTTCCACTTCTTCGCGAGCTTTTGAAGCCTTGATTTTTTGCTCAAAAATAGATCCTCTCTTTCGGTTCCACCATATGCTGTAAGCTATTTCCATGTCGTTGAATATGCGCTTTCTATATACCCTCTTTCATAAAAAGAAACTTTTGTATTACTCAACAATATCATAAAGAGGACTATCGAGGGAATGATGTTCAACAAACAATCGAGGAATGATGCTTTTCTGGCTTGTTGCTTGCTTTCTATTTCCACAATTGTTAAGCCAAGCTTAGCCAATATCATCAAATAGAACTTTTTTCCCTGTTTTATAAATTTGATGTTCTTTCAGACTGAGCTATGTTATACTGTCTTTGCCGATGTATAGGCATGCATAAAAATATCATCCCAACGTGTGTACCCTGTTTGCTGGTCTCCTGATGCTGTGACTTCAAGTACCTGGAAAGGATGGACCCACTCTTATGGCTGTGACGATGATTGCTCTGGTTGGTGGACAGACGCTCCCGAACTTTTTTCCGGTGAAGGTATATCGCCCTGATCAGCTTCTCCTTGTCTATTCGGATAGGACAGAGAAGCAGTATCACAATCTGAAGTCGACACTTGAAATGGAGACAAAAGTTCTTGGCTTGTAGACTGATGCTTATAACGTGGAAACGATTATTCAAGATATCGCTCATGCATTGAGCCCATTTGATGAGCATGAATTTCTGTTTAACGCGACTGGTGGTACAAAGATTATGGCGCTGGCCGCGACACTGCTTGCGGAAAAGTATCGATCGCCGATGGTCTATCTTGAAAGCGAGGGGAAACAATATAACTTTTATTATCATACGTGGGAGGATCACAGGCTGATCTCGCACAAGCAGCCACTGGAGGGAAGCTATCTTCATCTGGAGGATGTGTTTAACCTCTACCTGGGTCCCGGCAAATGGGAGGAATGTGGTCCTGACCCGAAGAAAGATGGCGCTCATTTTGAGGGTGTACTTGCTGAAGCGCTGCGGGCTCACGGGTATGAAGTCATGCTGGGAGTCAAAGGATTGAACGGGCAACTTGATATTGATATTGCGATCTGCTTTCAGAATCAGTTCGGTATTATTGAGGCAAAATCAGACAAAAATGGTAAAAGCTGGATGGGATTAAACAGTTATGCACGGCTATGAAATTTCTTGGTACTTATACAAAACCTTTTTATGCGATTTCTATCGAACCTAATGAAACGCATGAAATAATCTTCAGTACGGCGAGAATTACGCCCATTTCTCTGCTGGATTATCAACAGGGGCAGCCGCTCTCAGAACAAGCGATTTCGACGCTTTTGAACACAGTTGACAGGGAGTTGAGATAGGAAGGGAAGAAAGATAGCTACATTGTTATAAATCTATCGAGCGCTGGATGCAGGCCGATTGACCCTGCATACCAGCCGCTCGGGAGACCTCGAAAACTGAATAGGATGTATCGGGATCGCCTGTCGTCTAGCTTTCAGGGGTGATGCTTACAGTGCCTGTAAAGCCATCGACGGTGATCGTCTGGCCGGTGGCGATGGTCTCGGTTGCACCGGGAACGCCGACAACTGCCGGAATGCCGTACTCGCGGGCTACGACAGCTCCGTGTGACATTGGACCGCCCATTTCCATGACCAGCGCACCCGCCGTGAGAAACAGCGGTGTCCAGCCGGGATCGGTTGAGGGAGCTACAAGGATCTCACCCTGCTCAAGGCGGGCGTTGGTCGGGTCCAGGATCACACGTGCTGTGCCGGTAAGGTGGCCGGGCGAAGCCGCGATGCCGTGAAGCGTGATCGTTCCTTGAGCATCAGGCGGGATGGATCGTGCCTCTGGCTCGGTGCCATCCGAGAGTAGAACGCGTGGAACATGTTTCCGGCGCAGCTCGAACGCATAGGTTGCCCGCCGTTCGCGGACTTGCTCGCGAAAGTCCTTTCCTGCAAGGGCCTCATGCACCTCTGGAAGCGTCAGGAAGAAGATGTCTTCGGGGGTTTCCAGGTGATGTATGGCTGCAAGCTCCCTACCAATAGGCCAGAGTTGAGCGCGTGCAAAGGCCAGCAGCGAGACGATAGTGAATTTTGGCAACTCGCGCAAGCCAAGTAGCAGACGCATGCGGTGGAGGGCAAAAGCGACGGCCTTTCCTCTCAGCCAGCTCTTATGGCGGGCGCGACGGATCAGCGTTCTGATCTTCTCTTCGGCTTCTCTGGTGCCTCGCTTGAACTGGATATCGGGGGCCTGTTCCGGTTGTGTGTGTCCGAGAAAGTTTGCCAGAATATCAAAAATGGGTTCAGGCTTTTCGGACCAGCGCGGCAGGCCGGCATCGATCTCAGCGATGCCACGTTGTCCGTACTGGTGAAGGAAGGTCTGAAGCTCGCTTTGTACGAGGTGCGGAAGTGTCCCTTCATGATAGCGTTGGGCCAGCCGGGCGGAGCTCTCATGCAGGAGCAGTTGACGTATCTCATTGTCCCGGGCGAACTTCTGTGCCAGCGTCCAGAGGGTCAGGTCCATCTCGGTCGTGACGTTGAGAGGCAAGCTGCGCATGACCTGTTGCAGCTCGTCAGCGGTGGCAAGCCCTTTCAGCAGTTTGTTTGTCAGCAGCATTGAGAGCATACCCGCGCCGAGAAATGGAATGATGCGCTCGATGTATTGGGGCGTTCTGGCGAAGCAGGCCTCTATGCTGGCGAGCCGTTGGGCTGCGGTCGCATGAAGCGGGTACCTGAAGCGTGCGTTCAAGCTCTGCGAGCAGGGTGGCACGCATCTGTACGGCCTGCTCTGGTCGCAACATTCCCCGCAGGATGCGAGACGGGAGACGAAGTCGTAACAGGATACGAAGCGTGAAGAGCAGCGAGGCGCCGCGTGAGGTGCGCGTGAGTGAGAGCCGCTTGTCCTGCACGAGCTGCTTGAAGATGGGTTGCGTTCGGCTTTCTGCGCTGCCCATCAACGCGATCAGGAGTTGACGGGCAACCACGTTCCTGAGCGGCGTTGTCATATCCAGAAAGAGGCGCATTCCAGCATCTTTGAGAAACGTGGGCTCGGGTGTGGCTGGCGGCATGCCGAGAAAGGTCGCAATCGCTGTGCCTACCCGCTTCAGAAGCGAGCTTCCCAGGGGCGTAAAGGGCCGAAATACGCCCTGTACAACGTTGAGCGAAAAGTACACGCGTAGCTTGTCGTCGCTGTCCGGTGCATCGGCGGGCAGAGGATAGAGCGTGGTAATCGGTCGTGCCTGAAGCAGCCAGAGCTTTCCCTGCACGTCGATAGACCATTCGATGTCCTGCGGTGCTCCGTAATGCTGTTCGACGCGCTGCCCGAGCCGCGCCAGCTCTCTGATCTGTTCATCGCTCACGCAGGCCTCATTCGCTGAAGATAGCGCGACGCGTTCCGTGCCGCCACCTGCTGTGGCGCGGATCTGTAGCTGCTTCTCGCCAATATGGCGCTCAAGAATCCGCCCTGCAAGGGTATCGACGACGAAATGATCGGGGTTGACCGCGCCTGATACCACAGCTTCGCCCAGGCCAGGGCTGGCGTCAATGACGGCCTGTCGACGTTTCCCGGTCAGCGGGTTGGCGG
Source organism: Thermosporothrix hazakensis (assembly GCF_003253565.1). Taxonomy (GTDB): domain Bacteria; phylum Chloroflexota; class Ktedonobacteria; order Ktedonobacterales; family Ktedonobacteraceae; genus Thermosporothrix; species Thermosporothrix hazakensis. Next base: position 37,930 of record NZ_QKUF01000011.1, read on the forward strand.
TGAAGAGCACGCCTGCGACCCGAGAATCAATTAACCGTTGCACCACGACGGCAAGCCGCACCGTATGCGGATCAATGCCATTTTTTGCTCGGTAGCTGACCGCTCGCTCAGTCCAGAGGGAAGCCCAACAACGCCGTACGGCATCCAGCACAGCAGCTTCGCCGACGATGTTCAGGTAGGTATCCTGCTGACCGGCAAAGCTGGCAAACGGCAGGTCTTCGGAGGTTGCAGAGGAGCGCACCGCCACCGGCTGCGAGGGGCCAAGCTGTCGATATGCCTGTATGATGGTCTGCTCCAGCTCTTTCGGGATCGGAGCCTCATGAATCCGTGCCCGCATGCGAGCGGCAAGTTCGGCCAGGCGCTCGGGCTCTTTTGTCTGCTCAAGCTCGTCCAGCAGCGGCGCAAGGTCGAGCTGTTGCGTTATCAGCAGGTAGGCATCGGTTGTGATGGTGAAGCCGGGAGGAACCGGAAACCCCGCCCGCGTGAGCTCGCTTAGATTATAGGCTTTCCCGCCAGTACGCTCAATAGAGGAACTGGCTGTAAAAGGAAGAAGTAGCGAATTGGTCATCGTGGCTCCTTTGAAGGTTCGGTTTTTTCTCTCTTAATATAATTGACTGATTAATTAATAATTATAGTATACAACGAGAATGCGCTGTACGTCTACCCTTTCGGATAGGTGCAATGATGCCCTACGCTCGAAAAATATGTTCTATATCTACTATGTATCGCGAAATGTATTTTATTGTTTCCGCTTGAGCCGCTCGATCAGCATGTAAATGCTCCATTGGGTGAGCAAGAAGGGGAGCGGCAGCGCGAGCTATCCTCTTTTTTCTGGGGCTGCTATATAGTTATGATGGATAAAAAGATGAAAAAGAACATTTATTCTGTGGAAATAGACAAAACGCGCCTCTTTATGGTATAAATGTTGATAGGTGTGTGATTGAGCAATGAAACATGGTGCCTTTGTGCTCAGAAATGCTCCTGGGCGGATGGGAGAGATAAAGACATCATTTTGAGCGTTTGTCGTAGCATCAGTTTCTATCCAGTAGAAGAGGCATCGCTTTCATGTGATTTCACGCAAGCAAGAAAGCGTGCCAGGAGGAACAACATGACTTCTTTCAAGCAGGAGCTCATTGAGCCGCGCAGCCTGATCGACCAGTATCAGCGAGTGCGTCGCTTCACTGAGTCCCTTTGTGAGCCGCTTGAGACCGAAGATTATGTGATTCAGTCAATGCCAGATGTGAGCCCGACGAAGTGGCATCTTGCTCATGTCACCTGGTTCTGGGAAACGTTTTTGCTCGCAAGCCGACAGGCGAATTACCGCTCGCTTCATCCCCAATATGCCTACCTTTTTAACTCCTATTACAACTCGCTCGGGCAGCGCCATTGTCGGCCAAAACGAGGCCTGATCTCGCGCCCGACGGTCAAGGAGACCTACGAGTATCGGCGTTATGTAGATGAACATGTGCTGGCTTATCTTCAGCAGCTTGATGAGGCACAAATGGCCGAGCTTGCACCGCTGATCCAGCTTGGCCTGAACCATGAGCAGCAGCATCAGGAATTGATGCTCACTGATATCAAGCATGTGTTTGCCTCGAATCCGCTGTACCCCGCCTACACCGAATACAAGAGGCCAGGCGTGACAGAGGTTCCATCGCTGGCATGGGTCTCGTTTCCGGAAGGGGTGTATGAGATTGGCCACGAGGGCAACGGCTTTGCGTATGACAACGAGGGACCACGCCACAAGCAGTATGTGCAGGCGTTTCAACTGGCCTCACGTCTGGTAACGAACGGGGAGTATCTGGCTTTTATGGAAGATGGTGGCTATGAAAACCCGCTCCTCTGGCTCTCTGAAGGGTGGGCAACCGTGCAGCAAGAGGAATGGCAGGCTCCGTTCTACTGGGAGAAACGCGACGGCCAATGGTGGGCGCTGACGCTCTCGGGGCTGCGCGCGGTTGATCCGGCTGAACCCGTGTGCCATGTGAGTTACTTCGAGGCCGACGCCTACGCTCGTTGGGCGGGCGCACGGCTCCCGACCGAGGCTGAATGGGAAGTCGCGGCGCGTACCGTTCCTGTTACTGGCAATTTTGTGGAGCAGGGGCATTTCCATCCGACTCCGCTGGCGAGCGCACCGCAAGCAGGCACGCTGACGCAGATGTATGGGGATGTATGGGAGTGGACCCAGAGCTCCTATTCGCCGTATCCGGGCTATCGGCCCTCGGCAGGAGCGGTCGGAGAGTATAACGGAAAGTTTATGTGCAATCAATATGTGCTGCGCGGCGGTTCTTGCGCAACCTCGCTCTCACATATCCGCCCGACCTATCGCAACTTCTTCCCGGCAAACGCACAATGGCAATTTATGGGTATTCGACTCGCACGGGAGGTGTAACATTTCTGTACATAGAAGAGGCTCATTGGTGCTCTATGACTTCGAGCCGCGCCTTCAGACCTTTCGTGAAGAGGTCTTGCAGGGGCTTCAGAAGTCACCAAAAGAGCTACCAAGCAAGTACCTGTATGACGAGGAGGGATCGCGCCTGTTCGAGCAAATCTGCGAGCAGGAGGAATATTACCTCACACGTACTGAGATGTCGATTATGCAGGAAAAACTTCCTGAGATGGTTGAGCTTATCGGTCCGCAAGCCCTGCTGATCGAATATGGAAGCGGTAATAGTATGAAGACGCGTATGTTGCTTGAAGCACTGCACGATCCGGCAGGCTATGTGCCGATTGACATCTCGCGTGTCTTCCTGTTGCGGGCTGGAATGGCTCTGGTGGCGGCTTACCCCCAATTGGAGGTACTGCCGGTATGCGCCGATTATACCAGCGAGTTTGAGATCCCGACACCACAAAAGCCGGTTGCTCGTCGTGTTGCCTATTTTCCCGGTTCCACCATCGGCAACTTTGACCCGGAGCCCGCGCGGCACTTCCTGAGCCACGTCGCTCGGGCCTGCCGGGGTGGTGGCCTGCTGATCGGGGTTGATCTAAAGAAGGATTTCAACCTGTTGCATGCCGCATATAACGATCGACAGCAGATCACGGCGCGTTTTAATCGCCATTTGCTGGTGCGTATGAATCGGGAATTGAATGCAAATTTCCAGCTTGATCGTTTTGCCCATTATTCATTCTATAATCCTGGAGAAGGGCGAATCGAAATGCACCTTGTAAGCCTGCAAAATCAGATAGTGCGTATCGGCGATGTGGACATTGAGTTCAAGCGTGGTGAAAGCATCTGGACCGAGAACTCATACAAGTATACCCTTGAAGAGTTCGCTCTGCTGGCCGAGTCAGCGGGTTTCAGGGTCAGGCAGGTCTGGACAGACCCGCAGGAGTGGTTCAGTATTCAATTTCTTGAAGCCGTCTAGCAAGCAGGCCGGGGAGCTTCTGCTTGCCCGGCTTCTTTTCGGTGGGCGAAAGGCGTGTGTATTCCTCGTAAAATGCGCCCGACCCGAAACAGGGGGTGTGCAGTGAAAGAGGTCAATGATGCTGATTGGCCGCTTGCTCCCCTTTTCAGTCAGGAAGGGAAAGCGGCGCACCAAGCACGACAACTTGTCGCTCTATGGTGTTTTGCCAGAGGCGCACTTCGTGCGTTTGCGCATGAATTGCTCCCAGTGGATCCTTCTCACCAGGCCTGTGGAGCCCGATCCAGACATTCCCCTGTTCCGCCAGAAAGGCGATTTCCCAGGGCACAGTAAAGCGGGCAATGATTCGCTGCCCTTCTGAAACCAGACGCATTCCGTTACTCTATCCTCCACAATGCTGATAGAAATTCCCGATTCTCCCTTTTTCTCTGCACCTTATAGTATAAACCATAAGCTTGAGAGGTGCGAATACCTTCACCTGTCCAAAAGACCAGAAAATGCTAATTGGCTGATACAAGCATCCAGGGGAGCGCTCTATAGTGGTGGTAGATATTGGATTTGAATCATAGGAGGAATGAAAAATGAAAGAAGCGCCGATGATGGTGCTAGAGCAATATACAGGCCGGTCGAGAGCGAGTGCAGTATCCGGGAACAAGCAGGTGCCGCTGTGCTTGCTGGACGGGCAACGCAGGCTGTTCTGACTCAACCAGCACATCCACAGCTTGAGATGCTGGAAATCATATGCAACAGAAGCCCGAATCAGAACAATACGGATCCGCTCAGGCGAATAGCGCGTTCGCCTGTTCCTGTTGAAGCGCACGAGAGAAGCGGCCTGTCGTGAAAGAGGTGGAAAAATACCCGACATGCCGATTGTGAACGACAAAATGCCGCTTCTCATCCCTGCTTTGCCCGCTTTATTGTGCGGGCGTGCCGAAGAAGGTATGATACCATGTTCGGACAGAACCTCGTGCGCGAGGCCCCAGAAGGGTACGTACGTCCTCCAGGGTCAGTTTTGGATTGCTGCGCAGGAGCGCGTGAACCCGCTGCCTACCGGTCGGCTGCCAGTAGCGAGTACGCTCCACGATCCAACTTGGATATCTTTTCTGCTTCATGATTGTTTCCTCTAGTCTGTTCCTTATGATATCCATTGTAGCGCATGAGGTACCTTTTGTCACGGGGGCAATACCGTTTTTCTCATGAAAATAGGGATTCTGCTTTCTCGTTTCTGGGTCTCAGGGAGGCTCTCAGTTATAGGAGTCCGGTGCCTTCTTGAGAGACTTCCACTGTTGCCCGTCATGCCCAAAAATAACCAGTCGTACCTGTTCACGCTCCACCAAATCAAGGAGTTTTTGCGTACTGGCTCGCAACTGGTCTTCGTTGTCGTCAAGAGGCCACTTAGGCCGGTCGGGAACAAACAGGCGCTGTAATGAGACGGCATCAATAGTAAGCAGGACGGGGCCCGTTTGTGGCAGACGTACAAGTACTGATTGATGCCCGTAGGCGTGTCCGCTGGTTTCAAGCAGCGTCAAACCGGGGAGCAGTTCTGTATCGCCATCAATGAGCCGATAGCGCAGCGCTGGATGATCCCAGTGCGCGCGGGCCGGGGCGTAGCGCTCGTGGCCGCTTTTCGCCTGCTCGTAGTGCTTGCGCTGGACGATACATTCTGCCCGGGTAAAAGCATCATGGTAGCCTGCATGATCTACATCAAAATGCGTACAGATAAGTATGTCGATGTCTTCGGGCTGTATACCTAAATCGGCTAATTGGAGCAGTACATTTCTCTCTTCCTCGACCGGCATATGTTGCAAATACTCGGGAGGAAGCCCGCTGTCAATCAGAATGCGCTTGCCATCTATGGTTTCGAGCAGATAGCAGACGGCGTTTGCAATACCCGAGAAGTGGGAGCCGGTGACAACCTGCAAGAGATAGAGACGCTGAATTGCGGTTGTGTTCATGTTCGTCTTCCTTTCTGATCTTTCTCCTCTGTGAGACTGTAGAAAGTATACCTGAAGCAGGACAGAAATGCTGTGAGATGCTTTATAGACAGCGAGACGAAATTCTGCTATGGTTGGGTATAGAAAAAGAAGAAAGCGCGTTCTGCCTGTACGCCTGCTATGAGCCTCTCTCATAAGAGAAATTTCTAGCGCCTCCGATATAAAGAATGGTCGATAGTGGGTCAGGTTGCCTGCCCCCTCATTCTATAGTAAGTTCATTGTTCGGATAGATTTTCTCCAGGTCGTTTGCTGCTTTGTGTACATCGATTCGTTCATATACCCCTTGACAAACTTACAACGTAAGATTATACTCTGTTTATAAACTTACATCGTAAAATAAAAAGGGGTAGAATAATGAATTACGGGCAAAACGAACAGGTTGTCATGGGCATGTTTCAGGCTATCAATGATCGTCAGCTTGATCGTCTGACAGATTATATTGCGTCTGATGTGATCGACTATAACAAGATCATTTTCGGTGAAGCCGATGAGCCTGGAGCCGCCTTTGATGGGATACGACAGCAGTTGGCCGCCTTCAATCCTTATCATATAGACGTGGAAGAGCTGATTGCGAAAAATGATCGGGTAGTTGCGCGGATTATCCAGCGTGGGGTACATTCAGGGTTTCATCCTCGCATGCCGGAGCCCACATATCGCAGCTTTACAGTTGAAATCATGTTGCTGTTCACGCTGAAGGATGGGAAAATCTCGGAAATACGGGGGGTAAGTGATCGGCTCGGCCTCTTCTTCCAACTGGGCTGGAAATGGCCTGAAGTCGATTAGCTGCGGTAGGAAGCCCTGTTGTGGCCCGAGAGCGCTGGACTTCGGCAGGTTTTTCAGGTAGTATCAAAGCAGAGGAAGGTGAGTGTGATGCCTGTCACGACGATCATCAGTGATATTGCCGGGGTCCTGTTGCTCAAGCGACCCGCGTGGGAGGCCGTGCGACGCCAATGGGAGCAACATGCCAGGCTGAAAGAGGGCGAGATCATGCGGGCGCTCTTCACAACAGAACTGGATGAGGCGGCTATCTTTGGTCGCGTGTCGCAGGAAGCGCTTGTTCAGCAGGCGAGCGCCCGGGTCGGGATTGATCTCACAGTATTTGTAGAGGAGATATGATTTGCACCTCCATCACGAACTGGCGACGTTTTTGCATAGTCTGCGTCCGCGCTACAAAGTGGCTTTGCTCAGCAATGCCTGGTCGGAGGCGAGAAGCGACTTCAACCGTCTGTTCCACCTGGATCGCTTTGTTGATCTTCAGATCTTTTCTGCTGAGGAAGGGCTTGCCAAACCGGATGAGCGCATCTACCGTCTGGCCTTAACGCGGCTTGGAGTGGCTCCTGAAGAGACGCTTTTTCTTGATGATCGGCTTGAAAACATACTGGCCGCGCAACGATGAGGAATTCTGGTGCTTCATTTTGACGAGAACCGCTCAGGTATTTCTGAAATACAGCGTTTCCTCAAGCCCTTGTCCTGATCTGCGTTGCTAGCAGCCAGCCGGGCAAAACCGGGGAAAAGGAGAGTAGAGAATACATTGCCGTTTCATGTATACTATAATCAGCAGAGAGAAGCAGAACATGTTCTTTAGCAAGAGAAGAGTGGAGATGCCCGGATGAATTCTTGCAAAAATGGATCGCGCTGTATCTATACTGTAACCGTGCCGACACCGCGGCGTGCTCGGTCTCATCATCATGTGATTAAAAGGAACGAGAGCTATATACAGCGGCTGGTAGAGGCCTATCAGTGGACGTATGGGGGTGAATATCAGGGGGAACACACGGCAGCGGAACCACCCTTTTTTTTCCCGCATGATATCCTGCTGATGTCGCTGAAGACGGCTGCTGACATGGGTATCAGGAGTAGCGACGATTTTTATGGTGGGCTGGTTCCTGAGCCATTTCTTGCAACAAAAGTGATCATGCATCCGCTGGTTTCTGCTCATGCACAGCGGCCTCGGGGCTGGTCTGATCAGTTTGCTGAAAGCAGGCGTGAGGCCGTCCCGGTAGGTTTTGCGGCTTTCAGTAAGGAAGATGCGCGTGAGGCCGGTCGGTTGCTTCTGGCCGAGGCTGGCGCGGTGCGAGCGAAAGATCCCACGCGTGCAAGTGGCAGGGGACAGACAGTGATACGCTCACTTGCTGAGCTGGAAGCGCTGCTTGCGCGGCTTGATGATGAGAAGCTGGCATGTAATGGCTACATTTTTGAGCGGAATTTGTTGCAGGCCAGAACGTTGTGTGTTGGAATGAGTCGTATAAATGGTGATATAATTAGTTATTACGGGAAACAGAGGCAGATAGAGGATAAAGAGACACAAGAAGTCGAGTATGGTGGAACCGATCTGGTGGCGGTTCGTGGTGAATACGAGGAGCTGGCGCGACTCCTGCCCTTTGACGAGTACTTGCAGCAAGCCATCAAGCAGGTCGCGGCGTTTCATCGCGCCTTGAGCCTGTACGAAGAAATAGTAGTTTCACGCATGAACGTTGATGTCGTGCAGGGGTATGATGAGAAAAGCGGGCAGTGGTTCTCTATTCTGACAGATCCATCTTTTAGAGCTGGTGGTGCGCCTGATCTGGTGGCGCTTGCAGAGCTGAGAAAACATCAACATGTGAGGAAAGTTGTGGTTTCGGGCTATAATACCTATTACCAGGAGAACGAGGAACCGCCTGTTATCCCCACTGGAGCAACCATCCATTTCCATGGCAAAGATGAAGCGTTTCTCCCGGAGAAGTATATGTTGATTTATTCAAAGGTTGAGCGCCTGCTTCTTTAGTGGAAAAGCCCGATACGGCTGCTTGTTGCGATACTTTTGCGACCATTTCGCGATAGATATGCGACAGCGTGAGGGTAATATTGGACCAGAAGATAACGAAGTCGGAGGTCCAATATGCAGGCAGACGTATCGATGGAAGGAAGGACACCACGTTTCTGGGGACTGGTGCAGGCGGAACTGATGAAGCTCTATAAGCAACCGCTGATCTGGGTGGCGGCGCTTGTCGTGCTCGCTGCGATTGCCGGGATGAACTTTCTTGCATTGATGAATTATTCCTCTTCTCCGGATCTAGCGGAAAATCCGGCACATCAGGCAGCATTGTTCTGGAAGTTTCAAATGAGCTTTCTGATCGGGTTGCGCATGTTTGGTGGTGCCTTTCTGATGTTCGCCACTGCTTACCTGATTGGTATGGAGTACCAGCACAGCACGATTCGCGTGCTGATCGGGCGGGGCGTGAACAAGCTTGCTCTACTGTATGCGAAGGGAATTGCGCTGCTGCTGGTGGCGCTGGTGGTGCTGGTAGGGGGCCTGCTGGCTCACGCGCTTGGTTCGTTGCTGGTGGCGCTGCTGGTGACGGGCAATCTAAATGTACTAAAGGCGGTAGATAGCGGGCTTCTTAGCGATGTGGGTCTGTACGCTTTGACGCTCGTGATGAGCGAGGTGGTGACGGTTATCATGACGATGGGGGTGACAGTGCTTGGTCGTTCGCTGGCATTCGGCATGACTGCTGCTTTTAGCTGGTTTGCCGTTGATAATATGCTCCCCTCGTTTCTCTCGCTTGCGGCCAGTTTCACGCATAATGCCTTTTTTGTGGATGTGCAGCAATATCTTCTTGGGCCCGCAATCAATATTCTGCCCAAAAAGCTGATCGGTGACAAAATACGGGTTGCTTTTGGTCCACAGGAGGCGAATCTGCCGTTTGCGGGTTTGCTGGGCGTTATCGCTGTCTACACGGTTGTTTTCCTGGTGGTGGCGACAGTGCTGATGGCGAGACGCGATGTCCATGAATAGGAGAGCCAGTACATTCCTGACTCTCCTGCTTGCTTACGCGGGCTTCCAGAGCGCCGGGACGTTGGGTGGCTCCCAACCGGGCAACGCGGTGTGAGCCTGAAGACAGATGTATGTCACGCCATTATAGAGGACGCGATCACCCACTTTATACGCGGTTCCCGCCTGCCAGGTTGTTTGAGGCGTGCTGGTAGGCGTCACTGTCTGGGTGGGTGTTGGGGTTGTGGTTTTGGTCGGTGTGGGTGTGGTCGGTGTGCCGCCGCCCCCGCCGTAGCTTCCAAAGATCTGCGAGAAGGCGAACGGGCTTTGCTGGACGCCGCTACACGTGGGCGAAAGCTGGCCCGTGCTGGAGCAGGCTCGATCCCGGGCAATTGACCAGAAGGAGAGCATGCCGAGCTGCTTCTGTTGGGCGAACGAGACCAGTTCCTGGGCGTCCTGAGTGGTGAAAATCTCCGAGCGATCATCGTTCACGCCAATCATAGGAGTGACGCCAATTTTTGCCCAGGACATCCCGGGAATAATGCTCTGTAGCTGCGAATAGGTGCTATTTGCGGCATCAATGGCAGCTTGCCCCATATCGGTCGTACCGTTGTAGTAGTCCATCGCCATGACGTTTACGATGTTGATATCAACACCGTTCTGCACGGCATTCTTCAGCATATCAAGGCCGTATTGCGTCAGACCGGAGGGCATGACGGGTAGGGTGAAGGAGATCTTCAAGCCGGGATTGGCGCGTTGTAGTGCGGCAATTGCTTTGTTCCGCAGGTCGTTCTTATCAGCGTAACCGAGCGCGCCGCCCTCAATATCAAAGTCGAGATGGGTGAAGTGATACTGGTCAATGACGGCCTGATACTGCGCCTGAAGCGCGCTCACGGATGGACAGACGAGCGCCAGTTCAACGCCGCTTGCGCCTCCAAAAGAGGCGATAACATCTCCTCCTGCATTTCGGACCGTAGAGACAATCGACTGTACCGGCTCGTAGGTGAGTGGCAAGCCAGCCCACGAGGCTTTACAGTTGCCTCCATCGATGACGAAAGCAAGCGTATAGAAGCGAGAGCCGCCATTCTGGATCGCTTCGGCAATCGGGGGCGAGAGCGTGACATCCGCATAGGGGGCCGTGTATCTGGCCGGAATGCCCTGTGCATGCGCGTCCTTGCTTTGCCAGAGAACCAGGCTTACAGTCACGATCATCAGCATGACCGCGCAGATGCCTGGAAGAAGAAACGTCCGTTGTTTCATCTGCTTGTGCTCCTTTTGTTGCGCAATCCCTCGCGCAACGAGAATCAACACTGGCTTCTGTTGAATGAGTGAGGTAAAGGGGCAAACGAGCTCATTACAAGTTACTATAAAATGAAAAACTCTATTTGTCAAGACATCTATACCACTCTTCTAAAGAAGCCTGCTGTTTGAGCTGAGGAAGCGAAGGAGAGAAGCTATTTTCCAAGCAAGCAGCAAAACATCTATTTTCTGGTGATATATGATAGGAAGAATGGTATAGAAGCCTTTTCCTTCCAGACTACTTGAGTTACAATAGTGATGTAGAATAGATTTTCGAGGGGATAAGTTGAGAGTAGCTCTTCTTCTATCCAGGGAGCTGATTTTTTGATTCGTTATTTGCGAATTGACATATGCTTTCACTTTATTTTAAGATGTCATATATACTTATTTTATCCAACTTTCTGGGGGAAAAAAGCGAACTGATAGAAGAAAAGAACGGCCCAAATGTTCAGACTTTTTCTCTGAAACGTTTTGTAGATAGATATTTGTAGCCTGTGGCTTATTTCATTCCTGGAGGATTTTTCAATGAAGAAAGCGCCGTTTGCTCCTCCCGATCTCAGAATTGCAGGGCTGTTCATTTGTTTTCTGGTCCTTGTTCCCTTACTGGCCGCCTGTGGGTCTTCGGGAAATGGTACGACCACGCTGGTTGTCTGGACGGTTGAGGCGAACCGGCTGGCCAAGTCCGGTCAGGAGGGAGTCTATGCGCACTATCTGGTGGACCAGTTCCAGAAAGAGCATCCAAATGTAAAGGTAAAGCTGGAGGATCATGGATGGGACGAAGAGCTTCGGCAGAATTTGACCACGGCCTTGCTCGGTGGAACTGCTCCTGATGTGGTGATTGGTGAGTCGTTTTTTCGGCAGTTTGCGGCCTTGAATGCGCTGCTTCCGCTTGAGAATGAGCTTGGTGACCTGAAGAACGATGTGGTCCCTGCAACCTATGAGGGAAGCATGTATCAGGGGCACATCTATACGCTTTCGGCGTATACGGGCGTTTTCGGACTTGAACGCAACTGTGAGGTAGTGAAAAAGGCTGGCTTCGATTGTGACAAGCCTCCTCAAACGTGGGATGAGTTGCTGAAGCAGGCTCAAACAATCACGCAGAAAGAGCAGCCCAACCATTACGGCTACACGTTACAGGGGCCCGCTGGCTTCTCTATCGGGGCGGTGTTGCGCCTCTCAGTCTATCTGGCACAGGCTGGAGCCTCGCTATGCAAGGATGATTGTAGCAAACCCTGGTTTGACAACCCGAAAGCGGTTCCGGTATACGAGTTCATTCGCAAACTGAACAAGACAACCCCGCCGGGTCTGACCTTTAACTCCGATGAAGGTCAGCTCTACATGCAGCTTCATAAGGGCAAGACCGCCTATCAGATCGGAGGGAGCTGGCATGTTGCTGCCTCGAAAACAAACGGCTGTGGCGATTGTCGCTATAGTCCGGTACCGATTCCTCAGGGAGGCAAGAATGCAAGCGTGCTGGTGGCTGATGTGCAGTATGCGGCTCTGAAACAGAGTAAAAACCCGGATCTGGCAAAGGCGTTTGTGCGCTTTATCGCGCGGGATGATACGCAGCTCAAGGCGTACGAAGAGCGACAAACGCTCCCGACTAACAAGAAGGCACTCCAGAAATTGCGCTCGCAGGTTGATCCCGCAACGCAACAATTTATTGATACGCTGCTCAACAGTGAACTGCATTCCCTGCCCCAATGGACGAAGAATCCACAGAAGGTGTGGAGCGCCTACAACGATATGTTAACGAAGCTGCTGACAACGGATGCCCCCGTTCCTCAGTTGCTCTCTGATGCGCAGAAAGCAGCGGAGCAGGCGGTGCAATAGGGCTGTGGAGGATGTTTTATGGATGTTCCAACGAAGGCTTCGGTGAAAGAGGATGCGTCGACGATGCCGTCGCGCCGGTCAAGCTGGCGCGTGCGGCACCGACAGAGCCTCTTCGCCTGGGCTGTCCTTACCCCTCTGCTGGTCTACTACTGCATCTTTAATGTGATTCCGGTCATTCTGAATCTGGTTGTCAGCTTTGCCGAGTGGAGCGGGTTTGGCGAGATACAATGGGTCGGCCTGCGGAACTATATCGCATATTTTACCGATCCTGCCTATCTGCTGATGCTGGTGAATACCGCCGTGTTTGCGCTGGTGATTCTGGCAATTCAAACGCCGCTTGCATTTCTGGTGGCCCTGTTGCTCAATCAGCAGGTGCTGGCGCGGGGGCTGCATCGCTCGCTCTGGTATGTGCCCACGCTCACCTCGGCTGCGGTCATGTCGCAGGTGGCCTCGCTCTTCATCGATCCATACGGGGGAATGCTCACTGAGCTGACAAAAGCGCTCGGGCTCTCGCCGCTCGTCTGGACGACGGACGCGACCTTTATGCGCGTGTTTATTATCGTCTTTTCAATCTGGCGCGGGCTTGGCAACCCGGTCGTCCTGTTTCTGGCGGGTTTGCAGGGGATCGCGGTCGAGCTTTATGAGGCTGCTCGCGTGGATGGCGCGTCGGGCTGGAACGTTTTGCGCTATATCACTCTTCCCTTGATGCGCCCCATGATCGCTTTTGTGCTTGTAACCAGCACGATTGGTGGCTTTCAGATCTTTGAGGCGGTCTATATCATCTCGAAGGGGGGCCCGCTCAATCAGACGAACGTGATGCTGGTGCAGATCTACAACGATGCCTTTGCGAACGGTAATTTCGGCATGGCGAGCGCGGGGGCAACGATTCTCATGCTGATTCTGCTTGGCTTCAGTATCCTGAACATCCGCTTATTGCAGCGAGGCTAATGAAGGAGGAAAGGATGAAGGCTGTTCAGCAGCTATCGCCGCGGAAAATCTGGGGCCAGACGCTTGCTCAGCTTGTGCTGATTGCAGGCAGTATCTTTATGGCGTTTCCACTGGTCTATCAGCTTGTCGCCTCGTTCTGTACACAGCAGGCGTTTTTGCACAGCGGTTGGTTTCCGATTCCCGATTCGCTCTACCTGGGAAATTATGTGCAGGCGTTTGTGGCGCTGCAAACGGGCAATCTGCTTGTCTGGATTTTCAATACGCTGGTGCGAATCGTCTGGTATATTCTGGTGCCAGGTGTTGTGGCGGTTCTGGGAGGCTATATCTTCTCGCGGCTTCAGTGGCGGGGGCGCGAGGCGATGTTTGTGGTACTGCTGGCCTCGATGATCGTTCCCTCGATCGTTTATATGTTGCCACAGTATCTGTTGCTTGCGCGCTGGCCTCTGGCGGGCGGGAATGATATTGTTGGGCAGGGTGGGCATGGCTTTATTAACGATTGGCCTGCGTTGCTGTTGCCCAATCTGGTGAACGCTTACTATATCTTCCTGTTGCGTCAGACGTTCTATTCGATTCCCTCTGACTATGAGGATGCAGCGCGGGTCGATGGCGCGAACACGCTTCAAGTGCTCTGGCATGTTTATCTGCCAATGCTCAAGCCCGCGTTGACCGTGCTGGTCATTTTTCAGAGTATGCATATCTGGAATGACTATATCTGGCCGCTTGCGACGGTTGGCGGAAACGCTGATCTCTGGACCATCTCCGTTGGCGTGCAGCGCGCGATGACGATGGTTTCCGATGAGCATAGCCATATGTTGAACTATCCGCTGGCGTTCACCCTGGCGACACTGACGACGATTCCGATTGTTCTGTTGTTCCTGTTCTTGCAGCGCTACTTTAAAGAAGGTGTACAGGGAATGGGATTGAAAGGCTGATGAGGGAGGCATCTACTGGCCCTCGATGGAGAGCCGGTAGACGCCTTGCATGCTGTTACGGGTGGTATTGCGGCAGGCCGTTCGCCTGTCGATAGAGCTGAAAGAAGTGGTCGCCACGAACCGCAACATAGTTTGCGCCAAGTGCCTGCGTAATTTTCAGTGCGTCTCTGGCGGGGATGGTATCCCAGGCGGAGAGCTGCACCGAGATGAATAGCGGCGACGTGCCGTCCCAGTTCGCCGAATCCTGCTTGATCGCTTCAATGGTGCGATCTACGTTGACCTCGTGCACGCGCAGGGAGACAGGAAGGCCGGCGACGGTGCTGGTTTTGCCGTGACTGTCGTAGTTGTAGAAGACACCAGGCGGGTTCATGTAGTCTTTGTAGGCCCGGGCGATCGCATCGGAGGGGCTATATTGCGTGTCCAGCACATCAACGGTGGTGATGCCCAGTTCCTTCAGGTAGCGCCGCGAGTGCTCGAAATAGACAGCAAGATTGCTCTTCGGCCACTCGGACGGGTTAAAGTAGCCCATGCCCGACGGGCCAGCGATCAACTGATCATTCGGGGTTGCCGTCGTCTGGTAGTAGTTCAGGATGAGTGGCGAGGCGTCACGGAGCAGGGGCGAAATGGTCCAGTTGAGAGGCACCTTACCGCGATTGGGATCATTCCAGAGCTCGTACATGTGATGCTCGTTATACTGGAGATTATCGCCATCGCTCGCAACATAGGTGAGGTAGATCTTGTTTTCCAGGTTTGGTGTGGCAGGCGTGGCGGGTGGCTGGTTCGCGCGAGGGATGCCAGAATGCACGGTGAGATTGGTGAACCAATCGGCTGCCAGGGTGTAGATGCCGTGCCGCGAGAGCATGCGCACGCCGTCGGGCTCGCTATCGAACCAACCGAGATATGGCGTTCCGGGCTGGACCTGCGAGGCGATCTGCTCGAAAAGCCTGGCTTCGCTCGGCCGGTTGGCTGAGAGCCAGAAGACCATAGCACGGTTCGCGACGACATAATCGCGTAGATTGCCAAACGGTTTCCCGATATCGGAGGTGTGTTCGGGCTTGATGCCGGTCGCCGAGATCTTATACTCGTTCCACATGTCAAGCGAGATGGTAAGCTGTCTGGTATCGGCAGGCGGCGTGAAGCGATAGACGAAGTAGCTTGTCCCGTCCGCGAAGCGATGCTGATCGGTCGGGCCATACGAGCAAGAGGAGCTATCGTGATCGAAGACGTACTGTTCCTCGTCGTCGCTACAGGGGATGAAATGGGCGATCACCTGACCATCTGCTTTGACCGTGACTTCGTGCACCGAAGGGCCCCAACCGCCCTGTGGGAAGGAGTCTTGCAGGCGAACGTAAATCGATTCGTTGCCCAGGAAGTTGGACAGATCGATGTCATACACCTTATGATTTGAGCCGTTTGTGATCTCGTTGGTTTCCTCGGCAACGACCTGGAAATGCTTCCAGTTGTCCTCTGGAATCGAGCTGGCTGCCGTCGGGGCCAGACCAAAGAGCAGGCGATGGTTCGCTTGTGGCCAGAGGTTTGCGATCTCCCAGTTGACGACCTCAAGCCGGGTTTTGAAGCGCCCGCGTAGATCCTCAAGGATGGGGAGTTTGTACGGTGCGGCGGTCAATTTTGCGACCATATCAGGGTGAACGACAATACCCGTTTTGATACCTGCGAGCGTAGTGGCGGCGTTGATGGTATCGGGAGTATCGGGGTCATAAATAATGATACCTCTGATCTCATGCGTATATTTGCTGATCAGTTTCCAGGGATCGGTGTACGTAGTAAGGGGGAGTTTCGACTTTTCCAGCCATGTGGTTGCTCCCTCACGCGCGTTGTGTTCGATCAGATAGATGCGCGGTCGCTCCCGGTTGATGTTGCCTTCGAGTGTGGCAAGTGTCAATTGCATCTCGGCTGATTGCTCGCCCATATCGATCACATCCAGGTGCCCTGGCCGGGCGAACGTCGGGAGTTGTTGACCAGCGGGCCAACTGATTCCTTTCTGGTTGGCATCTGGTGCTGCAGGGGAAGCAAATGCAGTTGGTGTATGTATTATGCTCATCAGCGTGCAGAGGGTAAGCAGGGAGACGATACAGAGGCTTACCTTTGGCCGCTTCCAGACAGTGTGTACCATTGGGTCCCTCCTGATGTGCATCACTGCAAAAGAGATCAGATCGATAGCGCGTTCTTGCGCTCCGCCATAAAGAGGCAGCTCGTGCGCCTGCATGGTTGATATAGCTGAAGACCTCCTTGCTGGTAGGTATTCATCAAATGATAGAGAAAAGTAGATACCGTCGAATGGGCCCTGCAAAGGGATTTTACCATGCATAAGCTCTCCTGGAAGGTGCAAGAGTACAGGAATGAAAGGGCAAGCTCTAAGGGAAATAATACCATAGAAAGGAACGTTTTGTACAGTTGTTTTATGGAATGTTCACTGTGAAAGGGGATTATTGTATAGACATATAGAGATATTGAGCCGACATTGGTCCATGCTTGCTGAGCGTGTGTGCGAGGCATCTACCTGCCCTCAATCGAGAGCCGGTAGACGCCTGTGCACGAGCGAGTCTACTTCGATTTCAGCAGGCTATTTGGGTAAGCCGTTTGCCTGGCGCACGAGCTGGAAGAAGTGGTCACCGCGAACCGGCACGAATTTCGAGCCAAGCTGCTGTGTGAGGTAGACCACATCAGAGGGGGTCGTTTCCCAGGCGATCAACTGCACCGAGATGAACAGTGGAGACGTGCCATCCCAGTTCGCGGCTGCTTGCTGGATATCGGCCAGGATTCGATCTCGGGTGAGATCGTGGATCTGCACCGAAACGGGGAGCCCTTCGACAACGCTTGTCGTGCTTTTGGTGTCATACATGTAGAAGGCACCGTTCACGCCCATATTCTTCTTATACGCCTGGGCGACGCGCGTGTTGACATTGCCGCTATCGAGCACCGCAATCGTGGTCAGGCCGGTTTGCCGAAGGTATTGCTTTGTGTGCTCAAAGTAGGTGGGAAGCTCGTCCTGCGGCCACTCGGTTGGATAGAAATAGCCCATGCCCGAGGGTCCGGAAATCAAGACGTCGTTCGCGGTGGCCGTGCGCTGGTAGTAGTCCAGAATGAGCGGCGAGGCGTCACGGAGCAGGGGTGAGATCGTCCAGCTAATGGGCACCTTGCCTCGATCTGGGTTGTTCCAGAGCTTATACATGTAGCGCTCGTTATACTGGAGATTGTCGCCGTCGCTCATCACATACGAGACATAGATCTTGTTCTCCAGCTTCGGCGTGGCTGGCACGGCGGGAGGCTGCATCGAGCGTCGCGTGCCTGAATGTACGGTGAGATTGGTGAACACATCTGCTGCGACCACATAGACGCCATGTTTTGATAGCATATGCACACCGGCAGGCTCGATATCGAACCAGCCGAGGTAAGGTGTTTCGGGCTGAACCTGCGAGGCAAGCTGCTCGAACAGGCGCGACTGGGTGGGATTCACGGTCGAGAGCCAGAAGACCATAGCGCGGTTTGCGACGGCATAATCGCGCAAAGCACCATAAGGCCGCCCGACGTCAGAGGTCTGCTGTGGCTTGATGCCGGTCGCCGAAACCTTGAACTCGTTCCACATGTCGAATGAGACAACGAGCTGTTTCGTACCAGCAGGCGGCGCAAAGCGATAGACGAAATAGCTTGTTGCATCAGCAAAGCGATGCTGGTTATTCGGGTCATACAGGCATGAAGAGCTATCGTGATCGAAGACGTATTGTGCTTCCTCATCGCTACAAGGCGTGAATTGCGCGATCACCTGGCCATCTGCCTTCACTGTCACCTGATGGACCGCGGGCCCCCATCCACCCTGAGGGAAAGAGTCCTGAAGGCGCACGTAGACGGCCTCGTTGCCCAGGAAGTTGGACAGATCGATGTCGTAGACTTTGCGGTTCGAGCTATCCATAATCTCGCGAGTCTCTTGCGCGACAACCTGGAAGTCTTTCCAGTTGTCTTCGGGAACGCCAACGCCGAGTGTGGGGCTGAGGCCAACCAGCATGCGGTGTGAAGCCTGGGGCCACAGGTTCGCGATCTGCCAGTTGATGACATCCAATTTGGTCTTAAACTTCCCGCGTAGATCCTCAAGAATAGGGAGTGTATACGGTGAGGTGGTTAGTTTTGCGACCATATCAGGGTGAACGACGATCCCTGTTTTGATACCTGCCAGCGTGGTTGCAGCATTGATGGTATCGGGAACTGTTGGATCATAAATAATGATGCCCTTGATCTCGCTCTTATACTTTTTGATGAGATACCAGGCGTCATTGTACAGCGTATAGGGGATACCAGAGTGCTTGAGCCAGGTGTATTTTCCCTCATCTGAATTGTCCTCAAGCAGGTAGAGTCGGGGTTTGGTCCGGTTGACATTGCCTTCGAGCGTGGAGAGTGTCAGATCCATTTCGTAGGATTGCTTGCCCATGTCAATCGCGTCCAGGTGGGTTGCTTGAGCGAACCTAGGAAGTGCCTGTCCTTCGGGCCAGCTTATACCTTGAGGCTTTGCTGTCGCTGCGGACGCGGATTGAGGTTCCAGGAAGCTGACGAGCGTGCAGAGAGTAAGCAGGGAGGCAATAAGAAGGCTTATTACGCCGGGCCGCTTCCAGGTGGTTTGTGTCATTGGGTCCCTCCTGATGTGCGTCACTGCAAAAGGCCTGGATAAGAACGTCCGTCCTGATCCGGCATAACATGGAAAAAGAGGCGGAACATGCACCTTGTATCGGAGCGAGTCAGCCCTTTTTCTGACAAAAGGCTTTGCAGAACAACCATGTGCTGAAAGCGCGTCCATTGCGCTTCCACCGGGTGTGAACTTCTGCAAAGGTGGTAAGAGCACATATTTCTTTTGGCGTGAAAGAACATGCTCTCCGTGACATATTACCATATGATTCGGTACTTTGTACAGGTGAATGCTAGACATATGTGGCCGCTCTTTGTCTATACATATATGGACATTGAACGAACATGCAGATCAGGAGGCAAGAAAAAAGGCGCCCGCAGACTCCCGGAGAGAGCCTGTAGACGCCTTCTACCGTGTTATCGGGTCGGAGGTAGGCCGTTTGCTTGACGGAAAAGCTGGAAGAAATGATCTCCGCGAACCGTCACGAAATTCGAGCCGAGCTGTTGTGTGAAATAGACCACGTCGGACGGGGTGCTATCCCAGGCCACAAGTTGGACCGAGAGGAACAGGGGCGATTTGCCATCCCAGTTCGCCGCATTCTGCTTGATTCGTTCCAGAATCTTTTCTCTGGTTGTATCGCGAATCTGTATCGAGACTGGGAGCCCTTCGATGACGCTTGTCTTGCCCTGCGAAGAGGCATTAAAGAAGAGTCCCTGAATGCCCATACTCTGGTTATAGGTTTGTGCAACAAAGGGCGAAATATCCTGCTGCACATCCAGCGCATAGACCGTATCAAGGCCAGTCTTTTTCAGGTACTGCTTCGAGTGCTCGAAGTAGGTCGCAAGCTCTTCGCGCGGCCATTGGGAGGGATAGAAGTAGCCCATGCCTGAAGGCCCGGTAACCAGCACGTCGTTTGGTGTGGCAGTGCGCTGGTAGTAGTTCAGGATGAGCGGCGAGCCCTCCATGAGGAGCGGCGATGTGGACCATGTGATAGGCACCTTGCCGCGATTGGGATCATTCCAGAGCATGCGCATGTGGTGCTCGTTATACTGGAAGTTGTCGCCCTCGCTCATTACAAAGGTGACATAGATTTTGTTTTCCAGCGGCGGAGTGGCAGGCACTTTCGGGGCCTGAATGGGGCGCTGAATGCCTGAGTGCACGGTGAGGTTAGAGAACCAGTCGGCTGCAATCACGTAGACGCTATGGTTCGACATAATGCGGACACCATCGGCCTCGCTATCGAACCAACCGAGATACGGCGTTTCAGGCTCGACTTTGGAGGCAATTTCGTCGAGCAGTTGTGCTTCATCGCTGAGCTTGGACGAGAGCCAGAAGACCATAGCCTTGTTCGCAACCGCATAGTCGCGCAGGTAGCCATAGGGCACGCGGGTATCAGAGGTGACGCGAGGCCGTACACTGGACGCCGACACTTTGTACTGATTCCACATGTCAACCGAAACGATCAGTTGCTTGGTTCCGGCAGGCGGGGCGAAGCGATAGACAAAGTAGCGTTTCCCATCAGCGAAGCGATGCTGATTTTTCGGATCATATTTGCAGGCTGAGCGGCCATGATCAAACACATACTGCTCTTCGGCGTCGGTGCAGGGGATGAATTGCGCGATCACCTTGCCATCGGCCTTGACCGTCACCTGATGGACGGCAGCGCCCCACCCGCCGATCTGGAAGGCGTCCTCAAAGCGCAGATAAACGGCCTCGTTGCCCAGGAATTTGGACACGTCGAGGTCGTAGACTTTGCGGTTCGAGCTGTCCATAATCTCGCGGGTTTCCTCGGCGATCACCTGAAAGTCCTTCCAGTTGTCCTCGGGGACCATGATGCCGGTCATTGGATCGAGCCCGATAAGCATGCGATGTGTGGTTTGAGGCCACAGGTTTGTCATCTGCCAGTTGATCACGTCTAGCTTGCCTGTGAAGCGGCCTCGCAGGTCCTCGAGGATGGGGAGCTTCAGCGGAGGCGTGGTCAGTTTGGCGACCAGATCAGGATGAGCAACGATGCCTGTGCGTAGCCCTGCGAGCGTGGTCGCGGCATTGATGGTATCGGGAACATTCGGATCGTAAATAATGATCCCCTTGAGTTCTTTCTTGTATTTGTTGATGAGTTGCCAGGGATCTTGATACATCTTGTAGGGGACGCCAGTTTCCTGAAGCCAGGTATATTTTCCGTCATCCACCATATGTTCAATCAGGTAGATTCTGGGTCGTTCGCGATTGACAATGCCTTGCAGCGTGGCAAGGAGCATGCTCATCTCACCTGTCTCATGTTCCAGGTCGATAACGTCCAGATGGTTTGGTTGCGCAAATGTGGGAAGTTCCTGGTTTTCGGGCCAGCTTATGCCTTTTGTGTTTGCATGTTGTGATGTTGTTGCTGCAAATGTAGACTCTGGTTGCATAAATCCCGCCAATAGGCAAATGGTGAATAGAGAGACGATAAAGAGGCGTAACCTGCGCTGTTTCCATACAGCATGTGTCATATGGTTCCCTCCTACACGCGGCGCTACAAGATATCCGATATAACCCTTCATAACCACCACTCCACTTGATATCTGGGCTTTGTGGGCAACCTGTGCCCGTTCTGATGAATGCTTACGTGCCATCTCACGACGAAGAGGCTATACGCCTCATGGTGGAAACAATGTCAGCCCCCCTTTCTGACAGACGTTGAAGCAGTGAGAAACGCGCTGTTGTTGCTAGAAATGTGCGGGCGCCTGCTCAGGCGCATTTTTCTGAAAGCTGCAAGAGTACAATTTCTATTCTTAAAATGAAGAGTAAGTTCTATCGTAGAGAATACCATAAAAATTGATACTTTGCATGAAGTTTTCTTAACATAATGCTATGCATATTTATCATATTTTTATTTGTATGGATGTATGGAAGTAGAGGGGAATGCTGGTAAAAAAGGAAAGGAGAAAAATGGAGCAAGGGGTAATAGAAGGCGTGATAGATGATAGGATAGATATGAAGACGTGCAAGGACAGGGGTACGCGAAAAGCCGGTACCCCTGCCTCTCAGGACTATGCCGGAACCAGTTCGGTCTGGCGGTCCCAATGGCGATGTTGGGCGATTGCCTGCGCGAAGTGGTCAGACAGCACATTCAGGTCAGCCACATTCTGGGCAGTGACAACGCCAGCCGCATCAACGACCCCCCCGTTTGACGTCGGATCGCTGAGTGTCAGGTTGGGAATGTTGGCATGTTTGAGGAGGTCAATACCATCTCCAATAGCGGCGATTGCCTTCCCATGCTTATATGCTTCGGCGATGAAGTGACGCGCCTTGCCCTGCTTTTGTAGTTGTGAGAGATTCTCGCGGCCATCGGGCACAAAGACGGCATCGAACATGATAGAACTGGTTGTTGGTGCATTGACATCGACCGGAATTTCCTGCCCTGATGAACCTTTGATTGTGCCAAGCGTGTTAGCAATCACAAAGACATGTGCTCCCTTGCTTTCCAGCGTCTTTTTGAGCTGCTGAATTGTGGAGTCATTCACCCCATCGGCGGCAAGGATGGCCACGCGTCTACTTTTGATCGAATCATTCTTCTGATTTTCAAGGCTCAAGGCTGGTGACTGCTCTACCGTGCGCTTACCGGAAGGAGGCTGAACGCCGGGGCGCGGGTTATTCGTCGGGATGTTCACGCCGATACCCTCTGCGATACGGACTGCAAGCTCGTGATCAACGTGCTCATAGAGCCCGACCATGCGTTCGCGAATCTCTTTTGAAGGAACCTTCCCCAGCTCAAAGTGAGCGGCCTCTACCAGATGTTCCTGCTCAGGAGGCGTGAGGCTCTTCCAGAAAAGGGTTGCCTGACTGAAGTAGTCCATGAAGCTCTCACTGCGACTCCGAATCTTCTGGCCCTCAACTTTTTCGGCATAGTGGACATAGCCATGCGCTGATTCTGGGGCCAGCATCGGACAGCCGCCACCCAGGGAGTTCGGGAAGTAGCTGGTTTTGCCTGTATTGATCGTCTGGCGCATGTAGCCATCGCGCTGGTTATTATGAACCGGTGCCAGTGGACGATTAACCGGGATCTCGGCAAAGTTCGGCCCACCCAGACGGATCAACTGGGTATCGAGATAGGAGAACAACCGGCCCTGAAGCAGAGGGTCATTGGTGAAATCGATGCCCGGAACGACGTGACCTGGATGGAACGCTACCTGCTCTGTTTCGGCAAAGAAGTTTTCCGGGTTGCGGTTCAGCGTCATTTTCCCGATGCGCTGCACTGGAATAACCTCTTCCGGGATAATCTTTGTCGGGTCCAGCACATCGAAGGCGAACGAAAACTCTTCACTTTCCTCAAAGATCTGCACGCCAAGCTCATATTCGGGATAGTCGCCCATCTCGATCGCTTCCCAGAGGTCGCGACGGAGCCAATCGGGGTCCTGACCGGCCATTTTTTGCGCTTCATCCCAGACCAGTGAATGGGCGCCGAGCACTGGTTTCCAATGGAATTTGACGAAATGCGCTTTCCCTTGCTCGTTGACGAAGCGGAACGTGTGAACGCCGAAGCCCTCCATCATGCGGAAGCTGCGCGGGATGGCGCGATCTGAGAGCAGCCACATGGTCATGTGAGTGGCCTCGGGCATGAGCGAGAAGAAGTCCCAGGCTGTGGCATGGGCTGTAGCGGCCTGTGGCATCTCGCTATCCGGTTCTGGCTTCACCGCATGGACCATATCTGGAAATTTGATGGCGTCTTGGATGAAGAAGACCGGAAAGTTATTTCCAACGAGATCGAACACGCCATCCTTCGTGTAGAATTTGGTGGCAAAGCCGCGCACATCGCGTACAGTATCGGCGGAACCACGCGAGCCGACCACGGTTGAGAAGCGCACGAAGACCGGTGTTTGCTCGCCTGGATCTTGCAGGAAGCTGGCCTTCGTGTATTTGGTCATTGGCTCATATACCTGGAAGTAGCCATAGGCGCCGGCACCGCGAGCATGCACTACGCGCTCTGGAATACGCTCATGATCGAAGTGCATAATTTTCTCGCGGAAATGGAAGTCCTCCATCAGGGTTGGACCGCGCTCACCGGCTTTCAGCGAGTCGTCTGTATGAGGAATGCGAACCCCTTGATTGGTTGTCAGATACTGCTCTTCGGGGTGCTCGCGAAAGGTTTCCAGGTTTTGATCTTTCCTGTTTTCGTTGTACTTGGATTGGTCGCTCACGGAAAAGCTCCCTTTCTAGCAAAGACTGTTTTAGCCTGATCAGACGGTCTACCACAGAGGAAAGCCATGCTTGAAGTGCACTTTTCCTCGGTGATCCTGACTCTATCACGTCTCCCGAACTCGCGATGTTCCAGCGAACTCAAGGAATGGCATTCAAGCCGTCTCCACGCGCTCGATCTTCCCCAGGCTTTTTTGTTGCTCGATCCAGAAAACCTGATAATCTGGAAGCACATCCCCGCCTATCTGGAATGTGACGACGCCGTTCTTCTCATCTGCGCTGAGCAGCGTATCATGATCGCCCGCAGGGAAATCATGAGCGATAGAAGTGACAGGAGTAGTAGCAGTGACAAAAATTTCAAGTTTCATGACATTCTCTCCTGTGTTATTGTATGTATCTCCTCATACCAGAGCACGGACGAAGGGAGAGAGCCGTTACAATGCCAGTGCTTCGCGCCTTGTATGAGCTACAAGAGTGGGAAGAGGGCAAGAAAAGGGTACAAGGAGGTTTTGAAATGGTTGTCGCTCTGTTGACTTTTGGTCGTACTCTATGGTACATAATGAAAGAGAAGAGCGCTTCGGGATGACGAGGTGTGTCCAGCTCGCTTGCTTCTGGGTTGTCAGAATGCTGTATGCTTTCCAGGATTTGGTGTTGAGGCACTGCACGGCGCAACTGGCCTATACATCTTATTGACATCCCGACAGGAGATGATATCGTCTCTATGCCCGTATCAATGGTGTTGTACAGGGAAGTACGGCCACGTGTTGACGTGGCACTGAACGTGAAAGGAGCGTTTCTACCATGCGAGAAATGGGCTTGTCTTCGGCGAGAAAAACATGGAAGTTGCTGGCACTCGCCCTTATCGTCACGCTTGTACCGTTGTGTGCTGTTCTGCTTGTCCCCTCGCAGGGTGCGCAAGCACATGGCTCGATGTCTGCCCCGATCAGCCGGGTGTATGCCTGCTATCTGGAAGGCCCCGAGCATCCGCAATCGGCGGCCTGCAAATACGCGGTCTCGGTTGGAGGCACGCAGCCGCTTTATGACTGGAACGAGGTGCATATCCTCAATGCCAACGGTCGGCATCGTGAGCTGATCCCTGATGGCAAGCTGTGTAGCGCCAATAATCCGAAATATGGGGCGTTCGATACGCCACGCACGGACTGGTACACGACTCGGCTGCAATCGGGAGCGCAGTACACGTTCCAGTATCGAGTGACAGCAGCGCACCGAGGAACGTTTTCGCTGTATATTACGAGAAATGGCTATGATCCCACACAGCCGTTGAAATGGTCGGATCTGGAAGGCCCCTTCCTGACAGCTACCAACCCTCCCATCGTCAACGGTGCATACCAGATGACTGGCACAGTTCCAGCCGGCAAGAGCGGCCATCACCTGATCTATTCCATCTGGCAGCGCTCGGATAGCCCCGAAGCGTTCTACACCTGCTCGGACGTGTCGTTCTAGGAGTATCCAGGTTGCCTGCAACCAGAAGATGAGTGTTGGTAACCATCCGTTCATAGGAGCGCTTCCTTCCCCTTCCACAAGCATTTGGGCCGGAAGAGGAACAGGATGCGCTCCTGTTACCTCCTCCATGCCCGTAACCGTTTCATCGGACACAGCGTTTTCGCGTGTCATACATATATACGATGTTCTGGCAAAATGGGGACATCGAAAACGGGCAATTTTTTGTTTCGGGCGAAAATTCGTCATGCAAGGCTCTGTATATGCGAAATTGCCTGCCGATTGTGTAGAAAAGAGAGAAAAATGAGGCTGCTATGGTTATTCTGGCTATTTTTCCCTGGCAAGAAGTGGATCTTTTGTCGTAGGAAAAAATATTGACTGTTGATATTTAACAACATAAAATATTGAAGGTGTTGAGTAATTGGAAATGGTGGTAAAAGTGCTCCCATTAAGGGAAGAAGAACCGGAAGAATAAGCGATGCAGTCACGAGAACAGCTAGTAGCCCATTTTGAACAGGTGCTCCATGAGCACATACAGTGCGTCAACCAGCGAAACCGCTCTCTTGTTGAGCAGACGGGACTCACGGTTCCTCAAGCTAAGGTGATAGAAGCGCTGATCGGGTTTCCTGAGGGATGTTCGATGAATACTCTGAGTCATCGGATCGGTCAATCCTGTGCATCTCTTACAGGTCTGGTTGATCGCCTCGTAAAAGTTGGACTGGTGAGCCGTGTGCCTGATATACATGATAGACGTGTCGTGCTTGTCTCTCTGACAGCGGAGGGACGCGTCTGCGTGAATGAGCTGGAGCGGCTTCGCAAGAGCTCTTTTGTCAATGATTTGCAGGATTTCACTGCTGAAGAACTGCTGCAATTTGCCTCTCTGCTTCAGAAATTTTCGCAGAGGATACAGCAAGGTATTACCGTAGAGAGTGCAGGGAAGCAGGGAACGGCTGTATAGTTGCGCAATGATACTTCCTATGTAGTTACGAGAGCAATGGGGCAAACTCCTTCCTTCATTGTCTGCACATGTCGTTACTCTTGAAATCACCATTTTCAATACTGAAATGATCTGGAGCAGCAAGGTTGCTGTTCTTTGTTTTTGTCTGTTTTTATACCCTGGATTTTGTCGTTGTTTATGGTGTACCCTATAAAGTGTGCCATGCTATTACATCTTTTTTGTGGTTGGTTCGGGTGATGTGCTACTTGTATGTCGGGTACGGTAGAAGAAATATGGGGACACCAGGGGGTTATGAGTACAGCTTTCAGCGGGTGTGGTGTTTCTTACCTGTTTTTAGGAATGTGCTGTACAGAGTGTGGTTTTATCTCGAATTGTCTCAGGAGCGAGTATGTTTCAGAGGAAGTTAAGTCAGAAGGTGAGCGTCAGTGTTGTGTTTGTCGCTGCCATGTTCATGAGTATCATGGACGGGACGATTGTGAACACGGCACTGCCCGCAATCGGGCATCAGTTTTCTATGCCAGGGACGACGGTTGACGCGATTGTTGTTTCATATCTGGTAAGTCTGGCCGTGATTATTCCGGCTTCGGGCTGGTTGGGTGATCGTTTTGGAACGCGTCGCGTCTTTTTATGTGCGCTTGGCATGTTTACGGTGGCATCGGCGCTATGTGGTTTGGCGAATAATTTTGGTCTTCTTGTTGCTTTTCGTGTTTTACAGGGTATCGCTGGTGGGGCTATGACTCCGGTTGGTAATGCGATGTTGATTCGCACCTTCCCGCCCGCAGAGCGCGTTCAGGTCTCGCGCATCCTGAATATTCCTACCGTGCTTGCGCCTGCGACCGGTCCCGTGCTTGGTGGTTTCCTGGTGAATCAGTTCTCGTGGCACTGGGTTTTTTACGTCAATATTCCGATCGGTATTGCGGCGCTGGTGTTTGCGTTGCTCTTCCTGCGCGGCTTCGATGAGCGTACTGCGGAGCGCTTCGACATTCCCGGCTTCTTCCTTGCCGGTATTGGTCTGGCGCTTGGTATGTATGCAATGAGCGAGGGTCCCAAGTACGGTTGGCTCTCTCCGACTATTCTCGGCGGCCTGGTTGCTGGTCTGGTTTTGATTGCTGTATTTATATTCGTGGAACTTCGGGCAAAGGCTCCAATGCTAAACCTGCGCTTGATGACGAATGGCCTGTTTCGCAACAGCAATCTGGTGACGGTGCTGACCGGAGCCGCTTTTATGGGCGTACTGTATGTCGCGCCGCTCTTCTTGCAGGAGGGACGGCAGGTTGACGCCCTGACCTCTGGCCTGACAACCTGTACTGAGGCCCTGGGCGTGATTGTGGGCACTCAGATCGCTTCCCGCATCTATCCGGTTATCGGGCCGCGACGCCTGATGATTGGTGGTATCGTGAGCGCAGCGATTGTGATGGCGTTGCTGGTCGTGATGGGCCAGACAACCGATCTGTGGATTATGCGCCTCTTGATGTTCCTGCTCGGTTACTGCATGGCACACATCTTCATCTCGACTCAGACGGCGGCATTTGCGAACGTGACGGCAAGTGAGACCGGGCATGCATCGGCTCTCTATAATACCGTGCGTCAGGTTGGTTCCGCGCTTGGTGTTGCGGTGCTCAGTACGGTGATTACGGCTGTTGGGCCGACGACGGTGACGGCTTCGGGCGCAACAGTTCCGAATCTGAATGCGTATCATGCTGCCTTTATCGGTTCTGCAATTATTGCGCTGTTCGCCCTCTTCTTCGCCTTCCGTGTGAGCGACAAGGAGGCCGAGGCAACAATGCGAAAGAAGCAGCCGAGAGAGCAGGTCGAGGCAACATTGAGTACTGAAGCGAGCATCTAAAGGGAGAAGTGCGGTTATAAGCCTCTTCTCGGAGCAAAAAAGAAGTGTGAAAGGGATACCGTATCACGTATGCGGTATCCCTTTTTTGTATATCAATGAGCGAGTTTGCGCCCGATGCACAGTGCAATGCGATGTGAGAAATAGAGCTGGCCATCCTGTACATATGGTCGTGTTCCGCTGAGATCCTGTTCGCTGTCCCGTTGTAGCATTTCGCGAACCTCGACGGCTTGCTGCTCAGGCGTGTGCGCATTGCGGAGCCAGCTTTCAAGCTGTTGTGGGCGAGTTTCAGTCGAGATATGTTCTATTTCTAATCCACAGGCCGTAAAGAGGGCAAGCAGTGCGCTGATCGATAGTGCCTGCGTGTGCGAGGGATCACGGAACCGCTCGAAACGGTTTTGATACTCGGCACGGGCTGGATGCTCACTTGTTATCAGATCGTTGATGACAACGGAGCCATTCGGGCGACAGACGCGCGTCATCTCGGCAAGCATTCGCCGGGGTGTTTCAACGTGATGAAGGGCGAAGCGCGATACGACAATATCAAAGCGCTGATCTTCAAATGGAAGCTGCTCCGCATCTCCAACCTGAAAGCGAAGCCGCTCTCGCCCGCGCTCTTTGCGCTTCTGCTCGGCGATAGCAAGGGGAGCGTCGGTCAGATCGATACCAATCACGTCGCATCCGGCCTCTGCAAATGCCATCGCGATAGAACCGGGACCGGTGGCAACATCGAGTACATGTGCCTGGGGAGCGGGATGCACCGTCTCGACCAGACGACGCAGCGACTCCTCATTCGTGATGAACGGGTTGGCGGCATAGGCGTTTGCTTGCCTGGTAAACGCCTGGCGAATAGTCTCTTTGTGGGACATTTCTTGTCTCCTTACTTGCCTGGGATGTCATCCTTTTGTGTAGCTGGCACTCTTTTTTGTACGCTTTTTGGCGTTATCTCTTGTGTTTGGGCCGGCGATACTGCGAAAAAGGAGTATACATCGGGTGTTGTTAAAGGTCTTTTTTGTCTACTTCTCTACTGGATATAATAGTACAAGCGGAATCTCGCGTGTTGTGCGTTGCTGGTATTTGCCGTAGAGTGGAGCGCGTTCCAGTACCCGCGGCCAGAGCTGCTGACGCTGTTCGGGGCTGGCTATCTCCGCCCGCATGTTCTGCGTGTTCGCACCTATAGTAACGATAACATCTGGATGATGTTTGAGATTAAGGTACCAGGCGGGATGATGGGGTGAACCGGCGTAGGAGGCCACGAGTATGTATGTCTGATCTTCGCAAATGTACCGCAAGGGCAGTGTGCGCTTTTTGCCCGATTTGCGCCCGATGGTTGTGAGTAGAAGAAGTCCGCTATGCTTGCCGAACATGCCGATCCGGCCGCCCGTGATGCGGTATAGGAAGAGAATGACGGCATTGAGCACTCTGAAAAAAGATTTTCGCATTTCGTCACCTTTCGCTTGAACGATCTCTCTCTTGTACAACGAAAGAAGGGCGATCTGCGAGACAGGCGGCATGGCTGTCTGTTTGAGAGCGCTGTCCAGCAGGCGGCCAGCGCTCTCAAGAGCCGTTATGCATTGGTGGGCTGGTTCGGCTCCTCAAGCCAGTGTGTTATCATTTCGCTGACCGGGTGAATGCTGATCTGTTGCAATGGTTCGTCGCCTGAGTTGATGAAGCGATGCGGCGTGTTGGGCGGTACAACGAGAATAGTTCCGCCCTCTACCTCTATTGCCTGATACTCAAGATAGAAAGTGACCTGCCCCTTCTGAACGATAAATGTTTCGGCGTAGGGGTGCATATGGAGGCCGGGACCATGACCGGGAAGTGTGTATGAGAGGAAAAACGAGACGGGTGCATTTCCGTGCTCACTTCCTGGAAACAGGTAGCTGCTCCCATTTTTAGGGAGATCCTGAATAGCTGTGTCTGCATCGCTATGACCTTTCTTGTCTATGGGTGTGCTCCGGCAATAGGACCGAACTGCATGCTTGCAAGCAGCCAGCGCCCTTGCTGACGAACAAAGACCATCGTAACACGGTACTGACCCTGAATCGGGTTCCCTTGAGATGCGCCTTTCAGCTCTTCGCGCACCAGAACGATCGCCGTATCTCCGTACAGACGGATGTAGGGATCTTGAAGCCTGACCATCTCGTGGCGTAGGTCACGTAAACCGGGCCAGCGTTTGCGCCTTTGTAAGCTGGAAGCCGAGAGGGCCAACGCACATGAAATCGTCGGCGAGAAGCTGCTGAAGCGCTGCAACATCCCCCTTCTGTTCTGCCTCACCATAGTGCTGCACGAGATCTTGAATTTCCTGTTGCATGCTGGATACCTTTCTTCCGACCGCTTTACATTCCCCGGTGGGCGGCCTATTATATAGGCAGACTGTCTAATGAAATTTTAGATGTACTGACTATACAATAAATTATGCGGAGGTGTCAAGCTCTTTATGAGTCCTCGTCCCTATCGCCTCGGACAACGCCAGGCAAGCACCGAGCAGACCCGCGCCCGAATTCTTGCGGCTGCTCGCTCGTTGCTGATGGCCTCCGACGGCTTTTCCAGCTTTTCTATTGAAATGGTGGCGAAAGAGGCCGATGTTGCCCGAATGACCGTTTATCATCAGTTCGGCTCGAAAATTGGACTTCTTGAAGTGTTATGTGATTCGCTGGCGGCAAGTGGCGGGATGGAGCACATGGCAACCATATTTCAGCAGCCTCGGCCGCTCAAGGCACTTCAGATGTATATCCAACTGTTTGGACGCTTCTGGGATGAGGATCGGCTGGTGATGCGGCGTTTGCGAGCGCTGGCCGCTTTGAATCCTGATTTTGAGCAGGTGATACGTACAAGAGATGGGTGGCGACGCAAAGGGGTTCAGGTATTGACCCAGCGTCTTGCTGATAGCAGACTGCTTCCGCCTGGCAAGCCGCTTGATGAGATTGTGGATCTGCTGTTTACTCTGACCAGTTTCGAGACGTTTGATCTGCTGGCCGGGCCTGAGAAGCGAATTCAGGATGTGGTGCCTCTTGTGCAAAAGCTCACACATGCCGCTTTACAGCTTCCGGACACGGCAGAGGATGCCGTCAGCGAAGGCGAGCCCGCTGGGAAGCCCTGTGGTGATGCGGGGGAATAAGCGTTTTCAGCACCTTCCCCTTGCCAGATGGGTGCCCGATACGGTACACTACATAGAGATACCTCAAAATATGCTCAAGAAATTGGGCTTTTTGCTCAAGAAAAGAGTCAAGGAGTGCCGGGAAGCCTGGTCGGCCACCGGCGCTCTTTTTGCGTTGTATGCTGAAGAGTGTCGGTGTGGATAGGTTGTTGAGAAGAAAGGATGATGTACAGGCATGCAACAGAAGGAACTCGTGGCACGTCCAAAAAACCTCTCGGTCGCTGCTCTTCTCTTGCGACCATTTCAGGTGTTTGTTCATGCGAAAAGTAGTAGCGGCGTATTGTTGTTATTCTGCACCATATTTGCGCTGATCTGGGCAAACTCTCCCTGGGCGCAGAGTTATCATGATCTCTGGGAACGGCATTTTGTCGTCGGGTTTACCGGTCTACAGCTTGATCTTTCGCTCCATACCTGGATCAATGACGGGCTCATGGCGATATTTTTCCTGCTGGTCGGGCTTGAGATCAAACGCGAGATTCTCGTTGGTGAGCTTTCTCGCTTACGTCAGGCACTCCTGCCCATGATGGCAGCGTTTGGCGGTGTGCTGTTTCCGGCTCTGATCTACCTGGCGTTCAACTGGAACACGGAGGCAGCGTCGGGCTGGGGTGTCCCGATGGCGACCGATATCGCGTTCGCATTAGGAGTGCTGGCGCTGCTTGGGCCGCGCATTCCGCTGAACCTCAAGGTGTTTCTGGCGGCGCTTGCCATTGTGGATGACCTGATAGCTGTTTTGATGATTGCTCTGTTCTACTCGAAAGGAATCGACCTGATAGCGCTGGCGCTTGCCGGTGGTTGTATAGTTCTTTTGTTGGCCTGTAACGCGCTTGGTGTGCGTCATCCGCTGGTATATGCCGGGCTTGGCGTGCTGCTCTGGGTCACTATGCTGGCTTCGGGGGTGCATGCGACGATTGCGGGCGTGCTGCTGGCTTTTACTATTCCTGTACGTTCGCGGATTGACAGTGAAACTTTTGTGCGACAGAGTCGTGAAATGCTCGACTCATTTGAGGAAAGCAACGCGCCGGGCCTCGGTCTGGTGATGGACGATCAGCAGCAGGCCTCTGTGCGGGCGTTAGAGATGAGAGCCGAGGCGATTCAAGCTCCATTGCAACGAATCGAGCAGGCATTACATGTGCCGGTTTCGTTTCTCATCATCCCACTATTTGTACTGGCAAACGCGGGCGTCCCGCTTGATTGGAGCGCTCTGGCCTCCCTTGCCAGTCCATTGAGCCTGGGCGTTTTTCTGGGGCTTGTCGCCGGGAAACAGGTTGGTATTACGCTGTTCTCATGGCTCGCGGTGCGTCTCAAGCTGGCTGAGCTGCCCGAAGGGGTACGCTGGCGGCATATCTATGGTGTGGGCTGGCTAGGCGGGATCGGCTTCACCATGTCAATGTTTATTGCTGATCTGGCGTTCTTGCCCGCGTATCCCGAATTGCTGAATATGGCGAAGATCGGTATCCTGCTGGCACTGCTCCTGGCCGGGGCTGGCGGTTATCTGTTACTGGCAACAGGTTCCCGGGAGAGCGTCGCGCGGTCGTTTTCAAATCAGAAAAATTGAAATGTATCGATAGCAAAAGAGAAAGAGCAGCCATGTCGGTTGCTCTTTCTGCGTTTTATGATGCATGTTCTAGCTGACTGCCTGTGCTGCGGATCGGCCTGCCGTGCGTCCTGAGAAAATACAACCGCCCAGAAAGGTTCCTTCCAGTGCCCGATAGCCATGCATGCCACCGCCGCCAAAGCCGGTTACTTCGCCCGCAGCATAGAGGCCCGGGATTGCTTGATTGTCTGCTTTCAACACACGCCCGGAGAGGTCTGTTTTGATACCACCGAGCGTTTTGCGTGTCAGGATTGAGAGGCGGACTGCGATCAATGGCCCGGCGGAGGGGTCAAGCAGGCGGTGCGGCCTGGCGACGCGGATGATCCGATCTCCCAGGAACGCCCGTGCGCCACGAATAGCAGTCACCTGGGCGTCCTTACTGAAGGGATTCAGGATCTCACGGTCGCGGGCGACAACCTCTCGTTCCAGTTCGGCAGCGTCGATGAGCTCTTCGCCGGTCAGTTGGTTCATGGCGCGCACCAGATCGGATAGCTTGCGCTCAACGAGGAAATCGACACCCTTCTGCTTGAATGCTTCGATGGGCCCGGGAGCGCCCGGCAACACGCGGCTCAGCGTTTTCGCAAGGCTGCGTCCGGTCAAATCGGGGTTCTGTTCGGAGCCGGACAGTGCAAACTCACGCTCAATGATGCGCTGGTTGAGCAGGAACCAGGAATGTTCATAGCCCGAAGTGGTGATATGTTGCAGCGCTCCCAGCGTGTCGAATCCGGGGAAAAGCGGCACCGGTAGCCGTTTCCCGCGAGCGTCCAACCACAATGGAGACGGGCCGCTGAGAATACGAATGGCGTGCAGGCTCCAGATCGGCGCATAGTTGTGAATGCCTTCGGGGTAGTGCCACATGCGGTCAGGGTTGATGATATGGCCGCCGTTTGCCGCGACCACCTCCAGCATACGACCATCAACGTGATCGGGCACGCCTGAGAGGAGCTTTCGCGGCGCTGGCCCCAGGCGCTGAGGCCAGTTGCGGCGCACCAGTTCGTGGTTCGCGCCGATCCCTCCCGATGTGACGATGACAGCCTGCGCTTTCAGGCTGAAGGTGCCTGTGACGGTGCGCGAACTGGGCATGCCACGTTCAATATTGCTCGGTTCCAGGATATCGCCTTCAACGCCCTCAACGACGCCGCCATTGAGGTGCAGCGCGGTGACACGATGCCGAAAGCGCAATGACACACGACCTTGCTTCTCTCCCTCGCGTACGCGCCAGACAAACGGCTCCAGCACGCCCGGGCCGGTTCCCCAGGTGACGTGAAAGCGTGGAACCGAGTTCCCATGCCCGGTTGCAAGGTAGCCGCCGCGTTCGGCCCACTGCACAATGGGAAAAACACGAATTCCGCGCGTATGCAGCCAGGAATATTTCTCTCCTGCTGCAAAGGCAACATACGCTTGTGCCCATTGACGCGGCCAATAATCCTCTTCCCTGTCGAAACCGGCAGTCCCTTGCCAGTCCTGCCAGGCCAGTTCGTATGAGTCGCGAATACCCAGACGGCGCTGCTCTGGCGAGTCGACGAAAAATAAGCCACCGAAAGACCAGAACGCCTGCCCGCCAAGTGAGCATTCAGGTTCCTGTTCAACGATGATGACCCGCCGCCCTGCGGCGATAAGCTCGGTAGCGGCCACCAGACCCGCCAGGCCTGCGCCAACAATTATAACATCTGCTTCGTCCTGCATCTGCTGCTCTCCTTTCGCCCCGATGTCAAGAAATAGTTTCATCTTTATGCATCTCATGCGAGATATTCTGTGATGTACTCTAAAACGTGCAGCAGGCCTCTGTCAAGCGGCTTGCCTTGCTCCGAACGGGTGTTTCTTGTCGAAAAAGAATTGTATATGATATAATGCGCACTATTGTGAAAACAGTGAAATGAGGATAGACTATAGTGGAATTAAAGCACTTGTCGGAAGAAATAGAGGCTATTTCAAAGGGCTATGCCGAAAAGTACGCGATTGAGCGCGACGCCACCTGGTTTCTCTTGAAGTTGCAGGAAGAGGTCGGCGAGCTGATCCAGAGCTATCTGATGCTCGCGGGCAAGGCGCGAAAGAAGGGAAAGACGCCTGAAGAGCTTCAAGCTGCATTTGAGGAAGAGGTTGCGGATGTTTTCTGCCAGACGCTTCTGCTTGCTCGCTTGCACCATATTGATATAGAGGAGGTCGTCAAGAAAAAGTGGTTATACTGGAAAAATGCCTGAAGAGATAACGCGAGAAATAGTGAAGCGGCCCGACAGGGAGAGTCCGGCCGCTTGAATATCATATTGTACCTGAAACACTTGTAAGGCTGGACCAGAGATAATGTGTCGCATATGCTCGCCACGGTCGCCACTGTTGCGAGCGCTGCTCAATTCCTTTGAGTGTTGTGGTCAGCCCAAGCCGCTCCAGAGCGCGCCTGAGAGCCAGATCTGTGGCAGGAAAGGCGTCCGGATCTCCCAGGGCGCGCATTGCGATATATGATGCAGTCCACGGACCGACTCCGGGCAGTTGCAGCAGTTGCTCGATTGTTTTTTCTCGGTTAATGGTACGATCAAGCTGCAATCCGTGCTCGGCAACAGCATGCGAGAGCGCCTGGAGAGCGCGAATACGTCCATTTGTTAGCCCTTTGCCGGATAGATCTGCCCGAGCAAGCACCTGAGGCGATGGGAAGAAGTGCGTGAGTGTGCCCTGTGGCTCTTTGAGCGGCTCCCCAAGCGTGGTGACAAGCCTCCCGGCAAGCGTGCGCGCTCCCGCAACTGAGATCTGTTGACCTAGAATCGCACGAACGGCCAGCTCGAAGCCATCGACAGCCCCGGGGATGCGCAAACCGGGACGCGCGCTCACCAGAGGCGCAAGCAGCGGATCTTCTGAGAGTACCTCGGCGATGGCGCCTGGCATTGCATCCAGATCGAAAAGATGCCGACAGCGCTGCACAAGCAGGTTCAGGTCCTTGAGGTCGGAGAGGTGCAGGCGAAGCAAAACCGCGTGCTTGTGCTCCATTGGCCGTATCTCGATAATACCACGAGAATGAGGCAGAACAATGGTGCGGCGATAACAGCCGTTAACGACCTCTTCGACTCCAGCTATTGCTCGTTTCGCGAAATAGTCGAGTAGGGCACCGCTATCAAAAGGCGGGCGGTAGTGCAGGCGCAGTGTCAGCTTTCCCTCCCCATTTTGAGCCTCCTGAGGCCGGCGCCGAAAGGCCGAAGGGGGACAGGCAAACGTGGCCTGCATTGTCTCATTAAACTGGCGAATGCTGGCAAATCCAGCTATAAACGCAATTGTTGTGAGGGGCAGGTCTGTTTGATCGATCAGCAGGCGAGCAGTTTGGGCCCGCCGTGTCCGTGCAAGAGCCAGCGGCCCGACGCCTACTTCTGCCATCAGCTCACGATGCAGGTGGCGCGCACTTACCGATAGGCGGCTTGCTAAACCCTCAACGCCCTCCGTATCAATGACGCCGTCTGCGATCAGGCGTAGGGCGCGGGCGACCAGATCTGCCCGCGTGTTCCAATCCGGTGAACCGGGGGCGGCCTCTGGATGGCAACGACGACATGCCCGATATCCCGCCGCTTCCGCAGCCGCTGCACTGGGATAGAAGTGGACGTGCTGCGCATGGGGTGTCGTGGCCGGGCAGATAGGGCGACAATAGATCCCCGTCGTGGTAACAGCGGTGAAAAAGAGCCCATCAAAACGAGCATCACGGCTACAAACGGCCCGATAGCATAGATCGAAATCGTGAATAATATGTTTGTCCATATTCCTATCTTAATCGAAAATCGCCGCTGCTCCTGGCAAATTTCGGACATGGTGACGCGCCGCTTGGGAAACGGTCATGTCCGATTTTTGCCAGTTTTTTCTCTGCTTCTGGTATATCATAGAGATCGATGACAACGCAAGGAGAGAAAGTACAGCGCGCTTCTGAAGCGGCTTGAAAGGGATTGAGATGCTATGAAGAAACTCTCTATTGATACTATCCAAACGCCGATCGGTGGCGTCCTTCTGGTGGTGGATGATGGGCGTATCTGCTCGCTTGATTATGAGGATTATGAACAGCGTATGTTGCTGCTGTTACGGCGTCGATATCGTGAGTTTGAACTTCAACGGGTTGTGGACCCGTGCGGCTTCAGTAGCCGTGTGCGCGCCTATTTCGCGGGTAATTACGCGGCCTTAAATGAACTTCCGGTGGTGACAGGTGGGACGGATTTTCAGCGACAGGTCTGGGAAGCTCTGCGGACCATTCCCGTTGGGACAACACGAGCCTATGGAGAGCTGGCGAAGCAGCTTGGGAAGCCGAATGCAAGCCGTGCTGTTGGGGCCGCTAATGGGCTGAACCCGATCGCGATTATTGTGCCCTGTCATCGAGTGATCGGGGCAAATGCTGCATTGACTGGCTATGCTGGCGGGATTGCGCGTAAAGAATGGCTTTTGAGACATGAGGGAATAAGGGTAAAATGAGCTGAAAAAGGGCATTCCTCTTTTTATGAAATGGAATGGATACATACTATGCAGTAATGGTAAATGGCTGTTAGACATTTTCCCGATTGGCTCTTGTTCCTTCTGATGTATTTCTGCAATACTGAGAAGGAATGAGCGAATGAAAGGATGCATCAGCTATGCCGAGTTACCCGTTTTTCCAGATTGACTCTTTTACATCGAGACCGCTTCATGGAAATGCCTGCGCGGTCTTGCTTGATACCGAAGATCTCGACGACGAACGTATGCTTGCTCTGGCACGAGAGATGAATCTGTCTGAGACGGCTTTTGTCCGGCGTTCACAGATTGCCGACTTCGCAGCTCGCTATTTTACACCTGCCGAAGAGATCCCGCTAGCCGGTCATCCGACGATTGCAACTGTGATGGCGCTGATTCTCTCGGGACGTCTGAAGCTGGAAAACGAGCATACGACGATCCAGCTTGAGCTGCGTGATGGGCCGATTCCCGTGGAGATTTTCAGCACACAGGGGCAGGTTGAACGAATCGTGATGACGCAACGGAAACCGCTCTTCTTGCGAACATATCGATCAGAAGACGTGATGCCAGCGTTTGGTCTCTCGCCGGAGGATGCACTTGCTTCTGTGCCGATCCAGACGGTCAGCACAGGGACACCGCAATTGATGATTCCGGTGCGCGATCATGCGGCGCTGCGTCGAGCCCGCCTCGATATGGCCGCATATGAGCGTCTTCGTGCGTCTGGCGACTTCTTCAGCCCTCATCTGTTCTGCCTGGGCGGAGTCACGCCAGAAGGGGCAACCTTCGCCCGGCATTTCGGGGTACCTCCCGATACAATAGAAGATCCGGCAACCGGCTCTGCAACGGGCGGCATGGCTGCATATCTCTGGCACTATCGCTTGATCAAGCAATCGAACTTTGTCGCGGAACAGGGCCACTGGTTACAACGCCCCAGTCAATTATATGTGGAACTGGTGGGCGCACCTGATGCAATCGAGGCAGTGAAAGTAGGAGGAACGGCGGCACTGAGTATTCGAGGAGAAGTCGTTCTCAATTAATAGATCTGATCAAGCAAAAAGACGTGCATGGATTCATTATAAATAAAATGATTGCATGCACGTTATCGATCCGATAGAAGATCAATTATTTCTTTTCTGGTTGTGTTGAACTCCAGGTGGAATCCTCCTCTGCCGGAACGCAGCTCTGAATGCCTTTTGTAGCGCCTGATAGGTCGTCTAGCTTGTTCTGATCTATGCTGCTGTCATTGTTTGCCGAAGTAGCGAGCTGAAGGCCTGAGCCGCCTTGCCCTGCGGGATGGGAATAGCACGTGTGATAAGGCCGAGGGGAAGGTGCAGGTGCAGATCCGAAACGTTCCGTATAACGATCCCGGGTGGTATCGAGTGCGTGGCGAGTTCTGGCACAAGGGCAATGCCTAAGCCCTGCTGCACGGCCTGCTTGATTACTTCAATGCTGCCAATCTCGATGTTGGTAGCAAGTGGAAGGCCACGCGCGACAAAGGCCTGCTCGATAGCGGAACGGTAGGCGCACGGCGGGTGTGTGAGGAGCAAGCATTCATCCTTGAGGTCGCTCAAGGTGATAGTTGGCTGCTGGCATAAAGGGTGCTGTTCGGAAAGGAGAAGCATGATAGGAGCAGTCTGAAGCGGCTCAAAGACGAGGCCCATATCAGTGGCAGGGGGAGTTGAAACACCCAGATCGATCTGATCGGCGGCAAGCTGCTCGTGTACATGAATAGTGCTGAGAACCTCGATCGTCAGTTGAATGCGCGGGTAGCGGGCACGAAACTTGCGTAGGATCTCGGGAAGATAGAGCCGTGCTACAGCTTCTATCATACCGATGCGAAGATGTCCGCTTTCTCCTGTCACGATGGCTGCGAGATCCTGCTGTAGCTGTGCAACTTGATTGATAACGTGCTGTGCGTGCATGAGCAGCGCCCGACCGGCTGGCGTAAGCTGAATCTTGCGGCGCTGTCGATCGAAAAGCTCCACTCCAAGCTCTTCCTCAAGCTGCTGAATTTGCAGCGAGATGGTGGACTGTGCATATTGAAGTCGCTCGGCTGCTCGAACAAAGCTACCTTCTTCGGCTATTGCTTTAAAAGTATTAAGTTGACGTAGATCCATCTTTTTATTTCCTATGTCTGTTTTGTTGTAACCTGCAAAGATAATCTATCGGAAAAATCGAATAATATCTTTGAGAAATTTGCCTTGTTCAATATATCATATCCTGCTATGCTTTGGGAAGTGGAACAAATCAGCGCACGAATAGTGTGGGGTGTCATAATAGAATTTATACAGATGAGGGAGTAACAAGATGGATTTAAAGCAGAAAGTAGCATTGGTAACCGGCGGAGGCACCGGCATCGGCAGAGCAACAAGCATCGCGCTGGCAGAGCGAGGGGCACTTGTGGCGGTTAACTATTCGCGTTCGCAAGATGATGCCGAGGAAACGGTGCGCATGATTCAGCATAATGGAGGAACAGCAATTACGATACAGGCAGATGTTTCACGTGAT
Source organism: Thermosporothrix hazakensis (assembly GCF_003253565.1). Lineage (GTDB taxonomy): Bacteria > Chloroflexota > Ktedonobacteria > Ktedonobacterales > Ktedonobacteraceae > Thermosporothrix > Thermosporothrix hazakensis. The sequence goes on from NZ_QKUF01000011.1 coordinate 77,830, forward strand.
AGCGAAGTTCGTGCAATGGTCAATACCATTGTGCAGCAATTTGGCACCATTAATTTGCTGGTGAATAATGCCAGTCTCACGCACCATATTCCGCTGAATGACCTTGAAGCGGCTACTGAAGCTGTCTGGGATGAACTGTATGCCATCAATGTGAAGGGAATGTTCTTTTGTGCCCGGGCCGTTGCTCCTTTGATGAAACAGCAGAAAAGCGGTGCAATAGTGAATCTGGGAAGTATTGCGGGTTCGACCGGTTCCGGATCATCGTTGCCTTACGCCGTCTCAAAGGCGGCTGTTCATGGGCTGACGAAATCATTGGCCCGAGCGCTTGCCCCGGAGATCAGAGTGTGTAGTGTGGCTCCTGGAGCTGTTTTAACGCGTTGGTGGGAAGGGAAAGAGGAACAGATGAAGCGTGTGGCAGGAAGCGCGCTTCTGGGGCACAGCGCGAGCACCGAAGACGTTGCGCGGCTGATTTGTGCTGTACTGGAACAAGAGTCGATGACAGGGCAGATTATCACGGTTGATAGCGGGCAGACGCTCTAGCTCTCTTTATACTGCACAAAGAATTCCAGCTATACGGGAACAAGCAAGGAGAGAGACATCTACTGGTGCCTCTCTCCGCTGTTCTACCCGAGCTGCCCCATCAGTCTGGTGATGCTGCCTGCTGGTAACTGGACACGCAGGCGTTGATCCCGCGCCTTGAGCGTCTGGGGAGGAGCAAGCTGCACCGTGTTGGGATGTGCAAAGGTGTTGTGCGCGTGCATGTCCTGAGCGGCCAGCGTCACCTTTTCGACCTCTGTCAGCTTGCCTTGATAGAGCTCTAGATCCAGCTCTACAGGCTGTGTTGGATGTGTATTGACGACTGTCACACAGAGGGTTCCGTTGCGCATGGAAGCCGAGCCATGAACAGCCTGAAGCGCGAAAGGCTGGCGATCAACCGAGCAGGAGCGGCACTGTTCCTCGGAGGCCTCTCCATGACTGATAACCTCGGCTTGCGAGAGGAAACGCACTGCCTGTGCCCCCTGATGCGGCTGATAGAGCCGGAAGACGTGATACGTCGGCGTCTGAATACAGCGATCTCCCTCGACCAGCAACAACGCTTGCAGCACGTTTACCAACTGAGCAAGATTTGCCATAAAGACCTTATCAGCATGATTGTGGAAGGTATCAAGGGTTAAAGCTGCAACACAGGCATCGCGGATTGTATTCTGCTGATACAGGCCGCTCTCGGGCTTGCCAGGCTCGACCGGGTGCCACGTGCCCCATTCATCAACGATCAGCTTGCACGCTCGCTTCGGGTCATACTCGTCCATGATACGACGATGACCGGTGATAATGCCCTCAATCGCGGCAGCCTTCGTCAACAGTTCCAGCCATTGCGATTCGGTATAGTCGGTGGCTGTGCCCGCCGAGCCACAATAATAGTGCGCGGCGAAGCCCTGAAGCGAGTTCAGGCGACAATGCGTGTGGTGGCGCGCCATATGCTCGAAGAAGCGACGTGTCCATTGCCAGTCGTTGCCGTTGGGGCCGCAGGCGATTGCCTCAACACGAGTTCCGGAATAGTTGTGTACAAAGGTGCGAAATCTGCTATACAGCCCGGCATACTCTTCAGGACTCATATTACCACCACAGCCCCAGTTCTCGTTTCCGATGCCCCAGAAGCGTACGTGAAATGGCTCCTCCGCTCCGTTGGCGCGTCGCTCGTCTGCTAAAGCGGACCGACCGGCAAAATTGCAGTATTCGACCCAGTCGCGTAGCTCTGCCGGAGTGCCGGAGCCAAGATTACCGGCGAAGTATGGTTCTGCTCCTATTGCCCGACAAAAAGCGATAAACTCATGTGTCCCGAAGGAGTTGGGTTCCTCGGCCATGCCCCAGTTCGGGTTGAGGCGCAAGGGGCGACGTTCACGGGGGCCGATGCCGTCGCGCCAGTGGTAACCGTCAGCGAAGCAACCACCCGGCCAACGTAAGACAGGGATCTGTAGAGGGCGTAAAGCTTCAATAACCGCGTTCCGAAGCCCGTTTGTATGCGGGATGTCCGCTTGCTCGCCAACATAGATGCCCGGGTATATTAAATCGCCCAGATGCTCGGCAAAGTGTCCATGAAGATACGGTGATACCTGCCCAATCGGCTCCTGAGGCAGAACGACGACGCGTTGTACTGTCTCCATATACATTCCTTTGCTAACAAATACTTATCGGTTATGACGTAAAAGCACTTTCAGCGGCTTATTCTCTCGTTGCTCGACCGTCTTGAAGGCTGCTTGATAATCATCCAGAGAGAAGCGATGCGAGATCAGGTCAGTGAGCTGTAATATGCCCGCTGTAAAGAGCTGGACGGCAAACGACCAGGCTGCACTGTTTGCACCAAAGATGCCCTGCACATGCAGATGTTTCAGGACGAAAAGGTCACTTGTAAGCTGAAGCGTTGCGCTGGCGCCTGCAATGCCCTCGAGCAGAACAGTACCACCTCGTCGTACGGCCTGTAGAGCGAGATCAACCCCCGCTGGACGAGATCCACCCTCAAATATAAGATCCATGCCCCGTCCTCCTGTGACCGCTTCGATAGAGGGAAGAGGCTCTTCCTTGCGCACATTGAGGATATGGGTTGCTCCCAGGCATCGAGCCAGTTCAAGCCGCTCGTCATGCGCGCCCAGGACCATCAGGACGGCGGGTGAATACAGACGTGCAAGCTGAACTGCCAGCAGCCCTATCGTGCCATCGCCTATAATGGCAAGCTGACTTCCAGGCTGTGGAGGAGCCAGGAGAAAAGCGTGAGCGACAACGGCTGTTGGCTCTAACAGAGCAGCCTCTTCCAGGGAGGCATCATCGGGGAGGGCGTGAACCTGCCTTGCAGGAACTGCGACATATTCGGCAAGCCCACCAGGCCGTGTGAAGCCCAATTCGTCGTAACCAGCCTCACAGAGATTCGTCATTCCATTTCGGCAAGAGGGGCAGGAGCCGCAGTAAAGGAAACCTTCCGCAACCACTTTTTGGCCGATTGAGAGGGTATGCACGCGCTCCCCGAGGGCCGCGATCTCCCCTGACCACTCATGACCGGGAATGACGGGGTAGCGATAAAAACCGGTTGGACGGGTGCCACGATACAGTTCGATGTCACTGCCGCAAATGCCCGCAGCATATGAGCGAATCAGGACATCATCAGGCCCAATAGCCGGCATTTCCAGGCTGGTTAAGGCGGCCTGCCCGGCTCCCGTAATCTGTAGCGCTCTTATCACTGCTTTTGTCCTTTCGTTGGGCGTTATGCTTTGAAAAGACGGCGAATATCCTCTGTTGTGCGTTCTATCAATGTGCGCATCGCTGCCTCTGCTTCGGGAGCATTCCGCTGGCTGATTGCCTCGCCGATGGCGCGATGCATCGGCATGGCCTCTTCATTGGCCCCGGGAAGCTGTGATGTGATGAGGCGGCTGATACGCAAGGGCATATCAAGTGTTTTCACAATAGTGCACAGGAAGTCATTGTGCGCGGCGGTCGCAATGGAGATATGAAACAGGATGTCTGCTTCGGTGTACTCCTCAACGGAATGGAGCGCATTCTGAAGCAAGCGGCAACTTTGCTCGATCGCTGCTATTTCTTCAGCACTCCCACGTATGGCGGCCAGCGCGGCGGTTCTGGGCTCGAACATCAGGCGTATTTCGCAGATATCCAGCAAAAAATGAAGATCGGGCCCAGCCTCGCTCTGCCATGCGATCACATCAGGATCGAGCAGGTTCCATTCGGCCCGAGGGCGAACACGAGTCCCGATTTTCGGGCGCGATTCAATCAGGCCTTTCGCAGACAGGAGCTTCAAGGCTTCGCGAACAACCGAGCGACTGACGTTCAATTGGGCACTTAATTCCGGTTCGCGTGCGAGAATGTCACCGGGCTGAAAGTCGTGCCGCATGATACGAATGCCGATCGAATGGGCTATCTGAGCGGGTAGGGTTTTATATTGCAGTGGTGAAAAATCTTTCGGCATGCCTTTTTCTTCGATTGTTTTGTCTGACAATAGTATGATATTATTAAAGCAGAGGTAGGTGATTCTGTCAATGTTTTTGTAAAGGAAGGATGCTACCTGTATGAAGATAGTGGACGTCAAAACATATGTGCTTGGTACACCCTGGCGCAATATCACCTGTGTTGAAGTGCTGACGGATGAGGGAGTTTCTGGCTTCGGAGAGGTGCGGATGGTAAATCGCACGGAAGCGTTAAAAGGCTACCTTTCGGAAGCGGTGCCCAATCATGTGCTCGGCCATGATCCCATGCGCATTGAGGACCTGACGCAGCGAATGTACCGCAACGATTATGGTCGTGCTGGCGAGGTCTCGATGTCAGCACTTTCTGCGATCGAGATTGCCTGCTGGGATATCATGGGCAAGGTGCTGAACAAGCCCGTATACCAGTTGCTTGGCGGTGCGGTGCGCGATCGGATTAAGGCGTATGCGAATGGCTGGTATACTGTTGAGCGCACGCCAGAGGAGTTCCATCGAGCCGCCCGGCGTGTGGTCGAGAAGGGCTACCAGGCGTTGAAGCTTGATCCATTCGGCGCGGGCTTTTATGAGCTGGAACGAGCCGAGAAGCACAAGGCGGTGGCGCTTGTCGAGGCGGTTCGTGATGCTATTGGTCCTGAGGCTGAGCTGTTGATTGAGATGCATGGGCGCTTTAACCCGGCAACAGCGATCGAGATGGCCCGGCTGCTAGAGCCGTTTGAGCCAAGCTGGATCGAGGAGCCTGTTCCACCGGAGAATCTGGCGGCTTTGAAGAAGGTCGCGAACAGGGTATCAATTCCTGTTGCGACCGGAGAGCGCATCCATGCTCGTCATGAGTTTCGTGAGATCTTCGAGCTTCAAGCCGCGGATATCATTCAACCCGATATTACGCAGATGGGTGGCCTGATGGAGGCGAAAAAGCTTGCAGCCTGGGCTGAGAGCTATTATGTTCTTGTCGCGCCTCATAACGTTGGTGGGCCGATTTCGACCGCTGCGGCACTGCACTTTGCCGCGTCGACGCCAAACTTCAAGATTCAGGAGCACTTCAACGATTTTGCTGATTCATGGGTGAAAACGGCTGCTCCGGGCAATCCAGAGGTCGTTGATGGCTATTTTGCTCTGCCTCAGGGGCCGGGCCTGGGCGTTCGCTTCGATCCAGATGTAGCGCGGGAGCATCCACAGGAGCGGATCTTCTTTAACCTGTACGCCGAAAACTGGCATTTGCGGCAGGCACAGCAGCCAGCAAAAGGAGACGAGTCATGCAAGTAGCGCAGTCGCTTCTTAAGGAGCTCGGGCTTCCTGCTGGTGATCTCTATGAGCATCCCACCTCTTCCCTGACGTTTCCCGATGGGGCACAGTACCGCGTTGAGATACCGAGCGTTGAGGGGCCTGCGGCGTTTCGTGCGGTGCTTGAGGCGGCGCACGAGTATGGGATCACGATTCACCGAATCTCGCAGGGAAGCGGGATCATGCTGTTGAGCGATGCTGAGATTCGCGAAATGGTCGAGCTTGGGGCTGAACACGGGATCGAAGTCTGTTTATTTGTTGGCCCACGTGCACCCTGGGAAGGGAACGCCCAGGCGTTGACGCCCGATGGCAAGCATTTTGGTTGGCGTCACATGGGCATGGATCAGCTTGTCTATGCATTGAACGACATCGAGCGGGCAACTTCGCTCGGCCTGCGAAGTGTGCTTGTGGCCGATGAAGGGCTGCTCTGGTTGGTCAAGGAGGCCCGGGCGCGCGGGTATCTTCCCGAAAATCTGGTCGTGAAGGCGTCTGCCCTGCTCGGGGCGGCAAACCCGCTCGGGATCAAGCTGCTGGCGGATCAGGGATTGAATACGGTCAATGTGGCTTCAGATATCTCGCTGGCGAAGCTTGCAGCTTTGCGTCAGGTGGTCTCAATCCCTATTGATCTCTATATCGAGAGCCCGGATGGTCTGGGAGGTTTTACCAGATATCATGAGCTGAATGAGATTATTCGGGTAGCAGCGCCGATTTACCTGAAGTTTGGCCTGAGGAACGCGCCGTCGATCTATCCCAGTGGTGTCCATCTTGAGCATGTTGTCCTTCAATCGGCTCGGGAACGGGTGCGCCGCGCCTCACTCGGATTAGCTCGGATCGATGCCAGCTATCGAACGTCGGAGCTCGGTGCGCCTGGTCTCGGTGTGCCTGTGCGTTAGCTTTGTCGGGGGCTCTCTGTCGGGTATGGCCTGATCGGGACCCCCCTGCCTGTTCTTTGTGACAGGTTGGTTTCTGTCTAGAAGGACGAGAAAAGACTGTTCCTTCGTCTGTTGCAGGAGATACATTTTCATGTTAAGCTTCCGAAAAGTTTTTGTGAAAGGAAGATGTTAGCATGGAAGTAAATGTGTCAACTTCATCTGGTGAGGGAGCACAAATACTCGATCCTCGACGCTGGCTGATGCTGGTTGTGGTGTTGTGTGCCTCCCTGATGTCTACTATCGATGAATTTATAGTGAATGTCGCTATTCCATCTATAGAGCGAGAATTACATACCAGCTTCGCGGAGATGCAGCTTGTGGTCGCCGGTTACACGCTTGTCTATGCGGTGCTGCTGGTCACCGGTGGACGCCTGGGTGATATCTACGGGCGGAAGCGGCTTTTTCTGCTTGGCGTTGGCTTGTTTACGTTATCTTCTGCACTCTGTGGGTTTGCCCCTTCGCCATTGCTGTTGATTATTTTCCGTATTACGAAAGGGGTTGGAGCGGCGATGATGGCCCCACAGGTCGTATCTTTTATTCAAGTTGGCTTCGCTCCTGCTGAGCGCCCAACGGCTTTCGGCATGGTTTCGGCGGTGAGTGGGCTTGCATCGGTCGTCGGGCAAGTGTTAGGTGGGTTTCTTATTGCGGCCAATCTTTTTGGGCTTGGCTGGCGAATTATCTTTCTGGTAAACGTGCCCATCGGGCTGGTCGCGCTGCTTGCCGGGATGCTGCTTATTCGTGAGTCGCGTGTTGAGACAGAGCAAGCGAGCCTTGATTATGGCGGGGTTGCACTGCTCTCTATTACGCTGTTCCTGTTTGTTTTTCCGATCGTGATAGGAGGAGAAGCAGGATGGCCCCTGTGGTCAATTCTCTGTCTACTGCTCTCTATACCTTTTATGCTTGTATTTCTGGTGTATGAATATCGGAGAAAGAAGCGGGGAAAGTTACCGCTTGTCTCATTGTCTTTATTCCGTTCATTGCGCTTCCCATCTGGCCTGATTACTGTCCTGCTCTCAAGTTCGCTGTTCTCTGGCTTGCTCTTCCTGCTGGCATTTTATCTGCAAACGATGTTGCATTTCACACCTTTGCTGTCTGGTTTTGTCTTTATGGCTTCCAGTATCTCTTTTATCCTGGCATCGAGTCTGAGCCCGCGGGTGACTCCGCGTCTGGGTGTTCTTGCCCTGCCGCTGGCAGCAGTGTTGGTCACCGTGAGCTACCTGTTGACAGTCCTTGCGGCTCAGTTTTTTGTACCGATGTGGGGTATGACGCCGCTTCTGGTCGGGCTATTCTTCCTGGGTAGCGGCATGGGGCTGCTGGTTACACCGTTGATGCATCGCACACTGGAAGGGATCGGAATTGATGATGTCGGTTCGGCTTCAGGAATATATATGACGGTTATGCAGCTTGCTGCGGCGCTCGGTGTGGCCGTGATCGGCATGATCTTTTCGCTGTGGACGGCAAATACCGGGAGTCCACTTGCTGGCTTTGTTGGGTCGCTGATAGTGACAACGATTCTAAGCCTGTTACTGCTGATAACGGTATTCCCTCTACGACGATCCCTGACGCAGTAAAAAGCGTGCCCGGCTCCCGCCGCATAGGAAGGCCGGGCATTCGCTCTTTAGAGGAGGAGTTTTAGCCCGATAGCTGAGGCCAGAATGAGGCTGATGCAACAAATACGCCTCCACTCCTTTGGTTCATGAAAAGCAAACATACCGAGGATGGTACTGCCACAGGTGCCAAGTCCGGTCCAGACAGCATAAGCGGTTCCCATTGATATTCCGGTCATGGCAAGCGATAGAAGCACAAAGCTGGACCCGAAGGCCAGGGTGACCAGGAGGTATGATGTCCAGTGGCGATAGCTGAGAACGCGTCGTGAAGCGAGCACGCCAAGCACTTCACAGAGACCCGCGGCAAAGAGTGCAACCCATGCCATCAGGCCTGCCCTTCCTTTCGCTCACTGGTGAGCATCTTGAGTCCGATGATGCCGCCAGTCAGGGTCGCGATGAGGAATAGTTTAAATGGATTGATCGCCTCACCGAAGAAAAGTATTTCTGTAATCACGGTTCCGGCTGTCCCGATGCCTGTGAAGACAGTATAGACGGTGCCGAGTGGCAATTTTTCGGCGGCCTCAAAAAACAATTTAAAGCTGAACAGGATAAAAGCAACGGTAATCAGCCAGTGCCACCAGCTCGTGGCGTATTTGATGCCCGAGACCCAGATGACTTCCAGCGGGCCGCCGATGAACAAGCACCACCATGCTTTACTCATAACACATCCTCCCTCTCTCCACTTTTTCTAGAAGCGATGGCTCCTCTTCTCACTCGCCTCTGCCCTGTGATGAGTGAGAATCGTTTCTGAAATTTCTATTATACTCGACAGCGGGCGTATTGTGTAATGACATGTATTGATATACTGCTTGTTTTATGGAGCTTTTCTCTGAAAACACCGCTCCCTTCCTTCAAGCGATGCAAGCAGCCAGAGGTGCGAAAAAGAGTGCCATTTCCTGTAGCGCAATAGGTAATAGGTACTTCTTCAAATACTTTCTATTTACATGATTCTATGCTTGTTGTATTGTGCAAGTGATTGGTACCTGTTCACTCTTTCCTGGCTTCTCGCGCTATTTTTGTTGTATTCTAGGAAGAGTGAGATTCTTTGGAAAAGGAGAATACCAATGGATATTCAGGATGTCGTACAGAAAGCGCAGGAAGAGCAATTGCGACTGGTGCGGTTTCTGTATTGTGATAATGGCGGCATCATTCGCGGTAAAGCGACTCACGCGTCTCGGCTGGCGAGTCGAATGAAAGAGGGCATCGGTCAGACATTTGCCATGCAGGCGTTTAGCGGTGTAGAGCAACTGGCCCCGGTGGAAGGTCTGGGGCCGATTGGTGAGTATCGGCTGATCCCTGATCCTGATACGTTTGTGGTGCTGCCCTATGCTCCAAAGAGTGGCACCATGTTCTGTGATATGCGTCAGACCGATGGTTCGGCCTGGGGCGCGTGTCCACGTACCTTCCTCAAGCGTATGTGTGCCGAACTGGCTCGTGAAGGCATGCGAGCGGAAGCAGCGATTGAGCATGAGTTTTATCTGGCTCGGCGAGAGAATGGCGCGTTTGTGCCTGCCGATAACAGCCTGTGTTATAGCAGCATCGGGCTTGACCAGCAGGCTGAGGTGATTGACGCGATTTTAGGGGCGCTTGAATCCGAAGGTATCGAGATTGAGCTATTTCATACTGAGCTTGGCCCCGCACAGCAGGAGCTTTCGGTGCGTCATGCCGATGTGTTGAGAGCTGCTGATAACGTATGTCTGGTACGCGAGACGGTGCGCGGCGTGGCCTATCAGCATGGACTCTATGCCACATTTGCGCCGAAGCCGTTTCTGGATCAGGCAGGAAACGGAGCGCATATTCACTTCAGTCTGTGGAGCAATGATTCAGGCAATTCCACGAATCTGCTCTATGATCCAGGCGAGCGCGGTGGGCTCAGTCAGCTTGGTAAGTATTTTATTGGCGGTATCCTCTACCATATTCGAGCTTTAATCGCCCTGACATGCGCAAGCCCGAATTCGTATCGGCGTCTGCTTCCTCACTATTGGAGCTCGGCCTATGGGGTCTACGGCTTTGATAACCGGGAGGCAGCTATTCGCGTGCCGTCGCTTTTCAACGGACGTGAGGCGGCGTCCTGCAACCTTGAGTTGAAGTGTTCTGACCATAGCGGCAACCCCTATCTTGCGCTTGGCGGCTTGATTGCTGCCGGGTTGGATGGCATTCGGCGGAAGATTGATCCCGGCGAGCCGCAGGAGATCGATCCGGGGAACTATAGTGATGCGGAACGCGAGCGGCTCGGCATTCAGCGCTTCCCGACGACGCTTGAAGAGGCGCTTAACGAGCTGGAACAGGACGAGGTGCTGACTGAGGCGCTTGGTCCCCTGCTGAGCTCGGCTTATCTTGCGGTCAAGCGAAACGAGGTCGCCTATTTTAAGGAGAAAACTCCGGAAGAAGAAGCATTACAGCATTTCTATAAGTACTAATGACGCGAGAGGGAAGAGGTCACGCCCTTCCCTCTCCAGCACAACTTATGCTATCACTTCCTGTACGGCTGCCAGCAGCCCGGTGAGATCAGGGATCTCTTTTGTGGGTGGAAGAGGCGGCGCAGGCTCGTGCGCGCGATTGACCCAGATAGAGCGGAGGCCGAGCGTGTGCGCGGGCGCGATATCGTGAAAGGCGCTTCTGGCGATATGGACCCAGTGTTCTTTATCGACCTGAAAACGCTGCTGGAATATGTTGAAGTGGTTCAGGGCAGGTTTGTAGGCGCGTACCTCTTCGGCTGTGATAACCGCATCAATTGAGACGGGAAAGGCTTGCAGCGTCTGCGCGATCAGATCATTATCCACATTTGAGAGAATGACCAGTTTCCAGCCGTTGTCGCGAAGCGCCTGTAGAGCCGGGCCAACATCAGCAAAGATAGGCCAGCGGGGAAGTGTGTCCGCAAGCACGTGCTCACCGCCGGGGGGGAGGGTTATGCCCAGTTGCGTGCTGGCACGAAGCAGCGATTCCGCAAGCACCTGTCGATAGGTGCGGAATGGTTGCTCGGCCTCGATCTCGTTTTGCAGTGCGTGACAGAGGGGAAAGAGCTGCTCGACCTGCTCGGGGGCGATGCTGGCAATCGCTTGATACATGCCTGTATCCCAATCGACCAGCGTGCCGTAGCAATCAAAAGTTGCCCAGTACTGTTCCTTCTGCATTATTTCTCTCCTGGATATGCGCACCATTCTACAAAAAGAAGAAGTGAACTCCTCGCCTGTTTTTACAGGAGCTCCTTTATTATACCCTTTGACTACTTCGCTTAGCCAGTGTGGCTGGTCGGGAAAGTAAATTCTCTGGCTTCTCTGAAAACTGGTAGAAATTCCACTTGACTTAGAGTGCGCTCAAAGATGTACATTACCTCACAGGAACAAGGACATGTTGTTATGGTTAGACCGAAAGGAGTACAAGAAAATAGTGATGGACTATCAGCAGAGAACCTCTCTTCAAGATAAAGTGGCGATTGTGACGGGAGCAAGCAGCGGGATTGGGGAGGCGGTGGCAAGACTGTTATTTCAGCGTGGAGCTCGGGTTGTCCTTTTTGCCCGTCGTACTGATAAATTACAGGAGCTGGCTCAGAAAGCGGTTGCAGAAGGATATACAGAACCGCTTCTGGTGGCGGGCGATGTGCGCAATCCAGAGGAGGTTGAGGGAGCCGTGCAGAAGGCACTGGAACGGTGGGGACGGCTTGATATTGTGATCGCGAACGCCGGTTTCGGATATCGGGCACCGCTGGTGGATGGTGACATTCAGCGCTGGAAGGAGATGCTCGATACCAATGTCTACGGCTTGCTGTTGACGTTGAAGTATGGAGTGGCTCCGCTTTTGAAGCAGGGTCATGGACATGTAATTGTCACCTCTTCAATCGCGGGACGCAGCGTGAATCCCGGAGGTAGCGCCTATAGCGCGTCCAAGTATGCGGTGAATGCGATTGCCGAGGGCCTGCGCCAGGAAGTGGCTCCACAGGGGGTTCGAGTGACGAACATTGCCCCGGGTTCGGTAACAACCGGGTTCGCTACAGTAGCGGGATATAGCGATGAGGTAAGGGCAGCGCTTCAGCGGTTGCAGCCTCTGACATCGGAGGATGTGGCGAATGCGATGATCTATGCGCTTGAGCAGCCTGCCCACGTCGATGTTTCAGAGATGGTTGTATATCCTACGCGACAGGTGAATCAGGGAGCAGTTACGGTCAATCAGCAATGAGCGTGACACTGGCGATTCCTTTCTGATGCGAAAGGAGTCGCCAAAATTTCTTCAAATAGTCGTCAGGCCTCTCGCTTGAATATCAACTCCTCTATTATCTCCTGGCGTTCGTTCGCGTAGCTTCTCTCGCTGCCTTGCATGGTGAAGCCACATTTCTCCAGGACACGACGCGATCTGATATTATCGGCTGCGACCATCGCGTAGAGCGGACGCACGCTAACGATATCGAGTAAGAGTGTAAGCGTCTGTGTGGCGATCCCTCTCCCCCAGTACTGCCGGCCAATCCAGTAACCAACCACTGGATCGCCCATAAGCTCGAATTGTAGGATGTGCCCTGCAACCTCTCCATTGGCAAGGATTGTTTTTTTAATCGAGTCAGCATTACGAATCATTGTCCAGTGACGAGAGAATGCATCCCAGTCGGTTCGATTTTTAGGCGTGAATGCAGCCATGTATGCGGCCTCAGAATCTTGCTGATGCGTGAAGAAGATGGGGAGATCGCTTTCTATAACTTCTCGAAGTGTTACAGTATCAGTCATTATATCTCCTGTGAACGGGCTTCTGTACGCCCTTGACGAATCTATTTACAGTATACCACATTATTCTGAATAAAGAGAGTGTTTTCTGTTTCATAGCTTGTTTTATTTTATTATATATGCTATATCTATGAAGGTAGTTTTTGGGGAGGAAAAACATCTATCTGTACATTTCATCCTTGTACTGTATATGCTATCAAGAAAGCCAGGGAAGGCTTGATAGACGTTGGTTTCACGATATGGCGCAATCCTGTTCGATGTATTCGGTGCGCTGATTTCTCTATCATCCTATGCTTTAAGCATAGAAAAAGGCTTTTCCGTGCCTGCTCTTCTTTGGTATAGTGATACTCAAAAAGAGGAAAAATGATGCAAATCGCAGCTCTCTATGATATTCATGGCAATCTGCCTGCATTAGAAGCCGTGCTGGACGAGTTCAAGACGGTACGCCCTGACGTCATTGTGGTTGGTGGAGATGTCGTTTCTGGACCGCAGCCGCTCGCAGTGCTGGAACGGCTCTTGTCGCTTGGGGAGCGGGTTCGCTTCCTGCGGGGGAATGGCGATCGCGAGGTTGTGACCGCTTTTGATGGCTTGCCGCTGCCTGCCAACCTGTCAGAGAAGGGGCAGGAGGTGACGCGCTGGGTCGCTGACCAGCTCAACCATGAGCAGCGCGATCTGCTTGCGAGCTGGCCTGAAACGCTTCGCCTTGATGAGATCCTGTTCTGCCATGCGACTCCTCGGAGTGACCTCGAGATTTTTACCCCTCGGACGGCATCGGAGCGGCTGGCAGCGCTGTTTGCAGAGGTGGATGCGCAACAGGTGATCTGTGGGCATACACATATGCAGTTTGAGCTTCGGACCGGCAATATCCAGATTCTCAATGCAGGCAGTGTCGGAATGCCGTTTATGGATCAGCCCGGGGCGTACTGGTTGCTGCTTGGTCCCGACGGTTATGAATTTCGGCGGACGGAATATGATGTTGAAGCGGCGGCGCAAAAAATACGCAAAAGTGGCTACCCACAGGCGGAAGAGTTCTCGGAACGCAATGTGCTTCATCCGCCCTCTGTAGCTGCTGCAACCGATATGCTGGAACGCATGGCAGGCTAAAATGACGGTTGACCGAACGAGTTACCACTTTTGAGGAGGATGACTCGTTCGGCATTATTCTTTTTGGGAGGAAATAGAGGGAATATCGAGTGCAGGAAAGCGAAATAAACCCATTGCTATTTTGCGGGATTCGTATAATAGAAGTAGAAAGTATATTCTACCTCGCTAATGTAATTGAGAAGAGGAACATATGGAACCGATAGCGCGTTCTCGTAGGGTTGGCAGGTTGCTGTTTCTGGCATCTCTGGGGTCTATTTTCTCATTTTTCCTTTCCTATGTGATATTCTATATCGTAATTCCTTTTGATTTGTCGAGAAACCTGCCGCTCATTCTATTACTAGCAGTGCCCTATCTCTTTGATCTTGTTTGTCGTATTACAGTTATTGTGTTATTCCCATTTTTCTATGCTTTACATGCGCATTCAAGTGAAACGCTGAAAAAGTGGGATAAAGTGGGTTTCTTCCTTCTGTATAGCTCACTTATCTTATCGCTTGGATCGACCTTCTTTGTCTCATTTGGGCTTGCCTTTCTGAACTGGTTGGCGGTCCCGTGGGGTGTTATGCGCTTCCTGCTGATCTTCATCGCGGAGCCGTTTGACGTGCTGATACCGCTCGCGATGGGACTTGGCACATTCTGGCTTGCTTTATGTATTCGGCGGATGCGGGTTATTCGCTATGCTCGAACGATTGCATGGAGTTTCTGGGTGGTCGGAGGGATCGCGCTGTTTTCCTGCGTGCTTTCTCTGTTCAATGATCTTGCGCGGCAGGTCATGCCCAAAAACAGTGTTCTTGCCCCACTCATAGAATTGCTGAATAACCCGCAGATCAGTGCGGGCATTGCGACCACCCAGACGTTTCTTTTTCAGATCGCTCCCTACCCGCTGCTCTGTGCGCTGGCCTTCAGCGGCTATGCCCTGTTGCGTACCGTAGAGCAGCCAAAGGACGAGCCGATGCTGATCCAGCAGGAGACCTCTCAGAGCTTCAGGGTTGATAAATGACTGAAATGGGTTGCGTATAGGGGAAGCTTCCCTGCTCACATAATTGAATATGGTGTGTTTGTTCCTTTCGGGCTTTCATATCCCTGGTAAAATACAGGGCCTTTCTGGTTGTAAAATAGACAAAAATGAGTATAGCAGAATAGAGGTGTTAAGGGAACTGCCTTGTTGTTTGGCATTGCGTGTGAAGGAGCACAAGATATAGTTGCGTTTTCCTGTTTTGAAGCTGATGAAGCCAATGGTGGCGTTGATATGATAAGATGAGTTTAGAGGGAACCCGGGAAAGGGCTTGACTCTCACATGACTGTCAGGGTGTAAGATCTGCGCAGAAAGAGGAACAACGCAATGCATATCGGAGAGCTGGCTAAAAAGACGGGCGCGAGCATTCGTTCCCTTCGTTATTATGATCAGATGGGGGTATTACGGGCAACGCGTCAGGAAAATGGGTACCGTTCTTATGAACCGGAAGCAATCGAGCAGGTCAGGAAGATCCGCTCGCTGCTTGCTCTGGGCTTTACGCTGGATGATATTCAATTGCTTGCTCCCTGTTTTACGCAACACGTGGAAACAAGCACTCCGCCTCATGACACCGAGCTTGCTCAATTTTACCAGAAAATCGAAGAGATTGACCAGCATATCAAGACTCTTCAGGATCTACGGACAAATATCGAGCGCTATCTTGAGGCTGTGTCAGCCGCAGGTGGTACCCATGACGATTGATGAACATGCATATGTGATTGTGTCAATCAAGCGCTCTCTTGCGTTGATATCAGTTGGCCAGCATTGCGTGGGCTTCTGAGCCTGTCTCATTCGTTCGTATGTTGCAGGCGTCGAAGGCAAGCGTTGCCGGGTAGAAGCACAACAGGCTCGCTTCCTGTTTCAGTTGGCGGCTTCGATGCTTGTTGGTGGCACACACAGGCAGACAACCGATCGCAGAACTGTGCGCTTTTGCACCTGGTGAGATAGGTGGAAGTTCCTTGTGCTTCTGACTTTGAAGCAGTCGGGGAATACTCCTTATGGTGTTGCCTGTGGATATTGGCATGCTTAGAAATACTGATAGGTAGAAAAGTGTATAAGGAGAAAGGGCTATGGAAAGGCAAGGTACGCTTTCTGTAGGCGGTTTCACGCTCACATATCGGATTGAAGGGGAAGGAACGCCGCTCCTGGTGGTTGGTAGTGCGCTCTACTATTCGCGTCTTTTTGCGCCTGCACTACGAAAAAAAGTGCAATTGATTTTTATCGATCATCGCGGCTTCGGAGTCGCTCCCGCTTCTTATGGGCCGGAAGATTACCGTTTTGAGCGCGTTGTTGATGATATTGAGGAAGCAAGACAGCAGCTCGGCCTGGGCGATGTCGTGATTGTGGGGCATTCCGGGCACGCCTTTTTAGCGCTGGAATATGCTCAAAAGTACCCTGAAGCGGCGCGTAGAGTCGTCTTACTCAATTCGGCTCCGACGAATAGTCCGGCGCGACAGGAACAGAGTGTTGCCTATTTCGTTGAGACTGCCGAGCCAGAGCGAAAGGAGCGCTTTGAGCGTGATTTCGCCCTCTTCCAGCGCGACGTGCAACGTGACCCGGAGCATCGCTTTGTGCATCTGCTGATTCGGACGAGAGCTCAGGCATTCTATGACTATCACTTTGATACGGCTCCGCTGTGGGAGGGCGTTCATCCAAATATGCCGATCATCGATTATTTGTGGGGAAATGCCTTTGCCTCAATTGATATGAAGCAGCATCTGCTGCACTTTGATCGACCGGTGTTGCTCTGCCTGGGACGTTATGATTACCTGATCGGGCCTGTAGCGCTCTGGGACGGGATCGAGGCTGCCAACAAGCACGTGAGGAAGGTCATCTTTGAGCGGAGCGGGCATAACCCGATGTATGAGGAGCCCGACCGTTTTGAGCAAACGCTGCTTGATTGGCTCCACTCTTCCTGAAACAAACGGCGGTGAGCGCTTGCTGTCATCATCTGTGCCGCCGGTTCGTGTAGAGGATGTAGACTACCTGGAAGCGTTGTTTGATGCGCGTTTGCTCAGAAGAAAAGAGGAAAAAGGTATGTCAGGAAAAAAGAAAAATGAGGGACGAAACCGGCGCACGATGGAGGAGATTCGTCGCTTGAGCGATATGACGAATATATCGGAAACGAATGATGCTGGTGATGCAGTCAGCGAAGAGACACTGCGCGATGCCAGCGGCAAACTGACCGGTGGCGGTGTTGACACACCGACGCGGGTTGAAGAAGCGACGGAAGAGGAGATCAGAAGGCGTAAACCAATCAATCAGGGAACCAATGCCTATAGCGGCGGCGGGGCTGATAATGGAACCGATCTCGGGGTTGCGCAACCCTGAAAATGTCCCTTCGTGCATGATCTTATCCCGGTCATGAACGGAGTATGCCACTGTGTTTCATTGTGCTATGTCTGACCGTGAAAGAGCGCCATTTCAGCAGAAGCGCTCTTTTGTGGTCTATTTCACTGTCCAAAACCTGCCTCTGGTTGTACAATGAAATCGGAAGCTTTGTGTGTTGCTTCCCTTCACGATCCTCGGCATGAGAAAAGCGTGCTGGCGGTGAAAATGGTACCCCCATTCTTGGTATGGAAGGAAACCATCAGGTGTATGGCAGAGGCAAAAAAGACAATAATTGATAATTACTATCTCTTGCAGCCTCTGGGGAAGGGCGCTTTCGGAGAGGTATTTCTTGCCGAAAAGATCCCCGGGAGAAAGCGCTATGCGGTGAAGATCCTGAACTCGCAGACCGGGAAAGAGAGCCTCCGGGGCTTTCTGAACGAAGCTCGCACTTCGCGACTGGAACATCCGCATATTGTGCGCATCAGGGATTTTGGCATTGATGGCGAGACGCCGTTTATTGTCATGGACTATATCGAAGGGGGCACGCTGCGTCAGTTGCACCCGCATCGGGAGCCGCTTCCGCTCAAGACGGTGCTCTCGTATGTTCGGCAAATCGGTTCAGCGCTGCAATACGCGCATAATGAGGGGCTGGTACATCGAGATGTCAAGCCGGAGAACCTGCTTGTCGGCTCGGATGGCAAGATTCTCCTGAGTGATTTCGGGATTGTCACCACGTCGCTGAGCTGGAATCCGGCGGCGGCTCCCGGGATCGCCGGGACCGCGGTGTATATGGCGCCCGAGCAGATTCAGGGGCAGCCGGTGCGCGCAAGCGATCAATATGCACTGGCGGCTATTGTATATGAGTGGCTGGTTGGTGTCCCACCGTTTCGGGGGAATTGGACAGAAATCATGGCGCAGCATCTCAAAGCCGAGCCGCCCTCAATTGTTGAGCAAAACCCCGACGTGCCGGAGGCGGTCGAGAAAGTGGTGCTCAAGGCGCTTGAGAAGAATCCCGGGATGCGTTTTGCCAGTGTGAGCGATTTCGTTGAGGCTTTCGAGCAGGCGTGCAGGCCTCCTGTCGGGACGACACTGCTTGAGCTAGATGGGCAGGCTGATCTGATGACATCGCTTGCATGGTCACCTGATGGCACACAACTTTTGCTGGCAAGCCGCGAGAACGCCTTGCATCGTTGGGATGCAGAGACCGGGCAAGATCTGGGGTGCAGGCGCGGTGCTTTGCTTGAGGCAACCGCGATTGCCTGTTCGCCTGATGGGACTCTGGTGGCTGTTGCAGGCCGCGATCGCCGTATTCAGATCTGGGAGGTTGAACGAGAGAAGACGTTGACTATCTGCCGGGGACATGTAGATGAGGTACTCGCGCTAGCGTGGTCGCCTGATGGGCGCTATCTGGCCTCGGGAGGCAGTGACAGGACTATTCAACTCTGGTTGGCGCAGAGCGGCAAAAATCTGACAGCCTCTATCGGGCATGTAGATGAGGTGCTCGCGCTAGCGTGGTCGCCTGATGGCCTGTATCTGGCCTCGGCGAGCTACGATACGCGGGTGCATGTGTATGAGGCGCTGACGGGCAAGAAGCTGATGAGCTATCGCTGTGAGGCCGGGGTCTATGCGCTAGCGTGGTCGCCTGATAGCACGTATCTGGCTGCTGCAAGCTATGATACAACGGTGCGCGTCTACAATATCAAGAGCGGGCAAGAGGTGCAGTGCTATCAGCAGCATACTGCCGGTGTATTTGCGGTCTGCTGGTCGCCTGATGGTGGGTTGATTGCTTCGGGAGACGACGACGCACAGATTCATGTCTGGCAGGCCATCAGCGGGAAGCAGGTATATGTCTATTGCGGCCATACAGGCGGTATCAGGGCTCTTGCCTGGGCACCTGCTACCGCGTGCATTGCCTCGGGTGGCCTGGAGCGGAAGGTGCTGCTCTGGCAGGCTCCCGACTCCTGGACCACATAAGCTTGACACTCCTCCCGGCTCAAGCCGTGGGACTTCTGGCGCTTGCTGGTAAGCGTTTTATTTCTTCTTGCGCTTCTTCTTGACGATCACAACTCTTGTACCCTTGCCGCTCTGCGCTGGCATCGACTCAGGAAGCACGTTCATGAGATGTGGCCCCTTCTGCCAGGAGGTGGTGAGCGCCAGACCTTGATTGGCGATACTATCAGAAGGCGCCTGTTCGTGCACCTTTTGCCAGTGCTCGGTTGCACTGATCAGGTCATTGAGCATCAGGCAGGTCATCGCAAGCGCGTTCCGTGCCTCTCGGTCATGCGGGTACCAGTAGACGAGAGCGGCAAAACATTCACGCGCCTGCTCCAGTTGATGCTGCTGGACGAGGTCCAGTCCTCTGTTAAAGAGCCGGGCCGCGTAATCAAGGGTCTGCGCGTATGCTTTTAGCGGGAGACCACAGCGTGCGCATATATCGGCTGTGGGGAGGTTTTCCGCTCGACAACTCGGCTCGGGGCAGAAGAGCTTCATTCTTGCGTTCTCCTTTTGGCGTCATCTGCCGAGATATCCTCGACCAATTCTCCGATGCTTGAGCCAACCGCTTTTGCATTCATTACCATAGTTTTGATCTGTTGCAGGCGGGCGCGAACCTGAGCGACGCGACGCAGCACCAATAGCGGATTGCTTTGCAGGTCGCGGGTGGACGCGTTGAGCTGGTTTCGAAGCAGAATGATCTCGTTCTGGACATCGCTTTGTTTTTTGGCGCGCGCCAGTTGCTCGATCTCATCCGCATCGAGCAGGGCATAGCGAATTTGTCTGGCTGCTCGCTCGGGTTCGGTGAGCGTCTCCGGGTTCTCGACGATCTGACCGTAGACGATGCCCAGGTGATCGCGGATCGCATGCAGCGCGACCAGCACATCAGCGTAGGAGACCTGATCGTGAGCCACAATGGCCTGTTCGCCTTTGCGTTTTTGCTTCTCGATCTCGTGTTGCATGTCGGGCCCGTTATAGTTATGTGGGCGTTGGCCATGCTGCGCGAAATACGCATCCAGGAGACGATTGATCTCGTTGCAATCCTGGATCAACTCCTCAAAGACCTCTACAGGCGGTTCGAGCTGCTGTTCGACTGGTTTGTTGCTTTCAATAAGCTCTTCCATTTCTTCAAAATCGTGGATTGCCTGCTCGATCTCCTCGCGTTTCAGCGCCTCCTCGTAGCTCCTGCGGGCCTTCTGGTACTGATCGGCGATGTGTTGTCGGCTATCGGACAGTCTGGGCGCGATATTCTGAAAGGCCTCATCGAGCGCCAGGACCTCGTTTTCGCGTGGGAGGTCGCGCTTGGGTGGCGGGTCAATATGCATCTCAAAGGTCTTATCGGAGACGTTGCCGCGAACGGTGATACTGGCAAGTTCGTCAACATGCAGGGTGAAGCGAACAGGCGTGCCTTTCGGGAGCAACGGCAGATCATCGACGACGATTTCCTTGATTTTCTTCTTGTTCTGGTAGAGCGGCAGGCGCAGTCGCGTTGTGTCGCCGGGGTGAGAGAAAACGTCTTCTTTGCTGGCAGGGAGGGCCGAAAGGGCTTTGATGAGTTCCTTGCGATAGGGCTTGCCATCGCGGCTCACTTCCAGGTAAATCGATTTTGAAAGGAGGGCCGTGCCAACTGACCCGCCGGTCGGACGAAGAGCGTCCTGGCTCTGGTAGATTGTGCGATGCAGGCGAGCAAGTGGTGTTCCGCTGCTGTCAAAGATCTCGAAGACAAGCTGATTCTCGATCCCCGGCTGAAGTGGGACGCGCGTAAAGCCGAAGATGCCGCCATTTTTCAGCTCCTGCTCATCATCGAAGCTTACATTGGCAATGGTCAGGCGAATGAAGCCGCCCGTAAGGTCGATTCCCGGCTTGAGTGCCTCAATGGTACCGCCGATGTTGATCTGTTTCGACGAGGTTGCACTGATGCCGCGGAAGAGGGCGCGGATGCTGCGTTGCTCATCGTAGATCACCAGCCCACCCGTTGCGGCGGCGCGGATCTCGGCCCCAAGCGCGACGATGGTATCAACTTTCTTATAGACTGGCTCTGTGCATTTGGCGCGCGGCTCGTTGATGGCCGGGTCCTGACAGAAATGCTTGCGCACCAGCTCGCGTACCAGTGGAATATGGGTTGTGCCGCCCGCAAGAATAATCGCATCCACGTCGGCAAGCGTGATGCCCGCTTTCTGGCGCGCAAGATCGAGCGCCTGATGGCAATAGGGGATTGTTCGTTCTACAATTGGTTGAATGAGCTTTTCAAAGTCGCCGATCTCAAACGGGATATCGATGTTGACCGGAAGCCCATTTTTATCATAGAGGTTCGATTGGCTGCGCAAAATGAACTCATCGGCGGTGGAGAGCGCTTTCTTGACGCCTTCAGCAAGCAATTTGAGCTTCTCGAAGCGGTGACGATCTTCGGGATCGTTCTTGACGTCTAGATCCAGCTCGTAGCCCTCGGTGATAAGGCGCTGACGCAGCTCTTCAGCTAGTGTGGCATCGATGTCATCTCCGCCCAGACGGTTGTTTCCGCTAATGCCCAGAACCTCGAACGAGCCCTCGGTACAGCGAAGAATCGAGACGTCGAATGTGCCGCCACCAAAGTCGTAGACCAGGAAGACACCGTTCTGCACCTGATTCTGCCAGCAATAGTAGCTTGCGGCGGCAGTTGGCTCGTGGAGCAGCTCGAGAACCTGAAGGCCTGCTATTTCGGCGGCCTTGCGCGTCGCCTCGATTTGGGGTTGATCGAAATAGGCCGGGACGGTGACAATGGCGCGGTCAACGATCCAGGTGGTGTCATCGGTAGAGAGCGCTGCCGCATCCTCTTCGATTTGCCGCTTCATCTCGCTCAGGATCAGGGCTGATACCTGTTCGGGGGTCAGTAGTTCGTCGCTGAGGCGAACTTGCGTCTGCTGGCCCATTAAGCGCTTGATTGATCGAATCGGCTCAGGAGTTGTGCCGATGCGTTGAAATGCTTTGGAGCCTACCACGATCTGGTGCGTTCTGGGATCTTTCCAGACGCAGCTTGGTGTGGTTTCGCGGCGAGTACGAGCATCCTTGTGAATAATAATTTCAGTATCGGTTCGATTCATAATCGCAACAGCGCTATTTGTTGTGCCGAGATCGATGCCCACTGCTTTGCTGACAAATTGTTTGGTCATGCATCCTCCTTCGCTGTCTCGGGAGCGCCCATAATCACGCGCCCCTGGCGGATCAAAACGGTATCGCCTGTCTGCATACGGATAATTGGTTCTTGCACTTCTATGACCAGTTCTTCGGTGTAGTCGGGATGATGTCGCCAGTGCTCGATCTCGACTATATTTTTAACGTCGGCATAGGTCTTTCCCAGAGGGACGATGATTTCAATGCCTGCCCTTGTAAGCACGTCGCGCATTTGTTCTTTCAGAATCGAGAGCGACTTATGAATATGCTTGAACGGAGGTCGTTCTTCCGGCGGGGACGGAGCATTCTCAAATCGTTCCTTGTATCGGGCGAGCAGCATGTCAAGCTGATAGAGGAGCACCGCCTGTTCTGCCAGTAGATCGAAGGTGGCTGAGAGAGAGGCTTCCTGCTGTTGTCGAAATGCCATCCGCTCACTATGCAGTATATGGAGAACCTGTTCGATCGCGGCTGTGGGTGGTATCATCTCATCCGCTCGATTCAGAGTCTCGCGTCTTTGAAAAGCGCTCCAATCAGGAAATGAGTTCACTGATGACATTCCACTCCTCCATTGCTGGTGTTGTGCATTCTGGAACACAGGGCGCGTGATCGAGCACGCTTTCTATGTCCGCTTTCTCAACCTTCTGTGCGAGTTTGAGAAGGGATTGCAGTAATACTGGCATATTGACCTGTTGCGTCGGTGTCGGCTGCGACTCTTTTGCCAGCGCGGCCAGCGTGATTGGCTTGCGGCGCTGTTTGCGGGCGAAGTTCTCCCATTCCTCGTTCTCGTACCGCGTGTCGGGAAGCTCGAGGAGCTCATATTCAAGGCGTGTTTCGGGATTGCTCTTGAGTTGCTCGGTTGCCCAGTGGATAAGCATCGCCTGCTCTTTGTTCTCGGCGATCTGGTGCAGATCCTCGCCACGAGCGACGATTTCAGCCAGCGTGGAGCCCGTCGGGAGCCTGAGCACGCAGAAAGGATTGGGCTTTTCCTGGTCGGGCATGGAACCTTCCTTTCAGTTATAGTTTTGTCTATTTATCGTGCATATCGTATTAATCTCTCAATGGTCTGCTTCATTTCTTGTATAGCCTCTTCATCTGGAGCGTATTGAAGCGCCGTATTGATATTTGTTTGTGCCTCGGAACGGAGCCCTCGTAGGCCGCACCAGTATGCTTTAGCGGCGTAGACAATCCCTCGCAAAATGTTGATCTCTTTGGGATTCTGAATATAAGGCTCTGCATCCTGAATCTCTTGCAACGCCTCGGTAAAGTGATAGGTTTTTATCAGTGCTGTCACCTTTTGATCAAGCTGTGCGAGAACGACCTGTCTGGCGCTCTGCAAAAGCTCTTCCGTGCCGATATAGTTAGGACACCATGCAATGGATTCTTCAAGATATGTAATGGCTTTCTGTGGATCATCATGGGTAAATCCATAATAGTTGTAAAAGGTGGCAAGGATCTGGTTCTCGCGCGTGTAGATCGCTTTTTTGTCGCAAAGCACATGCAGTTGATCCGCTATAGGTTTTGCTTCCTGTAACTTGTCGTACATGACTTTTTCGCCATGCAATAGATGCAAATCATAGCTCCACTGGTTATACCAGTTCAGCGCGTTGAGCAGAACGCGCTTCGATGGAATTTCCAGGGCAAGAAAATCATGTAGTATTTTGAGGGCAGGTTGATAGTTTTTGCGTATGCCTTCGGGCAACTTTTTGATTGCTTCGGCGTTTTCGGCCTCGCGCTCGGCTTCTGCGACCAGAGACGCGACCCAGCTCTCGAAGAGATCTTCCGCCTGCGCGCTTGCCTGATGCATTCTGGACTCGTTGACCTCAATCGCATAGGTAATGTGATACCGCTTGAGTTCCTGAAGTAACGCCTGCTTGCCTTTTAGACAGAGCGTGAGACAGCGGAGATGGGCGGCTGCTTGCTGATGGTCGCCTGCACTGAAGGCTTTTTTGCTGATCGTGCTATGGTGTGTCAGGATAGATTGCAGCATGTTCGTCCTGACCTGCTCGATTTGGGCGGGCTCGGCGCTTGAACTCCTGTGCGCGAAGTGCGACCAGAAGGAGTCCGAGCAGAGCAGCAGCACCCAGAGCGCCGTGCTGATGGTCCATGCCTGCTCGTCTGTTGTGCCCTTTGCCTGCTGGGCCAGCGCGGATTCACGGTAGAGGATGCCAAGCGTATGCATAAATGGGATCTCTCCACTGTATTTTGAAAGCACATCCTGCCATTCCTGCTCTATTTGCTGTTTCCGTTTATAAAACAGGGCAGCATACAGGATCGGGCTTTGCCCAATGATTTGCGCGATATAATTGTAGCGCCCGATGGTGTCTACGGGAATATCGAGCGCGGGGAAGAGGAACCTGAGCAGGTGAATAGTTGTCCCCTGTAGCTCAAGCGAGCGAGCATGTTCTTGAAGCTGCTGGTAGGCGCGACTTTTGCGGTCGCTGATCTGTTGACCGGCCTTGCGCAGGGATGCAGCGGCCTCAAGAAACGCGCCATTATTGTAGGCCTGTACAGCCAGGAAGCTTTGCAGGCGGATATATTCCTGTTGCCAGGCCTCTTGCTTGTTTGCTTTGAGCACCTGTTCCCATAGCGAAACGGCCACGCTTGTCTCTCCAAGTGCGGTGGCAATGCGGGCCAGTTGCGCCTTGTCTTCATCCCTGAGCGGTTGCTGTGCCAGTCGCGTCACAATGTCGGAAACGAAGGCCGGTTGTTGGGCCTGCTGACTGAAGGCGGGCAGGTGGGCGATAATCGTTTCACTATCCAGCTCTTGCCAGCGCTCTGGATCACGCAACGCCGTGTAGAGCGGCTCCGTAGCTCCTTGTGCGAGTCCCACCTGAACACGCAACGTGTTGAGGAAGGCACGCTGTATCTCAGTGTTTGGATGCTGAATACTCTCGGGAATGGCGCTGGAAGCGGGATCAGTAAGCAGACTTGCCAGATAGTGGCAGACGGTATCAAGCCAGGAATCGCCGCTTGAGATCTCGTTCAGCAGGCTGATTGCGTCCCCTTTCCGCTCATGCTGGCTGAGGACGAACGCGAGCAACAGAGAAAGCAGCCAGTCATTGCCCTGCGTCTGTCGCTTCTTTAACCGCAATACCTCGTCCAGCAGCGCCTGCTTCCGCTGTTTGTTGGCAGTGAGATAGCGGGGGAGAAACGTCGCACAAAAGCTTGCCGAGTAGAACGAGTGTGATTGGATTGATGGATTTTGTCCTGCAAATTGTGTCAGGAGTGTGTATAATGTGTCTGCTTGCCGGGCATCGGCTCCATCGGTGATACGCGCTGCCACCGTTTGCGCGATGCGGAGCGCCGGTTCCTCTTCCAGTTGGGTAATCTTGAGCAGTGCTGGCAGTTCCAGCGTCGCTTCAGCGATTTCCTGCACGGTGCCATACCAGAGCAGGAATACAGCGGCATGCCAGCTTATCCAGGGCTGAGGCGGCTTGAGCTCGTGAGCAAGTTCCCAGAGCTGACGATAGTCGCGTGCTCGTTTGGCAGGATAGACAAGGAATGAGGCGCATTTTTCCAGCGCTGGCAGGTTGGTGGAGTGTGGGTCCAGTGCAAGGGCACGCTGCCAGGAGATCGCGGCCTGAGTGCGATAATGCTCGATCAGTTGGCGCGGAGTGCCGTTCTGCGCTGCGCGATACAGCGAGAAGAGGCCGTGCAGGTAGAACGCATCGGCTCGCTGGTATCTGGTCAGCGTTTCGCTCTGGCGGAGCGCGGTATCAAGGGAGCCCGTTCGCGCCTCGATGTAAGCGGAGAGCAGGTTCGTGGTGTAGTCATGCTGTATTTTACGCGCTTGCGTGATGTATGGTCGTGCCTCTTTGAATCTGTGCTGCTTGACATAGTAGACGGCCAGAAAGAGAGCTGCTCGGTGATACTGGAACGTGATCGCTGCCTCGTGTAGATCCCTGATCCCTTGCTCGGTATCGTGCTTGCGGAGCGCCAGCAGACCCCGCCAGAAAAGCTGGCAGGCGTGCGGTAGATGCTGGATGATTGGATGCTGGACCAGCTCTTCAAAAAGCGCGATATTCCCTTCGTGGGCCACCTCTGCCAGCTTTGCCCTGTAGAGCTCAAGGCGTTCCTCAAGCGTATATAAATCCTTTTGCAGCAATCCAGTGATATCGCTCGTCTTCTTGATCAGTTCCAGACGAGAGACAATGACTTTTGATATACGGCTCTCGATCTGCTCTTTGGGTTTCTGCTTCACCTGGATATGTTGCTGCTCAGCCAGCGCTGCATCTGTATCGAGAAGCAGCAGCGCCACCGGCCAGCGACGGTTTGTGTTGACGTTCTGTGTATAGCACTCGACCATCGCCTGAGGATTACCAATCAGCATGGCGGCCCAGGCTGCATAGTAGATCTGCTCACCGCGCCGGGTGACCAGCGGAAAGAGCAGCTCGAACGCCTTGTGTGCATCCCCTTGTAGAAGATACAACCGCCCGAGAGCTGCATTGAGCGCGTTTTCAACATAGGGTTGTAGCGGATGATGCCTGAACTGCTCAAACTGAGCAATAGTGCAGGGAGGTGGCCCGGGAAGCGGCTTCTGTAGCCAATCGGATAGGAGACAGAGATCATTGAGTGCGCGAAAAGCTTCATCCTGTTGCAGGTATGGGCGATGACGGGGCTCTTGAAGCCAATTCTGGGCGTCTTTGTACTGTTTGAGCTGTATCTGTGTGATGATCAGACCAAGCAAGCTCTGTTTGTCGGTGCTGTCCAGCGCGTAGGCCTGCTTGAAGTGCTCTAATGCCTGCTTCAGTTCTCTGCTGATGCGAAGCTGATAGAGTCCCTGTGTCCGCTCTAATGTCTGTTGCAGAGGCGAATGGAGCGTAACGAGCAATCCGGGACTGGACGCGGCACTTGCAGTGACAAGGGCGTTTGCGATGGCATAGATGCGTTGAAGCTGTTCCGTTTCGGTCGAGAAATCGGCCCGGCAGGCGCCCTCAAGCTGCGTGAGTATCAGCATGTCGGCTGTGGGTGATGCGACCTGTTGCAGGTAGTTGACGTACAGGCTGATATATTGCTTGTCGAATGCGCCTTTTTGAGCAAGCATCCGAATGCTTTGTGCTTTTTGCTCCTGGGTGGAGGCCGGATTGCTGTAGAGAAAGGCCAGGAGATCATGTGCTTGTTTTAGACTGCCATGCTTCTCATAGAGCTCAACGAGCTGAAAACCGAGCGGGGCGACGTTCAGGCCTTTTTTGCCCGAGTGCTGTGTCAGGAGCCTGCACGCTTTGTCGATGGACAGCAGATCGTCGCCTGTGAGAAGTGGGATCAAGGCTGGATAGAAGAAGCTTTCCAGGTAGCGGAGGCCGAAATCAAGGTAGTCTTCGGGTGCTTGTTGAATGTCCTGACACGCACTGCGCAAGAGGGACAGGCGGGTTATCGGGTTGGGTTCGGCCTGGATTGTTGCCAGTTGTTTTCGATGCTGTGCCCTCTTTTTGTTTTGTAGGAGATCAAGAAAGTTTTGTATGCCCATACATCAAGTCGCTTTCCATTGCATTCATCTCGCTTGTGCACAGTGTAGCCTATTTTTGTCTCTCTGTCTATTGCGGAAGCTATAGTAATGGAAAGGGAAAAGTTGTATACTTTATTCTTTGGAGCGATTTTTACTTTGTACGTGCATTCCTGCCACAGCAGCATTTGTTTGCATGCTATGTGCCGGGTACATCTGGTAAAAAAAGTGCTTGACAACTGGTCGGTGTATCCTCTATACTGAAGAGGAAAATACATTGACTGCTAAAGGGGGAAATCATGCGGCGAAAGATCAATCTTCAAGGTGCCCCTTTCTGTTCAACTCACCGCTAAAGACAGAATATCCTTGAGTTTATTGCCGTAAGCAGCGTATTGCTGCCTGATTGACAATTCATCTTTTCTGCAAGGTACGTTGAGCATATTCTAGAAAGCTGCCCTTTTTTGTAGCTCCCGGGGCACCCTCCACATTCTAGAACTTCTTCATTTTTCTCCAATTTGATCCTTATTGCTTGCAGAAAAGGAGTCTCCTTTTTGATGAAGACGCTCAATATTGGAATTGTGGCGCATGTTGATGCAGGAAAGACCAGTCTGACAGAACGAATCCTTTATGAAACACATGTAATTACGGAAATCGGGAAGGTTGATCAGGGGAATACACAGACGGACTCACTGGAATTGGAGCGAAGGCGCGGAATCACGATTAAAGCATCAGTCGTTTCATTTTTTGTGCAGGATGTCAAGATCAATCTGATTGATACCCCGGGCCATGCCGACTTTATTGCGGAGGTTGAGCGCTCCTTTGGTGTGCTTGATGGCGCTATTCTGGTGCTTTCCGCGGTGGAAGGAGTGCAGGCGCAGACAAAAGTGCTCATGTCGGTATTGCGTCGTCTGGGCATTCCTACGATTCTTTTTGTAAATAAGATCGATCGCGGTGGCGCACAGGGGGAGACACTGATTGAGACAATCAAGGAAAAGTTGACTGAGCAGGTGATCCCCTTCTACTCTGTAACGAATGATGGAACGAAGCAGGCGGGAATCGTGCGCCGGGATGATGCAGCATTCCTCGATAGCTGTCTTGAGCTGGTTGCGTCCAATGATGAAGCTATCCTTGAGGCCTATGTGAATGATGAACCCTTCAGTGAGGAGCAGGTCAGGGCGCTGCTCATTCAACAAATACAGCATGCGAAAATCTACCCCGTCTTTTTTGGCTCGGCTATGACGGGCATCGGGGTTCCAGAATTGCTCGATGGCATTGTGCAGCTTTTCCCGATTACTGAAGGAAAAGAGGATGCCCCTTTATCAGGAGTCGTTTTTAAGCTTGAAAAAGAGACGTCGGGGGAGAAGGTTGCATATGTACGGCTTTTCTCCGGCTGCCTGGTCGTTCGGACGCATGTGCCGTTGAGCAGACG
The DNA here is from genome assembly GCF_003253565.1 of Thermosporothrix hazakensis. Lineage (GTDB taxonomy): Bacteria > Chloroflexota > Ktedonobacteria > Ktedonobacterales > Ktedonobacteraceae > Thermosporothrix > Thermosporothrix hazakensis. The sequence continues at coordinate 106,812 of NZ_QKUF01000011.1, forward strand.
AGCGCGTGATATGAAGACGCATCTTGAGAAGGTCAAGAAGCTTCACATCTTCGTGGATGGGCATACAGAGCAAGTGCAGCGGGTTGGCGCGGGCGAGTTCTGCAAGCTCTGGGGGCTGGAAGATGTCAAAATCGGGGATATTGTGGGCGAATGGTCCGAGGCCATCAGAGAGGTACATTTTGCGGAGCCGCAGCTTGAGACGCGCATTGAGGCTGTTCCAAAGAAGAAGAATATCCTGCTCTATCGGGCATTGATCGAACTGGCGGAGGAGGACCCGTTGATCCATGTGATACGCGATGAGCTCCATAATATTACCTACCTCCGCATTTTTGGTGAGGTCCAAAAAGAGGTTATTGAGGCCATGTTACAGGAGCAATACGGGCTCACTGTGCAGTTCTCGGAAACTGGCGTTGTCTGCATAGAAAAGCCGGTCGGAGTCGGGCAGGGCCTGGAGGTGATGGGCGAAGGCGAGAATCTGTTTTACGCCACCGTTGGCATCAGGATTGAGCCCGGAGCGCCGGGCAGCGGCATCACCTATCGGCTTGAAGTGAAGCTTGGAGCGCTCCCGCTGGCATTTCATCGCGCTATTGAAGAGACGGTGTTCGAGACGCTGCGACAGGGGCTTTACGGGTGGGAGGTGACGGATGTGGTCGTTGTGCTGACCCATACCGGTTACGCAAGCCCGATTTCGACGGCCGGCGATTTCCGCAAGGTGACGCCGCTGGTGCTGATGGAGGCGCTGCGCCAGGCGGGTACGGCTGTCTATGAGCCAGTTCTACAGTTCGAGTTGAACGCGCCCACGGAGACGATCAGCACAGTGATGTTCAGGTTGGCATCTCTGCGGGCGACCTTCGAGCAGCCTGAGTTGCGCCGTGAGCAGTTTCTGTTGAAGGGACGCATGCCCGTTGCGACGGCGGAAACGCTCAAAAGAGAGTTACACGCCCTGACGAAAGGTGAAGGGGTCTTCATTACGCAACCTGTTGGATTCAGCAAGCTGGAGGGAGAGTACCCGACACGGCCACGGCTGGATTGGAACCCGCTCAATCGGAAAGAGTATATGCTGCATGTTCTGCATGCGTATTAAAAAGCGAAGGGGCTGAACTTTTTGTGTAGTTCCTGTGGCTCGCTGCTGACCGGCCTTTTCTATCAGGTGTTCATTCTTCTTTGTATGATACCTGGATTTTGTTCCTTCTCTTATATTACGAATAGAGGCGCTCTGTCCCGAAGTTGCATTTTTGATGCGCTGCATGCTGCTGGCAGGACCGGGAATACAGGGCGTCTTTTTCAGGTTATACTCTATAAGAGCTATTGGAAAGGATACATTGTATGGCAGAACATACTTTACCATATACAGCGAGCGAAAGTGTGAAACAGCCGAAACGGCTTCGTCTCGGTCTGAACATACAGAATGAAGGAACAGTGAAAACGATTGAGCGCATTAAAGAGGCAGAAGCGGCAGGAGTAGAGCAGGTTTGGATGACGCAGTCCCCGACTCCCGGGGATACACTGATGACGCTCGCGCTGGCCGGTGCACAAACGCAACGTATCCGCCTGGGCACGTCGATTATCCCTATTTTCCCTCGCAATCCACTCGCGATGGTGCTTGAGACGGTCACAATCAACGATGTGGTTCCGGGGCGCTTCCGGCTTGGCATCGGACCCAGTCACCGCCCGATCATGGAGAAGGTCTACGGCGTGCATTTCTCCAGGCCGCTGGAACATCTGCATGAATATACTACCATTGTTCGCACCGCTCTGAATGAGGGCTCAGTAAACTACGACGGCAACAACTATCATGTTCATGCGCAGCTTCCATCTGCCTCGCCAACTCCGGTGCTTATCTCGGCGCTTGGTGAGCAGTCGTTTCGCCTTGCCGGTCAGGTGGCCGACGGGGCGATTTCCTGGCTCTGTCCCGTCCCTTACCTGCTGAAAACCTCGCTCCCGGCCCTTCAGCAGGGCGCTCAGGAGGCCCGGCGCCCGACACCTCCGCTGGTTGCTCATGTGATAGTCGCGATGAGTGATGATCGCACTGCCATCCAGGATGTCGCACAGAAGCGCTTGCAGGGCTATACCACGCTGCCATTTTATCGGAACATGTTTGAGGCTGCGGGCTTTCCGCTTGGCAAGGATAATGCCGGCTTTCCCGCCCTGATTGATGAGCTGGTAATCAGCGGAACCGGTCAGCAGGTTGCTGAGCGCCTGGATGCTTTGTTGACGCAGGGAGTGGATGAGCTGCTGATTATGCAGGTACCGGTGAAAGACGAGGAAAAAGAACTACAGCAGCTTATGCGGATAATAGGATCAATGTAAGAAAGAAGGGTGGGGACATGTTTCATGTCCCTGCTTTCTTTTTTGGGTGATTGGAAAAGAGAAATAATGGTTTGATGAGCATTTCACTACGCTATCGCGTTCGCACTCATTGAAGCAAGGGACTGCACTCTAGCGGGTTGTTTTACGAGCGGTCCGTTTTCTCATTTTTGGCTAGCACTTTCTGCCCGATCAAGCGTATTGTAGGGGTAAAATCTGCCAGTAGGGACCGTAAAAAAGGAGGTCCGGAAGATGGAACGAAGCGTATCGCGTGGGGTGGCCTGGATTGGCTACTGTGCAAGCGTATGGGCGCTGCTCTTCTGCATATCTATTGAGCTGCGGGAGGCTCTTTCGGGCTTTTGCCGGGGCAGTCAGTTCAACAGGCGGGGGGCGTATTACTGATTATCAATACAGGAGCAATACCATGGTGTATTATTGCGATGCTGCTGGCATTGATGTTGGTGCAGCGATGGGGGCAAAGCGTCCCGTTCTGGATGCTGCGTACGGCGGCCTGGGTGGCGTCTGGGCTTGCGCGGGCTGGTGGGGATCGTGGATAGCTCGGTTGCCGCGATGTTTTTCTATGCTATCTGGTTTGTGCTGGGTGGCGTGTTGTTCTTGCTACTGGCTGTCCTGGTGCGGCGTCAGCGAATCTGATTCTCGGGTGGCTGTACAATAGAGAGGGAACGGGATGCTTGAATGATTGCTGAGGCTGGCCTATGCTCAGGCGTTGTGGCGCTGAATTTCTCGGAATGTTTGCTTATGTCTTGCTTGGATGTGGCACGCGCATTTTGCTGGAAAATCCCGAACATTTGTTGTCTGTCCATCTCACCTTTGGCTTCACACTTTTCATCATGACCTACTCGCTTGGTCATATCTCGGGTGCGCCCCTGAACCCGGCGGTGATTTTCGGGCTTGCGGTAGCGCGTCGTTTCCCGTGGCGCTTTGTCTGGCTGTACTGGCTGGCTCAGGTTGGTGGAGCGCTGGCTGCGAGTTGTGTGCATTTTCTGTTGATCCCGCTCCAATCAGCGCATGCTCTCTTTGGCGCGACCATTCCACAGGTGGGGATCGTGCAGGCAATCGCTATCGAAGCGCTGCTAGACTTCTTTCTGATGATTGTGGTGCTGGCGGCACTGACGGATACACGTGTGAGTCGCGCTGTGCCGGGGCTCTCGATCGGGTTGACGATTACGGTTGGAGGCTTGTTTGCGGACTCGCTGACGGGTGGCAGTATGAATCCCGCCCGAAGCCTCGCGCCGGCGCTTCTGGTAGGAGGTCAGGCGCTTGCGACGGTGTGGGTCTACTGGCTCGGGCCGCTACTCGGGACGACGTGTGGGGCATTGATCTACGAGGCGCTACGTGGTGGTGAAGTCTATGCGCGTCGGCTTCTGGAGCAGGATCAGCCGCAGGGTGACGAGCGAGAGCCATAGCTGTTTCAGATGGATGGAGGGTTGACAAGCAACCTCTTTTGTGGCATAACTGGGAAGACGAGCGTGTCTCTATCGGGTTCTTATCTGGATTCCTTTCGTTCTACAAAACGCTTATCCCTTGTGATATTTGGCACGCTCTTTCTCTTTTTCGTTCTCCTCTTTTGCATCTGCTGTTATGGGAAGAAGAATCTCAATCGTTGTCCCCTGATCTCTGGTGGAATGCAGCGTAAAATGTCCTCCTAGCGCTTCTACACGCTCGCGAATGCCTCGAAGCCCATAATGTCCGTTCTGTACAGGATCACGCTGAAGGCACTCCTCAGGCAGGCCGACGCCATCATCATGAATACTCATTGCACACTGGTCTGCTTGCTTGCTGAGTTCAAGTGTTACATTTCGGGCATGTGCATGTTTTTCGATATTGGTAAAGGCCTCCTGACTGACCTTCCAGAGCGCCTCGGAGACCGTTTCTGGAACTGGCTCGTCTTCGGCGGGAAGGGTGTAGCTCACATGGATGCCCGTGCGTTGTGCCAGCTCACCGATGGAGCGCTTGAGGGCATGATAGATGTGCTCGCGTTCGAGCGTAGGCGAGCGCAGGTTTGCGATTGAGGCGCGCAGGGCTGTCATGGTGCCGCGTGTGATCTCCTTTGTTTCCTCTATTTCACGCTCGCAGCGGGCGGGGTCGCGCTCGCGCAGGCGTTGAGCGGCTTCCAGCTTGACCGAGATCAGCACCAGTGCATGTCCGATGGTATCATGCATCTCACGAGCCAGCCGCGTGCGCTCACGTAGCACGGCGAGTTCCTGCTGCTGCTCGATCGATTGAGCCAGTTGTTGGTGAGCCTCCTCCAGTTCTGCGTTTGCTTGTGCCAGTTGTTTCATCAACGTGGTACGCTTGTAGCGTTCGTTCAGCAGGTTTTGTATAAGATACTGGAAGCCAATCATGCTGGCGATGGGGAGTGCCATCGAGAAGAGCCAGAGCAGATTTTCGCTGTTGATTGGCCAGATTGCTCCCTGAAACGCGAAAATAGAGAGGGCGGTTATAATGCCTGCTGGAATCAACAATGTTTCACCAAAGAGCCCGAGGGTCAGCCCGAAAGCGATGTAGAACGCGCCTGAATAGCCGGGGTTGATGCACGAGAGCAGGAAAACGCAGAGATATGCCAGTATCCAGTAGAGCAGCGCCAGCGGAAACGAGGGAGGCCACCGGCGCAGTCTGAAACCAAATACAGTAACGAGATCAAAGAGGAAAACAAGGACAAGCGTGAGAAAAATGCAGGAAATGCCACGCCAATCCTGAAAATAAGCAGGATGACCTGAAAGAACATTGTAAGAAAGGAACGACATGAACAAAGTGACAATAAGCGCGAGCACGCGTAGAAACTTCTTGAGCGTTCCAAGATACAGACGGTCTTCCTCTTCCAGATTGATATGCATGATGCGCGGACCCTTTAGAATAACTTGCGCTCGCGAGCCAGTAGAGCGGCCTGAGTGCGGTTTTCAGTATGGAGTTTGTCCAGAATGGTTGAGACGTAATTCTTCACGGTTCCCTCTGCCAGTGACAATTGCTCGGCAATTTTGCGGTTGCTTGCTCCCTCTGAGATTAGTTTCAGAATTTCGATCTCGCGGGGACTCAGCTTGTCAGGCTGGGTTGAGCGTGGTGACCGGCCCTGACGCCCAAATTCGATGAGCAGCTTATTCGCGATACGTGGCTGAATCGAGGGCTCACCGGCATGGACCTGAAGGATGGTCGTGATGAGCTCGTTCGCTGGCACGTCCTTGAGCAGATAACCCATTGCTCCGGCCTTGATCGCGTCATACACGTAATCCTCGTAATCGAATGTCGTTAACATGATGATGCGGGCCTCTGGATCATGAGTGGTGAGGATCGCTGCCGCCTGAACGCCGCTCATGCGTGGCATTTGAATATCCATGAGTACGACGTCCGGACGCTTGCCCGCCGCCGTAAGTTCCTGATAGCGCTGGACTGCTTCGTTGCCGTCTGCTGCCTCACCGACAACCTGAAAGCCCGGTTCCAGTTCAAGAATGGTGCGAAGTCCCTGACGCATTAAGGTCTGATCTTCACATAGCAGAATGCTGATAGTCATAGCTCTGTCTTTCTAATGACCTGCCTTTTCCAAAGAGTACGAAAGATATGCTGTGTTGTCAACAGGTAAGAGATGGGACGGCTTGTAATGCCGCCCCATGTGGGCTAGGCTGCCGCGGTTTTCTCCTGGAAACGGAAGAACCTGAGCGCGATAAGGAAGCAGATCAGCCCATAGACGAACAATGCGATGATATTGGGCAAAACCTCCATGAAGCTCTTTCCAAAGAGCATCGAGTTATTCAGGCCTTCCATTGCCCAGGCAGTAATACCGACTCTCGCGACATTGCGCATCCACTCGGGTTCCATGTAGAGAGGCCACCACGAGCCACCAAGTGCCGAGGTAACAAGCGTCACAAGCGTCACCACCGGATTAATCTGGCGTCGAGAGCGCACCAGCGAGACAATCAGGATACCCAGGCCTGTAGCGGCGAAGCTGGTGCCGAAGAGCAATAGAATTAATGCAGGCCAATCGGGCACGTGCATATGAAAGACGAAGTAGCCAATGGCAAAGATGATGCCGATTTGCACCAGTGTGACGACAAATTGAGCAAGCAGCTTGCCGCCAAGCAGCGCATATTTGTGAATCGGGGCGATCAGCAGGCGGCGGAAGGTGCCGCTTTCTTTCTCCTGCAAGATGGTCGCGGCAACCGAGTTGAGCCCGAAGAGCGCGAAGAAGATCGCATAGCCCGGAATAACCTGATCAAAGGTGTTGATCTCCGGCGCTTTTCCTGCTGAAACAGGCTGTAGCGCGTTCTCCGTTGCGTTCGTTGCCTGGATGACGGCGCCGCTGATTGCCGGGCCGTTGATCGTGTTCGGAGCGCAATGGTTGCCCGGTTGATTGCAGACCTGATAGACCTGTCGAACCGATTCATTGCTGATGAGCTGCGTTTGAAGCACCTTATCAACTATCATGCGAATAACGTTCACACGGGCATCGCTGCTATTATTGGGCAGGGTGTAGAACTGAACCCGCTTATCCGATGGAATGGCCTGTGAAGCGCCCTTGTTTATGGCCTCGCTGGCTCCTGTCGGGATGACAATGCCAACGCTCTCATTGGAGGCTTCAACCTGCTGGCGAACCCGTTCCGCATTCGGATAGGTCGTGATGGTGATGTCAAGGTCCTTTGTATGGATGTTGAGAGCCTGCTTGATTGCTTTGCCAACGGTGGCGTTATCCTGATCGCTCAAGGCAACTGAGATCGTCAATTGCCCGGAATTCGCATTGAAGAGGCTGCTGAAGGCGAGACCAATCACCGTGATGACCGCCAACGGCACTGCAATCATCAGAAGTAGAGCAGTTTTATCCTTTACAACATGCATAATATCTTTTTTCGCAATTGCCCATAATGTTTTCATACTTTTTGTTTCCTCAGTCTCGAAGCGTTTTTCCGGTCAATTGAATGAACAATTCCTGTAAGCCGTGAGGGCGTCGAAGCTCCTGGGTGTGGTCACGCAAGGCGAGAAGCTCTTCCAGTGTGCCCATCGCGATAATCTGGCCTTCATCCATAATGGCGATGCGGTCACAGAGGCGCTCGGCTTCTTCCATGTAGTGGGTTGTGTACAGGATAGTTGTGCCTTCTGAACGGAGTTGTTCGATCGTCGTAAAAATGTGTTCGCGAGATTGTGGATCGACGCCGACGGTTGGTTCGTCCATCATTAAAAATGAGGGGCGATGCATCAGCGCAATTGCTATATTGATGCGTCGCTGCATGCCGCCGGAGAAATTTCTGATAGCCTCCTTACGGCGCTCGTAGAGCCCCACAAGTCGCAGGAGGTCTTCAGCACGTTCGCGGCGCTCGCGAACCGGAATGCCATAGATTTCGCCGAAAAAATCAAGGTTTTCTATGGCGGTCAGATCGGTGTAGAGCGCCATTTCTTGCGGGACGACGCCCAGTTGACGCTTCGCCTGGCGAGAATTATGGGCGACTGAGATGCCGTTTATGGTTGTATCGCCGCTATCAGGCTGGATATAGCCGCACATCATATTGATAGTGGTACTTTTTCCTGCACCATTGGGGCCAAGCAGGCCGAAGATCTCGCCTGTCGCGATCGTAAACGAGACCTCCTTGACTGCTTCGTGTTTCCCGAACTTCTTCTGTAGTTTCTGGACCTCGATAGAGGTGGAGCGGGCCTGGTGCGAGCGTTCTTGCTGCTGAGTGAGAGATTCTTGCACTGCAATCGTACTCCTTTTGTCTGCTTCCATTTTTCGTTTATCACTCTATCGAAGTATAGAAGAGGCCCACTTTTTCTGGTAGTGCGGAAAGGCATGTTGTGACCATATGACGAAAGTCATACTCAAAAATGGGAGTGCAGCAGATGTTGAAGCAGGAAAATAGCCCCGGCTTTATCGAGAGGGCGATTCTGATTGCCACATTTCGGGGACATAATGCAGGAGTAACACCCGCTGGCACAGGTGCATGCTGTGAGCATTTCCAGGGTGGCGCGAGCGAGCTCTTTCCAGCTCATAAAGGCCTGATCACAATAGCCGACGCCGCCCGGGAAGCCATCGTAGATAAAGATAGTTGCTCGTTTGGTTTGTGGGTGCATGGGCACAATCGAGAGGCCGCCAACGTCGCGCCGGTCGCCAAGCACGAAGAGCGGTAACAGCGCGATCATGGCATGTTCGACGGCGTGGAGCGTGCCCGCGGCATGGTAGTTCTTCGCTTCAAGCAACTCGATGGTCTCGTCATCAAGCTCCATCCAGCACGCGCGGGTTTCCAGCGGGACGGCGAGAGGCTGCTTTAACTCATACTTATCAAGGATCGTGTGATAGGCGTTGTGTTTGGTGATGTACCCATGTACGGTACGCGTGACCAGCACGGGCCCGACGTGAAGCTGAATATGCGAATACCGCTGTTGTTCCTCGCTATGGTCAATTTCGATGTCTGTATCGATCAGGGCTTGCGTATAGTAATGCGTATTTTTAGGTACGACCTCAATGCGATTCTCCGAAAGGTCCAGCACACGAACCTCATATGAGGCACCTTGAGAATAATAGATCGCGCCGGGGTGACATTCGGTGACGGCGTGATGAAGGTCTGTTTCCTCGATCTTTTTGGAGGCGGTGTGAATAGTCAGGCGTTGCCCGGCCTGTCGCAATGAGACCGAGAACGCGGGACTCTGGCTCTCGTTGAGATAGAAGGTGTCGCCTATCTGTGAGAGATAACCCTGCACTACAAGCTGCTCAAGAGCCTCCTCGGTCGCCGGTCCAAAGAGGGATATATCCTGAGGTCCTAGCGGTTTCTCGTGTGCGGCACAGAGCAGGTGCAAGGGGAAAATATAGGGATTATTGCTGTTGACCAGCGCGTTTTCTGCCGGGCGTTCAAGCAGCATTTCCGGATGCGAGGCGAAGTATTGATCCAGCGCATCTTGTTTGAGCACCAGGATGCTGAGAGCGCTTCTCTGGCGGCGTCCTGCACGTCCGATTTGTTGCCAGAAGCTAGAAATGCTACCCGGAAAACCTGCGACAATCGAAACGTCCAGATCGCCAAGATCGATCCCGATTTCAAGTGCACTCGTGGCAACGATACCAAGCAGCGCACCTTCGGCTAGCTGTCGCTCAATCGCCCGTCGCTGCTCCTTACTGTAGCCTGCACGATAGGCAAGCACCTTGTCATGAAGATGTGCCGGAAGTCGCTCTCTGGTGGTACGTACCATGCGCTCGACGCTCTGCCGGGCCTGACCGAACAGGATGGTTCGCACTCCCTGCGAAACAAAGAAGGCAAGTAGCCCGGCGGCCTCATCCTGATATGACTGCTCTTCGGGCGGCTGCCAGAGCACGGTGAGTCGTCCCCCGGAGGGGGCGCCATTCTCGGTGATGGGCGTGACTTCCTGACCTAGCAGCAATTCGGCATGCTCCGCCGGGTTGCCGATAGTGGCGGTGCCAAAGAGGAAGGTTGGTCGAGCCCGATAGATGGCGGCAATTCGCACCAGACGCCGGACGATCAGGGCAAAATGACTGCCAAAAACGCCCTTGTACGTGTGTGCCTCGTCGATGATGACATCGCTCAGACGGGAGAAAAACGAGCTCCACCCACGATGGTATGGGAGAAGGGAGATATGCAGCATATCGGGCGTGGTGACGACGACCTGTGCTTCTGCTCGAATACGTGCGCGTTCTTCTTTGGGAGTGTCTCCGGTATAAGAGGCAACAAAGACGCTCGGATCCCAGGCGCTCAGGCGGTCGCGCCATTGCTCAATCAGGGCCCGGGTGGGAGCGATGCAGAGCGTGGTCGCGCCTTTCCGGCTCAGGCGACGCAGGCGGGCAGGAAGCGCCATCGCGTATGTTTTCCCCGAAGCGGTTGGCGTAGCAAGCGTGAGGTGTTGGCGCTGTAAGGCCGTTTCCAGCGCTATTTTCTGATGACTATAAAGGTGTGTCACTCCTGGCGGAAGATAGGGACGCCACTCGGGGAGGACACGAAAAAGGCTGGCGTCCTGTGCCGGCAGGCGATGCTTGACGCGGATATACTCAGAACTATCGACCCACTCATGTAAACGCATCAATAGTTGCTCTGCATAAAACTGCTCTTCCATTCAAAATCCCTTCCATGCGACTCACGAGAGCTGGTATCCTTTACCCCCTGAAGGCCCAGGCAGTGCGCTCACGATTTGCGGTCAGAGGAAATGCGGGCGCAGACATCATTATTCCACATGAGCTAAGAAAATACAAGCGAACAGGACGAAATTCCTGTTTGTGGGCTCTGGTATTCTGGATAGAGATACCTTCTCCGAGGCTGTCGGGTTCACCCGATGGGCCAGGTGCTTGAGGCGCATGATGCTGAACTCTGATGCGGTCCAGGATGCCGGGATTGTCTTCCGGGTGAGACGATTCCGGCATTCTTTCATGCTCATTTCCTCGTCGTACCGGTTTCCCGCGATAGGCCTGGTGTGCCCCCTTTTTTGAGAGGTGTGATGACGTGCGTGCCTCTTCCTGAGCCTGGTCCCGTTTCTCCTGAAAAAGTGCCGTCATAGACTGAAGTACTGCCGTTTCCTCGCTTTGTTGACTTTTCTACAAGTTCTCTTTACAATCAAGAGGAAATATTTCTTCTATTCTAGATCCACGAGGGGGGAGGCACGTTGTGAGAGTACTTGTGACCGGTGCAGCAGGCTTTATCGGCTCACATTTCTGCGATCGCCTGCTTGCAGAAGGACATCAGGTTCTTGCTCTGGACAATTTTCTGACAGGAGCAAGCGAAAATATTGCTCATTTGCAGGATCATCCCGCGTTTACCCTGCTTCAACATAACATCTCTCAGCCAATGTATCTCGATGAAAAGCTTGACGCCGTTGTTCATATGGCCTCACCGGCCAGCCCAAACCCTGAATCTCCCTGGGGATATCCACAACTCCCGATTCAGACGTTGAAGGTGGGAGCGCTTGGCACTTTGAACGCGCTCGGGCTTGCACGGGCGCATCAGGCACGTTTCCTGCTTGCATCGACTTCAGAAGTGTATGGCGATCCACTGGTGCACCCGCAGACCGAGGACTACGCGGGGAATGTTGATCCCGTCGGCCCGCGCTCCATGTATGATGAGGCGAAACGTTTTGCCGAGGCGCTGGTGATGTCATATCATCGAACGCATCAGCTCGATACGCGGATCATGCGCATTTTTAACACCTATGGGCCCAGAATGCGGCTGGATGATGGGCGCGTCGTTCCGAACTTTATCTGTCAGGCGCTGGAAGGCAAGCCGCTCACCATCCACGGCGAGGGAACGCAGACGCGCAGCTTTTGCTATATCGATGATCTGATCGAGGGCATCTACCGCCTGTTGCTGTCTGAGGGCATTCATCAGCCCGTCAATTTAGGGAATCCAGTTGAAATGAGCGTACTGGAGCTTGCTGAGTTGATCAATCGGCTGACAGGCAATCAAGCGCCCATTCAACGACAGGCATCCGCACGGATGGCGACTGATCCCGAGCGCCGCCGACCCGATATCACGCGGGCCCGGACGCTCCTGAACTGGGAGCCTCGTGTCTCGCTGGAAGAGGGCCTGACTCGCACTATTGCAGATTTTCGCGCCCGGCTTCAGGCAAAGCAGGAGGTATAAGCGGTCGTGGTCTCCGACGCGTATCGTACGGTTCTCCGCCGGCTTGTGAGCGAGCTCGACGGGGTGAACTGGGTACTGACAGGGAGTCTCAGCTTTGCTCTGCGAGGCTTGCCGCTCGAACCGCATGATATCGATATCCAAACCGATCAGGCTGGAGCCTATATGATTGAGCGCCGTTTTGCTGCGCAGGTTCAGCGCCCTGTGACCTTTGTGGAGTCCGATCGCATGCGTTCCTATCTGGGGGCGTTGCTGCTTGATGGCCTCACCGTTGAGATTATGGGCGATATCCAGAAGCGGCCTGAGACCGGCGATTGGGAACCACCCGTTGAACTGTATCGGTACAAGCGATATATCGATATTGCTGGGATGCGTGTTCCGGTGCTGTCGCTGGCCTACGAAGCGGAGGCTTATCGGCGTATGGGGCGGCTTGAGCGAGCGGAGATGCTACGCAGAGCTGCATTGCAGGAGGCATAATCGATGGATGCTGCGCTCGTTGACGAGATACGCTGCTGGCTGGATGCGCATGTAGAGCATATTCAGGCGATTATCGTGCGGGGCAGCTTTGCCCGAGGTGAGCAGACGCCCTACAGCGATGTCGATATCGGCTGCTATGTGCCTGAGCCATACGAGCCCGTCAAACACTTTCTGCAACTTCAAGGACGCCTTGTGGAGATTTCGGTGAAGACGCTGGCACACGAGCGTGCGGCCATCCAACAACCCGAGAGAGCCGTGTTTGCGGTGCCCGACTTACGGGCGGCAATGATCCTCTATGATTCAACGGGCGCCTTTCGGGATTTTCAGCGTGAGTTGCAGCGGTTCGAGTGGACGCCGTTGCAGCCTGCCGCCGATCAGCATGCAAGCTGGACGCTGATGCGGCTCTCGGAGCATGCTCGCAAAGTGTTGAGTGGATTGAGCAAGAATGATCCGCTTTCGAGCGTGAGCGTTGTGGCGGTGCTCTCGGTGGCGCTCTGTGATGTGCTCGGGGTGCAGCGCGGGCTGCTGGCACAGTGCGGGATCACTTATAGCGCACAGGTACAAACATCGGTCGGCGTACATTCGCGCTGGACGTTCTGGTACCGCTTGCTTGTTGGTGCGGAGCCCATGACATCAGGGGTGAGCATTGCCAGAATGCGGAGTCTTGCGGCATTGCATCTCTATGAGGAAACGGTGCGACTGCTATGGCCGATCATTCGACCAGAGCATCGCATCATTGTAGAACCAACATTACAAGCAATTGAAGCTATGCTTGAGGAGGAGGTGAATCGGGGCGGGCGAGCCTCATTGCTTGTTTCCCACAAATCCCCGCTTGACGGTTAGTAGCTTGCCGGAGTGACCTCGCGGCGTGGCGTTCTCAGGGCCACGAGCACCAGAATTGCCATAATGAGTGCAAGCGTGCAGCCAATGGCAAAGGTAACTGAGGGCAGAATCCAGGCGCCGACCAGTGCCTGAGTCAATGGTGCAGCAAGGACGGCCAGCGAAATCGCGGTGCCACGAATGCCCATGACTTGCGAGCGGTTATGGTCGTTGGTGGCGCCCAGGTAGATGGTGCTCAGTGCCGGTGTCAGTAAGGCGCTTCCCAGGCCGGTAATCACGGATGCAATGATCAACAATATATAGTTGTGCAGCCAGAGCATGCCCGCATTGAGCGCGATCAGACAGAGGCAGCCAACGATGATCAGATGTTTCTTCGGGAACATATCAGTGATGCGTCCCAGAAGCAACGGAAATACGGCAAGAGCGGCACCATAGGCGCTGATAATAATGCCGTATTCTGCTGCGCTATATCCAAGAATCTTTTCAAAGTAGAACGGATATTGCGGCAGGACAAACGGATAGATGAATGTAACTCCAAGATCGATAAGCAGAAGCGGCAGGAACGCCCAGTAGAGCGCGGTCGTCTTCTGTGTGTTTGGTAGCTGCTGGCCTCGATTGCCTCTGAAGCCTCGCTGTCGTGCCTGCTCGCGAATGGAGGCGGGCAAAGTTTCCGGCAGCAGAATCAGTGCCAGAATCGAGGCAATAAGTGCGAAGCCTGCTGAGAGCAAGAACGGGCTTGAGAAGCCCCATGCCTGATAGAGGAAGCCACCAATACCAGGACCAAGCGCGATCCCGCTCGCCTGAGCAGTTGTGACAACACCGATCCAGCGTCCCTGACGCTCAACCGGGACAGCGTCACCAATGACTGCGCTGGAAGCCGGCATCAGGCCTGCCACAAGAACGCCCTCAACGAAGCGCACCAGCACGAACAGGGCGGCTGTATTGACTATTGTTAAAACGACATTTGTCACTATAAAGCCTACAAGGGCAAGCAAAATCAGCGGTTTGCGTCCGATGCGATCAGCCAGTACACCCATTGGCGTACTGAAAAGAAACATTCCCAGGCCGAACGCGCCTTCCATCAGGGCCAGTGTCTCCGCCCCAAGGCCAAGCGCTTCCAGACGCCGAGGAAAGATCGGCACAATAATTCCGAAGCCGGTCATAATCAGCCCGACGCAACAGCTCAGCAAAATTAATGCTGCGATCATGCGTCTTTGGGGCTGTACCCCTCCAGCCGGTGCTGACCTCGCATCCTCCACATGTTTTTCTGGCTCTGCAATGTGCATATAGAGTGTATTCCCTTCTTTAACGGTTGAATAAACGCTCTTCACAGAAAATTGGAACTATTCTTCTCTGTAAGATTGAGTATACTCGATTTGGCGTCAAAAGTCTTCTCTTATTTTGCTTCAAAATCAGATAGATTTTTGAGAGAGCGGATCTCGACGCTTTACAAGCCAGGCGGAAGAAATTGCTTGACAGGTGTCGGGTCTATCAGATATAGTAGAGAAACATCACCAGGAAAGGGGGTGCATATGGACGCTGCACAAGCATACCGGAATGGTATCAATAGCAAAAATGCTATGCCGTGTATCAACGCGTCGCTCTGCACTGTACCCTCCTCTACAAGCCCATCTTCGCCTACTCCCCATTGATAACATGTAGCTCTTCTTTTTTATTCCAATTTCTCTCTTGATCGATATATTGCTGTTGACCGGTAGAATATTGTCCTGAAGAAAGCGGTAATGCTATCCAACAGCAGAAAGAAAAGGATTGTTACATGTTTTCGGGCCTCTGGCGTCATCACGATTTTTTGAAGTTCTGGCTTGGCGAAAGTGTCTCCCTGGTGGGAAGCCAGATCTCTTTGCTTGCAATACAGTTTATAGCTGTTGTAACGCTTCATGCCGATGCTGCGCAACTGGGATTATTGGGCGCGGCGGGATATGCCCCGCTGCTGCTGGTGAGCCTGTTCGCGGGGGTCTGGGTGGATCGATTGCCCCGGCGGCTTGTGCTGCTGGTAGCAGATATCGGGCAGGCGGTGTTGATTGGTTCGGTGCCGCTTGTCTTCTTGCTTGGTGCGTTGAATATCGCGTACCTTGCGGTTGTAACATTTCTAGCCGGTTGCTTTGCCGTTTTTTCGGCGTGGCGTATTACGCGTATCTGCCGGAACTGGTGCCAGAAGGGCATGTGGTTGAGGGGAATAGCAAGCTAGAAGCCAGTCAGGCAGTGGCGGAGATTGCCGGGCCATCGCTGGCTGGTGCTATCGTGCAGTGGCTTTCGGCACCGCTGGCCCTTGTTCTCGACGCGGCTTCTTTTCTGGTCTCGGCGCTCTGTCTGCTGTGGGTGCGAGCGCGCGAGGGGGCTCCTGTGGCTCCGGGAAAGCATCCATCCATCTGGAAACAGATTGCCGAGGGGTTTCGCGTGATTGTAGAACGGCCGGTGTTGCGAGCGATTGCCGGTTGTTCCAGTATCCTCAACTTTTTTGAAACGATTCTCTCTACACTGTATACACTGTATGTCGTCAACGAGCTCCATATTTCGGCGGCGCTGCTTGGCGTGATTCTGGGTGTGGGAAGTGTTGGCGGGCTGCTTGGGGCCCTGATAGCGACGCGGGTTGCCCGGTGGAAGGGGATCGGGCCTGCACTGCTTCTGACGACAGTGATGTCGATGGTGGGTGCCTTGCTGCTCCCTCTGGCGCAGGGGCCGATGGTTGTGCCGCTGCTGATTGTTGGTCGCTTCCTGATGGGGATGTCGGCCACGATCTATAACGTGAATCAGCTCAGCCTGCGCCAGATGACCACGCCCACGGTCTTGCAGGGGCGCGTTAACGCGACGATTCGCTTTCTGGCCGGTGGTTCGGTGCCGCCTGGCGCTTTGCTTGGTGGGCTGCTCGGGACATGGTTGGGCCTGCGAACCACGCTCATACTGGTTGTAGCTCGTATAGGGATTGCGTTTGTCTGGTTGCTTTGCTCGTCGGTACGGGGCATGGTGAAGCCTGAGCGAACGCTTTAACCGTACGCCTGAGACGCGATCGCGAAAAGCGTCTTGGATGGCTCGGGAAGCGCGGCTGCATTATAAGCCATGATGGGTGGCTCGTCCGCGAGCTGAAAACCATGTCGTGCGAGACCGCGACAGAAGGGCTCCAATGGTTGGGGCACATCGATGCGGAGCGTACCGCGATGTGTTTTACAGAGCTCGTGCACCATGAGAAGAGCTGCCTCGGTGTCGGGTGCCACGACAGGACCGATGACCAGCATACCCGTTGCGGGAACGCTCAGCGCATAGCCAACCGCGATCCCGCTGCTATCGCGTAGAAGAACAGCCTGCTGTGCATAAGTGATGTGAGCGGCAAGAAACGCGCTTCGTTCCGCTCCAATAGCTGCTTCGTCCAGGGCAACGACGGTGGCAAGGTCGCTCTGGCGAAGTGGCTGAACCTGATAGCGCCCGGTGGGTTCAGGTGAGGCAATGGAGGAATCACAGAGGAACTTCCGGTTGATGCCGACCGTCTGAAAGCCGAGGCGACTGTAGAGCTGCGCCCCTTCTGCGGTGGCTATCAGCTTGATTGCTCGCTGTGGTGATTGAACTTGATCGATGCATTGCTGCACGACAGCTCTTCCCAGGCCCCTGCGCTGATGATCCGGGTGCACGATAACCATGCCAAGCCATGCAAGCGTCTGACCATAGGGAAAGATGGCCGCGCTTGAAAGCAGCTCTCCTTGTGGGGTAGTATGGCCGTAGATAGGCCCGGCACGAAATGCCGTGCGCACCGTCCGCTCCGAATAGTTCCAATCGACCCGCTTTGAGAGCGCGATCAGGCGTGGAAGAAAATCAGGAGTCAATCGTTGTAGTTGGTATGTTTCCATAAAACCTTTCGCTGTGAAGAATTGAGAAAAGACGAGTCTTTGTATTGTACCGGTTTCAGCGGCGCTCTACAACCTGCATAAGAAAGGATGGTTCGTTCTGGCTATCTATCATAGATATAGTCCTGCCTCGCTTGCAGCTTATGTTGCATTTTTCTGGTTCTACGAGGGAGAAAAGCCTGCTCATACGATGGAACGGCGGCTGCCTGATGGCTCGGTATCGCTGGTGATTAACCTGCACGAGGATCGGACGCGCCTGTATAATCGGGAGCGCCCTGAGCGGTTTTGCGAGTATAGTGGAAGCGTGCTGAGTGGCGCACATTCGACGTTTCTGCTCCTTGACACTGGCTGTCTGGCCTCGGTGATGGGTGTCGTGTTCAGGCCGGGCGGTGCATTTCCGTTTCTCTCCTTTCCTCTTCATGAAATAGCAAATACCGTTATCTCTTTAGATACACTATGGGACGAAGATTTGCGTGAACTGTTGCTGGATGCAGAGACGTATCAGCAGCGTTTCGAGCGGCTTGAACACTTTTTGCTTGCTCGATTGAAGGAGACAAAGCCTGTGCATCCCGCGGTTCCGTGTGCCGTGCGAAAGATGCAGAAAGAGTATGGCGCGCTTCCAATTGCTGGTCTGGTCGAGGATCTCGGGATGAGTCAGACGCGTTTTGTGCAGATATTCAAGGAGGCGATTGGGATAACACCGAAACAGTTCTGTCGTATTGTGCGCTTTCAAAAGACACTGCACCAGCTAGCGAAGGGACAGTCTGCGCCGTTGAGCAGGCTGGCGCTGGAATGCGGCTATTTCGATCAGGCGCATTTTATTCATGATTTCAGGAATTTTGCCGCGCTTTCTCCGAGCGACTACCTGACACGGCGTGGCGAATATCGAAATCACGTGGCGCTGCCGGTATAGTTGCTGGCATGTTCGGAGTTTGATTTTTTACAATACGGTGCTGGATTTCTCTGATAGAGTGTCTCCTGTAAGTGCAAGAAAAGGAGGCTCTATTCAATGAATACTGCATTTGTTCGCTATGGTTTTGGCACTGTGCGACCGCTGCTCTATGGCCAGCTCGAATTGCTCGACTTTATACAGCAGGTTTTTGGTGGCGAGGAATTAGATCGCTCCCCGACAGGTGAGAAGAGTTACCATGTTGACATGAAGATCGGGGATGCGGTTCTGTGTCTGGAGTTGGGAGAGCATATGAAGTCTCCCGGTCAGCTCTGTGTCTATGTGCGTGACGTAGATACAACGTATCGGAAGGCGCTGGAAGCCGGGGCAACGTCGGTCGCTGAGCCAGCCGATAAGCCCTATCAGGAGCGCAACGCGGGCGTCAAAGATATGTCCGATAACGTCTGGTGGTTTGGTACGTATCTTGGCGGATAATGTGCCTGATGGGGCGGCAAGAGGGAATGTGTCGAAAGAGATGCATTCCCTTTTTTGTTTGTCCTTCAAGGGTTGCGTCTTGACATCCTGCATTCTTCATCGTATAGTATGTAAGTGAGCACTCACATACAGAAAGCAGGAGGCGGATGCTATGGGCGATACACGAGAAAAAATTCTGGATGCAACGGAACGATTGATTGTCTTGAAGGGCCTGGCCCGCGTGACGACGAAGGATATCGCGCGGGAGACAGGTGTCTCTGAAGGGGCGCTGTACCGGCATTTTCGGCAAAAGCAGGAGATCTTTTTTGCACTGCTATTGAAGCATTTACCGACGGTATACAAAACCTTTCGAGAATGCCAGGAAAGCACAGGTACGATCCAGGAAAAGCTCTCGGCGATTGTCCTGGCTGTTGTTCGCTATTACGAGCTGATTCTTCCTATGGCGGCTTCCTTGCTTGCTGATACAGAGTTGCTTCAGCAGTTTCGCGAAACCGTTCGACCTTTTCAAGTGGGCCCTCATACGTTGATGGATCATTGTGCCGAGTTTCTGGAACAAGAGCAGGAGGCGGGCCATCTGGGGAAGCATCTTTCTGCGCAGAAGATGGCAATGTTTCTTCTGGGGCCATGCTTTCAGCAGGCGTTCAATGTCCAGATGCTTGGTTATGATCCCTTTTACCAGTCAACCGAGCAGTTTGCCTCTGAGCTCATTGAGAGCATACTACCGATGTTGTTGCCCTCATAGCAAGGGGCACTGAAGAAGAGAGGAGTATCCCCTTTATGGCGTCACTGACAGAGGTACTTGCACACGAGAATGTCACTATTGAGAATATCGCGGCTGCCATTCAACAGGATATTGATGAGCGCTACGAGCAAGTCATGCAGGAGCATGCTGAAGAGCTGAAGCACATCTGGGAGACAGCGGGTGACCCTGCCTATGCTCGTTACTCGCAGTTGTTATTGCATCCGGCAATGAAGGAACTGACACAGGCCGGGCTGGTGTGTGATCCCGCTTTTCCCGGTACATTCCCCCTTTCACGTGAACAGTGGGGGCCGCAAGAAGAGCGTGAGCGGCGTTTCTGGTGTGTGCTGTGGAAGAGTGATAGAAGTGCGGCACTCGGAGCGTTGATTACCTGCCTCTTCCACGATCATACACAGTTGCGCATACCGCAGCGTCCGCTTGTTTTGCCGCTGGGAGAAAGCAGCCAGATGGTTATTGCGATACGTGTTGAGCAATCGGCTGTTCCCGGTATGAAGCAGTACAAATAATGTCAACCGTTTGACCGGTAGTATGAAGGAAGAGTCGAAAAGCTCTTCCTTCATCTGCTGCCTGTTATGAGGATCTTTGTCACGAAACGCGCTGCTCAGACGTATCTCTCTCTATAGCGTACCTGGAGGGAGATCATGTCTCGACAGAAGAAGATTCCGCGTGATAAGACCCTTGACGGCACCCTGACGCTGTTGCGTTCGGATGGCTACGAATTTATCAGGAAGCGTTGTCAGCAATATGGAACGGATATGTTCCAGACACGCCTGCTCGGGAAAAAGATGATCTGTTTTGGGGGAGAAGAGGCCGCTCGCTGTTTCTATAATCCTGCGCTCTTTAAGCGAAAAGGCGTGCTGCCTCACCGCATACAGGCTTCGCTGTTTGGTGTCGGCGGCGTGCAGGGGCTTGATGGCGTGGACCACTGGCAGAGGAAGCACCTGTTTCTGTCGCTGATGACGCCTGCAAAGCGGCAGGATATTCTGACCTTGACGGCTGAAGAATGGCAACGCGCTATTCAGAAGTGGTCAAAACAAGAAACAGTTATCTTGTTTGAAGAGGCGCAGGAGCTGATTTGCAGGGCTATGTGTGCGTGGGTCGGTGTGCCGCTGGCAGAAGAGGAAGCACGTGCGCGAGCATTCGATTTTGGGGCGATGGTTGATGCTTTTGGTGCGGTTGGGCCTCGGCACTGGTGCGGTCGGCTGGCGAGGAAACGAGCCGAAAAGTGGCTTGCGTCGCTCATTGAGGAGATTCGACGGGGTGCCGTGTCCGTTTCAAAGGACTGTGCTGCCTATCATATCGCGTTCTATCGGGAAAACGGGCACGAACTGCCCCCGCGTATAGCGGCTGTTGAGCTCATCAATTTTATACGGCCGACGGTTGCCATGAGCTACTTTATTACCTTTGCGGCGCTGGCTTTGCATGCATATCCTGCCTATCGCGAGCGCTTACAGCATGATGATGATTTCCTGGAATTTTTCGTGCAAGAGCTGCGCCGGTATTATCCCTTCGCGCCGTTGCTCGGAGCGCGAGCCCGTCATACAGTGATCTGGCATGGCTATCGCATTCCGAAGGGGAGCATGGTGTTGCTCGATCTGTATGGCACGAACCATGATCCCAGGATCTGGAAGGACCCCGACGTCTTCAGGCCGGAGCGCTTCCAGAGCTGGAATGAAAGCCCATACAATTTTATCCCACAAGGTGGCGGCGATTTTGGGAACGGTCATCGCTGCCCGGGTGAATGGCTGACGATTGAAGCGTTGCGGCTGGCTGTCCGTTTTCTGGTACGAGAAATGACGTATACAGTGCCGCAACAGGATCTTCATGTCAGCCTGACCCGCATCCCGGCGCTGCCAGAGAGCAAGTTCCTGATGAAGCAGGTTCAGCCCGTTCGCGCAGGTGTAACCGTGTAGGGTTACGAGACCGCTTCCTCCGGGACGCTGGCTTTGATCGGGAAAGTCAGCTTCAACATGGCATACAGCACCGCGCTGACAACTGCACCGAGCATATAGCCAAGATTGGTACTCTCAAAAATGCCTATGGCGAATGGCCCAGTGAAGAAGCTGGATTTGGTAAAGAGAAAGGCAATAACGACACCGACGACCCACGCAATACAGGCGGGCAGGTAGAAGCCACCGGTAAAATAGTAGGCGCTTTTCGGTGTGGTATCGACGAGGCTGCGGGTGTCATAGCGGCGGCGTGAGATCATGTCGACCAGGACAATGGCGGCCCATGTCGTCAGGCCCGCAGCCAGCAGCGAGACAAAGCTGATAAATGGGCCCTGAAAGTCATTTGCGATGAGCATGACATAAAATGCTCCTGCGACCATCAGGATACCATCGATCAGCACGGCATAGTAGCGCTTGATCTTGATGCCGACGGCAAGCAGGTTCAGGCCCGAGGAGTAGATGTCGAGCGCTGCTGCCGGGATCATGCCGCCGATAGCCGTAATCAGGTAGGGAACGGCCATCCACGAGGGAAGCAAGCCAATGAGATCAACCGGGCTTCCGTTTGCCAGATTGGGCGCTTTTGAGGCCAGTAACACACCAACGATCATCAGGACAAGCAGTGGGAGTGTACCGCCAAAAACCGACCAGAAGGTAATAGCGCTCCCCGAGGTCTTTCGGGGCATATAGCGCGTGTAGTCAGCGCCGGAATTGATCCAGCCAAACCCGGTTGATGCCATGATGACGATAAAGCTGGTGATAAGACCGGTATCCCACGGGCCGGGCGGCGTGGAGAGCACCTTCTGCCAGTCGGTCTGGAACAGTAAGAACACTACGATAATTAAGGTGAGTATGCCGAAGACCCAGGTAGCAATTTTCTGTACCTGAACCAGTGTCGCGTGACCCCAGAGGCCAAGCATAATCACAATTGCGGCCACAATAATAAGGCTGATGATGGTCGTAACCGGGTTGACCGGCAGACCGACGATTTTAAAAAGCTCAAGCAGGGCATAAGACGAGGTGATGACAATGACTGTCTCCCAGCCAACAAGGCTGATCCAGCTTGTCAGGGCCGGGCCGATGTTGCCGCGTGGACCGAACATCGCACGCGAGAGGGTCAGCATCGGCGCACCGCTCCAGATACCTGCGATGCTCAGAACGCCGACGACGGCGAAGGAGACAACGGGCGCTAGAAACGCGACAAGGATGCTTTGCCAGAGGTTCAAGCCGTTTGCTGCCAGCATGCCACCATATGTCACACCCAGAATACCGACGTTTGCCGCGAACCAGATCCAGAACACCTCGGACGGATTCCCATGCCGTTCTTCGTCGCCTATCGGTTCGATACCGTGGGACTCGATGGTCCAGGCGCGGTTCTCTTGCGGCTGTTTCTCTTCTTGACTCATCAAAATGACCTTCCACAAAAATGATGTGTAGAGGAAATCGGTATGCTGAAAAGAAAGCAGGCGTTGAAAAGGGTACGTCCTGCTATTACCACCATTTCCTTGCACAGTTTATGCCTGCTTTATATCACGGCATTATACCGTATGTCCAGGGATGAAAAAGAGAAAAATCTCGTTAAGATTCTATCTTTTGGGTACTATGTATTTGCAGGATAGAGAAGAGCATGCGTATAGTGCTCTGTAGGGGAATAGGGGCAAGGCCAGAGCGATCTGTGGCCCCAAATGTGACTGTCAAAAATGATGTGTCTCATGAAGACCTTGAAGCTTCTGACTACGCCGTTTGTGCAGGATATTCCTGCCCTCTCGCTCTACAGGCCAGAACAGCAGGATGAACGAAGGAAGGAAGAGAGCCCGAGAGCGGGATTTTGAGGCTGTCGGTCGAAGATAGCGAAAGGTAAGTAGAAGCTAGATGTGGTTTCCTCTGGCAGAAGGTCGGAGTATTGTGTCTCTCAGCCTCCTTGACAGGCTTGTTCTGCCTGTGCTATGATCGCCCCAGTTAGCGAGCGTTAACCAGAAAGAGGAAACTATGGCTGAGAAGAAGATGCGTATGAAGGGGAGTGAACGGCGTGCTTTTATTATCGAGCAGGCGAAGAAAGTGTTTGCTCGCTCTTCTTATGCCGATGCCAGTACCGGTGAATTGGCCCGTGCCAGCGAGGTCACAGAACCGATGCTGTACAAGCATTTCGGGAGCAAGAAAGCGCTCTTTCTGGCGGTGATCCAAACGGCGAGTGCGGCGTTCTTTTGTCGCTTTCGGAAACGTGTCCAGCAGCGGGCTGAACATGATTTGCTCGAAGCGCTCTCTTCGATCTTGCTTGACTATCGAGCTGCCGCATTGAGCGACCCCGATGATGTCTTCGTGCGGCTTCATTCCTCGGTTGAAACCTCTGATCCCGACATACAGACGCTGGTTCGTTCACAGATGCAGGATGTCTACCAGGCAATATTCGAGCTGCTGAAGCGGGCTCAGGAACAGGGAGTGTTGCCTGCTTCGCTTGATCTCAACGCGGCGACGTGGGGCTATCTGAGCTTCTTCTTCGCAATTGAATACCGGGCCAAACTCGGGATATTTGCCAGCTTCAATGAGGAAACCATCCGCGAAGTCAATCGTCTCTGGCTTCAGGGGTTACGTCAGGGCTAGCCTCTTTTGCGCAGGGCTGTATTCCTTACCCTGCTCTTGTAGGTATGATAAACGGGGAGTGTAGGTACGAAAAAAAAGGGGAGGAGGTAGAGCAACCTCTTCCCCTTTTCTGTCAGCAGTGATTATAGTTCCTGCCAGGTTTTACCACCATCAGTTGTATGCAGAAGCGCTGATTTGGTAATCGCCCACCCGTTGCTTGCATCCACAAAGCTCATCTCCTCGAAGGCTCCAGGAGCTTGCTCAGTGGCCTGCCAGCTTGCACCACCGTTGGCTGTATAGTAGAGCTTACCTGTCTGCTGATCGGAAGCCCAGGCATGGTTCTTGTCAAGAACAAAGACAGTGCTTGCATTCATTTCAACGTTGCTCTGTGCCATCCAGTCAGCGCCGCCGTTCTCGCTGCGATACAGGTTCAGGAAAGTCTTGCCATCATTATTTGTGATGTAGACCGGGAGGAACCCATCATTTCCGAAGAAAACAGGTGGTGTCGTGCCCATCTGTTGCACATTCTCATTGCCGCGAGGCGGATTGAGGTGCTGCTGCTGCCAGCTCTGAGCGCCATCATGACTGACATACAGGCCTGGATCGGTCGGGTTGCCGGTGGTAGAACGTGTGGTAGCGAAGAAGGTTTCCGCGTTGAGAGGCGAAATGCCTGATTTGAAGCCACCGTTATTTATGCCGTTTTCACCGGACTTTCCGAGCAACTCCCACTGTGAGCCGTCGGTTGTATGGTAGATGTAGACGCCCTGGCTGCCAGCTCCGGGAGATCCCATGACCTCCAGCCAGCCCGTGTTTGCGTTCACGAAATGTGGCATATCAATCGATTCTATACCCTGCTGCTGAATTTGCGAATTTTGCCAGTGTTGACCGCCATCCGTTGTATGCAGGATGGTGATCGTGCCGTTTTGCTGCTGGACGGTTGCTACCCAGGCATTCTGGTTATCCAGAAAAGCGCCGCGAGCCCCCGTGTAATGAGCAGTAATATTTGAGGGTGTCACTGACTGCCAGTGTTGACCGCCATCCGTCGTTTTGAGTATGCCTTGCTTCGACAAAGCCCATCCGTTCAACTTGTCAACCATGCGTATAGACGTAAGTGGATCATGTGTGGTTGTCTGGGAACTGTTGGCGGTCGGACTTGTCTTCGTTTGGGCTGGTGTTGATGAAGTCTCCGTCGGCTTGTCAGGCGTCGTCGTTCCCGTTGCTTCAGCATTCTGGGTCGTAGAGGTGCTGCCACAGGCGACCAGTAATCCGGTAAGGAGAACGAGCGCAAACAGTTTTAGGAGAGATGCATAGTGCTTTTTTCGATACATATTTTTCTCCTGTCATTTTTAAGTAGATTCTTCTTTTTGTAATATTGTGTATTCGGTCTATGCCACCCTCTACACTCTGTATAACGCATGGAAATGGTGATTTGTTTTGCTCGCTTCTGCGAGAAGTGAAAAAAAGTGCCCCCTGCCTGTCTGTTTGCCATGACAGAGGGCCAGGAACTCAGGAGGTTTGTGAGGCGTCAAGTTCGCTCCGATGGAGCTTTTCAAGCGTTTTCAGCTCATCCAGAAATGCTTCTCTACTCTGGTCCTCTTTCTGCTCAACTCGTTCCAGCACGGTAAAGGTGAAATGGTCTGTAGGCCAATCGTGTTGCAGCCTGGGATGGAAGGGAATGTTCGTGATTGTGGCAAAGTGGAAGCGGTTCTGTGCACTGGCCAGATCAGTACTCCATTCGAGTAAATACTTCTTTTTGGTAGTATTTGTAATAAGATAGACGCCACCAACAGCCCGTTTTTTCTTCTATTCGTTGATAGCTGCTTTGCGCTGCTTCATGTTCGTAGTCCTCTCTATCCGGGTGAAGGCATTATTGTTTTCTTGCCTTACTATAACGATACTCACGTGAGTTGTCAAGGCTTGATATCTATGGTAGAATTACGGTGAAAACTCTTTTTGTTTTTCGCGTTTTCTGTGCGGGAGTGAGAGATGACAATAAAAGATCGCATCATTGCAGCCTTTATTGAGGAGCTGCATGAGAAGGGTATGAAATTCTCGATGGATGATCTTGCGAAGCGGCTCGGGATCAGTAAGCGAACCCTGTACGAGCATTTTTCCTCGAAGGTAGAAATTCTGGAGACGATTATCGAGCAGACGTTTCGCGAAACAGAAGAGAAAACCCAGCAAATTCTTAACAATGGGGATCTTTCCTTACTCGAAAAGATAAGAGGTGTGGTAACAACATTACCAGCGCATAATGAGTTCTACGATGTGCGTGTGCTTCAGCAGCTCAAGCGGTATTTTCCTGAGCAGTGGGCCCGGGTGAATAGTGCTCTCAACGATGACTGGAAGCCGCTTCGTGTGCTGATTGAACAGGGCATGCGGGAGGGTGTCATCAAGCAGCAAAATGTGAACCTTGTGATGAAGCTCTTTATTGATGCTGCCAATTCGACGCTCGATCAGAAATTCTATTTACAGAATAATCTGACTATTTCCGAAGCGCTTTCAACTATTGTTGATATTCTGCTTTACGGGCTGGTTGCTGAAGAGAAGCGATAAACCTGGATCTGTAGAGCAGGTCGTCTCTCCTCAATTTTTTTGTGGAAACTCGAAAAACAAAAAAAGTTTTACTCGTTTGTTGCTCAAGGTGAAACTATGTCAACTCCATTTCTTTCGATGTCAAAACAGCAGCGGACTGGATTAATACTCACAATATCTATACTGTTTATAGATATGCTGCTCTATAGCCTGTTGATCCCGATCGTACCGTATATTACCGAACTGTTTCACCCCTCTTCGACATTGACGGGGGTACTCTTTGGCAGCTACGCAATTGCGCTGCTGGTAGCGACGCCGTTCTTCGGGCCGCTCTCTGACCGGATTAGCAGGAAGGCAACATTGCTTTTTGGCCTGGTAGGTTTGGCTGTATCCACGATTCTTTTTGCGTCGGCTCACTCGATGGTGGTGATGATTGCGGCTCGATTTGTGCAAGGATTGGCTGCGGCAGCTACATGGTCGGCGGCCCTGGCGCTGCTTGCGGACCTCTTTCCAGCGAAGATGAGAGGGCCAATTATGGGCATGGCCTTGACCGCAATCTCGACCGGCTCGTTGCTCGGCGCTCCACTTGGTGGTCTGATCCATCAACTCGGAGGCTATCAGATGCCCTTTCTGCTGGCGACTGGCTTAACATTGTTGAATATTGTTGGGGTATTTGCTCTTCTGCCGAAGCAGGCTATTCAGGAGCAGAAGAAGCTGAAGCTGTCGGCTTTCTTGCGGAATCGGCAGGTGATCGCGATTGCCTGTTTTGTCTTGCTTGGTGAAATGTCGCTCTGTTTGCTTGAGCCGTTGTTACCAGTTTTTCTGACGGATCGCCTTGCCACAACGTCGATGATCATAGGTCTGCTCTTTGGTGCGATGACCCTGGCCTATGGGCTGGTTGCGCCGCTGGCGGGGACCCTGGTGAACCGCTTCAGCCCTTATCGGCTCATGGCGCTAGGTGCGGTCTGTCTGGCGCTCTGCATGCCGCTGCTTGGGTTTGTGCACACACTCTGGCAGGCCGGCATTGTGATGGTGCTGATCGGGGCAAGTGCTGGCTTTAGTCTATCGCCGACGCTTTCCACGCTCGGAAGTGTTGTAGAGCGGGATGGAGGCGGCGCCTATGGAGCAGCATACGCCATTTTTAATATGTTTCACGGTATCGGTATCGTCCTGGGGCCGCTTGTCGGCGGAGTGCTGACCGACCTTATCACGACCCCGGGCGCATTCATGACAATGAGCGGTTGCATTCTGGTTGTATGCTTGCTGATTTTCGGCCTATTAAGGCAGCGCCAGGGAGAAGGTAATCCTTTTTAAAAGGAGGCGTGCTTTTTCAGGAAATAACTGGCATACACCGGCCTCTTTGATAAGCAAGCTGCCTCCCAGTGAACCTCTATACGCGATAGTGAGGGGATGGTGTATAGGAAGTTAGAAGGTTTACTAAAGAGTTATAGATGTGAGAGCTGCTTTCTTCATGTTTTAGAAGTTTTGCGGCTTATGATTCCAGCAGGGAAGCAAGAGGAGCTACAGAATACTGTATACTCTGGATGTAAAGCGGTCTCAAGGGGTATACTGAATATGGAATCGGCTTGCTTTCGTGTGAATCATAAAAGAGAACATCCTAGAAAGAGTGGAGTAAGCGTACGATGGAAAAGAGAACATTGGGACATTCCGACTTACAGGTGAGTGCCCTTTGTCTGGGCGGGAATGTCTTTGGCTGGACGGCTGATGAAGCGACTTCATTTCAGGTGCTTGATGCTTTCGTCGCTGATGGCGGAAATTTTATAGATACTGCAAATGTGTATTCTCGTTGGGCCCCCGGTAATCAGGGAGGTGAGTCAGAAACGATCATCGGCAAGTGGCTCAAGCAGCGCGGCGGGCGCGATCAACTGGTTATTGCTACGAAGGTCGGGGGCGATATGGGGAATGGTCAGAAGGGGCTTTCACGCAACGCTATCAAGCAGGCGGTCGATGAGTCGTTGCGGCGTCTGCAAACCGATTATATTGATCTGTATCAGGCGCATTTTGATGACCCTGAGACCCCCTTTGAGGAGACACTGGATGCGTTTGCAGAGCTGGTTCGAGAGGGCAAGGTGCGCGTGATCGGGGCATCCAATCTCAGTGCGAGTCGGCTTGCGGAGGCGTTGAGTGTGAGCAAGCAGCATGGGTATCCGCGTTATGAGAGCCTGCAACCCCTTTACAATTTATATGATCGCGCCGACTACGAGCAGGATCTGGAGCCGCTCTGCAAGCGGGAGGGGCTGGGTGTGATCAGCTATTATTCGCTTGCCAGTGGCTTCTTAACGGGCAAATATCGCTCGGAGAAAGATCTGCCTTCAAGTCAGCGCGCTGGTTCGGTCAAAGAGCAGTATATGAATGATCGCGGGTTCCGTATTCTGAAGGCGCTTGACAACGTAGCTCAGAAGTATAACGCGACGCCCGCGCAGATCTCGCTGGCCTGGTTGATGACCCGCGTGACTGCTCCAATTGCAAGCGCGACGTCGGCTACACAGGTGCATGAGATCGCGAAGGCTGCCGCGATACAACTTGACAAGGCCTCTATCGCGGAACTGGATCAAGCAAGCAACTGGAAATAGGATCGCCTTCCTCTCACCGGAAACCGTCAGTGCGGCGGCTTCCGGTTTTTCTCGCTTTGCGTTCAATGAAGATATACTCTCCTGTGATCCGTATTATTTTTGAAGAGGTGCGGAAATGAAGACCGAGAAAGAGAAGATGCTGCAAGGCGAGCTCTATAACGCGCTTGATCCTGAACTGGTAGAGGATCGGCAGCGCGGTCAGCGGCTCACACGGCTCTACAACCGCTCCGAGGAGGCTGACAGCAAGACACGCCAGGCGTTATTGCGGCAACTACTGGGCTCGATGGGAGAAAACTGTTATATTGAACCGCCTTTTCGCTGCGACTATGGCTATACTATTCATGTCGGTGAGAACTTTTACGCGAATTATGATTGTGTTATTCTTGATACCTGCCCGGTAACCATCGGGAAAAACTGTATGCTTGGTCCGGGCGTGCATATTTATACTGCTACACATCCAGTTGAGGCGCACGAGCGTATAAAAGGGCTAGAATATGGGAAGCCGGTAACAATAGGTGATAATGTGTGGATTGGTGGAAGGGCGATTATTATGCCCGGGGTAACAATTGGGGATAATGCTGTTATTGCTGCTGGTGCTGTTGTAACAAAAGATGTGCCAGGTAATGTCGTTGTTGGCGGCAATCCTGCAAAGATTATAAAACGCCTCTCAGGAGATGAGAAGCAATCAATGGAAGGCTGAGTTCTATTGTCCCTCCGGCGATCGGACAGCCAGAGGGACAACACTATTACTGTACAATCGGCGTGGGTTTGGGCTGGACCTGAACGGTACTGGCTGTATATCCACGATCGTGTAACGTATCGAGCAATTGTGCAATATGCTCGTGATCGCGCGTATCAAGTGTCAGCGTGACCTCAATATGTTGCTCTGGCAAGGCTTGCATTGTCGGGCAATAATTGAGCTCGCGTACGTTTGCACCCTGGTCTGCGATCACCGTCAGGAGCCGCTTGAGTTCGCCCGGACGATCTTCGATAAAGGTCCGTAGAATGGTGATGCGGCCCTGAACCAGCAGACCGTGACTGATAAAATTACCGATCACATTTGTATCGATATTGCCGCCTGTCAGGACGAGCGCAACCTTCTTGCCTGCTACATCAAGTAAGCCAGGGTGGAGCAGTGCAGCCAGACCAGAAGCGCCAGCAGCCTCAACCTGGAGCTTGCTCCGTTCAAGCAGGAGCAGAATGGCGCTCATAATTTCCTCATCATCGACCGTTACCACTTCATCGACATATTTCCGCATAATAGCAAACGTGAGCTCACCGGGAGCATTGATGCAGATTCCATCAGCAATCGTTTTCACGTTCGATTGTACGACGATATGACCTGCTTGCAATGATTGCTTTGCTGCATCTGCCCCTTTTGCCTGTACACCGATAATACGCACATCAGGACGAAGCGCCTTGACGGCAAGGGCAACTCCGGAAATCAGGCCGCCTCCACCGATGGGAACTACTATCGCTTCAACGTCGGGAAATTGCTCAAGTATTTCGAGACCGAGCGTGCCCTGACCGGTAATCAAGTCATAATCCTCAAAGGAATGTAGCAGGGTCGCGCCTGTTCGGGCCTCAAATTCCAACGCATATTCATGTGCATCTTTAAAGGTAGCGCCATGTAAAATAACTTTCGCCCCATATCCACGCGTTGCCATCACTTTTACCAGTGGAGCCTGTTCCGGCATGACAATCGTTGCTTGCACGCCAAGTGATCGGGCTGCCAGTGCGACGGCCTGAGCATGGTTACCCATAGAGACCGCTACCACTCCTTTGTGGCGCTCGGATTCGCTCAGGCGTGATATCTTATATGTAGCACCACGTACCTTAAAAGAACCTGCCCTTTGCAAATTCTCGGCTTTGAGGTAAACATGGGCTCCGCTCATTTCACTGAATGTTTGAGAGCGAAGCAGAGGTGTTACATGAATGGAATCATGGATCTCTTCGTATGCGCGCTGAATCTCGCTTAGTTCCGGCATCTTGGGACTATTGGTGTACATCGCTGTAAAATACTCCTCTAGCGGGCCTGCTATCCCCTTTGATAGCGCCCTAAATAAGTAATAGTAACAGAAAATCCTGGTGTTCCTGTATGGTAGCACGATTCGTGGTGATCTTACAAGGCCGATTGCATGTGCATTTTTCTATAGAAAAAGAAGAGAGAATGCAGTATATCTGTATTGCTGTATACATCGTGCCTCTGGCTGAGAAATGCGAAGATAGCGCGTATGAGAAGCGATCGGTAGCTTGCATTTATACTGAAGGTTTTTGCATCTCTGTCTGCTCCTTCCAGATGAAGGAAATAGAGAAGATATGGCCCTGAACGCTCAGAGCCATCGGCGATTTTTTATGCCTGCTTCTCTGCAAGGAAGGGCTTCAAGAGGGGGAGCAGTTGCTCTGAACGGGAAAGCATGGTGTAATGGTCCGCGCCGGGTAAAATGGCGAGTTGCGAAGGAATGCGATTTTCTCCATTGATGCCGATATCTTTTTTCCCTCCACCAAGCAGGTTGAAAAACTCGACTGCATGTGAAGGCGGAAATCCATCGCTGTCGCCTGCAACGATCAGCGTGGGTATTGTGAGGGCCTTGACCTGCTCCGTCCAGTCAAAGCTTCGGTTGACGGCAGCATGCATCTCATCTCTTAGCCGGGGGAAGTCCTCTGGCCTGGGGGCTATCTGCTTATATGCTTCGTGCATAGGGGTGTTCTCGAACGGTAGCGATGCAATCGACGCGAAGTTTGCCCGCACTTCGGGATACCAGGCCGACCATTTGAACGGGGTAGATATCACTACCAGCTTACGGACGCGTTCCGGGTGACGAAAGGCTGTCTGAAGTGCGACTTTTCCACCAAGCGAGTAGCCAAGAACCGACGCCTGTTCAATGCCGAGATGATCGAGCAGGCCTGCGATGTCGTCAGCCATTGATTCAACCTGCATCGGACGCTCGGTCAGGGCTGTGTGTGCCATTCCATAGAGATCAACACCGATAACCTGGTGTGTATGGGCAAGCTCCGGCCAGAGAGCGGAGAACATTTCAAAGGAACCAAAACCTCCATGTAATAGCACTAAGGGGGTACCCGTTCCATGAATCTCATAGTACAGATTGATACCATTCACATTTGCGTACTTGCCTGTCGTGTACATATGTCATTACTCCATATTTTTGAGTAGATACGTGTGTCTGTATACAGAGTATTCTATCGCATGGGGGCCGAGAAGACTTCTTCAATCTTGCGTTTTCCAATGTGCTGATAGATCCAGTCGAGGAAGTGCGAAACCCATGTATAGTGCTCAACGCTGCCATAGATGCCGATCGTGCGCCCACCTGTCTCCTGCCATGAACTGACGCCAGCAAGCAGAAAACGCTCTTCTTTGCGAATGAAGGCCGGGCCGCCACTGTCTCCGCGCCCGCATACGCCTTCAAGGAAGGTGCCCGCCGGTGGCTCATCAAAGCGAAATTTCAGCCAGTAGTCGTCCACTTCGTCAATACGGTTGGTTGCCTGACGCAGGGCTCGATCAGTGCCGAGGGCTCCACTCTCTTTATATGGCTACTTATGTTTATACTAGATAATAGTACGGGGTAATTCTGGTAGAACTGTAAAGGAGTGCCTGGCAGGCCTCTGTTGTAATAATTGCTGTTTCTGGGTAGTAAGAAAAGAGTGCAGGATGTACCCTGTTCGATGCATCCTGCTGGCCGTGATAGAGCTCTATCAGGCCAGTACTTCGATAGTGAAGCCGCCCGGGGCCTGAATGTAGAACGTCCAGGCGTGACTGCGCTGTGGTGGGTCAGCCTGGTATCCATCAGCAATCAGGCGCTGATAGATCTCGTTCACGCGCTCTTCACTTTCCTGCCCGAAGCCGATGTGAAACGTTTTCGGGTACGAAACCTCGCGGGCTTTCATCAATGTGAGCACCAGTCCGCGATCGTCGAAGAGGACAGTGAAACCCTTATTTCCTCCCTCATGTTGGCGCATGTCGAAGTATTTTTCTAGAAATGCCGCTGCAGTCGGAACATCAGTGACCGTGAGATTCACATGATTGAGTATCATGAAGCCTCCTTAAAATGGGTGAGAGAGCAGGATGTGCTCCTCAGAATCACGCTGTGTTTTTTTCTACATCTTTATCTGGCTCTATTATAAAACACTGGTGTTTATGTAGAGGGTTTTTGCATTTGGGAAAGCTCGATCAGTCGCCCGACTTGCTCGATCAGTCTTTTTGCTCGTTCTTCTAATGCTACGAGCTTATTGAGCCAGTTATCCGCTATTGCATTGATGTCTCCACAGTCCTCAACAGGGACATTCAGGGCCTCACGTAGATTGCTGGTTTTGCCACTATCGAACGCCTCTAGCATGCGCAGAATTGCCATCAGGCTGAAGCCGCACTGGACCAGCATCCGAATAACACGTAGCCGCCCAAATTCGGCACTCCCATAAAGCCGATAGTGGTTGTTCGGGTCTCGTGGGACGGTCAGCAGGCCATTGCGTTCCCAGTTGCGGAGCATGTCTATAGAGATATTGAGGTGTCTGGCTGCCTGCTGTATTCGCATGGGATGCGCCGACACATCCAGCACATGACCGGCTGCCCAACGTTCAAGAAATTCGATGGCCGATTCGGCATAGGTGCGCTCTACACGCACGTGCGCAAGGTATTGATAGGCATATTCCATCGCCATACCGGGATCTCCGTTGACAGCGCTAGTGACCAGATCGATGAGGAGTTGCTTGTTCCCAAGATAGGGCCAGCGAAGCGCCAGGGACGCGAGGCGAGCCTGTTCAAGATGAAGCAAGCTGTATTCTCGATAGCCGTTCGTTCCTCGGGGGACAGGAGAAAGAAAGCCTTGAGCCTCATACTGTCGGATTGTGTTCTCATGTACTCCTGCTGCCTTTGCCACTTCATGTGTGCGAAAAATGACCATTCTCCAGATCTCCTGCATGCAATATTGCTCTCAGTATACCTGAAATCCCTCTACATAGAAACCAGTGTTTTAGGAGGACTTGACACTTACGGTAATGTGAGGGTAAATCGTTCACAGGAGGAGGCTTTGCTATGAAAGTTGGTGAACTGGCGAAGGCGACGGGAGCCAGTGTTCGCTCGCTTCATTACTATGAAGAACAGGGTGTACTGCGCTCGCGACGGCTTCCGAACGGCTATCGAGAGTATGATGCGTCGGCGATTGAGCAGGTGAAGCTGATCCGAAAATTTCTCACATTGGGATTGACGCTGGAAGATTTCCGCTTGCTTGCCCCTTGCTTTGAGCGGCAGGAGCAAGGAGAGCCTCCCTGTGCGTCTGCGAGGATTCGATATCGTGAAAAGCTTGCCGAAATAGATGAGCGCATTGCGGATTTGCAGGCATTGCGTGCCCGTGTCGAGCAGCGCTTACAACTCTGAATTCTGCCTGAGTAGATATATATGGGTGTATGATTCCTCTTGAGGAGGGTAATTTCTTGCCTGAAGGTGCGCCCGCTCAACACAAATCATATCCTCATTTTTGTGGTAAAGAGGAGTGCGCCTTTTCAGGTTTATGGATGCAGGTCTATTTTTATGCTATCCCGATCTGATAGCATCGGTGTTTTCTTTTATGAGTTCAGATAAAAGAGCTCTCTTTTTGCTTCGGGAATGGTCTTTTGTATCTTTGCATCGATGGAGAGTCGCAGTTTTACTGCACTGCTTCGATTATAAATCGCTTCTGGTAGTGATGTTAAAGGGTTACAGAAAAGGCGAAGATCCCGCAGTTTTGTTGCATTTTCGATGCTATCAGGCAGGCGGGTGATTTGATTATGGATGAGATTTACAGTGAACGACCCAGAAAGCCCCGTGCATTCATGCCGGGGATGAATGGGTCTTCCTTTCGGGCTGGTTGGGATGAGGGGTATACGTTGGGTCATCCCAAGCCAGATAGACATCCAGTGCCCGCCTGATGATCTCTGCTTCTGGCAAATTTTCCTCCTGGCTTCGTTTCTCTAACTGTCTTTTTTGTCGTACAGTGATATACACGTTGATTCGTTCTTTGCGCATGTGCCAACTCCTCTCTTGACGTACAGACCTATCAGGCTGTATAATAGTACCATATGAAAGAGGAGAGGGCAAGCAGCATGTTGGTCTACGAGTACAAGCTCTCTGGGAGCAGGCAGCAATACGCGGCGATCGATGAAGCCATCCGGATTGTCCAGTTCATCCGCAACAAGTCGTTGCGCTTGTGGATGGAGCAGCGTGGCACCTCCAAAAACGACGTGCAGACCAACTGCGCCGTGCTTGCCAAAGCGTACCCTTTCGCCTCTCGACTCAACTCCCAGGCCCGTCAAGCCGGAGCTGATCGTGCATGGTTCGCGATCTCCCGCTTCTATGAGAATTGCAAGAACAACAAGCCTGGCAAGAAGGGCTATCCCAAGTTCCAACGAAACAACCGGAGCGTGGAATACAAGGGCACCGGCTGGAAGCTTGATCCTGATGGTCGGCATATTCTCTTCACCGATGGCTGTGGCATTGGTCGTCTCAAATTGATTGGCAACCCCAATCAGCGTATCCAAGAATTCCCGATCAAGCAAATCAAGCGGGTTCGCATTGTCAAACGGGCAGATGGGTACTATACACAATTTTGCGTCCAGACCGAGCGCAAAGTCGAGCATGTCTCGTCGGGCAAACAGCTTGGGATTGATGTTGGGCTCAAATCCTATCTCACCGATTCGGAAGGCAACACCGTCGAGAACCCCAGGCACTCCCGCAAAGCGGAAAAGAAGCTCAAACGTCTCCAACGTCGTCTCTGCCGCAAGCAGAAGCAATCGGCCAATCGAAAAAAGGCGCGAAAAGCACTTGCCAAACAGCATCTGAAAGTCCAACGGCAGCGTGAGGATTTTGCTAGAAAGGTGGCAAACACGTATGTCTCGTCTTGCGACCTGATTGCCTATGAAGACCTTCAGATCAGGAATATGGTGAAGAACCGCAAACTTGCCAAATCGATCCATGATGCCGGATGGGGGCTCTTCCTTCAATGGGTCAAGCGCTATGCCTTGTTGCATGGTATTCCGGTGATTGCCGTTGCGCCCCATTTCACCAGCCAGAAATGTTCTGATTGTGGCACGATTGTCAAGAAATCGCTTAGCGTTCGCACCCATGTTTGTACGGGGTGTGGGATCATCCTGGACCGCGATCACAATGCAGCGTTGAATATCCTGCATGAAGCGCTCCAATCCGTTTCAAACGGTACCGTAGGGCATACGGGAACCTGTCCCACGGGACAAAACGCTTCTGGAGACCTGGCCTCTCCTGCGTCTTCCAAACGGAGACGTGGCACGTCGGGTCGTTGAAAGAAGAACCCCCGTCATTTATGGCGGGGAGTGTCAGATATTCAAGTGATGGTATAGAAAAAAGAGAAGAGGGAAGTTCCTGCAACTGGTTATGATCAAGATAGATAGTATGCAGTTCAGCGCATTGGCCGATCTCAGAGGGCAGTGAGGTCAGTTGGTTAGCCGTAAGAGCGAGCTCCCTGAGATGAGTACACCCGCCGATCTGTGTAGGGAGCTGTTGAAGCTGGTTGTGCTTGAGTGAGAGCCCTTTCAGGCTGGAACAGTGCCCAATCTCAGGAGGCAAGGCGGTCAACTGGTTGTCACTCAGGTTCAGTGTTTGTAGTTGGGTGCACTGGCCGATCTGTGAGGGGAGCTGTTGAAGCTGGTTCGAGGAGGCGGAGAGCGTTTTCAGCAGCCGGAGCTCACCGATGCTGGTGGGAAGCGTTTTCAACTGGTTGTTTTCGATCCAGAGGCGCTGCAACCGCTTCAGTTGCCCGATCTCGTCGGGTAGTGTGGTCAGTTGGTTTGAGGAGAGTTCGAGTATATGGAGGTGCGGCAGGTGAGCGATCTCGGGAGAAAGAACTGTCAATTGATTGTTATTCAGATTGAGTCGCTGAAGATTTTCTATATACTCGATACCTGAGGGGAGCTGCTGAAGCTGGTTCCATGAGAGATCAAGTTCATGCAGATTCGCTAATTGCTGAAATGAAGGCGGAATGGTCAGGTAAGTGCTCTGATTGCCTCCGAGGCGAAGGCTGCGTAGATGAGCAAGCTGGCCGATATCGTTGGGCAGCGTTGAGAGCCCTGTATGTCGGATGTGCAGACCGATAACATACCCATTTTTGTTATATTGACACTGGATAATAGCTCCTTTTGGCCTCAAGGCGCGCTGGATCTGCCGGACTATCTCTCGATCTGTGCTACACATGAAAACCCTCTTCGTCGTATACTTGCTTGTTCTTCTATTCTTTATCCTCAAACAAGATTCGGAAGCAGGGAAGGAAGTGTTACTGTGGCCTCTGAAGCTACTTTACGCTCATAGAGTGCAGATAGGCAATCTTTTCTGCTTATTCCTCCGGGCAACGAAGAAATGTTTTTTTGTTCTGTGAAAGTAAACAGGTTCATTTTTCTCTTGACAAACAGGAATGGCACGCCGTATACTTACGAAAAGTAAACGTGTTTACTTTGTTGCCGTTCTTAGAGACAGCGGTTCAGGAACGTGTCCAGGTGAGTTGGCTTTTCGAGCCTGATGACTGGAGGGAAGGCGACTGAAGCTATGACGGGCAGGCTGCCGCAAAACTGATTGATCGGGATGCCAGTACAGGGCATATCTATCAATAAAGGTCATCAGTACCTCAGTTCAAGATTATGTGCTCTCTCCAGTAGAGACATAGTGAAACAATAGAGAGAAAGAAGAATATCATGAAAATCTACCCTCCATCCTATCCGCCGCGCCTGTTCTGGGTGTTTGGTAGTCTGTTTGTCGTTATAATGGCCGAGCTTTGCCTTGTGCTGGCTCACTTGCTTGTCTTCCCTGTTTTACTCGAAAATATGTTCTTTCCGGTAATTGTCGTGCTGGCTGCTCTGATAGCCTGGGCGCCGATGTGGTGGGCCGGGATGGTACGCTCCGCACATCGGACGATCTGGGAAGGTCTTCTTTTTGGGGTGCTCATTAGCTTTTTAGCGTATCGTATCCTGTTCCTGATAGTAGTTATCTCTGTGCTGCCGTCTGCGATTGGCAAACATTTCATAGATGAAATGGTCTTCATGGCGCTTATAATGTGCACTGGGATATTGTGGACAGGCTGGATTACGCTTCCGTTGGGAGGCCTGGCCGGAATACTGCTCACTCTGCTTCAGAAGTGGCTTATGCGGGAACCTATCTGGCAAAGCAGGGGGAAGGAGAAGAGATAGCGGTTATCTCTTCCAGGTAAGATGGTTTTGTGTGGCAGGCTTCATAGAGAGAAATGAGTATGTGTCATTGATGCATTTTCAAGGAAACAGGAGAAAATCCGTATGGCAAGACCACATGTTGTCCAGGCACATCTTGTTGAACGAATGCTTTTTCACTTCCGGGTAAGTCCGGAGGCGCTTGTGAAGCGACTTCCAGTGCCATCGCTCTGGCCTCAAGTTGTGAACGGATCTGCTATCGTCTCGTTGTGTTTTTTGCGTCTTGATAGTGTGATGCTTTCTCTGCTGCCTGCTCGCTTTGGATTGGCCATGCAGGCCTGTGCATATCGCTGTGGTGTGATCGATCTGTTGGTAGACAGGCCAGAGCCGGGTGTCTACATATGGCGCCGATATGCGGATAATCCGTTGTGTACGGCGCTAGCTTCGTGGGTCTTTGCAAGCTCGATGACACCTATTCGTGCTGTGTTGGCGAACGATGGCGAGAACTCCAGGCTGCAGATTCAATATCCGGATGGTCGACCCCTGTTTTGCGCAACAATGCAGCCAGCGGATGAGATCCACTCTGACGTTTTTCATTCGCTTGAGGACAGTCAGCGCTTCCTCACGCAGGGCATCACGAGCTATACGCCGAGCCTCTCTCAAGGGAAGCTTGCTCGGATCGATTTGGAGGGACAATCAACCCGCTATGAAGCTCTGAATGCCTCAGTCGAGTATAGCGAGCTGGACCAATTGTGGCCTGACGTCGAGCTCACGTTTGATAGCGCTGTGCGAGTGGTCGAGGGACAGTATCGCTGGATATATCAGGGATGCGTGAAGGAGAAAGCATACTATTGTCAGAAGTATGCAGTGGCATCGAGAAAGACCTTTGTGCCCGTTTAAGCTGTGATTCTGGCGACTCTCTGCAAGATATTGCAATGGCATACATTGAAAACTCTTGTATGTCTTCGATGTATGCCACCTGAAATCGATAGGAGAAAGTACTAAAAGGGGAATGATCTTGACAAAAAAGAGGAAGGTGTACTACAATCGCATACAGGGCATGTACGCTGAAGATGTGGGAAAGGTATTGATACATTCTCCGCACTCAATTTCTTGCCTTTGTTCAAGCAACGAGCGGGCAACACTTCCATGCCAACCTGTATCGGTGCTTTATTCCTGCGTTGCGTTTGCCCTTTCGCTCTTTTTTGTAATGTGGTTGTATCTGATGGAACGGGATCGAATACTTGAAATGGATATAAAAGATTCGGAGGTTTTGACTGTTATGCCAGTAGTGTGCCAGGAATACCGACTTCCTCTTCGCAGAAAGAGGGACAAAGATCAGCTTGCTTGTATATCTATCTCGTCACGGGAAGTGGTTTCTTTCCCGTTGTGAGGCGTGTTTGAGTGCACCATTTTAGAGATGAGATATGCCAGCATGATGGTGAGGTAGAGAATGCACACCAACAGTCAGGACGCTTCGACCGATTTTCCTCGATGTTTTGTCCTGTTGCGATTTTTCCTCTCCATCCCCTCTCTTATTGTAGTGAACTTCATCTTTTCAAGGAAAGAGATCATGCTATGACAACAGGACTTGCTGACTTTTTTAATATAATCGTTGGGACAATCTTACCTTGCTCAATTTGTTCGCCGAGCTTTCAGATGAGCAATTGGACGACATAACGCCTGGAACCTATGGTAGCATATGAAATACCCTGTGGCATATTCTATCCTGTAAAGAAGGATATGTTTGTCATTTTACAGGAACAACTCATTGCCTCCTCTGAAGGAAATGGCTGAATTCACGGGTTTTGCTGAATTGCGCCGACGCGCCGAACGCTCGGGAAGCGAGCTGATCGCCATTGCTGAACAACGGGACTTCAGCGATTCTGGCTGGATGGTGGAGCCTATGAGTCACCTGCTATCATCGTCCTGATTCAAGCTATCAATCACGGCGTTGATCACCGCTCACAGATTGCCACGATCTTGAGCTTGCAGGGTATCGAGCCTCCCGATCTTGCTGGATGGGGCTATAACGATGCCATGCTTGCTGAGCGTGATAAGAAGCGCCAGGCGTATAAACAGCACAAGCAGGTAGCTATGTGGACAGGGAGAGCAATGCCTGTATGCTGCTGATTGCTTGCTCGGTGTCGCGGAAATGGATCGCGTGCAAGCCAAGCTGTCGAGCAGCCTCAACGTTGCACTCCTTGTCGTCAACAAAGATCGCTTCCTCGGCCTGAACTTCCAGACGAAGAAGTGTTCTTTGATAGATGCGGGCGTCCGGTTTAGAAATGCCTTCCTCCTCATCAAACACCATCAGGTCAACCAGCTCGTTCAGCCGGAACTTGCGGTTGAGCGCCTCACGGGACCCTCCATTGCAAATGGTTGCCGTTTGGTAGTATGGGCGGAGCTGCCGGACAAAGTGCACAAATGCTTCATTCAGCCGCTCATAGCGCTTGAAATCGGGAATGACGGGCCCGTGTTGTGCGTCTCGTTCATATTGTGCCTGATCAAATAGAAGAATGACCCCACCAATATCAAGAAGAATCGCTCGAATTGTCATACCTGTTTCCTCCTATGCTGAAATAGAATATCCCTTCTGATACTATACCCGAAAAAAGGTACAGGCTCGCGGAAAACAAGCCCGTACCTTCAGATGCATTCTAGCGATTGAGGGCGGCCTGCGCTTGCTGGTAGGCTACATCAAAGGCTTTTTCGGCCTCAACCGGAATATCGGGTTGTACACCGGTTCCCTCCCAGTTTGTCCCACTGATCGGGTTCACCGAGCGCAGATCGGGAATGAAGGCCTCAAAATGCTCCGTGATGGGATAGCGGTGTCCCATGTGCGCGCCACCACCTGTTCTTTCACCAATCACGCAGGCGCGTTTTAGCTGCTGAAGCGTATAGGCGAAATCTTCTCCGCCAGAAAAGGTACGCTGACTGGTCAACAGGTATACAGGCTTTGCAAGATAGAGCTGGCCGGGAACATAAGGAAGCGTCCACGCCTGATAGAGCTGATTCGTTCTGCGGTCGAAGCAGCCTGTAAGCTGCGTTGGTGGCTCATGCAGAATATCAAAGAAATAGCTACAGAGAAACTGCACCATCAGCGATTCTCCGCCAGTGTTGTTCCGCAGGTCGATAATCAATGCGTCGGTGTATGTCAGGAAAGTCATCGCGGCTTGCATGCTTTCACCGGCAATTCGGGGATGGATAAATGCATTGAGCTGAAAATACCCGATATTGCCTTCGAGAATCTCCACTTTTTGAAGACCATAATTACTGGTACGTCTCCGCCGCAACGCTTCAATCATCTCTTCTGTGTAATGGTCGTCTTCGTCCACTTGCGGCGAAACGCCCGCGGGATTGTAGAAGAGGCGCAGGTGCTTGTCGTGTGCGACGGTGTAGAGGTGCTCGGTAATAAGCGCCGCCAGGTGTTTGCCATCAGAGATCCCATCATAGCTCCCTGCTTCAAGATGGTGCCGCAGGACATGAGCGATCTCCTGTGCGACGTCGGGAAAAACATACCTCTCATCGAGCTGTTGGAGCAGCTTTGCGATCAAGGTTGAAGGTGTCAGGCTCTGTGATGTTGTTTCGTACATTCCAAAATACTCCTTTTTAATAATTTGAAACTTGTCTTCTTGTTGAGCATACGCTAGACTGCGCTGGAAGACAACTTTTTTACTCATTAGCGAATCAGAGGAGAATGTGAGATGGCCCGAATTATGTATCTGGATGCAGGCCATGCTGAAAACCTGGCTTTTAGCTATAGTCCATTACACGAAGCTGTGCGCAGTCTGCATGTCCTGACGCGGAGTAAAAGCCATCCGCTGCACCTGCCGTGGGTGCTGCGTACGCGCCGGCTGATGTCGCCTGCACTCAAGGCCGAGGTTGTGGCTTTCTCCTTCCTTTTTGGGAGTCGGATACCCGATATTTTTGAGAATGGCGCGCCTTCTATGCAGGACTTCCCCGCTTTTGAGGAGCAATTTCGGGTGATGCAGGCTCTTCCCACGACAAACTATGTGGAGCAGGTTGTCAATAACATCCTCCTGAACGACGAGCACTATTCATGTACACATATACTGGAGTCTCTCCCATTGCAACAGCAGATTGTGCAGCAGACAGCCGAGCAGTTTCCGGCCGCTCTCCCTGTGATGAAGGAAATGCTTGCCGACCCCGAAAAGGGACACGCTCGTTTTCTCAACTTCTTCGCTGATTACTGGACAACCTGCATCGAGCCCGAATGGCCGCAGCTTGAAGAGCTGCTTTTGCAGGATATACAGCAACGAGGACAGATGTTGTTTGAACAGGGGCCGCTCAAAGTGCTTGGCTCGCTTGCTCCACAATTGTCGGCCTATCAGCATGGGGGGCAGATCACGTTGCAATATCCTGCACCACACGAGATAGAGATGCAGGCGAGCGAGCAACTCGTCCTTGTCCCTTCGGCGTTTGTCTGGCCACGACTCTCGTTCATGTATGCGAAAGCGAATGTGCTGCACGCGCTTGTTTACTCGATCCGGCGGTTTCAGGAAGAGGGCAGCATCCCGGTGCCGCCAGAACGCTTGCTGACACTGCTTCGTGCAGTGGGAGATATGACCCGGCTACAGATTTTGCGCCTCTTGAGCCAGCGACCTCGCTCTACACGCGAGCTGGCAGGCCTGCTCAATCTTTCGGAAGCCGGGATCTCGAAGCAGGTAAAGCTCTTGCAGAGTGCCGGCCTGGTGACGGCAGAGCGGGCGAGCTATTATGTGCTTTACCGGAGCGTCCGGAGCCCACTGACGGAGATCGCGCGCGGGCTAGAGGGGATCTTTCTCCCCGAATAAGACAATGCGGGCAACAGGTCTGAACCTGCTACCCGCGCGGGTCCGGGAGGCGAGCAGAAGTTATTCTACGGTACAGCTCTGCCCGTTGAGGATAAAGCTTGTCGGCTTGCCATTGGAGCCGCTCCATTCGCCATTGAAGCCGAAGGTGACGGAACCGTTTGGCGCGATGGTGGCGTTGTAGCCTGCATCTTTCACCGTGACCTGGCCATTGCTCTGGGTCATCGTCGCATTCCAGATATTGGTGATGCGCTGATTGTTGGGGAAGGTGAAGACAAGCGTCCAGCCGTTAATAGCCGTGCTTCCCGGATTGCTGATAGTGACGCTGGCAGTGAAGCCGTTGCTCCACTGATTCGCGATGTCATATTTCACCGAACAGACACCCGCTTTTTTGACTGTTATCTTCACTGCTGCTGATGTTGCTGTTCCTCCTGCATCATCATATGCTTTCGCGGTCAGTGTGTAGCTGCCCTCTGGTACGTTGGCCCAACTATAGCTGTATGGAGCGCTGGTGTCGCTGCCCAGAAGGGTCGAGCCATTATAGAACTCTACTTTGGTAATAGAGCCTCCGGCGCTGCTCGCGTTTGCAGTAATCGTGATGCTGGCAGGAGCATTAAAGCTTGCGTTATTAGCCGGGCTTGTAATGCTGACTGTGGGCACCGCCTGCCCGACGCTGATCGCGATCGGGGAAGAAGTGGTGCTATTTCCAGCATTGTCATACGCCTTGGCGGTTAGAGTGTAGCTGCCCTCTGGTACGTTAGCCCAACTATAGCTGTATGGAGCGCTGGTGTCGCTGCCCAGGAGGGTCGAGCCATTGTAGAACTCCACCTTTGTGATCTGTCCGTCGCTATCGCTGGCGGTAGCCTCAATCGCGACCGTTGCCGGCGCGGGTTTGAAGTTGCTGCCATCTTTCGGGCTGGTGATGCTGACGGTGGGTGCCGCGCCTGTGTCGACTGGCTCGTTACCCCAGACCTTTTTCTCGCTTTCGTACAGCGGGATATGGTCAAATTTAACGACGTCTTTGGTCAGGTTTTGATAAGACCAGTCATTTTTGGGGTCCCAGGATCCGGCACTGTTGATGCGGAATTGTACCTCTTTTTTATAAGCGTCCTGTCCACCAGGATAGAGTTTCGCGTTACATGTAACAGTGATGAAGTAGAGATTGCCCGAAACCTGCGTCGGCCTGGAGACATTATTTCCACACTGGGTGTAGTTGGTGGTGACGCTGATTTGATCGGGCGTCACGCCATTTTCCAGCGTGAAGTAATAGCGCAGTGAAAGCGTACTGGTGGCGCGAGCAGGCCAGCCGGTCTTGTTGATAAAGAGGGCCTTAATCTCGGTGAAAGTCGAGCCCTCGGCGTTGATTCCGGCCATAACGTAGAGTTCGTCGTCATCTTTTGGCTTATCGGGCATGGATGTTACCGGAGTGCCTCCGAACTCCTTGTAGAGCCGTGCCAGTGCACCTGTGAAGGCCGCATTATAGTCGGTCGCGACTTCATTTCCGGTGTAATCGGTTCGATCATCGGTGTACTGATCGTTGGCGGCTTTGGGGCCACCGACCAGCGCACCATAGAGGATATGGCGGTTATGCGTTGGATTTTGTAGCGAGTCAGTCCACGAGCCGTGTGAGGTGCGGTGATGTGGATCTTGAGGAGGGCAGGCCCCGAAGCCAACGACGTAGCTACAGTTGCGCGGATTGTCACCAAG
The DNA here is from genome assembly GCF_003253565.1 of Thermosporothrix hazakensis. Taxonomy (GTDB): domain Bacteria; phylum Chloroflexota; class Ktedonobacteria; order Ktedonobacterales; family Ktedonobacteraceae; genus Thermosporothrix; species Thermosporothrix hazakensis. The sequence continues at coordinate 151,365 of NZ_QKUF01000011.1, forward strand.
CGCGTAGTTGATCTGTCTGACGCCGAAGTCGTGGTAGCGGCTATAGAGCGGATCGCTGCTTCCCAGATAATCGGCATAGACCAGAGCGACAAAAGCGGTATTCGCGGCATAACGTAGAGAACCCCACTCGCTCAAGAAGGCCTCGCCGCCCGGAGAATAGGTGATTTTCTGCCCATTGACACCAACCGTCCAGAAGTCGAGCCAGCGCTGTGCATCATCCTTATACTGCTGTTTACCTGTCAGTTTAGCAAGCAGTACGTAGGCGCCATAGGATGTATCATCCCATGCAATGGTCCATTTGTAGGATTTGATGGTTGTTTGTGGCTCAGTACTCAGATTTGCGTAGTACTGTTCGGCTTTAGTTAAATAGGTGGAGTCTTTTGTTGCCTGATAGAGCCAGAGCGCACCCCAGACGAGTTCGTCATTATAGCCACTCCACGAGGTGTAGAAGCCGCCAGCAGGGATGCATGCATCATACTTGCCTCGATAGGTGTCGGCGAAGGTGTAGAGCTGTTTGGCATGGGTCAGCAGTGTATCGGCATAGGTGGCATCGCTGGAACGGAAGACCATCGAGGCGGCGGCCATCGCGGCTGCTGTTTCACCTGCCAGATCGCTACCGGGGCAACTGGCATCGATCTTGTAGGCGGGGCGCTTCATCGGCATGACCTCGGCGGGCCCCCACCACGCATGATCTGGACCACCGTCACCCACTTGCCCCCAGAGCTCGTTGGGCGCGGTATGTGCTTTGATAAAATAGTCATTGACAAAGTGCAGGTTGTTGAGGATGTGGGTCATCTGCCCGCTTTTTTGATAGGCATCCCCATATTCAAGAACACCCCAGGCGAGCATGGTAGCAGAAAAGGCCATAGGCAGGCCGAACTTGACGTGATCACCTGCGTCGAACCATCCTCCGGTCAGATCGTGACCTACGTCCTTGCCATCATCGAGAGCGGAGTCACCGCGCCATGAGAGCCGGTTCCAGGAAGGAAGCTTCCCCGACTGCTGAGCTTCGTAGAAGAGAATCGCTTTTTGCAACGCTTCGGCATAGTTGAATGCCGGTGCTGCCTTTGCCGGGTGGGTCGGGATGGAAAGCGCGCTGACGAGCATACTCAGACCCATGCTGAGGAGCAGCCCGTATCTGAGAGCGCGTTTCCACGTTTGCGCGAACATCTGTGTGACCTCCTTATCAAACTGTACGTCCTTCTTCAAGATGTACCATAGAATGATAAGAAGTTCAATTTTTCTGCTCAAGTGAAGAAAAACTGAAAATATCTGCCTGAAGTAAAAGAACAAATTCATCAGTTTTTGTTCAGTCCGAAGGAACAACATGCCGTGCAATGGAGAGATATAGGTATTCAAGGGGGCTCTTCTATGCTACAATAGCAGGCAAACATAGTAGTTTTGCATAGAAAGAAAGACGAGGTTACCCCTCTTTATGACACCTTCGCTTCACTTCCCCCGGGGACTGCAACTCCAATTTTTAGGGCATGCAAGCTTTAAGTTGACCACGAGCAGCGGCAAGGTTATTCTTGTTGATCCCTGGCTGGAAGAGAACCCGGTTTGTCCGGAAGAATTGAAAAAGCAGGAGAAAGCCGATATTATCCTGATCACGCATGGGCATGCGGATCATCTGGACCAGAATCTCCCGCAACTACTCGAAAAGACCGGGGCGCCGGTTGTGGCTCCAACCGAGGTCCTGCGATATCTGACAGAATGCCGTGGAGTGAGCAAAACCGAGGCGATGAATCGGGGCGGCTCAATCCGGCTGTGCGGGCAGAAAATCTCGATGACTCTGGCCTACCACCATGCCTATGTCTGGCTCAATGATGAGCAGGTCGGCTATTTCCATGAGGCTGCGGGCTATGTGCTGGAAACCGAAGAGGGGCTACGCCTCTATTTTGCCGGAGATACCGGCGTTTTTGGCGATATGCAGTTGATCGGGAAGCTGTATCGCCCGGATATCGTGTTGCTTCCGATCGGGGATCGCTTCACGATGGGGCCTACAGAGGCCGCCTATGCGATTGAGCTTCTCAATGCCTCGTATGTGATTCCGTTCCATTATGGCACATTCCCGTTCTTGACGGGGACTGTCGGGGAGCTGCGAGAGGCGACGAAAGAGAGAGCCGGTCTCACCATTCGCGAGATGCAACCAGGTGAGGTTCTCACTGCGGAAACACTCTAAAAAAGAAGGAGTGTATGGGGAGAGAGCGTTCTATGCTCTCCCTCTTTTTTATTATCTGTGATTTATGGAGACAATAACATTTCGCTGTTCAGGCGGACACATGATTCGTGGCAAAAAAACATCCTTCTTAGAAGGAAACCGTGATATTGTGTCATGATGTCGGAAGAAACATTCTTTGCTTCCACTATATTATGAAAATACGAGAAGCAGCTTTTAAAGAAAAAACTCTTCTTTCCATTGAGTGGTAAGAGTGGATTTCTCCCCTCGATGTGCGAGGAAGAAATACGATACATGCAAGCAGCTATGCAATGCGATTTCTGCTCCGTGGAAATCTGAACATTCTTATGCTATACTGGGAAATACATTTGCTGTTGAGATGAATCGAGTAACATTCACTTTTGCAGCTTCTGAAGAGAAAGTGAGACATATCATGAAGACAGTATTTCCCAGGGGCTTTTACTGGGGCACGGCGACCGCTGCGCATCAGGTCGAAGGTGGCAATGTCTATAACGATAACTGGGTTCTGGAACATACACCCGGCACTGCATACGTAGAGTCATCTGGTGATGCGTGTGATCACTATCATCTGTATCCTGAAGATATCCGTCTGCTTGCTGAACTGGGCTTTAACCTCTACCGTTTCTCGCTGGAGTGGTCTCGCATTGAGCCGGAGGAGGGCGAGTTCTCGCTGGCACAGCTTGAGCATTATCGGCGCATGCTGGCAACCTGCCATGAGCTTGGGATCACGCCAATGGTGACATTTCACCATTTCACGTCGCCTCGCTGGCTGGCCGCCGCCGGAGGATGGGAGGCGAAGGAGACACCCGAGAAGTTCGCTCGGTACTGCGAAAAGGTCATCAAGCACCTGGGTGACCTGATCCCGCTGGCCTGCACGATGAACGAGTTGAATCTGGGCGTGGCTCTCTGGTCAATGATCGGGTCACAGCGTTCGGAGGCCTGGTATGCAGCGGCTGCAAGAGCGGTCGGAAGCGACGCCGAGCACTTTGTCCCGTTCCTGTACGCTGATCCGCAAAAGGGGCGTCCCGTCATGCTGGAAGCGCATCGCCGGGCGGTCGAGGCCATCAAGGCAGGGCCCGGAGCGTGTAGGGTTGGTTTGACGCTGGCAATGCAGGATATTCAAGCAGGGCCGGGAGGAGAGGAACTTGCTGCGCAGAAGCGGCGTGAGATCTTCGACGCATATTTAGAGGGAACGATGGGTGATGATTTCATCGGCGTGCAGACATACTCTCGTGATCGCTACGATGCTAACGGGCTGATGAAGCCAGAAGAGGGCGTTGAGCTGACCCAGATGGGGTATGAGTTCTACCCGCAAGCGCTGGAAGCAACCATCCGCTACGCACACAAAGCTACGGGGCTGCCGGTATTTGTGACGGAAAATGGCCTCGCGACCACTGATGATACGCGGCGCGTGGCCTATATCGAGCAGGCATTGCAAGGCGTGGCCGCCTGCTTGCATGATGGTATTCCTGTTCAGGGCTATACATACTGGTCGGCGCTGGATAACTTCGAGTGGGTGTTTGGGTATCGTCCGACATTTGGCCTGATCGCGGTCGATCGACAGACGCAGAAGCGAACGGTCAAGCCGAGCGCCTACCGTCTGGGAGCGATTGCCCGCGCAAATGGCTTCTAGCAAGACGAACTGAGGAGACTACATCATGTCTCCTCTTTTTTTGTAGCCTTGTATGAGCCAGATTACCTGTACATGCGCATTTTTATTGCATCTGTGGATCAGTATTTGTTACACTACTCAAAAACGGGGAAATGACAATGATCCCCGGGAAGGATGCCAACACATGGCAGAACAGGTAGGGCGCATAGGGCAACAGATCGGGCATTATCGGCTTATCAAGCTGCTGGGGCAGGGTGGGTTCGCAGAGGTCTATCCGGGTGAACATCGATACCTCGGGACACAGGCCGCTGTGAAGTTCGTTCATGCGCGGCTTGCGGGCGGGACATCTGTGTGAGCTGGGCCAGCGCTGTTTGTCCGATTCGGGGATGAATGTTCTGGCAGGCTGCTATGAGAGTTGACCAGAAGCGCAACGGGTCGCTGTCCCCACGATCAAGCGAGACCCAGGCAACCGTGAACGGCTGCTCGCGGCGGTGGGCGATCCATTGGGTGATGAGGGTTGTTTTACCGAACCCGGCGGGCGCGTGCAGCACTATGAGCTTCTGCTGTTTCCAGGTGTCCAGTGTTTCGAGCTGCCGCGTGCGCCTGATGAGCTGGAGGGGTAGCCGTGGCGGATGCAGTTTTGTTTCGAGAAGCGGAACCAGGCGCTGTGGCTCTCTGGCAGGCGTTGCTGCCTGTTATGCAAGCGAGCGGGCAGCTTCTTCCAGACGTGCGAATGAGAGCCGGTTTCCCAGATAGCGCTGACGGGTGCGCTGCTCCCATCGACGATACGCATACCAGTAGCCGGCGCCACGCGCGCGTGTCTCTTTAATGGCACTGAAATAGCCTGCACGACCTTCAAAGCTGAATCGACTCAGTATTGTGGCCTGCTAGGCGTCCTCTTCGTCCTGTCGGAATGTCTGATGCGGAGCTCCATCCAGGATCAGCGTGTATCGTTGTGTTGCTTCTGACCAGGCGAGCAGATAGTGCGATGGCATGGTTTCCCCCTGTGTGCTGGTTTCCCAACAAGAGTATACCAGATTTGCGCGCGTTCTACAGTTTTGGCTCTGTGGCTTGAAAATGAGTATGGCCCTGCGACCTCAGCAGGGCCGAGAGCGCTTATGCAGCCTGAGCGCTATTGTAGATGGCAAGGGCCTCGTTCCCATAGTAGGGAGAGTACATCGTATTGGGGTCGTTGGTGTATTGATAATCGTTATGCCCGTTCACATACCATGTGCCGTTACTCTGAACGAGCCAGCCACCGCCGCTGCTTCCGCCTGTCAGGTCGCACGAGATGCCAAGTGGTGGCGGGGTGCCCGTATCGTCTACGGCTTTATCGGCGAGGCACTCGAACATCTTTTTCCCGTTGAAGGGCGAGGCATGCGGATATCCCAGAGCGTGGAACGTCTGCTTCCGGTCTAGATTGGCTCCAAAAGCGACGCCACCCACAACATCGGTGAGATACTGACCGTTGTTCGCTTCAACGACTGCGGCCCCATAGTCGTGATCGACGGCCATCGGTGAAGCAGTCAGCCAGGTTTTGTCAGCGAAGAGCTGGCGGGCAGCCCATTTTCCCTTTGGGCAGTCGCCATCAAGGTACTGCGGGCAGAACATCCAGTTGGTGTAATAGTTGTCTTTGGAGCCATCCTGCGCGACGCAATGCCCGGCGGTGTCGACGGTGCTCTTGTTTTTGCTGATCACTGCCGTTCCCGAACAGACATAATCAAAACCGGTCTTGCTATCGGTGAAGAAGACTTTGCCAATGACAGCATAGGGAATGGAGCTATAGGAGGCTGGAGGAACCTCTTGTGCCTTGACTGGCGCGGGTTCAATCATATGGGGAGGTGCTCCGGTTTTGGAGGGTATGCCTGCCGGGGTGGCGTGTTCCATCCGGTCGGGCGTCCAGTAGCGCTTAATGAATTCGGCGCTCCGGGTGACGCGTTTGCCCGTGGCGGCGCTGACCGATGAGGGGTAGGTAAAACAGTTGAGGAGAATCATCAGACCGAAGATGACAAGAACGGTGTAGAGGCATGTTCTCCGTAAAGCTGGTTGTACCATAAACTGAATAGCCTTTCTGAGCTAGTGCAGCACAACAGAGCAAATCTATTGTCTTCCAATCTGGCTCTCGCTGCATCTCGAAAGCCAGCGGAGGATAGCATGCCAGCTTGACAGGCAAAAGAGAGAATGGAGAACAGAATCTCTTCTCTTCTTGAGCATACCATATGTTGTATCTCACTTCAAGTATTTTCGGAGCTTCTCTGTGGTAATAGTTATATATTTCCGGTTATAATAGATATACATCTGCCACTCTTTGTGTATATGGGGGGGATAGAAATGCGTATGGAGATGGGAAGAAACGAGGGGAAGTAATGGTTAAGAAATGGAGAGCGAGTCAGTGCACGCTCTCCTGCCGCTTCTGAATGAATGCCTCAATGCCGTCCAGAACGCGCTGTAAGCCGAACTCGAAATCATCGATGGCCCACTGCAAATAGTAGGTGTCAGCATCTCCCGACGGATAGAATGCGCCCTCATGTGCGATTTCGGTGATGGCCGGGAAGCGTTCGGGACTGAAGAACTGATCAAGCAGGGGCTCCCTTTCCTGCCACCATTGCGCGTCATCCTGTCCGGTCTGCTGAGCCGCAAGCGCAGCCTCTATTGCACCCTTTGCTGCTCCGCGCACGTAGCCGATAATCAGATCAACCACCGAGATGCGCTCTTTTCCGGTCAGCCCTGTATCTCGAATGGCCTGTAGCGTGGCCTCGTATAACATGGTTTCATTTGGACCGAGCAGTGAGCGAACGGTGGAGACCTGGAGCATCCAGGGGTGACGTTGATAGAGCTGCCAGTCCTCGCGAGCGCGTAGTTCAAGCCGGGGACGCCATGTGCCCTCGATGCTGGTGGGGAGTTTCTCTTCTCCGATGGCGGTATCAAGCATAACATCGAGCAGTTCAGCTTTTCCCGGGACGTAGGTATAGAGCGACATCACGCCAACTCCAAGCCGCTCGGCGACTCGACGCATCGAGAGCGCGGTCAATCCCTCGGCGTCGGCAAGCGCTATCGCAGTTTGTACGATCCGTTCAACGCTCAGGTTGGGCACCGGTCCCCGGCTCGGGCTTTTGCGTTTGCCCCAGAGCAGTTCAATACTTCGCTGCGGGTCCCCTTTGCCGCTATATTCCATCGTCGTGCAACTCCGTCCTGTGTCGTTTTTCTCTTTCATCATAACAGATTGGCCGTTGTCTTGCTATCTTTTTCCCCCTTGCAAATTCCGTACGACGTACGGTATAATAAGGATCGCTTTTCAATTCTGTACAGTGTACGGAGTTTTGAGGCCCTGCGGAGGGCCAGAAAGGGAATCAATGCATACAAAAGGGTTCGCAATCCTGGCAAAGGGATTATACAAGCGGTATGGCAAGCAGCAAGCGCTTCAGGGGTTCAATCTTGCGGTGCCGGAAGGGACGGTGTGCGGTCTGCTCGGGCCGAACGGTGCGGGCAAAACAACCGCTGTCCGAATTCTGACTACTCTGTTACATGCGGATGAGGGGACGGCTGAAGTTGCGGGGTTCGATGTCCGGCGGCAGGCCGAGCAGGTACGCTCCCGCATCGGCTTACTGGGCCAGTATGCGGCATTGGATGAGATTTTGAGCGGGCGGCAAAATCTGCGCATGTTTGCTCGCCTGTATCATCTGGGAGCAGCAGAGGCCCGGCGCCGTACTGATGAGCTGCTGGAACGGTTCGATCTGATTGGGGCGGCAGATAAGTCGGTCAGGCACTACTCGGGCGGCATGCGGCGCAGGCTCGATCTGGCGGCCAGCCTGATTATTGCCCCGCAGGTGCTGTTCCTCGATGAGCCGACGACGGGGCTTGATCCGCGTAGTCGTAACGAGGTCTGGACTGCTATCCGCTCGCTGGTGGCCGATGGAACCTCGGTTCTGCTGACGACACAGTATCTTGAGGAGGCCGATCAGCTCGCCGACTCCATTGCGGTCATCGAGGGTGGGCGCATTATCGCAGAAGGGACGCCCGATCAATTGAAAGCGCGGCTTGGAGGAGATCGCATTCAGGTGGTACTGCATCGGGCCGAGGAACTGCCCGCTGCCGAGAGCATCATCAGGCGCGTAACCGCTGCGGAGGTGACGGTTGATGAGGATAGGCGGCAACTGAGCGCGCTGGTACAGCAGCGAGTCGTGGCGTTGACCGAAGTTGCGCGGGCGCTGGCTGATGCAGAGATCGAGGCTGAAGATATCGCGCTTCGGCGCCCCACGCTCGATGAGGTCTTTTTGCATCTGACCGAGAAGCATGAGGAGGTGATGGCATGAGGACAGAGCGTACAACGCTTTTCACGCGGTTCTATTGGGCGCTGGCTGATGCCTGGACGGTAACACAACGTGATCTACTTCATTGGATGCATCAGCCCTTTCAAGTCATTGTGAACCTGCTCTTTCCGGTTATGTTTGTGCTGCTCTTCGGATTCCTGTTCGGTGGTAGCATGACGGTGCCGGGCGGGGGAGACTATCGCGAATTTCTGCTACCCGGCATGTTTGCCATGACGATGGTGTTCGGCTTTGAAGCAACCTTCCTTGCGATCACAACCGATATCAACCGGGGCGTGACCGACCGGTTTCGCTCGATGCCGATGGCGGCTTCGGCGATCCTGCTTGGGCGCAGTATTGCTGATCTGCTGAACTCGGTGTTGAGTCTGATTGTACTGTGTGTGGTAGGGTTGCTTGTCGGCTGGCGCTGGCATGGCAGCTTCGGGGAGGCTCTCCTTGCCATGGGATTGTTGTTGCTGTTGCGCTTCTCCTTGCTCTGGGTCGGGATCTATCTTGGTCTGGTCATCAGGAATACCGAAGCGGTCTCACTGGTGCAAATACTGATCTGGCCTATTAGCTTTCTCTCGAACATTTTTGCCGCAGCGGAGACTATGCCCGGCTGGCTTGGGGCGCTGGTTGAGTGGAACCCGCTGTCATCGACGGTTACAGCGATTCGCGTCTTGTTCCACAATCCCGGCGCGGACGGTGCATCCTGGGTTGCGCATCACAGCCTGTGGATGGCGCTGCTCTGGCCGCTTCTTCTACTGGTGATCTTTTTCCCGCTCTCGGTGCGGCGCTACTGGCGACTGAGCCGATAGACGGTTTTTCAGCGGTTGTTCCCCTGCGCAAGTAGCGGGCCAGCAACCGCTGTTGAAGGCGCAACCTGGTCGCTGCTTTTAGCGTTATTATGCTATTTTACCGCTGGAAGCGTTTGAGCGGGAAGCACCGAAAGATCCCGTCTTTCTCGTGCCCGAGCTTGCATCTGTCAATGAAGCAACATGGGGCAGCGCCAGTCGAAGGCCCGGGGGCCATGCAGACCGGGGGAGCCTGCACGGCGGGATGAGAGATGATCTACCAGGCAACGGGGAGATGGGCCGGACCGAAAGTCAGCCCTTCGTCTGCCCGCCAGGGGACTTCTGAAGGCGCGACCGCAAGGTGAACGTTGGGGAGCCGTTTGAGCAGGGTGTGCCAGAGCACCTGCAACTCCATCCGGGCGATCTGCTGACCCAGGCAGGCATGAATGCCGCGTCCAAAGCTCATGATGGGCTTCAGCTCACGATCGAAGCGGATCTCGCGGGCCTCGGGGAAAACAGCCGGGTCGTAGTTGGCGGCGTGTGGTACGAGGAACACCACTTCTCCGGCGGGTAGGGTTGTTTCACCCAGTTGGACCGGCTCTCGGGTGATACGCGGTCGGCCCTGCCCGATGGGGGTGATGCGCAGGATCTCTTCAACCGCGTTGGCCCATTGCTCGGGCGAGTCGAGGCGGGCGCGAAGCTGCTCGATCAGGTCGGGGCGTTGTAGTAGAATGAACGCAGAGTTGGTGAAGGTCGTGCTGACCGTTTCAAAGCCCGCGCCGATGAGGGCCATCGCGAACCCATACATCTCGGACTCTTTCATCACCTCGTCTCCCTGCTCATGCGCCCGGATAAGGAGACCAAGCACGTTATCACCCGGGTTCTGCCGCGCCTGCTGGATAATGGGCGTGAGATACTGGGCCAGCTTCATGCCCTGGGCCTGCTTTTCTTCGGTGCTGGCTGTTGTCGAGATCATGATTCGGGCCGATTCGCGGTACAGGTGTTCCTGGGCGCGCGGGACGCCGAGCATCTCACAGAGCACGGTCATCGGGACCTGAAGCGCGTAATCCTCGAACAGGTCAGCGGGAGGGCCGGAGCGCTCCATTGCATCGATCAGCTCATGTGTGACCTCGGTTGCGCGAGGCCGGAGCTTGTTGGCGGCTTGTACCGTGAACGCGGGTGCGACGACGCGGCGGAGCTTGTTGTGTCGTGCATCAGAGACAGAAAAGATCGCCCCTGCCTCTGAATCTTCCACACCGGTCACTTTGCCTGCTTCCAGACGGGGGACATCTCCGTCAGATGCCAGAATCGCGCCACATCTGGGGTTTGCGAAGGCTTGCCCGATCTCGTTATAACGGGTGGGGACAAACGCATCTCCACCATAGGGCATATGAACGCGAGCGACCGGGCTCCGTTCTCGCAGCCGGTCATACTCCTCGGGAAGCTCCAGGCTATGATCTGCGAAGGGAAATGGATATGATGGGAGCTCTACTTGATCGGTCTCATCGGGGCGTGCCAGTTGTTCTTGACTCATTGTGTACTCCAATCTATACGCGCTTCCAGCGCCTGGCTGAAAGAACTGCATGGGTGGATGTAGAATTCGTGTAGCATGCAGGATGGTCATTTATGGGTAACGTTATAGGTCCTCATCATTGGTTTTAAGGATGAGTTGAGAGTGATCGTCTTCCTCTTCTACAACAAAAACCTGAGTGGGACAGGCGTCAACTGCCTGTTGTACCTGCTTCAGAAGTTCCAGGGGAAGGCGCTGCTGAAGCAGTTCCACGACACCATCACTGTCGCGCTGGCTGAAGACCTTGCTACAGGCCAGCACGCAAGACCCACTGGCCGACTGGTCAACGCGGTTACTTTCACGTTTTCCTGGCTTTCCTTTCTCATCTGTCTGGTCGCCTGAGGATTGGAAAGCCTGCCTGTGATGAAGCGTTCGCCTTTTTCACTCAGGGAAGACAACTCGCACAACAGGGAGTGATCGGGTATACTGTATGACATCCATGTCACTTGCTATTGTACTGCCATCTGCTAACTTACGTCAATGGGAGCAAAAAGGAAAATGAATGACATATTTTCTCCGGGATATGAGACGCCGGCGGCCATCAGCTTACGCGAACGCAAGAAACAACTGGTGCAGGCCACGATCGAGGAGACCGCCCTGCGGCTGTTTCAGCAAAAGGGATACGAGCAAACATCGATTCAAGATATCGCGAGTGCTGTGATGATGTCCACTCGAACCTTCTTTCGCTACTTTGCCTCAAAGGAAGAGGTGCTTCTAGGCTCGACGCATGCTGCTCTTCACGACGCGCTTCAGTATCTGCAACAGCTTGCGCCTCTGGAGACGCCGCAGGCCGCGCTACGAGCGACGTTTCTGCATCTGGCGCGCCGCTATCAGGATCAGCGGGCCAGCTTCTTGAGCCGCTATCTGGTGGCGAAGCAAACCCCGTCAATCGCTTCTATCTATCTGTACGCGCTTATGGAGCGGGAGCAGGCAATTGCTGAAGCTCTGCATTCCCGGTTGGAGCCGGCTACAGACCGCATCGAGATCCAATTGCTGGTTGGTATCTATATGACCGCGTTTCGGATCGCCGTTGAGCAATGGCTGAATCAGGGAGCAGAAGGTGAGCTTGCCTCATTGCTGTGTGTATATCTGGATCGCTCTGCGGCGCTGGCTTGCCAGATGTAGAGGCACCTGCTTTCTGCTCCTGTGACGATACACATTCGGTAGGAAGACGCCAGCTCTGCGTGTGAGATGAAACGCGAGTGGACGAGCTACAGTGCTGCGGGGCTCCTCTTGCACCAGGGATCGTGGAAGAGCTGAAACCAGGCGTCATCATGCGGCCTCTGGCTGGTTTCAGGAAAGGATCATGTGACGCGATCCGTTGAACGCACAGGCATTATTTTGTATCTTTCAGGATATGGAGCTGTGAGAGGAGCCAGAGCAATGGGTCTTCCACGTGCAAAGGGTTGGCGATGACGGGTTTGTAGGGATCCTCTACAGGCTTGCCCAGCGCAGACCCGCCAAAATAAGCGTAGGTGTGAAACTCGCTCCGCATGGTCTGGGTAAATTGCGGGCCGATCCATGAAGCAAGCAGGCTGCTTACTTCGGTGCTAATCGATTGTAAGCGCTTCGCTATATCCCCTCCGCTATAGGTTACAGGCCGAAGTAGCGGGGACCCCGAGTAGAGATGAGGCCAGACAAGGTCCATTTTTGTCAGTGTCAGTGCAACAGGAATTTTCACCTTCTCGGAGGGCCGAAGAATGCGCTCGCTCACAAAAGTGTCTTTCAAGAGCAAAGGGTATTCTTCGAGTGCGGCCTGTGTCATTGTGGGGCTGCTCTGCTGTCCAAGCATGTCGCGTACGGTGGTAATAGAGCAAGGATCGATCAAAAAGAGAATACCGTGTACCTGATGCATATATCTTTTGAGCACGGCGCTATCAGAGGTAAAGTCGGCGCCAGAGGTATCAAAAAAGCCCACATTGACCGTTTTTTTTGCGCCATTCCGCTGCTCAAGCGTAAAGCGGAAACTCAGCGGATACTGACCCAGGGGGTCTGTCTCAGCCGATTTTGTGGCGGCAAGTGCTTTTTGCTGCTCGAAAAGGGAGGCATAGGTCTTGTTCCAACGCAGCCTGGCAGGCTCTCCCAGGGGACGAACGGTCATTTTCATGCGAGGGCCAACCTCACGCTGAAGCTGCGTGATAAGGGACGCGAGATAGTGTGTTTTGCCTGACCCCTTGCTTCCAAAGAGCAAAAAGAAATACTGGTCTACCTGCCCTATGTCCTGAGGAAGTTCACTGTGACATCGGGGACAGATGCGTAGTGTTGCCAGTTGTTTGCAGCTATCACAGTACATCCCCGAGAGCATCCGCTTCTTTCCAGGGATCAGGACGCGTCCCATGCGCAGAACATCTTTGCTCCCGCTTACCCGGCTATAGGGGGTATCGGGAATGCGGCCTAAACACCCCGAAAAGGTACAGCGAAAGTATGCTTCGTGTGGGGCAAACGATTCACAGCAAAACGGGCAGAGCCACTTTTTGGCGAAAGGAAACATCTTCTAATTTATCCTCAGCTTATCTTCGTGTGGGTGACAGATATCAATCTCCTGATAGAGCGCGTCATCTTCCAGGAAGAGCTTACAATAGGTTCCCGGCGCCACTTCCTTTATCGGAAGCGGAAACGTGAGCCCTCTTCCATTGATAGATGTTGGCTCAATGCGACAGATCATGGTCCCGTCGGTTTTATGGACCGGAAGCCTATCACGTGTCCCGATCAGGCGGAGCGTGGGCAGGGTCCCTGCTCGGTCCGCGGCGATATGGAGGTGCGGAGTACGTCGCCAGAGGGTTGGCCGCTTGATCTCATAGGTCAGGGTCAGCAGGTCAGTCGGGTGCACATGAAGGCGGACGCCCTGCGCCGGGATCTCTTCCGTGCCCTGTGTCACAAGCGCGGTGATACGGAGGTAATAGTCTGTATCTTTGTCACAGCGCAACTCAAAGTAGCCCAGACGGTCGTACTCGGAACGGCTGACCTTCGTGTGGCTTGAGTACTCATCGTCCAACTCTGGCCAGCGCAACTGATGCGAAGAAACAATCACTTCCTGACAATTCGCGGGCCATTTCCATTGCAAGCGGAGCGCTGTATTCATGTTCTGCCAGCGCACATTCTGGACATCGTCCACGGTGGCAAGGCGATGCTCGGTGCCGATATAGGCCATTTTGTGAAAGAGCACGACCGGCAAATAGTACGTGACTCCCGGGGCGACTTTTGGGTCTACAACGGAATCGGGCTGATCTTCAAGGAGCTGCCCGAGCGTGTAGAGTGTGCTTTCCGCGATAACTTTCTTCTCATAGTGCTGCAAGGTGTGCGTCGACTTCAGAATGATCGCCTTCCCTTTTGCGGGTGGTGTCCAGCGGAGTTCAACCTCGCGCTCCGCTGAGGTGGAGCCGGGGCGCATGTGCATCTCTAAGGAATGAATCGGTGCAGGTGGCGGTTCCGGTATCGCTTTGACGCGCACTCCCGGCGCGGTAGCCAGCCGCCCATGCTGATCTTTGAAACGTGCGTACAGGGCATAGTAGTACGTCTGGTTATTCTGGACATCGCGATCAATGAACGAGGTTTGCGCTGGCACGCATTCGCCGATAACCTCGCCGTCGCTGGCGCTGGTCGGCGGTACATTTTGCTTGCGTACAAGGAGCACGGAGGCCACGTTTTTTGGCGGAACCCAGGACAGTTTGACCTGCTGGTTGCCCACCTCCGCAAAAGCCTGCGTGACGTCTTGTAGCAAGAGTAACGGCTGCTCTAACAACGCACCATTCGCTGAGGGAACTCCCTCGCACTCGGCAAAGATGGCGTAGTAGAGCGGCACGCCTGTTTCGGGCCGACTGTCCTCATAATGAAGCCCCGGCACGGTGTCGAGCACGGTTCCGTCTCTAGATGAATGCGGCTGTGTCAGGCTTTTGCGCACGATTACATACATGACGCCCTCTGTTGAGGATGGTTGCCACGATAAGCTGACGATCCCGCCGCGGGTCTTCGCCTGCAAGTTCGTCGGTGCCATTGGCGGGATGGTTCTGAGCAGGTCACGCGCCTCTTGATAGTCGGGACAAAGCGCGAGGGCCTGGCGACAGAGCGCGATCTTTTCATTGTTGGGGAGGGTAGCGACCGTCGCTCGTTGGAACAACGAACGAACCTTCGAGAGCTCGCCCTGAATCTCGTTGAGTTTCTGGGCGCGGTTTGGCAGGATGGCCGCCGCGGGCCCTTCGAGATATTGTTTCGCCGTAATATATTTTTTCTGATTCAGCAATTGCTGTACATGGGCCTCAACCTTGCGCAACTCAGCGTGCAGGCGCTGTAGCTCGCTTTGAAAGCGCTTGATCTCCTGTGAATAGCGGTCCGCTTTTTTGGGCTGCCAGAGCGTTTTCATTTCGTCCAGGAGTTGTTGCGCCTTCTGCGTATCGCGTTTCTTGAAGAGATCTTGCAGCTCTTGCAAGTGGATCTCGACTAAATAGCGGTTTCCCACAGGAAAGCCACAATGTCCGCATGCATTGGCTTCCGGGCGAATCGTTTCGTTACATTCGGGGCATTGGATAAAGAGCGGTTGGCGGCACTGTGTGCAAAACTTCTGATCTGCCTCATTTAAGGTGTGACAGCCTCCACAGCGTACTTTCTGTGACTTCTCTTCGGCTGGCCGGACATGCACCAGCCATTTATGCGCTTTCGCCTGCTCTTTCAACTGGAAGAGGGCTTCCTGCCGATCCCACCCGGCCTGTTGTGCCTCATTCAGAAAGAGCTCCGTTTGATTGTAGGTGATTTCCTTCTCGACTGACTGGTTGATTTGCTCCTCCAGGACCTTGAACAGGCTGGCGAATTTAAGTTGTCGCAAGCTCTCATCGTATTGCTTGCGCTTGTCCTCGGAAGAGAAGATGTCCTTTGCAGAGCCGGCCAGATCGCTTTTCAGCGTGACTTCCTGCGTCTTTGTGGCGATTTTGGAGACATCTCGATAGAGCTGTTCGGCTTTCTGTTGCAGGATCCTGGTGCTTGTCGTCTCGGGGCAGCCCAGAAGCTCATAGAGGGAAGACATATTGAGATCGTTGAGCTTTCCTGCGATGGCCTTTGCTCTGCTCGGCTCAAGCGCCTGGCGGGTGACCTGCTGCTCCGCGCGAATTGTGACTGTAATGCGATTCCTTATCTCTTGCTCTGGATAGAGATCCTGAAACTCTTTAATGAATTTGTCAATTTCTGTCTGGCTGGCCGACTCTTTCGCGTTAAAAAATTCCAATCGCTTCTCGAACACTTCAACGCGAGCTGCCTGCTGAGAGGCCAGTTCTTTGAGCGCCTCATCCCTCTCCTGAGCCCTCAGCGTGTCGTCTTCCATGACTTTGCGTATCTGGGGAATGAGCTCAAGGTTTCGCTGTGCCTGAGAGGCCTTTTGACCGACTGATAGGCTCTTTTGTCGGCTCCATTCGACTTGCTTTGCTTTCAGGACCTTCACGAACTTGTCGGGATCCCATTCCTCATTAGGGTTGATATCCAGCAACAGGAAGAAGTTTTGTCTTTGGGTCTTTTTTTCAGTGCTCATACTATTTTTTCTACCAAACTTGCAAAATAGAATTCATTGGGTTATTATTGGTACGAAGTTGATTGAATCGGCAGTTCGCTTAAACCTGCAAAGTAAGAAAAGGTTAATGAGTAATGGCTAATAAGATTGTATTTCAGTAAAGCAGTTCTGTCAACTCATATTTCTTGAAATATAGGATATTCTTGCTATTGAGAACTTTTTATGAACAACGAATCAGTATTTATACATTTGCAGGAAGCAGGTGGACACAGAAATAGTTGATAAATACAGCTCAGGGCGAACCTGCATTCTGAGCCCGGAAGAGAGAAGCTAGAATAGAGAGGCTAGGAAGTCAGATCGTATGCTGATAAATCCTTTTATAAATCCCTTCCGCAAGTACACATGCCCTGCCTGTGGAACGGAGTTTTACCCGGGAACCTGCCAGATTGATGCTACCGTGACAACAGGCGGCGACCCGCTGCGGGAGAAGAAGAATAGCTTTTGGGCCCGGCTCTATGTGCCTCCGCTTGTTGGTCCGACGTATGCTTTGAAGCAGGCAAGGCGGCGCTGCCCCGATTGTGGGCATTACTTCCCGTATAACTTTGAGCGCACCCGCAACTATACCATCGCGATTGTCGGGGACGTCTCGGCGGGCAAAAGCCACTATATCGCGGCCTGTATCGATCAACTGAAGAAGTATGGCCTTCAGGTGACAGGCTGTAGCCAGATTATTGGTCTGGATTCCGCCGACGATGATTTTAACAGCAAGTTTTACCGGCCCGTCTTTGTGAATCGCCAGCAGATTCCGCCAACGCAACCGGCCACGAAAGCGAATACGCCGCTGGTATATGAACTGGTGTATCGCCAGAGTTCGACGCTTTTCCCGCCAAAGAGCGTCAATCTGCTCTTTTACGATTCCTCGGGCGAAGATATCGTGCAGCAGGATCGAATGGTGCAGTATAGTTCGTATATCGCTTTCGCCTCTGCGATCATCTTTCTGGCTGATCCGTTGACGATGCCCAATATCGTGAAAGAGCTGCCCAAAAGTATGCAGCCCCGGATTCTGCGTGAACGAAGCTCAACCGAGGTTTTGAACCGCGTGATCCATACATTCCGAATCGCGCATGCCATAAACTCGCAGCGCAAGATCAAGACCCCGATCGCGATCACCGTTTCAAAGTCAGACTTGCTCAAATACGTGATGAAGAAAGAGCGCCAGGAGCCGTTCTTTCTCCAGGATAGCGTGTATACGAATGCGATCAACAGCAACGATTTTGAGAAAATAAATGGCGAGGTGCGGTACATGCTGCAAAAGTATGGGGATTACACGCTTGTGGAGACGAGTGAGGCCTTTAAGAATGTGTCGTACTTCGCTGTCTCCGCGACGGGCTTCCCGCCTGACGCAACAGGGCGCTTCCCGGTCATTGAGCCCAAGCGCTGCCTGGATCCGCTCCTCTGGTGCATGTGGAAACTTGGCATTATTCAGGCGAGCTAGTTTTATAGATCCACTTTGTGGGGAGTGTTTCTATCTTCAGCCAGAGAGTAGATGCTTATGATTGAACAATTATGGTATACATGGTCAACTATCGGTCTGGGTGGAGCGGCTGGTTTTCAGATCAGGGCTGCTTCCGCCGGGCTTGCGAATACGCGAGACATGCATGTCCGGCAATTAGATAAATATTTGCGCTATGAGCTTCCGCCGGGTGTGGATCATTATAATGCAGATCTGACAAATACTCCTCGCTGTCTGGCCTGGCTGAATGCGGATAATCAGCGAATCATTGTGCATAAAGCGTATGTGGGGAAAGATGGCTACGGGCGGCCTGGCGTCTTCTTTTGTCATCTGCTTGCGGGAGTTCCTGAGACCTTTCCGGCCAATGCCATTATTGAGCTCTGGGGATCGCCTTTCTGGCAAACAGCCGAGCCGGAGGGGCATACCTCGACCGAACTTCCGCAGCTTGATGAGGAATTGAGTGGAGTGGCTCAAGGGGAGCTCACGCAGGAGCGGATCCTTGACGTGGTGGACTATTTACCCTCGCTCATCTATGCCTTTTTCTCGTTGAAGGAGTCGCAGAAGATCTACATTGCGGCACGTGATGAGCAGGTGGCAACGCTTATTTTTGGGCTCACCCAAAGCCTTCCGTTCTTGTTGCAGCAGGACCTCACGTTCAGTACCTACGAGACCGATATTGCTGCGTCGCCCGCGCTGATCATTGGCACGGATGCGGCGACACCGGAAGAGCTCCCTCGCGCTTTTCCGCAAACCTATCGAAGCGAGGCGGGCTTTGCTATCAATTGCTGGAAGCCGCCTGTTGTGCTGCCGCCGGGAGAGGCTACGGATTATGCAAACCTCGTGAAGGACTGTTTCCGCAAGGGCGATATTTCGCGCTTTGAAGCGATCCTGCTGGCAGCCCAGGAGAGCCAGGTTCAGGACAAAAAAGCCTTTCTGGACTTTGTCCGTGTTGCGGTTTCTATAGAGAAGAAGAGCCTGACGCGCAATGATGTGTTGAAAGTGCTCAGCGATATCGATCTTGCCAGTTACTATCTGAAGCTGCCGGAAATGCAGGTATATCTGCTTCAAGAGGCGCTGAATGACGCTCTCTGGTGGCAAAGTTACCCTGCTACTTTTATCAAGCAACTGAAACAGTCGTATGGCGTCAGTAAAGCGCGCTTACAAAGATTGGAAGGCGCGCTTGATGATTTTGCTGGATATATCATGCGATATGCGTGCAGATGCTTTGAGAGGCGCAGTACATCTGCTTACTGGTATCAGTTACTCCAGATGCTGGGCATCATTGCGCCTCCCGAACGCAATGCAGAGCCGTGGCGGGCGCTTTTGGAACATCATTCTGCTTTCTTGAGTGCGCATGGTTTGCAGGCGCGGGAATACTGCGGATGGGGAACGTGCCTCGACCTGCTTCAGCGATGGAAGCATCTTCATACGGATATTCCGCTCAATCAGATAAAACCGTGGCTGCCCTTCAATTGGATTGATTTTTACGAGTTTCTGAAGCGTGGTTTTCCTGAAAGCTGGCAGTGTGTAACGCTCAAGGAGTTGCTAGCGTCGTTCTCATACCCGAATCTTCTTGGTACCCTGATCATGGAACATACGCCTGTGTTTTTGCAGGCTACACGGGAGCTCTGGGCGCAACCGGAGAAGCACGTAACCGTATTACGCCTTTTTCAGTATGTTGTGGAGAAAACGCCTCAATATCAGTATCTTTTCCTTACTCCAATTTTACAAGATCCCACACTCGATCAGCGGCAACTGGAAGAGGTGTTAGGTTGCGCAAGGCTTACCGGTGAGCAGGCTGTAGAAGTAGTGAAAAAGCATGATACCGTTTTATTTCAGTTTATAGGTCTTCGATCAGTACAAAACATCTTTTGTTTATACTATAGCAACTTTTTGTATCATTGGAGATATCCCGATGAAAAAGACAGAGAAATTCTCAATACCCTTACCTTGTGTCAACTCACGAACGCGAAGCTGATACAGATGCTAAATGAATTTCAAGTAGTTGATAATCCGCGATGGAATACAGTAAGCACGGAAGCGTTGAAACATAGAATTGCGGAGGATATCAAGTTATATAAGAAATATAATCTCTTAGGACAAAAAGAGTATATACCCTGGCTGTATGATAGGATACTCATGTATGGGATCCAGATGGACACGTCAGAAATGCAAGCTCGTTTAAGTATCGCCGTTGAGTCTTTTGCCCCATATATCACTGGAAAAGGGAAACAGTATGATATGCTCTATAATTTAGCGAGCTATCTTGGAGATTACTATCATGAAAAAGTCACGTCACGTTGTTTCCAGGTATTTACGCAATGTGCTTCAACCTATGCGCAAGAAGTAAGTAAAGATGCAGATCTGTACAGGAGAAAAGTTGAAGCGATCATGGAATGTTTGTTGCTACGCTTCGATGATACCCATCTACAGCAATTTGATGCTGAGATCCTCAAGCTGTTTCGTGGAGATAAAGCCGCTATCGAGTGTTATCGCCGTGTACGAGAAGCACAAAGGAAGAATCAGCCTGAAAAGCGCTGGTACACGAACATTTTCAAGAAGGTGACAGGCTCCATAAAAGCCATTTCACCCGATCGCGTCGACAAAAAACAGCCTGCTCAATCTCAGGCGCTGCAACAACCGGGAACGATGAGTTCGCAACCCGTGCAGCAACCACAGGCGGTGAACTCACAACCTATGCAACAATCCCGGGGAATGACTACCGGCCAAGCTGATGAAGCAATGGTACAGAAGGTAATGCAGTTTAAAGAAATCTATATTGAGTATCGGCTGAAAGAAATAGAGAAGGAAAAAACGAAGCTCTCAAGGATAAACAATAAAAAAGAGTATAAACTACTGGATGAGGAAAAGAAACGCTTGAATAGATTGAGGGATAACCGGGAAAAGGTGATAAGACAGATAGTTGCTGTACATAATGCAGTTTATCACGATCTGCTGCGTGAATCTTACCTGAACGAGGTCGAGTTGAAGATTGAGGGAGAATATGAAAACCTCCGAGAAAACAAGCTAAAGAAAGAAATCAAGCGGCTAGCCTCAAGGTCTGCCCGAGGAATTATTGCTGTGGAACATCCAGATCTCAAAGATGTTCTTTATCTTTTTCTTCGCCTCCGCTTTTTTGAGGCGGTAATGAATAAATATAATGGGTCTCAATTTATAACACTTGAGCAGCGGTATAGTCATATAATCCTGTAAGAGAGAGTAAGAAGCAATGATTACGCCTCATATCTTAGATAAACAGGCTGTACGAGCCGATTTAGAAGAAGCTGCGAATATCGTCAAAGAGAGTGATGAACTGGCGGCTGATCGGCTCAATGAGCTGGCTGATGCGGTTGACGGGGGCAGTTACTCCGATGCCTGGGCCGCCAGCGATATTCATCAGGTCATAAACATTCCTGCAATTGTGCACCATTTCCGTGAGCATGGCGGGAAAGGCTGCTTTGTGGGCTGGATTGAAATGATCCGAAACGTGCTCATTTTGGTGCCACTGATGATCACATGGTACGGCATTTCGGGCGCTATTTCGGCGTATGGAGAGCTGGTACAGGCAGATGAGCGGAAAAGCACGCTCCCATTCATTCTGCTCTGGCAGCAGGGATTCGATGGGCGCCTGAACGGAGTACAGGCTTTCGGGACCATTGCCACGGCTGATTTCATCATTCTGTTCTGCGTGGTGATCCTCACAGTGGTGTCGGCTTACCTCACCTCGTTGAGTCGGCAGAAAAGGGAGGAGGACGCAGACAAACTTGAGCGGCTGCTGATGCATGGACTGGCCGGGGCGCGTCTGTGTCTTACTACCAAAAACTGGACGCAACCAACCAACTTTGTGACGCGCTTTGATCAAGCCATCGATTCATTTAAGCAAGTGGTGGGTGAATTGGTCAAACAGATACAGGAAGAGCGCGATGCACTTGCGAAGTTGGCGACCAGACAGGAGGAAGAGACGAAGCTGTTCAGCACGTTCAAGGGCGAGTTGCAGACCAGCATGACCGGTATCTCTACCTCGGTGAGCCAGCTTCAGAGCACCCTTACCAGCCTGACGGGCGCTGTAGAGCACCTGCAAGGGGATATCACGGTGCTCTCTGAACCGGTCAAGCAGGTAGCGCAACAGCAAGGCATCCTGACGACCAATAGCCAGCAGGTGATCTCGTTGCTGGATGCACAGATCAAGGCGCTGACCCAGATTACAGATCAACATGAGCAGTTGAGCAAGGATCTTCAGGAATCGCTGCGCACACTGGAGACCACGCTTCAGGAGAATAGCAAGCAAGCGGACGATTTTGCCGAAACCATTCAGGAGATCAACAAGAGATATGTTGATTATCTGGATAAGATGCGAGATGAGCACGAAGAGCAAAAAGATCTCTCGAACCGAATCTATGATGCCGCTGAACGCATGGGCAGAACCATAGAACTCCTGGAAGAGTGGAACAACGAGATCAGCGCGGTAAACATCAATATGCATGATATTGTACGCCGTCTGGCAGGGATTGCCCCGAGCAATCCGTAGCAGGGTCTGTTGTAGAAAGGATACAATTGCATGCATAAGTTTGCGACGCGGGATACCGTCCTGCTCAGCGGCTGGCTGTTCGCTGATCTGCTGCTCGGTCTGATGGTCATCTTTCTAGTCTCGATTCCCGGCCTTCCGCCAAAGATCATCCCGCCGCCGAAGCTTGCCGTATCGCCCGCGGTGCTGGAACCGAGCAATCCGAACTGCAAGCCAAGCGGAGATGATATCTACCGCTGTACGGTCTCGCTGAGTGAAACGATAGACTCGATCGGAGACATGACCTGGGAGAGCAGCAACGATATGAGCCCTGCTATTACCTTCTCGCCCGGCTCAGGGTCGTTTTCTCCGGGGCAGACGGCGAAGATAACCATTGATCATATTCCCTGTCAGACGGGCTCCTTTACCTTTAAGGGATCTCGCAGTGCGCAGCCGGTTACCGTTTTCTGGAAGTGCGCGTTATCGCCGGTTATGCTGGACCTTCATTATCAGGTATTCCATGTGCATTTGAGTGACATCGATGGGTTTCTGAACGGCTCTTCGAGCGTGATCAATGACGTCAAACGGCAGGCACGCACGAAGATCCAGGCGCTTCATCACCGGGTCGGACTGGTCATTGCGTATGGCGGTGCTCCTGAGGTCGGGGACATAGCGAGGGCCCAGAGTATCAGCAGGAAAATGTATGACGTGCTGCTTTCTCTGGGACGAGAGAATTTCGCGCCGATGAAGAATGCGACCTCCTATCGGGAGCTCTACAACTTAAACTCGTCCGCCGACGATGTTGAGGTGCACGTCTTCCTCTTCAATCGGTGATCGGGTGCCGGCAAAACAGGAAGCAGTCGAGTGGCTGCTTCCTGTAAGGGAATGCGTCTCAACGCGTGCGGAGAGCGTGGAGTCCACACAACGACGGACTCCACCGGACATTTAGAGGTACAGGCTGCTTCCGCCTGAGCGTTTCTCTGTGATTTCCTGAGCAATAGTACTGAAGGTTTCCGTCAGGCTGTTGAGATCGGTAAAGAGGCTCTGTTCTGTCGAAGAGGCGATTGCTTGCAGGAATGCCTCGTCGGCGGCTCCAAAGCCGACGGCGATCACCTCTATCTGCTCTTTGTGGCAACGCTTCGCTTCCCGTATCGCGGCCTGCTGGTGTAGCCAGACGCCGTCAGCCAGCACGATGGCATAGCGGAGCCCGCGTACATCTTTCAAGAGCCTGTAGATGTGTTTGAAGGGGTGAGCCTTGTTAGAATAGCCAGTGCGGCCAATTTGCAGGTTGCGGATCGCACGATAGAGCTGGCGTTCATCCTGGGTAGCGTTAAGCTCGACAAGCACCGTGTCGGAAAAGGAGATCAAGCCGATGGAGGTGGTTGTTAAATCGCACTGCTGAACAAAGGCCTCCGCAGCCCTCTGGGCCTCTCTGAGGGGCGTTCCACTCATACTGCCGGAAAGGTCGAACGCGAGATAGATCGTCAGGTGCTCGTGGTTGACGGCTGTATGGGCGTCTGGAGATTCGAGGAAGCGCGCGGGAACGTCGGCGGGGACCTCTTGAATGTCCAGCCGGAGCGGAGTCCTCGTCGAACGCTCGATCGCCGACACATTGACCACGCCGTTTTTATCATACGCATAGCTGATATCCAGCGTGACTTCGTCACCCGGCACCGATGGGAACTGATCGAAGACATAGCGTCCCAGATAGACACATTGTTGGGGATCGTCGCTCTCTCCCTGAGTCAGGAAGACCTCCAGTTGTGTATCACCGGAGCGCCGAAGCTTCATTTTGTAGGGGCGCGTCTGCGCTGTGGGGATCGGCAGATTCTTCCGAATCAAGATACTGTTGAGGTAGCGTGAGCGATCCTCGCTGACGGCGATCATGCCCAGACTGTGAGCGATCACGTCGGTGGTGCGTTTGCGGCCAGAGAGCAGGTACACCGTCTGGTTCTGCTGCTCCATCTCCATCGTAGCCTGAATCGCTGCGCCAAGTGCTACCGCCTCATCGGGGTTGATGCCGCCCATTGCGGGCTTTCCCGACATCTGCTTGATGAAGGTGTGGACCATCGGCATGCGGGTTGAGCCACCGACCGGGAGCACGCCAGCCAGATCGCTCCACTGCATCTTTTGCTCTGCCAGAACGCGCTCGGTTAACAGCCTGGTGCGCTCCATTAAATCGCTGGTAAGCTGCTCGAACAGTTCTCGGGTGACGGTATAGGTTCCTGTATGACCGGAGGCGTGCACACGAATATCGGCGCTCTGACGCACAGAGAGTGCATGCTTCAATTTCTCGGCCTGCACGCGCAATTCATTGATATCATCGCCGACGAACTCGCTGTCGAATTCCTGCACGAACTGCTCTTCCAGATAGGCAATCAGGCGGTCGTCCCAGTCCTTGCCGCCAAGATTGTGATCTCCCTCGGTTGCTAAGACGGTCAGATCGTTGGCTGAGATCGAGATGAGCGAGATGTCAAACGTTCCACCGCCCAGATCATAGACCAGCACCCGCTGTTCTCGCTGCGCCGAGCCCGGACGTAAGCCATAAGCCAGCGCGGCAGCCGTCGGCTCACTGATGACCTTCAGGACATGAAGGCCTGCTTGCTCACCAGCCTCAATGGTTGCTTTCCGTTGATTATGAGTAAAGTACGCAGGGACTGTAATCACAGCATCAGTCACTGTCTCTCCGAGGTGTTTTTCTGCCTGCGCTTTCAGGTGTTTCAAGACCAGCGCCGAAAGCGTCGTCGGGGTATAATCCTGACCGGCGAAGGTATAGAGCGCGTACGGGTCGCCCATACTGCGCTTAAAGAACGAGACGACCTCGGGATCACCGGTTGCCTGTCGCTCTTTCGCTTCGTCGCCGACGAGGTATCCGTGAGCATCGAAGGCGACCACTGAAGGAACGGTGGCCTTTCCAAACTCATTCGGGATGATCTCCGGTCGTCCCTGCGGGTTGACGTACGCGACGACGGAGTAGGTGGTTCCTAAATCAATGCCAACAAATGCGCCCAAAGTGTCCCCCTTGTCTTCACTCATCGAAATCGGACAGCTTCAGAGGGCCAGCCATCGACCCTCTGAAGGTTGTGCTCAGGATATGACCACGTTCTTTGCACGGCTTTTCGCTTCCTGGAATTCCTCCTCTGAGATGCCGCGAGAGGTCTGAATGTCGACCTCGATCACGGAATTGCTATCCGGGTGCCGCCCGGTCATATGGAGGCGTCCATCACGCTGAAGCTCAAATGTGACGTCAATACGGGCTCCTTGGGGGAGGCCATACGGGAGATTCAGGACGGCGTTGCCAATTTCCTCGCCAAGGGAGGGATCGTTAACCACAGCCGTTGAGTATGTGTTTTCGATTACCTGGAGTTCGACCGTTTCTTGATTCGCCTCTGCGGTTCGATAGGAACGCGTTTTGTGCGCTGGCAGGGGGTCATTGACGAGCACGATGTTCGAGATGACCTCTCGGTTGGTTGCAGGGTCTGTAGCGATAATGCCGAAGCTGTGGCTTGCAACGTTGGTCACCTTCATGTCCAGTGCTTTTTTCGCGGAACCCAGCACAAGCCCCTGCTCCTCCGCGACCTGACGCACTGCCTGATCCACAAGTGTCTGATCGACTGCCTCAACGTCGACCTGTTCGGTGGCGGTGCCCGTCATATCGGCAATCGCGGTCTTAATCTTCTCGCCGAGCAACAGCTTATAGCCGTAGAGCGCGGCCCCTTTGGCAACTGCCTGATCAGGATCGAAGATGCGCTGATGAATATCGAACTCAGCCGTGAGCCGTTGTGCAACCTGAGGCATACGGGTCGAGCCACCAACAAGGAGGATCTCGTCAATGCGGCCATACCCACGTGATCGGGCCTCATCCATGCAACTTTTCGTGAAGTCAATGGTGCGCTCAAGCAGATCGGCAGTCAGATTATTGAATGTCTCTCGCGAGAGAACCACCTTTTCACGTTGTCCGGCATGCACGATCGCAATCGTTGTTTCCTGGCGGGCGGTGAGCGTTTTCTTGGCATCTTCTGCCTTACCCCAGAGATCTTGCAGGGTTTCTTCAGAGTTCAGCGGGTCATCAGAAGAGCCGGTCTGCTGCTTCCATTGCTCGGCAAGATACTGCACAATGGCTTCATCCCAGTTGCGCCCACCAAGATTGTGGTCGCCACCCGTGGCGATAACCGTGATTGCGCTGTCTTTGATATCAATCACCGTCACATCGAACGTGCCCCCGCCCAGGTCATAGACCAGGACGGTCTTATTATCTTCTTCCTGCAAGCCATACATAATGGCAGCGGCGGTCGGCTCGTTAATGATCTCGCGCACGTTCAGGCCCGCAAGCTCACCGGCTTTCGCGGTTGCATCGCGCTGCGCAATACCGAAATAGGCGGGGCAGGTAATGACGACATCTTTCACTGGCTGCCCGAGATACTCGGACGCGTCATCTGTCAGCTTCCGTAATATATAGGAAGAGATTTCCTCGGGGCTATACTCAATACCTTCGTGGATGAAGCGCCAGTGGGGGTCTCCCATTTGCCGTTTCACCATCTCAACCACTTCACCGGGGGCCAGCACAGCGCTGTTCTTTGCCTCTTTTCCCACGATGCGTTCGCCTCCCGCGAACTGGACAACTGACGGCGTTGTAGGGTCTCCCTCGCGATTCGGGATCACCACCGCTTTTCCGTACTCATCCACATATGCGATACAGGAATATGTCGTTCCTAAGTCGATGCCAAAGACTGTCTCTTGACCCTTCACAAACTCTCTCCTTATTTCTTGTGTGACCCTCTTGCTACCCACAGTGCTGGCATGTGCGTGCTATCCTTCTGTGTGCAGGGATGCATCAAATTTGTACGTATCTACCATTTCAGGACGTAATACTTTTTCTTCATAAAGGAACCCTTTGCGCACCCTGCGTGCAATATGCTTATCGAGCGAAGGGTCCGCAGTGGGAATGACTTTCACGACCCGCTGCTTGCTTGCGACGAACGTCGGCTCATCGAGCTGGAAGGATTCAACCCCATTCCGATGCAGAATCTCCTCGGTGGATTCCAGGAAGGAGTGAAAGAGAGGAAGAGCGCTCTCGTGTTCCTGCTGGACATTCGGGCTTTCGAGCAGCCTGGAGAGGTCATCGTACATAGCGATCAGGTCGAGCAAAAGCGGGCGGAGAATTTTAAAATGCAGGCCGGCCCGATAATCCTGTAACTCGCTGTGGAGGCTGTCGATCAACTGACCTTTACTGGCATCATATTTCAGCTTGGTATCGAAGTCTCTCCTGAGCCCTTGCATCTCCGTCTGAAGGTCGCGCAACTGAGCAAGAACGTGCTCGGCCAGAGCGGCGGGAGCCTGATTGTCCTCCGGGGTCACTCCGGGATTGGGTTCATCTGGTTGGGGTTCCTGCGTTTTGAAATCGGCGCTCTCGTCCGGGCTGTGCGGTGTTTCGGAGACATAGGACTTCTCGTCAATTTCTTCCATACAAATTACGTCCTCTACATGCTTGTTTGGCTATTGCCGCTTTATCAACGGGATAGGATCTCTCTGAAAAAGAGCGAGAAACATGTTATAGAAAAGATGATAGGAGAACCTCTTTGAATTTCCTGTGATGTAGACACGCTGGTATTATCAGGCTCTCTGCTGGCAGATGGGTCTTGACCACTATTTATTAGTATATTCCTGCATAACGATACTGTCAATATATCTTGCTTATTTTGTATAGATTTCCTAATCCAAATAAAACAGGAAGTGTTATGAGAAGAATGCGGTGATGGGTGAGTCGCGATGTAGAGCCGCATCACGCCCTATTGGAAGGTTATCCTCCTGTTGTATGTAGCGACTCGGCGGATGGTGTTAGAGGGTTTTCATGCTTGCTCGCTTCCAGTATTTGTGCAGGTAGGCCTGTCGTTGCTGATCGGTCTTCTGAGAAAAGCAGCAGTGCTCATGCCGATCTACTCCTGAAAAAGTTTGTAGAAACGTATGTTCTGTATTTCTTCCCTATTATAAGGAAAGAAAAGGAGAAAGTAAAGAAGGAAGGGAGAAATGTGTAGAGGGAAGAAGGAGTCTTCTTTAGAAAAAGGTCTGCTTTCTCTTCTCCTGCATCGAGATATTCTGAAGAAAAAAGATGTTGCATCAAATCTTAACGGTACATTCTCTCTATGCAAGCTGTTCATGCTTTGATGATGTGATTGGCATACTGGCATTTCGTAGGCTGACACCGAGGCAAAAGGTCTCTAGCGGATATTTCAGGTGTTGCCAGTTATATCTGGAAGGTAGCTTGTTGTTGCCAGATGTTTGTTTCATTCCTTCTATTCATGTTCCATTATTTTATATAGAGAAAAAGATAGGCGCTCCTAAAAAGAGGTAGAATGTCAATAGAACGAATATTCCACAATATATATATTGTACTCCTGGAATGAAATATGATACATTGCATATTATAAAGGAGATATATGGTTACGATGAATGTTAGATATTCTTTTCTTTCCTTTTGAAGGTATCAAGCAGCTAACGAATGCTTTCTGAATGCGCTCTTATGCCAGGAGGAGTATCATGAGCTTTCGTCCAGAAGAGGGCATCCGGCGCTTAAACGAACTATTGCAAGAAAGATATACACAAATACCTGATGAATACTATATTCTTGCAACAAGGTTGAGAGAGAACCGTGAAAACGCTCTCAAATTTGGTGATGACCCGGAGAGCCGAAAAGAGCGGACACAGATTATGTATGCATTGCACCTCTTTTCAATGGAGAAAGTCGGAGTGCCATTTGCTAATCTCTGTGAGGAGGCGATGCTTCACAGCGGGAGGGAAAGCAATTGTCTGCGAACAACCAGTTGCTTGGTACCGGGAAGCGGTGGGCGGTCCTGGTCGGCGTCGGGCGCTATCAGGAGTCTAAATATGACGCATTGCCTGTCTGTGTTACCGACGTGGGCAAGATCGCGAGCCAGCTCTATGAGAATGGAAGCGGATTTACCGAGAAAAGTATTGTAACACTGGTCGATGCGGGAAAGCGCTCACCAACTCGTGAGGCGATCCTGACCTGTGTCAAGCGTGTCGCGGAACAGGCCGAGGAAAATGATCTCCTCCTTTTCTACTATAGTGGACATGGTGATCTCGAAAATGATGAGGGCTATCTAATCACTTCTGATAGCGTGCAGAATCGCTTGAGCGAGACGGCAGTTCCAGTCGCACAGCTCGAAGATATCCTCAAAGCATCGCGAGCAAAAGCAAAGCTGATGATTCTCGATGCCTGTCATGCGGGGGTGAAACTCTTGAGCAAGGCTGCGAAGGGGTTGCATCCGAAGTTTATCAAGCGTGTTTTTGAGCGGGCGCAGGGGATGGCTGTGCTGGCCTCATGTGGACAACATCAACGAAGCTTTGTCTGGGAGGAGAAACAGTGTAGCGTCTATACCTATTTTCTGATCGAGGCCCTGCAAGGGAAGGCGGATCGTGAGGGAAAGGGCTTCGTGACGGTAACCGACATTAACGAGCATGTGACCAATCGTCTGGCGGCGTGGTCTGAGCACAACAACGAGGTGCAGACGCCGACCATCCAGCTTAGCGGATGCGGCGATATGATTGTGACCTATTACCGGAATGAGCATGTACCGAAGGCGCGATCAACTGAGGCTGAACCGGCAACGCCAGGCTCTGTGCCTGCCCCTCCGACCTCCTGGAAGGAATGCGAGTCTGTGCTTGTGCGTGGTGAGTCCTATGTGCTGGATCCGAAGACGGTTCAGGAACAGGCCGCTCCTGATGAGAGTGCGGTGCTGCGGACTGCGCGGGCTCTCCATAAGAAGTCGGGAAATAGAGTTACTCTTAAGCAAGCAGTTATTTTTGAGGAAACAAAGGCTTCAAATTCTTTTGCGGAGATTGTCAGGAAAGAATGGCGTCTTGCGCAACGGCTTGCACAATTTCGGGAGTTCCCGCGTGTGGTGCTGGAAGAGGGGGTCCTTGACGCTTCGCGTTCGCCCACTCTGGTGTATGAGGCATGGACTGGTCCCACGCTGAGGGAGCTTTTTGAGCGCTCGGGCGGGTCACTGACACTGTTAGAGACGACTGCGCTGGTGCGATGCATGCTCTCGATCTGCGAGATGCTGGCGCGCCTGCACGATCAGCTCTGTTCTCATCGGGCATTGACCGCCGATACTATCATTTTGCTGCATGGTGACACGAAGCGCCCGGTTCTGCGTGACTTTGGGCTTGCCGCACAATGGCCTCGTGCCGGGAAAGAGGTGGTGCCCATCAGGGCGCCAGAGCAGCGCTATAGCGCGTTAGGATACGCTTTACCGGGGCTGCGGACAGATATCTATCAACTGGGGGTAATTCTGTATACGCTGATAACCGGGCAGCCGTTCTCAACCTCCAGTGCGGCAATGAGTGTGTTGCCAGCTTCGTATGTGCCGGCGATTCAGAGGGCGGTTGCGCCATTGCCAAAGGATCGCTGGCGTACCATCGGAGGGTTTGCTGCCGCACTGAGAAGCACGTTAGCAAAGAGGTGAGCAGAGCGATGAACAGATTATGTGTTCTTGCTGCTACTCAGCTTGCGCTTGCACCTGCGAAAAACTGGCTTGTGCGCTGGCAGAAGCAGCACGAGCGTTTCCCCTATTTCCCTTCGGACAGGGATGCAATTGCTGAGTTGAACGCGAGAGCCCGGGATCAGGGGATTCCGGCAAGCATCCATGTGCGGGAAAGCGGGCAAGAGCTGCGTCTATATGGCTCAGATTATTATGTGGGGCTCTATCCAAGCCTGCAAGGGGATGGCTATATTCTCTCTCATATGGAGCCGATTGACCTGCCCACCTATGATAAGCTGGCGGATGGGGTGCTGCTGCTTCGAGGGGCCCGGCTTCGGTTGTATGAGCAGTTGATCCACTTCCCTCCCGGAAGCACCAACTGCAAAGAGCAGATTTGGCGCGCATGGCAGGAGCTTGAGAGAGACAGGCAGAGGCAGCGCACAGACCAGCAGCCCCGGGAAGCGCTCAGTGTTGTCCAACAGCGGTATCTTGATGCTCTCTCTTCGATCATCGAAAGGACTTATGAACTGGAGCAGGCAAGATACGCGCTCTCCTCGAGCATTTCCTACGTCAAATGGACCTCGACCGATGGGAAACGGAGCGGTGCGCACGATATCTACGAATTTCACCTGCTCAACCCTGTTGAGATCTGGCAGGAACGCTATCTCTTGTGCATCAAGGGCGTGCCTGACCTGCGCGGGCGCGTGCTCTCCCTTCAAGGCAAGCGCTTGAAGCTCAAGTTTGAGACGACGATAAACCGGGAACGGATCCCCGCACAGGGGGAATTTGAGATTGTGCCGAACCGCAGCATTTTTCGTGCGCAGAGCAATGCCGTCGAGATGTTTAGGGAGCAGACCGCCAGGAATCGGCATTTGCTCGATGTGCTGGTGCATCGTCGGTATCAGCCCTGCAAGCCGGCTCAAATTGAGTATCCGAAGAAGCTGAATCCCGGACAGGGTGTCGCTTTTCAAATGGCGCTGACTGTTCCCGACATCCTTCTTGTGCTCGGTCCTCCTGGGACGGGCAAAACGCACACAATCACCGAAATAATTCAATACCATTGTACCAGGGCCAGAGCCCGGGTGCTGGTTGCTGCTCGCACTCATAAGGCTGTTGATAATGTGCTGAGTCGCTTGCCTGCCTCGCTTGAAGTTGTGCGTCTGGGGCATGAGGACCGCGTCTCTGCCGAGACACAGCATTTGCTGCTCAATGCGAAGGCCAAAACCATGCAGGCGGAAATTCTGAAACAGACAGCGCCACTGTTTGCTGATCTCTCCTGCTTTTTGAAGTACGAGGCTGAGATTACCCACTGGCGTAATGAGGCGCTTCAGTATGCCGAGCAGTTGGAGCACTATGAGCAAAAGGCGCTCGACGCACAGGAACATCTGCAAAACGTGATGCATCGCGTGGGACTTCCATTTCAGGAGGAATTAGAGGCAACCGAGAAGCAACTACAGAAATACAAGCATCGGTTGGAGAAGCTGGATCGGAGACGAGAGCGGATCCAACAGGCGGAGGAACAATACGCGGCGCGGATCCACCTGTTTCTGCTTGGCTGGTTGTTTGTCTGGCTGGTCAATCTCAGCCAGCAACGGCTGGCCACGACAGAGCTTCAGTATGAGGAGACGAGAGCGGCACATGAGGACCTCCAGCAGGAATATCTCAAGCTACTGGCGCAGTTCCAGCAAGCACTATGGGAAGATAGCGAATATCGCACGGCTTTTGAGGAAATGCAGGAGATAGAGAAAATATATTCGGAGATAGTGCAGAAAGGAACAAGAAACATACGCTTGTTGCATGGGACCATCGATCGAATGGTGTCGGAAGAGATGCCACAAGAGATAACCTCATCAACAATACAGCAGTATATTGCCTGGTACGACCAGTATTATGAGCTTTTCAGCCGTCGAGCGAAGTTGCTCCGTGACTGGCGCGCTCATTTGGAGCAGCCACACGCCCAACTGGAACCTGAACTGATCCACTATGCAGATGTGATCGGGGCGACCTGTATCGGGGTTGCGGCGCGCGAGAAGCTTGAGGATCTCGACTTTGATGTTGCCATTGTGGATGAGGCCGGGCAGATCTGTTTGACGGATTTGCTTGTTCCTCTGGCGCGTGCGAACCGCGCTGTGCTGGTGGGTGATCATCAACAGCTACCGCCATTTGTGAGCAATGAAGCACAGGAATGGCTGAAAGGACTTGAGCAGCAAGAGGAGCCGGAGGAGTTCCCTTCTCATATGGATCAGCAGATGATCAGGCAGATCGTAACAAAAAGCGCCTTCGAGCTGTTGTTCTCTGATGCCGAGCAAAATGGACACCTCGTGCGCCTGACAGATCAATTTCGCATGCCGCAAGTCATCGCTGATTTCGCATCGCGGCATTTTTATGAAGGGAAGTTGTATACGACCCGGCGTGAAAAAGTCATCGGGGCTGCACATGACGATCCGCTGTTTTCTCGCCCGCTTGCTGTCATTGATACGACCACGGAGGCACTGAAGGGGCTGCGTGAGCTGTCCAGGACTCAATCTGAGGATTGGGGAGGGGAGGGCTATAGCAATCTGCTTGAGGCCAGAATTATCGCGGCGCTGGTGAGCTGCTATGAGCGAAGCAATACGCCGTGGATCGTAATTGTGCCATATCGGGCCCAGGTGCAGTGTATCGTCGAGCTGCTTCAGCGGCAGTTGCAAGCACCAGCGCTGCCCTGGGAAGAGCGCGTCTCGACGGTTGATGCCTTTCAGGGAAGCGAGTGTGAGAAGGTGATTTATGGCTTCACACGGAGTAACCCACAGGGGCGCGTCGGTTTTCTGGCCGAGCTTCGCAGGCTCAATGTCGCGCTGACGCGTGCGAAGGAGCAGCTTATTGTGGTCGGAGATTTCTCCACGTTGAGGCGTGCGACAAATGAGCCATTCCGGGTGTTGATGAACGCGTTTTATCAGCATGCACAACTCCATGGCGAAGTGCTTTCATACGACCAATGCGTACAGCGTATCCGGGACAGGAGGCCGTAGGAATGGAACAAAAAGCAGCATTTCCCTATCAGATTGATCGCGCTATTGAACATGCATTACGGGAAATGGATGGCATACCGGTGCGCGCCTTCGGGCTGCTCTACCCGCTCTGGATGGTCGAGATTGCGGCACAGGAAGATGAGAAGCGCCCCTACGCTCTGATCGAGCGCTTTCTTGTGAGAGGGCTGTATGAGGCGCGGCTTCAGACGGTGGAAGAGCTGGTTGCTTTCTTTGGCCTCAGTTCTGCTCTCGTGCTGAAGATCCTGCGCTTTCTTGAAACGATTCAGCATGTGAAGCAGGTAGAGGGTGGGCGCTGGATCTTAACGGAGACTGGCATTCAGTCTTTTTGCAGTGGCATGAAACGAGTCAGGCAGCAGAAAAGCCAATATCTGTATTTTGATGGAATCTGCTCTCGCCCGTTGCTTCAGGAGCACTATACGAACAAGCTGCGCATTCTGACGGATAGAGAGGCTGGACAGCTCGCCTCTGGTTCTACGATTGGCTTTCGCTTCTATCGGCTCTCGCTTCCCGTTACGTGGGATGCGCAGGCGTTGACTGATCTGGAACACCACCCTGATCGTGGGCGGTATAATCTGCCTTCCACAATCCACAGTGTGACTGCCATCAGCAATACACTGGCCTATCTCCCGATGTATATTATCGAGACGAGGCGGCGTGCCGTGTCGTACTATCTGGCCTATACCCATGTCAAAGAGCTGCGAGACCCGTTTTTTGAACGTCTGGTGAATGAAACCGAGAGAATACGACGTAGCTTCCATGCGATGCAGCATGAAACGAAGCTGGCCGAATTGTGGACGCGCTGGCTCATCAGCAAGGATCTGGCCTATCTCACTCCACGCCAGACGCCTGAGGGGATATGGCGTGTGGTGCTTCCGGATTCCCTGTTTCGCTCTTCGACGTTTTCATTTCGCTCGATTGGCTCCTTTCACAAAGAGCGGGGCTACTTCTTGCAACTCTGGTGTCACAATGAAGCGTTTCGACGCCGGGCGATCTTTGAGCGAGCGATGCAACTCTTAAAGAAGAAAACGCTGGATTGCACCTACATGGAAGAGCTGCTTCAGCGCTGGTCACAGTTGCTCGATGTGCAACCGGTAAAACTGGATGAGTTGCGTGTCTGGCTGCAAAAACAGGGTGATGGTGTGAAGTTGCTGCAAAAGCTGCTATCAAGGCGAGAAGAGAAACAGCCTGATGCTGCTTTCTAGAGCCGTTGCAAGCTGCGCAGCCATTCCTCGCCGGTGTAATCGGTATTTGCATTGATCGCGTACTCATAGGCAGCTATCAACTGCTCAATGTTGTACTCATTGAGGTCATGAATACTTTTGATCTCTGGATACGTGGTGTCCAGCCAGGCGATGAAGTCACTCACCAGGAAAGTTGGAACGAGCCTCAAGCCTTTTGGTGGCTGAGGTTTGGTGAAGTCAGTGCTGGCGAAGAGGGCTTCTTCCTCTTCCTCAAAATGATCAGGGTCGTACATGGCATGCCTCACAGT
The DNA here is from genome assembly GCF_003253565.1 of Thermosporothrix hazakensis. Taxonomy (GTDB): domain Bacteria; phylum Chloroflexota; class Ktedonobacteria; order Ktedonobacterales; family Ktedonobacteraceae; genus Thermosporothrix; species Thermosporothrix hazakensis. The sequence goes on from NZ_QKUF01000011.1 coordinate 186,381, forward strand.
GCTTTGCTAGAAAAACAGGTCAACATCAGTTTTTAGTATATATCTCTTGCTTTGTTGAGTCAATAGGGTAAAAGGAGTGCCAGGATGGAAGATCGATTCGCGCTCTATGAGCGGGGTTTACGCTGTTTACAGGAAGCATTGGGCCTTGATGATCCGCAGTATGATGATATTATGATCTATAAAAGTCGTTTGCTCCTCGGTATTCAGGAAGTGCGTCTCTATAGATCACCTGAGGGAAATGCTGAAATACTGCGTGTTATACATCAATTAAGTATGATGTGTAAGAAGCGCTTTCAGATGGACTTTGAAGACTGGTGCATCCAGTGTGTCGAGAAAGAAGTGCAGGAGGTGCAGCAGAGTGGGTTCCCCTCTATTGGTGACTGGAAGGTGCTCCAGAGCGAGCAGCTACAACACTTCTTACGCAAAATGCTGGCCCGACAGGGGATCCATCTTCAATCGCGGAAAGCGCCACCGAAAGAAGATCCAATTGCGCGCTATAAGAGTATCCCCCTGCATGCCTATCCGCTGTATAGCTCTCAGGATCCGGACTTTCTGGCGTACATCAAGATGCACTGGGACGCGGTGGAAGGGCTTTCCAATAATGTCTATGACCTCCATATTAGCCAGGCGCAGTTATGCGGCGAAGAAAATGGATATGATGTAATGGAGTTCTCATATATCGTGAAGCGCACGGGGTTTGAGGCGTATTCGTTGCTTCCCGGCTTGCTGTTCTGGGATAAACAATGGAACTGGGAATTTGTGTCCTTCAAAGATAAGACTGATGGACGAGACATGACCTATGTCTGGCGTTTGCTTTTCGAGCACTTGAGAAAAAGTCCGACAATAGCGACGGTTCGCAAGGTCAACGCGCTGCTTCAGAGAGAAGTGCATTCCTCGGGGATGAATGATCTGGCCCTTGAAAAGAAGCTGGTACAGTATAGCAGTGTTCCTCTGGCCGACCTCCTGTCGCACAATGGAACAGCAGGCAGTGCGAAAGGTTCCCGGGCAGACAAGGGAGCCCAATTGATACAGGAGTTGAAACGGCTGCCGAGCGGCGATGGGCCTGCATATGAGCGGCTGGTTCAACGCATACTGACCTTCTGTTTCGAAGATGAGTTCAGTCCTTTTCAGCTCAGGCAGCAGGTTGGGACCTCTCACAAGAAACGAAGAAGAGATTTTATCATTGACAATAAAGGGGCGATCCTTGAATTCTGGCGGACACTCAAGTATCGGAGAGGGGTTGAGCAGATCCTGTTTGATGCCAAGAACTATAAACATCCGATGTGCTACAGCGAAATCACCGGGACCTTGCGCTATTTACGCAACGAGATATTTGGAAACTTCATGATCTTTCTTTCACGTCAGGGAATAAAGGACTATGAGGAATTACTTGAAGATTACAGACAAGAGAGACGAGTAGTGCTTTTCCTCAAAGATATGGATGTGATCGATATGATCGAGCAAAAGCGGCAGGGAGAAATTGCCAGCACTATTCTCCAGGACAAATATGACCAGTTTTGTTTGCTGACATAAGTTCATGGTGGCAGAAATGGGTAATCCCATATAGGTGGTGACAGTTTTTGTACAGGGTGTTATAAATGCGATGCATGGCTTCAGGCGGAGAGGCAGTCCCGTGGCGGCGTACTCCACGCGGAGCGAATCTGATAGGATCGATTTCTTGCTGAATGATTCCATCGGGCTTATATAATAGGGGGGCGAAGCAGCTTCTTGTCGCTTGCTCTATTGGCTCTCCTGCCAGCGTAAACGCGCCCACTGTGACGGGAGAAGGCAAGATACGAGAAGTTTTTCGCGTGTCTGTATGCTATGCTCTTTACGATCCACTGTTTGTTCTGCTCGCCTTGCTAGCGAGCTCACAGAGCGGATCATATGTCGTTCGCGACGAAAGCGGGGATGTACGTTTGATTATCTTTGATGAGAACAGAGCCTCTGATTCACCTGTTGTTGAAACAGTCTGGCACTGCCGAAGCGGACAGGCCAGCACCTTTCTCTCTCGTGCTGTGAGCCAGTGGGAGATAGTTATCATGAAACAGCATGGCACGATGAGCATTACGGTCCGAGGGCCAGAGACGAGAGCGACGACAGCCTGCTGTCCTGAAGAGGCCGAGTTTCTTGGCATCACATTTACGCTAGGTACCTTTATGCCTCTTCTACCCACAACCGACCGCCTGGATGGAGAGGTCATCCTACCGCTTGCAACAAAGCGATCCTTCTGGTTGTATGGTGCTGCATGGCAGTTCCCTGACTATAATAACGCTGACACGTTTGTCGACAGGCTTCTGCGTGTTGGTTTGCTTGTGCGCGATCCCATCGTTGACGCGGCTTTGCAGGGGCACTTGAAAGAATACTCCTTGCGGACGGTTCAGCGGCGCTTCTTACGAGCTACCGGGCTGACGGTGAGTGCTGTCCGTCAGATCGAACGGGCGCACAAAGCGGAGGCGCTGCTTGAGCGCGGCGTTTCTATTCTCGATACTGTGGAACTGGCTGGTTATGCCGATCAAGCGCACCTGACGCGCTCTCTCAAGCGTTTCGTCGGGCGTACACCTGCTCAGGTGAGCGGGAACGTATGCAGGTGAGAGGCTGTCGTTTTTGTTCAAGACGGCGCTCTTGTATAACGTTATACTCTACAGAAACGCTTACGAAAATGCGTCAGAAAGCTCCGGGTATGAGCCAGGGGAGGCATGACGCATCTACGCACTCTGATCCAGAAAATGCGAAAGCACGGGACAGGAGCTGCTCCCTGGTGCTGATCCTTTCATGAGCCGGTACCGTCGGGCAGGCAAGAACCGACAAAGCTTCCTTGTCAAGCGCTTCTGGACAGCGTGCTTCTCCGGGTGTTGTGCTGCGGTAATGCACACGTATACCGGGTGAAAGAAGAATTCCCCGCTTTGAAGTGGGTGGGGTGTCAATCAAAGGAGAACATGTGATGAGAAAGATTATCGTCCTTTCATTCCTCTCGCTGGATGGCGTCATGCAGGGTCCTGGGGGGCCAACCGAAGACCCGAGCGGAGACTTTACGCTTGGTGGGTGGAGTGTGCCCTACTTCGATGATGGTGTTGGTAAGGCTATGGATGAGCAATTGAGCAAACCATTTGATCTATTGTTAGGGCGCAGGACCTTTGAAATATTCGCATCCTACTGGCCTCAGCATGAGAATGAATGGCCCGGTATCAACTCAAAGACAAAGTATGTTGCCTCAACAACGCTCACATCGCATGAGTGGAATAACACAGTTTTTCTCAAGGGCGATGTAGTAGATGCAGTCAAGCAGCTCAAGCAAGAAGAAGGACCAGACATACAGGTGCATGGGAGCGGCAACCTGATTCAGACGTTGTTGAAGCATGACCTGATTGATGAATTCTGGCTCAAGATTTTCCCGGTGACGCTCGGGACGGGCCGTCGCCTGTTCGCGGAAGGGACACTGCCCACTTCCTATACGCTGGTTGAGACGCAAGCGTCGCCAAGTGGCGTGCTGATTGCGAATTTCAGGCGTGTGGGTGAACTCAAAATAAGCTCATTCTAAGCGTTTTGTGGGATACACACAACATACCGGTGTGTATCCTATCTCTTGCTCTTTCTATGTGCTTCATTTTCAGTAGGGGGGTGTCGAGAAGGGAATAATGCTGAGCGCTGCTCTGTTCTTCTATGTATAGCCGCTTTTAGGCGCTATTTATGATTGTGAAATGGAGAGAAAAAAGTATGAACTTCGATTTCGTCACGTTCAATCAAGGTGTGGTGGAGGAGTTTCGGAAAAGTGGTGGTCAACTGAAGCAGAACGGCTATCCTCTGATCCTGGTGACGGTGAAGGGGGCAAAAACAGGACAACCGCGCATCTACCCTTTGATGTCTGTCCCCTATGGAGAACACTATCTGGCGGTTGCCTCGAAGGGCGGAGACCCGAAACACCCGCTCTGGTATCATAATATGTTGGCGAATCCTGATGTGACCGTCGAAGTGGGAGCGGAAACCTATCCTGCCCGAGCTCGCCTGTTGAGCGGCGAAGAGCGAGAACGCGCTTTCGCCCATGCGGTGACGATTTATCCTCCTTATGCTGAGTATCAGGAGAAGACAACGCGCGAAATTCCGGTTTTCGTACTCGAACGACAGCAGTAGAGCAACAGGCTGCTGATCCATGCAGGTTGGCAGCCTCTTTCTGTTTCCTCATCCTCTCCCCTCATTTCTGCTGAATGCTACTCACCGTGCGCTCCTCCGTCTTTCATATAGTATTCTTTGGATACTTAAAAGTGAGATTCGCCTTTTTCCGTATTTTCTCTGCGGTATTTTTGAACTCAAAAAAAGGCCCTATTGAACTATTGACATTTTTATCTGTATTGGGTACTCTACGGAAAGAGCATATATCCACTCTGTTTGTAGATATTGCATCTAAGGGAAATTCTGCTTTTCCTGGATGCACTTCTCTTATTGCAGAAAAAGAGTGAATATTGCTTGTGCTGATGCTATCCCTTGTTATCAGCAGATCCAGTGCGCAAGGAGGTGCGACTGACACAGACATTGTGATGGAAGCCTCGTTCGATTTTTGATGTACATGCCAGAGCATCGCCACGACTGTAGATAAAGATGGGTATCTGGTGCAGCACAAAAGATGTTTCAGCATTGAGCGGTGATGCTTTGAGCAATCGCACTGTCGTTTTGAAATGCCAAAGGAGTGGTTATGGACAACATCAATAACACGGAAGAATTTGACCTCGATATTCAGTTTGATGAGCAGCAGGAAACAGTGCACGAAGTAATTGAGATGTTCGCTTCGGCAGGCTCTCCTGATCATCCTGCCTATACATGCTCTGGTTATTCAACCTGTTCTTCGACCTGTTCGACACTCCATAAGCGCTGTTTTATCTGTTAATGATCTGCTGATAGCAGCTATATGCAGTATCTCCTTGCACCTCTGAGGGAGCAAGGGGACGCTCCCCGGTAGCGGCATGGATGGCTGTTTACCGGGGAGGCCAGAGGGCAGTTCTCTCACGTTTCCCCCTTTCTCCGGGCGGAGCATGCTTCTTGGCGGGTGTGGGAAGGTACATCTATGGAGAGGTCAGAGTGATGATGCTGAAGCAACGGATGCGATGCTGTGCCACGTGGACTGAACGCGTCGTTCACTTGCGCATCCATCTCCCGGTTTCTTGTGGCGAGGGGCCTGTATGGTAGCGGCGTTCTCCTGGAAGGTTCGTATTTCCTCTTCTCTGGCGGAGAAGGCGCGAACGGTGGCCCTTGATCTCGCTTCTCGCTTGCGCCAACGAGAACTTCTTGAAGAGGCATTCAGACGGGTTGTGCACCAATCGCACGCTCCCCATCTCATGGCTTGGAAGCCTGAAACGGTTGCGACGGGAGATGCTGGATTGGCGCTTGTCTGTGCGCAACTGGACGCATGCTGGCCTGAGCAAGGATGGGATCGTCTCGGGCATGACTTCCTGACGAAAGCGGTTCAAAGGGCGACTGCTTTGCCCTCGCTTCACGCGGGACTCTTTGCCGGGTTGAGTGGTGTGGTCTATGCGACCTGCCTGTTGAGTCGGGGAGGAACCCGGTATCAGCGCTTGCTAAAGACTCTTGAGCAGCGGCTGTTCCCGATGGCGCGTGAGCTTGCGGAGCGCATGTATAGTCAGACACAGGGCTTTCCCGTCTCCTCCTATGATATCGTTTCCGGGCTGGCAGGTGTGGGAGCAGCACTATTGACCTTGCCACAGACGGACGAGCGTGACATGACATTGCGAGCGGTCCTTGAGAGCCTTGTCTTTTTCCTGCGTGAAGATCCTCCCGGCTTCCCGGCGTGGTATATCGCGCCCGAATATAGTCAGGAAGAGTTTTGGAGTGAGCTGTGTCCCGCAGGCGCTTATAACTGTGGGCTGGCGCATGGTGTACCCGGCCCGCTGGCTTTGCTTGCGCTGGCGAAGCTTCAGGGGGTGACGGTGCCGGGAAGCGAGGAAGCGATGCACCGCGTTGCTGATTGGCTGGTTGCGCATCGGATACAGGCGGAATATGGGTGGACATGGCCGCTTGCAGTGCCAGTCAACCAGGCTGGAGAGCTTCCCGAGGATCTGGCGCGTTGTCGTTCCGCATGGTGCTATGGGACGCCAGGAGTGGCCCGGGCGCTCTGGTTGACGGGCGAGGCTCTTGATACGCCGCTCTATCAGGAAACGGCTCTCGATGCGATGTTAGCGGTCTATCGCAGGCCGATTGAGGATCGTCGCATTTTTGCCGCGACCTTCTGCCACGGGGTCGCTGGATTGCTCCATATCACGCTGCACTTCGCGAATGCCACCGAGAGGCCTGGCTTTCTTGAGGCTGCAAACGCGCTCACCGAGCAGTTGCTTGCTCTCTATGAGCCAGATTCCTTACTCGGGTACCGCAATGAGGAGATGGTTGGCCTCTTTGTTGATCAGCCTTCGGTGCTTGATGGAGCGGCTGGTGTTTTACTTGTGCTGCTGGCTGCATCGACGGAACAGCGCCCGGTCTGGGATCGGCTGTTTTTGCTCTCCTGATCACCAGAAAAAGGAGCCTCTAGCGTGCGAAATTCTGAAGTCCCTGCTTCTCGAAAGGAGCGAAGAGCCCTTTACAAGCCGCTTGATGGCATAATGGTACGGATGCCATTTCTCCCTGTCGAAGCCTATCTGGAAGAAACAAGCGTACATGCGCTGGATCCCCGCGTGCAGCGGGCGCTGGCTGTGGGAAGCCTTGATCTGCTGGATGAAATAGAGCGGAATGCAACGGATACAAAGAGCCGGACGCAGCGAGAGAGGAAATTACAGCGCTATTTGATACGAATGACAACGCGCCCCACACCGTATGGTCTGTTTGCGGGGGCCGCGCTGGCGCAATGGGCCGATAGGACGGCACTTTCTCGGGCGGCTGGTGAGCCAATCGTGCGTGTACGACCTGATATGGAATGGCTGATGCGGCTTATCTGGCGGCTTGAAACGATCAAGGCGATTCGGCCATATCTGCGTTTGCAGGCGAATACTGCCGTGCATGTGCGGCGAGGTCGTATTTTTCTGGTGGAGGCATTGCCTTCCGGTAAGGCAAAACCGGAAAAGTTGGTTTCAGTGCGTGCGACAGGTGTGGCGCTCCGAGCCCTCTCCCTGACGCGAACTCCGATGGCGTATCCAGAGCTGGTCAAGCAACTGCTCGCCACGACACCGGGCGCGACTGTTCAGCAGGTTGAAGGACTGCTTGCGGCACTGGTACAGCATACCTTTCTGCAAACAGATCTCCGCCCTCCGTTGACTGGCAGACATCCCGCTTTGTATCTGCTTGAGCGCTTGCGAGAGATTCCGCCGTTAGCACCGTTTCTGCATGCGTTTGAGGCATATCTTGTCGCCTTGCAGCAAGGGGAACATTCGTCGCTTGATATCGGGGAATATCGCCGATTACTTGAGCAGGCCCATGAGGTGGAGCGTGTGCTTGATGCAATCAGCGGGCAGCCTACCGAACAGAGCGAGAAGAATCTATTGCAGGTAGATATGGCGTTGCCGCTGGCAGGGGCGCGGCTGACGAGGGCAATTGGTGAAGAGGTTGCGGCAACGGTGGAGACAATGCTGCGCCTGACGCCACTTCCAGAGGGTATCCCGTATCTGAAAACCTATCTCAATGCATTCCTTGAACGATATGGGCCGTGGCGCGAGGTTCCCCTGTTAGAGCTGCTTGACCCGCACGTTGGCCTGGGCCTGCCCGCTCCCTATACAAAGGAACGGGAACTTCCGAACGAGGAGCCCGAACGCTTCCCCGGACGCGATCGAGCCCTGTTTGAGCTGGCTCTGCAGGCGTTTGAGAAGCGGCAGCAGGTGGTTCTGCTCGATGAGCCTTTAGTAGAGCGCCTGAGCACGACCACGCTTTCGGAAGAGCGTGTGCCTCACTCGCTTGATGTGTATGTTTCGGTTGTCGCGCCTTCTGCGGAGGCAATCGATGCGGGACGCTATCATCTGGTGATCGGGCCGAATGTCGGTGTCTTGCAGGCGGGGCGCGCGCTTGGTCGCTTTGCTGATCTGCTAGGAGACGAGGCGGTTGCAGCGTTGCGCCAGATTGCGCGAACGGAAGAGGCGGACGCGCCGGGGTGTATTCGTGCTGAACTGGTCTATCTGCCCAAAGAGAACCGACTTGCGAATGTGCTGACGTATGCGCCGCTCGGGGGATATGAGATCTGTTATGGCACGAGCGCGGGCACGGATCAGAAGCATGTTATTCCGCTGGATGAGCTGGTTGTTGGTGTGCGTGATAATCGATTCTATGTACGCTGGACCGCCCGCAATTGCGAGATATTGCTGAGTATCGGGCACATGTTGAACCCGATCTTCGCACCGCCTCTCGTTCGGTTCCTGTGCGATATCAGTCGCGAGCAAACGCCGATGTTGAGCCGCTTCTACTGGGGGCAGGCGGAGGCGTTCCCATATCTTCCACGGGTTCAGTTAGGACGCAGTGTGTTGCGGCTGGCGCAGTGGGAGATTTCCGCGCGCTTCCACCTGAAAGCGTTGCAATTGGAAACGCCGGAACAGTTCTGGCAATCGCTTGGGCGTTGGCGGGAGCAATGGCATGTTCCTCGCTATGTGTATGCGGGCGAGATGGATCAACGCCTCTTGCTCGATCTGGAGCGGCGTGAGCATGTCGAAGAGCTGCGATTACAGCTTCTACGGAAAGTGCCTGATCGCCTGATATTGCAGGAGGGCTTGCCGGGGCCGGCTGATGCCTGGATTGAGGGGCCGCAGGGACATTACCTCTCCGAGTTTGTTGTGTCGCTCGGTCGCCAGCGAAGCGAGCCGATGAGGCCGCCCATGTTGCCAGCTTTCAAGGCGCACACGGCAATCCCGCGCCTGTGCCCGCCGGGAAGCGACTGGCTGTTTCTCAAGCTCTACTGTGCGCCCTCGCTTCAAGAGAGCCTTATTGCACAGATGATTCGCCCTTTCGCTCAGGAAGCGCTGCAAGAGCGCCTCGCGACGGACTGGTTTTTTCTGCGCTATCTTGATCCTGATCCTCACGTGCGGCTGCGGTTCCACGGAGAGAAAGAGACGCTCTTGCAGCGGTTGCTTCCGCGAGTGAGCGCATGGGCGACGCAACTGATGACCGATGGTCCCTGCACCCGATTCACATTTGATGTCTATGAACGGGAGATTGAGCGCTACGGTGGTGAGTCCGGTATCCTGCTTGCTGAGCAGCTCTTTGGCGCTGATAGCCGGGCGGTCGCTGCTTTGCTTCATCTGCAACAGACGCGACGCATTCCGCTGGATCGAATTGACCTTGCTGTCCTCAGCGTTGATAGGTTGCTTGCTCAGTTAGGGCTGACGCCCGAGCAGCGGCGACAGTGGTATCGTATGGGGGTTACAAGGCGCCCTGAGGCGGGGCCAGGCTATCGCCTGCGGGCGCGGCAGTTGCGCGAGTTGATTGGCAATGCACAGGGGCTTGCCCACATCGAGCACGGTGAGCTTGTCGCTGCGATCCTGGATGCAAGAGAAGCCGAACTTGCACCGATTGCCCGAGAGCTGGCCGCTGCCGAGGAGCGGCAGGAGTTGACCCTTCCACTTGCCAGCCTGTATGGAAGCTATGTCCATCTGCATTGTAATCGTCTGCTTGGTACCGATAAAGATGCAGAGAGCCTGACCCTACAGTTGCTGTTGCGCACACATGAGGGGCTGGCCCGCGCTCCTGTCGCTGATTCGTCACATTGATAACCTGCTGCTCAGGGGGCCTGACGCTCTATTCCTGAGGGCGCGATCTCCTTCTTTATCTGGCTTCAGGCCTGCTCGGTTTGAAGAAAGCGCTCTGGAGGCTGTTGTAAAGGTCGGGCTTTTCCAGCAATGGCGGGACGCGGTATCGGCGCCGCATACCCTTCACCTGCTCATGTTTAGCGCAGACACTGCAAGCCTCGGGGCTCGTTTCGCCTCTAGATAAATACTCCAACAGGCGCTATGGCCGAGCCCTGAGCTTGCACAGGGGATCAAGCGCCCTGGTTTTCGTTTTGCCCTTTTTTATCGCATCTGTGGCGCATCACGGCAAGCAAACCTTGTAATGCTCGTGATTGCCTGCCTTTCAGACAAGATGAATCGTCACCCGGTGGCAGGCGTTATTCATGTAGCCCTTGAAGTTCCACAGGTTGCGTACATCTTCGGGTTGGGTATGCTTCGAGGTGTCCCACGCCCGAACGATGAGTTGACGGTCACCAGGGGGCAGGGAAAGCGATAGCTCCCAGAAACACCATGCATAAGGGCCTGCACGCTCGACAATGGTCGCTGTCTTCCAGGTCTGCCCGTCATCAACGGAAAGCTCGACCCGCTCCACAGGCGCTTCTTCGCCGCTGATAGCATAACCTCGAACTTGAACGCGCCCCGCCGCGACCGTTTCGCCTGCCTGTGGTGTGGTGATGACAGCGTTGAGAACCAGGCTTTCTAGCGTCTTCCCGCGGCTCCAATCGGCGGTTTGCGCGGTGACCTCTGAGGGGAAGAGCTTATAATCACGGGTCTGATATGGGTTGGTTGATGGATGGTGTTGAAGTGTGATCTCGCCGAGCCACTTGACGCTTCGGGCACCGATATAGCCGGGGACGATCAGGCGTAAGGGAAAGCCGTGTTCCGGGGTGAGCGGCTCGTCATTCATCTCATAGGCCAGAAGCACATCTTGAGAGAGGGCCTTCCCTAACGTAATGGAGCTTCCAAAGTGGACTGTTTCCCCTGCAAAAGGCGCCTCATCGAGACCGGTAAAAGCGACATAGCGAGCATTTGCCTGCACCCCGACCGCTCGTAGCACTTCCCGTAAAGGGATGCCGAGCCAGTTCGCTGTGGAGATGGCTCCTGCTCCCCAGGGAACTTCCCCGCCAAGTGGTTTCACCGCCATAATTTCCGTTCGCCGATTCCCGGCACACTCAAGGGTGACCGGCACCGTGCGAGCAGGAGCCAGCGACCGAAGCTCGTCTAGCGAGAAGGCTCGTGGTTGCTGAACCAGCCCGGTGAGCAGAAGCCGATAGCGGCTCGGGTCTATCTCCGGAATGGACCCATGCGTGCGGACAAAGAAATGCTGCTGTGGCGTGAGGAAGGATTGTTGCAAGAGGTTGCCGGGTGGCTCGGCGTTGAGTGGGTGTGCTCGATGGACGATCAAGGGCGATTTGTGAGTGTGTGCTGTCATGATATGCTTCTCCTGCTCCTCGAAAGGATCTATATGAGTACATTTCGATGGTGTACATCAACTCTTCCCTTTTCTGCATATGGTGCTCTATCATCAAGCACATTGGATACAGCTCTTTTTCTTGCTGTCTTTCCCTGAGAATGGCATTTACGCACATTTTGGGGCAGGAAATCAAGGGAAATCTGCTCGTAGCTTCGCCCTTGCTCCTCGCTTTGCAAAGGAATCTAAAACCCATATCGCTTGCTCAGATGCGATCAGGCTTAAAATGCTGAAGTTAATTCTATATCCTGAAAAGCTATATTTAAGTATATAGACTTCTCTTTCTGCTCGGGTGCTTCGAGTGGAGAAACACATGTATCTGCTCGGTAGCGGGGGGACTTTTCACCTGGAGAATACATACCATACTATTCATTTGCTGTGCGACATTCTCTTGTTCAAGGAAAATGTGGGAGTGATGCTGACGATATTTTCTGCAATAGAATAAAAAGCGTTTTCACGTGTGGTAGGCAAGGCCTCAAGAACGACCCGAAAGTCGCCTGTTTTCTGGCCTCGCCCTGTGAGCCGACGCAGAGGTTCTAACTATCGCTTCTGGTGAGCTTGCTGTTATCAAGCAACGCCTGAGACCGAGAGCGAGCTTGCTGTGTCAGTGGATGGTCGGGGCCAAAAATCTGTTCGCGAATGTGGAGCGCTCGTTTGAGCAATTGACGCGCCTCCTCTTTGGCTTCCTCCTCGGCAGAGATCTCGGCCTGAAGCAGCAGCGTGGTCGCGAGGTCAGGATGCTCTGGCCCGAGTTGCTCGCGAATGCGCAAGGCCCGCTCCACCAGCGGTTTGGCCTTCTCGATAGAACCCTGCTTTATGTACAGTTCTGCCAGGCTATCAAGCGGGAAGGCGACCTGTGGATGATTCGTCCCTACCGCCTCTCGAAGGGAGAGCACCCGCTGTAGAAGCGGCTCCGCTTCGTTATATCTTTCCTGGAGGATGTAGACCTCAGCCAGATTTTGTAGCGGGAAGGCGACCTGTGGATGATTCGGGCCCAATGCTTGTTCTCGAAGCACAATTGCCCGATGGAAGAGCGGTTCTGCTTCAGCATAGTTCCCGAGCTCTTTATAGGCTGTGGCAAGGTTAGTCAGGAAATAGGCAATTTCCGGGTAGTCTGGTCCATGTGTTTGCTCGAAAATGCGGATAGCGCGGCGAAACAGCGGAAGGGCATCGGCAAGCATGTTCTGTACACAATAGAGCGTGGCGAGATCACCGAGTGTTCTTCCGATCGTTGGGTGATTCGGACCAAGCACTGCTTCTTGCAAGTGCAAGGCTCGCTGAAGCAGAGGCTCTATCTGGCTGTATTTCCCTTGCTCTGCACAGGCAATCGCCAGTGAGTGGACCAATGAGGCTACTTGAAGGCTGTCAACTCCGCCTTCTAATTCGTAGAGGTGGAGTGCACGCAGCATGAGCGTCTCTGCTTCTTGATAGCGACCCTGTTCTTTAAGCTGAGCTGCAAGATAGTGCAGCGCTCGTGCTTGCGAGGGATGATCTGGCCCGTAGAGCGCTTCTTTTATATGGAGAGCGCGACGTAAGTGCTGTTCTGCCTCTGCAAATCTTCCCGCGTTGGTGTAGAGAAGCGCAAGCAATTCGAGGGTATCGGCCACGGTCACAGAATCGCTGCCAGATAAGCGCTCTTGCATCTCTATTGCCTGGAGATAACAGGTTTCGGACCGGTCGCGTTGCTCCAGATGATGATAGAGCCTGCCCAATCGCGCCAGTAACGCGGCCTGAGCCTCTTCATTGGAGGATGCTTTATAGAGTTCGAGGGTTTCCAGCATCAGCGGTTCGGCCTCTGTGTAGCGAGCACGATAAAAGAGGTAGGCTGCTATTCTCTCGTAAAAGGCGGTGACGTCGCTCCCGGCCAGCTCCCAGTGCTGGCTTTGTTTGATACATTCCCGGGCGTGCGGCAGCAGGAGATCACACCATCTCCACTGTTCTCTGAACTCGGGTTTGGTCTCGACCTGTGGGAAGGCGTGATGAAGCAGGCGGAGCAGTTGCATCACCCAATGACGCTGATCCGCGTGGCTTATGCCCTCCTTGAAAATGAGCTGTACCAACCGGTGGAGAGAGAGAAGCCGCTGCTGCCCGTTCCGCTTGACCAGAGAGAAGTGCTGTAGCGCGCGGAGCCCCCTATTCCAGTGAAAGGCGTCGGTGGCGATCGATGCGAGTGTTTCGCCAAGCACCGAAGCAGGGGCCCCGGTAAAAATGGCCTCTGGAATGGCTTCCGGGGCCAGAAAAGCACAGGCCGAAAGAATGAGAAGCGCGGACGGTTCGCGTTGTTGTAGTTGCGAGAAGGAGAGCATCAGGGTTTTCACGATGGAGTGCGGATGTGAGGCGTAGATGGCTCGCTCGCTTAACAGGGAAAGCGTGTGGGAGTGAAAGAGCCGCTGATATTCGGGGAGAGAACAATTGGTCTCTTCAATATAGGCTCCGGCCTGATCAAGTGCCAGAGGGAGGCCGCCTGATGAGGCAACAATAGCATTGGCTGCCTGCATCGTTTCTGGGGAGAATGGGCCGGAGATGCGGGCGCGTTGTAGCAAGAAATGTGCCCCTTCATCGGGCGTCATTGGCTCCACTTCGAGGGGTTGGGCCAGTTCTCCCGTTGCTTGCAGGCGGGTGGTCAGCAGCAGGGCGCCGTGTGAGAGGGTTGGCATATAGGGCTGAACGAATTCCAGGTCTTCCACATTGTCGAAAATCAGCAGCCAGTCACGATGGGTCTGGAACCATTGCAGCACTGAAGCGATCAACGTGTGCTGATTCTGATCGCGCTGTTGTGGGAGATTCAAGACCGAAGCAATCGCGGTCAGGTGAGAGATGATGCTTTCCTGCGTCTCGGCTCCAATCCAGAGCACGGCGCTGAACTGCTGTGTATAGCGGTATGCGAACTCGATCGCCAGTTGCGTTTTTCCCATTCCTCCCATTCCGCTTAATGCATAGGGACGTCGCGCCTGAGGAGCCTTCTGAACGAGGGCCGTATAGAGACATTCAAGCTGTTGCTCGCGCCCGACAAAAAACGGGTTGCGCGAATAGGGAAGGTACCAGCGCAAGGCAACACTGGTTAAGCTGGCCTCCAATAAAGCCTGGGTCTCTTCTTCGTTCAGATGGAGCTGTTTCGCCATCTCCAGCACCATGCCGCGTGTGTCGGGGAGCCGGTCGCCGCGTTCCCATGCTCCAATAGTGTTGCGGTGTACACCGAGACTGGCGGCCAGTTCTTTCTGTCCGATACGATGGCGCTTTCGTAGCTCTTTCAGGAGCTCGCCAAAGGGGGCCTCTCTCTCCATAGATCTTTTTCCTTTTCCTGAATCGCTGCTTTGTCGAACGAGCAAAAGAAATGGGGCTGAAATAGAGATTGCAAGAAAATGCACTGCGAAACGGTGCATCTTCTATTTTATCATAGGAAGGTGAACGAAATGAGTATATTCAGCGTAACATCTTGTTTCAGGAGAAAGGCTTTCATCTGTGCTTACAAAGTGGTAAGCGGGCAGATGGGAAGCACTTTCAACAAGGTGTTGGAGTATGACGATCTTCTTTAGAGAAGGAGGGGAACACAGATGCGTTGTTCTGTGCAAACCATGATCGTGCGGAGTTGGAACGTTCTGCTCTGTGCTCTGCTGGCATGTGGGCTGCTCACCCTGAGCTTTGACGCCGGGACCGCTCACGCGTCGGAAGCTCCCGGGAAGAATGAGTGTGATCGAGCGCTTATACTGATCCCTGGTTATACTTTACACGAGCACGATTGCGTGGTCTATCAGAATACGATACTGAAAATGGAAGATGGCATGTTAGCCCTGTATGCTTCGGAAACCCAGGTATGGTATGCCCCTGTTATAACGAGAGATGGTTACGCAGTTATGCAGGGAGATGGCAATCTGGTTATCTATAGTGAGGGTGTTCCGGTCTGGGCCTCTCATACTGACGGCTATCCAGGCTCATGTCTGTTGCTCGGTGCGAATGGAACGATGGCAATTAGCAAGGGAAGTACGACTGTAGATGGTGGTGGTTGCTCCGCTGTTGACCTGATCTGGCGCACAAAGAGCTACACAGAGAACCCTGACGAGCTTCTGCGCGAGTTTGTACCGTGCGAAGATATTCTGCTTACCGGTGAACTGGGTGATGTTCATGGCCTTGCCCCGGGTCAATGTCTCAGCACGCCGACAGGCGGAACGACGCTGGCTATGGAACAGAACGGGAACCTGTCTCTGTATCATGGGAAAGCGCTGATCTGGGAGAACAATAAGAGTGATCATAGGGAAAGCACCTTACAGATGCAGGGAGATGGCAATCTCGTTACCTATGACAGGTATGGCCAGCCTACCTGGGCTTCGGGATCGGCCTACTATCATGGCTCGTGTCTGAAAGTGGAAGAATGGACCATCGCCATTTACGCCCGCTCTCCGTCGGGTGGTGCGTGTGGTGACTCGGGCCAGAAGATCTGGGAACTCCAAACATCCCCATCGTGAGCGTACGTTTCCTCCTTACCTATCACGGTTCTGTGTGCTGGAAGCGGGCGGTATCTTCCTCCCGCTTCCGGTTTTGACCTCTATCAACAGACAGATCGAGAAGGCTCTAGAAGCAGCGTGCGAATCGACAGCGTTCCGGCGGAAGCGATCCGAAAGAGGATAGTGAAACTCCAGGTCGAATGTTTCTCTATACAGAAAGCAAAGGATTGAAAAAGAGCTATGAATCAGGTGAGCGAGCGTGTGAAAACCTTCTTTGAAGGATTTAATCGAGCGAATAATTCGTTTGATCCTGAAGTCCGGGCGCCGTTTGTGCGTGATCTCTTTGTGGGAGCCAGTCCCGATGGGGTGGTTCAGGCGATGAAGAAAGAAGACTATCTGGCAACGACCGCGAAGGCGCAAGAGTATCTCCATGCGCTTGGGTTCCAGTGGGTGCATGTCGTGCCCGAGGAAGAAATTCCGCTCTCTCCGCAGTAT
The DNA here is from genome assembly GCF_003253565.1 of Thermosporothrix hazakensis. Lineage (GTDB taxonomy): Bacteria > Chloroflexota > Ktedonobacteria > Ktedonobacterales > Ktedonobacteraceae > Thermosporothrix > Thermosporothrix hazakensis. Next base: position 202,493 of record NZ_QKUF01000011.1, read on the forward strand.
GTCCTGGTGAAGATTCGAGGAACAATGCGGCTTGAGAGAACGCCGGGGCAGCAGATTGATCTGAGCCATGATGCATCCTATATCCTCTTTGTGGGCGAAGAGATGCCGCAGATTGTCTTTGCTCTCTCGCATGAGGACCCGATGAAAATGGCGCGCGATCAGTATGGTATTGATTTTGGAGAGCAAGCGTCCTGGGATGAGACCATCTAAAGGGGCTGAAAGCGCTGCTTTGATGGAAGAGGGAGGATGACACAGGGGCGCTCTTCTCTCTGAAACTCAATGATACGTATGCTCTGTCAAAGCGTACAGGAGCGTCCGGCAAGAGCGTGACCCAGCTATGTCGCAGCGCTGGCTTTCTGGAAGAGGTGAGGCAAAAAGAGCCCTGATACGTTGGGTAGCAGGGCTCCAAAAGGGAAAACACTCAGATGGAGCAATCTATGAATCTGTCTGCTTCCGGTTGTCTGTTGGTCGATACCCGATTCTCTCTTTAAAACCGGCAACAAGCCGACCTTTGTAGAGAAGATCGATCGTGCGATCATAATACTCAGGCTTCAGGGCAGCAGCCTTAAAGGCCTCATGCGCTTCTTTTGCATCATTGCCGGTATAGATACACTCTTTCTCTACACGTACCTCAAAGTCATTCTGTTGCTGCATTGCCCGCCTCCTTTTCGACGTCCATTTCAACTTCAA
>NZ_QKUF01000012.1 GCF_003253565.1 Thermosporothrix hazakensis
CGGGAGATGGCAGCCCACGCCCGATCAGCGGCAGCTTGCCGGGCCTGCGAGTTGAGGGAGAGCGCAAAAGGGAACTGTCTGGCCAGCACAGCGCAATACCGCTGCAGATCATTCCTGGAGACGCCACGTGCATCCATCCAGAGGCGCAGGCATTTGTTGCGAATGAATTGGGTGGTGCGGATGGCTTCCTCGATGGCGGCGAATTGCGCCTTCGACCCATCGAGCTTGTATTCGTAGATCAGCATCCCTTGCTCCTTGTTCGTCCTCACTATCTTCGCGTATCCTAACACAACGATTGTCTTCTGTCAAGCGAAGGGGAACGTTCTGCCTCTGCTAGCTTCCTGCGCCATCCATCCCCTTGGCTGAAGCTAGGGGCCTTCTGCCGCTTTTTGGTAACTCCTTTGCCGTATACAGCAGCACATGATAGGGCAGTTTCGCCGCCTCCTGCTGCACTCGATCGCTTTCCAGAATCTTTGCCGTATCCTTGATAAAAATATCCATTGCCCTCGCACTGCCCGCAGGCAGGAAAAGGCGTATCAGGAGAAAGACAGGGAAAAGAAAGAGAAATAATTTTGACAGGCGGAACCCGCCCATAGTGTTTGCCTCCTGACAGAAGAGAAAAGAGGAGCTCGCTGGCCCCCCTCTTCTCACAATATCATCACTTCTTCATGTCTTTCAGCATGGCTGTAAGGACATCATACAGCCTGCTGGTATTGGGCGAGCCAAGCCCGGTCGTGAAATCCCAACCCGGACCGGCTTTATAGTACAGGTTATCGCCCTCAACGATATCGTAGAAAGCAGGATCTCCGCCGCTCTTACTGGCTGCCTGGTAGAGTGTCGAGGGGCCGTAGAAGAAGTAACCGGTATTATGGGCCAGCGCCTGATTGATCACGGCAAAGGTGGCAGCCCAGATCGGCGTAGCTGCGCTGGTACCGAAGCCGGTGTACCACTGCCCATGATAATGAATGGCAAGATTGGTTGCTGCCGCAGCCACATCGGGCAACTGGCGGCTACCGTTCGACTGCTTGTTCTGGACCCCGGCTCCCTGCTGCCATTTTGGACGGTCAAAGAGCGTGCTCAGGCCACCACCGGAGCCCCAGGTATTCTTACAGGCCGCTGGATCAGGATTCGGGTCACGCCATGTCACCTCGCTTGCGCGGCCATTTCCGTTCGAGGTAAGCTGCGTGCCGCCAACCGCGATCGCCCAGGGCACCGAAGCCGGAAAAATCACATCCAGCTTATCATATTTTGACATACTCCCATATGCGCCGCAATCGCCGCTGATGACGAAAACGCTCATATGGTTAACCTGTGTCAGGGTGCGAATGGCCTCCGTTTCGGCGTCAATCTGGCTCTGCACTACCTGCGCCTCAGCAGACCCCCAACTCAGCGAGACCATTTGAATATTCTTATCCTGTTCGCTGTCCTCGCTGATCTGATTCAGCACGTTTGCCATCGCATAGCCGGTATTTCGCGACTGGTACACCTTGATATCCGCGTCAGGAGCCAGACCGGCGATCATCTCGATATCCATCACCGTCTCGAAACCGTAATCGGCATCATGTGAGCTCTCATGGTCAGGAGCCGGTCCAACCGTGGTCACGGTCAGCTTGCCCCGATAGCCAACACAGTCAAGATACGGCCTGACATCATCGGGATTGAAGGGCTCAAACTCGGGCAGGTAGATGGTGACCCCCTTACCAGTCCAGCCGTTCTGATAAAAGCCTGCAAGCCCATAGGCGCCTGCAACCGTGTTCCAATTCACGATTTCGGGCGGAACATCACAGCCTGCCTGGTTCTTCTGTAACTGCTTCGCCGATAGAGGTTTGAACTGCTTCAATGAAGCCGACTTTTGAGGAGCCTGACTGAAATCTTCCAGGCCGGTAATAGCGACAACACGGTCAAGAATAAATTTGGGGATCATCGGGTCTTTTTCGGGTGCGAAGAACTTCTTCCCGTTCAGCTCGCGATAGACGAACTTCGTTTGCAGCAGGTTCCCCAGAGAACCCGTCTTCGTTTTGACTTTCAGCGTGGTGTGCAGCTTTCCAAGCTCTAAGGTTGCATTATCAACGCCGAAATATTGCTTTACCAGCGCATAATCTTCATCGCTAATGCCAAGCTTTTTCGCCTCTTTGTCAAGGTCAACAGAGTCGCCGGGCTTGCCCTTGCCATCACCTCCGATCTCATCCAGAACCTTATCATCGGTCTTGAACATCACGGTGATATCAATCGGTGTGTCGGCAGGCACATCGCCCACAACAGGCGCTTTTTTTGCCTCGGGAGGCAGGCCGATATCATACGCAACACGCTGAAACTCAGGGTTCGGTGTTGGCTTTGGCTGATTGCTCTGGTCGCCCTCTCCACAGGCTGCCAGCAGTGGAACCAGCAGCACGAACAGCAGGAGCAAACCGGGCCACCGGAACAGATGCCCTTTTTGTCGCATGGGAACCCCCTTGATTTTCTTTCTTCCCTGAAATACGGAGGTCAAAGAGACGCCCGTACTCTTGTCGCAGCATAACACCCTTGCGGCAGACAGGCTGTTAGGCAGTTAACAGAATGCGCGCTTTGACACGTTCTTCTCGGGAACTCCCATTATAGCAGACAAAGGGACATCACAGAATGCTCACAAAATGAGCCCGGTTTCATGATATTTCTATAAGCTTTTGCTCAAAAAGCTGTTCATACATCTCACGATCCTGAATAAGGTCTGCAAGCGTATAGTTATCCAGTACCCGAAAGAAGGCGGCCATTGCTTCCTGGAAAACTCCCCGCAACTGGCAGACCGGCGAGAGCAGACAGCGGTTTGTTTGCTGATGAAAGCATTCAACAATGTAAAAATCTTCCTCTGTCATGCGAACCAACGCCCCGATATTGATTTCTTCCGGCTTCTTCTTCAATCGAAGCCCGCCTTTATGACCCCGAATCGTCTCAATATATTCCAGTTTTCCCAGCTTATGCACGATTTTCATTAAATGATTCTGCGATATTGCATATACTGTCGCGATTTCCTGGATATTCGCTAACTTCCCTTCAGGAAGACAGGAAAGATACAGTAAGGTTCGCAACGCGTAATCTGTTTGGTACGTCAGTCGCATTCCTTTTCATTTGCTCCCTTATTTCTTTATAAAGCATCTTCTCATGTTGAATACAGGCTTTTCCTCTTCACACCCGTTTGCAGTGCCGCCAGCCATTCAATGATCACTATTATACGTTTCTGGTTTCATTCTTTCTACCCCTTGCATCAGCTTATCAAAATGCGATATAGTTTCGATTGTAAGATATATATAAGATACATCTTTAGAAAGGACTCAGAGACATGGCCTTACAGAGAGAAGAGATCCAACTTGTTGCATCACTTGTCCCTGTCTTGAAAGCACACGGGTCAGAGATTACGACTCGTTTCTATAACATGATGTTTACAGCACATCCTGAGCTTTTGAATATCTTCAACCATTCGAACCAGCGCGATGGTCTCCAGCAGCAGGCACTGGCAAGCTCCGTCTATGCCGCAGCCGCGCATATCGACAACCTGGATGCTATCGAGCCTGTCGTGCAGCATATCGCGCATAAGCATTGCAGCCTGAATGTACAGCCCGAGCATTATCCGATTGTTGGCAAGTATCTCACGTTGGCTCTCAAAGACGTTCTGGGAAATGCCGTCACCCCTGAGGTTGAGCGCGTCTGGCTCAAGGCCTATGATGTCATCGCTGATTACTTCATTCGGATGGAGCAGGATATTTACCGCTCGGTTGCCGGGAGCAAGGGCGGCTGGACCGGCTTTCGCCCGTTCATCATTCGCCGCAAGGTCCAGGAGTGCACAGACATTCTCTCGCTCACCCTGGAGCCAGAGGACGGCCAGCCGATCATGACGCATCAGCCCGGGCAGTACATTACCGTCAAAGTGCAGAAAGATGGCTACAGCCACCTGCGCCAGTATAGCCTGATCTCGGCTCCCGGAAAATCCTATTATCGCATCGGGGTAAAGCTGGAACGCGACAACACTGAAAAAGCCGGTATTGTCTCTTCCTCACTGCATTACGATTTCAATGAGGGTGATCGCATCGAGATCAGTGCCCCCTATGGCGCCTTCACGCTTGATCCCCATGCCTCCACAGACGTGCTGCTGCTGGCCGGTGGCGTGGGCATTACGCCGCTGCTTGGCATGGCACGAGCGATCGCTGAAGAGAACCCGGGACGCCGGGTCACGCTCTTACATGCCGTACGCGAAAAAGCCTATCATGCCTTCGGTGAGGAAATCAACGAGCTGGTCGCCGCACATCCCTCGTTCTCGGCCACGACGCTCTATGAACGCTGCACCGACGCAGATCGACAGGCCGGCATCACAGCGGGACGCATCACGCTCGACTGGCTTCGGGAGCATGCTGGACAGCATATGGATGTCTACCTCTGTGGGCCACGCCCCTTTATGACGGCGGTCCTTTCGATGTTGCAGGAGATCAACCACCCTGCGTCACAGATTCACCTGGAAGTCTTTGGCCCTGCCCTCTCGTTCCCGCAACCCGAAGCACCCTGCAAGACAACATCGTCTGTACACTAGCTCACTTCTCGGGAAGCGAGCCCTCTCCGCTCGCTTCCTTCTCCCTCTGGCGCCATCGTCGCCCCTGGCCTACAATAGAGGAATCCTTTTCAACTCTGTAATACAATGTCAGAAATGGCACCAATGCAAAGGAGATCTCTATGTCCAGCAAGCGCGTCCGTATCCTTGCGATGGGTACGCGTGATGATGTGCAACCATATCTTTCCCTTGCGACCCACCTCAAGCAAGAAGGCTTTCCTGTCTCGGTTGGCACCACCAACGACCTCAGAAGCTTTGTTGAATCCTACGATCTACGCTGTGTCACGACCGGAAGGCCACTTCAGGAGGTTGTGCGCGAGCTGATGCAGCGCGAAGGACGGCAGAACGCCCGCCGGGTCTTCTTTCAGGCGCTGCTCGATACCGCCTACCAGCTCTCGGAAAACACCGATGTGCTGGTCTATTCGTCCGCAACCACGCTCGCGGCTCCCCATATCGCAGAAAAGCTTCAGGTTCCCGCGATTCCCGCGTTAACGCAGCCTTATTTGACGCCTACTGACGCTTTCCCGGCTCAGGGAATGCCCGCGCTCCCTCTGGGGCCCGGTTACAACACCTTCTCCTATTCGCTCCTGGATTCGCTGTCCTGGTTCTTTACCCGCTCGCTTATTAACAAGTGGCGGCGGAAGTCGCTCGGGCTACGTGCGTATCGGGGAGCGCGTACCCCGTTTGTCGGGCAGCGCCAGAGCGGAGCCCCGATTCTCTATGGCTTCAGCCCGCTGGTAGTCCCGGCTCATTGGGAGGAGAACGTGCACGTAACCGGCTATTGGTTCCAGCCCGCGCCGCAGAACTGGCAGCCCTCGCGAGAGCTTGAGCAGTTTCTTGAGCAGGGCCCGCCTGTCCTGATCCATCCCGGCAGCATGCCACCGACCTCCATTCGGCGCATCGTCCGCAGCTTTACCGAAGCGCTGCAAAAAAGCGGCATCCGCGCTATCTTGATTCAGAACGGCGTCTTTCCGGCAGAGGAGCTTCCCGAGAACGTGCTTGTCAGCGAGCCAGTGCCCTATGAGTGGTTGCTTCCACGTGTCTCGGCAGCCGTGCACTACGCGGGTTCCTATATCAGCGGGGCCTGCCTGCGTCATGGCGTCCCCTCGCTGACTATCCCCTATCGCGTCGATCAGCCCTTCTGGGCCGCTCGCATCGCCGCCCTCGGGGCCGGAATGGAACCGCTTTCCTATCGCAAACTGGATGCCCAGACCCTGATGACCGCCCTCGAAACGCTGCGCACAGATCAGGCACTCAAGCAGAGAGCAGTCGAGGTGAGCAAGCAGCTACAGCAAGAAGAGGGTGCGGCAGCCGCGGCCCGCCTGATTGGCGCATACCTCAAGCAATTGTAGCCCATGCAGGGCCTTCTGCTTCGCCGCTGACAGAAGGTCCTGCTCGTTCTGCTGTTTCTTCTACAAAAACTTCTTCTGCTGAACTATCTGGTTAATTTTGGCTATATTTCGCACGCTTTCATTGATCGAAGTTGATTTTCGCTGTATGGTGTTACAGAACGCATCAACGCATGGCAGGCATACTGAGTTCTGTAGCAAGGATTACCGCAACGCCTGACTTCAGAAAGGAGCAATGTTGAAAGAACATAAGAATGAGAGGACGACCGCGCAACAGCAGGGCTTCAAAGGCTTTAAAAAGAGCCACATCCTGCTGACCTGTCTCGCAGCCGTGGTAGTTGCCGCTCTGGGAACCGGGTTCAGCCTCTTCGCATCGAGAGGGACCCCTGCTCCCACACCAAAGAGCACCGAACCACGCACCACCCATATGACAACCCTGCCCTTCGATATGCCCGATAATCCCGGCGTCAAGATGCAACAGGACGACACTATCAGCACTGCGGAAAATCTGTTGCCAACGCCGACACCAAGCCCGACGCCAAGTCCATCACCCGAGCCAAGCCCGACACAGGTACCCTCTCCAGTCGCAACCACACCACCACCGGTCAGCGGCCCCGAAGGCATCAAATCTATTATTCTCTCGGTTTTCGGCTCCTATGGAGATGCCGCGATCCGTGTCGCTCAGTGTGAGTCCGGGCTGAATCCAAATGCACAAAATCCGTCCGGCGCTTCAGGACTGTTCCAGATCATGCCGGGCACCTGGGCAGGTACTCCCTACGCGGGACAGAGTATTTTCGATCCGACCGCAAATGCACAGGCCGCATACTATCTTTTCAAGAACGACGGATACACCTGGAAACAATGGTCCTGTAAACCATAACGTTCTCATCAACTCCTCCTTGCTTCATGGCGTTTGTTTGTTATGAAAGAAGCGCTTGCCCGCCGCGGCGCTTCTTTTTTTCTCTCTGGAGACATACGATGCAGCTTCAAACAACTTCCTATCTTCAACAACTCGACAAATGGCCCGAAGAGGGACGCCACATCCTCGCGCAATATGATGAGCAGTGTGTAGTCGTCTATCAGGCCTACAAGCCCGCTATCGGCCATTTTGCGGCAACTCATGGCTATTTTGGTGGCGAATTCCGCCTGGAGCGCACGAGCTGGATCAAGCCAAACTTTCTCTGGATGATGTATCGCAGCAAATGGGGCACATCGCCACAGCAGGAGGTCGTGCTTGCGATCTCGCTGAAACGCGCCTTCTTTGATGAGCTGCTCACGCAAGCGGTTCACTCGTCCTATCGCTCCGACATCTATCCCGATGAGGCCGCATGGTACGAGCAATTACATCACTCTCAGGTCGTCTTGCAATGGGACCCCGATCATGCTCCGAATGGCGATCGTCTTCCCCGACGCGCTCTACAACTGGGATTACGTGGAAACACGCTTGCCCGTTACGCGAAAGAGGAGATTGCGGCGATAGAAGATATTTCTGCCTTTGTTGCAGAGCAGCGAGCCTTCGTTCAGGCGAACGCGCTTGCACAGCTTCAGGTGCCTCGTGAACGCGTGTATCCCGCACCAACACCTGAGGTAGCCGCACGGCTCAAACTCGATCCCTGGACCCACTAGCACCGATGGGATCTCCTCTCAAGCGAGCTTCATCCCCTGGCGTACGTCAGGGGCTTTTTAATGCATGTCGGATACAGACTTGATACAATTGTATGTGCTGCTTATCAGTTACAGTGAGCAAAAACGTATGCTACAGGACTTCTTCGCTGGTTAACAGGCTGGTTCTCGTTCTCTGCCCGATGGACACATCATACTCATGCTGATGAACGAACCAGTTTCCCAGAAGAACCATGTCAGAGAACAGGATGAGCGTTTGCTTATCTCTCGTATAGGATGCCCGCTGCAAGATAAGTACCGGCTCATCGGCAGGAAGTTGAAAGAGATTTTGTTCATCGAGCGTTGTCATGCGAGCGCTGTAGATGTCTTTCGCACGCCCGACGACAAGACCGTGCTTCTCTCTGATATATTCAACAATGTGGTCTACTGTACCCTGCTTCAAGGGTTCTATGATGTCTCTGACCAGCTCCACCGGATAGTAGGTATCCCATGCGCAAATCACGGTACGGTCTATCCTGCTCAAACGCGAGCGCTTGACGAATTGCTGATCGGCAGGGAGATGAAACCGCTCTACAGCGTCTTCAGGAAGCGTCGTCACCTCAATGCTCCGAAGCTCTGTCTCTGCCCCATACTGCGCCCGAGCAAAAGCCGTCCAGCTACCAAACATCCCTGTAATGGCGATAGATGCTTTACGAAGCGGCTTCCCGGCTTTTAAGGCAAGCACATCCCTTTTCCTGTACCAGGGTTTCTTCTTCCCCTCGAAGCGGTACGCCTGAAGGTTGGGTTTGATACTCGTATAGAAAAGTTTCTTTGATGCAGCAAGTTCTTCCATTACCTCTTCAGTTTCTAGATACTCCTCGCCATCGACTATTTTCGACATATATGCCTGCTTCCTTTCTTCATTATTCCTTGCGGAAGGATCGCTGCCTCTATACTAGAATATTGCCTTCCTGAGAGCACGCCGGGCGGCCTCTGAACTTGCTTTTCCTCTCGGGAGAAGCCGGGAGCCTCTCATACTCCCGGCCAATATGTTTACATTTGTTGTTGTTTGAGTTCCTCATACACGCGTGCCACACGGGCAAGGTTAAGCTGCGATTTCATTTCGCGGGCCTTTTGCTCAGCACGGGCCGTGAGCAGCAGCGCTTCCTCGATATTGCCTTTCTTGGCGGCAAGATCTGCCTCGTAGGTATCAAGGATCATGGCACGACGTGGCATCACCTTTGACAGCTCTCGGGCTTCCTCAATGGCCTGAGCGCAGGCGGAGGGGTCATTGACGAGGGCCATCGTGCGGCGCAAGGCAAGAAAGTCCTCCCCCAAGATGGGGAGCTGGCTAATGCTGTCAACTGAACCTGCAACCTGGGGAAAGAGCTTTTCCGCCCGAGAGAGCATTTTCGCGCCATAATGGGTGCCCTCACCGATGCCCGGAGGCGCGCTGTAGTGGATCGTACCGGCTTCCAGTGCCAGGCGATAGAGGATATTCAGCGGCAGGTGGTTGATCTTGAGCGCAAGGCCGATCTGCGTGACAGCCTCGCCATACAGCTCGATTTCGCGGAAGGCCTCGGCACGGTGGTAGTGGGCGAGCGCGCGCTTGATGGCGCTATCGCCCGCGAGATCAATGCAGGCCTGGGAGTGGACATGAATGGCATGAAAGTTATAGTCCTCGCGGGCAATGAGCAGCGCCAGAGCGTGATAGCGGTAGAGCATGGTTCTGGTCTCGCTGTCCTGCTCAAGCAACTTGAGCTGCGCTATCTGCTGCTCTACCTCTTGAAGCGCGGACGCTCCCTTGTAATAATACGTTTTGTACAATGTATCGAGTCTATCTTGATACATTTGCATATCCACCTTCTGCACGAGCTGTTTCATCGGGATCGAGGCATCAGCCAGACCCATCAGAGTGGGTGGAATTCCCAGAAGCAAAGAGAGAGCCTTTCGTCTGCGCATATTGTCGAGTCCTTCCCCTTTGTTTTCAAGCCGTGATACAAATTCAACAGAGCGGTCCATCTTTTCCGCCAGCGCCTCCTGTGAGATCCTGCGTGCTTTGCGTCGCTTCGCAATCTCACGCCCGATCTCGATCGGGGGACGCTCGATCAGCGAGAGTCCCAGGAGGTGGGGAGGAATAGCAAGGACCTGCGAGAGCTGGCGTAACAGAGCATAGGAATTGAGAAGGTCACCCTTGCCCTGAAAGATGTAATACACCTGTCGCTCTTTCAAGCCGAGAGCCCGGGCAATGGCCGGATATGAGATTCTTTGCCGTTGCTTATACGCTTTAAGCGTCGTTGCTATCTGTTTCCACTCCAACATAGAAACCAACCTTCTAAGCATTGAACACTTTCCACTCCTCATAGTATATCACAAAGCTCTTTGCATTGTATGAGCTAAAAGTGCAGGGTGCAGAGAAGATTGTTGGCAGAAGCGAGATAGATAAGTATCATAGAAGGTAGAGGGCAACACAAAGGAGTGGCTTATAAAAGATGAAGAGGAGATTGTAAGATGAAATTGCCCGTTCACGAATTTCGCTTGTTAAAAGGAGTGCTAGTAGCACTTCTGGCAAAGATGCCACAAAACAGCTTTTTACAGAGTCTTTATCACCAGATGAGCCTTGTGAGGATCGAGGACGCGTCGGAGCCCGTCGAGCTGAAAGTGAGTGAAGGGGAAGTGGCCGCGCTGGTGGGGTATACCCGAGAGTACGCCGCCACGCTGCCCCAGCACTACCCGCAGTCGCACCGCGAGATGCAGGCGGCGCTTGCCGGCGTCATTCGACACATGCAGTATCAGCGCTGCGAGTTCTGTGGCAGCATGGACCTGTATTCATTCATTCAGATATCATGTTACAACATTCCCCTTTCGGGAACCTGTAGAGTCTGCTTTTATCGCCCCTTGCAAGAGCTCTACATAATGCGAAACCACCTCCACCTATGAGGGGACTTCCCTCAAGCCGTGTATTCGTAGTGGGAGGGATCACGCATCCCTCCTTATACCAACATGTTGTCAGGAGGAAGTCATGAAGAGCGAAGCATATGAATCCAGATATGAATACACTATCAAAGCGGGAGATCTCGTTCTATTCGAGGGCAACAACCCTGAGGAGGCGCGGCAGGCCTATTTGCGTGCGGGACGAGACGAGAGATACTACGCCTGCAAAATCTATTTCTTGCATCGGGGAAAGGTAACACATACGTTTTTGGAGCGGGTAGGCTACCGCCCCTCCGATAAAAGATAGTTTCCCCTCATCTTTTTCTGTTGGAGTCCCGGTCGAACTGCCGGGACTCTTTTCACCTTCCATTCCTTCTCTCGCTCTTCTTCCCCTGAAAGCGGAGAAGAGCGTGTTCGATCTAGAAGACTATCCTGCCTCTTTTTCCTGTAATTCCAGCTTGTCCTGTACTCTAGACGACTGCAAGCCAAAAGAGAAGCGCTTGCGCCCCGGCGGGATATCGGGCAGCGAAACCGGCAACTGCCCCTGAGGAGCAATCTCGCCAAAAAGAACCCGTGCCAGAGCCTCCAGAGCGGGCGGAGTATACTCATAGGTTGTCAGGTACGTGCTAAGACGCGGAAAAGCCAGCAGATCATAGGGGAACATGCCGGCAATACCAATGACAGGCTTGTTCGATTGCAACACTTCCTGCATCAACATAGCCTGCTGTGGATCGAGATTGGCATTGACCGTCACCATAATGACCAGAGCCGCTTCATGGACCGCCCGCTGAATCTCCCGGTAGGCGCTACTGATTGCGGTTGGATCGAAACACAGTATGCGCACATTTGCATGGCGTAAACGAATATACTCGCCTAGCAGCGCAATCGGGTACACCCGGTCGGAGATCTGAGACCACGCCTCTTTGCGCGGATACACCACCAGAATGCGCTGCTCGGGCTTGAGGTTCAGCGGGATCAGCCCTTTCGTATCTTTGACCAGCGTCGTCGAGAGCTCGTAGACCTTCTCACTCAGCTCACGATGCAGATCGCTGCCCACACAGATCATAGCCTGATCGTTTGTCAGCGCCTCTTCCCAGGACAGAGCCCGGGCCTTGAGCCGCAAGACGCGCCCGGCAGCCTCGCGCAAGCGTTCCTCCGAGAGATAGCCGGTTTGCAGCGCCCGGCGAATCGCCTCAACCGCCTGTAGCTGCCGCGAGTAGGTGTGCGAGATCAGCAGCAGATCGGACCCGGCCTTCAACGCATCAACCGTACCGGCCTCGATACCGACCGTATCAATAATGGCATCCATTTCCAGACAGTCAGTCACAACCAGTCCGCCGAAGCCCAGTTGCTCACGAAGCAGATGTTGCAGCACATGCGAAGAGAGCGTTGCAGGCAACGACTCATCCCCGGTCAGGGCGGGGAAGGAAATATGAGCGGTCATGACCGCATCGGCACCGGCCTCAATGCCATAGCGGAAAGGAACCAGCTCAACGCGTTGCAGATGTTCCAACGAATGCAGAATAGTTGGCAGTGCATAGTGAGAATCGACCGCCGTATCACCGTGACCCGGGAAGTGCTTCAGACAGGTAATCACGCCCGCGCTGGCAAACCCCTTTACGGTCGCCACGCCCAGACGAGCGACCTGCATTGGATCCTCGCCGAAAGCGCGATTCCCGATAATGGGATTGTCGGGATTATTGTTGACATCGATGACGGGAGCAAAATTCATATTGATGCCCAGAGCTTTCATCTCCTGCCCCACAGCCTGAGCCACATCATAGACGATCTGCTCTGAATCGATTGCGCCTAGCGCCATATTTCCCGGAAAGATGGTTGAGCCACGCCCGAGACGCTGAATCATGCCATTTTCCTGGTCATTGGAGATCAACAGCGGGAAGCGGTGCCCGGCCTCCCGTGCGCTCGTTTGCAGACTGCGAGTCAGATTGCGCAGTTGGTGCACATCTTCAGCATTGCGTGCAAAAAGCATAATAGAGCCAACATGATGCTTCTGAATCAAATCGAGAATCTCAGCGGTTGGCGTCGTCCCCGGGAAGCCTACAGAGAGCACTTGTCCAATGAGCTCATCTACCGTCATCCCTACGGTAGGGTCCTCTGATAGAAGGGACATGTGTTTAGAAATCCTTTCGTCATGTAGAAATGTCAGGTACGTCAAAGAACTCTCAGGGCTTCCTGCCCGACGGCATGTTCTTCCCTGCGTGTCCTGAACGGAGTGAGAGTTTTTTCCTCCTGATTTCTCAGCCAGATCGAATAGTCTGCCCTATTTCACCTATTCATTACCAATGATACCTTATCACAGCACAGGCAGTCTAGAGAGCAAGCGTGCTTTTTTAAGGTATTCGCAAGGCCAGAGAAGCGATTTCAGGGGGAAAAGCGCCGAAGCCGGGCAAAACATGTCGGCTCTGCCCGTTTTCGACAAAAGGCAGTTCACAGGGAGAGGTCATTCCACAGACTCGTAGTGCTGCTGCTGCATAAGATAGCACCTGCGGCCTGAATGTGCCTGACCTCTTCGGGCGTGCGGATAAAGCCGCCAGCGATAAAGGGACCGGGCAGAAGAGAACGCAGTGTAGCAGCCACTTCAGGAAAAATAATACCGGGTAACACCTCGACAAAATCAGGGGATGCATGGGCAATCGTGCGAACCCCCCGTTCCAGCGCCGAATCTTCCAGCAGCAACAGGCGCTGAATCGTCAGCAGGCCCTCGGCACGAGCCGCCGCAATCAACTGGGAGCGACTGGTGATAATGGCATCCACGCCAATTTTGCGCAAATACTTGATCCCGGCTCGGTCTTTCCCCACCCCACCAATTAAATCGATATGGACAACCACACCTTTGCCCTGCTGATGCACGCGCTCGATATAGGGTTCGAGATGAAATGCATTGCCGCGCAGCACAAAGAGCAGTGATGCCCGAGACGTCAGAGCAAGCTCCATATCCTTGCTCGTTTTCATGGCCGCGGCCAGCGGATAGCGGCTCGCCAGCTTGACAAAATCTTCTTTCCTCATAGCAGTATCCCCTGTCACCTCCTTCTCATTTCATCATACAAGAGCAAGCAGGAGTTTTCTCTTGAGTTTTTGCCAGATAGCCCTTGACAAAGAGAGCGTGAATGGACTATATTATAGTCTACAAACGCCCTATTGTACAGCTATAACGTGTAGCTGTCAGGCTTTTGCGCTGTTATGTGTACTTTTTTCTTAGAAGAGACGCAGCGCCAGTAAAGCCTTTTCCCTGCATTCCTCAGGCGAGGAGAACATCCGCAGCGGTCTCGCAAGCCCCTGTGGATTGAAAGAAAACAAGACTACGTGCCCCTATAGCGTGTGCGCAGGACAGTGAGATGAGAAGTTCTGGCCGCAAGTCTATAAGGCTTAGAGCTTATTGCTTGCTTACTGTCAGGAGAGATGCGCATGGATATAAAAGCCGCTAAAACGTCGCTTCCTCCCTCGATAACCGCGAAGATCATTCCGGTTGTCGAGAATGCTGTGCAACTGACACAGTTTATGGAACATCCTCAGGTGAAGGCAGTCGTGCTACGCCATTGCAATCTGCTCGATCTTGCCCCCCGCATTGAACGGGCGCATCAGCAAGGGCTGCTGGTGTACGTCAATATTGATCAGATTGACGGCGTCCATGCGGATGCCGATGGCCTTGCATATCTGTCCGAACGCTGTCACGTTCATGGCATCGTCTCTAACAATCCGCGCGTGCTCACTATGGGGAAGGCTCTTCACTTTCAGACGGTCCAGCGCGTTTTTGCCGTTGACTCGACTGGTCTTCAGGCATCGTTAACAACCGTCAATCTGGCCGATGTAGACCTGCTCGATATTTCACCCGCGCTGGTAGTTCCACACTTACAGGAATTTCCATTTCCGCTCCCGTTCCTGGCCTCTGGACTGATCTACACCCCGCAACAGGTGCAGGCGGTTCTCAAAGCCGGAGCACAGGGTGTTGCAGTCAGCCAGGCAGATCTCTGGCCTTGAATGCGCTCGTTGAAACAGGAGAGATAGCATCGACCGCAAGCTATCCAGAGAGCAGATAGGGACGACAGGTACACCTGTTGTCATAGAATGGAAGCGCTGTAGCTTCCCGCTACTTTGTACATCGTTGTTAATCAATGTATAGAAAGAAGGACAATGTTGTATGGCTAAGTTCGTGCTTGCCCTTGACCAGGGAACAACCAGTTCACGTGCAATCCTCTTCGATCACGATGGAGCAATCGTGAGCGTTGCACAGCAAGAATTCCCCCAGATTTACCCGGCACCCGGATTGGTTGAGCATAACCCCGAAGATATCTGGTCAAGTCAGTTAGCCGTGGCCCAGGACGTTCTGAAGAAGGCAGGGGCATCAGTTGCCGACGTGGCGGCTATCGGTATTACCAACCAGCGTGAAACAACCCTTGTCTGGGAAAAAGAGACAGGCAAACCCGTCTGTAACGCAATCGTCTGGCAGAGCCGCCTGACCGCACCTATCTGTGATGAGCTCAAGGCAAAGGGATTTGATCAGGAGATCCGCAAACGCACCGGACTGGTGACGGATGCCTATTTTTCTGGTACAAAAGTCAAATGGATTCTTGATAATGTCCCGGGTGTGCGCGAAAAAGCCGAGCGTGGCGAAGTGCTTTTCGGCACCGTGGATACCTTCCTCATCTGGCGTTTAACCAAAGGACGCGTACATATCACCGACGCAACAAACGCCTCCCGAACCCTTCTCTACAACATCTATGAGGGCGATTGGGATGATGTCATCCTTCAGGAACTGGGTGTTCCTCGCGCCATGTTGCCCGAAGTGCGTCAGTCCAGCGAAATCTACGGCGAGACGGACCCCGAATTTTTCGGCGCGCCGATCAAAATTGCCGGTATCGCGGGCGACCAGCAGGCAGCCACATTCGGTCAGGCCTGCTATGAAGTTGGCATGGCGAAGAACACCTATGGCACCGGCAGCTTCATGCTGATGAACACCGGCGCTCAGGCCGTTCCCTCAAACTGCGGCCTGCTGACTACCATCGCCTGGAAAACCGATAACAAAGTCACCTACGCGCTCGAAGGCAGCATTTTCGTCACTGGCGCAGCCGTGCAGTGGCTGCGTGACGGCCTGAAAGCGATCCATAGCAGCGCAGAAGTCGAGCCGCTGGCCGCGACCGTCGAGGACAATGGTGGGGTCTATCTGGTTCCTGCCTTCGTCGGTCTGGGCGCTCCCCACTGGGACCCCTACGCACGTGGCGCAATTATGGGCCTGACTCGCGGTTCCACGATGGGTCACGTTGCCCGCGCAACGCTTGAGTCCATGTGCTACCAGACCCGCGACGTGCTGGAAGCCATGAGCTCCGATAGCGGCGTTGAGTTGAAGGCGCTGCGCGTTGATGGCGGCGCGGTCGTCAACAACCTGCTCATGCAGTTCCAGGCCGACATTCTCGGCGTTCCTGTCCAGCGGCCGAAAGTGGCCGAAACCACCGCGCTTGGTGCGGCTTATCTGGCAGGTCTGGCCGTTGGCTTCTGGAGCAGCAAGCAGGAAGTGGCCGCCCAGTGGGCCATTGATCGCACCTTTGAGCCGCAGATGAGTGCAGAGAGGCGTGAAGAGCTCTACTCGGGCTGGAAACGCGCCGTTGAGCGCTCTCTGAATTGGGAACAGCGATAATTTTTCGGTTGCGTCAGGCTGGCCTGCAACGCGGGCCGGTCTCCGCATTCCCTTTGTTCAGCGTCTTTTTCTTGTCCTCTTACAGAAACGGAGAAGGTATTTATGGCTAGTATTGCAAAGCGTTCGCCGCTGGCCGGAACCTGGGGCGAGGCCCTCGCCGAGTTTTTCGGCACACTGGTCCTGATTCTGTTCGGTGATGGCTGTGTCGCGACATTCCAGCTCTTCACAAACACTGGCCCGAACGGGGCCGCAACGCCGTTCGCGAACTCATGGGTTGTTATTATCCTGGGTTGGGGTCTGGCAGTCATGCTCGGTATCTACGTTGCAGGCGCGATCAGTGGTGCCCACCTGAACCCGGCAGTAACGATCTCGCAGGCAGTCACCGGGCGGCTTCCCTGGCGGAAAGTCATTCCCTACATCGTGGCGCAGGTTGTTGGCGCGTTCGTTGCCGCAGGGATTCTCTACTTTGTCTACAAAGGTGCGATTGACCACGCACTCGGCGGAAAAGCGCTCGATGCAAACACCGTCAGTCAGGTTGGCGGCGTCTTCTACACCGGGAAGAAGGACTTTGTCGGCGTGTTCGGCGCCTTCGGAACCGAGCTGATCGGCACCGCGCTCCTGGTCGGTCTGATCCTGGCGATTACCGACGGACGCAATCAGCCCGTACAGGCAAACCTGAACCCGATGATCATTGGTTTCCTGATTGTCGCAATCGGTGCATCGTTCGGCCTGAACTCTGGATATGCAATCAACCCTGCCCGTGACTTCGGCCCACGCCTGTGGATGGCGCTGGTAGGCGGTGGCTTCGGGGCACTGAACGACTACACCTGGATTCCTATCGTTGCCCCGATTGTTGGCGGTATCATCGGCGCTCTCATCTATGATTTCTCAATCAGCAAGGTGCTGGCAGCGCGCCATATGGGACAATCTGGCGATACTGAAACAAAAGGCGAGGCTGTACGCGAACGCTCGCACGAGCCGTCTGTCCAATAACAGTTGTCCTCTTTACGCATGCTCGAAGCGTCTGGTTCGCCGGACGCTTCCTTTTTTATCACGAAACATGTTCAAGCAGAACCAAAAAAAAGAGCGCCCGGCATGTTTTCCCCGGGCGTTCTTCGATGTGCTATTTATGCGATAACGAGACCTGTGCCTGTGACGTCGTCGGCTTCAGTTCCTCGCGGAAGGCCTGACTTTTTCTGATTGCCCACTGATAGCGCTCTTCCTGTCGTTGCCGAGCTTGAGCCGTCCAGTTCAACAGCTTGCCCATCTCATCAAGAATGACGGGCAGCGCCTCTTTGCCCTGATCTTCCGAGAAGCCTAGCATAGTGCGCCGGAAGATGAAATCATCAACCATAGTGCAATACTCGGCGGTGATGGCTCGCACAATCTGTGCCCGGATGTCGGGGTAGTTCGGATGAATCCGCTCGGCCAGCTCTGGACGCGTACGCGCAAGCTCAAAGAGATCCAGTGTGTAGAGGCCATAGAGATGCAGCAGGTAATCAATCTGCTGGTCACTCAGGTTCAGCCCGGCACCGGCTCTATAGATCCGCTCTTGCAGCTCACGAAGCATCTTGTCATGGGTACTGCTATGCTCCTGCACACGCGCGCCGGGCAATGGTACTCTGGCCGTCTGAGAGCGCTTTGAGACGCCAAGCTTCTTACAGGCCATGTCAACCGCTTCCTCGGCAATGCCACGATACGCCGTCAGCTTGCCGCCAACTACAGACATAATGCCGTTCAGTCCCTCGGTCTTGCTGAAATCGACCAGCGCATGCTTTCGCGACACCGCTGACTCGCTCACGCCTTCCTTGCGCACCAGCGCCCGCAGGCCCGCCGTTGTGAAGTAGATCTGCTCCCAATCGGCCTCGGGCAGGAAGGTTTCTACCGAGTCGCGCAGGTAGTCGACATCTTCGCCGTTTGCCCGCACCTTATCAGGAGAGTCGTTGTAGTCGGTGTCGGTTGTACCAACCCACGAATAGCCATTCCAGGGAATCACGAAAAAGAGACGGTTATCCTGCTGCGCGAACAACACCAACGCATGGTTACAGGCCGGAGGTGCGGTAAAGTGAATGCCCTTCGTCATGCGCACCCTGTGGCTTGGCTCGTCAAGCAGCTTCGTGGTAAGACCATCGAGCCAGGGACCGGCAGCGTTGATGACCAGTCGCGCCCGAACGTCTGCTGTCTCGCCGCTCTGCTCATTGCGCACCTGCACGCCATAAACCTGATCGCCGCTGCGGAGCAGGCCGGTCACGGTTGTATGATTCCAGATCTGTGCCCCATGTTCGGCGGCATCCAGCACATTTTCAAGCACCAGGCGCTCGGTTGAAGGGATCTGAGCGTCATAATAACAGAGCGCGCCCTGCAAGCCATCCGGGTTCAGCATTGGCTCACGCTGAAGCAACTCCTCCCGATTCCAGAAGGTATGATTGGGCAGGCTCTTATCATACGAAAGCAGATCATACAAAATCATACCTATTTTGAGCTTGGTACGATAAAACCAGTTGCGCGACCAGAGCGGCACCACAAAGCGTAGCGGCTTCACCAGATGCGGAGCGATCCGCAGCAGCTTCTCGCGCTCCCCAAGATCCTGCCGAACCAGCCCAAAGTCAAGCATTTCAAGATAGCGCAGGCCCCCATGAGCCAGACGCGTCGAGGTGGAAGAGGTGCCCGCCGCAAAGTCATCCTTCTCAAAAAGGGCTACTCGCAGGCCACGAAGCGAGGCATCACGAGCAATCCCGGCACCAATCACGCCACCACCGATGACGACAACATCAAATTGTTGTTCTTGCAATTGCGTAAGAGAGGGTTTTTGCATTCTCCCTGTATCTCCTTCTTTTCGCCTTTGAATCCGCCCGAAGCGTAGCGGCAACAATGCACGCTTACGACCCCGAACAACGGCGCAGCATCGCAACAAAACAAAAAAGCCCTAAGCCTTTCTCATCGAATGGCTCAGGACTTCTCAAATCACTGTCCTTGATACATATTCAATTTTCACACTCCGCCTGATGTATAAAAAGCGGAGGATTTTTCACTTCACGCCCATAGCGCCCATCTGCCAGGTAGCAAAGGAACAGCCATGTGTCCAGAAGTGTTTGACAGGGTAAGGTATACCCATATACCGGTTTCCGCCTGTCCGACGGTACCAGCATATTACTCATATCTCAATATTTCATTTTATACTATACCCGAGTCAGGGCCCTTCTGTCAAGGCCCGGTCAACCTTCGCCCTGGAATGACGCTTGCACATATGTGATTCTGAGCGCGTTTCCCGGCACGTATCCACGATCTTATTTATGAAATATGCTGCATAAGCAGTGGAATTTTCTCTACTACCAGTCGTTCCGCTTTCCTCCACATGAACCTGTTGAGCAACGGAATAGCCCAAAATGGTTGAGTTTCCCCCGAATGAAACTGATCGGGGCAATTATCGCGTACCATGTAGTAAATGGCTTTTATTTGAAAGCCAGAATGCTTATATAAATGGAGGAAACAAGAGGATGGCAGAGACCGCCTATTGTGTAAAGTGCAAAGAGAAACGTGAGATGAAGGATGCTCATCAGATCACGATGAAAAATGGTCGCCCCGCCATGCAAGGTGCTTGTGTCGTCTGCGGCACCAAGCTGACCCGTATCATGGGTGGCAGCGCCAAACAGTAAAAAGCACTCACCTCGGATTCGGTAGCCCCCGAATGTCTGCATTTCGAGGGCTTCTGAGCCGGTGTACCCGCTGCTCTCGGTATGAGAGCAGCGTTTTTATAGCTTGCTTCTTGCGATTTATTTCCCGCTGGCAAGCTTCAGGCTGAACTCAGTCCGCTTCGCGAACTGGCGATACCCCACCCGCCGAAAAGTACGCGCCATCGGCTCATTCTTGATATCGGTATCGGCTCGCAGCACATGCGCCCCGGCATCAATCAGTGTTTGCGTGCCCTGCACAAGCAAATCATATCCGTATCCCTGACCACGATGCGCGGGCAGCACGCCGATATAGGCGATCGTCCCAAACGCAGGCGCCAGAGCAGGTAGCACAAAACCTGCAAGCGTTCCATCCGGCACATAGGCCACCTTCCACCATTGCGGCTTGTACTCCATACTTTGCATATCCTCAAAGAACATGCGCGCCTGTTCCCTTGCCCCCAGAAGCTCCCGCTCTTGCTGGATATAGCGATCAAAGGTATGGGCCGAAGCCTGCTCAATCGCATCGATAAAAACGGCTTCCCCGACCTCATCCAGTGAGCGAAACACCAGACGATCGGGCACCAGAGGGAGGGCACCAGCGGAGCGCTCAAAGCGCATGGTCACGCGATCCAGGCGAAAGGAAAGCCGCTGAAAAAGCTCCTTTCTCCGCTCGGGCGCATACTGCCACTGGGGAGAGCAGGCGGGCTCATCGATCACAAGATCAATCATCTTCGCGCCAAGCGATCGCATTTGTGGGAGCAGCAGAGCAAAAAGGTGCTCTCCGAGGGTATATACGTCCTCACGCTCCCAGGGCAGCGAGAGCAGAACCAGACTGGCAGGGACATGCTGTGAGGGAAGTTTCCAGAAGGCGACGGTACCAATCAGTGAGCCCGCATCCTCGACCAGAAAACACCAGTCAAGGCGCATCGAATCGCGTGCGAGCATATTTTCAACATAGCGCCGCACATCCTCCACATGCTCAGAGGGGACGGCAAGCTGAAGAAATGTCTCCAACTGCTCTGAAGTCAGGGGATGTAATTTCATGTTTTTGCTCCTTGTGTGAAGAACAATAGTAACTCGATCTGAGGTTTAGCTGATGCAAAATCATGACTATCACCCCCTTTTCTGTACTTCTCGTTTTTGAGAATTATTTCGTCGAGCATACCAGAAAAACACTACACCGTCAAGCAAGCGGGAAAAACACGATGTAGCGTTATCAATGAAGACGCCTGCCAGTATCCTGAGCGGATCAAACGGCTATCCCTCAATCCGGTACCAGCCATTACCCTTGACGCAGCTTTTACCAACATGAATCAGCTCGCCCCAGGCCAGCAGCTCCCGAAAAGGGATGAGTTCACCCGTAAAGGTCACGCGCCCGACAAAGCCTCCAAGCGGCGTCTTGCGCCCGAGCCGCCGGGAGTAGCTTTTCAGATCATCCCAGTATGTCGCATCCTCGCAACATATCACCTCCTCTGCACGCGCCAACAATTGCCGCCGCTCCTCTGAACTCATACGTGCATATGACGACTCCACGCCCTCGCCATACGCCTCTTCAAGTGCAATCAGGCGCTCAAGCAAGCGCTGCACCAGAGGGCGAAAGGTCGGACGCCGCACCAGATGCTCCTTATCCACGATGCGGGTTGGCGTCAGAAAATGCACGGTCAGGCGCTCGGGGTGAAACTGCTCCGCGCGAGCCCGGACATCCTCCGCTGTGATAGCAAGCGCCGGCTGCACCGCTACAACCGTTCCCCTCTCATACAGCAATTGACGCTCTCCAGTAAAGAGGTGATGGCTCTCGACCGTGCAAACCTCAAAGCGTCCCCGCCTGCCCTCAAGCTCCTGTATGCGCTTGCCCACGCCCGCCGCCTCGATGCCGGGCACAGCTATCATGATATAGGGCAGCAGCCGAATAATCGAGCCAAAGAGCGTCATCCCAAAGCGAAAGCGCTCACCCGTCTCATAACGACGCGCACCCTCGAGCGGCGGCATCATCAGGTAAGGGCGAGGCACGTCACGTCCCCAGGTATTTTCCTCACGCAGGGGCGCCACCAGCGCGCTTACCGGGCAAGCCGTGTGCAACTCACAGGCAGCGCAGGAAGGCGAGGCCTTATTCGTACAAAAGCGCCTCCATACCGACTCATAGACATTACCACGTAATGCCGCGCCACAATGCTCGTCGGTCTCAAGCGGCGTGACCGTTTCAGTTGTAAACGAAAGATGATAGACAGTCAGACTCCGAGCCATAGTATCGCCTCACACTCTCTCTTCTTGATCAAGCCGTTTTTTCAGTATACAACGCTCAAGAGAGAGAAGGGGATATTCATGGCGAAAAGTCATATCCAGCCGAAGAAACTGGCCTGTCAGCACAAAAGAAGAGGGAGTACCTGTCGTACTCCCTCAAAACTTCTCTTAGAGCTATTGAATCGAAATGATCTCCCATGCATCAACATCAAGCAAGCCCAGATCAGTGATTTTCAGCTTCGGCACCACGCTCAGGGCCAGGAATGACAGGAAGCCGAACGGATGCGAGATCCCGACGCCCATTTCGGCAACCTTGCGATCAAGCTGCTCCAGTTTCTCGGCAACCTCCTCCACAGGCAACGGCGACATAATGCCCGCGACTGGCAGCGGCAAGCTATCAACCACCTGCCCATTGTCCACAATCACCAGACCGCCCTGTAGCCGCTCAATCTCGCGGACCGCCAGCGCCATATCTTCGTCATTGCAGCCAACCACCACAATATTATGTGCGTCATGGGCCACAGAAGAGGCGATAGCGCCCGATTTCAGCCCCAGACCATGCAGCAGACCGACCCCAACGCGTCCACGGCCATAGCGCTCAACGACGGCGATTTTGAGCAGATCGCGTTCCGGCTCGGACGGCAACACACCATCCCGGGCAGTGACATCAAGCAAGAGATCTTCCGTCACAATCTGATCTTTCACCAGACCGATCACATGGGCTTTGCCGCTGGAGCCAGACAGGCGCAGCCGCTCAACGCTGAAATCACGCAGTTGCACCGTCTTCCCGACCGTTTCTTCCCAGTTGGCGGGCAGCGCAGGAGCCTCAAAGAGCGCAACACCATTCTCTGCAATCAGCTCACCACCGACATAGACCTGACGCGGACGGAAGTCATGCAGATCAGGTACAACCAGCAGATCAGCCAGATAGCCGGGAGCAATCGCACCGCGATCACGGAAGCCAAAATAGGTCGCGGGATGCAGGCTGCACATCTTGATCGCCTGAATCGGATCAAGTCCCTTTTTGACCGCCAGCCGAATGATATGATCCAGGTCGCCATCACGCAGCAGGTCGCCAGGAGTACGATCATCAGCGACAAAGCCAGAGCGCTCCGGTAGATGTTCCAGCACAACCGGGAGCAGATCATCCAGGTTGCGCGTTGAGCCCTCACGAATCCAGAGCCACATACCCAGGCGCACCTTTTCCAGAGCCTCCTGAGCCGAAACCGCTTCATGGTCAGCCTCAACCCCGGCAGCGACATAGCCGCAAAGATCCAGCCCGCAGAGCTCGGGCGAGTGTCCATCAACCGCCAGACCACGCTGTGCGAACTTGCCCGGCTTCCCGAGCTCGATCATATCAAGCAGCACCTTGTCGCCCTCAAGCACACCAGGATAGTTCATCACCTCGCCCACAGAGGCAATTCGGGGCTCACCAGCAATCTCGCTGTAATCCTCGGCCTTCAGTGACGCACCAGCATTCTCAAACGGGCTTGCGGGCACACAGGAAGGCAGCGTGAACATCAAGCGCAACGGAATCCCTTTCGCAGCCTCAAGCATCCAGCGCATGCCCACCATACCGGATACATTGGCAATCTCGTGCGGGTCGCTGATACAGGTTGTCGTGCCGTGTGGTGCAAGCGCCCGGGCAAACTCACCCGGAACCAGCAGCGCATCTTCAACATGCGTGTGAGCCTCGATCAACCCGGGAACCAGATACTGTCCCTCCAGATCAATCACGCGCTCGCCGTTGTACGCGCCCTGCGGGCCAACACCAGCAATATAGCCCTTCCAGACCGCAACGTCCGCCTCATAGATCTCGTTGGTAAAGACATTCACAATGCGACCGTTCCGAAATACCAGATCGGCCGGGTGCTTGCCACGCGCCACCTGAATCAGGGTGCGACGCTCCGCAGTGGAAAGCTGTACCCCATAGACCGAACAAGCATAGGTGAAAGTATTCCCCATAAAAATACGTATTGCCTTTCTAGCAATTGTTTCTTTCAACTAGGAGAGCTGGAAGATGCCTACCTGCATATCTTCCTTGCCAAGCGCAAGCATGTACGTGCCGGTCGGGCCTGCACTCGCGCTCACACTCACAGGAAGCTGCAACGCATGGAGCGGTGTCCCCGGTACAGGATTGCGTGTGCTCCAGAAGCGGAGCGTGCGGTCAGCACCGATAGTTGCAAGCCAGTTCGCCTGACGAGGATCCCAGAAGACGCCCACCACTTCTCGCGCATGGCCCCGTAACTGAGCAAGCAACTGGCCGTTTTGGGTACTCCACAGGCAAACGCGCTGATCTTTCTTCCCGGCCACCGTTGCCAGAAATGAGCCATCAGGACTCCACGAAATGGTACGAATCTCGTCGCTATGTTCAACAAGGCTGAAGACACGGTTTCCGCTCACCGGATCCCACACATATACCGCCTGATCGGCTCCTCCCGAGGCCACAAATCGACCGTCAGGAGACCAGGAAAGCGCGGTGACGCCGCCACGACCATGAGCAATCCAGGCCGCCAGCACATCGCCACCCATCTGCCAGATCCGAATAGCGCGATCAGCGCCACCCGTCGCAAGATAGGTGCCATCCTGCGACCAGCACAGAGCCGGGATTGCGCCATCATGCCCGAGCCAGGCCGCCCGCGCACGAGCAGACACAACCGGGGCAAGCGCGTCCCAGAGCCGCACCGTTCCATCAGCGGATGTCGATGCCAGCACTTCCCCCTGCGGAGACCATTCCAGCGCCAGCACCTTCGCCGTGTGGCCGCTCAGCATGCCAAGCGGCGTGCCAATGCGCTGCCTGATACGCCAGAGGCGAATGTTTGGATCATCGCAGGCCGAAGCAAGGTGCGTGCCATCGCTGGCCCAGGCCATCGTGCGAATCGGTGATGTGTGTCCCGGAAGCTGGCAGAGCTCGATAATCTTCTGCGGCGGCCCCACAACCTGCTTGCGGAAGCTGGACGCGAGTTCCTGAGAAGAGGAGCGCGTCTGTACCGGAAAGGCCATCGGCCCGCTTGTACTCTTTCGTCCCTCGACAGCCTGATGAAGGGCCTGCGCGAAGACGCTGACGCGCGGGAAGCGGTCATATCCCGAGGGCATCAGGGCTCGCTGCAATATTTCATCAATCTGGGGCGGAAGGTCAGCGCGGAACTCCCTCAGTGGACGATAGAGCACGCCTGACATGCTTCTTCCGGGCATAGGAAGCGCCCCCGAAAAGGGATGCGCGCCACTGAACAACTGATACGCGAGCAACGCCAACGCGGCAATATCAGCGGTTGGGTCAATCTGCCCGAACGATAGCGCCTCTCGGGCGAGCAGCAGGTTATAGAAATCACTCAACTGCACCTTCGATGGCGTAACAACCAGACAGTTTTCAGGCTTGATTCGCCCATGCTCAATCCCCTGATCGTGGGCATATTGCAAGCCCTCGGCAAGCTGACGCATCAGGTTTGCAACCATCCCCGTAGGAAGCCGCCGGTCCTGTCGGGTATAGGGCCACAGGTTTCCTCGCTCCTCGAAGGGAACAAGCAAGTACAGGGTGTTATCATTTTCAACCAGTCCCCCGGCCACAATCGGGTGAATGTAGGGGTGTTTCAACTGAACCAGTCGTTCAACCTGAGGAATAGCGTCGGGACGGGGTGAACGCAACACCTTTATCAATACTTTATCATATAGAGGAAGGCTGCTTCCTACCTCGGGCATTACTACAGCGCCATAGAGATCAGCCACAGAGGAGCGACCAAGCAATGTGGTCACTCTCCAGCGATCAAATCGGGCTCCATGCAAAAGATAACCGCAGCCGGGAAACATGCATATTCTGCTCCCCGGCATAGCATATTCGTTGCGATGAGCACCTTGAGGATTCAGACACATCATCATGATCTAGATGCTATCCTCTCTCTTACCAGCATTGAATGCACTCCCTCATAAACACGGCTTATCTGCCGCCAATCAGTCGGCCTTCAACCCCATCGGGATGCGAGGGTTGATGATAGAGATCTACCTGCTGGCGCAACTCCTGCATCAACTGCTGCATATTCGCAAGCCTGCGCTCGAAAAGCTGAACGCCCTCCTGAAGTGCTATCGCCTGCTCTCGCGAGAAGCTTCCACTCTGCAATACCTGCTTCAAGCGCTGAATTACCTCGGCGGTCATCAGGCAATTCTTCTGCGCCAGATCAGCCAGATCGCGCAAGCGGCCAAAACGCATTGTCAGGCGATTCTGCAAACGCATGACAGCCAGCAGCGCATGACCCGTTGAACGACCACTCCGAGCGGTGGGAAGCGATACGGTCACGTTTCCTTCGCTCAGATTCTCCAGCACGCGATTGAGCAAGGTCGCTTCCTGCTCCAGCGTCTTATTGACCTGCGCATACTGAGCCCAGCGGTTCATACGCTCAATCAGCAGGTTCAGACTGTGAGCGACAGGGGCCAGCGGTCCCTCAGCCTCCGCTCGTGTACTGAGATCTCCTTTTGCCAGTTGTGCATGCACTGCCTGAATGTTTTCGATACCGGCACGCAGCTCCTCATACTGCTCCGCACGCATGCTTGTATTCAGCAGGTCTTGCTGACTCTGCTGGAAAGCCTGCTGTGATTGGTCCAGAGCCGTGCGCAAGCGCTCATTCAGCAGCATGTTATCGATGATCGTCAATATCTGACGCACAAGCGGGAAGAGCAAGAGTGCGGCACAGACAATAAACACCTGCACAAACGGCGCGTTGCCGGGGATCGCCACACCGAAGATCAGCAGCGCACAGGTCAGCACAGCCAGGAGCGTCGGGGCAATTGCCCGGCTGACGGCACTCACAGTGCTGAGTCTGCCAGACGTTGAAGCATCCTCAACGCGCTGCCCGGTCAGCGAGGCAAGGTCGCGTGTGTACTCATAGGCGGCCAGGGCCAGAAACAGCCAGCTCATTGGCCAACCAATATCCTGTATCAGGCCTGTATGGTAGGTACCCACCATCTGAAGATAGCCATACAGGAAGTCGGTAATAGCCAGCCAGGTAACACCAATCGTCAACCAGCGAATCGAGGAGCGCAGCGTATGCCCACCTGAGATGCCGAACAACAGCAGAGCCGCTGCGATACAGAGCGACAGGTCACCGATCGGGTAGGCAAGGCTGACAATCTTGGCATTGAGCGAACCACTTAACACCGCGATTCTTGGTCCGAGCACAAAATACCAGGAGATAGCAACAATAGAGGCAACAGCAATACCGGCATCAATCAGCAGACGCGTTCGCTGTGCCCCTGAACTGCTACGCGGAATCAGCAGCGCCACACCCACCCAGCTCAAAGGATACACCAGAATGTAGAAGATATCATAAGCGGCAGGATAAGGCAGAAGTTCAGAAGGAACCGAGAAATCATACCAGGTCCAGATAGCCTGTCCAATTGCATACGAGGTGATAGCAGCACCAATGAAGGTCCAGGCAATCCAACCGCGCCCGGTCATTACCCCTGGCGAGGTTTGATGAGCCTTACGCACCTTGAAGAGGGCCACATAGAGGCTGGTTACCGCACCAATCACGGCGCCAGTCAGCACAAACAGGTCACTGATACCGCGCAGGACTGTATTTTGCGTAATATCACTGCGCGTTTGCAGAAAAATCAGATAGGCCAGGAACAGGATAAAGAAAGCGCCCATAAACCAGAGATGCCGCACAATAAAGTGACGAGGCACTGCACCGGCAGCTCCTCTTCCGGGCAAGGGAGGCGCTTTGGGGGCAGAGAACTGGCCGCCACCCGGGCGCAAGGGTGCCTGAGGGGCGCGATCCTGTCCGTTTTGTGGGTTAAACATACGTACAGCTCTCCTTGAGCAGATACACAAAAAGCTGAGAACGTCAATTTACAAAACAAGCGTACACATTTCAGGAAAAGGCTATGTAAAAAATATTGATGTAATAGGAGTTTTTTTATCATTGGAAGAAATGCCATATTACACATTTTACCATTACTCTAGCCTCCCTCATAGTTTACACCCTTAACAGAATGCCTGCAAACTATCATTTTTGTCAAGAATAGGGGGAAATTCGTATCTACCTATCCCGAAGTACCCATTGCAATAATACCAATATACTGGTACTATGTATTGTGACGGCTCTTCATAACCCTGAAGAATGCCTGCTAATTTGTAAACTCTTTTTCTCTATGCTGTCTATCCAGTATCATTTGACTTATGAACTTTTTGTTCATTTGACGGGCTGATTCGAGTATCGGGCTTCTACTTTCCGTAGAAGTCGGGATGCGCGTTCTGTCCTCATCATTTTCATTACTGGCATTTCTAAGTATTTAGAAAGGCGTGTTGCACGTAACCATGTCTAGCATTTCATCGGAAAAGACCCCGGAAAAATCGACAGCATTCGAGGCAATCGGCATTGAGCGAGTGCCTGAAGATGATCGTCAGCATACGCAACTCCGGGATACCATGTGGATCTGGCTTTCCTCAAACGCGGTCGTCGCTACGGTTGCTATCGGAATGCTGAATATTTATTACGGGCTTGGTTTCTGGCTGTCGCTGGCCGTGATCCTGGTCTTTAACGCACTGGCAGTTATTCCGGTCTCCTTTATGACGACGCTTGGTCCCAAGACCGGCCTTGCCCAGATCCCGCTGGCTCAGTTCTCCTTCGGTCCCTACGTGATCAAACTGCCCGCCCTGCTCAACTGTCTGGCGTGTATCGGTTGGAGCGCCGTCAACGCCTCACTCGGTGCAGACCTGATCGTCTCAGTGACCGGAAACGCAATTCCCTGGTGGGTTGCCCTGCTCTGTATCATCGTTATCGTTGCTCTTATCAGTATTTTCGGCTACTTTATCGTCCACAGTTTTGAGCGCTTCGCCTGGATTCCCGTCATCGCCATTTACCTCTACATCGCCATCGCTGCGGCTCCCCACTTCAACATCAACCAGCCAATGACTGCTCAGGGTGGCATGATGATTTTCTCGGGGATCCTGACATTTGGTGGCGCAATCTTCGGAAACGCAATCGGTTGGTCCTCCTACGCGGCAGACTACACCCGCCACATGCCCGCCTCCGCTTCATCGCGCAGGGTCTTCACCTACTCATTTCTGGGTATCATGATTCCCTGTGTCCTGCTTGAGGTCATCGGTCTGCTGCTCACCACAGGCGTCAAGGGGGATACAGTCGGCGATCTGGTCATCAACGCGCTCGGGCAGAACGCTCTCACCACAGTCGTGCTACTGCTGCTCGCACTCAGCGTGATCGCGAACAACGTGCTCAGTGACTACAGCTTCGGCCTATCGATGCAGGTGCTCGGCCTGAAATCGGTCAAGCGCTGGATTCTCACTGCGGTTGGTGCGCTGGCCTACACCGGACTGGCGTTCGTCCTGCACGGCAACTTCAGCCTGAATTTGCAGGGCTTCCTGCTGCTGATCGCCTACTGGCTTGGTGTCTGGACCCCGATCATCCTGATCGAGCACGCAATGCGCAAGGGAGCATATCCCGTCGAGGATTGCGACAACCCGAGCAAGCTTCCGGTTGGTATCGCGGCTCTTGTCACCTTCATCATCAGCATTGGTATCGCCGTCCTGGGAATCAACCAGGCATCGGTGATCGGCTACGAGGGACCGCTATCTCATCTGCTGGCCGACGCTGACATCGGGTTCCCGCTGGCCGTGATCGTCGCTTCCATTCTGTACTATCCGCTGCGCAAGATGGAAAAGGCGAAGTTTGGTCGCTAACGCTGGTGACCCGCATCATCAAGAAGCTCTTGGGGATCGAACCTGTAACGGTTCGGTCCCTTTTTTTGGGCTTGCACCATCAAGAGACTGGATTTTTCAGTCAATTTGCAGTAGTCTATAGCACAGTACCCGGGCGATATGCCATTGCATTGCCTTGCATCTTGTTCTTGAGCAACCTGTATCATGCCAGTATGTATCGGGAAGAGCACCCCGAAAAAGTAGAGAAGAGTATGCAGTCCAATATTATCTGTAGTCGTTGTGGCACGATCAACCGCTTTCGTAGCCAGCACTGTGTGCACTGTCAGGCTCCCCTGCACGCGGACCAGGCGGGTGAGCCACGCCAGAACAACAAGCCCTCCATCACGCCCATACATCCCAATCGCCGAAAGCTGCTCTGGGGCCTGCTTGGCGGTGGTGCCGCGCTGCTCTTTGGTGGACTGGGTGTCAGCAAGCTGGCAGAAAGCATCACACTTGCCGCCCGAATCAAGGATTTCCCATCAGCGGATCAATGGGCGCCGTTTGGCTGGTCGGCTGATCTGACCTCGGTCGCGATCATCCATCCGGCGGAGAAAGAGTCCGCCGGGGCCCGCGTCAGCATCTGGGATTACGGACAGCAGAGAATCACACGGGTGCTGGCAACGGGTCCGCTCACTCAGGAAATCGTCTGGTCGCCGGGAAACAGGTATGTGCTCTGTCAACAGGCTCAGGAGGCCGAGGAACGCTACGAGATCGCTGTCTGGGATGTGCAGGCGCAGCGCAAGGTCTACGCGCGTTCAGGAGATCGAAGCCTCTATTTTCAACAGGCTATCTGGTCACCCAACGCTCTGCGCGTCGCCTTTGTCAGTTTTGCCAGCTTTGAAATCTGGGATGTAGCCCTGATGAAGCCGCTTCTCAAGCAGCCGGTCTGTACGAAAGAGAAGCCGGCGCTCACGCTCCGTACCCTGGCATGGTCCCAGGATGGACGCTATCTGGCGCTACTGGTGCGACGTACCCAAAGCGCTCCCGAAGAGGGTCAGGACCACTGGGGCGTGCGTGTGTGGGATGTTGCCAGGCATGAGGTTGTAGGTGAAGCGTTCTTCGATGGCAAATTTACCACCGCAGCAGCCGTTGCCTGGTCGCCAACCGGGCAGCAGATCGCCGCCTACACCGACAACCAACTGCATATTCTCGACACAGCAAGCAGCCGAGCATTTTCGATCAGCAAAGAGATCGGAAGCGATTGCAGTTTTGCCTGGGCTCCCGACGGCATGCACCTTGCGATTGCATATAAAAGCAACGCGAATATCTGGAAGATTGATGTCTGGGACACACAACAACAGCGGCAGCTCGATAGCATCTATCGCGGTCAGATGCCCCTGGGCATTCGCAAGCTTGCCTGGACTGGAGACAGTAGCGTTATTCTAGCAATCAACGAGAAGAACCAGCTTGAACAGTGGAAATGGACATAAAACGCAGGAAAGGAGAAGATAATGTTTCGGGGATACCATCCTCTCAGAGAAATCTATCTATGGAGTGCGTTAATCTACGCCCTCTTTGGAGGTCTGCTGCTTGCTGGTGTGTTGCTGGACGCAAATTATGCCTATGACTATATGACCTTCAGAACGCTCTTCTCCCCTGCGCTGCTCTTTCTGGCAGTTTTTGGGCTGTTCTGGCTGCTTTTGGGAGTCGCATTCCCGCTCTATCTGCTGAAACGGCACTCCACCGAGAAGCGAAACCTGCATGTCTTACGACAGAAAGCGCTCAAGCGAGATCCGCAATTGCTCGCAGCGCCACTCTCAGATGTGTCGCTGAGCTCGCTTCCGCAGCCATTCGCGCTCAAGTCAGCTCTCAAGCCACTCTCCCTCATCCAGACCATTGGGGTTTGCGCAGTGTTCGGCTTCCTCCTGGTGTTACGAGGAGTCGGGCTGCTTATCGGGCTGCAACATCTGCCCGCCTGGTTACTCTCGCTGCCGATACTTTTCAGCGTTGTTCTACTCGTGCTGACACTCACTGCGGCGTCCCGGGTTCAGAAATCGGTGGCGGAGCGCTACATCTGGCCTTCGCTCAAGGTCACGCGTGACATGATCGTCGCCAGCTACGGAAGCGATACCGTATCGATGCGCTGGAAGGATGTTCGTTATTTCGCGATGGTCACTATCCTGCCATTCTCCAACCCACAGGAGTGGAAAACGCAATACGGCTTTGAGCTATCCGACGGGGAAAACGTCATCTACTGGCATGCCACGCTTGATCCCCGGGCCGCGCACCGTTTCACCTTCGCGGGAAAAGCGCTCCAGAGCCCCCACCAATATGAGGAGGTTGTTCAGACGCTTGCCGCCTTTATCATCTCCCGAGCCGGGCGGCCCCTCTATGATCTGCGCCAGAAGCCAGCACCACACATCAGGAAACAGCGCTAAACAGGCCGCTTCGTTCGAGTTGCGAAAAATACTCAATGACGAAATACCGAAAGCTTCGGGCAGCCAGCGATAGATAACGCTCCTCGCGCCATGCCAGCCCGACCCGACGCATACAGAGCGGCTCTTCAATACGCATCAACGCAACATCTGGCTCATACAGTCCCGTCCATGAGGAAGCAGGCAGGAAAGCAACGCCCAACCCGGCCTTGACCAGCCCGCGAATGGTTCCCCATTCATCGCCCTCAAACGCCACAACTGGCTCAAAGCCCGCCCGATGACAGAAGCTATCGGTCAGTTCGCGCCAGCTATCACCCGACTTGAGGCCGATAAAGGGGTCATGTGCGAAATCTTGCAGCCTGACGCTCTCCTCCGTGGCCAGCCGGTGCGTGCGTGGCACAACCAGGAAAATTTCTTCGGTGAAGAGCGGAGCGCTTTCTATGCCGGGATGCATGATCGGCGGCGACGAAATACAGAGGTCAATTTCACCGTTTTCAAGCTGATACAGCGCCTGCTGAGGGGAATGCTGCTGGAAGAGCCGAAAATGGACCTGTGGATATTGCGCCAGAAAAGCACTGAGAAGATCGGGCACAAGCTGCGTCAGGGTGAACGCGAGCGTTACCTGTCCCCGTTCCAGGCCAGCGAGGTCAGCCACCTCTGCCTTACCTGCCTCGATCTCTTTGAGCGCCCGATCAATGTGGTGCAAGAAAGCCCTGCCAAAGCGATTCAGGCGAATGCGCCGCCCCTCTCGATCAAAGAGAGGAACCCCCAGTTCCTCTTCTAGCCGTGCAATAGTCTGGCTGAGTGATGGCTGTGCAATCGAGAGTTCCCGCGCCGCCTTTGTGATATGCTCAAGACGAGCCACAGTCTGAAAATAGCGCAATTGAAGCAGATCCATACCATATCCCAGTGAATCTATACATGTCATCCTATCAATTTCATATGTAAGTATATATTGGATTTTATCAGGGAGCAAGAGTACAATAGAGGAGGGGAAGGAAAACTCGACTTTCCTATATGCGACAGACGATTGTAGAAAACTCCATCAACTCACCTTTCGTGCGCCTTCAGCGGGAAAAGCGAGGCAATTTTCAGTTCCAACGATTCCGACTGCTGAGGTCTGCACGCCGCATTTTTTATCATTTATGAATATGCATATCTCTCTATGACTATGTGTGAGCAGGCATTTCCAGAAGTGCCGCTCCTCAGCATGCTACAAAGGAGTGAGGATGGAAGGAATCAACCAACAATTACAAAATGTACTGCCAGCAACAACCTGCTTCTCCAGGTTGTTGCTCAGGTGGCGTGAAAGGAGTGTGGAATGACGTTAAGCAGGCAGGCAAAGGCCGCCCCCGGCCCGGGGTATAAGTGGATAGCGCTGTCAAATACAACCCTGGGAACCCTGATGGCAACTATTAACTCCAGTATTGTTCTCATCGCATTACCCGCAATCTTTAACGGAATTGGTATCAATCCACTCGCACCCGAAGAAACACCCTACTTCATCTGGCTTCTCCTCGGTTATATGATTATTACGGCCACGCTTGTGGTCTCGCTTGGTCGTATCTCAGATATGTTCGGGCGCGTCAAGCTGTATAATCTTGGTTTTGCTGTTTTCACTGTTGGAAGTATTCTTCTCTTTATCACTCCCGGCTCAGGCAATATGGCCGCGGTTGAGATGATTATTTTCCGACTCGTCCAGGCTGTTGGAGCGAGTTTTCTTTTTGCCAACAGTACCGCTATTCTGACCGATGCCTTCCCCATCCAGCAGCGTGGTATGGCGCTTGGTATCAACCAGATATCGGCGGTGCTTGGCTCGATCATCGGCCTGATTCTTGGCGGGTTACTCGCCGCAATTAACTGGCGGATGGTCTTTCTGGTCAGCGTACCATTCGGCGTCTTCGGCACCATCTGGGCCTATCTCCAATTGCGCGAGACCAGCCAGAGCGGAGGCAAGCAACATATCGACTGGGCTGGAAATATCACCTTCTTTCTGGGCCTGACCATCCTGCTGATCGGCGCGACCTACGGCATTGAGCCCTATGGAAACGACCCGATGGGCTGGACGAATCCCTTTGTGATCGTCACAATGGCGCTCGGGGTGCTGCTGCTCG
Source organism: Thermosporothrix hazakensis (assembly GCF_003253565.1). GTDB lineage: Bacteria > Chloroflexota > Ktedonobacteria > Ktedonobacterales > Ktedonobacteraceae > Thermosporothrix > Thermosporothrix hazakensis. Next base: position 34,230 of record NZ_QKUF01000012.1, read on the forward strand.
TCGCCTTTATCGTGATCGAGCTGCGTGTTCCGGACCCGATGTTCCGCCTATCTCTCTTCAAGAATCGTCTGTTCTCCTATGGGAATCTCAGCCAGTTCCTGTCAAGTCTGGCGCGTGGTGGTCTTCAGTTCATCCTGATCATCTGGCTACAGGGAATCTGGCTTCCGCTGCACGGCTACAGCTACGAAGATACGCCATTATGGGCGGGGATCTATATGCTGCCGCTGATGCTTGGCTTCATCATCATGGGTCCAATCAGCGGTATGCTCTCGGATCGCTTCGGGGCGCGAATCTTCGCAACCGTTGGAATGCTGCTTCAGGTAGTTGGTTTCATTCTGCTGACGCTGCTTCCACCCAACTTTGACTACATCTGGTTCGCGCTGATCCTGGTATTGATGGGCGTTGGACAGGGACTGTTTGCCTCACCAAACGCGGCCATGATAATGAACAGCGTTCCAGCAAACCAGCGTGGAGCGGCTTCCGGCATGCGCTCGACCTTTATGAACGCCGCGAACGTGATCAGTATGACCATGTTCTTCAGCATCGTGACAGCCGGTCTGTCGGCGTCGCTGCCTGACGCTCTCTCTAAGGGCCTGATGCAAAACAGCATTGCCGCAGCGACTGCACACCAGATCGCGCACCTGCCGCCGATTGCCGCCCTGTTCGCAGCTTTCCTCGGCTACAACCCGATGCAAACGCTGCTGACACCTTCAATCCTGCATCAGTTGCCAGCAGCCAATCAGGCCGAGCTACTCGGAAAGAGCTTCTTCCCGAACACCATTGCGGGCCCCTTTATGTTCGGGCTGAACATCGCATTCTATGTCTCCGCTGTCGCCTGTCTGATTGCAGCACTTGCCTGTCTAGTCAAAGGGAAACCGGGAGATCTGGGAGCGGACTTCGAGAACGAGCGCGAGAGCATCGCTCTCAAAGAGGCACGACATATCGCCGAGTCGCTTGAAGACACGCTACAGCCACATCAGGCGGGCCATTCTTCGGAGAAACCATCTGGAAAGGCAGCCAGATAACTCCCTTCACTGCCACGGTGTACTGTATCGAGAGCAGGTCTTCAGGCCTGCTCTCTTTTCTGCTCAGGCACAATCACAGGCAGCGCACGCGGAAGAACGCGCACCCAGAGCGGTGTCTTTGCACACACTTCGCCGTCGAGCGCAACATCATAGCTTCCATCGCGCGTACGTACCTGCACTCCACGCGCTTTCAGATGATGCATTCCAGGAATATCGGTCAATTCAGCGCGCAGCAACTCCGGATACCGGGCATGCCATTCATCGTCATGGTCAACAAAGGTATGTTCTGTTCGGCTAAAGAAGCGCGTAATGCGCACAAGCAACTGATCGAGCCGGGCATCCTCCATCACAACGACATCAAGCAGGCCATCGCGCAAGCTATTCTCACCCGGCAATGTCGCTTCCAATGCACCCCAGAACACATTTGCATTCGCGATAGTGACCTGTGCCGCTTTACAGCGCAACGTAACTGATTGCTCCATCTGTTTCGGTTGTGCATCGGGCCGCTCACGGATCAGCAGACCATCAAAACGCAGTTCAATCTCGGTTGGCTGATAGTTCTTGACGGCCTCCATAATAGCAACGGGATACGTCAGCTTGCCAAACTGCTCGCGTAGTTCCTTATCTGTCGCCAGAGTCGAAAAATGGGCATGAAAACCCATTGTCAGCGCATGGGCAAAGGGCTTTCCTTGCTTTAACAACTCGTCAGACGCAAGCGAAGAAGTTGCCTCTCCTGGAAGCATCACCCCGAGATCAAGCTGTCGCACTGGTCCATGCGCGATCACCTCTGCCGCCTCCTTGAGATCAAGCGGCATGTCAATCGAACGTGCGACATCGTTCGCAGTACCAAGCGGCATAATACCGAGTGCCAGTTCATGACCCGCAATCATCCCTGTCACGCCGCTTACCAGTCCATCGCCACCCGCAGCAATCGTGATCGTTGCACCGGCCTCTATCCAGCGTTGAGCAAGCCGATCTTTGTCCTCAAGCTCATCAATTGCAGCCTTTTCCACAATCTCAATGCCAGCATCTTGCAGCATGTTAAGTGCGTTGTCCAGTTCATCCGAGCGCCCCGACCCCGGACTATGAATAAAGATAGCTTTCCGTGTTTCAACCATATTCTTCCTCTATCTCTATGCTTCTCAAGCAAATATTCTCTTTTGCTCTGAGATTGTATACATCCATTTTCAGCCCGACGCGTCGGGGAGCGGGTTCATTCCTCCTTCATAGGTTCCGCCAGTCAGCGCGATGATCCCACAAAAAGCGAATAGCGCCCGCCCTGAAACGTCGCTTCGTCCCGAACGTGTCTATAGAAAACGTACAAGATAATGCTGGCATGCAGCCACATTTCATTCTCTACTATTAGATACGATGGACTTGCCATTTGGGGACACAAAAAACAGCCAATTTTGCCCGAGAGCAAAAAAAGATGGCTGGAAAGGAGCAGACAACGATGGCAGACGAAAAGCAGCAGAAAAAAGAGCAAGCACCCGGCTACCTGCCTCCGCGCCCGGAGAAGATCCGCGAAATGGCAACGGGCAAAGACCAGGAGCAGGCAAGCAAGCAGCCTGAACACCCAGATGTAGCAGCCGAAAAGACAGCGGCAAAGGGGAAAGGCAAGCCAGAAAGCGGCTTCGGTCAGATCATCAACCCGAAAACGAATGATAGCAATCAATATCGCTAGCGGCTCCAGGCCACAAGCGGCACTGGCAATTCAAGAGCGAGATGGCTATACTATAACAATGCTTGGCTGAACGGTCAGGCATTGTTCACATTGTTCACTATTTCTGGCGAACAAGATATTCTTCAGGAAGGTAGAAAGAGAAGTCGTGACACATTATCAGTCTGTTGATTCACTCATACAGACCATCCGCCAAAAACTCGAACATCGTCCACATCTCGCGCAGATGTTTGCGCAATGTTTCCCGAATACCCTTGAAACCACTGTCGAGGAGCTCGATGACAGCACCACATTTGTGATTACCGGCGACATTCCAGCCATGTGGCTGCGTGACTCCTCAGCACAGGTCAATCCCTATATCAAACTGGCAAACGAGGATACCAATCTTCAACGCATGCTGCGTGGCGTGATCCGCCGCCAGGCCTCCTACATTCTGAAAGATCCCTATGCTAATGCCTTTAACCGCGAAGCAAACAACAATGGCTTCCACAAGGCCGACCTCCCACCGGCAGGCCACTGGGTTTGGGAGCGCAAATTCGAGCTCGATTCGCTTTGCTATCCCGTGAAGCTGCTCTATACCTACTGGAAAACCACCAACGATCCACAGGTATGCGACGATCTTGTACACACAATGCTCTGGCAAATCATCAAAATAATGAAGATCGAGCAAGAACACGATAGCCGCTCAGAGTACCGCTTTATTCGGAATGTTGGTCCCGCTACCGATACGCTTCCCTTTGAGGGCAAAGGCACCCGCACCAACTTTACTGGCATGGTCTGGAGCGGCTTCCGCCCAAGCGATGACGCCTGCACGTTCGGCTATCTGGTCCCGGCGAACATGTTTGCTGTCGTGATTCTCGGCTACATGATCGAGCTGGCAAACAAAGTCTACCATGATAGCGAGCTGGCTCTACAGGCCGAAAGTTTGCGGAAGGACATCGAGCACGGCATCCAGACTTATGGCATCGTCAATCACCCGCGCTTCGGTCGCATCTACGCCTACGAGACCGATGGCTACGGCAACTACAATCTGATGGATGATGCGAATGTGCCAAGCCTGCTCTCGATCCCGTATCTTGGCTATCGACCAGTCGATGACCCGATCTACCAGAACACACGCCGCTTCATCCTGAGCAAGGAGAACCCCTATTACTTTGAAGGGAAGCTGGCTCGCGGCATCGGCAGCCCGCACACCGAGCATGGCTTTATCTGGCATATCGCGCTTAGCATGCAAGGGCTCACCTCTACCAGCGCCGAAGAGCGCAAAGAGCTGCTTCACATGCTTGAGACCACTACCGCAGATACTGACTATATGCATGAGAGCTTCCACCCGGACGATCCATCCCGATTCTCGCGTGCATGGTTCGCGTGGGCAAACAGCCTCTTCGGTGAATTTGTACACATGATGGTTGAAGAGCATCCAGAAGAGCTCTTCTAAAGCAAGCTGAATGAGCGGCGGAGACACCTTCTGTCGCTCTTTTTTCACTGCTCCTTCCAGGCAATCAGCCGACTCGCGATCAGGGTCAGTATCAGTGAGAAGCCGATCAGTACACCGATATCAATCGCAAGCTGTCCCGTAATCGGCCCGAGCAAGACCTGTCGCAGCGCCGAACTGGCATAGGTAGCCGGGCTCAAGCGACCAAGCAGGTTAAAAAGAGACGGCAGACGCTCCGGTGGGATCACAACCGGCCCCAACGCAGAGAGCAGAAAGATCAACACGATCGAGATCGCACTTGCTTCCTGTGGTGATCGGATCCGCGAGCCAATAATGGCGCCAATTCCCGCAAGCGGCACGGCACAGAGCGGCACCACCAGCACCACCAGCGGGCTTATATGCAACGGTAGATTCAAGATCAAAGAGCCAAGCACGATCATCACCACCAGCGAGGGCAGCGCCAGCAGCAGAAAGGCAAGCAGAATCGCAAAGATCAGTATGGGGCGCCAGATCGGAAGCGTGCCAAAGTAATCGAGCATCCCAAGCCTGCGCATAAAGAGCACGTGCGAACTGATATTGTCCATTGTGTTGAACAGCAACGAGAAGACAATATTACCCACCAGCACATAGCTCAGAGAATATGGTCCCGAATCGCGGGCAAAAATGCTCAAAGCCAGCAGCGAAAACAGCGGAGCTATGGTCCCGGTAATCAACATGCCGCGCCAGGACCAGCGCCAGTTTGTCAACTCGATCAAGAAGATATCAAACAATTGCGTCAACAATGACGGGCGCTTGTAGATGCGGGGGAGCGAAGATTCAGGCTGTGACATAATGCAGATAGATATCCTCCAACGTTGCGGTATAGAGACGAACATCATCACAGTATTCCCGCGCAAGGGCGCTCAACACTGGTCCCACCTGCTCCCAATCCAACATCACCAGCCAGCGTCCGGGCATCACCTCATAAGGCATCAGACCCTCGGGAAGTGTGGGCGGTAATCCCGGCGTAAAGGTCAATTCGAGCCGCATCTTCTTTCCGACAATCTGCTTGAGCTCACTGAGCGAGCCTTCAACAAGGAGGCGACCATCATGCAGAATCGCAATCCGCTGGACAATCTTTTCGGCTTCAATTGCATCATGCGTTATAAAAATAATCGTTGTCCCAGAATCAGCATTCAACTGGCGCAGGATATCCCAGACCATTTTGCGGCGCAATGGGTCGAGATCATTGGTCGGCTCATCCAGAATCAGCACGGGCAGCCTGCCCGCAGCAGCGACCGCAAGCCGCACAATACGCTGTTGACCACCCGAGAGCCGCGAACTGTACTTATGGCGCAAATCTTCGATCTGCCACAGCTTCAGCAGCCGCTCGCGCTCCTGACGGGCATCATTGCGGGTCATGCCTCGCAAGTGCGCGGTAAAGTAGAGGGCCTCGTCTACCGTCAGGTTGTTCAAAGCCTCATAGCGCTGCGGCATGTACCCGACCAGTTGCGGTACAAGCTGTGGATTGTTCTTCAGCTCATGCCCGTAGAACTTAATAGAGCCTGATGTGCTCTGTAAAAGGTTGACCATCTGACGAATCAGCGTACTTTTTCCCGCACCATTATCGCCAAGAATACCGAAAATTGTTCCTTCCTGTATTTGCAATGTAATATGCTCATTCGCCGCTTTTGTTTGGCCAGGATAATATTTTACCACATCTTGAACATCGTAAACAAGCATAAAGCTCCTTTTTCAGCCTGTGCAGAGAAAGACTCGCCACTCCCCCGCAATCGCAGTATAATAGAGCCAATACACCAGAAGGGATAACCGATCACATGACCGAGACGCGTCATTCACAGATAAACGCTCACTATTACTGGCAGCAGACGCAGGTGCTGATGGCCAAGGTCATCGAAACGCAGGCCGAAGCAATCCATCAAGCGGCACTCCTCTGCGCGACCAGTATCGAACAAAACGGAGTCATCCATACCTTTGGATCGGGCCACTCACGCGCTTTTGCCGCCGAATTCGTGCATCGAGCGGGCGGCCTTGCCCCGATCAACCGCATCGACCTTGAAGATCTCGCTCTCTATGGTGATTGGCCAATAGAGCGCGCTCGTAGCCTTGAATGCGAACGCGATCAGGAGGCAGGCAAAGCGCTCCTGCACTGCCACACCATCGAGCCACAGGACGTCTTTATCATCGCCTCACAATCGGGCGTCAATGCAGCTATAGTAGAATATGCGCTCCAGATCAAGCAGCGCGAGCACAAGCTTATCGCCCTGACCTCGCTCAAGCATACCCGGAAGACACCTTCACGCCATCCCTCAGGGAAAAAGCTCTATGAAGTTGCCGACATCGTGATCGATAACTGCACGGAACATGGCGATACGCTGATCTCGCTTCCCAGCGGAGAGCAGATCAGTTCCGCCTCCACACTCATTGGTGTCCTGATCGCTCAGGCGCTCAATACAGAGATTATCGGCATTCTGCAAGCTCGCGGCGTGGAGCTTCCTGTCTTTGTTTCAGACAACATTCAGGGCGGCATCGAGCGTAACCTGACTCTGCAACGGCGCTATGAAGACCGCGTCCGCTACAAGGGCTAGTAGCCCTATCGGAAAGGTCGCGTGTGCGGCCTTTCCCTATGCCTGATCGCGCAGGGGCGAGGCCGCATCGGTGCGCAAAAGCAACAGCAAGCGCCGACTGACCGTCACGGGAAGTGCTGCCGCCTCCGCAAAGATCCGCTCCCGCTCGTCCTCACTCAGATCGCGCAGAGGGTCCCATCCATAGCGCTTCACGTCTACCCGATCGTTCGCGGAAAAAACAACACCCTCATCTTCAAGCAGGCGGCGCATCTTCCCTCGCTCGCCAAAAGCCCAGCTCCCCGATAGCTCACCCTTACTATTAATGACCCGTTGTGCCGGCACCCCACCACTTGCCTCGTGCATTATCCACCCGACCATACGTGATCCCTTCGGATATCCGATTGCTTTCGCCAGCCATCCATACGTGGTAACGCGTCCGGGCGGACAGGCCTGTACCAGGGCAAAAACACGCTGCATCAACGAGGTAACCAGTTCCGAAAACGCTTCAGACTCCATAACCAACCTCTCTTAAGCTCATACATCGAACCTCTCCTGCTACTCTATAATAGTATTCGATGCAGTGAATGAAAAGGGACATTTTCAGCCGATTCTCCCTTGAAATAGGGACTATCGGGCTATATAGCTAAGGTTGCACATACGAGATATGCTATCAGCAGAATGCCCCTTTTAAGCAAGCAAGCGATTGACAGAAAAGAATATTTCACGCTATAGTGGCAAGGGAAATCATCCTATTCTCTACCATGAGACAAGAACATCTCTCTTGACTTTATCGCGATCTATGGGGGTCACAGGATTGAGCGAACTCAGTACAGAATCACTGGTGACAATACTTGCATTGGTGGGCAGTGTCATTATCATTGCAGCATTGCTCTCAGGGCTTATAGAGCGGAGCGGCTTTCCTCAGATAGCCGTTTTTCTTTTGATGGGCGCAATCATCGGACCTGCCGGCCTGGGCGTATTCGACGTTACATTGACATCGCCTATTTTACATATCGTGGCAACACTCAGCCTGGTGCTTGTCCTTTTTACCGACGCAATCGCGCTTGATCTGGAAGAAGTGCGCCGTTCAAGCCGTCTCACCCTGCTGATTCTCGGTCCTGGAACCTTGCTCACCGCGGCTCTGGTCGCGCTACTGGCCTGGGCATTTCTGCACCTCTCCATTCCTGCCTCAATCCTGATCGGGGCCGCACTGGCCTCGACTGACCCGGTCCTGCTTCGCGGCTTCCTGCGCCTGGGCAACGTTCCATCCAACGTCAAGCAGGGGCTCCGCCTGGAAAGCGGTCTGAACGATATTGTGCTGCTGCCAATCGTCCTGGTAGCAATGACCTTTCTGCAGGAGAAAGCCCCCCAGACAGCGAGCGAGTGGGCACGAATTGCGCTTGATCTCTTTGTGCTTGGTCCTGGCGCGGGTATCCTGATAGGCGTCTGTGGCGTGGCGACAATGGCTGTGATTCGGCGTAATATCGGGATTCGGCGCGAATATGAGTCCCTCTACTCACTTGGCATCGCGTTCACTGCCTATGCCGCCGCGGAAGCTGTACACGGCAGTGGCTTTCTGGCCGCCTTTGCCGCGGGTTTTGTCATCGCCGCGCTGGATGTCGAAATGTGTGATTGCTTCCTGGAGTATGGCGAGACAACAGCCGAGTTGACGCTGCTCTTCACCTTTGTTCTGTTTGGCACATCCCTGATCTGGAGCGGCCTGACGATTTTGAGTCTGCCGCTGATCCTGTTCACCATCTGTGCTCTCCTGGTGCGCCCCTTCTCGCTGCTACTCTCCCTGGTTCGCGAGCGGATGACGCGCAAGGAGCGGCTCTTGATCTCATGGTTTGGCCCGCGTGGCCTCAGTTCGTTACTGCTGGTCCTGTTACCGGTTTTCTCGGGTATTTCAGCAGGAGAGCAGCTTTTCGAGATCACCTCGGTCGTTGTGCTCCTCTCCATTCTTGTTCATGGTGGCTCATCATCCTTCATTGTGCGCCGCAATTCGCACACACGCGACACGCAACCACCGCACGTACCAGAAGAGGCAAGCGAGCAGCCTGCATCAACAAAGCAGGTGGTAGAGTTTATGCCACGAGAACAGGCACAGATCGCCATGAAAAGGGGGAAACAAGCAATCCCGGATCGCCTCACGCTCGATGAGATACAGAGATTACAAAAGCATGGAAAGAATATTTACCTTATTGATGCACGTAAGACGAGATCATATGAGAAAAGCGACGTACGGGCAAAGGGCTCGCTGCGAATCGATCCGGATCACGCTGTAGAGCAGGTCCGGCAGCTCAATCTGCCCCTGACTGCCTGGCTAATTCCCTACTGTACCTGACCAAATGAAGAAACAAGCGCCCGTGTGGCGCACGAGCTACAACAGGCCGGTTGGACCCATTCCTATGCGCTCGCTGGTGGCTGGCAAGCATGGGTAGACGCAGGACTTCCCGTCGAACCCAAAACAGCGTGAGTCAACGCCCGGGGAGCCAGCGGAGCAGCAAATACCCGATCACTCCCGAGAGCAACAGTGCAAGCAGAATGCCTACTTTGGCATCTTTCAACAGGGTTTCATACGCGCTGCTAAAAGCCAGCTCGGCAATAAAAAGAGACATGGTAAAGCCAATGCCAGCCAGCCAGCCAACGCCATAAATATGCCGGAAAGTTACGCCCTCAGGCAGCTCGGCCCAACGCAGCCTGACAACCAGCCAGGAGAGCAGCGTAATACCCAATTGCTTGCCAATCACCAGCCCGGTCACAACGCCCAGGCTCACCGGGCTGAACAGGGACAACCCCAGTTCGCCGGGGTTCAGGTTCACACCCGCATTCGCCAGCACAAACAGCGGCACAATCACATATGAGACAGGATCATTCAGCGCATGCTCGATTCGTTGAAGCGGCGTTTGAATCCGCTCACAAGCCGTTTCAAGCGCCTGCACCGCCGTCTGCTGGCGATTATCCATATAGAGGCCTGTTCCCGGTGCGCAAGCCTGCTCGAACTCATCAAGCACCTCGCGGCTCTGCCGAAGGAAGGTCGTAGACGCAATACGAGAACGAGCGGGAATAGTCAGGGCCAGCAGCACGCCCGCGATGGTCGCATGCACCCCCGACAGAAAGACGGCAAACCAGAGCAGCAGGCCAAGCAGCGCATACGTCAGCCAGTGACGCACCCCGAGAGCATTGATGAGGACCAGGAAGAGAAACAGGAGCACTGCCGCTCCCAGAGCGACCCAGGAGAGATTCGATGTATAGAAAATGGCAATCACCGTCACTGCAAGCAGGTCGTCAGCAATCGCGAGCGCCGTCAGGAAGATCTTGAGCGTTTGTGGGATATGGTTTCCCAACAGGGCCAGAATCCCAAGCACGAAAGCGATATCTGTCGCCATTGGAATGCCCCACCCGCGCAACGCATCTGTGCCAAGCGTCCAACCTGTATAGATAAGCGCCGGAAAGATAGCCCCGCCAAGAGCTGCCAGCAACGGAAGCACGGCCTGACGAGCGCTTGAAAGCTCACCTACCAGCAGTTCGCGCTTGATTTCCAGACCGACCAGAAGAAAGAAAAACGTCATCAAGCCATCATTTATCCAGGTGTGAAGCGACTCGTCAAGGACAAAGCCAAAAAGCGAGATGCTCAGGTGGCTCTCCCAGAAGCGGGGGTAGCTGCTGGCCCAGGGAGAATTTGCCCAGAGGAGAGCAATAATCGTACAGCCAACAAGCAGAATACCGCCCGATGTTTTCGTCTGTAGAAACTCCTGAAAGGGCTGCAAAAGGCGCTCGGCCAGGGTGTGCTCTCGCGGCTTCCGTAAGCGAAAACGCATACTCATTCTGCATACTCTCCTTCTGACTCCCATTATAAAGAAATATGCGAAAGCACAACAAAAAACGAGCTGCGAACGCCATCACGACTCGTTCCGCTCGTTCTATAGTTTATGCCCCGGACTCGACCAGTTTGAGCATATGCCAGAAGGTGTCTTTTCCTATCTTCCAGGTACCATGCTCTTGATACCCGACTTTCCTGTAGAGCCGATGCGCGCCCTCATTGCTCAGCTCAACGTTCAGCGAAAGCTTTGGATACCCTCGCTCCTGCGCGAGCTTCTCTACTGCTGTCAGTAGCGCCGTCCCGATGCCACGCCCGGAGAATGCTGGATCGACTGCCAGTGCATCCACATAGAATTCATCATCTTCGGCCTCGCGGGGCAATGTCACAGCTTTGCCGAACTTCTGTTGTAGATAGCGCTCAATCGGCACGTCAAGCTGCAGCTCGTCACTTCCATGATAGGCAATCAGAATGCCCGCAACCTGTCCATCCACCTCGGCAACCAGTGTATTACGATAGCTCAGGCGGTTCACATCCTGCTCAAAGTAGGTTTGCAAGGTCGCCAGAATAGCGTGTTCATCATCCTCACCGGTAATGAGATTCGCGATTTCATGGTAGGCTGAATAAATAAGCTGTGCAGCTTTTATAGAATCTTCTTTTTTTGCGCTTCGTATGTGCATAGATAGCTTCCTCGATTGCTTGATTTCTTCTCCATTATACTCGACATGCGTCAATAAGTGGCAGAGCGCAAAACAAATAAAGAGAGAACGCTATCCTGCCGCAAAAGATAGCGTTCTCACCGCAGTGGAAGTTACAGAGCAAGTCCTAGTGGGGTTCCGCTCCCCAGGCCCGCTGGCCGTCTACATAGGCCGTAATATTCTTCCAGGCGGTCGCGACAGTCAACGGACTGAAGGAATAATCGTTTAACTGCGAGAATGGCTCGACATCGTGGCCAGCAATCCGCATACGAAAATGCGTGAACTGCTTGCCTTGCAGCATATCCTGGCTGTTAAAAGTAATCTCAGTATAGCTGTCAGCCAGCTCGGTTGGCTGAGCCATCGCCTTCATCTTCGCGACAGCCTTACTCTTCTCAAGGCCGCTACCCTCAAGGCTCACGGTTGGCTGTACCGAATGATCCCGCGTGAAATAATAACGCAGAGAGATTGAGCGGAAAGGAATATCTTTGGCGCCGGTATTTTCCAGAATAATATCAGCAACAATGGTGGCGGTCTGTGCATCGCTGACCAGAGGTCGATACTGAACTTGCAACCCGAGATCATCGGTATTCAGCGTATCAAGCTCTTTCAAAGGATCGGTCTTGCCGTTCAGCAAGCCAGTTGGTTCCTGGCCCCAGATCAGGAGACCCTTTCGGTACAGTGCGATCTTGTCGTTATCGCCGAAGTCAAGTAATGCTGCATTATACGAATAGTCTTTCGACTGCTGGAACTGGATCTTCTGGTTTTTTGAGCGAATCTGCAATTCGATATCGCCACTGTCGCTATTACCCTCAAGCAGCCCCTTCACAAAGCCGAGCTTCAGAACCGAATCGGCTCCGGGCAGTGCGGACTTCAATTGTTGCAGATTTGGCTTGAGGTTATCACAACCAATTTTCGGGGCACGGATGCATTGAATCTGCAAATCCTCTGGAGAAATACCTTCAAACCAGTATGCCAGGTTCAGCTCATCCAATGCAACGGCCTCCGGGCCTTCGTTCACAATACGCAACACTGGATGAATCACCGTATCTGCAACGGTGCCAGAGCCAACCTTATACTGTACTTTTATCAGCTTTCCGCTCGCCGCCTTGCCGGGTGCAAGCGTCTGAAAAACCACCCAACCGAGCGCCGAGAGCAGCGCCAGGCCGAGAATACCAACACTTATGACGCGTTTCCTCATAGTGGAGAACAAACCTCCTGAATTCACATGTTCCAATACAACTCATTTTGTTTCAATACAGTTTCAAGTATGTCTACAAGCAACAACATGCGGCAAGCGCAAAGGAAAGGAATAGAGCAAAATGTATTCGTGCTCTCTGAATGCATGTTTATCCTAGCATAGCTTTCTTTTTCACGCATGAGTAGAATTGATGAATTTCAGCTCTTTTTTATTTCTCACCATCAATAAGGGATACTCATATGAATATGTACATATTTCTGAGAGAGAAGAGCAGGCAACCGCAGAGAGAGCGGACCCATAGTCTGGCCCAAAACAGCAAAAATCCGGGCCCCATATGCGGGAACCCGGATACAACGCTCAAGCTACGCTCTCTGTTTCACAACCTGCTTCTTTGACGCCTCGCGCAGATGCTCAATCTCTTCCTGATAATTTAGCGGATAGACAGCCCGTACATCAAAGCTCATCAAGTCCATATATGGTTGAAGGAAGGCCGTCAGCTCCTGGGGACTTTCCGTTTCAACAAGCAAGAAGCCAGAGCCACCACCGGCCAGATTATACCAGCCACGAATACGCTCGGGATGGTTTGAACCCGCATCGTGCAGCTCAACGGTGCGCTGTGCTACCTGCTCACGGGTTGTGCCCGGATACCATGTAAAAGCACAATACCACTGCATACTTTCTCTCCTTCGCTCAACACTCAGGCAGTTCTGTTTGAATAGTGGTGCTCACTATAGCATCTCGAATAGATGCTGACTCTACAAATAGTGATGCACCCATTTCAACTACCCATCACACGTTCACTCGTTTGTGATGGTTACAGAGCGTGATTGATCGGCCTGCAAAGCCAGCTTCTCGGCCAGAGAACGCATCTCATCGATCAGCGCTACAGGCTGCATGATCGTGAACGGGCACCCGAGCGAAACCAGGAAACGCGCCATATGATCCAGACTGTCATCATACGCTCGCAACAACACTCCATCCTCGGTCGCTTCCAGCGTTGCATAAGTCGGCGGAACCCGGTCGTGAAGCTGCTCCATGCGCGCTTGCAACAATACAACGATATACCAGTGCGAAGGTATCGCCGCGAATTCTTGAATAACATATTCTAGCGCATTGAAGCTATCTGGCTTTTTAAATACACTTTTTGCTCTTCAATACCAATAACCCTGTCGATTCGGAAAATACGCACTGTATTCCTGAGATGACAGAAGCCGACCGCGTACCAGCGATTCCCCCAATGCACCACGCCATAACAGTCAAACAGACGCGTACTTGTCGCTTCCGTCCCTTTTTGGTAGCGTATCAACAGGCGCTGGCCGCGATATGCAGCCATGCTGAAGCGCAGCATGAAGTCAGGAACCTGCCCCTCAACTCTGGTCTTGAGATTGAAGCTTACCATCTCGTGAACTGCCTGCACCTGCTCCCGGAGCCGCTCTGGTAGCAAACGCTCTACTTTTGCCAGTGCTCCGGTAACGGTTGGCACCGACCCCGCGACGCCCATCTGTTGCGCCACCTGCAAACCGAGCGTAATCGCCAGCGCCTCTTCTTCAGTCCACATCAGCGGCGGGAGTCGGGAGCCGGGACACAAGCGATAGCCACCATAGCGCCCCCTGAGCGCCTCTATCGGGAAACACATACCCTGAAGCATTGTGATATAGCGGCGGGCGCTTCGCTGATTGACCTCAAGCTTTTCGGCCAGTTGCGCCGCCGTCACTTCTGAACGGGACTGCAAAATATTTAAAACCGTTAATAAACGTAACACGGGTGAATACACAACCAGCTCCCTCCTTTGCACAAACGCTCTCAAATAGGACCGATTCTAGCCACATTCAACCTTACAATGTTCATAAACAGAACGCAAGCACGCAAAAAGAAGGAGATGACTATGCACGCACGCCTTGAAAAGGCCTATCATTTCATTACCCAAAATGGTCGCCCGATCGATCAGGCACGCTTTGCCTATCATTTCATGAGAACAGATGCATCGCAGGACGCCCTGCTCAACACCCTGAGCCAGTATCAGAACACCGATGGTGGCTTTGGTCATGGTCTTGAACCGGATATCGGTCAGCAATCCCTTTGCGACAGAGCTTGCGCTTCTGATCTATCGTCAGGCCAATGTGCCACCTGAGCACCCGATGGTTCAGCGAACGGTAGCCTATCTTGAGCAGACACAGGACGAAACAGGGAACTGGCGCTTCAGCCCGGAGGTCTACGAAAGCCCACTGGCCCCCTGGTTCCAACACTGGGAATGGCCCTCGCTCAATCCATCCTGCACGATCAGCGGGTTACTCAAAGAACTGGGATCGGGTTCAGAACAGCTTCACAGGCGGGTAGAGGAACTGTTTGCCAACCTGGGGAATGTTCATGATCTGACAGGAGACGAATACTATAACGTACGCCCATATGCGTACTACTTTTTCCCCATATGGGATCACCCGCAGCGCGATCTCTACACCTCAGGAGTTGCCTGGTGGCTGATTCGGCAGGCAGACTCGCTTGACGGGGACCATTTCTTTTCGTTTGTGCGCAGCCCGGAAAGCTCTGTTGCGCGCCTCCTCCCACCCACACTGATTGAGCAGCGGCTTCAAGATCTGGCAAACGAGCAGGCTGAAGATGGAGGCTGGCCTAGTCCCTATAGCAATCATTGGCGCGGCTGGATCACTGTACAGAACCTGCTTGTGCTACAGGCATTCGGCAAGCTCGATTGAGGCACTTCCCCGGTTTTTAAAAGGATGATGCGTACACAAAAATAGGGGCTCTCTCGGAGAGAACCCCTGTTTCTTATCAGAAAATCAGACAAAAGCGAAGGTCAGAGCCGCGCTCGCCATCAGCAGGATCGCGAAGAGCAGCACGGCCACACCGACCGCTTTCAGGCCCGTCGTTCGAATCACCTTGAGATCGACCTGAAGCCCCATCGCCGCCATTGAAGCCACCATCAGGAACGTGCTCACCTGAAGGACTCCGTCAATCACTGGCCTGGAGAAGACTCCAAACGAGGTAATTACTCCGACAACCAGGAAGCCAAGCACAAACCAGGGAATAGGCAGCTTTTTCCAGCTCATGCGCGTTCCCTTGCCGCCCTGCTTCCATGCATACCCGAAGGCGACAATAATCGCGATCGGAGCCAGCAACACCACGCGTGTCAGTTTGGTCACAAGTGCGATGTCCGCTCCCGCAGGACCAGCCGCGGGACCAGCCGCTACCACTTGCGCGATTTCATGTAGTATCGAGCCCGAAAGCAGGCCATATGCCTGAGCACTCAGGTGGAAGATTTGTTCACCAAAGACGAAGGCCAGCACACCAAGCGTGCCGACAAGGCCGCAGATAGCAACCGCAAGCGACACATCATCATCCTCTGAGTCAGGAAGCGCCGCGGCCATTGCACCAACCGCCGACGCGCCACAAATAGCCTGACCCACACTCATCAAAAAGGCCAGCCGCTTCGACAAACCAAGCTTATGCGCAAGCCAGGGAAAGAGCAGCAAGGCCAGCAGAATCAGCGCGAGATCTTGCAAGAAGATCCGAATGCCCCCACTTGCCAGCAGAGTAAAATTGAGCCGTACACCCGTCAAAATGATACCGTAGCGTAGTAATTTTTGTGCAGAGAAGCGTACTCCTCCTGCGTATGCTTTTGGTAGTCCAAGCGTGGCCCGCCAGAGCAAGCCAAGCAATAGCGCGATCGTTAAAGCACCCATCACCGCAAGGCCAGGCAGCAAGGCCAGCCCCATCGCCACCAACCCGATAACTACAGTAATGCCAAGTCCCAGGCCGAACGAGACCCAGGTTCCCCCCGAAGCAGGTTGTTTTTCCGTTGTCTGCACTCTCAGTTTCTCCCATCCATGATGTTCATTGCTTGCTCACTAGCTTACAGTGACCCGAGCCATAAATCCAATACATGTTGTATACTGATTCCATAACTTGAAGTTATCATCTGGGGAGAAAAGAGTAGATGAATTTCAACCACCTCCTCATTTTTCAGAAGGTGGCCGAGCACAGACACTTTACTCGCGCCGCCGAGGATCTCTATATCAGCCAGCCAGCCGTTTCAAAGCAGATCCGTGAGCTTGAAAAGAGTCTCGGTCTCTCTCTCTTTTCTCAAATCGGGCGGAAAATTTATCTCACCGAAGCTGGTGAGATTCTCTATGACTACGCACGGCGCATCTTTGCCCTGACCGATGAGGTTGAGACACACCTTGCTGAAATGCGCGATCTTGAACGCGGGCGGCTCGCGCTCGGAGCCAGCACCACCATCGGGATCTATCTGTTGCCCGAGGTGCTCGGTCAGTATCGGGCGTGCTATCCTCGCATTGAACTCTCGCTGGACATCGCCAATGCCGATCTGATTCAGAGCCATCTCCTGAACAACCTGGTTGAACTGGCCCTGGTCGAGGGCAGCGTGACGCACCCCGAGCTCACCAGCGAAGTCTGGCAGGCGGATGAACTGGTCCTGATCGCCGCTCCCGAGAGCCCGCTTGCACAGCGGGAAGCGCTTTCCCTGCATGACATTCTGGAGGCCCCTTTTCTCGTTCGGGAACAGGGTTCGGGAACTCGCGAAGCCTTTGAAGCAGCACTGACAGAACGCAACCTGCCACCGGTTACACCTTTTATGGAGCTTGGCAGTACCGAGGCCATTAAAAAGGCGGTCGCAGCAGGACTTGGTATCTCCTTTGTTTCTACTCACACCATACAGCTTGAGGTCGCCGCTGGCCTGCTGCATATTGTGCCGCTACGCGACTTTCAGCTTGTACGCCAGCTCTATATTGCCTATCCCCGGCAGCGACGCCTGTCACGCGCCTCCCGGGCATTTCTCGCACTGTTACAGAGAGACTTGTAGCATGAGCTACTCTGAAAAGAGAGGGATTGTATTCCGTTTGAATATGGTTGCGTCTCTGTTACCGCAAGCGCTCCTATACACTTGACACATGCTCTCATTGTTGATTAGATTACAGTATTCGTATTATTTCAGACGTCACAGCCATAGATAGAAAGAAAAGAGTACGCTTATGGGGTTTTCTGCCGGAGCAGAAGCAGAGATAGAGAAATACGCGGGATTCATGCTCGAACACACGCCAGTTGGAATAGCGCTGATTGAGATGCCACATTTTCGGCTGCTTCAGGCCAATGCAGCATACAGACAATTTCTGCTTCGGAGCCAGGCCCCGGAGGCCCGGCTTCCGCTCGGTGAATCCTTCGCTGAGTGGTGCCAGCGCATGGATATTCCCCATATTATCGATATACTCAAAATGGTCTATCAGAGTAGCGTTCCCTATCGCAACGACGAATTTAGCGTCACCACATCCGCACGAACATCATACTGGCACCTGTCGGTAACCCCCATCACCCATGAGGATGGCTCAATCCCCTATCTGCTTGTCACCGCATATGACATCACGCCTCAAATAGAAGCACAACGCCAAACCGAGCCCGAGCGCATCTCAGAGTCACATTCACTGGTGGCAGCAGAGCTACAGCGGCTCGGGGCAATCGATCAGGTCGCCAGAAGTGTACGCCAATCACTCGATGTCAAGCAGATCAGTCAGACAACGCTGGATATCATTTATGGCTATATTCGTCCTGCTCATATCTGCCTGTATACCGCTGCGGAGGCTCAACGAGCCCTGCGCAAGGTGAGCTCACGCAGCGCCCCGAATTGCCCGGCTACACACCCGGATCTCCCGTTTGTGCCCTACGAAAGCAGTCCTCTGCCTGTTTCACAGCCAATCTTGCAGGTGCGAGAACCCGTCTTTGTGGCTGATTTACAGGCCACAGCGATGACCAAAGAGAACCCGTATATGGGCGCTGGAGTACATGGGTTTATTTATATTCCTCTCTGGTATCAGGGGAACCTTGAAGGCGCTCTGGTCGCGTCTTTTAACCATCCGATCAAGGAAAACGGATGGGAGCTCCAGATGTTGCAGGGGAGCAGCACCCATATCGCCTCTGCCCTTGTGCATGCCCGCCTGCATAAAGCACTCGACAACGAACATAATCGTATGCGGGCCGTGCTGGACCAGCTTCCAGAGGGTATTCTAATCGCAGAAACCACCAGCGGCACCATCAGTTATGCGAACAGTGCCGCCGCTCAGATGCTTGGCTTCTCACTTGAGGAACTGACCTCAAAGCCGCTGCATCTGTTACGGCCTCCATTGGCACAGGAGAAACTCACCGTCAGTGGGCGCACGCTACTACCCTGGTCCATGATCGTCATTCGAGCCCTGTGCGGTGAAACGATCACCAGTAAAGAAACGCTGGTCGTTCGCGCCGATGACTCTCAACTCATCACGCTGGCTTCGTGCGCCCCCCTCTATAATGAGGATGGAATCATGACGGGAGCAGTCATTGTTTTTCAGGATATCACTACACAGAAAACCGTAGAGCAGCACAAAAACGAGTTCTTCTCAATTGCCAATCACGAGCTCCGCACGCCTGTCACCGTGATTCAGGGCTTCGCCGAAATCCTGCAATTGAAAGCACAGCAGGATCATGAGCACCTTGAACCGGTTGTCGAGTACGCACTGAACAGCATTGCGGAGCAGAGTGAGCATCTCACGCACCTGATCGAAGAGATGCTCGATATCTCGCGTCTTGAGCAATCGCAGTTCTTCCTGCGCCGCTCCCCTTGCAACATCCTGACGCTGGTACACAATGTGCTCCGAGGACAGGAAGTGATGGCGCGGCAACACCACTTTTCGCTCACGCTGGAAGGAATCGACGAAAATGAACCGCTTATCGCCAATGTCGATGAGGAACGCATTGTCCAGAGCTTGAATAACCTCATCAATAATGCAGTGAAATATAGCTCGCCGGGCACACACGTGGAAATCGGCCTCCGGCGCGGCGATCCCCCTTCGGATGAGCTCCTTTTCTGGGTGAAAGATGAGGGTATCGGGATCCCGGCGGACGAGATTCCGCTGATCTTCAAGCGCTTCTATCGCGCCAACAACGTTGATGAAGGGCAGAGCGGTTTCGGCATCGGGCTGTATCTGGTGAAAGAGGTAATTAATCGTCATGGCGGGCATGTCTGGCTTGAGAGCACGCCCGGCAAGGGCTCTACCTTCTTTTTCACCCTTCCGATGGCGACACCTGCCACATAGACACTTTTGCCATCATAGCACACAACGCCACACGAACGTGCTATAGTGTAGAGCTATAATCATGCAGATATTATCACGCTTTCAGCATTTCACAATTTCTTTTTCAACAAACTATCGACTATAATCTAAAAGGTGGTTCTTTTTCGTTCTCTTCTATTGGCTGGAACACATATCGTCTATTGTAAAAAAATGTCCAGTCAGCTTTAGCTGCACCACCAGATGGGATGGATACCAGATACTATGAACACCATTTTTAGAAACAGTCCGCTTCCCAGGTATTACCAGCTTAAAGAGATCATGCGGGAAAAGATTCTCTCGGGCGAATGGAAGCCGGGCGACCTGATTCCTTCTGAGCGCGAATTAAGTGAACAGTATGGCATCAGCCGCATGACCGCCCGCCAGGCAATCACAGAGCTGGTCAATGAAGGCCTGTTCTATCGCGAACAGGGGCGTGGCACGTTTGTGAGCCGCAACCGCATCACGCAGCAACTGACAAAGCTGACAGGCTTTAATGAGGATATGCGAGCACGCGGCTATAAACCTGGCACAAAGGTCCTCTCAGCTCGTCTCTGGCCCGCAGATGAGACGGTGGCCGCACATCTGCATATTCGACCCGGAGATAAGGTTTTCCGCCTCCATCGACTCCGCATGGCCGATGATGACCCACTGGCGCTGGAAACCTCGTTCGTGTCCTTTATTGGCTGCGAAAAGCTGCTTGAAGATGACCTGAACAACTATTCTCTCTATTACCTGCTTGAAACGAAATACGGATACCCACCCCTTGAAGCCGATCAGGAGCTTGAAGCCGGGCTGGTAGGCTCAGAAGAGGCCCGCCTGTTGCGCATTGCGGTCGGTAGTCCCGTCCTCTACATTCGTCGTACAACATATACCGAGCGCAAGCAGCCAATCGAGTACGCGGCCTCGATCTATAGCGGTCACAAGTATACCTTCTACGCGCACCTCCATCGCGAACAATTGATATCGAAATAGTTGCTATCAGAATGGTGGTAGAGAGCGGCAAGAGGGCTTGTTTCTCTCCTGTCGCTCGTTCCCTTCTTCGCCGCTTGCTTGACAGAGCGCGCCGCAGGCTTTTACACTGTACACAGGCAGTAAATGTTTTCTATCCGCATGAAGAAGGGATATACTTGCTTATGCGTCTTGCAATCATCACCGACGAGATTGCGCAGGATCTCACACACGCCCTTCAGGTCTGCCGTGAACTTGAGGTGAATACGGTAGAACTTCGCAGCATCGACGGCCATAACATTGTCTTCCACGATGGAAACAGCCTCAAACGCATCAAGGCCGCTCTGGATCAAGCCGGAATGCAGGTATGTTGCATCGCCTCCCCGTTCCTCAAGTGCCACTTCTGGCTGAACGGGTCACGCTCCGAGTTTGATAGTGAGGAGACGCAATGGGCGATCTTTGAGCGCTCACTTGAGCTTGCCCGCCTGTTTCAAGCTCCGCTGGTACGCACGTTCTCTTTCTGGCGGCTTCCCAATCCAGCAAGCGTCCAGGAAAAACTCGCTTCCCTGCTGGTGGAGGCAACCAGACGAGCAGAGGAAGCCGGCGTCACACTGGCGCTGGAGAACGAGCACGAATGCAACCTCGGCACCGGCGCGGAGACAGCGCCCTTGCTTCAGCGCATCCCCTCACGAGCCTTCGGCGTGATCTGGGATCCCGGCAATGAAGCAAAACTCGGCTCTCAACCCTACCCGCACGGCTATCAATGCGTGCGCGAGCGCGTTGTACACGTCCATCTCAAGGATGTTGACCACGAGCAGCACTTCGTCAAGATGGGAAGCGACACGATTGCCTATGAAGACCAGCTTCGCGCCCTGGCAGCAGACGGCTATACAGGCGTCCTCTCGCTGGAAACGCATTATCAGCACCCGACAGGCGGCCCGGAACTCGCAACCCGCGAATCGCTGGCAGCCCTTCGTACGCTCTGTCAGCAGGCAGAGATCGAACTGTAAAGCAGGAGGAATTTGTGCAACGGTATGTCATTATCGGCGCTGGCGCTCAGGTCTTTTCCGCTCACCGCCCGGGCCTGCAACACCCGGAGATCCAGATTGTTGCAATTGCTGAGCCAGACGAGCAGCGTGGACACGCTCGCGCCGCCGAACTCCACTGTCCACTCTATACCGACTACCGCACCATGCTAACCGAGGTTCAGCCTGATGTCGCGGTCGTGCTGACCCCCCATCCGCTCCATGCTGAAATCAGCATCGCCTGTTTGCGGGCAGGTTGTCACGTACTGGTCGAAAAACCGATGGCAGTCCATATTAGCGAGGCAGACGCAATGATCGCCGCTGCCGCCGAAAGTAAACGTTTACTCTGGGTTGTATTTCAGCATCGTTACCGCCCAGAGATCCAGGCAATCGCACGACTGCTTCAAGAAAGGCGGCTCGGCTCCATCACACGCGTCGAGCTTACTGCCTCATGGCCGCGCCCCGCAAGCTACTATCAGCAGGCGCCCTGGCGTGGCACCTGGGCAGGCGAGGGCGGCGGTGTCCTGATGAATCAAGGGATTCACCATCTCGATCTGCTCTGTTACCTGCTTGGCCTGCCCGAGCGCCTCACCGCCTGGACCCGCACCCGCAAGCATGCGATTGAGGTCGAAGATACTGCTCAGGCGCTCCTTGAATGGTCTGAAGGAACGCTTGGCTTTCTGCACCTCAGCACCGCTGAAGCCGATGTCGCAGAACGGCTCAAGCTGGTCGGGACGCGGGGACGGCTTGAATTGAGCCGGGGTCAGCTCATGGTAGAGACACTGGAACAGGATGTAGACAGCTATATTGCGACCTGTCAGGATCCGTTCGGTGCTCCTGCTGCGCAGCCGCTTCACCTCGATCTTCCCACCGGCCAGGGAGACCATACGGCAGTCTATCGAGCGTTTCAACAGGCAATCAGACAGCAGGATCTGCTCAATGCGGGGATTCAGGGGCGCATGTCGCTGGAACTTGCCAACGCTATCATCTATTCAGGCCGGAGGCAGCACGAAGTGACCCTGCCGCTGGATCGAGCGCACTATATAGAGCTGCTCGAAAGCCTGCGCTCAAAGCCTTCCTGAAGAACAACAGAAAAAACATCCGCCACCCGGCCACCGGTGACGGATGTCTCTGCTTAGCCCTTCCGAATATCGATCGGCCCGAGATTCGTTTGCACCTCTAGCAGCGCACGAGGAGCGGGACCAACCTCTGTCGCTCCGAACTGATTATTGATCGGGCCTGCATCCGTCTTCGCCTTGATCTGCAAGGCCGGATTGCCCGCCACCGCCACCGCCACAGGGCCAGCAGATGAGGCAAAACGATACGAGCCATGCGGTTCCAGCACACCATGAAAGTTCACCGGCCCCACATCAC
Organism: Thermosporothrix hazakensis; assembly: GCF_003253565.1. Lineage (GTDB taxonomy): Bacteria > Chloroflexota > Ktedonobacteria > Ktedonobacterales > Ktedonobacteraceae > Thermosporothrix > Thermosporothrix hazakensis. The sequence continues at coordinate 57,116 of NZ_QKUF01000012.1, forward strand.
TGCGCACGTTCACGTTCCCCGTCAAATTGGCCTGCCTGACCTCAACCGGCCCCACATTCGTGACAAGGGAGGAACCGCTTCCCAGCGTTGCCCGGCGCACATTGATCGGGCCGGTGTTCGTCTTCAACTGGAAAATTCCGTTGACCTCCTCAATCGTGATCGGGCCAACATTGCTTTCTATCTGGAGATCGCTGCTATCTGGCACGACAATTTCAAAGTTGGCATTGCGCAAGCCTCCCAGAGGCGACCAGCGATACCGACTCTGGACAGTCACCCTGATGGTATCCCCTTCCTGGGTATACTCAATGGCACCCTCCTGATCTTTTCCGAGCCAGCCATTCACATAGCGTACCGCCTTGATCTCAACCTCAGAGACGTTCCCCCGGCGAATCCGCGTGCTACCAACCGGGTTCCGCAACACCAGACGAGCCCGCTCCTGTACCGCAAAACGGCGCGGCTCATCAGGGATCGCTCGCACGAAAAGCTGACTGACTCCGATAAAAGCGGCAGCAATGCCCAGAAGAGCCAGAAGAGAGCCGAAAATGGCACTTAGAATATTCCAGAGAAAAGATGCAACCATAATACAAACAACAGCAATAATCACCCACCGCCAGAACGAGGTTTGAGGCGGATTGACCTTTTCCCCCATCGACAAGGTTTCGTGAAACTGCTCGGCTCCCGGCTCCAGACGCACCCCTTCACTACAGGCATCGTATGCAGTGCCCCGCTGCTCACGAGGATCAGTATTCTGTTGCCGCGAGATGTTTTCCTGGGGAAACATGGCATTCTGCCCGCTCATCAGTATCTCCCTTTCCTATGCTCGAAAACACGATCACTCTATCTTAATACCAAGACAAACTCTATACGAACGTCTGACGGTTGAGTAGTAAATCATCAGGCAGCAAAAAGCGGCTCCGCACAGGGCAAGAGCCGCTTTTTCTTTCCGGAAGATCAGCGCATCATCGTATACTGAAGCGGTTTCCAGGTCACACCTCCATCTTCCGTATGCAACAGTTCGGTATCAGTAAGCGACCAGCCGTGCCGGGCATCAATAAAGCTGATCTCGCGGATCGTTGCAGGCGCGGTCGGCCCCTGATTCCAGTTCGCGCCTCCATCAACAGTGCTGTACCACTGATTCGTCTGACTATCGACAACCCACAGATGATAGGGATCAAGCACAAAAACCGCACCAGCAGTAATCTGAAGCGGACTGGTCGCAATCCACTGGCCGCCGCCATCACTTGTCCGGTAGAAGAGCGTATGATACTTGCCATCATCGGTCGCAACCCGTACCGGAAGAAACCCAAGCTCACCGAAGAACACAGGCGGCATCATCCCGAGCGATGATACCTTCTTGAGAGCTGATGGAAGCGACGGAGAAGGCATTTTCTTCCAGGTCGCGCCTCCATCACGTGTCACCAGGAGGCCCGGATCTTTCGAGCTTCCAGAGGAAGCCGAAAGCGTCAGAAAGCCGGTCATCTCATCTTTGAAGGTAATGCCTGTTTTCAGTCCTTCTTTGGGAAGACTGTTCTTTTCCCCGGAGCGAGCAATCTTCTTCCAATGCATGCCCCCGTCAGTGGTCGCGAACAGCTCAACCGGCTGATTCCCCTTCTCGGGAGCTCCCATCACAGTCAGCCAGCCAGTTTGATTATCCAGAAACGCAGGCGCGTCAACCGTTTTGGGAGCGCTCGCCGCCAGCGTCACGCCTTTCCAGCTCTTACCACCATCGTCGGTCCGCTCAACTCGCACCTGATCCTCTCTGACGCTTGCGACCCAACCCTGCAACACGCTTTTAAATGTGCCTTTCGCGATCGAGTAGTCTCCGGCCTTCGTGCCAGCAGGCGAGACATTTATCCAGTGTATACCACCATCCGTCGTCTTTAGAATGGCATCTTTCGTCAACGCCCAGCCCTGCGTGGCATCGATCATCAAAATAGAGGTTAGCGGACCTACCTGCTGCGTCACATAATCAGGCGAGGAGCCAGGATTGTCGCCCCCCTGTTCGGGGGTTTGTCCCACCGCAGCGCCCTCGCCAGGAAACCCACCACAGGCAGCCAGCAAGCTCAAGAGCAGCAACAGCATGCAGCAATGGAGCAGTTTTGTTCGCCCATAAATAGCACAAGTACGCAGAGTCTGCATAAAAAATAACACCTCCCCACTCAAAGCATAGGAATTCTGCCTCTTCCCTGAAGGATGAGCGACCATTATCACCCATGTTTCCCGGGAAGATCTGGCTACGGCGGTTCACGCGCCTGTCAGCCGGGAGAAGCGAGCAGGCTTCCCCACGGCTCATAGATGGTTCTCCGGGGCGACGCTACCCCCTCCTCACTATCTTCTCACAAAACAGGCTGTTCAGAAAGAGTTCGGGCAGGCAGTTTCAAAAAAGCAACCAGAAACAGAACGCCAAGCAAGGCATCAATCAGCCCGAAAATCAACACCGAGGCCGGGAGACGTTGGAGGGCAAAAAGCAGCGCCAGAACAAGCATATAAGCCCACTTCTCGGTCATCGCAAGCGGCATGAGAGACCGATAACGCAGCGGATCTTTCGCGATGAGCAAAAACAGGATTTGAAACATCGCCGTGATACTCAAAAATCCATAGAAATACTCTGGATGAGTGAGCGCGGGCGGCGTCATCGTACCGATCAGACCTTCGGCGAACATGAGCGAGCCACACAACAACAAGCCATACATTCCCGCTGCAAGAAACACACCACGAACAAAACGCATTGGTTTTCACTCCTCTGTTTTCATGTCATATGACTTCAAGATATATAACTTCATATACAACAAAGCAGAGGCTCTTGTCAAGAAAACAGGCGGCGTGATAGCATAAGCTACAATCAGAACAGGGGAGATGAAAGAGATGGAGCGCCCGGAAGCGTACCCGATAACCTATGGTGTGCTTGGTCTGCTGGCCTTCTGTGGGCCCATGACTGGCTATGACCTCAAACGCATGTTTGACCATATTCTCTCGCCAATGTGGGGAGCGACCCAGAGCCAGATTTACAAGGAGCTCAAGCGCATGCAAGAACTCGGTTGGGTCGAGATGCAGCGCGAAGAGCAGGAAAGCAGACCCGACCGCAAGATCTACTCGATGACTGAAGCCGGTCGAGAAGCGCTTGCACACTGGCAAACGCAGCCCCCGACCTTCTTTCAGTTGCGCGATGAACTGCTGCTCAAGCTGCTTTTTGGCTCTTTTGGCTCACCTGAAGCCTTGCTCGCCAACATACGCGAGGGTATTCGCTTCCATGAACAGCGCCTGCTTGCCCACCGCCAGAACGCCAGCCTGATTCCACCGGCAAACCAGCCCCACCAGCCCAGTGGTCGCCCCGATCCATACGCCGCACCCGCCGAGCCAGACATCTATTTTCGCCTGATTACGCGCTTTGCTATCGCGTTAGAAAAAACCTATTTGAACTGGTTACAGGAAGCGCAAGAAACCATCGAGCAAGAGCAAGAAGACTGATCCCTCCGCCTCACGAGCCGCTTCAAGTACTCCTGCGCAACGTTAAAAAAGCTTAAGATCAGGTTAAGAGATACTGAGGACTGCGATTCCCCCCAAAAAAAGGCGATTTTTGTGAAACGGTCTTTCTCACCACATCGTACAAATAGCAGTAAGCACATTGCGAGAACGAACGAAAGCAACGAAAAGAGGTTGAAGGCGCTCGTTCTTTGCAAAGACGAACATATGGACATAACACGAATCGGAGTTCAGTTCCTTTGTTCATCCGATCGTGATATAAGGAGGTATATACGTTATGATGACATTCGCAACCGTTTTAGCCGCAGTTACGTTAACAGATGTTCTCTGGTGGCTGCTTGTTGGTCTGATCGCTGGTGCACTGGCAAGCTTCGTAATGCGTGGTGGCGGATACGGGATTATCGGTGATATCGTCGTTGGACTTATCGGCGCGGTTATAGGCGGTTTCCTTGCCAGCCTGCTTGGCATTAGCGCGGGCGGCATCGTTGGTACGATCATCATCGCCTTTATCGGTGCATGTGTCCTGATCGCGATTCTGCGTGCCGTGTCTGGCGGATTTGCGCGCCGGCACTAAACGATACCTCATTCGTCGAAACAGAAGGGCCGCTCTCGGTGAGTGGCCCTTCTGCACGTTTCGCACCCTTGCCTTTTCTTCCTGTTGAGCGATACAATATATCTAGAGAGAGAAAAGGAGCGTTGTTGTGGTATTCTGGACAGTAACATATATTGTTTCCGGAGGGCAAACAGGCGCCGATCGGGCCGCACTTGACTGGGCAATGGCGCACCATATTCCGTATGGGGGCTGGTGTCCTGCCGGTCGTCTGGCCGAAGATGGCCCTCTGGATGCACGCTATGAGCTTCAGGAAACCCCGACATCCTCCTATGCACAACGCACCGAGTGGAACGTGCGCGATTCAGATGGCACTGTCCTGTTTTCGCTCTCTCCGCATCTGACCGGGGGCACGCTGCTGACGCTCCGGCTAGCCAGAAAGTACCGGAGGCCATATCTGCATCTGTATCAAACAGAGAGACAACAGAATCCAGCCACGCGCCTGCTTGCCTTCTTGCAGACCTACAACATTCAGCGCTTGAATGTTGCCGGACCTCGAGCTTCAACGGAGCCCGCAATAGGCGCATTTGTGCAACAGGTACTGGAGTGCGCCTACCAGTTGACCCATTGAACAAGCGGAATAAGCCATATTACGCCTGTTCTTTTCTGCGGCTTTCCCAGGCGTCAATGGCTTTGCGAGCGATGTCTTGCCACCCGGGATACGCGGGCCGGCGATTCTCTTCCAGGATAGCCAGCTCAGAAGCCGACAGCCAGCGATATTCGGTATGTTTGTTCCATTCCAGTTCAGGGTGTGTCAGATCACCTTCTACCTCAACATAAAAATCGAACTCGCGGTGCCAACCATCAACGTTCCAATCGGAAATAGCGATCAGGGAGACAACCGAGGCCAGGGTCCAACCAGTTTCTTCCTGGATTTCGCGTCGAAGCGCGTCGAGGAGCGTTTCCCCTGTTTCGACATGGCCTCCCACCATGTCCCAGCAGCCCGGGAAGAGCCGTCGAGACATGCTACGACGCTGTGCAAAAATGCGTCCCTGCCGATCAAGAATCAGGGCACCAACAACACAGATCTTGCCCTCAGCCTCAGCCTGTTGCTGAAGCGAGAGAAAAAAAGGTCCTTGCATATGTGACTCCTTGCGCAGTAAAACGTTTCTCTCTTTTGGAAGGTTTTTCGGGATCTCAGGGATGCAAGGTAACCAATTTTTCCTATTCTCTCTACAGGAATATATAATTAGCCGTATGTGTTATAATGGATGGAGCGAAGGGGCTCGAAAATACAACCTGTTTTTGAGCTACTGAAGAACAGCGTCCATTCCTCTGACAGCCGACCATTCACCCATACGTTTTCTAGTCCTTCCTTACTCCTGTCTGGAAGGTTTGTAAGCCGGAAGAACGGATATAGAGTTTGCAGGTGTTGTGTCTGGTTAGCAGGTTAACGTTCTGGCCGTATGGCTACAATAGAAACACGAAGCATCTTTACAGAAAGATGATCGTTGCCTTTTGATGGTACCATTGTCATACTCTATTTATTTACCCACCCTTCCTCGATTATGTATTTAGGAATGATTGTCTTTCTTGCTGTCTAATTAAGGAGAACTTTTATGGCAATTTCTTTCATTGAGAAGCCAAAAGAGCAGAAGAAGCGTTCAATGCTTACATCAGATATAGATCTTCTCGAAACAACAACAACCGAGGATACGGCAACCGACCTCGATGACGATCAGCTTGACCTTGATGCCGACGTCCTGCTTGATGAGGATGAGGAGCAGGATGATGACTTTATTGACGATGATGAACTGCTGAACCCGCATCTGGATGCCGATGCGATTGCAGCCAGCGTCGAAGCCGGCGTTGATGATTCTCTGAGCTGGTATCTGCGCGAGATGGGCCGCACTCCGCTGCTGACCGCAGAGGAAGAGATTCGTCTTGCTCAGATGATGGAGCGTGGTCGCCTTGAGCGCGAGAGCGCCGAGCTGCTGAAGACCGCACCCGATCGCCATATCATGGCACAGGCTGAAGAGGCACAGCGCCGCCTGATCGAGGCCAACCTGCGTCTTGTCGTCAGCATCGCCAAAAAGTACAAGGGGCGCGGCCTGACACTGCTTGACCTGATTCAGGAAGGCAACAGCGGCCTGATGCTGGCAGCGGAGAAGTTTGATTACACAAAGGGCTTTAAGTTCAGCACCTATGCAACATGGTGGATTCGGCAGGCTATCAGCCGCGCCATTGCCAACCAGGGTCGCACGATTCGCCTCCCGGTACACCTTGTTGAGACGATCAATCGCACCATGCGTGTCAGCTCTCGTCTCTTCCAGGAGCTCGGGCGCGAACCGACGGCTGAAGAGATCGCCTCTCGCATGGGCACCAGCGTCGAGCATGTACAGGATCTGATTAAGGCCAACCAGCAGCCAATCAGCCTTGAAACACCAATTGGTGAGGAAGGCGATAACGAGCTTGGTGACTTTGTGGAGGATTCCGTTGCCCCATCTCCAACCGAGGTGACAACGCATCGTCAACTGCGCGAACAGATCGATACGGCGCTATCGATTCTCTCTGACCGCGAGCGCTATGTCATTCAGCAGCGATTCGGTCTGCTTGATGGTCGAAGCCGCACGCTGGCAGAGATCGGACAGGAGTTGCATCTGTCACGCGAGCGCGCACGCCAGATTGAGGCACGCGCACTGAGGAAGCTGCGCCATTCAAAGAGCTGCTTGCAGCTAAAGGATTTCCTCGACTAATCTCCTCCCCTCAAGGCATGCGCCGGGGAGGAGAAGCGTGCCTCTGCGCCGCAGAGGCTCCCTCCCCTTAAGGCATGCAGGTTCTTTCCTCCTGTTGCTTCCTGTCTTTACACTCTTTCCCCGTACCCACTGCCAATTGTGCATTTTGCACAGAAAACCCAGCAAATAATTCATACATTTTTTGCAATGCCTTCCCCTACTCTGCTCAGTACAATAGACTCATACAGTGGTTTTGTGCAGAGTACACAAAGTGTACCAATACAATCGGTACACATCTCGGCGACGATGCCTCTCGCCCGCTGGTGTGCGGATCAGCAGTCCTCCTGAACAAAAGGCTTTCCCTGTCTGGCAATGGCGCTGCACAGGGAAAACTTTTGCCGTTTTGTCAACTGGAACAAAAGGCGTATTCAGAAGTTGAAGCAAAGAGGGTAACACATGGCAGTAGTTGAAACACCGAGAAAACCGGCCACCTCTCTGGCACAATCACAATCTGTCTACCGCTCGTTTGGCCTGGCAGTCATCCTGACGCTGGCGGTAGGGGTTGCAGTGGGCATTTTGTCCAAACTGTTCGCAGGAGCATCAGCAGGCACTCCTGGCTCCGCGATCAACACGGGTGATACGGCGTGGGTCATGATTGCGACCGCGCTGGTGATGCTGATGACGCCCGCCGTTGGCTTCTTCTATGGCGGCATGGTCACAAGCAAAAACGTCGTCAGCGTGATCAAGCAATCACTGCTTATTCTCGGCATCGTCAGCATTCAATGGGTTCTTTTCGGCTATAGTCTTGTATTTGGCAAGGATGTCGGCGGTATCATCGGTAGCCTGAATTTCTTTGGTCTGGCAGGCGTGGGCTACGCACCTAACCCCGATTATGCAGGCACCATTCCGCATCTGGCGTTCATGGCGTTTCAGGCAACCTTCGCAATTATTACCCCGACCCTGATTATTGGCTCCTTCGCAGAACGCATTCGTTTCCGTACACTGGTTCTGTTTGTCATCCTGTGGAGCACGCTTGTCTATGATCCTATCGCACACTGGGTCTGGGGCGTTGGCGGCTGGCTGCGCAACCTGGGAGCGCTCGATTTCGCGGGCGGCACCGTCGTTCATATTAGCGCCGGATTCGCCGGTCTGGCGGCAGCGCTGGTCATCGGGAAGCGCCGCGATTTCAAGCAGGGCCAACCACTCGCCTCGAACAACGTGCCCTTTGTGCTGCTCGGCACCGCGCTCCTCTGGTTTGGCTGGTTTGGCTTTAACGCTGGCAGCGCCCTGGCAGCCGGAGCGCTGGCTGTGAATGCATTTGTCGTCACGAATACGGCAGCGGCGGCTTCCGCTTTGACCTGGATGCTGCTGAGCTGGGTTGAGCATCGCAAACCAAGCGCGATGGCAACGGCAACCGGTGCGGTCTGTGGCCTGGTCGCGATTACGCCCGCAAGCGGCTTTGTTGGCCCTATGGCAAGTATCGCGATTGGCATTATCGCGGGCGTCGTCACCTATGTGATGTTGCTCCTGCGCAGCAAGAAAACAAAGATTGATGACACGCTGGATGTCTGCGCGGCACATGGTATGGGAGGCGTTGTCGGAGCGCTGCTGACCGGCATTTTCGCCGAGAAAGTCATCAACAGCGCGGGCAATAACGGACTGCTCTTCGGCAATCCAACACAGCTCGGCATACAGCTTCTCTCTGTGGCTGTCACGATGGTATACGCGTTTGTCGTCACATTCATTCTGCTAAAGCTTCTTTCTCCGCTCGGCTTGCGCGTCTCGCCCGAGGATGAAGAAGCCGGATTGGATGTGGCCGTGCACGGAGAAGAGGGCTATCGTTTGTAGTCTCCTCTCAATTCCGAGCTCTCTTTTTCGGCCCGATGGTGAATCTCCTCTCTTCGCTCTTCGCGGGGGAGGAGATTTTTTTCTGCCTGCCTCATATGTGCAGCGCCTGTCTATCCTCTTTATCAGCCATATTCAATATATACCGGGACCTTTACAATAGTTATAGAGGGCGCATTTTAAATTCACTGCATTGCACATAAGGAGCAGTCTGATATGAAGCCACAGACGTTTTCATTGAGAAAAGCTGCACCAATTACGCTCCTGCTCATGGTTTTTCTTCTGGGAGCCTGCGGAGGCACAACACAGCAGTCGGTCTCGACGAAAAAAGCGAGCGACGATAAGCAAGTATTTGTGATGCCCATTGCGGGCGTCAATGACTATAAAACGCTCGATCCGGCGCTTGGCAATGATACTATCTCCAACCAGGCCATTCAGTTGCTCTATACCGGTCTATTAGCGTTTGACGACGACCTGAACGTCAAGCCACAGCTTGCCCGGAGCTATGATGTCGCTTCCGATGGCACCACCTATACATTCAAGCTCAAACCCAACCTGAAATTCAGCGATGGCTCACCGCTCACCGCCGAAGATGTGGTCTATAGCATCAATCGGGCGCTCGATCCGAAAACAAAGTCGTCTATTGCCACGGTCTATATGGGCTTGATTAAAGACGCAGACAAGTTCAATGCAGGCAAACTCAATAGCCTGATCAATCACAGCCTCTTTGCTCCCGACCCCCAGACCGTTAAGATCATTGCAGGCACCAGAGCACAATACTTTCTGCAATCCCTGACCTACCCGACGTCTGCCGTGGTAAACAAAAAGTTGATCGATAAATACGGGAACTCCTGGACCGAACATGTGGGCGAAGGTGGCAGCAGCGGCCCCTTCAGCATGTCCAAATACACACGCGGGCAGACAGCGATCTATGAGCCAAACCCCTATTATTATGGGCAGAAGCCACAACTCAAGAAAATCGTCCACGCCTTCTATCAGAACAACGACACCGCCTACAACGCCTATCAGAGTAATCAGGTGGATTTCGTCAATGTGCCCCCACAGAAGATCTCTCAGGCACAGGATCTGCCCAAGAAGCAGTTCGAGGAGTACCCGCAGCTTGCCGGCTACTACATCACCATGAACTACCTGACCAAACCTTTTGACAATATCAAGATTCGGCAGGCGTTCGCGCTGGCCCTCGACAAAGAACAGATTGTCAACAACATCCAGAAGGGCACCGGCATCCCGACAAACCATATTGTCCCCAGAGGCCAGCCCGGCTATAACGAGAAGCTCACCGGGCCTGCGGGCGTGAACACGCTACGCGGCGATCAGAAGAAGGCAAAGCAACTTTTCGAGGAGGGCATGAAAGAGGCAGGCTACACCCGCTCAACCTTCCCGCAAATCAAATATACAACCACCTATAGCACCAGTACAGGCAAGCAGGCAGTCGAAGCGGAACAACAGATGTGGCAGAACGTGCTTGGGGTCAAAGTGCTGATTGACAACATCGACTGGAACCGCTTCCTGAGCAATCTGAACAGCACTATCAATAGCTCAAAAGGAATGATGATGTGGCAGGGCGGATGGTCAGCCGACTACCCCGATCCACAGGATTGGCTGACCCTGCAATTTGGTGCCGGTTCCAACAATAACTACTGGAATTATGGGCAAACACCTGCACAGCGTCAAAATCAGGAATTGATGAAGAAAGCAGACTACGAGCATGACAACGCGAAACGCATGCAGATGTATAATCAGGCAGAACAGCAGCTTGTGGATGAAGCCGCCTGGATTCCGATCCAGCAGGCAAAGTCGGTCGCGGTCCATAAGCCCTGTTTGATTGGCTTCAAACGCAACGCGCTCGATCTGATTCCGCCCGATAACTGGTCGAAGATATACATTTCCACAGAGACCCCCTGTGCCGATGCCAGTCGGTACCGGTAATTCCACCACCACCGTTTGTAGAGTGGCCGTGCATTAGGCAGGCCACTCTATTTTCACCCCGAAAAGCTGAACCAGTGCAAGCGCCTGTGCCGGATCAACCGTCAATCCCGCGACCTCGCTCATCCCGATGTGTAGCCCGTCAATCGCACAGCCCGCGATATTGACGTCGCGCAAACGGCTCTGTGACAACTGCACCTGCGCAAGCGAGCATCCCTCAAACCGAACATCGGTGAGCTTCGCGCCCTGTAAGTCGGCCTCCTGCAATAAACAGTCTTTGAAGCGCACATGACGCAAGACAGCATAGCGAAACAGCGCCAGATCAAGCATGCAATCGTGAAACAGCACCTCCTCAAAGAGGCTCTCTGTACCGATAAAACCGGTCATACGGCACTTCTGGAACATGACACGATGCAGACCGCCGTTGCTCCAGCGAGCATTCGCCAGATCACAATCAACCAGTCTGCAATCAACCAGTTGAATACCCTCACTCACAACACCTCTCAAGCCAGTATCCCGGCACAGTGTCTGCTCAAAATGAAGCAGGCGGGCGTCCTGGCCATCAAAGCGCATCCCCTCGATCAGCATCTGTTCATACCTCTCCTGAGCCGTCAACTGCGCGGCAGACCAGGGATGCAGGCGAGCCTTTGGCGGGATCACAGGCGAACGGAGCGTCATGCGGGAACCTCCCCTCGTTTTCTCATCAGGATAGGACAAAAAAAGGCCGGATGCAAGCGAACTTGCACCCGACCCCTTTGAAAAAGAGCATTTAGACGGCTGCCGGCTCTTCTTCGGATGAACCGGTATGGCGGAAGCCCATCGCATACAGTGACGCATACGCTCCATTGCGATCCAGCAGTTCATCATGTGTGCCCTGCTCGACAATCTGGCCCTTTTGCAAGACCACGATCAGATCAGCGTTCTTGATCGTTGACAGTCGGTGCGCGATCACAAAGGCGGTACGCCCGTGCAACAGCTTACGCAGCCCTTCCTGCACGATCATTTCTGTGAATGTATCGATATTTGCTGTGGCCTCGTCGAGAATCAGGATACGTGGATCAGCCAGCAAAGCACGGGCGAACGAGATCAACTGCCGCTGTCCCATACTGAGGTTACGCCCACGCTCGCGGATCATCGTCTCGTAGCCGTTCTCCATGTGCAGAATCAGCTCGTGCGCTCCGACAACCTTTGCAGCAGCCTCAACCTCTTCATCGGTCGCCTCCAGGCGGCCATAGCGAATATTCTCGCGAATCGTGCCGGTGAACAGGAAGGGCTCCTGAGGCACGACGCCGACCTGTTTACGCAGCGACTCCTGCGTGACATCGCGTATGTCATGTCCATCAATCAGGATGCTCCCACCCTTGATGTCATAGAAGCGCGTCAGCAGGCTGATGATAGTGCTTTTACCGGCTCCGGTCGGCCCTACAATGGCCGCCGTCTGACCGGCTTTCACCTCCAGCGTCAGGCCGCGCAGCACAGGATGCTCCTCGCTATAGTGGAAGACGACATTCTCAAACTTCACATCGCCTCGAACCTGAGGCAACTCATAGGCATCTTCCTTATCCTTGATCTCAACGGGTACGCTCAGGATATGGTAAATGCGCTCGGCAGCAACACCAGCACGCTGCAACTGGTTGTACTGCATGCTCAGATCACGAATCGGATCAAAGAAGCGGTTAATGTAGAGCGTGAACGCAACCAGCGTACCAATCGCCAGCGAGCCCTGCGCCGCCTGAATGCCACCGAAGACCACGACCAGCACAGTCGCCACCGCAGCTACGACCTCAACCAGCGGCAAGATCAGCGACGAGATAGCGGTTGCATGCTGGTTCGTGTCGAGGTTATAGCGGTTGAGCTCGTCGAACTCCTCGCTATTGCGCCCCTCACGCACCAGACTTTGAATCACGCGGATACCAGAAATGTTCTCCTGAAGCGTCGCGTTCACCAGCGAGATTGCCGAGCGTGTCAGGCGGAACGAGCGCTGAGAGTAGCGAGCCCAGAAGAAGGCAATCACAAACATAACCGGAATCACGGTAAAGCAGAGCAAGGCCAGATTGACGTTCATCGCTAGCATGGTTCCGATGATACCGATCAACGCAACCAGCGAAGCAAGCATTGAGAGCAAGCCAGAGCTCAGAATGGATTCAAGCACATCAATATCGCTCTGGAGACGCGACATCACACGCCCGATCTGGGTATGATCGTAAAAGCTCAGAGAGAGCCGCTGTAGATGCCGATACATGTGCGAGCTGATCTTATACAGTGCCTGCTGTCCGGCCCACGACATACTCCAGATCTGCCAGTACTGCGCCTGCCACATCGCCACATTGAGAACCAGCAGCAGGCCGCTCATCCAGCCCAGACCCGCAAGGTCACGCTTCTGAATGTAGTCGTCAATCAGCAGACCGATCAGAAACGGGTTCGCGATATTGAGGCCGGTATAAATGAGCATCAATATGACGCTGGCGATCGCCTGAAACTTGTACTCGGCAACAAACGGGATAAAAACACCCAGTGATTTCCATTGAAACTTTGAATTGATATCTTCGTCTGAACTTGCCAGACTGTTTTCTTTCCAGGTGTGGCGGGCTGCCAGCTTTTCATATAACTCGGATCGTTTGACTGCGCGGGTGCTCACCGTGTCACCTCCCTCTGCCTGATCTGCTCACGCTCGGGAAACTCATGCTCCTCCCGGGCAGCTCTGGTAAACTGGGTCCCATCATGCTGGACCATACGCTCTTCAAACTCTTCCTGATCGCGCAACTGAAGATCATACAGGCGGGCGTAGCGCCCCTTCAGCGCAATCAGCGAATCGTGGGTGCCGCGCTCCACAATGTGCCCATTTTCCAGCACAAGAATCTGATCGGCATGTTTGATCGTGCGCAAGCGCGAGGCGACAACAAACGTAGTGCGTCCCTTCATCACTGCATCGAGCGCCTGCTGAATCAGGTACTCGGTCTCCATATCCACGCTGGACGTTGAGTCGTCAAGCACCAGAATGCGCGGGTTCAGCATCAGCGTACGGGCAATGGCGATACGCTGCTTCTGACCGCCAGAAAGCGTCACACCACGCTCACCAACCCAGGTTTCGTAACCATCGGGCAGAGTCATAATAAAGTCATGGATACGGGCAATTTTGGCCGCCTCAATGACCTGCTCACGGGTCGCGTCATCCACACCGAAGGCGATATTATCGTGAATGGTCGCGTTAAACAGGAAGACATCCTGAAGCACCAGCCCGATATTGCGACGCAGGGATGACAGCGTCACATCGCGCACATCATGACCATCAACAGTGATTCGACCCTCGGAGACGTCGTAGAAGCGCGGTAACAGATGCAGCAGCGTGCTCTTACCACTCCCGGTGAGACCAAGCAACGCAACCATCTGACCGGCCTTTGCATCAACATTGATATCGTGCAGAACCTCAGGTCCTTTTTGATAAGAGAACGAAACATGCTCAAATTTGATGTCGCCTCTTACCTCTTTGAGTTCAACAGCATTGGGAGCATCTTGAATTTTCGGCTTCGTATCCAGAATATTAAAGATACGCTCACCACAGGCCAGACCACGCATGAGCCAGTTAATCATAAAGCCGAAGGTACGAATTGGGGTTGCCATTAACAGGGCGTACTGCACAACCGCAGCCAGCACACCAATCGTGAGCTTGTGATCAATAACGGCAATACCACCAACCCAGACCACAATGACAGTAATGACGTTCAGCGCAAAGAGCAACAGCGGCTGGTTCCAGGCCATAAAGCGCATGGCCTTCAGGCTATAATTGCGCAGCAGTTGATTCTGCTTATCGAATTTATCAATTTCAAACTCTTCGCGCGCAAACGATTTGACGACACGAACACCGCTCAGACTCTCCTGCATCACTGTACTCAGGATACCATTTTCCCTCTGAACCGCGAGCCAGACCGGCCTGATGTGGACACCAACGCGGCTTGTGAAGAAGATCATGAATGGAATAAAAGCCATCATGACCAGCGCTAGCCGCCAGTCCAGAAGAAAGAGAATCACGGTAATCGCAACAAAGTAGACAAGCGCCAGGATGGCCCGCAACAGACCAAATGGAATAAAGTTGCGTACGCCTTCGATGTCAACCGTCATGTTTGACATCAACTGACCGGTTTCTGAGTCGTCATGAAAGGCAAAGTCCAGGAGTTGCAGGTGATTGTACAGCTTATCGCGTAGATCATACCCGACCAGGTTTGAGAGACCCTGCGAGTAGTACCCCTGCCCATAGGAGAAGACACCACGCAAAATACTGACCACCAGAATTGCTCCGGCGGCCAGCAAGAGATCACTCATGTTGCCAGTTCTCAGACCTACGTCAATCACCCATTCCAGCAACTTTGGGACCGCCAATGAAGCGCCCGTAGCCAGCAGCAAACAGAGTACAGCCGCCACCGCCCACAACCAGTAAGGGCGCAAAAGACCTACAATACGAAAAAGAATACGAATGTTGAATCGAAATGCACTAAGATACCAGGATAACGACTTTCGGGCTTCTCTTGAAGGCATTGCGTGCTAAATCCTTTCTTGACGCGCCGGTAGAAAACCTTTACTCTACAACCATTCATCTTCCCCGATAAAGTGTAGCGAGAAAAGGGTGACAGAATGTTGTCAGTCATTCGCAAGATTTTTTACGCGGCGATCAATTCTGTACTATTGGACAGGATACCAGAACAAAAAATAGCCCTTTCGGGCCTGTACGCCCGTCACGCCAGTACAGAAAGGCACGCATCTCACTCAAGAGGAGCGGCGTCGCAAGAACTGGTACGTAACCCATATTGCGCCCAAAAACAACTCAACCAGACACGCGATCACAAGTATAGCCGATCCCACTGTAATCATCCGCTGAGCCAACACCAGCTCACTCATAAAGAGAGCGCCGTTCATGACTGTTAGCAACGTCATCAGAAACATCAGAATGAGGATCGCCAGGCGCTGAAGAAAAGAAGGCTCAGAGCGAGGGGGCTCAATCACCTTGCCATCGCGCATCTGGATCGCCGATTGATATTCGGCATCCTGCCGACGCTCAGCATAGAAACCGAGCCAGCCAAACACGCCGATCACGGCCCCAAACACGACCAGATACAACAGAGGAGAGAGGACAGGCGTCAGAGTATAGGAAGAGGCAGCAGCACCTACAAAAGAAAGAAAATAGACAGAGATAAACACACTGAGGACCAGAAGCACGAGGAGGGAACCAAGAGCGATGAGGAAACGATTGCGAGGCCAGCGAAACGATGGTTGCATGACAGGCTGCTGTACAGATTGTTGGGTAGCGGTGGGTTCTACCACTTCTGCCGCCTGTTCCTGATAGCCTTCCTCATAAAACTGCTGCATTCATTTTCTCCTTGCATAGACATCATCGATGATAGAGTAGATATACCCTGTTACTCATCATCATCCCACGCGGTCAGCTCGCACCGCATAGAGTCACAGATCCTTCTTTTGAAGAAATAGCACGCACACTAAGCTTACGGTCTCCTTGCGAAAAAGAAAAGCTTTCTAGTAGCATTTTCCTACTCAATCCATTCAGCTCCATCGAAAAAATACCTGAAAAATCAGCACGCTGAAAAAGATACCCGGAAGATTCCTTGCAGCGCTCTCATTTCGAGATAAAACGGGGTGGAACACGAAATATTGAGAAAGCTCTACCTTGTTTTTATCCCGGCCTTGACGCATAATATAGGCTATGCAAAAGATAGAGCGCCTTGTTGCCATTACACTCTTGCTTCAGGCACGCGGAAAAATGACGGCTCAACGCCTCGCAAATATTTTAGGTACTTCTACCCGAACTATTTATCGAGACATCAATACCCTCTCGCTGGCACATGTCCCCATTTCTATGGATTATGGCCCGGGCGGCGGATACTATCTGCCCGAGGATTATCAGTTTGACTCGACGATTTTCACCCGAGAGGAAGCCGTCTCCCTGATCCTCAGCACCGACATCGCAGGCAATTATAGCCTCTTCGCCGGAGATGACGGGCTCCATCGAGCGCTCATCAAGCTGGAAGCAACGCTCCCGGAGGAATATCGTTCCGACGTTCGCGCCGCCCGGGAACGCATTCTCTTTGATACCAGCGCATGGTGTAGTGGCCCAAATAAAACAACCTATCTGGAAAGCATACGCTCGGCCCTGCTTGGAACCGTACAGATCGAGATTCGCTATCCCTGCATCTCCTGCGTGGATGGTGCGGGCGTCAAGTGGCGGCGCGTCGATCCCATCGGGCTGGTATTTAAAGGGGTTTCGCTGCGCCATATTCGCACGGGCGTCTGGTATCTCGTCGCATACTGCCACACCTGCAAGAAGTACCAGACCTTTCGCGTTGGCAATATCGAAAATTTGAAAGTTCTCGAACTACGAGCCGATCCACACCCCGATTTTGACCTGCAAACCTACTGGAAAAGTGAACGCGCCCTGATTGAAGGGTTTCAACAGCCGCTGACCATGCGCCTTGAGATCACGCCCGAGGCCAGGCAACGCCTTGAAGGTCGCTATACCATCCTCACCACCCAACCCAACGGAAGCATTGTGGTGCAGGTGCAGGCATCCTCAATCGAGTCAGCGGTTTCGTATGTCCTCTCGTTCGGTACTGATGCAACCGTGTTGGCCCCCGAAGAGGTCCGTGCGGCAGTCTCGCTCACCGCCCGCGCCATCGCCGAGAAATATCACTCGGCTGCCAAACGCAACGCCTCTTAATCTCCTCTTCCAGCGCACCACTTCCAGACGGACTGAACCTGAGCCCTGGAACATCCGTATTACTGAGAGAAGCAGCGCTCTTCTAGCTGCTTTTTCGTGCTTTCCCTGAAAAGCAGAAAAAATGATAGACTGTGATACATGAGCGCGCTACGGAAACGTGACTCAAAAGAACGTTGGAATGTCCTCAGTGGCACTCCTATCTGATATTTGTGCTTGCTCCGGCCCGTTCTGCCAGGAGAAAGATATGTCTGGAGATCAGGAATGGAATACCCGAGCGGAAAAAGAGCTTCATTCGGTCAACTATCAGTCACCCTTCTTTCCCTCTTCAGGGCGCTTGTTGTCTGGCTGCGCACCCACACCGCAAGCCCTCCCTGGCTCCCTGCCGTGTTTCAACGTCCACAAAGTGCCTGCTGCATTGCTCTGGGAGTGACAGCGGGCTCTTATTGCCTGCTTTCGCTTTTCTTTCCCGACTTCTCTCTTCTCTCTCTACTCCTTTTTCTGCTTCCCCCCGGGGGCACGCTCTTTCTCTGGGGAACAGGGCCCGCGCTGCTTGCCATCGTCACCGGAGAAATAACGCTCTTTCTCTGTTTCACCTGCCTGTTTCGTCCAGAAGCGTTCTATCAACTTGCTGAAAGCACAACGCTGCTGCTCTTGCTTGGTGGTATCGCGCTGGCCCAGAGCGAGGCGGAACGTCAGCAACTTGCGCAGAAGATCCAGCCTGCCCACACTGATGAGACGCAGACCCCCGACGAAGATACACTGACGATGATCAGCCATCGCCTGCGCTCCCTGCTGACCTCGTTGTCACTGAACACGCAGGTGCTTCAGGAAAGTCTGCAAGCGCCACCCAGTACGCGCACGCTCCGTTTGTTGCAGCAGCGATGCACTCGCTCCCTTGCACACATCAGCGCGTTGACGCTCACGCTGGACAATCTGGTTGAGACAATCCGCATCCAGACCGGCCAGCTGACGTACGATTTCACCGAATGTGATCTGACCGAGCTGCTGCGCTCTCTCCTTGAGGAACAGAGCAGGCTCCACCCTGATCATCATTTCCTGCTGTCCCTTGAACCCGAGTGCGATCAATTGCCCCTGTTCATTGATGAGGCGCGCATTTCGCTGGTCGTCCTGAACCTGCTCTCGAACGCGCTGCGCTTTGCTCCTGCCGATCAGCCAATCACGCTTTCGTTACACCGCGTTGAAACGGATCAGGTACACGTACAGGTGCATGACGAGGGGCCCGGGCTACCGGGCTTCGAGCAGGAACGGATCTGGGAGCGCTTTTATTGCTCGGAATACATCCAGGCACCCCCCGGTTTCTCGCATGGTCTGGGTCTGGGATTGTATGTCACTCGTGTGATTATTGAAGGGCATGGTGGACAGGTTGGGGTTGAGAGCACCCCCGGCAAAGGGGCTACCTTCTGGTTTCAGCTCCCTCTTCATGCGCTATAATCTTGAACAGGAGAGCATATGTACCTGCTCAAGTGCATTCATGAAACCTGTCCCTGTCTCTTTCCCTCCAAAAAAGAAACAAGGGCCCTTTTGCTCTGTCATCTCAAGCCAACAATGGATAACATCAAAAACTCTTGATGGATGTTTGTATGAAGAAACAGCACCAATCGCGTGGGCGGCTTCCGCGCTTTCTCTTATGGTCACATGCACTGGGAGTCGCGGGATTCTATCTCTATAACTGGTGGCGCACCCTGCCGGGCAAAAATGACCATGTCTACCCGTTGCCCGCAGGCAAGCAGCCCGCACAACAGCCCTTTGTCTCGATTATCGTGCCAGCTCGCAACGAAGAGCTCAATATCCGTCGCTGCGTCGAATCGCTGCTTGAGCAGGATTATGAGCATTTTGAGGTCATCGTGGTGAATGACGGCTCGACCGACGCTACAGGCAAAATTCTTGAGGATATCGGGCGAAACCATCCGGCAGCAGCCGACCGGCTCTATGTCCTGCAATTGCGTGATCTGCCTGCCGGATGGACAGGCAAGCCGCACGCCATGCACAGCGGCGCCCAGGAGGCTCGCGGCGAATGGCTGCTCTTTACCGACGCCGATACCTATCATCAGTCATACGCGCTGCGAACCGCAGTGAACCAGGCGCTCAAGGAACGCATCGACCTCTACACGCTTGGTGTGGCACAGGAACTCCCGACGTTCTGGGAGAAAACGCTGATGCCCCTCGCCTATATGGGGATCAGTATGCTGTACCCGCCACGCAAGGTCAACAATCCAGGCAGCCCTATCGCGCTGGCAGCAGGACCATTTATCCTGATTCGGCGCAAGGTCTATGAGACGCTTGGCGGCTTTGCCCGGCCCGAACTCTGCAACACACTGGTTGATGATCTGATGCTGGCCCGCACCGTAAAAGAGAATGGCTACCGCATTCGTTTTCTAGATGGCCGGCAGCTTGTCAGTGTGCGCATGTATCGGAGCTTCCGGGAGATCTGGCGCGGCTGGCTGAAGAACTCCTATCTGGGCAATCGGGGCGGCGTCCCGTTCTTCTTTGTTCAGATTGTGGGGCTCTTTATGGTCACGGTGATGCCGTTCCTGTTGCCGCTGCTGCTCCTCTCGCGACGCTGGCGCAAGACGGCTCTGGCGGTCAGCCTCTGTGAGTTGTTGCCTCTGGGGCTCTATCGAAGCTGGCTCAATCAAAACACGGGCATTCCCGAACGCTACACCCTGACGCACCCGCTGGCAGGGCTGATCTTTATGGGAATTCTGGGACAATCGGGACTACGCATTCTGACGGGCAAGGGCGTTGAGTGGCGAGGACGCCGCTATCATGCCACACCGGAAGCGGAGCCCGTTCATCGATAGAAGAGAGCCTGTGGCACCTGTTTCGTGCCACGGCTCTTTTTTGTTAGTGACGAGAGCGCAATAGCTCATCCTCCGCTTTGTAATCAAACAGGCGTGGGTCAAGTCCCTGTGGTGGATTCGCGCGTTCCCAGGCTACAGTACGCCGAAGCGCCTCATCCAGCCCCACCGGCTCCTGATAGCCAAGTTCCACTCGAATACGCGAGGTATCGGTCACAATATCCTGATCGGTATTGACCGGGAAAAGCAATTGTGGTGGCATACTCTCTCGGGGGAACGTGACAATATCGCCCTGCCAGCCAACCACCTTCGCAAGCGTCTGGATCCAGTCGGCAAACGAAAGCGTGAACGGCTCACCAACGTTGTAGATGCGCCCGGCTGCCTGGTCTGAGGTGACAGCGAGCGCGATCGCCTCGGCCACATTCTCGACATACCCGCGCGTCCAGTGCCAGCGAGCAAGGCCCTTATCAAGCAGAATAGCGGGGCGCTGGTCATCCATCCGCTTCAAATGGAGATAGAGCCTGTGCTGCGTATCTCGCTCACCATAAACCATCGGCAGCCGCAGAATCGTACCCGCAAGCTCTGAAGCGCCCATCAGGACCCGCTCGGCAAGAATCTTGTCATATGCTCCCATATCAAACAAAGGATACTCTGTCTGCTTGCTGTTCGGGTCGCGATAGGGGTACAGCTTCTCGCGCAATGGCGAATCCTCGGTCAGGGGAACCGGCTCGATTGGTCCCGGCTCCGTCCCATGCAGCCGACCGTACGCACGGTACACATCCTGACTGCTGATCCCGACGACACGCCGGGCTATTCCGCGAATCGTCTCAACAAGGATACGGCTATCTCGGTCGGACCACGGCACCATATATAGCACGACATCGGGTGCCAGCTCGCGCAAGGTCTCGCGATACTCCGGGAGAGCCTCTACCGGCTGCCTGGTTGGATCACAATGAATATGTCGAACCTCTGCCGGGGTCTCGATCTCATGCTGTCCCCGATGGAAAAGGGTCAGTTCGTGACCGCGCTCATATAAACGACGTACCACAGACGGCCCAATAAAACCTGTACCGCCCAGGATCAATACACGCATGAAGGCGCTTCCTTTCAACTCTGGTAGTGTGATTCGATCACCTGACAGGTAGTATAAAGAGTGCCCAAAACGAACAGCAAGGGATCAGCTATGCTTGTAGCATAGGTCGCCCTTAAACTCGCTCATATGCGGAGTAAAGCCGCCATGCCGCTGTTACCATTTCTTCATTACTTCGTACCTGTCGCCTGCCTGGCAGCAACAGCGTGTGGGAAGGCATGTACACAGGGCAAGCAGGGTGCATAGAAAATCTGTCGGATATAATATCCGAGGAGTGCCTTTTTGCTCCCTGGTCAGCCCCTGAGAGAAGGTGGGTTAGCAATGGCTCAACAACCACACTCATCTGAGATAATGCACGGTGTTCCCGCAACACTTGAGGCTTTTGAGCGCCTTATCAGCGGCGAGCAACCATATCGTTACGAACTGATCAATTACGATCCCCGAACACGATCCGGGATCATTATCGATATGACCGGCTCCAGTTGGAGTCATGGCGAGCTAACGAGTCACTTTTTAGTTGACCTTGCCAGTCAGCTCCGCCGCGGCGGTCCCTGCTCTGTACAGGCAGGGCGACATGTTTTTATCCCCGATAACCAGCCGCCCGTCATTCCCGATGTGGTCGTCACCTGTGATCTGGGGGATCGCAAGCCCGGAAAGAAGGGCATTTCTCCGCTCATCGTCATTGAGGTGCTCTCTCCAAGCACGGAGCACTACGACAGAACCGAGAAGTTCGAGCGGTATAAACGCTGTGCCAGCCTGCAAGTCTTCATCCTGGCAAGTCAGGGCAAGCAGCAAATCGAGGTCTATCGCCGCGACACTGATTGGAAGCAGGAAATATATGAAGCCGGGACCATACAGCTTGAGGTCCTTGATCTGGAACTGGACGTTGACATGCTGTATCAGGGAGTGCTTTAACACTCCCTGCCACAAGTGCCCATTGCTCTACAGGCTCTTCAGAACAAAAGGCTCTCTTTCAGCAGATGCCTTATTCATATGGAGCACAAAGCCGCCGTGCCGCTGTTACCATCTCTTCATTACTTCGTGCCTGTCGCCCATCTGGCAGCAACAGCGTATCCTCAAGCCCGATGCGCGAGGCCAACCCCCGCCGCGCCGCCTCTTCGAGCAGTGGCCAGGCCGTTCGCTCAAATCCGTGCAACAGAATCTGACAGGTCACGCTGCCCGCTTCCAGCAGCCGCAACATCTCCGAGGTCACATGCAGCGCCTCGGGAAGCTCCTGTTCCTCCGGTTCCAGCAACACACGTACCGAACTCGAGGCCAATCCCGAGCGTAGCAGCAATCGAGCATCCTCACTGCTCCCCAGGCCTGGCTCGATTCCGATACCCCGTTCAAGCAGCGTCATGCAGAGCTCGACCGCTCCCGGCTCCACGAAATTGACCGAGGCAAAATCAGGCAGGACCGTCCAGGAACGAACGAGCTCCAGACGCCGCGCCGGGTCCGGCTCTATCCAGCTTGCGGTACTGATTCCAAGAGGAACCCCAGGACAACGAGCGCGAATCGTGGTCAACGTGCGAGCAACGTCGTCAGGATCGAGCGTCTGTGTGCCATCTGCCGCACGCACATGCAGATGCACTGCCTGTACCCCTGCTGCTACCGTCTGTATAGTATCCTGCGCAAGCTGCTCAGGCGTCAGCGGGACCGTGGGATGTTCCCCCGCAGTCCGGCTTCCGTTCAAACAGGCTTTGAGAAACATATGATTTCTACGTCCTTTCTTCATAGAATACTGATTGCGAGTTCGCTATCCTATACGTTATACTAGCAGCAAATCAGGACAAAATAGAGCACATTTTTACCCAATAGAAGGAGAGGGCAGACGGGTACAGAAGATGAAGAGAGGAATCGTTATTCATAGCCCCCGTTCGGGCCGTTCAGCACAACTGAATCAGGCTCTTGAGGCGCTCCAACAGAACAACATCGACGTCGTAGACCACTTTCCCATAACTGAGCTGGACACGCTTCCAAAGCAGGGCCAGAAATGGCAGGAAGAGGGAATTGAGCTTGTCATTGCAGCCGGAGGGGATGGTCTGGTAGGCGGCGTGACGGCTCACCTGGTCAACACGCAGCTCCCGCTCGGGATTATCCCGCTTGGCACCGCCAACGATGTCGCGCGCACGGTTGGCATTCCTATTGATCCGGTTCGTGCCGCAGAAGTGGTTGCAACAGGCATTATCAAAAAGATTGATCTGGGCGTGGCACAGCCCGCAGAGCAACAGCCGCACCCCACAGAGAACATCGTCATCCCCCCGCAGGAGAAGATGTACTTCACTCACGCGTTAACCGTCGGGCTGAATGTCGCATTTGCTCGGCTGGCAACCAACCGCGATATACGTCAGCAGTTCGGCCCGATGACCTATCCCGTCGCCGTGATGGAGGCAGTGCGCAACTACTCGCCGATCAATGTGGTGATACAGTTGAAAGGTGTAGCCTACCATCCCACGCCGGGCGCACCGCTCGAAATCTACAGCAAACCCGTCATGCTCCGCTGTCGGGCCGCACAGGCAACCGTCGTCAACGCCCCCATTTTCTGGGGCATGTTGCAAGCAACCGTGCCCGGAGTCAGCCTGCAAGATCGCTTGCTTGATGTCGTGGTAGTCGAAGATATCAGCCTCGATCAATTGATGTTCCGTGTGGCTCGCTTCTTCACCCGGCAGGACCATCAGCCCCCCAATGAACAGAGCTGGCATGCACAATACCCCGAACTGCTGGCAGCCGAATTGACCGACGTTCCTGGCATTCACCACTTCAAGGCAAAGAGCGTGACCATCGACGTTGAGGGAGCGCCACATGACGCCACACTTGACGGGGAAGTACGTGGACAGACCCCCATTTTTGCCCGGGTCGCCGATGAAAATATCTCATTAATCGTGCCGGCCACAGCGACTATTCAATAATGAGCTGGGAGGAGAGGAAGCGGTTATCTTCCTCTCCACACCTGTTCAGGAGACCAATTCACGCTCGGCCAGCAGATCCGCGAGTTCCTGGACGGTCTCCACAATATAGGTGGGCCGGGCTGACTCAAGTTCCTGGGCCGTGCCATACCCATACTTAACCGCGATCGAGTCCAGGCCGTTTTTCTGCGCTCCCACAATATCGAACTCTCGGTCTCCAATCATAACAATCTCGGTCTTGTCATACAGTGAACGTTCTGTCAGGACATGCGCTATGACCTCACTCTTCTTGACTCGTGAGCCATCAAGCTCGCTCCCCGCAATATACTCGAAATACGGAGAAAGCTGGAAGTGATCCAGAATGCGCAGTGCAAACGTCGTCGGTTTTGAGGTTGCCACCATCAGACGCGTTCCCTGCATCTGGAGCTCTTGCAGCAACTCGACAATACCAGGGAAAACCGCGTTCTCAAACAATCCGCGCACAGCAAAGTATTCACGGTAGAACTCGACAGCCTGTCGCGCCTGTCTATCGTCCATTCCATAAAAGTATTGAAATGAATCGCTCAAAGGAGGCCCAATAAAGGGGACTAACGAATCAAGATCATTTTCAACAATCCCCATGCGTTTCAGAGCATGCTGAACAGAACGAGTAATGCCCGGTTTGGGATCAGTCAACGTTCCATCGAGGTCAAAGAGAAGCACTCGGTATGGCTTCATAGCAGGTAAATCCTTTCCTCGCCTATCTTCAAAACATCCGGGTAGTGCCTGCGTGAAGTTGAGGAACCCCCTCCGCCATACCCACCAGAAAAAAAGTATGTCCTCATTGCCGGCTTGCTCGATTTGGCAAGTCAAACCATGCGGGCAGTCTAGCACCCTGTTTCACCGCGCCGCCACAGCAAAGCATTCACGCAGCAAAGCTAGAGCCAAAGCGTGTATTCTATGGCACATACAAGGCCACATTGTAGCACCAGCCTCTACACCGACGCAAACATGATGTTCCCCTCCCTCTTTCCTGTCATATAATTCCCGTCAGTATAAGTATACCCTATTTTTCTTCTCTATTACAGTATTTATCTCTTCTTGATCGCTCTCAAGCCAGATGAGCAGCGTTGTTATTGCCCCTAAAAATTTCTAATCCCGATAGAGAGGTATTTACCTTTCTGTTGATCAGCGAGCGCTGGCGCAAGCCAGGCTAAAGCTGTGAGTTTTGCAGTATTTATAGAACAGGAAACCACAAAAAAGCGACGAAGAAAGCCTTCGCCGCTTCTCTACCTGCTTGCTTAAAGCTCGGTTGTCAGCCGCATGACCGGGCGCGGCCGTGGAGTTTGCTCATCAGAGAAGTGGTAAGCAACGCCGCGCTCTGCCGCCAGCTTGCGCCAGTGAGAAACCAACTCGTGTAGCTCCATCAGCCGGGTCTCAGCATTCTCGCACCAGGGACGTAAGCGCTGATACGGGAAATCAGGCGAGCTCCAGACCTCCCGGAACAGTTGACGCATCTCATCCTCATGCATTGCCTCATTCATCGCGGACAGATTCTGCTCAAGCTGCGCCATAAGCACCTGGAAGCGCACCCAACGATGCTGCTCCATATCGAACTCAGTAAGCAACTGACCGGCCCGGCGCCCCTTCTCCACAATCGCCTTGATGGTTGCCGGAGGCATATTCAGATTCATGCCGCCCTCATCGTCGCTCAATCTGATCTGTACGATACGCTCACGGTAGCTTGGAAGCGCTGCTTGCAGGGTATCACGATAGCCAAGCCCGGTACCGATCACCGCCGACAGAAACGAGTCGATGCCTTCGAGCTCGTTCCATTCAGGATCCTGAAGCTCCTGCGGATGCGGCAGATGCACATCATCGCGCTCGTCAAGCAGGGTTTTCCGATTCGGTCGATGGTCAAGGGCAGAGAACAACTGCCTGCGCAGGCGCCTGCGTGGGCTCCCCTGATCCATCTTGACAAAGTGCTCTTTTGAGAGTGAGAGCAGATTAATACCAAACGTCGGATAATGCGGGAACCAGGAATCAAAAAACTCAATTGGGAAATTGCTACAGATGCCGCCATCACTGAACCAGTTCTGCTGCAAATCGGCAGGCTCAAGCCGCTCCCTGTCTCCCCGCAACAGCTCTTGCAGGGCAGATGAACGGATGGTATAGAAGGGCAACGCGCTGAGCAGTAATGGGAAGCTCAGACTCAGACGCATGGCAACCAGCACCGGAAGCTGCTCTTTTTCAGGCAGAAAGTGGTAGCCCTCAGGGAGCGCCAGCGCCGAAAGCTCGTTATCGCCGTCAAAGCGGCCCGCATACTGCACCATATGCGCAACGATAGGTTCCGGGAAGTAGCGCCGCATCTCATCAGCACAGAAGATGAAGCCCTTCAGTTCGTTGGGCAACACATAGGGTCGGCCCTGGCTCAGGTTGGTTGTGACCATGCTTAATTCAATGCTCTCTGGCTTGCCGGCCTCGTCACGACGGCCCCGATTGCGTTTGAGATCGCCAAAGGTCAGCACCGTCTCGCGTCCCCCGGCAAGCATACCATCCAGACAGCGGGCAAGCCAGTTCATCAGCACCCGCTCGTCGCCGGAAGGGGAGTAGCCGGAACAGATGCCATACCCATGTTGTGGAAGCTGCCGCAATGCGTGGAGGATCCCACCAATCTGCAAGCCAACCAGTCCGAACACCAGCCCGAGCACCAGCCAGACACTCCAGAACACCGTTTGGTGCCAGAGAGCCCCGCTGCGATCAAACAGCGAGATCAACCCGAGCACAATCAAGGCACAGAGCCCTGCCAGCAGCATGCCACCCACCAGCCCAAACAGCACACCTCGGGACAGGACAGGATAGCGAACCCACCAGAGGAAGAAGAGCCGCCACACACCAGACCACAAGCGCCGC
Source organism: Thermosporothrix hazakensis (assembly GCF_003253565.1). Classification (GTDB taxonomy): domain Bacteria; phylum Chloroflexota; class Ktedonobacteria; order Ktedonobacterales; family Ktedonobacteraceae; genus Thermosporothrix; species Thermosporothrix hazakensis. The sequence continues at coordinate 84,107 of NZ_QKUF01000012.1, forward strand.
GGCGGACGCTGCTTCTTATCCGCCGTTGCCGAAGGCGCGACAGGGGGGAAAAACGCATCAACAATCGTCATCAGCGGACGCGTTTCACGCTCGGGCTGAAAGAGGTTGCGCAGGTTTCGCCCGGAGCCAAGCCACTGCCCCATCTTTTCCACATACTCGAAACCGCCCTGATCGCGGCAATATTCTGCCGCCGCCGCAATTGTGGCCGCGATAGCCCCGGCAGAGGTGCCGCCAATTTTGCGCAGAATGTACCGATCCTTCAACTGCAAGATTACCGGAGGATATACAATCCCGCTTGTAATCCCGCCTTTCATCACAAGATCGCATTTTTGGAGTGGTCTCATAAGTCACCATAAGCCTTTCAACACATCAACTCCATACTACTTTAGCCTATTACCTATGGGACGCACAATACTAAACGTGCAGGCCCTGCCTTTTTGGCGCATCGATTTTTCATTTGCGAATATCTGGACGTGTCGTCTGCGCGCTGCTGCTCCCGAGGAGGAGTTATTCGGACAGGCGCGTTCGGGAGCCGTGCAGCCACACCTGTCAACCGGACCGATGGCGTTGTATCGAAACATGGCCCTCGCGGCTCTTTCCACCTCTAAGAATCTTTTTCAGACGGGAAAGCAGCGGGAGCGCCCAGGAAGCGGGTTTACAGGTCAGGGAGAGGGAGTAGGAATCATTACCCGGGGGTATCGCCAGCCCTTGCCATATAGGATATAATAGAGGCTTAGGGGAAATTGTGTTATCGAGCTTTTCACAGAAGTCAAACCAGAGCGCCTGCAAAGGGTCGCTCATGGCTGTGTATGACCTGATCGGGCACTCACCTCACTATCCAAAAAAGGAGAAGACCCGCAGGTTTCCCCTTACAGGTCTTTGTTTGTTTCTATTATAGCATACTTTTGAGAAAAAAACATCGTCCGAAAGTACGGTGTTTTTTGTGACGTTTGAGGGTATCATTAAGCAGGGCAACTGTGGCGTCATGAACACACAAAAATTTCCAAGGAACCCGCGTTCTCCTGGTCCTGAAGGACAGGGGGAGCGTTTCATGATGTTTTGCAGAGCCTCTTTTTATCTCTCCTCCGGTCACAAAGCGTTTGCATCTTGAAGGTCAGGAACCAACAGGAGCTTCTTTATTATAGAAGAGAAGAGAACTCACCGTAATCGCATGAGCTTACACCTTTCATTTCACGCTGTTGAGAGGCTTGCATCTCTGTGTCTCTCGTACGCTTTCAATTCCGGCAACTAGGTTAAAGGAGAACATCTACATGGCAGTAAGTGTAAAAACTCCTATTCTCCCTGAACGAGTCTCGTTCGCCCGCATTCCCGAAATCCGGCCAATGCCGAATCTTATCCAGATTCAGATAGACTCTTTTGAGTGGTTTAAGCAGGAGGGCTTGAAGGAACTCTTTGAGGAAATTTCCCCCATTGAGGACTTCACCGGCAAGAATCTGAGTCTGGAATTTATCGTTCCTCCTGAGCCATTCGGCAAGCCGAAATATTCGGAGGATGAATGCCGCGAACGCGATGCGACCTATGCCGCGCCTCTCACAGTTAAGGCACGCTTAATTAACAAAGAGACAGGCGAGATCATCGAAAAAGATGTGTTCATGGGAGACTTTCCGCTGATGACAAAGGCCGGTACCTTTATTATTAACGGTGCCGAACGTGTTGTCGTCAGCCAGCTTGTCCGCTCTCCCGGCGTGTATTACACGGTTGATGAGGATGCCACCACAGGGAAGCGGCTCTTTGCCGCGAAGGTCATTCCGAATCACGGGGCGTGGTTGGAGTTTGAAACCAGCAATAAAAATCTGCTCTCCGTCAAAATTGACCGCAAGCGTAAGATTCCAGTCACGACGCTGCTACGCGCCATCGGTTCGCTGGCAAAAGAGCAGTGGCATTCTGAAGAGGTCAACCTTGCCACCGATCAGGGTATCCTCGATGCCTTTGCAGAAGTAGACAACAATCCAAATATTCGCTATATTCAGGCCACGCTGGACCGCGATCCAGTGAAGACCGAAGAAGAGGCACTGCTTGAGCTCTACAAGCGCCTGCGCCCGGGCGATCCTGCCACGCTGGACAATGCCCGCTCGCTGGTGCGCAACCTCTTCTTTAATGCGCGCCGCTATGATCTGGGCAAGGTTGGTCGCTACAAGCTCAACCGCAAGCTCGATCTGTCCACACCGCAGAGCTACCGCATTCTGACACTGGACGATATCGTGAACATCGTGCGCCGCCTGATCGCACTGAACAATGGCCGTGGGCGCCCCGATGACATCGACCATCTGGGGAATCGCCGCGTGCGCAGCGTCGGTGAGCTGATTCAGGCTCAGTTCCGTGTTGGCTTGCAGCGTATGGAGCGCGTCGTCAAAGAGCGCATGAGCATTCAGGAGCCCGATCAGGCCACACCGAACGCGCTGATCAACATCCGTCCGGTTGTTGCCTCGATCCGCGAGTTCTTCGGTGGTAGCCCACTCTCGCAGTTCATGGACCAGGTGAACGTGCTCTCCGAGATCGACAACAAGCGCCGTCTCTCCGCAATGGGCCCTGGCGGTCTTTCGCGTGAGCGCGCAAGCTTCGAGGTTCGTGACGTTCACTCGTCGCACTATGGCCGTATCTGTCCGATTGAGACGTCGGAAGGTGCAAACATTGGTCTGATCAGCAACCTTGCAACCTATGGACAGATCAATGACTATGGCTTCATTGAGACGCCATACCGCAAGGTCTATAAGCGCATCGCCGCCAATGATCGCCGCCTGATTGGCCACGAGCTACAGGGTATCTATGGACGCGAGCGCGAAGACATCGTCACTGCCGATGGCGAGGTGCTGTACAAGGCCCGCACGCCGGTACGCGTGACGCCGGAACTGTTCGAGAAGCTTTCGGCACTCCTCGGTAGCACACAGGTGAAAGTGCGCCCGTTCGTCACTGAGGAAATCGAGTACCACACCGCCGACGATGAGGAGAACTTCTACATCGCCCAGGCAAACGCGGTTCTGACCGAGAACAACGAGTTCGCCGAGGCTCGCGTGCTTGCCCGCTATGGTGGTGATATCGTTGAGGTTTCGTCCTCCGTCATTGACTATATGGACGTCTCGCCACGCCAGACCGTCAGTGTTGCCAGTGCTCTGATCCCCTGTCTGGAACACGACGACGTGAACCGAGCACTGATGGGTGCGAACATGCAGCGTCAGGCCGTGCCTCTGCTGCGCCCGCAGGCTCCGATCGTCGGTACGGGTATTGAGCGTCAGGTTGCGATCGATTCCGGTCAGGTCGTTGTGGCTGAGGAAGCCGGTGAAGTGGTTTCGTCCACAGCCAAAAAGATCGAGATCATCGACGAGCATGGCAAGCTGCACACTCACGTGCTGCGCAAGTATGCCCGCTCGAACAACGGCACCTGCATCAACCAGCGCCCGATTGTCAAGAAGGGTGACTATGTCTCGAAGGGTCAGGTTATCGCCGACAACTCCTCGACGGAAGATGGCGAACTGGCTCTGGGTCAGAACATTCTGGTTGCCTTTATGAGCTGGGAAGGTGGTAACTTCGAGGACGCGATCCTGATCAGTGAGCGTATCGTGCGCGAAGACCTCTTCACGTCAATCCACATTGACGAGTACGAAACGGAGGCCCGCGACACCAAGCTTGGTCCCGAAGAGATCACCCGCGATATTCCGAACGTCGGTGAGGAGGCGCTGCGCCACCTTGACGAGCGCGGTATTGTCTATGTCGGCGCGGAAGTTGGCCCACAGGATATTCTGGTTGGTAAGATCACACCAAAAGGTGAGACCGAGCTGACCGCAGAAGAGAAACTCCTGCGTGCAATCTTCGGTGAGAAGGCCCGCGAAGTAAAAGACACCTCGCTGCGTCTGCCTCACGGTGAGCATGGTAAGGTCATTTCGGTCAAGGTCTTCTCGCGTCAGGCTGGCGATGAGCTCTCCCCTGGTGTCAATCAGGTGGTCCGCGTAAGCGTCGCCCAGAAACGAAAGATCGGTACTGGCGACAAGATGGCCGGACGCCACGGAAATAAGGGTGTTATCTCGCGCGTGCTGCCGGTTGAGGACATGCCGTTCCTGCCCGATGGCACCCCGGTCGATATCATTCTGAACCCGCTTGGTGTGCCTCACCGTATGAATATCGGTCAGATCATGGAGACCCATCTTGGTTGGGCCGCGCATGAACTCGGGTTGAAAGTCGCAACCCCGGTCTTCGATGGCGCAACCGAAGAGGATATCATTGAGCTCCTCAAGCGTGCTGGACTCCCTGAGAGTGGTAAGGTTCAGTTGTATGATGGTCGTACCGGTGAGCCGTTTGATCACCCGATCACGGTCGGTTACACCTACATGCTCAAGCTAGCCCACCTTGTCGAAGATAAGGTTCACGCCCGCTCGACTGGCCCGTACAGCTTGATCACCCAGCAGCCGCTCGGTGGTAAAGCCCAGTTCGGTGGTCAGCGCTTCGGTGAGATGGAAGTCTGGGCCCTTGAAGCTTATGGCGCAGCCCATACGCTTCAGGAGATCCTGACCGTGAAGTCCGACGATACCGTCGGTCGTGTGAAGACCTATGAGGCCATCGTGAAGGGTGAGCAGATTGTGGAGCCCGGTGTGCCCGAATCCTTCAAGGTTCTGGTCAAAGAGCTTCAGGCGCTCGCCATTAACGTTGAGGTCCTGAATGAGGACGAGCAGAAGATCCAGTTCGTGGAAGATACCTCACGAGACGGTCTGCCCGATCTCGGTATCAACCTTTCTGGCTTCGAGCTCGATCACTAAATCTGATAGGTAGAAAACAAGGCCGCCTTCGTTCTTTGCGGAGGCGGCTTTTTCTTGCGGCTATGACCAATCGCACTGTCTTGCTGGTAGCTTCCCCGGCCAACTGTTCCACCAGATCATAAAAAAGGGGCCCCTCCTTTTTCAGGAGAAGCCCTTCGCTGTGTCTGATGTGTCTTCTCATTACGGACGACGAGCCGGACCACCAACACCACCCATAACTGCTTTTGCGATCAACAAGAGAATAATTGCACCTATCAGGGCTGTAACAAATGTCCAGATGATCCCCTGTCCACCGAGATCGAATAGCCCGAGGATAATGCCGCCGAGAAGACCACCAACGATACCGAGAATAATGTTACCGAGAATTCCTAACCGATCCCCCTGCACAATGCGGTCAGCAATAGCGCCTGCAATACCACCAATCACAATCCAGACAATCCATGCCCAGAGAGTTCCAAGTACTCCAGCCATAATCACTGCTGAAACCATAATGTTTACCCTTTCCTTTCTCCAATGAGCAATTCTGTCAAAACTATTGATCAGAATATGAGTGCCAAATAGCACCACACCTTTCTGATGAAAGATGTTTTCCCTGCTCTTTGGCATCCCTCATCATTTCTATTTATGTTACGATTCATACCTATCAATAGGAGACAGATTTTTTTGCTTTTGGATCTGGCATCCGCATCCATCACGCTTTTTCTATATGCCTGATACCGCATCAGAGGCAGCCTGACAGGTCTCTCCACGGTCAGGATTTCCCCTGATTATTCTCTAAAAACTCATACGTATCTCTATTGCTCAATGCTGCAAAAGTGCCGCTTTCCTCAGTCATTGGTGATGGTGCCATCGGGATTCACACGGATAAGGACCTTTACCAGCGGCTTCGTTGCCGGGCCCCGCAACACTTTCCCATTGTCATAAGGATCAAAGGCGGCATTATGGCGCGGGCAAATCAACATCTGCTTCTCGGGATCATAGTGCACGGTCGCGCCCGCTTCATGGGTACAGGCGCTCTCATAAGCAACAAAGTTTCCATCGTTCAAGCGCACAAGAATCCCTGGCTTGTGGTCCTTCTCGTTGACGAACTCTTTCGCCGAGTTGAACTTTTGCTGGTCGCTCATGCCGATGACGCCCGGGGGCATGGCGGCCTGCTGCTCGGCATTATGCGCTGAGGTATTTTCCGAGGAAAATTGGAGCTTGCCTTGAAGGAAATAGGCAGCGAAGGGAGCGCCTGCAAGCAAAACACCACCAGTCGCAAGCGCCGCAATCACTCTACGCCGAGCGATCCCCTTCCGACGTGAAGCGGGCGGCCGCGTATCAGGCTGCTGCCTCGGGGGCTGCGCCGGTGATGGCTGCACCCGTTGCGTGGATGGCTGCGTTGTCGCTTCGGACGCATGAGTCAACCTGACCTTCGTAAGCGAGGTCGTCACTGTGGCCCAGGAGGGATGCAGGCCAGAGGCTGAGACTCGATTTGGAATGACGCCCTGCGATGGAATCCGCCTGAGAGGCTGCGTCTCGCTTCTTGTGGTTGGCGCTTTTGACTTTGCCACAACCGGGTACTCGCTGCTCTGCTCAGCAACGGCGATCAGGTTCAGGACGCGGGTCAACGCACGGGATAGCTTGCCCGCCTGTTGAAAGCGCCGCTCGGGGTCCTGCTCAAGCGCACGCTGTACCACCAGATCAAGGCTGGCAGGCAGATCAGGGCAAACATCACTGAGGGAGGGCATTGGCTGCCGGACATGCATCAGCGCCACTTCAAAGGGATCGCTCCCGCTAAAAGGCGGCCTGCCGCTGAGCATCTCGAAGAGAATCGCGCCAAGCGAGTAAACATCGGAGCTCACGCCCGCCGGCTTGCCAAGCACCACTTCAGGAGCGATATATTCAGGAGCGCCAAGAAAACTACCTGACAGGCTACAGAGATGGTCGTATGGGCCGGTTAGTGGCTCGATAATGCCCTGTACCGCCAGAATATCCACCAACCCGAAGCCGGCTATCTGCACCTGCTGCCGCTCATCCAGCCAGATATTCACCGGGCGCAGCGCCTTATGAATCACCCCCAGACGGTGCGCGTATTCCAGCGCCTCCGCCAGCGGTTGCAGGATACGCAACGCCTGATCGGGAGCCAGCCGTCCCTTCTTCAGGATGCTTGCCAGCGTATAGCTGTTGAGGAAGGGCGTGACAAGATAGGGAAACTCATCCTGAATGCCACAATCCAGAATCGGTAAAATATGTTGATGCTGTAAGCCGATAATTCTGGCGCTGATTCTGGCAAAACGCTGGAAGAAGCGCTCTTGAAGCGGGCGCGCACAGTCTGGCGGTAACAGGAAAACCGTCATCATCACTTCACGCACGGGCATCTCCTGCCGCGCAAGATACACCGCGTTCAGGCTTCCCTTCCCGAGCAGTTGTTCAATGCGATAGCGTCCAAATTTCCGCCCGACCAGCGCCCTCGCCGGTATTTCGGCAGAAGTGTGTAAAAATTTCTGCTCTCCCTGATTCACAGCGCTCCATCTCTCCTGAAACGTAGTAACACAAAATAAGAAACAATACTATGCCTGTATTCACCATGCTGTGTGCAGCTCTTGCTACAGCTCTTGAGAGAACTCCCGATATCGCTCTTGATATCGCTTCCCATAGTAACTATAGGGCCGGACCTTCCCCCCGTCAACATTCGGTCCCTTTCATTAGGACTAGTGGTGTATCGCGCTCCTTTCTATATCATACTGTATCATCACTCTCCTCCTCCTGACGGAGCTGCGGCAGACGAACAGTATAGATCGCCCCGAGAAACGCGCACATGTCGCTATCGGCCTCAGCAGCCTGCTCAAACTCTTTTCCCAGGGCGTCCAGACGCTCGATAAACTCTCGACGTCGCTTCATTGGCACCCGGGCAAGCGTGTGAACAAGCCCGCTCTGCGTGTCTTCTTGCATGGCGGTGAAGACCTCAGCCAGCACCGCGCCATGCATTTCGCGGGCAACACCCTTCATCTCGCTTTCTCTGGAAACAATGCCGAGAAAACTGCGCGCTACATTGCCATAATATCGCTCGGTAATAGCCCGTACCTGCCGGGTACGTACCACCTTGACCAGTCCAGCCTTTACCAGCACCTGAAGATGATGCGCCACGGTACTGGTCGGTAGTTGCAGCGCCTCTGCAAGCTGAATCGTGGTGGCCGCTCGCTCTTGCAACAAATTGATGATTTGCAGGCGAAGCGGCTCACCAAGCGCCTTATACTGCTCAGGCGTTTCCAGCCTCATTGTTTCTTCCAGTTCGTAATCAGGTTGCATCTCAATCATCCCTGTCTTGCTTTTTCTGCTTGCTCGCCACCTCAGAGGCGGCCTGTCCATTCTCCTTCATAGTATCATAGAACCACTCTTCCCATATGTACTAATTTCATGGTACAATCCAGATCAATCGAACATACGATATATGCCAGTCTTTCTACCTGTTTTTAGGAGGTCTTTCATGAGCGCCGAAACGGCTCCCCGGGGCTGGTTCACCCGCCTGCTGATTAACCGCAACTACGCCCTGTACTGGACAGGTATTTCTATTTCCAACTTCGGGGATTTTGTTTTTAGCTCGACCCTTCTGCTCTGGATCAGCTATCAGATAGGGCACAATCAAGCCTGGGGACCGCTGGCAGCCGGAGTGCTCGAACTCTGTATCGCGTTGCCTACGTTCCTTTTTGGTCCCATTGCCGGGGTTTTCGTTGATCGCTGGAACAAGCGTCGCACCATGCTGCTGATGGATGTTCTGCGGGCGGCGCTGATTCTGTTGTTGCTCCCCGTCTCAGGTGTCATTCCAGGGCGGCTCGACCCGCTCTGGCAGCTCATCTGTATCTATGGAGATATCTTTCTCTGCACCCTCTGCACGCTGCTCTTCTCCCCTGCGCGTGCGACCCTGAACCGCGATATCGTCCCGGACGAGCGACGCGAGCAAGCATCCAGCATGATCTATAGCAGTAACAGCACCTTTATGATACTCGCTCCGCTGCTTGCAGGGATCCTCTTTTTTAGCGCTGGAGCTGTCTGGGCGCTTATCATCAATGCGGGCTCGTTCTTGATCTCATTCTGCTGCATTCTGGCGGTACAGGCTCCCGCCGAAGCGAAGCGCAGCGAACAGGCCTCGCTTTTCCAGGAATTTACGTCGGGCGTTCGCTACGTGACAGGGAACTCGACGTTACGTTGTGTGCTCGTCAGTCTCTTTCTATTGATGCTTGGAGGTGGCATTACCAACACCCTGGGCCCGTTCTTTTTTGAACATAGCCTGCACGCCGCGCCCGCCCTCTTTCCGCAGTTTGAAGCGGTTGGTAGCGCGGGTCTGCTCCTCGGAGCGCTCAGCGCAACGTGGGGCTTGAGACGGCTCGGAGCGCTGCGCACCTTTCAGGGTGGCCTGGTGCTGATGGGCATCTTCGAGCTGCTCTTTTCACGCTCAACCAGCCTCTTTCCGGCGTTTCTGCTGACCTTTCTCACGGGTATCTGTAACTCGTTTCTCAATACCTCAGTCTCGCCTCTGGCAATGCGGCTGGTACCACGCGAGTATCTCGGGCGTGTCTTTGCCCTGATCGAGCCAGGCATGCGGCTGGCACAACTGATCTCAGCGCCTCTGGCGGGCTTTCTCATCAGCCACTATCTCTATCACCTGGACGCCTCGTTTCTGGGTCTCCACTTCGGTCCCTATGATACGCTGCTTGGCGTCTCTGCCCTGCTTGTGCTGGTGAGTGGCCTGTATGCCTGCTTCAGCATGAGAACCAAAAAAAATTCAGTGGAGACTCGCCATTGAGTCACCCACTGAATAAAAAACCGGAGATGGGACGGGTTACGCAGCCTGTTGAACCGTTTCGCGTCCCTGCGAGGCAACAAACTGCGAGATGGCGGCAAACACCAGACTGAGAAGAAAACCTATGCCTGCATAGATGCTCGTAACGGTAATCGCGCTCCTCAGACCGGCCTCCATTCTTGCATTATAGAAGACGAGCGAGCGCAGACCGTCAGAGAGATAGCGCAACGGCAACCAGCCACTCAGCGCCCGGAAGAAATCGGGAACCATTTGCAGCGGATAGATACCGCCCGCAGCCGGAACGCCCAGGATCGTCGTCAGGAAGAGGGCCAGCAGAACGCCGATCTCGCCAAAGCCGGTCGCAAGCGCCAGCGTAATCAGCCCGATCGCGCCGATACCCAGGATCGAGAACCAGCCAAGCTTCACGCCATCGGATACCGGCATGCCGAAGCAGTTCACAGCCAGCCAGGTAAGCACAGGACCCATGACAACGGCCAGGATCACAACCAGCACCAGCTTGCTGAACCAGAGCAGCAGCGGCGAAATCTGGCCGCGCGGGAAGCGAATCGCTTTGCCGAAGACATCAACCTCAATTCGACCGATCACCAGTTCGGTTCCCAGATGAATGATGGTGGTGCCCAGGTAGCCGATCAGCGAGAGCATCAGCGAGAAGTAGAACGCACCGATACCATGCCCTGATTTCGCTCCGGTCGGCTCCGCGTCAGTCACGGTCGGAATAACAGACTTCTGAAGCTGTCCCTGAATTTCGGCAATGCGCTTTGTCTGGTCAGCGGCTTGCTTCGCGGCCTCGGTTGCCTGCGCCTTGATCACGCCCTGCGGGTCCGTCATCAACTGCTGCTGGAAAAGCTGATATTCTGCCGGGGTCTGCGGGGTCTTCAACTTGATTCCAGCAGGCTTGATAGCAGGAAGAGCTGTCAACACGTCGTTCGTTGCCTTCATCGCGGCCCCCTGAGCAATCTTCTCACCTTCGGAACCGGCAATACTTCCGGCAGCGTGGTTGGTCAGGACCTCAAGCGTGACGGGCTCTTTCTTGTTCTGCTTCTTAAGATCACGCAATTGCGCAATCCGAGACGTATAATCAGATGGGATGACAATTGCAGCATATGCTTCATCATTGTTCAGTTGATCGAGCGCAGCCTGACGATTCTTGACCTCAATCCACTTGATTTTATTCGCATCTTTATTATTCTTGCTATTGATATCTTTGATCTTCTCTGTAATCTTGTCTCCGAGGTTGATCTGTTTGCCATCGAGCTTTGCGCCATGATCTTCATTGGCAATCAAAATCGGAAAATCCTGCATATTTCCCTCTGGATCGAGCAAGCCGCCGAGATAACTCGCGGGGATCGCCAGCGTGACCAGTCCGGCGACCACCAGCACGATCCAGGTAAGCGGGTGTAACAAAAGCTGCTTCTTCACGAAAAATCACCTTCCCACTACAGTTTTTTGCTTCGTTGTTTGGACCAATTTGTGCTAGAATCAATACTGAAATCTGAGGCTCACCTCATGTTTTCTTCCACATCGAGGAGTATAGCTTATTTTTGACCGGATTTCAATAGGAACATGAGGTCATATTCATATTTCTGCTTTGGTTGACAGAGGAAAGGAAAGCGCCTTATACTTTGCGCTGAAAACTTCCTGTGGCGTCAGGCATCCACACTAGATCGAGGTAGCACACTATGCAAGACAAAAAGGAACACATCGTCGAACAGGACTCATTCCGCCAGTTAGCAGCATCTCTGTTTGAGGATCAGGATTTTCCCCGTATTCCGCAGCAAGCGCGTAGCCGCGAAAAGCGCCGAGAACTGCTCAAGGCCGCAGTGCCTCTCTTCATCGAGAAGGGCTATATTGGCACCACCGCCGACGAGATCGCGCAGGCCGCGGGGGTCAGCGTGGGCACATTCTACAGCTACTTCCGCAACAAACGACAGGTGCTGATCGCCATCTTTCTCGAACAACTTGAGGAGATTTTCAGCCATATCCGCCTGATCGACATGGATTTCAGCTTAGACGATTACCGCGCCACCATTCGCACGGCAGTCAGCGCGGCGCTGCTCCAGGCGAATATGCGCTTACGGCAGGTCTGGCACGAACTGGTCACGCAAGATCAAAGTCTGGAGCCCTACCAGCGGCTGATTCGAGAGTATATTCTTCAAGAGCTTGAGAAGAAGATTCAGGTTGCCGTCGAGCGAGGAAGGACCTGGCCTGATCTCGATATTGAGGCCACTGCGCTGGTGCTCCTATCCCTGTTCGACACCATGAGCATCGTCGTCCCCTCGGAAGTGGGCACAGAACGCCTGATCGACGCCATCACCGATATGATCTATCGCACCCTGTTCCCGCCAAAAGAGCTAGCACGCTAGCCAGAAAGCCCCTGTATACTCTTGACAGGGGGCTTTTTTTTCGCCTATACTATGTCACAGTGACATGTCACCATGACCTATATGGCAGGAGAAAGGAATACATCGATAGAGTGTAATGCATTATGAGCTTATCATCCTGGGTGTTCTGATGCTGCACCCCGCTCACGGCTACAAGATCAGTAAAGTAATCCAGAAAGCAACCGGCCCCTTTACCAGGATCAGCCACGGACGTCTGTATCCGCTGCTCAATAAGATGCAGAAGGAAGGCCTGATTATATGCCTGGAAAACGAGGGCAGTGGCGAGCGTCAGGCACGCAAGTATCAGATCACGGATGCAGGCCGCAAGCGTTTCCATGATCTCTTAATGGACACCCGGTCCCACCAGTACGACTACCAGCGATTCTTTTTGCAGAAGGTCGCCTGGTTTCCCTTTTTGCCGCCTGAGGAGCAATTGTTTCTGGTAGAAGATTATATTGAATATTGTCAGAAACATATTGAACATTATTCGGAAAAAGTTGGGGCTCTTTGTCGAAATGAGCTTCCTCCTGTCCTTTCTCAACATGCACTCACGATGAGCAATCATTCTCTCAAGCAATGGAAGCTTGAGCTTGCATGGGCGCAAGAGCTGCGTGCCGAAATTCAAAATGAATTGCAGGCGCGCACTCAAACATAGCAATGTATCAATAGTAGACCCTGCGAACTGAAGGAGTTCTCTCACACCATGCAAAGCAATACAAACCAGCCAGCAGAAGCGGGCTTCACGCTTCCTGGGGGTAGGACTGTCAATCCCTGGCTGGCACTCGTGTCGTTGCTCTTTGGCTTCTTTATGGCCTTGCTCGACGCCACGATTATGAATATCGCAATTCCAGACATACAGACGAAATTACAGACTGATCTCACCACTGTGACCTGGGCTCTGAACGCCTACAGTCTGACCTTCGCCGTGCTGCTGGTCACGATGGGACGGTTGGCCGACCAGTACGGGCGCAAGCGCATCTTCATGTTTGGAATGATCGTCTTCAGCCTGGCCTCGCTGTTATGCGCCCTTTCCGGCACCATTGGGGGATGGACAGGGACACCCGGCGTGAACTGGCTGATTGGTTTCCGCGCCCTTCAAGGCATCGGCGCTTCGTCGATGAACGCGGTCAGTCTGGCTCTGGTGACGGCCATCTTTCCCGCCGAGAAGCGTGGGGCTGCAATGGGCGTCTGGGGGGCCTCATCGGGTCTGGCTGCCGCTGCCGGTCCAGTGCTTGGTGGTTTCCTGATTCAGAATTTTGACTGGCGCTGGATCTTCTTCGTCAACCTGCCGTTCTGTCTGGTTGGCCTGGTCATGGTTACCCTCTTCGTGCCCGAGAACCGCGATCATAACACAAGTAAGGCCGTCGATGTTGCGGGCGTGCTGACGCTCTCCGGCACCATCTTCTGTCTGGTGCTGGCAATCATGCAGGGCAATGACTGGGGCTGGAGTTCGCCAACGATCATCGGGCTCCTGGTCGCGACCGTGGTGCTGCTGGCGCTCTTTGTCCTGGTAGAACTGCGTCAGCGCTACCCGATTGTAGATTTCAGTCTCTTCAAACGGAGGAGCTTCAGCGCGACCAACGTGGTGATGTTCCTGTTTGGCTTCGCGATGCAGGGCGGCTCACTGATTCTGGTGCTCTACTTCGTCAACCTGCTTGGCTATGACGAACTGGGCGCGGCCTATGCCTTGATCCCGTTCCCGCTGGCGAGCTTTGTCGTATCGGCTATCGCCGGGCGCATCAGAACAAACCCGCAGATCCTGGGCCTGATCGGCACCTTTCTGCTTACCGTCAGTCTGGTGACATTTGCCCTGCTGACACCCGATGCCAGCTACCTTGATATCGTCTGGCGTGGGATCCTCTTTGGCGCAGGGATGGGACTTGTCTTCCAGGCCTTCCCGGCAATCGTGCTTTCCGAGGTACCTCGCACGAAACTGGGCGTGGGAAGCGGCATCTTCAACACGTTCCGCCAGATTGGCTTCAGTCTCGGCGTCGCGGTCCTGATCAGCCTCTTTACCGGCCAGATTCAAGCCAATATGCAGCAGGCCAGCACAAACGCTGTTTCCATTGTGCAGGCAGATACCAAACTGCCTCAGCCAATGCGTGATGGCATTGTTCAGGGGCTCAAGAGCGCCAAAACGAATAGTAGCAACTATCGAGAAGGCGCATCTGGAGGCAATTCATCGAATCAGTTTGATCTTACCAAACTGGCCGATCAGTTGCCGCCACAGGTCCCCGAACAGCAGCGCAATGCCATTCGCACTGAATTGAAGGATATCAACTCGCAGATCCAGCACGAGTTCAAGGCGCAAATGACGCATGCCTTTACCGCCACGTGGTGGGCCGCGGCGGTGGCCTCCCTGCTCAGCTTCCTGGGTGCCTTCCTGGCTCGAGCCCCGAAGCGCTCGGAGATCAACACCGAGCAGGCCAAAGAACTCGCCATGAGCGCGCACTAAACCGGAAAAGAAAGGTCATCATCGAGGAGATGGCCTTTCTTTCCCTCTCCCCCCTGTTTTGGCTTGACAGGCGCCTTTTCTTCCCCTATACTATCCTCATTGACGAATTACAACATATCTCTTTTTCAAAAATTTTCTTTCAGTAACTCTCACAAAATAGACATCGAATCAGGAGACGAATGACCTATGAAGCTCGCAGAAGCGCTTGTTCTCCGTGCCGATCTTCAAAAGCGACTGGCGCAGTTGCATTCTCGTATGTTGCAGTCCGTTCTTGTGCAGGAAGGCGACACCCCGCCTGAAGATCCACAGGAACTCCGGGCCGAGTATAGCCGCTTGCTCCAGGAATTGCAGACGCTGATCGTGCGCATTAATAAGACAAACCTGCAAACGCGCTTCGACGAGCACCAGACCCTGACCGAGGCACTGGCCCGCCGCGATATCCTTTCAAAAGAATATACCTTCCTGCATGAAGCGGCAAATACCGCTGCGGATCGAACCGACCGCTATGGTCACGCTGAGATCCGCAAAGTCGCAACCGTCGATGTCGCGGCGCTCCGCAAGCAGGCCGATGAGATCGCACGCCGTCGACGTGAGCTCGATACAGCCATTCAGGAAAAAAACTGGCTCACCGAGCTGGTCGACTAGAGAGAGAAAGTCGGTACCCGATTTCTGTGCACAGTAGCGACCACAAACCCCGCCTTAGGGTTATAAGGCACTTTTGAGTGTGCCCAGAGGACGAGGCACATTTTCATTGTTACCGTCCGGCATTGTGACAAGAGTACCGGGCATCGCGCACTGTTCACTACCGCGTGGAGGACTGATACCGGAAGTCGGGGAGGGTGGGTTCGGGGACTCTCTCTCTACTCAACCTGCTATTCTGAATGAGATCGCACGGCTGCCAATCGGGCATGAAAACCCTGTTTCTAACCCTCTCTGCCCTCAAGAATACGATAGAGCAGCTTCAGATCAAGGTGCTGACGCAACAGAGCCGCCAGTTTATCATATTCCTGTTGTCGACTGAAGGCTGTATCTGGCTGCGGCTCATCCTGCGTATAGCGTCGCTTCCAGAGCGCCTGTATCACCGCTTTCCTGAATGCCTCGTTCTCGAACAGACCGTGGAGATAGCATCCGGCTTTCCATCCATCCGCGCTGATCCATCCATCCGTTTCCCCCTGTACAAGGCCAAAAAGCGGGTTCTCGGGGGCCCGGGTGCGCCCGGCATGAATCTGATAGGCCTGTAACTCACTATCGTCCAGAGCCGCAAATAGACCGCGTCTCGTCAATATCCGCGCCCGGCTCTGCTGTGTCACCTTCTCCTCAAGCGAGACAAAGCCGGTCTCAACGGGCAGCAGATTCAGCCCGGGCTCAACCGTTCCCGGAGCGCTCTCCACCCCCTCGGGGTCGCAGACCCGTTCGCCTAGCATCTGATAACCGCCACAGATTCCCAGTAACGCGGCTCCTTGCGCGGCATGATGTCGAATCTGCAACGCCAGTCCGCTACGCCAGAGCCAGCCAAGATCTGAGAGTGTGTTTTTACTGCCGGGCAAGATAATCAGATCGGGCCGCTCTGGAAGCTCCTCCGGACTCCCTACCAGGGAGAGGCGCACCTGCGGCTCGGCAGCCAGTGCGTCAAATTCGTCGAAGTTGCTCAAATAGGGATAACGAATAACAACGATATCCACGGCTCGGGTCCGCTTTTGAGGCCGCTGTAAGAGACTCGTTCCCCGCTCAAGTGAGACGGAATCCTCTTCAGCAATCGCAATGTCGGTATAGTAGGGGACAGTCCCGAGTACCGGCATGTCAGCCATGCGCGCAAGCAAGCGCTCCCCATCACGCCAGAGCGCCAGATCTCCCCGAAATTTGTTGATAATCAACCCTTTCACTCGCGCCCGCTCCTCTGGCTTGAAGAGCTGTAACGTACCAAGCAAAGAGGCAAAGATTCCGCCACGATCAATATCGCCAACCAGCAACACGGGAGCATCTGCCAGATGAGCCACCGCCATGTTCACCAGATCATATTGCGCAAGATTCAGCTCGACAGGGCTTCCCGCGCCCTCAATCAGTACCAGATCAAAACGCTGCCGAAGCGCCTCAAGCGAGCGCTGCACCACCTCACGAAAACCGGTACGATGCCTGTAATACTCCTGCGCCTCCATCCGACGCAGCGGACGACCAAGCATCACCACCTGACTGCGCGAATTGCCCTCGGGTTTCAGCAGAATCGGGTTCATTTCAACCGCGGGCTCAATTCCAGCAGCCTCGGCCTGGACTGCCTGCGCACGCCCTATTTCGCCACCATCAGCGGTCACAAAAGAATTGAGGGCCATATTTTGCGCTTTAAATGGCGCTACGCGTAGCCCCTCCTGCGCGAACAGCCGACAGAGCCCCGTTACCAGCGTACTTTTGCCAACTGTCGAGGCTGTTCCTTGAATCATCAGTGTTTTTGCTAGCCTCATATGATCTCCTGCAATGCAGCAACCAGGCGCGGCCACTCGTCCTGTCGCCGCGTTGCCACCCGGATATAGCGTGGCAGGCCAAACGATGTACAATCACGAACCAGAATCGCTTTTCGCAGCAAGCACTGCCGCACCTCGACCGCTGACCCAACATCAAGCAGACAGTAATGCGTGTGTGAAGGGATCATCGGCCAGCGTGCCAGCGCACGAAAAAAGTGCTCGCGTTCGATAGCAAGCGCGCTCATCGTCATCCCCAGGTGATCACGATCCGCAAGGGCGGCCACGCCCGCCAGTTGTGCCGCGCCATTGACATTCCATGAGGGCAGGTAACTTTGAAGCTGGCGCGCCCGCTCAGGAGGCAGTACAGCATAGCCGAGCCGCAACGCAGCCAGCGCGTAATCTTTCGTCATCGAGCGCAACACCACCACATGCTCGGCAAGTGGACCGGCCAGCAGCGGAAGAGCCGCACTCGTAGCTTCAGGCACGACAAAACGATAATAGGACTCGTCGATCACCAGTAGCGCGTTACAGGCAGTGCAGGATTGTGTAAGTCGGAAAAGCTGTTCCCCGGTCAGGAGAGCCCCTGTCGGGTTATTCGGGTTACAGAGCCAGACCAGCGCCGGGCACTGCCGCTCAAGCCAGGTACACGCCGCCTCCACATCAAGCTGAAAGGCCGCTTCCTCACATGCCGGGAACGTGAGAATAGTCGCACCTACCGCCTCAGAGGCAGCTTTGTACTCTCCAAAGGTCGGAGGGAAAAGCGCTACCTTCGCACCGGGATACAGAAAGGTGCGAGCAAGCGCCCAGATCAGTTCGCTTGCCCCATTGCCACAAACCAGCATTTCAGGCGCAAGCGGAATATCTGCCAGATCGGTCGCGAGCAGCGCCCGTTTCAGCGCAAGGCAATCCCGATCCGGGTAGCGTTCAGGGATAAGGGAACGAAGCGCCTCCCGAACCCGAGGTGATGGGCCATAGGGATTCGAGTTCACACTACAATCAAGAACCGCGTCGGGATGCAGGCCCAGCCGTTCCAGTTCCGCAAAATCAAGCGCCCCGTGCATAACTGTATGCATTAGCGGTTTCTCATGCATACCTGCCTCCACAAGAGAGCAAGCAGCAGGCCACCACCGCCCACAAGCCAGACCATCCGCTCGGCGCGTTGAATGTGCAGCGGCGTCAGCTCCTTTTGCTTCTCCCCTAGAACATAGTGCCCGACCTTCTCTAACCGCACCCCGAGCGCTCCGGCAGCAGCCGCCATCGGATGTCCGGCATTGGGACTCGCCGTGTTGCGGGCGTCACGCCGCCAGATGCGCCACGCCTGCCGTCGATCTCCTCCAAACAGGGGAGCACAGAGCACAATCAGGCTAGCAGTCAGGCGGGAGGGCACCAGATTGAGCAGGTCATCCAGGCGGGCCGCCGCTTTGCCCAGATACTCATACGTGCCGCGATAGCCTATCATTGAGTCGAAGGTATTGACCAGGCGGTAGAGCGCCGCGCCCGGCAGGCCAAAGCAGGCATAATAAAACAGTGGCGCAACCACCGAATCGCTGAGGTTTTCGGCCAGCGACTCGATAGCCGCCGCGCCTGCAAGCTCCGCGTCCAATCGGGAGCGATCACGGCTCACCAGGCTCCGCAGCGCCTCCCGAGCCGCAATGATGTCATCGCGTTCGAGGGCCTGCCGTACCTCAGCACCCGCATCAACCAGCATCCGCAGCGCAAAA
Source organism: Thermosporothrix hazakensis (assembly GCF_003253565.1). Lineage (GTDB taxonomy): Bacteria > Chloroflexota > Ktedonobacteria > Ktedonobacterales > Ktedonobacteraceae > Thermosporothrix > Thermosporothrix hazakensis. The sequence goes on from NZ_QKUF01000012.1 coordinate 102,693, forward strand.
AATGGCTTGAGGCCCGCCCCGATCAGCAACCCATACAGCACAATCCCCACAGCGCCACGATGACGAACCCGCTTCGCAAGCCGCTGTACAATCCAGGCAGGGACCAGAGCAAAGGGGGCAGCCAGCACAAGCATCAGGACACCATAGCACAACTGTGCTCCCGGTTGCCCGGGCGCTCGCTTTTCCAGCCCGCGAATCAGTTTTCCATACCAGACAACTGGATGAAGCGACAACGGAGGTTCTCCTAGCAGATCGAGCCCCTGTGCCACAAGCAGCGCCGCCAGTTCAATCATCCAGCGATGTATCACTAGAACTCGATTCCTTTCTGCGACTTGACTTTGAGATAATGGTGCTTGACTTCCCGAACCTCTGAAACGGTATCGGCATAGTCAATGAGCTCGGGCGGCGCATCGCGTCCGGTGACGATCAGGTGCAGCCCTTCGGGACGTCGGTCAAAGATCTCGCGCACCTCTTCCCAGGAAATCCATCCATAGGTCAGCACGTAGGTCATCTCGTCAAGCACGATCAGGTCATAAGCGCCAGACAGGATCTTCTGCTTGCAGAGTTCCCATCCCTCGCGAGCCAGCCGCTTATCTTTCTCGATATCCTTTGAGAGCCAGGTGAAGCCACTGCCCAGAGGGTGAACCTCGATGCCCAGACGATGCGCGGCCTTCTCTTCGCCCCAGTTCGCCGTGCTGGCCTTGATAAATTGCAGGATACAGACGCGCATGCCCTGCCCCCAGGCCCGAAACACCTGCCCGAGAGCCGCCGTCGTCTTGCCCTTGCCATTGCCGGTATTGACGATCACCAGCCCCTTCTTGATTGCCGATTTGCTCTGCTTGAGTTCCTCTTTATAGCGCTCTCGCTGCTGTGCTCTCGTTTCTTCGTTCATGCACTTCACTCCCTTCAAGAAAAGAAATGCAGGGAAGAACGCGCCTTCCCTGCCAGCGAGCTTAGATCGTGTCCGAACAATACTGCGGAAGCTTCTCGGTAAACTTATCAGGATGGACAATCTGAGCAATACAGCGCAGACCCTGCACCAGACGCGGCCCGGCATGCTGCGTGATATTCACGTTCACATGATAGACCTGCTTCTCCTTCACAGCCTGAATGCCTCCCCAGTTCGGGCGCTTATAGACGAGCGAGGGATCACCACCATATTTCGGGTCCTCGGTCAGAATAATATACGCCGGGTTTGCGCGAATAATCGCTTCATCGGTCACCTGAGGATAGCCGCCGTTGCTGTTATTATCTGCAAAGATGTTGATTGCATTCGCATCGCGCAGCATCTCATCACCGAAAGACCCCTTCCCGAAGACAAAGGGCTTGCCCGCCGTGCTGTTATCCACCTCAAGCAGTACCTTTGGCTTCTCCGTGCCTGCGACCTTCTGAATGATGTCCTGACGCTCCTTCGTGGCCTGCTCATAGACCTCCTGTGCCTTCTGTTCGGTGTGTGTCAGCTTGCCAACAATCAGAATTTGCTCAAGTGATTTTGTGAAGTCCACTGCCGGGAGATCCACCACGTTGAGGCCAAGACCACGCAGCTTATCATCAACCTCATGGGTTATTCCGCCATGAGACAGCACCAGATCAGGCTTGAGGGCTGTAATCTGCTCGATGTTGTACTTGCCCATTGCATCCGAGATGCGCGGCTTTGAAGTCAGCTCTTTGGGGTAGGTAGTGTAGTTATCGACTGCAACGACTTTATCCTGCAAGCCAAGCGCACCGAGCATTTCGCTGGTATTCGCGGCCAGCGAGATAATGCGCTGTGGTGCGGTTTTAGGATAAACAATCGGCGTTCCGCGATCATCGACCGCAGGCGTTGCGGCCACCGTCGGCGTGGTAGCAGGCCTGTCCACTGTCTGCTGAGCACCGCCACAGGCAGCCAGCACGAGAGTGAGCAGGAAAAGAAGAGAAATACGGAACGAGATGAGACGGGTAGACATAAAACGAAACCCTCCACTGAAAATCCTTCGCCCGCCGTCACCTCACGTCTTCTGGAGCACAGGTAAAGTGAGCCGTGAAGCACCTTCTGCCTTCACAAGCTATCGGTATGCGCTCGGTTCGCTCCCTTTGACGCGAAGGATCGTGAGCATTCCCTTTCTCGGGCAGGTCTCCTGACTTCTGGCTCCAAACGCTCCCCGTCTGCCTTCCCATAGCTTTTCGCTCAGTGGCATTGCTCTCATATCAACGAGAGGACGGGGCGCTCACCAGTCACAGTAGCGCGTCTGTGCCGGATTCACACCGGCTTCCCTATTCTGCCTGCTTCTTGCAGGCCACCCGACAAAGCAAATATCAATTATCCAGATTATTCTATCACCAGGGCATCTCTGCACGCAAACGCCTGACATCCAGAGGAAGCCCGGCGACCAGCAGATACACCGCATCAGCGGCACGCGCAAGCCGCATATTGACCCTGCCGAGTGTGTCACGATACACCCGCCCGATAGGATAGGGAGGCACCAGCCCGAGCCCCACTTCATTAGAGACCAGGATCAGCCGCTTGCTTTCATCGGCCTCGGCAAAGGCCCGCAGCAGCTTGTCAACCTGTTGCACTATCTCTGTATTGAACAGCGCTTCAGCCGTCGCCTGCTCCCCCTCGACAAGCCTCCCATCGCGCAGGAGCCAGTTCGAGACCCAGAGTGTCACGCAATCCAGTAACACCACATCGGCCCGCTCGCAGCCTCGCCGAAACGCGGCCTCCAGATCGTATGGCTCCTCAATGGTCACCCACTCCGCTGGACGCGCGTCCTGATGCCGTCTGATCCGCTCACGCATCTCGTTATCATCGGCGGTCGCCGTTGCGATATAGGCAACCGGGCACCCGCTGCGTGCCGCGAGCAGTTCGGCATAGGAACTCTTGCCGCTCCGCGCTCCCCCAAGAACCAGAATCAGGCGCGGCGGCTTGACAGGCTCACTCATAGCACTCTTCTCCTTCTTCTATAGCCAGAGGAACAGCAGCAGTAGCGCCACCTCGGCAAGCTCGACAATGGCCCCATAGCTATCACCGGTCAGGCCACCAATCATCCGATAAAACGGCCAGCCAAGCACAAAGGCAAAGCCAGTGCCAAGCAAGAAAACCTGTAGCCCCTTCAGGAAGCCCCACGGGCCAAGAAAGAACCCCACGATGAGCGTTACTGCCAGCGCCGTCACTCCCGCCAGAATCAGTGTTCCACGCGTGACACGCTGGCGAAAGGCATCTCCCATGCCTTCAGGTCGGGCATTAGGATAGGCAAACAGCGCCAGCAGCATCATCCAACGCGACATAGTCAGGGTCATCAGCAGGGCGGGAACCATGCGGGTCACGGGCAGGCCCGTCAGGCAGGCCCATTTGAGCAGCACCACGCAGATCGCCCCAAGCACGCCAAAACTTCCCACCCGGCTATCTTTCATGATTTCCAATCTACGCTCACGTGTATGCCCGCCGAAGAGGCCGTCACAGCTATCCATCAGTCCGTCAAGGTGCAGCCCACCAGTCAGCACGATCTCAGCCACGATCAGAAGCGCAGTCAGAGGCAGATATGAGAGCCGCCAGCCAAGCAACAAGGCGAGGATGGACAGGCAGCCACCAAGCAACAGCCCGACAAGCGGGAAGAAACCGCCTCCCAGTCGCCATTCATTCGTCTCTTTTTCATGCGGCAAGGGAAGCGTCGTCAGGAAGCGCAAAGCTCCAAGCAACTCGCCCCATTGCTCGCGCAATAGATGTATCAAGGATTCTCCACCTTTTGTTGTTCATTCAGTAAGATTAAGGTCGCCTGAGGTCTGGTCTCGGCCTGATAGAAAAGCTCAACCGCGCTCAGCGACCCGGGATCAAGTCGAAAACGCCATTGCTGCTCAAGCGGCATATCCAGCAGCAAGCAAAGCAACAACCGCAACGAGCCACCATGCCCGACAAGCAAGCAGGACGCCTCATCCGCACGCACCAGCGCGTCAAGGCCTTCTTGCACCCGCTGCACCACCGCTTCCAGCGACTCGGCCCCCGGAGGAACATAGCGCTGAGGCACGCTAAAAAAGCCCGGGTAATCGGGATCGCGCGCCGTGATCTCAGCATAGGTCAGGCCCTCCCAGGGACCAAAATCAATCTCGCGCCAGCGATCGTCCACGTGCAGGTGCAGCGGCTCCCGGTGCGCACTGGCAATCGCTTCAGCAGTGGCTCGTGCCCGCCTGGTTGGACTATAGTAGATGGTCGAGAAGGAGACCGAGCGCAAGCGTTGCCCGAGCCAGAGCGCCTGCTGTTGTCCTTCCTCCGAAAGCGGAATGTCGCTGGAACCACAGTAACGGCGCTCCGTATTCCAGATCGTCGCACCATGCCGCACCAGCCAGAGCCGCTTTGTCTTCCATTCAACTGCCGTCATATACTCCCCTTTTATGGTGTCATGCTAGAGTGTGGTGACAGTATACGCCCTTTCTCCCGGAATGGCACAGAGAGGACTTTTTTCGTCCCGGGAAAAATACGTTCAGGCCGCATTGGGAGCCTTCTCAAAAGCAAGTACCTCATTTCCATATTAACATTTTTTGCCAAAAACAGGTATACTGTTTTTAAAAGATATTATTGCGTGAAATACTACAAACCTTAATCTATACAGTTGAGCTCTTGAGACCAACCCCGCTCGCACCCTTTGAGAAGGCGCAAGCGCATCTTTTTACAGGAGATTCTCTTTATGTTGCTTGAAGCGCTCTTACAACAAGATTTTCTCTCCCCCGATGAACGCCGCGATCTCCAATTCAAGCGGCTCAAGGCAACACTCAAGCGCGTCTATGAGCATGTTCCTTTCTATCGTACCAGACTGGAAGAGCGACAGATCACCCCTGACACCCTGACCAGTCTCGACGAACTCAGCACGCTCCCCTTCACAACCCGAGACGACTTGCTTGATCACTACCCCTTCGGCCTGCTCTCGGTGCCGCGTGAGGAGCTCCTTCGGATTCAGGCCTCGTCGGGAACAAAGGGGAGAGCAAAGATCATTGGCTACACACGGCATGATCTCTCGCTCTGGTCCGAGGTCTCTGCCCGTTCGCTCCTCTGTATGGGTATTCAACCCGGCGACCTGCTGGTAAACGCCTATACCTACGGCCTGTTCACGGGCGGCCTCGGCATTCATTCCGGCGCTGAACTGCTCGGAGTGACTGTCGTTCCAACCTCGACCGGCAACACCCGACGCCAGGTCACGCTACTGCATGATTTGCAGGCAACCGCGCTCGGCTGTACCCCTTCATATGCGCTGGTTATCGGCGAGACAATGGCAGCAATGGGCATTGAAGCAACCAGCCTGCGCTATGGCATTTTTGGCGCTGAGCCGTGGACAGAAGCCATACGACAGCAGATTGAAAGTCGCCTCGGATTGAGCGGCTTCGACCTCTATGGCTTGAGCGAGATCATCGGCCCCGGCGTGGCGGTCGAATGTCCTGCGAGCCGCGACGAGGCTCGCCGGAGCGGTACGCGCTTTTTGCATGTTTTTGAAGATCACTTCTACCCCGAAATCATTTCCGCCAATGGCGACGCGCTTCCACCGGGCCAGGAAGGTGAACTTGTCCTGACAACGTTGACACGAGAAGGGATGCCGCTTTTGCGCTATCGTACAGGCGATATCTGTTCCCTGCATACCGTTCCTTGTGCCTGCGGACGCACCCTCATGCGCATCAGCCAGATCAAAGGGCGAACCGACGATATGTTGATTCTCCGGGGCATCAACGTCTACCCGACAGAAATAGAGCGCGTTCTGATGTCGCTTCCCGAGCTCTCTCCTTATTATTATATCGTGATAGAGCGTCAGCAGAGCCTCGACAGCGTCACTGTTGAGGTTGAGCTTGCAGACCCTGACGCCTCTCCAGACGCGCATCAACAGCTACAGGAAACGATCGGCACATTACTGCTCAATGCATCAGGGCTTCATTTTTCGGTACAGCTCCATCGGTACGGCACGTTACCCCGCTCCGAAGGCAAAACAACCCATATTATCGACAAACGTGAAAGGGGAAAATGATGACACTGCAACTGGCAACAATGTATTGTGCTGTCAGCGGCTCGCTTGCTCGCCTGTATCTGAATCGCCCGGAAGTGCATAACGCGGCAAACTGGGCCTGGGTCAAGGACCTGGTCACCGTTACCGATTATTTGCAGCGGCAACCAGACGTACAGGTCGTTATTGTCAGCGGGAAAGGGCGCTCCTTTTGTAGCGGTCTGGATACAAAAGAACTGGCACATGGAAATCTGCCGCTGGAATGGTTCGACACCTGGGAACGCGGCATGACGGCGCTCTCCGCGCTCAATGCCATCTCAATCGCCTCGATTCATGGTTATTGCCTGGGTGGTGGCTTGCAACTTGCGCTCGCCTGCGACCTGCGCATTGCCGCCGAGGACGCGGTGCTGAGTATTCCGGCGGTTCGTGAGGGCGTGGTGGCAGCACTTGGTCCGATGCGGCTCGCTCGCTTGATCGGCAGCAGTCAGGCAAAATGGCTCTGCCTGCTCGGCCGTCGTTTCAGTGCTACCGAAGGCCAACGGCTCGGAATAATCCACGAGGTCGCGCCACCCGAGAAGCTCGAAGAGCAGACAAACGCGCTGGCTGAAGAGCTCCTTTCCCTCCCCTTCACAGCCCTGCACCACACCAAGCGTCAGATCGATCTGGCCTTTGAAAACGACATCGCCACGCTGACCGAGGAGTTTCTACAGGCACAGCAGGAGTGTCTGCAATCACCCGAGCATGCCGAACTGATGGCAGAATATCGAGCAAGGGAGGCATTCCGCAAGAAATAGCCCGGACGTCACACAGAAGACCTGTTCAGTTGACAGGGCGCAACAATCGGTGTATGCTCATCTAACGATAGAAAGTGAGAATAGGAAGAAGATGCAATTCAGCAAACAGGCACACCCGCAATAAAACCTGATTCGCGGGCCTCCTCGACTAATTTCACTGCTGGCGTCGAAATAGTTTTTGAGGAGGTAAAAGCATGACACGATCACAGAAAGACGAAGCGTTCTACCGCTCTCTGGTTAACGAATACAACTATCCGTTTTCGGGGTGGGATTTCTCGCACCTGAACGGGCGCATGACTGACGATGAACAGCCCCTCCCCTGGGAGTATCGAGAGGAGGTAAAAGCACTCTTGCCGCACGTTCATTCGCTACTGGATATGGACACCGGCGGCGGTGAGCTACTGGCCTCACTTCAGCCATTCCCACCCGATACCTGCGCAACCGAGGGCTACCCGCCAAACATCGAGATAGCGCGAGCCCGCCTGGAGCCGCTCAACGTCCGGGTGTATGCGGTGCAGGACGACGAGAACCGGGCGCTTCCGGTCGAGGATCAGCGCTTCGAGCTGGTCATCAATCGGCACGGCGCATTCGACCCGCGTGAGCTCTGGCGCGTGCTCAAACCGGGCGGCCTCTTCGTCACTCAACAGGTCGGCGGAAACGACAATATCGAGCTCAATCGTATGCTTGGCGCACCTGAGCCCAAATATGCGGGCTGGAACTGCGAGACCGCCGTCAAGGAGCTACAGGAGGCCGGATTCGAGATCCTGACACAGCAGGAGGCTTACCCGGTGACACGCTTCTACGACGTCGGCGCGCTCGTCTTCTACTTGAAGGTGATCGAGTGGCAGATTCCCGACTTCTCCGTTGAACGATACTTCGAGCGGTTACTTGAGCCGCATGGGCGCATTCAGCGCGAGGGCTCTATTGTTTCGCACAGTCACCGCTTCTTTGTGAAGGCGCGCAAACCCACTGCATAACAGGGTTGGGGGATATGTCTTCCATATCCCTCAATTCCCATAGAACAGCTCACGCAGATAAGAATTCAAGAACAGGCCCTGTGGGTCAAGCTCTTCACGCACCCTGCGGAAGTCGTTCCAGCGCGGGTAGAGCTCGCTCAACTGCTCGGCAGTCCGAGTATGATGCTTGCCCCAGTGCGGACGCCCGTTGTAGCGCTTGAAGATCTCCTCGATATGGCGGAAATAAGGCTTGTACTCCATGCCGCGATACATGTGAATGGCGATATAGGCCGAATCTCGCTGATAGGCCGGGCTCAGCCAGATATCGTCTCCCCGCACAAAGCGGCACTCAATGGGAAAATGGACCGCGAATCGATGTTGATTGATACAGTCTCGAATCTCCTCAAGCGCAGTCTTCATATGCTCGGCGGGCAAATTGTATTCCATCTCCTGAAAGCGCACCAGACGCGGTGTGGCAAAGGCACGATGGCTGTGATTCACCTCGTTAATATCGGGCACGCCGAACGCTGAAATTGTGCTCACCAGCGGGCAGAGGAGCGGCACCAGACGACAGGCTTCGGATAGCAGCCAGAAAAGCCCGTTCTCCAGCACCAACTGGCTGACTGTTGCCCAGATACTCCCGGCATTCACCTGCTCCTGGGTCTCGTTCATCAGCTTGATCTGAACCCACTTCGTGTAGGGGAACCAGTAGAACTCAAAGTGGCTGTTCTCTTGCTTGAGGCGGTCGATGCTCTCAAGGCATTCGTCCAGGCTGATCTTGCGGCTGACGTAGTGCAGGCGCCTGGCCGGAACCACACGCAGCGTCACCTTCACGATAATACCAAGCATGCCAAGCGAAACCTGAGCCGCCTTCAATAACTCGGGATTCTGCTCCTCGGAGCACTCAAGCAACTCTCCCGCAGCCGTGATCAGTGTCAGGCCGACAACCTGAGTAGCGATGGTGCCAAAAGCGATCCCGGTGCCATGCGTCCCGGTACTGATCGCGCCAGAAATACTTTGCACATCGATATCGCCCAGATTTTCCTGTGCCAGTCCATGCGCATACAGCGCCTCGCCAAGCCGCTTGAGCTTTGTGCCAGCAAGCACGGTGACGGTCCCACGTTCACGGTCAACCTGCTCGATTCCCTGCAAGCCGTCCAGCGAGATCAATATATCGTCCGTTTGTACCAGCGGCGTGAACGAGTGCCCTGTCCCGACAACGCGCATACAGCGTCCCTCCGCTGCGTGCTCTTTGACCATCTGCACCAGTTGGGAAATACTCTCCGGGCGCAACACCTGCTTTGGCGAACAGCGTACCGAACCTGACCAGTTGCTCCAGCGTTGTTCCATAATCGCTCCTTCATGAGGGAAAACTATAAGAAATTTTGACCGTCGCCACGATAGGTTGTCACGGTCTCAACAATCTGGCCCTCGCTGACCAGCAGGAGATGGGTAAAGCGCTCGCAGAGCTCCCCGGCCTTCGCGTGCCGGAGAAAGATCGGGTCACCGAGCCGAAGCGGCAGCGGACCTTTATAGAAGATCGGTGTCTGGACCTCCCCTGCTCCCTCAAGGCTATCGAAACGGGCTCCACGTGGTAAATAAGGTCGCGGCCACTTGTCGGCTCCAACCGCGCCAGAGGCCACATAGCCGCCTCCCAGGCAGGTATAGAGCGTGGGTGCAGGCCGCCGCACAATCTCGATCGCGTAGCCGGCAGCCGGAAGATAGCGAAACGAGTGGAAGGCGTCGAAGAGCGCAGGCGCATAGAAGGCCGAACCGACCGTCACTTCGGTCACACACTCCTCGGCACAGGTTGTCTCAATGCTGCCGGTGCCACCGCCATTGACAAAGCGTAGCGGTCGCCCATAGTAGCCCTCGACAAAACTGACAAGCTCCTGGCGCCTGCGAGCGACTTCCGCAATCGAGCGCTGCTTGAGCGTGCGAATCAGCGCATTCTTGAGCGCCTGCCCGGGAGTTGCGTCACCCACGCCCGCAATCTGCGCCTCATAGCCCATCACGCCGTCAAGCGTCACGGTGGGCGCGTTCTTGATCGCATCCAGCACCGGACGCACCTGCTCGGGTGTGCGCAAGGGAGAGCGCCAGCTTCCAAAATGCAGGCCGGGAAACGAAGAGGACATATCCAGATCGAGGCAGAGTGATAACTGTGTTTCCTGTTGCTCAGCCACTGAGGCCGCCTGCCGCACATGCTCAACGCTATCAACCATCAGCGTGATTCGCGCTCCCCCCTTCACCGCCTGCGCCACCTCGGCGATATCGTCGCGATGCCAGACCGGATAGGCGATCACCAGATCATCAAAGCCCTGTGAGGCCAGATAAGCCGCCTCACGCGCCGTAAAGCAGAGGCATCCCTGACACCCCTGCTCAAGCAGCCGCCGCAGCAACGCCACCGAGCGTACCGACTTGGTTCCAATGCGTACCTGCTTGCCGCGAGCGCGTCGCAACGCCGTACGTACATTCCGGTCGAACAGATCAAGGTCAACAAAGGCGAACGGCATCCGCTGCCCCTGAAAGATCTCGCGATAATAGGCATAGCTCCGTGTCAGAGGACGCTCCCGCATGAAGATTCCCTCCTCACCTGCTCTCAGCAAGCGCAATCACCGCCGTAATCAGATGCTCAAGGTCGCGCCGAGCCCGGGCCGGATCGCGATCGCTGATAAATTGCAAGATCAGGCCATCCAGGCCACCAATAATAAAACGCGCCAGTTCGGAAAACGAGAGAGAACAGGTATCAGGCGCGATATAGTCGCGCAGCGCCTCCTCAACTACCCGGCTGTAGCCGCTGTATTGCTGTTGCGCCAGCCAGGCAGAGTCCGTGTGCCGCAAGGCATACAGGGTCAACTCATACTGCATAATCTGTAGCTCGGGCTCACGCTCAACGTGCTCCCAGAAGGCGCGCAGGCCGTTGGCGATGACATCCCGCCAGGAGGTATGGCCCTGCGCCGCCTGCCGCACGATGTCCTGTGTCCTGCGCATCAGCTCGCGAAGCACAGCAAACAACAGCTCATCCTTACTGCCAAAATAGTAGCGCAACATCGCCTGATTCACGTTCGCTTCCGCGGCTATCTTGCGAGTTGTTGTCTCGGCTATTCCCTCGCGAGCCAGCACCGCAAGCGCCGCTACCAGTATCTCATTACGCCTTGCCTCATGCCTGCTCACAATGCTTCCTCAAAAAAATTATTCAACCGAATGAATAAACTATACCATCCAAAATGCTGCCCGTCAACCATGCTATATCCCTATCAAGCACTTTTCTGATAGGATACGCTCCCTGAGCAACCAAATAAACAGGAGCAAGCGACTCGTCGTCACCTGCTCCTGTTGCGCTCAGCTCTGGCTTTCTTCCTGAATCGTACCCTTGAGGATCAGGTATAGATCCAGATAGTTCGGCGTGCCAAGCCCGGTGGGATAGTCCCAGCCCGCGCCCGCTTTATAGTAGAGGTTATCGCCTTCCTTCACATCGAAGAAGGGATTGGTCAGCAGGCCGCGATTCTCCGAGGCCTTGTAGAAGGTATCCGGCCCATAGTAGTAGTAGCCCGTCTCTGCGATCAGGCCCTGATTGAGCAGGGAGAACCCGGTTGCCCAGATCGGGGTAGCAGCACTGGTGCCTCCAACACTGTACCAGGCCCCCTGAAAGATGATCGGCAGGTCAATCGCGACTGCGGATACATCAGGAACCTGACGGTTACCATTGGAGTATTCATTCTGCACGCCATCGCCCTTCTGCCACTCGGGGCGCTTGAAGAGCGTGCTGACACCACCGCCCGAGCCCCAGGTATTCTTACACTCGGAGGTATTGGAGCCATCGGACCAGACCGCTTCATTCATGCGACCAAGCAGCCCGGTCGAAAGCTTCGTGCCGCCCACACCAACCGACCAGGGGACCGAGGATGGGAAGTCAACCGCAAGCTCTTTATAGACCCCACCACCATACGCGCCACAGTCGCCACTTGCCACAAAGACAGTCATATAGCGGGCCTGTGTCAGCAGCTTGATCGACTCAGCCACCGCCCTCACCGAGCTCGTCGCCTTATCATGCTCGGCATTGCCCCAACTCAAGCTGATGACCGCTGGCTTTTTGGCGTCCGCATAGTCATCAAGAATCTGGTTCAGCACCCATTCCATGCTGAAGGGGGTATTGATCGCCTGATAAACCACAATATTCGCTTCGGGTGCCAGACCCTGAATCATCTCAATATCCAGCGTGGCTTCACCACCAACCTCAATGGGCGGTAACCCGACATTGACCACATCGATCTTGCCTTTATAGCCAACACATTGCCCGTACCGTTCCACCGCCTCTTTATCATAGGTCTCAAATTCGGGCAGCAGAATCGTCATACCCTTACCAGTCCAGCCCTTGTCATAGAGATGGTCAAAGCCATAGGCCTTCGCCACTTCCTGCGGCGTCACCCAGTCATCTTTCGCCTTACAATCGAGCTGCGGCTGACGGGCGGTCAGCGGGGTAAGCGAGAGACTTTTCTGCGGGGCCTGGCTGTACGTTTCGAGGCCAGTCACAGAGACAATCCGCTCAAAGACGAATTTCGGCAGCATCGGATCTTTTTCCGGCATGTAGAACTTGCGCCCATTCAGCTCCTTATAGACCAGTTTCGTCTGAAGCAGCGAGGCAATGGAAGCGGCCTTCGCCTCAACGGTCAGGTAGGTATGGAGCTTACCAAGTTTCAACTTTGCATCCTGAACGCCGAAGAACTGCTTGATCTGCTCATATTCCTGATCGGTGATGCCAAGCTCATTCGCTTTTTTTGATATATCTATCTGGTCGCCATCTTTTATTTTACCATCTTTTCCAGTAATATCTTGAATAACCTTATCATCTGTTTTAAAGGTAATATTCAGTTTTAGTTGCGTATCACCGGGAACATCGCCGACGGACGGCGCTTTCTTTGCTTCATCGGGCAGACCCAGATCATATGGCACGCGTTCCAGCGCAGGATTCTGCGTGGGTGTCGGCTGCGCCTGATTGCTCTCGCCACCACAGGCGGTCAACAGCAGCAAAAGCAGCAGCAGCGAACTGAGGGACCAGCGCCAGAAGCTGGCTTTATAAGACATCGAAACTCTTCCTCCTTGAATAAAAGCTCATTGTGGACCCTACCACCTCCTTTTTCTCCATCACAGCACGATCAACAATGTTACTATACTCGACCATAAGTGAGAAGAACTGTCAAATAGTTAACACTTTGAGGAATCTCTACCAGAGAGACGCGGCAAGTAGAAGCGCTCTCTCCAGTATGGACGACCAGACGTTTGCTTTTTCCCGGAGGAAGGGAGAGGGGAAGACGCAGCTTGAGAGGAAGAGGAGCAGCCCGACGCCCTCTTTCTTCCTCCCAAACAGCCACTACGACTTTACCGCACCGGCCACCGCATTAATAATCTGTTTCTGCGCCACAACAAAGACCAGAATGATCGGAAGCAAAGCGATCACCGAAGCCGCACACAGCAGCGTCCAGTCCGTCGAGGCCTCACCGATGAAGGCGTAGAGGCCAACCGCCAGCGTGCGCAACTCGGGAACACCAAGCGTAAAGACCAGCGGAATCAGGAAGCTATTCCAGGAGCTCACGAAGGCAAAGAGGCCAACCGTCGCGATCATTGGACGCGCCAGCGGAAACATGACTCGCCAGAAGAGCTGATGGAAGTTTGCCCCATCGACCCGGGCAGCATATTCGAGCTCGCGGTCAAGCGTCGAGAAGTAGCCCATAAACAGAAAGGTGTTGAAGATCATACCACCAGCCGTCTGCACCAGAATGATGCCGGTCAGTGTGTTCAGCAGCCCCAGACGCTGGACCACATCAAAAATCGGGATGATAGTATAGCCATGCGGCAGGAAGAACGTCACGGCGATGATTCCCAGGATGAGCTTCTTGCCCGGGAAGGACGTTCGCGCCAGCACAAAGCCCGCCATTGCGGTAATAATCACGGTAAAGAAGACACTCGTTATCGTAATAATGGCCGTGTTCATGAAGAACTGACCAAACGAAGCCTCCTCCCAGGCCTGAGTGTAGTTTGACCATTGGGGACTTGATGGGATCAGGTTCAGGCTATTGCTGATAAAATCTTCAGGCGTCTTCAGCGAGTTCGCGACCGTCCAGATAAACGGGTAGATCCAGACCAGACCGCTAATAATCAGCACAGCATGCGTGATGATCGCATTGATTGTCCTTGAAATTTTTGCCTTCTTCGCCCCGCTCATGCGAGAGGTCGAGACAGATACAGCCATACTCTTGCTTCACCCTTTCTCTTTATGCTTCCTGTCGAGCCGCTTCACGCTTTTTGGCAATCGAACCGATCGAAGCCATCTGAATCAGCGTCAGACCCATCAGGATAACGCCGTAGAAGAACGAGGCCGCCGAAGCAAAGCCAACATTCGGCTGTACCGACATACCCACCGAGAGACCGCCGCCAAAGGCCAGACGATAGATATAGGTACTCACTACCTCGGTCGCATAGAACGGGCCGCCACCGGTCAGCACCTGTACCATATCGAAGACCTGCAAGCTTCCCAGAATCGCCATAAAGAGAATAACCAGACCAACCGAGCGCAACTGCGGAACCGTCACATAGAGGAAGCGGTTCACGCTATTCGCGCCATCGATACGCGCTGCCTCATATAGTTCTGTCGGGATCGTCTGCAAACCAGCCAGGAAGTACACCAGGTTATAGCCAAGCGTATTCCAGATACCGACAATAATCACGATCCAGAGGGCAAAATGCGGATCACCAAGCCAGTCAATCGGCTCTTTCGTAATATGGTGCTCAACCAGCCATTGACTGAACATGCCGCCGCCGTTACTGACCAGCAACTGCATCACTACACCGATAATGGCCGGAGAGGTGACCGCCGGGATAAAAAACAGCGCACGATAGACCGTCGAGAAACGGAGTTTCGGATTATTCAACACGAGCGCCAGCGCCAGCGCAATCGTCAACTGAATCGGGACCAGCACCAGCATGTAGATGAAGGTGTTGCGAAACGCCTGCCAGAACAGGGGATCAGTAATAACCTTCTGGAAGTTCTCAAGCCCTACAAAGTCGGAGGGGTCGCCAATCCCATTCCAGCGATAGAATGTGTAGATGATTGACGCGATAATCGGATAGACGCTGAAGACCATCAGCAGAATGAACATCGGCGCAACATAGACATAGGACCAGGGATTTGAGCGAATCTTGTGCCAGAGACTGCCTTCCGCTTTTGCCCGGTGTTTGCGTTTCTCCTTCTGCTTTGCCATAATGCTAGCCATGCCCATAGTATTTCAATGTCCTCTCTCTCATATCGAGGTGGTACGCTGCCCGAAGAGCTGGGCAGGCGTACCGAACAGCATATCTCACAAACGCGCTACTACTTCATGTAGTATGGTTTTGTGATATCCCAATCTGAGAAGACATAGTCCTTTTCGCTGACCTTGAGGCCCTGATCCTGAGCGCGTTTGATTGCCTTCGCGAACTCCTGATTCATCTTGTCCTCAAGCTCCGAGAGGGCGGTTTTGACATTACCAAGCTGACCGGTATAGAGGCCGGTACAGGTCTCACCAAAGTTCGGCTTCACCGGGTCCATCGTTACTGATGAACAGGCCGGATTGCGGACAGACGGGTTCGGACCAGGGATGGTGAGTTTGGTGAGTTCAATGAACTGGCCAAAGCGTGGATCTTTGACGTTCTCTTTCTTGTTGTTCTCGGGGTAAATCGAGACACCCTCGCGCATCTCAACCCAGCGCTGACCGGCCTCGGGGCTGTAGATCCACTCAAACCAGGCCCAGGCTTCGTCGGGATGCTTGGTCTTGTTCGAGATACTGATCTGGATGCTGTCATCAATATTGCCAGGAGTATGATAGAAATAGCCCTTCGGCGTCTCAGTCGGCGAGATAAGCGTTGTCAGGGAGTAGTCGGTGAACTTCTGCTTGTCCCAACCGCCCTGGTTCCAGACGCCGCCGACAATCATACCGAACTTGCCCTGCGTGAAATGCACACGGGAGATCTCGTCGGAGATACTCAGAGAGCTCGGGTAGATATAGCCGCGCTTCTTCCACTCAAGGAAGAGGCTCAGGAAGTCCTCATAGTTGCGGTCGGAGCTATAGACGTACTTGCCGGTGCGGTAATCCAGGCCGTTGCTTGCACCCGGGGAGCCCGCGCCATACAGGAAGACATCGGCCCACCAGGGAATGAAGTCAAAGCCGTTGTTCCCGAAGCCAAGACCGTAGACCTTACCACCGCTCTTCTTGACAATCGCCTCTGCAGCATGCGTCACATCGTCCCAGGTTTTGGGCAGCTTCACCGAACCATCGGGGTTGGTCAGGCCAGCATCTTTGAAAATGCTGTTATGCACATAGAGCTGAACCCAGGGCGCCGGTCCCATCAGAGGAGCAGAATACAATTTGCCCTGCTGGATGTTGCCACCCTCGCGGAAATAGCCCTCGGGGAAGCGCTTGCGCCATTTGTCATCGGCCCACTTGTCGAGAGGAAGCAGCCAGCCCTTCTTAACCATGTCGGGGTATTTCGTGGTACCGGTTTTCAAACCGAAGACATCGGGGAGGTTTCCATTCTTCGCGGCAAGATTCAGGAGGTTCTCATATTGAGCTGTTGCCTGAGTCGTTTTCTTGATCTTGATTTTTGGGTGGGCCTTTTCAAAGAGCTTGATTTCGTTGTCAACCCAGGGAGCCTGAGTAACCCACCAGTCCCAGAAAGTAACCGTCACTTGATCAGAAGCACCTGCGCCACCGCCACCACACGCCGCCAGTAATCCACCGAGGCTTGCAGCGCCCACTGTCGCGCCAGCAGCCTGCATAAAATTACGTCGGTTGAAACGTTTGTTTTCAAATTGAAACTGGCTCATCAGGTGAAACTCCTTCGTATCTACACGTCGATGTGTAGCAGTTAAAGAATAAATAATAGATAGCGCTATTGAACAGGTCTCCGGGACAGTAGACCGGTCAACAGCTCAAGAATCTGTACTCACCGCAACAGGAAAAACAGGATAGTCTCCTTCTACGACTGCCGACGCGCCCCACACGATTCGCGTACAACCAGTTGTGTCGGTAACAGCACCTGCCAGGCAGTGATATCCTGAACAGGCAGCCCTCGTTCTCCTCCCTGCTTCAGTGCACGATATTTCTCCTCGATCAGGGCCAGTAGAAGCTCGGTCCCTCGGGCTCCCATCCGGGCAAATGGCTGATTGATGGTTGTCAATGCTACTGGCGCTTCATTCTGAGGTGAAACATCATCAAAGCCAACAACCGCAATATCATCTGGAACCCGCCAGCCAAGCCGTAGCGCCTCCTCGATAAAACCATAGGCCATCGAGTCCTTGTTTACGAAAACGGCGCTTGGTCGCTCTTTCAGGGCAAAGAGCTTGCGAGCACATTCGGCCCCTCCGGCCTCATTAAAAGCACCGGAGACAACCAGCTCGGGATCTGGGGTCAGCCCCACCTCTGCAAGCGCCTGGCAGTAGCCGTTGTATCGGTCCTCAATACAACCGAACGGCATTGCGCCCAGAACACAGGCAATACGCCGATGCCCTAGCTCCAGCAGATGACGGGTTGCGGTACGGGCAGCAGCTACATTGTCGATGCCCACCCAGGGGATGTTGACCCGCATTGCAGTTGTGTTTATCAAAACGACCGGGAACCCTTGCTCGTACAGCTCAAACATCTTTTGTGGCATTTGGGTGTGTAAAAGCGTCAGCAGGCCATCGGCGAGATGCGTTGCAAGTACGCGCTCCAACACCTGCCGTGGGTCTTTTTCCTTGTCGGAACCTCCGTAGAGAATGATTTCATAGGGCGACTCTTCCACCACATCTGCAATACCACGAATGACTTCGAGACTGATCGGCCAGGCCAACGACGGCAGCGTAATACCTATCAGGCGATTGCGCCCCCCTGCAAGCCCGGTCGCAGCAATGCTAGGTACATATCCATGTTCCTCCATCACCTGTTGTACCCGCGCTCGGGTTGCCGGGTCAACCTTCTCACTCTGATTCAGGACACGCGAGACGGTCGATTTAGAAACCCCTGCCAGACGAGCAATATCGCGGATCGTCAGTTTCGCTTTCATGCGCATGCGTCCTTTTTTATCTTCCCCTCTATCCAGGATTCCACCCCTGACACCTGAAAAAAATACTAAGAACAGAGTACTATGGTACCGGTCCCACTCAAAATGATATAATGAAACCGGTCCCATGTCAAGTGATTCCATCACGAAATTTAAGAATGCGATGAGAAACCGTCAAATTCGTTCGTGCTCAACGTGAGAGCGCCAGCAACACCAATGAAAGGGAGAAAAGCACATGGCAGCGAAATGCAAACACGTCTTTCTTCTCGGTCTGGACGGAGCCGGGAACTTCATTCAGCAGGCAAACACCCCCAGAATGAAAAGCCTGATTGAGGAGAGCGCGGTCAGCTATCACGCCTATATCAGCCCCGCCATCAGTGCCCAGGGGTGGGGCTCAATCCTGCACGGTGTCGGCTATGACAAGCATCAGGTCAACAACGAGAATATTAACGACAAACCATATCCGGAAGACTCGCCCTATCCCTCTATCTTCAAAGTGATTCGCGCAGCGCAGCCGAACACAAAGCTGGCATCTCTGGTTAACTGGACTCCTATCAACTCCGGGCTCATCGAACAATCGCTCGATGTCTATTTCGCACAGTATAGCATGGAGGAGCTCTACCTGAAAGTTGCCGCATACATCAAGGAGCATGGCAAAGCGACAACGTTCACCTTTGTCCAGATGGATGACATTGACGTCTCAGGCCACTCCTATGGCTGGCAGAGCGAGCACTTCTACAACACATTTGAGGATATCGATCGACGTGTAGGCGTGATACTCGATGCAATGAAGGAAGCAGGCATCTGGGACGAGAGCCTGATTATTCTGGCCTCTGACCACGGCGGACATGGGACCGATCATGGCCGCGATATTCCGAGCGACACCAATGCCTTCCTTGTCTTCCACGGCCCCGGTATCCGCACGGGTGAGATCACCGAGCCAATGCACCTGCGTGATACCTCTCCTATCATCGCTCAGGCACTTGGTCTGGAAGCGCCCACTGAGTGGGATGGCAAGGTACCTGCCAACCTGTTCGCGTAATTTTTCTGTAATGAAAAAAAGAAACGGTGTAGCCCGCTCTGAGCTACACCGTCCTTTGTGGTAGTACCAATCGTACTACGATTTTGCCTGCTTCTCAAGCGCCGTGTAGAGCTTTTCCAGATCAGGCGTTCCCATGCCGGTTCCATAGTCCCAACCCTGGGCCGCCTCATAATACTGGTTGTTGCCTTCTACGACATCATGATAGGCGTTGTCATCTGCAACCGCATAAAAGGTTCGCGGTCCGAAGAAGAAGTAGCCAGTATTCGCGACCAACGCCTGATTGACAGTCGCGAAGGCGGCAGCCCAGATCGGCGCGGCAGCGCTGGTACCGCCAATGCCCCCCCACTGACCTTCGTAGTAGACGGCCAGCATATCGGCAACCGCAGCAATATCAGGAAGCTGACGGCCACCATTGGAATACTTGTTCTGCACGCCGTCGCCCTTCTGCCAGCTCGGCTGCTCGAAGACCGTGCTCACACCGCCACCGGAACCCCAATCGTTCTTACACTCCGCCTTATCGGGGGATGGATTGCCCCAGACAATCTCATTCATACGCTGCCCCTTGCCATCGACGGTAAGCTGTGTGCCACCAACACCAAGCGCATACGGAGTCGAGGCCGGGAAGTCCACTTCCAGATTGCCATAGACGCCACCATCGAACGCGCCACAGTCACCACTCGCGACAAAGACCGACATATGGTGCGTGGTGCTCAACAGCTTGATTTGCTGCGCAATCGCTCTTGCCTGACTGCGAGAAGCATTGGTTTCGGCAAGACCCCAACTCAACGAGAGCATCTGCGGTTGCTTGTTCGTTTTGGCTGCATCCTCGATAATCTGCTGAAACACGTTTTCCATTGCATAGCCGCTATTCTCGGTCTGATAGACGACTATATCAGCCTCGGGAGCCAGACCGGCAACCATCTCAATATCAAGCGTCGCTTCCAGACCGACCTCGGTTGGCGGCTGGCCTACATCGATTGTGGAGAACTTCCCTTTGTAGCCCACGCAGTCCAGGTAGTTCTGCACGCCCGCCTTATCATACAGCTCAAACTCAGGCAGGTAGATGATCGTTCCCTTGCCCGTCCACCTGGGATCAAAGCCATAAGCCGCTTTCACCTGCTCGGGAACCAGCAGCTTAGACGATGGCACATTACAATCAGCCACTTTGGTGCTCTTTGGCGTCAGCGGCTGGAAGGTCGCTGATTGCTTGGGAGCTTTACTGTAAGATTCCAGACCGGTGATGGCAACGATCTTATCGGAAACAAACTTCGGCACCATCGGATCTTTTTCGGGAGCGAAGAACTTGCGCCCCTTCAGCTCTTTATAGACAAACTTTGTTTGCAGCAGGCTCGCTACTGCGGCGGCCTTCGCCTGCATTTTCAGGTTCGTATGCAGCTTACCCAGTTCAAGCTTTGCATCATCGACACCAAAGAACTGCTTGAGCTGCTCATACTCCTGATCGGTAATCCCGATCTCGTTCGCTTTCTTCGAGAGGTCAATTTCCTCCCCATCCTTCGCTTTATCTCCGCCAAGCTGTTCCAGCACTTTATCATCTGTCTTAAAGGTAATATTCAGATTCAGCATTGTATCGCCGGGGAGATCACCCACTTTCGGCGCGTTCTTGGCCTCAGGGGGGAGACCAACATCATAGGGCACCCGCTGATACGCAGGGTTCGGGGTCGGGTTCGGGTTCTGCGCTTGTGTTCCGCCATCACCGCATGCGGCAAGCGGTAAGGCAGCAAACACCGCCAAAAGCGTGTACAACGTCCAGCGGTACCATCGTCCTTTCAACGACATTCCTGGAATATCCTCCTTGATTCTAGACGACACATCGACATATCCTCAAAACATTCGGGAAGTCTTCTTTTTCGCCATCTCAGGCAACCAACTGGAATATGTCGTCTCTCAGCAGCCAGTATACAGCTACAGCTTCTTCTCCATTTGTCTTTTGCTTTATAGATCTACATGTACCAAACTATGCAAAAAATCTTCCCGATCATATGCCCTAATGGTTGACGAAGGTGACAGGTATCTGCTCTCACCAAAAAGTAATATAGACGGTTATCGTTATGAGGCGCTGTTAACTAACTAACAGCTCAACTATGAAGTATCCGACAGCGGATAAAAAAGAGGGCCCCGGCAAGCGCCAGGGCTTCAGACGACCGATCCTGTGGCAAATTGTTCCTGCGCGATCCGCGCGATCTCAGCACTGGCCTCAAACCGCGCCAGCAACTTTTGCAGGGTAATATTCTCGCGCCAGTTCCCGAACAGCGTTAAGCGGAGTTCGGGCTGTACAGCCTGTTGAGCGATATCAAGGCGGATGGCATCGGGCAGGGCATGCAGCTCACTATCCAGCAGCCGTCGCTCCTGACAGTAGCCACGCACAATGGCCGTGATTTTGCCGGGATCGGGCTGCATCACCGGAAGCTGTGGCTTGCCGAAATGGGCCGCAAGCAGCAGATAGCCGACATCCAGCACCGCAGGAGCCAGCCCCGCACCCTTCCAATCGATCAGGACGGGCTCGCCCTGCCCCTGTAACAGCGCGGTATGCGGCCAGCACTCGCCATGAATCAGCGTCACGGGGAGTTCTGGCGAGGCATGCTGAATACGGCGTACCGAGGCCAGCAGTTCGCCATAGAACGGGCGAATCTCTTGCGGCATGCTCGCAAGCTCCTGTTCCACCTGATTGAGAATACGTTGTGGGAACTGGGTCGAGCGTAGCCGCGAATCGGGCAGAAGCGCCCCATCTGACTCAGTTTCGACGCGCTGTGAGAGCGTGTGAAGCCGGGCAAGCAGGGTACCAAGCCGCAACAACGTCTGTTCTGAGAAGTCGGCCATGCTTCCCTTAATCCAGGTCAACAGCAGGCCGTGCCAGCCGCCATGAGAGGAAACCGGCTCATTGGCCCTCGTCAGCAGCACATGAGGCGCTGGAAACGCCCGTCTATCAAGGTATTCCAGCACCGCCGCCTCGGCCTGAAGCTCCTTACGCACGTTCCCCTTGAGAGCTCGCAACATATAGCTCTCGCCCTCTTTCGAGACAACCCTGTAGATACAGCGCTGTTCAGACACATAGTCCGCAAGCGGCTCCAGGTGCCCGAGCGCGATATCATAGTGTTCCAGGAGGTGCAACGCCAGGTTACGTAGAATGTGTGCTTGCATACGTCCTCCTCGGGCTGCTAGAGTCCCTTCGTGTAGCGCGTCAGGCCACCATCAATAAAGAACGTCGATCCGGTGACATAAGCGGAAGCATCCGAGGCCAGATACAGCGCCAGCTTCGCAACCTCATCCGGCTCTCCCATACGCTTGAGTGGAATTTCTGAGATCAACTGATTGTACAGATTGGGATCATTCATTGTCTTCTCATTGATTGGCGTCCGAATGGCTCCCGGCGCGATATTATTGATGGTGATGTTATAGGGAGCAAGTTCAAGACAGGCATTACGCATCATCATCCGCAGGCCACCTTTCGCACAGCAATAGGCCATATTTCCCGGCATTGGAATATCTTCATGCACAGATGAGATATTGATGATGCGGCCCGCGACCTTGCGCTTGACCATCTCCTGCGCCGCCGTCTGCGCACAAAAAAACGGCCCCTTGAGGTTGACACTCAGCACCCGCTCAAACTGCTCTTCCGTCACGTCCAGAATCGTACCGTGTTCTTCCATTCCGGCATTGTTCACCAGAATGTCCAGTGTGCCATAATGCTCGACCGTTTGCTTCACCAGTTGGACCGCCTGCTGTGGGTCGCTAAGATCAGCCTGCAACAGCAGACAATGCCCGTTGTTACTTTCGATCTCCTGCTTGACCTGCTCAGCGGCCTCCCGGTTGTGCCCGTAATGCACCACCACAGACGCGCCCTCGTGGGCAAACTCCTGTACGATTGCTTTCCCGATACCGCTACTTGATCCTGTCACCAGCGCTACTTTCTGATCTAATAAACCCACGACGATTCCCTTTCTCATAAACAACAGTATTCGCTCGTTTACCTTTCTCACGATTATCACAGTCGGGAAGATACGCCGAAACGTCCTGTGTTCTTGACTGGAACAAATGTTTTCTGGTATGCTGAAGCGTAAAGAGAACGAGAAACAGGGGGTCAAGATAGCAGACTGGCACACACTTTTTCCTCGACCGATCACCTCACCTGATGACGCGGTTGCACTGGTGAATACACTTGGTTTCTGTACCTGGGGGCCGATTTCCCGGCTGGACTTCCCTAACCTGGCCGATCATATGGGAGAAACAGCGTGGAGCGTGCTTGATCGCACCTGGACATGGAAAGATGACCTCCACTTTGAACAGCGGCTCTACTATGCAAAGCTCATCGCGGGACAACCAAGCTTCCTTTCACCGGACTTTCTTCCCGACTTTATCGCGGCCCTCGGAGAAGGCGAGCGCGACCCGTTTCGGCTCTATCTGGATGGGCGGCTCTCGCGGCAGGCGCGCGACATCTATGAATATCTGAGCGAGAATCCTGTTCAGCCCACACGCGACTTGCGGCGCGGACTTCGACTCAATGAGAAGAGCATGAAGACAGTCACCGAGCGGGCTTTGCTGGAGCTACAGCGGCGCTTCCTGATCTGCAAGGTTGATCTGACCGGTCGCACCCGTGGCACCTATTCGTACATCTGGGATCTGGCAGAACGATACTGGCCCTCCGCCTTTGAACAGGCAAAACAGATCGAGCCCGAGGCCGCCCGGGAGCGCATCCGCGAACGCCTCTCTGTCTGTGGCATTCAACCGGATGACGCTCTCGAACAGCGGCTTTTCCTCTGGCGCTCCTAGTCACGCACGATCAGGTGGACCGGCGCTTCAGGCAGTTCCAGCAGTGTCTTGCGCAGAAAATCGGGCTTGAGATTGAGCGCGGGGACCTGATCCAGAGGGAACCAGCGATAGATCAGATGCACGTCTTTCTCATACCCGAGAAACGCTTCCTGCTGATAGACAGAGGACGAGGAGGGAAACGAGATCAAGAAATACAGCCCGAGCTCTTGAAACGTGCGCTCCCCATCCTGAAAGAAGTTCTCGGCGATCCAGAGCAGCCGTTCAATAGACGCCTGCTCGTTGAGTTCTTCGCGCATCTCACGGATGAGGCTCTCGTGCGAGGTCTCGTCAAATTCGGCGCGGCCTCCAGGCAGAAACCAGAAATCGGCATCCTCAAAGCGGTTCAGCAACACGCGCCCGTTGTGCAGGGCAACGCCTCCCACACGGCAATGAAAGCGGGTCTTGCCGTGGTCAAAAGAAATCATGGTCAAGGTCTTACTCCTTTTTGTGTAGAAACGAAGGGGGAGGCTTATTCTATCTCAACAGCATCTGGCTGTCAACAGGAGGCAGAAAAAAGCGCCCGATGGGCGAGCGCTTTCAGGCGGGACTGCTGATCTTAAGGGCCTCGACCCACTGGCGCACCGTAATCAGTGGCGGCAGGTCGGGCAGTGTCTGGCGGAACCGGTTCGCCAGCGCAGCCGCTTGCGGCGGCTGTAAGCCCGTGCGCTGTAAGAGTTCGGGCGTGCTGAACAACGTTGTGGGCGTGCCGGTGAAGACCAGCGAGCCATCACGAAACGCCACCACCCGCTGACAGTATTCCGCAACGAGTGTCATATCATGCGTAATCAGCAGAATCGTCTTGCCCTGCTGCTGAAGCTCGCACAGCAGTTGCATGATTCCATTGATCGAGCGGAAATCCTGCCCGGTCGTTGGCTCATCGACAATCAGAATATCCGGACCCATCGCAAGCACCGCTGCCACTGCCAGCCGTTGCCGCTGGCCCTTGCTCAAAAACAGCGGATCTTCATCCGCATACTGAGTCAAGTTCACGGCTTCAAGGGTGGCCTCAACGCGTCGGCGGCGCTCTGCCAGCGGCACGCCCAGATTCTTCAGGCCATAGGCTACCTCATCGCGTACCTTGCGGCAGAACAATTGATGATCCGGGTTCTGGAAGACATAGCCTACAGAAAGCGGGATCCGTTTACGTACACGTTTACGTGTCAGATCCTGCCCGAGCACCCGCACCGTTCCCCCGCTATGTCGATAGATCCCGGCAAGGATCTTCGCGAAGGTTGTCTTCCCGCTGCCGTTCGGCCCCAGAAGCGCCAGCATCTCCCCTCGATACAACGACACCGAAACGTCTTTCAGCGCAAGCGTGCCCTCCTCATAGCGATAGCTCACATGTGACGCCTCAATTACCGGCTCCCGGACCGGTACTTCGCTCACTGGAGGCGGAACGTTCGGTGCGAGCTGCGGCGGCATGAAACACTGTTCCGCCTCGGCCAGCGTCAGCGGCGGGCGCTCCTGATACATACGATCTGTCTGCCAGGAGATACGCACCAGTTCGCCCGTGGACGCGCCACTCTCCTGCAAAAGCTCACGCTGTGCATAGAACCTGGCGGGAGGCGCAACCAGCTCAAGATGTCCCTCATGCAGCAGCGCAATTCGATCACAGAACGCGGAGAGGATGTCGGGATCCTGCTCAACCAGCACCACCGTCATCTGATAATCGCGTCGCAGCCGAGCGATAGTCTCCACCACCTCCCGCTTGCCTACCGGGTCGAGGTCGCTCGTCGGCTCGTCAAGGATCAAGAGCCGGGGCCGCAGCGCCAGAAAGGCCGCGATTGCCACCCGTTGCTTCTGGCCGCCTGAGAGGTCCGCCGGATGAATATAAGCCGCACCGGGCCACAGATGCGCCAGCCCGACACTTGCCAGCGCCTCGCGAGCCCGCTGCACGATTTCGGTCTGCGGAAGATTGCGAATCTGCAAGCCAAAGCCCAGTTCATGCAACAGATCCATCCGCAGGAACTGGTTCTCGGGGTCCTGTAAGACCATGCCTATCTGTTGCTGTCCGGCGCTCTTCTCGGTGATCGGCTCTCCAAGCACCTCGACCGTACCACGAAAATATGAAGGTAGTTGCTCGGTGGACAGACGGGCCGAATAGGGAAGAATGCCCATCAACGTACGGCAGAGCGTGGTTTTGCCCGCGCCACTGGGCCCGGTAATACCAAAACACTCCCCCTCATTGATGGTCAGCGAGATATCGCGTAGCGTCCAGGGATTCGGCTTCTCGTTAAAGGTCGGATAGCGCCACCAGAGGCCCGCGACCGAAACAGCGACAGACATCTTCTTCCTTCCCTTTCCTTTACAAGAGCTGTAGCAGCCATGTCGTCAGATGCAAGCGGGGTCCAAAAGTCAAAAAGAGCAGGATCGCACAGACAAGCAGAGCGGCCCAATCAAGTGGGCGCAGAGGCTGTACCTCATAAAATGGCTCGTAGCGCTGGGTAATGCCATAGCCTCTCGCCTGCAAAGCATCGCCGATCTCGCTAGAACGCCGAATCATCACGGCAACCATCGGCACGGCAGTACTTGCCAGATTGCGAAGCAGACGAATAAAGCTACTCGGTCGGGCATGAATCGCCCGGGCTACCTGTGCCTGCCTGATGGTCTGATAGTCGGTCAATGCGAGGTCAAGCGCGCGAAAGACAGTGCTCACAAAGAAGACGACTGGCTGTGGAACGCGCAGTTGCCGAAGCAGGCCGATCAGCTCGGCATCACGGCTGGATGTCACCAGCGCGATAGTTGCCAGCATCATGCCCGAATAGCCAATCACCTTGACGAAGGCAAAAAGCAGGCCCTGATCGCTGATATAGAGCGCCAGCGGATGGAAAAACGGGATACTCACCAATGGCCATGAAGGCAGCGACCAGAGATTCGTAACAAGCAGCGTGATCGCTGTCGCAAGCGCAATCCCCAGCAACAGGCCGCGCCGCCAGAGAAAATAGCCGCCCGCGATCGCCAGCCAGATGACCTGCCAGACCGCGAAGCCAAGCACGATATGACCGGAATAGACAGGCACATTGACCAGCGTCAGTCTGCCAGGCACCGGGTTAAAGAGCGTCCACGAGAGAAAAATACTGAGGAGCGCAGGCAGAATGAGGAGAATATAGAACCGCGCCGTCCGCCAGGGCATCCCCGCGCCAAGAAATATCACCAGTGAGAACGCCCAGAAGAGACAGGCCGCCACCGGATCGAAGGGCGCAACATTGATCGCACGCAACTGGGCCAGCGAGAGACAGAGAATCAGCAGGATACGCGTCAATAGATGGAGCTCCGAGAACGGGGCCCCGATCCGCCGTGTGAACAGGAACGAGCGCACATAGCGTCGCCCCGCCGGGACCTGCAAAAAAAGCGCGTCTTGATCGACCTGACTACTCTTCAACGGAATATCCTCCTCTCCCTGAAACCTGTTACAGGACATACTTCTTTTTCATACCACTCAGTGCTTCTAGCTATTCAATATAGAGCATGAAATGGGCAATCTTCAACGAAGAAAGCCCGGGAGGGAAAAACGGCCTAAGAGCCAATCAGGCGTAGAAATTCAAGACGCGTTTCACTTTCCGCCCGAAACACACCCCTCATCACAGAAGATGTCATAATGCCGGGAGTTCTGATGCCCCGCGAGACCATGCAGAGATGCTCACCTTTCAGCACAACAGCAACATCCGGCGTACCGGTAATACGGCTCACCTCATCAGCTATCTGCTCACCGAGCCGCTCCTGAAGCTGCAATTGATGCGCAAATTGATGCGCGATCCGGGCAAACTTCGAGAGACCAAGCACCTGATCGCCAGCGATATAGCCAATTGCTACATCGCACCAGAACGGCATCAGATGGTGTTCACACATGGAATAGACGCGCAGTCCAGAAACACAGACCATCTGATCTGTAGACACGGACGAGAAGCAGGTGTCGGTCACCCCCGGCTCGTATTCGATGAATTCACGCCAGCTATCGGCCCAGCGACGCGGCGTGTCGCGTAAGCCCTCGCGGTCCGGGTCTTCACCAAGCGCCTGCAACAGCTCGCGACCCAGGCGCAACAATGCTCCATAATCAACGCGTTTTGATTCATGCAGCACAGGCCGCTGCTTCTGTTGCCCGTTTTCGCGGGCTTCGTCCGTGTAGAGCGCCATCTTTACACCTCTTTTCGTGAGAACAGTCTAGACGCCGCGCTTATTCCCCCAGAGCAGCACATGCAACTGAGGCAGTACGGTAACGGTATACCATCGGTCCTCGGTTACACGCTGAATCAGCCAGTCGAGCCGTTCAAGCAGCCCCGCCGTGTCAATCGTATTAGAGACATGGGGCGGCGTATGGTTCCCGACCTGCAAATACAGCGGAACCTCGGGGTAACGCGCCGCAAGCTCCTTCGCGTAGGCATAATCGACTTCATCAAAGATGACTATCTTCAAACAGATGGCCGGTTGCTTCTCGCCCTGACGCGCATACTGCAAACAACGGTCCAGACGCTCCCAGTTCGTCGGCCAGGGATTTCCCATCCCCGGTGCTTTGGGAGAGAGCGTCAGATAGTCGAGTTTCGCGAACCAGGGCTGCGCAATACTCCCCTGCGTCTCAATCGTAAAAGTGTAACCAGCCTCGTGGCCGAGATCAATCAGCGCTTCCAGCGGCTGCATGGCAGGATTGCCGCCCGAGAGCGTCACCAGGATTGGCGTCTGCTTGGAGAGGCGTTGAATCTCGGCAAAGATCTCGGTGGCGCTCATTGGCTTCCAATCGCCCTTGTACTCGGGCAGCACCGCATAGAGCGTATCGCAGCGCTGGCACCGATAGTCACAGCCACCGGTACGCACAAACACAGTTGGCTTGCCGATCAGTGCGCCCTCTCCCTGAATCGTCGGACCGAAGATCTCGGAGACGGCTATTGTCTTTTCCGCCCGCTTAACAGCAACGCTCATACTCACTCCAATCCTCGCTCAGCCCTGGTGATCTCGGCATAGCCTTTTGCGGTCTCCCAGAGCCGCACACGGTACAGTAGATCTTCGGAGACGCCGCCTGCAACCAGGGCATCCCAGATCCAGTGAACCAGATTTTCCGCGGTGGTGCGAATCCCGGTCAGCGCGTTCAGGTCGTTGTGATCCATCCCGCCACGCTCAACGGGCTGTGCAGCCGGACCACGCGGCACCGAGTCCCCCAATTCCTCTATAATCGTCCGATTGACAATCGACTTCAGATCATCAAAATCCATGACCATGCCATCAGAGGACTGGCCGGGCGCCTCCTGAATAGGGCCACGCAATGAGATTTCCAGGCGATACGAGTGACCGTGAGGACGGCGGCACTTTCCCTTATGGCCGGGTAAATGATGCATCGCCTCAAATGTAAATTCTCGTGTCACTATCGCGTATCTTGGCATAATGCTCCTCTAGGATTATCTTTCGTAAACCGATGGGTCCGGCTCACGCTCGTACACGGTTGGATCAGGCACGCCTGCCAGCAAGAAGGCTTCGCGACGCTCAACGCAGGTGCCACAGAGACCACAGTGCTGCTCTCCACCCTCGTAGCAGCTCCATGTCTGCTCAAAGGGTACACCCAGGCTTGCCCCCAGACGCGCAATCTGGGCTTTCGTAAAGCGCATAAACGGCACCTCAACCGTCACCGTGTTATCATCCATTGAGCGAGCAAGCATGGTGTTAAAGGCCTCAACAAAGGCCGGGCGACAATCAGGATACTGTGAATGATCCCCCGCATGAGCCGCGTAGGCGATCACGCTGGCTCCCTCGTTCCACGCCACTGTAGCCGCCTGAAGCAACATGTTCGGGTTACGATAGGGAACGACGGTGATCTTCATGTTGTCGTCGCTATAATGGCCGTGTGGCATCTCCACATCAGCATTGAGCAGCGCAGAGGTCGAGTTTGGCGAGAGGCGAGCAATCGGAAGCTCAATCGTCTCGTGCAGGATCTCAAGCGCCTGCGGGCCGCTGCTGTAGCGCTGGCGCAGGTGCTCAATATAGCGCTTCGCGTAATCCAGCTCTTTCAGATGCCGTTGTCCATAATCGAACGACAGAAGATGCAGGTTGAAGCCAGCAGCCGCGTAATAATAGGAAAGCACACAGCTATCCATGCCGCCACTGACAATCAGCACTGCTCGACGCGTATTTTTCATAGCATCAGACATGAACTTCTCCACTTCTTCAAAATACCGCTTCACGGATATATACTACAGTTACACCTGCTGCATGTAGCGCCGATATTCGGGACGAGGACCGGTATACCCTTCCTTCGCATGCTCTGCAAATACGATGGTTTTGATATTGCCACGCACGGTAAAATCGCCCACGACTCGCATCCAGCGCGGCGAGAGCAGTGCAACGAGATCGTTGAGCACCGTGTTCACCGAGCTTTCATGGCTGATCTGGCGGTCGCGATATCCATTGATATACAGCTTTAAACTCTTCAATTCAACAACAGAGGCATCAGGCACATAATCGATAACAAAGGTCGCGAAATCAGGGAAACCTGAACGGGGACAGAGACAGGTGAACTCCGGGATCTCGAAGTGCACGACATAATCGCTCTCGGGATGCGGGTTCGGCCACGGCTCAAGCTTGTTGGTCTTGATCTCATCTATGCCGTATCGTCCCGGCACACGCTGCTTCTCTTGCTCCTCTGACATAGCTATCTCCTTTTTTGATTCTCATCCTCTATCTAAACAATACCATCTTCAGCCATTGTTCAGAGGTCTATTTTACTTGAGGACGTGGCATGCGTAAAGGCCATTTCAGAGATAGGACATGGCTATTTCAGACGGACGTCCAAAAAAGCAGCGATGCGGTTAAACGCAGCAGCCGTTTTTCACTTTCGCTCCTGCGAGAGATAGAGCCGGAACGAGTAGGCAAACAGCGAGACGCCAAGAATCAGGCCGAGAATCAGGGCGATCGCTGAACTCGGCTGATTGCCGTTATAGGCACGATAGAGGAAGACGGCCATCAGTAGCAGCGACGCAAGCGTGTTAATCACGGGCGGCTGCCTGTACCAGAGGAACTTTTTCTGCTGCTGCACGGCTTGCTGATGCGCGGTGACGGCTGCATTTGCATATTGAATTGTTTGAAAACCCCAGATCAAGGCAATCGCCATATCCAGTGTCAGCAGAGAGAGACTGAGCGAACAGAAGGTGAGAATAATAGCAAAAAAGGAGACAAGTGAGATCAGCAGTGTTAACTTGTCTGGACGAGACGTTTGCATCTTTGCGGGCCTTTCTGCCACTGGTCGGGCGGTGCTCAATCACTCTTTCGTGCTTCCCTCCATCATACAACATCAATCCTCTATACTGCCTGCATGTCTTCTGCTATTCCTCTATCAGCCTCGTGGACGCCGAATCTGTGGCTCCTCAACATAATAGCGCGGCAAATGCCAATCCCAGTAAATAGCCGCGACCCGCAGCCCCATTACCGTTATCATCGTGATCGTGTTATACAGGATCTCATGCAACCCCAGATGCCGCAGTACCAGATAGACGATTGCTCCCGCACAGACAGCCGTGATATAGATATCGCGCTGCAAAATCATGGGAATTTCAGCACAGAGAATATCGCGGATCAGGCCGCCAGCCACCGAGGAAAGCGCAGTCATAATCACCAGGATTACAGGTGAGAGACCATATGAGATTGCAATAGATGCATTAATGACAGTCAGTGTCGAAAGCCCGAGCGCGTCAGCAATCACCAGCGAGGTGCGTGGAGGCCGAAAGAAGCGCGTGTAGAGCATGGTTGCAATTCCCGCCGCGACGCTTAACCAGAGATAGGTGTTATCCATAAACCAGAAAATGGGATATCGACTCAGCAACACATCCCGCACCGTGCCCCCACCCACCGCCGTTACTGCCGCGATCATCAGCACGCCGAAGAGATCAAGCCGCTTGCGCCCTGCCGTTAAAGCGCCACTGATCGCAAACACGATAGTCCCAAAAAGGTCGAGCCAGTGAAGAGAGAACATCTGATACATCCTTTTACTTGGTCGTATGCAGAAAATTGGCCAAAAAAAGAGCCGGTAGCAAACAGGCTACCGCTGTTATTATAGTGTTGTCGCAGCTCTTTTTTCAACGGGGATGTCTATGAGAAAAACCGCGCTACTGGATCCCCTCTCACACCTCAAAAAGAAGAGGAGGAGCGCCTGAACGCTCCTCCCGTTAACGCAAGAGGTACAGGAAAAGGAGTTTGCTACCGAAGATGCATCTGTTCGAGCACCTCTTTCAAGAGGTCCGGGCGGTTGGTAATCACGCCATCAGCGCCGAGCTCGATTACCCTGCGCATCGTTGCCGGATCATCAACTGTCCAGTAATGCACCTGAAGCCCGAGAGTATGCGCGCGCTCGATCAGGAGCGGGTCGATCAGATTGATGCCCTTCTCATCGGTCGGAATCTGTAACACGTTGGCCTGGGGTCTGTAGAAGAAAGGAAGCATAACCTTATTCGCGATCACAAAACGCGTAACTTCATCTTCCCCGGCGCTTAACGGCGTCTTGCCTCCCGACAGCTTCACGAAGGTATCAAGCAGGTTCTGATGGAATGAGGCCACCACCACGTGTTGCTCAAGATGATACTTCTGAATCAGCGCCCATAGTTTGGCCTCAATCTGTGATGGGCCATTCTTCGGGTAGGCATCTTTCATCTCGACATTGTAGTAGAAGCGAGCGCCATATTTCGCAAAGAGCTCCTCAAGCGTCGGGACCGTGACCCCCTTGCCGCGATAGCTATGGTTTCCCTGCAAATCAACAAACTTGTAGCCGGCATCCAGCTTTTTCAATTCAGCCAGCGTAAAAGAATCGACACGTCCGGTACCATTCGTCGTACGATCCACCGTTGCATCATGCATCAAGACGAGCTGCCCATCTTTTGTCATATGGATATCGGTCTCAAGTACATCGACATTGAGAGAAGCAGCCAGATCAAACGCCGCCATTGTATTGCTCGGAGCAAGCAGTTCACCCCCTTGATGCGCAATATTGAGCGGCTTTCTCGCTCCGGTCAAAATAGGAGCGCGATGAGGGATCAAAAGGGCGTCATAGAGTAAATAAGCACAGAGATAAAGAGCGAAGAGAACAAAGAAAATATGAGGCCATACAACACGTTTCCGTTGTGTCGCTGTCTGGCGTGACTCGTCTTGAGCCATGTTCACCCCCTGATAATCTTGTTGAGGCAGCTTTGTCTCATGCTCCCAAGTATAGCGCCTTTGCACGCCCTTTGTCATCGGTTTGGCGAGAGCAAAACAAGATATCAGGCACCCGACAGTGCTTAGCGATCTTTCAGTTCGCCTTCCAGATCATCTACAAACTGACGAGCCACGCGACCGGAACGCCCATTATGCTGACGCTCCCAACGAAGCGCTCGCTCATACAGCTCTTCTTCCGGTAGCTCAAGGCCACGCTGCTCAGCAAGGCTACGAACAATCTCAAGATAGTGGGCCTGAGCAGGAGGAGTAAAGGTCACACGCAGGCCAAAGCGGTGAACCAGTGACTGCTTTTCATCCATCGTGTCGCGCCAATTGGTATCAATGCCGGGCTTGCCGCGCTCCTGAAAGTTCTCGCGAATCAGGTTCATACGGTTAGTCGTGGCATAGATCAAAATATTTGCCGGACGCGCCTCAGCCGTGCCTTCAAGCAACATCTTGAGCACCTTGTACTCGGTCTCATGCTCTTCAAACGAGAGGTCATCAACGAAGAGGATATAGCGCGGAGCTCTCTCACGTAGTTGCCTGACCACGCGATGCAGATCGCCAAGCTGCTCGCGGCGCACCTCTACCAGCCGTAGCCCGCGATCGGCATAGTGATTGACCAGTGCCTTCACCGTCGAGGATTTCCCTGTTCCCGGAGCGCCATACAGCAGCGTGTCATGGGCAGGCAAGCCAGCAAGGAAACGCTCGGTATTGGCCTTGAGCCGGGCCTGTTGCTGATCATACCCCACGAGATTGGCAAGCTGGATCGGGTCGGGATGAGCAATTCCCTGAAGTCCCTCTTCCACCCCCTGCCAGCGCAGCACACGATATCGGGCCAGCGGTCCGGTTCCATGCAGCGACCAGTAGCGTTCCAGCGGCTCAACCAGCTCGCCCCAGTCTTTCGTTTCCGCGATGATCAGTGCCAGCTCGTGACGGGGAGAATGGGCGCCATTGCGTCCCAACGGTGCCAGATCGCGCCAGGGAAGCCAGGCATCCGAAAGGACAGGAAGTGAGACCCGCATTCTGCGCAAGACAGCGCGCAACAACGTGTCAGCATCGATCTGAAAGAGCTTTTGCAGGGCACGGAGATCCCGGCGAGCCTGCTCACGCAAGACAGGAGAGACCCCGGCAGCACCATGACACTCTACTTGCCTGCTCCACGGGTTTTCATTATCCAGCAAACGAGCGATCAAATACGCCTGCCATGCGTCAGAGAAGGTCGGCACTGCCTCATTGCTGACCGCGCGTGCCAGCATGCGGAAAGCCTCGCCATACGCCCGGGCTATCTCGGTTGCCTCGGTGCCCTGTGTTCCTAAGGCGGTGAACAGCGAAAGCACCGCCTGAGCCGTTTCATCATTCAGGGTGTCTTGAAGCAATGCCAGTCCGGACGTCGCATAGATTGCTTCACGAAACAGCTCATGCGTCTCCTGAAAAGACGAAACAGAATAGTCGTCATACATAAGGCGGATTTTCTCTTTTCTAGTGATACGTTCGATACAACAGATCGATACAAAAAAGTGTATCACCAATAGATCTCTATCCGCCAGATTGCCAGCCCGAGGCAACACCAAAGTACCGTCAGCACCGTTCTCGTCTGTTCTCAGCTCCTCTTCGAGTTCTCTCTGCATAAGAAAGAAGGAGAGGGCCCCGAAAACGGGGTACCCTCTCCCACAGCAGGGTCTGCTATCCATTACTGGTACTTGGAGACATTCGGGCAGGAGCCGCTATTTGAAATGTAGACCTGGCTCCAATCGTGGCTATAGGGAACCAATCCGGTCGCTTCCTTCGGCATGCCCTTCACGCACGGCTTGAACAGCACCGCACTATATGGCTGGTAGATTGGAATCCAGACCACATCATTGACAAGCTGCTGCTCAATTTGATGGTACTGCTTCAGGCGCTCCTCGCTGTTGCGATTCACGTCGGCCTTTGCCATCGCCTCCTGATTGGCTTGTTGCTCTTTCGCAGTTGTTGAAGAGTTCTGACCGTAGTTCTCGTAGTTGCTGGTTGAGCCTTTTGCCCAGAGGAAAGTAGTCCAGTAACGCGGGTCCGGAGTGCCGGCGCTCCATGCCAGGCGCCACATCTGCGGTCCCTTCGAGTTGTTAATCATGCTTGGCAGGTCGGCAACCAGCTTGTTGAAGTCCACCACGTTCAGCTTGACCTCGATGCCAAGCACATCCTTCCACATCTGCTGGACTGCGGCAATCTCGTTATCGATATCCTTAGAGATTTTGGAGACTGTCATAGAGATCTGCGGGAAGGTGTCGCGTGTATAGCCAGCCTCTTTCATCCCTTCCTCAAGCAACTGTTTGGCCTTCTGCGGATCGCCCTTCGTCGAAGTCACGCCCGCAGGCCCGGTCAAATCCGGGTTATAGCCCGGGTTGCGCTGTGGCACCAGGTGGAAGGTAGGAATACCGTTATCACGATAGACGTTATGTACAAGCGCATCCTTGTTGATTGCAAGAGCAAATGCCTGCCGGATCTTGATATTATCGAACGGCTTCACCAGATAGTTCATCGAGTAGTAGCTGATGACCTGGTTCAGCACCTGCCGGAACTCGTTCTTCTGCTCGCGGGCTTTCGCGATATTGGGGGCGGGCACCGTCGCTGTATGAAGCTGTCCACTCTGATAGGCGCGGTAATCAACACCGCGATCCTTATAGAAGGCGATGACCAACTTCTTGAGCTGTGGCTTCGGCCCGTAGTAGTTAGGATTGGGGACAAACTGAATGTCGACCTTGCGATTATACTTGTGGAGCAGCCAGGGACCGGAGATGTTCCCCTCATCAAGATGCTCGGTCCAGCGGTTTCCATATTTCTCGACAAGATCTTTCTCTAAGGGCACCGTACCACCGTGGCCAGCAATGTTGGAAAGGAAGTAGGCGGAAACATCCTGCGAGGTCACGATCACGACCGTCCTGGGATCCGGGGCCATGATACCGACGCCGATGATTGACTTGATCTTTCCTTTCATCAGATCATCGTAGCCCTTAATCATATCCAGACTTGAGGCCTGAGGCGCTTTCGTTGCGGGTTGCAGATACCGATCCATCGAGTAGGCAATGTCGGCGGCAGTAATGGGCTTCCCATTGTTATACTTCAGACCATCACGCAGCTTGAAGGTCCAGGTTACGCCGTCCTGGCCAACGCTCCAATCCTGGGCCAGATCACCTACAATCTTGAGATCATCATTCAATGTAATCAGCGAAGCAAAGAGCTGCCCGACCGAATCAGCAGAGGCTGTATCATTGACAAGAGCGGGATCTAGCGTCGCGATGTCCTCAACGCCCGACTCCGGATAGATATAGATCTGTTTGTTGTCCGGAGCCTTGTCACCTGACGTCTGGTTGTCAGGGGTTGTCGGATTCCCTCCGCATGCCGCGACAAGCAGCGCAAGCACACAAAGAGCAAAAGATAGCAGGGTGTACGTTCGTCTTCTCATGTGTCACCAATCTTTCTTTCAATGACAATAGGTAGAGGGGCCAGAAAGATGAAAAACACGCAGGCACCATTGCTAGATGTGCAGCACCCTTCTCCATTCGTTATCCTTAATTACGTCAATTCGTGGAGATTTCTCACAATGAGGGGGAGAGAGAAATTTCATTCAAAAGACAGGGAACAGCGCTCAAGCACGGGAAGCAATGGTTGAGGTAAGATTGAAAAGAAGAAGGAGAGAAGCAGGCATACTACTCTTTTTGCTTCAGGCGTTGCACACCGAGATAAGTCGCGTAACACAGAAGAGCAATACCGGCAATGCAAGCAATAATCGCGAGCAACAGGCCCGGTAGACGGTGAGCTTCAAGCGCCAGAAAGAAAGCAACCGCGATACAGAAGAAGCCAAAACAGGCCATGATCTGGGGGCACTCTCGCCATTGTGGGATCTCGCCGCGCATGACCTCTTCATGATAACGAAAATAGGCTCCATGCAGGTTCACCAGACTGAGCACCAGAAAGATGACCGGGACAACCAGCTCCGGGTGAATATTATGCAGTATGCTAATGACAAGCAGAATGATACAGGCCAGCAGAATAATAGCTGCTGGCAGAAAAAGAACCAGGCGTGGGCGGCGGTAGTGCATATGCTTCATAGCAGGTCCTCCACTTTCAACGCTTCAAAGCAGCGCACCTCTCCAGCAAAGAGTGACAGATATCTATACGTCTTTCACGCTGTCACCCCCGAAAAAGATGCTCTGCTATTGCTCCTCCGCCGGGAGCACACACACAACCAGCAACCCGATATTATCAGCGCCGCCATTTTTCAACGCCGCCTGCACCAGCCGCGCACTGATATGCGCCGCCTCCGTTGGAGTGGCCGCCAGAACACGTTCAATCTCATCATCGTGCACCATCTCCCACAGGCCATCCGAGCACAACAGCAGTATATCGCCAACCTGCAACGGCACACGGAAGAAATCCATCTCAGCAGTGGCCGTATCGCCCAGACAGCGATAGATCTGGTTCCGCTTCGGGTGAGTGTAGATCGCTTCGGGAGCGATCACGCCATTTTCCGCCAGGCGAGCGACAATCGAATGATCGCGTGTGATCTGTTTCAGGCCCTTGCCCGCTCGGTAGAGATAGGTGCGACTGTCGCCCACATTGACAATGTAGCACATCGTGCCGACAAGCAGCGCTGTTGTGACCGTCGTCCCCATCATATCCGCTTGCTGGCGATTGCGCCGATAAATGGCAAGGTTGGCCCGATGCACCGCGTCTTTTATGATATCACCGAAGGACTCGTTCTCGCCCGCGTTGTGCAGCAGGGAGGGCGTCACCACGTCGCTGATCGTCTGGATAGCGAGCCTGCTTGCTTCCTGTCCCTGCACATGCCCACCCATGCCATCAGCCACCACAAACAGCCCTACCGGAATCGAATCATCCCCGCCGGGACGCACACCCTGCATCGCAAAGATATTATCCTCATTGGGCGCGTTCTTCCGCTTCAGGCCGGGATCCAGGCCCATTCCGACCACATATCGAATATGCTCGGTCGGTAGAATCGCGGTCGTCTTTGGCCTTGCGATCGGTTGCGGATGCTGGAGCGCCAGATCAAGCAGCTCATCGGAGTTTTTCGTCTCGATATCGGTCAGCAGCGGAGCGGATTCCTGTACCACTGTGGCCGTCGCCGCGCCAAACGAGGGTCTTGACGCGCTAACAGCGGCATGTTGTAACGGTCTGGTGGGCTGCGCAACATGCACAGGAGCCTCTTTCGCACGCTCACGGGCCGCCATTGTGCGGGCCATCTGCTCGGTCTCTCGCAGCTCCAGAGCAAAGCGCCGTCGCTCATCCCGAAGCTGCCACCAGCAACGTACAACCCACCCGACGGCGAACACGAAGAGGAACCAGAACAACGCCACCGAGAGCGACAGCAACACAAGCCCGCTCAGAGGATAGAGAAGCGAAGGGCCACGCTGCTCCCAGAGCGCCGACAAATGAGGAAGCATTGAAAAGAGCGAGCGCCACATCCAGGGCGGAAAGCCTCCCGGTATCCAGTACAGCAATCCTCCAGCCAGGAGGAACACCAGACAAAGCGCGATCCGCACGCCGCGATAGTTTTCAAAAGACGTTTTCAGCGTTTCCATACGCTACCTCCTGCGATTCCCTGCATAAAGCAGCCAGGAGAGCAGATCGGGCCACTGCTCTCCTGTTGCTTCGCTACTGTGCTTTATATGGGGCAATGTCCATTGTTGCCAACGATTGCATGTTGTTGTAGAGCCACGTAACACCCTGCTTCATCTCGCCCGAGGCCGGATCCTGCTGGCCGCTGTAGGCATTAGTTGCGTTCGCGATCATGTTGTTGATCAACGAAAGGGTAGTGTTACCCTGCTTCATTTGCCCATCCTTCATGTTTATTAACGTTTTGGCATCGGTGCGCACCTGCTGCAACCAGCCATTGATATTATTCAGCGCCGCCACCATCGCGGCCGCATCCTTGCGCAGCGTCGAAGCCGCGCCAGGAGACTGGAGGAGCCCATTCAGATGCGTCATCATATGGGTGAAGAAGCACGGCGGATCTTGCGTCGGGCCAGCCACTTCCAGCAGGCCGATATGGGAAAGCCGCTCATCGACCAGCAGCGGCGCGTTTGATGGCAGATCCCGCTTCACAAAGAGCGAGCCATCAAGGTATTGCAGGATCCGTGCTGTCTGCCTGCGGATAAAGTCGGGGTCTTGCCGCGCCTCCCAGGAATCGCGCATGCTGGTTGACCATTCCATAATTTTGCTGATATTGCGGTAAAACCAGACGTTCAGTCCGCCGGGGAGTTCCAGCTTATCCAGCGTGGGATCACTCGCCAGCAGGTGACGCAGATGGTCAAGATAGCTATATTCTTTCCCCTCTTGGGGCAACTTGATCGGCACCTGCGAAAACTCGCCGTAGTAGCGCCAGGTATCAAAGCTCGGCGAAGGAGCCACAGGAGCGACAGTAGCATCTTCTTCGGTGATCAGAAAGCGGCTGGTGAATGCAAGCAGGTTGGTATGATTCTGGTCGCCCTTGTAGAAAAAGCGCGTCTTGCCATCCTTGATATCCAGCACGCCGAGCCGCACAGTACGGTTATCACCATTGTTTTTATCCCCGAGCAGCCACGCGTAATAGCGCTTACCGGGAGCAGGCGCGGGCATATTGCTGAGCTCAACAACGATCTGATCGGAGATGCCCTGATTACTGCGCTCGCTTAACTGGCGGCTGCTGATAAACGAGATATGCCCGACACGCTGTGGCGCAGCCGGAGAGGCCGGGGTATCAGGAAAGCCATTATAAAAGAACAGGAACGAGCCAAGCCCCGCGATAGTCAGCGCGATTACAAACAGGATCATGAAGAGGCGGAAGGGCTGGCTGCCTCCTCTCACAGAGGGGGGTCGAGAAGGGGGCCGTATGGTTGGCATCGGTTGCGTCTGCTCGGCTGGCGGTTGCCGGGGTATGCGCGGCTGAGGCCGACGCGGTAAGGGCTCATCTAGCGGCTCTATAGGCCGTCGCGCCCGGGAAGGTGCGGCGCTTTTCGATGGTGGGTCGGAACGAGGAGGTATTTTCTGGATCATCGGCGGTGGCTCTTCCTCATAAGGAGGCTCGACGAAGGCAACTTCTTCTATCTCATCGGTAGAGGGGAAACCGGCAGGTACCAGCGTCTCCGCCTTCAGTGGCTCGGAATCACGCTCCCGACGCGGCGAACGATACTGGTTAAGCGGGCCAGTAGAGCGCAAAGGGCCACTAATCAACCTCTGCCGCGTCAACTGACCGGCTGCCAGCGCATTCGCCAGTGCATCCATTGAGAGATACACCGGAAAGCCAAAGCGGCTGGCAAGCTGCGTCAGATGCCCACTGTGTGGGATCACAAAGACCAGTGGCACGTTCAACTGTCGCTTGAGATGCCGCAGGGATGAAAAGTCGTCGGGGCTGCGCGGCACCTTTGCCTGATTGCCCGGAACAAGCACCACCGGCTTCTGTTGCTCACTGATTACCTGTAGCAGCTCAGCTTTTTCGTCGGTCGCTTCTATATAGAGAACGCAGAAATCTCCATTATCACTGTATTTCATGATTCCCTCATTTCTCTTTCCCGCTGCACAAAACCTGGCGGTCTCGCTCACATACGAGCTCAACGACGCTGCACGTCTTCGGCTCAGGTCTCATGATAGGCCGGGTTCTCAAGGACACGATGATGTTCTGCTTGCTTATGCGACTTGAGATTGACAGGCGTCTGCCCTTTTTGTACGGGACGAGGAGAGCGTCCATAGAGCGGCGTTGTGCGTGTACGGGCCGTTCCCGTGCGGGGCGCGACCCCCAGTTGTCGCAAGGTACGAGTATCCCACGCACGGCGCGGCGGCTCTGGTGGCTCACTCAGCCGCCGCACGCGCTGGATCAGCAGCCAGACCATACCCGGCAGCGAGAGCCAGGCACACAACCAGCATATCGACTGAATCAGCAGCAACGTCAACGCGAGGCCATGTTCCCGGGCGTACTGAGGCAAGGTCGGCCAGATCTTCACAAGCAGCAGCCAGGCGGGCGGCGGGAAACCTCCCAGACGCACCAGGACAACCAGTCCGATACCACAGGCAAGCAGGGGCAGCAACAGGCCACTCTTCGAGCTATCAGACACCCTTGAGAGGCGCTGAGCCAGATGAGAGAAACGCAGATAGAGAAGGCCTCGACGCGTCTGAGGCCGTTCCGCGGTACCCCAGGTGTGAATAATCGCCCCGGCCACAATCAGCGCTCCCCCGAGATATCCATCAAGTGGCAGCATTTCCCCAAGATAAAAATGCGAGAAGATCGCCCCCAGTACCGGTTCAAGCACACAGATAAAGGCAACCGTTAGCGGCGAGATGTAG
The DNA here is from genome assembly GCF_003253565.1 of Thermosporothrix hazakensis. Lineage (GTDB taxonomy): Bacteria > Chloroflexota > Ktedonobacteria > Ktedonobacterales > Ktedonobacteraceae > Thermosporothrix > Thermosporothrix hazakensis. The sequence continues at coordinate 143,830 of NZ_QKUF01000012.1, forward strand.
CGCTGGAGCGTGACCGTCACCAGCGTGGGCACACAGGTCGTTCCGAAAGCCACATACAGGATGCTCCAGAGATCTCCAGGCAACGACGGATGCACCGACTGCCAATCACCGAAGAGCAGCGCCATCATGTTAGCCAGCAACGCCATCGTAAGAAGCTGGACCCCGAAAAGCGCCCAGGGAGCCTCCTTATCTCGCTGTTCATAATCCGCAACAAAGACATACAATGTACAGAAAAGTCCACCAATGAAGGCAATCAGCGAGCCACGCAGGTTCTCCGGTCCCATCGGCGAATTAAAAATAAGCAGGCAGGCCCCAACAAAGGAGACCAGCCCGGCAAACCATGTTGCCTTAGAGATCGGTTGCCGCAAAAAGAGCCAGGTTCCGACTGCCGCCAGAAAACCATTCAGCGAAGGGAAGAAGGCCGTACTGGTAGCGCTATTGTGCTTCAAGGAGATCGAGAGCATAAAGAGACCCAGACCGAGACAGCTTCCCATCAGCACTCCGCTCTTGATGACCGAGCGATTCAGTTGTTTTCGATAGTAGAAGAGTACACAGATTGAAAGTGGTAAAAGAGAGACAAAAGCGAAAAAGGTAAAGATGATAGGATCTATATGTTCTAATGCGCCCTTCGATACTGCATAGTACGATCCATACAGGAACGTGTTAAGTAAAAAGGCAACAAATGCCAGCGCTTTCATACGTGAACTCCTTCCCGAGTACCGCTCGTGGCATAGACGGAAACGCGAGTTTTTTCTTTTTCCATGTATGCCCGTCTATCAGCAAGTATAGCGGATGAAAAGGCGCAGAATGCCCTTTTTCTGCGTAAATCGACTCTGTGTGCTTACGCTCAATCACCCGGAAGGCGCTCCAATTTGGGGTAGATGTCGTTGCTTTTTTGGACGTGTAAGTATGGCAAAGAGGGTTCCGACGGTGGCGCCGAAGCGAAAAAGGGGGCCCTGATGGAAGGATGAACTGAAGCGTTCAATCCTCCTCGTGCTCAGGGCGGGTGGGTAGTATATACCTCTCCGTGCAATCAGATTGCAACAAGAGGGGTTCTATGCCAGCCTCCGTAGGGAAGCGACACTCTTCTTTTCTTTCTGGCAAGCCAAAAAACGGATATGCCACCGCCCGACAGGTCTGAAAAATGGTTGGAGGCCTGCCGTTGACCCCCAACCACACTCACTCAAGAACCCATCACACAACTCTATTGGTCTGGCTTAGATGAGCTGTGTGACAAGCTGATCGATGGTAATACCTTGCAGGAACACCGAGACCGGAACCGTTACCTGAAGGTCAGTATTAATCCTGTTGCGCAGCTCGACCGACATCAGCGAGTCAATGCCAAGCCGATTCAACTGCTGATAGACATCGAGACGCGTTGCCGAAAGACCAAGCACCTGAGCGATCTGTTCACACACATACGCCTCAACCGCCGGGCGCTGCTCCTCGGGTGGAAGCGCCTGAAGCTGTTCCCGGGTCAGACGGGAGCGACTGCGGGTGTTCTCTTCCTGCGGCTCAGCCTCTTCTTCGAGAAGACGACAAAACAGCGAGCTCTTTTCCAGATGCCTGTACGAGCGCAACCACTTGCGCACATTCAGAGCCATCACGCTGACCTGCGTTGCGCTATCCTGAAGCATCTGCCCGAACACGGCCAATCCATCAGCAGCCCGCATGCTTGCAACACCAACGCGATCGAGCCGCGAGCCACGATTGAACAGGGTTGCCTGGCCGACCTCGGCCCAACGCCCCCAGTTGATGGTCAGGGCAGGATAGCCGCGCACACGCCGATAGTGCGCAAGGGCATCAATGAACGCATTTGCAGCAGCATAATTTCCCTGTCCAGGAGAGCCAATCAGCGAAGCGCCAGACGAGAACAGCACAAAGAAGTCCAGCGGCTCATAGCGCGTGTGCTTGTGCAAATTCCATGCTCCATCAACTTTCGCGGCCATCACAGACAGGAAGCGCTCCCGGTCAAGCTGCACCAGCGTGCTATCATTCAAAACCACAGCACAATGGATCACGCCACGCAGCGGCGGCATCTGGCGGCGAATGTCGGCCAGCAGATCGACAACCTGCTGCTCCTGTGCCACATCAACGCGAGCCACATGCACGCTGGCCCCCATCTCGCTCATCTCGGCAAGGGCTGGTTCCACTTCAGGAGAGACGCCACGCCTGCTGACCAGCACCAGATGTCGCGCCCCCCGCTCAATCATCCAGCGAGCCAGGCGCAGGCCAACGCCACCAAGACCGCCAGTAATCAGGTAGGAGCCATCCGCACGGAACCGCATCTCTTCCTGAAGATTCTCGGGCTGATAGCGGACCAGGCGCGGCGCATAGCGGTTCACGCCCCGCAAGGCCAGCTCGTCTTCTTCGCCATCCGCACTCAGCTCACGGAACAGAGCAGCGACGTTATCAGCAGTCAACAATGCATCCAGATCTATCAACGAACAATGGACGTCAGGATGCTCATAGACAAGCACGCGCACCAGACCCCAGAGCGGCGCCTGAGAAAGAGCGCAGGCCCGATCTTCCCGCTCAACAACCTGAGTTCCTGCCGTGACAACCCAGAGCCGTGGTGACTCCGCGCTCTGGAAGCCCTGCAACGCCTGCACAAGCGAAATCAACCCCATACAGCTCATGGTTATTTCCTGCTGCATGCCGCTTAATGTGGGCATCTCCACCTGAGCGCCATTCAGCCCCCACAGGTACAGGATTCCCTGACAGCTCTGCTGTGCGAAGGCGTCCTTAAGCACGGCACGAAGCGTTTCCGGCTCCTCAGGGTTGGCTTCATAGATGTTTGTTTGAATCTTTCGATATTGCTGCCCCGGCATCACTAACACAGCAGAGGCTCCTGCAGCCTGCAACCAGCGTTCAACCGTTTGTCCGGTGCCGTTTGCATCGGCAAAGATCAGCCAGCGCTGCCGCCGAACCTCACCGTCCCATGACAGCGGCGGCAAGGCCTCCCAATTCAGCGCATATTGCAAGCGTCGACGGCGCTCCGCGATCACCTCGGGCGCGGTATGCTCCATACGTTGCAGGCCATAGCCCATAACCTCAAACAGGAGCTCACCCTGCTCGTTAAGCATATGTAGATCGCAGAGAAGTGAATAGCGTCCCTTCTCGGTCGCGTCCCTGATAACGGCGTGCACCCAGAGCGGTTCATGCACATCGGGATGGCGATAGAAACGAATATCTTCAAAGCAGACCGGGAGATAGGGTTCATCTTCCGGTTCTTCGGGCACAAACGGAATCACAGCCTGCAAACAGGCATCGAGCAAGGCAGGATGCAGCCCATAGGCACTCAGTTCATGGCGCACCGACTCAGGAGCGACCAGTTGCACCATCGTCTCGCGCTCCTGCCGCCAGATCTGCGCGACCCCCTGAAAACTGGTGCCATGTGTAATATTCCGGCGACGGGCTCCCCGATAGTGATCATCAGCCGTAATAGTCTCTTCCCAGGTTGTCAACGCTTCCATCGGAGATGGCCAACACCTGTCTCCAGGCGACTCAATAGCCTCCTGCACCACCTGTACAGTGCCGAGCGTGACCCACTGCTTCGACTCCTCATCCTGCCGCAAGAATTGCAGCAAGAAGTGGCGCTCTTCCTGAGTTGGCTGAAGCGTGATCTGAAGCGTTTGCGGCTTCTCATCTGAGAAGAAAACAGCGTTCACAAGATCGAGACCCACCAGATGCGAGCCAGCAGCGCCAAAAATCTGTTCACTGGCCGCCAGCGCCATTTCGATATAAGCAGAAGCAGGCAATAGAGGCGTGCCATAGGCCAGATGCTCCGCAAGGTAGGGCACACTCGCGGTATCCAGCGTGAAGGCCCAGACATAGGTATCAGGCTGAAGTGCCAGTTGGACCGGTTTGCCGATCAAAGGATGTCCACCATCCTGTGAAGCGCGTCGACCACCACCAGGCTGCAGGAAATAGCGCTCGGTTGGATCGCCGAGGTTCTCATTCCAGAAGCGCTCACGCTGCCACGCATAGAGCGGCAGAGCAACCGTGCGCCCACGCTGCGGGTACAGGGCCAGCCAATCAGGCCGATAGCCATATGTGTAGAGTGAGCCCAGCGTGTTCAACAGCGCAGCGCGTTCAGGCTCTTCGCGGCGCAATGTGCCGAGCACCAACCCGCTCTTTCCGGCAAACTGAAGACAGAGCCGCGTGGGAGCGACCAGCACAGGATGCGGGCTCAGCTCAAGAAAGGTATCGAAGCCCCCCCGTGCAAGGCGCTGAATCATCGTCGAATAAAGCACCGGTTCGCGCAGGTTCTGCACCCAGTAGAGTGCATTGCACTCCTCGCCCGAGAGCGGCTCGCCTTTCACCGTCGAATAGAGCGGCACACTTCCCGTACGGGGTTGAATATCCTGAAGCAGCCTCAGCAGGTCGTCGCGCAAGGGGTCCATCTGCGGGCTATGCGAGGCGACATTGACCTTCACAAAGCGAGCAAAGATATTCTGCCGTTCCACCAGCGCAATAATCTCACGCAATGCGGCAGGATCGCCAGAGAGCACGGTTGAGTTCGGGCTGTTGCTCACGGCAATGGAGACCCGATCAGCATAATCGCTTATCAGGGCACGAGCGTCTTCCATTGAAAGCTCAACAGAGGCCATCGCCCCTCTCCCGCTGGTACGCAATAACAACTTGCTCCGCCCACAAATGATATGCGCAGCATCTTCCAGACTCAAAATGCCTGCAACATAGGCAGCGGCAACCTCGCCCATAGAGTGGCCAACTACTGCCGCGGGCTCCAGACCACGCGCACGCCAGAGAGCCGCAAGCCCGATCTGAAGAGCGAAGAGCATAGGCTGAATAATGTCGATACGCTCAGCAGCGATGCCCTCACCGCTTTGAAATTGTTCGATCAGCGACCAATCAACAAACCGGCTCATCACGTGGTCGCAGCGCTCAATCACTTCGCGAAACACAGGTTCGTGCTCAAACAGCTCCTGACCCATGCCAACCCACTGTGAGCCCTGCCCGGGGAAGACCCAGACCATCTTCTGCGCATGTCCAGCGATCACGCGTCCGGCATGGCAATCAAGCACCGTTTCACCCTGTAAGAAGGCCTCGAGCTTGCCCTGTGCCTCCTGATGTGACTGTGCGATCACAGCAAGGCGATGCTCCTGATGTGTGCGCCGGGCACTGGCCGTATAACAGATGTCGTGGAAGGCCAGAGAACGCCCTTCATCCTCTTGCAGGAACGTGTAGTAGCGGCGAGCCATCTCATGCAATGCGGGCTCCGATTGAGCGGAAATGGTCAGCAGGTATGGCTGCTCCTTGTCATAGTGCGGATAGACTCTTTTCGGGGGTTCTTCAAGCACAATATGTGCATTGGTTCCGGCAATGCCAAAGCCACTAACACCGGCCAGACGCGGTCCTTCATGTTCGGGCCAGGGTGTCAGTTCAAGCGGCAAACGAACCGGGAGCGTATCCCAGGGGATCGCGGGGTTAGGCTGCTCAAAATTCAGATTCGCGGGGATCTCGCCATATTTCAAACACAAAGCGGTCTTGATAACGCCAGCCATACCGGCAGCGCTTTCAATATGGCCGATATTTGTCTTGACGGCGCCAATATAGAGCGGTCGATCTGCCGGGCGTCCTTCTCCCAGCACGCGCCCGATTGCCGTCACTTCAACAGGATCGCCAACGCTTGTCCCCGTGCCATGCGCCTCCACATAGTGGACATCGGCAGGACGTACGCCAGCGGCAGCGTATGCCTGCTGTAACACATCCATCTGCCCTTCAATGCTCGGGGTCAAAAAGAGACCGGTGTTTCCGTCATTATTCGCTGCTGTCCCTCGGATTATCGCATGAATAGGATCCCCATCAGCCAGCGCCCGGGACAGTGGCTTCAAAACCAGCACGCCCGCGCCCTCGCTGCGGACATAGCCATTTGCGCGGGCATCAAACGTCTTGCATTTGCCATCAGGGGCCATCATATTGCCCTGAGAAAAGCTGATAGTATAATCAGGATTAATCAGGAGTGAGACACCGCCAACCAGCGCGAGACTACAGGAACCTGCCTGCATACACTGGCAGGCCAGATGGAGCGCAACCAATGAAGATGAACATGCAGTATCAAGAGCAACGCTGATCCCTCGTAAGCCAAGCGCGTAAGAGATACGCCCGGCCACTCCACTACGGGCGCTCCCGGTGGCACCGTACACATCCAGATCGCCAGGTCTGCTCACCTGAAGATCCCAGTAATCTCCTGTCGCCGATCCAACAAAGACCCCCGCTCGCTCCTTTGCCAGAGCCTCCAGAGAGAGCCCGGCATCTTCCACAGCTTCCCAGGCCAGTTCCATCATCAGACGGTGCTGCGGGTCCATGCGTGACGCCTCACGAGGAGCAATGCCAAAAAAGGCGGCGTCAAATTGATCCACCTGATCGAGGAAACCACCCCACTTTGTGACCATCTTCCCCGGTGTGGCCGGCCTGGGATCGTACACCGCATCAACATTATACCGATCGGCAGGAACCTCTGAAATGGCGGAGCCTCCACGACGAAGCAAGCGCCAGAAAGAGCGTACATCAGGGGAACCAGGGAAGCGACAAGCCATACCGATAATCGCAATCTGTTCCATGTGCATTCCATCCTTTGAGAAAATGGACTATCTCACCGGTCAAGGGCTGTAAGGGTCCTGATCGGACATGTAGAATATACAATACACAACATCCCTACGAAGCTTACCCTTCTCGTGTGTAACATGTAGTTTTACACTCAAAAAAGGAAAATCTGTTTCTTACACCTGTACCCCCTCCTTTCCTCCACTTACAACAGAAACAGACAGTCAAACAAAAGGAACAAACATTACGATAAACTGAAAAGCGGTCATTGCACAACAGCTATTTAACATTTTAATCACTTTGTGAACAAGAGGCAATGGGCTAATGCAAATATTCCTATTCTTTTGCATTTTTTTATATAATTTTAATACGTAACTACCGTTATTTACATAGTCTTATTTAAAGTTAGGGCTTCTCATGTAACAGGGAGCAGACATGCGACAGATGAATTGCATAATGTTATATAAATGGAAATGCAATTTTCTGGAATGTCAAGCCGCAAAGCACCCTTTTTCTCGCTTCCGACTCGATCTTTTCGCGTAACAGACTTCAATGATACATCTTCCTGTCACAGATTGTTTGTTCGTTCGTGCTCATGCTGAACATACACGACACTACAAAGTATCTGCGAAGGGATACCCATTTCAGCACCTCTCTGCTGCATCCTCTATGGCACTGAAAGATGTCTGTCAGATATGCTATACTTTAAGTGGGGAGTGATATGGGGAACTACTGTTTTTTGTAGCTCGTGCCTGTTTCCACCTGAGTGAACGATCAACAAGGAGTGTATTTCATGAGCGCAAAGAAGATCTTAATGCTTGTCGGCGACTATGTCGAAGACTATGAGGTCATGGTCCCGTTCCAGACACTGCTGACCGTCGGCCATACCGTTCATGCCATCTGTCCCGGCAAAGAAGCCGGCCAGACGGTACGCACAGCCGTTCACGACTTCGAGGGCGATCAAACATATAGCGAGAAACCCGGTCACAATTTTCAGCTCAATGCCACCTTCGCGGAGGTGCGGGCAGAAGACTATGACGCGCTGGTGATCCCGGGTGGCCGCGCTCCCGAGTATATCCGGCTGGATGAAAAGGTGCTGGATATCGTGCGCCATTTCGCCCGAGCGAACAAGCCCATTGCCGCTATCTGTCATGGAGCACAGGTGCTCGCGGCAGCAGGCGTACTGGAAGGAAGAACTTGCTCCTGCTACCCGGCGGTCAGCCCGGATGTCACCCGCGCGGGAGGCACCTATAAGGCGCTGGAGGCCAATCAAGCCTGCACCGATGGCAACCTTGTCACCGCTCCGGCCTGGCCCGCACATCCCGCCTGGCTGGCACAATTCCTTACGGTCCTCGGAACAAAGATCGAGCTCTAATGGCCGCTCAAGCCGAGCAGGGACACGTTTTCCCTGCTCAGGCAAGCGAGCGCTATATCACATCAAAATCGCTATAGACCTCATCCGTCAGATGCGTGCCCCAATCCTCCTGACCTTTGCGTACATAACGAATCAACGCAATCAAGACTGGCACATTTGCAAACTTCTGAAGCGGCATCTGATACCATGATCGTTTCTCGCCCTTCTTTGAGATCGTGACCTCAGAGAAAATCTCTACGTCCGCCTCATCCCAGGGGAGCACCTCTTCGCCCTTCTTCAGGCCAGCTTGTGAAACGGTCAGTCCATTAAAGGGGAGCTCCTTGCCTGCCTTGAACTGTGCCAGCGCCTCAGGGATCAACGCCTTGTTGACTGCACGCTGTACCTGCTCACCGATCTCAAGCACGTCCGCAAACGTGTTATCAATCATCAACTGCTTGCCATCTTTGCGCTGGAAAGCGAAAACATGATTGGTATGGCCCAGGTTATCGAGCTTCTCTGTATGAAGAATGGCGCTGATATCGTCCCACCGAAATACCGTCAGCAAGCTTCTTTCCTGAAAAATAAAGCCGCGTTGATAGAGGTAGAGGCTATATTTTCGGCGTAAGATAGAACGAAACGATGTATAGGCAAAATAGCCACAGACAAGCGTGCCCACCAGGCCAACCGCGGCAAGATACCAGTTCTGAATACGCAGCACAGAAACGGTCGTCATGAGAAAGATGAGCGCACCAAAGGCAAAAACCAGGGCAAAAATCAGAAAAATAGTGATTTGAAAACCGGTCGGGCGGGCGCTCCCCTGAGCATCCCGCATATAGATCCCCAGGTGATTTTCTTGCGCGAGTTGTTCTCTATTGCTTTCTACGTGTTGCTGCCTCAAATACTCTGTATCCCTTTCTGATTCCAGGTGCCAATAATACCCGGTTCCTTCTAGTAGTAGTCATAAGCAAGAATCCAATCAGGCAGTATTGTAGCACAGCCGGGCGATTGGAAGATAGGGCATGCTTTATGGAAAAAGACCTCCCGTGCATGAGACAGAATATAGCCCGAAAGTACATGTAAAAGTCTCTTTGCTTGCGCCCTCACACACCGCCAAACCCTTCCTTCTCCATGAAAGCGAACAGCCAGATACTGATACTGCAGAGAAAGCGATCTGCCAGCATACCACACAGAAAGCAAAGCAATCATTCAAATTGTAGCAATTACGCTTTCTCTATTCTGTGTTTCGTTCTACTTACACTTGCAAGGAAGCACAGAATAGCGTACGCTATTGATAGATCTTTCGCTCGTTATCAGTAAAAAAGAAGGAATGCCGAATGAGTGACAAAAAAATGCCCCCTCTTCCTGAAGAGGCCTTAGGAATGTACGAGCGTAACCATACCGGAATGACCTATCTTGAACACTTCATTCATGAGTTGCTGCTTGCGGCAAATGAGCTTGAACAGTTTCAGCAAGCTGAAGAATACAGAGCCCGCTTTGAGCCGCGTGAGGATATGAAGCTCGCGCCAATTGTGATTCAGAAACAGGGAAATCGCACGATTTTTGTCACGATCTCCAATAAGACAGGGAAGCCGTTGAGCGCCTATGTTTTACAGGACGGAGCCTACCATGCGCTTGGATTAATGCCTACAGTCCATCATCCGGCAACCGAGTCAGGCTTCAGTATGCGCTATTTCCACACCCTGTCCGATGAAGAAAAACATCTGCTCTGTCGCTTTATCTACTGGGATATCAAGGTGCAGCGGCAGAAAGGATTTTTGCAGCATATCCGCATGGAAAAAGCGCCTCAACTGGGTTCGCTCCCCTCCAACGACGTCTGGGATGATGCCAGCAGACTGATACGAGAACGCACCGAAGGCCCATGCGCTGGCAACCAGACGGCAAAAGATGATATGATAGAGCAAAATTGAGAGCGTTTTGCTCTCCCGCATTCCATCTCTACAGGAGCAGCGCATGAGTGAGTGTATATTCTGCGATATTATTGCAGGAAAAGCACCGGCGAGTATGGTCTATCAAGACGACCAGGTCTGCGCCTTTATGACGATTGGTCCGATCAATCCCGGTCATGTCCTGATTGTTCCCACACAGCATTTCGAGAAGCTGACGGATATGGACGAAGAAACCGGCGCACGCCTGTTTGCCGTCACGATGCGGGTGGCAAAAGCGCTCAGGCGCTCCGGGCTCCGCTGTGAAGGGCTCAATCTCTTTCTGGCCGAAGGTGAAGTTGCATTTCAATCCGTTTTTCACGCGCATATACACATTATTCCGCGCTTTAGTGGTGATGGCTTTGCCCTGCTTGTCGAGGAGAAAGAGCCTCCACGCGAAGAACTGGACCAGATCGCAGTACAGCTTCGAGAGGCGCTTGAAGCCCGAGGCATGCCTGAAAACAACAAAGCAATACAGGAATAAAGCAATATATGAGTGATTCGATTCTCGTACGTCCCCTTACCACCCTTGAAGAAATGCGCACGCAGGTCTATATGGCCGATAGGGCGTTCTCTTCCGAACCCTCGGAGGAAAGCGCGCGGCGCTGGTTAACCTACCTGACAGCTGCACCAGACTTCTACCCTGAGATGATGCGCGGCGCATTCGCCGATGGACAGCAGGCAGGGGGCTATCTTTTCCTCAAACGCACGTTGCGTATGGGCGCAGCGCGTATCCCGGCTGGCTGCCTGGGAGCAGTCGTCACCTCTCCCGAGTATCGCAAGCGTGGAGTTGCCCGGGCGCTGATGCAGGATGCTATCGAGTTTGCCAACGCGAACCGCCTTCCACTGTTGCTGCTGGATGGTATCCCTAATTTTTATTATCGCTTTGGCTACATCGATATTTACGATACTACCATGCTACGGGTAGAACGCGGCTCACTGCGCCAATGGGCAGATTCGCTCTCCGGCTATACAACCCGGCAGGCCACCGCGGAAGATGCGGCAACCGTGTATACGCTCTATCAGCAGCACTACGCGGGCTATACAGGCAGCTTCGATTTCTCGCTTGAGATCTTCCAGCATCGGTTCTCACCACAAAAGTACCTGCTTGCAATCAGGCCAGATGGACAGGTCGCGGGCTATGCTACGTCTCCTGAGAAACAGCCGGAACGGATCACGGAAATCGCCGCCGAGACGCCCGAGGCGCTGCTTGCGCTGTTGCAGGAACAGGACCGCCGCAGCGCACAGGTCACCGAGCCGCTCACCTGTCTGCTTCCTCAACGCTCGCTGATGGCAGACTGGTTGATCCAGCTTCTCAGAGCAACAGGGCCGCATAAGGAGCTCGCTGCCAACGAATGGTCAGTACAAACCCAGATCAATCATCAGCGCTTTGCAGGCTGGATGGGCCGTCTGAACAGCCTGGCCGGTTTCCTGCACGCTATCCTTCCAGAGCTTCAGGCGCGTTGGGAACGCTCGCTTGCTCACTGGAACGGCAGCATCACGCTCATCATCGAGCAGGAAAGCTGCACGCTGCACTGTGCAGGCAGAAGCGTCGAGTTGAGCGACACCGCTGCACAGGCACCCGCACTCCAGTTCACACCACAACTGTTCCTGCAACTGGCGTTCGGCTATCGCTCCCTGCAACACGTGCTGAGCGAGACAGGCCAGCGCTTGCCGTTTGAAGCACAGCAGGCACTCTCGATACTCTTCCCGCCAGATCATACCTTTATCCCGGCAAGTGATTGGTTCTAAACGGTCAAGGTAGCAAGAGCATCTCTTGTTACCTTGATAGAACCTCTGCGCTTTCAGCATGTGCTATACTCAAACTAGATCGAAGAGAGCATCTGTCTCTATGCAGCACATTGCACGCGAAGGGGCGCAGTTCCATGAGCACAACATCACGAAGCAACAACCCTATCAATATCGGTCCCCGTGGGCTTACATGGCGTCTCGGGCTGATTTTCGGGCTCTTTGCTGCTCTGCTCAATATCCTCGTCTCGCTGGTTCTGCCGCAAATTAGCACCTACGCACTTGCCATTAACCTGGTCTGTCCTTTTCTCCTGTTCCTGATCGCGGGCTATCTGGCCTCACGGCAGACCGGCAGAACGCGCACCGGCACAGGGGTGGGTCTATGGGCAGGCTTTGTCGCGGGAGTAATCGCGTTCATGGTCTCGCTCATCTCGATGTGGTTCAACTATAGCCAGCTCAGCATGCTCAAGAAGCAACTACAAAGCACATTGGCAGCAAGCTATACGCCCCTGGACCCATTGCTCACGGCGATGCTGCTGATTGCGGGCCTCGGCTTTCTCATCAGCCTGCTGCTCGGGCTGTGCGCCGGGACTATCGGCGGCTCAATGGGACACAATCGAGCAACCAGAGCGCCAAAACTCTAGCTTATTACCCCGGTTCTCCTTCATTCAATTACTATGTTTGATCTCCCCGCAATGCACCGCTTTGACTGAAACTGTTTCCTGAGCAATGACGTATGTATATATACGATACAAAAAAATTTTTACTTGTTTTACACTCTATTGTTGTATGAAGAAAGAGGTATAAAGTGAATTATCCGACGACTCAATCACGTAGCCGTGTGATCTGGCAGATAGGTGCTCTCTTCGGCATCATTCTGGGAGTGATCCAGCTCGTTTTTCTCTTTTTCCTCAATGGAGTGATCCCGTTCGCGGGGATTATCAATATCATTGTCTCCGCTATCGTCCTGTTTTTTGCCGGCTATCTGGCAGCGCAGAAGACCTTTACGGTCGGCACCGGAGCGCTAGCAGGTCTGGTTGCCGGAGCCATCAGCGGCATTATCGGGCTGATTGTCTCTATCATCGTGGTGCTGGTTAACCCGGAACTGATTCAGAAAGCAACAAACATCGTACAACAGTCCGGAAACACCGGCAACCTCTCTCAAGGCGATATTCAAGCAGCAATCATGGGTGGTTTGATCATCGCCTTTATTATCGGCCTGCTGTTCCTGGTTGCCCTGGGAGCCGGAGTCGGCGCGATTGGTGGTGTTGTCGGCAAACAAAGCACACCCCATAACGACGCTCCTCCGACGCCTGTCGCATAAAGAGAGCAAGCGAGAGATTCTCTGCGCTTGAGCAGGATGAAAGACAATACAGCAGAGAACGCCCCGCCTCCTCGCGAGCGCGGGGTTTTGTTCTGCCCCTTCATAGCAGGCAACTGAAACTGCTTCTCATGCGGAAGGAATCACTCCCGAGCACTGAAAGCAATGGTAACCATGCGCACAGGAAGAGGTGTATATTCCCTCCTGTTTTTATCCTCTCTTTTTATGTAGTCTTTTCAAGGGTTTTCCTTAAAAATAAGGTAGCATATTTACTTTTGCTTCTGTTTGTTTTATACTCTTCCATCATCAAAAGGAAGAGGTAATAACTGTGAATTCCCCTGTGACTCAACCCCGTAGCCGGGTCATCTGGCAAACAGGTGCTCTCTTTGGTGTCATCCTGGGAGCGATCCAGCTCATTTTTGTCTTTCTCATTGACGCGGTGCTTCCCGTATCGAAGCTGCTCAACGTGCTTATCTCCGTCATTGTTCTCTTTTTCGCTGGCTTTCTGGCGACCCGGAAGACAGGTAAGATCAGCACCGGAACGCTTGCAGGTCTGGTAGCAGGAATGGTAAGCGGCCTGATCGGTCTGCTTGGCTCTATTCTTTTTGTAACGCTCAATCCCGATATGGTGCATACCCTCGCAAGCCAGACAGCGCAAATTGTGCAGCAATCGCAAGGGAACGCAGCCAGCAAGGAGGCACTCGAAAACGCATTCGTTACAGGCCTGATCATCGGCTATAGTGTCGGGGCGCTTTTTTCTGTGGGCCTGGGAGCAGGCGTCGGCGCTATTGGGGGAGCAATCGGCAAGCCGCGCACACCAGCTCACATGATGCCACCTGTGCAGCAGCCATACAACAGCAATCCCTACAACCATGCCCCCGATAACAACGCACCACCGACCGCATAAGACAACAAAAGGGAGAACGAGCCGTCTTTGTCTCGCTCTCCCTCCTTTTTAAGTAAGGAGAAAGGAAGTGGAAATCATGCACCAGGGTGTCGCGCCCCGGCGTATTCCCTATGCCCCGCCTCAAGTGGTACAGCCCGCACAATGACTGCACCCGAAACCTCCTATCAGGGTAGAGAATAAAGATACCACCACATCAATTATAAGAATAAAACGCGAAAAGCCAAATCTATTACTTAAATATGCCTCCTCTTCTATTATTCGAATCTTCAAAAAAAATCTATTTCACCTCAACACCATCTGGCACTGAATCCGCATTAAGAGCTTGCTCAATGCCTGGCTTCTTGCTGAGGCATATCAACCGTACGCACATAGATCGCGCAGGGATTACCGGGCATCCAGCCGGGGAATGGATCAATAATTTCAAGGCATTCAAAGTGATGAGCTTCATAAAAGGCGCGAGTCGGCTGATAGTTATCACCATTCGCCAGCGGAGCCAGCGTCTTGACCTCGATCAGGCGAACGCCCTGACGCCGACAGGAGGCCAGAAACGTCATCATAAGCATTGAGCCGATTCCCTGCCGCTGAAATGCCTCGGAGACCGCAAGCCAGAGAATTTCGGCCAGCGCCTGAGACTTGCGCCGAGCGACCAGGAAACCGACAATCTGTCCCTCTCGCTCGGCCACAAAGGTCTCATGCCGGGCAAGGTCAAGACGCATCGCGCCTTCAACGGCCTCACGGGTAAAAAAGTCAGGGAGCGATAGCGCAATAGTAAGACAGCTCGCCTGCTCTGCACTGCCAGCAGCACGACGAACAGTCGAGCCCACAGCAAATGGTTCCATGCAATATCCCTTCACAGCTATGCCCACAGCTTGAAAGCCGGGGAGGAATAGACCCGCTGCAACAGCGTCATAGGAGTGTCAAAGAGAGAAAAGCAGAGGCTTCCTCTCAAAAACAACAAGCTCTTCAGAATACCTGACACACTCTTCCTTAGATGATACCATCGACGACATGCAACAAGAGCTGGTTGCGCATTGAAATGCCATACGCGTCAAACGGAGAACGCTTCTCATCCGGCAGGACCGGGGCACGTGTCAATTGCCCCTGATGTGTCGGACAGGGAAGCTAAAGCAGTCCCCCGGTGAAGGGGGCTGAGGTGCGGGGGAATCCAGACACAGGCCTCCTCCTTCACGTGGAAGTGACTGACAGCTACGTCCAGAGTTTGGTGAGATCATGCGCACATTGTTCCAGCAAAATGCGATCGTGCGGTTTGAACGCATCAAGGCACTCGCTCTCAACGTCGATCAAGCCAAGTGGATGATCGGTGATCGGATGTTTTATCGGTACAACGATCTCAGAAAGCGTGTTGCCAAAAGTGGTGATATAACGTGGATCAAGCCGCACATCGCCGACCATCACCGTAGACCCGGAATGAATCGCAGAGCCACCAAGCCCCGTCTCAGCCGAGAAGCTGGTAAAAGCAGGAGCCGCCGGGCCGCTAAAGGCAATCAGGTTCAGCATATCTTCGGCCTCAAGGTAGTCGTAGAGCCCGACCCAGCGATAGTGCCCGGACACGCGAATCAGCTCTGCGACACGCTGCGCCTTCTCGGTACGGCTTCCCTCTTGATCCAGCACGCTCTGAAGGGTAAGCAGCAAAGGCGTTACCTCGGTCATCATCTCTTCTCCCACAGATCGAAAACAGATTCACGTCTTAACGTATTCAGTATATCATATCTGCTATTTTTAAGCGTGTTTGCATGAGTTTAGGGTAGATATCAGCAGTTCTCAGCAATTCTTCCCTTAACGGAAATAGTGATGCGTCCTCTTCATTTCCACCGTTCAAGAAGGAGATACACCGATAGATATATACACTTAACTCTATATATTCCCTCTGCTCCCTATAATAAAACAGAAAAAAATCGACAGAAAGGAAAGCCGGCACGCGCCCACATCAGGCGACGTGAAAGGAGCATCACATGAACACGATTCCGCCAGCCGTTTCCCTGTTCCTCAGCGGTCTCTTTTGTATCGGTGCGGCTCTATTTGTGCTGCTTCCCCTGGTACGCCGCTATCAGCGCATTGCCCAGGAGAAACCGGAACCGCTGGAGGAGACGCGCAAGCGACGGGTAACAATGGCAGGCATCCTCATCGGGCTGATCGCAGGCAATATGCTTGCCATGCTACTTGACTGGTTGAGCTCCAATGCGGCTGATCCTCCGCTGGAACTCCCACAGCTTCTTTCAACTGCACTCGTAGTTGATCTTCTCTTCTTCTGCTGTATCCTCGATAGTCTGATTATCGAGTTCATTCACAGGAAGAAACGAGCGCTCTACACTACCCCTTCAGGTCCCTATAAGAAAGTCTGGAAAGACGGCAACTCATAAGGACACGATCCAGTAAATATCTATTATAGCTCATCAATCATATTCAAAGCATTGCATACTTACATACTCTATAATCCAGTAAAGACTTGACTTTTCGTCACATCGAGTACACACTTTATAAGGATACATGGATATTTTACTCCGCTTTGGTTGCCCGTCAGGCAGCTACAGATGATAGTAACCAGAGTTGATGCCAGTACCTCTTCTACCCTGTCATCGTGCAGAGAGAAAACCTGTACTCCGCCTCTGAGAGGATAAAGCGTCACAAGGAGCACATTCGACGCAGTGTAAAGGAAGGTGATACAGATGTAGTAAACGTTGCTCTTTGTAGTACCGTTGTTGCATCAAATGCACTCTAGAATGGAAAGGGAGTAATGGCGCTATGCGACCGATGAAATTACATGATAGTCTACAATGCTGCCTGCTGGCAGTGGCGGCACGCTATCCCCAACATGTATTACATATAAATGAGAACATTCTAGGCCCGCAGGCTCACGGGGCAGAAGGATGGGTGGCGGAGGAGATGATAGAGATGCTAGAGCAGGTCCAGCCCGATATACTGGAAGAGCCAGCCATCCTGATGATTGATATGCAGAGGAGTGAGATTTACATTCCCAAACATTCCAGGATCGAGCCAGGGATTCGGGTATTCTGTCGGGGAAAGCTGCCAGAATGCAGGAACAATACCGCAAAGCTGCAAAAACTTCGACTTCCCGCAGAGGAAACAGTCAAGGCAGCGCTGTAGCCTCTCATCTCGGTTATCACAGCGCGGTGATGCGAACGCCTTTCCGGCTATCTCAAGCAAACACGATGGTGTGTGTCTCTCTACCGGCTCTATTTTCCCCGAAAATACATCCGGTAGAGGGAGGCAAATGCCTCCCCCGGAAGGCAGCAGAGCTAGTGCAACATGTTGAAGCGCAGCTTCATCAGCAGAATGCGCTCCAATGATTGGTCAAGGCGCTGCTCGGTCAGGCGGCCAGTTTGCAACGCCTCTTTGAAGGCGGAAATCACAGAGGCAACCTGATCAGAGGTAAAGGGTCCCTCGACCAGATCGTTTCCGGCAATAATTGCCAGCACAGACGCCTCGCCAATATTCCAGCGATTCGAGATCCCCTTCATATACAGTCCATCCGTGATCACCACGCCATCATAGCCAAGTTGCTTACGCAGCACGCCGTCAACCACTTTCGGCGACAGCTCGGCGGGCAGCTCGGGATCAAGTGCGGTCGTCACCACGTTGGTGGTCATAATCATGGCGGGCTTATGTTTGGCGATCAGCTCCTTGTACGGTGCAAGATCAATCTTCTGAAGATCATCCAGCGAGCGATTCACCGTCGGCAGGGTCTCATGTGGATCATCGGAGGTGGTCAGCGAGCCAAGACCGGGAAAATGCTTCAGCGTGGCAATGACGCCATTCTGCTGCAAGCCATCCACAAAGCGGCCCGCATAGGTTGCAACCGCAGCTGGATCGCTGCTAAAGGTGCGCGAGGCCAGCAACGGAGGGGAACCAGACTCGACATCAACCACCGGGGCAAGGTTGCCATAGATACCCAGTTGCAGCATCTCCTTCGCCATCTTTGAGCCCTCCTGGAAAGCGGTCTCAGGATCACCGGATTGAGCCATATCGCGAGCGCTTGGCTTCGCCCCATAGAAGGTCGATAGCTTGTTTACCAGGCCACCTTCTTCGTCAATCGTGCTGAGCAGCGGAATTTTGGCATCTTTGTTCACCTGCTCTGCCATCTGGGAAACGGCCTGGATCGTATTATTGGGCGCGTCAAAGTTATGATTCACCTCTTGATACAGGTAGCCACCCACATGCTGCTTTGTAACCATATATTGCAGTTCCGGCGTATAGCCAGCACCGATATACTCTACAATGATCAATTGCCCGATTTTTTCATCAATACTCATCCCCTTGATGATCTCTCGCACGCGGGCCACATTCGGGTCAACAGTGGGCGTCGGCGTGATCTGCGGTGCTTTCGTTGTCTCCGGGCTCGGCGTCGGCGCCTGATTATTGCCGCTGGCATCACCCACACCTGAGCAACCTGCCAGCAACACAAGCAGGCAGCAAAGCACAGGCAGCATACGCACGGAGAAACGTCGAACAGGTTTGTGCATACACCTCTCCAATATAGAACAACTTTTTTTCAGGATAATTGCGGGTATTCCTCACAAATTCTCACTGAGATAGAAAAAAATACAGTCCTCCCTCCCATCTACCCGGGGAAAGAGACAAGCAGACACATATCCATTCATGTACCTCATCACGTTAGAACGGAGGAAGGGGATGAAAAATCGCGGGAATAAGAAAAACGGGCGGCTGGCTAGCGTCGTGGAACCCGCTGCTGCACAACATAGCGACCCGAAAAAGCAACCGCCACACGATCATCTTCATAGATCACGCTCTGAATCTCTAAACGCGCCTTCCCTCTGGCTCGCAGTACCTTGCCAAAGCGGGCAACAGCAGCGGGATCGGGCTTGTAGCAGAAGGCGGTAAAATCACGCGTCACCGGAACTCTATAGTCACAATGGCTATCCTGAATCACAATCTCGCCATCAAGCGCGAGCTCTTTGAGCAACAACCAGAGCATCCCCCACCCCGAAAGCGTCACCAAAGCGTTCAGGCTGCCCGCAAAGGCTGTTCCTGCATGGTTGCTATTGCCTTCCAGCGGAGCCGCCAGCGCCACTCCCTGTGTATCATATCGTTGCACTGTTAGATGAAGATGCTGCGTAAACGGAATAGACGTCAGCAGCGTCCGCTGCAACTCCTGTAAAAGCTCCTGCATAGTCCATCCTATACTCAAAAATAGATATCTATCTGGCACTCACAGCATACAACAAACAGGACGTTTTGACTATAGCCGCTTGCCAGGCGCTCCCGGGCTGAACAATGACACGATTTGATATACGTTCAAACGAAAGAGACTTGCATTTATGTCGATATTTGTATTACAATGAGAAGGGAAAGTTCACCCACAAGGCAGAGAACGCATGGATTTGCGAGGCACAAGGGCGGCTCGAAAATAGCAGGCTGAAAACGTGGAGGGGGACAGGCGAGCGCGACGACATCTTCCTGTTGCACTCATGGACTCCTTCAGCGAAACCGCTCTTAATCGATAGAACCATCTGGTATCTTTTCGCTTTTTCTCCGGTTCATTCTGTCCACAAGAGGTCTGCCAGTGCCAGGCGAGTGCCTCTTGCGCATGGGGACGGCAATGACGCTATCCACTTTCTAGCACTGTTCTAGAAGCAACAACGAACACATGATGTCATGCAGAGGCGCACATCTGCTGCTTTTGCATGTCTTTCTTATGGAATTTTCTCTTTCTTCTTTTGTAAAATGATTGATTGAAAAAGGGTAAGGGGTACAATCGGGAAACAAGTATGCAAATGGATATACCAACAACAGCCAGTAAACAGACGAAACAGAGAAGGATTCTCCCAATACTGCTTTATCGCTTGAAAAAGCGTCTTATCTCTCTTCTACAGCGATTGAAAAACTATCTTTTCGATATTCAAAAACAAGATCTCACCTATGGAATTCGTCTTACCATTATCTGTATCGTTCCTATTGTTGCTGGCATGCTGCTCAAGAACCCGCTGATGATGAGCAGCGGCTTTCTGGGAGGCCTGTATGTGGCGCTCGCAGATGTCGGTGGAGCCTACAGCACGCGGGCGCTCTCGATGCTACTGGCAACACTCAGCATCTCAATTGTAGGCGTGCTTGGCACCATCAGCGGAGGCTCAATCTGGCTTGCGGTGCCGCTTGCCTTCCTCTTCATGTTCTTGCTCAACATGTTCAGCATTTATGGCAATATCGGGGCCAAAGTGAGCATGATGACATCAGGCGCCTTTCTGATCTTTCTGGGGCAACCTCATGGCCCGGCTATCGCTCTGCAACAGGGAATCGCGCTTCTATGTGGGGGTGTCTGGGCGATGATTGTTTCGCTCTGGCTCTGGCCACTGAGGCCCTACAAGCCCGTTCGCATGGCAACCTCGGCCTACTATCGCTCACTTGCCCTCTTCCTGTTGAAAGCCGGACGCAGTGCCAGCTACACAAGTGGGCGCTGGTGGAACGATGCCGCCAAGAACGAGCGAGCGCTTGTACTCGAAGCGTACAAGCGAGCTCATAATACCGTGATGACATTGCGAGCCAGCCGAAACGGCTCCAATGTCACCCTGCAACAGCTCTTCATGCTGACGCTCGATGCCGACCGGCTCTTCGATGCCACTATCGCGCTTGCGGAGGGCATTCAAGGGGCAAAGCACCATATCCACAACTATGCACTCTGGCCAACCATGAAGCGGCTCCTGCAACAGACCGCCACCATGTGCACCTTTCTTGCGAAAAGCATTACACAGAACAAGCTAGATATGACAAAGTGGGAGGGACTGCACAACGCCCAGGAAACCAGCTTGCAGGAGCTCCGCGAGAAGCTGCCCGGGCTGACAGGAGATACTCAGGCGCTTGCCAGTGTCCAGCGAGTGCTACGCATCTTCAGGCAAATCTGCACGATCGGCGAAGAGGCCATGTATACCCTTGCACAGCTTGATGATGAGCGGCTGGAAGCGCTTACAACGCCAGTTTTAAAGAAACGAACCGGCCCGCGCGAAGCGTGGACGCTCTTTCGCGACAATCTGTCCTTCCAATCGCTGACTTTCAGACATGCGCTTCGCGTGAGCGTGGCAACCACGGTGGCCGTTGTGATCTATTCGCTGCTCAAGCTCGATCACGGCTACTGGCTTACTCTCACGGTGATGCTCTCGTTGAAGCCAGAATTTGCCTCAACCCGTACCCGCGTCTTTGAGCGCGTCATTGGAACCGTACTCGGCGGGATGCTTGGCGCATGGGTAGCCTACGCGATTCGAGATCGTCTGCTGCTCTTTGCGCTGCTGGTGGTCTTCTGCTTACTGGCCTACAGCCGCCTGAGAAGGAACTATAGCGCCTTCGTCATCTTCCTGACCCCCTTTATGGTAGTGCTTACAGATCTGGGGCACCCGGGTGATTGGGGGATTGCGATGCTGCGTATGATGAATACCCTGATGGGTGGCGTCATCGCCATGATAGCCTGCTACCTGTTCTGGCCCCAATGGGAGCGCGAGCGCCTGCCGCAGTATATCGCTGAAGCGCTGGCCGCGAATCGCTCCTTCTTGCACTGCGTTCTCGACATCTATGCGGGCAAGCATGAGAAACGGGCCGATCTTCATCAGGCAAGTGCCCAGGCTCATCTACGGAATATCAACGCCGCTGCCGCGTTTCAGCGCCTGCTCAATGAGCCTCGCAAGCAACAGGGATCGGTCGAGCGTTTCTACGCGCTGGTCGCCTATAATCAGCGGCTCTGTGATAGCATTACCTTTCTGGCGGCACATCTGCCCGACCCCAAGAGCCCGGCCATTCCCGGAGTGGAGGCGTTCAAACAGCATACCGATGAGGTGCTGACGCAAGTTGAGCGGGCGGTCACACTTGGTGAGCGGCCAGAACAGCTCTCACCGCTGGAAGAAAGCCTGCAAGAGATTCGGGCAACGCTCTACAAATTGACGGCTACAACGCCACAGGAGCGAAAGCCCGAGATGCATATTCTGCATGCGCGCGCCCATCATCTGATCAAGCACGCCGTCCATCAGCGACACTAGCCGGAACAAACGGCCTGACAGCCAGCGGGCCAAGCAGCTCACGCAAACGAGTGGCATCACGCACGGCATAGCCTTTCGGATCGTTATTGAAGTAGACATAGGCTTCACGCCGACGATCCTTGCGGAGCCGCTCGGCCCACGTCATCAGCTCCTCATCAGAAAAGCCGATGCCCTCGCTCCCCTGATGAAAACGGTAGTAGCCAAAGGAACCAGACAAGGGAAGATCCGGCGGAGTGGGGAGCGAGCCGCCGACCGCGATCACCACCGTACAGGGAACCGGAGCCTGTTCCAGCACCTTCAACAGCCGCGAGAGCGTCTCGGGAGCAAACCAGGAAGCATCCCGAAACTCAAAGGCAGCAGGATAACGCAGCAGCGCAACCAGGTCAGCCAGGCGATCCAGATTCGCCCGCCAGTGTGGCGGAAGCTGAAAGAGGAATGGTCCCAGATGCTCACCAAGCCCTTCCGCCGCCGTCACCAGCCGCTGGAGGCTCTCCTGTGGGTCTTTCAGCTTCTTCATATGTGTGAGATAGCGGCTGGCTTTGACCGCAAACCGGAAACCGGGCGGGGCCAGTCGTGCCCAGGCCTCACAATGTCTGCGCTCAGGCAAACGATAGAAGCTGCGATTGATCTCCACGGTCGGAAAATGGCGCGTGTAGAACGCCAGATAATCGCTTTCGGAACGCTTTGCCGGGTAAAATGGGCCGACCCAGTGCGGATAGACCCAACCCGACGCGCCAACCCAGATAGTCCCCTTTTCCATTACAACAGCCCCTTCAACAATCGGTGGGAGCATCACCCCCGCCGCTCAAGGACAATGGACTCTGTTCCGGTAATGCGCTCAACGTTGTGCAAATGCTCGCGGATACTCGTCCGATCGAGCGTCGTCTTTGCCTGCTGGATCGCAGGAAGTGCAATGGCAGCCGCGATTCTCCCCAGCAGCAGCAACCGCTCAGGTCGATTATGCGACACCACAGCTTCGGCAATATGGGCAACAGCGTCGAGGAGAACATTCACGACACGCGCGTTCTCCCATGCATAGCGCCCGATCTCGACAAACACCTGAAGATATTCCTCAAAGGTCACATAACGAGCCACAATGGCACATTCATCCCCCTTTAAACGCAGGATATCCGCAAGGGGATCTTCGCCCGCTATACGCTCAAAAATGGCCTCCAGATAGCCAATAGCGAGTACAGCAGTGGTCGGATCATTAATCGCATGTGACAGGGCACGGAGCGCGATATCCGCGAGCTGGCGAACACCAAAAGAGGGATCTTGAAGCATATCCCGCTCACGAGAGACGCTGATACAGTTCTGAATCGCCTCCACAATGGCAGTATCGACAGCATCGGCAGGCCAGACATCCGCAACAATTGTCTCAGGAGTCACAAAATCGCCCGGGCAAACGCGCAGCGAGAGCCGCAGATCAGCTTTGTGAGCCACGCTCGCCAGCAGTTGCAGTGAGATTGTCTGAACATAGCCCGCACTCGCTGCATAAATGCCTGTTGGTGACTCGCTCTTCTCCCACTCGTTGAGCAACTGTTTCCCATCATCATTCCATTGCTCATACCCGACGCCGGGATAGCGGTGTGCGAGGGAACGCAGTGTCTTTCCGGCAATATCGGCAGTAATGTGCGAAACCTGCAACGATTGCGAGGTATAGCCGATAAACATCATCAGCAGGATCAACCCGACAAACGCAAGCAGAAACGCCATTGAGACACTCAACGCCGGGACAAACTGGGTACTATCGCCCTCGCCTTTATCACGAATCGCCACCAGAATGAACATGCAGTACGTGAAAATGCCCACCAGTCCGCCAGTGACTACCTGATTCAGGCGATTGCTCAGAATGCCTCGTAGTGCACGAGATGTAAACTGGCTCGACACCAATTGCAGGGCCACCATCGTCACAGAGAAGACAAGACCAGCAACGGTAATCAATGCGCCCGCAATCGTTGAGAGCAACGAGCGTGCGGTTGCAGCGCTGCCACTAAATCCAATGGGCAGCCTGGCAAAAGGAAACAGATGATCAAGCCCGAGCAGCGCCAGCGCCAGCAAAAAACCGGTAGCGGCGACCAACCCGGGAACCAGCCAGAAACCGTCAAGCAGATCTTCCCAACGACTACGCAGCATCCCGAGGAGCGTCTTCCCGAGCCCGATTCTGCGTGAGCCTTCTAAGGTCAGACGGCTGGTCGTATATGCGGCTTTACTCCGTCGTCTGATTCTATACGGCATACTCTCTTTTTACCTTCATTACGAGATTGAGCCGCAATTGATACACCGACGTGAAAGATAAACATCCTGTATCAATCATCCTGTCTTACCGCATCAGGCTTCCTGTGCCGAGGGAGTGGGTTGAGCGAAACGCGTATCACGTTCTGCTGCCTGCAAGAGTGTATCAGTTGCCTCGGCCACGCGATTGAGCTTCTGCAAGGTCAGCCCTTTCGCATAATAGAAACCGGCATAGTCAGGAGCAAGCTCTATTGCCTTATTATACGCTATCAGAGCCTCCTCATAGCGCTGCAATGCGGAAAGCACTTCCCCCTGATGAAAGTAGACGCCTGCATATGCCGGAGCCAGCCGAATCGCCTGTCGAAAGGCCTCCAATGCCTCCTCATAACGCTTGAGCATCTTCAGCACCATTCCAAGCGTAAAAAAGGTGCGAACCTCATGCGGATTGAGTTGTACTGCCTGCTTAAAACACGCTATAGCCTCCTCATAGCGACTCAAATTACATAAGATGTTCGCTTTATAGTGATAGAACAGGGCATTGTCGGGCTGAAGCTCAAGGGCTTGCTCAAAGCATAGTAGCGCCTCCCCTGGCCGTTGAAGCTGCGTCAGTACAAGTCCCTTCAGCGACCAGGCATCAACAGCCTCAGGCTCAAGCTCAAGCGCGTTGCTGAGCGCGTCGACCGCTTCGTCAAGGTGTTGCAACTTCCAGAGTACAAGCCCCTTCTGATACCAACCCATGCTGATATCTTTCCGCAACAGCAGCGCCCGATCAAGATACAGCAGCGCCTCCTGATAACGCTTCAGCTCATGGAGAACCGAGGCTTTTCTGATATAGCCGATTGCCTCTTCGGGCTCAAGCTCAATCGCTCGCTCATAGGCAGCAAGCGCCTCCTCATAGCGTCCGAGCGCTTCGAGAGCGGTGCCCCGGCTCATGATATAGCCCACCACCTCAGGGCGCAGGCGGATCGCCTCATCCAGCTCAGGAAGCGCCTCTTCATAGCGTCGCATCAGCATCAGCAGCACGGCCTTATTGTAAAACGCGTTGCCGTTCTGCGGGTCCAGTTCGGCAGCACGGCTGAAATCGGCCAGCGCCTCTTCATATCGATCAACCTCATAGAGGGTACGACCCCGGTTGTAATAGGTCATAGCATCGTCGGGGCGTAGCTCAACGGCTTGATTGAAGAGCGCTAAGGCCTCCTCATGCCGCTGAAGCCGGGCCAGACAAATGCCCCTGTAGATATAGCTTTCGACAAAGGTCGAATCCCGTCGCAAGACCTCGTCATAGGCTTCCAGTGCCTCCTCATAGCGCCCGAGCTCGGCCAGATATTTGCCCCTGTGGAAGTAGGCCAGTATTTCAGCAGGATTCAATGCAATCACACGTGACACGTCTTCCAGCGCCTCTTCATACCGACCGAGCTTGCCAAGCACCAGCCCCTTATGTAGCAAGGTCGCGGGCATGTCCGGCTTAAGCTGATCGGCATGTTGATAGGCGTGAAGGGCCTCTTCGTGACGTTCAAGGTACATCAGCGTGACACCTTTGTTATAGTATGCAGGCTCATAATCGGGGTCAACGCTGATTGCCTGATCGAAAGCGGCCAGCGCCTCCTCAACGCGACCGAGATGCTCAAGCGTCAACGCCTTCTTCATGAAGAACTCCGGGACGGTGGGCTTCAGGCGAAGCGCCTCTTCATAGGCTTCCAGCGCCGCTTCATGTTGACCAAGTGTGTCCAAAGCAACGCCACGATGATAATAGCCCTCGGCGAATTCGGGCGCGAGCGTCAGCGCATGTTCATAGAGCTTGAGCGCCTCTTCCGAATGCCCGGCCTTCTCAAAACACATGCCAATATAGACATAAATAGGTGCAACATCGGGAGCAAGCCGCATCGCGCGCTGTAGGGCTTGAAGCGCCTCTTTGTACTGTCCCTCCTCGTACAGTAGCCTGCCCTGGTTAAAATGGGAATATGCCTCCATCTGACTATCTCTACCCTCATCCGGGAAGCTGTGCTCTGCTTGTTCCATATTCATCGTCTCCTTACCACTTGATAAACCTGCACATTTTTATACATTGATATACAAGGCGGGATAGAATCCGAAGTACATCTATTCACACATGAATAGACTCGCAAAACATAACGATACTGTACGCGTTTTCGCGGCTATAGTCAAAGGAAAATACAAAATGGCTAGTCTCTCTCACTGCACGCGCTTTTTCAACTTCGAGATAGAAGAGAAAAATCCAGAGGAAAGCTAAGAAAGAGGAGGATTCTTGTAAGCAGAAGAGACAGGCAGACCAGAAGAAGCGTTCTTTCTTTCAGGTAGGAATAATTTCTACCTGGTCTGTTTTTCGGGCACAGCGGGCAGAGAGAGGAAAAACCAGCTCCGCCCGTGTGCTACAAGAAATGCTACACCGTCTGCTGGAATCGTGTCAGCGCAAACGGAAGCAACAGTTCAGGTGTCTGACCGCTTGTAATCAGCTCGGCGATCAACTTGCCGGTGATTGCGCTCAGCTCAAACCCGACACCATTATGACCAGTCGCCAGCGTCACATTCTCCCAACCGGGAGCCGTCCCAAGAATCGGGTTGCCATCGGGCGTCCCCGGGCGTAGACCGACCCAGATATTTGCAATATAGGCTTTCGCCAGTTCTGGAGCCAATCGAATCGCGCTATTGAGCAACCAGGCAACGCCTTCCGCCGAGGGACGTTTCTCGTAACTTCCCGGCTCAACGGTCGCCCCCACATAGATCGTGTCATCGCGCTTGGGGATCAGGTAGACACCTTCACCAAAGACAATATGCTGCAAGGGCACGTCCGGCTGATGCAACGAGAGAATCTGCCCGCGCAGTGGATGCACCGGGATTGCCAGATCCAGCCACTCGCCGCAACGATCCGACCATGCGCCACCGGCTACAACCAGATGACCGCATGAAATGGTGGTTCCCTGCGAGGTGTGGACCGCGGTTACCCGTGAGCCCGAGCGCTCGATTCCGGTCACTTCAGTATGGTCGAAGAAGGTTGCGCCAAGCTTACGAGCAGCTCCGGCATAGGCACGAGTGACCTGAGGCGAACGAATGCTCCCCTCATCCTCAGCATAGACCGCCGCCGCAACCACTGATCCAAGCAATGGCTCGCGCTGTCGGGCCTCATCGCCTGACTGCCAGGTGACAGCAAAGCCAAGCTGCTCCCAATAGCGTAATTTCTGACGCAGGATTTCGGGATCATCGCCAGCCGAAATAGTGCGGAGAGAGCCGAGGCGATAGTACTCGGTCTGGACACCGCTCAGTTGTTCGATAATCGGGAAAATCTGCGGGTGAAGCCGCCAGCTTTCCAGCAGCAAATCAGTAAGCGGACATGGCTTTAACAGCGCTCCCAGGGGAGAAAGGAGACCTGCCGCCGCGCCCGACGACTCGGAAGCAATATCCTCGCGCTCAATTACCGTCACAGAGACGCCAGCCTGACGTAACTGATAGGCAATCGCGCAGCCAGATACGCCGCCGCCAATAATCGCAACATCTGTAGTGTGGTGGTGTGTGGTCATGAACAAATGTACTCCAAACTGTGAAACTTGGTATAACACCGGGTGAGATTGGGTCAAAACCAGGTACAGAACTGATACTCGCCAGACAGAAATGGGTAGGCAACGGGTGAATATCAGGGGTACCCCCACTTTTTTTGAGAAGGAACAATCCTTCTCCTGGAATTTTTCTCCCCTTTATTTAGAGTATGGTTTGTAATCGAAAGTTCGTCAAGACTCCTTTTGCGCATAAATCATGTACAACGTCCTGTCAGGGGCAATAACAGGCGCTCCGAACTCAACAAAAACAAGAAAGAAAGGCACTGCTGCCAGAGGAAAAGACCCGCTGAAGCCAGACCAAAGCGAATGGGAGCTTCAAAGAGTTACTATAGAGGAAAAAGAAACAACAATAGTAGAAAATGGAATCCTCTGATGCTCTTTCACAGATTATTCACATACTTCAAGTAAGGAATAAGAAGCGAAAAGCGGGACAGCATTGATTTTTCCAAATATATCATGTAATGTATAAATAGATCGTATTTCCAGTACCAGATTACAGAATTGCGCCATCTGGCGTTTTTCTCCTGGAAGCACCTATCAAGCGCAGTGACGGAGGGCTTTCCATACTGGCTGGCTCTTGACATCAGGTAGGGTCATCTCTGTGTGCTAGC
This sequence comes from Thermosporothrix hazakensis, assembly GCF_003253565.1. Taxonomy (GTDB): domain Bacteria; phylum Chloroflexota; class Ktedonobacteria; order Ktedonobacterales; family Ktedonobacteraceae; genus Thermosporothrix; species Thermosporothrix hazakensis. Next base: position 172,110 of record NZ_QKUF01000012.1, read on the forward strand.
GACGTCTCAATATTGGGCGAAAGGCAAACAATGGAAGGTTTACAAAAATGCGTCAGAAAGATCCGGGATTGAACCAGGTGATGAATGACGCAATTGCAAACTCCGGGCAGAGGACGAGGAGACCGCCCGACAGGGGCTCTACCTGTGCTATAACCTTTTTCATGAATAGATCCCGTCGGGCAGATGAGAACCGGCGAGCGCCCCTCGTCAAACGCTTCTGGACAGCGTGCCGCGATGATGCGCCAGCCCCTCGGTTGAAAGATAAATCCCTCCCCTTTGGAGCGGAGGGAGTGTCAAAGCATGAGCCATTGCGGCACTTGCTTGTGCACACCATTCATAGGGAAATGGCCTCTGAACTGGCACCCTTCTTGCTCATTGGACACACCTCATCGCATCCCGGGATCGCACGCCTCTCCGCTCATCATCGCTTCTTCTGCGTCCCGCAAACTCTTAATGAGCAGCGGTCAAAGCGCTGGCGGAAAGGGGCTCTCAGCGAACTGGCAGGCACAACGGTTGGCCTACCAGTGCGAGAGCTATTTTACGGGGAACGACCAAAAACACAGTTCAATCCACACAAAAGGAGAAACAGTATGCACAAAGTGTCAATACGCAAAGTTAAAACCCCAATGAGCTATGTGCAAGACATGGAAGAGGAGGTATTGCACTTCTCATTGCAAGGGCTGCTACCAACGGGTCATACACTTGCGCTGAATACGACACTGGGCACACTTTCCCACCTCGCCATTATGCATGATCGTCCTCATATGCTCATGGAGCAGCAGTTTACGACCAGTGAAATTTGTGTGCTGCTTCCACTCCTTGAATCGTATCCGTACTATTGTCCATACGAAGTGCTCCTCGCCAGCTTCACCACCGGAAGAGTGACCGAAGCGGCAATTGAGCGCTGCCGCCAACGACTGCAAGAGGCTCAGGAAGAGGGGGTATGGGATCAGGAAATGCGACCTGTGCGCAACGTCCTCTCGCGTACCCGGATCAAGACCCGAACCTTCGGTATTGAGATTTCTTCAATACTGGAAACGGGCTACATTTTGATGTACTCTCCCGGCCACAAAAAGCGCGAGAAAGAAGGCTAAACATCTATCCAGCTTTCGGTGCACCGGTTCCCTCGGTAGCACCGAAAAAATATCCCCATTTTTGACCACACACCCTACACTTCCAGATGTATGACATTGCAGCACATTATATTAAACAGCTTACCCACACCACAAGTTGTCACTGTTGCATTTCTGGAGCCTGAAAGAAAGCCCCCGCAGCAAATATAGCCGCTATGTCTCGTTGCATCCCACCCTTTCGCTTGCTTCTGCAACGAATGGAAGTCGTTTCCGGTTTACACATAGCGAATATATTCGCTGCTCCACATAGGATAACACATTTTTTAACGAAATGCTACTTTTTTGTATAAAAAACATATTAAAAAATGTGCGACACTGTGCTACATAAGACTGGTATAAGACAAAACAACGTCTTTTTTTCACTGCCATAGCTCTTTTCAAGAAGTGTTTCTCTGAATATGTACAACGAAATACGAAGTCAGGTCGCTTCTCAATACGCGCAAGCGAGAATCATCTATCTTTTTATGCGGCGTACAGCCATGTTCACCTGGCCACACGATACCAGCAAGCCAGGTAGCGGCTTCCACACGCTCCAATAGAACCCCACGCAGCCTGATCTTCTGCCATCAACTTCGCCGGCTTGACAGACAGCCCTTCCCGCTTCGATACATGTCTTTTCACTGTCTTATACAAGCCCCCAACACTGGAAGAGCAACCGACTATACAGCGCACTCGAAAGCCACGGAAGGAAAGAAGGAGATAGTGAAAATTGTTACCCTTTATACTACCGATAGTGCTGTGACTGCAAATAGTTTCGTAGTGCGTTCTTGTAAGGACATCGCCTCGGGGCACATCCGAACACTGAGTGTCGGAACACTCATAGAAGTTGGCGCTATGGAAGACATGCTGCATTCTACAGGACAGGGCCCGCTCGGATTCTGTGGTATCGATTCGAGCAGGGTAAAGCGGTTCATTCCCCTTCCATGCGCTCGGCTTTTTGAGAGCTTCAAGAGTGCGATGAGCATCGGGCTGTATGGCAGCTTGACGAGCAAAGACCCGCGGGTGCCCGCAAGCGTCATGCAGCCGTTCTCTCACCGGGGGCCATCGTGAACAAGCAACTGCCGTACCGAAAAGAGCCGGATGTCTCGCCCATGCTGGCACGATGGCGGGTCAAAGGGTTGACAGGATTGCGCATCCTTTTCGGGTGTATCTGGCTTTTTCATGCCTTTACTGCCTGGCAGCCCGGCTTTCAGGCTCACTTACAGGAGCGAATAGCCAGTGCAGATCAACCGGCCTGGTTGGCCGTCTGGCTCTCCTTCTGGCAACACACCATCAATCAGTCTCCACAGATAGCTGGACCGCTGCTGGCGGGGCTGGCAACGCTCATCGGCTGTTGTCTGATCCTGGGAGCCTGGATGAACACGATCTGTCTGATCGGTCTATGCTTTTCGCTCTTCGTCTGGTCAACCATCAAAGGTTTTGGCGGCTCCATTTTTTTCCAGGACACAACAGATATCGGCCTGGCGCTTGTGTACGCGCTCTTTTTTCTCGGCCTCTTTCTCAGTAATTCAGAGCTTTCCTTTGGGTTGGATCGCTATTTGAACAGGATACTCGGGCGCTGGAACTTTCTGGCATCTGGTCCAGTGAGGAGCGACAACAGGCAGACACCGCCAATAGACTTGAACGATCCATACAACCAGATCCCTGTGATCGAGATTATCACTGATTTTGAAACGTCCTTTGTCGGGCAAACAAACGAGAGACCAGAGGAAGAGGTCCTTGTCATGTCACGTTTGCAGGGCATACGCGGGCAACGGCTCGCACCCCTGACGCGAGAAGCGCAGGTGCAGAAAGGGGGTCAACCTCATGTCTTCAAATAACCCCATCAGCTTTAACGAGAGCGGGCAGGCGCTCTATCGAACATCCGGGCTTGACATGCTCAACGTTCAGCCGCTTGCTCAGGGACCAGTAAGCCAGATAGACAACGCCGAAGACGAGACCAACATCTTTCATGGCGAGGCGCTGGCCCGTGACCTCTGGGGCGAGCGTTACGGCACCTGGATTGTTTTCTGCTTTATTACCGGTTTCGCCTTCTTTCTCATCCTGATGAACCTGATCGGGCAGACACCGGGAAGAAGCTTTTTCCTGAAAAGTACCTCAGATATTCTTCAATTTACCGGTGAGGCGATTGGCCTTTTCTTCTGCTTGCGCATCACTTTTCGTCTGTACCGTCTGACACGGCTGTTAAAGCACGATCTGCAACAGAAAGAGGGCTGGAAACATAGTCCGAACGAGGTTGCCAGCGCACGCGCCGACTACCTGGCGGCCCGCCGCTCCTTCTTTGCCTGGACCTTCCTTGCCATCGCGGTCGCCGTTTATGCAAGTGGCCAGGCCATCTGGACCAGCTATGACGTGCGCATGGACTCCTCGGCAGTCCCCTATCCAGGGGTCTACGATATCGGCTTTGTGCTCTCATACCCGTTTTTCCTGACGGGCACAATTCTGCTGACCCGACGCAATAAAGCCGCCGTCGGACGAGTGCGCCTGCTGCTGGATGCGCTGGCGGTGATCGGTGCGGCTCTGGCGCTCTCATGGTTCTTCCAGCTCGAACCGGCCATTGCAGGGCTTTCGCAGGCCCCCAGTCCCGGCGCGGCCTTCCTCTCCGTCTATTTTCCGACAGGAGATCTCTTTCTGGTCGCGGTTGGCGCATTCCTGATGTTCAGCCCGCTCTCGAACCGGGAACAGCAGCCAGTCTTTCTGCGGCTCTGCCTGGGCCTCTTCTGTCTGGCAATCACAGATAGCCTGATGGGCTTCTACTCGATCACGACTGGCTTTAATACCGGCACCATACAGGATATCCTCTGGCCGCTCAGCATGTCGCTGGTCGGTCTGGCGGCGATTGAATATCCGCGTAGTATCGCGCATGAGCAGGGACAGGACGCGTTAAACAGCTCGCGGCTTGTAGCCTCACAGATAACGCTTCGCCGGCGCTATTCGCCACTGGTCGCAACCATCCAGGCCATTTCCCCCTTCGTGCTGGCGCTGTTCACCTGCGCATTGCTGCTGCTCTATGTGGCACCAAAAGGAGGGAATAAGCTTGTTCTGGCCTGCATCATAGCCCTGACCCTGATTCTCATCGTCATTATTCGTCAGGCGCTGACACTGATCGAAAACAACCGTCTGACCATGCAGATTCGCGGTGAGCTGGTCATCTCACGGCGTGAGCTTCAGGTGACAAAGCGCGAGGCCGATGAAGCGACTCGCACGGCGCAGGAAAAGCGTGTGCTTGAAGAGGGCATCGGTATTTTGCGAGAAGTGCATGCTCGTGTGGCGCGCGGCGATTTCTCGGCCCGTGCTCCGACCGTCCCGGGACCATTGCTGCCTATCGCGATCAGCCTGAACCTGATGCTTGACCGGCTCAGCGCCATGTCGGAGCGGGGCATGCGATACGACCGGCTGGCACGCGATAGCCGGGAGATTCAAAAGGCGCTGGAACGCATTGTTCAGGGTCAACCGGCCTGGACGCTCGATCAGCCGCCACCACAAAGCACCTCCGAGTTACGCCCGATTATCACCGGCCTGATTCACCTGCAACGCCTGCTGGAGAATCAGCAGCGACGCCAGACAAGCAACCTGGAAACAATGGGCAATCTGTTGCGCCGCTTCCGTGACTCGCTCTATGAGGTGCGTCGCTCTCCGCTCTTCGATCAGAACGGGCATGCCAGCTTTGAACGCATGCTACTTGATCGCATGATCCGCGAGCTCGACCTGCTCTTTCAACAGCAACACTCGCTGCTGCCGAAGCAGGCGGGACGGCCAGGCCCTATGGATACCGCGCCTATGCGTCCCTTTGAGCTGGAAACCTCATCCAACGGAGGAGGCAAGCAGCGCGTGACAAGCGGTTCGCTGCTGCCAGACCAGCAGGGAGGCGGATCATTTACCCTGTACGATCATTTTCGCCAGTTTAAAAAGCCATCAGCCGAATAGCAAGGAGTAGTGCAACCTGCATATCGTCTTTCGCCGAGGCGATATGCAGGGCAGAGTGATGCAATGCGCGGAAAGGCCGGAGCGAACATGTTTATGAAGCAACCGAACTCAGGGTATTCTAGCTCGGGAACACAGGCGAGAACCACGGCTTTCTGTCTGGGGCAACCCGCGCATACAGTGGGCTCCGATACGATTATCTGCCGCCTCTGTGGCCATCTGGTAGCAGGCGCTCAACTGGGCGTCTATCAGGTACAGCGTCACCTCGGGAGCAGCCGGTTTGGCCGGGCCTACCTGGCGTTTCATGTGCGCTCAAAGCAACCGGTCACGCTCAAGCTGCTGTATCCAGATCCAGCGAATAGCAGCCTGTGGGAAGAGGCCCGTAGCGAGGTGCGACGGGCGACCTTGCTCCGTCATCCCTCGATTCAGGCGGTTTTCAGTTGCGCACCCTGGCAGCCCGATCAGCGTCAGGCAAGCACCCGACCTCTGCATGAGTTCCTGAGCACCTACAACGAGACCGCGGTCTATCTTCTAACGCTCTGTCAGTATGCGCCCGGCAACATACAGCAGCTTCTCCTGCATTATGAGCAGCAAAAGCGTGTTTCACAAGAGCGACAGGCACCATCTCTGCGCCCACTCCTGTTTCAACTGATCCAGCAAGCGGGGGCCGCACTGAGCGCCGCACACGAAAAGAATATTGTGCATGGAGCGCTCACCCCCGGCAATATTCTTGTCGATGGCAGGGACCGCCTCTGGCTGGCTGATTTTGGCCTCGGGCGCATGCATCCGCCGGCGGTTCCCTATCTCGCGCCCGAACTTTACGATATCGCCCAAACCAGTCTGCAAACGGGCAGGCTGCGGCTGTACTGGGACGCAGTTACGCCCTTGAGCGATCAATACATGCTCGGTGTGCTCTGTCAGCAGCTCTTTACTCGCTTGCTCCTTCCGCAAGAATATGAGGTGATGCGCTCCGTGCTGCAATGTGCGACGCACGCACAGCCCACACAGCGCTTTGCCAGCATCGACATTTTCCTGCATGAGCTGCTTGCACAGAGCGGCATGGCTCCCACAGCGCGTTCGGGCTCTATGCCCGGTTTTCCCGGTGTGGCTCCAGTCAAGCGGCAGTTCCTCGGGGCCAAAGTCACCCCCCAACTGACGCAGGACGATGTGGAGCAGTTAAAGAAGATGGCTGTCTATAACCTGGGCGCAAGCGTACCCCGCTCGCCTGTAGACGATTGGGAGAAGCTCGGTGGCAAGCTCTTTACCAACCGCGATTACAACGGCGCAGTTCATGCCTATCAGCAGGCGATCTCACTGGACGGGCGCCGCTCCTCGCTCTGGCTGGCACTTGGAGACGCCTACTTCGCGCTGGAACGCTACCCAGACGCGCTCGACGCCTACAATCAGGCGATCCAGCTCGACCCCGCTGACCCCGAAAGCTGGACAAACCGCGGTGCGACGCTGGATGCACTGGGCAAGCATCAGGAGGCAACAGAGTGCTATGAACGAGCCGAGCAACTCAGCCGATAACAACGTAGAATGTAAAGGTGAAAGCATGCAACATGAATCCCTGGTTCTGATTCAACAGTGTGCACTTCTCTCTCCTGACGCTCCGGGACACCTTCTACCGGAACAGGATATCCTGTTACAGGGGAATCGTATCAAGGCAGTTGGCGCAAGCGGAACTTTGAAGTATAATCCACTGCTGGTAGAGAAAGTGATTGAGGGGAAGAATCGACTCGCGATCCCGGGTCTTATCAACGCTCATACGCACTCCCTGGAAAACATGTTAAAAGCCACCTCTCCGTCACTGCCTCTCGAACTGTGGCTTATTCCGCTCTTCGGAAGCAGCATCACATGGACACCCCGGCTTGCCTATCTCAGTGCAATGCTTGGCGCGCTCGAAATGCTTAAAAGCGGCACCACCGCCGTACTGGACCACCTCTGGACCGTGAGCGGGGTGACCGGGTGCTATCTGGATGCCGTCATGCAGGCCTATCATGATATCGGCATTCGGGCCGCTGTTGCTCCCTCAATTGAAGATCGGGACATGGTGCTAGAACATGGCGCGGCCTGTGGCATTGACTTTCCGCATCATCCATTTGTCAGCCGCTTCCAGGAGTGGCCCGCTATTGATGCACAGCTCGAAACAGTCGAGCAGTTTCTTGAGATGTGGCATAATCGCGATCAGGGCCGTTTACGCTGTCTGGTTGGTCCAAGCGGGATTCACTGGTGCAGCGAGACGCTCCTACAGCGCTGTCTCGATCTGGCAACAGCCTACCAGACCGAGATGCACCTGCACGCCGTCGAAACCGAGGTACAGGCACAGGTCATACACAAGGAACTGGGAGAAGGCGGTATTGCCTATCTGGAAAAGCAAGGCGTGCTGAAACCCGGCACGTCGCTGGCACACGCGATCTGGCTTGATCCCGGCGATCTGGAACGCCTGGCGCGAACGGGCGCGACCCTTGTGCATAATCCGGTCAGCAATCTGCGCCTGGGAAGCGGGCATTTCCCGTTCAGTCAGGCGCTGGATATGGGTGTCACGATCGCGCTTGGTTGCGATGGAGCGGCCAGTAACGACAATCAGAACATGTTCGATGTCCTCAAGCTCACCGGGCTGATGCACAACTTCCCACACCTGGACTATAAGCAGTGGCCTGCCGCCAGCAGCATTCTGCATACAGCCACCTGCGGCGGAGCCACGGCTATCGGCCTGAGCGGCGATATCGGCACCATCGAAGCGGGCAAGCTGGCTGATATTGTGCTGCTTGACTTGAGCCAGACCAGCTTCTTGCCGTTCCGCGACGCATATTTGCATCTTGTCTATTGTGAAAACGGCAGTGCTGTTGATACCGTTCTGGTCAATGGCACGATTGTGATTGAGCGAGGTAACGCGACGCGTATCGATGAACAGGCGCTTTGTGACGAGATTCGAGAGCACTGTCAGGGAAGCTGGGCGAGCTTCTCTGCCAGCCTCGATAGCGTCGGTAATACCCGCGAGATGCTGACAAAAATAGATACTTTACGCAGATTTGTGCTTCATCGCGACAAACATGATGAGCACTCGTTTTCAAGTGAAATATCTTGAATTCTCTTTCATTATCAGGTATAAGACATTTATAATATCCTCTGCATAGGAAATGTGCAGAATCACAGCAGATGAAAGGATAAGCAGCATGGAAGAATCAATCAACAAGCCCCGAGCAGAGCGCCCCACAGCGCCTCCTGATGTGGAACACGAGCATACAGGCGGCATACGGTACAGTCTGCGCTTCACCGGCTGGCCGACGCTCAATCAGCTCGTAGGTGTAGCCGTGGCGACCGCCGTCTATACCGTCCTCTCGATGATCGCAATTAACGCTGCTCCGTTAAGCGTGCCGGGCGTGTCCAGCGTGTTTCTGGCGATTGGTTTCGGCATTCCGTTCGCAATCTGGTTTGGAGGTTGGGCTTTCGTTATTGCGTATATCGGTAATTTTCTGGGTGCCGGACTGCTGGTCGGGCAGGCACTCCCAACAGCAGCATGGTTTGGCACCGTGGACCTGGTGCAACTGGGTCTGCCAATGATTCTGTATCGCCTGCTGGCCCCGCGTCTCGGCTTGAGCAGCATCGGGAAGGATGTTTTCACGATCAAAGGATTTATCTTTTTCCTGGTATGCGCGGTCCTGCTCCCGAACATTCTGGGCGCGTTCTATGGTAATTTCATTCTGGTTCAGACAGGCGTTGCCGCACCGAACACCTTCTACGTCGGCGTATTTGGCTGGATTCTCACGAACTGCATTATTACGGCGGTGCTTGGTTCTATCCTGCTGGCAACCCTCGGACCGGTCGTTGAGCGCTTTGGCCTGACCGTTCGTAACCTGTTAAACTGAGAGACATACAAGCAGAGATCGCCTCGCGTGGGCGGTCTCTGCGCTTTCTTCCTCCGGTGACCGCTCTCAACTGCTCTCAACGAATTTAAGCGACAGAGAGTGTTGTTTAGTAGAAGGTCAAATGCACCGAATAGAGGAAGGAAAGCAGTGTATGATCCCGATTCATGATAACCCCGGTCCACGGCGCTCTGTGCCCTGGATGACCTGGGGCCTCATTCTTGCGAATGTGCTTGTTTTCTTCTACGAGCTCTCGCTTGGAGACGCCGTACAGGGCTTTATCACTGTCTATGGCGTTGTACCAGCGGCGATTTCACGCGGTGTGCCTCAAACAAACCTTACTCCCGATCCTGTCTATATCACCCTCTTTACCTCTATGTTTATGCATGGAGGATGGATGCATCTTATAGGTAATATGCTTTTTCTCTTCATCTTTGGCGACAATGTTGAAGACAGAATGGGGCACATCGGGTACCTGATCTTCTACCTGCTCGCGGGTCTGGTGGCAGGCTTGACGCAGGTGTTTGTGGCTCCGGACTCGCTCGTTCCCAGTATTGGAGCCAGCGGCGCGATTGCGGGAGTGCTGGCGGCCTACCTGGTCCTGTTCCCGTGGTCGGGTGTGCGGACAATTGTTTTCATCTTCATCTACTTTACCATTGTCACGGTTCCGGCCGTTCTGCTGATCGGGCTCTGGTTCCTGCTGCAATTGTTTGATGGTGTCGCAGGACTGGCCCACACCCAGCAGGGCATGGGCGGCGTTGCCTACTTCGCGCATATTGGTGGCTTCGTGTTCGGGTTGCTGATCACGATGCTGCTCAAGAACAGGCTACAACCACCCGCACCTATTACCTACCCGCCGTTTGCCCGCCATCCCAACGCACAGGGACCAATTCGCTGGTACTAAAACAAAGAAGCCCGTCTCGCTATGATGACGGGCTTGCTTTTGCTCCTTGAGAGGCCTTAGAGGCGTGTGGCGCAAGGCTCAGCTTCCGAGAGGTAGATCTTGCTCCAATCGTCGGGCGGAATGGTATCGACGGCGCTCTTTTCCAGCCCCTGAAGGCAGGGCTTCTGTAGAAAGGTGTGGGTACTTTGATACAGCGGAATCCAGGCAACATCGTTAATCAGGCGCTGCTCAATTGTCTGATAGAGCTGATGGCGCTCAGTCGGATTGGAGACGGTATCGGCCTGTTGTAACAGGTTCTGGGTCTGTTGTTGCTCACTCAGGTTCGAGCCGGAATTCTGTCCATAGTTCTGATTATTGATCGGGGCATCTTTGCCGAACTGAGAAGCCAGCGCCGCCCGTGGATCAGGAAAATCGGAGTTCCATTGATAGCGCCACATGCCCGGGCCGCTGGTATCCTTCGCCGCGCTGTTGATGTCCCGGGCAAATTTATCGGTAGGCGCGTCAAAGGTTGGCACACTGATATCAAGGTTCTTCTTCCACATATTGACGATTGCAGTGTACTCATTTTTAAGGGTGACATCAACAGGAATACCGGTTGCCACTTCGAGCAAGATATTCTTCTGCTTGAAGACGTCGCGGGTCATGCCCTCCTCGCGTAAGCCCTCATCAAGCAACTGTCGCGCCTTCGCGGGATCACCCTTTGTGCTCTGGACGCCTGCCGGGCCGGTAACGTTCTCATCATAGCCGGGAATAGCGGTCGGAATCAGGTGATTGGTCGGGATAACGGTTCCGGCATAGACATTGTGCGCGATGGCATCCTTATCTATCGCCAGCGCCAGCGCCTGCCGGACTTTGATGTTGTTCAGCGGCTTCGTAAAGTAGTTGAGCGCGTAATAGGCGATTGTTGTCCCTGGCACCTGTACCAACTGATTTGCATAGTGTTGCTGTGCACGCGGCATCTTGTCGGCTGGCACCGGCGCGATATCGATCTGATTGGTCTCATACGCCCGGAACAACGTCTGTGCATTCTGATAGAACGGGACCAGCAGCTTCTTCAGCTTTGGTTTCTGACCGTAGTAGTTGGGATTGGGCACAAGCTCAAGGTACCGTATCGCGGTATTCGAGATACGAGCAAGCTTCCACGGGCCAGAGGTGCCGCCCTCGGCCAGATGGGTGGTCCAGTTCTCGCCATATTTCTGAAGAAACTGTTTCGAGACAACAAACGAATTCGCAGTTGTTAACGAGGAGAGAAAATAGCGATTCGGCCCACTCATGACGATCTTGACTGTCTGCTTGTCTGGTGCGAACAGACTCTCCCCGATCAGCGTGGAGAGCTTGCCCTGTCGCAGCTTCTCCGCATCTTTGATTGCTGGCCCATAGGAGAGCGGCGCATAGAGGGCTCTGCTATCAGGCTTCAGCGAGCGATCCAGGCTGTAAATAACGTCTTCTGCGGTAATGGGTGAGCCGTCGCTAAAGCGCAGATGTGGCTTTAAATGGAAGGTCCAGGTGACACCGTCCTTTTCCAGATCAAAACTTTGCGCCAGTTGTGGCTGTACCTGCTGCTTGCTGTCGAGCTGCACCAGGCCGGTATAGAGCAGGTGCGAAACAAAATTCGCCGACGAATCAAAGATACGACCGGGATCAAGCGAGCTATTTTCCAGCGTCCCCGAGACGGGAAAAATGGCGGTCTGTTCGGCTCGGGCCAACGTCGGAAGCTGGTTCTGTCTGGAAAGCGAACCGATCGCAAAGACGATGCCGCCAAGCACCAGGACAACCAGCAGGGGCAAAAACAGGAATATCAGTATCACGGTACGCCTGTACCGCTGGTCACTCTGCCATGAGCTGTGACGCATTCTCTCAAGCACTCCTTTGAGCACCCGAGCCTTCAGAGGTGTCGGGTGAGGTTTGTTGGTTGCTGTTTGTGTGTGCAGCCATTATACCTGAATTCGGCAGAGATGAGCCACCGGAACAGGCACACTCCCTATGGAAGTGACAGATAACGCTCTTTCCCTCCGCTCTGCCACCATAGTTCCCGGTTGTTGGCAACCCAGTGTAACTCAGGCGGCTTCTCTTCAGAATGCGGCGTTCTGACTATGACTCGACGTTGCTCGATATGCCAGACAAGCACCTCTTCATAGGAGCTGACCGCAATCATGGTCTCATCAGGCGAGAGCGCAAACGTTTTGATCCCGAGCCGCAAATGCAGAAACGTATTGACCGCGAGCATCTCCCTCACCTGCTTCGCGGGCATCAGATAAACTTCAGCGTAGAGATACAGCACGCAATAGTGCTTTGTCCAGTAGAACTGTCTCTGTCCATCATTTGCCCCTGCCGCTGCTGCGATGTGTATTTTCTCATATACTCGACCTCTTTCGACATCCAGGAAGTGCATGTCACCCACTGTTGCGTCAACAATCGCCAGGACCGCTTTATCAAGGGACCAGGCACAGGAGAGGACAGGATACCACCCGTCCGAGAATTTGAGATATGCCTTTTGCTTCTCCGCGTTGAGATCAAATACAAGGAGATGATGGTCATAGAGCGCAACAATGTCACTCCCCTTATCGGGCCAGGTATCGTGAATCTGCCCGACGCCCCGGCGCTCGTCTCCCAATTGAGAAACATTGATATATACAGGGGATGGATCAGACGACGCTTCCCAATCCCAGTAGAGAAAGGCTTTTCCAGAGTAGAACGCCACATAGCGATTATCCGGGGACCAGATGAGTCGCGTTGTATACTCCAGATATCGTTCTTCTACCTTCAATCTCTTTATTTCTTTGAATGTTTTCTCCTCATATATATTGATATAGTACCCGTATTCACCATAATATAAAAGCACTGCCAGATATAGCTGATCAGCAGAATAAGCCGTCCTTACCGCATATCTGAGGATTATATCCCGGTCCTCTGCCATGCTTCTCTTATTGATCTGATCCTCTGTTGTGCTTCTCTCATTGAGCCGCTTCGGTTTCATGCTATTACTCATTATCAATGCACCGATCCCGGTACAGGCCAGCGTCCCGAGCACAACCCCCGAGATGAGCACCTGACGGCGAGCCTGCCTCCGGGCCGCCGTTTGCAACTGCCGTTGAAGCTGGATCTGACCGCCACCAGTCCCCGGCAGCGGCTTCCCCTGCGGCGGCACCCAGATCCTTCCCTTCACCCGCTTCTGCTGAAGTCCCTCTGCCACTCCTCGCAACACCTCCGCCACCTCCTCTGCTGATCTTGGGCGCTGCCCCCGCTCTCGCCTCGTCATCTGCTCAATCAAGGCTCGTAACTTGCGTGGCGCCTTCCGCTCCTCCATCGGCGGGAAGAAAAACGGGTTCTCGGCAGGGTCATAGCCCGTCAGCAGGTGATAGAGCAGCGCCCCAAGACTATAGAGGTCCGATTGCGGTGAGGTCTGCGCCTTACCGTACTGCTCAGGAGCCGCATAGCCCGGTGAACCTAGCGGGATCGTGTCTCGCTGCTTCTCCGGCTTGTAGCGGCGCGCTATCCCGAAATCGATCAGGGCCACCTCGCTTCCCGCCATCACCATCACGTTGTCTGGCTTGAGATCGCGAAAGATCACTGCCGGTTGCCTGTTATGTAAATAGGTGAGCACTTCACAGAGTTGCAGGCCAATCCGTACCACCTCCTCCACATCCAGCCCATCATGTCCCTCACGCTGCCGTTGCTTCATGCGCGCTTCCAGCGTCTCCCCCTCCAAATACTCAAGCGCGACATACCAGTTTCCTTGATCCTGAAACTGCTCATAGTATTGTGGCAAGCGAGGGTGCGAGAGCGTCGAGAGCACCTCTACCTCCCGGTGAAACGTCTCGGTCGCCTCTATCTGTTCCTCGGCGGAGAGTCCCCTGAACCTCACCTGTTTGATCGCAACCAGTCGATTCGCCTGAAAGGTATCTTCTGCTCGATAGACGGCCCCATAGCCGCCCATGCCCAGAATGGTAAGCAGGCGATAGCGATCGTTGAGAAGCGGGGCTTCCTCGCTCAATTCGGCGGCCAGCGGCTGTTGACAGGCCGTACAGTGATCGTTGGCTGTTTCATTTGCGGCACCACAGTGGGAACAAAAGGTCAGTGCAGGCATGGCACAGGGCCTCCCTTAAGAAGAGAAACAACAATACTTTAGAAACATTATCGAATTTAACTTTACAAAATTATTGTAGTCCTCTTTACCGGTAAAAACAATAGAAATGAACCTTATTTCTGCTGCGATATAGTGAACATCCTGGTTGACAGGGAGATGATTATCAACATATGATGAGCGAGGCAGTAGAGAGCCGCTGAATGAAAGGATGCAGCGCAGGAAAGCTGCTAGAGAGGACATGCCATGCCCGCTTTTCCCTTTATTGATGCCCACCTCCATATCTGGGATCCGACCCGCTATCGGATGAGCTGGCTTGACAAGAATGAACAACTCAACCATCCTTTTGGATTGCCTGAATTCGCGGAAGCAACGCGAGAACTTGCACTAGAAGCGATGGTCTTTATTCAAGCAGACGTTGAGGAGCCTTATGGCCTGCTGGAAACTCGATGGATCGCGGAACTTGCCCGGCAGGAACCCCGAATACAGGCGATTGTTGCCTACGCGCCGCTAGAATATGGAGAGCAGGCCCGTGCCTATCTGGAAGCACTGAAGGCTATCGATCCACGTGTCAAGGGAGTGCGCCGCCTGCTTCAGGGAGAACAAGACCCCGAATTTTGTCTACGGCCAGACTTCATACGGGCGCTTCAGATACTCCCGGAATATGACTTCTCGTTTGACATCTGTGTCACTCATCAGCAGTTACCAGCGGTGGTCAAGATGGTCCAGCGCTGCCCACAGACAGCCTTTATTCTCGACCATTGTGGCAAGCCCAATATCCTCAGACAGGAGCTCGAACCCTGGCATGAGCACATCAAGGAGCTGGCAGGCTACCCGAATGTGATGTGTAAGATCAGTGGTCTGGTCACAGAAGCGGATCTGGAACTCTGGTCACCTGATGATCTGGCTCCCTATATCCACTACGCGTTGCAGGAGTTCGGAGAGGATCGTGTGCTATTCGGAGGAGATTGGCCGGTACTGACCCAGACATGCAGTTATGGCTGCTGGATTGAGACGCTGGACGAGCTGACCTCAAATCTCTCACTGCAGGCCAAACGCAAACTCTGGGTCGAGAACGCGCGGGCCTTCTATCGCTTGCCAGAGGAATCGCTATAGCAGAAAAAGAGCGACTATAACGGTGTTGAAAGAGACAAGCAGAAGCAAGCAATACGCTGCTCCTCTTTCTGATCGAGAGAGGAGCAGAATCATCGTGGGCACGGAGAAATCTGAAAGCGGTCAGAATACTTTTGCATCATAAGAATCGACGATCACAATGTAGTGACAGGGGCCCGGCCCGGGATTATAAAACGCATACGAGACATCAGCGGGAAAAGAGAGCGTATCACCAGCCTCTACAGCGATTTCCTCTGAACCAATCGTACACTGCATATGTCCCTGTATAACTGTAAGGTGTCCCTCAACTCCATGCTTTTGCGGGGGGAACGTGCCGGTTTTTTTTCCAGCAGGGAGAGAATACCAGAGCACCTCCAACCCCTTACGTAGCAACGCTGGAATCAAAAGCTGACGCGCAATCCCCGTCTGAGGATCAACCAGAACCTGTCGCTCATGCCGCTTGATGAGCTCAACAGAACTACGCGGCTCAAAAGGCTGCTCCCCCAGAAGAAAGGAAACGGTACATTGCAGTGCTTTCGCGATCTGGCTAACTACCTTGATGGTTGGATTTTTAATCCCTCTCTCGATGTCTGAAAGCATTGCCCGGCTGACCCCGGACCGCGAGGCCAATTCTTCAAGCGTTAATCCTTGAGCCTGTCTTCGTCGGCGGATCGCTTGGCCTAATTCCATAAAACGCTATCACTCTTCCTATTTCCACTATAGAGGTTCTTTTTGAATTCAGTTCCTCTATAATCGATACATACTATTTCTTTCTAACAAAATGGCTCCTCTATTGTAGTCATTTTTGCACAAAAAGGAAAGAGGTAGCCCGGAAAGCCACATCACCATGCACTGCCCACAACTATAGGAAATGCTTAGCGGGAGAAAGAGACCCTACGCTCTTCTGAATTGAGCACCAAAGACGCGGCAACAGAACCTTCTGCTTTCATGCAAGCCTCAAAATACTCAACAGTCGTTTTGTGAAAAATGCACTTCTCTCAGCATGCAACACCCGGTATACTGGTTTGTATATTCGTCACAAGAAACGTAGAATCCTCTTTTTTAGTGCAGTCGCTAAAAATCTTTTTTTGAAGTACGTTCTATTCATGAAAAACCTTATGGTCCTTTCATTCCACACAGGAAGCAGAGCACACGTAGCAAAGGAGTATGCTGAGTACCCTGAATACAGGAAGGTTACCCGGGAGGAAGTATGGCAACATGTCCACGATGTGGCGCTGAACAGAGCACAGCGGCCCATTTTTGTACGCGCTGTGGCCAGAAAATAAGCAGTGACTCCACCAATACAGCCAACACCCAGGCTGCAAAACCGCCCGAATCACAGTCCCAAACGAACACTATTCCCTGGATCATCACGCCGGCAGGCAAAGCAACCAGCCTGATTATTGCAGGAGTGATTATTCTGGGAAGCATTGGTGCGGCTGTCGTCTACTATTTCCTATCGCAACCGAAGCCAACTTTAAGCGTAACCAGCAAGTATCATATTGGCTCAACTCCGGCGGGTGCAAGCAGTACAACCCTGCATGTTACCGGGCAGTATTTTGCCGCGAACGCACCCATCACCTTTCTACTGGATAACAGGCCACTGCAAACAGCAGAAGTTCGGAGTGATGAAAACGGCAATATCGCCACCAATCTGACCATCTCTGAGAGCTGGAAGCCAGGCAAGCATACGCTGACGGCCAGGGATACCGCGAACAGCACAGATGAAGGAGTCACGATTCAAATTGTGCCTCCTGGAGAGGCAAACACACCCGGCCCACATGGCTCCCCTTCCAATACCTCGGCATTTCAACTTCAGATACAGCAGCAATACACAGAAGATGGGGGTACCAGCCGCGCCTTTCAGCTTACGTTCCATTTTTCCGGTCAGCCACAACAGCCAAATGTGGCTAATGGTCATCCATGTGGGACCGGCAAGACCTACATTGTGACCCTGTCTGGCTCAACCAAAAATACCGGAGCAGACTATCAGGAGCAGCGCACCCTCTCCTGTGAACTCACCTATAAAAGCGGCGAATTGACATATAAAGAAATGGTGATCAAGAGCACGCTGAAATACACGACAGAAAACGGCACAAATGGCACCTGTACGATTGCTTCGCCCAGGCCGTTTGTCACACTCGAAGGTGCATTTACAGGGCCAGGAGCTGTGAGCGGCACCATTCAAGTCAAGCGCCTCGATTTTGCCTGTGATCCCGCTATCACCTCCTGGTTTATCATCGGCGGCCAGGGCAAATGGAACACAACCTTTTCGCAGTAGCAGCTTTCAGCATCCAGAGCGGCCTGTTCCCCCAGGTCGCTCGCTTTTTTTGTCGGACAAGATTGAGACAGAGAAAAAGTCGTTCAGCAAACAAGCATGCTCCAAAAGGTATGAGAAGGGTTCACATCAATAGCCTTTTTATGCTACCCTTCAAGATGAGAATAGCAGCATCAGGAAAAAAGTCTACCTCCCCGAAGGGTTGGTGGTATGCTAAAAAGAGACCGTGGTTATTTCAGGAAAGGAGGGCGACTTGCCTGCTGCCTGAAGCAGTAGAGCGGGATCATACATATGGAAGAGCCAAAACAACAGGAACTGGACCTTATGCCAGCAACGGAGAACATCGAACCTCAACAGCAAGTAGTAGATGCAGAAATCGTAGAGGGAGACGAGGAAGAGAACGAGGTCTCTTCTCTCTTTGATGGCGCATTTACCGATATCACTGGATATATGACAGAAGAAGAGGCAACAGAGTATATTGCCTCTATTCTGGAAACAGGCGAAATCGAGCACGAGGCCTCACTATTTGATCGCGTGACCCCGTATGTCATGGATCGGCTGAAGGTCACGAACTACCGACCGGACCAGGCAGTGCGCGAGGCGTCGCTGGCGCAGAAACACATGTGGCGTCCGGGAGATGGCGAGATCTCGTATCTGGCTTCAAATACGCTGGAAGTGTATCTCGGCACACCAGAGCGCCCGCTGGAAATACCACAGGCTCTGAAACAGATACGTCAGCTCAGTGAAAGCACCGTCCTGACGGCCCGTATCGTTCTGGGACTCTGGAACATTCGGCGTCATAATGAGCGCGTCTCTAAAAATGGCAGTGTGGCCGTTTTGCTGGAAGAGATCCTGCAATGGCAGGGTATCCAGAAACATAGCCGTGTGGCCCATCCAGGAACCAACAAGCGATATACAGACGGCTATCGTACAGAGCAGAAGCGGCGTGTCCTTCAGGATATGACGCTGCTGGCTGCCTGTAATGTACGCGGAAATTGCACGATCAGCATTCGTGGGAAATCTGTTCCCATTCAGGTAGATGGCCCATACATGCGCTATTCAACGGTCAGCAAGACGCTCAAAGGCGAAAAGATTATTATCGGCTTTCTGGTCTCGCCCGGCGACTGGATCAGCACCTATGAGCAACACCAGAACTACTATCTGGCTGAGGTTGATAACCAGATCTTCAAACTGAATCCGCAGAACGACCGCTACGCGCTCCGGCTGGCGCTCTATCTGACTGAACGTTGGCGCGAGCAGGCAAAGACCGGCAACTTCAGCACGCCTATCACGATGTCCGAGCTGCTTGCTTCCAGTATGATAGAGGTTGACGAGCGGCATATGACCTCACGCTTCGTGCCTCGTATTGAGGCGGCCCTGCAAAAGCTCGAAAATATGGGAATTTTGGGTAAGCAAATTTGCCTGACTGAAGTCAATAAAGAGCAAACGCGCTGGAGTAAAGATTGGCTGGCTTCACGATGGGAAATTCTTCCCCCTCTCAAATTGATACAAGAATATCAGGCGATGAACACGCCACGGAAAAGACAACGTCGCATTCGTGCACCCAAAGAGACAAAAGAATAGCGCAGATATTCTTCCTTAAAGCGTCAGTTCGTCAGCAGACTGGCGCTTTTCTTTTTGTGTGCAACCCCACCGGGGTTCGGTTCATCCGCTTCCATAATTCTCTAAAAAAAGCAGGCTTACAAGCGCTTACAGGCCCGATGAGATCGGTAAAATAGCCCCACCAGGGTTGGGCACATTCGAGCATATATCCACAGTAAACCAAACAGCTAAAAAGAGGAAATTGTTATCATTTCTACAGCAGAAAGCATCTTTTTACCCCACCAGGGTTGGGTGCATTACGCTCTCATTTTGTGCATCTTACCCCCACCAGGGTTGGGTGCATTACTCCTCCCCTTTGCACTCTTTTACCCCACCGAGGTTGGGTGCATTCCGCCCTC
>NZ_QKUF01000013.1 GCF_003253565.1 Thermosporothrix hazakensis
GCCGCCTTAAATATCTTGCACAAAGCACTACAGGGTACCGTCGGGCAGACGGGAACCGACGAGGGTGTCTCGTCGAACGCTTCTGGACAGCCTGCCGCTACGCGTCATCGCACTGCGGCGCCGCGCAAGCAGGCTGGATGAAGGAAGAATCCCCGCCCTTCTGGCCTGGGGAGTGTCAACAACTGGGGCTATGATATCGATCAGTGCCTGCAATGGCTCCGTATGCGCACCGAGACCTACGCGTTTAGCGCTGAATATCGCCCGCATCGGCGTCAGTGCTGTGAACTTCTGGCCCCCTGGGAGCCCCACCCGCCTGCGAATGTCGCGGAACAGCGGGCGTTGTTGCTCTCTCTGACGCATGGGAAGAGTACCGAGCAGGGAGAGATGGGATCGATTGCGGCAGCACTCCGAAAGCTTGGCGATCAAGTACGTGACCTGGCAGGCAGGGGGCAACTCTGGTTTCCTGTTCCGAATGCAGCAAGTGCTGTTTTATTTCAGCTACCTCCTGCTGACGCCCTATCAGGGTACGGACGAGATGATACGGAATAGCATCATCATACCAGGGGCCTGTCTGACTGTTGCGATGGGTGGCGTACAGGGAACGTTGTAGACCCAGTTCTTCTTGACTCTTGTGAAAAAGCGCTGTGAGCTTTGTACAGTAATCGAGGCTGGGGAATATGGTTCCGTTCTCCCAACGATTAACCATAAAGGAATGTGGGGCGCCTATCAGGTCAGCTACTTGTTGCTGTGTCCAGCCTTTCTCCTGCCGCGCCTTTTTCAAGAGCAGGTTTGGTTGCGCTTGACTTGATCTCTTTACTGACAAGAGTGCTACCCTCCCATTTTATTCTCTTTGGCGTGTAGAGCCTCATTCTTATCTGGTTACGTATACATCACGCAATTGGATGCGCTACCTGAATATTGCTATTCAGAAGTGCCCGTTGGTGAATTAAAGCTGTTTCAGATAGACAGGAGAGAACGACGGGCTATCGATTTGATATTTCATAAGAAGCGTGAACATGTCTTATATGGTACGTTAGCTGCTCTGGTCATTCTCACAAAGGTGGGGGGCCAGAAGGCGCCGAGGCAACATCTCGTTCCCGGACGTCTTTTTTCTCCTCACGCTCCTTTACCGGGTTTGTTGCGGCGATCGTTTTTCCGCTCCGGAATATATATGATCTCGTCCTCTCTTTTCGATGAGAGTGCAGTATGATTTTCATCTCCGCTGTCAAAAGGGCTTGACTCTCACACTAATGTGAGAGTGTACGATACACAGCAGGAGGAGCTGAAGCGAATGAAAAAACTTGTACATGGGCATAGCAAGCTGAAGCATGTCGGTGATCTCTGAGGATGCGGTGGGGTAGGCGATCCGCAATCGTGCCGGCTCTTGCTCAGAGAAGGCGGTTGCGCCTGTTGTGTGCTGGCTGTAATGGCTGAAAAGCATCTCCTCCTCTGCCCGGAGCAGCAAAATCCTATGCTCTCAAACGGATCAATCTTGTGTTTGATGAGGCTGTTTGGGTGATTCAGAGCCTTTCATCAACGGTTGAGAGCAATTGATATATATCGAATTCGGTTTGCTTTGCTCAATGAAAGGGAGGAACTTCTATGATAATTGATGGTCATGCGCATCTCATTCTACCTGTTGAGAAACATCTTGCTTTGATGGAGACGGCGGGAGTCGAGCGTACCTTGCTCTTTACAACTCGGGTTCACCCGGAACGGGCACATGATCTGGAGACCTTGAATCAGGAGCTACGTATCTTTAACGAGATCATTGCTGGAAAAGTGAACAACGATCTACAATCGTTCCAGCAGGCAGTAAGTGAAGCTGCTCAGGTCATTCAGCAGTACCCGGAGCGTTTCACTGGTTTTGCCAATGTTCCGCTTGGACTGACACAGGAGGAAACGGCTACATGGATTGAGAAGTATGTCCTCCCCGCTGGCTTCCGAGGGTTCGGGGAATTTACCATGCAATCGGGGGCCGTTCATCAGCTTGAGGTGATATTCGCGTGCGCTTCAGAGTATGGCAATCTTCCGCTCTGGGTGCATACGCTTCCGCCGCTGAACCTGGACGATATTCATCAGCTTGTTGCTCTTTCCAGGCGATATCCACGCGTTCCTTTGATTCTTGGTCACATGGGAGGCATGTACTGGCGCGAGACCATTGCGCTGGCAAAAGAAGTGCCACAGACCTACCTTGATCTGTCGGGAACAATCACGTTTCTTGGTCCCAGGATCGCTATTCATGAATTACCGATGAGGACGCTTTTCAGTTCTGATGCTCCGTTTGGCCATCCGCTGATAGCGCGAACGATTGTGGAGCAAGCCACCGTCGATACAGCGGTGCGGAGGCGTGTACTCGGGGAGAATCTGGCCGAACTGCTTCATCTGAACTGATGAAGTATTCTAATAGTTGCCGCTCCTTCGGGAGTGTATGGATCAAGGGATATGGGAGCGATAGATGAAATGTCGCTCCCAGGTCTTCGTTAGAAGATTGGTCCCTGCCAGTGATCGTACTGCATCCGCCGCGCCGTCTCCCGCGCCTTCTCTTCGCCGAGCAGACGAGCGACCACATAGAGCGCCATATCAATGCCCGCTGATACCCCGGCAGAGAGGACAATCTTACCGTTATCCACATAGCGCTTTTCGGGAAAGATCGTTGTCTCAGGGGCAAGCTCTCTAAGCTTGTCAATTAAGCTATGGTGGGTTGTTGCGCTCAGTCCCTTCAGCAGGCCAGCTTTTGCCAGTACGAGCGCTCCCGTGCAGACCGACAGAAGCAACTCGACACGCTCATGCTGCTCACGAATCCATGCAAGCAGCCGGGGGTTCTCTAAGACAGCTTGTGCACCATTTCCACCGGGAACCACCAGAATATCAGGAGCAGGGCAGTTTTCGAGCGTAAAGGCGGGGTTCACGCTCACACCATACCGCGTTATGATCGGGCGAGCCTCTTCTGCGATTGTGTAGACCTGGAAAGGTGCATCCTGATTATTTCCGGCAACTGCGAAGACATCAAAGGGACCGGTAAAGTCAAGCAGCTCAACTTGCTCAAAAAGCAGAATGGCGACGTTTCTCGTCATAGTCTTTCTTCTCCGTTCTATACAACTGTCGGGAAAGCGAGGGAGGAGCGCCGAATTGCCTGCGCCACAGACGCCGAAAGTGACGCACATCTTCAAAGCCACACTTCGTTGCGACCTCCTCAACAGTGGAATCAGTGGCCTGCAAATAGGTTGCTGCAAGCTCCATCCGCAATTGTTGTTGATACTGGATCAGCGTAATGCCGGTAGCCTCTTTAAAGGCGCGCGTCAGGCTGCGCACGCTCAGCCGGGCGATAGCAGCCAGTTGCTTCAATGAGACACTTTCCGCTGGATGCTCTAGCAGGTATTCCTGCACGCGATGGATATCGGAATGCAAATGCGAGCGATACGCCAGATAGACGCTCGTCTGTGCATGCATGCTATTTCGCCGCATATAGACAACCAGTTCACGGGCAACCTGGGCCGCGAAAACGGGCCCTCGGGAGTGTTCAAGCAATGCGAGCGCCATGTCAATGCCCGAAGCAATGCCTGCACTGGTTACAATCGGGCCAGCGCGCACAAACAAGACAGCGTCAAGCACATGCGCTTCAGGATAGCGCTGTTGAAGCTGCTCTACTCTTCGCCAATGCGTGGTACAACGACGCCCGTTCAACAAACCAGCCTCCCCGAGGGCAAAGGCGCCGGTACACACAGAAGCAATCTGTACTCCCAGATGTGTGGCCCGCTGAAGCCAGGAGCGGGCTTCAGCATTCAACAGGGGAAAGCGGAAATCCAGCCTCCGCATCCCCGGAATGATGATCAGATCGTCCTCGTGGCACTGCGGGAGCGAGGCAAGCTGCGAGAACACCACACCCTGTGCACTACGTACCTCTGCGCTTGTGCCACAGAAAAAGAGCCGATATGGGGCCCCAAGTGCCCGCGCTGCATCAAAGACCTGGGCGGGTCCTGCCATATCCAGCAGATGCACGCCGGGTATCAGCAAGAAGAAGACGTTCTGTGTCCGCTCGTGAGATGCCTTCACCGTTTGCTCCTTTCGATTCCACTGCTATAGAAGAAAGTATATGATCTTTTTCGATCATGTTGTAGAGGCAAATCACGCCTGCAAGCGGACGGATATGGCCAATCACTTCCCTGTACTGGTCCATGGGTCCCGACAGTTGCGTTATAATGGTGGCGTAGATGGTCGTTGAACTCTTCCGTATTTATGATACCGAGGGATAGCTCTATTGTCCCTTTGGCTTCGGACCAAGCGTAAAAAGTACCTGCTTTTTGTATATTAAAACAAGCTAAGCAACCTCTGTAACATTTTTGGATACCTCATTTTCATGTAACATTTCTTGAGAGCTTCTGACCCGGGCAGGTTGTAAAACTGCCTGTTTCTTTTTGGTCTTGCATTGTGAAGAGGGTGCACTGCGGATATGCTTGCTATCGCTAGAGGGAGATGATGGTTGCCAAACGGGGATACTCTTCGCTTTCCCGATCAGTTGCCTCAGCAGGCCGCGTACCTGAAACGGTTTCTCTCCATTCGACATTGAGCCTGCTGACTTTTGTATCCTGTCATGGTCCTCTTTCCCATAGCATACCAGTTGAGAAGAGGCGCTCTTCTGCTGCGTTGCCTCTTCTCTGTCTGTTAGGGATGCCAGTTTTCTTGAAACGAGACTTGTTAAGGATAGAGCTTTTCATTGCGAGCCAACAGGTCAACATAGGTGCGGATGCGAGCGGCTCGCGTTTCGGCTTTCTTCGCTGTTTGAATGCGGAACAGGATAGCATAGCGATTCCTGCTATTGAGAGTGGAAAAGAAGTCCAGGGCTTGCGGATTTTTGTCCAGTTCGCGCTGAAAGTCCTCTGGCACGGTAGCCTCACTGGGGCGATCATAGGCGGCTTGCCAGCGTCCGTCTGCCTTCGCGAGTTCTACCTGCCTGATGCCTTCAGGTTGCATTCTACCGGCGGCCTGGAAAGCCTCAACCTTGTCCCGATTGCGTTTTGACCAGGTGCTGCGGCGTGTCCGGGGTGTAAACTTTTGTAACCAATAGCATGCGTCGTATGGTTTGGCCTGACCGTCAATCCAGCCATAGCAGAGAGCCTCATCTAAAGCCTCTTCGCGTGTGACAGATGGGATACCGGTTGATTTCTTCGCGAGTTTGAGCCATACCCCTTTGACGGCATGATGATGCTTTTCGAGCCACATCTTCCAATCGTGCTGTGTTTCGCAGGTGATGATAGGATAAGAAAGCGTCTTGTCCGGGCTATCTGTTCTTGAACTCATATGTATTCTATCTCTCCCTGTCTGAAGCTGTCAGAAACGCTTGTGTCGCTGTCCTTTTCTCCCTCATTGTACAGGGAGATGAGGACAAGCTTATTCCTGAATTTGGATGATATGTATTGTTGCTCTATCTGAGAAGATGCACTGCTATGCTCTCAGGTTGACGCTGTCCATAGGGTCATATCGAGTTGGGGGATCTGAACGCCGAGTATGCTCCGTAGTCTCCCGTTCTCTGGATTGCTCCTTGCCGACCGATACCATGCATAGGTGCAAAAAGGGCGGGATGAGGGCCATTCCGGGTGCTCCACTCCGAAAATGCCTGCTTTGTGAGCAAGAACCGCCAGCTTCTCTTTTTTCGCTGTACACTATCTTGCATAACAAGGTAGTGCTGTGGTATACTTTTACTAACTTGTAGTGCAAGATAGTGAGTGAACTGAGGGAAAGTGTGGAAAAGCGATCAACACAATTGCTTAAGGGGACGCTGGATATGTGTTTGCTGGCTCTCATTGCCAGACGGCCCTGTTATGGATATGAGATGGTTCAACAACTTGCCCAACAGGGGCTTGATCTGGTTAGCGAGGGAAGTATCTATCCCTTACTGAGTCGCTTACAACACCTTAAGTATATTGAAGGCTATCTGGTGGCATCACCTGAGGGGCCGAAAAGAAAGTATTATCGTCTTTTACCGGAAGGAGCTCGCCAGTTGCGTCAGTGGCGAGCTGAATGGGAAACCTTTGTTCAAGTGGTGACTGGCATTTTGCAAGGAGAAGAAAGTCATGCAGAAGGTGGATCACATGACACAACAACAAATTTCCTCTCTTATTGAGGCGTGTGTCACGTATTGGGAGTTGCGTGGAGTTGAACAGGCAAGAATTCGCGAGATGTCGGCTGAATTGAGGCAGCATTTAGAGGAGGCCATCCGGGATGGCAAGTCCCTTGAAGCGGTTGTCGGGAAGAATCCCACGGTGCTGGCATCTGCATGGGCCCAGGAGACGCAACCTCGTTTCTGGAGAAGTGTTTTCCCTGTCTTTCGAGGTCTGGTCCTGGTTTGCGGTGTCGTTGCGACAAGTGCCCTTGTGATGCATCTGTTGACGGGCCTGGCGCCGTTCGGGCTCACCCTGCTGTACCCGGTCACCTTTTGCTTGATGGGGATCAGCAACCTGTTGATTCGGATGATGGGATTTATGATACCGCGTATCCGTACCCAGGTTGGGCGTAAGGGGATCATGACGGGCCTGCTGCTCGGGATCAGTGTACTGGTCATGGGAGGGGTGAAAATGGCTGGAGGCGATATTGATGCTGTCTTTTTGCGCTGGCATTGGCCCGTGACGTTTGGTCTTATTCTGCTGGCTCTCCTGCTTATCGGGTTGTATATCAGCTTGCTTTCGAGAAGTCAGAAGATTCTGGCCGGTCAGCATGTCCGGGCGATGGTGCTGGCAATTGGTGCGACTGACCTTGTTCTTCTTTTGATGTCGTGGTAGAGGTCTTTGCGGGCGCACTCATGCTGCAGATGACACCGGAAAGGCGGATATGCTGCGTGAGTGCGCTCTTGCTTATGACAGAAGGGCATCGAGGCTCATCCGCGCGTTTACATGGTCTGGCTGAAGCTGAAGGGCCTGCTCAAAAGCCGTTTTTGCCTCTTCAATCCTGTTGATCTGGACGAATAGCAAGCCTTTCTGATACCAGGCTGAGGCTGAGTGCGGATTGAGGCGAAGCGCTTCGTTGTATGCTTGAAGAGCTTCCCCATACTGGCGCAACTTGAGGAGAAAAAGCCCTTTCTGTTGCCAGACAGTGGCGTTCTGGGGATCGAGGCGAAGCGCTTCGTTGTAAGCCTGAAGGGCCTCTTCATAGCGCTGTAGCTTGAGCACGAGAAGCCCCTTTCGATGCCAGACAGTGGCGTTTCGGGGATCGAGGCGAAGCGTTTCGTTATAAGCCTGAAGAGCCTCTTCATAGCGCTCTAAAGCAAGGAAGGCGTCGCCCTTGATATTCCAGATTGAGGCCTGAGCGGGATCGAGGCGAAGCGTTTCTGCACACGCCTGAAGGGCCTCTTCATAGCGATTCAGAGAGAAAAGAACCTCTCCTTTGCCGTTCCAGGCATAGGTGTAGGATGGTTTAAGGCGAATGGCTTCCTCATAGGCTTGAAGAGCCGCTTCGTAGCGTCCGAGCTTGTTCAGCGCCTGCCCTTTGCCATTCCAGGCGTAAGAATAGGATGGCTTGAGGCGGATGGCTTCCTCATAGGCGGCGATCGCTTCTTCATAGCGCTGTAGACAGTAGAGAACGCTGCCCCTGGTATTCCAGGACAGGGCGTGATCTGGATTGAACCGAAGCGCCTCTTCAGCAGACCGAAGCGCCTCCTCAAAGCGATCCATATAAAACAGCGCATTGGCTTTATGATACCAGCAGAGTGCGTCAGAAGGGTGAAGACGAAGAGCCGCATTATACGCGTGTACTGCCTCTTCAAACCGCTTTAGTTCGGCGAAAAGTAGTCCTTTGTGGAACCAGGCGGAAGCATGCTCAGGATCGAAGAGAAGCGCTTTATCAAAGGCGTTCAGTGCTTCCTCGTATCGCTCAAGTTCCTGAAGTGTTTTCCCTTTGCCAATCCATGCATCGGGGAAGCGAGGGTGACGGCTAAGAACCTGCGTAAAGGCCTGGAGCGCCTCTGCATATTCTTCTTCGGCGTACAGATGCTCGCCTGCTTTGAAGGCGGGGTCGTCCTTCGGGGAAGCTGCGACCGGATACACGCTGTCTGCGGGTTGAATATGGATGGTTGGTTCTGGCTGTTCGAGCGCCGCAAGGAAGGCTGCTATATGCGCAAAACGGTCATGACGATTCTTCGCCAGCGCTTTCAGGATGGCCTGTTCAAGATGCAGCGGAATAGTAGTATTGAGTGTGCGTGGGGGTGTTGGTGGCTCGGTTGTGTGCTTGAAGCCCATTGAGATGAAGTCAGTGGCCTCAAAGACCTTTCGTCCCGTGAGCAGTTCATAGAGTATACAGGCCAGAGCATATTGATCACTTTGCGGACTGACCTCGCCCCGAAATTGTTCCGGGGCCATATAGGCAGGAGTACCTGCAATACTGGTAGCAACATAGCTCTGTGTGCTGAGGAGCGAGGTAATGCCAAAGTCAGCCAGAAGAGCGGTTTCTTCGTCGGCAAGAAAGATGTTTTCGGGCTTGAGGTCACGGTGAATCATCTTCTGCTGATGCGCATAGTAGAGCGCTTGCCCGATCTGTCTGATATATTGAAGGGCCTGCGTGGGCGAAAGCGGGTGCTTGAGCCGCTGACGAAGAGAGCCCCCGGTCATCAGCGGCGTAATCATGTAGGGCTGACCCTGAAAAAAACCGGCATCAAGGACAGTGAGAATATGGGGGTGCTGCAAGCGTTCGAGCAGTTCGGCTTCGCGTAAAAACTGTGCCTGCTCGCTTTCTCCTAATGTCTGCCGCATGATTTTGATCGCAACAACACGCCGGGTAAGATAGATATGCTGGCCCTGGTAGACCATGCCGAAGCCACCCTGTGCCAGTGGCGCGACAATTCGATAATTGCCGATCTGGCGTCCTGAAAAGAAGTCACTCTGTCCATTCATGCCCTGCTCCAGAATTTGAAGGTAGCGGATACATCATTTCCGTCTTTTCCCGTTTTTGCTATTATAAGCAATGCGGAAGTGGAAGTAAAGAAAAGGGAGGGAAAGGGCGTTCAATGGAGTGCTTGACGCCATGCGCAGCGAGCCCATGTTCCATGAGGCGGTTCTGCATCGCGATCCGGCGTCTGAGAATCGCTTCATGCTCTATGAAACCTGGGAGAGCCATGGGGATGTCATAGGGGTCCAATTGCTGCGCCCCTATCGTCAGGCCTGGCATGAGGCGCTTCCTACTCTCCTGGAGCAGGAACGGGACATTACAATCTGGGAGCCACTACGGG
Source organism: Thermosporothrix hazakensis (assembly GCF_003253565.1). Lineage (GTDB taxonomy): Bacteria > Chloroflexota > Ktedonobacteria > Ktedonobacterales > Ktedonobacteraceae > Thermosporothrix > Thermosporothrix hazakensis. Next base: position 9,218 of record NZ_QKUF01000013.1, read on the forward strand.
CCGATCGTAAAGGAAACATCGACAAGAAGCGCATACCTGACAAAAAACGGAGGCAGCGCTTCTTTGATGCTCTGAAGCTTCCCTCTCACTTCATCTCAGCGGGGACCCGGTTTTGTTGCCGGGTAGGGCTGACAGGGTCTTGCTTGTAAGAGAGGTGCAAGTATTGAGGAGGTAGGCCAGAGAGGCTGAGAGGTATAGTGCTGGTCAGATCGCTTGATTTCTTGAGAGGCATGTCCTTTTCTGACAATCAGGTACTGTTTCGTTGATGCGCTCTATGCTATAATCACCACTGTTGGGGGTGAAATAGTGTTGGGGGTGAAATCAATTGAAAGGTCAGTGCTATGCCCAAACCATCCATCCATGTGCTCCTCTGGTCAGGGACAGGCGATACCTATGACCTCTTTACTCACGGCCAACTCAGTCTGCATTTTACCCGAGATGATGAGGAAGCATGGAGGGTTTGGCTTGCCGATCAGACCTCATTCTCTTTTCAGGGGCAGTGTGGTCGCCTCAGTCTCCTCAAGGAGCCCAGAGCACGGGGTGAAAGCTACTGGTATGCCTATCACTACACTCCTCAGAAGAGCTCCAAGCGCTATGTAGGACGTACTGCCGCTGTGACGCTTGCTCGCTTAGAACAGATCGCTCAGTCCTTCCAGCCCGCTCCAAAGCAGAAAACACCCCGGGCAACTCCACGTGACGATAGAAAAGCCGCGGCTTCACACCGTGCACAGGCTGAGCCCGTTCCAGGTATGCCACTGCTCGCCTCCAGGCTTCGGCCTCCAAAGCTGCCACCCTCGATCATCGAGCGCTCACGGTTGCTTGACCTGCTCGATGTGGGACGGCGCCATCAATTGACCTTGCTTCAGGCGCCGGCAGGTTTTGGCAAAACGACATTGGTTGGACAATGGGTCGCTTTGCGCATGGCAGACCCGCATTTCCCGGCTGTCGCCTGGGTTTCACTGGAGCCAGAGGATACTGATCCGGTGCAATTCTGGCGCTATGTGCTTACGGCCTGTCAGAGCTTTCAGCCTGATCTTGGCCTCACCGCTCTTGCCCAACTTGCTGGCTCGCAGCAGCCATCGCTCATCACGCTCTTGACACACTGGCTGAATGAACTGGAGAATCTCCCGGGTGAGTACCTGCTGATCCTGGATGACTATCATGTGATCAATGAACCAGATATTCATACGTCTCTGACCTTTTTCATTGAACACCTGCCCTCTTCCCTGCATCTGATTGTGATCAGTCGCAGTGATCCCCCGCTCTCACTTGCACGCTGGCATGCCAGAGGCGGTATCCAGAAAATCAAGGCCCTCGATTTGCGCTTTTCTCCCGAGGAAACGGCTGTTTTTCTGGAGCAAGAATTGACGCGTCCTCTCTCTGAGCAGATGGTTCAGCGTCTCACTGCCCACCTGGAGGGCTGGCCTGTGGGGCTGCGTCTGCTCCTGCTCACCTTGCAGGGACACGCCAATCCGCAGGAGATTGAGCGCCACCTGACCGATCTGGCGGGCCATCAAAACTTACTGCTGGACTATTTCGTGAATGAGGTCCTTATCTCGCAACCGGAATCGGTGCAGCGCTTCCTGCTACAGACCAGCATGCTCAGCCGTCTGACTGGCTCCCTCTGTGATGAAGTGCTGGAGAGGCAGGAGAGCGAGACATTGCTGACCGCGATCGAGCGCGCCGGACTGTTTCTGACCACGCTGGATATGGGGAGACAGTGGTATCGCTATCATGCTCTTTTTGCTGAAGCGATGTATGCCGAGGCGCGTAAGCAGCTAGGAGAGACGGTCTTGCGGGACGTTTCTCTCAAAGCGAGTCAGTGGTATGAGCAACGAGGCTTTCTTTCTGATGCGATCGAGGCCGCTTTGAAGGCCGAAGCATTTGAGCACGCTGCCGGGCTGATCGAGCGCTTTCTGCTCCCGCAAAGCTGGCGTAACGAGTATCATACTCTGCGCCGCTGGCTGGCCCGCCTCCCGGAAGAACTGTTGCGCACTCACCCGAATCTCAGTCTGGTGTACGCGATGGCGCTGTACTTCACGTCCGACCGCAGCGCGTCCCAGACCCGCCAGAGCATGCAAAGGCCGCTCCAGATAGCCGAGCAAGGACTTGAGGGGACCTCGAATCAGAACAAGCGTGGGGCTGCGCTGGTACTGCGTGCGCATTTAAGCTTCTTTCATGGCGATTTCCTGCATGCATTCCACCTGGCCCGGCTGGCGCTGACTTTGCTCCCCAAAGAGGATCGTCAATGGCGTGCTCCCACGCTTACCCTGATCGCACTGGAAGAAGCACTTTCCGGTCAGGTCATCAAGGCCAGAGAGACAGCTTTACAGGCTCGTCTGCTCTGTGAAGAGGTGGAATCGCTGCCTGCCACATTGATGGCAACGCTCGCGTTAGCAGAAGCCAGTTTTGGCAAAGGTGAGCTGCATCAGGCTGCTCGCTATTATTCGCAGGTCCTTGTTCGAGGAGCCGAGCGTCAGGATCTTGTTCAGCTCCAACTGACCAGAGAGACGGGGGTAAAAGAAAGCTTCTACGAGCGGCAAGCCCTCTATGGCCTTGCGCAGCTCTCCTATGAGTGGAATGATCTGGATGCAACAAGCCAGTACTTGCAAAAGGCGGAAGAACTGGGCAGATCCCCGGCAGAAGAGGTTCACCTGCTGGCAGGCGGTATACTGCTCCTGGCGCGTCTCTGTTATGCGCGTGGAGAAACACAGCAAGCCCTGGAGGCGCTTGCGGAATGCGAGGCTCTGGTCCATTCGCGGCAGTTCCTGCGCGAAGTTCGTGCCTGTCAGGCCAGAATTGAACTGGCCCTGGGCAACCTGAGTCCCGTAGAGCACTGGTCTGTTACCTATATGCAACAGAATGATGACCTTCCCTTCATACGACGTGAAGAGGAGGCGCTTCTGTTCATTCGTTTTCAGCTCGCGAAGGGCAATGATGTGCTTCACCTGCTTGCCCCCTGGAAAGCGACAGCGGAGGCTCAGGGGCGTGGGCGTAGCCTGCTGGAAATCTTGCTGCTTGAGGCGCTGGCCTACTTCAAGCAGAAAGACATCTCTCGGGCCACGCTTACGCTGAAAGAAGCATTGGCACTGGCGCAACCGGAGGACTATCAACGGCTCTTCCTGGATGAAGGGGAGGCGATGGAGAATCTCTTGAAAACGGCACTATCCTCGATCCGTGAAACAGCGCTTGTTGCCTATGGGCGCAAGTTGCTGCTCGCTTTCGGGCGCCCCCGGAGGCAAGAGGAGCCACATTCCGCGCAGAACTCCCTCGTTGAGCTGCTTTCTCCACAGGAGCTACGTGTCCTTCGCCTGTTGGTGCAGAGGCGCTCTAATCCAGAGATTGCCCGCGAGCTGGTAGTCTCTCTGAATACGATCAAGACACAGATAAGAAGCATCTACCGCAAGCTAGGGGTGAATACGCGTCAGGAGGCCTGTGATATCGCTCATCAATACCGGCTGCTCTGATTCCTCCGGATATGGAGCCGGGCTTTCACCCTTCGGAATCACCCACAACGATACTCCCACAGGTTGATGTTGAATCACCCTCTCTCTTTCTATACTTGTTCTCAGAAGGACGCGACAACGTGTCCATCCACTTCTGAGAACAGAGAAAGAGAGAAACTCACAATGGAAAACGTCACAACAATTGACGAGCAGGCAATTCGTTCACTGTATCAGCAGCTTATCGATGCATGGAACAACGGAGATGGGCAGGCGTACGGAGCTGTCTTCACCGAAGATGCAAGCTATGTCGATGTCACCGGCACCAACACGCAGGGAAGGCACGCGATTAGCGCTTCGCACCAGCACATGTTTCAAACATTCCTCAAGGGAAGCCAACTCGTAGCAACTATTACCAGTATTCGTTTTCTGCGCCCTGATGTCGCACTGCTTCATGTCCTGGGCAATACGCTGCTTCCCGGACAGACCGAGCTGGCCCCGGATCGCGCCACGATGGAGACGGCCATTGCGGTCAAAGAGCAGGGGGAATGGCTCTTTGCGGCTCTCCAAAACACCCGCATCATGCAGATGCCGCCGAGACAGTAATACCTGTATCACTGCCTGAAAAAAAGGCATACACCAGAGAGTCACAGCCGCTAACGTGGGACTCTTCCACGAGCGGCTGACTCCCCGGGTACTGATGAAAGGATCTCTCAGCAATGTCTTCTCAGTCAAAGAAGATTGCGCTCGTCACAGGAGCCAATCAAGGCATCGGTCTGGAAATTGCCCGTCAACTTGGAGAACAGGGGATCACGGTTCTGATTGGAGCACGCAATACCGCCCGGGGAGAAGAGGCCGCGAGGGGGCTCAACGCTGATGGTCTGCTTGCTTCTGCCCTGTATCTGGATGTGACCGCTCAGCAGAGCATCGAAAATGCAGCGCGTTGGCTTTCGGAGACGTATGGCAGGCTTGATATCCTGGTCAACAACGCGGCTATTGCTCCTTCAACATGGAGACCCGCGAGTGACGTTCCTCTTGAAGAGGTACGCGCTCTGTATGAAACCAATGTATTTGGACTGCTTGCTGTAACTCAGGCGATGCTCCCGTTGTTGCGTCGTTCCAGCGCTGGACGCATTGTCAACATATCAAGTGGGATGGCCTCGCTCAGCCGAATGAGTCAGGTGCCTCCTGAAATCTTGCAAGCGTTTCCAGTGTCCCTTGCTTCATCAAAGACGACAGTCAACGCGCTCACCCTTTTTCTTGCCAAAGAATTAGAGCGCACAGGAATCAAGGTGAACGCCGTTGATCCAGGACCTACAGCAACTGCCAGGAACCCTCGGGGATCTCGGACGCCACAGCAGGCTGCGCGGGTGGCGGTGCATTTCGCGACCATAGCCGATGATGGACCGACGGGCGGATTTTTTGATGAAAATGGATCACTTCCCTGGTAATTCAGCGTGTTGTTTCATTCCATAACCTGATAAAGTGCATGATTTAGAGAAAAAAGGAGATTACACATGGATTTACAGCTACAACAGAGAACAGTACTGGTCACCGGCAGTTCCGCAGGGATAGGAAGAGCGACCGCGATTGCGTTTGGACAAGAGGGGGCGCGGGTAGCCGTGACGTATCAGAAGAATAGAGAAGGGGCGGAGCAAACGGCAGCAAGCGTCAGGGAAGCCGGAGGTGAAGCACTGGTTGTGCATTATGATTTAGGCGATGATGACTCGATATATCAGGCAATACGGCAGATCAACGAGCAGTGGGGAACGATCGATATCCTGGTTCATAATGCAGCGGATATGCTTGCCATTGATGGGACAAAAACGACAAATGATGCGTCAGATCCACTGTTCGAAACCGTTGAGCCCGCACGCTGGCGACCCGCGATCCGGACAGGATTAGAGGGCGCCTACCTGACGACTCAATATGTGCTTCCCGGAATGCGAACACAGCAGTGGGGACGAATTGTGTACATTTCCTCAACGGTTGTGGAGAATGGCATCCCTGGAATGGCGGCTTATGCCTCTTCTAAAGCCGGTCTCCACGGTCTGGCGCAAACGCTCGCTCACGAGGTAGGGCCATTGAATATTCTGACCAATATTGTCATGCCCGGAGTTGTGTTGACACAACGCACCAGGAACTCGATGCCAGAGGAAATTCTAGGATATGCGGTCCAGCAGGTTCCCACGCGCCGCTTCGCTGAACCGGAGGATGTGGCATCACTGGTGGTTTTCCTGGCCTCGGGCCGCAATCAGCAGATCAATGGTGAAGTGGTCCGTGTGAGCGGTGGCGCCTGATCTCCGTATGTCTCTGGCTTCAGTACTGAGGTGTGGAAGAGGGAACATCGGGTCAGGCTGTGCCCTCTTCTTCCTGCTCATCGTGGTCCGATAATGACAGCTTTCACAAGCAGGAAAGGGGAAATAGAAGATGCCCCGGTTCCATAAGGAAAGAGCCCATCACCACCGGGGAGAGATGTGGTGATGGGCCTGAGACTGGCTTAGGCCTGAGATGGTTGTGTAAAGACGGTGCGCAATGTGTCGCATACCTGCTCAAGAGCTGCAAGTGCGACAGGCGTGCGAACAATTGGATGAAGCAGCAAGAGATCATGAATGGCCCCGAGATAACGGGTGGCGATGACAGGCACTCCAGCCTGCATGAGCTTGTGTGCGTAAGCCTCTCCCTCATCGCGCAGGACATCGTTCTCATTGGTGATAACCAATGCGGGAGGCAGACCGCGTAATTGCTCCAGAGAGGCGCGGAGGGGAGAGGCTGTGATCTCGTTCCTTTGTGATGAGGGAGCATAACTGTCCCAGAACCAGATCATGGCCTGTCGTGTGAGCCAATAGCCATCATCCCCAAATTGCTGATAGGAGGACGTGTCAAAGCGAGCATCGGTGACCGGGTAACAAAGAACCTGGAAATCAATGTGAGGTCCCCCACGCTCTTTAGCTAGCAGACAGGTGACAGTGGCCATATTCCCCCCGGCACTATCGCCTGCAACTGCCAGATGCGAGTTATCGACGCCTACTGCCGATCTATTCTCGGCAATCCATTTGGTAGCCGCATATGCCTGTTCAATGACAGTCGGATATTGGGCCTCAGGAGAGCGATTATAGTCGACAAAGAGCACGGTTGCCTGAGCTCTGGTAGCGATGTGGCTGACAAGATGACGATGCGTTTCAATATCGCCGAGGACCCACCCGCCACCATGAAAGTAGATGACGCCGGGCAAGGCGCCCTGTGCTCCTTGTGGACGAATGATTTGTAAAGAGACGGTGCCCGTTGGTCCACAAGGAAGGGTTCGCTGCTCCACATCTACCGCGGGCAGCGGAGGTGAGACAGAGCGCTGTAAGGAGAGCAAGACATTTCGGGCCTCAGTGGGCGAAAGGGTGTAGAGTGGCGGGCCTCCCTGGGACTCCAAACCAGTAAGAAAAGCAACAATCTGAGGATCGAGCTGTTCGACACGGCTCTTGAGAGCTGTTTTCATAAAAGACTCCTGTAAGCTGAGATGCTCTCATCCTGAGATCATGGATGTGCTTCCTGGCGCTGCTGGCAAGGGGCCCAAACAAATTGACAGAGAAGTTCCAGGAATGCTGACGAACTCCTTTGCCAGAAAGCTCCTTAAAGACTTCGTGCTACCAGCATCGAAAGAAGACACGAAGCGCTTTTCTGTGATGTAACAGTGAGTCAGTGGCTGAAACCCTGCCGCGAACGAGCGCTTTCTGCGTGTTGGTTTTGTGTAGATGTGAAGTGATTGTATCAAAAAATAGCTATTGTGCTATCTTTGTAAGATAATTCTATCTCAATATGCTGCAAGACATGCTATGCATACATAAGTTGTTCAATGCCTCCTTGAACCATAGCAGAGAATGTCGTTGAATGCTGATTGTCCTCGTATCCCACAAGGAGATTGACCAGCTCAAAGCGTGGATCAGGCAGATATGAAGCCTTCTGAACTATGCCCATATGATAGAGTCGTACTTATTCCCAGGGAAAAGAATGGTGCTCATGGGCAATCAGCCATGTACCATTCACCTTGCGGAAACCAAGCGTGAGACGCGCCGTGCTATTAGCAACTCGAAGCAAGGTGTGGGCAAAAGCTACATCTTCGCCAGCAAGAATATGCAGATCAATGGGTTCAAACGATCCCGGTCCTCCGGGGTCAGCATCAAAGAAGAGTTCCCACTGCTGTTGATAAGCTTCTACTCCCTGGATTTGTAGTGGAGGAATAACATCAAAAAGCACGATATCATCAGTATGGCAGGCTCGCATACCTTCCCTGTCTTGTGCTCGAATGGCGCTTGCCCAGTTTTCGACCAGTGTGCGAATCTGGGCCTCATTTGAGTGCTCTGGCATCGACCTCACCTTTCTCACATTGCGGGTAAAAGATGTCTGGATGGAGTAGGTACGGCTTCCTTGTTCTCCTGATGTGAATGGCCTATAGGTTGTGTGCTACAGACCGGGATAGCCGGTTCTGCTATTCCAGTATAGCAGGCGTAAATAGCAGAAACTTCTTGCATTTTGCTCTTCTATCGTACCGGGAACGAAGGGATCATCGCTGCGGACTCTTGTCGCTCTCCCGGTGAACTTTCGCGTCAGAGAGGAAAGCCCATCGCCGGAGTGAGGAACCGGACTTCGGGATATCAGGGAATGAGATGAAAAGAGCGGCACCACCTGGACTTTTATCAGGCGAAGATGGAAGGAATATGCTGAATTCCCCCAGGCTCGCTTCTGGGAAGAATAGGCGGCGCGACAAAGGAAGCCCGTTTTCAGGCTTCTCCTGTACCTGGCTCTCGCTCAAGCAATCCCTCCTTGAGCAATCTGTTCTGAAGTCGGGGAGTCGCTTGAAGACGTCCGCAAAATGCTTTACGCGAAAGTCGAAAAAGCGTCGATGTGGATACTTGCATTCCCCTGGATTGTGAGCGCACAGGGAAGCATCTCAATGCGGCTCGTAGCTCTTGCATTCGGCCATTTTGTACATTAATTGGTATCCGAGGATATTTTTCGGGAGAACGGCTTGTCTCTGGCACATGATGACACATTCTGCGGGGACCTGGAGCTCCCATCAGAGGTATCCGCACGGCTCTAGAAGCCCGGCCACACATCTCCAACCCAAAAAGGCGCCTTTTTTCCCTGCAAAATGAGACAAAAAACAGAGGTATCCGCAAACCGGCCTGGCAACTGGCTTCTGAAGCGGAGCTAGAACCCCGGCAGTCAAAAAGCCGAAAGACCCGAGAAGGGGATTTGAACTGCCACATGAGCAAAGGCGACAGCAAGATACACTCGCTGTCGCCTTCTCTTTGCCTGGCTTCTGCTCTCAGGAGACAGGTATGCCGTTAAAGATGAACGAGTTCGGAGCGGGATTATCTGTTGTCCATGTACCGTTGAAGCCAATGGTGACGGACGAGCCTGGCGCAATCGTTGCATTGTAACTGGCATTGGTAATCGTCACCTGATTGCCCGATTGGGTGACCTGTCCATTCCAGAGGTTGGTGATTTTCTGAGAGCCCGGGAAGGTGAATTGTAACTTCCAGTTCTGAATAGTGCTTGTGCCATTGTTCGTGATCTGGATGCTGGCTGTGAAGCCACCGGGCCACTGGTTGACAACCTGATAGGAAACCTGCACAGGTGAAGGGGGCGCGGTTGGCGATGGGGTAACGGTTGGCGTCTGCGATGGTGTGGGCGTGATTGAGGGGGTTGGTGTGGGTTGCTGAGATGACCCTTTGATCTGGTAGGTCACAAGCGAGCGGGCGGGAACGGTTGCGCTAAAAGAGCCGTTGCTGATAGGAATCGCCGTTTGCTGTGCTGTCCCATTGTTGCCATTCGTGAGATACGGTGTCGCTGTTCCATTGGAAATGTTTGTGTTGGGGAGCGAGAACGAGACCGACGTGGCAGAGGTTGCAGTGTTGAGAGCAACGACAGCAATTGTTCCATCAGTATTGAGAAAAGCACTCAGGTTCAGGCCGGCAGCGTCACTTGTTGCATCAAGGCGCGTTGCTCCGGGGCGAATGAAGCGGCTGTAATTGGCAAAGGCCCACAGCCGGCTAGAGATGGAGTAGCTATCGCCATTGAGCAAGATAAGAGACTCGTTATCGTTCTTTGTCGCAGCTCCCCACCAGAAGAAGAACGCATTGAGGTTAGCATTCGTGAGGCCTGTATGAATCCGTTGCGCCCATGTAAATCCCGAGGACTCTGTACCATTGTCCCAGGCAGTGTCCCAGTTGTTGAAGGTTGACCATTCGGTTTCCCAGACGTGCTTGTTGCCAGTGTTTTGCAGGGCTGTTGAAGCGGGACTGGCATAGCCATGACCGGAAAAGATGCTCACATAGGAGCTGGCTGCCTGATCGTTCATGATCGCGTTGACATGGCTCTGCTCGGTGTTCCAGCTCATTGGCTCACAGCAAACGATCTTCGTTTTGAGTCCGGCATTGCTCAAAGTAGGGCCCAGGACCTTGATGAAATTGGTTGTCTGTTCGGGGGACATAGTCATGCTGGAATAGCTGGCGGTAAAGTCGGGCTCATTTACAAAGCCCACATGGCTCAGAGGAATGCCCTCACTTTGATAATACTGAATGTAGCGTACAAGGTAGTTCGCGTAGGCCTGTCGCCAGTCGCCACTTGCGCAGGTCGCGTTCGGCACACCGCATAGCGTGCCGCCGTTGGACTCGTTGTTGTTGGTTTTCATGAAGCCCGGAGCGCTCCACGCATCGGCGTAGATCTGGTTCACGCCATATTGCAACGCTTGCTGCGAGAGCCAGACCTGACCCCAGTCGTTGCCATCCCATTTATAGGTAGGCGGTGCCGTCGGGCTGCCGGGGCTGGTTGGCAAGATGGTGTGATAGGTGTCGGAGGGAATAATGTTGCGCAGGATGCTCAGCCCCGCGCCTGTCGTTGGGCTGAAGAGCAGGTCAAGCACTTTCTGTTGATTGGCGGGAGAAAGCCCGCTCGCTCCATGCATATCAGAAGCTGCACCGAATGCCTCGGAAATGCCGAACCCATCGATGGTCTGATACTTTTTCGCTCCATTGATAGTGGCCAGTGCGGCGGCAGAGGCCGTTCGCGATGGTTCAATGACGGATACGCCCACAATCAAGAGAGCGACTGTCAGAAGGAGGAGCAACCTTGTTTTCTGCTTTTTGCACATGGTAAAATCCTTTTCACCATCTCTCTTCTGTATAGAAACTACATGACACCTTATTAGTATAAAATGTGGTGATGCTTCCTGAATCCCTATATCTACTCAGTTTTTATTCACTGGTAAAGCAGTTCTCTTTCACCTTTTGCGAGGCCTGAACAGTTTCTTGTCGGCGAGCAAAATGAAAGAGCGATTTGAGCGATTTGAGCGATTTGCTATATACTATGCAGGAAGTGAAAATGAAAGAATATGAGGGAGCGAGGCATACGCGGAAGTGGGAGGAGAGGGTACTGCTGCGCGATGGCACAGCAGGTCACAGGGTACCCTGATTGACTGTTTAGCCTTTCTTCGCGGTGAAGTTGATCGTCAGTGTGACGCCATCCTCAACGGTCAGAAAGCCCGCAATGCTCGGCGGCTCAAAGTTATAGTTCTTCATCAGGATTTTGGTGGTGGCCTTTCCTGTAATGGTATCGCCTTCCAATTTCCCCGTCACCTGAAAGGTTTCCTGACGTGTCACATTCCTGATCGTGAGATCGCCGGTAATGGGAAAGGTGAGCGTTTTCCCTTCAGTAGCGCCTGCGGGAAGTGTCTGGACATTTTTGGCGACGAAGGTTGCGTAGGGATATGTGTTCGATTCCAGCCAGCGTTGGCGTAGCGCGTTGTCTCTCCGCTCCTGGTCGCTCTTAAGCGTGCGTAGATCAATGGTGATCTTCATGTCGTTGATTATGGGCTTATCCCCGCGCTGGATCAGAAAACCGCCCTCGACAGAGTTCGTTTTTCCAATCGCTGTTGTGGGCAGGTTCTGTTCGAGAAACTGTTCCTGAACCTCATAAGAAGCTTCGGTCGGCGGAGCGACGATCGTGTATAGCTCCTGATTCGCGCCTGGTGTCGTGGTGATCCACGGTGTCGCTGTTGCCTGAGTGGTGGGTGTCGTTTGTGGGTCGGTGGCGCTATTGTTGCCCTGGGTAGAACCTCCACAGGCTGCAAAGAGCAGGCCAGAGATCAGCAGGGAGAAAAGCGCTATCCAATGTGGTCGGCGCATAGAGAGAATCCTTTCTTGTGAGGGAGAATATGGAGCTCTATCGCGGCACTCGAAGAGCCTGGACGCATAAAAAAATGAAACTCCTTTCGTGTAATCTGCGCCTGGAAAAACGCAGTATATTCTCTTTCCTTAGTATATAAAACGTAGTCAGGGAGTTGCAATGAAGCCATTGCATATCTATGTCGAGAAGTGCCGCTCTCTTCTGTGCGAAGAGCGGATTGCGGAAGGCGCTCCTTGTTTGTCTCACCTGCTGATAATTGCTGAATAGAGCGCGACCGCTTCAAACGTTCCAGGCTGTTATGCTTCTGTCGCTTTTTTGAGGTCGCGCATCAGGGGAATTCCCCACTCTTTTCCCGATGTTGAAAAAAAGGGCCAAAACGATGTAACACTTTTGGCCCTGTGTCGTTGCAATATATGCAAGCACCTACAAACGACTTTTCCGAGGAGGGAGATGCGACCCTATCAATTCAGTCAAGAGCGTATCACCGGGCAGGATACATCGTTGCCTGCGGTTCTGTATCAGCTCTATGCTGCTCGGCTGCTCTCCTATCTCCGTCGTCATCTGCCTGATATTTCTGATGCGGAGGATGTGCTTCTCGAAATATTTGTTGCTGTTCTGGAACATGAGCAGACGCTAGCGAAGAGGACCGAGGATGAACAGCGGGCGTGGTTGTGGACAGTGGCGCGGAACAAAGTGAAGGATGTGCGGAAGCGGCTGGCTCGGCGTCCGTTACTGGTGATGCTGGAACAGGCAAGCGAGATGCCGGAAGATGAAGGAGAGATGCCCGAAGCCGTGACGCTCCGTGAGGAGGCGCACCGTTCGCTTCATCTTAATATACAGAAGCTATCGAGCGTGCAGCAGGAACTGCTTGAGCTCCGCTTTGGATATGGGCTGAACCATATGGAGATAGCGGCGACACTGCACAAACGCGAGGGGACTATCCGCACGATGCTTTCGCGAACGCTGGATAAACTACGGACCTTCTATGCACGAAATGAGGGAGAGAATTCACATGGCCGGAAACGGAAGTGAGTACAGGAATGACAAGCGGGGAAGGCAATGGGGTGAGAGCCTCGTACATCGAAGGACGCAGACAGCCCCGCAGCAGCTTCTCGCCGATTTGGAGGAGTATTATGCTCCGATAGAAGATGATCAGGCACTTACTCGTGTCTGGCAGCGCTTTGAGGAGCTTCGGGCGCAACGGTATGAGGCGGCACGCGCGACGGGAAAGATCATTCTCTTTCCGCGGCGGGGTGAACTGGCAGTGCCGGCAAAGCGCTTGCCGCATCTGGGAATCGCCGCGCTGGTTGCGACGCTGTTGTGTGTTGGGGGAGGCATCGCATATATGGCCTTCAAAAGGGAAGGGATACAGCGTGCCGCTTGCTGAGCAACCGCCGACCATCAGAGTAGAACATACATATGCATGTCCGGTTGAAGGAAGGTATGATGAGAGATTTCGATATTCTGGCGCAGAAGGTGCTGCAAGGTGGACAGTTGACGCGTGAGGAGGGGCGTGATGTATTGCACTGTCCTGATACTCAGATCTTGCGGCTTTTGAGCGCAACATATCGGGTGCGGTCCCACTTTTGCGGTCGGAGGGTGCACCTGCATATGCTGATCAACGCGAAAAGTGGCCTGTGCCCGGAAGATTGCCATTATTGCTCGCAGTCACGAGTCTCGACAGCGGAGATCGAGCGCTACCCGATGGTGACGATGCAACGCATCCTTGAGAAGGCTCACGAGGCGAAGAAGGCCAGATGCCGCCGTTACTGCATTGTCATCAGTACGCGTGGGGCGACGCGCCGTGAGATCAATTTTGTGGCCGAGGTGGTGCGCAAGATTCGTCAGGAAGTCGGGATTGCCTGTTGTTGCAGCATGGGGCTGATTGATGAGGAGAAGGCGCGTATCCTGTCCGAGGCGGGCGTTGAGCAGTATAACCATAACCTGAATACCAGCGAGAACTATTACCCGTCCATCTGCACGACGCATACCTATCAGGATCGCTTGAATACGTTGCACGCTGCTCGTAATGCCGGATTACAGCTCTGTTCGGGGGCTATTTTCGGGCAGGGAGAAAGTGAGGAAGACATCCTTGATATCGCGGAGGCGCTGCGAGAGCTTCAGCCGCAATCGATCCCGGTCAATTTCCTGTTCGCGATCAAGGGAACGCCGTTTGAGCATATAAAGCGCACGCTCACGCCATACGATTGTCTGCGGATTCTCTGTCTGATACGTCTGTATAATCCACAGCAGGAAGTGCGACTCTCGGCGGCACGTGAAAGCTATCTGCGCACGCTGCAACCGCTGGCGCTCTATGCGGCGAATTCGGTCTTTGTCTCTGGCTATCTGACTGAGCCGGGGCAAAACTATCGCGAAACCTGGCAAATGATTGAGGATATGGGGTTTGAGATTGAGGAACATGCCGAACAGGCCTGTGTAACAGCAGTTTGATGTATTTCAAGGAGAAAAGCAGCATGATGCAAGCGTCTACAACGATTATAGATTATGTGCTTCCGGTGAGGCGTTCGCGTGCGATGACGTACACGCGTGATATAGCGCTGGTGGTGTTGGGAAGCATCCTGTTAGTACTTTGTTCGCAGATCAAATTCTATCTCTTTTCACCATATGTACCGTTCAGTATGCAACCGTTTGCAGTGGTCCTCCTGGGTGCAGCGCTGGGGAAATGGCGTGGAGCAACAGCGGTGTTGCTCTTTCTGACAGAGGGTGTGGCCGGTCTTCCGGTCTTCTCGAATGGAGGAAGTGTTCTGTATCTGCTGACGCAACCGACAGCGGGATATCTGCTGTCCTATCCGTTGGCAGCGTTTGTGATCGGGTGGTGTTGTGAGCGGCGGTTAGATCGTCATTACAGGACCTCGTTTCTGGCGATGCTTCCGGGCATGGTGGTCATTTATGTGGTTGGTGTGGCATGGCTGAGTGTCTGGTTGCATGGCAACGTCTTGCAGGCGATCATGACCGGAGCGCTTCCGTTCCTTATCGGTGATGTCCTGAAGATGGTCGTGGCCAGTCTGCTACTCCCATTTTCCTGGTCGCTTGTACGCAGGTTTCGCGGGGAAACGTTGAGAGGGGAAGTGTTCTAGTGTGATTGGGAGGGCTGAGATGCAGGGGATGGGTGGTGATGCTGGCAGGGTGCATCTCGGCCCTTCTTTTTTTGTGCCTTGATTGAATGAGCAGCGAAGCTACTGAGAAGCGCTCAAGCAAGGAGCAAAACCGGATCAGGGTGTGTGTTATCAGCCCTCTTGAGATCACGAGGCAGGCGCGCTCGAATGCCTGTTGAAAGGACTCAGGATCTTGCCAGCGGGTAGATAAGCGAATGGAAGCACCGATGATCTGGTAGAGAGGGAAAGCCCCATAGAGCGCTATGAGGCTTTCGTGTCTGGCTCAGTAGAGCAGGTGGTATTGAGCGGGATCCCAGGCCAGAACTGCGTAGATCTGGGTCATGGCGGCCTGCTCTAAGAGCGACGTTGCCTGCTGGTTTTCTATGTGGAACAGGTTTGTGTTTGGGTCGCGATACTGATTCCAGACGGTGTCTGCATAGGCTTGCATCGCACGCAGGTAGCGCTGCTCATGCGTTTTCGTATAGAGCAAGAGCAGGTTCTTGAAAAAGATGGCATTGAAGCAGGCCGGTTGTTTGTAGAGGCGGTTTTCGCTGCCATAAAAGTCGAGGGCGGCGTTTGCGATGTCCTTCGCCCTTTGCAGATAGACACTGTCTCCTGTGATCTGGTAGAACAGGACGTTCACCCCAATGGGAACACCCTGATTGTAGCTCCACTGTGTTTTGTCAATCGTGCCGTCCATGTGGACATTATCCCAGTACAACCCGTTTGGTGCAAGCAGGTGCTCGTTTGTCCAGTCATACATCTTCTTGGCCCAATCAAAGTAAAAGCGCTCACCGGTAATCTGGTACAGACGCAGGCCCATTTCCGCTCCGGGCATATTGGAAACGGTATTGCGATCCTGGCTCCAGCTTGCCTGTGTCCAGAAGACGCCACCGGGGGCAGGATGGGAGGGATCAGTATCCCAACCGGAAACCACCAGCGTAAAGATCTCTTTTGCACGTTTCAGGGCAGCCTGGTCTTTTGTCATCAGATAGAGCTGAATTTTGGCCAGACCCACCCATTCGTTATCATCATAGAACTTGTCGCCACCATCGCCATAGGGAGAGCGTGGATACGAATCATAGCCAGCGACATTGGTGGCTCCTGTGGGATTCCAGTAGTGTTCCTGCCCGCGTGAACGATCCTGGACGGCCTCTCGAAAGTTCCGGCCTGTCTCGCCTGGAATGTTCAGCAGATCAATAGTGGCGACATGAGCCTGAGAGAATGGCCATTCATAGCTGTATGGGCGATCGTTTGCAGCAGGTGGATACTGTTCCAGATAGAGGGATGAGCCATCTTGCTTGTAGAAATACTTCTGCATCGCGTTATAGGCGGCTAAAGCTCGGTCCAGGGTAACACTGTGGGTGGAGGCGCTGACGGTCTTGATCTCATTCTTGAGCAGGCCGGAGAGGGTCAGGCTGACGAAGCCGGAGAGCAGAAGCTTGATGACTGTTTTCCGTTTCATTTGAAAACCTCCTTCGGGTGAACAAAACGACGAAGAGGGGCGACACTGCCAGCGAGGAGGGGCGAGCGCTGCGGTTTCTTGAGGCTGTCTCTTTGCTTCAAGCGTCCATGCCTTCGTGCAGAGCGGGTTCCTTCCCTGCAAGCGCGGTGACTTCCCCTTTCTAGTATTATACCCTTTTTTAATGGCTGTTTGCTTGAAATGCTGATGCGATGAGTTTTGCGCCTGGATTCTGTGAAAAAAGCACGGGCGCTGGCTGGTACAAGCATGTCTGATACAGTGAAACACATGACCTGCTCGCGTGTACCACTGCTCATGGGTAAAGTGCTGTACGAGTGCCTGTACCTCGAACGATGCCCCATGCTCAGGCATATGCAGAGCCTGGTCATAGCCGGTGATAAAACTCTGAGCATGGTCGAACGTGGTATACTACTTTGTCGTTGCTTGAGCTTTTTTGTGACATCTTTTTATCAGGATATCTATCGGAAGGGCAGATACCTTCTTTTGCAGCTCACCCTCCCAACCCGCTACGCTCTATTTGCATATTAGGATCCTCCTCTAGCATAGTGCCTGTATTCCCTGAAGTAAGATTTGTCCTGTTGCGACGCTGGGATTGCTTCTATGTTTGCTGCAAGCAGTGGCCTGCGAAAGCGGCAGAATAGATGAGGGGATCATCTACGTCATGGATAGATCACGGTCTCAGCCTGCGTACCGCGTCCTGGCGGGTTGCTGTGGGTAATCGCCTGACGGGTACAGTGGCGTTCCTGGCAAGCGGTATCGTGACGGCCGGGCGATGTAAGCGAGAAAGTCGAGTAATACGAGGCTCTTCACTTCAGGAGGCTCAAGCGTGGGGCAGTAACCTGTTCCGTGACGTTGCTTGAATATCGAGGCTTCAGAGAGCTGAAGAAAGCAGCGGAAAATGTCTCTTTCTCCGCTGCTTCTGTTCGGCTACGCGATGCCGAGTAGTCGTAATGTGGTAGTAAACTGGGTGATCCCCAGAATACCCAGGATAATACTTGTGGCAAGAAAGAGCACAAGAACCAGGGTAACGAGCCAGTCAAGGCGCGAGAACCTGATAGGGTTGAGTTCCGTGCGGCCTCTGGTGTTATAGCCGAAGCCGCGCGAGAGCATCGCTGCCGCCATTGCTTCGGTTGAATGGAGCGAGCGAAAGAAGATCGGCATGATAATGGGCATGTAGGCCATCATGCGTGAAATCGGGTTTGCGGTCTGAATGCGCCAGGCACGCGATTGCTGTGCCTCTATCACCGCGGTGACCTGATCGATCATCGCAGGAATGTAAGAGATGGTCATAGAAAGCGTCATCCCGATCTCGGGAGGAATGCCCAGGCGCGTAATGACCAGGGCAATTTCTGACGGGGAAACCGTTTTCATCAAAATGAAAACATTGATCATCAAGACCATGATACGCAGAATGACCCCGATAGAAAAGACGGCGGTCTCCCAGTAGAACGGGATGGCTGGCAGTGGTCCGCCCTGCGGTATGATAGAGAAGAGGAGGTGAGCCTTTTCCGGTGAGGCAGGGCGCCAGAGTAGCACATTTGTGATCAGGATCAGCAGCACAAATGGCAGCGTTGGGAGCAGAAGGCGCAGGCTTTGCCTGACCGGAATAGCCGCTACCCGCCCGTAGCCCAGTGTGATGATGAGCAGGAGCAAGAGGAAGAGCGGGTCATTCCAGGTAATCAACACGATGCTGATGATGAACCAGGCCAGCATTCTGACTCGTGGGTCAAGGTGATGGACGATGGTTTCTTTATTCTGATATGCCAGATCAAGCACTCTGCTCTCCTCCTCTCTGCATACCTTGTAGCGTCGTAAAGGCTTCATTCACTGTCAGCCAGGTGCCGGGATAGCCAAGCGCTCTACCCAGTAAGGTGACCTGGGGAGGTCGCAATGATGACTCTCGTAGCGCTGCGTCGTTTTGAAACGCTTCCCGGGTCGGCGAATCCAGCAGTACCTTGCCGCCTGCCAGCACAACCACGCGCTCACAATATTCGGCTGCAAGATTCATGTCATGGGTGATAACGAGAATCGTCTTGCCCGCTTCGTGCAGGCGCACAGCCATGTCCATGATTTCCTTCGCTCGCTTGAAGTCCTGGCCGGTGGTAGGCTCGTCCAGGATCAGAATATCCGGTTGCATTGCCAATACTGCCGCCACGGCAATGCGTTGTTTCTCTCCCATACTCAGCGTGAAGGGATTCTTATCAAGAAGATGGACAATTTCCAGCTCTTCTGCAACCTGTCTGACACGTTCGCTGATCTGCTCTTTGGGGACACCGATATTCTTCAAACCAAAGGCAATCTCGTCATACACCTTCATCTTACAGATCTGGTTATCCGGGTTCTGGAAAATCAGGCCTACTGTTCTCGCAAGGGTATTGACGCTTGCTTTTCGGGTGTCCTGTCCGACGATGGTAACGAGGCCCTCAGTTGGCTTCAGCAGGCCGTTGAGATGCTTGACGAGCGTTGTCTTTCCAGAACCGTTCTGACCCAGAATCGCCACAAACTCGCCTCGCTGAATACGTAGATCGATATTGTGAAGCGCGATAGTGCCATCTTTATAGGTGTGCTTGAGGCCGCGAATGTCAATCACAACCTCCTCGGTCTTGCGTGACTTGTGGCGTGGCGGGAGCTCGGACTGTTGTTGCAGCTTCTCGCGGTCGATGAGTGGTCCGAGTACCTCAACAGCCTCTTCGCTATCCAGTGGGAGGCGCTTAACCTGCCAGCCTGCCGAACGCAAGCGCGCCGCAAGCAGTGTCACCTGTGGGGCATTGAGGCCAACTGAGTCGATATATTCGACGTGTTCCAACACCTCGCGCACCGGGCCCCGATACAGAATTTTTCCCTGATCCAGCAGAATCATCTCATCGACCATGTGTACCGCTTCCTCAAGCTTGTGCTCGATAAGTAGCGTGGTGCGTCCCTCTTCCCGGGCCTGTTTTGCGATCAGTTCCAGCACGATTTCACTGCCCTGTGGGTCAATATTGGAGGTCGGTTCGTCGAGAATCAGCGTTTCTGGCTGAAAGGCGAGGATAGCGGCAAGAGCACATACTTGCTTCTGTCCACCCGAAAGGTTGTGCGGGTTCTTTTTCCTGTGCGGAGTAAGTCGTGTTAGCTGAAGTAAATACTCGGAGCGTTGCCTGATCTCCTCCGCTGGTAGGCCATAGTTGCAGGGACCAAAAACGATCTCATCTTCAATTGTAGGAAGAAATAACTGTGTATCCGGGTCTTGTTGTAAGACCCCAACCAGTTTAGAGAGCGCACTGACGCCGTACTTACGCGCCGTGTATTTCTCGCTGATAATCACCCGACCCTGCATCTTCCCCTTAAACTCCTGAGGAATGAGCCCATTCCCGGCGCGACAGAGGGTTGTCTTGCCCGCGCCACTGGGACCGGTAATCAGGACAACGCGGCCAGCAGGCAGCTTTAAATCAATGTTTTCAACGGCTTTCGTTTGTGCGTCCTGTCCGTACGCAAATGAGAAGCGTTCATATTGTAACGGATATGTTGGGGTTTCTTCTCCCACGCGGGGCCTCCTTTTATGACGCCTGAACGCGCTGCTGTTGCCATCGGCAGTACGGCAGGCGTTCTTTAAGAGCTTCTCTGCTATGGCAAGAGCGAGGAGCTCTGCGTTCCTCGCTCTGCATCTATCTGTATCTATTTTTGTATTTGTATATTAGTAAGTTTGATTGTAAGGTGAAGACGGGCTATTGATTTTCTGGCAAGTTCTTCTTGCTGGAGCGCGAACGCTTGCCAGATTTGTTCCCTGTTCCTCCCTTATTGCTTGTTCGGGTTGTGGATTTGCGGGTTGCAGGCTTGCGCTTGGCTGTGACCTTCTTAGTGGGGGCCGCTGGCTCGGTAACGGGAACCTCTGCCGCCACTTCAGGCTGCTCTTCGGCTTGCCCTGCTTTTTCCTCTGGCTCTTCGCTGGCAACCGTAGCAGGCTCTGTCGTGACTTCAGCGGAGGGCTGTGGCTCTTCAGTGTTTGCCACTTCGGTCTTTCCCTCTTCGACGATTACAGGAGCAGTTGCCGTCTCGGTTACTTCCGCTTCGGGCTGCGCAGGCTCATCAGAGACGGGGGCCTGCTGTTCCTCGGTAGTTGCAGTTGCCGTAGGCTCATCGGAAGCCTGCTGCTCCTCGGTAGTTGCAGTTACCGTAGGCTCATCGGAAGCCTGCTGCTCCTCGGTTTTCACTTCAGCGACGGTCTGCTGTTCCTCGGTAGTTGCAGTTGCTGTAGGCTCATCGGAAATCTGCTGTTCTTCAGTTTTCACTTCAGCGACGGTCTGCTGTTCCTCAGTAGTTGCAGTTGCCGTAGGCTCATCAGAGACGGAAATCTGCTGTTCTTCAGTTTTCACTTCAGCGACGGTCTGCTGTTCCTCTAGCTCATTTTCTTCTGGCTGTTCCGTTACCTCTTTGGTAGCGGTCTGAGCAGGCGCCTGTGCAGGGGTTTCGGTCTCTGAGTTCTCTTTCACCTCCACTGCTGGTGGCTCCTGGTTTACCTGCTCAACAGTTTCGGTTGCTGCCACTGTTTCAGCCGGTGCAGGGCTTGCTGTCGCCTGCTCGCTGTCCTCCTTTTTGGTCGATGCGAGCTCAACGGGAGCGCTCTCCTCTTTTGAGGTCTCTGGCTTCACACTGGCTGTTTGAGGTTCGACAGAGGTAAGCTCACTATCGAGATCCTCTTCCTCCTTTTCTTTCTGCCAGGGCCAACGCCATTCAGGGGCGACAAATTTGGGGACGACTGCCAGTAAGATTGCCGGAACGACCGCATACACTGCCAGGAAGATCCAGTAAGAGACTGAAAATTGCATCGCGATCATGACGACAAAGGGATACAGTCCATACACCTGGCTGAAAAGGAAGATCCAGTACCATTCCTGGGCGAAGAGTGCAAGGGCGGTTACAACGATAAAGAGCACAATACGTAGAACAGGAATGCGAACGCGGTAGACAAGCGGATATAATGCAGCGAAGATAAGGACGTGAATAAGATAACCGGGCCAGCCCGCAATGTTGACCTGGGGGTCAGCAATAGAGCCGGCGAGAGTAACGATTGCGCCTGCAATGGGTCCGCCCAGCATGGTGGCAATCGTGAGCCAGAGCCCACCGAAGTCCATTGTTACGCCGGGCAGATAGGGTACGGGAACGGAGATCTGAAGCGCAGAAAAGGCGCCACTGATCGCCCCGAAAAGAACAGCGATGGCGGCGATACGAGCGCTGATAATGGGTTTGCGCTGAACAAGTTCATGTTGCATGAACCACTTATCCTCTCATTTTTCTAAAATGAATGAAAAATATATGATACAAGTGCGCCATGAGGAATGAAAAACTCACAGCGCACTATGACCATCCTTAATGGGAATGCTGCTTTGTTGCCTGTAGCCGCTCAGGAGCCAGGGCAAGCACCTGGAGCGTCTGTGTATCTAGCTCAACGCCATAGTCCTGTTTTGCCTGTTCAATGGAGATATACCCATCTCGTACATCTTCAATAACCTGTTCAACCGGTCGGTCGTAGGGAGAGCCCCAACCGCCGCCGGTTCCCGTCACGAAGCGAACCACTTCGCCGCGCTTGAGGGGGTGGCGTGCGCATTTGCCAACAATCTGCTCGCTCCCATCAGCATGGAGAAAATGGATCGCGTTGCGTGAGCCAGGTTGTCCGCCGTTGACGCTCCAGGGAAGATACTTGTGACGGCCAAAAGTGGCTGTTACCGTGACATCATCGGTCAGGGCACGATACTCGCGGATGCAGCCACGGCCTCCACGATGGCGACCCGCTCCCGCTGCTGGCTCGGTATCGAGCGCGTAGCGGTCAACGAGGAGCCCGTAACGTGCTTCGGCGATCTCGACCGGGATCACATAGGTTTCGCCATCGCCAACACAGAACAGACCGGACTCACCGTCTTTGTTGGCCCCTGCGCCCCATCCACCGGTTTCCGGCTCCACCAGCAGGTAGAGCTCACCGGTATCGGGGTGCGTGCCTGCAACGACGATACCACAGACCGAGAGAAAGTGTCCGGCGGATAGGCGGTCCGGTACAATCGGAGCGAGCGCTTTCCAGATGAGATCGGTGGCGAAGTCCTGTGCCTCCCAGTAGGTGGAGACGGGCGCGGGCCTCTGTGCATTCAGCACGGTGCCGGGTGGGCAAATGATTTTGAGGACGCGGAAACATCCCTCATTGGCCGGGATATTCGGGTTCGTAATTGCCTTCAAAATCGTGCGCACGGCTGAATGTAACCCGGCCTCCGGGCAGTTGATCGGCCCGGCTACCTGAGGATGCGTGCCTGTAAAGTCGCAAATAAATTCATCATCGCTGATGGTGACCTTGACGTGCACAGGAAGCGGACCGCTGCCCATACCGTCATCATCGATGTAATCGACGGCCTCATAGGTGCCTTTGGGCAGTTTTGCCAGTTCCAGACGGGTCATCCGTTCGCCATAATCCAGGAGCGCTTCGATGGCTTCCTGAACCACATCCTGACCATATTTCTGGCAAAGCTCCTGTACCCGGCGCTCCCCGAGCCGCAACGAGGCAGCCTGGGCGTACATATCGCCGAGCGTCATATCTGGCAGGCGAACATTGGCCGCGATCAGGTCAATAAGGCTTTGCAGGGGCTTTCCCTGCTCATAGAGCTTGATACAGGGGAACTGAAGCCCTTCCTGATAGACCTCGGTTGAGTCGGTTGTCCAGGAGCCGGGGTCTTTGCCGCCAACCTCGGTCCAGTGGGCCTTACTGGCAGAGAAGGCGATCAATGTTCCCTCATAGAAAATCGGAACGATCAGCGTAACGTCGGAGAGGTGTGTTCCGCCTCCGCTGTACGGGTCGTTGGTGATGAAAATGTCACCCGGATGAATGGCGTCAGTGCCGAACTTGTCGAGGACAGAGCGCACGGCAAAGGTCAATGTCCCCAGGAAACCGGTGATTCCATTTCCCTGAGTGATGAGCTGGCCTTTTGCGTCGGTCAGGCCCGAGGCGAAGTCGAGCACCTCATAAATAATCGGGCTTTTTGAAGTACGCTGGAGGGCAACGAACATCTCGTCACCGATCGCCACCAGCGTATCTTTGACGATTTCAAGTGTAAAGGGGTTTGTAGAGCTGCGCTTGATCATGCCTCGCCTCCAGTCTCGATAATGATGTTGCCATATTCGTCGATGCTTGCTTGCTGACCGGGCAGGACCAGCGTTGAAGAGGCGGTCTCTTCAATCACAGCGGGGCCTTCCAGTTTTGCGCCAGCTCCAAGCAGAGCGCGGTCGTAGATGGAGGTCTCGTGCTGTCCGGAGTCGTCGAAGTCGACAAGGCGTACTCCCTTGAAGGCACGCTTGATGTCGCTCTGGCGCTCGATCTTGCGCAGCTCGGGTTTGCGGACCCGCCCAAAGCCGGTCAGGCGAAGATGTACAATCTCGATCTGTGATGCCTGACGGAAGGTATAGCGCTGCTCATGCAGATCATGGAACAGGCTCTCCAGGCTATGATGATGCTCTTCAGTCAGAAGGCCATTGGGGATAGGAACATTCACCGTATGCTCCTGACCGAGATAGCGCATATCTGCCGAGCGGGCAAAGAGAATCTCCTGTTCCGGAAGTCCTTCCTCGGCAAAGAGGGCGTACAGCCGCTGCTCAAGCTCCTGGAAGATTTCGTTCAAGGTGCTCATTTCCATCTGTGAGGTGCGCAGCAGGCGTGTCTGCACCACGTCATGGCGCAGGTCGCTCATGAGCATACCCCACGCGGAGAAGTGACCGGGAGCGGGAGGCACGATGACGCGAGGGATATGGAGCTCTTTCGCCAGCGTTGCGGCATGCAGCGAGCCACCACCACCACAGGCGACCATCGCGAATTCACGCGGATCACGTCCCTGGCGCACCGAGACCAGCTTGAGCAGATGCGTCATATTAGCGTTTGCTATCCGAATAATGCCAAGAGCGGCCTCTTCAATACTGACGCCGAGCGGATCGGCAATGCGAGCCATTGCTTTGCGGGCGTTGTCGAGGTCAAGCTTGAGTTTGCCCCCGAGGAAGTAGTGCGGGTTGATGCGTCCGGTCAGGATGCTGGCATCAGTAACAGTTGGCTCCGTGCCACCGCGTCCGTAGGCTGCGGGACCGGGATCAGCTCCGGCGCTGCGTGGACCCACTTTAAGAGCGCCTGCCGGATCAATCCAGGCGATACTACCGCCACCGGCACCGATCTCAATGATGTCGACAACTGGCACCTTGATAGGATAACCGGCACTGGTCGGGGTGCGCTCAATAAAATAATCGCTGGTGACTTTCACCGTCCCCTGTTCAATAAGTGAGGATTTAGCGGTTGTGCCACCGATATCGAGCGTAATCAAGTTCGGTTCGCCAATCAGCTTACCGATAGCGGCTGCTCCGATGATACCACCAACAGGGCCCGATTCAACCAGATGGATCGGGGTGTGACTGGCCATGCGAAAACGGGTGACGCCGCCGTTGGACTGCATCACGTAGCAGGCTTGCTGCGGGATGTTCACTTCCTGTAGCTTCGTTTCGAGCGCGTGCAGGTAGCGGCGAGCTGTTGGTTTGACATATGCGTCCAGCACGGTCGTGCTACTACGATCGAACTCGCGCCACTCCTGGGCCAGCTCATGGGAGACGCTCACGTCAACTTCGGGCCATACCTGTTTGATCAGCTCGCAGGCCTGTTTTTCGTGGGCAGGATTGGCGTAAGCATGCAGGAAACAGATGGCAATGGCTTCTGCGCCCTGCTTGCGTGCCTCCTCCACGGCGGCCAGCACATCTTCTTTCACAAGGGGAGTCAGGACCTCGCCTTTGTAGTTGATGCGCTCGGTAATTTCCAGGCGCAGGCGCCGCGGAACGAAGGGCTTGGGCTTGGCATAGACCAGATTATACAGGTCCGGTCGGTTTGCGCGCTGGATTTCGAGGATGTCACGAAATCCGCGTGTTGTGAGCAGCGCTGTAGCCGCTCCCTTGCGCTCGGTCAAAGCGTTGATAATGACGGTGGTGCCATGCGCCAGAAAGTGAACGCCTTGCAGTTGGGCGTCTGTAATGGCGGTAATAACTCCCTCCTCAAAGTGAGCGGGGGTGGTTGATGTTTTGCCAAGGATTATTTCGCCGGTTTCTTCATCAAGAGAAACGAGATCGGTAAATGTACCCCCGATGTCGACAGCCGCTCTTTTACTCATGTATTCTCCTGTCGTGATATGAAAATACCAGGTTTATTTTTACTAAAAATATATGAGTATTCATATGCTATGAGAAAAAGCCAATTGGAGAAAGCGCTTGCGCCTTTTCCATTGGCTATACACTCTACCTCATATGAATACTCGTTGTGCGCCATCATGGATGACGCTAAAACTGCCTTGCTGTCTGCTGGCAAAGCATGAAGAGGCAGGTTGCAACCATCTGAGCCGGAATGAATAATAAGGGCTTCAGGGATTTTAGTGAGAACATCTTATATAGAAGAAATTACACTACTGGTAAAGAAAATGCAAGTGGTATTGTCCCGAATGGTGTCGGTGGGTATCTTTTTTTATAGGAGAAATGGAGAGACTATAAGGAAGTTTTCTGTTTTTAATCAAGCTGTGCATTATAGAGTAGGATTATATTGCTAGAGGAAGAATATTACTACCAGAATGCATTATTATTGACAACCAAGCAGAGTATATGCTATTTTCCTGAGATGAGCCTTTATGGAAGATTCGATAGCGAAAATATTGGACCTTCTTGATGTGACACATTTCACTATAAAAAGAAAAATCTTGTGCTGATAGAAAGTGGAGGCACGCCCTGATTTTTCTGTAGAAAAAACGATCGATGTAGAGAAGTACATTTGTTTTTGATGAGAAAAACAGATAAGCGTGGAACCAGAATCCTGGTTTGCATGTCTATTTTTGAGTATGCAACCGGGAAATAGGACTTATCCCTTGTTATGAACTGATAAGCTGTGAGGCGAAAGTATGAAAAATACATCCATGATGTATAGGGGAAATGGCTCTCGGTCGCGGGCGGCATCTTCACCAGAAGCAAGTGAAGCTCCACAACCGATAGCGCGTCCGAAGCTCGTGACCTTCTTCCCCTGGGTGATTGTTGCCGTTGTGGTGACGCATGTGATTCTCCTGCTGGCCTATACGGTGTGGCGAACCGGGCCGATGAACAATCGTGTCTGGATCGTGCTGGACGACCTTTATATCTGGATCGGCGAGTTCCTCAACATTCCGTTTGCTCTCTTTGCTCTGCGAGAGCTGCGGCGTCTGGGGATACGTCCGGAGAACACAAATGCTGCGTTTCGGGCCTGGGGGGCCGTGATCTTTATCGGGCTTTCCGGGCTTTTCGACGCCTGTGGGCAGGCCTTCTGGGTCTGGTATGACTCGACGTTGACCTATCCTCCATACCCGTCGATTGCTGACGTTCTTTTCCTCATCAGTCAGCCATGCTTCCTGATTGGTATCGCGCTATGGCTACCACGTGGTGGTTCTGTAGCAGGGCGCACGCGTTTGCTGGTTGATGCCGGAACGATGGTCCTTTCGGTTTTTGCGATTTCCTGGTATTTTGTCCTCGGACCCACGATCGCCAATCTCAAAGGTGAATTTCTGGTCAAGGCGATGGCATTGACGCTGCCGACCTTTGACCTCTGTATTGGTGTCGTTGCCGTTCTGCTCTTTTTTAACCCCTTTGGCTCAAGAGTGCTGACGCATAGTTTGACGGCGTTTGCCGCAGGGGTGGCAGCACGTGCTATTACTGACTCTATCTATGGGTATATGCAGTCGGCTGGAGTCTACTACTCTGGTGCACTGGTTGATGTGGGTTGGTCGCTTTCCCGTTTCTTGATTGTCTGGGCTATCCTGATCTATCCCTACGAACTTGCCCAATCGATGCAAGAGGGCTCGGAGCGTCAGGGAACCACGACCCGCATTCGCTCAACGGTCAACGCGATTCTTCGTGCGATTACGCCGTTGCTCTTTACCTTGATCACTTCAGTGTTGCTCATTGTCGGGATTGCCTTGCGTGACGAGAAGCAGATTTCACAGGTGTTATTGGTCTGTGCGGGTCTGTTCCTGTTGCCAGTGGTGCGGCAGATGCTGACGTTGGTTGATAATATGGTCCTGAACGAGCGCCTGAAGGTCGCACTGGATCAGTCGCAACAAGCGTATAAACACAGTCAGCATGAACTCCTGCATGCCTCTTCACGCGCTGAAGAGCTTGAGGAGCTGCGGGCGAATATTGCGCACATTCAGCAGACCCATGCGCGGCTTGCCCAGGGAGATTTTAATGCTCGCGCCAACGTCGATGGGCCACTTGCTCCTGTATCTATGAGTTTAAATCTACTGATTGAGCGTATGAGCAATTGGCGCCAGGAGATGCAAAAGGTACAGGTGTACGAGCAGGAAACGGAGCTGTTGCAGCGCGCACTGGACGAAATGGCGGAAGGGAAGTTGTCGGAGCTTCATTCCACAAAACGCAGTTCTCTGGCGTCAGGTCGTGCGCTGCTTTCCCTCATTCGTGTGCAGAATCGGCTTGATATCAGCTTCCGCCGTATGCGTGAATCTATCAATCTGGCCGGGCGACGCATGCACGGGCTGCTAGATACTGTGAAGCAGGCGCGGCAGGGGGTTCAGAATGGCAACACCTCACCAGGACAGCTAGATGAAACCCTCTCAACTGTAGAACGCGGTCTGACCATGCACTTATCTCAGTTGCAAGAGCTGTGGCAGCAGTTCAACGTGTATATCCGTGAAGAGCGATCCTCGGGACGAGCATCACGGCCCGATAATCGGGAGACCAGGTCACTACACTAATTTGTCAATCACCTCCATGTGAAGGAGGAGGCTTGTGTCTGAACTCCACTGCACCTCAGCACCCCTTGGCAGGGGTGCTGCTTTGGCTTCTTTGTCCGACACATCAGAGACATGTGACACCTGTCTCGTTCTCGCCAGTCCTGCCGGACGAGAAGCGTCGTCTGTTCGACGCGTATATCAGTTCAATGCGCGACCGGCTCTTGTTGCGTGTCGTTGATTGTATGATCTGAGGAAGAGCGTGCCAGGCATGCTGAAGAAATTGTCGTTTTTGGAGAGGAAACATCTGCTGTTCTCGCCCTGGCACGCTTCTGACACCGTTGCAGCAGGCCCATGCCTCCTCGGCTTGAGTGCCGTAGGCTTCCTGGGCCGCTTCTTGTGAAGGGACAAGAGAGTTCCATGAGTAATTGCTTGAATCCGCATGGAAGTCACCCGGTTTCAGGGGAGGGGATATTGCTTTGTCCTCATCCTCTGTGTGGCTTCCTGGTCGAGGGCGCAATAGTTGGGCGCTGGCGAGTTGTCCGCTTCTTGCGACGGAATACAA
This sequence comes from Thermosporothrix hazakensis, assembly GCF_003253565.1. Lineage (GTDB taxonomy): Bacteria > Chloroflexota > Ktedonobacteria > Ktedonobacterales > Ktedonobacteraceae > Thermosporothrix > Thermosporothrix hazakensis. Next base: position 37,747 of record NZ_QKUF01000013.1, read on the forward strand.
CTGCCAGTCTGTATCTGGCTGTGCCTCACGAGGGGGATGGAATGTCGCGGACACGCTCCCCGGTGGTGGTACGTATCTTGCATCATTTTGTACCAGGCGCGCAGTCATTATTGAAGCCGCTGCTCTCGCTGCGTCACCCCCATATTCATCCGCTGCTCCATGCAGAGTGGTTGGAGTCACATGCTCTTATCGCTCTGGTTTCGACGTTTGAGGAAGGTGGATCCCTGGCTCGATACTTACAGACCACCAGCAGCTTGTCTGCCGCCACAATCGTGACCATTATCAGGCAAATCGCCGAAGCGTTGCAGTTCGCTCACGATCATACCTTTGTGCATGGTCGGCTCAAGCCAGAGAACTGCTTGCTGGTCGCTCCCGGGCTCTTGCAGGTCAGCGATTTTTATTATTCGGTCCTGGTAGGGACAGCACGGGCAATGTCTGGCCCCTTTGACTCACTGCAAAATGGCATGTCACCGGCAGAAGATCAGGTGGCACTTGCGATGGTCGCGCGGCTGATGCTGTGTAAGTTTCTTGTTGTGCTGGCGGAGCGTGCCGGGCAGGCGGTGGCGCCTCATTGGCTTGATCCGAAATCGATTGCTCCTTTGCTGCCGTTTGCAAATCCGCTGGATCAGACACTGTTGCGGGCGATGAGCCGACAGGTGAACGAGCAATTTCCCGATGTGCGGCAGTTTGCGCAAACCTTTGCGGCTGCTTGCGAGCAGGTTATCCCCTATATTACCAGGAATATGGAGAGAAAGCATTCCTCCTCTCAGCCGCTCCCGCCGCGTTCGCGTTCGCTTCCCGGAGAGGTGTCCCGGTTTTTGAACTCGGGAGAGTTTTCACCACGTCAGCAGGAGTTTTCGCCGCGTCAGCAGGAATTTTCGCCGCGTTCGCGTTCACTTCCTGGAGAGTTTTCGCCACGTTTACGCGAGGTCTCACCGCTTCCGCGTGAGTTTTCGCCGCGCGAGTGGCCGAATGGACGCCCATCTTCCAGGAGCGGGGAATTCCCGGCTATTTCAGCCCAAAAACAAAATCTGGTGCCTGGAAATGCGGTGATCCTGTGTCGTATGCCGGGACATATTGCCCCGATCAGTGCGGTAAGCTGGGCTCCTGACGGGCTGCATCTTGCCTCAGCCGATCATGATGGTAATGTCTGGCTCTGGTTGGTACAGCATCGGGTTGGTACACCGCTAGGAACATTTGCCGGCCACGAGAAGCGCGTCCATTCGCTGAGCTGGTCGCCTGATGGCTCGCTTCTGGCTTCTTCTTCTATAGATGCCAGTATTTGTCTCTGGCAGCGGACAGATGGAGAGAACGCGCAACTCTCAAAGCTTCGTACCATGCATGGTCACCATAGTGATATTTATGTAGTGGCCTGGTCGCCTGATGGTCAGCTCCTTGCTTCAGGGGGTAAAGATCGTACGGTACGTTTATGGGGGAGAGATGGGAAGCCTCTGCATCACTGGAAGGTTCCGGGGAAAAGTGGTGTCAGGGCGCTCTGCTGGTCGCCGAGCCTGCGTCTGATCGCGACCGCAAGCGATCGGATGATTTCGTTGTGGCAGGCCGAGCAGGGAACCTCGCTGCACCAATGGGAGGCGCATACAGATGAGGTGCATACGCTGCGCTGGAGCCCTGATGGTCGTTTTCTGGCTTCCTCTGGAGGCAGGAAAGATGCACGCGTGTGCCTCTGGAATCCGCAGAATGGGCAGTTATTGGCTGCATTTACCGGGTTCGCCCGAGAAGTCGTTGAGTTGTTCTGGTCCCCGGACTCTTCCTGGTTGGGGACAATTTCTGCCGACCACTTCTTGCGTTTCTGGCAGGTACAACCGCTGCCTGGCAAACAAGTCGGCCAGCCCTTTGCTCTGGAAAGCATGCCATTGGCCGCTTCAGCAACACGAGGAGGTGTTGTTGCGGTAGGGATGGAGAAGCTTTCCATTCTGGTTCTTCAATCGGTCTGAAGTGCTCCTTTCTATTGTCTGGCACAGAATCAGCGTTAGCGCATATTCCTATTACAATAGACTGTATATCAGGTAGCATACTCTTATGTCACTTTATGTATTGAGCCAGGGACGTGTCTTCTTGTTCGCTTCGTAGCATGGTGATTCATACGAGGTATAGTGATAGTCGATATATAACATGTATGGGGCAGAGCGCTGGTATACGGATGTTATCCGTGGCTCAGGACGTAGTATGGTGGGGCTTGCATATGAAGCGGATGGAGCCGTTCTTGCGCTGATTCGTTGTCTTCGGCTCCAATAGCTGTATCAACCGGGTACCACTACTATCGGCATCATCCTTGAAGCCTTCCTGGTGCGTGGCTTTCCGGCTGTACTGCTTCTGTGTGACGCGAACAGGTGGCCCTGCCGCTCCCCACCGCATATGCTCGCGTGGAGTACCAACCTGCGAAGCTGAAGAGGGAGACACTCAAGGGCAGGGCTCTGCGGATTCGGCTGAGAAGCAGAAGGCCCGGGCCTCAGCCGAATCCATGTCACTTGTGTGTTGAAGTCTCTGTTCCGGGGGATCGGGCCCTATTATCAGGCCAGTAGCTCCATAGCCGCACGTTCTTTATTCGCAATTTCGAGCAAGAGTCTGGACGTCTGCTGTAGCTCCTGTTGGTTCCCTGTTCTTCCCGCACGGTCGATCGAAGCAGAAACGCTGACCCACATCGGAGCGATTTCTGTGAACAAATGGTAGGCTTGTTCGATTTTTGGGTCTTCCAACAGCTCGACGCATTCTTTCAGGAAATCCCGGTATAGATTCCGAAACAAAGCACCGCCGGTTCCTGCACGCTCCATCAGCAAAGCGGTCAGGCAGAAATCATGTTCGATATTGTTGCTACGGGAAGGCCACTTCAAAATTTCCTTGCTCATTTTGATGATGCCTTTGTTCCCAATATTGCGAATGGGCGGGTTCAAATAGTCATACGAATTCCTGGTCAGGGCTGTGCGTATGGCTGGGACGAGCGGCGGCAAGGCGTCGACCGGGTCAAGCGTAAAAGAACGATTACGGGAGCTCATGGGTCCCTTTGCGTTTCTGGCCGCGGCCAGGCTGGTTAAACGGGTCTTCACCAGGCTACCCTGTTGTCCGGTGTCCGCCATATATGCGTATTCGTCATCGATACCGTAGAGGACCGCATAGTGACCTGCAAAGTGCACTTTGTTTGTGAAATAGTCCAGGTAATAGGAGTCCAGTTTCAGCCCGACCGGAATCCCGTGTTCGATACAGCTCTGTACGTTCCGCCAGGCTTTATCAACGGATGACGTTTCTTGAATTCGTAGGGTCAACCCGAGCCGGGCGGCGAGATTGGCTGTCAATTCATCCGTTTTTATCCTTCCTCCGATGAATGGAAAGTCCATCCCCTTTGAATCCCAATAGATGAAGCCGAGCCCTTGTCCGAGTCCGAACAGCATCGGTTCCGACAGATGGATCCCCGCAAATTGTAGTAAATTGCCCATCGCTGTTGTTTCACAATGTTGGCCTTGATAGGGAATGAAACCGTCAATGATTTTGCTCATATTCTGCTGTCTCCTCCAGCAACTCTTTCACAAGCCTGGCAACAAACGCGCGCTCGCTCTCGATGAGGCTTATCGGATGTAAGAACAGCGCCCTTACGTTCAACGGCAAGCGAATGCCGCCTTGCGCTTCATACTTCTGCTCTATTTTTTGGGAAGTCTCTCGAAGAAAATCCAGTCGCTTTTGCAGAGCTTTGATGGCCTCGTCCCTCCCGACAAAGGGCAAAGCGGCCACACCGAGATCAAAGCGGCTGTCGCGCTCTCGCGCAGATGACAGGCTGTCCAGGATTTCCTGTTTTAGCTTGACAATGCCGGCCTCGGTGAGGGTAAAACGGGTCGGCATAGGCCCTTTACCGGATTTCCCGTCGGATTGCTCGGTTACGATCCAACCTTTATCGCTCAGCTTCTTTAGCCCTGCATAGATTGAAGTTGTGCCTATATTTGCCCATTCCCGATAACCGCGTTGATCGACGAACTTCTTGATATCGTATCCTGAAGCTTGACGACACTCCGCGATCATTTGCAGCAGCATGAATTCGACATTTGAAATTGGATGCATGGAGACCTCTTTCTCCTTACTATTTCATATGTGAAATATAACACGGGTGAAATAAAAAGACAAGAGGCAGATCTTTGCTTGTTCTGGTGCCGGGAAAGGCTATGATCGGTTTTCATCTTCACTGGCTCTCAGGATCCGCTCGAAGTTGTACATCCGAAACTGAGCGCACTTTTTTCGGGAGTGGAATGCAGGGTTCGGCTATCAATGATGGCGGCGCGGGTTGCCCTTTGTGTCCTTTGATCCCTCGCAACAGCATACATAAATCGTGCACAAGCGCTTCAAAACAGCAGACTATCAGCCAGCGCCTCGTCTGCTGCTACATAATGTACCAGGGTGGCAAGTTATGTGGTATCCTGTGTCAGGATGCTTCTGTGCGCACCATCCAGCACAACCCGTTGAAGACTTCTCTTAGTTCATACTGACGTTGCTCCGCATTTTCGGGTACAAGGTCTATACAGAGCAACAAAGGCCCATTCGTCGTCTGTGACATCGCCTGGATACGGTTTTCTGGTCATCATGCGACCTTTTACCATCGTTTTGGTATCGAGTTCCTGACAGACTCTAGAAAAGGTTGCCACAACCTCGCCTTTCAATAATGAGTGGCGGGAAGGTGCTACAGGACCATATCCATTGCCTGTTTGACGCATATCACCGCCTGAATTTGGCAATGTACTGTCTGGAAGAGCAAGAATTCGGCTCTTTTCCGCAATAGAAGTAAGCTGAGTATTTTACATGTATCCTCAGCTTGCTCTGATTCTGTTGGCCAGCTCTGCTTGTTGGACTGAGTGTGGTATGCGGCGTGCTTCAGCTTAATTGGAGGAGGTGCTTTTTTGCTGGATGCTGGAGAGGATCAGCGTTACGATCTGCTCTGGCAGCTGGTCGTCCAGTGGCTGGTCTGTGGCGTTGGCTCGCACGACAATTGGCCCGATGGCAACTTCCACCAGAAAGTGGGCATCGATATCCTCGGGAAGTTCGCCGCGATCTTTTGCTCGCTGGATGATCGCTTCGGCTCGCTTGAAGCGATCTCGCCAGTAGGCCCGACGCACTTCTTCTAACTCGGGCTGCGTATTCTGCCCTACGACGATCTGGTCGATGACTTTGCCTAAGGGGGTCTGGATACGGGCGATAATCCCACGCAACAAGGCTAGCAAGTCGGTGCGCAGGGCGCCAGTGTCTGGCGTGGGTGTCTCTGTGGCGCTGTAGTTCTGTAAGGCCTCCGCGACGATCGCGGCCTTAGTGCCCCAGCGACGAAACAATGAAGCTTCGTTGACTCCGGCATGAGCGGCAATATCCCTGGTTGTCATGGCTTCATAGCCTCGTTGACTCAGCAGATCGAGTGTGGTAGTCAGGACGGCCTTTCTCACCTGTGCGCTTCTCCCACCAGGACGAGATTTTGTTCGGCCACTGCTTTTCATGGGTATGGTGTCTTCTTTGTTCTTCATGCTCAGGAGTATAGCAGGTGAGAAAACAAAAAGCAAGTGTCACTTGCTTTTTTGCTTCGTCATCTGCTATACTTCAAAACGTAAGTGAGACTTGCTTTTAGGAAGAAGGATATTGATGAAAATTATTGCGTTTGAAGAACATTTTCAGTTCGCTGAGATTAAGGAGGCGGTGGCGCGCTTGCTCCCGGCCTCTGGAGAGAATTTCTATGAGCCGCCGACCGCGCAGCTTGAGGATGTGGGGAGTGGTCGCCTGGAAGCGATGAAAGCGATGGGCGTTGATATGCAGGTGCTCTCTCATCCTGCCGCAGGGATACAGCAGATTCCTGCCGCAGAGGCGGTCGCGCTGGCACGAACGATTAATGATGGACTTGCGGCGGTGGTTCGCGCCCATCCTGAGCGTTTTGTGGGGTTGGCTACTCTACCTACGCCTGATCCAGAGGCTTCTGCTGCTGAGTTGGAGAGAGCAGTGAAGACTCTTGGCTTGAGGGGGGCAATGATTCACGGGCATACAAAGGGGCGTTACCTGGACGATCCTGCGTTTGACTCGCTTCTCTCGGCGGCTGAAGCTCTTGACGTTCCGCTCTACCTGCATCCCGCGCCTCCACCGCAGAAGGTATGGGATGCCTATTACGCTGGTTTCGAGCCTGCTGTGAGTGGGAGCTTTGCAACCTTTGGTTGGGGCTGGCACCTGGATACAGGGATTCACGCGCTACGCTTGGTCCTGGCCGGGGTCTTTGATCGCTATCCCCGTCTGCAAATTGTCCTCGGTCATTGGGGAGAGATGATCCCTTTCTACCTGGATCGCTTCTCCGCTGGACTAACTCCGGTGACTAAAGGCTTGCAGCGACTTGTGAAGGACTATTTTGTCCAGAATATGTACGTTACTCCCAGCGGAATGTTTACGCTTCCTCCGTTCTTGTTGTGTCTCCAGGTTCTTGGGGTTGATCGTATTCTGTACTCCGTCGATTATCCTTTCCAGGCCGGCGATCATGCCAGAGCATTTCTGGAGAATGCCCCTCTCAGTCCTGCTGATAGAGAGAAAATTGCCCATAGGAATGCGGAAAGGCTGCTCAAACTCTCTGTGCTGTAAGGGGCTATATGCGGGAAGCTGAGGATACCTGTAAAATCCTCAGTTCCCTCCAATGAGTAAGCAGGATGTGCTATCCAGATAGGGGGGGTGAATCGTCGGTTGAAGTCAGTGTTTCTCAGCAAAGGGAGCATAGGTACTGGAAGCAGGATGTTTTGCGTGAAGCATCGCTTATAATAGAGAATGACCCTTTGCATTTTGCTGGACCGATTGGGGTGCTTGTAAGGCAGTTCCCCCTTGATGTTGAAGCCTCTCATGGTGGAGTAATGAAGAAGAGACGAGCAAGTAGGCCGGATTCTTGCTTTTCCCAAAAGCAAGGTATCTTGTTGTGTGCTGTTTCCAGAGGGAAGATAGTTCCTTTTGTGCATTCTTGCAGTACAAGATCTGGCAGGGTATGTCTATGAATATCATGGGATAAATTCACAGAATAAAATGCAAAAGAGGAATAGTTATGCTCTGATCATAAAGGAAAAATAATAGATGGAATTTCACGCAATTAGATTACTGGTCAACAAATTTTCTGAAAGTCTGGCATTCTATAAAGATATTCTGGGATTTTCCGGCTGGCATAATGATACTCTGGAATATGCCTATTTTGAAGAAAAAAATCTGGCACTTTTTGCCCGAAAACGGATGGCCCCTGTGCTTGGATCTGAGATACAGGCTCTATCATCCTTCCCTCTCTCCATTTTGCAGTTTGAAGTAGACGATGTTGACGAGGTTGTTCACTCCCTACGAGAAAAGGGCGTTGACTTTGTTACCCTTCCAACAGACATGCCTGAATGGGGATCACGCGTGGCACATTTTTGTGACCCGGATGGCAATGTTATTGAACTCTATAAACCCATAAGAGAGAGGATCGAAGCTGGTTCTGAGTAATGGGCCGGAAGTATTTTCGACTTTTAGAGCCCTGGATCTTCGGTCGGCCTTTTGAGTCGGGTCGGGGATCTGGGGCAGTGATCTATTCTATCCGCTTTTCTCTCATTAAGGATGTTCCTGGTAAAAAATGTAATATTTTATTCTGAGCACCAATTTCCCGGTTTTTGCGTATCACCTGTTATGCCCGCAATGAAATGCTCTTCATCTCAGGGAACAACAGATAAAAAGAGTGACCTGCCAGATGGTAGCAATCTCGGCCTACTGATTGGAATTTCTACCCTCGGCACCTGAGTAGACATTCTCCCAAAAAGGTATCAATGTGCTGTGCCAGCTCTTCGCGCATGACTCGCTCGAACAAATTTTGAACGATGATCATCAGCAGAGGCGTAAGTGCTGAAAGAATGCTTTTGCTTTGGGCGAACAGGGGAGGAGGGTGCTGGAACGCACTCTGTCAGGGTGGTCCCGCGGCCCTGCTTGCGGGGCATCCACCAGCAAGCAGGATGAGCAACGTAGTGGGCAGCAGTTTCCTCCGTCAATCACCTCCATCAGAAGGAGGAGGCTTGTGTCTGAACTCCACTGCACCTCAGAGAACCGTTGCAGGCGCTCTGCTTTGGCTTCCTTGTTCGACACATCAGGGACAGGCGACACGTGCTCCGTTCTCGTCCAGCAGGACCGGATGAGAAGCGTTCTTCGTTCGACGCGTGTGGCAGTTCACTGCGCGGCCCGCTCCCGTGAAGGGGGAAGAGGACTCAACAGCGAAGGTTTCGTAGTGGTGAGGGTGATGGTCAGCAGAGGGGATACGTTGCAGGTGTAGCTCGGCTCACCGGAAAGGAGATGCTTCTATCGGCGAGCAGTTTCTTTTGGGGCAGGAGAGGAGACCGCGCCACAACGCTCTTCGTCGTCATCGCATGTCTGAAACCGCCTGTGAACCGCGTTCGTGCACTACAAAAGAGGATGTCTCTGCTCTACAATGGTCACCATGTTCCGTTGTAGAGACGGGATGAGGAAGCTGCTCTTTATCGGGCAGGGGAAGAAGAACAAGGGTGAGTAACATGATGGAGTTTGAGGATACTTTGCGTAATTGTTTACAGGCGGTGCAGAGTCGCTTTCCAACAAACCTGATTGAGGTGAATCAGGATGTGTTAGGAGAACGGGTGTTTTCGCTGCGCTATCGTTCGACGCTGGAAGTGGTGGCCTGGCTTGAGCATACTGACCCTGCCCTGTTGGAGGAACCAGCGAAGGTTGTGGTGAGTGCCCAGAAATGCGAGATTGTCTTACCTGGTCGTTCCCCGCATCCCGCATTCTGGCTCTACCATCGAGGGAACATGCCGGATCGAACCGAGGTGCATAAAGCACAGGGGAGCCAGGAAGCTCCCTGATGAGTTACTATGCTCGTGATTGTCGCCTCTATGAGGATGAGTGACAGGCACACGCGTCTCATACGAGTTCAAACGGCAGCCCGGCAGCGTTAGCCGCTTGTTTATCCATGGCACTGGTCCCGATGTAAAGGCATTCAGCAGGAGGGACCTGGAAGTGCTGCGTGATGGCGAGGAGCATGGCCGGGGCTGGTCCGGTGACCTGGCTCACATAGAGGGCTCCCTGAGGAAAAAGCGATTGCATTTCCTGCTTAATCTGCTCGATGGTGGCTTGATAGGTCTGCGCGGACATTGTTTCCTGGGTGGTTGGATCGCCCAGGGAGAGGAACCAGGGGACTTGCTGCAAATCGAGGGCATGGCTTATCTCCTTGATGGAGGCCGCGACCCGTGCAGCAGCAGAGAAGCTGTCGGGAGCCGTCGCTTGCTGCTCGGCGGTATGTGCAATGAGCTTATTTGGGTTAGTGGTGATGGCGATGGGAAGCTGTTGTGCACGAATGTGTGCGAGGCGCTCGGCTGCGCCTGGTAACGGTGTGATGCTCCCCTTAGAGATAAGTGCGTCAAGGTCGATAATTACAGCGCGGATCATTATTGGTTCCTTTCACTGGTGCTCACCTGCTGAGTGATCTGAGCGTCTGGTGCTGCCGATCCTACTATTGTAGAGGTGTGCTCGGGTGCTGACAAGCGTTCTTGCCTTTCTTTGTCCACGTTTGAGGGAGGAGGAAAGAAGACAGAAAAGAGCAGAAAGGGACTTCCGTGCCTTTGCTCGTCTCCACTTCGTCCTTGAGGTGACCGGTCGCGATGGAGTTAGACAGAGCAGACAGCGAGGAAGGGTTTGCCACCTCGCTGTCTGTGTGATGTCAAGGTCCGGGAAGCCTCAGGCAGTTTGGCCCCAGGCGAAGCTATTGGCCGGAACCTGCCAGTGCGTACCAGACGCATTATTCAGCGTGTACTCGACCACATCTCCATTACTGGAGGGGGCCAGAGGGAAGGAGAGCGTGAACTTTGCGTTAGCTGGCTGCCAGGAGACATCACCTTCGATCTGCCCTTGATAGGAAAAGAAGGTTGTATCCGGGTTGCGCATGGAGATGGTTGCAAGAACCGGAGGGCCATCATACATCCGTGTATTGGCCAGAAGGAAGCCACCATCAGGAGACCAGGAAAGCCGAATGCTATGGGTAAAAGCCTGTGATGGTAAGCGCGTAAAAACCGTTGTCACCTTCTGGTCGAGATCCTTCGTCTGGATGCTGCTGCTGTAGCTCTTATCCGGTTTCTGTACAATGTGTTGCCAGGCGATGGTACCCAATGCCGAAACGTCCCAACCGGGTTCCTGGAATATATTCGTTTCTCGGCCATCTGGTGAGGGAAGGCAGAGAGGCACCGTGCCGGCATCAGCAACTTTATTGGCTCGGGTTGGGTTGTTGAGGCTCACGGCATAGATCTCCATATGGAGTTTGGGATGAGCGCTCTGACCATCGAGCAGCGTTGAAGCTTCATAGTACAGGTTATTGTTGGTGTAGCGCATCGGCCTTGCTTGATAGTGGTTCTCCACGCCGGGTAAATCGCTGGCTCGTACGAGCTGATGTACTGCCTGCTGAGGCGTAGAGAGTCTGGTCAGGTCGATGATGTAGAGTCCTTGACGATGCCAGGCCAGCAGATGGTTTTTGTCCTGATGGAATGGGTTGTTATCCTGCTGGAACAGGAAGGCCCAGTTACCATCATAGAGCCCGGAAGCTGGCTGAGGATCACCCGGAAGCGAAATGGTAACAAGCTTTTGGGTCACCGTATCATAAATGAAGAGCTGCCCATAGCGCCCGATCAGATTGGTATATCCACAGCCGCCGCCGCCTCCACCGTTATCCGTCGCTTTGAGCTTAAAGGCAACATAGCGATCATCGGAGAGCCAGACCGGTTGATCAAAGTAAATCATAAGCGGGTGTTTGTTTTCATAGGAGAAGTGCGTGACCTGTTGTGGCACGTTCCCATGTTTTGAGAGGTAGAGCTGATTGTTGTAAACATAGGCATAATCCACTTTTTGAGGGTTCGGGGTCACCGCGGCGTGAGCTTGCCCGGTAGTGAGAGGAAGCAGGAAGCCCAACATACCGAAGAGCAGCAAGAACATACCCGGGTGATGACAGAATCTCCGCATACATTTCCCTTTCTTCATGAAGAAAAGAAAAAAGGCTTTAACACGATTTTATCCAGTGTTCTGTAGTTATAAAAGACATTTCTAATTATTATATCTCTGCTCATGTGAGTTTTGTTGCGCTGAATTTTCCTGTTCATGTCATCCTGCTTGCGATGTTCAGGAATTACGGCATGGAGAGCCGACTGATGTAAAGAACATGCCTGACAGAATCTTTGATGCTGTATTGTGAGGTGAGCATGAAGACCTTCTCTGGCAATTCAACCCCAACGTCTTGCTCCGTGCCAGAAGAAGGATCGCTTATCAGAGAGAGGGTCCTTTTTTCCCTCGCTATCGCCATTACATAGAGCGTTTGAATAAAAATATTCCATACTTTGTTGAAATTCTGGTGAAAAAAGTGATTTTTCGGTAAGATAAGAACAGAGGAGCTGGAAACTCTATCAGAAATTTTCTGTCTGCCAGGTGGCTGCCTCCTCTTGTAAAGCATGTTTTCTCTCCCCATCAATGATGAGAGGCGAGCACAAATACCATAACCTGGACGTTTTCCCGAAGAACACCAGTATGGAATAAATGGCATATTATCCATTTGGAGTAGCTTTATGAATAAATCACTCTGGAAACAGCGTAACTTCATGCTTCTATGGAGTGGACAGCTTGCCTCCTGGATTGGAACAGAAGGAACTGGTATCGTACTCCCTCTCGTTGTTCTGGCTTAAACAGGTTCTTCTGCTCAAGCTGGAGGGGTTGCTGCCATACGAGGGTTTGTCTATGTTTTCTGGGCACTTCCAGCCGGGGCATTCATTTGAGTGCACTGCTTTTAGGGATAACGCTGCTTTCCTTCTTAATTTTCGGTCTATATGCATTTGCAATAAATACATTTCTTTTAGCAGGAATCACGGCTCTCTTTTATGCAATAGACCCACTCTATTATGTGACACTGTCTGCCTATACAGCGAAAGCCGTTCCTGATGAAATGAGAGGCAGAGTGATAAGTCTCCTTCGACTCGTTGACGTCGGAGCACACTCCTTTGGTTTATTTATTATCTGAATAGGAGGGGTATTTTTTCGCTGGTTGCGATACTCTCCTTTCTTACTCTGGAAAGGCAGTTTTCCTTTTTTACCTCTCTTCCCGCTGTTCTATGCCTCTGCCACGAGCAACTTTCTTCCCGGAGAACATATTTCTGACCTGTGAAATTATTCCACATGAGATATGCTTTCTTGTGAGATAGTGGCTCTGTTCCCCTCGCACAGAGGAGTCAGAACGGGTGATATGAGGGCTGTTTTTTGTTCTATCTCTGAACTGCTATGCGGTCTAAGAGAGAACGATCTGTAGAAGGATACCGCAAGTCACTGTATCGAGCCGCGCTGCTCGGACTCGTGTCCGTTCCTCGTGTTGTTCCACATCTCTTGCTCTATGTGAGCCTCTTTGCTTCCTCTGCGAAAATCCCTGTCGCTTCTACATATCAACTTTTTATTTTCTTTCTCCAATTGTTGAGTCAACCTGCCTGGCAGAACGAAAAACAACTGCGCTGGCCTCTATTGCCCCTTTGGCTAGTTCCGGTACCAACGAGCACTTTCTAGAATTTATTCTGCATATACCATTGCAACGCTTGCTGTGGGCCTGATCCACTTCAGTAGGATGTGTTAGAATGTAATTGTTTCGTATTGGCCTGCATGTTTAGTTCTGTTAAAGTAATCATGCCGTTGTATACCCTTACTACCATTGTTTTGTTAGAAAGAAGAAGGATATCAATGGCTCTCCTTGAGGAACTCAGGCCGGGGATGCAGATAAAGGGGCTGCTTCCTCAGAAGACTGTGACCCTCATTGACGTGAAAGCATACGGTTCTGCTGTTGAAATCACCTTTAAAGACGCCAATGGACAGCCGGGATCACAGTTATTGTATGCGCGGGAAGCAGCCGCGCTTGAGATTATTTCGACCGATACGCTCTGGAAATTTGACGCCGATGGAGCGCATTTTCGTCTGATCTCCGAGGCCTATCGAATTCATCTTGCCCACCTTTTTGATCCACTTGTCGCGGTACATAGCTCGCTGATCGATCCTCTGCCGCATCAGATTACTGCTGTCTACAGTACGATGCTGAGCAGACAGCCTCTGCGCTATTTGCTGGCTGATGACCCTGGCGCAGGAAAAACGGTCATGACCGGACTTCTACTTAAAGAACTCCTTATTCGTGGTGATCTGCATCGCTGCCTGATTGTGGCGCCTGGCAGTCTTGTTGAGCAATGGCAGGATGAGCTAAAGCAGAAATTTGACCTGCGATTTGAGATCTTGACGCGGGATCGGCTGGAGAACTCTTTTTCCGGCAATATCTTTCAGGATCTGCCCTTATGTATAGCTCGCCTTGACATGCTCGCTCGTAACGAGGAAACACAGGAGCTGCTCAAGCAGTGCGAATGGGATCTGGTTGTTGTCGATGAGGCACATAAACTGTCTGCGACCGTCTTTAGTGGCGAGGTGAAATATACCCGTCGTTACCAGCTTGGTGACATGCTCGGGCAGCGGACGCGCCATTTTTTGCTTCTGACGGCGACTCCCCACAACGGAAAAGCTGAGGACTTTTCCCTCTTTATGCGCTTGCTCGATCACGATCGCTTTGAAGGCACGCATCGCGAGAGCCACGAAACGCCTGAGGTCTCGGATCTCATGCGCCATATGCTCAAGGAAGAGCTGTTTACCTTTGAGGGCACACGGCTGTTTCCCGAGCGTAAGGCGTATGTCGTCAACTATACGCTCTCCGGGCCCGAGAAGCAGCTATATGAGGAAGTGACCGACTACGTAAAGAACGAGTTTGATCGCGCCGACAGCCTGGAACAGAAGAGCCGAAGAGGGACGATCGGCTTTGCCTTGACCATCCTTCAGCGGCGGCTGGCGTCATCTCCCGAGGCGATCTACCAATCACTCAGGCGGCGAAAAGAGCGGCTGCAAAAGCGCCTGGATGATGCGCTTCAGATGCATGCCGATGAGACTGCTCCGCTGGCTCTGCCGCGTGATCTCCCGCTGTTCGAGAGCGATGAGCTGGAAGAGCTTGAAGAGTTGCCTGATGCGGAGCTGGAAAAAACGGAAGATCTGGTTGTCGATCAGGCCTCTGCTGCGCGCACGATCGCCGAGCTCAAAGCTGAGATTCTCCGCCTGGCGCGGCTTGAGGAGCTGGCTTTGCGCGTCCGCTGGAGTGGCACCGATCGCAAATGGGAGGAACTGGCGAACCTGTTGCAGAGCGATGCCATGTTCGACAATGAGCATCATCGCCATAAGCTGGTTCTTTTTACCGAGCACAAAGATACCCTGAACTATCTTGCTGACCGCATTCAGATCCTGCTCGGACGGCCCGAAGCGGTGGTGACGATTCATGGCGGTATGCGACGAGAAGAGCGCCTTGCTGCACAGCATGCATTTACTCAGAACAAAGATATTTTGATCCTGATCGCAACTGACGCGGCCGGAGAGGGCATTAATCTTCAGCGCGCCCATCTGATGGTTAACTACGATCTGCCCTGGAACCCGAACCGGCTTGAGCAGCGCTTTGGGCGTATTCACCGTATCGGTCAGACAGAAGTGTGTCATCTCTGGAATCTGGTTGCCCATGAGACGCGGGAAGGCGAAGTCTTCCATACATTGCTCAAGAAGCTTGAGCGTGAGAATGAGGCGCTTGGGGGCAAGGTATTTGATGTCCTGGGGAAACTGCACTTTGCTGATCGCTCGCTCAAAGATTTGATTGTCGAAGCGATTCGCTATGGGAATGATCCGGCTGTGCGCGCTCGGACGTTTCAGAAGGTCGAGAGTGCGCTTGATCATCGCCATGTGCTGGAATTGCTGGAACAGCGAGCGCTGGTGCGCGAGGTGATGGATGTTGCCCGCGTGCGTCAGGTACGTGAGGAAATGGAACGTGCGGCCGCCCGTCGTTTGCAACCACATTTTATCGAGGCCTTTTTTCTTGCGGCATGTGAGCATTTCGGGATGCGCTGCTCGCAGTATGAGCCACATCGCTATCAGATACGCCATGTTCCGCTTGCGTTGCGCAAGTGGGGTCAGGCAACCCGCAACATGATTCTTGAGTCCTATGAGCGGATTGCCTTTGAGAAGAAGCTGCTGACGTTGCCAGGCAAGCCGCCCGCAGAGCTGATCTACCCGGGTCATCCGTTGCTTGATGCCATGCTTCACCTGTTGCTCGAACGCTATCAGGGACTCCTCAAGCAGGGCGCTGTGCTGGTTGATCCACTGGACCAGAGCGAGGAGCCGCGCGTGCTCTTCTATCTGGAGCATACTATTCAGGAAGCGGCTCCCGATGCGTCGGGCCGACATCACGTTGTTTCTCGTCAGCTTCATTTCCTGGAAATCAATCGGGCTGGTGAGGTTCGGACGGCTGGCTATGCGCCTTTTCTGGATTATCGCGCCTTAGAGGACGAGGAACTCTCCGTTGCTGAGGAGTTGAAAGCACAGCCCTGGCTTCGCGCCGACCTTGAGGAGCGGGTGCGTGCGTATGCGATCGAACACCTTGTCCCCCATCATTTTCGAGAAGTCGAGCAGCGACGGAAAGAACATATCCGCAAGACCAGGCAGGCCGTTCATGAGCGCCTGACTCGCGAGGCGATGTACTGGGATGCTCGTTCTGTCGATCTGCTGGAGAAAGAGGAGCAGGGCAAGCCCAATGCCCGCCAGAACTCACAGCAGGCCCGGCAGCGGGCAGAAGAACTGAGACTGCGCCGAGATCAACGCCTGGCCGAGCTTGAGCATGCAGAGCATCTCTCTGTGCTTCCGCCGGTGGTCGTTGGCTGTGCCCTGATTTTGCCTGTTGGGCTGCTTCGCAAGCACATTGAAGCGCAGCCTTCTCCGAACATCTCCCGTGATACGGCCATCGTCGAGCACATTGCGATGCAAACGGTTATGGCAATCGAGCAGGAGAAGGGCTACATTCCACGCGATGTTTCAAGTGATAAATGCGGATACGACATCGAGTCGCGCATACCCGGGAGTGGCAAGTTACGCTTTATCGAGGTCAAAGGCCGCCAGAAGGGAGCCGAGACGATCACCGTCACTAAGAACGAGATTCTAACCGCACTCAATAAGCCTGAGGATTTCTTCCTTGCTATTGTGGAGGTTGACGGCGAGCGCACCACGACCTGGTATGTTCAGTGCCCCTTTGAACGTAAGCCTGATTTCAAGGCAACAAGCGTCAATTATAGCCTGAAAGCAATGGTTCGAGGAGTTCCCCCTGTATGTCGTATAAAAGGAAGTTAATAGAGGTCAATATTCCGTTAACGAAAATAAATGAAGCCTCTATTCGGGAAAAATCGATTCGGCATGGCCATCCCTCAACACTACATCTCTGGTGGTCTCGTAAGCCACTGGCAACGTGCAGGGCTGTGCTCTTTACCTCGCTGGTAGATGATCCCTCGGCGCATCCCGAGCTCTTCCCGACTGAGAAGATTCAGAAGCAGGAGCGTGATCGTCTGTTTCGTCTGATTGAGGATCTGGTGCTATGGGAGAACAGCAACAATGCTGACGTGCTGGAAAAGGCGCGCAAAGAGATCAAGAAGTATGCGGGCGAGACCTTGCCGGCTGTGCTGGACCCCTTTGCGGGAGGCGGATCAATCCCGCTCGAAGCGCAGCGCCTGGGCTTGCGCGCGCATGCTCGCGACCTGAACCCGGTTGCCGTGCTTTTGAATAAAGCGATGATGGAACTACCGGCAAAGTTTGCCAGACGGCCGCCGATCAATCCCGACGAGCATTTTGATATTTCTGCGGAGTGGCAGGGTGCGCGCGGTCTTGCTCACGATATCCGCTATTATGGAAAGTGGATGCGCAGGGAGGCACAGAAGCGTATCGGTCATCTCTATCCACGGATTCAACTCCCTGCTGAATACGGGCATCAGGAGGCAAATGTGATTGCCTGGCTCTGGGCAAGGACCGTTACCTGCCCGAATCCGGCCTGTGGGATACAAGCGCCTCTGGCAAGCAAATGGTGGCTCTCGAAGAAAAAAGGGAAAGAGGCCCGGGTTGAACCGATCATCGATCAGGGATGTACCCCCCCACGCATCCGGTATACCGTGCTGACCGGCAAAGGGGAACCGCAGGACGGGACGGTCAATCGTAGAGGAGGGACCTGTATTGTTTGTGGCACGCCCCTGCCCTTCGAGTATATCCGTGAGGAAGGGAAGCAGGGACGCATGGGCGAGCAGTTGATGGCTATTGTTGCCGATGGACCGACGGGCCGCGTCTATCTTGCACCGACAGAGGACCATATCCAGAAAGCAGATGTCGAGCCGCCATATGATATCCCTGATACATGCTTGCCCGAACAGGCGCTTGGGTTCCGGGTGCAGCTCTATGGGATGACAAAGCATAAAGATCTCTTCACCAACCGGCAACTCGTCGCCCTGGCCACCTTCAGTGATCTGGTGCAGGAGGCGCGCGAGCAGATGGTGCGTGATGCGCAACGGACAAGCGACCGCGATGATAGGGATATTCAGGCCTATGCTGATGCGGTTGCAACCTATCTGGCACTTGCTGTGGATCGTCTGGCTGATAGAAATTCAAGTATTTGTTCCTGGGATAGCACACGGGATAGTACACGGAACACGTTTGCTCGACAGGCGCTCCCGATGGTCTGGGATTTTGCGGAGGCAAACCCGTTCAGCGAATCCACAGGGAATTTTCTGGGTGCTGTTGACTGGGTGGCTGAGGCAATTGAAATATCTGCATATGGCGTTGAAGGCTCCGTCAAGCAACAGGATGCGACCAGCATCGTGAATGGCGTTACACAGCCCGTTATTTCGACCGATCCGCCCTACTATGATAATATCGGCTATGCCGACCTCTCTGATTTCTTCTATATCTGGCTTCGTCGCTCGCTCCATCCGATCTATCCCGAGCTGTTTGGCACGATGCTGGTTCCCAAAGCGGAGGAACTGGTTGCAACGCCGTATCGTTTCGGTGGTGATAAGCGGACTGCCCAGCGCTTCTTTGAGGTGGGATTGGGCAAGGCCTTTCAGAAAATGCGAGAGGTGCAGCATCCTGACTACCCGCTGACGGTCTACTATGCCTTCAAACAGGGAGAAGCCGAAGAAGATGAGCAGGGCAATGGAACCGTGCACGCCTCAACCGGGTGGGAGACCATGCTTGAGGGGCTGATTCGCGCAGGTTTTATGATTACCGGCACCTGGCCGATGCGGACCGAGCTTGCCAATCGCACCGTGGGACACGGGACAAATGCGCTGGCCTCCTCGATTGTGTTGGTCTGTCGGCCACGTGAGGTCAACGCGCCGATTGCCTCGCGCCGCGAATTTTTGAACGCGCTCCGTCGCGAACTGCCGCATGCATTGAAAGAATTGCAATCGGGTAATATTGCTCCGGTTGACCTTGCGCAGGCCAGTATCGGCCCGGGGATTGCGATCTATTCGCGCTATAGCAAGGTCGTTGAGGCAGATGGAACGTCGCTCAAGGTGCGCACCGCGCTGCAACTGATCAATCAGGTGCTCGATGAGTTCCTGACGGAGCAAGAAGGCGAATATGATCCCGAGACCCGGTGGGCGATTGCCTGGTATGAGAACAACGCCATGAAGCCCGGGCTCTATGGAGAGGCTGAGACACTCTCAAAGGCCAAGAATACATCTGTGCAAGCAATGAAGGAGGCGGGCATTGTGGAGGCAACTGGTGGCAAGGTGCGCTTGCTCCGAGCCGACGAACTCCCGTCCGAGTGGAACCCCACACAAGCGCATCGGTACAGTGTCTGGACGATTATGCTCCGGCTTATTGATTCGCTGGATAAGAAGGGAGAGAGGTCCACGAGTGCACTGTTGCGACAGGTCGGAGAACAGGGGGAACTGGCCCGCGATCTCGCTTACCACCTGTATAACCTCTGTGAACGCAAGGGGTGGGCTCAGGAAGGGATGGCCTTTAACAGTCTTGTGGCATCCTGGAGTGAGATTCGTCACCTTGAAAGCAAAGCCCCCGGAGAGCAGATAAAGCAACAATCTCTGATGTAAGAAATGAGGGAGATGGATTATGGCGCAAAGCAATCATGAGCGGGTTGGAAAAGCGCTGGATGTGCTTAATGAGGCGCTGAAGCCTTACATTGAACATAGAATGTATACTGTCTATAAAGAGCAATGGTGGCAGAAGGCGCAACAATCTTTGAAGAGTTTTCAGCAAACAGAGGATGCTGAGGACGCTCATCTCGACACCACAGCGCTGCTCACGATTATGTTGAACAACTGGTTCGATGTCTTTGGCAAGACGCTTAGGCTTGCCGAGCGCAGTTGGGTCGGTGAGATCCGAGATGTACGGAATCGTTGGGCGCACCAGAAATCCTTCAGCAGCGATGATGTGTATCGGGCGCTGGATACGATTCACCACTTGCTCAATGCGATTGCGGCTTCGGATGCCGCCCGGAAAATCGAGCAGCAGAAACAGGACGTGCTTCGTCTTCGTTATGAAGAGCAGGCACGCCGTGAGTTTCAGAAAACCGCTATTACGCCTATTGAGGGGCAACCGGTCGCGTCGCTGCTTCCCTGGCGTCAGATTGTGACACCGCATCCTGATGTCGCATCTGGAAAATACGAGCGAAGCAGCTTTGCGGCGAACCTCGGGCAGGTGCACCGCGGTGAGGGAGAGGAAGAGTATCGAGATCCGCGGCGTTTCTTTGAGATCACCTTTCTGACCGAAGGACTGACCCGCCTGCTCAGTGATGCCCTGCACCGGCTCTCGAACAAAGGTGGAGATGCGATTATTGAGCTTCAGACGAACTTCGGAGGTGGCAAGACCCATTCACTGCTCGCCCTCTATCACCTCTTTTCGGGGACGCCAGCGCATGAACTGCCGGGTATAGAGGATCTGCAGGAAAGAGTGGGAATCGAGCATATTCCACGTGTCAAGCGGGCCGTGCTGGTTGGATATGAGCTCTCTCCCGGGCAGGCGCAGCTTAAGCCTGATGGTTGTAAGGTGAACACGCTCTGGGGTGAGCTGGCTCATCAGTTGCTTGGCAAGGAAGGCTACGAGATGGTGGCCGAAGCCGATCAGCGTCGGGTCAGTCCCGGCTCAAATGTGTTGCGTGCGCTCTTTACGGCGGCTTCTCCCTGCCTGATTCTGATCGACGAATGGATCACCTATGTGCGCCAATCCTATAGTGATCCCACTCTGCCTTCTGGCTCCTTCGACGCGAACATGAGCTTTGCTCAGGCTCTCACAGAAGCTGCCCGGGAAACGCCCGGCACGCTGGTTGTGGCGACTCTGCCTGCTTCTGATATCGAGACCGGAGGCGAGGGAGGGAAAGAAGCCCTTGCCCGCTTACGAAATATCTTTGGGCGGGTGGAATCGCCCTGGCGTCCGGCCAACGCCGAAGAGGGATTTGAGATTGTGCGCCGTCGCTTATTTCAGCCAATGAATCCCGCCTATTACCCGGCGCGTGATGCGGTTGCGAAACGCTTTGTGGAGTTCTATCGCGAGCAAGCGCAGGAATTTCCGCTTCATTATCGCGAGGCCGAGTACGAGCGTCGGATCAAGAGCTGCTATCCCATTCACCCGGAACTATTTGATCGCTTGTATAACGATTGGTCAAGTCTGGAAAAATTCCAGCGAACTCGCGGAGTACTGCGTTTAATGGCTGCTGTGGTGCACTCGCTCTGGGAGCGGCAGGATACCAATTTGCTGATTCTGCCAGCAAATGTGCCGATTGATGAGCCGAATGTGCAGTATGAGCTCACGCACTATCTGGAAGACAACTGGGTTCCCGTCATTGAGAAAGACATTGATGGACCGAACTCGCTTCCCCTCAAGATCGACCGGGAAACGCCGAACCTGGGACGCTATTCAGCATGCAGGCGTGTTGCGCGAACGATCTATCTGGGATCTGCTCCTCTTGCCCAGAACGGCAATCGTGGGCTGGAAGATACGTTTATCAATCTCGGGTGCGTGCAGCCCGGCGAGCAGGTTTCGACCTTTGGCGATGCGCTGCGTCGTCTGAGCGATCATGCAACTCATTTGTATCAGAATGAACGACGCTACTGGTATAAGACCCAGCCGAGCGTGACACGTCTGGCACAGGATCGCGCCGCCCAGCAGGATGAATATGCCGTCCTGGAAGAGATCGAGCGCCGCTTGAAGCTCGAGCAGAACAATCGGGGCGATTTCTCACGAGTGCATGTCTGCCCGGCCTCCAGCAGCGACATCCCTGATGATGATACTGCTGTGCGGTTGGTTATTCTCAAGCCGCAGTTTGTGCATGGGCGCGCTGACCTGGAGAGCCCGGCCTGCCGGGAGGCCACGACGATACTGAATATGCGAGGGAATGCGCGTCGAAGCTATCGCAACACGCTGATCTTCCTTGCACCCGATCGTTTGCGCCTTGAGGAACTACAACAGGCCGTGCGCCGCTATCGCGCCTGGAAATCTATTTATGAAGAAAGCGAGACGCTCAATCTCGACGCGTACCAGAAGAAGCAAGCAGAAACGCGGCTCAAAGACGCCGATGAGACGATCAATCAGCGCTTGCCAGGTACCTATACGTTTTTGCTGATTCCCGATCAGCCAGACCCGCGTAAACCTGATGTATTGACGGAGTTGCGCATTCAACCTCAACAGGTCGGCAGACTTGCCGAGACCGCCAGTCGCAAGCTTCGGACTGAGGGACTGCTGCTGACAGAATGGGCCGGGACGACGCTGCGCCACGAACTGGACCGAATCCCGTTGTGGCAGAATGACCATATCAGTGTCAAGCGGCTTGCCGAGAATTTCGCCTGCTTTATTTATTTGCCACGTCTGAAAAACAGCGATATCCTGAAAGCGGCGATTCAGGATGGGGTAGCATCGAAGCAATGGGCAGAGGAAACCTTCGCCTACGCAGATAGTTGGGAGGCGGAGACGAACCGGTATAAGGGGCTCAAAGCAGGCGAGCTTGCGGAAATTCGGCTCAACTCCGACGCGGTGCTTGTGAAGCCAGAAGTGGCACAGGCACAGCTTGCCAGCGATCTGGCGCGAAGCATGAAGCCGCCAGTGGAGCCCGGTGGGAATCAGCAGGACAATGGTGGCATGAAACCGGTCGGTGAGAACGGACATCTTCCCAGAGGAGAAACGAACGGACATGATTGGCCACCAACAGGGCCGGGGAGCGTCTCAGTGCCTGTGCTCCCGGAACCGCCAGAGGAACAGCTTCCACGCCGTTTTCATGGTACTGTTGATCTGGATCCGTTGCGCATGGCTGGAGATGCGGCGACCATTATGCGGGAAGTCGTGACCCATCTGGCGGGCCTTCTGGGATCTCGGGTCACGGTGACGCTGGAAATTCAGGCTGAGATTCCCGATGGTGTGCCCGAACATATTCAACGCATTGTTCAGGAGAACTGCCGTACACTCAAATTCCACCCGCAGTCAGGTTTTGAGGAAGAGTAGCGACGGTTCGCTGAAAGAGTTTCTCCAGCAAAAGTAGAAGAGGGGATTCCTGGAAGCCTGCTAAAAGAAGTGTCGGGCATCTCCTCTTTTACCGGGCTTCCGCACCTGATGTCGTCACTTATGCATCAGAGTCGGGAATAAGTGAGGACACTGCGGGCAGATTGTGCCCTGCTCAATCCAGAATCGCGATAACTCCACGCAGGCGGCTTGCCAGAGTATGCCTGACATCCGCGATACGAAGTATCGTGATGTGTCTGCTCGTAGGCAGAAAAGCAGGCGCAAAACCGGCTGAGAAGTGTTTACACGTCAGGCACAGGAGTGGCTCCGGTTGCCGGTCCGTATTGCTTGTTGTGATTATCTGCCCGGTGCGCTCTCAAAACATTTATATTATCCTTTCGATTGTCAAAACATCTCGTGCTTGCAGGATTCGATATATCTCCAAAATGCTGCATATGCTGCTCTCCCCAGTTGGGCATTAAGAGAATAATTGGTTTTAGACTGAAGCCAAAATCTGTCACTGAGTACTCTACGTGGGGGAGGAACTTCTTTATGGGAAATTGCAGGCCGGTCAGCGTGTCCTGGTTCTGGGAGCTGCTGGCGGTGTCGGTTCGTTTGGAGTCCAGCTTGCTCATCTGAAGGGAGCATATGTGCTCGCGACTGCATCTTCTGAAAATCAAGATTATGTTCGCTCGCTTGGTGCTGACGAAGTGATCGATTATACAAAGGTCCCACCTGAAGAGATAACTGGCTCTATCACTGATGCTGTTGATCTTATCTTTGATGCGGTTGGCGGGAAGACAGCAGAGCAATCAGTACGGGTATTGCGGCGAGGGGGAACATTGATCTCTGCTGTCTCGCAACCGGCGCCGGAGCTGATGGAAGAGCATGGGACGCAGGGCATCTTCTTCCTGGCAACTATTACCAGCGAAATCTTGCAGGCTATTGCTGCACTTATCGATGAGGGCTCCGTTCAGACTCCGAGAACGACAGTCTTTCCTCTGCAAGAGGTGCAGCAGGCGCATGGAGGTGGTCGGATCGTCCTTCAGATTGCAGACGAGCATGCATTGTCCAGAGATGTTGAGCAAGAATAGATCCTGCTGAAAGGTGTCAATGTGGGGAAGGTCCTTGGATGAGCATGGGCCTTCCCATTAGGTGCGTATTGGGTCCATGTCGTCCGAAAGCCGCGAATACTGCTGTCAGGGGATATGTATAGGACGTGTGCCGTTTGTTCTGTAATCTGTATGACCTGTAATGGTAGGGACAGATTCAAGGTATCCCGGGTGTAGAAAGAGCTCCATAGTATCGGGAAAGGAATAAAGTAGCTTGTTTCTCTGTTTTATAGAACTGAACGCAGGGTTTTTCTTGCGCTTTATCCAGGGATACGAGCACTGTTCTCTGGATAGTCAGAGAGGATGTCGGCCTTTTCTGGCGTGATGTGAATATGCTCATAAATGGAGAAAAAGATATGGATTTTGTGACATATAATCAAAGTATCGTGGAGCGGTTCCGCGAAAGTGGCGGCACTGTGAAGCAGAATGGATATCCCCTGCTCCTGGTAACGATTAAGGGCGCGAAAACAGGCCAACCGCGCGTCTATCCGTTGATCTCCGTGCCCTATGGAGAACACTATCTGGCAGTCGCGTCGAAGGGGGGAGATCCGAAACATCCTCTCTGGTATTATAATTTATTGGCGAATCCTGAGGTGACCGTTGAGGTAGGGCAGGAAACCTTTACAGCAACGGCCCGGCTCTTGAGTGGCGAGGAGCGAGAACGTGCCTTCGCGCATGCTGTAACGGTCTTTCCGCCCTATGCAGAGTATCAGAAGAAGACAACACGAGAGATCCCGGTGTTTGTGCTCGAACGGCATCAATAGAGCAAGCTGAAAGGGCTGTTGACCTGGAATGGGTCAACAGCCTTTTTTTGTCTAGAGAAAGCGTGTATGCATTTCTGTGTTCATGCATATATGGTGGATGGCAAAGCGGCCAGAAGCGAAAACTCCCCATCTCAAGGGAAAGAGCGTCTTCCCCTGGCATGAACTGGACATGGAGATTTCTCACATCTCAGTTGTGCGGGAAAACGCGCAAGCGGGTATCACCTGGCTTTTCTTCACTCGCTGAGAAACCCGCTGTAGTTTCTTGCTACAACCTGAGCATTTAGCTGACGGAGCGTGTCTAGTATGACTCCTACAACGATGAGCAGGGAGGAACTGTTCACCGGGATATTCCCTCCTGTCTGGAAGAAGGCCGGTAGCACAACCATACAGCAGAGAAAGAGTGCTCCACCGAAAGTTATACGTGAGAGTATCTGGGAAAGATAGCGGTTCGTTGCTTCTCCCGGGCGATATCCCTCAATGATCGCTCCCTGTTTTTGGAGAGATTCCGCGATGCTCTGTTGTTGCCACTGCACATAGGTATAGAAGTAGGTAAAGGCCGCGGTTAGCACAGCATAGATCAGCCAGTAGTACCACGTTGTTGGGTTGCTGAGATACAGGGTGATCCATCTTCCGGCTTCTCGGGCCCACGGGAGCTGACTTCCAGCAAGGAGCTGACCGATCGTATGGGGGAAGAGGAGAAAAGCCTGAGCGAAGATGAGCGGGATCATCCCTACACTGTTGACTTGCATTGGCAGAAAGGTCGTGTGTCTGAAGGCATGAAGTTTGTTGCGTTTGGTCGGGTATGAAACAGGAACGTGTCGTTGACCTGAATACATATAGACCATAGAGAGCAGCAGGAGGAGCAGGAGAAGGAAGAGCGCAGCAAGCGTGACAACAGAGCTGCCATTTCCTCCCGAGGTGAAGAGCGAAAGTATGGTTCGCTGAATGCTACCGGGGAGCGAGCTGAGGATACCAGCGACGATAATAATAGAGGTTCCGTTTCCTATGCCATGCTCAGTTATCAGTTCGGCAAGCCAGATCAGGATAATGGTGCCTGCCGTCAGGGAGAGCAGAATAGCAAGTGTCTGGAGCCAGTGTGCACCAAAGAGGTTGAAGGTTGCTGGATCTAGAACGCCTGTATTTGCAAGGAGCGCTGTTTGTGAGAGCGCTTGCAGGAAGGCCAGTGGTATGGCGAACAGGCGCGTCATCTGTATGAGCTGCTGCTTCCCTCGTTCTCCTGCTTCCTGCATGCGTTGCAGCGCAGGAAGCAAGGGCGTTAGTAATTGGACAACGATAGTCGCTGTAATGTAAGGGTAGATGCCGAGCGCTACCAGCGAGAAGTTTTGCAGTGCTCCCCCGGAAAAGAGATTGAAAAACGAAAGGAGCTGGCCCTGAGTGGACTGCGTATTCTGCATAAGAGCCAGTAGCTGTTCTCTCTGGTAAGCAGTCAGGGGGACGGGAATGTGTGCGAGCACGCGAAAGACAAGGAGTAGTCCTGCTGTAAGAAGGAACTTACGGCGAATATCATGAATGCCCCAGAGAAGGCGTAGTTTTTGCCACATAGAAATCTCCTTCTGTATGCCGATGTATCTGTGTTCAGCATAGCGGAGAAATGGGGCGAAGAGGGCGGCAGGATTGAGGGCCTGTGAAGGGTATTTGTGCGTCTTTTTTCAACGGAGGGGAGTGGGGATTTCAACGGGAGGAAGTGGGGATTTCAACGGAAGGGAGTGGGGGCTTATGGCCCCCGCAAGTGATTTCCTGAAAGATGTTTCTCCGGGAGCAGGAGCCATTGGGAGGCCAACCACTCGTTACCCCATCGGGTTTTGCTTTTATCGATGTCAGTTAAACAGCGCGGCGGCTCCTGAAGCAATCCCATTGTATACAATTTCTGTAAAGCAGCTTCAACGCGAGGCGCAAAGCGTGTCGTTATATTCGGGCGATCAATGGGAACCTTGCTTGCGGCCAGCAGATCGGCAAGAACGAACGGTGTGGTTGTCTTGTTGCGCTTTTGTTGCCTCCATTGCTCGGTAAGGTAGAGCGCAAGCCTCAGGGTGATACGCTCGCTCTGTGGATTGAGCTGGAAAACCTGACGATCAAGCGATGCAAAATAGCAGTTGTTCTGTTGAAGATAGTCCACAAGCCAGCTCCCAGGCGCAATCGCATATCCTTGTGGTATGGCTTTCTCTGCTTCCTTGATAGGCATCAGGGAAAGATAGGGCGAGTTGACGGTGTGATGCACCGCTTTCCCTTCGGTGATGGTAAGATGGGAGCCCTGTACATAGCACTGACTCAAAAGCGTGATATCCTGTACAAGCTGTTGCTTGTGTTTCCATTGAAACCCATCGCTGTAGCGTTTGCTTGCGCCCGGGAACGCCTTGCGCTGGTGTTTCTGAACCCCGCGCCAGTGAAGAAGCTCATCAGTGCGCACCACAACGTACCCATTGCTGCTATATCGCTCATCATTGAAACGGTTCCACCAGAGCCCCAGGAGAACACGAGCCGTGAGCAGCGCTCGTTCGTTTGAGGTGTCCGGTGATAAGGCATGTAGCTTGTCGGTTGTGGTGTCTCCTGGGGAGCGAAACGAGATAAGCAACTTATTCGAGGCGCGATAGAAATGATGTTGTGGATCGTCCGGATCGGGCTGCCACTCTGCCAGGGGGGTGAGGAGCGCTTCGCGTAATGCTCGATCCTCCGCATAATTAGGGACGAGTAGTTCCGAGCGATACTCAATACGAGGGAGGGCTGCCAGTAATGTGCGCCATTGCTGGATATCTCTGCTGATCTCAGGTGAAGCGTGTGCTATTTCGCTCTGGCTTTTGGGCTTTGCCGGATGGATGATCCGGTGCGTGGTAAGGCCCGATGAAAAGCCTGAAAGCAAAAGGAAAGGTGAGATCAGGAAAGAGAGGAGAATGAGGAAGCCTGCAACAAGGGTGTTCAGGGATAGATGGCTTCTGCTCTGCTGCTGGTTTTGCTGATGTGCCACAGTCGTGAAAAACCTCCCGAACTCATGAATCGAACATGCTGATAGTATAGCGCAAGAGATGAGGGATGTGCTCATTTATTTTGTCGGGAGTGTCAGCAGTTTCTCTTGCTCATGCTGCAAGCCTTTCGGAACAGTGTCGAGCTGATAAAGAGCCGAGTCGTAGCGTTTGACACTGCCCAGGGCACAAGCCCGGGGAATGCTGAAAAGTGGATCGAAGAGCGAGAGGTGCTTGCTCCTTTGCCTATCAGCTTCGGCACCTGTTTTTCCGGATGGCTCTGTAGGGAAGGCTGGTTCTGCGTCGCTCCGTTTTCTCTTTCTCCAGGCTCTAGACCCTCCTTTTCTCACGGACTGCTCTTTCTTACGACCATAGCTCAACCCGAGATATGCCTGAACTGGCTGATTCTCTGTTCAAAAGCCAGCAAAGACGTTTACCCCTTTTATTCTCTTCATTGTAAGCTGCATGCATATGATCGTGATGGTACGTCTCCTGCCGTTGTGGTATGCTGTAGAAGGATTATCAAGTAAACGTTTTCTCTGCGGGGAGCAATGGCGATGCCCGGAGATTGTGGAAGCGCGCTTGTTAGTCGCTCTCGATTGAGCGGGATTGAAAGGAGCAATGATGAAGTTTGGTATCTGTGCTTCATTTCGGCAGGTTGCTGCATTTCCAGCACTCAATGTTGACTATCTTGAAGAAAACGTACAACATTTTCTGATGCCCGAGCGCTCGCAGGAGGCGTTTGCAGAACAGTTACGCGAGGCGCGTCGTGTGCTTCCCTTTCCGATTGAGGTGGCGAATGTCTTTTTCCCTGGAAACTTTCCGCTGCTTGCAACACCAGAACGGTCTGTCGATCGGGAGCGGGTGGAGCGCTATGTGCGGACCGTGTTGCGGCGTGCAGAGGAGGCAGGAATTCGGGTGATTGTCTTTGGGAGTGGAGGGGCCCGAGCCTGCCCGGAGGGATATGAGCGAGCGGAGGCAATCCAGCAGATTGCGGATTATCTCGCTACCTGGAGTGATTGGGGGAAAGAGCATGGGGTGCGTATTGCGTTAGAGCCTCTACGCTATCAGGAAACAAATGTGATCAATACAGTGGCCGAGGGTGGTGAGTTGGTCGCCAGCATTGCGACCTCTGGTGCGGGGCTCCTGGTCGATACCTATCATATGGCAAGTAATCGGGAAGCACCTGCAAGTATCGCGGTGGTCGCTCCCTATCTGGCACATGTGCATGTCGCTGAACTGGAGGAACGTAGTGCTCCGGGAGTACATGGAGAGGATTTTCGCCCCTATTTTTCAGTGCTTCAGCAGTGTGGCTATGATCAGCGCATTTCAATAGAGTGTCACTGGAAGGATATGGCAACCGAAGTAGGACCTGCTCTGGAGACGATACGAGCACAGTGGATGTGGTACTCACAAGCTGAACGCGATTAAAGCCTGTGTCTTTTCGGGTGGAGGTTGTTGATTGCAGCCCTGCACCGAGGGAGATTGAAGCGAAGGCGCTTTCTCTGTTGTGAACTCGCTTTCTCCCCTGCATCGCTTGTTCACTGCCCGCCCCTTCAGGTCCCTGATCGCCGAAATGTCTGAGATACACCCATACTTGACACTCCTCGCGGCTCAAGTCAGGGACCTTCTGGCGCTTTCGAATAAAGCTCTATCGATATGCTGTATCAACGGAGCATAGTATCTCTTTATCTCAGCAGTGCAATTTGTTGAGCGATGACCATGACCTTGATACTTTTCAGCCTGATCAGAGCTATTGTTGAAAGTGGCTGTTGATGGAAAAGGGCGGATAGATAAAAAGTGTATAGAGCTTGAGTTCTATTGTAAAAAGAATTTTTCTGTGTTATGGTAGTATCAACAATGAAAAGATCGTATTCTGTTTTTCCTCTGCTTCTTCTCCTCATATAGTGGGAGAAAAGTGGAACCGGCATGTGCTCTGACCAGATCTCACAGTGATATTCCTGAGCGTTAGACCCTTTTGAATACAGAGCAGGGAGGCTCGTATGAAGGAAAGATCCATCAGGAAGCCGTTCATCTTGTTGTTTGTGGTAGGAATAGTCTTGTTTTCCATGATGATAGGGAGTGGTCTTCTGGTGCCAAACGCCAGCGCTGCAACGACCGGGAACCCGATTCTTCCCGGAAATCAGGCAGATCCGAGTATCAAGATTTTCGAGGGGCGCTACTGGATTTATCCCTCGGGTTTTGACAACAACCGTTTTCATGCATGGTCGTCTACTGATCTATCGCACTGGGTCGATGAGGGTGTTATTCTTGATGTTGGTTCGCAGGTGAGTTGGGCGGATACGCGAGCCTGGGCGCCAGACATGGTGTATCGCAATGGAAAATATTACTTTTATTTTGCAGCGGATGTGCAGATAGGTGTCGCGGTCTGTGACAGTCCGAAGGGGCCATGTACTGATACTGGAAAACCGCTTGTGCCAGCAGGTCTGAGCGGCGTTGAGTCGATCGACCCGATGGTTTTTATCGATGATGATGGGCAAGCCTATCTGTACTATGGAGGTTCCGCCGGACAGGGAAAAATGGGCATCTACAGGTTGAACGGGGACATGGTCTCACTGAATGGTGGGCAGATCGTGCAGACGCCCCTGAACTTCACGGAGGCATCCTGGGTTCATAAGCGGAATGGTGTCTACTACCTCTCCTACTCGAATGGTTGTTACTGCGACAGCAGCTATAATGTACAGTACGCGACAAGCTCTTCTCCGCTTGGTCCCTGGACGCATCGCGGAACTATTCTTTCTTCAAATGATGTATATAAGGGGCCGGGGCATCATGCCTTTCTTCGGTATCCTGGTTCTGATGACTGGTATATTGTGTATCATCGGTATGAAAATAACGATTTCTCACAACGCAAGGTCGCGATCGATCGGATGTTCTATGGAGCGAATGGGACAATTCAGCCGGTGACGATGACCTCTCAAGGTGTGGAGACGCGCCCCTTGCGCACCTCACTGACAACCAATGTATTCCAGTCCATCCAGGTGACGACTCCGGGTTTCACCGATAACTTTATCCGTCACAGGGACGGATTGGGCGTAACGACTGTTATGAACGCGAGTAGCCCACTGCTTGATAAACAGGATGCGACGTTTAAGATTGTGCCGGGATTGGCTGATGCCGGATGCTATTCTTTCGAGTCAAAGAATTATCCTGGCCACTATCTGCGCCATAGCTCCTATCGGATCCATTTGGATGCTCCCGATGGCTCAAGGCTCTTTGCGCTTGATGCCACCTTCTGTGCACAACGCGGGCTATCAGGAAGCGGCATCTCCTTTTTGTCCTACAATTATCCTGATCGTTACATTCGCCATATAAACGGTGAACTCTGGATTGCAAGCAATAGCGGTCTGTATTCCTGGGATAATCCTGCAAGTTATACTCCGGACGTCACCTGGGCACTGGTTTCACCCTGGGCACCGTAACAGAAGGCGAATACAGAGGCCAGAGAAGTGGAGTCGATGCACTTACGCTCTGGCCTGCATGTTTCTCTCTGAGTAGAGAGGATCGAGGAGCGCTCAGCCTTCCTTGCTTATCGGTCAGGGCTGGTGTACCGGCAGAGTGAAATTCAGCGGGGTAGGTTTTCCACTAAGCGCATCAATGATAGATTGGACATGCACCTCAGTCGTTCCTTCCGGTAGATTCGTCATCTCAAAGTAGGCTACATAATATGTCTGCTGAGTTTGGGGTTTGACAACAGCTCTCATTCAGGTTTTCCGCATAAGTGAGTTGAGTGTTGCGCCCCGGGCGGGAGCCATGAACCTGAACAGGCTAGCAGAGAGCCCTTCTTTAGAGGCTTATGTGCAAAGGAAGTATGGAGAGCATATTCTTATTGCAGTGCAGCGGCGGAAAAGACCGGCTTATCTTTCCAAACAAGCCGGGGAAGTGCTCTCATTGAACGTGGCTTTTCGTCCCTTTGTTTCTCAATGGCCTCTATCAAGAAGGGCTCAGTATGGGCATCACTGCCACCCATGCAAAGCGCTCACTTTATCTTGTCGATTGCTGCATAGGCCACAATAAAGGGGGTAGCGACACATGCAGCACAGAAACTAATCAATCCTCCTATGCCACCGACAAGAACCAGGCAGATTACAGCGAACGCAAGCAAGCTTATCATTGTAATGACGAGCCCTATGAGGCGTAGCACATTCTGATTGTGATGTGATTCCTGATACACTTTCGCTACTGGTATTTCGCTCATTCCTGGTTCATAGGGTGCCTCGTCGTATACCTGATCGCCTCCATATCTGCCGTAGATTAAGCCTGTTTGTTCATATGTTTCCTCTTGTGGCATCACAGTGTATTTTCTCCTGAAGCAGCTTGCGATAACACAATGAACTGTCCCCCTCTCAGTTCATCGGAGAGGGGGGGCCTGCTTGCCAGAATACTCGTTCTATTCTTTTTCCCAGACCAGGGGCAGCTTCTTTACGCCAAATGTAGACATATTCTTGACCAAGGACAATGGCTCATCAGGCACGTTCCAGGAGCCTGGCAGCCGGTCGAGCATCGCATTCAGCGCAATCTTCGCTTCCAAACGCGCCAGAGGAGCCCCCAGGCAGAAGTGGATACCGCGCCCGAAGCCCAGGTGCCGATTGGGCTCACGCTCGATCAGAAACTGATCGGCATCGGGGAACTGCGTCTCATCGCGATTTGCTGAGTGGATCCAGGTAAGGAGCACCTGACCCGCTTCAATGTGCTGATCACCAATCATCGTCTCGCTCACGCTCCAGCGCGGCAGAAGTTTGACCGGCGAATGGTAGCGCAGGGCTTCTTCCAGCGCCCCCGGCACCAGGTTGCGATTGGCGCGCAGAAGCTCCATACTTTCCGGATACTCATCCAGGCACAGGATCGCGTTGCCGATCAGATTGGTTGTCGTCTCATTGCCTGCCACCAGCAGCAGTACGCAGAACCCGATCAATTCTTCGTTGCTCAGCCGTTCCCCATCCACTTCCGCCTGCAATAGCGCGCTTATCAGATCATCCTGCGGATGAGCGCGCCGTTCCTCAAAGAGCTGCGTAAAGTAGGCGGCCATGCTCCCTGCTGCCTGTATGCTTGCCTGCTGATCCTCTGCTGTCGCTTCCCCGTCGCCTGAGATAAAGGCATCGGACCACTGCTTAAACTGCTCTCGCTGCTCAGTGGGAATCCCTAATAACTCTGCAATGACCGTGATTGGCAGCGGGGTGGCCAGGTCCTGGATCACATCCATTTCCCCCTTTGCTATAACCTGGTCGAGCAAGGCATTGGTGATCTCTGTGATGCGCGCCTCCATCTGAGCCACGCGGCGTGGAGTGAAGGCCTGCGATACGAGTCGGCGCAATTGGTGATGGCGCGGCGGATCCATGCGTATAATACTCAAAGTGAATGGGTTTGCATCGCGGTACTCTTCTGGCATGAAACGGTTCTGATCGGACGAAAATGCCGTGTGATCACTGAGAACACGCTCTACATCTGCGTAACGGAAAACATGCCATGCTTGCATCTTCTGGTCAAAGAACACGGGCTGTGTCTCACGCATCTGCCGATACCATTCATACGGGGCAGTAAGCTCTTCCCTATTTGATTTTGTTTGCATCTTTCTTTCTTCTTTCTGCGGTAGGACATATCCCACAAAGGGAACAGTGTTGTTTAATAATTTCTGAATGTCACATCGATGTCAGATCGTAGGAATGAAATCGTCGATGATAAAGAGTAGCGATAGTGTGACCTCTTTTCACATGCGCTTTTTGTATGCCCTCATCGCAAAGAAGTAGGCCACAACCAGAATCCCGATGCACCAGGCAAGCGCTATCCATATCGACTGAGACACAGGCTGTCCAGTGAGCAGCGCCCGAATGGTTTCCACAATCGCCGTCACTGGCTGATTTTCGGCAAAGACCCTGACGACAAATGGCATCGATTGTGTTGGCACAAACGCCGAGCTAATAAAGGGCAGGAAGATCAGGGGATATGAAAAGGCGGTCGCGCCGTCTATCGATTTGGCGGTCAGTCCAGGGATCACCGCGACCCAGGTTAGAGCCAGCGTCAACAACGCAAGGATACCCAGAACGGCAAGCCATGCCAGAAGACCCGCCGACGAACGAAAGCCCATGATCAACGCCACAAGCACGATGACCGCCACCGAAATCGCGTTGGAGACCAGCGAGGTCAGCACATGTCCCCACAGCAGGGTAGAGGGGGCTATTGGCATCGAGCGAAAGCGCTCCACGATCCCTTTCTGCACATCAGTAAACAAGCGGAACGCGGTGTAAGAAACCCCGCTTGCAATCGCCATCAATACGATCCCGGGTAAGAGGTAATTGACATAGTTCCCTGTCCCGGTTTGAATAGCACCTCCGAAGACATACACGAAGAGCAACATCATCGCAATCGGCGTGATCGTGACTGTGATGATGGTATCCAGGCTGCGGAAAATGTGGCGCATCGAACGGCCAACCATCACGCTCATATCGCTGAAAAAGTGGTTCTGGATCCGGGTTTGCGGGGGAGTTCTCGGTGACATTTCCATTTATCGGTACTCCTTTTTGCCAATGATGGCAAGAAAAATCTCTTCCAGGGTCGGCTGTTTTTCCACATACTCCACCTGAGCCGGGGGAAAGAGCTTTTTGAGCTCCATGAGCGTGCCACTGGCAAGAATCTTGCCCTCATGGAGAATCGCAATATGGTCAGCAAGCTGTTCCGCCTCTTCCAGGTACTGCGTGGTCAAGAAGACGGTGGTGCCCCCATCGGCAAGCGTCTTCACCTCTTTCCACACCTCCATGCGGGCTTCGGGGTCCAAGCCGGTGGTTGGCTCATCAAGGAACAGGATCGGCGGTGTTCCCACCAGACTCATGGCCAGGTCAAGCCTGCGGCGCATCCCGCCTGAATATGTTGATGCCCTGCGGTTGGCAGCATCGGTTAAGCCAAAGCGGGCCAACAACTCATCAGCCACCTGACGTGGCTGTTTGAGGTGTCGAAGTCGAGCGATCAGAATGAGGTTTTCTCGCCCGGTCAACATCTCATCCACAGCGGCAAACTGCCCGGTGAGACTGATGGATTGCCGGACGCGGGCAGGCTCTGAGGCGACATCAAAACCATTGACGATGGCTGTTCCACTGTCCTGTTTGAGGAGCGTGGTGAGGATTTTGACCAGCGTGGTCTTGCCTGCGCCGTTGGAGCCAAGCAGGGCAAAAATACTGCCCTGTTCCACAGCGAAATTCACCCCTTTTAAAACATCCAGATTTTTGTATGATTTCTGTATGTCTGTAACCTGAATAGCAGTGCTTTGCACAATCTTCTCCTTTAGAACAGGCATCTTCGAGACAGAGAGTTGTTGTCCATTGCCCTTCGTTTGCATAACTTGTTCTTCACTTTCCGTTGCCAGGAGAGTTCTGTGATGCTCTCTCCTCATTTTTCGGTTCTCGGTTGGTTACTGCCTTCATCAATGAGGATAGAATTTGAACTATCGTGGTCTCGCCTGTGCCGCCAGAACCAGGAACGCAAAAATCACCTCCGTGGTCCCGGCCCGGTCGATGACGCCAAGCGTTACAGTCGCCGGACGCTTGGCACTATGCTCGCGTTTCAAGATCGTCATGGCACGTGAGACCTTTGCATGGTATACTGTATTTTACTGATTAGATTAGTGAATACTAATTACGTCATCTGATTTAATCAGTAAAAACTTGAAAATTTAAGTGACTCAATCACTTAAATAAAGAATACACGGAGGAACAGACATTGTCAAGAGGTTCTCAGAGAAATCGAAGGGAGATGCTCGGAGCACTCAAGCAAGAATTGAGGAAGATCAATGGCTTTGGTGCTTCCTTCTTCCGGGTGGCTGCGACTCGGACCGAGATGGCGGCTGACACAGACATTCAGGTACTGGACATTCTGGATCTGGCCGGTGACGTTTCTGCTGGTCAACTCGCCGAGCTTCTGGGAATGACGACAGGCGCAACTGCCAGGATCCTTAACCGGCTGGAAGAGGCCGGGCTTGTGCGCCGGGAACGTGACCCGAACGATGGCCGCAGAGTCATTGTCCGCCTCGAAAGAGACAAGGACGACATGGCCAGGCTTAGCCCTATGTTTGATGCTCTTGGGAAGACATGGGAGGAACTGGTATCGGATTACGATGATGAGCAGATTGCTTTTCTTCTCGCGTTTCTCACGCGCCTCAACACGAGCACCGGGAAGGAAATTCTCCGATTGCAAGAAGCTCCCTCAAGTGAGGAGAAAATCTTCTCCGCGCCGCTTGAAGGTCTCTCCAGTGCCCGGCTTGTTGTTCCCACCTCTATTCAGTTGGTCTTGCGTGCGAGCGAAGGGATAGGCGAACTTTACCAGGCCCGCTTTGAGGGAGCGGTGCCAAACGTTGTGACCAAAAACGGAGTAGTCACGCTCCGCTATCCACGGCGTCTATTGGGGTTGGTTGGAGAGCAGCGTGAGGCCGCGTTCACGCTCAATGCCGCCATCCCGTGGCAGATTGTGATCCAGGGTGGGGGATCAGATATCACCGCCGAGTTGGGCAATCTCAAGCTCGCCTCCTTCGAGATCAAGGGGGGCGGAAGCAAGGTTCACCTGGCGCTTCCTGTGCCCTCTGATGTGGTTCCTATA
Source organism: Thermosporothrix hazakensis (assembly GCF_003253565.1). Taxonomy (GTDB): domain Bacteria; phylum Chloroflexota; class Ktedonobacteria; order Ktedonobacterales; family Ktedonobacteraceae; genus Thermosporothrix; species Thermosporothrix hazakensis. Next base: position 73,603 of record NZ_QKUF01000013.1, read on the forward strand.
CGGATCAGTGGAGGAGGATCAGAAATCATGCTTCGACGGCCTGCCGGCGTCGCCGTACGAGCGATTCTCAAAGGTGGGGGCTCCACATTTGTCCTCGATGGTCAATCCTCTATGCGCAACAATGTGTGGTTGCAAAGCGATGGTTTCGAGCCAACGGCCCCATATTACAGCATCGAAGTTATAAGCTCCGGAAGCATGGTCACTATCACCTCTGATTGAGGCTTTGGGGGTCAGCACATCCAACCCCCCTTGTGGACGCAGATAGGGGGAATGATGCTCTAAGGCCAGGGATGATGACCCTTCTTTACGACAAGGAATGACAGGTGTTATAATAGAGGCAATAAGATACTAAGAGGGCGAAAGAAACAATGCTTGACAGACAGAAATGGCTTGTGATAGAGTGATCACAACTTTTCAGAAAGCAAACAGCAAATATATCAATGAAGCAAGGATGGAATGTTGACATCCTCTCTAACAAACACTCATTGTCAGCATTCTTGCTCATTGTGCGAATGGGTTCGCGTCGCATAGGGCGCACGGCGAGGAAAGAGACAAACTCTCCCATATCCACGCTTTGTGGACACCCATAATCTCTTTTTCTCCGTAATACTCATTCGTAAACAGGTGTGCAGCGTATCATCGCGCGAGACAGCTCAAGCTTGTTTGAAAAGGTTCATGCTACTGCTTCGCCTGGAAGTAGTAGGATAAACTTTTTTGCAAAGGTAGAGCTTCTCTATGCATAAGTCTGTTCGTTCTACGAACTCGAACACACCTGTAGGTCGCATGTCTCTTGTACTGCTTCTCGTGATCGCACTCCTGAACACTATGGGGATGACGATTATTATCCCTCTTGTTCCGTTTCTCACGTTACAGTACCTGGCTCATCCGACGAATCTTGCTGTCATCATGGGATGGCTTACCGCAGTTTATGGAATCTGCCAGTTGATCGCTGCGCCGGTTTTGGGTGTGCTTTCTGACCGTTTCGGGCGACGTCCCATACTCTTCATCTGTCTGCTTGGTTCCGCGTTCGGCTATCTCATCTTCGGTCTGGGCGGAGCGCTCTGGCTGCTCTTCCTCGGGCGCATCATCGATGGCCTGACAGGTGGCAACATCAGCATTTTGTTCGGCTATATCGCTGATATCACAGAACCACAGGCCCGTGGTAAGTACTTCGGCTGGTTGGGTGCTGCGGCAAGCATCGGTTCTCTCATGGGTCCTGCTGTTGGTGGACTGTTGGCCACGCTCAACGATCGCGCTCCCTTTCTTGTTGCCGCTGGTCTGCTCCTGCTTACGCTCGTCTGGGGGTACTTCTTGCTCCCGGAGAGTCTGGACAAAGAGCATCGTATCACCTCCATTTCTGTGAGCGAACTCAATCCCTTGAAACAACTGGTGTCCGCATTTCGTTGGGCAAATGTGCGCTGGCTCTTGCTGGCCTGGTTCTTGTATGCGCTCCCGGTGAGCATGTTACAGACGACGCTCACAGTCTTAATGAAAGACTGCCTTGGCTTCAATGCAACGCAGGCCGGTCTCGTTGTGACTCTGGTTGGAGCGGTAGATATTCTCGTACAGGGTGTGTTGGTTGGCTGGTTCCTTGCTATGTTGGGAAACATCCGGCTCGGTCTCATTGCTTTTGTGCTGGTTGGTATCAGCTACCTTATACTTGGCTCCATCGCGTTTTTCGCCACCCCACTTCTCTTGCTGGTCGGGGTGATGCTTTTTGCAGGTTCCGGGAGCCTTGTTGAAAACGCTCTGCGAGGTCTCATCTCTGAAATGGTTGGACGGCACGAGCAAGGTCGTGTGAGTGGAGCGACGCAATCGTTGCAATCGCTTGGATGGGTTGTCGGGCCATTGCTTGGCGGTTTCGTATACACTGCATGGGGACCTTTTCAAGCATATGCTTCAGCTTCATTCAGTATTGTCCTCGCCATGCTCTGTCTCTGGATTGCTCTGCCGCTTCTCCGGAGACGGAAGGCAAAAGAGCAAACCTACAATGAACAGGAGGCGAGCGAAGAGGACTGAAAAAGGAACGGAGGCGCGTGAGGTGTGCTCGCTCTTGGCTCATCGAGGAGAGGTGAAGGATGCTCATCCCGCGGCCGTTCCGTGTCGCGTATGGAGGAGTACTGAATCTCCTCCCAGACGGAAGCGGGCCTGATGGTACGCAAGAGAAAGGGCTATCACAAAAGTGATGGCTCTTTTCTTCTCCGAGCAGGCGTGGTGAGCGGAGACGGAAGCGATGGCTCCGATGTCATGGCTTGACTTGTATGTTCATGCCATGGTTCCGGAAGATGTTGTTGTTCCGTTCCAAGGTGATATATAATAAAAGCTCTCTGTCTTGTTTTGCGGAAATAGCACTTATAGCTGAAAAATGCTTTGAGCAATGATTAGGTTTATAAAAAATTTTAATGGTGTTGTGCTATTTATATCTTCTATTCTGAATTGGGAGTGAAGCGAGGAATTTTTAGCCTGAAGAGAGTACACTCATTCCTTGACAAAAATGCTATAGTCTTTATCGCTATCATTCATAAATTCGCAACGAAAGAACTATTTATAAAGTACGAGGTATATCGAGACAAAAACTGCTGTGAGCAATATAGAGTAGATGAGCCTTCGTCAGATACAATGTGCTCTGTTTGTCGCTCGCTGCATCGATCCTTTTTTTGTCTGTACTGGTGCTTGCTTATAAGTCACCGGTGACTGTGTTTTTGGATGTGAAAGGACTCTATTATGACAACCCGCCCCCTTGTTGATCCTGAGCTTGTTGCTCTACTTGATCAGCTTCCCTCCATAGAATTGAATGAAGCAATCATCAAGCAAGTGCGGACTATGACCCAGACCCAGAGGTTTTCTGATCTTCCCTCGTTCCCTGGTATAGAGGTGACTGAACACTTTGTGCCCGGTCCAGAAGGTGCGCCCGAGGTACGGGTACTACTCTACCAGCCAACAACAGAGATAAGGCCTGTGCCGGCCTTGCTCTGGATGCACGGAGGTGGTTATGTTATGGGATCTCCAGAGCAAGAAGATCTTATGGTGAAGAAAGTCGTATCGGTTCTTGGATGTGTGGCAGTTTCGGTAGGCTATCGTCTGGCTCCTGAGACACATCATCCCGGTCCTGTTGAGGACTGTTACGCCGCCTTACAGTGGCTGCATACCCATACAAGCAAACTGGGTGTCGATCCGGCCCGCATTGCCCTTGTAGGGAGTAGTGCAGGGGGAGGCTTGGCTGCTGCGCTTGGGTTGCTTGCTCGTGATCGGGGTGAAATTCCTCTGGCATTCCAGCTTCTGATTGCTCCCATGCTTGACGATCGTACCTGCATCATGGCAGAACCACATCCGTATACTGGAGAATTTATCTGGACCCGTGAGGCGAATCGCTTTGGCTGGACTTCTCTGTTAGGTCAGGAACCTGGTGGACCCGATGTGTCCCCCTATGCCGCAGCAGCCCGTGCTGAAGATTTGGAGGGTCTTCCTCCTACATTCATAAATGTGGGTGCATTGGATCTGTTTCTTGAAGAAGATCTGGAGTTTGCGCGTCGTCTCACCCGGGCAGGAGTGCCAACGGAGTTTCATATCTATCCCGGGGCTTACCACGGCTTCAGAATGGTTGCTGATGCACAGGTAACTCAGATCGCAGCTCGCGACCAGCTTACCGCATTGAAACGCGCCCTTCGTATTCAATAGAAAAGGCTTGTGGTTTTCAAAAAGGGATCAGATGGCCTGGCGAACGAGGGTAATCGTTTTTATCAGGCTATAACAGTCAAAGGAAAATCGAATAGTCAAGTATCCCCCTGGCTGGAGGCCTGACTTTTATACACAAATTATAAGGGGAGACAAGAAGCGAGATGAAAGCCCTCAAGCAGGGGTTGAATCCATATTCATCTCGCCCACAGCGTTTCTCAGCCTGCTGGGCCATCGTGAGATAGCCGCACTGGCGGGTAACTTCTCTCCAGAAAAGACGCTGCGGTCATGCTGGAAAGATTGGCCTGTGCGGCGACGACCGTGAGCAGATCCGCTTTAACGGCTTCACTGGCCAGACGATTTGGGCTGCTTGTTGGCCGTGGTTCATTGCGGGGACAAAAGCGTCATCACTCTAGCAGGAGGCCGACCTTCTCGGTTGGGGTTCTGAGCTGCTCGTACCAGAAAATGCGTGTGGATTTCTCGATAGGGGTGAAAGAGGTTTTGCAATAGACAGGTATGCATGCTGATGCGCTACTCCAGCGATTGGAGATCCTCGCTGCTTCCAGTCAGGACAACTCCAAGAGGGACTCAGGTAAGCGCATTGCTGTTTGCGGCTCATCTGGAAAATGCGTCCAATGCTTGTTGGATGGAATTGGGGTGATCCTGAGAAGTGAAGATGGTATGGAAGTTTTGTGTTATTCATGCTCCCCTCTTGACTTTCATCCTACCCGAAAGTTGTAAGATGCTAACAAGAGTTGTTCACCTGGTCTTGCAAACGGATAGGAAGAGATGAGATGTTAAAGATTCGCGATTTTGCTAAACTCGCTGAGGTCTCGATGACCACCCTGCGCTACTACGACGAGATTGGACTTCTCAGGCCGATTCATGTTGATCCTGATACTGGCTATCGGTTCTACACGATGGATCAGTTGCCACGTCTGCATCGCATTCTGGCCTTCAAAGAGCTTGGACTGGGACTTACACAGATCGCCAGGATTCTGGACGAAGGCATTTCTTCTGAAACCTTGCAAGGGATGTTGCAGCTCAGGCAGGCACAACTCCAGCAGCAGATTCAGGAGGAACGGGAGCAACTCGTGCGCATCGAAGCACGCTTGCGCTCCATTGAGCAGGGCAATTCTCTGCCGAGCTATGAAGTCGTGCTCAAAGCGGTCAAGCCGATCACCGGAGTCTCTCTCCGCCTGACAACGGCTGATCTGGTGTATCAGGCGCACTGGGTTGACGAAATCTCCATTATGTTGAAACGCTATGGAGTCAATCCTATCGATCATCTGCTTGTCCTTCATGCTCAGAGCGAGGACGAACAGCCTCTCAGTTCTGTGGAGATTGTCGCCCCTGTTGACCCGAGAGTGGTCAATCCTCTGATTATACGGAGTGAGGGGCGGCTGACACGCTGCTCTTTACCTGCTGTTCCCTATATGGCGAGTACACTCCATTATGGACCACCCTCGCTGGTGCTCTCGGCCTATCAAGCATTGGGAACCTGGATGGAGAACAATGGCTACACCATTGTTGGACCACGCCGCAAGATTCGCCTGCGCCGGGGAGACAATCTTGACGACGCGCTCACCGAGATTCAGTTTCCAGTTGAGAAAGTGGGATAAACGAGAGGCAGTCTGATCTCTGAGCAATGAAAGGAGCGAACAGGAAAGTACATACGTTCGAAAAGAGAAGAGTACATACTGATGACAGTATTCCACTGGATAGACAGAGTGAGAAGTACATCAAAGAGAAACAGGAGGTTATCATGATTATTGTAACTGGAGCCAACGGCCAGCTTGGTCGAGCGATAGTGGAACGGCTGCTTACTCGTATTCCCGCCGGGCAAATCGGTGTGAGTGTTCGCAACCCGGAGAAGGCGCAAGAACTGAAAGAGCAGGGCGTTCGCGTCCGCAGGGGAGATTACAACGACCCTATAAGCCTCGCCCATGCCTTTGAGGGGGCATCGCAAGTACTCATCGTGTCATGCGACAGCCTCGGTGAGGCAGCAGTTCGCCAGCATTGCACGGCTATCGACATAGCGAAGTTGGCCGGCGCCCGCAGGATTCTCTACACAAGCCATATGGCTTCGTCCCCAACATCGCTCTTCCCTCCTATGGTTGATCATGCCGCCACCGAGGCAGCACTTCGGGCTTCAGGTGTGGCCTTTACCGCGTTGCGTAACGGTTTCTACGCGGCATCAGTGCTCATGTTGCTCGGCGACGCCCTGAAGACGGGGGAGCTGGTTGCTCCGGCGGATGGGCCGGTTTCCTGGACTGCTCACGCTGACCTGGCCGAAGCGGCGGCGATTGCCCTCAGCGAGGAGTCCCTTGACGGTGTGACTCCTGATCTGACAGCCACCGAAGCTATCGACCTGGACGGCATCGCAGCTATTGCCTCGGAGCTGACGCACCGCCCAATCCGTCGGATCGTGGTACCGGATGCGCAGTATCGGGATAGCCTGATCGCCCACGGTCTCTCAGAGGAGAGGGCTGATATGTATGTGGGGCTCTTCCAAGCGAGCCGACGGGGCGAATTTAACCGGGTTGACCCGACTCTTGCCCGTATCATCGGCCGACCGCCGATGTCCTTGCGGGCCGCGCTTTCGGCGGCGATCTCATCGGCGAGATGATGCTTCGGTTCTGGTGGAAGTGCAGTGGCTCTACTGGTAGGGTCGAACCGTCGGGGTATCGCGTGCTACAATCAAACGCTCTGTGAAACATCAACGAGAAACGGGGATTTGGCTTCACAACCGCTTCTCCGGTTTTCCGGTAACCAAAGGAAATACCTTACGATGAAGGTCGTGGAGCCAACCGGAAGCCAACTCATCTGGGTGTAGCGGTTGGTATTCGTGCAACGCCAGATGACATAAGTCAATGACCTCCCGCGAAAGCAGGAGGCTTGTGTCTGGACTCAACCGCAGCACAGGAAACTGCACCGTGCCGAAGGTGGTAAACCATACAGAACCGTCATATACGCTCTGCTTTGACTCCGATACACCAAGGACAAGTGACACGTGTCCCTTTCTCGCCCAGCAGGACCGGGCGAGAAGCGCTTTCAGCGCGATATTTCTTGCCCCACCAGATCAGCATGTAAGGCGTACTGGCAGTTCTGACAGACAAAGAGCACGCTCTTGCTCGGTCGGTTCTCTCTGGTAGTATGCCCGCATATGAGAGCACCGTTGCTGCAATATAGCGAGAAGCGGGCTGCAATGAACGGACGAGTGGCTCCACCTCCATGCATCTCACAACGAATACTTATTCCTCTCTTTGCGTTCCCTACCTTGCCTTCCAGTCAGCACGTGCTCACCCAAACAGTGATGTTCTCTGTGTCGGACACACAGGACAGGAAACCGAGCCGTGCTGAAATCTGTAACCTATACAAATGCCTCGTTGAGAGAGAGGATACACAATGATCTTCTTAAGCTGTTCTTCCGCCTGCACACAAGGGCAGGCGGCATTCATGCGGTGCTCCATCTTTGCCTTTCACGATGGAGATGAAGCATGCACTGTATGTGATCGTCTTTGCCAGGGGATGTTCATAAAAGGTCAGGACCAGAGCAGGATGAAGGCGAGCAAGACCATCGCGAGGAAGCTGTCAGCCCGCTTCTCATCTCGGGTGGCAGTGCAACGAAACACTTGAGGCAGTTTACGATGCGCTCGATGTGCTTGTGTAAGCGGGAGCGTTGCCGCTCAAAATGCCCCGTTTCCTCCGTGCAGTACGCCGATGGGGAAGGACTACGCCGTAAAAAGGAACGGCTAGCCTGTAGGAGGGTCAGAAATATCGTGGAAAGGTACATATATTGTATCATTGCATGCATCACTAGTTAGAAAGATGTGTGCAAGGTATATTGATCTTTTCAGTTTCTGGCCTGGATACAGTTAAATGCATGCCAACTATATGCTACCAGTTATTATTGAATGAAGACGATAACGTATATGACAGAAACAGAAAAGTATCTTCATCTCTATCTGTTATGTGGGTTTGTCCCTGGAAAGGAGAGACAGTAGGCGGTACATCACCAGTAAAAGAGCCTTCTCTTTCTGTTATGAGGTAGGATGATACATTCTGTTGGCTCAGGAGGCATTTTCGCCTCCTGTATGGGAGCGCTGATTTTCGCGAGCAAGATAATAGCGAAGCTGCTCATCAGTGCTTTTCAGGATATCCTGTACCTCGTAATAGCGTAATTCGTGCCAGATTTGAGGCGCAATGCGAAGAATATCTTCATGTCGGTCATATTCCATAAAGTTTTGGATTAGAAAGCGTTCCAAGGGCTGTGTAATAATTAATCGCTTGATGGCTGTGTCACTTGCTGTTTCAGGTGAGGTCATGATGGATCGCTGGCGTTCGAGTGGCTGTCCGCTCTCTTTTGCCTGAAGGTAGAGTGCCCGAAAGGCTTTGACAAGATCCTCCATCTTGACTGCTCCTTCACGATCAACCAGTGTGAAAAAGGCTTTCAGGAGCACTGGTTTATATGATTTAGAGAGTACTCGGCTTTTCATGAAATCGAGGAAGGCCTGTTTCCATTCTTCGCTGGAAGCGGGAAGGGGTTGAAGTCGAAGCTGACGCCTGATCTGTTCAATGCGATCGCGTCGAAAGTACGCGAAGACGCGTCCACCAGAGATAGTAGTGGCGTCTGGTATCAGATGCCCTTCATCTACCCAGACTCGTACACGGGTTGGATCAACCCGCAATGCATAGCTGAGGGCATTGAGCGAGATGACATCTTCCTCTGGGCTTAGATCAACGGGCCCTTCTCTTGAATCTGTGCCGGCAATGCCTTGGGTATCTGTGGATGAGATATCTCGGTGGTATAACAGATTTCTCATACTTTCAAAATGGGCAAAATAGTCGTTATCAACGATAAATTTTTGAGGATGGATGGGAGATGGTTTGACTCCCAGACGCTTTTCAAGTAGAAGAGAGACAATATGGTCGCCATTGAGAGTAAGTACCCGGGGAATTGAGGTAGCTGCTTTATGCAGGGCTTTGGGGGTGTAGTCGGCTGTCGTGATAAAGAGACCGTCTGCAAAACGTCCGGATAGAGCACCAATGAAACGTTCAATGTCTGGGCGCTGAACATTGTGGCGATAGCGCTTGACCTGCACGCCAACGGAAAGCCGAAAAGGGCCAGCAAGTAGTTTTCCCTGCGCATCAATCCCGCCATCACCGCTGTAGCGTGTTACCGATACTGTTTCTAGCCCAACATAGAGAAGAAGTTCGCTCGCGAAGAATTCAAAACTGCGAGCGGAGAGGGAGAGGAGGCAGTGCTTGAGTTCACGCTTGATATCCGGATGTACCGGAGGAGTAGGGAGTGAAAGAGGCATATGATGCTCATCCTTTCCGGGAAAAATTTCTCTAATCAAAAATGATACCTTTTCCAGATAATGGGAAGAGATTATCTCGATCAGTTGAGGCAACCCAGATGCCAATACTGTTCGTTTTGAGATATTAGTTATCAATATAAGGCTGATATCCATGAATGGGCAGGAATTACAGTAGTACAGAGAAAGAGAAACTTCTTAAAAAGAAGTATATCTGGTACAGGTGAAAAGCACAAGGAGGGGAATCAATACTATAAACAGATGGCAAGGGGTAACAATGAAGAATTGCTCTGTACCATTTTTATTATTTTAATTACTATTATTTTTCTCGGTGTTTTATAAAACTGATTTGTATGCTTGAATTATTATTTTTACTTGCTTTGTAATGTCAGGTTTGCCAGACATGTTGAGTGAATTTTTCTGATATTATCATGTGGAAATTCTTGAACTGGCTACTACCTATATAGCCAAAAAGATTAATATTTGACAATAATTATTTTGTAGTGTTATCCTTGCCTGAAGAGTAGCTGTTTCTAGTCAAGGAATAAAAATATGCAAGAGAACAAATTAACGCATTTTCCCTCTTCAATCACAGATCTATTCCCGAGCAGAGATTTTATTGAGCAGGGACAGCATTATTGTGTTAGCTCTATTCCCTGGGATGATGTTGAGCGCCAGAAGGAGTATCAGAAGCTCAGAACGGATGTTTTTGTTGAGCAATTAGGTTGGGATCTTCCTGTTACTGATGAAGGGTGTGAATGTGACCACTATGATCGTGATAGGTTGAGCCATGTAGCCTGTTTTGGGGTTTATGGGCGGATTGAGATGCGACAAACACAACAGTTACTTGGGGGCACTCGCTTGTTTCTTCCTTCTTCCTGGGAAGAGACTATGATATGCACCGATTTTGTGCAGGCAGGAATGGTTCCCACTGAAATCTGTGTCCTTTTGCAGGAACGCTACAATGTGCAGATGCTTATTGAACTAACACGTTTGTGTGTTCGTCGTTACAAAGTGAAAAAAGGAGATGAAAGATCGTTTGCAGCAGATGTCGTTAGAGATCTCATCTATGCAGCGGTTTATGCTATTGCCGAGGGTACGGGTCGTCCTTTTGCATTAGCAATGGTTGATGCTCTCTGTTGGAGAGTGATAAAACACTCACATTTTCATTTTCAGCTCTTGCATTCTCATCAGCTTCATATGAGACAAGGATATGCATTAGTGTTAATTGATTTAATTCAGACTCTATATATGGTGAGAGAGGCAAGAGATGGGGAATCAAGATTTAATCGTATGATAGCATTGCTAAAGAATAGGGATCTCTTTCTTAAGAGTATTTTATCCTGAGAAGAGAAAGAGTTTCTTATTACTTTGGAAAAGAAAGTATAAAGTTGGAGGAAGGTGCATTCATGCAAACTCCGCCGAGTTTTTCCAATGTTGAGACAGATGTGTCAACTTCAAGTAAGGGATTACTCGCTTTTTGGCTTCGATTAACCACGCCCCGCCCTACCCATTCTGATGATCCTGTCATGGCACGTACACTACGTGAGCGTGAACGCCGTTCACGCTTGATCAGTTTTATCATTCCTTTTGTTTTTTTTGCACCATTGTTTTTGCTTCAGCAGGCTTATCAAGATATTGGGACAGCGATAGCAATTATTTTGATGATGCCACTGTCTATCCTGTCATTGATCTGTAATCGCTTTGGGAAGCAGACCATTGCATCCTTGCTGTTGCTCTTTGGTATGGAGATCGCAATTGAAGGGAGCCTGCTAGGGGCGCCGGGGGGATTAGGGACAGGGTGGTTATTGACCTTCGATCTTTTTATCTTTCCACTATTTGTTTCGGCCATTTTGCTTTCACGTTTCTATCTCTGGTTTTTTCTTGCGCTCCATTGCACATTTATTTTGGGAGATGTGTTTCTATTGAAACACACAGCGGATATCTCAGCTCTCATAGCCCAATGGAATGGACCTGCTGTTCTCTTTGCAAGACCGCTTATTTTGCAGTTAGGTATTGCTCTATTGAGTGCCCTTGCTGTTAGCTCTATGGAACGTGCTATCGAGCGTGCTGATAACGCGGAGGAACTCGTCGCGCTTGAACGGGCTGTTTCACAGGAGAGAAAAGAACTGGAAGAAGCAGCTTTTCATTTGCGAGATGTTCATGCTCATGTAGCAAATGGACACTACAAAGTTCGAGCCAATGTTCCGCAAGGAAATGCGCTCTGGGAAGTGGCTCGCTCTCTGAACAATTTGCTTTCGCGCTTTGAACATGCATGGCAGGCAGAACATCGCCTAAAGCGGACCGAAGAAGAAATTCAACGCCTTGTAACTGCTATTGACGAGGCTAAACAAGGGAAACATCCACTCTGGCCTGCTAACAGCGGGACCAGTGTTGACTTGTTATTATCTCGCATAGTAACAAAGGAGATGAGGACGCCTCGGAACACAACTTCGTTCCCGAAAAAAACGCCTTGGGCATAAGAGATGTCAGGGTGCCCTATATGACTTCACCCAAAAACAACCACGCAACCACTAGGCAAATGAAGCCATATAGGGCACAATGGGATTGAACCTTTCCTCCAATGAGCACAAAATATAGCACAACCCTATGTTCTGTTGTTGGATATATTCTTTGACATCTTTTCCATTGGACTTTTTCATTCATCACTGTTTTGTAAATCGATGCGCTCAGGATCGAGCGACGAGGGAGTATATAGGTAGACACGCCGACTTATAACATGGTAACAGGAGAAGTTAGGATGCGGAAAGAGGAAGCCGGGGGTTTATGTGGCCCGGCAGCACAGATATGAAAAAGAACAATGCGTTTTCCTGGAAACTCCTGGTGTGAAACGGTCAACGCAATGTTAACCATGCCTCGTTCGTGAAGTAGTAATCGCCGTCGAGATCCGCCAGCAAACCGGGTTGCACGGGGTGCTATCCCAACCGTTGTCGGGTCTGCGTGCTCGATGCCGGGAGGTCCAGTGAGAAAATATGCCCGATTCAGCCGAAGTGTGAGCCCGCTTCCTCGATAGGCAGAGAGACAGCCGGAACGCCCGGGCGGCGGGAAATGACGCCTGCGATCTCGCACACTGGCACCCCTTCGTCTGCGACCGCATGCAACACTGATCCTGTCGGGGCCTTCTCCAGTGCCAATTGGAACAGGTGTGCAGCATCAAGCCGGTGCACAGCGGGCCAACGATTCGATCCGTCGCCTGGGTACGCCGATATAGCTTTCGACGAGCAAGGCTGATGAGGGTCGGGACAAAACCGTGATCGCCCTCGCCATGTGTTGTCGGCGGCAGTCGTACGATTGACACGCGCACACCACGCGAGGAAAGTTCCAGCGCCGCTTCTTCCGAGGCAACACGATACCCCCCAACTGAGCCGGGAGACGCTGCGTCCTCCTCCGTCCCAAGATGGCCCGGTTGGAGAAGACCAGTAGCGGAGGTCACGACAAATGGGCGGCCGGAGCCAGCAAGTTCCGCACCAAGCGCCTTGATAGCATGGCATATCCCTTCACCGCCCCTCCCAAGATCGGAAGATGTCGTGAAGTAGGCGGTATGAATGACGCCGTCGGATGCCGCTGCTCCGCTGCGCAGGCTGTCAAGATCATCGAGGGAACCGCGATATACCTGTGCACCGATAGATGCGAGCGATGTGGCAGCGGCATCTGAGCGAGCTAGGCCGAGGACCTGATGCCCGCTAGCGAAAAGCTCGCGGACGATGGCCAAGCCAATATATCCGGTTGCGCCGGTAACAAAAACTTTTATGAGAAATTCCTCCATCATAACGTAAGCGTGGGATTTTGATCGTGTGACCTCCTACACATTAAGTCAGGTGATACTGTATGACTACTTGTATCGTTGCCTGTATGCGCGTCGATCTGGCAAGCGATGCAGCCAGCATCACGCCCTTTGACAAGCGTTCCTTGACCGAATAGGTATTGATATCATGCTCTTGTCGCGCAAGCGTTGTTTTCGACACATCGGCAGTGTATACTACGAGTGATCCCAGAACAAGATGAGTGTTGATCCTAGAAGTGAGACTCCTATGGTTCCGCAACAAGGCGGATACAAGAGAGAGAGAGAGGAATGATGGGACGAGAGCAAGAGACCCGGCGCTTGCAAGAACTGGGAGATTTTCTGCGCACCAGGAGGGATCGGTTGGCTCCTGAAGACGTGGGGATACCGCGAGGAAGCAGACGGCGAGCCCCAGGACTCAGACGCGCAGAAGTTGCCCACTTGGCAGGCGTCAGTGTGGACTGGTATACCTGGTTGGAGCAGGGGCGCCCAATCAGCGTTTCGACGCAGGTCTGAGAAAGTCTCGTGCAGGCCTTACGCTTGAATGCCGATGAGCGAGCGCACCTCTTCTTCTTAGCGCGCCAACAACCTCCTCCAGCGAGGGCCATGGAGCCTGAAACCGTGAGTCCGGCGTTACAGCTCTTCCTCGATCATCAAGGTCTCAGTCCAGCCTTTGTGACCGGACGACGATGGGATGTAGTGGCCTGGAACGAAGCAGCACGCGTCGTCTTTGGCGATTATGAGCAGATGAGCGCTCACGAACGCAACTCTGTCTGGCGAATGTTTACTTCTCCAACGTATCGGCAATTTCTTGTCGATTGGGAAGGGCATGCGCGACGGCTCCTGGCCCAATTCCGTGCCATGTGTGGTCGCTATCCTGGTGATCCCTGGTTGACAGAGTTGATCCAGGATCTGATGATTGCCAGCCCTGAATTTCGGGCCTGGTGGCCCGATCATGAGGTGCTCAGTGCGTCAGAAGATCACAAAATATTCAAGCATCCACAAGGAGGCTCTCTCGTGTTTGAGCTTGTCACGTTTCAGGTGTCTGACGCCCCGGGTCTCACGGTGACTGTATACATCCCGTTGGATGAAGCAGATACACCAGCCAAGGTCTCCCAACTGCTTTCTTCGTGATCAAGCGTCTCTTTTTCCTCTATTTTGTGGATATGTGAAATGGGGCAGAGGCGCCCCATTTTCTTTTTGTTGCCAGAATGATATGAGAACGCTAGCTGAGCGTCCTATCTTCGTTGGGAATGGAGATGTGCCAACTATCCAGCGAAAGTTCGCGGTGCTCAAGCAACATTGTGAGGCTGTAGGACGAGCCTATGAGCATGTTCATCGTACTATCACCGCATTGTGTCTATCGCAGAACCTGATGAGGAGGCAAGGGCAATGGTCCAACCAGAGTTTTTCAACCTTCTCAAACGAATGGGTTTGTGTGTCCTGATGGAAAGCCCTGAAACTATTCGCAAGCAGCTCGCTGAGTTGGAGAATGTTGGTGTGCAGGAAGTAATTCTCAGCTTTCCTGATACCCTGCAATTGGATTCATTGCGTTTCTTCGCTCGCGAGATTATAGCGAATGCCTGATGTTTTCAGGCAACCTTATGAGAAATTATTATGGGATGGACGTGGAGCGGTAGATCTGCTCGACTTTCTTCCCCCTGTTCCCACTAGATGGTCTGCAGGTTCTCCGGATCTGATACCAGCGGATCGTAGTCGCAAGCGCTTCTTTCAGTGGTGTGGCATGTAGGCCGAAGGCCTGTTCAAAGACGCTCGAAATATTTCGTTCACCCACAGTCTGTTGTCTTAGAAATCTGCATATACCCTTTTTCCTCACCTGCTACGAATTCCCGTATACGATGCTGTTTTCGGAAGGCGCGTGGCTGCTCTGGAAATTCTGCACCTTCTGACTCTCAGAGATGCACAACGGCTCGTACATGTCTCTGAGAGGACGGAAATAGGATCCAGGCTTCCTTGCATCTTGCCTTTGTCCTGTCTATAATATGACTATAATCATTTATGACTATAGTCATTGAAGGAGGAAGGACATATGAGCAAGCCAGTAGAAAACGTTGATCCAGTCTCTTCGCAAGAAATGCTATTGAACATGGGGCCGCAGCACCCGAGCACACACGGCGTCTTGCGGCTGATGCTGATGCTGGAAGGAGAGACCATTACAAGTTGTACTCCGGTGATCGGCTATCTGCATCGTGGCATTGAGAAAATACTTGAAAATCGAACTGTGATGGCCGGCATTCGCTATATGGATAATGTAGATTACCTATCCCCGATGATCCAGGAGACGGCCTATGTCGGCGCGGTTGAGCAGCTTATGGGTATTGAGCCTCCACGACGGGCGCAGTATATTCGATTGCTCACGAATGAGCTGCAACGTATCGCCAGCCATCTGGTAGCGGTTGGCTCCTTTGTGATGGATCTGGGAGCGACAACGCCGTTTCTATGGGCTTTCCGTCACCGCGAACGGATTCTGGATTTATTTGAGGCGCTTGGAGGAAGTCGCTTCAACGTGAACTATATGCGTGTTGGAGGCGTACTTCATGACCTTCCGTCCGGTTGGCTGAAGCGATGTGAAGAGTTCCTTGACTATATTGAACGTGAGATAGATGAGATGCAAGGGCTGGCTGAGGGAAGCGAGATCTTTCAGATACGCACAAAAGGAGTAGGCTATATTGATCCACAGCGGGCGCTTGCTTACGGGATGACGGGGCCGATTCTACGTGCGAGTGGCGTGGAATGGGACCTGCGTAAGCATCGGCCTTATATGGCATATCGTGAGGTTCCGGTCAAGGTACAAACGGGCCAGGAAGGTGACAGCTACGCTCGAAATCATGTGCGCCTGCTTGAAATACGCGAAAGTATTCGGCTCTGCCGGACCGCTTTGGAGAAGCTGCCCGGGGGGCCAATCTCGACCCGAACCCCTGTAATGCTGCGCCCACCACGCGGTGAAACCTATTTCGCTGTTGAAAGCAGCAAGGGAGAGCTTGGTATTTATCTCATCAGTGATGGGAGTGAATTTCCCTGGCGTGTCAAGCTGCGCGGCCCATCGTTTACCAATCTTCAGATATTGCCAGAGTTGCTACGAGGCTATAAAATGAGTGATGTTGTTGCGATTCTGGGAAGCTTAGATGTTATCATGGGAGATGTTGACCGCTAGGCCCGCCTGGAATCTTCACACAGGACGGGGAGAATGGGATTACGAGAAAAAAATAAACAGCAAAAGTTGGAACGCATTGTGAAAGCCGCCCGAGAACTCTTTGCAGAGAAAGGATATGCAGAGACGACCACTTTTGAGGTTGCGGAGCGGGCTGAAATCGGGACCGGGACGCTCTTTCTTTATGTGAAGAAGAAATCCGAACTGCTTCTGTTGGTCTATGGCGATGTGATTCGGCAGACCACTGATCAACAGTTTGCGACGCTGCCTGAAGCGGCCTCCTTACTTGACTCGTTGCTGCATATCTTTACGGCCTTCTTTCATCTGTATGAGCAGCGGCCCGATGATGCTTATGCGTATATTAAAGAGGTTCTCTTTCATGAAGCGGACCGCCTGCATAGCTCACATATCGAACAATTCAGCTTTTTTCTGGAAAAAATGGCGATACTGGTCGAGCGGGCTCAGGAGCGGGGTGAGGTCGCTCCTGATATCGATGTGCAACTTGCAAGCGCTAATTTTTTCTCGATCTATTATATGACCCTGACAAGCTGGCTTGGGGGTATGAGATCACAGGGAGAGGCATTAGAGTATCTGAAAAGCTCTCTTGCTCTTTTTATTCGGGGGCTACTTCCGCGCAGTTAAATAGAATATCTGTTTGTCCGTATTCGGGCTATGCCACACATAGAAGAGGATATTGCAGTTCAGGGGCAATCGCTTCTCAGAAGAGCGCAGAAGGGAAAAAGGTACACAGAGGATGTCTGTCGTGGAGTTCTCTGTGTACCGTTCTGAGCGTTTGTCCTAGCGTGTCTGATACCAGCAGATCGTAGTCGCAAGCGCTTCTTTCAGCGGTGTTGCATGCAAACCGAAGGCCTGTTCAAAGGCGCTCGAATCGACAATTTGTGGCTCAGTATACTGGTAGAAGAGTTCGCTGTACTCTTCGGCAAAAGCCTGGTCGAAAATGCCCTGTTCATGCGCGAAGCCTACGGACGGAACCGAGAAGAGGTGCAGCGGGTAGCCCAGTTCCTGCTCGATGAGCTGGATGACCTCACGCGTTGAGATGACAGGAGCAACTGGTAAGAGCCATTCTTTTCCATGAGCCTCATTGCGCTCTCCCAGAATGATCAGGCTTCGAGCAATATCGGGCATATAGCTGTAGCTGTGAGGAAGATCGATATTTCCCAGAACCAGAACCGGCTGTTGCGAGAGGGCCGCAGGGAAAACATATTGTCCCAGAGATGAATTGAGCGCTCGTGGACCGAAGAAGTCAGCCGCACGCCCGATGACAACGCGGGCCTTGCCCACTTGATGCGCTTGCAGATAACCCCACATCAGTTCGGCCCGAAGACGCCCTTTGCGGGATGTGGCTCTGTGAGCCATTGCTTCTGTCATGGGCTGTCCATGTGTTTCCCCATACAGATAGAGATTGTCAATGACAACAAGTGTTGCCCCGTGGGTCGCCGCACTCTCAATCATATTCTCCTGAAGGCGAGGCAATACCTCTGGCCATTGTTCGTAAGGGGCATGGGTGGCGTTGTAGATCACTGCCGCCCCCTCGCTGAGCTCGCGAGCCACCGCGAGGCTGGAAATGTCTCCAGCGACCAGTTCTGCACCTCTGGGAACCGCTCCTTTGCCGCTGCGGTTGACCAGGCGAACCTGTTTTCCTCGGGCAAGGAGTTCCTCAGCAAGGGAGAACCCGACCGGGCCGGTGCCGAAAATGACGTGCAGTTCTTTTGCTGTATGCATATTTTTTTCTCCTTAGAATATGTGTCGTATCTTTTCTTGTCAGGTGCATGTTTCTGCTGGCAGTGAGACCAGGTTCAACATTTCTGTTGTCTCTGAAGAGAAGTATAGAGCAGAAGGAACGGAAAACCATCACCCGTGTTCGTGATTCTCGCGGGTGATATCTGCGAGATTGAAGCTGATCTCAAAGCGACAGGCAGCTTGTGCCAGGGGTGCGTGGATTGTTGAACGCTAACCTTATGCAGTTTGATAGAGGCTTGTCCTGGCAAAGGGGAAAATGTGCGCCTTCTTCCCAACCTTTCCCAACAGCAAAGGCTCCGGATCACACATAAAGTAGTTACAGGATCGAGAACCACGTATCTGGATAGTGTTAGAATGAAATTTGCAGGGAAAAAGGGACTATAGAATATGAGATGAACATAGATAGCGAGAAATGAGTATGTAACAAGGATAGAGAAAAGGGATTCATTGTTCATCTGAGAGGATCCCCGGGGCTGCCTGTTCTCAGATGGTCTCGCTTTTTCTGTCCGGTGTACTGACCGGAACGGTATCTCAGAGGGAGATGCCCGAGGGCAACTTCTTTGGGGAGCTAGCCTCCCTTTTCCTGAAGGGCTCCTATTGCTTCTCTCGAAGCAATGGACTTCCAGCGGGGGCGAAAAAACAGATAGAGGCTCTCTTGCAAGATGAAGGCGAAGAGCAAAGCTGATAAGCGGTTGTATGCTACCAGCACCTCTTTCTTGCTAGAAGGAACTTAGCCAATCCTCCGCTTAAGACTCATTTTCCCTGATTGGGTCTGATCACCACTCAGTAGAAAACGCTGCATCCGTCGTACTTCTTCTGGCGTTGCTCTGGCTCGAGCAATGAGATAGCTTGCTTTGAGTGCCCATATGCTAATGTTGACGGCTTATTTCGCCAGCCGCAGGATGTGGGGTGAGAACGATGCTATTCTGTTCTACAAGCGTGCCAGATTTTGCACCCGGGAGCGCCCAATTGATCTATCCACAGCGTTTCAGCAGCGCAATTCCGCGATCCGCGGATAATTTCAAGAGCCCGGGAACCGAGGCAGAGGCCGCGTGGCTCCTCCACCTTTCAGTTTGTTGGCATTCCTTCGCTCGGGACTTGCGGAATGGTGAAGGAGTCAGAGCGTTTCTCTTCCTTGAAACGCGGGGATCTCAGCCTTCTCTCGCCGCCTTGAAGCGATGAGAGAAGGCGTTGAAGGCCAGGTTAAGGCGGCCCGCGACATGCTGTACGATCCGGAAGTGGATCGTGAGGAGCAAGAGATGCTGATGCTTCAGGGTCAGAGAAAGTGGCCCTATTGTATCGGCATCGAGCGCTCAAGCAAGATGTGTTCCTGAAATCTGGCCGCTTTCTCTACAGTGGCAGATACCGTCACATCGATTTTTCCACAGCATGGAGGGATAGTAGTTCCAAACCAATAGGACAGCTCCAGATGTGTTGTGAACTGTGCTGGATACCGTACTTGGAATGAGACAATAGATTGCTTCGATGTTGGTGGAAGCGTGCCGAGTGGAATCTGAATTGTATTCCGGGCATCTGGTCCCGGCACGAACAAGGAATATGCACCATCAGCGGGGATCTGTTGGAAACAGATTGAAAACGTCACTGCAGCTTCTGTATTCCCGACATTGATGGCTTCTTTCAAGACGATGGCAGGCTTTAACTGGCCCTCAGACATCATAAACTCCTTTCCTGAGCCCTTATTGTTCAATCTTATGTACCCATCGTTGTTGTCCCAGCACGAACCCCTTTTTAATTGGAATGCATGTAGAAAAGGCAGTATGACCCGCAGCGTAGTACACTAACGGTAGGGTGAGATGCGGGAAACGCTCATAGAATCGTGCCTGAGAGAAGGATGATACTGGTTGTATGGCATCGATCTTAACAGCGGCGCCAACGGGGATCGTTCCACTGCTTTTATCGTACTCAATAACAATGGAGGTGTTGTAGTTCTGGGGAAGCTCAATCTCGTAGGTGTGATTCTGTCCATCCGGCGGAATCGCGCCTTGAAAGTACAGGTTATCTTTTCCCTGCCACTTCACACCGGGAATGCTGATTGAGTAATTGCCCGAGGGAAATTGAGGAAACCCGACAGTGATATGAAGCAGCAAGTCGTCGGTTGTGCCCTGTAGTTGTGTCGTATATTTATAGTCAGGTGGAGCTTGAGTTAATGTGACTGTATTACGGGTTACAAACGGGTTATCAACCAGGAAAGCCTGAAACTGAGTATCATCCATAGAAGGCATTCCTGCGAAGTCGGGAGGCTTCTTCCCATCTTGCCCGATCCAGACAATCATGCAGTAGTGCTTTCCTCCCTCCAGGTGGGGAGGTGTCCAGAGCAGGGGTTCAGACACGACGATTTCTCCCTTCTTTTCCGCTTTGAGAAGGGTATCATTCGCCTGGGTCCCGTCCTGCCTGACGATGGAAGGATCACCTTTTCCCTTCCATTGATTTGGCCAGAGAATCAATGAGCTTTCGACATAGTAGAGGTAAACATTTGCGCTTGCCGGCCCGTCTGTTAGATTTTTGCCGCGAAAGTATATATAATTCGTGCGAGTCATTGGAAGCGGCTGCTCGAAATCTGTATCATATTCGCGTGCAAACTGTTGTGGGTCTCCGGGAGAAGTCCCATTAGGGATGATATCGGGACTGCTGGCCCATCCTGCTCGGGCGGAGGTTTCTGCCTGGCCCATATACTGGCGCAAAAAAATGCCGCTTGTCTGTGTCATCTTCCTGCTCCTTTTTACTCTGGTTGCACCTGACGTAACACGAACACCGTAGAGCCGCCCCTATCGGTGACGAATATCTCTGCACCATCGGGCTGTGTTGCGATCCCGTACGAAATGACAGTGGCTCCAGGCCAGAGGTACGTTCTACTCAGGCGAAGCGAAACCGGGTCAACGATTCGCACGCCGCTGGCATCGGTTGCAAACAATGCTGTCCCATCCGGTGAGGGAACGACATACTGAATGGATGCAACCTTTTGCTCAATGCCCAGATGCACCGTTCTGATATGCATGGTCCTGGGATTGATGACCGAGATCATATTCATGTTTGCATCTGCACCCGGGTCTGTGTCCTTCACACTGAACACATAGAGGCGAGCGCCATCGGGGAGCGCAGTCAGAGCCTCGGGCCTCCCTTCAAGCTCATGACTCTTTACCTGATAGCTTCCTTCCTCATGATAGATCTGATGCAGAAGAGGAACGCTTGATTCCGTTACAAACGCTTGAGAGCCATCGGCCAGCACACAGAGAGACTTGAACCCCTTGGTGGATGGATGCTCATAAAGTTCCTTCTCTGCAAGCTTTTTCGGTGTCTGTCCGGTGATGTCAAAAACTTGCATATAATAGCGTTGCTTATCGTCGCATAGAAGAAACAGGCGTTCTCCATTTGCAGAAACGTCGAGTAGAAGCGGTTGGTGTCCTCCCTCCAGCGGTACCCTCTGCGTTTCAAACGTCCCGGTATCGATAAGAAGGAGATCCGTCGAAGCCTTTTCAAGCGCGAAGGCGAACTGACGATTCTTGTCAGGATGAACAGCACAGGTGATCAGATCGGTCGTTTCCAGGTGAGTCGTGCTGATTCCTGAAATTCGGTCATAGACGGAGAGACCGGGAATATCTTTCGGGTGCAAGATATCTCGAATCAGTGCGTTATGCCAGGAATAGATCTGCTTTGCATCTGGTGTCACAACGACTCCGGTTGGTTTTTCGACTGAGGGAATGGAAGTCGTTTCTGCCTCATAGGTCGCAAGCGTCAACACACTTATTGAAGCATCGCCAGTATTGGTAACCAGTACCAATCCATCGTCGAGTGTGACCGTGACACCTGTTGGTTTCTCCCCTACCTGAATGTTTTCTTCCAGCACCTTACAATCTTTTGGCAAGGTACCACAGGCGATCAAGGCAAGCGCGTTCTTCTTTTCCAGCGAGACAAAGGCATATCTCCCACCTGCCATCATTGCGAAAGAGACAGGTGTTTCTACAGGAAGATGCTGGCGTGGTGAACCATCGGGGTAGGAAGTACTCAAAGCAAACACCCCATTTGCGGAGGCTACCAGCAAGATCTGACCATCACGGGTAATACCAAGTCCACGCGGCTGTTGTCCGATATTGCCAATCGTACTTATCAGGGCATAGTTTCGCTTTGCATCTACACCAATGATCGAAATGGTGTTCTCGCCGGCATTAGAAACGTAGACCCGGGCGCCGGATGGGTCAAGCGCGATATCTGTTGGCTCTTTCCCGACCGCGACTTCGCCCTGTTTGTGGTATGTGTTTCCCTCCTGCATCAGAATGACCAGCTTGCCCGCACGGTGGGCATCTTGTGTTGTCACAAACAGCGTTTTCGCATCTCGCGAAATCGCGACAGCCGTTGGTTTATCGCTGACATCTGGCAACGCAGCAGACTGAAAAGTGTAATAAGGGCGTGTTTGCGTCTCCTGTATATGGATCAGGGTAAGCTGTCCATCTCCTGAGGCAACGAAGACAAAGCTCCCATCAGGCGCGAAGGCCAGATAGGGTGTGTCTCCGGTTGCAAGCGGCTCTCCGATCGGCTGATAGAGGGCGTTGTCAATAAATGAGATTTGATGCTCATGCGCCAGAGCTGTGAGCGGTGCTGTCGGAGAGGCTGCGACCAGACGTGCCTTTTGCGCGAGTGGATAGCGTTGGTGCTGTGTTTTAAAGGCAGAAAGGACCAGCTTCCGATTCTGAACGTTTTCCTGATATTGCGAAATGGGAATCAAAGTCATCATCTGAGGCTGCTGAATGGACTTCGTGACGCTGCCAAGTGGCTCATAGGTGTCGCCACTTGTGCCCTCGCGGCTGCTCACAAGCCTGATGCGCTCGTTTGAATCCACCGCCCAGGAAAAGGTGACATCACAGGGAAAGTCTTTGTAATAGATGGAGCGTGGAGATGCTGTAAACGAGTTGATGCGTGGGAGTACCACTGCTTCGACCGTGCGATAGGCCACATTATTGCGATCTGCATACGGGCCTTTTGCTGTCAGGGTAAAGGGGGTTGTGGTGAAGATTTCAGCCGGGACACTGGTGAGATTGGTGACATCCTGACAAAGTGGTGCAAGCAAGAGTGAGGTTGCATTCTTTGTCTGCCAACGAACGGTGACCTCTGCCTTTTGCTCGGTCAGATAGGTCGGATTCGGCTCAACCTGCAATGAACTGATCTGTACATGCGGGATCTTATAGAGTGGCAGGATAAAAGAGCCGTCCTGGTAGCCAGGTATGCCTTGATAGGTTAGCAGAAGTGAAGTGGGCCCGGCACGGAAAAGGGTGACAATATTCGTGACGTCGAAGGCGACGTTGGATTGAGGGCCGGTCCCAATGATTGGCTTTCCAACAGGAGGTGTTAGCTTCCATGAAGGGTTCTGTAAGGTTGTGTCAGACTCAATATGCCATTCGTCTGCATTCAGGCCACGAGTTACCTTGATATCGCGCGCATGCTGAATATCCGTCAAGGCTCCATATCCGTAGCCTGTGCCATAGACAAAGGTGAGTACGAATGCGGTTGCAGGGCCAGCCTTGACCTCTTTTCCCTCAGGACCCGGTCCAAAGGCGAGCGTAAAGAAGTTCGCAACTGTATGCTCCTCATCGCTGGTAATAATCGCGTTCGTGTCTGTACTCAGTTGAATATCGCGCTGCAACTCTCGTTTGTGCGTGTCAGGCGGCACCTGAAGCGTGGCGGATAAGGTGTCAAACTGCCCGATCTCGTCATCAGTAATAGATGGAACATGGAAGTAGGTGACAACAGGATAGACAACGCTTCCCTGTGGAGGGGAAGAGAGTGTCAGTGAGGCAAGTGTAATATCAATCTGGTTCCCTGGTCCCGGCTTCAGGGTCTGAAGGACAGTGGGAGTCATACCAATCGTGCGCTGATCCGGGTAGGCCTGGAATGACCATTCCGCAGCCGATGCCTCAAGTTTCTGAAACTCAGACGTGGAGAGATTCAGGCTGGAAAGATCCAGGTAGAGCATAGAGCCATCCGCAGACCCTCCTTGATCTGGTGGAACGTGATGTGAGGCAGGCTTGAAGGTTGCCTCAACATTTGTCGTGATCCGAAGGGAAAGCTGATTGTAAGTGCTATCCGTCGTGATATAGATGGTATTCTTGTCGTGGTCCCTATGATTCCGCAGTTCACAGGTTAACTGTGGTTCCAGAGTGGTTATTTCCTGTTCCATGTTTTCTCCTTTGTTATTGAACAGCAATGAGAATGTCGTACACGCCATTGTTGAGACCATCGAGGTTATAGAAGTCGACATACACATGTTCCTGAGCGTTCCTACTGGTGACGATCACGTTTTCCAGCGTGAGGGTAATGCCCTCCTCAGGTTGGAGCGTGATGGGCTTTCCAGCAACCGGGGTGAATGCCCAGTAATTGCCATAGCGTGTATCATTGAAGCGCTGAAAGGCCCATCCCTCGGCTTTCCACCGTATTTCAGGTATGTTCTGGCTCTCCACCAACCCCCCAAAATGGAGGTAGAGGATAGATCCATAATTGTTCTCTCCTTCGGGAAGTAATTGGCCGGGTTGAAAGACAATGCTGCTTTTGCACTTGTTCTTGAGCGTAAGGGTCAGTGTATTTGCCTTTGCCCGCTGCGCGACGGGTTGACCGCCTGGATTAAGCAATGAGAAAAGGAGGAGTTGAGGATTTAAGCGCAGCCAGCCTTCTGTAATATGCTGTGGGGTATAGGCCCAGACTGCACTATCATTGTCCGCGTGGATATCTGGCTGTACTGTCCACTTCTTTGTTTGACCCTCAATGACCTCTTCGATCCAGGACCACTGGTAGCCTTCCTGAGGCGCAAGGGGAAGGGTGAGCGCACTGGCTCCATACAGAAGCGGCGCGCGAAAGAAGGTCATCGACAGCCTCTGTAAGGCTGTGGTGTGTTCGGCTGGAAGTTGTACCTGCTGTGCAGGTAGAATGCCGGTTGTGGCATGTACTGGCAGGTGAGGATCAATCAGAAGTAATAGCTTCCATTCTTCGCTCTCACCTGCATGCCTGGGCGTTAACAGGACTGTCGTTTGTGAGGGACGGATGACGCCCGAGGTCGCGTCCGGGTTGGCGGCCTCTGAATAGAATGTCGAAAGGTCAAATGTGGTTTGCCCGGACTTGAAATAGCCGATCAATCCATCTGTGAGGTGCTCGAGATGGCCGAGAATGACCGGGAACTGAACCTTTGTAATCCCGCTATCTGTCTCGATGAATTGCCCATCAACCAGCGTTGCCCAATCCTGATTACAGGCCGGTTCTCCTTCGAGCTCCAGACGCAGGGAGGCCTGAACCAGGGCCAGCGGACGCTCTACCAGATTGGGGAGTGCTATATCTGGCCGGGGGAGTGGATGAAGCGCGTTGCAGGCTCTATCGAGTGTTTCCCAGAACGCCTGAAAGAAAGCGGGTGTGCTCTTCTGTAACATCAGGCTGACATCACGAAGAAACGGGTTTTCATATCGCATCACCTGCTCAAGTGGTTGGTCAAGAAAGCGCTCCTCGCCGGGCGCTGGCTGCCATCGGACCTTACTGCGATCCCCATTCAAAAACAAGGTGCCAAGTGGTGAGCCCTGTTGATTGTAGAGAGCAATACTGTTGGTGTAGCGATGAGGAAGTAGCCAACCACAGATAGGGGAGGTTGTGGGATGTATATTCGTCTGGTTCAGGGAGACGCTGTTCGCAGCGATCCAGTGGAACAGAAGACGTGACGGCTGAGCAAGGCGAGGCTGACAAAATGCAACATCCGGTACTGTCTGATCCTGAAACGTAGTTCTCAATGTTTCTGCCAGTGACAGGCTTCGGGCGGCAATGCGACGATTGCGATCAAGCACTGTTCGCTGTTGTCCAAATGCATCCACCAGCAGCAACGAGGAAAGTCTGATATAGCCTGCTCGCAAAGGGTTAAAGAAACTGTTAAAGTTCGGAGCTGTGGTCGCACGGATCTTCTTTTGTATCAGAGCCCTGGTCAGATTTTGCATCGGAACCGGGACATGCATTTGTTGTGGAGGCTCTTGGATCCGTAACTGCAAGCTTTGCTCACGCATCAGCAGCGCAGCGGCAAATCCGCTGAGTGCCTGCGTCTGAATTGGTGTCGCGTTCAGATGATCCAGCATTTTCTTGAGTGGTTCAGTGTCGCTATGGGCAGCCAGCAGCTCCTGCAAATTGAGCGTCGCTTGTGAGGAAAGCACAGTCGATCCTCGATAGCGCTGCGCATATATTGGCTTGCTCGGGTTAACGGGATGAGCAGGATTCGTTTTGTACTTAATGGTTCCTGTTTCGGGGTCAATAGTATAATTGCCAGTAAAAAGCTGAGGGTCATAGTCGAGTGGCTGATTCTCCTGGACAGTTGCAGTCAGCGGCTCATACTCTACCTCCCAGAGCAGGAAAATTGGGAGCCAGGGGTTCGCTCCCATCCAGCGGCGTACGCCAACGGGCGAGGGAAGCATTCCGGTAAAAGTGTAGATATGTTGCGGCTGTGCACGAAGGGCTGCATCCAGTGCCGTTGTCAGGTCGCTTTCTGCTGTGCCTGTTCGGGCAGCCATTAACGCCGTATCAAGTAGACAGGCTTCACGCAAGAGCGCCGTGCAGGTATCGGGATAAGGCAGGTTTTCGGAAAGCCTGAGCGCAGCGAACTGAGTGGCTGTACAGGTCTGTCCCTGGATGGTGACCGCTGTCAAGACCTGATCCGTTTGCCGGCATGCCAGATAGCCCTTCTCATGATACCGTCCATCTCCACCATAACGCTGGGCACGTTCAAGCCCGTTGCCCCCAAGTAAAAGCACTGGTTCGGCAGGTGCTGAGTACATCGGTGCAGGAAGCTCTTTCAAGTGTTGCTGTTCAGTGAGCATATCCTGCACCAGCTTCTTCTGATTGTCAGCCTTCTGCTGTGCTTCTTGCTGCTTCTTCTCCAGGTTAGAGAGTGATTGATACCGCTTCAGCACTGCCTGAAATGCGGCTTGCTGCGTTTGAATGTCCACATGAAAGTAGCGAAACCACTCAGCGAAGAGCTGCCAGAGATACTGCATCAGTTCAGCATAATAACTGTCACTTTCCTGTTGATAGGCATTCAGCAGGCGTAGCGCTTCAGCCAGGCGCAGTGGAAGCAGTGTATCCGTTTCCTGTTCGATGGTGTAGCGTTTGCCTGAGGCTGTAGCACTGAATTGCAGCGTATGGAGCGCGCGGTACAGTTGAGCCAGTTGATCAGGTTGTGGGCGTTGTAACTCTTGCAAGGCGCCAACCTGAAAGGCAGTAAAGAGCTGCTCGTCAATAGCCGTCTGTAAAAACTGTTGCCCACGGAAATACGCGGAAAAGGCTTCGGCTGGTGTGTTTCCGACGGCCACATCTGCGACTACTGACAGGGGTTGATCGTAGCTTTCGACGTAGGTCGTGCGAGGATTCCAGGAGAGACCCTGAATGAAGCCATGATATAGTGTATAGGCAGGAGGCTCTTCCTCGGTAAATGTCCAGGATTGCTGCTCTTGCAAGGTTGACAGCTTTTCCTGATGTATGGAAGCAGAAGCGTAACAGGGGTCATATTCACGTCTGCTAAACCACCCGATCACGACATACGAGAGAAGTGCTTTCTGTCCTTCCTGTAAGGATAGGTCTTTGAGGGTATCGCAAAAACCAAAAACGCTTCGGCAATTGGGATAAAAAGCCGCAAAAGCAATATCACCGCTGGCGGCTGCATGTAAGGGGCTGCCAAACGCTGCTTCAAAGGGAGTTGCTCCCGTTGCGGGATCCGGCTCTTTCCAGGTCGGAGTGAATTCAGTATATTTCCCTACATAGCGAAAGGGCTGTTCCGGGTCATTATGAACTGGCAGCGTAATCACCTTTTGCCCTGCTGGCTGTTCTTCTGAGAGTGCATCACTTTCAATAATCCACGTTTTTGCTTGTGGCTCTGTCCCTTGAATTAGCAGCCGGGTCACAAGCCAGCGATTGGGAGCTGCCGGAAAGCACACTTCTCCTGTTGTATCCACTGTTGCATGCGTCAGCGCGTCGGGAAGCGCCCAGTGCAGATGCACTCCGCTCTCCAGATAGTCATAAGGAGAATCGCGTAGATCACATGTGACATCAGAACCCAGAAACCCGGGTACGCCCATGCCAAGATGTCCTTTATCAAAGGCTGCGGTCAACCCGGAAAACTTGCGGGTTGTCTCCTCGTCGACTGTTCCCACACAGAAGGCCGCCACATCGACCGGGACCAGCAGTCCAGCCATTTTCTCTTCTCCTCTTTTATACATTTCTATTGTAATATTCAACCTTTACCACGCCCTTGACCAGCTCAAGCGCAAATTCTGCCGATGTTACCTTGTCGAGCTTCTGGTCAAATGGAGGGTTATTCAATGTCTCTTTGAGTGTGCGCTGAGCTACATCGAGCTTGAGGGTCTGATTATCACTGCGGGTAGGAAGTGCTGTCTGTCCATCAAGCTGCTGTCCAGGTTGTTTCTGCCCTGCGGTTACTGCTCGAAGCGTTGTCGTATAGTGCCCCGGGTCACCCTCTACCCCTGCATGAATTTGTTCAGGTGGTTCATGAAGCGCGACCAGAGCAACAACCCCATCAAAAAGACAGAGCATGGTATCCTCAGATAGCTTCGTCCAACGCAAGATGGGAATTTCCTCTGTTCCCTTCTGATCCGCATAGCCGTTTACTTGAAGATTGGGCCATCCCGCAACAACTTTTGACCGTAAAAGAAACCCGGTGCACTGCTGGGTTTCATTTCTGTAGGTCGTGAAAGGGCGTCGGTTCGGACGGATTGTGTGTATACGCGCTGCGATCTTCCCATGAAACTCGGTATAATCGCAGCAATCAAGCTGAGGCCGTCCATCCCGGGTGACGCGCCCGATGCTCAATACGCCGTCAATGAGTGCCTGTAGCCAGTTCTGATCAAGGAAAAAGAAGCGCAATGACTCAATTGGAAGCATGCGTTCATCTGGCACAAGATAGTGAAAAGGTATCCCGTAGAGCAGGCGGAGGCGTGCCAGCCATTGTGACACCTCATCTGGAATCGTTGCTGCAAACTGCCTGTGCGCCTGGAGAAAACTGCTAAAGATAGATTCCCCGTTCAGGTTTGCCTCAAACGCCTGCATCTGGGCAGAAAGTGCCTGAGAGAAGTGGGTTGTTCGTCGCCACCGATACAGCTCGTTCGCAAAACCGGTATTCTGTAATGCGAGCATCTGTCCCAGTTGCCAGGCAATGCCATAAGAGACATCAAACAGGCCGGTCAGGGGATTGTAGGCGTTTGCGGCGTCGGGGCCAGAAAGTGGTGTCTTCAAGGTTGGCATGACAGTAGAGGGGGCCAGAGGTCCGCGATACCAGGAAACCGTTTCGCCTCCGTGACGCAGATGATGCTTGAGCGGCACATAGCCCTGTACCAGTGCATTCCGAAGAAGTACCCGGGCGTCTTGCGCGGTTGTGGTTCCTGCTTGCTGTTTATCCAGCGCGCTTTTCACCTCGCTTTCGGTTGGTGGTATTCCCTCGAACGGCACCTGAAGCGTGGTCAGTTTCTGTCTCCCGTCTGTTGTCTTGTTCAGATTCTCGAGCAGTGTACGAAGCATCGCGCCGCGTGAGTTGGCTGTGAAGCGCCAATAATGATAGTTGAGCAAGCGGATATAGGTTGTGTCAGCGGGTATTTTGCCGCTTTTTGCTCCCTGTTCATCCGGGAGATACTCAGCAAAGCGTTCTAGCGATACCAGAAACGCATGTGAGAGCGTATCGATTGCAGGGACCCGGTTTCCCCGGACAATTGCATACTTGAGGAGATGTTGATTGCTATCTGGCCCGTGCATAGTATCAACCTGCCGAATATGGGCCAGATAGGGGAGATCTTCTTTTGCAGGAGCAACCTTACTGAAGAGTTCTACCGGAATATCGATCACCATACAGGCGTCATCAGGGGATTCGCCGTATTCAAGCGCCCAATCGGGATACGACAGATAGCCAGCGGGGAGTGTTCCCTGAAAGTGCTCTCCATTCTGGTTCAGAATATTCTCTTTCTTGCTCAGGGTTGTATCCTGTTGTTGCATTATCTGTCCCTGTGGTAGCAGCGCCAGAGGGGTCGCTTTCGCTATTTTCACGCTGGCTGCTTCTTCATCTGTGAACAGGAAGACGGCAAGCCAGGGAGCCTCTTCAGAGGGAAGGTCAGAGGCTCGTTCCCAGGGCAAGGTACAGCGCTTGAGGACCACATGAGGCAAAACACCATCAAATTCACCGGTTGCCAGGTTGGGCGGAAACACACCGCTGATATCGTCAGCAGAGAAAGACAAGCGTTCCCCTTTCACGATTATGGTGCTTGCATGTGCGAACTGATTGGGTGCCTCTGTATTCAATGCCTGCTCGACCTGGATGGTATACTTTCCCGCCTTTAAGGCAGGCAGATCATATTGAATAAATGCAACCTTTTTCTCGTCCTTACTCATTACACTCGCCCTTCTATTGGCTTCTCTTCTCCAAGCAAACGCAAGTATGGGGGTGCGAACAGATCATATGTTGCGGGGTTGCTTAACGCGTCAACCTGGAGGTTGGGAGAGACAAGGAGTCTATCCGCTTCCATTGCTTGTAGTAACGCGTTGCGGTTGGTCAGCGCCTTTGCACTCTTGATCGTCTCTACAACAGTCTCGGTACGAAAAGGGTCTTTCTTTGCCACAGAAGGAACATTCCACCAGAAAGATTGAGGCTGTTCAGTAGTGTATTGTAGAATAGACAGCGCAATCGGGAGTGTGTGCCGAGGGGCATCGACATAAGGCAGGATTCGGGCGCCAACCAGCACATCAGTAAGCGTTGTATCCTGAAGCGGGTTTTGAATCTGCGGGACTCCCTGCTGATTGAAATGCTGTTTCTGCCAGAGTGATTTCGGGATGTTCTGAAGTATGCGTACCAGATAAAATGTGCTTGGTTGGTTGGTTTCAATGCGTACCGTGCATGTTGATTGGAATGCTGAACTCTCCGTTCCGGTCGGACCAACACCAAACTCTGTATTCGGTTGAATAACGCTTCCCTCTCTCTGTGGTTGCATCGTATCAGGGGCAAGTGAGAGTTTTGAGTCATATTGGAGCGTTTTCACCGGGATTGCAGATGTAACGGTGCATTCAAACTCTCCGGGATTGACGACAAAGGTATCTTGAGTGAGTGTTTTCGTCAGTCCTTTTGTGACATTGATATGCAAGATCGAAGGATCCGCTGTTGATTGAGCATCTGGACCGGCAGTAAGTAGCTTCGTGGTTGTTTTTTGTTGTGGAAGCAACTGCTGTACAAACTTATTCCATGAGATTGTGGTGTCTGTCTGTCGTCCGCTGCTACCAAAGTGAATGGTAAACGAGATGAGGGCGAGATCAATAACCGCTTTGCCTGTAAAATCAGGGCCCCAGATTTCCAGGCCAACGCCAATTGTAATCGTGATGGTTTTGCGCGTTATCAGCAGGTTTATATCAAAAGAGACTCCAAGGGAGATCCCTGCACTGATATAGTAATGAAATGGTTGCAGGAGCATCAGGAAATCAGCCCAGACAGTAAACCATGCCTTCACTCCTCCGCTTTGCCAGAGGGCTTCCAGCCGTCCACCTGCCATGACTGCACAGGATGTCAGAGCGAAGTAGAGTTCCGCTTTCACGCTTAGCTCTGTGCTGATTTGCCAATTGATCCCGAGGCGGGGAACCTGTGGATAGTGAGCCGGAATGGTGAAATGCGGGTTGTATCCACCAACTGTTATTACAAACTCACCTGCATGAGATCCTGAGAACCAGCTGTAGAAAGCAAAGCCACCGGTCAGACGGCAATCCCGTGAGAAGAGAAAGGAGTTTGATGTGAGTTGTCCTGATAGAGCCAGTAGACCGGTATGGAGCGAGAAGCTCCCTTTCAAGGCTAGCTCAATCTGGGCAACGATTACCTGAGAGCCTCCGGCTTTGGGTGGTGGAAGTGTTAGCGTTGAGAGCCCCAATAATGCAATTTCAACGTCGGTTCCGATGCTCAGGGTAACCAATGCGAACGAGTCGATGACCTCAAATGAAGTAAAGTGGATGCCGGCAGCCAGCCAGTAATCACCCAGGCCCGGAGTAATGACGCCTTTATTGATGAGTGTATCCAGGACCTCGCTGACTTTCTTTCCGATGTCTTCGCCGGGCTGTGGTGATGGCACATCGCCATTTCCTTTAGCCCACTCTACCAATGGAAATGATGCGACATGTTCAACGTCAGGCAGCACCAGCTTTCGATTGAAGCCCAGGCCACCTGCTAAGCCAGTGACAAAGAAAAACGTTGGTCCACCTATTGGATAGTTCAGCACTGCATAGAGAAAGAAGGAAGGATGGTCCTGTACCTGTGTGTAGGCACCAAGAGCAAAAATCGAGAGATTTGCTGTCTGAACTATCAGTTCGCCAACGAAATTCACCGGATCGAGTGTGCCGATTAATCCTCCGCTGACGATGACAGGTCCTTCCTGGGCAGTGACGCTTAATCCCCGAATGAGAAATTGTGGTGCAAACTGTTTCAGAGGAGAACTGAGTCCAAAGCCTTCCAACCTGATAGTTAATCCACCAGCGGTAAGGGCAAGGTTAGCAAGGATCGCCAGTTTGCCGCCAGTATACTGCATACCAAGCTTCTGGATTTTGAGTGGTCCAAAGGACTTTTCTACATCCAGCCAGAGAGTGGTATCTGCTGTTGTACTCAGCGTAATGAGCTCTGTTGTCTGTTGTTCTCCGTAGGCCCAGAAAGCCAAACCGTATCTGCCGGGAAGGAGCATCGCTTCAGCATACTCTGCTACCGTCTGCCGTTGTCCTCCCAGTTGTAAGGTAAGAGGGACCACCAGTTCGCCAAAGTGTGCTTCAGCCGAGAGGCAGAGGAGAGCGGTTATGCCTGTTGCTGGCACATGTGGGTAGCCTTCCCCAATAAGCTTGTTCACCCGTTCAGCCATTTGCTCGCCTATGATAACAGTGGCAAGCAAAAGGTGTATCTTCTCGATGGAGACGGTTATTTCTCGGTCAAGGATCGTCCCGAGCAAAGGGAGATCAGAGAGCTTGACAGGCAGTCCGGCTTCTATGCCACAGAAGAAGTGCCTTTTTTTCGTATTTGTATCTTGAAAGATGACAACCACTGCTTTTCCGTAATGTGGAGATGTGACGCTCAGAGCAATGCCACTCTCTTGCGACAGGTCATAGATCAGGCGAACGCTCGAAAGGTCGGGCGTCAATTCAGAGGGAATATCTGGCAGTTCGGATGGGTCAACCTTCAGGGCAGAAGCAAGTTTCTCAAGCGTCAGGGGGTTCTGCTCATCTTTCCACTCGCCGATCACCTTTTGCTCTTCATATTCGATTGAAAGTGTAGCGTTATCGAGCTGAAGTGTGCCTCGAATTTCGGGCTGATACTTTCCCGCTACCCGTTTCAAGCGCAAGGTTGTGGTCAGAGCGAAGGTCTCACCTGCAAGCGTGATATCTAATTCAAGGGCACAGGAAAAGGTGCCTGTACTGGTATCAAACGTGATCGCACAATGTTTCAGGGTCATCCGTTTCAAGGATTCTGGTATTGTCACGCCGAACTGATCGCCAAGATCCTGTAACAGTTCGCCACTGACCTGCTCGATGACACCTTGAAAGAACCAGCTTCCGGTTTCTGTTCTTTGGGCAGTGACTGCGAAAGAACTCCGACCAAGTTTCATGCTGGCTGCGACAAGTCCGCTGATGCGTCGGCTTCCCAGTGGGTCAAGAATGGTGATTCCGATACGATATTCTTCGAGTTGTACCGAGGGGAGCACTTCCCATCCCTGGCCCTCCGAAGGACTACCCATCTCGATACTGATTTGTGAAACGACCGGGGTACGACGTGGTGCAAAGCAAACCTGAAACTGGTGTAAGGCAATCTGACCAATCCCGGGCACCTGAATGTCCTTCTGCGGACCGGTCACAAGGTTGAGTGCGCTTCCGGCGTCAAGTGTTGCCTCCTGCCTGAGCTGCAACTGAATTCCCGCTGTAGGGTCAGAGGCTATCCGAAGCGGCAATGAGACGTCATCTACCACTAGATCTGTCTCTATGGCGATGTCTGCCTGAGAGGCAAGCGAAGAGGCGAGCGAAAGAGGGATGCTCTCTCCGCTTACCTGAAAACGCTTCATTGCAAGCCAGCTTATTCCTGGTATCGCCAGTGTCTGCTTTACTTGAAAAGAGCATGCGATCAGGTATTGTTGTGAACTGGCAGGATCATATGTTATCGTGATCGTGGCCGCGATCTCGTTCACTTTGCCCCAGGTGATGGTATCGGTTAGGGTCAGCCGTTCTTGCTCAAGCCGAATCTGGACACCTGGAAGCTGTATCGCCTCAATACGTGGGAGCAGTTCCAATGTCAGAGCAGCGCCTGGAACAAGCCGGGCGATATCCGAGAGTGTAAGCGTTCTCTGCTGCTTCAGGTCCAGAAGGGCCTGTTGTATCTTCTCCAGCGACATATTTCCCCTGCTTTCCTTCCTTAAATAAGCCTGAGTGCTTCTCGTTTCTGCTTGAGATTCTTTCCGGCCAGTTCAAAGGCTGTCCTCTGTTCTGGATGTGCCCATATATTTGAGGCATCAGGGTTTTTTACATTGTTCCACGAGGAGCGAATGCTGTTCTCTGAAACGTACTTCCAGGTTGTTGCTTCCCCCTCTGAAATCTGGTTGAACGGCTCTATACCGGTAAAGAGAAGTTCCGCGGCAGTGGTTGTAAAATGGTTGTGTGCATAGCCGGGCGCAGCGCCTGCGCAGCAATATTGTGCGTGAACAAGCTGATGTACAAGTCCTATTGCAGGCGGACGAAAGTCAGGCTGTTCAGGGACATTATGCCCTTCGCGACGGGCATTGAACTCAATAATAGCTCCTGTTCCCGGGCCCGGAGGAGAAACAGGATAGAGCAGCATCAGCAGGGCCAGAAGAAAATACTCTCGGGTTTTGATCCCTTGATTCTCAGTTTGCTGGATATAAATGTCTATCTTTTTTCCAGCCAGCCAGTCGAGCCAGAAATTCTTACTCAGTTTGAGCTTTGCATTGAAATAGCCAGATGAAAATTGACTTTTGTCCAGGAAAAGAGAGCGCAAGGGGAACTCTTGAAGGTCCTGTAGAAAACGGTCAAGGCGTTGCGATTGAGGGAGCGAGGCATAACGCTGGTACAACAGATCAGAGATGGGGCCTGCAATATTGGCGTGTTCAGCAGAGAGGAGCCATTGCGTAAGCTGACAGACCGCGTGCTCATTCTCCAGGGGTAGTGTACGATTCTGCTGAGCTGCCGGGATAATGAACACAGGGAAACGACCCTCTCGCAGAGCAGGAAGCAGTCCCAGGGTATCCACTTGCTCGATGAGCTTGAGACAATTCAGTACATATGCCAGAAACCCAGCGATATCTTTGAGCTTCTCATCAGAAACCTCTAATCCCTGAGCTTGAAGAAATTGTTGTAGCTTCTTCGGAGGGTTTGGCGGAACAGGATAGATAACCCCTGGACCGCCTGGCTGTCTGCCGAAATAATCAATCTGGCTAACCAGATTTCGATGATGGAAAGCAAGGTAGATTCCTGGCTCTTCTGTATTAGAAGGGGAGCACGTAGCGAAATTCCATTCTTTTTCCTTGCCTGGTATCCATTTCACTCCATAGAGACGATCAACAACACCCTCGATACCCAATACATCTGTAAGATAATGAAGCATGAAATCTCCTCACTTCCATCAATGTGTGCATATTTATGCAGACTATGTAGGTTGGCCTCTCTTCTTCCAACTGTACCCTGATCTATTGTCATAATACCACCTTGTATTTATACAAATCAAGAAATTGCTATTTTATTTCTTTATATCGATAAAGTTATATATATATATTGTACTGGAGATTATAATATAAGGCTGCTTCTATGTGTGTATGCTTGATTTTCCATTATGTTACAATAAAAGTGAGTAAGAAAGAAAGAGGAAAAGAATGTACAGCTATGCTGTTCAAATTCCTGGTGCTTCCTGGATTGAAATAGCGGATTATCATGGCTTTATTAGCACAATCAGGCAGCAACTCAAGGTGCCTGAAAAGGGGGAGAATCTTGATATCAAGGTCGCAACCTCTGAAGAAAGCAAACTTCTGGTGCGGATAAAAACGGCTGATGCCTACATCTCTCACTTAAATGCCGAAAAGGGGGGCAAGGTTGGGAACTGGAAAGAGATCCCGAAAGACTTGATTAACTACAGCGAGAAGGATCAGATACTGAACGAGTCAGGGATTGAGGATGCTATTGCGCAGGGCAGAAAATGGGTGCTGGGTGATATTAAGGCGTTGACGGAAGGGCCTGTAAAGATCCTTGCTTTTATGCTTGCTGAAGCTGCTCGCTTTACTGTTGTCCAATATAGTGTCAGTGAGATATTGGTGCACGAGCAAGAATACCATTGGAAAATGTTTGAACTTCTCCTCAAAAACTGGAAAGATCTCTGCAAAGAGAAGTGTCAAGCGAAAGAAAAAACGTTTGGCCTTTCCATGCAGATGACCAACATCTACACGAAGCAGCTTCTGAATGGGGCTCGTACTGAGGAGGAAAAGAAGTGGCTCAAGCAGATGCAAGCAACTGCTGAAACGCTGTGTAAGCAGGGCTATCCGATGGGGCTTTCTGCCTGCTAGGCTTTATCAACCCGCCCCGTAAAACCCCTGCCTTTATGCCTTGTTGCATGGTATTCCGGTGATTGCCGTTGCGCCCCATTTCACCAGCCAGAAATGTTCTGAATGCGGCACGATGGTCAAGAAATCGCTTAGCGTTCGCACCCATGTTTGTACTGGCTGTGGAGTAGTACTTGATCGCGATCACAATGCCGCGTTGAATATCCTGCATGAAGCGCTCCAATCCGTTTCAAACGGTACCGTAGGGCATACGGGAACCCGTCCCACGGGACGAAACGCTTCTGGAGACCTGGCCTCTCCTGCGTCTTCCAAAGGGAGACGTGGCAAGTCGGGTCGTTGAAAGAAGAACCCCCTGGCTTTAGCCATGGGGAGTGTCAGAACAGGGATGTAGTGCACGGAGCAAACCCCGGCCTGCGTTCGAGACCCCGGAAAGGAAGACCTGTTTTCTTTCTCTGTTTGAAGGCAGAGGTATCCACAGGTTGTATTGTGGTGAGCACATAGAATGCCGGTTTCGCTTTGTGTATAGCTCTTACAACTCTTGCCATATTATCTTCTGACTTTATACAATTTTTTTCTTTTCTTATACTATATATAGATGAGCTAAGGGTTGAAGTGGCTGATACCAATCAGCATGGAGGGATTCTGTGGTAGAACAGGCTCAGAGACCGATGACAGCGGTTGTGCTGTCAAGTACGCTTGGTACCGCTATTGAATGGTATGATTTCTTCCTCTACGGGACGATGGCAACACTGGTGTTCCCTCAATTGTTTTTCCCTGAAACGGATCCCCTGACAAGAACGCTTCTGGCACTGGTTACATTTCTGGCTGGATTTGTAGCGCGACCATTTGGAGGAGCATTATTCGGACATCTGGGTGATCGTATCGGTCGGAAATCGACGCTCGTGACTACTCTGTTGTTGATGGGAATTTCAACACTGCTGATTGGATTTCTGCCGGGTTATGATGCGATTGGGATTGTTGCTCCGTTGCTACTAACGCTTCTTCGAGTCGGCCAGGGGCTCGGCGTTGGAGGCGAATGGGGTGGCGCCGTCCTGCTGGCGCTGGAATATGGGGAAAAAGAGCGCCGGGGCTTCTGGACAAGCTGGCCTCAGATGGGGGGCCCGGCTGGTCTGGTGACCTCGACATGTGTTGTAAATATCGTGAGCATGATGACGGGAGAGCAATTTCTGATCTGGGGCTGGCGTATTCCGTTTTTTGTCAGTGCCTTGCTGATTCTGGTTGGTCTCTTTATTCGTTTTCAAATTACCGAGACACCGCTTTTCGAGCAGGTGAAGCAGCAGAATCTTGCGGCAAAAGCGCCCCTGCTGGAGGTGCTCAAATATAACTGGCCAGAAGTGCTGCTGAGTACTGGCGCACGTTTTGGCGATCAGGCTCCCTTCTACCTGTTCAGTGTCTTTGTGATTACATATGGAACGGCGGTTCTGAAACTGGACAGCAGCATGATTTTGAATGCGATTATGCTTGGTGCAGGCCTGGAACTCTTTACCATTCCACTGTTTGGCTCTCTTTCAGATCGATATGGGCGTCGTTTCTGGTTCCTGACTGGCTGTGTCCTGATGGGGGTGTTTGCGTTTCCCTACTTCTGGCTGCTGAATAGTGGCAATCCTGTTCTGGTACAACTGGCTATCGCGCTATCATTGTGTGTGCTGAACGCCTGGCTGTCTGCACCACTGGCAGTGTTGATAGCGGAACGTTTTGAGACGCGTTTCCGCTATAGTGGGGCGTCATTGGGGTATCAACTGGCGGCGCCGTTTGCAGGCGGGCTAGCTCCTATTGTGGCATTGTTGTTGTTGAATGGCCAGACAAATCTGGGGGCCTTAGGCTTGCCGCAAGTGAGCATTTCGATTGGCGAGGGCTCGTGGCAGGCAGTGGCGCTCTATATAGTGGCATTAAGTCTGATCTCGTTTGCATCAGCATGGTGGCTCAAAGAGCGACGCGAAGTAGATACCTCTTGTCTGGTCAAAGAAGCATAGGCGAGAGGGCGAGAGTGTCATTCCTGCTCAATGTGCTCTCGCCTTTCATCCTGGAGGATATGGGAAACGAGTGCAGATAATCCAGCGTTACTGTCTGGCTGATGTTGGACGAATTGTTTACCAGAACGTATATTGTTTGCGCTTGACGTTGACAGTCGCTTTGTGCAAACAGGAGTCATACACGAAAAAGGTGTAGGCTTTCAAGATGAGGAGAAGCTGGTATGGCTTTTCGCAGCACCACCATAACAAATTGTTGCAAGCGAGCAGAGATATGCAGGGGTATCATGTTGGAGCCATAGAACTATGCAATGAAGTACACAGTTTCAGTTCGTTGCTTGCTCACGTCCCGAACATATTCTGATGCCCTGGCATAAAGAGGGAGGGATATACCTTACGCCCTGGCATCAGTATGAAAGTGCAAAGCTATTGTTTAGAGCTCGGCTTCTTGAACTTTGAGGGCAAGCTGGATGCGGTTATGTACCTGAAGTTTTCCGTAGATATTCTTCATGTGCCAGCGGACCGTGCACACCTCCAGACACATCTTTCGGGCAATCTCCGAATTTGAGTACCCCTGAATGGCTAATTTTACCACTTCCTGTTCTTTCGGCGTTAGTTGCTCAATAGATGTCTTTTCTTGAAAGGCCTTCCCGCTCTCGTGTTGTGCTGGTATAGATTGTTTGTCAGCCTTGAAGGCATCGAGAATATTAAGTGCATAGTCGAGTGGAAAGGCGGGCCAATCTGGTTGAGGTGTCTTGTTTCTCAGATCAAGAACCTTTACTAATAGATCATACATGGCTTGTTCCTGAGCCAGGAAGGGTTGAATAAAATAGTCTGAAGCGCCATCAGCGAGCGCCTGACAGAGTGCCTGCCCTGCTTGCATGCTATCTCGCTTGCCCTCATATGCCAGTGCCTGAAGCAGGCGAAGTTCCAGCACTATTGCTCGGCGGTTGGCTGCCTGGGCCTGCTCAAGGAGTGGGGCCAATATGTTGAGAGCCCGATCATACTCTTTCTGTTGAAGGAAGAAGCGAATATCAACCATTTGATCCAGTTCATAAAGAAAACTGGTTGGCACCTTTGAAAGAATAAACTGAGTAAGTTGGGCCCCACCTTCTGGTTTAAAGCGTTTCTGGAAAATGCGGAGGCTGAGCGGGGTATAGAAATGCAGGCTATACTTATGCACATATTGCTCTGCCTGGTAGATAATCTCCTGCGCCTCTTTCTCCTGTCCCTGTTCCAGCCGGAAAAGGGCGAGCGTGAGCATGCCATCAATCATTGCTGGCCCTGCCAGACCGATTCCGTCCCAACGGCTACAGAGTTCAAGGCCCTTTGTCAGGTAGTGGATAGATAACTCTTTGTTGTTCCAATACCGATAGATGTTGCCAATGCCGAGCCAGAGCATTCCTGTAGCAAGCAAGGATTCTTCTGTCGCGTTAGGGGAAAGCTGTTCTATGATTTGAAGGGCCTGTTGAAGCAGCTCCATGCCCTGATGGAGGTAGCCACGAATGATATAGAGTTTTGCCTGAACCCAGGCGCTGGTGCAAGCGAAGGGGAGTGAACCGGCAGCAAGATTATCCCGATATGCCTGTTCAAAATAGGGAATTGCTTCTGCCTCTTTCCCTGTGAGCCAGACAGTAACCCCTGCTACCATGACAACCTGCACACGCATCGGGAAATCGGCGACGGGAAGATGCTTGAGGGCATATGAGGCCGACTCTATCGCATCATGAATCCTGCCTTGAATATTGGCGAGGTAACAATGCACCGCCGCGCTGGCAGCCTGCCAGTATGCTTCATCAATCTTCTCATTTCTGTTCGGTGAAGAGGCAGACTGCGGCGCCGCGGAGAGTTTGACGGAGCGTAAATATTTTTCGACATTGGATGTATACCCTCGAAAAATCATCGACCAAATATAGACGAGGCAAAGCAGTGGATGCGCCAGAATATATTCATCGGGAATCGCAATCAGCCAGTTGAGCAGTAAGAGAAAGTGTCCCTGCGTGAGCAGATGTGAGGCAACCTGACCGAGAAGGGCGATTGCGCGTTCAAAATCGCTGGCTGCCAGTGCATGTTCTATCGCAGAGGGATACTCTCCTTGAAGTTCAAACCATATGCTGGCGCGGTAATGGAGTTCAGGGAGTATGTCCGGAGAAGTCCGGGTAAGCAGGTGATAAAGGAAATCTCGGAAACAGCGATGATACCGATACCAGCCTTCTTCTCCGTCAATCGGGATCAGAAAAAGGCCGGTTTTTTCCAGTGTATCCAGGATTGCATAACCATCGTTCTCGTCGATAACTGCTGCACAAAGCGATGGGTTGAGACGATCCAGGATAGAGGTTTGCATCAAAATAGTTTGTATGGTTGTAGATTGTTGATGGAAGGTCTCGGCAGTAAGATAGTCAAGTATGTAGTGATGGTTACCTGAGAAGGAATGAATTAACCGATCTATGCCCTCTCCTTCCTGTTTCCTCAGAGCATAGGCCGCCAGTTGTAGCGCGGTGATCCAGCCCTCAGTGCGTTGATTTAGCGTTGCGACCTGCTCATCTGAAAGAGAGACCTGCATCTTCTCTTTCAGGAATTGGGATGCCTCTGAAAGTTGAAAGCGAAGCTCCTTGTCACCAAGCTCTATGAGGCGAGCTTGAGCACGCAGACGAGCCAGAGGGAAGGGCGGCGGTGTTCGTCCGGCAATCACAAAATGAACGTTTGCGGGTGCGTACTCCAGCAAGAAGAGGATCGCTTTATGAATGGCTGTAGAGGTGATACAGTGATACTGATCGAGGATAAGCACAAAATCGTACGGAATCGAGATGGTGATCTCATTGAGCAAGTAGGAAAGATTGGTCTCTGAAAGCGCTTCATGCGGTGATGGAGGAAGGAGGTGGTTGAAGTCTTCTACCAGATGGACACATTGAAGGGCAAAGAGCAGGTAGGCAAAGAAATGTTTTGGATCATTGTCACGCTCGTCCAGCGAAAGCCATGCATATGGAAGAGCTGTCTCCGGAGGATCTGCACACCATTCACTGAGCAACGTTGTTTTTCCAAAACCTGGTGAAGAGGTAAGGAGGGTCAGTTTATATTGTGTGATGTTGTGATTAAGGGTTGAAACGAGAAAAGGTCGAGAAACATGCTTTAGCGGTAAAGATGGAGGACGAATCTTTGTCAAAAGAGGCTGAAAAGGAATGAGGGAGGAGAAATAATTCTGTTGGGCCGGATTGTTTGAGTGCCTCAGATGCTTGATAGAAGGTGTTCGAGAGGCATCTTGCATGGTCATAAGCTCCTTCTATAAATGCTTCCCCATACATCTGGAAATAAGAGAGCACATATGTATATGGAGGTGTTGCGGTCTCTATACATATTGCTTCTTCGCATTTGTGGAAAACTATACCGTTTTACTGAAAAAAACAGAACCGTAGAGAAAGAATTTGAGAAATGCTTCAATGGACATTCTAAGGGCCTGGAATGTGTTTCTTTCTCTATGTGGAATTTCAGCGTAGCACAGAAAAACAATGAAGTCAAGACTGGAATGCTCTTTTTATTTCGAGTGTTCAGCATAAGAATATGGTTATGAAATCAGTATATATAAAATCTGTACGGTGCTTCATGTAATCGTTTAGCGAACTTTTGTAGAATGGATCTCATAGAAAAGGAAACAGGTTTATCACACCCTTTTTTGATTCTGGATAGAGACGGGCACAGCTCCTTTGTGAAGATGCTACCTGTGCCCGTAACAGAGAGAAAAGCCCCGATCAGAAAAGCCTGGCCGGGGCTCTTTTTCTCTGGCGTGTACTGTCTTGTGAGCAGGCATGCTGGCTATCCTTTCTCTTTCTACTGCTTGCCTGCTAGTATTCTTCCAGCCAGAACCGTTCACGATGCCAGGGATATTTAGGGAGCTGGATATCTCTCCTCCCTTTAAAAAATCTTTTCCAGTCGGCTGAGCATCCAGAGAGATAAAGATATCTCAAAAGATGGAGCGTGTTGAGCCGTTGGTCTTCTTTTGTCAATGGCCAGTACAACAAATGCCCGGTTTTCATATGCGCTTTCAAACTATTTTGAAGTATGGATGAGAGCTGAGAATGCGTCCCCGAACCTACTTCTATAAAGACAGAATAGTTGAGTGCGACGAGTTCATTTATAGTGCCAAGCAACTCCTCTGGACTATGAGTGTGCTCGCTATGCGGCTGCTCAACTGCGATTGTATTCCACGTATCAAAAGCGGTTGTGTCAGATGGATGCACCATATCCTGAACAGGTGTTTCCGTTGTAACATGATAAGGTGCTACCAGGGACTGAAACGCATCTTTTTGAGATACCCCATTGGTAGCATTTTTGACTAGACCAGAGGAAGAAGAGGAGCGAAGGAGCTCAGGCATGTGAGACGTGCGTCTTTTCCCTGCAAAGGCAAGAAAGAGCCCATCTTCTAGCTGTAACTCCCCTGTAGCATAGCTTGCAGCCAGCTCTCCAACTCCATACCCAATAGTCATTTCAAGCGGGATGCCCCAGGAGTGCCAGAGAGCGATAAAGGCCGCTTGGGAAACAAAAGTGACAACGCGTTTCATGCTGGCACTCCATACAGGATACTTCTTTCTGTTGGTTGAAAGCAGGTCCAGCAGGGACCAGTTTGTGTATTTGCGCAGGTGGGCATGGCACCGGGTGCATATATCCCAACAGATAGGGTCCTGCTCTAACGAATTGAATACCTGGAAATCTGCATCGCTTTCCCCGAACACGAAAACCGGAGGTAAGCGCGCGGTCTTGATGTAGACTCCCTCTTTATCCTCATTGAGGGTTTGAAGCTGCGCAATGGCATCATCTTTAGAGCTGGCTATCAGGGCAATGCGGTACGGCATATGTTTGCGACCCAGGCCGGCTGAAGTGCAGATATCATCAAGTGAGATGCTCTGGTTTTGCCTGACCGATTGAAGGAAAGCACTATAGTGATCTATCAGCATATGCAGGGTGTGCTTGTTGTGGGCAGAGAGTAAGAGGAGCGAATGGCGAGGAGTTTCCGCTGTTGGAGCAGTGTTACCCGCGGGTGGTGTGCGTAAAACCACATGAACATTGGTGCCTGTGATGCCAAATGAGTTGACCGCTGCATAGAGGCATTCTTCTTCGGACGGAAGTTTTTCAAAATGGCGCTGTATTTTGAGTGGCAAGCCATGCCAGGGAATGCGCTCAGAAGGTGTTTGATGATGGAGGCTGGCAGGAATAGCCCGATGTTTCAGGCAAAGAGCAACTTTAATCAGGCCTGCTAACCCTGAAGTGGCTTCAGTATGCCCGATGTTTGTCTTAACTGATCCGATACGACAGTGATTATCTGGTGCTCTTCCTTCTCGGAGCACGGTGCCGAGCGCATGAAGTTCCGCATAATCGCCTGCTTTGGTGCCGGTGCCATGTGCTTCAACATAGCAGACTTGTCCCGGAGAGATGCCTGCTACCCGATAGGCCGTGCGAAGAAGGCTAATCTGTCCCTCCAGACTGGGAGCAACGAGTGACCCGCTTTCTTGCCCGTCATTGTTGATCGAACTTCCCTGAATAACCGCGTAAATCGTATTTTGTTCCTCGATTGCCCGGGATAACCGCTTGAGCAGAACGACTGCAACGCCTTCACTTCGTACATATCCGTTTGCCTGCGTATCACCAAATTTGCAGCGATGGTCTGGTGAAAGCATTTTTGAGCGTGCATATCCCAGCGTAATATATGGTTGGAGGATGAGGTTCGCGCCTCCAACGAGAGCCAATGAGCATTCACCTGCCCGTAAGCTCTGACAGGCAAGATGAAGTGCAACCAGAGAGGAAGAACAGGCTGTATCCACTGTCATACTGGGGCCGCGTGCATCCAGGACATATGAAAGGCGTCCCGAAGCGGCGTAGTGACTTCCTCCTGTGGTCATATAGAGATTTACTGGCTGATGGGTATTGTACATATAGGTCTCATAGTCATTTGTCCAGAGGCCAACAAATACCCCGGTCTGGGCTTTCAGTTCCTCATCAAGCACCTGATTGGCATCTTCGAGCGCTTCCCATGCGACTTCCATCAGGAGACGTTGCTGTGGGTCAATATACCTTGCCTCCTTTGGTGCAATATCAAAGAAAGAAGCCGCAAATCTATCAATATCGGTTAAATAGCCGCCCTGGCGTGTTAGAAGTTTTCTTTGCGCCTCTGTGGCATGGGCCGGGAGCATCTGGGCAAGCCGATCCTGCGGGATATCCTCAATGATATCTTGTTCCTCTTTGAGTAATGTCCAGAGATCTTCCGGTGAATTAGCGTTACCGGGGAAACGGCAGCCGATTCCAACAATGGCAATAGGTTCCAAGAGCCTTCTCCTTTTTCTCTTTGCGTCGCTATGCCCTATACGTCGTCGCTGAATGCTTCATCGGGCATATTGAGCACCTGCAAAACAATCTCAGCAGTCTTCTCGATCCGCTTGCGCCGGGTGGAGTCCTGTAACATTGTTTGCGCCAGTCCGGCGATCGTTGGAGCCTCAAAGAGCCAGCGCAGGGGAAAATCGAGCTCGAATATTTCTCCTATGCGTGCCATTGCCTGAGCTGCCAGCAACGAATGTCCCCCGAGCTCAAAGAAGCTCTTGTTCCGGGCAATCTGCTCTTTTTCGAGAACC
Source organism: Thermosporothrix hazakensis (assembly GCF_003253565.1). GTDB lineage: Bacteria > Chloroflexota > Ktedonobacteria > Ktedonobacterales > Ktedonobacteraceae > Thermosporothrix > Thermosporothrix hazakensis. The sequence continues at coordinate 118,541 of NZ_QKUF01000013.1, forward strand.
TCGCACCAGATAAGCTGTATCACCTCTTCCAGTGGGGTACGCGGCTGTTCAATCTGCTCCTGCGGCAGAGGTGTCTCCCGGCTAAGCGCAAGGAGAGCGTGACGATCTATTTTCCCATTTTTATTGAGGGGAATCGTTGGAAGTATGCTAAAGAATGAAGGAACCATATAGTCTGGCAGACGCCCTTGCAGAAAATGGGAGAACTCGGTAGGCTCTGGCGCTACCAGATGTTTTTCACAGGTGATAAAAGCCACAAGCTGTTGCTGACCAGAGGGATCTTCTTGAGCGAGAACAACGCATTGGCGTACGACAGGATGTTGATGGAGCACTGCTTCAATTTCTCCCGGTTCTATGCGATATCCTCGAATCTTCACCTGTGTATCGACTCTTCCATAATATTCGAGTGTCCCATCAGGGAGCCAGCGGGCAAGATCGCCTGTTTTGTAGAGCCGTTCTCCTCCCCTGATACTGAAAGGGTCGGGAAGGAATGCTTCGGCTGTTTGTCCTGGACTGTTCAAATATCCCCTGCCAACACCATCACCTCCTATATAGAGCTCACCAATAATCCCGTCTGGAACGAGTTCGCCCGCCTGATTGAGGATATAGAGCCGTGTATTGGCAACTGGCGCGCCTATTGGTGTGACTGTTCTCTGCTCATGAAGCGGCGCAGTAATCGGGTAGTGGGTCACATCATCGGCGCACTCGGTTGGGCCATAGGCGTTGAGCATAGGGAGAGAAGGGTAACGGGCAAACCAGTGCCGAACCAGATCAGGAGCCAGCGCTTCTCCGGTCAGAATCAACCAGCGTAGCGCTGAGAGATCGAGAGAAGGATCTATGAAACGCAGTGCTGTGTGTAGCAGTGCTGGAACAATTTCGAGAATGGTTATTCGCTGTTGGGCTATCTGTCGGAAGAGTTCGACCGGATTATGTGTTACTTCATCAGAGAAGATTTCAACGCTGGCACCCACAAGGAGAGGTGCTAGCATTTGCCAGACAGAGATATCGAAGCATTGGGATGCTGTTTGGGCTACACGGTCGGTTGGCTTGAGCTCAAGGTCACGAATCTTGGCAAAGAGATGATTGATCATGGCTCTCTGCTCGATCATCACGCCCTTTGGCCGGCCAGTTGAACCTGACGTATAGATGACATAGGCAAGTTGCTTCGGTTCGCTCTGAGGTTGAGAGCTGCTCGGTGGTGGAGCCTGTTGAAGAAGGGCGTCAATATTGTGTATTGGTACGGCGTACTGCTGGAGAGATGGGAGCTGCTCAGAGGTGGTAAGCACCAATTGGGAGGCGCTCTGTTGAAGGATGTACGCCAGGCGCTCCCCAGGATAGGACGGTTCAAGGGGAAGGTATGCTCCTCCTGCTTTAAAGATGGCAAGTATGGCGGTGAGCAGTTTCCAGCCACGTTCAGCAATCAGCGTCACCAGCCTGTCTGGTCCTACCCCGGCCTGACGCAAGAAGCGGGCGAGGTGCTCCGCTCGCTGGTTCAGCTCCTGGTAGGTCAGATGCACGTCTCCGTCTCGAATGGCAAGCGCCTCCGGGGTTCGACGTACCTGCTCTTCAAACAGGGCATGGTAACAGCGATCAGCAGGATAAGCCGTTTCGGTTCTGTTTCGTGTCGTAAGGATATGTTTCTCTTCAGCAGAAAGCAAGGAAAGCCGGGATAGTGATAGATCTGGATATTCCGTTATCTGCTGTAGGAGGTGCTGGTAATGGCCTACTATTTGCCTGATCGTGCGCTCATCGAAAAGATCTGTGCTGTATTCCATGTATCCCATAAGGCCTTGCGGGGTTTCCTGTATATCCAGTTCCAGGTCAAACTTGGCTGTCTGGTTATCCAGCCCTTGAGGTATAAAGGTCAGGCCTGGCGGATCTTTTCGAGCTACAGGTCCATTTTGGAGCAAGAACATCACCTGAAAGAGCGGGTTATGGCTCAAATTGCGTTCAGGGCAGAGTTCAGCCACGATTTTCTCGAACGGGACATCCTGGTGTGAGAAGGCTTCCAGCACCATCGTCCGAGTATCCCGTACGACTTCTCGAAAGCTACACTGGCTGTCCAGGATGGTACGCAGGGGCAGCGTATTGGTAAACAGACCTGCCAGTTTCTCAAGTTCTGGCCTGGTTCTCCCGGCTACCGATGTGCCAATAATAATATCGTCCTGGCGGGTATACTGAGAGAGTAAAATGCTAAATGCGGCAAAGAGCGTCATGAAGAGGGTGACATGCTCCTCCCGATTGAAACGCTGCAAGCGCCTGTACAGTTCGAGTGGATAGGTGAAATAGGTACGTTTGCCTCGATTACTCCGTATTGCCGATCGTGGTCTGTCCGTTGGAAGATCCAATGTAGGGAGAGGACCATCTAATAGCTGCTTCCAGTAGGAAAGTTGTTGCTCAATTTTGCTGTCGGTCAGTGTTTGCTGTTGCCAGAAAGCATAATCCGCATACTGGATGTCCGGGATGGGAAGGGGTGAGTGCTGGCCACTTTGCAGAGCGGGATAGATCGTCAGTAGTTCATCAAGGAAAAGTTGCAACGTCCATGCATCGCAGATGGTGTGATGCATGATCAGGAGAAAATAATGCTCGGTCTCGGATAGTTTGAAGAGTGCTACTCGCCATAGCGGGCTTTTCGTAAGGTCAAAAGGTGTGCGAATTTCTGTCGTAATAAGCTGTTCAAGCTGTGCGGTCTGAAGCGTTTCAGGGAGGTCACACAGATCGACTTCCCGCAAGCAGAGATCCGCCCGGGCATGAATAACCTGCTGTACCTGCCTGTCTTTTGCAACAAGTGAAGTGCGTAGGATCTCGTGGCGGTGCTGAATTTCGCCCAACGTCTTTTTGAGGGCTGCAATATCGAGCTGCCCCTTGATACGCATTGCTGTAAATTCGTTGTAGGTTGCACTGTCTGCTTCGAGCTGGAGAAGAAACCAGAGCCGCTGCTGAGCAAAGGAAGCAGGAATAGCTTCCCCCTTCGGTCTGATGGGGATGCCAGCATACCGCGCCTCCTGGGGGTGAGAAGTACCGTGGAGACGCCTGGTCAGTAATGCGGCTTGCTTCTCGTTCAGGTTTGCTCGTTTTTTTGCTAATTCGTCTTTGATTGACACGCTGCCCTCTCTGTTTGTCTGTTATTGTGCTTGTTGTGACATTTTTTGGCGCAAGCTCAGAGGCCTCATATCGGTCCAGACTTCTTTGACATAGTTCAGGCATTCATCTTTCGTTCCCTGTTTGCCTGTATCCCTCCATCCGCGAGGGATCTCTAATGTGGTGGGCCAGATGGAATACTGCTCTTCATGATTGACGACAACTCTATAGGTCTCTGTGCCGAACGTTTCATCCATAGATATTCTCCTTCTTCTTTTCTTGCTGCTTCAGGCCACTCCAGAGAGAGAGGCTACCATCCAGAAACTTGGCCCGGCAGGCGCTCCGCTGTATTTTGCCACTCGATGTCTTCTGAATTCCCCCTACTTTGAGTAAGCCAATATGGGCGACCTGTACGTCATGTTCCAGGGCGACTGCTTCTCGAATCCGCTTCTGAATCGTGCTCGGTTGCATCAACTTTTCCTGCTCAGGTTCACCCTCTTTGGCTTGATAGCGGTGATCGACTTCGGCCACAATAACCAGTTGCTCCTGATTGTCCTCCTCAATAGAAAAGGCTGCACAGGTGCCCAGGCGTATAGCGGGATGTGCATTTTCAACAGTGACTTCGATATCTTGAGGGTAAAAATTGCGTCCGCGGATGATGATGACATCTTTCAGGCGTCCGACGAGAAAGAGTTCGCCGTCCTGGAGAAAGCCAAGATCGCCAGTGCGGAGGAAGGGACCTTCGTTGTTCTCTGTCAGGTAGGCATGGAAGGTTGTTTCGGTCTCTGTCGGACGTTGCCAGTAGCCATGCGCATTGCTCGGGCCCGCAACCCAGATTTCCCCGACGATCCCGTCAGGACAGGTTGTTCTCGTTTCAGGGTGAACAATCCGAACTTTTTGCCCATCAAGCACACGACCGCAGCTCACTGCTCTATGGATATTGCTGCTTGTTGGCTCAACTTCCACGATTTGCCGCTGTTCAAACTTTGACTTATTCACTGTTTTGGTAGAGCTGATTGCTTGTGCGGAGATACTGGAAACGACCAGAGTCGCTTCAGCCAACCCGTAAGCGGGAGCAAAAGCAGAACGACGGAAGCCATAGGGCGCAAAGACCCGCAAGAAGTTCTCCAATGTATCGTGATGGATCGGTTCCGCGCCGTTCATTGCCACGCGCCAATTGGATAAGTCCAGCCCTGCGCGTGATTCCGGTGTACTTCTTCTGGCACAGAGTTCATAGCCAAAGTTGGGGGCAAAGCTGTGCGTTGCGTGATAGCGAGATATCGTCTGAAGCCAGCGCATGGGGCGTTGTAGAAAGGAGGCAGGAGCCATCAGGTAAACTCTGGAGCCGAGATAGAAGGGGAGCAGTATTCCGGCAATCAGGCCCATATCATGAAAGATAGGGAGCCAGGAGACGTAGCAGCCGGGTTCATCCGGGATATGCCAGAGATTGGCCTGACCCTTCAGATTATGCAGCAGGTTTCCATGACTGACCATAACGCCTTTTGGAGTCGAGGTAGAGCCAGATGTATATTGGAGAAACGCCAGTGTCCTGGCTTCTATGTCGAGCCCTTTCCAGCTCCCAGCGGCCTGTATGGAGATATCGTCTGTTGTCAACCATTGGAGATGTTCCAGTGCAGGAACACCCGCGAACCAGCGTTTCACATTTGCTTTAATCTGGGTTGTCGTGAGGATGATAGTTGCCTCACTGTCCTGTACGATAGCTTGAATTCGAGGAACAAAGCGTTCCGAATGCGGAGGGTAGGCAGGTATTGCCAGGACCCTGGCATAGAGGCAGGCAAAGAAGGCAGTAATATAGGGAAGCCCTGACGGATATAGCAGGATTGCTGATTTTCCAGAGAGGCCCAATGCCTGAAGGTGTGCTGCAATTGCTCTCGCCTGCGCATCTATATGTCGATACGTAATGTCGTCATTCTTTTCGTCTGCTTTAAAGTTCATAAAGGTACAGGCGATGTCATCGGGTTGTACTGTCGCTCGCCAGCGCATCAGTGCTACCAGATTTGTAATGTCTGTATTCGGGAACGCCTGTCTTTCTGGTGTGTACATTTTTTCTTTTCCCTTCGTTGCAGCAATTTAGCAGGTGAGCACGGTGCTATTGCCTCTTTCCCAGTATAGAAAGGAAACGCACCGGCTGTCATGTATCAAAGTGTGTATTTTCCTTGCTCCTTGAAGCCCATTCCGTTTTTCTATATATGTAGTCGATTCAATATCGGGATAAGCGCTTGAGTTATGCTCTGCAACAGTGCAGCCCTGTTGTCCTGAAGGAAGAAATGGGTGCCGGGGAGCATATGGAGTTCAAAGGTATTGCTTGTATACATACGCCACAGCAGAAGCTCCTGACGGCTGACTTTAGGATCATGTTCGCCGCCAAACGCAATCACAGGACAGGTGAGCGCAGGTCCATTCTTATGCTGATAGGTTTCAAACAGGGTAAAATCTGCGCGAATGGATGGCAATAGCAGAGACATGAGCTCACTGTTTTGCAGGACGCTCTCCGGTGTTCCCTGATAGGTGCGGAGCTGCTCGATTAGCTCCGCATCTGAGAGACGATGGAGAAAAGAATGCCTGGGAGGAAGATGCGGAGCCCGGTGAGCGGAAACAAAGAGACATTCCGGTGCCCCGGGTAGCTGTTTGGCCAGAAGAAAGCAGATCAATGCGCCCAGACTATGGCCAAAAAAGGCGTATGGGTCTTGCAGATAGGGGGATAATGCTGCTTCCAGGGAGGTGATCAGGGTCTGCATATTGGTAATAGGAGGCTCTCGCAGGCGATTCTCCCGGCCCGGGAGCTGAATGGCGCACACCTCGATCTCGGGAGGTAGCATACGTTCCCACCCATAGAATGTAGATGCGCTGCCACCAGCATAAGAAAAACAGAACAGCCGTAAATAGGCATGCGGGTTCGGCTTGAGGCAGTGAAGCCACTTTGTATTCTGGGTGCTGGTTCTCATAGATTATGGAATCCTCTCTTTATGCTCTTGCAGGAAGCCTGTCACTTCTTCATCGGAGAGGCATGAGACCTTCAGGAAGAGCTCTGCGATCGCTTTCATCCGTCCGTACTCCTGACATTCCTGCTCAATTACCCGGCTGAGTTGTGCTACCGTTGGATGCTCTATCAACCAGAGTAGTGGAAGCTCTACCTCAAAGGTTTCATAGATGCCGGTCATGAGAAGTGGGAGTTGTGAAGGCTGCCCGCCCAGATCGAAGAAGTTGTCATGGATGCCGACCTGCTCGGTTCCCAGGACCTGCCGCCAGAGAGTAAGCAGGACCTGTTCCAGTGCCGTGAGGGGCAGGTCAACCTGTGAAGGGGTCGGGAGCGCTCGATAGTCGATTTTTCCATTCTCGTTCAATGGGAGAGCTTCCAGAAAGATAAAGAAAGCGGGGAGCATATACGATGGTAAGCGCTGGCGCAGGAATTGGCGAAGCTGCTCGGGCTCGGGTTGCCATCCCTGAGCAGGGATAATGTAGGCGACGAGGCATTTATTCCCGGGTTCATCTTCTCTGAGCGTCAGCACACTCTGTCGGACCGAGGGGTGTTGGGAAAGAATGGCCTCAATTTCACCTGGCTCGATACGATACCCGCGTAATTTTATCTGAGCATCAAGGCGCCCCAGGTATTCAAGGGTTCCATTGGCCTGCCATCGGACTCTATCCCCGGTTTTATACAGGCGGGCACCTTCCCGGTGACTGAATGGATCGGGCAAAAAGACTTCGGCTGTCCGTGCCGGATTATTCAAGTAGCCACGTCCGACACCAATGCCGCCGACATACAATTCTCCGCTGACACCAACGGGAACTGGCTCTAGCTGTGGGGTAAGGACGTAGAGCTGTGTATTGGCAATCGGGCGTCCAATGGGTGTATACATGGTTGAGGTTGCTACAGGTTCAGTCAGTCCGATTGTTGCGACATCATCGGAACATTCAGTAGGTCCATATGCATTGAGGAGGGGAATGTGAGGGTAGTGTTCAAACCAGGAACGGGTCAATGCGGGGGGCAGCGCTTCACCTGTCAGCAGCAACCAGCGTAATGATGGCAGAGATGGGAACTGTTTCGGTCCTTGCCGTTGCCACACGTCCAGCGCTATTTCAAGCAGGGAAGGAACAAGTTCCAGCAGCGTGATCTGATTCTGTTGAACCCGCTCAAACAGGGTATGTGGATCGCGTAAAAGCGAGTCCTCAAAAATGTGAACCTGAGCCCCGACCAGCAGCGGCGCGAGGAATTGCCAGATAGAGATGTCAAAACAGTGCGAGGCCGTTTGGGCTACTCTATCTGTCTCTGTTATGTGGAGATCCGTAATCTTCGAGTAGAGATGATTGATCATTCCCTGCTGCGTTAGCATGGCTCCTTTAGGCTGGCCTGTTGAGCCAGAGGTATAGATCACATAGGCCAATTGCTCACCCGTGGTTTGAGCCGAGGGAGCTCTGCCTGATGGGGCGGTGGAAAGAAGCGCTTCTATATCCAGTATGGTCATTGCCTGTTTTTCACGCTGTACCGCTTCAAGCTGCGGGAACAACTCGGGCGTGGTGAGGACATACTGACTGTTTTCAAGAAGGAGAGCAAGCCTGCTGGCTGGAGCATGTGGGTCGAGTGGAAGATAAGCTCCTCCCGCCTTGAAGATTGCCAGGAGCGCGGCGAGAAACTTCCAGCTTCGGGCTGCCAGAAGAGCTACAATGACCTCTGTTCCGACACCGCAGGCCCGCAAATGATGGGCAAGGATAGTGGCCCGGCTATTCAGTTCCGCATAAGTGACGCGTATCTCTCCATCCATAACAGCCAGGGCGGAAGGTGTTTTTGCAACCTGAGCTTCAAATAACTGGATGAAGCCAGTGTGATACGGATATGGCCGGGTGGTACTGTTCCAGGTTGAAAGCAATCGCTCCCTTTCGGGCTCGGAGAGCAGGGGGAGCGAGGCAATATGCTGAGAGCTGCTTGTTGCCATGAGAGAGAGCACGCGGGAGAAGTGATTGCACAAAGTGGCGATAAAATCGGCGTCAAAAAGATCCGTTGTATATTCCAGATAGCCGGATATCCCCTGTGGGCCTTCCCGAAGGTTTAGCATAAGGTCGAATTTGGCTGTTGTATGTTCCAGCTCCTCAAGGGGCGTAATCTGAACATGCTCGATTCCATTATGTACAGGGGGAACATTTTGGAGCACAAGCATGGTCTGAAAAATGGGGGTGTGGCTTGTACTGCGCCCGGGTTGCAGGTATTCAACCAGGCGTTCAAAGGCGATATCCTGATGAGCATAGGCTTCGAGCGCAACGTTCCGAGTTCTCCTTATCAATTCCTGGCAGCTCGGGTTGCCATGCAGATCAAGTCTGAGCGCGAGGGTATTTGCAAACAACCCGATGATAGGCTCAAACTCAGGACGAGTTCGTCCAGCGATAAGGGTACCTATAATGATCTCTTCCTGATGCGTATATCGGTACAGCGTGAGCGCAAAGGCCGCCAGCAGGATCATAAAGAGAGTTGCCCCTTCCTGGCGGCTGAATGCCTGTAGTTGCCGGTACAAAGCGTATGGAAGAGTGATAGGATAGCGGCTCCCGCTGGTTGATTGTATGGCGGGTCGGAGTCGTGTGGTGGGTAACTCAAGCACAGGAAGAGGGCCACCAAGCTGTTTTTTCCAGTAGGCGAGCTGCTGTTGAAACCGCTTATCCTGTTCAAAGGCTTGCTGTTGCCAGTGAGCAAAGTCGGTATATTGAATGGTCAGTGGTGATAGCTGGCATACCTTCCCCTGCCGAAACGTCTCATACAGGTGAAGGAACTCGCGGTTAAACAGAGCAATAGACCATGCATCACAGATGCTATGATGCAGTACCGTTAGCAAGATATAGTCTTCCAGGTCCAGACGAATCAGTGTTGTGCGCCAGAGGACACCATCTGTCAGAGAGAAAAGCCGCTGAGACTCATTACTGATGTATGCATACGCGGCGGACTCTCGTTCTTCACGGGTTGATTGCTCACAGGAGAGTAGATGAAAGGGAAAAGGTGCTTGCTCTTCGGAGAAGACAACCAGTTGAATATGCTCGATATCAAGTTGAAAATGGCTGCGTAGCATCTCATGTCGATGCTGCATAGTGCGCAGGGCGTGGGCGACTATGGCTTCATCGAGGGGGCCCTGAAAACGAAGGGCTATATGCTCATTGTATGCTGGCGATTTCGGGTCCAATTGTTGCAGGAACCAGATACGTTTCTGGGCAGAAGAGGCGCTGACGATGGGAGAGGGAGGCCGTTTCGGTATGGCTTCTCTCTGAGGGCCAGGGCTCTCTTCTCTTTTCAAGCGCTTTTGCAGTGAGGCTTGTTGAGAGAGCGATAACTGTTGTTTGCGTTTTGCAAGTTCATCGCGTAGTGACATAAGTAGCTCTGCTTCCTTCTCTGTGGAGACTCAAGTTCATGCGTTAATATTGGCCTAAGGAGCCATTACGTCTGGCAATAGCGTCGCAGCAGAAGAAGATAATGCTCCCGAGAATGATATAAGCGACAGAATTGATCAGGAGAGCGATCAGACTTCCATCTCCCCAGACTGCTGCAAGCGTCTTATTATTGAGCATGACTGAGCGCAATACAATAATGCCCTGTGTGATTGGAAGGGTATTGGCGATCGCTGCCAGCCAATCGGGGAAGAGCGCAACCGGTAGTAATGCGCCTGTGAGAAAGAGCATCAGATTCTGGGTGAGGTCGGCCAGAGCATCGATTTGTTTGAACACAAGCGCGGCCCCGCTGATCGCAAGAGAGAAGCCAAATAGCCCGCTCAGGGTGAGCAGCAGAACAGGGATGCCCTCCCAGTGAAAGTTGTACTGGATATGAAAGACAACAACAATGCCACAGAGCGGTATGATAAACATAATGGTGGCTACGACCAGGATCGCAAGCATGCGTCCGATCATCAAGATAGCTGGTGGAACCGGGCTCATATATGTCTGTTCTAACGTACCGGCCTGAGCCTCCCCAATCAGTTCAGAGCCAGTGCTTAAAATCATGATACGAGCATAGAACCAGATGACATACCCGAGTAATGTGTTCGCCAGTTGCGGTGCCTCCAGACGACCGCCCCCAACAAAAAAGCTGATCCCGATGTAGAGTAAAACAATTTCCAGCACCTGCATACAAACGTTAAACTTATAGCTCCATAAAAGGATCAGGCGCCGATGAATCTCATTGTAGAGCGCTTGTAAGATGATGCTCATGCGTGTCCCCTTTCCTGGCACCGTCAATCAGATCAATAAAGATGTCTTCCAGATTTGGTTCTTCACGGCTCATCGAAAGCACGTTCAAGTTAAGCTGAATAAGGCGTGCAAGGGTCTCCTGAAGCATGGTTTGATTTTCGAGTCTACCTGAGAGAATCGTATTTTCGTCCTCGGTTTCAATTGTGAAAGCGGGGAAATCCTGTCTCTGCTGACTGGTAAGGGTTCCCTTGATTTTTATACTGTAGAATTCTCCGGGGCCAAGTTTATCAAGCAGTACATCGAGTGGCTGATCTGCCAGGATGCTCCCTTTCTGTATAATCGCAATACGGTGACAGAGCGCCTGAGCAATATCGAGCTGGTGGGTGGTGAGGACAATCGTTTTGCCGCGTTCATGTGCCAGTTTCCATATCCACTCTTTCACCACACGGGCCGCTTCAATATCCAGTCCAAGCGTGGGTTCGTCAAGTAAGATAACGGGCGGATCTGCGATCAGTGCGCAGGCAATGGCGACCTTTTGCTGCATTCCACGGGAGAACTCACGTATTTCGGTGTGGCGACGATCCCATAAGTCCAGGTCATGCAGCAGTTCAGTGCCGCGTTGTTTGATCTCCCGAGGATAGCATCCTTTCAGGCGCCCAAAGTAAAGAAGATTTTGCCATGCAGAAAGTCTCCAGTGGATGTTACGGGTTCCTTCAAGCACGGCACCGATCTGGCGCATTGCGTTCCAGCGTTCGCGAATGACGTCGTAACCATTGACATAGATGTGTCCGGTCGTTGGACGAATCAAGCCGCAGATCATTTTAATGGTGGTTGTTTTTCCTGCCCCATTTGGGCCAAGAAAGCCGAAGATTTGTCCGGCGGGAACAGTCAAATTCAGTGGCCTGACCGCGTTGATCTCCTGCTTTTTGCCTTTGTAATAGGTCTTGCTGATCTGCTCAATTATGATAGCCGGTTTGTTTGGTGTTGTCTCCATACGGCTCCTCTTCTTCTGATGGCATAGTATGAAAGAGAGAATCCCCCACACTATGCCGGCTTCTGCTATTCAACGCGAACAGTTGCGTAGTCCGGAAATGCCTGGATATGAGAAAGGTCATTTTCTAGCAAGACCATGTCGCCATTACGCTCCCGCTCCCGAAATCCGCCGAATTTATAGGTGACATACATCATACGGTTACGCTCAGTAACCAGAAAATCGGCCAGTAAGTGAACACCTGCCTTCCTGGCCTCCTGCATGATATAACTCATCAAGATAGTGCCGACGCCCCTGGACATAACGCGGCATGACATTAACAGAAGCTTGATCGTCCAGGCATGTTGCTGGCAGTGAATCAGGGCCAGACCGATCTTTCCATAGGTCCCGTACTTATCCTGTAACTCTGCAACCAGCAGGAGATGATCGGGAGAGAGGCGGAACTGATTCAGCTCATCGTAAGAATAGGTGCGCCCTGTCGTATTCAGTTGGTGAGTTCGGACCGTTAATTCCTCTGCACGCTGTAAATCAGCTTCACGAGCCCGAGAGATGGTAAAAACCATATTCAGGGTTGCAAGAAATTCCTCATTCGTTCCCGTGAACTCCTTTTCCGCTTCTTTCCTCAGAATGTCGCTTTGATACATCTGTCTGCGTCTCTGAGAATCCTCTGTAATAAAGCGGGGCTTCATCGCGGGCAGATCGGGAATAGTGGAGAGGCAGGCACTATCAATGCAGAGCACTTCTGGTAAAGAGAACGCCACTTCCTCTCTCTCAAAGGGCTGATCATCGACAAACGCGAGTGTGTCAAGGCCGATATTGAGCGCGGAGGCAATCGCTTTCAATGAAGATGACTTTGCATCCCAATGAATCTGAGGATAAAGGAAGTACTGACTGATGCCAAGCTCCTCTAATTTTTGCATTGCGGTCGTATGGTCATTCTTGCTGGCGATAGAGTGCAATATTCCCCGGCTATCAAGTATTTTTATAACCTCAAGGGCCTCGGGACGCAGAGAAATAGCGCCATCCTCAAGGAGAACGTTATCCCAGAGAGTATTATCAAGATCCCAGACAACGCATTTAATGGTTTGCTGCTTTCTTTTTTGTATGCTTGCATCCTGTTTCAACATCACGAAATCCTTTCGCCGCTACCTATGCTGCTGGTAGCTGTACTGGGCAATATGTATCTGCTGTATCTGATTGCTTCCTTCAATGATCTCCATAATTTTAGCATCTCGCAGATAGCGTTGCACTGGATATTCGTTGCTACAACCCAGTGCGCCATGTATCTGCACTGCATCATTTGCTGCCTTGACCGCTGCTGTTGAGGCAAAATATTTGGCAATAAACGTTTCCATCAACGTTGTGGGATCGCCAATATCTTTGAGGTAGCCTGCATGACGGCAGAGGAGACGGGCCGCGCTGACATTTGTCTGCATGTTTGTAATCATTTCTCTGATAAGCTGGTGTTCTTTGAGGAAGGCCCCGTACTGTTTGCGGGTGTGGACGAAACGGAGGCTTGCATCCAGCGCCGCTTGCGCGATTCCAACACTCCCGCAGGCAACACTATATCGCCCGATGTCCAGCGCGGAAGTGGCAACAGAGGCCAGACCGAACCCCGTGCCTCCGATAAGGTTTTCTGCCGGGATCCGGCAATTCTGAAGGTGCAGCTCTGCCAGCATAGAGCCTCTGGTACCGAGCATGCCGCGAATAGGAATGATCGAGAGACCTGGCGTGTCACGTTCTACCAGGAAAGCCGAAACCTTGCCCTCGACCTGTGCGAACAGAAGAAAGACATCAGCGATTTGTCCGTACGTGATCCACTTTTTCTGCCCTTGCAGCCGGTAGGAACCGCCCTGTAACGTTGCGGTGGTTTCGATGCTTTTGGCATCGCTGCCCGCATGAGGTTCGCTCAGAGCAAAAGCTCCAAGACGCGCACCGGAGGCCAGGAGGGGGAGCCACCTGGCTTTCAGGTGTGCCTTCCCCCATTTCTGGATTGCATAGGAGACCATACTATGCACAGTTAACAGGCTTCGAAGTGAGGAACAGCCATAGCCGACTTCTTCATGCAGAATGCCTGAAGTGATCATATCCATTGCGGTGCCGCCCCATTCCTCTGCAAGGAATGTTCCGAAAAAGCCTTGTTGTGCCATCTTGCTGATCAACTCTCGTGGAGTATACTCCTCCTGATCGATGCGATCGGCGTGCGGGAGAATCTCTGTGCGAACAAATGCTTTAAAGCGAGCCTGAGCGCTTTGTTGTTGATCTGTAAGGGTGGTCTGCATGCTGCTCTCAGCCTTTCTACATGGCGAGGTGTGACGTTGTTTTGCGCTCAATCAGTTGGGCCATAGCATCAATGGAACGGAAATTATTAATATCAAGATCGTCATCCTCGATCGTAACGCGGAATTCCGACTCGATAAAAAGCACAAGCTGCATCGCGAAGAGCGAATTGACAAAGCCCAGAGCAAAAATGTCATCGCTATCCTTGAGATCTGCATGCTGAAAGAACTTTGCAAGAAATGCTCGAATTTTTGCGCGTGTTGCTTCCATGTGGTTCCTCTCCTGTACATTTATTTATAGGTGTAAAAGCCCTGACCGTTTTTTCGTCCATATAGCCCTGCATCAACCATCTTTTTTAAAAGCGGGCAGGGGCGATATTTGCTATCGTTGAAACTTTCATAGAGCACTTCTACTGAGTACAGAATGGTATCGAGGCCGATGAGATCCGCAGTTTCCAGTGGCCCCATTGTGTGCCCAAAACATTCCTTGAAGACCCTGTCTACATCCTCTGCACTGGCCACCTGGTCCTGTAGCAGGTAGATCGCTTCATTTATGGTCAGCATCAGGACGCGGTTTGAGACAAAGCCAGGCATATCCTGTACCTGCACCCACTTTTTCCCCATAGCGGTCAGGAGTTGACCCGCGCTGGTGAGAGCTTCTTCTGAGGTGTGGAAGCCGCGAATCATTTCTACCGTTGGCTTCATCGGGACGGGATTCATAAAGTGAATGCCAAGTACATTGCCAGGCCGTCTGGTCGCCGAGGCGATCCGGGTGATCGAGATCGCGGATGTGTTTGCGGCAAAGATACAGTGTGCAGGACAGACAGTGTCAAGCTGTTCGTAAATGGGCTTTTTGACTTCCCATTTCTCGGTTGCGTTTTCGATCACGAAATCAGCATCTTGAAGCGGGGTGTATTCAGTCGTAAAGGTAATTCTATCAATGATGGTTGCAGTATCTTCTTTTGCCCCGGCACCTCGTTTGAGAAGCTGTGCGAGGCGGATATTGTGAAAGATCTCCTTTCTTGCTTGCTGCAAGATATCTGTTGAGAGGTCGAGGAGCAAAACGTGCAACCCTGCTTGTGCAAGGTTCTGGGCGACACCGGTGCCCATGACTCCGGCCCCTATAACGCCAACGGTACGAATGTGCATGGTTGTTTCCTCCAGACGTTTCAACTTGATGCTATGAGATGGTCGATTCGAGATTCTGTGCGTCAAGGCTCTCGATCTCGTCAATCATAGCCAGTTCAATGACGACGGCCTGATCTGCGATGGTAGGAGCCTCAAAAATGGTGGCGAGTGGTAATTCGATCTGATAGTGTCGTCGTAGTCGTGAGATGAGTTGTGTTGCCAGAAGAGAATGTCCCCCCAGTTCAAAGAAGTTGTCATTCACACCTATGGACTCTATTCCTAGCAGCTCGCTCCAGATATCTGCTATTCCTGCTTCTAACTCAGAAGCGGGAGCAAGGTATTCAACCCCCAGTGTAGGTCGTTCATAGCGTGCTTGATTTCCCCGGGCCTGCTGCAATACCGTCGCGCTGGTGAAATCTTTACTTGCTTCAATTAGAGCGTGGAACTGCTGGGTAGAGACAACAATATGAGGAAATCGCTGGGCAAGCACTCGCGTCAGCGCCTCTGCACCTTCTTCAAAAGAGATACCGATGCGTCGGCGATTTTCAATGAAAAATTCCTGTACTGCCGGGTCATAGCCATCCAGTCCGGCGGCCCAGGCATTCCATTGCCATTCTCCCCAATCTATAGCAATGACCCGCTTTCCCTCCGCCATCCGAGCCTGTGCGTAGACATCCAGGAAGGTATTTGCTGCACAGTAGTCGACCTGCCCGGGGCCTCCTCCTGTCGTCGAATTCATGGAAGAGAAGAGGACCAGAAAATCCAGAGGGATAGCGTGAAGAACGCGTTCGAGAACCAGTGTCCCCTGCACTTTGGGGGCCAGCACACTGGCGGCAACCTCTGGTTTTTTTAATTGCATCAATCCCACACCGGGCAAGCCGGCAGTATGCAGAACGCCGTGCAGCGTGCCGAACCTGGCAAGCGTCTTGCTTATTACCTCTTGCATGGCTACCTCATCGGTCACATCTGCTCTCTGAATCAGAACCTCTGCTCCAAGCTCTTCCAGATGAAGAATCTGGCGAATGCGGTCACAGAGACGGGAGTTTGGATCTTCCTTTGACAGGATTTGCTCCCACTCGCGACGCGGCGGCAGCTCTGAACGCCCGACAAGAATGAGCCTGGCCTGAACAGTTCGAGCCAGATAGGTCGCTATTCCAAGCGCGATCCCCCCCAGGCCGCCTGTAATCAGGTAGACGCCTTTCTGACGCAGACCGGCTTCGTTCGCCCCACAGGAAGGAAGTTGAACAGGTTCAAAGGATTGGACCCAACGGCGCGAGCCCCGCAATGCAACCACACCTTCGGTTATGCCCGTCTGAAGTTCGTTCATGAGCATATGGGCGAGCCGTTCAGGAGCTCGCTCTGTCAGGTCAATATCAATATTGCAACAGGCATATTGAGGGTACTCCTGTGGAAGGACGCGGCAAAATCCCATGATGAGCGATTTTTCAGGGAAGAGACGCTCATTCCCTGTAACGCTGTGTATGCCATTGGAGACCATGAAGAAGTTGCCGCTTTCAAGACCTTGATCACCCACTGCCTGAACCAGAGAGAGGACCCTGTAAAAGTCAGATGAAGAAGCGGTCGCCTCGCCGCGGGAGTCGGGCGAAACAGACCAGAGATAGACAATGTGCCGGGGCAGTTTGTTCTGCTGGCCTAACGCCCGAAAGAGTGCTTTATAGTGCTCGGGGTTTTCGGGAACCAGACGAAAGGCATTCGGGTTTTCTCGATCGAAGGTTGAGCCAGGGGAGACGGTGATGACCTCCTGGTGGGCTGCCTGTAATTGATCCGAGAGATATTTTCCAATGCCGCAACTATCCAGAAAGAGCAGCCAGCGGGCAGCGGTATCTGTGCTCTGTTTTCCCGCGATGCCGGGTAGTGCCTGTTTCCAGGTTGGGAGATAGAACCAATCTGTGATATCGGGCTGTTTGCGTAATGGATCCTTGTCTTGTATTGGTGCGTTGCGCCCCGATAGGGTGGCTTTTGGTGGAAGACACCAGTAGCGCTTACGCTCAAAAGGATAGGTAGGGAGTGGAACGCGCCTTCGTGGCCGGGTTGAGAGCTGTTCCCAATCGAT
This sequence comes from Thermosporothrix hazakensis, assembly GCF_003253565.1. Lineage (GTDB taxonomy): Bacteria > Chloroflexota > Ktedonobacteria > Ktedonobacterales > Ktedonobacteraceae > Thermosporothrix > Thermosporothrix hazakensis. The sequence goes on from NZ_QKUF01000013.1 coordinate 135,273, forward strand.
AGAGACTCCGGTGAGCCAGAGCTTTCCCAATGCTGAGAGAAAGGCAATTTGTGCCGATTGCTGCTCATGACGCGAGGGCAACGTGCTCAGTATGAGTGTTCTTTGTGCCGGACTACAGGCGGGATGCTGCTTTAGGAAAGAGCCGAGGGTTTGTCCGGCTCCCACTTCCAGCAGGGCCCAATCAGGTTCCTGTAAGAGTTGCTCAAGACCGGCAGCAAACTGAACGGTTCCACACATGTGCCGGGCCCAGTAGGTGGGATCGGCTGTTTGCTCGGCAGTAATCCAGGTTCCTGTGACATTTGAGAGGTAGGGGATTTTTGCTGGCTTGTGTTGCATGGTGCTTGCGAGAGCTGTCAGTGTTTCTTGCACCTGCCAGAGCTGCCGAGAATGAAAGGCGTGAGTGGCGTCAATACGTCTTCCTGCAATCCCTTCGCGTTGAAGCACCTTTTCCAGCCGCTCAATTGCAGGAATTGTGCCAGACAGCACACACACATGTGGCCCGTTTACGACCGCAAGATCAAGCCCGGCTTCAAGGTATGGCTGTACTTCTTCGGCAGAAAGCATCACTGTAAGCATCGCGCCCTCTGGCTGCTGTGCGATCCATTGTGCCCGCCGTGCTACCAGCGTCAGGGTATCCTGAAGCGAGAGGACTTCGGCCAGACAGGCGGCAACATATTCACCGACACTATAGCCAAGCATCGCCGCGGGCGTAATTCCTAGATGCATCAGGAGTCGGGCAAGCGCATATTCCACCACAAATGTAAAGGGTTGTGCCACCTCTGTTTTTGCCAGAGGATCAGGAGTGCGTACCGGTGCACGTCCTGCCAGGGCCGGCCTACTGGCTGTCGAGTGCCCTTCGGGATTGACAAAGAAAGCCCGAATATCAGTGGCGAGGATCGGTTCCAGGATGCGGGCGCACTGCTCAACGACCTCACGAAAAACCGGTTCATGCTCATAGAGGTCCCGGGCCAGTCCTCTATATTGTTCGCCGACACCTGGAAAGAGGAAGACAACCGGACGCTCAGTTCGCTTTTCTGCGTGACTGAAGACCTTATTTGCCTGTTTTTGTTCCAGAGCCGTTACCAGCTCGGAGCGATCTGTAAAGACGAACATACGACGGTGCTCAAATATCTTCCGCCCGACCTGTAAGGTATAAGCAACATCTGCCAGATCAAGCGTATCACCCTGTTCCTGTAGATAAGCCAGGAGGTTATCATTGACGTGTTCGAGCGCCTGAGCACTGCGGGCTGAGAGCAAAAGCAGTTGGGGTTCAGTAGAGGCAGGACGCTCAGGAAGCGATGGCGGCTCTTCCAGCACCATATGTACATTGGTGCCGCCCATGCCAAGCGAATTCAAGCCAGCTCTTCGGGGGAGCTTGTCGGTCTGCCAGCCGCATAACGTGGTATTCACGTAGAATGGACTGTGAACAAAATCTATTTGCGGATTCGGACTCTCAAAATGAAGGCTTGGTGGAATGACGCGGTGTTGTAGTGCCAGTGCTGTCTTGATTAATCCTGAAACACCTGCGGCTCTATCCAGGTGTCCTACATTCGTTTTCACCGAGCCAATAGCACAATAGTTTGTTCTCCTGGTATGCGATTGAAATGCTTTGGTCAGCGCTGCGACTTCGATGGGATCTCCTAGCTCGGTAGCTGTTCCGTGTGCTTCGACATAGCTGATGCTGTCTGCCGAGACGCCCGCTCTTTCCAGCGCCGCCATGATGACTTCAGACTGACCTATGACACTGGGGGCAGTATAGCTCACTTTGAGGGAGCCATCATTGTTCATGGCAGACCCTTTAATGACCGCATAGATCGTGTCACCGTCAGCCAGTGCCTCTTCCAGGCGTTTTAGCACGACAATGCCAGCTCCATCGCCGAACATACTTCCTTTCGCTTTTGCATCAAAGGTACGGCAGTGGCCGTCAGGGGATTCCATGCCTCCCGCTTCATAGATGTACCCTTCTTTGGAGGGGACACGGATGGAAACGCCACCGGCTAATGCAATATCACATTCGCCCTGAGCAAGGCTCTGACATGCCATATGGGCGGCAACGAGAGAGGTCGAGCAAAATGTCTGGACAGAGACACTGGGTCCTTTCAAGTTGAGCTTATAGGAGACGCTGGTTGTAAGCGAATCCTTATCGGTGTTCATGGCAATCTGGTAGCCGCCCACCTCTTCAATGATATGGGGGATGTTGGCAAGCGCACAGTAGAGGTAAGTGCTTACATTGGAGCCCCCGAACATTCCGATCAGCCCTTTATAGCGCTGCGGATCATAGCCTGCATTTTCCAGAGCCTGCCATGCACATTCAAGGAAAAGCCGGTGTTGAGGATCCAGCAATTCGGCTTCGCGCGGGCTATAGCCAAAGAAGGCCGCGTCAAAGAGTTCGATATCTTCCAGAATCGGGCGCGCTTTGACGTAGGCAGGATGCTTGAGTTGTTCAGGATCAATCCCGGCTTCGAGTAACTCTTCTTCGCTGAAGAAGGTAATGGATTCTATGCCATGACAAAGATTGTGCCAGAATTGCGTGACCGTGCTGGCACCGGGGAAACGCCCGGCCATGCCAATAATGGCGATGTCCTGCTGCTTTGTTGTCGCCCGTGCCTGCTGACGCCGTGATTTGAGGATATCCTGTTTGTTTTCTCCCCGGGGCTCCGCACTGGCCTGGAGATACTTGAGCATGGTGTTGATCGTGGGGGCCTCAAACAAGGTGACAACCGAGATCTGTACCCGAAAGGTTTTCTTGATGCGAGCAATCAGTTGAAGCGCGATTAACGAGTTGCCGCCAAGTTCGAAGAAGTTGTCGTCAAGGCCGATCTCATCAAGGCCAAGAATCTGTTGCCAGATTGCAACAAGTTGACGCTCATAGTCTCCAGCACTTGTCGCTACAGCGACTGCTTCAGGCGCAGAAGCTTCTCGTCGATGGAAGCTGTCCATTTCTACCCACTGACGAATACGTGTATGGATATCGCCAGTCGAATTGATAAGCACGCTGTCCTGACAGGTGAGCGTATATTCCAGGGCCTGGATTGCTTCAGTGGGAGTCATAGCATATGCAGCAACCGTACTGCCAATCGCATGCTGCTCTCTCTCCTCCACACGCCAGGTATCCCAGTTGACACTGATCCAGCGAGTTGCAGCGTGTTGATTGTGCTGTTCGGTAAAGGCGTTGACGAAATTGTTGGCGGCCGCATATGTAACGAAGCCCAGGCCTCCCAGAATAGCAGCAATAGATGAGAAGAGCAGGCAGAAATCAAGCGGCTGATCTTTCAGGACGCGTTCCAATACATAGAGGCCCTGCACCTTTGAGCGAAACACTTCTTCGGCCTGTGGTATCCCGGTCGTCTGTATTTCAGAAAAGGCAGTATCAGGAGTGATGCCTGCGGTATGAAAGATACCATGCAGGGGGCCATACAATGCGGTCGCCTGTTGAACAACACGCTGCATTTGCTGCTCATCTGCGACATCAGCCGCGTAATACTGCACCGTGCTGCTATATGCTTCGATCTCCTGGAGCCTTCTTATTTTCTGACTGAGCGTGTCCTGTGCATCATGCGTTTTGAGCCAATCGGCCCATGTATCGTGTGCGGGTAACTCGGTTCTGCCCACGAGAATCAAACGGGCCTGAACGGTTCGTGCCAGGTGTTCGGCCAGCAGCAGGCCGATTCTTCCCAGGCCACCGGTGATCAGATAGGTCCCTCGGGTACGGAAGAGGCTATTGCCTGTGGGAGCAGAAAGTTGTTTGGCCCTATAGGTTCGTGTATAGCGCTGCCCATTCCGGTATGCTACAACACGTTCTGTCGGGCGAGTCTGGCATTCCGTAGCAAGGAACGCGTTGATCTGTTTATCTGCCAGATCAAGATCAATACAGCGGCAAATGATATGAGGATATTCCTGCCCGATCACGATGCACGCGCCCAGGAGCGTCGCTTTTTCTGGCTCGATATGATCCTTTTCCCGAACAAGATGAAGGGCATTTGAGAGCACAAGAAGGTGTAGCTCTTTTTCATAGAACAGGCTGTTCAGGGCCTGCACAAGGAAAAGGAGCGAATAGAAACCCCTGTGCTGCACGGTCTGGAAATGTTCCTGTTCAGGGCTTGATCCATCCCTCTGCTTTTCCGTCAGGCTCCAGGCATGGAGGATGCTGTCAGGCATGCATTGCAGTTCGGTGAGGGTACGAAAGAGGTGGATATAATCCTCTGGTTGACGTGGATTGATTTGGAAGCGATGAGGCTGGAGCTGCTCAAAGCTGTTTCCCGCATAGACCTGTATGACCGTATGGTGTGCTTGCTCAAGGGTGCGCGCAAGCGTTTCACTGACTTTGTTCTCATCAAGGAAGAGCAAGTAGGTGGCTTTCTTTGCTTGTTGGGCGGCGAGAGGCGCGGGCTCCCAGGTGGGAAGAGAGAACCAATCGCTGATCTCGGGCTTTCGTAGATTTTCAGGCGAATCTGCCGGGGCCCCGGGAGCAGCGAGCCAGTAGCGCTTGCGCTCGAAGGGATATGTTGGAAGAGAGAGACGGCAGCGCTGTTCCTGTGCATAAAAGCCCTGCCAATTGATAGAAATGCCTGCCAACCACAGACGGCCGAGGGTAATGAGCAGGTGACGCTGGCTGGACTGCTCTGGATCTGCTGGTAGGATGGAGAACCGGAGTTCCTCATTGAGTTCTCCGCCAGGCCGAAGCGCTTCCAGCATCTGGCCCGGTCCCACCTCCAGGAACAGGCATTCACTGTCTGAGAGGAGTTGCTTCCATTCCCGGGGGGTGTGCTCTTCCAGACACAAGAGCGTCTGCCAGTATCGGGGGCTTGTTGCTTGCTCTGCCGTGATCCAGGTTGTGGTGAGATGAGAAGCGTAAGGGATAGTGGGTTTTTGCAATGAAATGCCTTGTATCATTTTGGCTGCCTGCTCGGAAGAGAGTACTGATGCGCCTGTTTCCAGAGAACGAGCGCGTTGTACGACAAGTCGTAATGCATCCTCCAGAGATAAGACACCAGAGAGACAGGCGGCGACAGGTTCAGATCCATATATGCAGGCCGGTTGTATGCCCCCTTGCTGGAGAAGCCGGGCAAGTCCATATTCTACAATGAAGTGAAGGGCTGCCTGTCCCGAAGCAGATAGCTGCTGCTCATGCCCTTCAAAAAGTGCTTGAAGAGCCAGGCCAGACTGTTCCTGCACACAGCGGCAGCAGCGCTCAACCTCAACTCGAAACGCATGCTCTTCCCGGTAGAGCACCTGGAGAGAGGCGAACGGGTAATGCGCTTTTTCTGGTATGAGAAATGCAACAGGACGATTCCGATGCACCTGATGCTGACGGAGAAGCCGATCTGAAGGGCGGCCGCGCAGTACTTGAAGGGCGTCCATGCTATCGGTGCAGAGAAGCGCCTGTTGATAGTTGAAGGTGCTCCGTCCTACCTGAAGAGTGTAGGCCACATCTGCTATATTGAGGTCCGGATGGGTTTCCAGGAAGGAAGCAAGGTTTCTGCACATTGCATCAAGCGCTGTCTCTGTTTTTGCTGAGAGCAGCAGCAGGGACCAGGGGCGCGAGTGAGGGGAAGAGACCACTTCTGGAGCCTGTTCCAGTACCACATGGGCATTGGTTCCGCCCAACCCGAAAGAACTTACACCGGCACGTCGCGGATGATCCGTGCTTTCCCACTGCTTGAGTGTGGTGTTGACATAGAACGGGCTGTTATCAAGATCAACATCCGGGCTTGTTCGCTCGAAATGAAGGCTGGGCGGGATCTGGCGATGATGGAGCGCCAGAGAGGTCTTGATCAATCCAGTGATGCCCGCTGCGCGATCCAGGTGGCCTACATTGGGTTTGACAGAGCCAATAGCACAGAAGCGCTTCTTATTGGTTTGGCGGTTGAACGCTTTCTGCATGGCTGCTATTTCGACGGCATCACCAAGCACTGTCGCCGTGCCGTGTGCTTCCATATAGCTGATGCTTTCGGCGGAGAGGTTGGCATAACTCAGGGCTGCCGAGATAACGTTTGCTTCTCCATCGACACCCGGCGCGGTATAGCTCACGCGGGTGCTGCCATCATTATTGATTGCCGAACCCCGAATGATCGCATAGATATGGTCGCCATCGTCCAGAGCATCGTGCAGACGCTTTAAGGCTACAACTCCGACACCATTCCCCATAACGCTGCCCTGGCCCCGTGCATCAAACGTTCGGCAGACTCCATCGGGGGAGAGGATGCCGCCCTCTTCGTACAGGTAGCCTGTCTCTTGTGGAAAGACAATACTGACGCCGCCAGCAAGTGCAATATCAGATTCGTAGTTCAGTAAGCTCTGGCAGGCCAGATGTGTGGCGACCAATGAGGTCGAGCAGAAGGTCTGCACTGCCAGTGCCGGGCCACGAAGCCCAAGCTTGTAAGCCACTGTAGAGGAGAGAGAGTCCCGATCATTGCCGACATCGAGCTGCATCTGTCCGATTAAATTCATCAACTCTTTATTCGGTAACAGATTGCGTAACATATATGTGCTGACGGCACTTCCCGCGAAAACGCCAATGAGACCCTGATAGGTAGATACATCACAAGCAGCGTCTTCGAGTGCTTCCCAGCAACATTCAAGAAAGAGGCGATGCTGTGGGTCCATAATTTCAGCTTCGCGTGGTGAATATCCGAAAAAGGCTGCGTCAAAGGTATCTGCCTGCTCGACAATCGCCCCCACGCGAACAAAGTTCGGATCGCGAAGTAGCGCCGGATCAACCCCCGCCGCGCGAAGCTCTTCATCTGAGAGCGGACGCAGGGATTGATGTCCCTGTGAGATATTCTGCCAGAACTCCGTAACATTCTGAGCTCCAGGGAAGCGCCCCGACATGCCGATAAGAGCCAGGGCCGTTTGATATTCTTCGGTGTAATATACTGAACTGGTCATGAGATCTCATCTTTCTTGCTGCTGACGTTCGTTAAGACGCTGTCGCAACCCTGCTCGACGCTTCATACCGCGCTCGTCCCACTCGTTTTGTGCATGATCCTTCGTCTCTGATTGCATTGAAGAATACTGTTTCAGGTATTGAGCCATTGCGCTGACGGAGGGAGCTTCATAGAGCGCGGCCGCAGGGAGACGAGCAAGAGAAAAGGCCTTCTTCAAGCGGGCTATCATCGCAACGCCTGTTAAGGAGTTGCCCCCCAGATCAAAGAAATTATCATCAATGCCAATAGGGGTGATACCGAGCATATCTTCCCAGATGGCTACTATTTGTTGCTCCTGCTGGTTTCGTGGGGCGCTGTACGATGTGCTGAGTGCCGGGCGGGGGTGGCGCTCTGTTTTTCGCTGCTTTTCTCGCTCGTATTGTATGACGGTACTTGCTGTGAAGTCCTTGCTGAGCTCTGCGAAGGTGCAAAATTCCTGCGTTGAGACAATAACATGGGGCTGATCCTGAGCCAGAAGACGCGTGAGCGCGGCGAAGCCTTCATCAAACGAGATGCCAAAATGGAGGCGATGTTGTTTGAAGAGCTCTTGTGCTGCTGGATCATAGCCCTCAAGTCCAGCTTCCCACCCGTTCCATTGCCATTCACCCCAGTCGACAGCCAGCGTTTGCGGGTATTGATGTCGTTGCGCCTTCGCATAGGTGCCCAGAAAGGCATTGGCAGCACTATAATCGACCTGCCCTGGCCCTCCCCCGGTGATCGAGGACATAGAGGAAAAGAGCAGAAGAAAGTCGAGCGAGGGAACATCTTGCCTGATCAGTTTTTCCAGGATGAGTGTTCCGCTGACTTTAGGAGCCAGCACATGCGCTGCTGCTTCTGCCGTTTTGAACTGTGTAAGGCCGATGGCGGGGACGGCAGCGGTATGAAGGATGCCATGTAGCATGCCATACGTTTCCAGAATGCGCTGAAACACCCTTTGCATCTGTTCTTCATTGTTGACATCTGCAGAGAGGACAAGAGGCTGAACGCCGTGCGCTTCCATGCGTAAAAGGGCGCTGAGCTTGCGCGTGTTTATCTCATCCGGGAGTGCGAGCATGCGTTCCCACTCCTGGCGGGGCGGTAATGCCGAACGGGAGGTCAAGATCACCTGCGCGTGATACTGTTGTACCAGTCGCTCTGCCATTGCCAGACCAAGCCCACCTAAGCCGCCTGTAATCAGGTAGACACCGTTCTGCCTGAAGATCGGTTGTGTCGGTTCGGGGAGAGGATATGGCACAAAGGTTTCCAGCCACCGTTTGCCTCCCCGAAGAGCGACAACCTGATCTGAGCAGTCACTTGTTAGCTCAGTCAGAAGGAGAGCGATTTTGGACTGCGTCTCGGAGAGCACAATATCAATTGTCCGACACCGAATGTGGGTATACTCCTGGGGAATCACCCGGCAGACTCCCATAACGGCGGATTTTGCAGGACAGAGGCGTTCCCCTTCCATAATTTCCTGTGTCTCGTCAGAGACGATTGAGAGCATACAGGGTTGCTCATCGAGATTGCCCAGGCATTGGGACAGCGCTAAAAGGCTATAAAAGCCGTAGTCTAGAGGCTTCTCCGGCATGCCTACCGTCCACAGGTGAACGATATCGGTTGGTAGGCCACCGAGCACAGCAGGCAAGGACTGAAAGAGCTGCTCATAATCAGCGCGATCAGGCGGATTGAGACGATAGGAACCATCTTGTAAAACTGCAAATCTTTCGCCCGGTTTGACCAGAGCAACGGCGTGCCCGTGATGACGTAAGATATGCGCGAGACGCTCACCGATACCCTGCGCATCGGCAAAGAGAAGCCAGCGAGGGGCATCTTCTCTGCTCCTTGTAAAGGGATGCTGGGGAGCACCTTGTTTCCAGGATGGGAGATAGAACCAATCAGAGATATGTTCCAGTCGCGCCAGTTGATCGACACTCATCACCTGAATGGAGGGGCCTGGAGACGAGGGTGATTTGGCGGGTGTGAGCCAGTGACGTTGTCTTTCAAAAGGATAGGTAGGCAATGAGACACGGTAGCGCTGTTCCTGGGCATGAAAGCCTGCCCAGTTCACAGGCACGCCGGCGAGCCAGAGCTTGCCAAGCGTTTTCAGCAAGAACGCTTGCGTGGGTTGCCGATCATAGGCGGCTGGCAGGAGAGGATGTATCAGCGGCAGACGTGCCGAACCACATGCGAGATGTTGCTTCACAAAGGAGCTGAGACCCTGGCCGGGGCCGACTTCGAGAACCAACCATTCAGGATCATGAAGCAACTGTTCTACACCCCTGACAAACTGCACTGTTTGACACATATGTGCGGCCCAATAGGTTGGATCCAGCGCCTGTTCATCTGTCAGCCAGGTGCCAGTGACGTTCGAGATCAGAGGAATTCGGGGTGTTGACCGTCGCACGCTATGGGCGTACTTTGTGACAATAGGGCGCAGTGGTTCCAGCATAAAGGAATGAAAGGCGTGGGTTGTTTGGATGCGAAAGCACGCAATTTCCTGTTCATGCAGACGTTGCTCCAGAGACGCGATTGCATCAGGAGAACCGGCAAGCACGCATGTCATCGGGCTGTTCACGGCGGCGAGACTGATGTGGGAAGAGAGATAGCGCTGCACCTGAGCTTCTGGTGCATTGACTGCAAGCATTGTGCCAGCCGGAAGCTCATCAATGGCCCGGGCACGTTGCACAACCAGGGTAAGAGCGTCTTCCAGACTCAAGATGCCGGACAGACAGGCTGCTACATATTCTCCCAGACTATAGCCAAGCAGGGCAACAGGTTGAATCCCCCACCGTTGAAGCAAGCATGCCAGGGCATATTCAAAGACAAAGAGCGCCGGCTGAGCAATAGCTGTGCGAGAGAGCGAAGAGTTTGTAGCGCGCCTGGAGCGTCCTACCATTGCCCGAAAGTCAATGTGCGAGGACATTGGTTGGTGTGGCGGCTGCTCTTGCATAAAAATCTCGCTTATATCCAGGTCGAAGCTGGCTCGGAGGAAAGAACAACAGCGTTCTACGGCCTCGCGGAAATCTGGCTCATCTCGATACAGCGCTTTTGCCTGTTCGCCATACTGTTCGCCTACACCGGGAAAGAGGAAAGCAACTTTGCGCTCCCGAAAAGGGTCCCGGGTGGTCAAGACCTGTGCCGAATTGCCGGTTTGCAGGGCCTGGATAGCATCTTCTCTTTCCTCACAGAGCACGACGCGTCGGTATGGAAAGACTGTTCGTCCTACCTGTAGGGTATAGGCGACATCTGCTATGTTCTGTTCCGGATATTTGCTCAGATGAGTTGCCAGTTGTTTCGTCATCGCTTCTAGCGCGGTCTCGGTGCGTGCCGACAGCGAGAGGAGATGAAATGGACGAGCTGACGGCGCGTTTACATGTTCTGGAGCTTCTTCCAGAATGACATGCACATTCGTCCCGCCTACGCCAAAGGAGCTGACGCCTGCGCGGCGAGGTGCATCGGCAGCGGGCCAGGCTCGCAGGGTTGTATTGATAAAGAAAGGACTCTGTTCTAACTGAATATCAGGGCTGGTTTGCTCGAAGTTCAGGCTGGGTGGAATCTGCTGATGTTGAAGAGCCAGCGCGGTTTTTATCAGACCGGTGACTCCTGCTGCGCGGTCCAGATGGCCCACATTTGGTTTCACTGAACCCAGGGCACAGAACCGCTGTTTGTCCGTTCTTCCACGAAATGCCTTGAGGAGTGCCCCTAGCTCGATCATATCCCCGAGGGCAGTTGCAGTGCCGTGGGCTTCGATATAACCGATACTCTCAACATCTATATCAGCATTGTCGAGGGCCTCAGCGACAACATTTGCCTGTCCATCGAGTCCGGGAGCGGTATAACTGACTCGTGCTGCCCCATCATTATTGATAGCGGTTCCTCGAATACACGCATAGATATGATCGCCATCGTTCAAGGCGTCATGGAAGCGCTTGAGAACGACACAACCTGCCCCGTTTCCCATAACGCTGCCTTGCCCCTGCGCGTCAAAGGTGCGGCATTCCCCATCGGGAGAGAGAATACCCCCTTCCTCATAGATATATCCGCTTTCCTGGGGAAGGTTGATCGCGACGCCACCGGCAAGTGCAATATCACATTCACCATTGAGCAAACTCTGACAGGCAAGATGGACCGCGACCAGGGAGGTTGAACAGAAGGTTTGTACCGCAATACTGGGCCCTCTGAGATTGAGCTTATAGGAGATAGTCGTTGTCAGAGAATCCTGGTCGTTGCCGACATTGACCTGTGCCTGTCCGATGTTCTCAAAGAGTGCCGGATCAGCATAGATATTGTGGCGCATATAGGTACTGGTGGCCGAACCGGCAAAGATGCCAATCAGCCCTTGATAGGTGTCTGGTACATAGGCTGCATCTTCCAGCGCGGACCAGGCGCATTCCAGCATAAGCCGATGCTGAGGATCCATAATATCGGCTTCACGTGGCGTATACCCGAAGAAGGCTGCATCAAAGTACTCGACGTCTTCAAGGAAGCCTCCCGCTTTCACCAGATCAGGCTTACGTAATTCAGCAGGATCAATTCCGGCTGCCAGCATTTCCTCATCAGTAAAGAAGCGGATGGATTTTATCCCTCCGGCAATGTTTTGCCAGAACGTTTCAAGGGTTGCAGCCCCTGGAAACTTTCCTGACATGCCTATGATGGCTAAGGCTGTATCGTAGGACGAATCATTTGTCATCTTGCGCTCTCTCCTCTCCAGTGGAGAAATAACTGTGTCACGATGAGATGTGTGTCTTGGGGAGGGCTATTCGCTCTTTTGTCCTCCTCCATGCATGCGACGGCGAAGCGCCTCCCGCCTGCGTGTGCCTCTATCGGAGCGTATGACACTGACCGTTTCAGCCTGCTCCTGCGGGATGACCTGTGCCAGGGCATGAATCGAGGGCGCTTCGTAGATGATGTAGGCTGCAAGGTTTGTCAGTTTCAGCCCTTTTTTCAGGCGCGTCACCAGATCCAGGCCGATAAGAGAGTTGCCACCGAGCTCAAAGAAGTTATCATTGACACCGATGGCTTCGATACCGAGTAGATCTTCCCAGATTGCGGTAATCTGGCGTTCCAGATCTGTCGCAGGCGGAGCATAGGAACTGCTGAGATTGGGTCGCGGGTGTTTCACCCGATTCTGTTGTTGTTTCTGGGTTCGCTGGAGCACAGTCCTGGTTGTAAGCGTTGTGCTGAGATTCAGCAGTGCCTGGAATGGCTGAGGTGAGACGATAACATGAGAAAGCGAAGATGCCAGGACACGCACAAAAGCCTCTGCACCTTCCTCCGCTGTGATCCCGAAGATCTGGCGTTGCGTACGGAAGAAGTTCTGTGTTTCGCTATCGTATCCTGCTAAACCCGCCTCCCATGCGTTCCATTGCCATTCGCTCCAGCTCAGCGAGACAAGAGTTCCTATCTGCGGGTATGAACAACGGGCGCAGGCGTCGAGAAACGCGTTTGCGGCACAGTAATCGACCTGCCCGGGGCCTCCCGTAATCGAGGTGATAGATGAGAAGAGAGCCAGGAAGTCGAGCGAAAGATCCGGTTTTTCCTTGATGATTCGTAAGAGTGTCTCTGTTCCCACCACTTTAGGAGCGAGCACTGTTGCCGCATCGGCAGGTTTTTTGATCTGGATCAGACCAACGCCCGGCGCGCCGGCAGTATGCAGGATGCCATGTAGTGTGCCAAAGGTTGAGAGTGTTTGAGTAAGGGCTGCACGCATCTGTTCTTCATCTGAGACATCGGCCTGAAGGAAGAGAAGCTCAGCGCCTGCTTGCTCTAAGTACTGAACCGTGCGAATTTTCCAGCCTATGCCGGATGTATCTCCCTGGCTGGCAAGGATATGGGGCCATTCCTGACGAGCAGGAAGCATGCTGCGTCCGATAAGTGCTATTTTGGCATGAAACTTCTGTGTCAGGTATGCTGCCATACTCAGAGCAAGCCCACCGATGCCGGTTATCATATACACGCCATTCTGACGCAGGTTGACGGTATCCGGCTGCGTTTCCGGGAGTTCTAGCGGCTCGAAGCTCTGTATCCAACGCGTCTTATCACGCAGCGCAACGACGCTTTCTCCTGTCTCACTGCTGAGTTCGGCGCTGATCAGATGGAGCAGCGTGGTCTCCTGCTGACTTCCTGGCTCTGGCAACTCTATATCAATGTTGCGACAACTGACGCTCGGATATTCCTGAGGAATCACGCGGCAGGGGCCTGAGAGTGTCGCGTGGGCCGGGCGGATTGTTTCTCGTCCGGTGATAGCATAAATGGTGCTTGAAAGTACATTCAGGGAATAGGATTGAATTCCCAGGTCGCCAAGCACCTGAGCGAGGAAGAGCAAGCTAGAGAAGCCTTCTCTGAGCTCTGTTTCTATTGCTCGTTCTTCGCGATTGAGTGACCAGAGATGAACGATGGTAGCAGGTGTTTTTCCCTGCGCCTGTAATTCCTTCAGGACCATTTCGTAATCAGCCCGCTCACCCGGATGAATGCTATATATGCCTTCTTCTCTTTTCTGGAAGGCCTGACCGGCCCAGATACACGTGACCTGCTCTGGAAGAAGCTGTAGGTGCGTGATAAGCTGTTTCCCGATCTGGCATTTGTCCATAAAGAACACCCAGTGGGCTTGTTGTTCACGTGCCTGCCTTCGAGCAATGCGAGCCGGCGGTGCTTGTTTCCAGCCGGGGAGATAAAACCAGTCTTTGAGTGGCTGCTTTTGCTCTGTTGTGCGCTGTGCTGAAACCTCTGGCTGCGCCGGTGCCGTTTCAATCCAGTAATGCTGGCGCTCAAATGGATAGGTTGGCAGTGGCAGTCGGTGGCGCCGTTCCTGGCTGTAGAAGCGTTCCCAGTCGATTGTGACGCCGGCAAGCCAGAGCTGCCCGAGCATTGCAAGAAAGGATGCATTTCCCGGTTGGATGGCTGTCAGCATATCTGGAAGCAAGCGAGAATCAACCTGCTTGAGGCAAGAGGTAAGCTCAGGATTTTGGGCGGTGCCTACTGTCAGAAGCACCGAATCAGGCTCTTGTATCCATTGCAGGAGTGAGGCTGATAGGGACACATTTTGCTTTGTCAGGGCTCCTCTGTAGGAGGAAGGAATTGCAAGACCATCACGGAGCCAGGTTTCACTGTTGCTTGAAAAGAAAGGGATACTCGGTGTATGGAGTTCGATATTCCGGGCCTGTTCTACCAGTACCAGAGACAAAGCGTCTTCAAGTGTCAGCACCCCGGCCAGGCAGGCCGCTACATATTCTCCAATGCCAGAGCCAAATACGGCTTGAGGAGTAATGCCTGATTGAAGAAGGGCTTGTCCGAGCGCATATTCTGCCAGGAAAAGGGCAACCTGTCCGGTGGGTTGCTTCTCTCTCTGGGACCCGGTCAGGGAGCACACGCTTTCCCATCCTCGGTCGAAGTGGGCTTGAAAAGTGAGTTCTTGAGCACAAAGCAGTTGGATATCCTGATAGTGATCCGTTGCCGGGAAGAACAAAATGAGCGGGCGTCCGGTACGCTGTTCTTTCCGTATATGGAGACCGGTTCCTGTGGAGAGCGCCTGTAACGCTCCCGCCTGCGTCCCACAGACGAAGGTGCAACGATGTTCAAAACGTCTGCGCCCAACCTGGAGGGTATAGGCGACATCTGCAAGCTTCGCATCTGGATGGCGTTCCAGGTAGTTTTGCAGATTGCTGATACTCTGCTGAAGGGCAGATTCCGAGCGGGCAGAGAGAACAAAGAGCTGCGAGGAGCGAGAAGCCGATGAAGGCGTCTGCATGGGCGCCTCCTCAAGAATAACATGGGCGTTCGTTCCACCCATACCAAGCGAATTGACCATCGCTCTTCGTGGACGACTGCTGCGCGGCCACGGAGTCAGCCGGGAATTGACATAGAAGGGACTGCTGGCAAAAGTGATCTCAGGATTTGGTGATTGATAGTGGAGGCTCGGGGGGATCTCTTCATGTTCCAGAGCCAGCGTTGTCTTCATGAGACCGGAGACGCCCGCGGCGCGATCAAGGTGACCTACGTTTGTTTTCACAGAGCCAATCGCGCAGTACTGTTGACGCTCTGTGTCTGTGCGGAACGCTTTTGTAAGGGCTGTAATTTCGATCGGGTCACCGAGTTCTGTGGCTGTTCCATGTGCCTCGACATAGCTGATACTCTCCGCGGAGACGTCTGCATTGAGCAGAGCGGCCTTGATTGCTTCTGCCTGTCCGGTCACGCTTGGAGCGCTATAGCTGACCTTCAATGAGCCATCATTGTTGATCGCGCTGCCTTTGATGACGGCATGAATGGTGTCTCCATCTGCGATAGCATCAGAAAGGCGCTTGAGGACAACAATGCCAACGCCGTCCCCGAAGATACTTCCTGTAGCTTTCGCATCAAAGGTACGGCAATGTCCATCAATGGACTCCATTCCGCCTTCTTGGTACAGATAGCCTCTCTTTGTCGGGACGCGAACCGAGACGCCTCCTGCCAAAGCCATATCACATTCATTGGCAAGGATGCTTTGACAGGCAAGATGGACGGCGACCAGAGAGGTAGAACAGAAGGTCTGAACCGCAACGCTTGGCCCTTTGAGATTGAGTTTGTAGGAAACGGTTGTTGTCAGGGAATCTTTGTCGTTGCTGATGACAAGCTGATAGTCATCGATTGATCCCAGGATGGTGTTTGCATGCGATAGCAGGTAGGTACTCATAGCGGAACCGCCAAAGACACCGACAGACCCCTTATACGTCTGGGTGTCATAGCCCGCATGCTCAACCGCTTCCCAACAACACTCAAGAAAAAGTCGGTGTTGTGGATCAAGTAAACTTGCGTCTCGGGGCGTATAGCCGAAGAATGCAGCATCGAAAGATGCGATGTCTTCAAGTATCGGGCGTGCTCGCACATAATCAGGATGCTGAAGCAGTTGGTCAGGGACACCGGCTTCTGCCAGTTCCTCTTTTGAGAAGAAAGAAATAGTCTCCACGCCGTTACGCAAATTCTCCCAGAATTGTTCAATAGAGTTGGCACCCGGAAAGCGCCCGGCCATGCCAATAATAGCGATACCATTTTGTTGAGGGGTGGCGCGTTTGGCTTTTTGCGGTTGTTTGCTTTCCGTTGTCGCTGTCTGTTGAGTGTTGCGAGCATAGCGGGCAAGGGCGTTGATCGTGGGCGCTTCAAAGAGCGCAACATTGGGTAGTTGGAGTTGCAGCGCTTTATTGATCTTGTTGATAACCTGTATGCCAATAAGAGAGTTCCCCCCTGATTCAAAAAAGTTATCGTCAGGGTTGACTTCGTTCAGGCCAAGTGCTTCCTGCCATATAGTGGTGATCGTGCGCTCGTAATCTCTGACAATGGTTGGAGTCTGTGAGGGAGGCGTTTTGCTGACAGGTGGCAGCCACTCCTGAAGTCGCTCTTGAAGCTTCCCTGTTGAGTGGACGATCCGGGGAGCGACTGGAGAGGCCAGGATGCGATTCAAGGCATCAAGTCCCTCATCAAGTTCCATTGCATAGCGAAGAAGTGTTTTCCCCTGGAAGGCTGTTTTCATACTGTCCGTTAGCCATGTATCCCAGTTGACGCTGATCCACGGCTGTTCCAAACTTCGATAGCGCCGGGCGAAGCTATCCAGGAAACAATTTCCGGCTGCATAGCTGATAAA
This sequence comes from Thermosporothrix hazakensis, assembly GCF_003253565.1. Lineage (GTDB taxonomy): Bacteria > Chloroflexota > Ktedonobacteria > Ktedonobacterales > Ktedonobacteraceae > Thermosporothrix > Thermosporothrix hazakensis. The sequence goes on from NZ_QKUF01000013.1 coordinate 151,791, forward strand.
GCCCAGACCACCCAGTACAGCAGAGATAGAAGAGAAGAGCAGGCAGAAATCGAGAGGTACTTCTTGTAGTGCCTGATAGAGCGCAATGGTTCCGTACACCTTTGCTTGAAAATGAAGCTCGCAATCGGCCCGGGTCAGATGCTGGATCGATTTGAGGGCCTCTTGCTCCACGTTGCCAGCCGCGTGAAAGACTCCGTGCAGTGTACCGAATCGGGTAAGCGTCTGTTGTATGGCTGCTTGTGTCTGTGCCGGATCAGCAATATCGGCTTGAAGTAGCAGGACTTCTGCACCGAGGGCCTCCAGCTCAAGCAGATGTTGAAGTCGCTGTGCGGTTTTACTCGTGCTGTCTTCACTGCGAATCAGGTCTGGCCAGGTTTCTCGTGCGGGTAAAGCCGAGCGACTGAGCAAGACAAGTCGAGCCTGTACTGTTCTGGCGAGGTACTTTGCCAGAGCAAGACCGATACCGCCCAGCCCCCCGGTGATAAGGTAGACGCCCTGTTTTCGTAGGTGTGCAGGATACAGAGGTGCTTCCAGATGGATAGGGCGATACTGCGGGACCCAACGTTGCTGGTTTCGATATGCAATGCTTTGATCTGGACTGTCAGTGCAACAGTCTATGAGAAGCTGCCTGATCGTATCTTCGTCGCTTTGATACTGTAAGGCATTGCCTGCCAGATCGATATGCGTACAACGAAGAGCAGGGTATTCCTGTTGTATCACCTTACAGGCAGCCTGTAAGGGGGCATGCTCTGGATGCACATGGTCCCGATCAGTTACGGGTTGAAGTTGATTGGTAATGATGTTTAGCCGAACAGGGTGCGAGTATGCCTGTAATGCCTGCGCCAGGAAGAGCACACTATAGAAGCCATTGGTTTGCAGGGCTTGAAAGGAAGCTCTGGAGGGCATTTCTCTATCCTGTCTGGAAAAGCCTCCACAGTGAATAATTGTTGCAGGGAACAAACCACTGTCTTGCAACTCCTGACAAAGCCTGCTGTAGTCTTCTTGGCATGCCAAGCGGATGGAATACATATAGTCATTTTGCCGATGGAAGTGTGTAGCCGCATAAACCTGGATAACTGACTGATTTTCCCGGAGGAGTTGCTGTGTAATTGCCTTGCTCAGACCCGCTTGATCATGAAAAAGAAGCCAGGGGCCACTTTCCGTCAGCCCGTTTGCCCGGGGCGCCGGACGTTGAATCCATTCAGGGAGGTAGAACCTATCGGCGAGTTCTCTTTTCCCGGATTGTGGGAGCCGTTCTTCAGAGCGATTCCCTATCCAGCAGCGCTGTTTCTCGAAAGCGTAGGTAGGCAATGAGAGCAGCCTTCGTTGCGTTCCTGCATGGAGAGCAGACCAGTTGATTGAAACCCCGGCAAGCCAGAGTTTACCCAGGCAGGTAAGTACAGTCTCCTGAACAGAGAGATGATCATCAGCCGAGTGCAGAAGCGCCACTATAGACGTCTCAGCAGTATCTTGCTCGGTTTGGCCTCCAATGTGTACAAGGAAGTATCGCTTGCTGTATTGAGACTGTCTGATCTCATCAACAGTCTGCTGTCCGCATGTGATCCAGTACTCAGGATCAGTAGCCTGTTCCGTCGAGATCCAGTCTCCGGTGCGGGAAGAGATAAAGGGAATCTCGGGCGGGTGACATGGAAGCTGAGAAAGAAGGTCCGGGCTTTCTGTGTCCTGTGCCATGTTCAACCTGAGAGCATCTTCAAGCGAGAGCACCCCGGAGAGACATGCCGCAATGTACTCATCCCTTCCTGAACTGAACAGAGCCGATGGCGTGACACCTAGCGAGCGCAGGAGTACGGCAAGCGCATATTTCACAATGAAGGATTGGGTCTGTTTCTGGCACTGCTGGATATCTCTGTTGAAGGTATGCAGAAGATACGTGTGGCAGCGGTCAATGATGGAGCGGAAAACAGGTTCGTTCTGATAGAACTCCATACTCTGTTCAAGTGAGAGGTACTCTTGATGTGAGAAGAGAAATGCGATTGGATGCCCCTTGTCTGAAAGAAAACCGGTCAGGAAGGAGCGTTCCGTCAGTGTACGCAGGGCTTCTTCTCTATTTCTGGCAATGATGGCCCGCCGCTTCTGGAAGGGGGTACGACCTACCTGCGTGGTGTAGGCAACATCAGCCAGAAGAGCGGTGGGGTGCTGCTGTAAGTACGTGATGAGGCGCTCTGTTGCCTGTTCCAGGGCTGTTGTGGTTCTGGCGGAAAGCAGAAGCAATTGTGCGGTGGCAGGTGCTTCGGTTTCTGGCGGCATGGGCGCTTCTTCTACTATGACATGTGCGTTGGTCCCGGACCAGCCAAAAGAGCTGACCCCTGCTATATGCGCTCCTTGAGGCCAGGCCCGCCTTTGCTGTACTATTTCGATCGGGTATGCTTGCCAGTTGATTCGCGAATTGGGCTTTTGTACATGGAGGTGAGGGGGAAGTTCACGGTATTGGAGAGCGAGAACCGTCTTAATGAGCCCTGCAATACCTGCTGCTCCGGCCAGGTGACCGATGTTGGTTTTTACCGAGCCGATCAGGAGGGGTTGTTCTGAATGACGCTCCTCTCCCAGCACCGACATCAATGCATCGACCTCGATTGGATCGCCCAATGCAGTCCCGGAACCATGAGCTTCCACATATTGCACCTGCTGAGGGGTGATGCCTGCGTTTGCCAATGCTTGTCGAATGACAGCAGCCTGTGCGTGTTTGTTCGGTGCGGTCAGGCCATTGCTGCGCCCATCTTGATTGACAGCAGAGCCGCGAATAAGCGCGAGGATAGGGTTTCTATCTGCGAGCGCATCCGAGAGGCGCTTGAGCACAAGTATCCCGCAGCCTTCTCCCAGTACAAACCCGTTGGCCGATTCATCGAAGGTTTTGCAGCGCCCGTCGGCTGAAAGCATCCCCATTTTACAGTAATTGACAATATTTTCTGGAAGCAGCGTGACGTTCACACCTCCGACCAGAGCGAGATCAGATTCATATTCCCGCAGGCTCTGACATGCGAGATGGGTAGTCACCAGGGAGGATGAACAGGCCGTATCGACAGTCAACGCGGGCCCTTTTAAGTTGAGCTGATAAGAGAGACGCCCGGCGGCAACGCTGGCCGCGCTGCCCAGCCCGAAGTAGGGGTCATTGAGATGGTCGCCGTTTCCGTGCTGAATTTGGAGCTGCATGTATTCCTGGTTGCTCATCATGCCGATAAAAACGCCGGTCTGACTCTCCTGGAGCGATTCAGGAGAGATACCGGCGCGCTCCAGCGCTTCCCAGGCAACTTCAAGCAATAGTCGCTGTTGGGGGTCCATTCGCGAGGCTTCGCGAGGCGAGAGGCCGAAAAAGCTGGTATCAAAGCTATCAATATCAGAGATAAAGCTTCCAAAGCGGGTATACATCTTGCCAGGAGCCTGGGGATCCGGGTCGTAAAATGTTTCAAGACTCCAGCGCTCAGGGGGAACCTCTGTTACGGTACACTCGCCATGAGAGAGGAGCCGCCAGAAAGCTTCTGGTGTATCTGCTCCGCCAGGGAAGCGGCAGCCGATACCGATAATTGCGATCGGTTCATTTGATGCTCTACGGGGTGTGCGAGCTGCGGTGTGTGGCGTCTCTAGCGTCATCAGGTACTGAGTAAGCCCGGCTATATTTGGATAGTCGTAGAGGAGTGTATCAGAAAGACTGACTCCTAACCAATCTTCCAGTAAGCTGACGAACTGCACCGCATCAGCCGAAACCAGCCCATAACTCGCGAAAGAATCATGTATATCGACTTCCGCAATATCAATGTCCAGATGCTGTGCAAGTTCCGCTTGCAGCCTGGCCTGGATTGTCTCTTCTGTGAGAAAGCTTGCTTTGCGCATTGATACTTCCTTATTCACTCTGCCAGATATCACCAGCCAGGTGTGCTTGCTTTGTACAGGAGAAGGCTGGCGTTCATTTTGACTTTTCCGGGTGAGAAGCACTCTTTCTGCTGCAAGTCTAAACAAGTCTTCAGGGAAAGTCATGTATCGAAAGGTACATTCAGCATTTCGCTTGCTTGTGTTTCAGAGCATCGGGCAGTAGAAATACATCTTTTGGCACATGACAGAGGAGAAGAGAAGGGCATACACTTGAAAAGTGTGTAATGAGGCAATATAGCGTTGACATGATGATTGGAAAGAGACGATAAGGAGCAAGTATGGCATCCTCCCGGTATGGAAGAATGAAGCTCTCCGCAGAGAAACAGGCACTCCTTCAACGCCTGTTACAGCAACAGGGACTTACCGCTCAGACAGAGCAGAAGTCTATTCAGCGTGAACAGACTGTTCCTCTCTCCTTTGCGCAGCAGCGGGTATGGTTTTTACATCAGATAGAGCCAACCAGTAGCAATTTTCATATGCTTACCGGTCTTCGCCTTCTGGGAGATTTGCATGTGGATGCATTGGAGGCCAGCTTGAATGAGATAATCAGACGCCATGATATTTTGCGGACGACCTTTCCTGTTGTTCATGGCTTGCCTGTGCAACACATTGGCCCGGCCTATACGCTCAAGTTAGAGCTTGTAGTGCTTGTCAACCTCTCAGAGCAGGAGCAGAAGCAGGAAATCATCCGGACAATTCGGAAAGATAAACAGAAGCCCTTTCATCTGGAAAGCGGTCCGCTTCTACGCGTATATCTCTTTGCGACCCGGGAGAATGAGCATATTCTTTTCCTCTCGCTCCACCATATTATCGCCGATGCCTGGTCAATGGGGATTCTTTCACAAGAACTTTCACAGCTCTATGATGCTTTTGTAAATGAGCGGCCTTCTCCATTGCCTCCCCTCGCTGTTCAGTATGCGGATTTTGTGCAATGGCAACAGGAGCGAGTACAGGGGGAACGCGGGAATGCACAGCTCCACTACTGGCTTCAGCGTCTGTCTGATAGTCCTGCACCGCTGGCATTGCCGACAGATCATCCTCGCCACGCAAGGCAGGGGTATAGCGGGCATACTTTTTCCTTCACGCTAGATGCTGCCCTGCATGAGAAGCTCATTGCGCTTTGTCAGCGCGAAGGGGTGACACTGGTGATGCTGATGCTGGCAGCTTTCCAGGTCCTGTTAAGTCGTTACACTGGACAGGAAGATATTGCAGTTGGGTTGCCCGTTTCCAACCGGACACGGACTGACTTTGAGCCGCTGATTGGCAACTTTGTCAATACAGTTGTTATACGTGCCGATTTGAAGGAGAACCCGACCTTCCGAACCATCTTACAGCGGGTTAAGGCTGATGCACTGGATGCCTATAGCAATCAGGATATCCCTTTTGAGCGAGTGGTTGAAGCATTGCGGCCAGTGCGCGACCCCGGTCGAACCGTTCTGTTTCAGATCTTGTTTTCGCTTCAGAACGCCTATCGGGAACAGGAATTGACCGGACTTGTCTGTCTCCCCTTTGAAGTAGAGGACAATGCTTTCTATGGAGAATAAAACAGCCAGATTTGAGCTTACTTTGTTGTTAGAGGAGAGCGAGCAAGGGATGAAGGGTTCGCTCGAATACAATGGTGAGCTGTTTGAACGAGCCAGTATCGAGCAGATGATGGAGAGCTATCGCATGCTTCTGGCCGCCCTGGTAGACAATCCTGAACAGCGTCTTCAGGATCTTCCTTTGCTTGCTTCTCCGCTGGCGTTCCCGCCAGAAGATGAGATTCCTGCCAATGCTCTCTATGAGCTTTTTGCTTCTCAGGTAGAACGTTCCCCTGACGCGACTGCGCTTGTCTATGAAGGAAAGAGCTATACATATCGCGAGCTCTCCTGTGAAATCGAGAGGGTAGCACAGCATCTGCTGGCAATGGGGATACAGGCAGGTTCATATATCGGGCTTGTCCTGGAACGGTCACTTGCTGCTGTCATAGCGATGCTTGCAATCCTGAGAGCAGGGTGCAGTTCTGTTCCGCTAGAAGAAAAGCCCCCCTTTTCGCAAAGAGCGGGAATGCCTTCTATCAGATGTGTTATCTGTGAACAAGCGATGCGAGGCTACTTCAGTGATATTCCGTGCCTCTGTATAGATGAGTTGATAGCACCTCCTGCGCCGCTTCCGGTTCAGGAACGCGAAATGACGGATATCCTGGCATGGTATCCTTCAATAGACCAAACGCAAAGCCAGCTCTATCGGTTCCTTCAGCATGCTGTCCAACATGGTTGGGGAAAAAGAGCTGTCAGCATGGGAGTCTGGTCCTTGCACTCTTCACCAACCTTTCTGTATGAACTATTACTCCCGTTAACTGGTGGAGGGACTGCCTGGCTTGTTCCTGAAGCGTATCGGTTCCCGGGGAAAACGTATTGCGAGTGGTTGGCTACACATCAGATAACCGGTGCCTATCTTCCTGAACATTTTTTGCCCGCGCTTCTGCGCCTGAGTCGTCAAGGATACCTCTGTCCTCTGCAACTGCTTCTGACTCAGAGTAGAACATTTCCCGAGCAGAAGTTACAGGAGCTACAGCAGCGTTTGCCGGGCATAGAGATCATACATGGTTATGGCGTGGCGGGAACGTGGCAGACATTGTATGTGCTGGATGCAACGAAACCCCCGCGTCGCTGCACTCCTATTGGCTATCCTCTTGTTCCGCTTCTTCTTCTGGACCAGCAGAAGCAACAGGTGCCACTGGGAGCTATTGGCGAGATATACGTTGCGGGAGAGCGATCAGAAACCGCTGTGATGATTGCGGGAACACGCTTCTCTCAAACTGGCGACAGGGCCAGAGTACTTCCAGACGGAAGACTTGAACTGATCGGACCGGAAATTCAAGTTCGCAATGAGCGTTTCTCGTTTGCTGCCGTTGCCACTTTGCTGATGGAGCACAGGGAGGCCTATCAGGCTGTTATCGTTGTGCGTGAGAAACAACGACTTGTTGTCTATGTTGTTCCAGAAAAGGAGGCTGAGTGGGCGACGCTCAAACCTGCTCTTCAAGCCATACTGCAGGAATATATTCCCGTTTCCTTTGGACCTGTATCGCTTATCCTGCTTGAGGATGTACCGCTTGATTCTGATGGAGCGGTTTGTTATGAAGCCCTTCCACAGGAAGAAGAGGCCTGCTCTCAAGGAGTGGAGGCTGCTCCTCGTACCCACCTGGAAAAAGAGATAGCCGCTATCTGGTGCCGCCTGTTACAAGTTGAGCAGATAAGCATCCATGACAATTTCTTTGATCGTGGTGGGCATTCGCTCCTGATGATCCGACTGCACAACGAGATTCAAAGTCTGCTCAAGCTCCCTATCGCGGTACTTGATCTCTTGAAATATCCGACTATCAGGGAATTAGCTGTGTTTTTGCAGGAATGTCAGGAAAAACAGCAGGAACAGGAGGAAGAACAACAGATTGCGAAACGGGTAGAGCGGCAAAATGAGGCTTTGCAGAAACGAAAAGCACTGATGAAGGAGAGGAGACAGCATGATGGAACCCTCCCATGAATCTCTAGATGGCGTTGCCATTATTGGCATGGCCTGTCGCTTCCCGGGAGCGCCAGATGTCGAGGCCTTTTGGAGGCTCCTCTGTGAAGGAAGAGAAGGGATTACGTTTTTCACAGATGAGGAATTGCTTGCTGCCGGAGTTGATCCGGAGCAACTCGCACAGCCGAATTATGTGCGGGCTGCCTCGCTGCTTGAAAAGAGAGAGTTTTTTGATGCCTCGTTTTTCGGCTACACGCCTCGCGAGGCTGAGGTTATGGACCCGCAACACCGGCTATTCCTGGAGTGTGCCTGGCATGCTTTTGAGCACGCTGGCTATAATCCGGAAACCTGTTCGGGAGTGGTCGGGGTGTATATTGGCTCAGGTGATAATGCCTATGTGTTTCATATTCATGCGCATCCCCATATAGAAAAAGCAATCGGCGGAAACGCCATTGATTACCTGAACAGCGGCGATTATATCAGTTCACGAGTTTCCTATAAGCTGAATTTGAAAGGGCCAAGTCTCAATATTCGTTCGGCCTGTTCAAGTTCGCTTGTCGCCATCTATATGGCCTGCCAGAGCCTTATGAGCTATCAATGCGACATGATGCTTGCGGGAGGGGTTTCCGTGAATCCAGCCCCTGATCAGGGGTATCTTTACGAAGAAACCAGTCTGTTATCACCAGATGGGCATTGCAGGGCCTTTGATGCCCGAGCTCAAGGAACCATCTTCGGGGATGGCCTGGGAGCGGTGGTGTTAAAGCGGCTGGAGGATGCTGTGCGAGATGGAGATACGGTGTATGCCGTCATTAAAGGAGGGGCAATCACGAATGATGGAGCATCCAGAGCCAGCTATTCTGTACCGGGTGTGGATGGGCAGGCAACAGCAGTTCTGGAAGCACTGGCTCTGGCGGGTGTTGATCCCTCTACCATTAGTTACGTAGAGGCTCATGCAGCTGGAACCCCTTTGGGTGACTCACTGGAACTGACTGCATTAATAAAAGCGTTCCAACGCAGGACCGCAGAAAAGAGCTATTGTGCACTTGGTTCTGTGAAAAGCAATATCGGGTATTTGAATCATGCATCCGGGGTTGCAGGTCTCATCAAGACTGCTCTTATGCTGAAGCATAAAAGCATGGTCCCCAGTCTGCATTTTCAGCAACCCAATCCTCAAATTGGTTTTGCGACAAGCCCTTTCTATGTCAACACCCAGTACAGGCCGTGGGAAACGCCTGCGCTTCCGCGTCGTGCAGGTGTCAACTCTCTGGGCGTCGGAGGCACAAATGTTCACGTTATCCTGGAAGAGGCTCCTGAAGCCGATCCAGCCCCTTTTTCTCGGCCTGTTCAACTTCTGGTTCTGAGTGCTCGAACGCCTTCCGCTTTAGAGGAAGTCACTGCTCAGCTCGCAAGCCACATTGAGAGACACCCTGAACAGGAGCTGGCAGATATAGCATATACACTTCAGGTTGGACGCAAGCATTTCCCCTACAGGCGTATATGTGTGTGTTGTGATAGGATAGATGCGATTCAGGAGTTACAGGGCAAGAATCCAGCGACGCTTTTAACTCATGTCGATGATGGGTTACGCCGCTCCGTGATTTACCTTTTCCCGGGAGAGGGAAGCCAGCACGGTGGGATGTGCAGCACCCTGTATCAAGAAGAGGCTTTGTTTCGTCAGCACGTTGATAAGGTGGCTGTCCTGCTTCAGAAGTTTCTGGGGGAAGATGTGCGCGCTCTTCTTTTTGCTGATGAGTCCTCCCGGCTGGAGGAGCGACTGCGCGAGCCACAGATCACACAGCCACTCCTCTTTATGCTTGAATATGCGCTGGCTCAGCTATGGATGACCTGGGGCATACAGCCGGATGCAATGCTTGGATGGGGCGTAGGTGAATATGTTGCTGCCTGTCTGGCTGGTGTCATAACGCTGGAAGAAGGACTTGAACTGGCTCTTCTGTATGGCAGGATGGTGCAGAAAACGGGTGGTGGCTGTATGCTGTCAGTGTCTGCATCTGTGAACGAAGTGCTTCCTCTGCTTCCCGCTGAACTTTCACTTGCTGCACAGAACGGATCGACTCAGTGTGTCGTCGCGGGACCATGTGAACGGATTGAAACACTTCGTGCTCTGCTGAGCGAACGCGGCGTACAATGTCATCTGCTGGAATCAGCATATGCATTTCACTCTCCGATGCTGGACCCGCTACTGAACGAGTTTCGCCATACTGTACAAGGTATTCGCTTTCGCCCTCCGCTAAAACGCTACATATCGAGTGTCACAGGGACATGGATTATGGCAGAAGAGGCAAGCAACCCGGAGTATTGGGTCAGGCATATCCGACAGACCGTGCAATTCGCGGCTGGCCTGCAAACCATTCTGAGGGGCTTTGAAGGGGCTATTCTGCTGGAAGTTGGTCCGGAACAGGTACTGAAAGTATCGGCACAAAGGCAGTTAGACAATACGCCTCATCTTTTTCTGGCCTCCATGAGAAGGGAAGAACAGTGTGTTATGGACACTGATTTTCTCTTGCAAACGCTAGGAAAACTCTGGATGGCGGGCGTACATGTCGACTGGCAGAAAATCTATGCGGATGAGCGACGAAAGCGTGTTCCTCTCCCCGGATATCCTTTTGAGCGAAAGCGGTATTGGCTTGATGCGCCGTCCGGTTTCTATGCAGGACACTCGGTTACCTCTCCTGTGAAAGATACTGCGGTATTTCAGGGCGAGTGTTCGACAGTGATGCAGACAGCATATGTAGCGCCTCGTACGGAGCTGGAACAGCGTCTATGTACTCTCTGGCAGACGTTCTTTGGCTTGCGGGAAATCGGGGTCTATGATGATTTCTTTGAACTGGGAGGGCATTCGCTGCTTGCTACGCAGTTGATCGCTGCCATTAATCAGGCCTGCCAGATAGAGCTTTCTGTCCGGCACCTTCTGGAAAAGCCTACCATTGCGGCACTGGCAGAGGCAATTGAACAACTGCATCGGCAAGCGGCAAACGAAGATGCATCAGGCCCCGAGGCGTTATGGAAAGAGATAGTCCTTGCTGAGGAGATTCGGCTGCCTGCTCATGTCGCGGCGCCAGAAGAGCCAAAAGCCATTCTGCTGACCGGAGCGACTGGCTTTACAGGTGCTTTTTTGCTTTCTGAGCTGTTGCAGAGGACAAAGGCTACTGTGTATTGTCTGGTTCGTGCATCTACACCTGCACAGGCAAGGGAGCGAGTTTTGAATAACCTGAGCTCTCGCACGTTGTCGCGTCAGTGTGATCTTTCGAGGATTATTGCCCTTCAAGGGGATCTGGCGCTGCCCTGTTTCGGGCTTCCTTCTGCTGAGTTTGATCGACTGGCCGAAAGCCTTGATGTGATCTATCACAATGGGGCTCAGGTTAATTTCTTCTATCCCTATCAGACCTTGAAAGCAACCAATGTGCTTGGAACCAGGGAAGTGCTACGCCTTGCGAGCAGAACACGTGTAAAGCCGCTCCATTATATCTCTTCGGTTTCCGTTTTTGATCTTGATGTCTATGATGAAACGATTCTCCAGGAGCATATCATTCCGCGTTGTCGTTCCGAAGCTATAGCAACAGCCAACGGATATAGCCTGAGTAAGTGGGTGGCAGAGCAGATTGTGTTCCAGTATCGTGAAAGAGGACTGCCCGTTACTATTTATCGTCCCGGAACTATTACCGGACATAGTGAGACTGGTGTCAGCAACAGTGGCGATGTGTGGCTGCGTTTGCTTATGACATGTCTTCGTCTGGGGAAAGCTCCTATGCTTGATGAGTATATGGAGATCCTGCCTGTTGATTATGTAAGCAAAGCAATTGTATACCTCTCTCAGCAGCAGAATACCGAGAAAGATGTCTTTCATCTGGTTTCCCCTGAACTGATTCCCTGGCAGGAAGTCCTTCATTGGCTGCGTACTTTTGGCTATCAGGTGGAGCTGGTTCCATTGAGTATCTGGAAGTCCGATATTATTGAAGCACTGAAGGTGAAGCCCGATCCAGATGCGGAGCTTCTTCTGCAATTGCTTGAGGAGGGGGCGGCTTCCGACGCAAACATGTTTGTTCATCGAACGCGGAGACGGAATCGCTTTGGGTGCGAGCGGACTCTAGAAAGGCTCAAAGGATCGTCGATTGTTTACCCATCTGTGGATGCTGATTTGCCAGGCATGTATCTTCACTATCTGATAGATGAAGGATTGATACCAGCTCCCGGGAACATACTCCGAGATTGTTCACATGGTTTGTAAACACAATCGTGATCTATTAGATTGTTGAGAAGTATGAGGAGAAAAACCAATGGCTGATAGATCGAAACAGCTCTCTCTTCAAAAACAGGAATTGCTAAAACATCTTCTGCGCCAGGAGGGAGTGATTAAAGATGAGCAGACCGAACGCGCTCAACGTTGTGTCCATCAATTGATTGAAGAGCAGGTAGAACGTATTCCTGCGAGGCTTGCGGTCAGCGATGAGCGGGAAAGTCTGAGCTACTGGGAGCTGAACGAGCGGGCGAACCAACTGGCACTTTGCTTACGAGAACGTGGAGTCAGGAGAGGGAGTTTGGTAGGGGTTTGTTTACCGAGATCGGTTGATCTGATTGTGAGCCTGCTTGCGATCTGGAAGGCCGGCGGGGCATATGTGCCGCTTGATCCGGGGGCGCCTCCACAGCGAAACGTGTTACAGATGGAAGAAGCCGGCGTAAAGGTTGTGCTTACGCGAGGGGAAGCCCTGCCGGGAGTGAGTACGGTTGATGTGGAGGTGGTGAGAAGAGCTGTATGGCCGAAGACCAATCTGGATGTAAGCCGAGAACTGGAGGAACTTGCTTATGTAATTTACACTTCCGGTTCTACCGGTAAGCCAAAGGGCGTACAGATTTCCCATGCGAACCTGCTGTATCTGCTTCGCTGGCACATTCAGGCCTATGAGATTACTCCTGAGGATCGTGCCACTCAGCTTGCCAGCCCTGCGTTTGACGCCTGTGTCTGGGAAATCTGGCCGTATTTAGTTGTGGGGGCCAGCCTGCATATTCCTGATGAAGAGACGCGCCTTTCGTCGCACCTCTTGCGGGATTGGCTTCTAGAACAGCGCATTACCTATTGTTTTCTTCCCACGCCGCTTGCAGAAACAATACTCGCACTTTCCTGGCCGGAACGTGTGCCATTGCGTGCGTTGCTCACCGGTGGGGATAAACTCCGCCTTTATCCTGAACCCGGTTTGCCCTTCCGTCTGGTGAATCACTATGGCCCTACCGAATGTACGGTTGTAGCTACGGCAGGTACCGTTTCAGCCGGGAAGAAGAAAGACTTGAAGATGCCCGATATCGGGTATCCTATCGCCAGCACGACGGCCCATATTCTGGATGCAAACTTGCAACCGGTATCGGCTGGCGCTGTGGGAGAACTCTATATCGGAGGAGAGGGCGTATCACCGGGGTATCTCAACCGGCCAGAGTTGACAGCGGAGCGTTTTCTTCCAGATCCATTCTCGTCTACTCCTGGCGCTCGAATCTACCGGACGGGTGATCTGGTGCGCACGCTTTCTGATGGCACATTCGAGTATATTGGCCGGAGCGATCACCAGGTAAAGATTCGCGGGTTTCGTATTGAGCCTGGTGAGATTGAGGGGATACTTGCCATGCATCATGGGGTGAAAACGAGCCTGGTCGTAGCGCGAGAAGATATCCCCGAACAAAAAGAACTCGTAGCCTATGTGATACCGCGTGAGGGGCAGCAGGATGAACACTTTCTGGAAGAGCTTCAACAATGGCTTCAGGAACGGCTTCCTTCATATATGCTGCCCGCCGGCTTTGTGCTGCTGAATAGCTTTCCGCTCACGAGCAATGGGAAGGTTGATCGGCAAGCGCTGCCTGCCCTGGCAAAGAGCCGGCAGATGACCGGGACAAGTTATGTTGCGCCGAGAACAAAAGTGGAGGCGACCTTAGTCGAGATCTGGAGAGAGGTTCTGGGTGTGGCACAGGTAGGGGTGGAGGATCGTTTCTTTGCGCTCGGGGGGCATTCCCTTCACGCTACTCAGATAGTAGCCCGAATCTACAGTGCGTTTCAGATTGTCTTCCCGCTCCATCTTTTTTTTGAGCAGCAAGTTATTCGTGCTATGGCGAGCTTTATCGAGAGGCAACAGAAGAGCCAGGGGAAAGATACACAGTTCGCGCTCAAGCGGGTATCACGAACCGAGAGGTTGCCATTGTCGTATGCGCAGCAACGGCTCTGGTTTCTGGATCGGCTGACTCCGGGACAATCAGCCTATACGATTGTGCTGGCGTGGAACCTGTATGGGCCACTGGATCATGAGGCGTTAATTGCAAGCTTATACCGGCTGGTTCGGCGTCAGGAGAGCCTGCGTACGAGCTTTCCCGAAGAGGGAGAGGGTCCGGTCCAACGAATTGCGGAAGAGCCGGGAGCCTTTTTGACGAGGGTGAGCGTGCTTCAGGAGCGGGAGGAGGAGCGAGAGGAGAAGGTGGAGGCATATATCAGGCAGGAGCGTGAGCGGCCCTTTGATCTGGAGC
>NZ_QKUF01000014.1 GCF_003253565.1 Thermosporothrix hazakensis
TGAGGAGATCAAACTGGTGCTCCTGACACACCTCTTCAATAATTTGTTTGAGTCGTGTATCTATTGGTTCCACAAGGACTTTCCGTCTGTACTTGGGGCACCAGACCACATGATATTTGCAAGAATAGAGCACATTCTTGTTTGATTTGTAACTCATCCTACTCATGGGAGTAGTATACAGCATGAGGCTACCTATTGTCAATATCTTGAGCTATCTAGTGTTGCGACTTTGACGCAATCCTCCTACGCGGCCCTTCCACAATCACCCCATAAGGAACGCCCCTTCTATCCCCATAGCTAAAGCCAGGGGGGGTACGGGGCGCTTTGCTAAACATAGTGAAACCTTTAAGGTCCTGCCCGAGCAAGAAGCGACCGTTACCGCTGTGGTACAGATGTATTCAGAGCCAACAGTGATCCCTACGGGTCCTGAAACCAGTACCGGCGGAGGCGGAAACCCGGGCGGAACTATCCCACCGGTTGAAGATTCCTCGGGGAACCATTTCTACCCCTGAAACTGTACATGGTGGGCGGCACAATACTATCACAGGGTGAATAATGTCTGGATCCCCTGGTATGGAGATGCCTACGAATGGGTAGAGGGCGCAAGGGCCGCGGGCTGGCATGTCTCGACGACACCCGTTGTTGGCTCGATCATTGTTCTGATGGCGGGCGTGCAGGGAGCTGGCTCGGTCGGGCATATGGCCTATGTTGAGGGCGTTTCTGGCAATGTCGCTCATACCAGCAATATGAACTGCGCGGCGAATGGTGGCGGTTTTGGCATCGTATCCAGCTATGATTTTACGGCCGGTGATGGAGTCTTCTTTGTCTATCAATAATGAAAAAAGAGAAGAACCAGAAATACGAGTATATCGGTTCTTCTCCCCTGTTCCTCGCATCAGTTATGTAGTGGCGGTTTACAGGTAAAAATCGGAATTTCGCCTGTATCCTGCTCCTTTTGCTGCAATTCCAGTGCCAGATGCGCGGCGGTTTCGGATGGTGTGGTCTGGGTGGCGCTGGGCCACGGCTGGAAGGCATCTGCATAGTCGGTCTGTGACTGTTTATATGTTGGAACGCGGTGAGCCGTTGTACGTTGGTAGGCTTCCGCTTTGTCTGGCTCCATGATTTGCTCTAACCAGAGTGCACCGCAAACTCCACAGATGCCATGACTGGCCTTATAGAGCTTGGGTAGTGGGAGATGAGACACGCGCTCGCCCTCGCTATCTATCAAGCGCAAACACCATGCGCACTGTCGCACCATATCTTTTTTTTCCTTTCTTAGAGGATCGGCAGAGGGAACGGCTGGCCTGCTCTGGTAGATCCGAAGCATAGGGGGATCCGTAACGGTCGTTCCATATCTGGTTTTGCTCCCTCACGGTTTATCAGGTTGAAACCCCTCTTCCTCCTACTGTACAGAATACTGCTGAGCTAAAATACTCCTGCCCCGGTTGGTTTTGCGGTCGGTCTTTTGCTGGCATGCTGAAAAGGGAAAGCGGCTCACTGAGCGGTCTGGAGAAGAAAACAAGAAGAACCGCTTCCACTTTGCACCCCGAAAAGAAGAACCAGGGAAAGAGCATCATAAACTTTACCCTGTCTTAAAAGCACAGCTTACACTGCATGTCGCTTTGTCGTTTGCGCCGACTGCGACATTTCACGACCCCTTTTTATCATAGCGAAGCAGGCATACAGGCTTTCTCTTCCTGGAAACCTTTGTGCCCGTCCTACTAAGGTAACGAATAAGAAGCGGAAAAGTCTCGTTAAAATTCTGTATATTGTGTAACAAATTGCGCAACTCAGGAAGATAAAGAGAGCAGATGTAGATGTAAGAGGGAATGACGTGAGCATGAGCCTGAGAGTGTTTTGCTCTCAGGCTCGTTTCGGCTTTTTATTGATTGTTTGCGGTCTCGGTTTGGAGGACGGGAACAAAGCCCTCACCCGGCTTGTAGTCGGGTGATTGGTGTCGGAAGTAGGTGTTATAGAGTTCCGCATAGTGGCCGCCACGATGCATCAAGGCCTCATGGTTGCCCTCCTCCACGATTCGGCCACCGTTCAGCACAATAATGCGGTCGGCGTGCTTGATCGTTGAGAGGCGGTGTGCGATCAGAATCGCGGTCCGGTTCTGCAAGATCACGTCCAGCCCTTCCTGAATCTGGGCTTCGGTCAGCGGGTCGACACTTGCTGTTGCCTCATCCAGAATGATAATGGCGGGGTCTTGTAGGAGAACGCGCGCCAATGCGACAAGCTGGCGCTGGCCCATTGAGAGTGCCTTTCCGGCCTCACCAACCATTGTGTTCAGCCCGTTTGGCAACGCTTCCAGCCAGTCACCCTGGCCAATCTTGTTGGCAACCTCGATAACCTCATTCTCGGTCGCGTCCGGGCGAGCGTAGCGGATATTGTCTGCGACGGTTCCCGAGAAGAGGAAAGGAACCTGTGGCACAATGCCCAGCCGCCGTCGATAATCACGCAGGTTAAATGTACGAATATCCTGTCCATCAATCAGGAGTTCTCCCCCCTGATACTCATAGAAGCGGGCGACAAGGCGGGCAATACTGGACTTTCCTGCCCCGGTATGCCCGACAAAGGCCACTGTTTCTCCCGCTTTGATCTTAAGCGAGAAGTCAGGAAGTACTGTCTGTCGATCGTCGTAGCTGAAGTGCAGATGCTTGAACTCAATCTCTCCACGCAGGTTATGAACCGGGACATCATCTGTCTGATGTACGCGTGGTTCAGCATCCAGCAAGGCAAAGATACGCTCGCTGGCCGAGAGCCCGAGCTGGAACTGGCTCCAGAACGAAGCAATACTGGTAACTGGTGCCCAGAGCGCTTGAATGCCCTGTGTGAAGAGGAACCAGTCTCCGGCTGAGATCGAGTTATTCAGGACGCCTTTGCCGCCAAAGTAGACGACCAGCACTGTTCCGAGGTTGGCGATCGCAACCAGTACCGGAAACACGCCATTGTAGAGGAACCCGGCCCGAACGTTGACATGATAGGACTGGCCATTGATCTTTTTGAACTCGTCATACATGTTCTGTTCCTGCCGGAAGTTTTTGGCGACGGTAATGCCGCTGATCACTTCCTGCACGGTCGAGTTCACGCGGGCAAGCGAGCGTTGAGTGCGCTGGGTGGCCTTACGGGCGATGTAACGGAACCCGAGCGCCACTGCCAGAATCACCGGGATGATTGCCATTGAGATCAACGCCAGTTGCCAGTTACGGGTGAACAGGATGCAGACGATCAGGATGAACAACAAGACCTGGCTCAGCAGGTTCACTGAGAGTGTGACCACGGTCGCAAAGCTATCCGTATCGGATGTCACGCGGCTGACAATCTTACCTGAGGCAAACTCGTCAAAGAACGACATATCCCGATCCATCACTGCGTTAAAGGCATCTGTGCGCAGTTTCAGCACGACATCCCCGATCGCTTTTGCGGTCAGCCACTGACGCAGCATGTTAAAGACCCAGGAAAGCACGCTTGATAGCAGGATCAGACCTACAATCCCGAGGGCAAGATTCCAGGCATCTTTCAATGCAGTAAGGGCATCCAATCCCTGCGAAACCAGGATCGGAAAGGCGGTATCCAGGAGCGAACGCAGGACCACCAGAACCGCGACAAAGATTACCAGCCCGAGTTTCGGTTTAAAATAGCCAATAATGCGCTTGATAAGTGTAATGTCTGAATATGTACGGTCATATGCTTCGGCGTCGAGGCCGTCCATAATAAAGCCCATAGAACCTTCGCTCCTTTCCTACTCTCCACCAACTGCGGTTGCTTTTTCGACTTGCTCTGTTGCCGGAGCTGAATCATAGTGTGAGAAGATACGGCGATATGTGTCGCAGCGCTCCATTAATTCATCATGGGTTCCCTGATCGATCAACGCGCCGTTTCGCATGACCAGCACTTTATCTGCCCAACGGATCTGTGAGAGTCGATGGGTAATCAGCAAGGTTGTGCGTCCCTGAAGTACCCGCTTGATTGCTTTTTGAATCTGATCTTCGGTGGCGCTGTCGATGGCGCTGGTCGAGTCGTCCAGAATCAGAATGCGCGGATCAGTCAATAGTGCACGCGCGATCGCTATCCGCTGACGCTGACCTCCGGAGAGCATGACACCGCGTTCGCCAACCACCGTGTTATAGCCTTCTTTGAAACTCATAATGAATTCGTGGGCCTGAGCATCTTTGGCTGCATTCTCGATCGCAGCCTGATCTGCTTTACTGCCGAAACCATAGGCGATGTTTTCAGCAATGGAGCGAGAGAACAGGAAGATATCCTGCTCGATGGTTGAGATCTGTGAGCGCAACGAGTCAAGGTTCCACTGGCGTACATCCTTGCCGTCAATCAGGACACGGCCTTGTTGAGCGTCATAAATGCGGTTTACGAGCTTGGTCAGGGTACTCTTGCCCGAACCCGTTTGGCCGACAATGGCGATGGTCTGCCCCGGTTTGGCGTGGAAGGAAACGTTCTTCAGAATAGGGGTTGTGCCATAGCCAAAGGAAACGTTTTCAAAGACGATATCGCCCTGCATCTCGCCCTGATAGCCGCCATCGTTTTCATCAAGCTCGGTTTCTTCTTTCATCAGGTCAATGATTCGCTTTGAGCCTGCCACACCGAGCTGAACCAGGTTGAAGCTCCAGGTGGACATATCGGTAACAAAGCGCAGGTTCCCGGCCAGCGCCATGAAGGAGACGAGCGTACCCAGGGTAATCTGGTGGTTCAATAGCAGGAAGAGACCATGCAGGAAACACAGCGCCAGTGCGATGCCAAACAGCAGGGTTGGCAGGTAGCGTCCCTGAATCTGACCGCTGCGCACAAAGTAATCACGGTATTTGGTGGCATTCTCGGCGAACTTCTGCTTTTCCTGTTCTTCCTGTGAGGTCGATTTGACAACCTCAATGCCCGATATAGCTTCGTTTAATACCGCATTGGTGACGCCGAACTGCTCGCGGAGCTTCCGCGAGACCGGGTTCAGTGTGCGTGAGTAGAAGTACAGCGCGATCAGGAAGCCAATTACGTATAGCACAGGAACCAGTAGTAGCTGAGGATTCAACAGACCAATATAGATGATAACCACAGCCATGCTGGAAAAAGAGTCGAAGATCACATCAAAGCCCGGCACGACCATATCCTGTAGCTGATTCATGTCGTTTGCAGCGCGGGCCATAATGTCGCCGACGCGCTGTCGGTTGTGAAAGGTCTGGCTTTTCCCGAGCAGGCTGATATAGAGCTCCTCGCGTGCGTCTCGGGCGAAGCGGCTGCCAAGCAACTGGACGACGCTGCGCGCACCAAGATCGACGCATGCGCAAAGAAGAATGGATGCAAGCATCGCAACGGCTATGAAGACAAGTTGACCTTCATTGTGCTGTAGCACTGCGTCAAAGGCACTGCCTGTAAAGACCCGCAACTGTGAGTAGAGGGTATTTGTCGCCAGGGCAAGGACAATGAATGTGATGATTAGAAATTTATAGCGAAAAAGGTGTGAAATAATCCAGCGTGTTGGACTGGATGTGTTGTAGTGATATTCGTTCGTGACGGTGAATTCGCGTTTAGCCAAGCATATACCTCCGCCATGTCAAAAACGGCCTACAAATAGACGAATTGTTCCAGGAACTGGCAAGAATCCTGTACTTTCTTCTTTCCGTGGGACGGGTCGAAATACGGAAAGTGGCTTCCCCATTGCCTTCAGGAGGAACAGCAATCGCTGTTATGATGTGTGTGAAAGAAGTGTGTCGTGTTTCCTCTACTTCACCATGCTCTGAAAACTCCCTGCAAGCTCTTCTATCAGAGCTCTTCTACACTCCCGATTCTACTAGCGGTGTTCTTTACTACAATTGAACGAGTGTTCCATATGGGAGGGTTTGAAGTGCTATTGATATACCCCGCTTATTTACTATACACTATATTCCTGACATCTGCTGTCAGGATTTTGTGTTAGTATTAATGACATCTGGAAAAATGAGCGAGGGCTATTTTAGTGACAGATCTGGTGACAGAATGACACCCTGTCCATAAAATCAAGGAGTAAGAAAAGGGGGAGAACACGTATGCGCCTCGGCTTACAATCACTATTTTACAAAAATGCCTGGCATCCGAACGATAGGTACCGGGGGAAAACCGATACCAACAGCAAGGAACGCGTGATCTATAGCGGACGACGGGATAGTAGCGCCCTTCAGGCGATTGTCTGGGATGAAGACGCGTTCCTGCTCACTCTCAGTAAAGAAACGGTGTTCTGGAAGGGAGGAGCACTGCCTATCGGACGGCTTGAGGTGACGCTTGATGCCCCTTTTCCGGTTGAAGTGAAACTGGTAGGCCGTGTGGGCGACAACCTGCATACGCCAACCTCGGATGTGCTGCTTGAACAGAAGACAATCTATGTGACAAAGCAGCGGCTTCAGCAGGTCTGGATCGAGTGCCATGTCCCTGTAGAGGCCATGTCGGGCACCTATACGGGCACAGTGAAGCTCTATACGCATACGATGTTTGAGGATGAGCGGCTTGAGGATGAGGCCCGGTTTACCCTGATTGTGAAGGATGTTGTCTTACCCGAGGCCCGGGACTATCGCTTCTATCTGGATCTCTGGCAACACAGCTCGAATATTGCCCGTCAGTATCAGGTTGATCTCTGGTCGGATGAACACTTCACGCTTCTTGAGCGCTACCTTGCGGTTCTGAGTCAGCTCGGGCAGAAGGTCGCGACGCTGATAGTCTCGGAAATTCCCTGGTCGGGGCAGGGTAGCTTCCATGACTGGGAACCCGCTGATTTTTACGAGTACAGCATGATCGGGGTGACGCGCAAACGGGATGGCTCTTTCCAGTATGATTTCTCGGCGCTTGACCGCTATGTGGCTCTTGCCGAACGCTATGGCATGGCTCAGGAACTTGAGGTCTTTGGCTTGCTGAACATCTGGCAGATGCCCGAAGATGGTTATGGGGCCATTGTCGAGGGCTACCCTGACGGTATCAGGGTGCGCTACTATGATGAGGCAAGCGGCATCTATCGCTTTATTCGAGAGTATGAGGCACTCGCGGCCTATATTCGAGCGATTGAGGCGCATTTTGTGGAACAGGGCTGGACAGAACGCGCTCGTATTCTGGCCGATGAACCGGCGGATGTGGCGGAGTTTATGAAGCGCTGGAAGAGTCTGAAGCAGCTTGCTCCCTCTTTTCGGATGAAGGTTGCAATCAACCATGTCGAGTTCTTGCAACAACAGATCCCGGATATGTATGACGCTGTACCGGCTCTGAATTATGCGGCGCTGGAATATCACCAGTTGATGGAGGCACGCGCCCAGCTTCCCGGCAAGATCCTCTATTATGTTTGTTGTTCACAGCCGCATCCCAATACGTTTATTCACTCGCCTGCCTTTGAAGCGCGGGTGACGCCGTGGCTGGTTGAGCGGCTGAAGCTGGATGGCTTCTTGCGCTGGAGCTTCACCTGCTGGACAGATCGTCCGCTGGAAGATGTCTATACGCGTGGTGGCAACTGGCCTGCCGGTGATACACATCTGGTGTATCCGGGGGCACAGGGGTGGCCAATGCTCTCGTTGCGCTATAAATGGTTGCAGCGGGGGATCAGAGATTATGAGTTGCTGCAAATGGCGAAAGAGGCCGGGCGTGAGGCTTGGGTTGAGGAACTCATCAACGGTGTGTTCCGGTTCACGGACCCGACTGAAATTAAAATGGAAGTATCGGCAACCAAATTCTACAGCGACAATCTGGAAGACTATGAGCGCCTGATACGGGAGTGGTAGTCTACCGGAGAAAGGAACAGCCATGCGAGCTGATCGCTTGCTCTCTCTCCTGATGATCTTACAGATACATGGACGTATGACTGCCCGTGAATTGGCGCAACGACTTGAGGTATCTGAGCGTACGGTCTATCGAGATATAGAGGCGCTGAGCTCGTCTGGTATTCCTGTGTATGCTGAGCGGGGACCCGGTGGAGGCTGCATTTTGCCTGAAGGATATCGAATCAATCTGACCGGCCTGACCGAAGATGAGCTACGCACGCTGTTTATCACGCCTCTGGCAGATCTGGGGATGGAAAAAGCTCGCGATGCCGCGCTGTTAAAGCTGCTGGCAGCGCTGCCCACGACCCAACGCCAGAGCGTCGAGTATACCCGTCAGCGGATGTATTTTGACCCGGTTGGCTGGTTCTACTCCACCGAGGCCTCGCCGTTTATGCCGTTGCTTCGTGAGGCTGTGTGGGGAAATCGGCGCGTGATCTTGCGGTATCGCAAACGTAATACCGATCTGGTTGATCGCCTGGTTGAGCCGCTTGGCCTCGTCTGCAAAGCCGGAATCTGGTATCTGGTCGCGCTATCCAATGGCAACAACCGGGTCTATCGTATCTCTCGGGTGCGAAATGTGGCCCTGACCGATGAACACTTTCAGCGACCTCATGACTTTGATCTTGAACACTACTGGAAAGCGTGGTGCGTGGAGTTTCAGGCGCGGCTGCATCCCTATGAGGTTTGTTTGCGGATCGCGCCGCAGTTCGTCCCGATTTTACCCTATGTCATGGGGGAGTCCATTTATCAGGTACTGGAAGAGGCAGAGCCGCCCGATTGTGAGGGCTGGCTGACGATCAAGTTGCGCTTTGAGTCGCTAGAAGTAGCCTGTGGCTTCGTGCTTGGCTTTGTCTATAATGCCAATGCGGGGACGACGGTCCCTCCCGACTTTGAGACGGTGGTTGAGGTGCTGGAACCGCAGGAGCTTCGGGAGGCGATTATTCAAATCGCTGACCGGCTGTATACCTTTTATCGCAAGCGGGAGTAAGCCGTTTGGGCTATGGGGGAAAAGCTCCGTATCGTTGCGGTTGATGTTCCATTCTGCGTGAGAACGCTTCCTGCCTATTTGACGATTGGGAGTTGAGCGTTTATAATCGGGCCGGACGGATTTTTTTGTGTATTGATGACTTTGAGTTTCTGAACTCCACGATTTGTTGCTACATCGAGGGAAAACTGATGCCAAAACTATATGGATGGGTGCGTGAGGTTGTACCTGAAAGCCCGGCTGATCGTGCCGGCATACAGCCAGGAGATTTGATTAAGACGATTAACGGCCACCTGATACGTGATCTGGTCGACTATCGTTTCTATGTTGCCGATGAAGAGCTTGTGATAGGTTTGGAGCGCCAGCAGGATCAGCACGAGATTCGTCTGACGAAGGCTGCCGACGAGAATTTAGGCGTGCTTTTTGGCGAGGAGCCGACGCCCTACATTCGTCAGTGTGCCAACAAGTGTGTGTTCTGCTTTATTAAAGGGCTGCCGGAGCGCTATGCACCGCAGCGTGGCCTGCCAAACGGAATGCGCTCTTCTCTGTATATCAAAGATGACGATTACCGCTACTCGTTCCTTTTTGGCAACTTTATTACCCTGACCAACCTGAAAGAACTTGACTGGCAGCGCCTCGATGAGCAGAAACTGACCCCGCTCTATGTCTCTGTCCATTGCACCAATCCAGAGCTCCGCCGGAAAATGGTTGATGGTCCGCGAGCTGGAGAGATTCTTGAGCATATTCAGCGACTCGGCTCAATCGGGATTTCCTGTCATACACAGCTTGTATGCTGTCCGGGAATCAATGACGGCGCGGAGCTTGATCGCAGTATCCGCGAGCTGGCAGAGCTGCGCCCGATTGTGGAATCTATCTCGGTTGTGCCTGTTGGTCTGACCAAGTTTAACAATATGATTAAGACCGGCGAGTTGCCTCCCTTGCGCCACTACACACGTGAAGAAGCAATCGCTGTTGTGGAGCAGGTAGAGGCCTATCAGCGCGAGTTCAGCGCCAGCGACCCCGAAGGCTCCCCCTTTGTCTATCTTTCCGATGAATGGTACTACCTGACCGGTCGCGAGTTCCCGCCTGCTCAGCACTATGGGCTTTATTCTCAGATCGAAAACGGTGTCGGGATGACCCGCTTCCTGCTTGAGCAGTGGGGCCGCACAAAGCGTCGTCTCCCTCATGCAATGCCAGAGCCGCGCCCGAAGCGTATTACACTGGTTACAAGCACGATGGCTGCTCCGATTATCGAGCAACTGGCCGAGGATATACGACAGATTGAAGGGGTTGAGGTTAAGGTCCTGCCGGTAATCAATAAGTTCTTTGGCGCTGAGGTCACGGTTGCGGGCCTGCTGTGCGGTCAGGATGTGCTGGATACTCTGCATGCACAGGAAGAGATCGGGGATCTGGTGCTGCTGCCGCGAGTGATGCTCGATAACGAGGGTGTACGTTTCCTTGATGATGTCACCGTTGAGGACTTTAAGGCGCAGCTTCCTGCGAAGGTCGAGTTTGTGCGGAACGCGCAGGAGACCATCGAGGCAATTCGGTTACTTGCTGGACTTCCCGGGGCTACCCGTGGACGGCAACTGGTGCGCTTGCAGTCACGTTTGTAAACGCATCAGAGGAGAAGAACAAAAAGAACAGGGCACATATAGCGGCCCTGTTCTTGCTTTTTTGGCGTTTTACCCGTTGAGATGGGCTTAGAGGCTGTTGCCACGAATGGCGCGAACCAGATGCCATATAGTGGGCATAAGAGCAGCAGCTACGAAGATCTTCAGGATATCGCCGGGAATGAAGGGAACAGTACCGGCCATTGCCGCGCTTTGCAGGCTGAGCCAGAGATTATGGCTTACGTTCAAGCTGAGCAGGGCCAGCCATGCGACGCCGAAGGCGTGAATGATGAGCGAGGCAGGAATCATTGCCAGCACCGAGGTCAGGTAGCTGCGCTCAAGTCGCTTTTCGCAAAGCAGACCGACGACAAACGCGGCGATTGGCCAGGAGATGATATAGCCTGCTGTGGGCCCGAGGAGATACACCAGACCACCGCCACGTGCGAAGACGGGCAGGCCGATAGCCCCTTCTGCCAGATACAGCAGGATTGCCAGCGCACCGCGCTTACTGCCAAGTGCAGCGCCGATTAGCATAACGACCAGCGTTTGCAATGTGAGGGGGACCGGGGTAAACGGCAGGGGGATCTGTGCTTTGGAGGATAGCGCGAGCAGCAGACTGGCCCCGATAATAAGTCCACTATCACGGACGAGTGCGAGCCGCTGTGAAGAGGGCTCTGGAAGCACATAATCTGCAAGGGTGGCTTTGCGATACATTGCCATAGGGAAAAGCTCCTTCTTACCATAGCAAGATGAAATAGCGCTCAATACATTCTCAAGCTACATTGAGATGTATGAGCATGTGTCAATATATGCACATTATATCGCATAGCCTTTGGGTTGTGGCAACTCGGAGCATGGGGGCCCGGCGCTATTGCACGGTTGCGATCAGCTCCGGGCTATCATAAGCCGGGTTATTGACTTGCCGCGAGACGGGATGCGCCGCCATTTCATCCGAGGCGTAGGGTTTGAGCAGTGAAAGCAATGGCCCGGCCTCGTGAATGGTGGGATCAAGCCAGATATCACGCTCCTCTGCTGTCAGAATGGCGGGCATGCGGTTGTGAATCGGGTTCATAAACTCATTGGCATCGGTGGTGATAATGGTGCAGGTACGAATGATCTCTCCATCGGGGTTTTTCCAGGCATCCCAGAGCCCGGCAAACGCGAAGATATCCTGATCTTTCAACGTGATGTACATGGGGGTCTTGGTTTTGGCCTCTTTTTTCCACTCATAGAAACCATCGGCGACAATCAGGCAGCGCTTATGACCGAGCAAGCGTTTGAAGCTTGGCTTCTCTGCCAGAGTTTCGGCACGTGCATTAATCATTCGTGAGCCAATGCTGAGATCTTTTGCCCAGGAAGGTACCAGACCCCAACGTAACATGTCCAAATGCCGCTCACCATTTTGCATCACTGTCACGATGTTCTGAGTCGGGGCAATATTAAAGCGCGCGCTGTTCTGGAAGGAGGCGGGAACTGTGGCTTGAAACGCTCGCGCAATCGCATTGGCATCTCTGGTTAACGTAAAACGTCCACACATAGGGATGTGCTCCTTTCGCTTGTCTATCTGGTACGACGGTCTCATCAGTATACAGGGAAAAGGACTCTTCTTTCCTGTTCTTTATGAGATACGAAGAAGCGGTAACGAGCGGCTACGCTGCGTTTTTTTTGTGGGGGGCAGTCGAAAATTCTTTTTTTTCTTTGGCAACCGACAACGGGAATTCTTTTTTTTGAGGCCCACGCTTTTTTTTATATGAGGCAAGCTGTAGAGCGGGTTCAAAGGGGTAATCGCTACGACGTTTTTTTTCTTTGGTAACCGAAGTTGTGGAACAGTAATGATGCCAGAAGGCCGCCAGATCAAACTGTTCCGGGCGCTGGAATGACTGATCTGTGGGTGCCAGCCGAAGGATAGTATGGAGCGCGATCGCGGTGATCGTCTCGCCCAATTGGCCGACAAGATGCCAGCTCTGCTCTTTCAGTACCAGCCCATAAGGAGCAATGGTTCCAAGCACAAGCGCTCCATCGGGCTCACGATAGAGAAGGCTGAGCCTGTGTTCCTGCCAGAGAGCCTGCTGTATCAGATCGAGATACTGACGCTCCTGTGTCGACTGCTGTGCTGTCGCTGTGTCCAGATGGAAATAGCGGTGTGCCTGTTCTGCCTCGGCGCGTGAGGGATGGGGCAGAGCTGCCGCCAGTTTGAGCATAGCAGAATCTCGTGCCTGTTCCAGTCCGAGGGTATCCAATGGAACCGCTTTTGCTGCCAGGAAGAGGGCTCGTATTTCTGGTGTGGTCAGGCCAGTCAGGCGCGTCTGATAGCCACCAATTAATGAGATGCCGCCACCCGGGCCACGTTCGGTATAGATGGGAACACCGGCAGTGTCGAGGGCTTCAAGGTCCCGATAAATGGTGCGCTCGGATACTTCCAGACGCTGAGCCAGCTCTTGCGCCGTCATACGGCCTTTACTCTGGAGCAGCATGAGGATCGAAAGTAGTCGATCCGCTCGCATAAAGAAGACCTCCCTTGCTGAGTGAGTCACAGGGAAGTGTACCATAGAAAAGTGGAAAATTCCAGAGAAGAGCCGAGAAGAGAGGAGCTCTTCCCGGCAGTTATTTAACGATTGAGGAAAGAAACCGCGGAACGGATCAGGACTTCCGCCGCGATGGGCAGAGCATCCTCATCAAGATTGAAGCGTGGGTGATGATGCGGGAAGGTTGTTTCCTTCTGCTCGTTGCCCATGCCAACCACGAAGTAGCAGCCGGGAACCGCGTCGAGGAAGTAGCCCATATCATCGCTCCCAGTCGTTTGAATGTTCTCGCTGCTGTCAACGTGTTCCTCTCCGACCGTTTCGATGGCTGCGCGATGCACATACTCGGTCATTTCCGGGTTATTGATGCAGGGCGGACAGCCTTCGTGGAAATGCACCTCGCAGGAGCCGCCCATAGCGCTTGCCACCCCATTGATGATCTCGGGAATGCGCTTGAGCAGGTAGGCGCGATGCTCTTTGGTGTAGGCGCGCATCGTGCCGGTCAGCGTGACCTCTTCAGGGATGATATTAAAGGCGGTGCCGCCGTTGATTGTGCCGATGGTGATCACTGCCGGGCTAAATGGAGAGGTCTCGCGGCTAATCAGCGTTTGCAGGGCCTGAATCACATAGGATGAGATCACGATAGGGTCGACGGCTCCATGCGGCATCGCGGCATGTCCACCTTTTCCTTTGATGATAATGTCCATGTGGTCGGCGCTGGCGAAAACGGTTCCTGCTCGCACGCCAACAAGGCCAATCGGGTAGTTGCTGAACAGGTGCAGGCCGATCACGCCATCGACACCCTGCATCACTCCAGCCTCAACCATTGGCTTCGCGCCCCCGATCCGCTCTTCGGCTGGCTGAAAGATAAATTTTACATCTCCCTTCAGTTCGTCCCGGTGCCTGGTCAAAATATCGGCCACAGCCAGCGCAATCGCGGTATGGCCATCATGACCACAGGCATGCATCACTCCATCATTCTGTGAGCGATACTCGACGGTATTTTGCTCGTGGATGGGGAGCGCGTCGATATCGGCACGAATTGCGATGGTGCGCGAGGTATCGCTTCGCTGCCCCCCTTGCAACAGGCCAACAACGCCGGTTTTGGCGATGCCCGTCTGAACCTCCAGCCCAAGCTTTTTGAGGCGCCCGGCAATAATGCCGGATGTTCGCACCTCTTCAAAGGAGAGTTCGGGATGCTCGTGCAGGTCACGACGCATCGCAACCATATCGGGAACGAGCTCATCGATTTCGGCCTTCAGATTCTCGATCATAGCAGCTCCTTCTACAGAGATTATGAAAGCAAGAAGTGGATAGCTGTTTCCCAGCCTGCGTTTTACCATATCCAGTGTGAAGCGCTCGTGTGGTCGAGTGAAAACGCGCACTATCAGTCGGTCACGCGGGAATCCTTTTTCCGTGCTGTAGCAAGGCGTGTTGCGCACGCGCTTTGTTACAGGTAGATGAGCTATCACTTCTTCTGTAACAGACACAATACGGCGAAAAAGCGTACGAGTGTGAACGCAAAATTCGGATAGATATTGTTTGACTGGTGTTCTATCATAGTATCATATTCATTCGGGATGTTGCCTGATCGGGCGTTGAAGGAGGTGCACAGTATGCAAGCGGAAGCATATAGAGCAGATCAGCAAGAGCGATACTGGCAGGCAGTACAGGAAAATGATGTAAGGATGAACGGAGTGTTTGTCTATGCGGTTAAGTCAACTGGCATCTATTGTCTGCCCTCCTGCCCCTCGCGCCTTCCCCGGCGGGAACATGTCGCCTTTTTTGCGGGTCCAGAGGATGCGGAACGGGCGGGATTTCGGCCCTGTCGACGCTGCCAACCAAAGCGTGAGAGCGCAGAGAGCGAGCATATTGCTCTGGTAAAGCGGCTGTGCGCCTATATTCAGGAGCATCTGGAAGAGCCGTTGACGCTTTCTGACCTGAGTGAGCAGGCCCATATGAGCCCCTTCCATTTGCAGCGGGTGTTCAAGCGAGTGATGGGGATAACTCCCTATCAATATGTGGAGGCAAGTCGGATGCGCTATCTGAAGGATCGGTTGAAAGATGGTGAGCAGGTGACGACAGCGCTCTATGAGGCCGGGTTCAGCTCACCAAGTCGCCTCTATGAGCGGAGCGCTGCTCAGATGGGAATGTCGCCCGTAGTGTACAGCAATGGGGGAAAGGGTATGACCATTTCCTATACCCTGGTCTCTTCACCCCTCGGGCGTCTGCTTGTGGCCGCGACAGAGCGTGGCATCTGCGAGGTGCGTATTGGTGAGAACGATGAAGAACTGCTTGCAGGCCTGCGTGCCGATTATGAGGCGGCCCAGATGCAGAAAGATAACGTTGTGCTCACCGAGTGGGTGACGGTACTGCTTCGACATCTGGAAGGCCAGCAGCCTGATCTTCACCTGCCTGTTGATGTGCAGGCAACTGCCTTTCAGTGGAAGGTCTGGAAAGAGCTGCTCAAGATCCCCTATGGAGAGACGCGCTCGTACGGAGAGATTGCCCGGGCGCTTGGTGATCCAAAGAAAGCGCGGGCTGTGGCAAATGCCTGTGCCTCAAATCCGGTCGCGCTGGTGATCCCCTGTCATCGAGTGGTGCGCAACAATGGTGCGCCTGGTGGCTATCGTTGGGGGATCAAGCGAAAACAACAGTTGCTTGACCAGGAGCGCCATCACAAAGACGTATAGGCCAATTGGCTCGCATTCTATTCACATTGGCTGTAGGAACCACCTTCAGAATCGGGTACTCTATAGGCATATGTGTTCTAGTTCTGGTACACCGTTCCTGTATGGTATTTACCCGTAGCATTTTTCCCTTTGTCTTATATTGAAGGTGATCTATGGAGATGCTTTTTGTCCTGTCGTTCTTTCTTCTGCTTGCCCTCGCTGCCCGGATATGGGGTGCTGATAGTCGAGACGGTCTCTGTAGCCCTGAATGGGAGAGAAGGCGCTACTGGCGGGGGTTTGCTGGTAGTTGATAGATCAGGTAGAGTGGAAGTAGATCAATGAGGTAGGTGAAGAAAGTCTGATGAAGAAAGAACCTGGAAATCTGACACTGGCTGGTAATGCGAATAGTACGCTTGAGGTGAGTTCCCGGCTTCAGGAAGCTAGCACGGTGCAAGCAAAACAGGAGCGGCTCCTGATTGGGCTGTCGTTGCTGACGCTCTTTGTGATCTGGGGCTCCACGTATCTTGGAATGCGGATTGCCATCGAGACCTTTCCTCCCTTCTTGATGGCTGGAATTCGCTTTGTGGCTGCGGGCGCGATTCTCTATCTGATCTTGCGGGTACGTGGAGCGCCTGCGCCGACGCTGAAACAATGGGGGGGAGCGGCTATTATTGGTTTCTTCTTGCTTGTTGGAAGTAACGGCCTGGTCTCCTATGCGCAACAATGGGTGGCATCCGGCATATCGGCCATTGCGCTGGCAGCGGTGCCTCTGTACACGGCGCTGATGATGGGCGTATTGGGGCGCTGGCCCACACGCCTGGAGTGGGTGGGGCTCGCGATCGGCTTCTGTGGCGTCGTCCTGCTGAACTTGCAGAAGGGGATCTGGGTGAATCCACAGGGAGCGATTGCCTTGCTGCTAGCTCCTCTTAGTTGGTCACTTGGCTCAGTGCTCTCTACGCGTATCACACTGGCCTCGGGGCTGATGGCAAGCGCGATGCAGATGTTGCTTGGTGGCCTTGAGCAACTGGTGATGGGCGTTTCGCTTGGCGAGCGCCTGACAATCTGGCCGACATGGCGTTCGTTGACTGCATTGATCTATTTGATCCTATTCGGGTCACTTGTCGCGTATTGTGCGTATGGCTATCTGTTGCGGAAAGTCCGCCCTGCGCTGGCGACAAGCTATGCATATGTGAACCCCGTTGTCGCCCTGATACTCGGTGTGGGGCTCGCGAACGAGTCGTTTACTCTGATGAGCGCCGGAGCAATGGTCGTGATTCTGCTCGGGGTGGCGCTGGTATCGCTCCGCAAGAAACGAGAAACATAATAAAGTGGCCGGGTGCAAGCTTGCTACCCGGCTTTCTGATCTTATTTGCCCTTGTTGAAGCGGAAGTGGGCAATATCGCCATCTTGAATGACGTAGTCGCGTCCCTCCAGGCGTTGCACGCCTTTTTTGGCGGCAGCGGCAAAGGAGCCACATGCCATAAAGTCGTCAAAGCTGGTAACCTCGGCGCGGATAAAGCCTTTTTCAATATCGGTGTGAATCTTCCCGGCTGCTTCAGGAGCCTTCGCGCCTCTGGTGACGGTCCAGGCGCGCACCTCATCCTCTCCAGCGGTCAGGAAGGTAATCAGGTTCAACAGGCGATAGCCAACCTGAATGACGCGATCAGCACCCAGTTGTGGGAGCCCGAGCGCCTCAAGATACTCGTTGGCCTCCTCCTGCGGCAGCTCATTCAGCTCGGCCTCCAGCTTGGCTGAGACAGCAACAACCTCAGCACCTTCCTCTCTGGCTCGTTGCGCGATCTGGGCAAAGCCTTTGGCCTCGCCCTGGAGTGCATCGATCTGTACATTTTCTCCTGCGCGGATCTTTTCCAACAGCTCGTTCGCGGTTGCCAGCATGTCCTCGCTGGTGTTCAGCACATACATACGGGGCTTCATCGTGAGCAAGAAGAGCTCATTCAGGACAGCCTGATCTTGCTGGCTGAACTCAAGGGTGCGTGCAAGCTGCATGTCTTCCAGGGTCTCCTTGAGGCGCTGCAACAATTCGAGTTCCTGAAGATACTTCTTATCGCCCGATTTGGCGGCTTTTTTCGTGCGCTCAATGCGACGCTCGACGGTGCTCAGATCGGTGAGGGCCAGTTCAGCATTCAGCGAATCGAGGTCGCGGTTCGGATCGATCGTGTTATAGATATGGGGGACGTTCTCATTCGCAAAGGTGCGCAGCACAATTGCAAGTGCATCTGCATTGCGGATATGCCCCAGGAATTCGGGGCTCAGGCCTTCTTGTTTGTCTTTCCCGGCGGCTCCTGCCTGTCCCATACCAGCAACATCGACAAACTCGACGGTCGTATATGTCTTCTTCTTTGGCTGAAAGATTTCTGCCAGAGCGTCAACGCGTGGATCAGGTACCGGGACCACTGCAAGGTTTGCCTGAACTGTTGTTGTGGCGTAGCCGCTGATCGGGGCGTTCGATTTGGTTAACGCATTGAAGAGCGTTGTTTTTCCGCTTTGCGGCAAGCCGATGATACCGATTGTAAGAGCCATAAGTGTCCCTTCTTTAGAATATCTGAAACCATGAAAACGAGTATGCTATATCGGGAGGTTTTTCGTAACGCCCCCTATTGTACTATCTTTGCCCTGATTGTGGTACATCTTCGGGAAAGCGGCTCATGTAGCAAGGGAAGCGGGAGAGGCGCTAGCCTGACCTCTCCCTGCACCTTATTCGTTTTCGACCTCGACCCGCGTGCCTGTCTGGGAGGCTTTCAGCGCAGCTTCAATCACAGACTGGACATGGAAGCCCTGAACGAAGTCGGGATCATAGGGCTCATGGTTGACCGTCTTGCGGATAAACTGGGCCATACTATCGATATAAAAGCGCATCTCGCCAACCGGAATATCAGCACCCGGCACAATCGCCCCTGGATAATTCTGGAAGGTGGGAATAGCCAACCAGCCGCGCTCATCAGAGGGCATACGCTTTTCGGCAAGATACAGATAGTTCGGGTTGGTCACGGACCAGCGCAGGCTGCCCTCACTGCCATAGATCTCAATGGAGATATCATTGATGGAGCCGGTGATCAGGCGACCGGACTCGATGGTTCCGATGCCGCCATCTGGCAACTCTGCTTGAATGATAATATGGTCATCGGTGTCAATCGGGGTGCGTTCAGCACTTCCTTTTGCCACCGGACGCTCTTTAATAAAGGTGCGAGCCTGTGCTGTCAGGCGCGCGGGCTTGCCTATCAGCCAGAGAACGAGGTCTGCAATGTGAGGAACCAGATCGTTGCTGACGCCGCCACCGCTGGTCTTCATGCTGCCCTTCCAGCGCAGCGGCTTCTCCGGGTCGATATAGCTCGGGCGATAATAGACCGCGCGGAACGCGTAGATATCGCCAATGCGCCCCGCCTCAATAACCTTCTTCGCATACGCCATTGCGGGGCTGTGGCGCAAGTTGAAGCAGATCTGGCCGTTTCGGTTGCGCTTGCGAGCCTCTGCAACAATCTCACGAGCCTCGGCCAGATTATTGGCTAGTGGCTTATCTGCATAGATGGCTTTATCGGTTTGCAGTGCCGCTAGAAGCATCTCGCGGTGAAGGTGATGGGGCGGTGCGATGATGACAGCGTTAATATCGTCGCTGTTAAGTAGCTCCCGATAATCGGTTGTGTAGCGCTGAAATCCATATTGTTCAACAGCCGCCTTGCCGCTTTTCTCGCTGGTGGTGGCAA
The DNA here is from genome assembly GCF_003253565.1 of Thermosporothrix hazakensis. Taxonomy (GTDB): domain Bacteria; phylum Chloroflexota; class Ktedonobacteria; order Ktedonobacterales; family Ktedonobacteraceae; genus Thermosporothrix; species Thermosporothrix hazakensis. Next base: position 19,302 of record NZ_QKUF01000014.1, read on the forward strand.
CGGCGACCAGATCAACCGGAGGGAGCTCAGGATAGTAGAGGCCAGCGCTGCGAATGGCTGCCGTGTGCAGTTTGCCAATACCATACCCGATCAGACCGATACGGAAGCGATCGTATTCAGGCATATTCTCTCTTCTTCCTCTCTCTCTAGTGTATCGAGCAGACAGTTTTCTTTCTATTGTATCCTCTTTCCTTTATGAGAGAAAGCAGAACGCAAGATCCCTCAACCCGGGGAGGGAAGAGGGATCTTGCTGAAGGCCCGTGCGGTTCGTGTTAGTCTAGCAGATACTGAAACAGGAGTAACGCAAGCGTACTCAGTGTGACGACAAAAAGAATAAGAATGATGAAGAGAAGCAAGCGTACTGTATATCTATGCTTTGTTGAGAGAAATGACATCTCTTCCTCTTTGAGAAGTTCCGTAGAGATTTTCTGCTATTGACTATGCATATTGAGAAAAGGCATCTATCCACAACACTCAACCTCCTACATAGAAAGTATGGAATTTTTTGGCGTGAAATACTGTGAAATACATCACAGGAAATGAGTGAAATTGCTTACATAGTGTAAGATTATGCTTCCTGCCTGCGATGCGCGTGTGTGGACGGAATCATTCACACGTTTTTGCCTTGACGAGAGGTAGGTCAGCAACTACAATATTTTTGTAGCGACGAGTTCCCCATAGTGAATGGAGGTCATACTACTTATGCCACTTTACGAGTATTATTGTTCTGATTGCCGTTCAAAGTTTGAGCTTCTGGTAAGCCATAAGCATGCTGATGATGTGGTCTGCACCAAATGCCATAGCGAAAACGTTCGCCGAATGCTTTCCCTTTTTGCGGCTCGTGCGGGAAACAGCGAGGGTGATTTTGACGATTACGCGCCTTCGATGGGCAGTTGTGCCTGTGGCGATGGAGGCTGTGGCTGCCACTAGTCCCGAAAGAAGGATATTGAAGCGTCTGGCACGTTGATGAACGGGCGCGAGGAGCCTGAATGTGCTGACGCTTGTACAGGGATGGATATCTTCCTATGTTCAATAAGACAAGTTATCGTCGAGGTATTATCGAAGGCGTTATTCTGTATACGCTTGGTCGGCTTGGATCATTAATCAGCCCCGTGGTATTTCCCGGGTGGCTTTTTTTGATCCTGCCGTTGATATTCCTTGTGCTACAATATGTGATTGCTCCTGTCTGGGCAACGCGGCGAATCGCCTCGACAAAGCGTGAGCGCTTGAGTAAGCGTTTCTGGCTGCTTGGTCCACGAATGGCGCTTATCTGTTTTGGAATTGACCTTGTGCTCTCTTTATGCGTGGGCTTGCCGACAGGCCCCTTTGGGGTGCAGCTTGGCCCCGGGATTATGCGGCTGATGAGTCATGGCAAAGAGGCGCTTACATGGCTTGATTTCGCGGGGACTGAAGTGCGCTCGTTGGTCACGCTCCTGGCTTTTTATGTCATGGCGGTGGTCTGCTCACGTCTGGCAATGGGCGGCTTCCTGCGCTTTACGATGCCAGCAGGGGGGAACCGGGTTACGCTCTAGGTCTCCCCTTTTCTCTCTCTTTTTCTCCTGTCAGGACCGTATCGTTTGTAAAAACGGTTAGATGCTCTCCTGTGTCGTTCAAAGGTAGCAGGCAAGTTTTCCCTGTACACCGGGACTTCTTGCTTACAACTGGACCATTTGTTACAATGTCGAACAGAGAGTGTCTTCCTGATTATTTTCCTCTGGCAAGGCGAAACGGAAGGGACGGTAGCAACCCGTGTCAAAAGTATATGCGATTACCAATCAAAAAGGTGGCGTCGGCAAGACGACCACTGCAATCAATCTGGCTGCGTATCTGGCCGCCGCGGGACGCCGCGTTTTGCTAGTTGATATAGATCCACAGGCAAACACTTCGAGTGGAATTGGCGTTTCAAAGAAACGACGGAAACATACTATTTATGACTTGCTGATCCAGCAAGATGAGAAACTGTCTATCTTTGATGTCATCGTGCCCGGTTCGCGTCGTGAATTGGTCGTTGCTCCCTGCACGGTTGATCTGGCGGCTGCTGAGATCGAACTGGTGGGAGCTATTGCGCGTGAAAGCCGCCTTCGCCAGGTCTTAGAGCCCATTCGTGAGCGTTGCGACTATATCATTATCGATTGTCCTCCGTCGCTTGGCCTGTTGACGATTAATGCTCTGGTTGCTGCTGATGGCATTTTGATCCCCATTCAGTGTGAGTATCTCGCGCTTGAGGGGTTGACGCAGTTATTGAATACCGTGAACATTGTCAAAAGTAAGTTGAATCCATCGTTGTATATTGCGGGTGTGGTGCTGACAATGTTTGATCCGCGCACCCGGTTGGCTGGTGAGATTGTGCGCGAGGTTCGTAATTATTTCCCGAAAGAGGCTTTTCAAACGATTATTAACCGCAGTGTGCGCTTGAGCGAAGCCCCAAGCTTCGGTCAGCCCATTCTTGATTATGATCCTACGTCGCCCGGCGCTCTGGCCTATCGCGCACTCGCTGAGGAGGTTATGGCTCGTGGCTAAGCAGAAATTCGGCCTGGGGCGCGGCCTGGATGCGCTCATCTCCGGCGCATCTGAAGTGATATCGGCACAGCAGCAATCTGGACAGGCCGCTTCGGGTGCACTCCCTCTTCTCCCCATTGAGAGTATTATTCCCAATCCCCAACAGCCGCGTCGGACATTGCGTGATGATGACCCGCGACTGTTAGAGTTAAGCTCTTCTATTAAAGAGCATGGACTGCTGCAACCCATCGTCGTGAAGCGCCTTGAGCAGGCAGACACAGAGGCAGCTCCCCCTGCATGGTTCTCGGCCGCTGAGGAGCAGCCGCAGAGTGAGCCAGAGCAACCGGCGCCCCAATATCAGATTATTGCCGGTGAAAGACGCTGGCGAGCGGCTCGTCTGGCTGGATTAAAGCAAGTTCCGGTGGTGATTAAAGAGGTCACGCCACAGCAGATGCTGGAATTAGGGCTGATCGAGAATATTCAGCGGTCCGATCTGAACCCGATTGAGGAGGCTCTGGCCTATCAGACCTTGATTCAGGAGTATGGCCTGACACAGGAGAAGGTCGCGCGCCAGGTGGGAAAGGATCGCTCAACTATCGCGAACTCCCTGCGGCTGTTGCAGTTGCCTGAAAAGATCCGCGAGGCGCTTGTTACGATGCCCGATACCTTCACTGAAGGGCATGCCCGGGCCCTGCTTGGCCTTGCCAACGAAGAAGATCAGCTTGCGGTCATGAATCAGGTGATCTCGCTCCGCATGAGTGTACGCCAGACCGAGGAACTGGTTGCCAGAATGAAGCAGGTACAGGAGGTCGCTTCAGAGGTCAAGCCCGCTTCCCTATCAGAGCAGCGAGCTGCGGAGCTTGAAACCTGGGAAGAGCAGTTTCGCAATGCTCTGATGGTCAAGGTTGAGCTGAAGTGCAATCAAAAAGGCAAGGGGACACTGGTCCTGCATTTTAATGATCAGGATGAGCTGGAGCGCCTGTACAATCGGATCCTCAATCGAGGACAGGAGTAAGCGCGAACACGTTGTTCTGTTGAGGGAAGTGTGAGGTGTATGGAGTGGGTGAGAGACCATTTGAACTGGTTCGTGGCAAACTGGTATCCGCGCGCATTGAAGTGCTGGCTCAGTTAGCGAAATTCTCGCGTGAAGAACAAGCGTTGCGTCCTGCAAGGGGGAAGTGGACACCCTTGCAGGTTGCCAACCATCTCTATATCTGTGATGGGCTGATTCTAACCCAGATGCGGCGTGTGCAAAGTGAAGAGAACCCGCTGCTCCCTGCAATAGAGGAAGATTCTTCTACCTTCTACGAACCCCCTGATATTCCTTTAACCCCCGAAGTTGTGTTGAACGGGATGGCGGCCCGTCGTGAGGAACTCTATCATTACCTTTCTACATTGCCTGCGGAGGTCTGGCGGCGCCCATTTCGCCACCCCGAATGGGGGCAATGTGCCTTCTATCAGTTGATCGATTTTCTGATTGACCATGATCAACTGCATGCACACCAATTGGTCGCGATGAAAGCTGCTCGCCAGTAGGAGGGCAGCCTTGCTTCCCTTCTCGAAATCTTTGTAAAAAGTGAATTTGAGATAGAGGTTTATGAAGATTTTGGTAGATTTCCTGTTGTCAAAAGCGATCACTCCACGCTATTATATGTGAGAGAAAGAAAGTTGAGGGTCCAGGAGCGTAATCGGTCAGGCAAACCGGTTTCTCTGCAATGCATGGACCCCGGAAAATGAAGGTTTATCGTATGCAAGAAGGACAGAAAACACCGCATACCGGCGTGGCTCGCTTTATGGCTGCATGCCGTCGTGAACAGCCGGATATGACCCCTGTATGGTTTATGCGTCAGGCCGGGCGCTGTCTGGCTGAATATCGCGAGATGCGACGCAAATATGACATTCTCTATATGGCGAAAAATCCAGAACTGGCCACTGAAGTCACGTTGATGCCTATCAAAACCTTAGGTGTGGATGCGGCTGTGCTCTATGCTGATATCATGTTGCCCCTTGAAGGAATGGGAATCTCCCTGGAAATCCAGCCAGAAGTGGGCCCGATTATTCATAATCCGGTGCGCTCGCTCAAGGATGTGGAGGCGTTGCGGGTTATCAAAGCGGAGGAGAGTGTTCCTTATGTGCTGGATGCACTGCGCCTGGTACGCCGTGAGCTTGATGGTAAACAGGCGGTCATCGGTTTCTCTGGAGCTCCGTTCACCCTGGCCTGTTATATGATCGAGGGAAAGCCCTCTCGCGATTATGGGCTTGCCAAGTCGTTAATGTATGGGCAGCCGGAAATCTGGGACGCCTTGATGAACAAGCTCAGCGATGTGGTTGCCGATTATCTCGTCGCTCAGGTGCGAGCAGGCGCCCAGGTCGTTCAGCTCTTCGATAGCTGGGTAGGAGCGGTGAGCCCGAGTGTGTATCGACGCGCTATCCTGCCGTATACCCGTCGTATCTTTGAGACTGTTAAGGCTCAGACCGATGTGCCCACGATCCATTTCGGCACTGGTACAGCGGCCCTGCTGGAAGCGATGACGGAGGCAGGAGGCGATGTCATCAGCGTTGATTGGCGGGTTGACCTGGATGATGCATGGAAACGCATTGGTTATGATCATGGCATTCAGGGGAACCTTGATCCAACCCTGCTGCTTGCTGATTGGTCTGCTGTTGAGGCAGGCGTCAAAGATATTCTGCGGCGTGCAGAGAACCGCCCTGGCCATATCTTTAACCTCGGTCACGGAGTGCTGGCCCAAACTGAGCCGGACCGCCTGCGCCGCCTGGTTGATACTGTCCATGAAATGAGCAGACGATAAAAGACGCTCTTGTTGAATTGAAGAGGGTTGCATATGAAACAGATAGGCGTTCTGTTGATGACCTATGGCTCGCCCGAGCGCTATGACGATGTTCCGGCATTTATGAAGAATGTGTATGGCGGGCGTGAGCCTTCTCCTGAACTGGTCGCCGAGTTTCGGCGGCGTTATGAACTGATTGGTGGTTCTCCGCTGGTTCGGATTACGCGTGAGCAGGCTGCTGCTTTGCAGGAAGAACTGAACAGCCAGAGTACAGACGGCACCCGCTATCATGTCGGGGTCGGTATGCGCTTCTCTCCGCCGTTTATTACCGATGCTGTCCCTGAGGTAGCGGCGGATGTACAGACTCTGGTCGGGTTGGTGATGTCGCCACAATTCTCGCCAATTATCATGAATGGCTATGTACGGACACTGGAAGACGCAGTAGCCGATCTGGAGCGTTCAGATCTTTCGCTGAAGATTGCTCGTGACTGGCACCTGCAACCATACTTTATTGAGGCGACGGCCCGCCGTGTGAAGCAGGCGCTTGAACAGTTCCCGGCAGAGATTCGCGAGAAAGTACCCGTGCTGCTCTCCGCCCATAGCATGCCGAAGCGCGTTGTTGAGAACGAGCCCGACTATATCAACGCCTTAAAGGAGACTGCCGCAGCGGTGGCGCAAAAAGCTGGTCTGGCTAATGATCGCTGGATGTTCTGCTATCAGAGTGCCGGACACACCCCTGAAGAGTGGCTCAAGCCAGACTTCGCTGACCTGATGCCTGAACTCAAGCAGGCAGGTCACACGCATGTCTTGATCGCCCCGGTACAGTTTCTGGCCGACCATCTGGAAATTCTCTACGATATTGAGGTTGGAGCCCGCGAACAGGCTGAAGAACATGGGCTGGTCTTTGCACGGACCGAATCGCTGAACACAGATCCGCTCTTTATCAAGGCCCTGGCCGCAGTGGTACAGGAGACGCTGACCGCGAACAGCTAGAACAAGATATTTGATGCCGCTCTCATTGCAGAGCGGCTTTTTATTGTGCGGTGATTTCAAAGGTGACGGTGATCGGTTGCTCTCCCGAAATAGCGATGCGGGTATGTAAGAGCCAGGGACCACTCATCGAGAAGCGAAAGTGGGCAAGGTACAGATTGTTGTTCTGGCTTTGAGCTTCAAGCGGCGTTGTGCCCATATCCATTGCTTGCATTGTTGTTTCGAGCGTGATGCGCGCGTTGGTGATTGGCTGCTGCTCGCGTAGCACTTGCAGGGCAAGTGTGGCTTCTCGGGATGGCGTGGGCGGATTTGGATCAACCTGTAAGCGGATCAGGTATGGGCCACTGTGCGCCTCTTGAACTGCCGGTGAGGGAGCAGTGGTATGAGGCGTTTCCATGTTCGAGACCCAGGCCCCAAACCCGCTCATCACGGCGAGAAAGAGCACGCCTGCCAGCAGGATCAGGAGTTTTCGTTTTCGCTGCATATAGTTTTTCTCTTCTGGTTCTGATTGATTTCTGCTTTTCAGAGTATCTCAATGGAAGGGGAGGACGCAAGAGGCCGGCGTTGTACGCCAAAAACGAAAGGTGGGTCACGCTTTCTCACCCTCGCACAAAGAGAACCATTCTTGCCATTTCGCGGTCAAAGCACACAATGAAAGGGCAAGTGTTCTACTATCTTCTGTGGCGAGGGCGAAGCGCGACCCACCCGGTTAATGATTCTGCTATTTCTCTGTAAAAATACGTTCGGCTCTCTCTACAAATCTATTATAGCGTATTTCGACAAATTTTGAAAGGGTGAGGGAGCCAAAAAAGGAGAAAGCAGCGAAATAAGGTGAATACCCGATGACAGGTGATGTGACTATGCTATAGTATGAAAAACTGTCCTATCAACTGTTATTGCCAGGTCAAAGAACGATGCTTGGGATGGCACCAGTTAGCTAGAAAATGTGATAGGAGAAGGCATTATATGCATGACATCGCGCCAGAGGTGGTCTCAATAGCGGAAGCTTGCCTCGGTGGTCTGCAAGGTCGTTCAGCATTACTGATCGGGCCGAAGGAACGTCGCTGTCCGTTTATTGCACTGTTGCAAAGATCTCGCATGAAATCAATCTATCAGGAAGACACGCCGGTTCGTGTCCCTTTGTTGTTGCCTCAGGTTGAGCTTGTGATCAGCACTCCCTCGATGGCTGAGAGAGAAGCGGACAACTGGTTAAGCGCTGCCAGCATTGCAAAAGGTTGTGAGGGTCGGCATTCGCCATTGTTGATTTTCGATTTAGCGGCCTCTTCCTCGGTTGAAGAACTGGTGGGTTTGTTGCCACCGGTGTGCCTGTATACGCCTGATGATCTGCGTCAAATTCTGAGTAGAAGGCGGGAGATGAAAGCGTCTTGAATTTGTGGTACACTCGGGATAATTCTTGCAATCTAAGGTAGACACCTTAAGGTATTGGGATGGCATGACCATCTCTCTATGTTATAGATCGAGATAGAGGACGCAATGGAAGTAATCAAAATCTCTCCTCGTGGCTATTGTTATGGTGTAGTAGATGCCCTGACGATCGCGCGTAAGGCCGCTAAGGATACGGCACTTCCCAGACCTATCTATATTATTGGTCAAATTATTCATAATCGCCACGCTATTGAAGAGCTCTCGGAGATGGGAGTGATAACGCTCGATGGTCCAAACCGTCTGGCAATTCTGGAACAGGTGCAGGAAGGCACCGTTATTTTTACCGCTCATGGTGTCTCTCCCCAGGTGAAGCAGCGAGCTCAGGAGCGCGGCTTACATTGTATCGATGCGACCTGCCCGGATGTAACGGTGACGCATAATCTGGTGAAAAAGCTGGTAGCCCGAGGTTTCTATATTTTATATATCGGCAAAAAAGGTCATCCAGAGCCTGAAGGCGTCATGGGAGAGATTCCCGGCCATATCAGTCTGATTGAGACAGAAGCCGATGTTGATGCGCTGCAACTTACACCCGAGCAGGCGCAGAAGATCGCGGTTTCTACCCAGACCACGCTCTCATTATGGGATACACAGCGGGTGATTCGCTATATCAAGGACAAGTATCCACAGGCCGAGGTGCATGTTGATATCTGCAATGCCACGCAGAAGCGACAGGAAGCCGTTGCGGAGCAGGCAAAAGGCGCTGAATTGACGATTGTCGTTGGCGATCCACGCAGCAACAATACCAATCGGCTGGTTCAGGTGTCACAGGAGCTTGCCGGAGTGCCAGCCGTGCGTATTGAGGATCTCTCACAACTGGATGTCAGCCTGTTGAAAGGCAAGAAGCGAGTCGCGGTTACTGCCGGAGCATCAACGCCAAGTCAGTTGACGCGTGAGGTTATCCGTTTTCTGGAACAGTATCCAGCGGAAGAGGCCTGAAAAAAAGCGGAGAGTGTTTCACGTGAAACACTCTCCATTCTTTTGTGCGTTTCTCGGGAAAGCGGTTGGATGACGATAAAATAAGGGCGATCCGCTTTTTGAGTTGCCCTTTCTTGCATAGCCGAAAAATAAACGTTCACTGACAAAGGGCACTGATCGAGAATACTTATTGACGGCACGCCTCGATGATCTGCATGGCCTGTTCACGGGCGCCGAGCTCGGTGAGTGTGACAAGCTGCTGAAAGATGGCGTGGCTGAGCAGGTTGCTGCGCTCTTCATATTCGTCTGCCTGCAACGAGATCTTGTTCTGTTCAAGCTTGCGCTGCTTCAGGGCGAAGAAAGCCAGGCGAAGAAGCTCAAAATTGCGAATCTGCTCCCCTGACTTGAGCTGACTGCTATCCGGTAAATGTGAGATACTGAGCGGAGCCAGATCTTCTGTGATATTGGGTTGAGTTGTCGTTCCGGGCTGTTGGGTCATGCCTGTTCCCCCCTTTTCCTGATAAACTGAGTACGCCACTACCGTCGTTACTCTAGACTCTACCATGAGAAATCCAGCATTACAAGAGTATGCCTGAGTATCAGCAGCAGATAAGAGGAAAGAGACCGTCTGCGCCGGCTTCGAGAATCATTATTCGCGTCGTATCAGTCTGTTTCTAAGGCCATGCGGAGAGAGACCCCGCTTTTTCTCGCTCTGGACAACAGCCGGGGTAGTACTTTTGGAATATTTGCTTCGGATCAGGCGGAGATATTATTCCGGGATGCCCGGACCGAGCAAGGTATGGCGTAACAGTGTCAGATGGATGATCGGTCCCAGGCCACCAGGAACCGGAGTCAGGAACGAGGCGACCTCCCGAACGTGCTCCGCATCGACATCGCCAACAATGCGACCCTCAACCGGATTGATGCCTGCATCAAAAACGATAGCGCCCGGCTTGAGCATCTCGGCGGTCAGAAAATGCGGGCGCCCGACGCTCACTACCACGATATCAGCGCTTCTGGTGATGCGGGCAAGGTCTTCGGTCCGCGAGTGGCAGATGGTCACGGTGGCGTCCTGCCCGAGCAGGGCAAGTGCTATCGGTTTTCCCCCAATATTGCTTCGCCCGATAATTACGGCATGCTTTCCTTGAACCGGGATCCGCGCGTCTCGGATGACCTGTAAAAGCGCATCAGCAGTTGAAGGGACAAAGTTTGGAAATCCGAGTAGCAGGTTGCCAGCATTGCGGGGCCCCAGACCATCAACATCTTTTTCAACAGGGAAGACGTCAGTAATGGCTTGCTGGCGGATATGCTCGGGGAGTGGGAGGAGCAGGAGCACACCGTTGATCGTGGGATCGCGCATGAGTGTAATCAGGTATTGACGTAGCTCGGCTTCGGTGGTCGCGAAAGGGAGAGCAAGCGTCAGGCTGTTCATGCCAATGTGGTAACAGGCATGCTCAAGCTGCTGACGGTAGACCTCCGCCGCATCGGCTTGTCCTACAATCACCTGGGCCAGACGAGCGGCACGCCCGTGCTGCTGTTGAAAACGCTGTGCCTCGTGACGCAGTTCAGTGAACAGATGATGGGCTAATGGCCTGCTATCATAGATTGTGGCTTCCATAAGGCAGACCTCCTTTCCTGGTGCAGCTTCTTAATCATTATATAGAGAAGCTCGGAGAGGTATCGAGTCTCCCGATAGCGTTTTTTTATGATAGGAGAGGTGAAATAGGCTTTCTCTGTCGTAAGGTGTTCTTCTTGTGAAAATGTGCCAGATATCACCAGAATGTACCCTCTTGGGGGAGGAGAGTGGCAATCATGAGAGAAATGAGTTACAATGCCTCCAAAAGAAGACAGGACAATGAAGCCTCAAGACTGACTCTTTTGTGAATGAACAATTCCTCTCTTTCCAGTTCTTATGACGGGCCTCTTTGTTCTGATGCTGGAAGTAAAAGAAAGGGAACTCATGGCTTCCGAGTGTTCTTTTGATATAGTATCACAGTTTGATGAACAGGAGCTGGTGAATGCTCTGGATCAAGCGCAGCGAGAAATAAAGACGCGCTATGACCTGAAGGATACCGATACCCAGATTGAGCATAACAAGGATACCGTGACAATTGTGACGGCTAATGCACTGGCTCTGAAGAGTGTTCGCGATATTATTGAGTCAAAAGCCGTGCGGCGTGGGCTCTCGCTCAAGATCTTCAAGTTCGGGAAAGAGGAACAGGCCGCCGGTGGTCGCGTGCGCCAGACCGCGCAATTGCAGCAGGGGATCACACAGGATCAGGCGAAGGAACTGAGCAAGTTCATCCGGGAGAAATTCCCGAAGGTCAAGCCGCAGATTCAGGGACAGGCTGTGCGCGTAAGCAGCAAGAGTCGCGATGAGTTGCAGGCGGTGATCACGATGCTCAAAGAGAAGGATTATCCGATCGCGTTGCAGTTTACCAATTATCGCGGGTAACGCTCTACGGGTAAGGTCTGTAGATAGGAAAAGAACGCGAACAGCATAGACGTTCTTTTTGTGGGTGGAAGGGATGGGGTGGGGGGCATCTCTGGTTGTGTTTAAACTACTACAATAGCGTATATTCCGGTTTTTTCTAAGTCGCAGGTACTTTAGTACCAAAACGAGTGTCCAGGAGGGGGAATTGTAGTACCCTGATTTTTGATTAGACCAAGCCTGCTAATACACCTGAGTGTAGAAATCCTTTTGTTTTGTGCGTACAAGCGCTCTTAAATAGAGAAAGAGACTATATGCCTGGGAACCGAGAAGTTTATAGCGCAGCAATAAATGCAGCCGACCGCCATCGTTGGGATAGTCAGTGGATGGAGGCGTTGCGGGAGTACCAACGAGCGCTTGCGGAGTTCCCAGAGGATGCGACCGCACGTAGTGGGCTAGGGTTCTGCTACATGCAGCTAAAGCAGTGGCAGCAGGCGCTCAACGAATATGAATATATCCTCAGGCGCGACCCGAGCAACATCATTGCGTTAAGCAAAACCGCGGAACTATACGGGATTCTAAACAGGCGTGAGGATGCATATCAAGCATATTTACATCTAGCAGATCTTTATTCTCAAGCCGGACAAGGTGCGCGTGCTGAAGCAGCCTGGCTCAAAGCAGTGCAGTTGTCCCCTGGCAATCCTGAGCCTCATGAACGACTCGCCAGCTACTACTTTGAAAAGAAAGATATCGCTGCAATGATGCAGCAGCGTCTGGCAGCGGCACAGGGATATTTATATCGAAATGAGCTAGAACTGGCACGCCAGCAGTGTGAAGAGGTTTTACGCGCTGATAATTCAAACGTCCAGGCTCGCCAGTTGCTCGCACAGATCCAACAGGGATCGGGGCCGCCTTTGGGGACAGCCTGGCCTGACTCCGTATCGAGTGCAGGGCCCCCGGCTCACATGCCTCAAACGACGAACAGCCCTTTCTCTCAAACAACGAATTCAGATCATTCTGTAGCCAATACCGTTTCATCGGGTAATACAAGCGGAGGTAATACTGGCATCATGGGTAACATGGGTAGCGCGGGCAACTATGGCGGAGTGAATAATATGGCCTCTTCCGCCGCTCTTACCGGCTCCGGTGGGATGCCTCGCAGGCGCATTACTGCCAGTCAGGTCACAGAGGCGTTGAAACAGGCCCAGATCTTTCAAGATCAGGGACGATACAATGAGGCCATTGATCTCTGTGAACAAATTTTAGAAAGTGGCTTTGACCGTCCTGATGCCCGCTACTTTCTAGGATGGCTCTATCAGGAGCAGCAGCGCTGGGATGATGCTATTCGGCAGTTCCAGATGTTGCTGAATGATCCTGATTATGCTCTTTCTTGCTATTATGCTTTAGGCCAGTGCTATCGAGCACGTGGCGATCTTCGTACTGCGACGGTTCATTTTGATGAAGCTGTTGACCGGGTTAATCTGGACGCGCTTACCGTTGAAGAGGCTGACCAACTGGTTCAGCTCTGTCAGGAAGCCGCGGAGGCTCATCGCTTGCTCGGTGAACAGGAACAGGCACTGACCGTTTATAACGCTCTTCTTGGTTTCCTGCGTAGCCGTGGTTGGAACGACAAAGTTGCTCAGGTAGAGTTTATGTTGCAACAGGCGCAAAATGCACCTGCGCCTGCTCGCCCTGTTACCCCCCCTGTCACTCAGAATGGCTCACCGATGCAGGGGCCGCCATCACAGATGCCGCCACAACAGCCGATGGCCGACGCGGCAACGATGATGTTTAATGCTCCTCCACAGGCCCCTATGCCGCCGCAGCAGCCACAGCAGCCACAACAGCCAGCGGCAAACCAGGCGAATAATAACGTGGGCGAACTTCCAGATTGGTTGACCGGCATCCTGAATGAAGGCGAACAACCACAGATGGCGGCTCCACAACAGCCACCAATGTCACCGCCGCAGGCTTCAGTGGCCGAACAGCCAACAATGATGCAGCCGAGTATTGGCGATCAAATGGCGCCTCAACAGTCAGTTCCTTCACAGCCGTTGCAGGCTCCACAGCCTGAACAGCAGGCAGCTCCTTCCTGGCTAACAGAGGATATTCCGCCTGCCGCGCCAAACTCAACGCGGGTGCTGCCACAAGATCAGTTTGGTGGCGATATCTTTGGCCAGCCGATGCAGCAGCCGACGCCGCCTCCGGGGCAACAGCCAGCCGTACAGCAGCCGACACCACCTCCGGGGCAGCAACCAACGGTCCAGCCGATGCAGCAACCGGCAGCACCGCAGTCGATGCAGCAGCCGACGCCGCCTCCGGGCCAGCAGCCGGCAATGCAATCAATACCGCAACAACCAACTATGCCGCAGCAGCCGGCACCTGCACAGCCAGCGGCGCAACAGTCGAGCTTCTTGTTTGAGCAGCCGACACCGCCGCCAGGCCAGCAACCGGCAATGCAGCAACCGGTGGCACCGCAGCCGCAGCAACCGACACCGCCTCCAGGTCAGCAGCCGGCTGTCCAGCCGATGCAGCAACCGGTGGCACCGCAGCCGCAACAGCCGACACCGCCGCCGGGCCAACAGCCGGTGATGCCGCAAGGCTTCCCGTTTGAGCAGCAGCCGCAACAGCCGACGCCGGGCCAACAGCCGGTGATGCCGCAAAGCTTCCCGCTTGAGCAGCAGCCGCAACAGCCGACGCCGCCGCCGGGACAACAGCCAGCGGTCCAACCAATGCAGCAGCCAGTGGTAGCACAGCAGCCAGTTATGCCTGCTCCAGCAGAGAAATCACCGGTTGTCTCGCAGCCGTTACAGGCCGCGCCAACTCCTGCCGACCAGGTTAGCTTGTTGCTGCCGAACACGCCGCAGGAGCCACAGCTAAGCACACTGGCGGGCATGATTGCGGGGACTGCGTCACCTCAGCCGGAGACAAAGCCTGCTGAAGATCTGTTGAGTCAGCTCGCTGGCAGCACAAATACGGTTCAGGTTGAGGATGCCATTACGGCAAGTACCTATAATCTGCCGGAGAATGTGCGGGGGCGGGTTGCCCAGTCGATGCGCGACATTCAAAACTATGTCAATCATGGCCTGCTGACACCTGCAATGGAAGAGTGTCTGCGCGTGATCGAGATGGCGCCACAATATCTGGATGTCCATCAGGTACTGTGTGAGATCTATGTGCGACAGGGTAAAATCGAGCAGGCCATTACCAAGTATGCCATTCTTGTTGATACCTATATTGTGAACGGGCGTACCGAGGATGCGATTGCTACCTATCGGCGTATCTTGCAGCTTGAGCCAAATAACCTGACCTATCGCATGCGTCTGATCAATCTTTTGTCGTCGCATGGGAATAAAGAGGATCTCTTGCGTGAGCGAACGCTGGCAGCGGAAGCGTATCTGCGCCTGGGCTATATGGATCGTGCGCTGACCGAACTGGAGCAGGCGCTACAGGAGAGCCCGACCAGTGTTCCTACCCGCCTGAACTATGCACTGGCTTTGCAAAAGCTCGGACGCAGTCAGCAGGCGATGGCTGAGTATCAGCGCGTCTTGCAGGTTGATCCTCGCAACATCACCGCGTTGGTCAGGCTACATATCATGCAGATTACGGCCCTCGGTACTGCACGCTCGAACTCGTTGGAACTGCTTTCTCGCATTCGCTGGCAACTGCGTGGTGAAGGCCAGAAGAACGCGAACGCGGTTGTCCGTGAGTATCTGCAGGCAGTTGATATCTATCCGAATAATGCGGATGTTCACTATTCGCTCGGACAGATTTACCAGCAGTGTGGCCTGTTTGATAAAGCGGTCGATTCGTACAGCCTATCGCTGCGTGATAGCTCGGTGGAAGTGCTGGCACGGGTTGCGTCCGCGCATTGTCTCTTGCAGCAAGGGAAGCCCGAACCTGCAATTCAGCATCTCGAACAGGCTCTTCAGGCCGTCCGGCGCTCGCCCGTGGCGATTGATCCGGCTACCTGGGCCGCCCGTCCCCGTGAGGAGGGTGAGGAGCATAAAGCGCCAGAGGTCGAGATCTCGAAGTTACTGGCGGATGCCTATGCTCGTACAGGTCGTATGGAGCAGCGCGATGCCCTGTTACGCCAGTTGAAGCAGACTCGTGCCGCTCAGGATGAGGTTGCCTCGACACTGGCGGAGATCTCGGCGCGTCAGAGCGACCCTGAGACAACGCTGCGTGAGTATCTGGAGCTGGTGAACCATTATCGGAGCAGTCGACAGGGAGACAACGCGATCAAGGTGCTGAACGAGATGGTGCGGCTTGCTCCTCAGGATCCTCGCGCTCATGAGGAACTGGCCGAGATCTATATCAACCGTGGTCTACTCGAAGAGGGCATTGCAGAGCTACGCCTGCTGGCCGATATCTACTTACGTCGGAATCGCTCGAGTGATGCCGCGCTGGTGCTTCAGCGTATCGCCAGTATCTATGATGAGATGGGCGACAATGATGAGGCTCTGGCGAACTACTGCCGGGCCGCCGAGCTTGACCCAACCTCAATGGATCTGATGCGCGAGGTGGTTGGTTTCTGTTATCGTGTTGGCCGATCTCATGAGGCCGCCAGATATCAGGAAGCGATTGCGCGCCACTACTACGAAACCCATCAGGTGAAAGAGGCGGTCGCCGCGCTACAGCAGTTAATCACTATCGATCGAACGAACTACGATGCCTATGATATGCTCGGTCAGACCTATCAGTCTGTTGGTGAGTATGAACAGGCAAGCAGGGTATATCGTAACCTGGCAAAGGTGAATCCAGGGAGCACAGTAGCGCGTGAACGCCTGGCGACATTGCAGGAGTTGCGTTCAAGTTCCCGCTAAGGTTTGTTCTTGGAGAGGGGCAATAATTTGCCTCTCTCTTTTTTTATTTTGACCGGGCTCGCTCGTGGTTCTGCTTCCAGGAAGGGCTTGACGAATCATGTTAGGGTGTGCTAATATCCGAGTAGGTTGGTAAGATTTAAAGGGGAAAATGAAGGCCAGATATATTCCATTTTCCCTCCTTCTCGCTGTTTTTCACGTCAGGGAATGTGTTCGGGAACTCGTGGGTACCGAAACACATTCCTTTCTTTTGGGGATCAGGCGTCATCTGGCGAGAATGCTTCTTATATGCAAGCGAGTAAGAAGAAGTATTTGGTCCTATCAGTATAATATCCTTAAATGCGTAATAGTACCCATTCTTTCATGTGCATATGCTTTACCTCCCCTCGCCTCTGCTAAGCCTCCTCTAGCGAGGCGAGGTTTTTTTTGCCGGAGGGAAAAAAGAGCGCAAGAGGAATCCCTTCAGAGGGGAGGCCTGCCCTTGCGCTTTTACTCTTTTGAGGGTGAAGAGTTTACTTGCCTGGTTTTTCGCGGGCTTTTTCCGCGTGAGCCACGGTACGGGCGGCAGCGGCTTTACGGTATGCCATCTCATCGCGTTTTGTCTTGATCTCAAGCAAGGCGCGATAGGTCTGATAGACGACCGGACGGTAGGCGAGGTCATGCGTGTCCATAAAGCGGATGGGATAGCCGCCAAACCCGCGCTTGAATTGATAGACGCCCCAGAGCTCCTGACCTTCTTCGAGGATATCAGGAATACCCCGGAAGTTGTAGTACCAGCAACCATGTTGTTTAGCCCACTGGATGCCAGTCCATTGCAACAGGTGGTTTGGCATGCGCTCACGATGCTCGTTGCCCGATGCTCCGTACATATACCAGCTCCAGCGCCCGAAACACAGAACAATGATCGCAGCAATGGGCTTGCCTTCATATTCGGCTACAAAAAGCTGACCCATGTCCTGTGAGCGGAAGGTTTCGAGTACGTTGCGGTAAAACTCTTTGCTATTAATATGGAAGCGATCGCGCTCGCTTGTTACCTGATAGAGACGGAAGAAGGCATCAAAATCAGCGTCGCTGGTTCCGGGACGGACGGTGACGCCTTTCCGGCCTGCCAGCCGAATATTGTATCGCCACTTCTCTTTCATCTGAGAAAGCAGCGTTTTCTCGTCTGGCTGGATATCCAGCACCCATTCGTGACGGATATGGACATAGTGCGGGTTTGCATGAAAGCCAAAGCGGCGCAAGGCCGAGGACCATTTCAGGTTGCGATCAGCAACGCTTGGCTCCACTTTTAGCATAAAAGCGCCCCGCTTATGCGCCTCTGCCTTCACGAAATTGAGGAGGACGGTCATTGCGGGAGAATGAGGGTCCTCAATAATCGGTCCACGTGGTGCGTAAAAGTAGGTCTGCTTGATAATTGGTGCCTGAGAGACCAGGATCAGCATTGCGGCGCATAGCTTGCCGTCGTTGTCTACAACGCCGACACGAAGTGTTTCCTGCACGCCGTCAAGCTGAGTGGCGTAGTCTCCCCACTCATAGGATTGTGTAATATTGCAGCAGACTGATGAGGCGACGAAATCGTTCCACTGCTGACGGTCAGTAATAATACGGGCTTCCATTTCCAATCCTTTTATTCTGTGTCCTGTTTTACGCCGATTTTTCCGCCTTCTTTTGCTGTTCTACGGGCGGTTTCTTCTTGCTACCGGCTATCTGTTTCTCGGCGGGATTCTGCGCTGATTTGGCCCCATTCTGGGCGGCTGCCGGTGAGGTTTTCTCAGGGCGTTTGGTCTGAAGCTGACCGCTGGCGGCTCGCTCAAGCTCGACTTTTCGGCGTTCGCGTGCGCGGCGGGCGCGTTTCCATTCGACAAGCGTTGTCCAGAGCGTATAAATGGCTGGCCGGTACACAAAGTCCTGTGTAGGGATATTCAGGCGGGAGAAGCCCCCAAAGCCCTTCTTATATTCGTAGACGCCCCACATTTCCTCGCCGGGCTCCAGAATCTCTGGAATGGTACGGAAGTCAAAGTGAGTGCATCCCTTTGACTGTGCCCACTGGATACAATGATATTGCAGCAGGTAGGTGGGCTTGAGATTGCGCTTGTGGTTGCTTGAGGCGCCGAACATATCCCAGCACCAATCGCCAAACCGGATCAGCATTTTCGCCGCGATCGCTTCGCCCTCGTGTTCTGCGAGGAAGAGTACCGCATCACCCTTGCTGGCAAAGTGCCGCAGGATCTCCTTATGATACGCTTTGTCGTGAATGAAGAAGGCGTCACGCTCGCTGGTAATTTTCATCAATTCGTAGTAGGCATCGAAATCGGCATCGGTGGTTGCCTCACGAATAACGACGCCTTTACGGGCGGCGGAACGCACGTTCTGACGCCATGTCATCTTGAATTTTGCAAGCAGTTCCTCAGCGGGAGGGCGGATGTCCAGGACCCAGCTTCTACGCCCGTGAACGGCTATCGCGTTGTTACGGAAGCCGAGGCGCTGATAGGCGTTGATCCATTCCTGCTGATTGGGATCGTCATCGGCGATATTGGGTTCGATACGAAGAACGACGGCCCGTTCTTTGCGAGCAATCAGATGAGCATGCTGGATCAACGCTGGCAGTGCAGGCGAATCGGGGCTGGTAACGGTTGGCCCTCGAACGCTATACAGCCACTTGAGCTCGACGCCCGGGATTTTGACAGGCAGAGGAACCGGATTGACGGTCAGTAGCATCGCGCCGATCATTTCGCCTTCCTGAAGGGCGCCCAGACGGTAGATGCGCCCTCCGAGATATTTGTTGAGTTCTCCCCACTCATAGGACTGTAGAAGATGCCCGCGAGGCTGTGCCTGAAGGAAGTTATTCCATTGTTCGCGATCGGTGATTTCTTCTATGGTAAGAGACATACGCAATTACTTCTTTTCTTCTTGCTCCAAAAACTCACTTCTCAAAAGGCTGTATACACGAACGTTGTTATATTTGCCGAAACGGAAAATGGCTTCGCGCAATGTACCTTCATACTTGAAGCCCGCTTTTTCATCGGCTTTCCATCCGCCTATATTCTCTTCCATGTCCTGCGTCTGGATGCGGTTCAGATTTAATTCCATAAATCCGTAGCGGATCATAAGCTTTGTTGCCTCAGTGCCGTATCCCTGCCCCCAGACGCTGCGATCTCCGATAATGACGTAGAATTCGGCTGTCTGATTGAGGGTGTTGATGTCCTTTAAGCCAACCAGACCGATGAGGCGATTATCACTCTTCCGCACGACACCAAAAATAATATGACCGAAGCTTTTGTACAGGTTCTCGATGCGTTCTTTTCCGCGGTAGTCGCTTGTTGGGTAAACGGAGAAATAACGGCGGATCTCCTCATCATTTAGCCAGGTGGAATACAGGTGGTTGTCCTGGGCCGGTTCCAGAGGACGGAGGTAGAGACGGTCTCCAATAATAAAAGGGTTTTGCATCTCGGTAATATTTTCAGACATAGTTTTGTACTCCATAGCTTCAATGTTCTCATGCATACAAGTTACTGGTTTTGAGGGCAGTATAACATAGCGAAAAATTCGAGGCAATTTGATCGTGCTTTTCTAGGGAGAAAGGGATACTATGCACAGACAGGTATCCTATTTCGCTCTTTATCCTGCGGCCTCACTCCTGTTTCGTCAACTTGCTGTCTATCTTTGCTTGCTTGCCTCTTGACAGCGAGATTTCTCTATGTCTATAATTGACTAAACTGATCAACTAAATTAAAAATCCAGGTAGCGTGCCCCTTGGTACGACTTCAACAGGGAAAAGTAGGTACGGAAAAATGTTTGTGATTGAGTCCGAGAACCCCCTTCGGAGGTTCGCTTTGACGCCGCTTGCGCCACGCGTCAACCTATCTATGATTCGTGCTATTCCTCATATGTCCTCCCTCTCTCAGCGTTGTATGCCCTGTTCCATGTGTGCCTGTTGTTGTTAGGGCCTGGCTGCATTCTTTCATTCCTTTCTCTTGAGTCTTCTCTTTTCATTCTATGGCATGGAATAAAATCCTGTCATTGATGTGTCTTATGTTATAAACTAGAGAAAATAACACCGCTCGGTTATTTTCATTCTTTTCTGTTCATCCCTGAAGGGAAACACTATTTCTCAAATAGGTATTCCCTGGCTGGCAGTGTAAAGGAGTTCTTATCGATGTCATTACGACGTAGCCCAATGCGAAAATACTCTTACATCCTGTTGGGCTTTCTGGCTCTGCTCGTCGTCGCCTGTGGAGGCGGGAACACAACCACAGCAAATGATGGCGGGAAAGCACCCGAGAACAGGCAGGTTCTGGTTCAGCCGATGGTCGGCCCTGGATCATTGAAGACGCTCGATCCGCCGATCGCTGGCGGTCCGCGTGTGGTGAGCATGCTCTATACCGGCCTGGTGCAGCTTGACGAGAATTTACAGGTGATTGATCAGCTTGCACAGACACACGAGGTGGCAAGTGATGGCGTGACCTGGACATTTAAGCTGAAACCCAATCTGAAGTTCAGCAATGGAGATCCCCTGACATCTGAAGATGTTGTCTACAGCATTGATCGAGCTCTCCAGCCTGCGACAAAGGCTCCAGATGCGCTTTTCTATTTGCGCCTTATCAAAGATGCGGACAAGCTGGCAACAGGCAAAATCAAGACGCTGATCGGTTCCAGTCTGCTGACTCCTGATCCGCAGACCGTGAAGATCATCACCAGCAAGAAGGCCAGTCACTTCCTGTATGCGCTGGCCTATGAGACGGCTTTTGTAGTGAATAAGAAGGTCGTTGAGAAGTATGGCTCAAGCTATACCCACCATATCAAGGAGGGCGCTGGAGCCGGTCCGTATATTCTCTCTGAGGCTGATGAAAACAAAGCGTTCGTTTTTGTTCCCAATCCGAACTACAATGGACCAAAGCCACAAATTAAGAAGGTGATTATTCCTTTCTACAAGAGCCAGGACACGATGTATCAGGCCTACCAGACCGGTGAGGTCAGCTACACGAACGTGCCTCCCTCTCAGCTCGAAGCTGCCCAGAAACTGCCCAATAACCAGTTCTACAGGGCAGCTATTCAGGGGACCACGTACTACACGATGAACTATCTGATCAAGCCGTTTGACAATCAGAAGGTTCGTCAGGCTTTTGCCCTGGCCCTGGATAAAGAGCAGATCGCGCGCTCGGTGTATAAGGATACGATTATTCCGACAAACCATATCGTCCCTCAGGGAGCGAACAGCTACAACCCGAATCTCAAAGGTCCGGCTGGTGTGAATGATTTGAAGGGCGATAAGGCCAAAGCAAAAGCGCTCTTTGAAGAGGGACTCAAAGAAGAGGGCCTGAGCCGCGATAAACTGCCCCCGATCACGCTTTCGATACCCCAGGGTGATACGCTGGTGCAGCGTGAGGCTGTGGTGGTGCAGCAGATGTGGAATGAGACGCTTGACCTGGACGTCCGGGTGAGCGTTGTTGAGACCTCGAAATATTACGAAGATATGGACGCCACAAAGAACAATCCACATGGAATGATGATCTGGCGCTCCTACTGGAAAGCAGATTATGCGGATCCGCAGAACTGGCTGACCTTGCTGTTCGATAAAGAGTCGACTTTTAACAATGAGAACTATGGTGCAAACAATGCCTCCAACAAGGCAGAGCAGCAGAAGGCCATTGATCTCATGTATACTGCTGATGCAAACTTCAATCAGGATGAGCGCATCAAGCAGTATCAGGAGGCGGAACAGATGGTTGTCGATCATGCTGCCTGGATCCCTCTGTTCCAGATGACAAAGGTTCAGGTGCGCAAGCCGTGCGTAAAAGGCATGATCAATTCGGCCCCGTTTGATCCGGCTCCAGACAACTGGTCGAAGATCTACATTTCAAACGACCAGCCGTGCATTAGCTCAAGATATACTGTCTGAAGAGACTTTCTCACAACTTTGACGGCGTAGCGTGTATGTCTTGGTGACGATGAAGAGGGACAGCGAGAACAATGACGTTCTCCTGTCCTTTTTTTCTGCGTTTTGGCCTGAGGAGGAGAGACGCTGACCTTGAATGGCCCCGGCATCTGGTTCTGCCAGCGCGACGGAAAGCAGCTCTGAGAGAAACGGTGAGAGGGGGGAACAGAAAACGAGAGAGAAACAGTCTGCTGGCTGTTTCTCTCTCTGCACGGGCTCAATCGGTATCTTTGGTTTCCTGGGGGGTATCCGTGCCATATGGCCTGATGGGAGGCGTTGCATTGATGATGCCTGCCTGTGTTTCAGCGTCATAGGCCCCGTGTTTGCGCATAATTGCCAGGGCATCACGATACCCTTCCGCACTTGGCGTTTTTACGACGATAACGGTATGACCGGCTTCCAGTTCCTGCTGATAAAACTGTGCATCTTTCTCTGGAATGCCGAATTTGACGAATGAGCCGATAAGCCCGCCGGCGGCTGCTCCGAGCGTGGCCCCGCCAAGTGTGGTCGCGAGAATGCCGCCTGCCACTGCCGGGCCAATGCCAGGAATGAGTAATGAGGCGGCTGCACCCAGAACGCCTCCGATGACACCTCCTTCGAGGATACCGGCGGCAGTGTTGGCTGCTTTGGCTGCATCTTTGCCGACCACGCGGCTGCGAGCTAGAAAGCCGATCTCATCATCATTGAAGCCTGCCTGCTTGAGCTCTTCTATGGCCTGGTTCGCCTGGGCTTTGTCATAGAAAACACCCACGACAACGGTATTTTGTGTCATTGCCATCGCCCTTTGCTCCCTTCCTGTACGGCTGTTCCAGGGCTACGAAAGGCTACTTCCTGTGTGATTAACACGGGAATGGTTCG
The DNA here is from genome assembly GCF_003253565.1 of Thermosporothrix hazakensis. Classification (GTDB taxonomy): domain Bacteria; phylum Chloroflexota; class Ktedonobacteria; order Ktedonobacterales; family Ktedonobacteraceae; genus Thermosporothrix; species Thermosporothrix hazakensis. The sequence continues at coordinate 41,988 of NZ_QKUF01000014.1, forward strand.
GGTAAAGTTTCACAAAGCGCTTATTGATTCTGTGGCGTTTCCGGGGTTATCAGATTGAGGCGAGCGGCGTAAAGTGCTGCCTGAGTGCGACTCTGGACACCGAGTTTCGCCAGAATATGGCGTACATGTGTCTTCACGGTATCTTCAACGATGTGCAGGTGTCGGGCGATGTCTTTGTTAGTCTGCCCCTGGGCAAGCAGCCGGAGCACATCGGCCTCACGCTCCGTCAGGCGATCAATACGGTTTGGGATGCGCATTTCCTGACGCAGAAAAGCAGTGGCCTGAGGAGACATATGGAGTTGCCCTTTGCTGGCCGCTTTAATGGCTGTACAGAGCTCCTCGGCCTCAGTATCTTTAAGCAGGTAGCCAATCGCTCCCGCTCTGACAGCCGAGATTACTGCCAGACGTTCCAGAAAGCTGGTCAGAATAACCACTTGCGTTTGCGGAAATTCCTGACGAATTCTGCTTGTTGCTTGAATGCCATCAATAACAGGCAGAAGGAGATCCAGTAAGACAACATCCGGGTGATGCTCTCGTACAAGTTCCAGCGTTGCTGCTCCATTGGCAGCTTCTCCAACAACCTCGATTGCTGGATCGTCTGTAATGAGATGGCGTAATCCTTCGCGTACAATGCAGTGGTCATCTGCGATCACCACGCGAATCATCTCTGTTCCTCCTTCCGGGTACAGGCTTCGTGCTCCTTTTTTATTCTACACCGTCTGACGAATGCTTTTTCGTGCATGTTCTGCGAGTGATCTTGACTCCTGTTCTCTCGCTGGAGGGGCTGTCATTCGGGCTAGAACTTGTGATAACGGACAAAGATATGCTGTAATAGTTCTGGGCAGGCCTACCAAACAAATTGTATGTGTATTTTGAAGCACGATCTGGAACAAGAGAAAGTATTGTAATGGAGAAAGAAATTGTATTACGGACAGAAGGGCTGTCAAAGCGTTTTGGAAAGCGTGTTGCTGTTGATAATCTGCCTCTAGAAGTATATCGGGGTGATGTTTTTGGGTTACTGGGGCCGAACGGATCAGGTAAGACAACGACGATTCGGATGATCCTCAATCTGATCCGGCCAACGAACGGGCGGGTGATTCTCTTTGGCTGTCCTTCGACCGAGAAAGGAGCCTATCGCGAGGCATTGCGCGGTGTGGGCGCGATTGTTGAGCAGCCGCTCTTCTATCCTTTCCTTTCGGGATGGGAGAATCTGCGGGGGATCGCGGTCTTTGCCGGGCTCCCTGATAACAGTCAGACAAGAACTCGGATTGACGAAGTGTTACAGATGGTCGGGCTTGCGGAACGGGCGCGGGACACCTTTCAAAAGTATTCATTGGGTATGAAGCAGCGTCTGGGGATTGCCGCGGCCCTGCTCAACAATCCAGAATTGGTCATCCTCGATGAGCCAACAAACGGCCTTGATCCGGCCGGGGTTGTGGAGATCCGAAACTTTATTGGGCTGCTGGCAAAGCAGGGCATTACGGTGATTGTGTCCAGCCATATCTTACATGAGATCCAGCAGGTCTGCTCGCGGGTTGCCATTATCAAATTCGGGCAATTGCTGGTACAGGGCGACGTGCATTCGCTGTTGGCCTCTCAATCGGGGGTACGAATGCTCTTCAGGAGCACGGAACAGGCGTACATGGCCGAAAAGTTGCTCAATGCTTTGCGCGGTGAGCGCGCTCCCTGGCTAAATGGTGCGCACTGCCTTCAGGCGGAAGCAGGGTCGTGGGCTCCGCCAGGCAGTGTATTGTTGCATGTTGATGTATCGGTTGAGCACTCGGCTGATCTCAATGCGTATCTCTGCTCTCAGGGAGTGGTGCCTGCCGAGATTCGGCGTGTAGAGGCCAGCCTTGAACGCTACTTCCTGGAACTGACGGGCGAGGCTGCGGGCTATATGACGAACCATATACAGGGAGCCTCAATGATGGCTCTGGGGAGGAATGGCTAAGATGCAGAATGCATGGATAGAAGCGTCGCCGAGGCAGAGACGGCGAAGAAGCTGGTTTGGGGAAGTTGTGAGCCTGATTGGCTGGAACTGGTTTGTGCTGCGTCGTCGGGCGAGCATGACCGTAATTCTAACGCTTTTCTTTGGAATCGCAGCGCTGATCGTGATTGGCCTGTTTCTGTTGGGAAGCGGGTTGTTAGCCTATCCCGGCTCATTGAATATCCTCTCACAATATACGGTAAAGCTCGGTGCATTTCTCTTTCCTGTGCTTGCAGCTATCCTGGTCGGGAGCGAATACAGTCAGGGAATGCAGCGTCAGATCCTTTCTCGGGGCTTGAGTCGAGCGCAGGTGTTGATTGCGCAACTTATTTCGCTCTTCCTGCTCCTGCTTGTACTGGTGGTGATTATGTTTCTGCTGGCGCTGCTCATCGGATTCGCTGTGCCAATGCTGAAACAGATGCAATGGGCGGTACCATCATCATATCACTGGGAGCTCTTGCCGGTCTTTCTGCTTGGCTGTGTGCTGGATCTCTTCCTCTATATGACGATGGCCGTCTTCTTTGCGACGCTTGCGAGAACGCCGGTTGGTGGCGTGGCCTTTGTCCTGGTTTATGAGATGCTGGAACTGGCCCTCTGGGGGACGCTTCAGGCCTTTCTCGCGATGGGAGTTATTCAGGAGGATGCGGCTCGTTGGATTCAGAACATCGGCCCCTGGCTCCCGGGCAATGTAGCGAATCGGGTTGCAGCGTTGACCTCGGATCTTCTGCCAGGCAACTTTGAGCAGGCGACTTCGCTGGCTGTTACAGGGCTGCCAATCTCGCTGTTGACCCTGCTTGGCTATTGTGTCATTCTGATTATCGCTGCCTATCTGCTCTACAGCCGACGCGATATTCTTGAATAATATCCAAACAGGAGGCTGACAAGCGCAAGCTGCCGGCCTCCTGTTTTTGTTGTCCGCTGCTATTCGACTGTTACCGACTTGGCAAGGTTACGCGGTTGATCCACGTTACAGCCACGGGCGACGGCAACATGATATGAGAAGAGTTGAAGCGGAATAATAGCCAGTAGTGGGCTGAACGCTTCCAGCGTGGCCGGAACATACAGCACATCGTCAGCGAACTGCTTCACCCGCTCATCTCCTTCGGTAGCAACCACGATCGCACGGGCGTCTCTGGCCCGAACTTCCTGAATATTGGTGATGACCTTCTCATAGATGTGTGAGGAGGTGGCGATACCAAGCAAGGGTGTATCAGGGTCAAGGAGCGCGATTGAGCCATGTTTGAGCTCGCCAGCAGGAAACCCTTCGGCATGAATGTATGAGATCTCTTTGAGCTTGAGTGCCCCTTCCAGCGCGGTGGGATAACCAACGCCACGCCCGATGAACATCATATTGCTAACGGACGCCATGCGCCTGGCAAGCGGTGCGATCACATCATCTGGGCCTGCTGCCTGATCGAGAATGTGCTGTACCTGATCCGGGAGATGCTCAAGCGCGGCCAGAAAGGCGCTCATCTGCTCCGATCGAATGCGCTTGCGTTGCTCACCCAGATAAAGCCCGAGCAGGTAAAGGACCACCACAGAAGTGACGAAGGTCTTTGTTGCCACCACGCCGATTTCTGGACCGGCCTGTAAGTAAAGTACCGCATCTGAGAGGCGGGTGATCGCACTGGCGACAATATTGGTGACGGCGATCACCGGTGCTCCTTGCTCACGTGCCTGCCGAATGCCGACCAGCGTATCAGCGGTCTCGCCTGATTGGGTGACAGCGATACAGAGGGTTTCGGGTCCAACGATTGGGTTGCAGTAGCGGAACTCTGAGGCGGTAATAGCCTCAACCGGAATGCGGGCCCATTGCTCAATCACGTATTTCGCGAGCAGGCCCGCGTGATACGAGGTGCCGCAGGCCACGATAATGATGCGCTGAACTCGATCAAAAAGCCCTTCTTTGCGTAGCTTTTCCAGTTCTGGCAGATGAAGCTGTCCATCTCGGATGCGCCCGAGCATGGCCCGGCGTAGGGCGTCGGGCTGTTCATTGATCTCTTTCAGCACAAAGTGAGGATAGCCGCCTTTTTCGGCAGCTTCGGCGTCCCATTCAATAGTGATGTGGTCGCGCTCAACGACTCGCCCATCCAGTTTCTGTAAAGAGACACCGTTTGAGCGCAGAGTGACGACCTCCCCGTCTTCCAGAATCAGGATCTTGCGCGTATGCTTGAGGATCGCCGGGATATCTGAGGCCAGAAACTGCTCGTTCTCTCCCAGACCCACGATCAGGGGCCCATTGCAGCGTGCACCAACCAGAATATCAGGTTGTTCGCGACAGACCACAGCGATGGCATAGGAGCCAATCACGCGCTGTAATGCCTGGCGAACGGCCTCGGTCAGATCGCGCTTTGCCGGGCCAAAGTAGGTCTGTTCGATGAGATGAGAAAGCACCTCGGTATCGGTTTCTGAACGGAAGGTGTGCCCGAGGAGTTCAAGTTCCTGGCGCAACTCGGCGTAGTTTTCGACGATACCGTTATGCACCACAGTAAGGACTCCCGTGCAGTCGGGGTGAGGATGCGCGTTATCGTCGCTTGGACGCCCGTGGGTTGCCCAACGGGTGTGGCCAATGCCCAGGCCGCCTTTCTGAGCTTCCAGGCGGGTGGTAATATGGGCGGCCAGATTGGCGATTTTGCCAGCTCGACGATGGAGCTCGAGTGTACCGTTTGCTGTCAGAACGGCTATTCCAGCGGAATCATATCCGCGATACTCTAATTTGCTAAGGCTTTCAAGCAATATGTCAGTAACATCAGAGCCTTGAGGCCCGACGTATCCTACGATGCCGCACATGGATGACTGGCACCTTTCTCTATTGTATTCGGGTTCTGCCTGAAAAGGGCAGAATACACCCGGCTACATCACTGTGAGCGTTTTGTTCCGATCGTTACCAACCGGGTTTGTGCGCCCACTTCACAGGGACGTGATCGCCCCTGGAGGCTCCCCGCTGATGGTCCGAACAGCCTCCACCTCGTCAACCGGGCTTCCTCCAGAGCCCGGCCCATGCGCTACTCTCTCTACAACACTACAAACAATAGACTTGATAGGTTTAGATCTACAGTTCTTTTGGCGCGTATCCCCTGCTCGAAGGGGGGCACCTGATCCTCTCTAAAGTGAGTATATCATATAGGTGGTTGAGATATTAGGAAATAGCACATTTAGATGAGGCAATCTTCTGACGCATTCGTGATGAGAGTTTCCTGTGCGGTACGATATACTTTACAGAGACCCTAGAAAACATCCCCTGGAGGCGATGAAGTGTCTGTTGATTATATCATTCTGGGTATCCTCAGTCTGGCGCCGCGTTCTGGCTATGATATGAAGGCTGAAGTGGAAAAGGGCAGTGTAGGCATGCTCTCAGCGTTAAGTTTTGGCAGTATCTACCCTCGGTTGAAATCGCTGGAACAGGCAGGCCTGATAACGGTTCAGGAAGAAGAGCAAGCAGGCCGTGGCAAGAGAATGTATGAGCTGACGGCGGAGGGCTGGCGTCAGCTTCAGAACTGGCTTGATTTGCCCTCGGAGTATCCCATTCCCCAAAAGGACGAACTGCTCCTCAAAATGCTCTTCTGGGGCGCGGCAGGGGCTGACCGGACAACGCTGATCGAGCACCTGAAGCGGCGGCGTGACGAATCCTCTGATTTCTTACGTTATCTGGCAGAGCGTCCACAGGATGGTCGTTCTTTTATTGATGAGTATGGCATGCTGGTGCTGGAATACATGCAGTCAAGGTTGGAAGCTGAAATAGGCTGGATTGATAAAGCGATTCGGCAGCTAGAGGGTGAGCCCGCTGTACCGATTCAGGACCCGCACTGGCTCTCAGTCTTACAGAAATCGCGGCGCACAAAGGCTCTGAACCCTGAGGCGGATGAGGAGCCCGAAGCTAAAGAGTAGCGGGCTGTTGAGAGGGACAATACGTTCGGGCGAGGCGCTGTGCTTTCGCGGAGATATCGAATGGTCTCCTCTTGACGAAGGGACGGAATCCCATTACTGTATGCGGTAAGGAATAGAATTGTTTCCATTATCTGCTTGAACGAAGAGTTAGGAGCATCTCTCGCATGGAGGTTTTAACCTTTGCCGTTCTGGTCACGCCATTTATTATTGTTTTCTATCTAGCCGTGCTCTTGATTGTACGTCCATCGAGGGCTGTGCTCTTGTCATCTTTGCTTGGTGGCCTGATTCTCGGCGTCGTGAATTTCCTGTTTGATCTAGCCGCATCCTCTGCTCATTGGTGGCATTATAACCTGACAATACCAAGCCCACAGCAGAAGATTCCGTTTGATATCCCGGCTGAGACGTTTACTCAGTTTATGTCACATCTTCCCTTTCCGTATTATCTGACACCTATCCTGATCTTTGGCAGCCTTGCCTACATGGTCATCTGGAAGCTGTGGCGGGGGCCAAAGCACCGCATTGCCCAGATTGTTCTGTTTGGTGTTCCTGTGTTTTGTATTCTGCGTGATATTTTGGTGGCGCAGAGTGGCGGAACGTATGCCACCAGTTGGGATAGCCCCATTGCCCCGCTGATGGTGGTGTTGATGTGGCTGATTGGCTTCTTCGTCGGCTATCTGGTCTTTAAGAAGCTCTCTCCCACGCGCGAGAGCGTTGAGGCGCGTCGTCAGGCCGAGCATGAGCGTCTGCTTGCCGCCATTGAGGCACGAAAGAAAGCAATGCAGCAGAGCTAAAGAAGAGGAACGAATTCAGGCGGGTTGCACCAGATGCAGCCCGCCTTTTTTCTGGAAGAGCACAGTTAGCCGTACAGCGCATGATCGATTGCGATCGCCTCGCCATTCCAGATCTTTTGTGCGGTCCACGGGGCCGATCCCTGCCAGAAGGGGTCTTGCTCTGGCAGACCGAGGGGCAGGAAGATCAGGGAACTGAGGTACAGGCTGCCAGTTGAAATATATTCTTCGGCTAACACGGCCTGATGTCCGCAAACACCGATCTGAAGCCAGCCATGCTCATCAAAGGTGCCCGGCGCCTCAAGCATGCGCTTCATCAGAGCGGTGAGGGCGCAGCGTACCTGAGCGGGTTGCAGGGTCTCATCAAGGCGATGTTGTAAGGCTATCTGGCTGAGTGCATGCATCGTGCCGGTTCGATAGGTGACAGAGCGCCCGATAACCGGAATGGTGCCTTCTGGCGAGATGAGCCGTTCAAGGATGGTGGCATAGCGTCTGGCTCGCTGGATAATGGGCTCTTTAAGGGCTTTCCAGTCGTGATACTGGTCCCCAACTGTCTCAATAATATCGACAAGCATAGGATGGATGACGTAGCTGTTATAGTAGTCCCAGTGGAACTCGACCCCATCTTTATAATGGGCATCTCCCACATACCATTGCTGGAATTGTTTCAGGGCAAAGTCAATGCGCATCGGGTCCCACTCTGCCCCCATACGGAAAAGAGCGGCCTCAATGGTGGCGCTAAAGAGCAGCCAGTTGTTATATACCGGCTTGCGGCTGCGTGTCATCTGAAGCGCCTTGATCACATTTTGTTGAACACGGGGTTCCAGCTTTGCGTAGAGCTCGTTTGGCGCACGTAGAATGGCCTCAGCGACATAGGCTGTATCTACGATCGGCTGCGAGCCCTCAGAGAAGTTCAGGAAATCCGCTGAAGCGGGTTCGGTTGCCATATCCAGCGCTTTACGGGTCAGCTCTATATACGCGTGGCGCAACTCGCCCTCAGCTCCAGTGTCCGGCCCGGTTTCCAGCCAGGGCGCGAGACCTGCGAGCAAGCGGCCAAACGCCTCAAGATGCGAGAACTGGCTGCGTGAATACTCATCCCATTCCCATTCGCCCGGTTTGCCTTCAACAGGCATGCTCGCTCTCAATTGCTGGTTTGCCAGCGCCTGTAGAACCGGAGACGCAAGCTTGCAGAGCATCTGTAGCCAGTAGCATCTATCGGCGTTGTTAATCTGCGCAAGCAGGTGTTGGTCATCGCTCATTTGCTATTCCTTGCACTCATTTCTTCAAAAAAGTGGTTGTTTGCTTGTAGTTTATATCGACTGATATCGTTCTATAGTCACATCTTTCCGCAATGGGCATGGAGTTTCGATCTGTGATACCGTATTAGGAGAGAATGAAGCTGTTCTATTTTGTAGTGTAGAGGGAAAGGCTATGGAATTCACTCAAGAGGAGATCATTGAACGGATAAACAGCAGCCGCGCCGGGTCTGTCTGGGAGGTGCTTGACATCAAGCTGGTTGTCGCAGAAAAGCAGCGGGTGGTGGGAACCATGCCCATCGGACCGAATCAGCGGCAACAACTGGGGTATCTGCATGGAGGTGTCTCGGTCGTGCTGGCCGAGTCGCTGGCCTCATTTGGTAGTGTGCTGAATATTGACAATAGGCGACAGATGGCATTTGGCCTGGAAATCAACGCGAACCATATTCGGGCCAAACGCGATGGGATGCTGACCGGAACCGCGATCCCGCTGCATCTCGGACGAACAACGCATGTCTGGGAGGTCAAGATCACCGATGAGCAGGAGAAACTGATCTGTGTTTCTCGCTGCACCATCGCGATCGTGAATCGACCGCCCGAGAACGACAATATTTTGACTGTCGAGCGATAAGCTATTCCAGGACATCAGCCAGAGCTGCGCCCAGATTCTCATACACCAGATCGGGCTTGATCGGTGAGCGAGCCAGACTCTCACGGCTCTCTTTGCCAGAGAGAACGAGCATGGTATGGGTTCCGGCAGCTTTGCCTGCCTTGATATCGATCTCCAGACCATCGCCGATCATCACCGTTTCTTCAGGGGTGCTGCCAAGCAGGTTCAGCGCCTCTTGCAGCAGCGCAGGCTGAGGCTTGCCGATCACTTGAGGGGTCACGCCACTGCCCGCCTCAATCGCGGCAACCATTGTTCCGGTTCCGGCGGTAAAGCCACCTGCGACGGGCAGCAGCGGATCACGGTTGATGGCAATAAAGTGCGCTCCGCGCCGGACCGCGAGAACGGCGGCTGTCAGCTTCTGATAAGTGATGGTGCGGTCGAGGCCGACCAGAACAACATCTGCATCGCTGGCGTCCTCTCGGGCAAGCGGCAGGTTGTACGCGATGACCATATCAATCAATGGTTGCTCGCCGATCACAAAGACATGGGCGCCGGGAAAACGGCGGGCAATGTTGCGGACCGAAGCCTGACCCGCACCAAGCACATGCTCTTTGCCGGCGGGAATGCCCAGGCGGTTCAATTTTTCCACAACCTGGGCCTCGCTGGCAAAAGAGTTATTCGTTGGGAAGAGATATTTTTTGCCAGTGCGCTCAAGCCAGGAAATAAAGTCTTTTGCGCCCGGGACAAGGGTCTCGCCTCGGTAGACGACGCCATCAAGATCGATAAGATAAGTCGTATATGGTGGTAACATAGCGCTCCGTTGTTTGTGTGTTTACTCTTTATTCTCTAGAAAAAAGACATCCTTGCGGCTGCTCAAGAGTGCCGCAAGGCTGGTAGAGTACTTGCTATCAAGACAAAATGCTGCTTACAGTTCAAGCCCTAATCGCGTAAGAGCTGTTCGCGAATGGCCTCAATCTCCTGACGCAAGGTTGAATTGTTTTTCAGCGCCTTCTCAATTTTTTCACAGGCATACAGAACTGTGCTGTGATCGCGTCCCCCAAAGAGCTGCCCGATTTCCAGCAAAGACGTCTGGGTCTCATGGCGGACCAGATACATCGCGACCTGTCGTGGTTTCACAATGAACTTGTCTCGTTGCTTGCTACACATCGCCTCAAAGGACACATGATAGAAGTGGGCGACGGCCTGAGCGATCTGCTGTCCACTGAGTTGCATTTCACGCTGATCGCTGTCCAGCGATGACATTGCGGCCCGAGCGATATCAAGGGTCAACTCGGTGCGATGCAACTGCTGGTAGGCGATCAAGCGGTTCAGGCAACCTTCCAGTTCGCGGATGTTCGTTTGAACCCGGCTGGCGATATAGGCAATCACCTCATCTGGAACGCGATAGCGCAGCATCTCCGCTTTGGCCCGTAAGATGGCCATACGGGTTTCAAGGTCGGGCGGCTGAATATCCGCGATCAGGCCCCATTCAAAGCGAGAGCGGAGGCGCTCTTCCAGGCTGACAATGGCCTTTGGTGGGCGGTCACTGCAAATCACAATCTGCTTGCTCATTTCATGCAGGCTATTGAAGGTATGAAAGAACTCTTCCTCGGTTGATTCCTTGCCTGCAATAAACTGGATATCATCGACCAGCAGAATATCAACTGAGCGATACTTGGCGCGAAACTCTTCGGTGGTACGATAACGAATAGCATTGATGATTTCGTTAGTAAATTGTTCCGAAGAGACGTAGAGGACAGCCAGACCGGTACGCACACCCTGATGGCCGATAGCGTGTAGCAGGTGTGTTTTGCCCAATCCCACGCCTCCATACAGGAAAAGCGGGTTATAGGACTCTCCCGGAGCTTCTGCGACGGCCAGAGAAGCTGCATGGGCCAGCCGGTTGCTATTGCCGACAATAAAGGTCTCGAACGTGTACCGCGGATTGAGCCGATTATGCATCAGAATGTTAGCGCGTTGCTCGTTGTCCCACTCTTCGAGTGGGGGTGTTTCATAGCGTGGCTCTGCCTGTTGCGCAGGTTTTCGCATTGTGTAGAACGAGTAGCCATTCTTTTTTGCAGGCTCATCGGCCGGGGGCTGCTCGAAGGAAGCAGTGCTGCCTCGCGTGCGTGTGTCTGCTGTCCGCTCGTCGGCTGGTAGGCGGACCGTAAGCGTGACTGGGAGCCCGGTAACTTCTTGCAAGGCCTCCTCGATGGTCGGGCGCCAGCGGGTATTAATGACATCTTTCGCGATCTCATGGGGCACTTGCAGTTCCAGATACAGGCTATTGCCCGGGCTCTCGCCATCCGAGATATTGGTCAGATGAGCTTCCTGAAGCCAGACCTTGCTGGTAGCGTCAAGTGACGCATGCTCTAGCCGTTCAAGGGTTGTACGCCAGATGGTAGCAGTGTTCACCGTTGTCTCCCAGTGGCTAATCTTCAACCAGGGCAACGCACTCAATTTCGACTAATGCCTTGCGCGGTAGTTCAGCGACCTGAATCGTTGAGCGGGCCGGAGTTACCCCACTGTTGAAATACTGAGCATAGATGGCGTTCATGGTCTGGAAGTCACCCATATTGGCAAGGAAAACGGTGGTTTTGATTACCTTGTCAAGGGACGTGCCGGCGCTTTGGAGGACGGCTTGCAGGTTCTTCAAGACCTGATGAGTCTGGGTTTCGATGTCGGAGCCGACCATCTCACCGGTAGCAGGGTCCAGGGGAATCTGTCCGGACGTATACACAAATTGGCCGCAGCGGATTGCCTGGCTGTAGGGACCAATCGCCGCCGGCGCTTCCGTTGTATTGATCTTCTTGATCTCCATAGTTTTTTATCCTGGTCTCTCTCTCTTAGTAGTGGTTTTAGAGCGGGCAAAGGCTGCCCGAATCGGCTGGCTCTTTTTCCTTGATTATATCTGATGCGCAGACAGACAGGCAGCAATGTGCAGGCTGCATGTCTGGAAATTTCGGGCGCACCGCGCTGATAGAAAAGGAATGCCTGTTACTCAGGAATACTGCCGAGGTCCAGCGGGAGGGATCCTTCCCTGACCGTCGGCACCAGGGTACTGGTGAGGGTACATCTGGCTCTGCTGTGCCACTGGCGCGTTTTGCTGTAATAGCTCGCGGGCACTGCGTTTCAGGGCAAGCTGCATATCCGAGGCGGAAGAGAAGCGGTCTTCCGGCTCTTTCTGAAGTGCCTTACTGATAACGCGCTCGACAGAGGGCGGGACGGTCGGGTTAAACTGGCGCAACGGTGGCGGATTGGCCGTTGCATGTTGCATGGCGATCGAGACGGCAGTTGGCCCGACAAATGGGGGCCGTCCGGCAAGCATCTCAAACATCACAACCCCTAATGAGTATAGATCGGAAGATCCGGTGAGCGTTTCACCGCGTGCCTGCTCTGGAGAGAGATAGTCTGCGGTTCCCAGAACAATACCGCTATTGGTCAGACCGGCATCCTCCGCGACACGGACAATACCGAAGTCAGTTAGCTTCACCCATGCCCCCCCGTCACTGAGTCCTCGACCGCCTCCACTGCGGGCTAGCATAATGTTTTGCGGCTTGATGTCGCGGTGAATGAAACCTCGTGCATGGGCTACCTGCAAGACCGAGCAGACCTGAATCGCAACTTCGAGCGCCTCACGCGGCTGCAACTGACGGCGCTGACCAATCAATTGCTTGAGCGTAGGTCCGTGAATGTATTCCATGACAAGGAAATACTGGCCTGCCTCTTCAACAAAGTCATAAATAGTGACGGCGTTCGGGTGCGCAAGCGCGGCCGCTGCACGGGCTTCACGGCGGAAACGCTCTACGGCTTTTTGATCGTTCTTATCCAGGGACCGCAGAACTTTAATTGCAACAATCCGCTCTACGCGATGATCCCAGGTTTTAAAGACGCTTGCCATTCCTCCGGTCGCGATATGCTCACGTATTTCGTACCGTCCAGCAATGAGTTTGCCTTCGATTTGATTCAATGTTCTAACCTCAAGCGACCTGGGCGACTAGACCACAAGACAAATATACAACAAGAGTCCTTCTGTCTCACGCTAGTATACCATCATTGCGTTATGCCGTCGAGTTTTGTGACCTTCAGTATACCTGTCTCTTTTTGCCTGCATGGTCCCCTTGGGTTCGGTAACACCGGAAAAGAGTGGCTGGCGCTTTATCCTTTCACCCAGGCAATGCGCGAGTCCGCGTCAAGTCTGGCCTGCTGATCGCTGGCCTTCAGCAACAGTATCGGGTCGCCTTTCCTCTGATAGGTGTCATTTGCTTTTTGGACCTCAAGCAGGTACAGATTGAAGGTGTTGTCCTCATATCCAATATAGGCGATATACTTGCTGTCAGGAGACCAGACAGGCTGACTGATAAGATCGGCTTTCAGCAGCAGGGTTGAGTGATTATAGGGCTCCAGCGCCTTTTGTGCAGTTGCTTTATCATCGGGCCTGGTGATGACGTCTTCAGCGATTGGCATCACATAGAGCTCCATGCCGGGCGTCGCAAGATCGGGCTTGCGCACATAGGTCAGAAATGCGCCATCGGGCGAGAAGGCGGGCTGAATGTTCATCAGATCTGCTTGAGCCGGAGTCAGAGCAACCGAGGGATCACGATGCACGCCCGGAGCTCCGGGCTGATAAGTTCCCGGCTCAGCTTTTGCGATAGCGTTGATGTTCTGGGTGAAGAGTTGAATCAGTTGCTTGCTCTGTTGATCCTGGGTGTATTGATAACCTGTAAAGACAATCTGATCGGGGTGGTTCGGACGGATAATCAGGTCTCGTTGGCCCCCATCTCCCAGGACCGCGTAGGTGACATGTTGCAGGACACCGGGATAGTCGTCAACGTTTTGCGGATTGATGCGAGATAATTGCGGGTTGTTGATATCGATGCTATAGGCCATCAGATCCAGCATAAAGGTATCCAGTCCGGAGTTGATCTGAAGCTTGCGAATGTCGCTGAGAAAAACAAGGTGGGTATTATCGCGCCAGGTCGGTTGGGCGAACCAGGTATGTGTACTGATCGCTGAGGCATAGCGGGGATTGGGTGTAAAGTCACCTTTGCCCGTAAGCAGGACGCGAGGCTTCCCGCCGCTGGTTGGCATAATGGCAAGATCCGCATAGTTCTTGTAGCGGATCACGAAAGCAAGCATCTTCCCATCGGGCGAGACTGCCGGGTCGCGGATATCCATATCATGGGTCAGCCGGCGGGGTGTACCTGAGGAGTCGAGCACATAGAGATCGCGGCCAATGGTAAAATAGAGCTTTCCCGGAAGCTTCAACTCGTTGTTGATGTCGACGCTGGTCCCATTGCCGAGGGTGGTTGATTGGCTTTTCCGAACCGGGCTCTGGCAACCAGCCAGCAGAAGCAGAATCAACAGAAGAAGCCCTGTTTTGATATACTTCGATGTTTGCATGATAACGCTTTCCTGTCAGGGGGTATGAGTGGTCTCTGAATTCACTACGTTTCGGGTACCAATTTGGTTGACGAACACAAACGTTTCCTGAGAAAAACGCAGGTGTGTGCGGTCTGATCAGACAGGAGACGAGAGAAGAGCCTTCCCCTTCTCTCGCCCAACGGGTTTATTTCGTCCAGATGAAGCGTGAATCGGCGTTGATCTGCGCTTTGGGATCGGTTGATTTGATCAGGGTGGTAGGCTCCCCTTTTTTGCTATATTTGCCGTTCTCTTTCGCTACCTCGATAAGTGAGAGCTGAAAGGTGTGATCGCTATAGCTGATGTAGGAAATGTATTTGCCATCGGGTGTCCATGCAGGTTGTGTGACATACTCGCCACTGAGTATGAGCGTTGACTGATCGTAGGGCTGGAGCGCTTTTTGCGTCGTTTCCTGTTCATTGGGTGTCTGTAGCAGGCTGTCATCAATCACAGGCATGACCCGAAGCTCGGCCTGGGAGTTGGTAACGTTAGGCTTTTTGATATAGGCGATCGTGTTGCCATCGGGTGAAAAGGAGGGCAACATATTCGCCATATCGGTCTGCTGCGGGGTCAGTGCGAGTGAGGGATCTCGCTGTATGCCATTGAGTCCCGGACGATAGGTTTCGGTGGGTGGAGCGTTCTTGATCCCGTCCACGTATTGCAGGCAGATTTGAATCAGTTGATGCTCGTTGCTGCTGTCATATTGATAGTTGGTAAAAATGATCTGGTCAGGGTGGTTGGGCCGCAGGCTGATGTCCCGGTGCCCGCCATCACCAGTAATAGCATAGGTGACCGGTTGTAACACATCGGGATAGTCGCCGACAGTGTACGCGTTGATCTGTTGAAGTGTCGGGTTGTTGATATCGGCGCTGAAGGCCATGAGTTCTAGCGAGCGTGCGGCAAACGAGCGCCCCTCGTCGGCATTGGGCCAGTACTGGTATTTCCAGATATCACTGAGGAAAATAAGGTGTGTATTGTCGCGCCAGATGGGTTGTGCATACCAGGCATAGGATGTATCAACAAAGTCATCTGTGCCATCTCCGTTGGTATCATGGCCGACAAACTTTCCGTTCCCGCTCAAGATAACCTTCGGTGTGCCCCCCCCTGCCGGCATAATGGCGATTTCTGAGTAGTTTTTGTGGCGAATCTCAAAAGCGATATTTTTGCCATCAGGTGAGATCGCCGGGTCGCGCACATCAAGTCCCTTTGTCAATTGTTTCAGGCTGCCGGATGAATCCAGCATATAGAGATTGCGGTTCAGTGTAAGATAGAGCTTCCCCGCAAGCTTGATATCTTTATTGATTTCGATATTTGCGCCGTTGTCCAGTTTGGTTTGCTGGTTGTTTGGGCCAAGACAAGCCGTCAGGAGCAGTGAGAGCGCCAGTAGTAAGAGCGGTGTGTGAAAATATCTCGATCTTTTCATCTTCTGGTTTTCCTGAGATACAGAAAATAGTGAACAAAAATGGGGAGGGTAGCCACAGCTACCTCTCCATCACCTTCTACTTAAAATATATCCCTTAACTATTCAATTCGGCTATTTCGTCCAGATCAAACGAGAATCAGCATTCAGTTGTACTTTTTGACCGTCGGTCTTGATCACTTGAATCGGATCGCCGTTTTTTTTATAGGTTTTCCCCTCCTTGACGACTTCGAGCACATACAGGTTAAAGATGTTGTTTTCATAGCCTATATAAGCGATATATTTGCTGTCCGGTGACCAGATTGGCTGACTGATGTACTGAGACTGGAGCAGCATCGTCGACTGACTATAGGGTTGCAGCGCCTTTTGTTCTGTCGCTTTATCATTGGGTGTGGCTGTGACATCTTCGGCCACCGGCATGGTGTAGAGCTCCATATTGCTGGTGGGGTTGGGTTTGCGAATATACACAAAGGTATTGCCATCGGGCGAAAACGATGCCTGCATATTGAACAGATCTGCCTGATCGGGTGTCAGTGCCACGGCGGGATCTTTTTGTATCTCCTCAATGCCGGGCTGATAGGTGCCCTGTGGCGCATGCGCGATTGCATCGGCGTCCTGTAGAAATAGTTGTACGACCTGATGCGTGCGAGAAGCATCATATTTATAGCTGGTAAAGACGATCTGCCCGGGGTGACCGGGGCGCACGCTGAGATCACGGTGTCCGCCGTCGCCCGCGATGGAATAGGTCACGTGCTGGACTACATCGGGGTAGTCATCCACAGTCTGTGCATTAATTTGCGATAATCGGGAGTCATTGATATCTATACTGAACGCCATTAAATCCAGCATAAAGGCATCCTGCCCCGGGTTGATTTGGAGCTTGCGCAGATCGCTTAAAAAGAGAAGGTGTGTATTGTCGCGCCACGCAGGCTGGGCGTACCAGACATGGGTGCTTTTGGGTGCCGGATAGTTTGGATTGGGAATGTATTCTCCCTTGCCGGTCAGCAGCACTTTCGGCTTGCCACCTGTTGCGGGCATGATAGCGAGATCCGAATAGTTTTTATAGCGGATAATAAAGGCAAGCGTTTTGCCATCAGGTGAAATGGCAGGATCAACAACCTCCATTCCTTTGGTCAGTTGTTTGGGCCCCGATGCATCCAGCACATAGAGATCATGATTCAAGGTAAAATACAGCTTCCCCGCTAAGGGAACCTGTGTATTGAGTTCTAGCGTCTTCCCATCACCGAGATCTTTTTGTTGATAGGTTGTATCTGTACCCAGACAGCCCGTCAGCAGCAGTGCGACAAGCGTCAGGAGAACGAATAGCTCTCTTTTTTTCTTCATAATGATAGCCTGTTTTCCCATAACCACATGCTATTTTAGAACAGGGGAGAAGGGGGCAGTATAACCTTGCTCCCCTTCTCAAGCATTGTTATTGTTGACTCTTCTGATGATAAGAACGCCAGTGTGTGGACATTTGTTACGGCCTGTTTATGACCAGACGGAAAAGGACCCTGTGACACCCATCAGCATCAGTTTGACGATGTTCTGGGCTCCAGTAATCTCATCATTGAGCAGGAGCGGTTTCTGTTGCGGAGATGAAGCGGTCACAGCGGAAGGCTGCTGTGCCTGGCTGGCGATCTGGTTTGGCGTGCTGGTGTTCCCGGTCTGGTTGCAGGTGCCGGTGCCGAACATCTTTTCCAGAACCGGTTGCATCTGCGTGCAGACCGGGTAGTAATCTTCGCTTTTCTCATCCAGTTTCTGAGAATAGGGCGGGCTGAAGACCATGCGATCAACTTTGTTCATATCGACCTCGCGGCCAAAGTTCCCGAGCTGAATCAACTGGTTCAGGGAGAGGTCAGTTTTCACATAGCCTTCCATATCTTTCATCAGTTCAGGAAGCTTACCGATCGTGTCGATGGTAGCGAGCTTGGTCTTCAACTGGTTCAAGACCTGCTGCTGGCGCTGGGAGCGTCCAAAGTCACCGATCAGGTCTGCGTGGCGGGTTCGCACATATTGCAGCGCTTCCACACCGTTGAGGTGCTGAGGGCCGGGAGCGATGTAGAGGCGCCTGTACCCTGAATGGTCAGAGCTATGCACATCGTCAGGGTAGGTATCATCAACCATCGGGTGGATGACATCAACATCGACGCCGCCCGCAGTATCAATCACCTTAATAAAACCATCAAGGCCAACCCAGGCATAATAGTCAATGGGGATGCCAAACTGATTCTCGATGGTATCCATCGTAATGCCTGCTCCGGCGGCCAGAGCCTTATCTTTGCTCTTTGTCTCGGCAAATTTAGGCGTGTAGCCCGCTGAGAAGACGCGCATCATTTTCTCAGTGGTGCCGTCTGGCATGCGGACCATCAGGTCACGAGGAATCGAGAGCATACCCACGTATTTTGTTTGTGGATCGATCGTGACGATAATCACCGATTGAGTGAGCAGATCTACTTTAAATTTATCGTCATTATCGCTTCCAAGCAACAGAATATTGAGGCGTTTCCCGCTGAGAATATTATTTGGGTCAACATTATGATCCACTTTGTCATTCTTGTTTTTTCGGTCTGCCTGCTGCCCGAGAATGTTCCCGATGGAGCTGGCAAAGTTGATCTGGTAGTAGGCAAAGGCGCTACCACCCAGAATAACCAGGACCGCCAGGACAGCAATCAGGATCCGTGCCCACATGGGGAGGCGCTTCCCTTTCTTGTTTTTACCTGTTGGAGGCTTTGTCGATGGGGGTTCTCCTGCTGGTGAAACCAGATTCCCCGATATTTTTACATTACCAACCGGTGGAAGCGTCACCGGGCCTGGAGTCTGTTGAAGTTGGCCTGATTTGGTCGGACTGACAAAGGGAGCCGCGAACGAATGATTTGCCTGGGAAACCGGGTTCTTGACGGCTGGATGGCTATGTTGTGCAAAAGGACCTGTGACCGGCCTGTTCCCCTGCGGAATACCGGATAAGGAGGTTGCAGAGCCACCAGGAAGCTGTTGTGAGAGTGTTTTCTTTTGAATGGCGGACTGATCGGGCGAGAACGCGCCTCCCCAGCTCGGGCCGATGCCTGGTAGGGTTGATGGATGTTGCTGTTGGGTTGTATGGTTTTGATCCAGGTTCCCGGTCAATGGCCTGGTAAATAGTGGTTGTTTTCCGGGTGCCTGAAATTGTTGTCCCCATTGTGAAATAGGCCCCGCTCCCGAAATACCGGAAAGGGATGCGGGATGTGCTGCTTGAGACTGTGCTTGTTCGGGGGGAATCGTAGGTGTCGTCCCGGCTTGCGACACCTGTGGACTGCTAGACGCTTTATCTTTCAGTCCAGGTTGTATTGGTTTAAATTGCCGTTTCACAGTCCTTTACCTGCTTCCTTTTCTGTGCTGCGAGTATATTACGTTTGCTGTTTTCTATACCCTCTTCTTTCCTATTCGTCATCGTATAGGGTTTCGTCACCCATTCCACGTAGTCCCTGTGTACATATTTCTCAGTCTGCTTAGAAAGTAGCTTTGCTGTTGAGTATAACGTATAAGATTGTTGAACCATGACGATCTATTGTGGAGAATAGGACATTTGGTATAAGGCATACGCTGCCTTTAACCTCTTTTTAGCCATGTTTTTACATTTCTATTACTGTGACTTAAAATCCCTCTAATGAATACCGAATATGCTGGAAACGAAGTCACCTGTCTTGTCTTACTTTCTGCGTTCTCTGGCATATTTGCTGACCGAAAGAGGGGGGTTATGCGTGTTGCTCTGATTACTGAAAACTTTCTACCTAAATTGGATGGGGTCACACGCACGCTTGCCCGTCTTCTGGAACATTTACAGCTCACCGGCCATCAAGCGCTTTTGCTTGGTCCTGACTCTGGCATGGAACGCTATGCAGGAGCTGAAGTACTCGGGACTGCCGGTATCCCGCTGCCTTTTTACCCTGAGCTGCGAGTCAACTTCTTTCGACCGCTCTTTGTACGCCGTCTCTACGAGTTTCGACCTGATATTATCCATGTAGTTGATCCGGTGATTCTAGGCGCTACTGGCCTGGCGGCAGCTCGGCTCCTTGGTACACCAATTGTTTCGTCATATCATACCAACCTGGCGGCTTATTGTACACACTTCGGTTTTCCCCTGCTGACTCGACCCATGTGGTTCTATAACCGTTTTATTCATAACCAGTGCGAACTGACTTTCTGCCCTTCCGCGTCAACTGCGACGATGTTGCGGCAGCAGGGCTTTACGCATATACGCATCTGGCCTCGTGGCGTGGATACAGCACTCTTTACGCCTCAGCGGAGAAGTGCCGAGCTTCGGGCCCGCTGGCTTCAGGATAAGCGTGACAAGTGCCTGCTGCTCTATGTCGGGAGGCTTTCGTACGAGAAGAATCTGCGCCTGCTGGTTGAGGCATATAAGGGGATGTCTCATGAGCGCTGTCATCTGGTGCTGGTCGGGGATGGGCCGGCGGCGGCCGAGTTGCGGCAGGAGCTGGCGACTGTTCCGGTGACATTTACAGGCTATTTGCAGGGGGAGGAACTGGCAACGGCGTATGCCTCGGCTGACCTCTTTGCGTTTCCCTCAACAACCGAGACATTCGGGCAGGCGGCACTTGAAGCGCTGGCTTCGGGCTTGCCGGTGGTGGGATTACAGGCTGAGGGCATCTGTGATCTGGTAACGGATGGCTCTAATGGGCTACTGCTTGAGCTTCAGGGGAAGCAGCCAGAAGAGCAGATACGGCTCTATCGGGCTGCACTTGAGCGACTGATTGAACAGGAGCCTTTTCGCCTGCAACTGGGCGAAAACGCGCGCCGGGCTGCCAGTCGATATAGCTGGTTTGAGGCAATGGAATGCCTGCTTCAGGGCTATCGTGATGTGATGCAGAGGACCGCGCCGCTGGTTGCGGCCTGAGGCCCGGGAAGGAAAAGGGCGATTATCCCTTTTCTTCCCGCTGTTTCTCTTCTCTCCAGGTCTGAATCAGGGAAAGAATCAACGATCCCAGCAGAAACACGAGCAAGAAGAGCTCCATTGAACTAAAGACTTTTTTCTTTTGCATGCTCCCTCCTCTCGCGCGTAAGACCCGCGCTCTTTATATTTTAACCCATAGCTCTTTGTTTTGCCCGTACGATTTGACAAGCCTATAGTGCTGCTTGACCCAGGTATGGAACGCGGAATCCTTATCGAGAATCAGGCGTCCGGTATAGAAGAGGACAGCCTTGACCTCTGTTTTACTGGCTTCCTTTTGCAGCATCTCTGTGGTCAGATAATGGGATGTCAGCCGTACCGAGGAGGTGTCAACCAGATCGGGTGGCGTGTCGCGTCCCGCAAGGGCGACAAGGAATTGTGCGTCGCTGATGACGTTTTGTCCACGCTGTGTATAGCGCTGCAAATCATTGATGACCTGCTGATCCTGACGCGAGATGCCATGTTGCATCTTATAATAGCCACGAATGGGGCGGGCATTGGTTGCAGCTGTTAGCGCGACAAGCACCAGCATTGCAGCCATCGTAATCTGAAGCGCCGATTGCCACTGCTTGAGATCAAGCTCCCATTTCGCGGGAGCCAGCCCGATCACGGCCAGGCTGATCAGCGGCACAGTGATAGCAACATAATGATGTGGGAAGAGAGGCACTTGCTGCCAGAGCACATAAATAGTGGCAAGCGTCCAGGCAATCAAGGGAAGTACGCGCCAGTCCTTGCGCAGACAGGCGATCACGGCCCCGATCAAAGCAGGGAACGTCAGAAAGCCGGTCAGCAGGCTGCGAATCGCACCAAAGTTCTTGCTATGCTCTTGCTTTAAAGCGTCTCCTGCAACCACGTGGAAGGAGACAACGCTATCCCAGAACTGGGGCCAACTGCCAAGAAAGGGGAGAATCAGCAGCAGACAGGTCGCCGCGCAGGCCAGCAGACCAAACAGGATGGGCCTGAATGGTTTGGGCTTGACCGGCCCCTTCTTGCGGATCTGGAGCCAGCTAAAGGTGAGAAGCAGCAGGCCAATGGGGACTACTGCACCTACCGTTAAGAGCTTGCTCATCAGGCTCAGGGCCAGAGAGATGCCGCAACCGATAGTGTACCAGTATGCCAGGCGTCCTGTTGGCTCTTCCCACCACATCAGGGCCAGCCCAACCGCCAGCGCGGCGAACGCCACACAGGGGACATCTGCCTGTAGCGTCTGCGATTGTGCCAGATAGCGCTGATCGGTGACCAGAAGAAAGAGGGCAACCAGTGCCCCCATGCGTCCTGCCAGTGCTCGACCGATCAGGAAGACACCGACCAGACCGAGAAGAGAGATCAGGACAATACCAAACCGGGCCGCCCAGAGCGAGTGGCCGAAGAGCACATAGGATGGAAAAACCGATAGAATAAAGAAGGGCGTCTGTGAGTAAAATGTTTCCTTATATAGCGGGTGTCCGGCACTCATCGCACGTAAGGTTTGCCAGTAGACACCTTCATCGTAGGTATCGCGATCAAAGGGCGCATCCAGATGATACAGCCGCATGACGAGGCCAATGAGGAGTAAGAGAACGGCACTTCCATAAAAAAGGATATGTTGCCATTGCTGAGATATGGTGATGCTTCTGGGTATAGAAAGCTTTTTCTTCTTGGTTGCTGCTTTGCTACTCATTCACTTTTACTTCACTCTCTTCAATCATACTCTGGTCTGGCAAATTGCCGCTTTTACGATAACAAAAATAGAGGATATCTTCAATATCGAAAACGGAGCAGTCACAAAAAGGTGCAGGCAAGCGGGCCTTATCTCCCATTCCAGAGGGCTGGTTCATCAGTACTGGTAGAAGCCTTTCCCTCTCCCTGCTGTCCGTTGTACAATACCGCTGTGATGCGTTCACACCGTTGATTTTGCCGCTTTTCATATGCTGAACTGTTTTTCGCAGCTTGCTCAAGAGAGCATACGTCCATTTGTGAATAGGGATTGTTGACGTTATAATAAAGATCCGAAAACTCGAAACAGCTTGAAGTGCGCCCGCGAGCGGGATGCATAGCCTATGTGCAGGAGCATGTGTAATGAATATGAGAGTTGAGAAGCCCGAGGGGGGAAAAGACTATATCTGGCTTCGTTATGCCACAGAATTTATAGTTGAGGGTCGCAAGCAATCAGTGGAAATGGGCATCCCCGTGCCGCTCGGGGCAACCGCCGAGGCACGAGAACAGCTCTTCCGTGAAGCAGAAGAGGGGATGGAGCAATTGATTGCTCATGTAGAGCAGCGCCTTCCCTTGTTTCTTCAAGAGAAACAGACAGCTCCTGCGATCCCGGCCCGTGCCAGTCGTGCTATTCAGAGCCAGCCGCCAGCGGCAAAGCCTGCGTCCGAGGCGGCTCCACAGACGGTCCAGCTACCGGCGGCCGAACCGGAAAAGCCCATGCCGCCTCGTCCAGAGCGTCGCGCGACGACTCCGCCTTCTCCGCGCTCTTCTTCTGGGATCAGTATGCCGACAGTCGCGGCAGGACCCTCGGAGGGGGTAGCCAATATGTCGCTGCCCGAGTTCTTGCATGTGGCGCAGGAAGAGCTGAACTTGAAGCCCCGCGACATTCTGAATCTGCTTGGGCTTCGCACATTACAGGGTGTAAACTATCGACAGGCGTTGCAGCAGTTACGGATGGTGCAGGCTCACAAAAACGGAGAGAATTCGGCGGGTCGGCAGGCTGAGCCAGAGCGACGGCAGTCTGCTCCTCAGGCACGCATCTTGCGCGAGCAGGGCGCCGAAGAAATCGCTATCGAGCAGAAAAAAACGGAAGCGCTCGAACGGCCATCTGCTCCCTTGCGTTTTGCTGAAGAGACGGAGCCGGAGGAGGAGGAAGAGATCTTTTTTGACGAGGAAGAAGATGAACCCTATAGCGAGGACGAGGAGGAAGAGGAGATCGGGCCGCCTCCTGCTACCTCAGATCCAGTGGAGCGGGCTCACTATCGCTTGCGGCGCTTGCGGGCGGTTCGCGGGCGGGAGGCCCCGTCTGCTGATCGCTGGCGCGCGTTTCAGAACCTGATCCTCTCTTCTTTGAGCGAGCAACAGGTGATGACGCTGGTTCGGGGCGTCTGGAGTGTTGATTCGCCCAGAAAGCTGAAGGCTGAACAATGCGAAGAATTGATCTCCTGGGCGAAGGAGGACAACTTTCCTGCTGAGGCCGAGGCTCTGATCCAATTGTTAGAGGAGGAACATTATGCGCGTGGTAACTGGTGAGGCCAAAGGCCGGAAGCTCAAATCTCCGAAGTCGGCAGGAACACGTCCGATTATTGATCGGGTGAAGACCGCTCTGTTCGACATCCTTTCGACGCGGGTGGAAGATTGCCGGTTTCTGGATCTGTTCGGAGGCGTGGGGAATGTGGGGATCGAAGCCCTGAGCCGGGGCGCGGCCCATGCAACCTTTATCGAGATGAATCATAAGGTCCTGCGCATCTTGCGGGAAAATCTGGATATTACCGGGCTGGCTGATCGGGCGGAGACGATTCGCGGCGATGCCTTTAAATTCCTGCAAGCTCCTGTCGGGGTGCGGCCCCCGTATGACATCATCTATGTCGCGCCACCTCAATATCAGGAGATGGCTGCCCGGGCGCTGGCGCTCCTGGATGGCTCTCCACTGGTTGCCCCCGCTGGACTGGTGATTGTGCAGATTCATCCGAAGGAGCGACCTGGAGTGGCCGCGGTGGCCTGTCAGCAGCTTGAGCTCTATGATGAACGTCGATATGGTAGCTCATTGCTGATGTTCTATCGGGCCGTTTCAGAATAGGATGACGATTTCTCACTGTATCGTTGTTGCCCGATCCCGGGGAGGGTGAAGCAGAAACTGCTCCCTTCCCCCGGAATACCCCGGCTCTCAACCCAGATACGCCCACCCATAACCTCAACCAGATGCTTGCTGATATAGAGCCCCAATCCACTGCCACGAACCGGCCCACCCAGATCGCGCTGTAAGCGGACAAACTGCCCGAAGAGCAGCGGAATCTCTTCCGGAGGAATACCCGGCCCGGCGTCCTTCACGCAGATACAGACGTTCCCTGTTCCCTGCTCAACATGGGCACTGACACGCACCTGACTCTGTGGAGGTGCATATTTGAATGCGTTGGAGAGCAGGTTATAAAGGACATGGCGCAGGCACTGGGCGTTCGCATGCACAAAGAGGTGGCGGGAGATCTCAAGCTGAATCGACTGCTGGCGCTCTCCAAGCGTGTTAAAGTGTTGGATTACCTCCTCGACGCTTTTCAGGAGATTGAGCGTCTCTACCTGAAGCTGACCGTTGTCATTGCCGATTGCCATGCTATCCAGCACATTATTGACCAGCCGGGTGAGCTCCTCACAGTAGTTTAATGCGTTTTTGATATATACGCTGTGCGCATCTTTTTCAAGCGTGCCGTTTTCTTCCAACAGGTGAAGCAGGAGCTCAAGATAGCCATAGGCGGCGGCCAGTGGAGTGCGGAGCTCATGGTTGACGTTCAGGATGAACTGATTTTTGAGCTGGTTGAGTTGTCGCTGCTGTTCATACGCCGCTTTGACCTGTTGAATCGCCTGGTTGGTCGTCTGTCTGGCAGCCTCTGACTCATTCAGAATATATCGAAGCGAGACCATCAAGCAGCCCTCGATGCTGAGCAGCAACGTGCTCCCGATGAAAGAGGTCAGGTAGGTGGCGGGCCAGTAGTGCAGCCAGAATATGGCATAGAGGCAGCTAAGCAGCATGTGACCAAAGAATACGGTACAGGCTCCTCGCTTCTCAAAGGTCCAGCTTGCCAGGAACATAGGTATAGAAATAATATATCCGCTGTTTATTTGAGGAATAACCAGCATATGGAGTATGGCACAGATGAGGAAACTGAAAATACAGAGTGAGAGGCGCACTAGAAGCGGGCTCTTGAGGAAATAACGTGGCCATGGTCCGGTAAGCCATTTGCATATAATCATCTCAGCTTCTCTCCCTTCCCACATAGATCTGTTTGGTCTCTCCGCAGTGCTATCACACAATGCACTTCTTCCGACAAGTATTCTAACATGCTACGCTTCGGTTTTATAGGGGATAGACATTAATATTGTATTATTATTTCTGCTCTCCAGATAGAAAATGAAGTTTTTGTAATAGAGGTTCTACTGCAATGTACTACAAAGTTCTATGTCTGGTAGGAAAAACGAGAGTCGCTTTGGCCATCCGGGGAGAGTCGAAGTGGAGCAGTTGAATGCGCTATAATAGAAACCAGAGACAAAGCAATTGCGAGAAACGGATAGACTTTTTGTCTGTCCTGAAAGGATATCAGTACAATGTCAAAACAGTGGCGAGAGCCGGGGGTTCTCTTTGCTGGCATACTAGTACATGGAGGGATATGCTGATGCTTGGAAGACCGAGCCGCTTTGCGTTTATTGATGCCAGTGAAGCCGCACGGAAGCTAGGTATTACTCGTGTCACACTGGAGCAGTGGGTCAAAGATGGGCGTTTAAAGCCAGTGCGCGGTATGGGCAAGGAGACGTTTTTTCGTGCCTCTGATGTGGATGCGCTCTACCGTGAACTGCATCCTGATGTGGAGCTGGCGGAAGCGATTGCTGCTGATGAGCAGGAAAGCGCGGGCGATGCCAAACAGCAGGCCCTTGCCCGACGCAAGAACGATCCGCAGATGCGCGTCTATTTGCGTCTTCAGGCCGATGCAAAATGGTATGATACCTCGGACGAGGATATTCGTGCCTGGTTTATGCAGCTTGATCCTGATGGCTATGAGCGCAACAAGCGCAATGCTCTGCATGCGATCAAGAAGCTGCAATATCTGGTCAGTCTGATTGAAGAAGAGCAGCAAAAGCTGTCAACCGGGGAATAAGGCGTTTTCCCCGGTCTTCTCTTATTCCGCAACACCTTCGGGCAGGCACAAGAGCAGATCATCTATCGATTTGACAATGAGATCTGCGCCGCGCTGCTGGTACAGCTCTATCTCTGAGGGATTGACCATCATCGCACTGAGAAATTCTGGCTCGCCTGCCTGACGGCTTTCCATATAGTAGCGAACGAGATCGCGGTCATCCGCAGTATCGCCGATAAAAAGCCCTCCCCTGGCACCGGTTTGAGCGATCGCCATACGCAACGCTCGCGGATCGGGCTTCGGACAGACATCCCCCGGGATCACCACCTCCCACCAGCGTTCTTCGGTATACCGTTCGAGCATTGCCAGAGCGACCTCTACTTCTGGCCCCACACGTCCTGTAATCAGCCCCATATGTTTAATGCCGCTTGCACGGAAGCGCTGAAAGATATCTGGCTGAAACAGGAAGTGTTCGCGCAGATAAAGTCCCTGCTGGTTCTGGACATAGCGCGGTTCGCGCCCATAATAGGTTCTGATGCCCTCGGCCCCCCAGTAGTATTCATGATAGATATCGCCGACAATGTGATAATCCAGGCGAGCGCTTTCCGGCACGACAGTATTGACCCAGGTGCGCCCTCCACGGCCCGCTAGATGAGCCTCCCGGGCCAGATTTGCCCATTCCTCTGTTGTACGTGCCGCCAGGGTTGTACCGCGCCACTCGCGCCAAATCGCGGTATAAAGCGAGGAAAGCAGGTAGCACATATCCCAATCATTGTTAAAGCCGCCTGCCAGCTTAAACTGTTCGATATCCTGGAGGGTAACCAACGGTTTCCCCTCGTGTTGCCCCCAATCCAGCCCGTGCAGTGTCCCGACGACATATTCAGCGGTCGCAATATCGGTCGCATGGAAGGAGTCAACGGTGTAGAGCAGAATGCCATCCACATCAAAAAAAAGCGCGTCAAACGGCTCTGGATAGCGCAGACCCGGTTTGCGCCAGATGCGCTGGTTCGTCATCTCGGACCAATCCTTTCAAATAGCGTGTATTTCCGGACTGGAATGTATCGTATCACATTCGTTGCCGAACGCTGTGGGCGAATCAGCGGGGCTCGGTGATCAGCAGGGTCAGGAAGCGGCGTAGAATCAGCGCCAGAATACAATAGACCACAATGGCAAGAATCAGCGAGCCATCGATCAGAAAGCCCTGATAGCGTGTGTGAGGGAGTACATTTTGAAAGGGGAGTGCCAGCGGATCACTGCACAGATACATCCACTGGACAAAGAGGCTTGGATGTCGTTGCAGATGGAAACCTGTCAACACAAAACGACCACCAAGCAGCAGAAATGTAACCAGCAACGCCAGCCCGAGCATCTGGTTGATCTTGCGCACCAGGGCGACGCCAAACTGTTTGCAGGAGTGGCCAAACGAGCGCCAGCGTGACTCCGCGGGCAGATGCAGCGGAGGAAGTGGTGCTGTATTACTGAACGTTACGGGCTGCGTATGCATACTATAGAAGCTGGACGTATGTTGCTGGTTCTCTGGCTGTTTTTTCTGTCTCATAGTTTTCTCCGTACGCTTTTTATGCATCACAGGAGCGGCGGATACTGCTTCTATTGTACCATACCAGAGAACAGGATTCGCGCCAACATGCAGCGAAAAGATAGATAAAGGGAGCGGCCAGGCAGGATGCCTAGCCGCGTGTATTCTCTCCGCTAGTTGATTTCTCTTGCTGTGGTTCTGCTAGCGGAGGTGGCGGGGGAAGAATCCGAATGCGAATCAGATTGCTATTTAAGGTCAGGTGTTCTTCGTGGAGCACATGCACCTGTTTCCAGGGCTCACGCTGTGAGTCCTCAATGGCTTTACGAAGCTGTTCTTGATGATAGCTGATGACCTCGCTACCCACACGTCGGTGTCGCTGCTCTTCGTGCTCAAGACAGACATCCAGCGGTACATCAAAGATGAGCAGACAGGTATGATAGTGGTACTTTGCGGCCAGATCGAGCAAGTTATAGCGTGCTTCTGTGGAGAGAGCCGTACTATCTGCGATTGTGAAGCGATTCTGATACATACGTTTGCGAATGATGTAGTGGAAGATATCAAATGCATCTTTGCTGACAAACTGGTTGGTTTCGTCATCGCTGACCAATGCACGACAATAATCGGATGAGACGATCATGGTTGGCGCAAACTTGCGGTGTTTGTAGCGCTGGATCAACGAATGTGCAAATGTGCTTTTCCCGGCTCCTGCCGGACCACACAAAACAACAAGCGAACGTTCGGGTATGGTGATGAAGAGTGGAACTCGCTTCTCCTGAGGGGAGTCGGCTCTGTCCATTGCGGTACTACTTCTCCTTTGATATAATGCGCATGCGCAGATATACAGTATTCATTATATTGCGCTATAATAAGGCTGAATATGCTCGGTGAAGTGCTGTTCGGGGGGGCCCCTTCCTTCTACCGTGTAGCTATCGCCACAGCGAATATTTTTCTTTAACAAGACTGTTTCAGTACACAAGTATGTGGCGTGCTTTATCTTACAACACTTTAGAGAAAGCCGCCAGTGGCGTTCTCTGCATATAATAATGACGGGAATTTCCAGGCAATTGTAGAAATCATAAATCCGTTTTAGAAAGAGAAAAAAGGTTTTCAGAGGAGTCTGCCTATTCTTCCAAAGAGAACGCTCAGCCCGGAGTCTCTGAAACCCATACAAGGGGGTGAAGCCCTTCTCCTTCTTCTCTCGCCTCTGCTATCGTGGTTGAGGCTTGCAGCAGCCTTAGAAGACTCCTGAGGCTTGCATTTGAGGCTGCTGAGGATTGAGACCAATAAAGCAAGGAAGATCCGTCAGAAAAAAGATGCTCCTACCATTTTGAGGAGGGTTGCTGTGTCTGTCAATACAACACTAACAGGCGCTGAGATTCGAGCGCGATTTCTTGATTTCTTTGTCAGTAAAGGTCATGTCAAGGTCCCCAGTTCCTCTCTTGTCCCTCATAATGATCCCACTGTGTTGCTCACCACGGCCGGGATGCAACAGATGATTCCGTACTTTCTGGGACGTGAGACTCCTCCGGCGACACGGCTGACCTCGGCGCAGAAATGTTTTCGTACAACCGACATCGATATTGTTGGCAATCAGCGGACGCTGACATTCTTTGAGATGCTCGGTAACTTCTCTGTTGGTGACTACTTCAAGCGTGAGGCAATCACCTTTGCCTGGGAATTCCTGACAAAGGTGCTTGGTCTGCCCGCTGATAAGTTGTATCCGACTGTCCACCCTGAAGATGATGAGGCCCCCGCTATCTGGACCGAAGTGAGCGGAATTCCCGATGAGACCATCGTGCGCCTTGAAGACAACTGGTGGGGCCCTCCGGGCGCATCCGGTCCCTGTGGTCCTGACTCTGAGATCTATTATGATCGTGGTCCCGAACATGGTTGTGGACGGCCCGATTGTAAGCCTGGCTGCGACTGCGAACGCTTCCTCGAAATCTGGAACCTTGTCTTTATGCAGTATTATCAGGATTTCGACGGAACCCGGGAGCCTTTGCCTCGCAAGAATATTGATACCGGCATGGGTCTTGAGCGCCTGACGATGGTGCTACAGGGACGTGAGTCTGTTTTTGAGACAGACCTGTATCGCCCGATTATCGATCACTTTGCCGGGTTGACCGGAACCGAGTACGGCAAAGATCCGAAGACTGATGTCTCGCTGCGTGTGATTGCTGACCATGCGCGGGCGCTGGTCTTTCTGGCGGCTGATGGCGTGCTTCCCAGTAACGAAGGGCGTGGCTATATCTTCCGACGCGTGCTGCGTCGCGCTGTGCGACACGGCAAGCTGCTCGGGCTGGATAAGCCCTTCCTCTCGATCGCGGCTGATACCGTCATCAATTTGCTTGGAGACTACTATACCGAGCTGCGGCAGAAGCGTGATCGGATCGTTGAAGTGCTGAGCATGGAAGAGAAGAAGTTCAGCCAGACGCTTAATACCGGTTTACAGTTGCTGAATGAGCTGCTGACCGAACTAAACAAGAAGCAGGAGCGGGTCATCCCCGGTGAGCAGGTCTTCAAGCTCTATGACACACATGGTTTCCCGGTGGAACTGACCCAGGAAATCGCCGCTGAGCAGGGCTTCACGATCGATACCGCCGGCTTTGAAGAGGCGATGCAGCGGCAGCAGGAGCGCAGCCGTGCCGCCAGCCAGTTCGTTCAGAAGCAGGATGATCGGGTGCTGACTGAGATCTTACAGCGCCACGGCCCGACCGAGTTTACCGGATATCAGGGTGTGGCCGGGAATGGAAAGGTACTGGCGCTGGTCGTAGATAGCCAGGAGGCCGAGGATATCAGTGCTCCACAACAGGCGCTCCTGATTCTTGACTCGACACCATTCTACGCGGAAAGTGGAGGCCAGATCGGTGACCGGGGCACCATTCAGGGGCCGATGGGACTCTTTGAAGTGCAGGATACGCGCCGTCCGATCAAGGGGCTGATTGTTCACTATGGAAAGCTGACCGAAGGCCATTTGCGTGTGGGTGATGAGGTGCAGGCATCCGTGATCGGGGATCGTCGTGAAGACACGATGCGCAACCACAGCGCGACTCACCTGTTGCATAAGGCGTTGCGTGATTTGCTCGGTCCGCAGGTTGAGCAGCGTGGATCGCTGGTCGAACCCGAGCGGCTTCGCTTTGACTTTAGCTCTCCGCGTCCGCTGACTCCGTCTGAGATTGCTCAGGTTGATGCCCAGGTTAATCGTTGGATTCGCGCCGATTATCCCGTTCATATAAATGTAATGCCTTTACAGGAAGCGATGCAGACGGGTGCAATGGCGCTCTTTGGCGAAAAGTATGACGACGTTGTACGTGTTGTCTCGATGGGAAGCAGTAAAGAGCTATGTGGCGGCACGCACTGTGCCTCTACCGGCCAGATTGGCATCTTTGTCACTGTTCAGGAGGGCAGCGTTGCGGCTGGTGTCCGGCGCATTGAAGCTCTGACCGGACGTGCGGCGGAGGCCTACTTGCGCCAGCGGAGCGCCCTGGTTGATACGCTGGCCACCAAATTGCAGGTGCAGCCCGACAAGCTGGAAGCTCGTATTGAGCTGCTTCAGCAGGATCTGGCGGCGGCTCGGCGGCAGATAGAGCAGTATCAGCGTGAGGCGGCGCAGCAGCAGGCCGAAACGCTGGCGAGCCGGGCTCAGGATGTGTCCGGTGTGCCGGTGGTGGCCGCGGTGGCGCAGGTTGCTAACGATAAAGTCTTGCGCGAGATGGGCGATATGGTGCGAGCGAAGCTCAATCAGCCCGCTGTTGTTGTTGTTGCGGCGGCCTTCGGTGAGCGTGTCGCGATTCAGGCGAGCGTTGACCCGGTTCTGACAAAGCGCGGACTGCACGCCGGGAAACTTGCTGCGGCAGTGGGCCAGCGCCTCGGCGGCAAGGGCGGCGGTCGTCCAGATTCCGCGCAGGGTGGTGGCAAGAATAAGGCTGAGATGGGGGCTGCGCTTGATCTTGTCCCTGTCCTGGTGAAAGAGAATCTTAAATAATCAAGCGAGGCACGTTGTGAAGGGGAGTCATCTGACTCCCTTTCCCCCGTTCGTTCGTGTCAGGAACAAGGAGGGAACTGGTTTCGCTTTTGTCGCTTTCCCACAGGCGCAGGGATGTAGTTTACACAATGCTCTCTCTTGTTGCCGCAACGTGTATTATCACTCTTTGCCACAAGCGCTATTTTTGTGTTATAAAGTAACGTGCATAATGCTGACAATAGACCGGGCATCATCTGTTTTTCCGCTTGCCTGTGCGAAGCCAGCGGCTTCCTGAAGCGCTCGCCCTCTCTCTTGCGTCTGTGGCCTGTTCCAAAGGAGCAGCCCGCAAGAAAGGATTGCAGGCGAGAGCAGGGATCTCCCGCCACTACAGGGCGAAAAGCAATAAAAACGGGAACGTGCAATGATGGATCTCTTTCAAGGTTGGCTCAAGAAGCTGTTTACACGAGGTTCCGACGCGGACGGCTATTATAGCGAAACAGAAGTAGGGTATGATGAGGCTCTGGATACCGGGCAGAGTCAGCTCTTTACCGCTCTTGATGTTGGGACGGCCTATGCTAAAGCCATGATTATTGAGGTACAGGGAGACCATGCAGAGGTTCTGGGGGTCGGTCGGTATCCTCAGAGCTATTCTCATATGGCTGATGGTATAGTGACGGATATTCAGGGCGTCATTGCGAACTGTAATGAAGCTCTCTTACGGGCTGAGAAGTCGGCGGGGACCATGGCCCCGGCGGCGGTGATTGGCATCGCTGGCGAACTGGTCAAAGGAGCATCGACCCACGTCAGTGTAACCCGCCAGCATCCGACCAGGCCGATTACACGGGAAGAGCTGGAACAACTGATTGTGTCGGCACAAAAAAAGCTTTTGAAGAACGCGAAAGCGCGTATTGCCGCTGAAACCGGGCTGAGCAATGTTGAGGTCCGCCTGACCAATGCCGCGGTGATCTCGGTGCGCATTGATGGGCAGACCGTTACCAATCCGATCGGCTTCCCTGGTCGCTACTTCTCGTTGACGCTCTTCAGTGCCTTTGCGCCGCTGATGCAACTGGGGGCACTTGAAGCGGTGGCTCAGGGGTTAGATCTCTCGCTGATCGCGATTGTCGCGGAACCCTATGCTCTGGCCCGTTGTTTAAGCATGAATGCAGGCACAGATAGCGGCGCGATTTTTATTGATATTGGTGGAGGCACCACTGATATTGCCCTGGTACGACAGGGAGGCATTGAAGAGACGCGCATGTTTGCGCTTGGGGGGCGCACGTTTACGCGCCGAATTGCAAATAGTAAGGGCATCTCGTTGAAAGATGCAGAACGCTTAAAGTTAAGCTATAGTAGTGGTGAGATGAAGGGGAGTGCTGTTGAAGAGATTCGCTCGATTCTAGAGCCGGAATGTGAAACATGGATGGATAGCGTCGAATTGCTGGTTGAGGAGCTGTCAAAAGGGGAGCTTCTCCCACCTGCCATCTATGTTGTTGGCGGTGGTTCCGGGCTCTCTGATATCCAGCGAAAGCTAGAAGCATTCCCCTGGACGGAGCGGCTTCCGTTCTCGCGTCAGCCGATTGTGCGTACTGTGCTGCCGGAGATGGTAAACCATATTCTTGATCCACAAGGACTGTTGCAGGATGCTCAGGATATCACACCGATGGCGCTTGCATTTCAGGCGGTGGAACTTCAGAATGAGAACTCTGTGCTTGAGAATGCCCTGGACAATGTGATAGATCGCATGCACATCTAAACGGGTATGCAGGAGGCTCGCCCGGTCAAATCTGGCTGCGTTTTGTGGTAGTTCTCGAACCTGTACTTTGATTGGGGTTTTTAGGGCTATGAGTGACGAGCAGACGATTTACATAGGACCAGAAGACGACTTAACCAGCGTCAGAGAACGCCTTGAACATATAGAATCTCGTAGGGTAATCATGGTCATTCCTGCGCAGACGCAGCTACGGAGCCATGTGGCCTGGAAGCTCCTGCATGCCCGTGCTCGTGAGATGGGCAAAGATGTTCTGATTATCAGTTCCGATCCTCAGATCCGTTCGGTTGCACAGGCCGTCAAGTTCCGGGTGGCGAACTCTTTGGAGGCGGCACCCATTGAGCGATCAAAGCCCTTACAGGGAGGAAGCAGGACCGGGCGGACCTCTTCTCTGAATAAAGGTCGCTCTGTGGGCACGCGAAAAGCTCCTGCCGAAAACCGTCCTGTGCGCAAGGCCCCTCCAGAGCGCCGTGAACCCTGGAACTCACGTCGTCCCGCGAAAGAGGCGTCTCGTCCCCTACCCTTCTCCGGTGCTGCGTTTGATGAATCTCCCTTTGAAATTCAGGAAGATCCGCTGCCCTCGTATGAGAACAAACAGCGAGAGATCACGCCTCCGATTCGGCCCCTGACGCCCGAACAGATTGATGAGGAGCCTGATCTACTAATCGAGGATTATCATATATCGCAAGATATTCGTCAGGCTGCGATGAGCAGCCAGCCGGGGTCTACTCCGGTCGATGAGGACGAGGTGCTTTCCGCATACCCTGCATCTCCCTCAACACCCGCCTCTGAAGATCCGTTTGAGTATCTGGATGATACCACGTTCTCACAGCGCAATGAGCAGCGGGCCGGTGTCCCGATGGATATTTTTCCTGTGGAAGAGGACTACCCGCTTGAAGAGGCTCCGACCCGGATTGAACGTCCCTCTCGTTCAGCCAAGCAGGATATTTCGGAGGCCGAGACAATTGATATATTTCCAGAAGCGCCTGTACAACGGGAACGGCCTCGCAAAAAAGAGCCGATGGCACCTCGTCAAAATCGCCGCTCGCTTCCTCTCACACCGCGTGAGCCGCTGGAAGAGGAAGAGGGCGTGCCGCTAATCGAGGAAGAGCCGCCGCGGGCGGTCCCGCCACGCCAACACTCACGCACATCGCGGGCCTTGAATCGTCAGCCTTCCATTACCCCGCGGACTGCTCGCCCGGAGATGGAGCGCACCGATCTTTCGGGGGCTCTGCGTCCCATGACCCGCAAAGGGCGTCCAACCTCGCGCAAACTGGAACCCATCTCGCGTGCCAGTTCTGTACGAAAGCAAACGCGCCAGCGCAGGCGCTTCCCCGTCCTGATGTTCAGTATCATTCTTCTGTTCATTCTGGCGCTTGGCTCTCTGGCTTTCTTCGTACCTGCTGCTGATATCACATTACTGGTGAACCTGCGCGACTACAGCCACGCGGTCAAACTGACAGCTTACCCCCACGATCAACAGGGACCGACGGGAGCGATTGGGGTTCCCGCCGATGTGCTGAAAAATACCTTTACCGGTGAGGGCACCGGCGTTGCGACTGGCTCCAGGAAAGTTGATACCAATGTTGCGACCGGAAGCGTCACCTTCACCAATAATGGGACGGGGTATGTCACCATCCCTTCCGGAACCCTCATTGAGACCGAAAATGGCGAGAAACAATATAAGACAACTGCTGAACTGACACTCAGTCCGCAGGGAAGCGACGTTCCCTCTATCACCGTTGATGTGGTGGCGATCAAGGCCGGTGAAACGGGCAACACCCCGGCTCGTACGGTCACGGTTATTCCCGATGAGAGTAAAGCGCAGATCGCGAAAAAGAGCAGTATGAATGTATCGGATCTTCGGATTCAGGTCATCAATGCTGCCGAGATTAAAGGGGGAGGCGCCGGTATGGCGAAGGCGGTAACGCAAGCTGACCGCGAGAAGGTGACGAAGAAGCTTCAGGATGAGCTACTGAACACCACTGTGAAGGACTGGCTCCAAAAACAGAAGACCTCTGAACAGGATGTTATCGGGAAACCGGCATTCACAACGACGCTGGTGAATGCGCCGAAAGTGGATAGCGTTGTGAATGGTGATGGCTCTTTTCGCGCGCTGGTACGCGTTAGTGTAACAGTAATGGTGGTGCGGGCAAAGTCGTTACAAGATGCTACAATGAAAGCGCTCAATGTTTCACTCCAGGCTGAAAAAGACCAATCGCTCAAAGGGTATACTATAAACGAAGAGCTTGCACAGGATGTTGACATCAAAGGCTTGAAGACCGCGGGTGAAGGCTCCAATCTGGCCCTTGAATTTACTGCTGCGGGGAAAGCTGTTCCACCCATTCAGCAGGAGGATGTACAGAAGCTCGTTTCTGGAAAATCGGTTGAAGAAGCACAGTCGCTTTTACAGGCAAAATATCGGCAGTACCTTCAGAAAACGGAGGTAACGATTCAGCCGACATTTTTCCCGAGGATTTCTTATTTTCAACCGAATATTCATGTTCATCTGAAACCCGCTCTAGTACCATTGAAGCCGAAACCGTAACTATCATTTGGAACAGGACGTAGTATGGTTATAAAGCTGTCATAAGCTTACCATACAGCCTGTCCCTGCCTGTGAGGAAGCGGAGAACAGAAACCAAAACGGCACAAAGGTTTTTCTCTTTATGACTCGATTACTCGCATTAGATGTGGGTGAGGTGCGCATTGGTGTGGCTGTCAGTGATGCCACCGGCCTGCTGGCTTCACCCTATACGACACTCCATGTCCCTCGCAGTGAAAAACAGTTGTGGACGGCATTACAACAGATCGTTGACGAAACAGAGGCGGAAGGGATCGTTGTTGGCCTTCCCGTGAGTCTGGATGGCGCTATTCACGCTCAGGGAGAGCGCATTCTGGCGTTTGCTGAGCGCCTGAAAGCACACATATCCCTCCCCGTTTCATTCTGGGACGAACGACTCTCGACCGTAGAGGCCGAACGTCTTTTGCTGCATCGGCCAAGTGGTGCGGGCAGAAAGCCGCGACGTTCGGGCCAATCACACTCCCGGAAGTCTCGCCAGAGAGGGCATGAGCTGGATGCTCTGGCGGCTACTGTGATCCTGCAAGAATATCTGGACTCTCTGCGGAGTAGCAAACAAGAGGAAAAGGAACTATGAAACGACCTGGAGGATCAAAGGCTGCTGTTATCTCCATTATCCTGGTGGCAGTAATTATCTTTATCGGTCTCTATTATGCCTGGTCGACGGTAACGTCTATATTTCTTCCTGTGAGTGATGCAAAGAATGCCAAAACTGTGTCAATCACTGTTAAGCCGGGGGAAACAACAGCCGATATCGCTGAAAAGCTGGAGAAAAATGGCATTATTAAGAATGCCTTTGCTTTTCGCCTGTGGTCGCGGGTGCGGGGGTTAGACGGAAAACTACAGGCGGGCGTCTATAATAAACTCAATTCAAGTATGACAATTGATAAGATTATCGACGAATTTATGAATGCGCAGCCTGATGCAACCCAGGTTCTGGTGAAAGAGGGATATCGCCTCGAAGAGATAGCAAATGCGGTTGCACAATCCAGTCCAGTGCTGGTGAATTTCAAGAAGGACGAATTCCTGAAATATGCCCACAATATCAAGAGCTTTCCTGATTATGGGAAATATCCTCTGCTGAAACAGATCAGCCAGCAAAGCGATAGCATGGAAGGCTTCCTGTTCCCGGCTATCTATGAGATCCCTGTTGATGCTGATGCCCGCGTGGTGATCCAACGCATGATAACGAAGACGACCGAAGTCGTGCAAGAGAACAAGCTGGAAGCGCTGGCGAAGCAGCATCAAATGTCGCTGTATGATCTAGTGACACTGGCCTCGGTTGTGGAGCGCGAGACCGGAAAAGTGGAGGAAGATCGCCCGAATATCGCCAGCGTTTACTGGAACCGGCTCTACAAGGTGAATCCAGAGATTGGTAAACTGCTACAGGCCGACCCGACGGTACAGTATGCGCGTGATAATCAGGAAAAGCCAGCGAAATACTGGACGCCGTTACAGGATAGCGGCGGGAATGTCTACCCTGATAGCCCGTACAATACCTATACGCAGGCAGGCTTGCCGCCAACACCGATCTGTAGCCCGGGACTGGCAAGTCTGAAAGCGGTCGCTGAGCGACCCGATACCGACTACTACTACTTCTTTGCTGACAAAACAGGGAAGTCCCATTTCGCAAAGACACATGCCGAGTTTACGCAGCTCATGGCGCAGTATGGCGTCAGTGGTGCGTAACGCAAGCTGAAACATCAGGAGGTACGGAAGCTTTGTGCTTTCCGTGCCTCCCCGCTTCTATACCACATCAGGCCTGTGAAGGTGCTCCCAGTACCTCCCCGACGATCTGCCGATAGCCCCGCAGAAACTCTTCGGTGCTCATTGCCTTTTTGCCCTCCAGTTGTAACTGCTTGATAAGCAGATAGCTGCTCCCGGTTACCACGCCCATATAGACATGGCCTGCCTCCTCTCGAACGGCAACCGTTCCGGGAGGAACAGGCTTGGCAGGCTCAAGCGCGACGGCTTTCGCGGCATGGATTTTGAGCAGTTTGCCGCGCCAGTAGGTATAGGTCCCCGGCCAGGGTGAATAAGCGCGTACCTGGCGGGCAATAACTCCGGCTGGCTTCGTCCAGTCAATCAGGCCATCCTCTTTCTGCAACATGCGCGTATGGGAGGCTCGCTCTTCGTCCTGTGGCTCTGGCTGAATCTCACCTGCGATCCAGCGGGGCAGGGCCTCAAGCAGGGCCTTCGCGCCGAGCTCTGCCAGCTTGCCCGTCAGGGTTCCAGTGGTGTCGTCTTCGGCGATAGGAATAGATCTGCGCAGCAGCACCGGCCCGGTATCGATGCCCGCATCCAGGAGCATGATCGAGACGCCGGTCTCTGTGTCTCCCTGTAAAATGGACTCCGCTATAGGGTCTGCGCCCCGATATTTGGGGAGCAGCGAGGCGTGAATATTGAGTGTGCCATAGCGGGGCTGATCTAAGACGGCCTGTGGCAGAATCTGGCCGAAGGCGGCGACAATATAGAGATCGGCTTTATAGGCGGCCAGCTCTTCCCGGTTCGCTGCTTTCTTGAACGAGCCAGGCTGCCAGACCGGAAGATGATGAGCGAGCGCGGCTTGCTTGACCGGAGAGAAGAGAATCCCTCGTCCGCGGCCTGCTGGTTTGTCGGGCCGGGTGATGACGGTGGCAATCTCATAGCCTTCCGGGAGCAGTTTGCCCGGAGCCGAGTGTTGTACTAATGCTTCCAGTGCGGGGACGGCAAACTGTGGTGTCCCCATATAGATGATTCGTAACAATGGCTACCCCTCTATTCTACTGAATCCGCTCGATAGTAGTGCTTTGTCTCGCAAGGCTGTTCTCTGAGTCTATTTTATTGTATATTGACTTACGTTGAAATGCATCGGGTGTTGGATCTCTGAATCAGTTTCTGTAGAAACAAGCTGAGCATGAAAATATTGTTTTTCTGGATGCATAGAGTATAGCACAATCAGGCTACTCTCTCAGGTTTTTTTGACAAAGAAGAGTATGCTATATTTGCATGTACCAGAGTTTTTCTGGGAGTACTCTTGTAACGAGTGGGGTGTCAACTCACTGCATAACGGAGCAAGTTGTGAAGACGGATCGTGATATAATTCTTCCAACAAATCAGCTTATTGAACAGGCACAGACAAGCCTGCACGAGCAGCTTGTGTCTCTGACTCCTTTTGGCATTATTGCAACAAAGCCACCCGCGACAGATCCTCCAATGACGATGCAGCGTGCCGACGAGGTCCATATTCTCCTGCGTATGGTCAGCGATACGGAGACCAGCTCAGTGGTGCTCACCGGGAATCCCGGGGCCGGAAAGTCGACGCTGGCTGCACTCCTCTACAATGGCTTTGAGCTCTCGAAGCGTTCCGGTCTTCCAGCTCCTCGCTATCTGGTCTGGCTTGGTCTCAGTCCGTTTACCACCATCCCTGATATGATTGCGGCAATTCTCCAGGGCCTGGAGTATCCTGTTGAGGATTTTGTGCTGCTTCGGCCTGCTGAGCAGATCCAGGTGCTGTTGCAGGCGTTACGGCGTCCACAAGAAAGTGCGCTGGTGATTCTGGATCAGTTTGAGGCGCTGCTGTACTCGGATACCAGTCAAAGCGGGGGGGGACGCGGGATGTTACCGCTGTTCCTTGAAATGTTGCAGCAGGACATCGGGACGAGCCGCATTATTCTGACCAGTTATCAATCGCCTTTTGATGAGCGCCTGGAAATTCCCCGGGTGCGCTCATGCCTGATCTCACGGATCAGTATTCCTGAGGGGCTTGGACTGCTGCATGAGCGTGGGCTGAGGGCTTCCCCCGAGGAATTGTCTCTGATCTGGCAGCGCTGTACCGGGCATATCTTCTCGCTGGTGCTGTTTAACGCCGTGGTCCAGCTCAGTGGTATTTCCGTCAGCTATCTGCTCAATTCTCCGGATTATCGTCCGCTGTGGAGCGGTGACGTAACGATGCAGCTTATCGCAACGCTGTATCACTTTCTGAATCCGACGCAGTTTGCGCTCTTTCAGGCCATGAGTCTGTTCTATCAGCCAGTCCCGCTTCAGGCGTTGATTGCGATTGTTACCGGGAACAATCAGATCCAGAAACAGAGCTCGCAGTATCTGCTGTTTGAGAAAGAGTTGGATACGCTGGTGCAGCTCTCGCTGGTGCAGTGTTCGACTGATCGCTTCGGGACTCCCTGCTATATGCTGCATTCCCTGCTGCGTCAGTATATGTTTGAAAACTTCCTGGATTCCAATCCACAACGGCGAGGAGAGAGCCTGACCGCGTATGGCATTACGTCTCCGCTATCTCAGGTGCCCAGCGGTTCCGATGGGGTTCGCAGCGCGATTGCGGCGGGCCATAAACGTGTGGCTACCTATTATCAGGAACTGGCGCGAACCGCGTATCCACCGAAAGGGAAGCGCCAGAAGATGCACGATGTTGAGCCACTGATTGCGGCGGTGCGTCACCTCTGTCTTGGTGGGTTCTGGCAGGAGGCCTGTGATCTGCTGTTTGCCGAAGGATTGCACGAAAACTTGATCCAGTGGGGAGCCTGGAATACATTGATAGGCATATATACATCGCTGTTGCCTCCCTTTGGTGATATTGCGGCCCGCGATCAGGGGATTGTCGCCAGTTATGTGGCGATGCTCTATGCTCGTCTGGGTGAGTTTCCGCAGAGTCAGTCGTACTTTGAACAGGCGCTATCGTTGCAGCGTCGTATCGGGGATCGCAAGGGAGAGGTCGCGACGCTGGTCAATCAGGGCGAGATGTTTCGTCTGGCCCGTGACCTTGAGCATGCGCTGAATTGCTTTGAGGCAGCCAGTCAGTTGAATGCGGGGAGCGATCGACAGGTACAGTGTGTGATCTTGCACAATATGGGGCTGCTCTATCACCAGATTAAGGATTTCGATCAGGCCTATCAATGCTATATCGAGGCTCTGGATATTATTAACGAGACCAATGCGCCCGAAAGTGCTGGTATGGTGCTGACCAACCTGGGAATGTTGCTCTATCAGCAGAAGCAATTTAAGAAGGCGCTGGCGATTCTCCTGACGGCGCTTCGTATTCGCAAGAAGGTTCAGGATACCTCTGTTGTCGTGCTGGAAAAGTTCTTAAAGGCTGTTGAGCAGAAACTGGGGCCGGAGAAATACGGAATTCTCTGTCAGGAAGCAAAAGAGATGCAGAAGCAGGTACTGAGCCGCATTCTACCCGCGCATCCGCTACCGTGAATATGATTTGACAAGCTATGCCATATTGTCTACATTACGTGATAATGTTACTCGTTTTCAACATGGCTCTTGCTTTGTTTTTTTGAACAAAAACGACTTCCGGTACTGGAAAGTGAGTTTCTCGTTATGTCTACCGCTACCCCAAGTCCACAAGAGATTCAAGAAACCAGTGCGCCACCCGCGCAGGCTGCCGGCCGTCCAGCGCAGAGCTGGCTGGTTATCTTGCTGGTCTTTGTCTCTGGCGGTGTCTCTCTGGGCGTTGAGATGGCCGCCTCACGTTTGTTGGCCCCTTACTTCGGGACATCGCTCTTTGTCTGGGCGAACCTGATTGGCCTGATCCTGCTGTACCTGACAGTGGGCTATTATGTAGGTGGTCGCCTTGCGGATCGCTTCCCCCGGCCCACTGTTCTCTATGGGATAACCGCGCTTGCATCATTGCTGGTTGCCTTGATCCCGCCGCTATCCCGGCCTATTTTGCACTGGTCGCTGTCGGCTTTTGCCACCTACTCGGTCGGCGTCTTCTATGGCTCGCTGGTTTCGGTTATTCTGCTCTTCTTGCTGCCAATGGTCTTGCTTGGCTGTGTTTCGCCGTTCGCGATTCGGTTGAGCGTCGATCAGGTTGGCAAATCGGGACGCATCGCCGGTTTGCTCTATGCGATTTCGACCGCCGGCAGCATTCTGGGCACCTTCCTCCCAGTGCTTGTGCTGATCCCGAATTATGGCACCGCGATGACCTTCATTATCATGGCTGCCGCCCTGTTGCTGGTCTCGATCATCGGCCTGCTGTTCTCTGTGAAGCCGCAGCAAAAGAGCCCTGCTGAGAAGGCGCGCTTCCTCTCAATCTTGTTGTTGTTGCCTCTAGGGGGTGCTTTTCTGGCATCTCAGGGCAACATCAAACCTGCCAGTGGGATCGACGATAATGGCAATATTGGAGGCAAGCTACTTGAGGAGCACGAATCGGGCTATAACTATATTCAGGTGGTGCAGGTAGGAGAAGAAACCCAGTTGATTCTTAATGAAGGATTGGGGGTGCA
The DNA here is from genome assembly GCF_003253565.1 of Thermosporothrix hazakensis. GTDB lineage: Bacteria > Chloroflexota > Ktedonobacteria > Ktedonobacterales > Ktedonobacteraceae > Thermosporothrix > Thermosporothrix hazakensis. The sequence goes on from NZ_QKUF01000014.1 coordinate 84,205, forward strand.
TTCCATCTATAACCCAAAGCGCGTGACGACGGAGGGAGGCGGTCCCTGGGATTATTTTTTAATCGCGCCCTTTTTCAATAATTCGTTCAGTCCCGATCAGGTCAAAAAGGTCTGCATTATCGGTCTGGGTGGTGGAACCTCTGCCCGGGGCTTCTCCGAGGCATACAAATCCGTTGCCATTGACGGCGTTGAGATCGATCAAAAGATCGTCGATATGGGCGAGAAATATTTCCATCTGGGCGAGACGAATACCAATGTGATTGTGCAGGATGGTCGCTATTTTCTTGAGTCCACCACAAATAAGTATGATGTGATTGGTATTGACGCGTATCAACAGCCCTATATCCCCTTTCAGTTGACCTCGACTGAGTTTTTCTCTACGGTTCGTTCTCATCTGACTCCCAATGGCGTGGCGGTGATTAACGTCGGACGCACAAACGATGATTTCCGGCTGGTCAACGCGATGGCCCAGAATATGAAGACCGTATTCTCAAACGTCTATATTGTGGATACACTGCGTTTTACCAATAGTCTGATTATCGGGACAAACGCGAAAACCAATCTGGGCAACTTCCAGAAGAACACCATGCTGGTTGATAATCCCCTGCTCAAAGAGATTGCCTATCAGGCGTTGGTGACCGGGAAGCTGCGAGAAGAGAAGCAGGCACACGTCTACTTTACTGACGACCTTGCCCCGATTGAACAGATGATTGACCAGATTATCTTCAATGTCGCGCAGCACTCACTCTAAACGGGTAGAGGAGGAGCAAGAGCCCTCCTCTATTTCTTCTGGGTAAGCGCCTGCTCCAGGGCGAAGACATGTGGTTCATTGGGTGCTTGCTCTTTGCATTGCAAGAATGTACTCCTGATCCGCTCCTCTTTCATCGGCAGGTCCAGCGCGCGCACAATTTTCAGGGCTCGCAACAAAAAGAGCGCGCAATCACTGTACTGTTGTAGCGCGTAATGGACACGTGCCTCTTCCAGCAGCAGATTTATCTGCCAGCGCGGCAAGCCTGGCTTCAGCCCCTTGCGTGCTACCAGCAAAGCGTGTGCAGCCTCATCATAGCGACCGAAGAGGGTCAATGCTTTCGCTCGTTCGATATACAGGCTGGTGATATCAAGGCGAACGAAGCTCCCATCCGGTTCGAGTCTGCCCTTTCGTACGATATGTCCGGCGGTGTTGAAATAGGTCAGGCTCCTTTCCTGAAGGCGTTCGCTCTTGCCCGCAAGGTATGCTTGCGCTTCACCGGCGATCTGATAGACTTTCCCTTTCAGAGGATCGCGTGAGAGGTCGGCATAGGGGAGAGCCTGCATGGCATCCTGATATGCAGGCTCGAATTGTCGGCTCTGGATATAGATGCGGGCGCGGCGTAACAATGAGGCCGCGATAAGTTCGGTGTTTCTGAGGTGAAAGGCGATCTCGATAGCCTGATTCTCGTAGGCTAATGCCTCATCAATATGCAGGCGGTCGCGCTCAAGCAGTGAATAGAGCTGATAGAAACGACAGAGAAGCGCTTCAAACTGATCTTTACAGACCCCTCTGGCGCTCTCCACTCTTCTCCTCAGGCTGGAAAAGCAGAGATCGATTGTACAGGCAGCCCGCTGAACGCTGCTGCTATAGTAAAAGTCCCAGCTTAGTGCAAGCAAGTTCTCGTAAAAGGTGATGATCTTCTCATCTGCCATCAGATCTCCAGTTATCACCTCGGTGAGCGGCTCCGGCTGCTGCTCAAGCAACGCGATTGTTGAGAGCCCGAGTAGAACCGGGGGAATGTTCAAGGCTCTGCTGATCCGCACCCGGCGCGGGATAAGTTCGGGCATCTTCTTGTTTTTTGGGCTTTCCAGCATCTTGATATAGCGCAGTGACCAGCCGAGGATGCGGGCCAGCTCTTCCTGTTCCCAGCCCCGGAGCTTACGGTAATGCTTGATAACCTGACCGATATGCGGAAATTGCCCTTCTCCCGGGTCAAACGGCCCATACGTATGCCACCAGTAGTAGTCTGTTTTTGTCATAATCGCCACCTACCCTGCACTACAACGCTTCCTTTTCTGATAAAGTCTAAACCATGCTCTGCTGTATTTCAATAGATGTTTGCTCATATAAGGGTGAAAGTTCTTTTCATTATAATAATTGCGTGCATTGGCGAAAGTTGAAATAAGGAGTAATGTGCATGTAGCACTTTTGCCGGGACATTCTCTGTTCGGTTGCATGGGAAAAAGAGGAGAGAAAAAGACGATTCATGTGACAAAGGACGGTATATGATGAAACGTGAAGAGACTCTGGTATCTTTCACGGCAACCCATAGCGAAATCATTGCACTTGGCGTTGCGATCCTCGCATATCCCCGCTATCTTGCCACACAGGGACAAATAACGCAGGAGCAGCGGACCGTGATGCAGTTGCTGGATAGTTTCCAGCGCCGCCTGGCGCTTCAGGCACAGAGGCCCTCTTTGCGCCTGCTCTTAGAGCGGCACCATGTGAGCATTAATGACCTTGCGCGTGCCAGTGAAATTGAGGTGTTGCTGGTCTGGGCTATGTATGTTGGCAGGCCGACTACGCGCGAGGATGCGCAAGCAATTGTACAGGGACTCAATCGGCTCTGTAACACCCGGTATACACTTGACGATATTTCGGTTGTGTTTGCCTCCGGGGAGTAGCAGACGCAGCTACTTCGCCCGGGAGGCGAAGCAGTGCGCCGCGTTTGAGGGGTTCAGGCGCGTTTGCGCTGACTGGCAAAGATGATAAGACAACCGATAAGAATGCTGATGCCGTAGCCAATCCCGTTCACGACGAGTGGCAGCCGGAAGTTCAGATGATAGAGCGGCAGGAATAGAGTGCTACCAACGAATGCCCCCATAAAGCCGAACATATTATAGAGGCCCTGAATCTGCGCTCTGGTGTTGGCTGTTGAGGATGTCGCGACGTGAGCGTCAAGGGCTGGAAGCATCAGGCCATAGACTGCCCCGTGAATGACGAAGAGGATACCAACCAGGGTGGCGCTGTTTGCCAACCCATATGCCATATAGAGCGGCACTTGAAGCAGGCCGCCCACAAGAATGATCCACTTGCGGCTCAAGCGATCAGCAAGTCTGCCCCCCAGTGGCGAGAGAATGATGTTTGGCACCGACCAGAGCATATAAATGATTCCTACTACCGTCACCGTCGCCCCCAGATCATTATGCAGCCAGATCGGCATAACAGTCTGATCGAAACCCAGGAAGAGGTAATCACCAAAGGCAATCACATATGCGCCGATCAGTCCGAGCGGGAAGAGCATATGCAGCGGAAGCTTTGTTTTCTGCTTTGTTTGTGTGATTTTGTGGGATATCCCGCCTTTGACCAGCGTGATAATCAGCACCAGACCGATCAGGCGAGTGACAACCGAACCAATAAAGGTATTGGTATATCCAAGCAAGCCGCCAAGTCCGGGACCAAGCAGAAAGCCTACATTCAAAGCCGCTCCAAATATGCCAAAGGCCTCACCCCGCTGGTGCTCCGGTACGGCTTCGATGACCAGTGCGCGGCCTGCCGGAGCGACTGCGGCTCCAACCATGCCTTCGAGGAAGCGAAGGACAATAAAGAGGATCGGGTCTGTAATAACCAGATAGATGATGGTTAATATCGCCTGTAGGATCAGGCCAATAATCATCAGACGCTTGTGTCCGAGTTTATCTGAAAGCCAGCCGGCAGGGAACTGGAAGGCGAAATTTGAGATCAGAAAGGCATTCGCCATCATAGAGATAATGGTAAGAGAGGCCCCCTGCTGTTCTGCATAGAGCACACGAATCGGTGTCACCATACTCAAACCGATATACGTGACGCATACAGCGAGTGATATAGCCAGTAGTGTGCGATTGCGCCAGACCGGGGTATCTGGAATGGTAGGTAACCCGCTTTGCATATGCTCAGATACGGATGTATTGGTAGATGAGTGATTGGCAGACATAAGACTCCTTTGAATAGTAGGGTGGCTGGCCAAAAACGCTACACGGAGATGAAGTATTCTCAGTATAGCTGATGCAGAGTATTTGGGCCCTGTCCTGAAGGACAGAAACCGGTCCGGGTGTGGCCGGCAGTTCCATGTACGCTGGAATGAATGTATTGTGGTATACTGAGCTTAATTTCGCGTGCATGACCAGCCTTGCTCAGAAAGGATGTTTGTATAGAATGAGTAATCAGACGCTTCCCCCGAATTATTTCTTCCACCGGCTCCCAAACGGGATTGAATTAATCGGGCAATATATGCCAAGCCTGAGCTCAATTACGCTCGGCTTTCAACTCAATGCTGCGGTGATCCATGAGCCTGCCGAAAAATATGGGCTGGCTCATCTGTTTGAATATATGCTGCTTCAGGGCACTAAGCAGCGTGATGCCCGTGCACTTAACGAAGCCTTTGAGTCGCTTGGAGCACGCAAAGGGGTAAGCACCAGCCTGGAAATCTCCCAGATCTGGGCGCAGATTGTGCACAATAAGTTTGATGATACGCTGGCACTCTTGCGTGATGTCTTGCTCACGCCGACTTTTCCGCGCAATGAGTTAGAGCAGATGCGCAATATTATTCTGCAAGAGATTCGCCGCCGCGATGATGAGCCCATGAGCCGCATCTTTGAACTGGTGCGCTCAAAGTTCTATGAAGGGACATCACTTGGCCGCCCCATGCTTGGTACCAACGAGAGTGTACGGGCGTTGCAGAAACAGGATTTGCAGGAGTTCTGGCGCGAGCGTTATCAGCCCGATAATGTGCTGTTTGCAATTGCCGGTAAGTTTGACTGGGATCATGTCGTTGCCCAGATGGAGACGCTTTTCGGCGATTGGAGCGGTCAGGCAAGCGCCGTCGCAAAACAAACCCCAAGACCGCAAAATGCGATTGTGCTTGATCGACAGGAGGGCAAGCAGGAACATATCTGTATGCTGTGCCCATTCCCTAATTATACCGATCCTGATTACTATGCGGCAATGATTCTCGCTGAGGTCCTCGGTGGCAATATGGCTTCACGCCTCTTTGTCGAGGTGCGTGAGAAGCGCGGTCTGGTCTACGGCGTCTCCGCCAGCCTGGCAGGCAACAGGCATATCGGGGCCCTGCGCATCTATGCCGGAACCACGCCAGAACAGGGACGTGAGTGTCTTCAGGTGATTGTAAATGAGTTGCGCAAATTGGAGCAGGACGGCATTACTGCTGACGAGCTGGAACGCGCAAAGGTGCAGTTGAAGAGTGAAAACGTCATGCGCAGCGAGGGCTCTGGTTCCCGTATGGGTGCGATTGCCCGTTCATGGTGGTATGAGCGCAAGGTCAGAACGGTACATGAGGTGAAAGATGCGATTGACGCTGTCACCGCCGATCAGGTTATGCAGGTCTTACAGCGTTACTCTCCGTTGAATCCGCTGACCGTTGCCGCTGTCGGCCCGCTCTCCCGTGATGAACTGGTTGGCGATACCTTGCCTTTCTAGCGGTGAGGATGAGTCTTGAGCAGTTGCTGAGGCTGAAATAAAGCCATCAGCAATGAGCCTGTGATCTCAAGTGTGCGTACAGTATCGCTTCCCGTTCACCTGGAGAAGCGATACTGCGGCCTTTTCTGCGCCGTCCTCATATCTCGTCAGGATAGAGACTTATGAAAAAGGATTGCAATGTTGTTCTACTTGGCTCAAATGGCTATCTTGGACGCACTCTGACCGTGCGTTTGCAGCGGGATGTCGCCGTATTTCCCACCCATCGGCAAGGCGCGCTTTTCCCCTCGTCGCTTCAGTACGACTTCTGGACGGACGATCTGACTCCGTTGCTCAGCCTCTGCCAGGCTGACATTGTGGTGATCGCTATGAATGTCGCCTATGTGGCGCAGGATCCCGTCGTTGATAGTCGCCTGTTTCGGTTGCGCGTGGGTAAGCTGGTTCATGCCTGCCGTGAGCGCAGAGTGATCTATATCTCCAGCGACGGTATTTTTGATGGCCGATCAGGCATGTATACCGAGACGGATGTACCGCACCCGATTACACCCTATGGCAAGAACCTGCAATTTTTCGAGGAACGTGTCAGAGAGTTCTGTGACGACTACTGTATTATTCGTCCTAGTTATCTCTTCGGTTATGCCCATGCCGAGCTTGATCGGCGCCTGGCACGGGTGCGTGCTGGTTTACTTGCAGGAGAGCATTTCACCTTTTTTAAAGATATGATCAAAAGCCCGCTCGACGTCAATCAGGCGGCGGAAGCGATCGCCCAGATTACGCTTTCCAACTATATTGGCGTCGTGCATGTCGGCGGGGTTGCGATGTCGGTCTATGATTTCTACCATACCGCGATGCAGACGTTGCAGGTTCCCTGTGAGGGGCTCAGTGCAAGCATGATGCCCGCTGATAGCACTATGCCGAAGAATACGTCGCTTGATATTCGCTTGATGAAGGGACTGACCGGAGTCAGACCCTATACGGTGCAGGAGGCATTGCAGCGGATCCCTGTTGAGTAGCGACGATGCGGTAGATCAACCCTGCTTTGTCATCGCTTACGTATAATGCCCCATCGGGACCCACGGCCAGCCCGACCGGCCTACCTGTCGCTGCGTTCTGCTGTAACCATCCTGTCGCGAAGTCCTGGGCTGGTCCGGACACGTTGCCCTGCGCGTTCAGCGGCACAAAGACGACCTTATAGCCGGTGGGTACACTGCGGTTCCAGGAGCCATGAAAAGCGATATAGAGCCCATGATAGTGTTCGGGGAAAGCCTGTTGTCTGTAGAAGGCGAGCCCTAACGGTGCGGAATGAGCCTGCATTTTCAGCAATGGCTTGATGATTCCGTGACAGGAGTCGGGTTTTCCCAGTTCGGGATCAGGAATGTCGCCCGCGTGGCAGTAAGGCCAGCCGTAGTGGCCGCCATCTTGTAGCGCATAGACCGTCTCGGGCGGCGTGTCATCCCCGAGCAGATCGCGCCCATTATTGGTGACCCAGATTTGCTGGTTCCAGGGATTGATAGCCATGCCAACAGCGTTCCGTAGACCATCGGCATAGAGCCGCCCCTGGCTGCCGTCGAGGGCATAGCGCCAGACCGATGCGCGGCGCTTATCCTGCTCCACGCAGTTATTGCAACTGGACCCGATAGAGACATAGAGGGCATTGTCTGGCCCAATCAGGACCGTTCGCGTGGTATGATTACCTGTTGCTGGTAGGTCCGGGATAATCACGCGTTGCTGTATTCCCCGGTAGTCCGACCCGAGAAGCAGGCGCGTGATCTTTGACGTTTCACCTATGTAGAGCTCATTCTGGTGAAACGCGAGGCTGGTCGGACTATCGAGCCCCGAGGCCACCACAACATGGCGCGTGGCCTTGCCGGTATGGTGTGGGTCCGGGAGCGCTGTAACCTGATCCGCCCCGCTTTCGGCGACAAAGAGCGTGCCATCTGGACCGAAGGCCAGAAATCGTGGAGCTGAGAGCCCGTCGGCAAAGATAGAGGCCTGAAAGCCTGGTGGCAGGGTAAGTGTGGTGGCGCCCGGCATACCGCTGACCCGGCTGGAGCCAAAGATCCAGGAACGGAGTGCATTGAACCGGACATAGACCAGTAGCCCTCCGACAACCAGCACGATCAGACTGACGACGATAACAAGACGTATGATTCTGGTGCGACGCTCTGTCATCTTTTCCCTCTTTTCCTGTAATCTGTCCTTGTCTGCTTCCAGTATAGCGCTTTTTGGCTCTGAGGTGAGCTTATAATGGAGGCAGGTAAAAGATTGTTCCCCTGTTTGGCTTTTTTCTTGACAGCACTGACAATGCATGCAACAATGGCACTCACCAGGAATGATAACCGTTGAAACCTGTACAAAAACGAGAGAAGAGACGAGCGCTGTCGGGGTTGGCAGCAGTTGGAGAGCTCGCAGGGAGGAGCTTGAACAATGGCCGGTGAACAGGGTTTAAGTATGTATGAGAAAGTGATGGCAACCATTGAGCACGAGCGCGTGCGCTTTGTGAATCTTGAATTTACAGATATTGTCGGCATGGCAAAATGTGTGACGATTCCCGTGGAGCAGTTTGTTAATAGTGTCCGTTACGGGAAATGGTTCGATGGCTCCTCTCTTGAAGCGTTTGCGCGGGTGGCCGAAAGCGATATGTATCTCTTCCCGGATCTCAGCACCTTCGCCGTGCTGCCGGATAAGGTGCGTCCGGTGCCGACGATAGAGGCCACACCAGATGAAGAACTGAGCGCCAGTGATGTGGTGGCGCGGGTAATCTGTGAAGTGCGTACGCCGGAAGGAGAACGCTTTGACGGTGATTCTCGGGCGACACTGATGCAGGCGCTCCAACTCGCGCAGGAGATGGGTTTCTTTTATCGTGTTTCCCCCGAGCTGGAATTCTTCCTGTTACGTTTTGAAGGCAAGACGCCAACGCCGTTACCCCATGATCGCGGAAGCTACTTTGACCTTTCGACCGATCTGGCAACGGTGGTACGCCGCCAGATGGTGCGAGCCCTGCAAAAGATGGGTTTTACGATCGAGGCCAGTCACCATGAAGTGGCCGAGGGACAGCATGAGCTCGACTTTGAGATTGCGGATGCCCTGCATATCGCTGATGGCCTGATGACTGCCAAGTATGTGCTCAAGGCGATCGCGTCGCAATATAACCTTTACGCAACCTTTTTGCCCAAGCCCTTCTTCGGGATCAATGGGTCTGGATTGCACACGCATCAACAACTGATCTCAAAGGAGACGGGGAAAAACGCCTTTGTGGATATGCAGGCCGAGTATGGGCTGTCGCAGATCGGACGCTATTTTATCGCCGGGCAATTGGCGCACGCTCCGGCTATGTGCGCGATTCTGGCGCCGCTGGTCAACTCCTATAAGCGATTGGTGCGCGGCTATGAGGCTCCGGTCTTGATTAATTGGGGCCGAATCAATCGGCAGGCGCTCATCCGGGTGCCGCATTTGAGCAAGGATCCCGAGACCTCTATGCGCATTGAGCTGCGCTGCGCCGACCCGAGCTGTAACCCCTATCTGGCCTTTGCGGTGATGCTGCGGGCCGGACTCGATGGCATTCAGCGGAAGCTGGATCTGCCGGGACCAATGGAAGAGAACCTTTTCTTGCAGGATGAGGGGGGGCGCCTCCGTCCACGTGCGCGTCTACTACCTGCGACGCTTGGCGAGGCGCTTGACGCCCTGCGTAGTGATTCGCTGATTCGCGAGACGCTCGGCGACTCCATTTATGAAGGCTTTATTGATGCCAAAAGTATTGAGTGGACCGAGTATCGCGAGCAGGTGCATGGTTGGGAAATTGATCGGTACCTGCCCATCTTCTAGCGTGTCTGGCTGCGTGAGTGCAGTCTGAATATGGAGGCAAGAAAGAAGGCGACGGGTTCTGAACCGCCGCCTGTTTGTTTAGATCAGGAACTTTCCGTTCTCATAGAAGAGCTCACCATCTGCGGTGATGCGTCCCTGCCGTAGATCACAGATCATATCCCAATGCAACCCGGATTCGTTCTTGCCACCGGTATCAGGATAGGACTGACCGAGCGCCATGTGCATCGTGCCGCCAAGCTTTTCGTCAAAGAGGATGTCCTTTGTAAAGCGCTGAATGTCATAGTTTGTGCCAATGGCAACCTCACCCACAAAGCGGGAACCCTCGTCCATATCCAGCATGGTGTTCAGGAAGTCCAGGCCACGATCAGCGCTGCTCTCAATCACTTTGCCATCTTTAAAGACAAGGCGCACATTCTCGACCTCGTTTCCCTGATAGATAGCGGGATAGCTGAAGGTGACCACACCATTGACCGAATCCTCAATTGGGCCGGTGAAAACCTCGCCATCCGGGAAGTTCACCTTGCCATCGGCACTGATCCAGGTGCGCCCCTTGACCCGGTAGGTCAGATCAGTTCCGGGAGCCTCGATATGAATGACATCGTGCTGATTGAGATAGTCGACAATGCGCTGCTGTTCCTGGCTGACCTTTTTCCAGGCGGCAATGGGATCCTCTTCGTTGAGCTTGCCTGCTCCGTATACGAACTCCTCATACTCGCTCAAGGCCATTCCGGCTGCCATTGCGTGTCCCTGTGTCGGGAAGCGTGTCAGACACCAGCGTAGCTCTCCAGTGGCGGCTCGCTCCATATTGCGCTTGCCCAGTTCACGTGTGGCGCGGCTACGAAGGGTTATGCGTTTGGGATCGACGCCGCTGAGGGTGTAGATGTTTTCGGAGGCGCTGATGTGGAGCGTCTTGTTGAAATATTCAAGCTCATATTTGGCAAGTTCGGGGACCGTGGTCAACAGCTCGTCGCTGGCCTCTTGCAGAAAAATCGAAGCGAAATCCTCGACCTCAATGCGCGTGCTAACCTCTGCTCCTGCTCTGACTGCTTCGCGATAGACTTCGCGCAACAGGGGCAAGCTGGCAATAGATCCGCTCAGACGAAAGCGGTCTCCGGGCTGCAATTCCAGCGAGTAATGGACCATGATCTTAGCCAGTTTCTGTACACGAGGATCGGTCATAACGGCAAATCTCCTTCTTTTATGGTGCCTCTTCTTCTACCACCATATGTATAAATGGGCATCATAATTTCTGGTTGGATACGATCACGTGGTGATCTCCGGGTGGATGTTTTTCAGTATATCATTCAAGACGATGTGGGGCTATGCTTTGGGGCATAGCGAGTAATAGAGCTGCTCGTAAGCGGTGAGCATGCTCTGCAAAGAGAAGTGACGCTCCACGTGAGCGCGACACCGGGCCCGCGAGAGGGTATGGAGGTTGTGCACCGCTTTTACGGCTCCCGCGATATCGCCGGGCGTGACCAGGAAGCCTGTTTCTCCATTGGCCAGCACTTCGGCAGCTGCCCCGCGCTGATACGCGATGATAGGTGTGCCTGTTGCCATCGCTTCTACGGCGGCCAGCCCGAACGGCTCTTCCCAGGAGATCGGGAACAGGAGGGCCCGCGCTTGCCCCATCAGACGCCACAGATCCGCATGCGGTAGCTGACCCAGATAGTGGACCTGGTTCCCCTGGATTCGGGGCTTGATGCGCTGCTGATAGTAGTCCTCATCATAGATGCCTCCGGCAAGGAGCAGGCGCACACCAGCCTGTTCGGCGATCGCAATGGCATCTTCTACACCCTTCTCAGGTGTAATCCGTCCGGCAAAGAGCAGAGGGGCGTCGGTGGCGACCTCTTCTTGATAGGGAATCGCCGAGAGGTTCAGCCCGTTGTAGATCACGCGATCAAATGGGGTATAGTCAGCATAGCTTTGCGCACAGGCCTGCGATACGGTGACCAGCGTTAGAGGATGACCCTGTTGGTTGAGGACACGCAGACAGTCGTTGATCTCTGGTGTGACGGCAGGCAGATGTATGGTATGGACCACCGGAATTTGATCCAGTAACGTACTACAGGCGAAGGCGGGCCAGTCGAAGGCGTGCGCGTGAACCAGATCAAATTCATGCTGCCGCTGTTTGAGGCGCAAAAAAAGGTCAAGGAAGAGATTGGCCTGTGCGAAGAATCCCGCGTCAGCAGGGCGCTCCTGAGGCGGACCCGAGAAGCGGGCTGGAACCACGCTCTCGGGCACAGCGATCTGTTCGATCACGATATCGGGAAGGATGGAACCCTCGCGGGCAAAGAGCGTCACCTGATGACCATCTCGATGAAGGCCGGTGGCCAGTTCAGCGACTAACGCCTGTGCACCGCCCACGAAGGGCTGTGCGATAGGGGTAACAAGTGGGGCGATCAGGGCTATTCGCATGCGGGACCTCGGTAGGTGGCAACGTTATTCTCAGTTTCGTGCAGTGTGACTTCATAGAGCATATGCGCGGGAAAGGCGCTCTCCAGGCGCTCCCAGAACTTGATAACCAGCATTTCGGTGGTGGGGATTACTCCTTCAAGCCAGGGAACATCATGGTTGAGATGCTTATGATCGACCCAGTCAACAACCTGTTCATTGACGATGCGCTTGAGATCTGTCAGATTGATGATCATGCCAGTTTTTGGGTCCGGCTGACCTTGCACGGTGACTTCCAGCGTATAGTTATGTCCATGCCCGTTGGGGTTGGCGCATTTATCATAGATGGCGTAATTCTCTTCGTCGCTGAGATCGTTACTCCAGAGGCGATGTGCGGCGCTGAAGGTTACGCGCCGTGTCAGAAACACCATAATGTTTGTTCTCCTATTACAACACGCGGGACGGTGCCCGAGCCGGGCGGATAGACGCCGTGTGGTTGTTCAGGCATTGGTGAACAGTTCGATATTACTGCCGTTAAACTTGCTGCCGCTCTCGTCGGCCAGGAACAGGAGAATCCGGGCCAGTTCTTCGGCTGTCATGCCTGCTTGCAGGTGCGGAGCCGCCTGACGAAGCATCTCGGTATCAATGGCTCCCGGACTGACCGCACAGACGCGAATATTATGCGGCTTCCCTTCGACTGCCAGAATCTCGGTCAGGCTGGCAACTCCGGCCTTCGAGACATTGTAGGCGCTTAACCCGGGAAACTTTTCTACCCCTTTGACGCCCGAAAGCGATGAGATGTTGATAATCACGCCCTGGTGTTGCGCAATCATCATCCTGAAGGCCTCACGGCAACAGAGGAAGGTGCCACGCAGGTTGACAGCAAGCACGCGGTCCCAGGTGGCGCTATCCATATCCTCGAAGGGACGCGTTGCAACAAGACCCGCGCTATTGACAAGAATATCGACCCGTCCAAACTGTTTCCTCATTTGTTGGAACAGCGCCTGAACGTCGTCTTCGTTTGCAACGTCGCCGCTAACGGCGATGGCGGTTCCGCCTTCCTGGCGAATCGCGGCCAGGGTCTCTTCAAGGTGGGCCGGCGTCTGACTGAAAAGGACAACTTTGGCCCCTTCCCGGGCAAAGAGCTGCGCCGTTGCGCGACCGACTCCACGACCCGCACCGGTAACAATAGCAATATGATTTCTTATACTCATAACGGCATTATAACACGCGTGGCCGGTGGATGGTGTCGCTTGTCTGCTGCTCCGCACATGGCTGGAGTTTATTTGTTGATCTATAAATAAAAATATGGTATTACAAAAGAAACAGAAGAAATTTGAAAGTAATGCCTAAAAGTTAAAAGGGAGAGTACCGTTGGATGAGATAGATCAAAAGATCCTGAACTTGCTTGCTCGTGATGGCCGGATGACACATACCGCACTTGGAAAGGCGACCGGATTGAGCGCACCTGCCGTTTATGCACGTATTCAGCGCCTGGAACAGGAAGGTGTGATTACCGGCTATACGGTGTTGCTCGATCCCACGAAGATTGGCTGCGGACTGACTGCGATTGTCCGGGTGGTGTTACAGGCATGTGAGGGAGAAAACGAGCTCTTTGAGGACTTTGTACGCCGGGAGCCGCAGATTGTGGAGTGCTATGATGTTGATGGCGAGGATTGCTTTATTTTAAAGATCCGGACGGCCTCTCCTCAGAGCTTACGGGAGCTGGTCGCCCGCATCCGCAGTATTCCGCAGGTTACTCGTACTATCACCTCGATCGCTTTGTTAACTATCAAGGAGCCTGGCGTCAACGGCCCGCTTCCTGAATACTAGAGAGGGTTCTGTATTTTTATGGCAACCGAGATGCAATCAAACGTGCAGCCCGGCCACGGGAGCGCACTGCATACACGAAACGGTCATCATCTGAAATATATTCTGTTGCCGCTCCTGGTCTCGATGATCTGGGGTGGAACCTTTATTGTGGTGCAGCGTGCGGTCAGTCTGAGCGGGCCTTTTACCTTTCTAGCGCTGCGTTTTGGGATCGGGACGCTGATTCTGGCGCTCTTCTCATACAAGCGGCTGCGCAGGATTACCCGACTGGAACTGATCTCAGGTTCCTGTATCGGCGTCATTCTCTTTGCCGCTTATGCATTGCAGACTGTGGGTTTACAGTTTATGACATCGAGTAAGGCAGCGTTTATTACCGGGCTCTACGTGCCGTTTGTGACGATCCTCTCTGTCTTGCTGTTGCGCCAGAGGCCGACGCTTGCCGCGCTGGTCGGAGTGCTGCTGTCCTTTCTCGGGTTAACGCTATTATCGGTGAATGATCAATTGACCCTGACGTTTGGTCTGGGGGAGGCGCTGATGCTCGGCTGCGCCGTAGCAAATGCACTGCATGTTGTCAGTATCAGCAAGTTTGCGGCGCGCTCGGATGCACTTAACCAGACGATTATTCAGATGGGAATGACGGCGCTTCTGAGTGTGATCGCGATGCCGCTAGCTGGTGAGCGCTTCGTCTCTCCTGATTGGACAGTCTGGCTTGCCGCGCTGGCGATGGGGTTGATCGCGACCGCATTCTGTATCGCGGTGATGAACTGGGTGCAGAAGTTCTTGAGCAGCACACAGGCAACGCTGATTTACGCGCTTGAGCCTGTCTGGGCAGCTATCATCGGAGGGGTGATCGGGGAACCAATGAGTATCCCGACAATTATCGGCTGTGGGGCAATCTTTCTCGGTATGATTGTTGGCGAACTGGATTTGGGCCGCTTCAAAAGAAGGAAAAGTGGATAGTTCATCTTATCATTGCACGAACCCTTGTTTCAGATCACTTTAAGTGTGAAGGTGAAAAAGAACACATACTGGTAGAAAAGGGGAATAACAGAGGCAATAAGATACTTGTTGAAACAAGTTGAGCTTGTTATAATGAGGCAGAAAACAGTGTTCCGACACGTTTTCTTCTTCGCAGAAACGACTCGGATTCGCTACAATCAGGGTAGATGTTTTCCAGTGTTCTTTTAAACTGATCTGGCCCACGGGGGATATATGAATACAGGCACTGTCTTATCTGGATCACTCAAAGATTTTGGCCTGGTGGAAGTATTGCAGATAGTGGAAATGGGAGGGATGACGGGCGCTATCCATCTGAAGCAGAGCAACGGGCGAATGGGTATCCTCTATTTTAATGAAGGGAAGCTTGCGAACTGCTCCGAATTTGACCCGAGTGCTTTAACGCTTGGTGATGTCTTGCAACAGCTTGGTATGACCACGTATCACCATATCGAGCAGGCCTACATGCAACAATTACAGGATCCTATTGGGAAGCGTATCGGGGAACGGCTTATCGCAATGGGGGCGATTACGGAGGATCAGTTACAGCAGGCACTCAAGACAAAGGTCTTATGGACGGCCCGCGAACTGGCTCTATGGAACGAAGGCAATTATGAGTTCATCGCCAGCCCGAATGTACAGAAGCTGTTGCCGCATGGAGAAATCTCGTTAGACATCGATGTTCTGCGCATCACGATGGAAATGGTGCATTATGGCGATGAGTGGCAGACGCTCCGGCAGTTTTTACCGCAGGGCATGCGCACCATGCTTCAGCTCTCGCCTGCAATCCCGTTTACCATCCGCTTTGATCTCCGCGCTCTGGAACTGTTCACCCATGTCAATTTGTATCGGCGGGTGCGGCGGATTGCGACCGCTATTCGTCGTCCTGAACTGGAGGTTGCGCAGGATCTGGCGCAACTGGTACAGCAGAAGTTCTTGCTGGTCGCGCAGCAGGAGGCGGTGCCACCCAGCGAGCGCAATGTGCGCCTGCCGGATCCGGCGGAAAAGCTGCGTCTCGAAAACTTTGCGCTGTTAGATCTCATCAGCCGGATGGAACAGGAATGGGATAAACGTAGAACGCCAATGGATCAGCTTCCGGCGCTGGCTGAGTTTGTTAACTGGACGATGGACGCGCTGGCCGAATTGCAGCGCTCGAATGGCCTGGCGCTTGATCCGAATGCGCTCAAGTCCTTGATGATGAATGAAGGGTTGACGAACGTTGGCAATTATGAGTTTAAGGTTGAGCATAATCATGTCGACGTCGAGAACTTCACCAGCCTCTGTTACGAGATTATGAGCGGCGATGTGCATAAGGCTGAGGCTTTTTACGATCAGGCCGCGATGATCCTGCATCGATTGTTATGTTGTATCTTTGAGATGATCAATGCTCGTGTTGCCAATCCACGCGAACGATTGGAGAACCAGGAAGTCTGGGAGGCTATGTTTGAGCAATTCGCTTTGCAGAGTAGTGGTGCCTGAGCTGAGTTTGTGAAGCTACCGAGCTCGCCAGAAACTCGGTAGCTTTTTGCTTGAATGAGCCTGTTATTTATGAGGCGGATAGGACACGAATATACTCTTGACCTCGCTGAACTCATCAACGGCGCTGCTGCCTAGCTCACGATGCCCGTTGCCGCTCTGCTTCATGCCGCCGAAGGGTAAATGAATCTCCGAACCGGTTGTGCCCGCATTGACGTAGACCAGTCCTGACTCGATATCCCGGATGGCACGGAAGGTATAGCGCATGTCCTCGGTGAAAATAGCAGTCGAAAGCCCGTACTGGCTGCCGTTCGCGACCTCAATAGCCTCCTCATAGTTGGCCACCGGAATCAACGAGACGAAAGGCCCAAAGATCTCCTCGCGGGCTATGCGCATCTCGGGCTGAACCTCGGTAAAGATGGTCGGCTGATAGAACGCGCCCTCGCTGTGTGCACCGTCGGTCAGGGGTGCTCCTCCCGTCACCAGTTTGGCGCCCTCCTGCTTGCCAATTTGCGCATACTCGTGAACCGCTTTGACACGTCCCATATTGACCAGCGGTCCCATATCAACCTGTTCATCCAGGCCATCACCAATGCGTAGCTTCTCGGTAATGGCTAGCAGGCGCTCGGTGAAAGCTTTGAGGACCGAACGCTGAATAATCACGCGGCTGGTTGCTGTGCAGCGCTGACCGGTTGTTCCGAATGCTCCCAGGGCGACGCTTTCGGCGGCAAGGTCCAGGTCGCCATCTTCAAGAATGATGACGGCATTCTTGCCCCCCAGCTCCAGGGCACAGCGTCGTAGATCACGCCCGCAGATCTCGGCAACCTGCTTGCCGACCTCAGTTGAGCCGGTGAGCGAGATCATATTGACCCGCTTATGACTTGCCAGGGCTGTGCCCAGGGTGCCGCCTGAGCCAGTTAATACATTCAGCACGCCATCGGGAAGCCCGGCCTGTTGTAGAATCTCGGCCAGCTTGAGGGAGAGCGCGGGGGTATCGCTGGCGGGTTTGAGTATCACAGCATTGCCTGCCATCAGGGCTGGAAGCGTTTTCCAGACAGGGATGGAGAGCGGGAAATTCCAGGGGGTGATAATGCCGACGATGCCAAGCGGATGCCGTACGGTCATACAGAATTTATTGGGTAGGCCGGAGGGAACAGTCTCGCCTTCTGCACGGCGACCTTCTCCGGCAATAAATCGAGCGACATCGATAGAGACCTGAACCTCGCCACGGGTCTCTTTCAGGATCTTGCCCATTTCACGGGTCATGAGGCGGGCAAGCTCCTCACGCTGTTCGTCCATCAATTGGGCGGCCTTCATCAAAATCTCGCCACGGACCGGGGCTGGCGTGCTCGCCCATCCTTTCTGGGCCCTGGTGGCGGCTTCAATCGCTGCTTCCAGGTCTTCCACGGTCGAGCTCTGATAGGTGCCAATGGTGTCACTGGTACGAGCCGGGTTAGTGCTGAGAAAGGTTTTGCCGCTGCTGGAAGCGCACCACTTGCCACCGATAAAGTTCTGAAACTGCGTTGGGGAAGTTGTTGACATAACATCTCCTCACTGAAGTGAATCGGTCATCTTTGATCGAGTTCGAGGGCGCTTCTCTGGCATGGGGCTGGAGAAGCGCTATCTCTCTGTCATTATAGCATGTGGAAAGCAAGCGAGGACTTCATGGGCTTATGTATTCCAGAACGGATTGATCAGAGGACGCAGCGTGGCGATATGCTCATCAATGCTTTTCACCGACGGAAGCTTTTGCCAGGAATCAAGCTGACGGCGCATGTTCAGGAAGCGTTGGAAGACACGTGCCGATTTGATCTGACCAATCAGATAGAGGGCTTCCTGCGCATAGAGACAGGCTTCGCTCATCTCATTCGCCTGACAGTAGGCGCTGGCAAGATCGATATAGACAATTGCTTTCTGACGTGTGCGCGTTGCATCAAGCCGTAATAATGACTGATGCAGCGTCTGAATCGCAAGCTCAGTCTGATGCAGCCGGAGACGGCAGGTTCCTTTATAGTTCAGCAGCGTGGTGCTATTAAAGCGGGTGTATGGCAGGTTGCCGGGCTGTCCACGCTCAAGGAAACACTCCGACATATCCAGCGCTTTCTGACAGGCCGCCTCGTTGCGCAACAGGGCATGTGCTTCGGCTTCAATTGCCCAGAGCCAGGCTCGCGTGACCTCAGGAAGGTAGAGCGGCGAGAGAGTATGTGCTTCCTGCAACAAAGTGAGTGCCTGCTGAGCGTTCCGGTTGTAGAGCGGAATAAAGCATTTGCGCCCGAGGATAACCGCCTGCATAATCTCGTCTTTGATCATGCGAGCCGCTTCCAGCGCGGCGTTATAATAGTACTCTGCCTGCTCATGCTCTTTCAGATCAAAGAAGATCTCACCGGCAACTTGAGCCAGCTCACCGGCAACGCGAGCGAGGCGGTGACGTGCCTCGGCTGAGAGCGGGCTTTCAAGGAAGGTGGTGACGACTTCCAGGCGTTGCAAGACATAGTTCAACATGCCCTGCGAGAAGATTCCGAGCATATCAGATAGCACGGACCAGCAATCTCTAGTGATAGCTTCCAGATGCTTGAGCGTCATATCATCCAGTTCAGTTGGTTTTTTGAGGGCCAATGTCAATCGCTGCCAGAGTGGAGGAGCGTCGGGAAGAGGCTATGTGAGGTGCGGTGCAAGCCCGTATCGTTGTAACACATGAAAACGAGTGTGTGCCATGTCGGCGCTTTCAAGCTGCTTCGAGGCCAGAACGATGCCCTGAGCAATGGCCTGGGCGATCGGTGAGGTCGGGATTTCCGGTAGCGCAATAGCGGGAGTGTCGGGAGGACGCCTGTTGCCGACTGCTTTCTGCTCGTTGCTGACCAGTCCCAGTGCTTCCGGCGTCATTCCAAAATAGTCACAGAGCAGGCGGCGCGATTCGGCATTGATAGGCTTGTTATGCTCGGCACGCAGGATTGTTTGTGCGCCAACTCCAGCTTCTTCTGCGAGGCGTTTCTGTGTCAGGTTCAGGTGTTCGCGCATAGCGCGGAGTGGATGGATTGGTCTTTTCGTCACGGTTACTTCCCCTTCTTCCACATATTCCCATGTTCGGCTTCAAGAGGGCCAGATATGAAAGCGGTAATTGTGAGATGAGGTCCTCTTCCGTATACAGAGTAGCATAGAAATAGAGATATGCAAAATAGTAGGAAGAATGTATAAAAGAGAAATGGTAAAAAGTATGATGTGTGAGCTGGTTGAATAGTGCAATAAAAACCTGAGTGTATCTGAAGGGTACAGATACGCTCAGGAAAACCAGAAACTCAACCCGGTAGATCAGGCATTCTCGACGGTCGGGCCGCCACTTGCGGGAGGCGTTTGTTCCTCCTGAGGTTGCTTTTCAGGGTGCTCGTCTGCGAAGTCGCCCTCTTGTGCCGGGCGTTTAAAAACATAATATGCGGAGTTGGTAGTCAGAGGCTGAACGGCGACCAGCTCCCAGCTTTCGCGTCCCAGACTGTTCAGGTAGCGACGGGCAAAGGCGCTGCGGCGCTCATTCCCGATCAGGGTTTCCTGCCCCTCACAGGAAATACGGCCCCGGTAATCGATATAGACCACTTTGTAGGCCCACTGTGTCATATGATCTCCTTCTGCATTGGCGCTCCAATCCCGAGGTAATAGACAAGGATAGGGAGCCCTGCTCTCTCTATGCTTTGAGAGCGGCAAAACAACGCTGTACGCAAGAACCGGGACAGAGAATGAAGAGTCCCTACCAGTAGCACCATACCAGAGTTTCAACCCCGGTACGGGCACCGTCCCCGTCGTGCCCTATTCCCACTCGCGCCGGGTTCCACAATGCAGCGCGGGCGAGAAATGATGCGTTACTGGTAGGTTTCCTCGCACAGTTGCCAGTATAGCCGTTCCCCAGACCAAAAACACCGCTCATCTCAACGGTTTTTGGTTCCCGAGAAATAGACAGGGCCTCCTGTCAGATTCTACAGGTAAGCTATGTTGAAAAAGCATGATGTGATATGTGGAAAAATGTCACTATCTGCATGAATAATTTACCATTCATAGAACCGACTTTTTAAAAATAAAATAGTACTACATGTGCGGTGTGAGCTCATAATTTTTGATTTAAAATATGCTGTCATGTATAATGCATTGTGAGCTACTGTGGTACAGAGTGAGACATTTGTGGTTTGTACTATATCTGGATCACAAGGCTCGATGATGCAGGCCATTCGCAGTGGTGGCAACTGTGGAGAGGGATGGCAGGGAAGATGGTCGGTCAACAACGGGCCGTCTTGCATATCTTCTTCCTTTACTTCTAGTTTTTCAGGAAAGGATTAAGTGAGTATGCGACAGTACAAACGCCTCATGCTCTTAGTCGTACTGGCTGGTGGCTTACTTGCCGGTGCTGCAACGTTTGGTTTTCACCGAGCTTTTGCCGTTCATGATTCTCAGCCGAACAAAAACAAGGCGCATACGGTTGCGCCTAAGGATGATAAAAAGAATCCGCCTGCCGGTGTGTTTACCAATTATCCTGCGACAAAAGATCTGAAGCCGATTGCGGTGGATGATCTGCCCGGCTTGACTGCCCGCCTGCTGACGGATGACAAGGGCAAGCCCGAGGCGGTCACGTCGCCTGAGAGTGCGGGATTGCTTGGTGAGCTGCTCGGCGGTCTGGGACTACAGCAGATGCTTGGTGATACTAAGCTCTTGAAATCTGGCTCCATTCAGACGGGTGATCCCTCGAGTGTGCTTCAGACCGATCCTCAGCTTGAGTCGATGGCAATGCAGGCCCCTGGAGTGGGTGAGGTGCCTTTAAAGGATATTACGAGTCTGCTCGGTGATGTTGGCATTGATAAGCTCGGAAACCGGCTGAACAACTTCGGTAGCATGGAAAATGCCCTTGAAGTGGTCGAGAAGCTGAAGAACGCGCAGCCGGGACAGCGCATCACCTTGCGCAACAATCACGGCGCGTTTAAAGAATATCGTATCACAGGCACCTCTGAGATCAGAGACGGTATGGCGTGGATACCCTCGGATATGCCGGTCGGAGAAGCAAACCAGTATCTTGCGTTGATTGCTGGCACAGCAGAACTGGTGAAATCCACAGGGACAGACCAGTTACTCAAAGGGGTTGTTGTGCTTGCTCAGGCAGTCTAACATAAATCGTATCCTGCTGTCTCCTCGTGTTTGTCTTTTCTGTTTTGTACAAGGCGCTTCCAGAGTTACTGGAGCGCCTTCAGTTTGTGCTCAAGCCGAAAAGCGTGGAGCGACGCTTTGCTGTTTGGTTGGAGGGGGAAGCGGGCTTGAGGGGAATGCTCTACGGGCAGAATGAGGAGGGAACGTTTAGCCATCCTGCAAGGGCAGATCGAAGCAGAACGTGGTGCCACTTTGCCCTGGCTCTGGCAATTCCAGCCGTAGCGTTCCTCCATGCGCCTCGATGATGGAATGCGTGATGTAGAGCCCCAGGCCATTTCCTTTGCGCCTCTCCCGGGTTGCTTCCAGCCGCACAAAGGGCTGAAACAGGTGGCCCCTTTCCTCCGGAGGGATCGTAATGCCCTGATTATGGACACTGACATGTACAAGAGCCGGTTGCTCCGCTGTTGCCGAGGTGAGCCATACTTTGACCGTGATGGTGCTTCCCTCATCCGAATACTTGATCGCGTTATCCAGCAGATTCCCGAGTGCCTGATGCAAGCGCCCTTCATCCCAGTTACCCGGTACAGAAGTATCGGGCGTTTCCACGACGAAGGTATGATAGGGAGCGACGGGCCGAAGCTGCTCAACGCTCTCTTTGACGATGGTCACAAGATCACATGGCCTGGGTAGAATGGAAAACTGGTTTGAGGCGAGTTTGTTCGCATCCAGGAGATCATTGACCAGGCGGGCCATTCGCTGGGCCTGACTGACAATGATACTGGCATTACGCTGCATTCCCCTGGGACGGCGTGCCGTTGTTGCAGGCTCCTGATCTTCTACGTTGGCAAGATGACGGTGCAGCATCTGCGCGTAGTTAATGATAGGCGCAAGGGGATTGCGCAACTCATGGGCTATCATCGCGATAAATTGTTCTTTTCGCTCAATCTCCTCCTGTAATAAGAGGTTACTTGCCGTAAGTTCTTCGATCTGTTTCTGAAGAGCCTCTATCGTCTCTTGCTGTACCTGTGTCGGCTCGTGCTGCACCTGCATACCCTGTAACTCCTGCACCTCTCTATGTATTATTGTTTGCTTCCTTGTCTCCCTGCTACAGATTGTGTAATTTTAGTATACACTCTTATGCTGTTTCGAGTGCCATAGTAAGATCTGTTAATAGGAATATTGGGTGAATAGATTGCCTTCTACAATTTTGTGCAGATGGGTTTTGGTTGGTAAAAAGAGGTGTAAAAGTGCGAAGAAAGGGGATCAGGCACAGGATAAACAGAAGGTAGGATGGGCTATTCAGGTGAATGGAAGAGGTAAGCGATGAGAAACGCTCAGATGCGCCAGGCAAAAAAAGAACCTCCTTTGAGTGGAGGTCTATTGAGCGTCGGGCGGAGCTGGTAAGAGGCGAAGGGCCCGGAGCTCCTCCTGTGCCATTTCACTGAAGAGAGAGGGATCTAATGACGGATCGGCATGACCGATCAGGTGGCGAATCTTCTCAAGGATGCCC
The DNA here is from genome assembly GCF_003253565.1 of Thermosporothrix hazakensis. GTDB lineage: Bacteria > Chloroflexota > Ktedonobacteria > Ktedonobacterales > Ktedonobacteraceae > Thermosporothrix > Thermosporothrix hazakensis. The sequence goes on from NZ_QKUF01000014.1 coordinate 106,800, forward strand.
TGCCGAATATAATAATCATCGGTAAGCAGGAGTTCGCCGATCGCAGCTTCAATCTGCTGTCGTTGAATGGAGGCCAGAACCGATTCTCCCATATGGTCTTGCTTGCTCCTCTTTTCTTATCGGGCGGCGGTAGGCTCCGCCTGAAGGCGGAACCCTACGAACCCGCAGCGGTTGCTGTTTTGCTCTCGCTGGATGATGTGCTGTTGTTTGTGCTTGACGAAGAAGAGCTCTCTGTGGAGCTCTTGCTTTCGGTAGAGCTCGTGCTGCTTCCGTTAGAAGAGCTGCCGGGATGATCGGTCTTGTAGAAACCGGACCCCTTGAAGATGATTCCCGACGGATACAGCACTCTGCGGATATGTCCACCACACTCAGGGCAGACGGTCAGCGGTTCATCGGTCATTTTCTGCCACGTTTCAAAACGGTGGCTACAGGCTTGACAGAGATACTCGTACGTTGGCATATACCAATCACCTCTCTACAAAGCGGCCATAACAACTGCTTGTTTTTCTTTTCTTGTCTGAAAGAGCAGTAAAATAGCAGCGCAGAGTCAGAACAACTCTTTTGTTGCCAGGTATTTGTTTACTATGATATTACATAAGAACGGGGGAGACTGGAAAAGTCGCCCTGCATTTGTTATAGTAACGCGAAACCGTTGTGTTGTCAATCGGAGCTTGTGACTGCTAGCACTCCTTATTGTATAACGTTATGTCTGGCTTTTTTTATTCCTGGCGCCCGATGTATTCCTTGACTTTTTCAGCGGCCTCTCGCGTCATTCCTTCTAGGGCTGCCAGCTCTTCAACACTGGCGTTACCGATCGCCTTCAGCGAGCCGAAGTGACGCATCAGCGCCTTTTTACGTTTTGGGCCGATGCCGGGTATCTCATCGAGCTGAGACTTAAAGGTTCGCTCCGAGCGCACTTTGCGATGGTAGGTGATGCCGAAGCGGTGCGCTTCATCGCGAATGCGTTGCAACAGATACAGCGCCTGTGAGGTGCCGGGAAGCAGGATCGGCTCGGTGGCCCCGGGCACAAAGATAGCCTCATTTGTCGCCAGTTTGGTATGTGAACCCTCTTCCTTTGCCAGCCCGATAAGCGGAATGTCAAGGTGAAGCTCCTGGAGCACTTCCATCGCCGCATGTAGCTGTGGCTTACCGCCATCGATGATGATGAGGTCCGGCAGGCTCCAATCATGCTCAAAGTGCTGCTCATCTTCGGTTGCGGGAGCGATGTCGCCGTTTACTGGAACCGCAGGGTTTTCCAGTGTTGTGTTCTCTATCATTGTATGATCGGCTTTTTCTTTCGCAACCTTACGGAAGCGGCGACGCAATACCTCCTGATGGCTGGCGACATCATTTGCGCCCTCAACGGTCTTGATTTTAAAGCGGCGATATTCGCTGTTCTTCGGCTTGCCGCCCTCAAAGACAACCATCGCCCCGACCGAGTTGGTGCCCTGGGTATTGGAGATATCGTAGCATTCAATGCGCTGTGGCGGGCTGACCAGATTCAGCGCTTCCTGCAATTCGTCCAGAGCAAGCTGTGTTTTCTGGCTATCGGTCAGCCATTTGATCCGCTGCTGTTCCAGCACTTCCTGTGCGTTGCGCCTGACCATCTCGATCAGGCGGACCTTGTCTCCACGTTTGGGGACAGTCAGGGTAACGCTGGTGCTTCTGGAGGTGGCGTTGCTGCTTTTGCGCCGCTCTTTGAGCCAGTTCTGAAGCACCTCGCGGTCATCCGGCTCTGCTTCGAGGATGATTTCAGAGGGAATGTGTGGTGACGTTTCGTAGAATTGTTGCAGGAACGAGGAGAGTATTTCACCCTCGCTGCTGTCGCGGGTTCCCTGAAGAATAAAGGATTCGCGCCCTATGAGCTTACCGCTGCGGAAGAAGAAGACCTGCGCACAGGTTTCATCATCCCCGCGGGCCAGAGCGATCACGTCCTGATCTTCCTGTCCTTCCGTGTTAATGATGCGCTGTTTCTCCAGCACGCGTTCAACGGCCTTGATGCGATCGCGGATGCGGGCGGCCTCCTCGAAATTAAGGTTTTCGGCGGCGGTCTCCATCTGGTGTTGCAGATCTTTCAGGATCTCATCATGCTTGCCCTCAAGGAAAAGAATCACCTGCTGAATCACCGCGTCGTATTCCTCTCGGGTACAATAGGCCACACAGGGAGCCAGACAGCGGTGAATATAGTATTGGGTGCAAGGACGCGTGAGAAGCTTCTGTTTCCAGCCGGCGGGCACTTCGCCTTCGCGCGGGGGAGCCCAGTTGCTGCCATCATAGCGGCAGGTGCGGAAAGCAAAAAGTTTATTGAGCAGATCTAATGTGGCATCGACCGCGCCCGAATTGGTATAGGGTCCAAAATAGCGGTTCCCATCACGCTGGTAGCTGCGGACGCGATAGACACGCGGAAAATCTTCGGTGAGCGAGATTTTGATATAAGGATAGTTCTTGTCATCGCGAAGCAGCACATTATATTTCGGGCGATACTGCTTGATATAGTTGCTCTCCAGTACCAGCGCTTCGACCTCGTTTTCAACTACCAGAAACTCGATGTCGTCAACACGAGCGACCATGCTTTGATTCTTGGGGCTCAGGTCGGCGGAAGGCTGGAAGTAGGAGCGCACGCGATTATGCAGCGAGATCGCTTTACCAACGTAGATAATCTTGCCCTCTGCATCCTTCATCAGGTAGATACCGGGCTTGTGTGGGAGTGAGTTCAGGACGGATTGTATCTTTTCATTCATTGCGTTTCTGCAACATCCTCATCATCAAGGCTAACCAGGCGGAAAATCTGTTCGTACGTCCCCCATTATACTACAAAGCTACTACAAAGCTACTACAAAGCAGCTACAAAGGGGTCAGCCTCCGCGTTTGGTCTCTGGAGAATCGGAAACGCGGGGATCAGGAAGGGGGCCGGTACTGAGACAGTTTTGCGACAATTATGCGATACCTGTGCGACAGCTCTACAGTATCGTTTCTGACTAGATTGATTGAGTGATTGAAGGCTATACGCTGAACGTGTGTATCAAGGCTTTTGTATGTATGATTTTCTGAAAAACACATGGCATGGACGAATTGAGGAGTACTGAGTATGGAGGTGTCAAACGTACAGGGGCACATGGCGATAGGTATGTTCCCGAGCTTCCCCGGGCTGGTTCGGGGCGAAATAACGAAGCTCATGCGGCATCCGCTGACCTGGGTGGCCGGCCTGCTTTCGCTCTGTGGGCTGGTAGGTGTGAATCTGCTGATTCTGCTTACGGATATAGGGAATGATGCCAGGAGCCCGCTCAAAGATCCTGTTGGCTTCTGGACGAACCAGTTTGAGGGGCTGATGTTTGTGCGGGTGTGTGGTGGGCTCTTCCTGATCATGATAACGGCCTACTTGATCGGGATGGAATATCACTTCGGTACGATCCGTGTGGTGCTTGGTCGCGGTGTAGGGAAACTACAGCTTCTGTTCGCGAAACTGACTGCCCTCTTGATTATGGCGCTTGGCATGCTGGTTATCAGCGTCCTGGTCTATGCTCTGGGTTCAGTCGTGAACGCCTTGATTCTGGCCGGGAATCTGAACAGCCTGAGCGCGTTGAAAGGCGAGAACTGGAAATTTGCCAGCTATTTTCTCTCCTCGGCGCTGATTAGCCACGTAGTGACCATTATAATGGCTGCGGCAATGGCGGTCCTCGGGCGCTCGCTGGCATTCGGGATGACAGCGGCACTCTGCTGGTTTGCCGTCGATAACATGGCAACAATCATGCTCTACCTTGTGGCAAGCTTTACCCACAACGACATCTTCCTGAAGATTCAGACGTATCTGCTCGGGCCTGATCTGAACGCGCTGGTTTCTGCCTGGGCCGGTCAGGAGCACGTGCGTCTGGCGATGTTTACACCGATTGTCAACGGGAGCTACTCGTCTACACAGTTCTTGCTTGTAATCGCGGGCTATACGGTTGCCTTGCTGGCTATTGCCGTCTTCTTCATGGCCAGACGTGATGTGAAAGAATAACCCTTTTTTTACCTCTGCCCATTGTTGAGGGGGACGATGTTTCGGGCATCGTCTCCCTTTTTTATGCGCTCGATTGGGCAGAAAGGGCTTGTTGTAGTATACTGAAACCGTCTGGGATTATCCTTGATCCATCGAGAAACAAGACTTCTGATAAGGGCTAAGGAAGCGTAGCAAGAGGAACTATGAGTTGTATTGGTACTGCCGGGCATATTGACCACGGAAAGTCGACGCTGGTGCAGGCGCTCACCGGAATTGATCCTGACCGATTGGCAGAGGAAAAAGCGCGTGGCATGACCATTGATCTGGGCTTTGCCTGGTTGACGTTGCCAGGCGGGCGTGAGGTCAGTATTGTGGATGTACCCGGTCACGAGAGCTTTATAAAGAATATGTTAGCAGGAACAGGCGGCATTGATGCGGCGCTGCTGGTTGTTGCCGCTGACGAAGGGATTATGCCGCAAACGCGGGAGCATCTGGCAATTCTCGACCTGCTGCGGGTTCCCCGTGGTGTCGTGGCTTTGACAAAGGCCGACCTTGTGGATGAGGAATGGCTGGAACTGGTGCGTGAGGAAGTGAGCGCGCAACTTCGGCCTACCACGCTGGCTCAGGCCCCGATCCTCCCTGTTTCTTCCTATACGCGAGAGGGGTTGCCGGAACTTCTGAGCACACTTGACCGTATATTGTCAGAAGAGGAAGTGCGGCAGGATATTGCCCGCCCACGCCTGTTTGTTGACCGTGTCTTTACGCTCACCGGCTTTGGCACGGTTGTGACCGGGACGCTTCTTGATGGGACACTCCGCGTTGGACAGGAGGTGGAGATCCTGCCTGCTGGCTTACGTACACGTATTCGAGGCATGCAGACGCATAAGCAGGCTGTCGAGGTGGCTCGTCCGGGGAGCCGGGTCGCGCTCAATCTGGCGAACATTGCTCGTAGCGATGTCAGGCGTGGAGATGTTGTGGCCCTGCCGGGGCAGTTGCGTCCGGTCCAGCTCTTTGATGCGCGGATACGCTTGTTGCCCGATGCACCTCGTCCGCTAACGCATAATACAGAGGTAGAGGTGTTCAGCGGCTCCCAGGAGATTCCGGCGAAGGTGCGCCTGCTAGATGTGGAGACGTTGCAGCCGGGAGCGAGTGCCTGGGCGCAGTTTCGCCTCAGCCGTCCGGCGGTACTGGTGCGACGGGACCCGTTCGTCCTGCGTATCCCTTCGCCAAGCATGACTATTGGCGGCGGGGAGGTAGTAGACACACGGCCCCGGTATCATCGACGCTTTCAGGCTTCGGTGCTTGAGACGCTGGAACAGATGCTTCATGGCACGCCGGAAGATCTGGTGCTGGCTGCTCTGGAAACCCGCCGGGTCGGAGCGAAAAAGGGCGCCTCTGCGTCGGGTGGAAAAGGATATGAGCTGAGAGATCTGGCCCGACAGTGTAATCTTGCAGAAGATGTGACACAACAGATATGTGACACGTTGTTATCTGAAAGAAGAGTGCGTAAAATAGGCAATTTCTGGGTCGCGCAGACGGTCTGGGAAGCCCTGGTTGAGGAGAGCGTCCGTCTGGTGAGTGATTTCCACAGGCGCTATCCGTTGAGAAGCGGACTCTCCAAAGAGGAGTGGCGTACTCGCCTGCATCTGACGCCCCGTCTTGCTGCCGATGTATTTGCGACGTTACAGAGAGAAGGCGTGCTGGAACAGGGAGAGATACCGGGCACAGGGGGCCTATCGGAGACGCGGGGAGCGGGCACGGTCCATCTTCCGGGCTATGCACCGCAGTATACAGAACAACAGAAGAAGCAGGTGGTACAATTATTGGAGAGGTTCCGGGCCAGTCCGTTTACGCCGCCAACGCGTGCCGAGGCCGAGAAGATTGCAGAGGCGGAGGTGGTCACGGCCCTGATAGAGCAGGGAGTGCTTGTCAAGATTGGTGACGGCCTGCTCTTTTTGCGTGAAACCTATGAGGAAATGCTGCGCAAAGTGCTGACCTATCTGTATCAGCATGGTACGATGACGGTTGCCGAGGCGCGGGACCTCCTGGGAACGACACGAAAATATATTTTGCCTGTGTTAGAACATATGGATATATTGCGTATTACAAGGCGTAACGGGGATGAGCGCGTTCCGGGACCGAATGCAGCCCTGCTTGTGCCAGATCAGAGTGAGTTTCTGGAGCGTAAGGAAGAGAAATAATCGAGCGGTAATAGCTGAAGTTGATTGGCGCTGGCATACAGTTGTAAACTCCTACTTTTGTGTAGAATGTTCCATTCTGTCGCAGAATAGGTTAAAATAAGTGACGCAATGCATTTTTTCCCGGCCGGGCCGGAGGCTCTGATCTGTAGTCAGCTTATCGTATCACCGATCAGAGAAAGCACTTACGCCTTTTCGTCGATAAGGTAGCAATAATCTGTATCCTGAATTGTTGGTGGAGTGTGGTGTGTGTGGAAGGCGCATCGGAAGAAGGTGCGATCAGGCATCATTCTGTAGAACGCTTCTGAGAAAGAGAGTTGCCTGATTTCGGAAAATAGGCAACCGATATCTTGCCTGTACAGTGCGGAGAACTATGCAAATCGAAGTTTTGGCTGAGCGATACCAACTACTCGAACCAATAGGGCGGGGCGGCATGGCGACCATTTACCGTGGGCGTGATATGCATATGGAACGCGATGTCGCTATTAAAGTGCTGCGCGATGTTTATAGTACCGATCCGAAGTTTGTTACCCGCTTCCAGCGCGAGGCGAAAGCGGCTTCATCTCTCCAGCATCGCAACATCGTACAGGTCTATGACTACGGCCAGAGCGACGGTAATTATTTTATTGTCATGGAGCTGGTCGAAGGGACTGACCTGCGCCGCTATCTGCGGACTCGGGGGGTACTGGCTGTCGATCGGGCGATTATTATTGCTCATGATGTGGCACTTGGTCTGGGCGCTGCTCATCGACGGCAGATCGTGCACCGCGACGTCAAACCGCAGAATATTCTGGTTGGGCGTGATGGTTCGATCAAGTTAACCGATTTTGGTATTGCCAGTGTCTATAAAGATATTAATGCCGAGCGTCTGACAACCACGGGGATGACACTTGGTACGGTGCAGTATTATGCGCCGGAACAGGCACAGGGGGAAATCGTCAGCCCTGCCGCTGATGTGTATGCGCTGGGAATCGTCATGTATGAGATGCTGACCGGGCGCACACCATTTGAGGGTGACACACCTGTTGCCGTTGCAATGCAGCATATTCAGGACCCCCCCACGCCTCCCAGTCATTTCAATCCGGGCATTCCTCCGGCCCTTGAAGATATTATCTTACGCTGTCTGGAAAAACAGCCGGAGATGCGCTATCGAGATGGCAATATGCTTGCGCGAGCCCTCGAAGCGCTGGAACAGGGGGATGCCTCCCTGTTTCATCCGCTCCATAATAGTGGCCTGCTGGTCGCGACTGATAGTGCGACTGTCATTTCGCCTCCTGTCGCAGGAGGGCCTTCCGCTGGTGGTGTCTACCAACAGCCCTATCAACATCCGTCGAACCCGCAACATATGCTTCCTCCTCAAGGGGAGCCGGTAGATCCCGCCTACGCTCAGGCGCCGTTGATGGTTGGGTCGCAGTCAGGAACCTCTATGGACCCTACCGGGGCAACGCGTCCGTTTCAGCGCGATACCATGATGCAGTCAGATGCAGCTGCTGAGGTCCCACAGAAAGAATCCCGTGCTGCCGGTATTATCACTGTTCTTATCTTACTTGCTGCTGTCGTCTTACTGGGATTCAGCGCCTTTCTGGCCGGTGAGCTTGGTCTGATTAAGCTGCCGTGGACGCAATCGGCAACGCCGACGGCTTCTCCGACGCAAGAACAGGTTCAGGTTCCCGATTTTCATGGGAAGAATTGGAGCGAGGCCGAAAAGCTGGCGAAAGAGAAGAAGCTGGTCATCAAGCCCGAGGATAATGTGAAAACGGGTGTAGTGATCGCGCAGTCCCCCGATCCGAATATGAACATTGCCGCCGGGGGAACGGTGACGCTGAAGTTCGGCCTGAAGGTGCCGAGTGGCATCACCAATGTCAACCTTGATATTGCGCGCCAGAAGTTGCGTGAGGCCGGTATTCCGCTTGATCGCATTCGTGAGCAGGATGCGGGCGTAAACGCGGCTCTGAGCGATGATACCGTTGTGCGTGTGGAGCCCGCGGAAGGATCCGAGCTGAAGGAAGGTGATACCGTGATCCTTTATGTTGCCAACTACTCGAAGGTTGAGCCAACGCAGGAGCCGACCGCGGAGCCAACGGAGACGGCTACCCCATCGCCGACGCCATCACCAACGCCGACTTTGACGCCATCACCAACACCGACCTTGACACCTTCGCCCACTCCAACGCCGACGGAGCTGCCAACTGCGATGCCGACGCTGCCTATAGGGGGCAAGACCGATCAGGGGAATCCGTCCCAGAACGGCCAATAAGCAAAAAGCAAGACCCGTCAGCAATGGCGGGTCTCTTTTTGTCTGGTGGGAACGCGCAGGGAGGGTTGAAGTGGCAAGCATCCCCTTTCGCACACTTGATTGCTCTTCCTGTATATATGAGTCTGACTATCACCTCCCTATCGTATTACCTTTAAATATAAAAGAAATTCATTTCTACAGTACTGTAAGCTTTCTTCAAAGAGGCCGGAGAAATACAGGATTTCAGGCATGGATGCCTGCTTTCTGTGATATACTGGCAGTGTTGTATAGTGATGCTACCTGACATGCTATACTGAATAGTAGAGTTATTCGCTGCACACTTTTCGTGCTGATCGATATCCGGTGCGAGAGTTCGCGATGCGGCACGTTTTCAAATGTTGTTTCCGTCACCTGACAGGGATTGCAGGTCTTTGCGCTGTCGATTTTCAGGCTCGCTGCAATATATGGTTTCTGGGGCCGGACGTTCAATGGTGAACAAGAGCAACAACCTCTTCCCTCACCTGTAGATCAAAGGACTATCTGCTTATGTTAAAATTAGAAGGTGCAATTACGCCTGAAAACACGCTGTTTGTGCTCCTGTGTTTTGAGGGGCCGGATGTTTATTCAACCGCCGGGGGACTCGGCACACGCATTACTGAACTCAGTGAGGCGCTGGCGGTACAGGGATATACGACCCACCTGCTCTTTATCGGTGATCCCGATAAGCCCGGCATCGAAACCCGGGTAGAAGGTCGCCTGATTCTCAAGCGCTGGTCTCAGTGGATCAGCAAGTACTATCCAAATGGCGTGTATGATGGAGAGGAACAAAAGCTCTACGATTATAATGAGAGTGTTCCCTACCATATCTATGAAGAGATTGTGCGCCCGGCTGTTGCCGAGGGTAAGATGGTAGTGATTATGGGCGAGGATTGGCACACCGCCGAGGTCATGTGCAGAACGTCTGATCTGCTCCATTGGTTCGGTTTGCGTCAGAAAGTTCTCTTGCTCTGGAACCTCAACAGTCTCATGTCGCTGCACCGGGTGGATTGGGCCCGGCTCAATTTTGTCTCAACCCTCTGCACTGTCAGCAAATATATGAAGCATAAAATGTGGGATCTGGGTGTCAATCCGCTGGTAATCCCGAATGGTATTCCCTCACGGCACATGGAACCCGTCGATCAGGACGCTATAACGCGTTTACGCCGCTTTGCCCGTCAGGGGGACCCGAACCGGCTGTTTCTCTTTAAAATCGGGCGTTTTGACCCTGATAAGCGCTGGATGATGGCCGTTGAGGCGGTCGCCCGTCTGAAAGAGAGCGGCTATCCTGTGACGCTGCTGGTTCGTGGCGGCATTGAGCCACATGGCGCCGAGGTCTTCTCGCATGCCTATCGGCGCGGGTTGGTCATTCGTGATGTGGTTGCGCCCCGCCGTCCCTCGACGGTGAACGAATGCCTCGATCTGCTGGAAGGGGCGGGAACCGCTGACATCTATAATCTACGCTTCTTCTTGCCTGAAGCTTTCGTCCGCTCAATTTATGCCTCGGCTGATGCGACGCTGGCGAATAGCGGTCATGAGCCGTTCGGCCTGGTCGCGTTGGAAGTGATGGCCGCGAAGGGGATCGCGGTGACGGGATGTACCGGCGAAGATTACGCGGTCTCCTTTGAGAATGCGATTGTGATCGAGACAGATGATCCTGATGAGATCGTGGGCTACCTGCTGTACTTGCAGCGACACCCGAATGAGCAGGAGCGTATGCGCAGGGAGGGCTATCGAACCGCGCAGCAGTTCTTGTGGGAGCGCGTGCTTGAGAACCTGTTCGGAAAATTAGAGTTTCTGGCACGAAAACAGAATATCATTCTATCACCTCGCCAGTTGGAAGAGCAGGCTCCGGCCAATGGGCAGCATGGCGCTTCGTCCACTGTTGTTGAACGGGAGAAGGTGGCGGGTAAACCAACCGCTTAGTTTGTGAGGGCCGTTGTATGGTTGCGAATCTGGCGATTTATACTGTTGTGCATCAACCACGCCGCTTGAAGTTTCCGGCGCAACCAATTCCGTATGGGGCATCGAGTGAGGATATTGCGCGCTGCCTCTTTGATGAGCGCCTGAATGAGCAGTGTTTTCATCAGGTCGCGCGCGAGTGCTACTATCCGGCTGCACAGGTGTTCCTTGAACTGGTGCGGAACGAGGGGTTGAAACTCTGCATGGGGGTTCCCCTCTCTTTTGTGCAACAGGCGCAGGTCTGGGAACCCGCGCTTCTGGAGCTCTTCCGCGAATTGATTGCGGAACCCAATGTAGAGTTAATCGGGGTGGAGCCCTGCTATAGCTATCTCTTCTTGCTGGACCTGCCTGCTTTTGTCAAGGAGATGCAGCGCATGTCTGATGAGCTGTATACTGTTTTTGGCAAGCGTCCACGAGTTACTGATACCACCTCGCTGTGCATGTCGGCCCCGCTCTATGATGCTCTGGATGAGGCTGGCTTTCAGGGGGTGTTTGTTGATGGCAGTTCCGCAATGCTTGGCTGGCGACAGGCAACCTATCTTTATCGCAACGGGGATGAGGGCACCTATACCCTTCCTCCGGTGACCCCGAAGAAGATACGCCAGGCAACGCCTGCTGCTCCCTATCTGCTCTGTCGTCATCAGGCTTTGAGCGATGATGTTGCGGTCCGTTTCTCAAACCAGGACTGGTCTGAGTTCCCGCTGTATGCCGACACGTATGCCGAATGGATCGCGCGTACGCCGGGTGATCTGGTGGTGCTGGGGTGGGATTTTGAGGTATTTGGTATCAGGCAGAGCATTGATAGCGGTATTCTCTCGTTTCTACGCGCCCTACCAGAACAGCTTGCGCGTCGAAATATTGTCACCTGTACCGCCAGTGAGCTCATTGAGCAATATCAGACGCAGGCGTATTATCTTCCCCTTTCTGTGTATCCGTCAGCACGCGACTTTCTCCCGGACACCAGGGCGTCCCAGCAGTTGTTTTATCTGATGCACTCCCTCTATGGAGTGGCGAAGCTGACCGAGAAGCCTGAGTTGCTGGAACTGGCTCACTGGCTGGCGCAGGCCGACCATTTTCTGTACTCTCCCCGTGATATGCTGGCTCCGGTTCCGCGGCTGAAGCACTACGATACTGTGCAGGAGCAGAAACAGATCTATCTGAACGCGCTGCATGCGATGGAGCCCTATCTTCCGGCTCGCCTGTCGCGGCGGATGGAAAAACGACGACGTGCCTCAAAAGCATCAAAAGAAACAGCAACGAAACGAAAACAGAAATCCGTACCTGGCAAGCGTATCAAGACGAGCATGCGCTAACGAGAGCAATGCGCATGAGAAGGGCTACACTCGCTGTGGCCCTTCTCATGTTGAGACCGGCAGAATACCTCTGCTGTATCAGCCCGATGAAATCCGCTTTGATTGGTAAGAATCGGTTAAGATAGATCATTTTTACATTACTTTTCGCCCCTATTCGGCACAAAACGTTGACGCCTCCGTGTTTCTTTGGTTATTCTCAGACATGAAATGGTAGCTGCTGGCGCAGGGGGGCTTATGGTTGTATCGACAGGAAGCAGCTAATGTCAATGATGATAGTAAAGAGAGTTGTTTGAGGTAGGATATGTCCCAGTTCCGTTCACGTGTGCCGTTTCAGGTTGAGGAGAAGCCGTCGCCTCCTCCTCTTTCCGGTCCGCATCTGCCATCTTCGCCCTCATTCGTCGGGGGAAAAGCAGGGACAACGGAAGCGTTTGAATTTAGCCCGATTGCCAGCGCCTCAAATCCGGTTCGTGTCCCAACAGGCCAGCTTAGTACGACAAAAACACCAACAGGGCAGTTACTGCCGACACCATATCAGCCCACCACTGGACAGATGTATGTGCTGACCGGGCCGTTGACCGACGGTCTTGTGCTACCCCAGAATCGGCAGGCTGTGGTTATTCCCGGCTCAAAGAAGAAGCGCCAGAACACGACAGTGCAGCGCCAGCCTTTGCCTGCACGTGTTCGCTTTTCGATTGTGGCGATTATGCTGTTCTGCTTCTTTATTGCAACGCTGGTTTCGTTCTCTCCTGTGGGCACCGGTCAGAAGACGACTCCCTTTTCGGGTTCCATCGCAGAATGGTTGCAGCGCCAGCAGAACTGGAATACGATAGGCAACAGTGGCGTACCGGTCAGGACAAATCAGGAGAAGCCACCGGCCAATGTTCCTGATGGCGATTATGTTGCGATGGCTCGCGCTGCTGCTCGGGCGGCGGGCATCCCCGAAGAGTACTTCGTGAAGCAGATTGATGCTGAGACTGGCTTTAATCCGAACGCCATGTCGCCGGTTGGGGCGATGGGCATCGCTCAGTTCATGCCTGATACGGCTGCCAGCCTGGGAATCGATCCCTGGAATCCTGAACAGGCGCTCTATGCTGCGGCACGAATGATGTCGAGCCTCTATAAGACGTATGGCGATTACGCGAAAGCGCTTGCCGCTTATAACTATGGCAGTGGCAACTTACAGACAGTTTTGAATGCCTGCGGTTCGGGCTGGATGGGATGTCTCCCCGGAGAAACCCGAGCCTACATTTACAAGATTATGGGAATCTAGCAGGCATTTGGCAATACGGATCAAGAGAAACGCGCATAACCTACCACCTGATGGCAACCCGGTATCCAGCCGGGTTGTTTTTTTTGTCCGTAAACGTTCGGGGCACTTTTGCTGTTGAACAGCTTTTTTTCCTGTCAGGCTATCTGACCTATCAGCTTGACTTTCCCCTGCTCTGCGGCATACAATTGATATGTCCATATGGAGATATGACACTTCGTTTTGTGTGAACAGGTATGCTGAAAGTGACGCTTGCGACGTCTCTGGCCTCCCTCATCTGGAGGGGGCCCGTTTGAGTAAAGGAGTCTGGCGATGGTGACGCAGACCCCGGCTTTGCAAAGCGAGGAGGCTTTGCAGCAACGGCTTCGTAAACAACAACTGGTCGAATCCCTTGAGCATATGAGCCCGGTGTATCTGGAAGGGATCAAGCGCATTCTGACCGTCTCTGCTGACACCGAGCTGATTAGCTCTCCTGCGTATTATCATGCCGCTGTGCATGCACCCTCGTTAAATGCCTTTGGTTCCGCCATTTCTATTATTCAGGATGAACTCGGCCATGCTCATATTGCCTATCGGCTGCTGCGTGACCTGGGCGTGGACACCGAGCAACTGATTTTTGAGCGTGAGCCAGCGAAATTTAAGTACCCCTATGCGTTTGATGTGCCTCTGGAAAGCTGGGTTGAACTGGTGGTTGCCAACGCGTTCTATGATCGGGCTGGCTTCGTCCTGTTGAGCGATGTCTTCCAGAGTACCACCTTTGGCCCCTGGAAACGTGCCCTGCTGAAAGTTGATAAGGAGGAGACCTTCCACCTGCGCCACGGTGAGCAGTGGATGCGTCGCCTGAATAAAGATGCAGAGGGACATGCACTCCTTCAGCAGGCGGTGGACTGGATGTTCTTGCTGACGGTGGAATGGTTTGGCCTGCCCGATGACCTGAAGAAGCACACCGAGCAATTGAACTATGGCTTTAAGGGACACAGCAATGACGAACTACGCCAGATCTGGATGTCAACGGCTGTGCCGCTCTGTAACGAGCTTCAGCTTCAGATTCCAGCCCATTATGATGAGGAGCAGGGAAAATATGTCCTCGAGTGTCCTTTCCCGGCCTATTTCAACGCGGAGAAGAAGCGCTGGGAAGAGTCCTGTTCCTGGGACGATGTCATGAAACGCTGGAAAGCACGGGGCCCAAAGAATGAGGAGTTTGTTGGTATGATACAGCGCGGCAAGAAAGAGATGCTGCGCCTGTTGGAGCAGAAATAACGATGCCTGCACACTATCCATCTCTCAAGGACTATCCACGCGATCACACGTCGTGCCCGGCTCTCTGGGACGCGCTCCGTGAGGTGATGGACCCGGAGATCCCTGTAAGCGTCGTTGATATGGGGCTGATCGTGGCAATCAGTCAGCAAGATGGGGTGGTTAACCTCAAGCTGACCTTTACTGCGATGGGCTGCCCGGCAACGGAGTTCATTCTTGAGGATGTGCGAGAACGCCTGTTGCGTGAGCCCGGGGTCAAAGAGGTACAGATTGAGGTCGTTTGGGACCCCATCTGGACAAAGGCACGTTTGAGTGAAGAGGGCGTTGAGATCATGCGCTCCTGGGGTATATCTGCATGAGTACAAGCACAATCCGCTCGCAAGCGCCTGCACGCCGCGAAGCGCTCAATGAGTCGCAGGTCTGGTGTGTGTATGCCCGGCGCAAATATGAGGAGCCGCTACATGAGATTGGCAATGTGATGGCCGATGATGTTGAGCTGGCAAAAGTCTATGCTCGCAGTATCTATGATGAGTTTTCCTGGGTTGAAATGGTACTGGTTCCTCGTGAGAGCATTGTTACCGTCATTGCATCGTGAAAAGTGAGGCGGATCTTTCGCATGAGTACAATATCTCGTATCAATCATGCGGCTTTATTTGCTATTCTGTCGTCGCTTGCCGATAACAAGCAAGCGATTGGGCGGCGCTATGCCTACTGGTGTAATGGCGCTCCGGCTCTGGAAGCGGCGGTTGCGGCTGCGGCTATGACGCAGGATGAGCTCGGCCATGCCCGGACGCTCTATCCTTTACTTGGTCACTTCGCGCAGGCCGAAACGATGCCCGAACAGGTCGAGCCCGAGACGCGCACACTGCGCTATCACCTGGCCTATCTCGATCAGGAGTTTCAGGGCTGGTGCGATTTTGTGGCGACGAATTTTCTGCTCGATACTGCCCTGACGACCTTCTTTGAGGCAGCACAGAACTCAAACTATGATGCACTCCGCGCCCGCTCTCGCAAGATTGTGCAGGAAGAGCGCATTCATGCGATGCACGCGGATGGCTGGGTGCGGCGTCTGGCCCGGGCCGGTGGCGCGGTGCGAGAGGTGTTGATTGCCTCGCTAGAACGTCTCTGGGATGAAACGCTGTGCTGGTTCGGCCCATCTGATGATGCGGTGATGCTGCAACTCGTTCAGGATGGCATGGTCGAGGCTACACCTGATGAACTGCGTGACCGCTATCTGCGGAAGCTGTTACCCGTACTGCAAGCGACAGAGATCGAAGTCCCGATCCGGTTTGAGGAGCGCATACAGCGCTGGCTTCCCGTGCGGCCCTTGCCCTGGGCATGCTGGAAGCAGGAGGAGCGGCGCTTTCAGGGGGATCGCTGATGAGTGAGCAATCCGAGGTAACCTGTCCTTTTTGTGGCTCCACTGAGACAGAGCTGTTTTCATTGTTCGGGCAACAACTGTTGACCGTGCAATACTATTGTCGTTCCTGTCGTACACCGTTTGAGCGCGTCAAAGATGACACGGTGCTTGATGAGTATGTCGCACGAAAGGAAGAAGAGCAATGACGACACAGACTGAACGGACACTGGTCAACTATAATGTGACCGATGGGGTTGCGATTATCGAGCTATCCAATGCTCCCGCAAATACATATAGCTACGAGATGATGAGCCAGCTTGATGCGGCTATCCTGCGCGCTCGTTTTGATGAACAGGTGCATGTGCTGCTGCTGCGGGGCGCTGGCGAGAAGTTCTTCTGTGCCGGGGCCGATATTTCCATGCTGAACGAGGTCACGCCCGCGTATAAGTATTATTTCTGTCTGCATGCAAATGAGACGTTGGTCCGTCTGGAGCAGACGCCGAAACTGGTAATCGCGGCACTGAATGGCCATACGGTTGGCGGTGGTCTGGAAATCGCGCTTGCCTGCGATATTCGTATTGCGCGGCGCAATGCCGGGAAAATTGGCCTACCTGAAGTGAATCTTGGCGTGTTGCCGGGAACCGGCGGCACACAGCGAATGGCCCGTGCCCTGCCCAAAAACAAGGCCATTGAATATATGGCTGAAGGCAAGCTGATGAGCTTTGAAGAGGCGCTTGAACTCGGCCTGATCAATTATATCTATGAGTCCGAACACTATTGGGAACAGGTGCTTGACTATGCCCGATCGTTCTGTCCGCCGCATAAAGCAGCCCGTACAGTTGGGCGTATCAAGCGTTCGGTGCAGTCCGGAGCTGAAGTCACGCTGGCCGAGGGGTTGGCACTTGAACGCGAACTCCAACAGCTTTGTTTCCAGAGCGAGGATGCAAAGGAAGGCATTGCCGCCTATGTAGAGAAACGCAAGGGGAATTTCAGCGGGCGCTAGCAGCAGAAGTTGAGCTATCCTCTCTTTGCGCACCTCTTGAATGTCATCCAGAGTCCCATTTGTGGGCTCTGGATGATATAATAGTTGCTGGTAGAGACAAAGATGAGCAATGAGGGTGCAGGGTCAGAGAGCGGTTATGGCTGAGATACGAACGCGAGTGCAGAAGGATGTCTGGTGGATCATTCTCGATAATCCACCGTTAAATCTCCTGAC
The DNA here is from genome assembly GCF_003253565.1 of Thermosporothrix hazakensis. Classification (GTDB taxonomy): domain Bacteria; phylum Chloroflexota; class Ktedonobacteria; order Ktedonobacterales; family Ktedonobacteraceae; genus Thermosporothrix; species Thermosporothrix hazakensis. The sequence continues at coordinate 123,624 of NZ_QKUF01000014.1, forward strand.
GACAGAGATGCTGGTACAATGTACAGCGGCTCTGCAAAAAGCGCTGCGCCTGTCCCCACGCCTGATCGTACTATCCGGTATTGGTGAGCAGGCTTTCTGCTCTGGCGTTGACCTCCCCTCCGAAAAGCAACGTTCAAAGCTATTGCATGCTGCCCGGGAGACGGACGTGATGTTCTCAACTGTGCGGCAGAAAAAGATTCCCACCGTGGCATTGATTAAAGGGAACGCCTTTGGTCCCGGCTGTGAGATCGCGTCTTTGTGCGAGACGATTATTGCACGTGAGGATGCTCGGTTCAGGCTTCCCGCGCCCAATGCACAGGTGTTTCCCTCGGCGGTCACGACCTATTTACCCTCTCTGATTGGTCAGGAGCAGACAACCTTTCTCGGGCAGAGCGGCAAAACGCTTTCAGCCCGTGAGGCGTTGCATCTGGGGCTGGCTCATCAGGTACTCCCGGCGCGTCGCTTCTTGCAGGATACAGAAGAACTGCTGATTATGTTGGCTACAATCGGCTCTCCCGCCTGAATATGGTATACAGAGGCGCTTCTTCCTCGCTTACTATCCATGGCGTTTTGTGGCCCAATCCCTACATGAGTGAAACGGGAACTTTTTGAGCAAGCAGAACGTCTTGTCTGTGAAGGCTTATTGGTGCAGAGGATGGAGGTGAGCGAGAAGGAGTATCTTTTGAAGAAGGAGAGCTATGATGCAGAAGCTCAAATCAATACCGTATCTGACACACTGGCTGCTGGTGCTTTCTCTGGTGTTGGTTCTGGTACTTGTTACGGCATGTGGTTCAAGGCCAACCACGGGGGGACAGCCAGCACAGGGAAGCCCGACCGCAACCCCTCCTGCTACCACGCCTGCTCCCGATAAGGGAGACAAGAACGCGCTTACAAACGGCTGCCCTAGCGATATCACGATGAAGACCGTGCCATCAAAGGCGGATGTCATTGTGAAGAGAAGCGATATTGGGAAGACCATTGTTGTGCATAAAGGCAATATTATCGAATTTGATCTCCCGTTCGGGCAGCGCTGGCTTGGGCCGACCGCTACACCAACCATTCTGGAAATTCAGCAGCCTGCTGGCTTTGCTGCCTCTGAGAATAAGGCCTGTATCTGGCGCTTTGTGGCCAGGGATACAGGAAAGATCGAGCTTGACTTTACGGCGCGGGCGATCTGTCGGCCCGGTAAGATGTGCGCCATGTATATTATGGATCTTCCATTTACCATCGAAGTACAATAAGACCTCGTTCATCTCTCCAAGCGGGCGTATACGGGACGCCTGCTTTTTTTATGCGGTGTAAAGGTTGCTTTTGGGTCCCACTTTGTGCTGATAATGAATGGAGGTACCTGCTAAGAGAATGCGAAGCGGAAAACAGGGAAGGTCATAGTCGCTCAGGATGCCTGTTGAGCCGGAGCCAGATGTGATTGCTCCCGTGGCCACCTGCTCTTATTGCCGAGATCCTCTTTTTCTTCTCATCGGTTGTCCCGTTTCTTCCTGATCGCTGCTGCGGTGGCCTGCTTTCTTATCTATGCTGCTCAAACGAAGCCCCGGTGTGCCCATAATCATATCTGGACCGGGGATAGATCGATATGTTCAGTAATATCTCTTTTTGTTGGTGGTGGAACATATGAATATCCAGGAGCAGGTGAGGAAACCTGCACAGAATCGTATTGCCAGGCTGCTCTTGCGCCCATTTCAGGCGTTTTTTGATGCGGAAGTCACAGGAGGAGTCATCCTGCTCTGCTGCACCGCGCTTGCTCTAATCTGGGTCAATTCGCCATTTGGGCCGCTTTATGACGCACTCTGGCAGACACATGTTATGCTCGGGATCGGACCTTTTGCGCTGGATGAAGCACTCCATTTCTGGATCAATGATGGCCTTATGACGCTCTTCTTCTTTCAAGTCGGGCTGGAAATCAAGCGTGAAGTGCTGGTAGGGGAGCTCTCGTCGTTACGAAAATCGGCCCTGCCTGTGATTGCTGCCCTGGGCGGTATGATCTTTCCGGCCTTGATTTTTCTTGTATTCAATTTCAACACCAGCGCTCATAGTGGATGGGGTATCTCGATGGCGACCGATATTGCCTTTGCACTCGGGGCCCTGGCGCTGCTCGGAAGCCGTATCCCTGTCGGGCTCAAGGTATTTCTGGCAGCTTTTGCGATTGCCGACGACCTCGGCGCGGTTCTGGTGATCGCGTTGTTCTACAATACCGGGATTGATCTGCTTGCGCTTGGGCTTGCGGCGCTGTTCCTGATGAGCCTGATTACAGCGAATATGCTCGGGATTCGGTGGCGCTTTGTCTATCTCGGGTTGGGTGTCTGCCTCTGGCTGGCGTTGTTGCGCTCTGGCATCCATGCCACACTGAGCGGGGTGTTGCTGGCGATGACGATTCCCGCCCGCGCCTTTATTGATGGACATGATTTTGTCAGGACCGGGCGCGAATTGCTGGATGAGTTCGAGAGCTGCGATCCCGGTCAGGTTGGCCTGGCGATGAGTGATGAGCAACAGGCGGCAACGCAGGCGCTTGAGGTGGTCTGTGAGAAGATTCAGGCTCCCCTGCAACGGCTGGAACGTGGTCTGCATCCGTGGGTCAATTTCTTGATTATGCCCCTGTTTGCGCTCTCGAATGCAGGTATTCATCTTGAGGGGAATGTGTTGAGCAACATTGTCAGCCCTGTGTGCCTGGGGGTTGTCCTGGGGCTTGTCTGTGGCAAGCAAATCGGGATTACGCTGTTCTCCTGGCTCGTGGTGAAACTGGGCGTCTCCGAGCTTCCAGAGCGCGTCTCGTGGCGGCATATTTATGGCGCGAGCTGGCTTGGTGGAATTGGCTTTACTATGTCCCTCTTCGTCAGTGATCTGGCCTTTGGCGCGGGGCAGGAGGTCCATATTGCGGAGGCCAAGCTTGGCATTCTGATTGCTGCACTGCTGTCGGGCGCGGTTGGTTGTGCAATTCTGTTTGGATGCAGGAAAGAGGCGGCTGAGTGGTAGTTTTTTCTGTCTGGCTGCTGTAGAATGGTGCTGCAAGAAGATGCAGTTTCTGGCTGAGGAAAAGAAGATGACAAAAGCGCTTTATTTTGACTGTTTTTCTGGTATCAGTGGAGATATGACCCTGGGGGCGTTGTTGGATCTTGGCCTGTCGCTGGATGAGCTGCGGAGAGAACTGGCGAAACTGAATCTCTCTGGCTGGAAGATCGCGGCACGCCAGGAGATGCGCGGGTATATTTCCGGGACGCGGGCGCTGGTTGATGCACCTGAGCAGCACCATCATCGGCATCTGGCGGATATTCGGTTGATTATTGAGTCAAGCACCCTTTCCGAGCGCGTTAAGGCACAGAGTATGCATATCTTTCGGTTGCTTGCTGATGCTGAAGCAAAGGTGCATGGCCTCTCGCCTGATGAGGTTCATTTTCATGAGGTCGGGGCTCTGGATGCAATCATTGACATTGTGGGTACTGCGATCGGGCTGGAACTGCTGGAGATTGATGAGGTGTTCGCGAGCCCTCTGCCTCTCGGCTCTGGCTGGATTCAGGCTGCTCATGGCTGGTTGCCGCTGCCGGCGCCTGCGACGCTGAACCTGCTTGCCGAGGCGGGCGCACCGACTGTTCCCGATACGTTGCGGACAGAACTGGTGACGCCGACCGGAGCCGCTATCCTGGCCGCGCTGGCGACCTTTGAACGCCCCTCACTGCGCTTGCAAGGTGTGGGGTATGGGTTGGGCATGCGTGAGCTGGAACGACCTAATGTGCTACGCGTCTGGCTTGGTGAGCGGTTGCCCCCGGAAGGGGAAGAGCGACCAGAAGAACATCACCACCATCACCATCATCGTTGAAGGATAGAGAGAAGAGGGTGACTCTCGTTGTGCTGAGAGCCACCCTCTCCATTTTACCACTGGTCCCAGTGGATCAGTTTCTCAACGTTCTCGCGTTTGGCTGGTTGAAAGTTGGTGCCAATGGTGTAGGCAATGGGCAGGAGCGCGGCCTGCTGAACCCGCTCATAGGGAATCCCGAGGAGCTCGGCAGCTTCGCGTTCATAGCGCAAGTGAAGCGTTGTCCAGGCGGTACCGAGGCCCCGAGCGCGAGCAGCAAGCATAAAGCTCCAGGTTGCCGGCAGGATAGATCCCCACATCGCAGCCTGGCCCTCTGCTGGAAGGGTATCGGTTCGGCCTTCAAAGCACGGAAGCACCATTACCGGAACCTCATGGAAGTGCTCGCTCAAGTAGATCGAAGATTGCGCGATGCGCTGCTGTGTAGCAAGTCTTTCAGAAGGCAGGGTGCTCATTGCCTTTTGAGCTTGCTTGATATAGATATTGAACGATTTACGATAGAGTTCCGCAAGTCCTTTGCGCTTTTCTGCGTCAGTGACTACCATAAAGTGCCAGCTCTGCCGATTGCTTCCGGTTGGAGCCTGAATCGCGATTTCAATGCACTGGCGAATGACCTCCGGTTCGACCGGACGCGAAAAGTCGAGCCGCTTCCGAACAGTGCGCGTGGTAGTTAGAAGCTCATCCGGTGTCAGTTCAAGGTACATCTATTGCTCCTCCTCTTGTGTTGTGGGTAGGTGAAGGGCAGGTTGTTGGGCGCTCCACTCGCAGGCCTGTTCATAGGCTGTTGCGGCGCAGAGGATACGCGGTTCATTCCAGGCATTGCCGACAATTTGCAGACCTATCGGGAGGCCAGTCTTGCTGAAGCCACAGGGTAGTGTCAGTGCGGGCAATCCGGTCAGGTTCCAGGCTGCCGTGAAGCAGTTCAATCCGGCGCGTTGCTCCTTCTCTGCCTGGGTTTCGGCCAGTGGGGGCGAAACAACGGGCGTGGTGGGAGTCAGCAGCAGGTCATAGTCCGCAAAGAAGCGCTGCATAGAGCGGCGGATCCGGGTCTGTTCATGGCGGGCGCGAGCATATTCGATACTGGCAATTGCAGCACCGTAGGTCAGGCTCTCCCGCACTGAGTCGCTGTAGGCTTCCGGTTGTTTTTGCAGGCGTTCATAGTGATAGGCGGCAGCGTCACATGTCAGAAGCAGTCCGTTGAGGCTCCGCACACGGCTGTCAGCCGGTGGTTCGACCTCGTGCAGTCGGGCTCCCAGACGCTCGAAGACGTGAAGTGCCTGCTCGAATGCCTCGGCGATGTCGGGTTGAAGTTGCTCATCCTCGTTGAGGAATGGGGCGCGGGCAAAGGCGATGTTCCACCCTCTGACCCCGTTTTTGAGGGTGGAGCGGTAGTCGGGTACGGGCATGTTGCTTGTGTATGGATCCTGCGGATCGAAGCCTGCAAGTTGCTGCAAGAGTAGTGCAGCATCTTCAACCGAGCGGGTGAACAGGCCCGCGGTATCCAGGCTCCAGCTTAACGGGATAACGCCCCGGTTGCTTATGCGCCCGAGAGTGGGTTTGAAGCCAACAATGCCACAGAACGCGGCGGGAATACGCGTGGAGCCGCCCGAATCGGTGCCCAGAGAGGCAGCAGCCAATCCCGCGGCAACCGCGACCGCCGAGCCACCCGAAGAGCCGCCCGGGTCGCAGTCTGTATTCCAGGGATTGCGACAGGTGCCAGAAAGCGGGTTGGAATTATCGGCTTTCATTGCCCATTCGCCCATTGTCTGCTTTCCCAGCAGGACCGCGGTTCCGGCTTTGAGCTTTTGAACGACGGTCGCATCTTCCTGCGCGATATTGTCGAGCAGTGCCGGAGAACAGGCTGTTGTGGGAACGCCTTGCACATCAAAGAGATCTTTCAGGCCCAGAGGAATGCCGTGCAGGGGGCCTGTATAGGTGCCGTTCGCTTGCAGGTCGTCGGCCTGTTGTGCCATACGCAGTGCAAGCTGTTCTGTCACGGTGGCGTAGCTGACAAGCAAGGGGTCATAGGTAGTGATCCGTTCCAGGTAGGCCTGTGTGACCTCCAGAGAGCGTACCTCGCCTTGCTCAATCAGGGGCGCCAGCTCGCTGATTGTGTATGCTGTCAGGTGTTGCGTCAAAGAATCTCTCCTGCTTTTTGGTTTGTTCTTCATGCCTTTATGCTACTATATTAGCAAGATATGAATCAACAAAGAAGGGTGGATGTTTCGCATGTCTGAGACACACGCTGCAAGGAGGCAGTATCGCGTCGGCTTTGTTGCTGACTCTCCGAATTTTCCCGCTGCCTGGAACGATGTTGTAGAGAAAGTACGAATCGCGGATGAACTGGGCTTTGACTCTGTCTGGCTCGGGGAATCCTGGGGGTATGAACTCTTTACCTCGCTGGCTGATCTTGTGCGTGCTACACAGAGAATTAAGATCGGGGCCGGTATCGCGAATATCTACTCGCGCAGTCCTGCCGTGCTGGCGAGTAGTGCGGCAACGCTGGATGAGCGCTCTGGCGGGCGTTTCCTGCTTGGTCTGGGCCCCTCGGGAGCGAATGTCATTGAGCACTGGCACGGCGTGCGCTTTGAGAAACCGTTACAGCGTACCCGCGAATATATCGAGATTATTCGGATGATCCTGCGGGGCGAGAAGCTGATTTATCATGGCACCTTCTTTAAACTTGAGCGCGGGTTCAAGCTCCGCTTCACGCCGCCTCGGAGTGATCTGCCGATCTATGTTGCCGCGATGGGACCGAAGAACATTATCCAGACGGGTGAGATCGCGGATGGAGTGATGCCGATCTACTGGCCGTGCACTAAGTGGGGCGACCTCCGGGCGCTGCTGGATGAGGGGGCACGAAAAGCCGGACGAGTGCCACATAGCGCGATGATCGCACCCTATATTACGACGGCGCTCTTGCCAGAAAACGTTTCAGAGGAACGACGTCAGGAGGCACGTAGCGCGGCTGCAATGCCCCTGGCCTACTATGTTGGCAAGATGGGCACCTACTATGCTGATATGCTGCGCCGAAATGGCTTTGAGGCGGAGGTGCAGGCGATTATCGATGGCTGGCAGAAGGGCATAAAGTCGGCTATCGCCGCTGTGTCTCCGCGTTTGCTTGATGCGGTGGCACTGGTCGGGACGCCCCGGGAAGTGGTGGCACGGCTCGATCAGTGGGCTGAATGGGGTGTTGATGAGCCACTGTTAACCATGCCAGAGGGCCCGGTTGATGAGGTGGCTGCCCTGTTGCAGGACTTGAAAGAGGCGCTGGCATAGGATGAGGAGAGGAGCCGTTCCGCGAACTCGTCCGCATGCCTGAGACGGCGGTGTACGGCAGGATGGGAATACAGCCAGAACTCGACGAGGGGTGCGGGCACGATCTCGGTAAGGTTCTGGCTTGCCAGACGGCGCATGACGCTTTTGAAGGCATCTACCTTTTGTGTAACCTGAAGGGCGTACTCATCGGCCTGATATTCCATATGGCGGCTCAGAGTGTTCCGAATCGGCATGATCAGCACATGAAAGCTCACGACAAGCAGGGCAAAGAGTGGAATGGTGGCCGGATCTGTCAGGGAGAAGTACATGTTTTGATTGTCCATCAGCCAGCGCAGGAAGAGGTGCGTCAGCGAGAGGCCTGCGAGCGTCAATACCCCCTGGCTGAAGAGCATTTTCCAGATGTGATTGTGGACATGGTGCCCGATTTCATGCGCAAGCACTACCTCGATTTCATCAATCGTGTAGCGGTCTGTCATGGTATCGCCCAGAACGATGCGTCTGGTGTTGCCCAAACCCATGAGAGCTGCGGTGGCCGCTGTCGTCCGATGGCTGAGTTGAATCGTGAAGATACCCTGTACCCGTGTCGCAGTGCGGCGGGCCAGTTCAAGCAGCCGCTGGTTCAGCTCTCCTTCAGGCAGAGGCTTGAAGCGATAGAACAGAGGAAAGATCAGGACCGGGGCCAGATTGGTCATGATAATCGAGAAGAGCAGGAGGAGCAGCGCAAGCCAGAGCCACCACCAGTGTGGTTGACTTGCCAGCAGGCCATAGGTGAGCAGCAGTGCTCCTGCCTGGAGTGCGAAGTTAAGTAGGAGGTTCTTGCCTGTATCATGCAGCCAGGTTGAGCCATCGATGAGCGCAAGTCCATAGCGAAATGAGAGACGATATCGCAGATAGGCGAGCGGCAGACTGAGGCAACAATAGCCACAGAACGCAATGGCGAAATAGGCTACCAGTTGTGCCGGGTAGTAGCCGGGAAAAGGATGCCAGGTCAGGATAGGAGCCCAGAGCACGGCCATATAAAGCTGATCTCGCAGTAGCTTATCAAGTCCCGTTGCTATCGTAAGCGTCAGGCAGGTGAGAAGCAGAACAAGATCCAACAGAGAGAATACCAATTTTTGCCGGGCATAATGGCGCGCTTTCCGTTGTCGAGCTTTATCTATCTCCATGCGATTGCACTCCTGAAAGGCCTGGCAGCCTCTTGCCTTCTATGCCACATTCTGGTGACAGCAGTGTTTCAACAAGCTCAGGGTCTCATTCCGTATTGGAGATGGATGGTGTTGCGGCTTTACTTCAGTCCTTTTAAATAGGCCAAAGAACGCTGCGCGCTTTCGAGCGACGGGATCTGTGGCGCGTCATTCTCCACCAGATACCACTGGCTTTGGGCGGCCTGAGCCGCCTCAATATAGGATGGGATCGGCAGCGTACCCGCGCCCGCCTCGGTAAAGGTACGCTCCGGTGTCATATCTTTGATATGGACCACGGGAACCCGTCCCGAAAGCCGCTTGAGATAGGCAACTGGATCGACGCCCGCATACGCAGCCCAGTAGGTGTCGAGCTCACATTGCAGCGTCTCGGCGTCAACGGCCTCAAATAAGCGATCAAGCCAGTATGCGCCTGCGACCTCGGTAAATTCGGCGGCATGGTTATGGAAGGCAAACGTGATGCCCTGGTCACGACAGCGCTTGCCGAGCTCATTCAGGATCGGAGCCAGCTTCTTCAGCCCTTCCTCGTTGATCCATTCCTGCCCGAGCCAGGGGAGAACGAGATGAGGACAACCGATTTCACGGCAATACTTGATCTCGCGCTCGGCATCTTCCTGCAAGGCGAGCAGACTGACATGTGTCCCTGCGGCCTTCAGACCTGTTTCCTGAAGCAGGTCGCGCATTTCGGCGGCGGAAAGATTGCCATATCCGGCGAACTCAACCCCCTCGTAGCCCATTTCGGCAACGCGGCGGATGGTTCCCTTGAAATCCTGGGCCGTCTGGTCTCGCACCGTATAGAGTTGTAGTCCAATGTGCATTGTTGTAAATACTCTCCACTTCTAATTGAATTGGCTTTGAGCTCTGGCCGTTCTTCGGGGCGGGAGAGAAGAGCATTCTAGCCTTGCTTCTTTTCTTCCTTGAGTAGTTTTTCCTGCCGAAGAACTACTTTAGTATATCTCTTCTTGTGGCTGCCATGCCAGTTGTCTGTAAATCTTTAGCGTGTGTTGATCTCCTGGTACATAGCTGACCATCGAATAATTCGCGATGCCGGTAAAGACAGTCGTTGCGGTTCGCAGTGTCAGGCGTCCAAGCTGACTATGCTGAATTTGAAAGACAAAAGAGGGGGCAGGTTTGCCTGCGGGATAGGTTGCGGCGGCGATGCGTTTGAATTCTGGAAGTGTGCGCAAACGCTTGCGGAGCTCCTTGTATCCCGGCAAATGAGTGACGGTGCTGGTGTTGTACTGGAAGTCGCTGACCAGACGCCGCGCCAGATGTTCCCAACCATGAAAGCGTTTACGCATATGCGGATCAAAGACGAATTCCAGCAAGTGTAACGGTAACCCGGGCGGTGCAATCTCAAAGAGCTCAAGGGCAGCTTTATTCCATGAGTGGAGATACCATAAGCGGTTCAGGGAGTGCGCCGGATACGACGTATTATGGACCAGTAAGCGGGCGAGCTCTCCCAGCTCAAGGAGCGCGCTTTCCGTCGCTGTTTCCGTATCGACAAGTTGTCCCGTGAGCCGCGTATAGGCCTGATAAAACTGCTCTTTTTCGGCTCCAAAGAGCTCAAGGGCTCGTGCGAGCAACTGAGCAACATGGGGCGAGGGATTGTGCCGCTGCCCGGATTCCAGGTGGTAGATATAGGTCCGGGAGAGGCGTGTTGCCTGTGCCAGTTGCCCCTGGGACATGCCCTTCTGCTGCCTGTATTTCGTAATGAGCCTGGCAAAATCTGATTCTAGGTGTTGAACCATCCTTGCGCGATCCTGTTGCTATCATAGCGTGAAAAAGAAAACTCTGCAATGGAGAGTCGCTTCAATAGCGTCAGGAGTCAGTCAGACGAAAGCGAACTATCTCTGCACTTTCTCCTGAGAAACCTGGAAGTTTTGGTAAAAACGTTAGCTACTTCTCCATTATCGCGCAAAATCTGTTAGCTGGCAACATGGCTATTACTCAACGGTGGCCATATAATTAAAGAAATGGGTCTTTCACATAGCGGTGCGTCATAAAAGTGGAACAACGTTGGTTGAGCGCACGATGTGGCGTCAGGCTGAGCTAAGCGTTTGTTGTTGCTTATAGGGTGACAAAGAAGTCGCCGGGGGTGGTTCCCCCTGTAGGAGAGGAGCATACACCATGTCTGACCCATCTTTAACAAACAACACTCCTGCTGAGCAGAATTCATCTTATGTGGGCGCGGCGGATGCTGAACTCCTGGCTTCTCGCCCCTGGGTACGTCACTATGAAGAGGGAGTTCCTGTCACTCTGGAACTACCCGAGCGCCCTTTGACCTACCTTCTCGATAATGCGGCAAGCCGTTATCCCGGTCATACTGCGCTGTACTATTTTGGCACCAGGATAACCTATGCCCGGCTCTCGAATCTGGCGAATCGTTTTGCGATCGGTTTGCAGAGACTGGGCGTACAGAAAGGGGATCGGGTTGCTATTTCTCTCCCTAACATTCCGCAGTATCCGATCGCCTTTTTTGGAGCGCTGCGGGCAGGTGCAGTTGTTGTTCCTACCAATCCTATGTATACCTCGCATGAACTCAGACACCAGCTAAAGGATTCAGGCGCGAAAGTGCTGGTTGCGCTTGATATGTTCTATCCCAGAGTGCGAGAGATCCGCCACGAGACTGCCCTTGAACATATCATTGTGACCAGCCCTGCTGATTATCTCCCCACCCTACTGCGTACGCTTTATCCGCTCAGCCAGCGCAAACAAAAGCCAGAGAAACCTTTGACGGACAAAGAGATACAGGACGACCCCGGCTTACATGTCATGCGCACGATTCTGGCAGAACAGACCAGAGGCGGCGTCGAGCTCTTCAATCTCCCGGTACCGGCGAGAAGCAGCGATCTGGCTGTGTTGCAATATACCGGCGGCACAACCGGACAGGCAAAAGGGGCGATGCTTACGCATGGCAATTTGCTGGCAAACGCCTACCAGACACGCTATTGGACCCCGAAAGCCCAGGAGGGGACAGAGGTCACGCTGTGTGCGGCCCCCTTTTTCCATTCGTATGGGCTGACCGTCGGCATGAATCTGTCGCTGCTGATCGGGGCAACGATGGTGCTGGTACCGCAGTTTAAGGCCCGCCAGATTGTAGATGTGATCCGGCGCACGCATCCGACGCTCTTTCCGGGTATTCCAACCATGTATATCGCGATCATGCGGGAGGTTGGCAAGCACACCGACTACCTGCAATCGATCAAGTTTTGTATCAGTGGAGCCGCTCCGCTTCCGGCCCAGGTACAGCATGATTTTGAGGAGATGTCGGGGGCAAAGGTGGTTGAGGGCTATGGTTTGAGTGAAGCCAGTCCTGTCACTCACTGTAATCCGCTGACCGAGGCGTGTCGCAATGGCAGTATTGGCCTGCCTCTGCCCGGCATCGATGCCCGCATTATGGATGTGACCTCGCATCAGTTCTTACCTGTCGGCGAAGTGGGCGAGATCGTGGTACGTGGACCCAATATCATGCAGGGCTACTGGAACCGCGAGGAAGAGACCCGTGACATCTTTGTCGATGGCTGGATGCGCACCGGAGACATCGGCAAGATGGATGAGGACGGCTACTTCTATGTGGTGGACAGAGCGAAAGACCTGATCCTTGCCAGCGGGTTTAACGTCTATCCACGCGAGATCGAAGAGGTGCTGTTTCGGCATCCCCGCGTAGCTGAAGCCGCTGTGATTGGGATCCCCGATGAGTACCGTGGTGAGACGGTTGCCGCCTTTGTTGTCCTGAAGGATGGGAACAAGCCGTCAGAGGAAATCAGGCAAGAAATTATTGCCTTCTGCAAGCAAGAATTGACGAACTATAAAGTCCCGAAAGTTATTGAGTTCCGTGAGCAGCTTCCCAAGTCGATGGTCGGGAAAGTACTGAGAAGAGAGTTACGAACAACCAGGCAGTAACAGCGCTGACCTGATGTGTGAGCATAAAGGAGTGATACGGTCTATGTCGACAACTATCAAGCCTACCGAGGTTGGTACTGCGTTTTTGACGACGCCCGTTACCGAGAGCGCAGAGAAGATCTGGACTCTAGAACAGCGCACCGAAGAACAGCGCATGATTCAGGAGTCCTGTGAGACATTTGTTGAGCGTGAGGTTCTGCCGAAACTCGATGCTATCGAGCATCAGGAGCCCGGTGTGATGCTGAACCTGCTTAAGAAAGCGGGCGAACAGGGGCTCCTCTCGATCGAGATCCCGGAGGATTTTGACGGGGCCGATCTTGGCCTGTTGACCGCTGTCCTGATTGCTGCCTCGCAGAAGGAAGCTTCGTTCAGTGTGGCCTATGGGGCGCATACGTCTATCGGCTCACTGCCGATCGTCTACTACGGGACGGAGGAGCAGAAGAAGAAATATCTCCCGAAAATCGCGAGCGGCGAGTGGATCTCTGCCTACGCGCTGACCGAGCCTGGCGTTGGTTCTGATGCCATGCACCTGAGCACGCGGGCCGAACTGTCACCCGACGGCAAGCACTATATCTTGAACGGAACCAAGCAATGGATCACCAACGCCGGTTTCGCGGATGTGATGGTTGCCTTTGCGCGTATTGGCGATAACAAGCCCTCTGCCTTTATTGTGGAAGCGTCCTACCCGGGCGTTTCGACCGGACCAGAAGAGCGCAAGATGGGTATTAAAGGCTCCTCGACCCGGCAGGTAATCTTTGACAATACGCCGGTTCCAGTTGAAAACCTGCTTGGCGAGATCCATAAAGGGTACAAGATTGCTTTTAATATCCTCAATATTGGGCGCCTGAAACTGGGGGCCGGAACGGTTGGCGGGGCGCGTAACGCGTTGAAGCTGGCGGCTACCTATACCACAGAGCGCAAAGCGTTCGGTAAGTATCTGCATGAGTTCGGTATGATCAAGAAGAAGCTGGCACGGATGGCTGCGGAAACGTATGCGGCAGAGAGTGAGGTCTTCCGTACGGCTGCCAATATCGATAACGCGCAGCGAAGCTCTGACGAGAACACCGAGCATATGTTTAAGGCCGTGGAAGACTACGCTGTCGAGGCCTCGCTTGCGAAAGTGCACGGTAGCGAAGTGCTGGCAATGGTGGTCGATGAGGGCGTGCAGATCTTCGGTGGCTATGGCTTTATGCAGGAGTACCCGATTGAGAAGGCGTATCGCGATGCTCGGATTCAGCGCATCTTTGAGGGAACCAATGAGATTAATCGCCAGGTTGCCTCTGGTACGCTGTTCCAGCGGGCTATGTCAGGCAAAATCAACCTGATGGGCGTCTATCCGCAGGTAGAGGCGCGGGTGAAAGCCGGGCAGGCGGCCAGTGTGGCCGGAGATAGTGTCCCGGCCGAATTGCGCGATGCGGTGAACGCACTTGAGCGGGCCAAAGATGCAACCATCTATAGCGCGGTACGCATCGCGATGAAGCATATGCAGGCGCTGCGAGACGAGCAGGAGTTTATCGAGTATCTGGCTAACCTGCTGATCGATCTCTACGCGACCGATAGTGCACTTGCGCGCGCGATTCAGGCGGTACGGCGGGGTGATGCCGAAAGCGCGACCCATGTCAAGCTGGCACAATTGGCCTCATGGCTGGCATTCTCGCGCATTCGCACCAACCTCGATCAGATGATTATGACCTATATCGATGAAGCACGTGTGGCCAAAGAGCTGGAACGCGTCCGCTCGTATGTTGGAGATTATCAGTTGAATGGCGTCGCGCTGCAAAGAACCATTGCCGACATCGTGGTAGAGAAGCAGGGATATCCTCTGTAGTCCTGACGAGGACAAGCAGACAAAAAGACCTACTCCTTTTTTACCTTCTTGGGCTCCTGGTGTAGAGAGAGGGGTATGGAAGCTCCCACCGCTCCATATCCCTTCCCTCTCACGGCCTCTTATGTATTTGAATGGCTCGCGGTATGTCAGGTACCGTGATACATAAAGGAGAAATGAACCTATGGCTGAAGCCGTAATTGTGAGTGCCGTTCGTACTCCGATAGGACGAGCAAACAAAGGTGTTCTGAAAGATGTTCGCGCCGATGATCTGGCGGCGATAGCGGTCAAAGCGGCAGTTGAACGGGTTCCGGCTCTGGACCCGGCTTTGATCGAAGATGTGATTCTTGGCTGTGCCTTCCCTGAGGGAGAGCAGGGCATGAACCTGGCACGTATCGTTACGGCGCTGGCCGGGCTCCCGGAGACGACCGGAGGCGTCACGGTCAATCGCTTCTGCGCGTCCAGTCTCCAGGCGGTCAATATGGCGGCGCAGAGTATCATGCTTGGCCTGGGAGATGTTGTGATTGCGGGTGGCGTCGAGAATATGTCACGGGTGCCGATGGGAGGCTTTAACCCGAGCTTTAACCCGCGTCTGGTCAGCCCGCGCGAGGGAGAGCGGATCTCATCGCCATATCCTCCCTGTGAGCTGGAATACGGGTATGCAAGCTATATGCCGATGGGCATCACCGCTGAAAATCTGGCAAAGCAATATCAGATCAGCCGTGAGGAGCAGGACGCGTTTGCGTTACGCAGTCACCAGCGGGCAATTGCCGCGACGGATCAGGGTATTTTTAAACGCGAGATTGTGCCGGTTCCCCTGCCTGATGGCCGGGTTATGGAGATCGATGAGGGCCCGCGCCGTGATACATCAATGGAGAAGCTGGCGACGCTTGAGTCTGCCTTCCTCAAGGGAGGAACTGTCACGGCCGGAAACTCCAGCCCGTTAAACGATGGCGCGGCTGCTGTGGTGCTGATGTCGGCTGAGAAGGCGCAGGAGCTTGGTATTACGCCGCTGGCGAAGGTCCGCACAATGGCGGTTGCGGGCGTACGACCCGATATCATGGGTATTGGCCCGGTGCCCGCGGTTCGCAAGCTCTTGCAGCGTGCAGGGTTGCAGCTCAGCGATATCGATGTGATCGAGCTCAATGAGGCTTTTGCGGCACAGAGTCTCTCGGTTGTCAGAGAACTGGGAATCGATGACGAGAAGCTCAATCCGCATGGTGGAGCAATTGCGCTTGGTCATCCGCTTGGTTGTAGTGGCGCTCGCCTGATTGCGACGCTGATAAACGACCTCCAAACCCTGGATAAGACTCTTGGAATAGCGACCCTGTGTGTAGGTGGTGGTCAAGGTCTGGCTACCCTGATTGAGAGGATGTCATAGCATGTCTGAAACCACATATCAGATTCGGAAGGTTGGTGTGCTTGGTGCAGGCGTGATGGGGGCGGCAATTGCCGCGCATCTGGCAAATGTTGGTATCTCCTCTGTGCTGCTTGATATTGTGCCTCCAGGAGAGACAAAAGATCGCAATAAGATCGCTCGAACCGGCCTTGAGAAAGCTCTGAAATCCAGGCCTGCCTCATTTTATAGCAAGCGCTCTGCCAGCCTGATTACAATTGGCAATATTGAGGATAACCTTGCCGATCTGGCGGAGGTCGATTGGATCGTTGAGGCTGTTGTGGAGCGGCTGGACATCAAGCAAGCGCTCTATAGCAAGCTGGAAAAGATCGTCAGGCCCGGGATGATTCTGAGCTCCAATACCTCTGGCCTGCCCGCGCATATGCTGATAGAGGGGCGCAGCGAGCTCTTTCGTCGTCAGTTCCTGATTACGCATTTCTTCAACCCTGTGCGCTATATGCGCCTGCTGGAACTGGTCCCGACCGCGGATACAGATCCCGAGATTGTGGCTGCAATGCGGCGCTTTGGTTCCGAGACGCTGGGAAAAGGGGTAGTTCTCTGTAAGGATACCCCGAACTTTATCGCGAATCGTCTGGGTGTCTATGGCTTCCTTTCGACGATCCATCGGGCCCTCAAAGAGGGTTATGGTATTGGTGAGGTGGATACCATTCTTGGGCCAGTAATGGGACGACCGAAATCGGCGGTCTTTCGCACGGCTGATCTTTCAGGGCTGGATACCCTGGCCCATGTTGCCGATAACCTGTATGAGAATGCGCCCGATGATCCTCGGCGTGAGGAATTCAAACTTCCGGAAGTGGTGCGCGATATGGTCAGTCGGGGCATGCTTGGCGAGAAGAGCGGTCAGGGCTTCTATAAGCGGGTGAAGGAGCAGGGCGCTACTGTCATTCTGGAACTTGATTTTAACAGCATGGACTATGTCGCGAAGTCGAAGGTCCGTTACCCCTCCATCGGGGCGGCACGCGGCTATGATGACCCGGGACAGCGCATGCTAACCATGCTTGATGGCGATGATCGTGCCTCACAACTGGCCCGTGAAACGACCGCCGATGCGCTGACCTATGCAGCGGAACTCGCACCAGCGATTGCCTATACCATCGTTGATGTGGACAACGCGATGCGCTGGGGCTTTAACTTTGACCTCGGTAGTTTTGAGGTCTGGGATCTGCTGTTGCAAAAGCCTGCTGTGCTACAAAAGGTGTTCCCTGATGGGAGGCTGCCCGAGCTTGTCAGGCGGGTGCAGGAGAGGGGGCAGGGAACCTTCTACATTGGAGGTGCCGGTCAGAAGCAATATTTTGACTTTGAGACCGATACCTATAAGCCCGTGCCCGTACCTGAGGGAGGCATCACGCTGGTTGGCCTGAAAGCGCAGGAGAAGGTGGTGCGCGACAACGGCTCGGCGGCACTGATCGATATGGGTGACGGCGTGGCGTGTCTTGAGTTCCATACCAAGATGAACGCGATCGATGAAGGTGTGATCGAGATGATTCGCTATGCCGTGGAAGAAGGGGCAAAGCAGTTTCGGGCGCTGGTGATTGGCAATGAAGCGCCTGACTTTTCTGCCGGGGCAAACCTGTTTCTGGTCCTGATGGGAGCGCGTCAGGGCGCATGGCCCATGATCGAGAACGCGGTCAACGGGCTGCAACAGGCGAATATGCTGCTGAAGTATAGTCCGATCCCGGTCGTGGCTGCGCCTGCCGGTCGGGTACTGGGCGGCGGCTGTGAGATTGTGCTGCACTGCCATCATACGCGAGCACTGGCCGAAACCTATGTTGGACAGGTTGAGGTCGGGGTTGGTGTTGTGCCTGCGGGCGGTGGCTGTAAAGAGCTGCTTCTACGTTACAAGGCCGATGTAGAGTCGCAGAAAGCGGGGAAGACGGGTGGCCCATTTCATCCGGTGCGCAAAGTGTTTGAGCTGGTCGCACTGGCAACCGTCTCGACCAGTGCGGTTGAGGCACAGGAGCTTCGCTTCTTCCGCAAGACGGATGCAATCACGGTGAATCGCGATGTGCTGCTGCGCGACGCGAAGAACGACGCTATCAAGCTGGCTGAGGCCCAGGCGGCAGGTCAGTGGCAGCCTCCAAAGCCGCAAATGCTGCTGTTACCGGGTGCGGGGGCACGCCTGGTGCTTGAGCAGCAGGTTGAAGGCATGCTGCTGGCGGGCAAGATCAGTGAGCATGACGCTGTGGTCGCCTATCACCTTGCACGTGTGCTGACCGGGGGAGATTGCTCACCATTAGAGCCTCTCACCGAGCAGCAGGTGCTTGACCTGGAACGAGAGGCATTCCTGAGCCTCTGTGGCATGGAGAAGACGCAGCAGCGTATGGAAGCGATTCTGACAACTGGAAAGCCGCTTCGGAACTAGATAGACCGATCTTCTTGTAGCCTTCCGTAAAGAGATATCGGGAAACGCGTCCTTCCCGATATCTCCTGTTTTTCGCAAAAAAGAGATCCGTCAGCCATGCTAACGGATCTGTGCTGTACTTCTGCGAAAGGAGTATTAGAAGTATGCCTTCTGAGACTCGCTGTCGAAGAGGTGAATTCTCTCGCTATCAACGTACAGCCGGATGCTCTTTCCTGGTGTGATGTTGGCGCGAGGATCGAGGGTCGCGATGAAGTCCTTGTTGCCAGATTTGAGGTACGCCTGAAGCTCGTTACCGAGGTTTTCAACGACATCAACCGTAGCATCGATGCTGGAACGGGTTGCGCCGTTCTCGCCGACCAGGCGGGCATCTTCCAGGTGAACCGGGCGGATACCGAAGGTAAGCGGCTTGCCGGAAGCGGCTGCCTCGCGAGCTTGTTTCTTGTACTGCTCGGGAACCTCAATTTTACCCACGCCTTCGAGCACGATATGGGTGTTCTCACCCTCGGAGACGACCTTTGCGCCCTCGAAGAAGTTCATTGCCGGGGTGCCGATGAAGCCTGCAACGAACATGTTGGCGGGATGATCGTAGAGTTCCTGCGGGGTGCCGAGCTGCTGAATGATGCCGGCATTCAGAACGGCAATGCGGTCGCCCATCGTCATCGCTTCAACCTGGTCATGTGTCACGTAGATAGTGGTTGTCTGAATGCGCTGGTGAAGCTTGATGATGTTTGCGCGGGTCTCAACGCGGAGCTTTGCGTCAAGGTTGGACAGAGGCTCGTCCATCAGGAAGACTTTCGCTTCGCGAACGATTGCACGTCCAAGGGCAACGCGCTGGCGCTGACCACCGGACAGCTCTTTCGGCTTGCGCTTCAGCAGGTTTTCCAGACCGAGGATACCAGCAGCCTCTTCTACGCGTTTCTTGATCTCTGCTTTGGGGAAGTGGCGCAGTTTCAAGCCGAAGGCCATGTTGTCGAAGACCGTCATGTGGGGATAGAGAGCGTAGTTCTGAAATACCATTGCAATGTCACGATCCTTAGGATCGACACCATTGACCAGCTTGTCTCCGATGTAAATTTCGCCGTCGCTTGGCTCTTCCAGACCTGCTACCATACGCAGACAGGTACTTTTACCACAACCGGAAGGGCCGACAAATACCATAAATTCCTTGTCTTTGATGTCGAGGCTGACGTCTTTGACGACTTCGACTTTACCAAACCGCTTGTAAACGTTCTGAAATTGAACACGAGCCATGAAGGACTACTCCTTTCGCTTCATAACAGGAACGTTCCTGTTATCCTTCGCTTAGTATTTGAAGCTTTCGCTTGATGCCCCGCTGCATCGAACCTGTACGAGGTTGACGGGAGTCAACGTGGCTTCTTACCGCCTGTCGCTACAGGGTTGTTTAGCTCTACCTTAGCGAGCTAGCGATAAAATTAGTATAACATATACTCTCTGAAAAAAGGAAGAGCCGTTGTCGCCTCCCTGAATATTGCCGGTTTGTTCCTGTTTTGGCTGTGGTAAAAAAAGAGGGGGTATTTGTTTAGCTCTATCCTGAAAAAGAGGGCTACAGGCTCTGCTGTGCCCTCGGGAAACAATCAGGCCTGCATGCATTCTCGGGCGAAGAGATCCAGCACATCAGGATTGGTTGCGGAATCCACAAAGCGGATAATCAACTCCTGAATACCAGCCGCTTCGTATTCTTGCAGGCGGGCACGGATCATCTCGGGTGTGCCGATGAGGGCTGCCTTGCGCATCGTATCAACCCGCTGTTGCTCTTCCGGCTTGAGTTTGGCAATCGCTGCCTCTTCCGTTTCGGCAATGGCGCAGTGGTCAACAATAGCGGTCTTCCAGATCTCGTTATAGTCGCGCCCGATGGCCTCACAGTGCTGGCGCAGGACATCAAGCTTATGGGTGATATTGGCGATATCGCCGCCCAGATTACATGCATCCGCATATTTGGCGACCAGGCGTAGCGTGACCTTTTCACCGCCGCCACCGATCAGCAAGGGAATATGGGGCTTCTGTACGCCCTTTGGCTGATTGATTGCACCCCGGATCTGATAGTACTTTCCTTCAAAGGTGGCCTCTTCCTGGGTCCACATCGCGAGGATGACCTGAACGGCTTCGCGCAGTCTACCGAGGCGCTCTTTGGTCTCAGGATAATCATAGCCATAGGCGCGGTATTCATGTTCATACCAGCCTGCGCCGATGCCGAAATACAGGCGTCCATGACTCAGCACATCAACGGTACTTGCCATTTTTGCCAGCAAGGCAGGATTGCGATAACTGTTGCAGGTAACGATCTGCCCGAGCTTTACTTTTTTTGTATCGCGGGCCAGCGCTGCAATGCTGGACCAGCACTCAAACGTAATTTCCTGTTCGGGACGGGGAACGGTGTGAAAGTGATCGTACAGCCAGATGGAGTTGAAGTTCAGGGCATCAGCGCGCTGAGCAACACGCGTCATTGCCTCGTATGCCTCAACGGGATCAGCAATATCGACCAGATCAAGCCTCCATCCCTGGGGAACGATAACACCGAATTTCATGACATGCTCCTTGAGTGTAGTGTGAGATAGAGTGTCCTGCACAAAGAGACTTTTGCGCGTGAACATATCCTTCTAATTACATTTGTAACATCATTTTGTTATCGATAGCAATGGATTTGAAAGGACATTTTAATAGGGCTGCTGGACGCCAGTCTATATGTAGTAGAGGAGGAAAATACCACTGTACAGCCCTTCTCGCGACTGCTGGTGAGCGACTGGGGAGGCCTTTCCCGGGAAGCGTGCTCTATGCGGGTCAGCGGAAAGAAGAGAGGCCGAGTGCAAAATGTTTGCAGATTACAGGACAAATGGAGAACACTGTGCAAAGAGTTTTCCCAGTGTATGTACCTGTTTTCTTATATAAACTGACACGGTTTGTATACTTTGACATCTAAATGTTGTATAGCATGAATAAGCTTATATAGCTATTCTACTGCTTTTCTGGTGCTGTGTCAGGAACAATCCGGCCTATAAAAAAAGTATAAAAAATCATGGTAGTACAGGAAAAAAGTCACAGGATAACTGGACAGGAACAGAACTCCTCATGCATACTATTACAGTGTATTTGGTATCAAAATACAGCTTGTTCTTACAAAGGAAATACATTGTAAGGCACTTGTCAAAACAGGTGCTGACATGCGAGGGAAAAAGGAGAGCTCGCATGGTATGGTAGGAAGAAAGGAAGAGAAGATTATGTTAGAAGCGCAAAAGCAGCGCAGTGAAGTTGCTCGTTTGTTATCGCAAATCAGCGCGGAGTATGAGGCGGCACAACGTGGCTTGTCTGGTCTCTCCTATGGCACATCACAGCATGAGTTCATCACAACGCGCATGGAGAATATGGGGCAGCTCCATAGTCAGTTGCAGGCGCTTGTTGGTGATGCGGCGATTGCCATGATTGCGGATCGGCTGGCGAATTGTCATTGAGACGAGAAGGCGCAATGGAGGGAACGGGTGAGGTTCTGCGACATTGCGTACCGGTGATGAGGGGTGGAGGAGGAATTATGCTGGCTGCTTGCCTGCATGATCCTATTCCGCTCACCTTTTTTTCTTGTTGGGTGGCGCATAAAAAAAGCTCTTATGCCACCGAGCCGGGGTCTCAGTGACATAAGAGGAAGCTACCTGAAAGACTGACTATATGTCTGGATGCCTGGTTGTCATTGACTGATAGTCGCTATCTGGACCTCTTGCAGAACGTTGTCTGATGGTTGATGCCATTCCCCGGTGACAACGAACTCGGTCTCTTCGCAGACAAAGTCTTCTCGTTGCAGGACTGAAGCCTCGGAGAAGAAACAATTCCACCACTGCTGAACATCATCGGTTGAGAGATGAGGCGCACCTTCACAAATGAACCAGTCGGCAATTCCCTGGATATAGTGTATATAGGATTGTGGGAGCGGGTATTTGCGCGTGATCGTATAGGTGCGCTCCTGAATATTGGTATAGCCGGCAGCATGCAGGTAGCTTGCCAGCTTGGAGCCGACCCAGCTATCTTCAAAGGCGTAGCCCAGATGCACACGTTCCTGTTCCCAGCGTTCGCGAGCCTGAAAGACGCGGGCCTGAAGGGCAGTATCAATATTATGGAAACGTAAGGTGCCAAAATCGATATCTTTGATAACGAGACGCCCTCCATCTTTTAAATAGGGTCCCATAGCTGCAAATACAGAGACGGGCTCGGGCAGATATTGAGAAACATTTGCGCTGAAAATGATATCGGCCACCCCATAATCAAGCGGTAAGCGATCAAGAGATGCTTTCTTGTATTGCACAAAGGAGTTATACCAGGAGAAATTGCTGCGCTGTCGAGCAAGAACCAGCGATTCAGTGGAAATGTCTATGCCGAGAATATGCCCTTCCGCACCAACTACCTCCGCCAGAAGTGGAGTCCAGAGGCCAGGTCCGCAGCCTGCATCCACCAGGAAACTACCCTTTTTGATCTGAAGATCCCGAATCATTTGTTGACGTTCAGATGCTTTGCTGGCATGGTGCGTTTCCAGCCATTGGGTTGCATTTAGCGGTAGACCGTACTCGTTTGCATGTATGGTCCGATTCACTGCCATAACTTCTACCTTAACCTTCCATCCACTAGTTCGTTTGCCTATTCGTTTGTCTCATCTCAGCAGCCAGACAAGGACTGCTGCACCCCCCATCCCCAACGGTAGAGATAGGAGAACGGGCCTCGTTCCTCTTTCATGAAAGGTTCTCTTGGTATTGTGCTTTCCATGAAAGCGAATGAAGCTGCCTCTAAGATCTCCTGTTCCATTCCCGGGCCAGGTTCATTGTTCTATACAGGAATACATGCATTACAGTATCGAGAACTACTAGCAAATGCTAGCTGACTCGTTGATGCCCCTCAACAGGAAGAGGCATGGGGTGAACTGCGCACCCTCTCCCCCTGGCAGAAACGCCGCAGGGGCTCCTTTTCGGATCATGTTGTAACTGCCATTGACATTAGCATTGATGAGCGTGCCGAACTGTGACCGGAACAACCCACGTTTGATCCGTTTGCCACAATACGCCCCTTCTGTTTGTCCTTGTACTTCGGCAACTTCGGATGTCCTGGAAAGTTCTCAGGATGTTCCTGATATGCTTTACAGGCAGCGAAGTAGGACTTCCAAATCTTGTCCAAGAGTCGGAGTACAGCGTTGCTCACCTTACGTGGCAAGGCTTCGTGATGTTTGATGCGATGAAAGACTTCTGCATAGCCCAGGTATAGACCCTCATGAAGAAAGGACTGGAGTGCAAGGTAGTTCGCGGCATTGTAGAGGTTCTTCGAAGCAAAGGCCGCACAGTCTATAGCTGCATAGCGCGGATCACTCGTTCTAATGACATGCCGCTCAATCAGTTGCATCTACCGTTCCTCCTGCTTCAATTGCTCCATTAAGGCTTTCGTCTTGCGCTTTGCCCGGCTCTATCCATAGAGCCGAGCAGTGAACGACCTGCTGTTTCTGGTAATAATATTACATGTAGATTTACGGAAAAGCAATACATGTATGACATTGTAGTACTTTCGTATAAACATTGTTGAAGAAGAGAAAATTGAAAGGAGGAGTAAGGATATTCATTGTAATAAAAAAGAATGAGAGAGGAAGGGATATATGATAAAATGTGACAGGGGAAATGAAGAGAAAAGTTAGAACCGTTTTCACAGAGGAACAAACAAATATGCTGATCTCACATGCTGGTATGTGGTCTCTTTTAGGGACAGTACGGTACATTTTTTGTGTATCTTTTCATAAAAGGGGCTACAAGTTTCATATTATATGGTATAATTTAAAGGCCAAAGTTTTGTAGTGGGTACTGTATTTTTTTGTTAAAGGACGGATTACGATGCAAGGACGTACTGAAGACGATTTGCCCGTAAAGAAACGTCGTCGCTCAACACGCCGTAATATGATCGGTGGAAACAAAGGTCAGGACCGCACCCGAGAGAGACGTGTACCTGCTACAGATGAGAAGCAGCCAGGGGAACGGAAGAGGCGCGGGAGCAAGGCTGCCTCTGCTGAAGCAAAGGGACAATCGGTGTTTTGCACTACCTTGCGTTCACTATTGCGGCGTGACAGAGCTCAGGTGACCCGGGTATCCCGGGCGCTTGAAGTGGCTGAAAACACGGTCTATCGCTGGATGAGCGGTGCTTCTCGGCCCCGGCCCGTCCATCTCAAGGAGTTGCCGGACGTCCTGCCGGAACATCGGCAGACGCTAATTCAGGCCATTAACGAGACGTTTCCTGGAACGATCAGCGAGGCGACTGAGGACGTTCCCGAACTACCGGGCGATGTCTACAGGCGGATACATTATCTGGCTGCGACCATTCAGGATGCAGACCAGTGCTTTTTTACGATTGCTCGTGAACTCTTTGAGCAGGTGCTGCAACTGTTGGGTAAGCCGCAACAGGGCATGGCGCTCACCTATGCCAGGTTGATGCCGCCGCGCCCTGATGCAAAGGTCCATTCTCTCTATGAGATCTTTGTGCGTGGAACGTATCCCTGGGAAAATGAGGCCGAGGGAAAGGTGTTTCTCGGGCGGACCACCCTTGCGGGAAACGCCGCACTGACGCTTCGTACACAGACATGGGATAGCAGTCAGGAACAGCGGCAACCAGTTGAGGTTGATGAGCATGAAAAAAGTGCTTGCGCCGCACCGGTGATGTGGCGTGGTAAAATTGCTGGCGTGATTATTGTTTCAAGCAACCGGACGGGAATGTTTAACAACCCGAAGATGCGTCTTCTCGTAGAAGAAATAGCGCGTCTTCTGGCCATTGGGCTAAGCGAGCATGATTTCTATGCGCCTGAACAGATCCAACTGCGCCCGATGCCGCCATTGCGGGTGCAGCGTGAAAAAGTGGCCGCCTTATATGTAGAGCGTGCTCTGGCATATGCACGCAATTTTAAAGTGTCGGGGAAAGATGCCGAGAGACGTGTGCAGGAGGAACTGGAAAAAGAATTTGAGTTAATGGTCCAATAGTGATAGAGTGAGTTATGAACCGGTCTCGGTTTGTATCCTATTTTGAGAAGTATATCAGGAGCAGTAATCAGTAATTTATTATGCAAACTCCTCATCATTCATCAGAAGAAGAGCCCACTTCGGGTTCTCAACCATTTTTTGAATATTCTCGGGAAGAACTGGAGCCGCCTGCTGAGGACGTGAAAGCGGAGGAACAACAACCCGCTCCCGCTGAACAGAAGCCGAGCGAGGGCGAGAAAGGGACATTTGTCTATCCTCCGCCACCGGATTTCTACCAGAATATGCCCGAGCGAAAAGAAGCTCCTCCCGAGCCGGCCGCTCGCCCGGCTGAGCCCATGCCCGAAATACAGTCCTATCACGTGACTCCTGCGCCGCCACCTGTTATGGCTGCACCACGGGGACGGAAGCGCCCTCACACGTGGACCTGGATCTCCTTGGGGGCCTTTGTTGTCTTGATCGTGCTGAGCTGTTCACTCTGCTCGATCCTGACGCCGACGATGTCTTCTGCTTTTTCCAAGTCGGTCGCCAGCACGATCGTGAACCAGTATTATATGGCGATTCAGAACAAGGAGTATGAGAAGGCCTATAGCCTCCTCAGCCTTCGAGATGGCGGTAGCCTGACAAAAGAGCAATTTGAGACGATGGCGAAGGAGCGCGATCAGCAGTATGGAGAGGTGCGCTCGTTCTCGCCGAAGCCGGGACAGGCAACCGGTGATACCAACCTGATGGAGATTCCCATCCTCTATGAGGTTACGAGGGACAGGCAGACCTACACGGTCAAGCTGGACGTGCGGAATGTCAATGGTGAATATAAGATCGTCGGGTTTGATGTGATCTGAGGCCAGAACAAAAGATAAGCGGCGTATAAATAGGGGATACGCCGCTTTTTGTATGCAAATGAAAGATGGTTATTGGTTGCTCGGAATCAGATAAAGGAAAAGGGATGAAAAGAAAAGGAGTTTCCTTGTTACTGGTTCTGAGCCATTCCCGTTGAGGAAGTCTCGCGGCCAACGCACGCGCGTAGATCCTCACGATAGAAGCGCCATGTGCTGCCAACCTTGTGACCGGTAAGCTGGCCGGACCACATCAGGCGATAGAGCGTGGAGCGGCTCACACGCAGGTAGTCCATTGCCTCTTTGAAGGTCAGAAGGGTATCGTCCTGGATCATCTGAACAACCATCTGTAGATCTCCTTAATATCTTAGATAAGTACACTTGACACTAGCAATGTAAAATGAAAAGACGACACTATGAGATACATAAATTTGTCTCATTGCATATTATAGTAACCAATGGTGACTCTGGTCCCAGTTAAGGAACAGTTGCGATCTGGTTAATTTTTGTGTTCATGTGATTAAATATTCATCACCACGGATTTTAGTAACCTGAATGCGGTTACCACGGCGTTTCCAGCAACTCATCAAGCTCCTCCAGTGCACAGGCAACAGGGAAGATCAGCATGCCAGTGAGTTGTTGTAGATAGCGAACAGCTTCTTGATCGGTCGGATGTAGCATCGCCACGGTCAGATGTCGCTGTTCTTTTCCGACAGGAGCGCAGTGAAGTTGCCGGGCGACAGAATACGGAATATACCGTGTAAGGTGATCCGAAAGCCGTTTCGGCAGCTTGAGAAACGGAATTCCCGGATACACGCTTTCCGGTTTTCGGGGCTGCTGTGGCAGCAGTGCCGACCGAAAAGTAACCTGGCGCGTCACTTTCCCGCACTGATAGAGCAGGCGTTCCAGTGATTTGCCATCTTCTGGAAAGGAGCAACTACCCAGTACGATGTGCGTTTCATGTGCCAGTGGCGGAATGAAGGTTTCGGGTTGGAGCAGTTGAATGCTCTGCACAAAACGCTCAAGAATGCGACTGGCGTCCTGTTTGTTCGCTCCTCGTAGCAGGTAGATGGATCCCGTTTCATTGTCGGTCAGGGGCCTATCTGTGGCCCGTATCCCTCGCTGTACTGCCGCAAGAAGCTGCTTGAGCTGTCCGTGCGCCAGGTGCGAGGGCTGCGCATCGGTAATGAGCTGATGAGCGTGAAGCAGAAAGATACTGAAGCATTCTTCTGACTTCAGCAACTCGGTCAGATGCTGTCGTAATTGTGCCAGCAAAGGGGAGGCGACTGGAACCCAGCGCGCCGCTTTGCCGCTCTGAAGCCGGGGAGAAGCGGCAGTACAGGAACAGAGACCGGACCGAGAAGGGAGAAATTCCGTTCCTCGGGGACCATGTGGCGTTGACTGCTTGATCTGTCCCTGGATGGTCGCTCTGGCCGATGAGAGCTGTTGCGTTGAGAGACGCGTTCTCTTGTTCTTAATGTCCATAGCCATATCTATAACTGCTTTTCCCCATTTGCTTCATTCGCTGCTTCTGCTGTGCAACTCCTTGTTTGATAGTGTACCTGTTTGGAGCAGGGCAGTCGGGCATGTGTCTGGTTGTGTTCCGGTTAAGATTCTCCTCTCTCCGGTTAAGAAGCCTGAAAGCAGGGGGATAAGAAGATCCCCCGGTTTCACGGCTCGATGGTGATGGGAGCCGTAAAGGTGTAACCAACGCCCGGAACCGTCATAATAAACTGGGGGCTGTTGGGTGCGGGTTCAACCTTCTGGCGTAAATGTCGGATATGGGTTTTCACCAGGCCGGAATCTCCGGCATCGTCATAGCCCCAGATCCGCTCGATAATCATATCGGTGGTGAGTACCTGCCCTGTATGACTGATTAACAGGTGAAGTAAGCGGCTTTCGGTCGGTGTCAGGCGGATTTTCACCCCATCTCGTGTGACCTCATGCCGCATCGCGTCCAGGGTAAAAGGGCCGACCGTGATGGTGGATGATCCCGTTACCCCACGTACCGTATTGGCCCGCCGCATCAGCGCCTTGATCCTGGCAAGCAACTGGCGGGGGCTGAACGGCTTTCGTAAATAGTCATCGGCCCCGAGTTCCAGACCGCGAACTTCATCGTCTTCTCTATCATGAGCTGTCAGGATGAGGACCATGGAGTTTGTTTCCATCCTCATCTGACGGCAAACTTCAAAACCATCGAGTTTGGGCATCTGGATATCCAGGATTACGAGGTCAGGGAGCGTTTCACGCCAGCGCTTGATGGCCTGTTCTCCGTCGAACGCCCGCACCACGTCGTATCCATGCCCCTTGAGCCAGTAACTCAACATATCTACCATGTCGCGGTCATCATCCGCTACCATGATTTTCACGTATGAGCTCCTCCTACATTACAGTCCTACATTACAAAGCAAGGATGTACTGATGTAGTCCTTACAAAAAATGCGGATAATTCCTGATATTCTCTGCTAACCCTAACGGGATAAAGGGATACCGGTAACATAATGATACAATTTGGTCCAGAAATATTCACGATAAATAGGCTATATTTCCCGTTTTTGTTCTTGCAGGAGAGGGGGAGATTGCAATGCAGGTTGAGTGGCGGAGCGAGATGGACCCCGCCACTTCCAAACTACTCTATGACCGGGCGAGCGCGTACCAGCAGGAAGAGCAGTGAGAGGAACACGCAGGCAACGCCAGCGACGCTGAGGGTGAGCGGTGCGCCAAAGAGCTGCGCCATCCAGCCTGCGCAGAGATTGCCGAATGGCGCCAGGCCCGAGGTAATCAGGATCCACAGGCTGAGCACACGCGCTCGCATTTCCTGCGGCACCATTGTCTGAATGGTGGTGTTGGTCATGGTCGATGATATGACGGTGCAGGTGCCAAGCAGCACAAGCAGTGCCAGCGATAGTGACAGGTTTTGTGAGAGCGCAAACACCAGGCTGGTGACGCCTCCGATGCTGGACACGATGATCAGCACCCGCAGCCCGTTACGCATGCGCGAGGTCAGCGAAACAAGCGTGATTGAACCAAGCAATGCACCAATACCGGTTGCTGAATTGAGGAGGCCCAGACCGTTCGCTCCACTGTGAAAGATTGAGTCCGCGAATACCGGAAGTAGTGTGCTGAACGGGTAAACAAGGAATGCCACTACGAATTGCACGCCAAGCAGGGCCATCAGGGATGGGCGGGAGCGCACATACTGCAATCCCTCGCCCAGGCTCTGGAACAGGCTTTGTCCTTTGGGGCGCTGGATGTTCTGCTCACTTCTGGGACGAATCAGGAGTAAAGGAATGATAATAGCCAGGTAACTGAGACTGTTTAAAAAGTAAGAGCCAGCCACACCGACAGCGCCGACCAGAATGCCACCGATGGCGGGACCGATCACACGGGAAAGATTGAACTGCATCGATTGAAGCGCGATACCCTGGCGCAGCATGCTTGGCGGCGTAATATCCGAGGTGAAAGCCTGCCATGCAGGAAAGCTGACCGTGCTGACCAATCCAATCAGAAAGGCAACTGTGATAATATGCCAGACCGTAATCAAATGTAAGAATGAGACAATACTGAGAAAAAGAGTAAGCAGCATATAGGTTGCTTGCGTGCAGATCAGGATATGCCGGCGTTTGAAGCGATCCGCGATCACCCCGCCAATCGGAGAAAGAACCAGGTTGGGTACGGTGGAGGCGAAGGCGACCAAACCGAGGAGAAATGGGGAGTTTGTCAATCGCAACACCTGCCAGCCTTCACCGATGCTTTGAACCCAGAAACCAATGCTGGAAATGAACGCGCCCCCCCAGAAAGTGGCAAAATGGGCGTCGGTCAAGGGACGTAATGAGGACGGAAGTACCGGTCCTTTTGAGCGCTTTGTAATACTGTTGAGTCCATTTGGCGCTTGTATACGTGTTGGAGGAGAAGCCATGAGAACCTCACTAAGAACTAAAACAGGGAACCTACGAAGACAGCATGAAGGAATAAAGTCAGTTATTACTCTAGTTGGTTCTCGGGCATATGACAATGTACAAATCCTCCTGTAAAAAAGGAAGTGTAATGTGTACAATTACCAGCCAGGCGAGAGAAGGCTGTAAAGAATCACCCACTTTTCCTACCTTTTTGTCTTGAATGAAACAAGATGATATGATGCCTGCAAAGTTGTCTTCTGTCAGAACCGCAAGTGCATTCTGACAATGGCAAGGCATGACCAGCGTTTTGCTGCTGCTTCTTGCGCCGTGAAAAGAAGGTTGCTGTCATCTGAGCGCTTGAGCATCAGGAAAGGCTTTGGTGATGTAATGGGAGAACGGGTTCGAGCATGAATCCTGTGATAAAGAGATGCAAATACCGTCTGCTCTAGATTGTCATATACGACAGACATCCTCAAATAATCCCGCAAAAAGAAGCCGCAGACAGGCGGTGGGAATAGAGACTGCACAAAATCCCGGTGGCTGGTTCGTTCTACATACATTGTCTTCTTGTGGACGATGTAGGTTCTATGTGTAAGGCAGGAATAGGGTGTGAGGGAGGATGGAGACAAGTATTGTAGGATTCCCCATCTGGTTTTATGGCGGTTTTTTTGGTGGTTTTGCCTGCTGTACACTGGCTATTCTGGGAACCTCGTTACATACTGTCTTGCGGAAACGAGGAACTCTCAGGCAGTTGGTCGGTGTTATCGGCGTATGCCTTGTTGTCGGTGGCCTGCTTGTACCGGCAAAGGTCTGGTTTGATATGTGCTTTGAAGATGGTGGTGTGGTTTCTCAGACCGAAAAAGGGGTCGTGCTAGTCTACATGCTTGTGATGGGCTGGTTGGTGCCGCTTGGTGGCGCGCTGGCCTATTGTCTCTGGACTGCCCCTCGCGCACCGCGCAAAGAAGAGCGTTTATCACAGCCATCTGAGGCAACTGGCAAGTATTTTCCCCCACGGAAACAGCCTGGTGTCCCTGTCCCTTTTGTGTATGGCGAGGAGATTCCCTGGGGTTGGCTGGAGTACCGTAGCGGTAACTTTCAGGGACAGCGCCTTGCACTGAAACGGGCAATTATGACTATCGGGCGTGATGAGGATAATGATATCTGGCTGGATGATGAGCTTGCCTCACGCCATCATGCCGAAATTGCCTGGGTTCAGGGAACCGTCTATCTCACCGATTGCGAAAGCCTCAATGGGGTGCTGCTGAATGGACGACGGGTGCGCGGCTATGCTCAACTAGAATCAAATGATGTGCTGGAAGTTGGTGAGCATCGTTTCACTTTCTCGCTTGCTGAACAGAAGGACATGCCGTTGCTGGACGTTGATCCATTGGCCCATCATCGCTGGCTCTCCTCTGATGATCTGGCAATGGATGATGATAGAACCAGCGAGAAAAGCCGAGTGCTTCCGCCTACAAGGCCGCTCGGACAGAATGAGAAGCTGGCAAGCGGTGTCACTGAGGAATGGAAAGAGACGGCTGAGCTACAGCAGGCCGCGCCTTTGCCGCTGACTGAGACCGCTTGCGCGGTGATGGTGATTCAAGAGGGCAGTATGGCGGGCAGCAGCTTTCTGATTGATCGCTCGTTGATTACACTCGGGCGAGGCATTGAGAGCGATATTGTGATTAATGATAGCTCTATTTCGAGACGGCATCTTCAGTTCTTGCGACAGGCCGACGGAGACTATGTACAGGATATTGGCAGTCGCAATGGCACAAAGGTGAACGATGAGCCGTTGATGATGCCGCGCCGTTTGCAGGAAGGCGATATTGTCATTATTGGTAACCTGAAGATGGCCTATCTTTCCGCTTCTGCTGCTCGAACGTCATCGCTACGCCAGATCATTACGCCGCGCCCGTTTGCGGCACCCATCAGCGGCATTGGTCCTTCTCCTATCAAGTTGCCTAGCAGACAGAAATAGGGCAAGTCTACCATTGGATCTCGGTGTGCTGAAGGGGATGCATGGCCAGAATGGGCCGTCCGTGTCCGGGATAGAGATAGCGCACCGGGAGCTCACGAAGCACCTGAAACGTTTCGTAGAGGCGCTGGCGATTGGCCCCGACATGCAACAGCGGACCATGACCTTCAACAGTTGAGATGGTATCACCGCAGAGCAGCTCAAGCGTGAAGGGATTGTACAGGCAGATGCTTTCGGGGGTATGCCCCGGGCTGGCAATAACGCGCCAGTCCGGATGCTCGGGAAGCCCACTCACATCGTCAAGCCAGAGCTCAACCCAGTGCAGATGGGCGCTATAGCTTGGAGGAAGTAGATCAACGTGGGGTGCGGCATGACTGAGCAGCTTTTCTGCCATATGGCTGAAGTACGGGAAAATGCTTCCTCGCTCTTCTTGTGCCAGCGTGCGGATGATGGCTGAGGCTGCTACCGGAGCCTGGCAATAACGCCGTAACAGAGACAGTCCGGCAAGGTGAGGCTCGTGCAGATGCGTGAGCACGATCAGGTCAATATCGGAGACCGACCGCTTGAGAAAACGCTGTATATAGGTCAATAGCAGGCGTACAGAGGTATCTGAGCCAGGATCAACAACGATCAATTTTCCATCATCAAGCAGGAATGTATTGGCAACAGAATAACGGTCGGTGATCGTGTGAACCTGACGGGGGCGACGTTCCGTTTCTTCAGTTTCTACTGGATGAACCGTTGCGGTAGCCATTATGCTCTTCTTCTCCGGCTGAATCTGATGTAGGCACCTCTCATGTATCGATCGTGCATCTATATAGTAGCATTTTCGGTCAAGAAGGGGAAAGCAAGGGGTCCGGATGCGAAAACGCGGTTCAGCAGTATAGCGCGAATGGGGGAGATGCAGGAGGGAAACAGAAAGAGCGAGTGCGGATCAGTAAGTAGCCATTCTTGCGTTTTTTGGGATGCTCAGAGACAAATGAGATGTGCTATACTTAGCGTACAGTATGTTCTATTCCATCCTCATTATGGAGGTTTTTTTTAAGAATGACTTCTACCCCTTCAGGTCAATGGCCTGCGTATACGTATATCGTGCCACAGATCTACACTCGGGCGAAAGTGCGCCTCATCGGGTTGGGGAGTTACGCGCCTAAAGGCATTATCACAAATGATTTTTTTGCTTACATTTCAACCCAGTTAGGTGATCCCCGCAAAGCGGCAGACCTGGAGCGAGTGACCGGGCTCAAGACCCGACATGTACGTGTCAGCACGCTGGATCTGTGTAAAAGGATGGCTGGCGAAGATGCACCCGGTTTGATCTATCCGTCAGATGGTTCCCAGGACGAGACTCTGACCGATATGGCTGTGATCGCGGCTCAACGTGCTCTGGCAAGCGCGGGCTTGCAGGCAAGCGATATCGATACGGTTATTGGTGCTTCCTCCTCGGATAATGATGCCTTCCCCACCATTGCTGGTCTGGTACAGCACCGCCTGGGCATTCCCACGATCAGAGCTACAATGCTGCGAGGCGCCTGTGCCTGTCAGACAGAAGCATTTCAGATGTGCTGTGAAGTGCTGAAGGCCGGTTCTGCAAAGCGCGTCCTGCTCATTACCTCAGAAGGACTGCTGCCGAATATCATGCATGTCCTGGATTGGAAGACAAGCTCCCTCTTTGGTGAAGGCGCGGCTGCTTATATTTTGGAAGCGGTGGAAGCGGGCGAGACGGAAAATTATGAGACGTTTGCTATCAATGGCTCCGATGCCGGACAAGCGAGCTCCCTTTACTACCAGACACCGTTGCGTAAAGATAGTATTGAGATGGCCGAAGTTGACCTGAAGATTCAGCAACTCTTTAAGGAAGGGCGCGGAAAAGAACTCAGCGTTCTACTCTCTCAGTATCATGTCGGCTATACCAAGATGAACGGTAAAGAGGTGTTCCGCGAGGCCCCACGCGCGATGGCCGAAAGCACCGATGCGCTGTTGCGTCATTCCGGTCTGTCCTATGATGACATCAGCCATATTGTGCCGCATCAGGCCAACTCACGCATGACGCGCCGCCTGGGTGAGCTGTTGATCAATGACTATGGCTGGCCGCAAAATACTATGGAGAAGCTGGCCCATAACTTCAGCTACTACGGCAACCTGTCCAATGCCAGCATTGGCACTGCCCTTGTCGAGCTCTTAAAGGCTGAGAAACTGAAGCCCGGACAGTGGCTCGCGCTACCGGCGGTTGGTGGCGGGATGAACTATGGCTGCTGGCTTTTACAGTATCACGGGTTGAAGAATGTGGATGCGGCGATAGAGACCGAGTAGGGAAAACGTCAAGAAAAAAGGGTGGTTTGTTTTGTAGAACCACCCGTTGTTTTTTTGGAGCGTCCAGAAAGGCTTAGAAAAGACCTTTCTCATAGACAAAGAAGAGGTTATCGTTTTCCTCGAAGCTGGCTCCAGTGTAGCCCACGCCAGAGAATGCGTCGCGCATAAAGACCTGATCGGGCAGGTAGACACGCACGCGATCCATCTCCTGTGTAATGGCATGATGAAGCAGCTCATAAGCCAGTAAGCTGACCGGCTCAATTGAGGTGCCATCGATGTAGCCAAGCGAGATATGTGTACCATAGTAGTTGTTGGGAGGACAAACGTCAAAAATGGCAAGGCCGTCCAGCTTCTCCCAGCGCCTGGTGAGATAGATCTGTTGCTCTTTGATTTTCTCTTCAAGGAATACAGCTGTGATCGGGATAGCGCGGAACCGGTGGAAATAGAGTCCGGCCATGATTGGAAAGACATTGGAGGCATTGAGGAACGAGATAATGTCATCCAGATCCTCTATCGTTGCCGGGCGGGGCCGGTCTTTGGCCGAGATCTTCTGTAGCTTGTCCAGTGCCGGAACGGTGCTGAAAGGCAGGAAGCCTGCTACCTTGCGAAAACCACCGGCTTCGGCCAGCTCCAGAGAGCGCTGATTCTCATGCGAGATTGCCATGCGAATATATTGAGCTCCTCGGCGCATGGCCTCCAGCAGCGCGGCCTCATTCATGCGTCGGGCCAGGCCCTGACGTCTATAGGTTGGATCAACGCGCAGGCCCTCAAGCCAGGCATCGGTAGGGGTGAGCATCTCCATATGGAGAATACCTGCCGGGCGGTCGTCAACTGTGACGACGACAAGCTGTCCCGCCGGATTGTTCAACCATTCATCCCAGACTTCTTCAATATAGTCACCGTCTTCCCATGTATGGGCACAGAAGGCCAGGACGATATCTCGGTCCTCGGGCCGTGCGGGTCGAGTCTCGATTTGAGGCATGCAAGAATACTCCTTCATAAAAGTATAAAATAGAAAATTTCTGATTTTGCCATATGGCAGATTGGCACCCGTGAGATGGGGAACTGCCCTTTCTCTTCCATCACATGCTGGCAGGGCAGGAGGAATAGAGGCTACCACAGCAAATTGTACAATGCTTGCTTGCTGAAGCGCTACTGTAAGAATATCTTCTTATTTGTCCTTGTTATACAACAAATGGGAGGATGCTATTTATGCCTCCGTTGACGGAGCCTGTAAGAGGAAGCAGGCCTGTCTCTCTTTCAAATGGAGCACGGAACAAAGGAAAGATCTCCCCCAAATTGGGGGGAGGAAGGGTTGACAGGAGCCTGACCTGATAGTAATATAATGACTGGTAAGTCACAGAATAGAACTGGTAGTCATATAGTGAGCATAAGGTCAGAAAACTACCCGGGAGGGCAGCCAGCCTCGGCTGAAGAAGAAAATATGCAGACGATGCAGTCGCATTGTTCATTACGAGAGAAACAGAGACAGGAGAGAGAGCAGCTTATTCTGAAAGCGGCAGAAGAGATACTGCTTGAGAAGGGGTACTATGAGACCTCAATGGATGAGATTGCTGCACGGGTGGGAATAGCGAAGGGGACTATTTACCACCATTTCCCGAGCAAAGAAGAACTGGTTGCGGCTCTGATTACCTGGAATATTGAGGCTGCTTTGCGTGAGGTAGAGGCTGTTGTTGCTGCCGACCTGACCCCAAGCGAGAAGCTTGATCGGCTTATCGAGCATGTGTTTACTGGCATCTATAGTAAGCGAGCTCGGCTTTTGTCATCCATCTACAATGGAGTCGATATCAAGCGAGTTTTCCAGGAAAAAGAGCACGGTATAAAAGAGAAAATGGATACATTATGCCGATATACCGTTGAGATTCTGGAAGAGGGGAAACGGGTTGGTGAGTTCGAAACATCGATCTCGACGCAGGCGATGATGTATGCATTTTTCTCGCTCTTTTCTATACGCCGCTATGACGCTATTTTGCTTGGCGGAAAGGAAGTGCCGCATCGCGAGCTCTTTCGCCAGCTTCGACACATCTTTTTACAGGGCATTACAAGAAAACAAGAACCAAGTGACAAAGAATAAGTAGCAATGTGGTTGTTTTGTTTGAAACAGTAGAGAAGGTGGAACAAATTCTATGAAAGAGGTTACGGGGCAAACAGTGGATATGGACAGCGGCCGCCCCGAATTTACCAATCGGGAGAAGCTGCTGACCATGTTTGGTGTTCTCCTGGTAATGTTGCTGGCATCGCTGGACCAGACCATTGTTTCAACCGCGATGCCGCGTATTATCGGTGAACTGAATGGTATTGATCGCTATACCTGGGTTTCAACTGCGTATTTGCTGGCTTCGACCGTCATGATTCCGATCTATGGTAAGTTATCGGACATGTTCGGTCGTAAATTGATCTTCTTGATTGGAGTCATCTTATTCCTGGCCGGTTCGGCAATGTGTGGCGCTGCGCAGGATATGAACCAGCTTATCGCTTTCCGCGCGTTCCAGGGCCTGGGCGCAGCCGCGTTGATGCCTATCGCGATGGCTGTGGTTGGAGACCTGTTTACTCCGCGTGAGCGCGGTAAGTGGCAGGGCGTGACCGGCTCAATCTTTGGTCTCTCATCAGTGCTCGGTCCTACCGTGGGGGGATGGATTACCGAGAACGTTTCCTGGCGCTGGGTCTTCTATGTGAACCTGCCGGTTGGCGTGATCGCGTTGTTAGTGCTGATCTTCCTGATGCCTGCACTGCACACGCGCGGTAAAGACGCACGCGTTGACTACATCGGTTGTTTGTTCCTGGTCGCCGCGACCGTCCCTATGATGCTTGGTCTGAGCTGGGGTGGCTCTGAGTATCCCTGGCTTTCCTGGCAGGTGCTTGGCCTGATCATCTTTGGCCTGGTCTTCTTTGTCGTGTTCTTCTCCTATGAAGCGTTCCTGGCACGACGTGAGAAGCAGCCGATTATCGATCCTGGTCTATTCAAGAACAACATCTTCAGCATCTCCGTTGTGATCACGATGCTGACGAACATGGGGCTGTTTGGTTGTATCTTCTTCCTGCCGCTGTATGCTCAGGGCGTGCTCGGCATCTCTGCAACCAACAGTGGCCTGATCCTGTCGCCGATGATGATTTCGATGATTATCACCAGCGTCTTTTCGGGCTTCCTGGTCTCGAAGATTGGTAAATATAAGATCATCGCTATCAGTGGTATGATTGTGGCCCTGGGTGGCGCGTTGCTTCTGTTGCGGTTGGATATCAATTCGGTCTGGAACGATCTGCTCATTGCCATGATCGTGATGGGCCTGGGTCTGGGCTTCGGTATGTCGCTCTACACGCTGATCGTACAGAACTCGGTTCCGTACAAGAAGATGGGTCAGGCGACATCGGCGTTGACCTTCTTCCGTCAGATCGGTAGCACGATTGCCCTTTCAGCAATGGGTTCGATCATGAACACCGGCTATGTCGATGATTTTCACAATGCGCTGCCAGCCAAGTTACGCCAGTTGCTTGAGTCCATTCCTTTGCCGACCGATCACTCGAAGACGCTGTTGAGCGCATTTGATAATCCAAATGTATTGACGTCGCCTGATATGCAGGAAAAGATGAAGACCGGCTTTATCGCTGTGGGTAAGGCAATGCATGTCGATGGCTTGCAGATGTACAATCAGGTGATGGAGGCGGTTAAAGTCGGCCTGACACAGGGTATTCACAACGTCTTTATTCTGGGTACGATACTGATGGCGCTTGCGCTCGTGGTGGTCTTCTTCCTGAAGGAAATCCCGTTGCGCGGTAAAAGCAAGGCCGCCGAGGCAGCGGAGGACGCCGCCAATGCGGTGAGCCCGGTCGCAATTCACTAAAGCAGATAGTTCTCTTTTTACGTTACGTACTGCTTCTGGCTATTGAGGGATGCCGCCCATACAGTGTATGGGCGGCTTCTTTTTGTCAGGGATGGGACTTGACGGGCTCTTCCAGGGGCCTGGCCTGAAGCTGTTCAAGCTGCTGCTTGAGGTTGTTGAATTCCCGGAGTGCTTTTTCGTACTTTTCAGCGGCTTGGGCCAGTTGTGTCTGACGATGTTCCAGCTTCTGCCGGCTTTTGTTGACTTCCTGGCGGAGCTCTTCAAGCTGTAGCATCATTCTGGCTTCTTGCCGGGCCTGCTCTTTGTTCTGATTCAGGGTCGTGTTCTGCTCGGTATGTGTCATGGTTGTCTTTCGTCCTGTCTGCTAAGTTGATGGATTCTGAATGAACATGCTCCTGCTAACAAAGCATACTCTGTTTGCTTGCACGTAAGCAAGCTGAAGCAGTACATTGTTTGCTTCCTTGAGATGTGGTAGACTCGACCGCAGAGGCGTACAAAGACCACTCGCTCAGTATTTTGTGCTCTTTTCTAAAGCATATATGGGGAAATAAAGAGATGATTACAGATTTAAATGATCGTTCGGATTATCAACTCTGTTTCGCCTGTGGGAAGCGTAATCCCTATGGATTACAGATGGAATTTCGGCGCGAGGGCGACACCGTGGTTTCCGATTTCCGCCCGCAGGCCGAGCATCAGGGCTTTCCGGGTGTGATTCATGGTGGCATTATTGCAACCGTGCTCGATGAAGCACTGAACCGTACCTCTATGTTAACGGATAGTCCTGCCTGGTCAATGACAGGCAGGTTGGAGATCCGCTACCGCAAATATGTGCCATATGGGCCCTTGCTACGGGTGCGTGCGGAACTGGGGAAACAGAAGGGGCGCCTGATGCAAGCATCGGGAAAAATCACTCTGGCCGAAGATGAGAGTGTGGTGCTTGCGGAAGCACAGGGAACCTTTATGGCGCTGTCCTCCGAGATGCTCGATTCCGTAATGAAGGAGTACCCTTTGATGCGGAGCTGGCTGGAAAGGGATGAAGAGGCGGAATAAGCTGGTCTGCAAAAAAGAACGGGACAGAGGATCGCTCTGCCCCGTTTCTTACTTTATTCGGTCTGCTGGTGTTCCATCTCTGGCGGCTGTGGACGCTCCGGCGGCGGAGGTGGTGCAACCGTCGTCGCGATCTGTGGCACCCTGGGTCGTTTCTGTGTCGACGCGAGTGGTGCACCGGTCTCCTCACAGATGGCATGCAGAACTTTTGCATCGATCGTCTCTTGCTTTCGCAGCTCTTCCGCGATGCGGTCAAGTGTTGGGCGATATTGCTGCATGATCTGATAGGTGCGCTCATAGCATTCACTCACGATCCGTGAGATCTCTTCATCAATGATTTGAGCCGTTTCCTCACTGTAGTCGGTCGGGTTGCCAACATCGCCACCCATGAACGGGCTTTGACGCTCGCTGAAGGAAACGGTTCCCAGGCGCTCGCTCATACCCCAGCGTGTGACCATCTGGCGTGCAATCATAGTAACGCGTTGCAGGTCGTTCTCGGCTCCGGTCGTGATACGGTGAAAGACGGCCTGTTCAGCGGCGCGGCCACCCAGAGCGTACACGATTTGCGCAAGCAGGTACTCTTTTGGATAGTTATAGCGATCATCAAACGGCGTTGCCATCGTGACACCAAGCGCCTGACCACGCGGGACAATCGTCACTTTGGTGATCGGGTCTGCACCTTCGGTAACCAATGCAGCAAGCGCGTGACCGCCTTCATGATAGGCGGTGACTTGCAGGTCTTCATCGCTCAGGACAAGCGGGCGTTCAGCACCGAGCAGAATTTTATCCAGCGCGTCTTCAAAACAGCGCTGCGTCACAAGATCCTGATTACGGCGTGCGGCCAGCAAAGCGGCCTCGTTGACCAGGTTTGCCAGGTCTGCGCCAACCATGCCGGTCGTGCTGCGCGCAATTGCCTGCAAATCAACATCAGAGGCCAGTGGCACGTTGCGTGTATGGATCTTCAGAATAGACATGCGACCGTTCCAGTCAGGACGGTCAACAGTGACGCGGCGGTCAAAGCGGCCCGGGCGCAGGAGTGCCTGATCCAGTCCCTCGGGGCGGTTGGTCGCGGCAAGTACAACCACTGCCTGACGGGCATCAAAGCCGTCCATCTCTACCAGCAACTGGTTCAAGGTCTGCTCACGCTCATCGTTGGTATTGATGCTGGAACCACGCTGGCGACCAACGGCGTCAATTTCGTCGATGAAGATGATGCTCGGTGAAGCTTTCTTGGCCTGATCGAACAGGTCACGCACGCGACTGGCACCAACACCGACCAGCACTTCAACAAACTCAGAGCCGCTCATGGAGAAGAAGGGCACGCCTGCTTCACCAGC
>NZ_QKUF01000015.1 GCF_003253565.1 Thermosporothrix hazakensis
TACTTTCTTTCAGTAAACGGCTCCCCGTGGTACCACCTTCTTTCGCTGTTGCCTCTCGGCAACAACCTCTGTGGGCTACCTTACAGGTCGCTCATATGCCCGATCACGGGGGCATCCGGCGAGGTCTACTCTCACGGCGGCTCACTCCATTATTTTCACCAAGCCGGCCAGTGATTTCTTCTCGCGGCTTCCGGGTCTTTTTCACAGGATCTTCACATGTGGGCTTTCCACCAGCCGCCCGCTCTCTGGAATGGAACGTTTCCTGTTACTCGTCCCTTCATCGCTTTTCACTATTCGCTTTTGTTAGTGTTACTTATACCATGAGTGATAGGAGGCTGTCAAGCCCCTTTCTTTTTTTCCCCTCAATATACTCATTCGCAGGCTCACAACCCTCTATGCACGCCTATTTCAGATTCTGTCCGGTGATATGCTGCACCCTGACATAGAGCACCACGCGGGGGTCTCCAGGATTGCGCCAGGGCATCCCATACCTCTCGGCAAGCTCATTAAAGAGAGAAGCGTCAGGATCTTCTTCAATCCGCTCTACCACACCGCGAAACTCTGCATGGATATATGGGTTATCGAGATCATTGATTGAAATAGCGACACGCGGATCACGCTTGATATTCGCGTATTTCTTGCGATCTTTTGTATGCGTAAATTTAATATACTCTCCATCCCAAAGGAACCACATCGGCGAAGACTGCGGCGCCCCATCGGGGCCAAGTGTTGCAAGGTGAGCCAGGGCCTTCGAGTTCAGAATCTTTTGTACCTTCGGGTTGTTTATATCGATCATTAGCCATTTTCCTTTCTCCGTTTCCGGCGCCTTTTAAGCCGGCCCACAGGAGAAAACAGCGACCCGCTCACGGTTTATTCCCGCTCGACGTATTCTAGCGCGTGCTTTTCTTGAAAGATCGCATCTCACTTACAGCCAATTTCCAGCGAACGAGCGCATCCGCATGATAATCGCGTAGACGCTCATAGACACTCTCACCCATAGCATGTGATGGCGTGCCATTGTAATCAGTTACCAGTTGTGGATAGGCACAGATAGTGCTCCGAGACGTAGAGGAGACAAACCAGGCCCGAGCAATCCAGCCAATCTGACGCGCATCCAGATAGTCAAAAAGCATGTTCACAAAGTCGGCTTTGCAATTGTACTGGCCAAATGCTGTAATCAACAACGGATAACGATCCGCGAACTGGCCGAAATGGTCGGTCCAGAAGGAAGGCATTTTATCGCTCGCGTTGTTAGAGGGATGGCTGCTGTAAAGGACATTGGTTCCTTCCAGCGCGTACATGGAAAGCTGCTTCAGGCTATACCCACCATTGGTGCCATTTGCAATCACCAGATTCCGGGCTCCCGTTTTGCGAATCGTTTCCAGCAAGGTCTGCATCCCCACTGCCTGGTAGGAAAAGAGCTTGAAGCAGCCGCAATAATGCACCCTGACCTCATCCCCCACGATCATACAGCCGAATTTCCAGCAGGACCCCTGCTGATACGAGATACCGGGCTCATCATAGAGCTCGAAAAGCACGTTGGAATAGTCCTTGTAGGTCTGCGCCACCTGTTCCCAGAACGGCACCGCATCGGTATCGGGCATTTGCTGTTCTGCACCTGCGCCGCCAACCTGTCCACCCGCACCGGACCAGTGCAGGTTCAGAATGACATTCAATCCGAGTGCTGTCAGATCGTCAACCAGACGGTGCACAAATGCTCGATACCCCGCCGCCGTACAGGTCGAAATTTTCATATCGCCCTTCAGCCAGAAATTCTGAGAAAGCGGCACCCGAACCGTATTTCCTCCCCAATATCTCCCGTCTTTGATATCGGCCACATTGGGCACAGGGACACCCATCAAGGCAAGATGCGAACGATCATAAGGGCTCTGCTTGCCTGTACAATCAAGTTCTGGCCCTGAACGCGTGATACCATGAAAGAGATAGGGCTTCCCACTGGCATCCAGCACCTGATTTCCCAGAATGGTATAAGGGCCTCTTGCCAGGGCCTCATAGGGGGTCATAGTCTCCGCGTGAGCCTCGCCGGCAGCAAATACGGGCAACACACAGCCAAGCACCAGCACAACACGCAGTAGAGCATGAGCAACAGACATGTTTTCCTCCTCCCCACCTGCTTACCACACCATTGAGTTTCTTTCCGGAAACAACTCTGCCAAAGGAGAAACGGATGTTACATTCACTATAACGCTTTCTCCGCTTTTTGAAAATGGGAAGAGTACTTTCCGGGGAAGAGAGCCCCCTTGCACGTTCACAGATCTGGAAGATACTATGTAGAAGAGATCTTTCAATACGATAACCAGCGTCTATGAGACAGATATATTTCACTCGCTCTATCACAATACAGGGAAAACGCGTTCGCTATCAGGTCATAGGCAGTGGAGAGCCAGTTATTCTCGTGCATGGTCTGGCGGCCTCTTCTCTCTGGTGGCGGCGCAACATTCCAGCGCTTGCGCGTCATTACCGGGTCTATATTCTCGACCTCCCGGGATTTGGTAGTATGCGCGCAAAGGCTAACGCAATCACCCTCGCAGAAGCCACTGAATGGCTACAGACGTGGATGCAGCATGTCCACATTCAGCGCGCTCACTTTATCGGTCATTCTATGGGTGGGCTGATCTGCATTCGCTTTGCTGCTCGCTATCCAGAGCAGGTTGCAAGCCTCGTGCTGGTCGCGCCCTCGGTGCTGTTTCATCAGACCAGCATTCGCGCGAATATCCTTCCGATGCTCGCCTTTCTGACCCATCTTTCACCGGCCTTCTTCCCGATTGTGTGCTATGATTTCCTTCGGGCAGGGCCACGCACAACACTCCGCTTCGCCCGCGAACTCTTGTCTATGAATGTGCGCCAGGATATGCAACGCCTACGCGTGCCAACGCTTCTTATCTGGGGAGAAAAAGATACCCTTGTGCCCTCGATTTTTGCCCCGCTGGCACAACACCTTATTCATGAATCGCGTCTCGTCCTCTTGCGCAATGCCGGTCATGCCTGTATGTTTGAACAATCCAGATCCTTCAATGCCGCCGTCCTCTCCTTCCTCCATGCGCAAACACAGACACAGGAAAGAAACCACACAGAGAAGAACGTAACGTTTCCGCTATTGGATTCGTGACACCCATGTTGATACAACACAGAAGTTCGGAAATCAGACAAGAAGTAGCAGAGAGGAGGTTTTCAGTTATGAATAGACCTCAAGAAGAGAGAGTTACCAATACCAGCAATACGTACTTTGACCTGGTAAGCGTGCTGTATCACGCACTTGAAGGGGCAAAGACATACGCCATCTACGCGCAAGATGCACAGCGCGATGGAGATCAGGAACTGGCCCAATTCTTCTATCAGGCCCAACAGGATCAGGTCCGATGTGCAGAAAACGCCAAGCAGATACTTGCTCGCCGCACATCACCGGCTGCTACGGCCTCAGCAGGTATCCCCCGCTCACAGGGGACGGCCCCTCAAAGCTAAGCTCATACAATACAAAAGGAGAGCAGGCCCGCTTCATATCAGGCTTGCTCTCCTTTTTTGTTCTCGACTTAGCTTTCCTGTGGTGGTTGCTGTGGCTGAGATGGTCTGGCTGTCTGCTCTCCTGATGGAGGCGTCTGCGGCACCTGCCGAAGCGTCTGTTCTTCGGCAGAAGGCTGAGGTGCCTGCCTGACCGTCTGTTCTCCTGTATAGTGAGGCGTCTGTGGCGGTACCTGCCTGACCGTTTGCTCTTCAACAGGAGGCTGAGGTGCGGGGGGCGCTTGTCTGACTGTCTGTTCCCCTGTATAGTGGGGGGTCTGTGGCGGTACCTGCCGAATCGTCTGCTCTCCCGATGGTGTTTGCATCTCTCCTGTCGCGGGCTGTTTCGGAAACTCGTTCGTCGGATACTGTGGTGCCGGGTAGCCATACGGCTGCTGCTGAGCGCCTCCTGGATACTGAACCTGCGCCTGTTGCGGATATGCTCCCGAAGGCGTCCCCTGCTGATACTCACCAGTCGGATATTGTGGTGCAGGATAGCCGCCATACAACTGCTGTGACGGTTGCTGTCCCGTTTGATAAGGAGGATAGCCATACGGCTGCTGCGGATACCCACCGGTCTGATGCTGCGGATACATACCCGGCGCAC
The DNA here is from genome assembly GCF_003253565.1 of Thermosporothrix hazakensis. Lineage (GTDB taxonomy): Bacteria > Chloroflexota > Ktedonobacteria > Ktedonobacterales > Ktedonobacteraceae > Thermosporothrix > Thermosporothrix hazakensis. Next base: position 4,127 of record NZ_QKUF01000015.1, read on the forward strand.
CTGCGGGCTGTTTCGGCAAGATATGCCAGACCCCGGCTGCTGCAATCGCCAGCATGCCAATCAGCGAGATGTAGCCACCTGCCTGCCAGACAAGAGACAGAGAGACAGCCCCAAACAAGCCATAGGAGGCGGTTGAAAGGATCTCGGTAATTGCCTGAGATACCAATGGCGAGATCAAGGCCTGAAAGATCGCCCCGATGAGGCCCAGAATAATCAGAGCGATTACCCCTCGCTTCACCTGGACCTCCAGCGGCCACCTGGAACCAAAGGGATTCTCACTCAATACCAGACGCGTGGCAATAAAGATAGCCGCCAGGGCGAAAATCACGTTCAACCAGAGCAGCCCATTGATAGCCGACAGTTGAAGCGCGGTCAAGGCCTGCGATTGGAACGGAGAGCCCTCCTGAGCCTGCCCCGTGCCTGCCTGAATGGCAGCAAAAGGAATGAAAAAGAAAGTGATCAGCGCCAGGACAGCGCCTCCTATCGCAACCAGGAATGGAATATTTTTCGGTAACAGGAACTTATTAAACATGGCAGCGCTCCTCTCTACACGGCGTTAGCAGTTTCTCTTGTGCCTGTTTCATCCTCTTCGTATCCTTCAACATAGCTACTGTTGTCCACCTTGAGGAGGCTGATTCGGCTGTGGCGGATAGGGATACTGGGGCGGCTGATTACCAGTATTATACTGCTGCATCGGTGGTTGATTCCCGGTATTATATTGTTGTGCCGGTGGTTGATTCCCGGTATTGTACTGCGGGGGATAGTTTCCAGTGTTGTACTGCTGCACCGGCGGCTGATTCCCGGTGTTGTACTGTGGGGGATAGTTTCCAGTGTTGTACTGTGGCGGGATCGGACCAGTCGGCGGCGGATATGCTCCCGGATACGACTGTCCCGGCGCTACCTGCTGCGGCATTTTTGGCAGGCGCTTATAGGCCTCCCAACCTGCACAGCCAATGACAACCAGCATTGCCAGCAGGAAAATCCAGGCACCCACACCGAAGCTGAAGGAGCCAGGAATTTGAGCAGGGCTTCCCAGAGCGCCACCCAGTGAAATGGATTTCGCAGCGGAAATCACGATAATCTCAACGATAATGCTCAGGAGAGCCGCGCCAATGATGGCATACAGGGTCCAACTCACCTGCTTCTCAACGGGTGCGGCAACCTGCTTGCCCAGGGGTTGCGCGCTGTAGATCAAGCGCCCCAGAGCAAGCAGCACCAGCAGCACCAGCAGAAAGGCAAGCCAGATTGCTGCGTTCGTTGAAGCAAGCAAGGTTGTATTAATGCCAACCGCAGGAAGGGATATTGAAAAGGCACCTCCTGTTGCCTTGACCTGCATTTGAGCAAATGGCATGAATAAGAATGCTATCAGTCCGATAATGGCACCAGCGCCTGCAAAAAGGTAGGTACGGTTCGAGGGAACAGTTAATGCATCCATTAAACCTATAACCTTTCTAAGAGGATAATCACCTCTTGGAGATGAAAGTTGAATGGTGTCCCGAATTGTCAATTAAAGTCTATCAGGAGAGATAGGAAAAAACAAAGAAATTCCAGTAGGATGATTATATAATAAAGCATGCAATTCAATCAATATAAAAACTCACAAGAAAACAATGAAAAACTCCGCATGTTTTGCATTGAAAAACACACGGAGTCTTTAAATACAGTCTGTTTTACGAGGCTTAGAAGAAAGGTCCATCCTCTCAAGCAGAAGTGGATGTTACAGCACTATGAGCAAGAAAGCCCATATCCTCGAAAAGCGTGCTCTCTGGCACCGTGATCCCATAAGCACGCAAGAGAGCAGCCGCCTGGCTTATAGCCTGTCCAAATGCTCCCTGAGCAAGCAATTGCAGAATCTCCGACGCAAAGTAGTCCCCGAAAAAGCGATCACGCTCATCATATGATACCTGATGCTGGCGCAAATACACGCGCACCACAGCCGCAAGTTGAAGGTAGTGCTCATAAGCAGGGGGAAACTGCTGTTCCAGTTGCTGCCGTATGCGTTTCGCTAAACTCGGGCTGGCTCCCTCGGTTGAAACAGCGATCGTCAACTGTCCACGCCGCAGAATGGAGGGAACAATAAACGTGCAGCGAGCCGGTACATCCACGATATTGACCTGTTGCCCTCGTTCCTGCGTCTCCTGCCAGATATCCTCAATCTGTTGCGAGTCATTTGTAGCCGCCACCACAACAAAGGCAGTCGCAAGATCACCCCGCTCATACACCTTTTGCCGCCAGACAATCTCTGACCGCTCTGCCATTTCCTGCAAGGGCGTACAGAGTTCAGGGGCAATCACTGTGACATGAGCACCACAGGAGACAAGCGCCTGCGTTTTCTCAGCGGCAACTGTATTACCGCCGACAACAATAACCGAGCGTTGCCGCACATCAAGCATTACCGGATAATACTTCGGCATAACCTACCTCTTCCTTCTCTAAAGGATTGTTCAAAAAAATAACCCGTACAGAGGCACCCCTTTGTACCTCCAATACGAGCCCGGGTAGGAGAGGCTACGTTGCCTGACCTCAAGCTGTGGCAACTGTTGTACGTTCGCGTAACCGCTCAATACCGACCCTGTGGCAAAAGTCGCCAAAGCTTTCTTCTCGTTGGCGCTCTTGCTTCCACAACGCCAGCACTGGCTGAAGCGTGGCCGGAATATTCTTCAGCGGAACAGAGGCAGCATAGAGGACATTCAAGCGAGTACCCGCCTGATCACCACCAATATATACGTTGTAGAGATCCTTTGAACGCCCGACCAGGCCAATATCACCCATATACGGGCGGGCACATCCATTCGGGCAGCCGGTCATGCGAATACTGATCGGCTCACCAGCAAGACCAAGTTCCTCTAAGGAAGTCTCAATCTCCTTGACAAGCTCCGGTAAGACACGCTCCGACTCGGCAACAGCAAGGCCGCAGGTTGGCAACGCCGGGCAGGCCATCGCAAAGCGATACGCACCGATAGCGGCGGGGTCAGTTACAATGCCATAGCGCTTGAGCATCGCTTCGACCTCGTCTCGCTGCGCTTCCTCAATATCAGTCAGTAGTATGTTTTGTTGAGGAGTCAGACGAACGCCCGGGCGAAAATGCGCGACAACCTCACGCAAGCCGGTCTTCACCTGCGCCGTCTCAGTATCTCTGACACGCCCGTTCTCTATATGCAGTCCCAGGAACCAGCGACCATCTGCCTGCTGCTGCCAGCCTAGATGATCCTCGATCGCATGTAATTCGACAGGACTCGGCGGAGCAAGTGTAAAGCCAAGCCGCCGCTCAACCTCGTCCCGAAACCAATCAATACCACGCTCATCAACCACATATTTCATACGAGCGTGTTTACGGTTCTTGCGATCTCCATAATCGCGCTGCACGGTGAGAATTGCTTCAGCAATAGCAACAACGGTATCAGTGCTGGCATCACAGAGCGGCGTTCCCAGACGCGGGAATGTCTCGCTCTTCCCGTGCGTCATGCCCATACCGCCACCGATCACCACAGTAAAACCAATCAACTTATCCCCATCAAGTCGTGCGATCAGGCCGATATCCTGCGTGTACACATCAATACAGTTATCTCCTGGGAAGGCGATTCCTACTTTGAACTTTCGAGGGAGATAGGTCGGGCCGTACATAGGCTCTACTTCGTCAGGGCTCTCAATGATGTGCGTTTTCTTTCCATCAACCCAGATTTCAGAATATGCCCTGCTGCGTGGAGCCAGATGCATAGCAAGACGATGTGCGAACTCCTGTACCCGTGCTTGCGCCCTCGACGAGGTAGGAGCAGGACAAGCCATCACGTTTCGGTTCACATCCCCACAGGCCGCCAGCGTTGAAAGCAGCGCCTTATTAATATCGTGAATGGTCTGATGCAGGTTCTCTTTCAGGATGCCGTGAAGCTGAATACTCTGTCTGGTTGTAAAGCGCAAGGTGCCATTGCCATAGCGGTCTGCAAGTTCATCCTGAACCAGATACTGTTCAGGAGTTAAGACACCACCTGGAATGCGCGAACGCACCATAAACTGATAGGCCTTCTCGGCCCGAGCCGCCTTGCGGACCTGACGCAGGTCACGATCATCCTGCTGGTAAATACCATGAAACTTGATAAGCTGAATCTGGTCTTCCGTAAAGTGTGAGGTCGGTTCGGCCAATTCTTCAGCGATTTTGCCCCGCAACAGATGGCTATTCACCTTGATCTGCTCTACCTTACTCCCCTCTCCCGGCCCAAGCGCTTTCAAATGGCTGTTCTCTGATCCCGAGTGTTCAGACGCAGTCATGGCACCTCCTCATATCGCCTCTGCTGGCATTGCGCAATTCTATCGAACAGTAACAGCACGCTGTCCAGTTCTTGCAAGAACTTGTGTTTTTGTGATATTGTTGATATAGTAGATCAACAAAGTAATTATTCCTTTGCAATAACTATACGGTCAAAATGGATAGCATGTCAACCCTTTACACTCACAAGGAGCACACAAAATGACATTGCTACTCAGTTGTATTTCAACCAGACACTCGTTGCTCAAGAATCACTGGGCGCAATCACGAGAGCAAACGGCCTGTCCGGTGACAACGCTTGGTAGCCTGCAAAAGCCAAAAGAAGATCAGGGCGGTCTGCTTGTCTCGCTGGATGAGGCCGGACAAATTCAGGCAACGCTCCCGCTAACAATGCCTGCCGGTATGGCACAGACCGAACAGGGTCTGCTGGTTGCGGCGCTGGATACCATCTATGAGGTATCGCCCGATCTTACCGCGATCAAGAAAAGCGTCAGCTTGCCCTCATTCAGTCTGCTCCACTCGCTCAATCGCACCGCGCGCGGCTATCTGGTTGCCAGCACGGGTGTTGATGCGATAGTGGAATTCAGCCGTGATGGAGATCCTTTGTGGAGTTGGTGGGCCACAGAACATGGCTTTGAGGAGACGCCCACCGGAGAGCGCCGTATCCTTGATACAACGGCGGATCATAGAGGCGTGAAATATGGAACTCTGACCCAGACAACGCATGTTAACTCGGCGACCGAGTGGAAACATGATACCATCCTTGCTACCCTCTTCCACCAGGGTTCGATTGTCGCAATTGAGCGAGAAACCGGACGCTGGCAGACCGTGCTCTCGGGGCTTAACCATCCCCATTCCGTGCGCGTGCTCGATGACCACTATGTGACAGTAGCCGATACCGGACATGGGCGCGCCCTCCTCGTCCATCTCAAGGACGGACAGGGCATCATCGAGCATGAGGTTACAATAGAGACAGATTGGCTTCAGGATAGCTACTATGATATTCATGCTGAACGCTGGTATCTGGTCGATGGAAAAAACTCGCGCGTTGTGATTCAGAAAGGGCTGGCGGGAAGCGAGACCCTGGCAGAGCTTCAGCTTGACCCGGAATGGCGGTTATACGAAGCGCATCCACTCCATTAAAAAAAGCGGGAGAGCTTTTCCAGCCCTCCCGCCATTCTGCTCTTCACATGTGTCTAGGAAACAGCGCGGATTGCTTCCTTCCGTGCCTGTCGCTTTGAGGTGCGAATGCGATAAGCATAGAAGGCACCGCTCCGGTTCTCTGGCAGATAGCCGCGCAGATGAGTGCCTTTCTCCATGTACTCCTCATGCTCGATCGTGCCATACTGATGGAACTGAGCCACCAGATCACCCCGATCATATGGGATCAACACATCCATCGCGACAAACTGCTGTATCAGTTGCTCACTGATGCAATGCAACAACTGATCGATGCCCTCGCCAGTCAAGGCCGAGACCTTCACCTGTGGCAGATGAGATGCAATCTCGCTCAACTCTACCACCTGATCCGGCGCGAGCTGATCGGCCTTGTTGAGTGCGATGATCATCTGCATACCACCTGCATCGATCTCCTCAAGCACCTGCTCGACTGCCTCGATCTGATGGCGTACATGCGGATGCGAGGCATCAACCACGTGAACCAGCAAATCGGCCTCAGCAACCTCTTCCAGGGTCGCCCGGAAGGCAGCCACCAGCGTGTGCGGCAAGCGCTGCACAAAGCCGACGGTATCACTCAGCAGAATTTCTTGCCCCCCCTCAAGCCGCGCTTTACGGGTGGTTGGATCAAGCGTCGCGAACAGCTTGTTCTCGGCCAATGTCTGCGCTCCGGCCAGCCGATTCAGCAAGGTTGACTTTCCGGCATTGGTATAGCCTACCAGCGCCACAACAGGAGGTCCATCATGCTTCCGCTTGTCACGATGCAACTGCCGCTGATTGCGTACCTGCTCAATCTCTTCAATCAACTGATCGCGCTGGCGGCGCAGCAAACGGCGGTCAACCTCAATCTGTTTCTCTCCTTCACCACGCTGGTTCACGCTACCACGCTGACGAGACAGGTGCGACCACTGCCGGGCCAGACGCGGCAAATCATACTCAATCTGAGCCAGCTCAACCTGGAGACGCCCCTCACGCGTCCGCGCACGCTGACCAAAGATGATCAGGATGAGCGCGGTGCGATCGAGCACCTGGACCCCAAGTTCACGCTCAAGATTACGATGCTGTACCGGCTTTAACTCAAGGTCAAAGATCGCCGCATCACAATCGTGAAATTGGAGCAATCCTGCAAGTTCCTCTACTTTTCCGGAACCAAGCACCGTCGCCGGGTGAGGACGCATGAGGCGCTGCACCACACGATCCACACACTCCACGCCTGCCGTCGTTGCCAACTGTGCAAGCTCGTCCAGCGACTCTTCAAGCGGCCATTCCGCATCAGGCAGGTCTACTCCTACCAGAATTGCCTTACGCGGAGCGGTTGAGAGCAAGCCGTCCATGCGCTTCTCTTCGTACGCATTATTGATGATAGATTCTGTCAATCTCTGCTCCTTTTTTCTCTCTGCCGCCCCAAAACAAAACGCAACTGATCTCAAAAATGGGATACTCCGTCAAAAAAATCTAAACTACTGTTCATTGAGGCGAAAATACACGTGTCGGGCGGCTACCGCTTCTGCACTGGCCGATCTCCGCTGGAGCGCACCGATAGAATGGATGAGAAAGAAGGTGGATATTGTTGGTGAAAATGAGGAACAAGATTGGTGACCGATGCCAGCAAAACCCTTCTCTCTTCACGCTCCATAGCAGATAACACCATACAGGATACCTCTATTCCCGATATCCCGCTTGCTCAAAAAACAGGTGTACTTCGCCGCTAAGTGTCGTTTAGAGAAAGGCTTTGATTATCACTATTCGCACCACTCCTGGTTTTTTTGTTTGCTCTTTCAAGCATACAGAATTTCAGGCTGAAAGTCAAGAGGGAAGTTACCCGCCTTGCTATGACTTTTGGTAATTCCCTTCTTTCTTGCTCGGCAAAGTCGGTATAATAAGGACATTACCATTCATCTATTTAAAAAGAAAATGAGGATACGCCGATGTTGTCCAGTTCCGTCACCGTCAGCCGACACTTTATCCCCAACCTATTTGCTTTTTTGTTCCGCAGGAAAAGGAAGGCCTTCCGTCTCTTCTAAAGACTGGCACGCATATGTCAGCGTTGAGAGCGACAGCGGAGAAGATCGTTTCTTCTCCGCCAGGACTGGCTTATACATCATGCTCAATCAATAAACTCCCCATGCCACGAAAGATCAAGCCACTCCACCACTCAGGTTCCTGAACAAGTCGTGGATTGCGCAAGCGCCGCATCAGGGTGCTGAAAGCAATCTCACTTTCCAGTCGGGCCAGCGGCGCCCCCAGACAGAAATGAATTCCCTGCCCGAATGCCAGATGTCGATTCTCTTTTCGATCAAGGACCAGTTGATCAGGGTTGGTAAAATGGGCGGGATCATGGCTGGCTGCTCCCAGACAGAGCACGACAGTGGAACCTGCCTGTATGCGCTTGCCGTCAATCTCAATATCCTCTTTCACCTCGCGACTGGTTGATTGTACCGGTCCATCATATCGAAGCAGTTCCATGACAGCGGTAGAGGCAATCTCGGGGTTCTGCTGGAAAAGCATATATTGATCGGGGTGAGTCAGCAAGGCATACAGACCGTTTCCGAGTAGTTCCGTGGTCGTCCCATGCCCGGCAGCCAGCAGCAAGATGCAGTTCCCGAGTAGCTCGTATTCATCCAGTTTATCACCGCCCTCATGCGCATGGATCAGGGCCTGCAACAGATCATCCCGCGGCTGAAGCTGGCGTTGCGCAATCATTTTTCTAAAATAATCGATGAACTCCTGCACACCATACAGCGCCCGCATACCCTGCTCAAGATCCAGGTCTGCCCCTTCCAACAGCGTGCCAAAGTCACCGGACCAGCGGATAAACTGTTCTCGATCCTCGGACGGAACTCCGAGCATCTCGGCAATCACAATCGCAGGGAGCGGATAGGTAAACTCTTCCACAAAGTTGAAGCGCTCTTTTGCCAGCACATCATCAAGCAGCGTATCGACAATCTGCTGAATATGCTCACGCATACGCTCGATCATGCGCGGTGTAAAGGCTTTTGCCACCAGGCCTCGAATTCGTGTATGATCGGGCGGGTCCAGAAAAAGCATCTGACGCGCGATCGCACGCAAGGAGGGCTCCATCTGCCTGTAAAACGCCTCAGGAAGCCATTCTTTTTCGATCTCGAATCGTTGCGCCGATACTTTCGGACTGCGCAAGGTCGTTACCACATCGTTATAGCCTGTCAGCACCCATGCCTGTAGTTCAGGATCCCAATACACTGGATCTAATTCACGCAAGCGATGATAGAGCGGATAGGGAAACGCCCTGTATTCATCATTGTATACCTGTTTTAAGCTCAAAGAGATATTGCTGTTCTTCTGCACCAGAGCCTCCAATCCTGACTAAAGAACCCATTCTGCTTTTAACAGGATATACGCAGCGGCCTGGAATCAGGTTGCCTGCCTTCCCGCAAGAAAGCAAACAACCTGTCATAAACTTACGCCCGTTGCAGGAGCTGATCGTATTTCTCGTCGTACAGAACAATGCGGCCCTCAGGCATCAGCAACAGCGTATCAGGCTTGAGATAGCGCACAAACTCCAGATCGTGGGTCACAGCGATGATCGTGCCATTATATTCGGCCAGCGCCTCACCAACAATGCCCCGCGACATCGCATCCAGGTGGGTAGTCGGCTCGTCCAGCACCAGCAGATTGGGGCCATCGAGCACCATTTTTGCCAGCGCCAGGCGCGTCTTCTCGCCACCGCTCAAAGTGCCCACGGGCTGAAACACGCGATCACCCGTGAAGAGGAAGCACCCCAGAATTGAGCGCACACGCTTCATATTATCGGGAAGAATACTTCCAGCCTCATTAATCACGGTGTTTTCGTAGTTCAGGCCCTCGTTCTCCTGTGCATAGTAACCAATACGCACTCGATCGCCGAAGATCACTTCGCCCTGATTGAGTGTCGTCAGGCCAAGTAGTGAGCGCAGCAATGTTGTCTTGCCCGCACCATTGCGCCCGACAATCACCAGCCGTTGCCCCCGCTCGACCTCAAGCCTGAGGTTGCGGAAAATCTCTTTCTCACCATAGCTCTTACAGAGATCCTCAGCAACCAGCACCACACGCTCGCTGCTCACGCGCACCCGGAAATCGACTTTGATTCGCCGGCTGTTCTGAGGCAGGACCGGCATACTCTGTTCCAATGCCTCAATGCGCTTGTCGATCGCCCGGCGCTGGCTGACACGTGTCGCACCAAACCTCCGCAATTGCTGAGAAGTCTTACGCAAGCGGGCAAGCTCGCGCTCCTGCCAGCGACGAGTGCGCTCCATCAGGGCCAGCGCATCCCCGGTCTGCGTCAGGTAGTTTGAGTAAGTGCCGCGATACTCCTCTATTTTGTGCGTGAACTCGTTCAAGCGCAGAATCTTATGGATGTTGCGGTCAAGCAAGTCCAGATCATGCGAGATAATCAGGATAGAGCCTTTGTAGCTGCCCAGAAAATCCATCAGCCAGGCCGATGCCTCAACATCCAGAAAGTTCGTTGGCTCATCCAACAACAGCAGTTCGGGAGACTGGAACAGCAAACGCACAAGAGCCAGTTTGGTCTTCTGGCCACCGCTCAAGGAGCTCACCTGACGATCAAGCGTCACACCGCCGATATTGAGCCCGGCTATCAGTTCTTCACAGCGTGCATCGGCTTCATAGTAGCCAAGCCGCTCAAGGGCATCCTGAGCAGTGGCAAGCCGCTGCAACAGCGTTTCCAGCTCGCCAGCATCTGCTGAAGCGAGTGCAGCTGAGATCTCTTCATATTGTGCCAGCGCCCGATCAAGTCCGGTACTGCTAAAGATGAAGTCTCGTACGGTCTTGCCCTCTGCAACGGGATCTTCATGTGCAATATCCTGACTCAGATAGCCAAAGCTACGCGGACGACTGACCGTGCCGCTATCACTGTCCTGTAAACCGGCAATGATTTTCAAGAGAGAGCTTTTCCCGGCACCATTCACACCAATCAAACCAACTTTTTCACCCGGTCCGATCGTAAACGAGACATCCTCAAGGATCTGCCGGGGACCATAGGCAAGCTGAATTCCTTTTACCTGTAACATAGATGTTGTCCTTTTCGCGCATACAATTCAAAAATGTGGTTGCTCTCTGCTCTGGCACGTCGAACAGAAGGAAGCTAGAGGGGGCAAAGCAGTGAACTCTCTCGCGCAGGACACATCAGGAGGCGTTAGCCGCATGTGGTGCAAGCAGCGATTGGAGTTCTCCGCTGCCCGGCGACACACGCCATAGGAGAGAGGTGAAAAAGAAAGGGAGGAAAGGAACCTGATTTCGGGATACAACAAACCGTCACTTACTCAGGTGAGTAAGCATCGATTGTTGAGCGTGCCACTTTCCTGCCGCATGAGCCCAGGCGTGTTCGCTCATGCGGCCACGTTGGCCTGAATAATTATCCCTACTTTCATACTCACAGTGAAAACCTCGGTTCCTCTCTTTGGAGGATTATTTTCCTTCTCAGAAAGATGTCCTTTTCCAAGCTTACCATACCTCTACAGCAAGAGTCAAGGAGTTCCGCATTGGAGCCTGCGCGTGCATAAACAAGCATCAGATGAATCATCGTCGATAGTAGCAAATTTGTGAGCAATACGCTACAATGACAGAGTACACAAATGAGATTCCTGCACTTGTTTCTTTCATCATTACTATACTTTTTTATAAAGCATATTTAATACGTCTTAATTACTAAAGAAACAAAACAGGGATGCAGGCAGTACAGATAGAGGGAGTCTCAATATATGCTTAAAAAACGTCATATACTCTTTCTGATAACAGTGTGGATGTGGTTATGCTGCGCCTCCATCCTGCCCGACCCGCTTCACCTTTTCCATTCCGAACAAAGCGACGCTCAGGCCCCCGTCCTTGCTCGTGAGGCCCTCATCACCCCCTGGACCGACCCCAACATTCTGCTCCAAATCATCAGCGTCGTCGTCACCAGTGTGTTGACGGTCGTCTCCATCCTTGTCACGCTGCGTGGCTATCAGGAGAACCGCAGGGTCATGCATGAGCAACAGGAGCTTGCACGAAAAGAGGCACAGCACGAAAAGGAAGCTAAAGAAAAGGAGCATCGGGAATTTATCAGCACAGCAACCGCCCGCTATCATGCCAGACTGCTTCAGGACGAAGCCATGTCCAGCATCAAGATTCTGGATATGCCCGAGCCAATCACATTGGAGCATATCCATGTCGGGCAACGGCTCCGCCCGCTCAAGAAGACAGATCCTGGCCTTGAAATGAACAGAGGAGATACCCCGGAGCGTGTTTTTCACTTCATTCAACAGAGCATCGAGGAAGAGTACCTTGAAGGGAGCTTTGCCCCTGAAGAGGTCCTGCGCGACAAAAAGCATATCATTGTCCTCGGCGATCCCGGAAGCGGCAAAACCACGCTACTCAAGTATATGCTGTCCCGGGCGATCAAAGACCAGCTCAATGGGTTACACCACTTACTCCCAATCGCCGTTGAGCTCAGTCGCTTTGCTCGCTCACAGCAGGACAATCTTCTTGACTTTCTGGCCGATGACTGGCACGACAATCATGGCTTCCCGACCTTTCAGGAGGCGCGGGCTTTCCTGGAAGATCAATTCAGCAAAGGCAAGGTACTCCTCCTGCTCGACGCCCTGGATGAGGCCATTCTTGGCAACAAAAAGAGTGAGCGGCAGGAAGCCTATCGCCGCGTCTTTGAAGCGATCAAGCGATGTTGTAGTAGCTATCCAGCCATCTACTTGATCGTAACCTCGCGGCTGGCTGAGTACAAGTATGAGCAACGCGCCCCGCTGCCCTTCGCCGAATACGAGATCCTGCCGTTCCGCAAACAGGAAGCACATGAATTCATTGGGAAGTGGTTTCAGCTTGAAGGGCCCGAAGACCGCCAGCGGATCGCGCTTGGCGAGGAGCTGAAAGAGGTGCTCGACAACACTCCGCAGCTTGAAATGCTGGTCAGTAATCCACTGCTGTTGTCGCTGCTTGTGATGCTCTACGAGCGTAATAAGAAACTACCGACACGCCTGGCCGATCTCTATGCCCGCTGTATCGAGCTCTTACTGTATGAATGGGATCAGGAACGCCTGCATCCACGCTATACCTATGCCTTGCTCACGGTTGAGCAGAAAAAACGGCTCCTCAGCAAGGTCGCCTGGCATTTTCATCAACAGCGGCAACGTTACTTTACTGAGGAACGGCTGAGTGCAGTGGTCTCACAATTTCTCGAACAGGAGACTCCTTCGGCGCATAGTACGGCCCACCAGATTATTGATGAGCTGTGTTCGGATAATGGCTTGATTAAGAAACAGAACGATGGTGCTTACGGCTTTCTCCATCTGACCTTTCAGAGCTACTTTGCCGCACTCTCTATCGTCGAAGCGCGTACCTTCAAAGAATATGCACTACAGGCCGACACCATTGAACAGCTCCTCCTCAAAGAGCTGTTACAGCACCCAAATGATCTCTGGAATGAAGAAGTGTTGCTCATGTATGCAGGCATCATTCAGGATCTATCCCCTCTACTTGAGCAATTATTGAACCGCAAAGGAATGGAGGATGTCTTCTCCATCACCCTGATTCTGGCAGGCCACTGCCTCGTTGCGCATCACCGCGAGGGAGAAGAACCACCAGCACAGCAACAGGAAATCATCGACCGGCTACTTCAAGTCTTGCACGAGACGCCCTATACACAGGTCCGGCAAGAAGTTGCCAAGACGCTGGTCAAACTTGCCGGAATCGATACCGCGCTACACACGCATCTGTTCGAGCTCATCTACCACCCAACCAGCAAGAGAGCCCTTACAGAGAGCCTGCTTCACGCGATTGGCATCAGCGGGAGCAGCGACGATGTCGAGAAGCTGCTTCCTCTGTTCCTGCATCCTGAGACGGCAGCAGACCTGCGCCGCATTCTGACCGACATCTTCAACAGGCGCTACTACGATACCGTTATCAAACAAAACGGCATCCTGACTACCGCTCTGCTCAAAATCCTTGATGACACTCGGGCAAGCTTTGAGTTCCGCCATGACATTATCAGGCTCTTTGAGCAGCAGGAAGCGCCTGACATCGCCCCGCAACTGATGGCACTGGTGCTCGATCCTTCGGAAGATACGGTTTTACGCATCCAGGCGGCAATCTTGCTTGCCAACTCATCCGACTCCACAACACGAGCCCGGCTGGTCGCGCATATGAACAGTGAGCCACAGGACGAGAGCACGCCTCGCTGTATCGCAGTCGCGCTGACCTTTACCACACCACAGAAGATACTGCCTCAGGATCGTCAGCGGGCCGCGCATATCCTGCTCGATTACCTCTTTGCGCCACCCGCAACCGATGCTGAAAGCCAGTTCTTGAAAGAGGTAATGGTCAATTTCTTCGGCCTACCCGGCATCTCTGTCCTGCTCGAAGACACGGCCATCAGACAGAAGCTCTATCACTACCTGAAGGACCGAAACAGGGACGCGGAGGAACGGCGCTATATTGCCAGCCTGCTGACCGCAAGCATTCCCATTGCCCCCCAACGAACGCGCAGGCTTGCTGCCATGCTCATTCAGGAGTTACAGGCATTGACCACCGAGCTGGACCATGACGGCCTGCGCAAAGATATTGAGGATCTGCGCTACCTGCTTGGAGATAAGCACGTGCCATTTGATCCCTCCGCTTACCTCAAGGCAGCACAAAGCTTCTTGCCTGTTCAGAAACAGATGATTCGCCAGCTTGAGCGTCAGGAGCGCTGGCAGTTGCTCCGCGACCGATCGCTACAACCCGACATTCGAGCTGGTATCGTTCAGGTGCTGGTCGAGGAAAACGACACGGTCAGCATCGCCAGCTTACGCCGCCTTGTCGAAGAGGTAGCACTTCCCCTGCCATTGCGTCGGGAAGTGGTCAATGCATTGGGCCTGATCACCAATGAGAACAAGGAAGAGGAATACGAAACTGCCCGCGTGCTGATCCAGCTTGCCAACAGGGATAAAGAGGTCAGAGATGTGGCAATGGAAGCACTCTGGTATGTCAGCCGCCGCATTGGCGTTCAGGTGGTACGCGATCGCTTTTCACGGCGGCTCCTCTTACAGCCCTGAGCATGGTTGCCGCTTATGAGCTGCTATGGCCCGGGCATTACCAGCGCTTTTCAGCCCGTAACCGCTGATAGTCTTCGGGGATCAGTGAGTATACCTGGATGCTTGCAAGAGAGCCATTGGTGGCGCGTTGAGCATTGCGTAAACAGCCCTCAAACTGGAAACCAAGCCGTCGGGGAATAGCCGCGCTACGCACATTGCGCTCATCGCAGCGAATAAAGACCCGGTTCGCCTGTAGCTCAGTAAAGAGAAAGTCAGTTGCCAGGCGAACCGCCTCCGTCACATAGCCCCGACCGGTCGCCGAGGTGCGCAGCCAGTAGCCAAGCTCAAATGAGCCCGCATCCCAATCATGCGGATGAATGCCAAATCCGCCCAGAAAACGCCCCGTGCAGGTATCCCACATATGGAGAGGCATATCCTCACGCAAGAGCCAGTTCGCCATTCCTCGCATGATCCACGGGCGCACTTCCTCCAGCGTCTGATAGGCATCGGCAAACGCCAGCCAGGGCCGTAGTTGAGCTCGCGACTCCGAAAGCGCTTCAAAATACGGTGCAATGTCACTTTCGCGGAAAGGGCGCAGCGTCACACGCTCTCCCCGTAATTCATCAAATAACTTCAGATGTACCGGTCTGATTACACTTGCCATCATGCTATCTGCTCATCTCATGTATTTCGGGGGCCGCTTCTGCTTAGCCCCCGAAAAAAACAATGTGCTACAGGTATTTTTCAAACCAGCGCAAGATACGCTCATCGATATCGATATTATGTTTGCGTTCGCGTGGTCCATGTCCCTCACGTGGATAAATGACCGCCTCAACAGGAACGCCGCGATCCATCAACGCACGATAGAAACCATATGCCTGATTTACCGGACAGATAACATCTTTCTCGCCATGCAAGATCAGGCATGGTGTCTGCACCTGTGCAGCATATGTAATCGGTGACCAGCGTCGATACGCGTCAGGGTTGCGCAAGTAATCTGCCTTCATAAAGCGTATATCCCAGTCCGAGATAGCAGATTGCGCATGGAAGCTATGCCAGTCGGTAATGCTGGCCCCGATGACCGCCGCTTTAAAGCGCTGGGTCTGCGTTACAGCCCAGGCCGACATAAAGCCTCCATAGCTCCACCCCATAATACCAATGCGGTTGGGGTCGACCAGTCCTTCATTGACCAGATACTCAATGCCAAACAGGATATCCTGATAATCATTGCCACCCATATCGCCGACGACCGCATCAGCAAACGTCACGCCTCTCCCCCAACTTCCGCGAATATTTGGGCGGAACACGGCATAACCAGCGCCTGCCAGCAACTGCGTCCAGCGAAGCGCCGCGTCATCGATCCAGGCTCCTGACGGCCCCCCATGCACATGAACCACCAGCGGTGGCAGTTCGTCCGTCTTTCGTACCAGTGGCATAGTCAGTAAGGCGTCAATCTCCCAACCTTCCAGGCTCGAATAGCATAGCCGCTTCGTTGGAGCCAGGGCATAGGTTGCCTCAAAGACAGGATTAAGCTGCGAGACGCGCCGCCACTTCAGGGAATCAGCGGACTCTGAAAGCTTGCCAAGCCAGATATCGGTAGGTTCCTGCGATGTCGTGTGCAGTACCAGTAGCGAACGCGCATCAGGAGTAATCGAGACATCGGAGGCCGCTTCCAGCGGAAAATCATGTTCCAGATAGTTGATGGTTCCGTTCTCGACTTCCAGCGTTGCGACGACATGGGTGACTCCCTGATAGGCAACAAAGAGCAAACGCTGACCATCAGGCAGCCAGGTACACCAGCACGGGCTGTACTCGATTCCCGGAGTCAGATCACGCGTTGCGCCATCAGCAACCGAAACCAGAAAGATATCACCAGCGCCATGACAGCGATCACTCCAATCACCCGAAATGTATGCAAGATATCGACCATCAGGCGACCACGCAAGATTGCTGGCCTGACGATCCAGCAAAGAGAGCTGACGCACAGAACCGCCATGAGCCGAAATCACGCCGACCTGACCGGCGTACCAGCCGTTTTCACCCGGACCGGTAGAATAATAAAGAGCCAACTGCGAGCTATCTGGGGACCAGGAGAATTCCCAGATGCTCAATTCGGGACATGTCAGAGGATAAGGTGCATCACTATCAATATGGACAGCCCAGAGACGTCGATAGCGATCGGGGGTCAACACCAGTGGATCACCCTCCGGTTCATCGCCTTCCAGTGTGGTAAAAGCCAGATACTGGCTATCGGGCGACCAAGCAAGATCAAGCACACCATTTGGCATAGTGCAGACGCGTCGGGGCTCGCCTCCGGCAGCCGGAGCAAGATATATCTGCGCCTTTTCATTTTCACCCTGAGGGGTTGAAATATAGGCGATATATTTTCCATCCGGTGACCAGCAGGGAGCTTTATCACCCTGAGTCTCTCGGGTTAAGGGTCTGGGTTGCGCCTTCTCTCGGGACAGATCAAGCGTATAGAGACGATCAATACGATACGTCTCCTGCTCACGCCACTCGCCCAGAATAAAGGCGGCTTGCTTCCCATCAGGTGAGATTCGCACCTGCATCGGGGAGCGCAGTTGCAGCCGAGATCCCGGCTTCAACGGGATGCGATCGGGTGGAACTGAATGAAGACTGCTTATTGTCGGTGTTGAAACACTACCCATAAAGTCTACTCCTACTTCGAGATACGAAGGGACAAGCATCAAAGATAGTATAACAGAAACGCACCGATCAATAGAGAGTAATTTGACACAGCGAGAGTCACAGCAAAACTTCATTAACCACCAGGAGAAAGGATGAAGTAATGAAACTGCAAACACGCCTCGCGCGTGGAGAATATAGGCTGAAATTCCAAACATTCAGAGAGTAAAGGGACGCAGCTTTTGCCTTGTCTCGTTCTATAGATAGAATTTGGAGGGAGAGATGCCCAGGTTGCTCGAACGAAAACAGACCCGTGCAGATAAAACGAAAGATACCATCAAGGATCTGAAAGGATCTGCACAGGCAACTTATGGAAACATGCAAACCAGCGTACGCAACGGCTTTGGAAAAACCCAGACAGCCCTGATCGGAGGTCTGGCACTCGCTCAAGGTCTGTTAAAGCTGAACCAGAAACGCATGGAAAAGCAGGCCAAACAGTCGCGTAAGGATCTGAACACGCTCATGAAAGAGCAGGTTCAGCCCCGCCTGAACGCCACACAGGCAACCCTTCAAAGTGGCATGCAGACCGCGCAAAGCGTTCTGGGCGAAAATGCCCGAAAGGCGCAGCAGAACTTAAAGTTCTTACAGGAGAACGTGCAGAGCGCAATGGGCAGCGGCCTGCAAAAGACTCAAGGCCTGCTGGATAAAGGTTCCAAGCAGGCAGGGAAAGCGCTTGAACATGTCTCTAGTAGCGCCAGAGACATGAAAGAAAGTATGCAGGACCAATACCAGCGCTACCAACGCAGACGTCAGCGCGCACGAACCATGTTCCGTGTAGGGCTGCTTGTTGGTATCGCAGGTGCGCTGCTCCTCACGCCCTATCCCGGCTCTGAGGTCCGTCAGCGGATTGGAGAGCAGTGGCAGAAAGTCCGCGGCTATCTTGGCATGTAAGCGGAAAAGGAATCACAGTTGAGGGCACGCCGTTGAAAAGGCGTGCCCCTTTTGTATCTCTGCTATAGATTGGTTAGCGGCGACTCCTCATAGTGGTGAAACAAATCTGCTGGATCATCATAAATGGCAATTGCTCCCTGTAAATCCTGATCGCTCCATCCCCCACAGCGCAGCGCAATCGTCTGAATACCAACTTTCTTCGCCGCCTCAATATCATACGCTGTATCACCAAGCATCACCAGTTGTTCCGGGGCCAGACCGATACGCTCTACTGTCGCCTGCATCACGTCGGGTGATGGCTTGGAGCGTGGTGCATCCTTTGAAGAGGTCTCTTCCTCGAAAAAATGGCTCGCATATGGCCCAATAACCGCAAGCAGGGCATCCAGCTCATCCTTCTCCGCCGAGGTCGCAATAGCCATTTTCAGCCCCTCATCATGGATATGGTGCAGCAGTTCACGCGCCATTGGAAAGGGCTTGAGGTCGGGTAGATAGCGCTCCATAAAGATCTTCTTCCGTAACTGGCTGATCTGCTTCCCCTTCTCGCTGTCCTTCTCAAGTCCGACCGCATCGGGCAAAAGTTTATCTCCTCCCATGCCAATCAAGGGACGCACTTTGTCAAAGGACACCCGATATCCATAGTGCTGAAATGCCTCAACCCACGCATGCGCATGCGCATCATTACTATCAATCAAGGTTCCATCTATATCAAAGATCACACCCTGTGGATGAGCCATTATGCCTTTACTCCTTTACTATTCAGCCAAAAACACTCAGTAACTGTAGCACGTTTCAGGACAAAGGCCGGTTCAGTTCCAGAAATAAGGGTACGAAGAGGCAGACAAAAGAGCACCGGCGGTAACAGAGCGCATTCCCCTGCTACCGCCGGTGACGTCCTCATCCCTACCTGACCCCTGCTTAATAAGGTCATCCTTACGTTCCGACATCAGGCCTGAGCCATTTGCAGTTGAGGTGCCAGTGATTTACGCAACAGCATCTTCGCCCGATGGAAGTAGGTCTTTGCTGTCGCTTCAGGCATACTCAACGCCTGCCCGATTTCCGAAAAGCTCAGTTGAGAGGCATAGCGCAACAGCACAACAGAGCGGAACTTCGGCGGAAGTGTCTGAATGGCAGATTGTAGAGTCGACTGTAAGTCATGTCGCTCCACCTCTTCTTCAGGCAAGGGGTGAGGATCTGGAATATCGTTCAGGAAGGAAAGGTCATTATCGTTATTCTCGGCCGACGCTTCCAGTTGCGAAAACTGAATGGCATAGCGTTTGCGACGTCTTAACTCGTCAATACAGCAGTTACGCGCTACCTGAAACAGCCACGGCTTAAACGGCTCACCGGTCCCCAATCTCGGCAATGTCGTATAAAAGCGCAAGAAAACCTGCTGCAATACATCACATGCCTGGTCATAATCACCCAGAAAGTGATAAATAAAGTTAAATAACGGGCTCTGATACCGTTGCACCATTGCTTCAAACGCTCTATTATCACCTTCAAGCACTTTCTCGGCAAGAATCGCGTCTGACAATTCGGGGAACACCTGAGCAGTTGTATAGTCCTGTTTCCGCAGCACAAGAAACCTCCTCAATTCTCTATGTACCAGTTCTCTATGTACCAGTAAACTTACCACGTTCTTTTATCTGCATTCATTTCTCTTGTTTTATCTCTCTGTAATTAGGGTATCTCGTTTCGAGAGGAAATACAACCGAATTCAGCACTGATAAACTCTGCGATAAAGAGTTATAATCAGAAACTAAACTTCTGAAGCTGAATCTAAGATTTTTCTTAATTTTAACAAATGGACCTAAATCAGATCGATTTATTGTAGATCCTCAATAAGCAGAAGAACGAAAGGAGCGGGGAAGAAGAGGGAGAGACCCCCTTCTTCCACCCGAATTCACAAGCGATCAGGCATGTTCCTGACGCCGAAGCTCGATTTTGCCATTGCGAACCCGCACCGCAAATGTGGGCTGTGCATAGACAGCCGGGCTATTAGCGACACTACCATCACACATATGGAAGCCGGAATTATGCCAGGGACAATAGACCACGCCATCTTTATACTCTCCCTTATCCAGAGGGCCGCCCATATGCGAGCAGGTCGCAGCAATCGCATAGATTCGTTCTCCATCCTTCAGCAGGACGGCGGGAACCCCGGCCACCTCAACGCGGGTCAGTTTGCCGGGCTCTAACTCGTTAACGTTCATTACTGGCACAAAATCATCACTCCCACCCTCGGGAGCCACACGATTGACCATAATCGCATCAGAGAAGGACAGCTCACCTCCCAGATACGCCGAATAGAGAGAGAGTGCATAGCCGGTCGAGGAGAGCGCGATCGCGGCATTACGCCTCCCTGTCTTGCGCAACAGCGCGGAGGCAAGTTGTAACACCAGGGTCCCGCCATTGAGCAGAGCATGCATGGTTCCAGTACGCCGCTCCGGTCCATCCGTATCGACCCAGTTCGTCGCTCCGGTCACAGCAGCAGCACCAGCGCCAGTAATACCCGCCCAGAGCGTCAGATCAGCGGCGCGCGCAGTGCCTTTCTCCTTGTCGGCCATCCAGGCGATATCAAGCAACAGGCTTGAGGTCCAGCACCCTAGAGGAAGCACAACCAGGAGCGGGTGCAACGGGTGCCCAAGCCAGGTACCATTCAACAGATCCTTCGCCTTATACGTGGATGATCCCGGTGCACCAAAGAATTTGGCCAGTCCATCCTGAAGAGGCTGCGCCAGTTTATCCAGCCACGGCAGCCGATTAATCAGCCGCATGCTCCAATGGCGCAAAACCGGCCCTCGGGGTGGAGTATCAACCCAGCTTGTCGTAGGCTTTGTTTTGATTTCTGTAACCATCTTATTTACCCATCCTTTCCTGTCACCTGTAACCAGCAGTAGTCATTTAACGGCTTGACACCCACAATTGAGCAGGGGACCGCTGAGCAACGTCGCGAGAGGATGTAGTCTAACATGGCCCTGTTGTGTGCATAGAAATGGCGAGCACAACGTACCGCGGCCTCGAAAGAGCGAAACTGAATCACGCTCCCATCAGCCGGGAAAGAGACATGCTGGAAGCCTCTGCCCTGAAACCAGGGCAGATCTACCATACGAGGCGCGAGAATAAGAATCTTGCCTCCATCTCTGGTCACACGGCGTAATTCAACCAGACCGGGCTCGCCACCCTGCTCATCATCCGCGGTAAAGGCGGAACAGGAGAGCGCAATATCAACGCTCTTATCAGCAAGCGGCAACGCATCGAAGCGCCCGGCAAGACACCGCACCCGTTCCCCCAGGGGGTCCTGCTGACATTTGCACCCCAGCAAGTGACGCAGGCCCGGAGACGGCTCCACTGCATAGACCTGACGCGCTCCGTGGCGCAGACAGGCAAAGGTTGCGCGACCGGTCCCGGCTCCAGCATCCAGAACCACCCGATCTTGTATCTCGGACTGAAGCTGACGAAGTAGCTCAGGATGCAGGCGCTCTCCCTCGGTCAATTCCTCATAGAGTTCGGGAGTCTTCCAGTAGGTCAAGTCCCAGAAGAGCGCTTTCAACAGACGTCGACGCGCTCGTTCTCGGCAAACTGTGGATATCGGCTGATGCAAGGCTTGCTCAAATATGGGGAGCCGTTCGGCGGGAAGCTGTGCTCGCACCCGCTCGACAAAAGCAGGAGCAGCTCCATCCTGCATACTCCAGGCGAGGCCAGGTACGTCAAAAGCAGGGGAAGAAAGAAGATGATGAAGCATCTCATCATCAAAAACGTCAAGATCATGTATCTGAAAGGGATAAGCGTCGATTGTCTCAGGAGTCGTTCGCCGGGAACACACAGAACTTCTATCCTTTCCGAAAAATCTCCGCCGCTTCTGACCCCCCTCCTGGTGGATCAGGAAACACCTACAACACGAAAAGAAACGGCAGAGAGTTTCTCGGAAAGCAGTTCACATCAGGCCAATAGCCTGTTTACGAGCTCATCTGTAAAGCGGAGCGAACAGAATGGATCAAGACATCAAGGTCAAAGGGCTTGCTCAAATAGCCGATAGCCCCCATCCGTTCGGCTTTCTCCGCGGCACGCCCTCCAGCGGTCATTGTGAGAATAGCAATGGAATCTCCATACGCAGAATGCAGACCCGCGGCAACACCATGCCCATCAATCACTGGTAAGCCAATATCCAGCAACACCAGAGCAGGCTTTGATTGCAAAGCGCGCTCCAACGCCTCACGACCATCCGCGGCGGTCTCAACTGCAATCCCCTCATCTTCCAGCATCCATTGGATGGTCTCTCGCAAATCTGCATCATCTTCGACCACGAGAACAACCTTCTCACTTGTTTCCGTATCGACGGTTAGCGGTGTCACAATTGTATTCATCGGCTCTAAACACTCGATCCCTCTCTATTGGCGCTTCATACTAGATGGGAGAGGACGGTCAGCGGTATCTCCCCCGAAAAAAGAGCTTACAGGAAGGTTTCTGTCTTACAACAGCACATAGCATTGAATTCGCATTCTTGCTTCAAATATAAGCGGTATTCAAGGAGTTGTCAATTCTAGAAAAGAACAGAAACGTCTCTTTCTATTGTAGAGTTAATCAGAGGAGACAATTGCAATTATAAGCTCAACAACAAAGGAGAAGAGAAGCTGTCAGCTAAAGAGTGCCTGCCTCTCTAAACGGCATCCTCCTCATAGAATACGCTCTTTCAAGAAAGTCTTTCCATTGCACTTTTTCTGATCTATTTAGCAAATATTTATACTGATTATATCTAAAGAGAGACGACCGGGCGATAAAACTCTACGAATAACACAGCAATGAAAGGAGTACAGTATGCGTACAATCACAGATTGGGGAACAGCTATCTGGCAATCTTTTGTCAATGCGATGAACATGATTATCAGCTTCATCCCCAAACTGATAGGCTTTCTAGTGATCCTGCTTGTTGGCTGGATCGTCGCTAAAGCGATCTCGAAAGCTGTGACCTGGCTGTGTCAACGCTTCAACGTCGAAGCCGCTGCCGACCGTATCGGACTTCATCAATTAGGCAGAAAAGCGAACATGCACATGGATGTCTCGGAAATACTGGGCAAAATTGTGTACTGGTTTGTTTTCTTAATTTTCCTGGTGCCTGCCTTTGACTCTCTCGGTCTGGGCTCGATCAGCAGCCTTCTTGGAACGATCGTTTCCTACATTCCTAACGTCTTTGTAGCCGTGATACTGCTCTTCCTGGGTGGTTGGATCGGCACCATCGTTGCCGACGTCATCCGTAATACCACTGCCGTTAGCCGCATGGGAAATCCGAACATCTTTGCCAATATTGCCCGTATCGCCATCATCTTCTTTGCTGCTATCGTCGCTCTCTATCAGCTTCGGATCGCACCGGCCATCCTTCAGACACTCTTTACCGCCATTGTCGGCGCGCTGGCCCTGGCATTTGGTCTGGCCTTCGGTCTGGGCGGACGAGAGAGTGCACAGCACTGGCTGCGCCGTGGAGAAGAGCAGCTTACTGCGGGGAGCAGCACAACGCCAACCGAGTCGAGAAAGCCAGGCGGGAACGCAGGGGGTGGAGGTCGTCTCCAGAGCGCTGCTTCCGCGCCAGCAGACGAGCAACTACGAAAGGGAACCTTTACGCAGAAACCGTATAACGAAACCCCTCCCTACAAACAGTAACGATCTGCCGGAAGAAGCTGGTTGCGTTCCAGCTTCTTCTTTTTATTTTGTGCGCCATTTCTGATACAGAGGCAGAGAAAACCAGAACGTTGAGCCTTTGCCCGGAACACTATCAACGCCCACACGCCCGTTATGATACTCAATAATCTTTCCGGCAATATGGAGTCCCAACCCCAGACCGAGGCTTGAGCCATCTTGCACCCGTTCCGCCTGATAGAAACGTTCCCATATCTGTTCCTGCTCCTCAGGTGTTAGCCCCGGGCCCTGGTCGTGAACCAGCACAATCACCTGATCCTGCTCAAGCTGTACCTCAACGGTAACAGGGACCTCGGCCCCCGAAAACTTACAGGCATTCGACAGATAGTTCGTCAATACCTGCCCGATACGCGTGGGATCAATCCGAACCGGAACCGTCTCGACTCCTTCAGGAAGCCGCAATCTGATTTCGCGTCTGCGTGTCCCCTGCTGTTGCTCCTCCACTTTCTGCTGAACAATCGGCAATAGGTCATGCTCTTCCAGCACCACTTTCAGTTTATTGGCCTGGATCCGGGATACGTCCAGTAAATCACCCACCAGGCGATTCAGGACGGCAACCTGACGCTCGGCCCGATCGAGCAGATCAAGCGGGTTTGTCTGTCCACTGCCCGGCTTCTCTCCCCGCTTGCGCAACACTCGCTGAGCAAGCTGCACACTGGCCTTCACGGTCGTTAATGGCGTGCGCAACTCATGCCCGGCAATACCGAGAAACTCTTCCATGCGCTGCTGTGTGCGACGAATCTCTTTCTCGCTACGCTTCAGCTCGGTAATATCATGGGCCAACCCCACAACGCCCTCTAGCTTCCGATGCGGGTTATAGACATAGAAGGGGGCAGCGCTAAAAGCCATATCACGCTCATTCCCGTCTACATCGATCCAGCGCACTGGCTGCTCAACAACAGTTTCCCCTTTGAAGGCACGCCCAATGGCCAGTTCGTCCGCCGTAAGTTTCTGACTCTCAGGCGAAACAATATGATAGGGCTGAATCAAGTCATCGGAATACCGCTTTGCTTCGATCTGCAAAGAGGGAAACATTGTCCTGGCCGCTCGATTCAGCAGAACTAACTTTTTCTCTGCATCGAAGATCATTAGTGCATCGGGGATGGCATCAATCACCGTATTTAAAAGGGCACGTTCAGAGAGCAATGAGTCCCGCAACATCTCGGCAGTGCGTCGCTCACTCTCTTTGGTACTCGCCAGAATACTGACACAAGCTCCAATCAAAACAAACAGGAAAGAGCCCATCACACCACGTGGCTCAATTGGTAAGGTATTGGTAGAAGGGGTCAGCATCACAAACAGAAGCAGTGCTCCCAGCACTGTCGTAATCAATCCCGGGCCGGCTCCCCAGTTCAGTGCAACAAAGACAACCAGCAGGGTAAAAGGAAGACTGGGGAAGAATGCGCCGGGAAGCGTTTGCAAGAGCAACAACAGCAGCGCCAGCCCCGCCAGGAGAACTACCGGCACAAAATAGCAGGCCAGCGGCCCCCGCAGATAGCGCGGCACCCATACAGGAGCAAACGTATGAAGAGAAAACCAGGAAAGAACCCGTGCAGGCATACTCGCAATCTTCCTTCTCTGTCGTGTTATCACGTTTCTCCTGGTGAAATAATCGTGCGCCGCCTCGTTACTCTGACCCTCTATCGCCATGTTTTTGACTCCTCCTGGAACTGAGAAGATCCCGCTTCGCGCCCACATAAGCCCTGTCTCGCTTTTACCTCAACGGGAACTCACATATAATACGGGCGTGCTTGCTAATCCGTTGAGCATAGCTTCACGGTACCAGGAGAGGAGTGCGACCCTTGTAGACGCACCCCCCACTTCTCCTCATCTTTTGCTTTAGGGCCAACTCGTTTCGGTAAACGGCGTAATCAACGCCTCCTGTAAGGCCGAGTTAGCCGGAACCTGCGTGGCAAAAACAATCAGTTCAGCCACATTTGCCGGATCCTGCAAGTTTCGTTCTTCCGGCATGGGAATTCCCTGTTCGGCGAAGCGATCAAAGAAATGAGTCTTCATGCCGCCTGGAATAATAGTCGTAACACGAATCCCGTGCTCACGGCCCTCGACTCCCAGACCTCGACTAAATCCGACCAGCCCCCACTTGGAGGCATGATAGGCTGATGCATTGGCCCAGGCACGGGTGGCCGCCGTTGAAGCAACATTGACAATATGCCCGCTCTTCTGGCGCTGCATATGCGGGAGTGCCGCCTTCGCGAAGAGAAACGGGCCACGCAGATTGATCGAGATAACCTGATCCCACTGTTCCACACTCATATCAGCGACCGAAAGGGTATGGTCGATTGCCGCACAATTGACAACAATATCCAGACGCCCAAAGCGCTCTACAGCAGCCTGTACTGTCTCAAAAACAGCCGCTGCATTACTGACATCACACGGAAAAGCCGCCACTCTCCCATCTTGTTGCTGAACTACAGCACATACACTTTCAAGATCTTTTTGCTTGATATCGACACACGCAACCATACACCCCTGCTCGGCAAATGCATGTGCGGTCGCTTCACCCAGACCGCTTCCGGCTCCAGTCACCAACACCACTTTATCGCGCAGTGAAATCGGTTCTACTCCCATATTAATTCCTCTTTTCTCCTCTTTTTGCATAGCGGTTCTTTATAGTAGAGATTGGTGTCAATTCACCGATCTCTTCCAGTAGTTCAGCAAACAGTTCGGTTGCATTGTGGCTTCGATCCGCTACAGAGGTAGGCAATCCCAGATGATACGTGCCGCTCGGAAGAATACCACAACCTCCGTACTTCCGAATTAGCAGGAATTGCACAACCACTTCTTCTCCTGCATGATTCACTGGCAGACGCTTCCACCAGGAAAACCCACCTACGCTCAGCAGCTTGGCACGTTCAAAAAGCACATTGGCCCCGCCAACCCACGCAACCTTGTACCGTACCGTCTCCCCATTGTGGACAAGCTGCTGTTCCAGGTGAAGCGGATTCGCCGCGTTATTCACAAGATGGCGATCCCAGGGCAGATTCTCAGGAGTGAATTGCTCCGGCCTGACGGGGCCCTCCCAGAGCTCGATATGCTGCTGATGGGGGCGATAATCATCCAGGTAGCCAAGCCCGGTCGCGGGGCAGCCAACAAAGCCGCACCCTTCCTGTTGCAATACGGAAAGCATCCGCTCCATGACGGTTGGCTCCAGCAGCACATCATCATCAATAAAATGGACATAAGGTGCGCTGCTCTGTTCAAGCAGAAATTGACGCTGCTCTGCCATGCCTCGTTTCTCCGGATGGCGCAACAGCGTGACCTGGTGCCCACGCCAGCGCAGCGCCCGGACAATCGTCTGTATCTCCTCACTGTCCAGAAAACAGGCCTCCTCCTCTGTCTGATCAGAGATAAAGATATTGAAATCCTGAAATGTCTGCCCGAACAGGCTGGTCAGCACAACCGCCAGACCAGTCTTGCGTCGATAGGTCGGTATCAAGACATCTACCAGAGCCATTCGCGTTACCTCCTGCTAGAAGCCCGGGTTATCGTCGATACGGGCTGCCGCCATTCCTGCAACAGCGCTTGATACAGCTCCGCCGTGCGCCGAGCGGCAACCGGCCAGGTAAACTCACGCTCAACTCGCTGGCGGGCAGCCTCTCCCATGCGTTCACACAATGCCCGATCCTTGAACAATTGATACAGACGCTCAGCCAGTGCAGCGGGATCACGTGGCGGAACCAGTAACCCGGTTTCGCCATCGGCAATCGTAAAGGTAATGCCGCCAACCGCCGAACCGATTACCGGACGTCCGCAAGCCTGCCCCTCAAGCGGAGTCAGCCCGAACGGCTCATACCAGGGAGTCGTAACCGCAACGTCGCCTGCACAGTAGTAGTAGCGCAACACCTCCGGCTGCCGTTTCCCGACAAAGACGACTCGATCCGCAACCCCCAGTTCAGCAGCCAGTTCCTGTAACGCCCCGATCTCTGGAGTCAGTGGAGGATCTGGCTCCATTGACTCGCCCCCTACAAGCACCAGTTTGACAGAAGGAAGCGGTCCATGCTCATGCAGCAGGATCGCAAGCGCACGCACAATATTTCGTGCATCCTTGCGGGGCAGCATGCGACCAACATAGACAATCACAAAGTCATCGCTGTGCAGTTCACAGGTTACACGACGGCGGGCCTCTTCGCGGTTCACCGGGTAGAACAGGGAGGTATTGACCGCTGAGGGAATCATCACTATTTTGGCGGGATCAGCCCTATAATCTTCAATCAGTTCGTGTTGTTCCCCGGGACACTGGGCAATCAAACGATCAACACGCTGGATAATTTCATGCTCTACCTGGATACGCTCGCTCGGACTGGTATCCGCCTCCTGTTGATGGCGGCGCTTGGTGATCCCCATCGCATGAAAGATCTGGACAGCGGGAATTCGTAGCCGCTCACGGAGCTCTGCCGCGACCCAACCGGAGAGCCAGAAATTGCTATGGATCAGATCATAGTGCGTGCCGCTCCGCTCCTGAAAACGCAGAAAAGCATCGCGGAACTCTGGCATCAACGGCCAGAGCTCGTCTTTCAGCAAGAAGGTAGCCGGACCCGCTGTCAGATGGATTACCCGCACGCCCGGCGCCCATTCGATCACTTCTGGTGTATCCGGGTTATCACGCCGGGTAAACACATCCACGGTATAGCCCAGTTGCGCCAGGTTTCGGCTGATCTCATCAACGTAGACGTTCTGCCCACCCGCATCAACACCTCCAAGAAGGGCAGTGGGATCGGCATGTTCACTGAGAAAAGCAACGCGTCTCGACTTCCCCATAACACATTCTTCCTCTCTCATAGGGAGACTACCGGGATTGTCTTCTTTCCAGAATCCAGAACCCGCTCAAAGGCCGCATTCCAAGCATGAGTAAAACGTTTCAAACTGAAGCGCTCCTGAGCGATCGCCCGGGCACGCGCCCCGATCTCGCGCGCGAGCGACGGCGAACGAAGCAGCTCCTGCATAATCGTGACCAACTCATCAACATTACAGGAGATAAAACCACTCTTGCCGTGTTCTATAACGGTGGGGAGCTCGGTTGTTGCCAGCGCCACGACCGGCATACCCAGCGTCATTGCCTCAATCACAGCCAGCGGCAAGCTTGTATAGCGAATAGGGCTGAAGAGGAAGCGGTATTGCGCCACCAGGCGATGCAAATCACGATAGGGCACATCACCGAGTCCCCCCAGTTCCTCCGTCTGCATCCCTGCCGCATCCAGCGGGATCCGCTCACGCACCTGCTGGAAAATGTCATACCCGGCAATACGAGGACGCTTCTGCATCCCGTTAATCACCGTGATGCCGCGCTCGATCTCGCCTGTATAGTGAGCAGAAGGATCGATCGCCACGCTATGCTCGATCACCATCGTGGGAGTTCGTCCGTTATCCCACATCAGGTGGTTATAGTGCGTGACATGGACCAGCAGCACCGAGGGATCATCAATCGGATGCTTTGTATCACAGGCGTGTGGCTTTGGTGTATTATGCTCAAGGTAGATTTTCGGTAAACGGCGCTGAGCCGGGCTCAGAATCTCCTCCTGATCTTCATAGTAGTTCTTCGGGGTCTGGAAGATAATCAGGTCAAGATCCAGATTCCGCACCTCTTCCGCCGGAACCTCATGCACAGAGTCGGGCAGGTCAAAAGTCGGCCCTCGCCCACCATAGCCCTCCGGTCTGCCAGGCTTTACAGGCAGGTACCATTCATGTGGAATACGAGCCAGCGCATTGAGATAACTTCCATGAATATGCCAGATCAAAATCTTTAAGCGTTTCATAGCATCCTCATCATTTCTGCTCTTTATGAATGAACTTGAACCGGTGACCGCAGCGCAGGTGCCGCAGCGCGAAGCTGTCTTTCAGCCAGATCAAACACCCGGGCGGGATCGAGCCAGCGCATACAGCGATGATCGATCGGGCAGGACCAGTAGCTACAGGGACTGCACACGACTGGACGCCGAACCAGCTTATGTTTTTCCTGGTCCAGCGGCTGCCAGCGATGATAGTCGGCAGGCCCGAAAAGCGTAATTGAGGGACAATTAACCGCATAGGCAATATGAGCAGGACCGGTATCATTCGTGATAAACAGGTCCAGCTTACTGAGCAGCGCCCCTAACGCGCCAAGAGAGGTCTGCCCCACCAGCGAGATAGGGTGTGTCTGCATCAGGGCAGCCACCGTCGCAACGGTCTCTTCTTCACCCTGGCTTCCTGTCAACAGGATTTGCGCCTGACAAGTTCTGGCAAGCATATCACCAACCCGGGCAAAATACTCGGCGGGCCAGCGCCTGGCCGAAGGTCGAGCGCCTGTATGCAGCGCGATCCAGGGGCGTTCGGCTCGGGGCAAGGCCCGCAACAAAGCCGTTGCCTCCGCGTGATCCTGTTCGTACAGAGGGAACTCCAGCCAGGGATCAAGCCGCTGACAACCAAGTATTGCAGCGAGACCCAGGTTACGGTAAATCTCATGCACATCATCGGGATAGGGAGCCCCTACGGTCAGTCCCTCAGGTTTCCCGTATGCTGGATCATAGTAGCCCACAGTGACCTCTGCCCGAAATTCTAGTGCCAGCGCATCGCTTGTTCGCCCGTTTCCATGCATCTGAATGACCAGATCATAGCCATATGCCTGCTGTGCTCGCAGAAACGCCTGCGACCGGGTCTCTTCATAAGACACCTCTTGAATGCCAGGGTAGCCCTGAAACTCGACAAAGCGATCAAGGTAGCGCTGAAAACGCCGCACAAACTCCTTCGCCCACGGCAGCCCGACCAGTGTGATTTCAGCCTGCGGAAAGCGATGGCGAATAGCCCGCAGCGCTGGAACCGCAACCAGCAAATCCCCCACGCTGAGCGCTCGAAAAATTGCAATACGACGCGGCTGCCATACTGGTGGAAGCTGCTCCCGCTGCAGGCATGCAAGCAGCTCAGACCCGGTTCGCGACATGGTTCCCTCCTTTCACGCTCTCAAGCAGCGTCTCCTCATCAAGCGGCGCACCAGTAAGCAGTTCATTGGCTGCCATCACAACCTGTTCAGGCGAGACCAGCCGCAAACACTCATGCTGATACGGGCAGATCCGGCTATAACAGATCCGGCAAGGGACATCATGATAGAGGAGCCGATGCGCCACCCGCCACGGTCCCCACTGTTCGGGCGGATTCGTCAGGGCAAAGAGCGCCACCACCGGCGTCTTGACCGCAGCCGAAATATGCATTGGGCCAGTATTATTGGTTACGGTCAACGCAGCTTGCTGAATTAAGGCACAGAGCTGATCGAACGGAAGCACGCCAGCCAGAGGCAGCACCGAGGCCCTGTTCTCAGGCGCGACCTGACATACAATGCCCTCCACAAGTTCCTGTTCCTCCGGCCCACCTGTGACCGCCACAAAGACCTGCAAGCGCTCTATCAGCAAATTGATGACCTGCGCATACATCTCAGGGGGATACGTTCGGGCTGGCATACTGCACCCGGGATGTACCACAATGAAAGGGCGTCCCTGTAGAAGCGGCGAGAGACGCTGCTGTATCTCCTCGCGAGCAGACTGCGGCACACGTAACACTAGATCCTGTTCTTGCGTTGTCATGCCAATCGAGCTCACCAGATCAAGACCACGCTGCACCTCATGCATCATGCGTTCCGGGTGCTTATGACGTGTGGTCAGCAGAGAGCCGGGGCCATCAATTGAGGCGGCAACCCGCAAGGGAATCTCGACCAGATAGCAGAGATAGGCTGCCGGGAGCGAGCTCTGTCGGAAAGAGGTAAAGATGATCGCTCCATCAAAGCGCTCTTCTTTGAGGCGGGCAATCATCCGCTGCTCACGTTCCGCATCAAGCGGTAGTTTGTGCCAGGGGTCCATCCAGGGGGCCTGATAGACCAGCACAGAATCAAGATCCGGGTCTAAACGGCCCACCTGCGCACCAACCGGACCCGCCAGAAGTGTGATTGAGGCGTGTGGAAGTGCCTGTCTGACAGCATGAAAGGCCGGCGTCATCAATAAGACATCGCCCAGATTATCCAGCCGCACAAGTAATACCTTGCGGACTGAACGCCAGCGCTCATCAAGCATAGCATTTTCTCTTCCGTGATATGTTTCCATCGATAAGCCAGCCCTCTCTTTTCTCATTGACTGCGTGCTTCAATATTCAGCTTATGCTGCTCTGCAAGAGTCACGATCCGGTGGATCACGCTGCTTGTGCTGACCGTTCCAATCAGGGGCACAATCACGATCTGGCCACCGACGGCCCGTACAGCCTCTGCTTCCGGTAATTCCTCATCAGCATAATCGCCACCTTTGACATGAAGATCAGGGCGCAAAGCACGAATAAGCGTGTTTGGTGTATCTTCATTAAACAGCACCACATGGTCCACCATATCAAGCGCGGCTACCAGCGCCATGCGATCGCGCTCACGAATAATGGGGCGTCCCGGTCCTTTGAGGCGCCTCACGCTGGCATCACTATTGATACCAACAACCAGAATATCCCCAAGCGCTTTCGCCTGCCGCAAGAACTGCACATGCCCGGCGTGTAGAATATCGAAGACCCCATTGGTAAACACGATACGTCGCCCCATCACACGCTCGATTGCCAGTAATGTTGCCAGGCGGGTAATCGCCTCCTGATGATCGGCGCCATAGGCCGAGCCAAATGAGCGGGCATGTGTGGTATATTCTCGAACACTGACTCGCTGCAACAATTCCTGCAATTGCACAATGGCGGTTCGTGGCCGACTAACCGCGATGGAAGCGGCATCCAGGCCAATCTGCACCGCGGTCGGAAGAGGCGCCCCGGCAGCCAGCGCCAGAGCCAAAGCAGAGGCAAACGAGTCTCCGGCTCCGACATCGTAGGCCTGAGCGACCGAATGAGCGGGCAGGAAAAACTCCTGTTCCTGACGCCCCCGCACAAAGACGCCATGCGGTCCCAGCGTGATCGCTACATGTTCTACCGAGAGCATCGCGAGCATTTCTTGAGCCAGAGGACGCAAGACATCCTGTAATTCCTCACGCTTCAGAGCGGTCAGCGGTTGTATCGGGCTGCCAACCAGTGTGCAGGCCTCTCGATAATTTGGCGTCACAATGGCTGCAGGCAGTTTCCGAAAACGCTGTAGGGCTTTCGAGTCGATAACAAGAGGCTTTGGCTGCTCAACAAAGAGATCATACAGGCGATCAAGCACAGCATCATTGCAGACCCCGTAACGATAATCGGAGATCACTACCAGTTCACACCGCTGATAGCAGAGCTCAAGTTGCTGTACAAGCCGTTGCTGACACGCACGCATCGCCTCAGGGTTCAGGTAATCCTGCGCCGCCCCCTCATCGAAGCGCACCACATATTGCCCTCCCGCCAGAATACGCAATTTATGCAGCGTGGGAGCCTGCGGATGCTCGATCAACCAGCGATCAGAGACGCGCAGCCGCTGCAACACCTCACGCAACATCCGTCCGGTACTGTCGTCGCCAAGCATGCTTACGAATAGCACATCAGCCCCTAAAGCCTGCAGGTTTGCCGCAACGTTGGCCGCTCCGCCAGGAATATGGCTCTCCGCCGTTTTATGCACGATTGGAACGGGGCCCTCGCTACACAATCGGGTAGCATCTCCCTCAAGGTAGGTATCGAGCATGGCATCACCAAGTACCAACACCCGCTTGCCACGAAACCGCCGCACCAGCTCAACTGAGGGAACTTCCGGGATGGGTGAGTGCGTATTTTTTAAATGGTCCATGCCTCTCCTCCGAATGCTCTGCTTTCCATGCCTGAGGGCGATAGAGCAAATCCAGTTCTGTGCTATCTTGTAGGGCGGTAACAGCCTGTACAATCCGCAAGGCATGCAGGGTATCACGCGCCACGAAAGCCGGACAACGCGACGGAGAAGCAGGCGGTTGCTCGGTCCCAAGATCAACCAGAACGGTACGGCATCCTGCCCTGTTTCCTGCTTCGACATCATCCAGAATGTCACCAATAAACCATGATGCCTGAAGATCAATGTCGCGTTCTGCTGCAGCACGCAGGAGCATCCCCGGCTGCGGCTTGCGACAAGCACAGCGAAACGCCAGCTCTGGAACCACGCCGTCTGGATGATGGGGACAGTGGTAGAAACCATCTAAAAAGACACCTTGAGCGGAAAGGTTGGCAGAAAGAGAGGCATGCATGCGCTGTAAGTCGGCTTCAGTAAAATAGCCCCGCGCAATTCCTGACTGATTGGTAACGACGATCAAGAGAAAGCCCATTGCCTGTAACTCGCGCAGGGCGGGCGCAATCCCATCGTACAGGCGTAACTGTTCCGGCCGAGACGGGTAGTGAACAGAATGGACCAGTGTTCCATCACGATCCAGAAAAACTGCTCGATTCATGCGTTCTTCTCCCTCACTGCTACGCGGAAAGCTGGACTTCCGCAATATCGCAGAGAATATGCGTGACAATCATATGCAATTCCTGTGCTGTGTCGGTTTCTACGACCGGGACACGCACCGTTATATCGGCAAGTTGTTCCAGGCTGCTCTGACGCTCACCGGTCACTGCTACAACCGTTAGTTCCTTTTCGGCGGCCACCCGTGCGGCACGAAGCAAATTCTCCGATTCGCCACTTGTACTGAATGCAAGAAAGAGGTCACCGACCTGTCCAAATGCATCGATCTGGCGCACAAACACATCCTGAAAACCGTAATCATTGGCGACAGCCGTCAGAATGGAGCTATCGGTTGTCAGCGCCAGGACGGGATAGGGTGCACGCTCACGTTTAAAGCGCCCGACCAATTCTGCCGCAAAGTGTTGCGCTTCAGCGGCGCTACCACCATTTCCGGCAACCAGCACCTTATGGCCACTCTTCAAGACCTCAACCAGCCGGGTAGCTACCTCGGCCAGCTCTTCGGCACGTGTTGCCAGTTGTCCGATTGCAGACGCAAGCACCACTTTACGCCGGGACAGCGCGTTCACAACCGAGGAATGATGGACCGGGTGTTCTGGCTGTGGCAAAGAAAGCGCCATGGCTCTTTTTGCTCGACGATACATGCTTTATCCTCTTCTCTCTATCTCACCTGGGTATCAAAACCATGCCTCATCACGTTGATGTGTTCATTACCGAATAACACGAATAAAATACGAATATCGCTTTACATTTATTTATCAAAATGTTCCACAGCAACTACGTTATCGATTAAATAGTAACCTCAGGTTTTTGCATTTCACAAGTCAGCAATACGATTATTAATGTTTCTCTAAACTTCTACTAATCTTTCTCATACTTCTCTCTTTTTTATAGAATGACCCGGAAGAAAGTACCTGAGACATCCGAGGCTAAAGGTGCGTGATATACTTGGGATACAGAGATTGAAAAAACTGCATTCTCATGGAAGAAGGGACGAAGAGATAATGCCCGACGAGCATTCTCAAACAGCATCGAACAACGCCGATAGCCGCCCGACCGTCAAACTCCCACAACTTACCGAAGCCGTTGAGAAAAATGTCAAACCAGTGATGGCTGAGGCCCAGCGCGTTGCCGCTCAGACATCCGTTTCGGGACGGAATGCCGTCTCACGCGGGACGATTCTACTGGCCTTCTACCTCTGGCTGCTTTCTGGAGTTGTAATGCTCTCATTTATTGCTCGAAAGACACGCTTTTTTCCTGGCGACCGGGAGATTACAGAAAAACTACAACGCCTCCGGTCTCCCTGGATGCGAATCTTCTTTCACAGCGTCTCGGAGATCGGGTTTCCCAGATGGGCAATCCCGCAGATTCTTGGATCAGCAGGCGTTTTCTGGGCCCTTCGCTTTCGGCTGGAGGCACTCTTCTTGCTGCTGACCAGCTCTTCAACCCTGCTCAACGCGATCGTCAAACGCCTGATTAAACGTCCCCGCCCATCCAAAGAGCTGGTAACAGTGGCAAAAGTCATCAACGAGCCCAGTTTCCCGAGCGGACATGTGATGCACTACACCAACTTCTATGGCCTGCTGATCTACCTGCTCTCCACAAACTGGCGCTCTGGCCGCCTGCGTAACCTATTGATCTCACTCTTTCTGATCCTGATCATCAGCATTGGTCCGTCCCGTATTTATCTGGGAGCCCATTGGCCCAGTGATGTGCTGGCTGGCTATATGTATGGTGGGCTCTGGTTCAGCGGCCTGATCGCACTCTATTTGCGAGTGAAAGCCTGGGTTCATCCGGGTCAAGGGAAGAAAGCGCCAAAAGCAAGCCTCCCGTTGCGGCAGCCCGGCGACGAGGAGGATAACCAATAAAAAAAGGCCATCCCATTTCCGAGATGGCCTGTGCGGTTAGAGAGCAATATCTTTCTTGAAACTGACCCTTGTGGGAGTTAGCCGAACAAGCAGCTCCCCCTCAACGCTGTTGCGCTTTCCATACGCCTCGCCTCGATCAGCTCCCATGTAGCGGGCACCGATGCGAGTTGCCCAGTAGCGCAACTGCTCTCTATCCTCAACAAGGGTCGCATCTCCTTCGATCAGCACATAGCTGAAAGGCGGAAGTTCATCATCAATACAGAGGCTGGCCCGAGGATCGCGCCTGATATTGTGCGCCTTCACCGATTTGCCCCATGTAGTGAAGACAATGTCATTGCCGTCAAGCAAAAACCAGACAGGAACCACATGCGGGCGACCATCGGCACGAACCGTCGCGCACTTCCCGGTACGAGTACTATAGAGCAGGAATTCACGAACTTCCGGCGTTAAGTCAACCATAACAACGATTACCCTTTATCCTTATTCGACCAAATTTAACCGACGTTCTTTGCCAGAGAAGGCTTCTGGACGCTTTCCTCTTCCCGATAGGAAAGCTGATCGACTTTGCCTCGGGGGAAGAAGAGCGCTACCACTACTCCCAGTATAGCGACTATCGCTACAAGCAGATAAACCCAGTCGAGACTTTGTGCCAGTGCTTCCTGCAACTGAGTCAGGATCTGTTGCGGCAAGAGCGCGCGCGCATCAACGTTCACCAGGATATCGGCAGGGGATACGTCTTTTGGCAGCCGAGCCATAACATTCGGATTGCTGTTCAGCACCGGCGTGAAACGGCTGGCAAGTTGTGCATTCAGCACCGAACCCATAATTGCGATTCCGATCGTGCCGCCCATTGTGCGCACGAACTGCGTTGTAGCCGTCGCCACACCACGTAGATTCCAGGGGACCGCGCTTTGCACCGAAATGATCTGTGTATTACTCGCAAGGCCCAGGCCTCCACCGACCAGCGCCATCCCCAATCCCGTGTAGATCGGAGATGAGTGCGTCGTCATAAAGGTGAGCATGACCACACCGATCGCGGTCAACGTCGTGCCGATAGTGCCAATCAAGCGATAGCCATAGCGCAGAATTAACTTTCCACTGAGCGCCGCCGCAATCGGCCAGGCAAGCATCATCGGTGCGAGCGCGATTCCGGCATCAGTTCCGGTACCGCCTTTGGCACCCTGCACAAACAGCGGAACATAGGAGCTCAGCCCGAAAAGAATCGGCCCAATCACCAACCCGCCCAGGCTCGCGATCGCGATCACCCGGTTCTTAAAGAGAGACAACGGCAACACAGGTTCCGCAACACGCGACTCTGTCACAAGGAAGAGTGCCAGCAGCACAGCAGCAACCACAAACAGGCTAATACTGGGTACCGAGAACCACGGCCACGCATTGCCCCCCTGCTGGATCGCGAAGAGCAAGGCTACAATTGCTCCGGTCAGGGTCGCTGTTCCCATATAATCAAGCTGATGCTTTGTGCGCACAATGTTCTCGCGCAAGAAGATCGACAGCAGAACGATGCTGATCAAACCGAACGGGATATTGATGAAGAAGACCCAGCGCCAGCTAAAATGGTCAACGATCAGACCCCCAATCGCCGGCCCCACGATACTGGAAATACCCCAGACACCACTGAACAGGCCCTGAACCCGCGCCCGTTCCTCGACGCTGAAGATATCACCAATAATGGTCAACACGATGGGCTGCACCGCACCGGCCCCAAGTCCCTGCACCGCACGCGCAATGATAAGCTGCACCATTGTCTGCGAGGCACCACTGGCAGAAGAGCCAATCAAGAAGAGCAGCGAACCAACAATAAAAATGGCCTTACGGCCATAGAGGTCAGCAAGCTTCCCATAAATCGGCACTGTCGTAGTCGAAGTAAGCAAGTAGACGGAAATAACCCAGGAGTAGAGCGAAACCCCTCCAAGTTTCCCCACAATACTTGGCATAGCTGTCCCAACAATCGTGGCCTCAAGCGAGGCAAGGGACATCCCGAGCATCAGGGCAACTATCACAAAGAACTTCGATGATTTCTGCATGCGAATATTCCTATTTTAACTTCAAAATGAAAAACACAGCTACAATCCCCAATCATAGAAGATGTTTACACTTCTTAGTAACACAAGGGCTTGATAGGAATATTCCCGACCTCACATCCCGCCTGCACAACACAGAGCCAGCGATGTCATCAGCGCATCCGCTGCAAAAAAGCCAGCGGGGAACGTTTCTCTCCTCGTCTCGGGTGCATCGAGGGAGGGGGAATCTCGGGTCTTGCAGCCTGGAGAGGTGGAATATAGACAGGAGTGGATGGTTGAACACGACGCGACCTCTCACGCAACACTAACCCCGGTGGACATTGTTTGAGAATGCGTTCCAGGCCCTGCTTTACTGCGATTACATTGAGCGGACGTTTGCGTACATCGGGATCTACCATCGCCAGCAGCAGCGAATTAATACCCAGATATTCAGGAAGATCCAGCGGTTCAAACGAAAAAGGGGTATAGGAAGGGTCCTGGCCACTCAGGAGATAATGGAGCGTTGCTCCAAGACTGTAGATGTCGGTCTGAGGGGTGGATTGCGCCTTACCATATTGTTCAGGAGCAGCAAAACCGGGCGAGCCCAGCGCGACCGTATCTTTTGTCTGCCCCTGCTTGAAAATACGCGCAATGCCAAAATCAATCAGATACACCTGCCCCTGCCGCGTGCGCATGATATTAGAAGGCTTGAGATCCCGAAAGATTATCGGAGAAGGACGGCTATGCAAATAATCCAGAACGGTGCAGAGCTGGATACCAATATGCATCACTTCGGCAACAGAAAGACGATTGCCCGGCATCTTCCGCAGATAGTTCTCCAGCGATAAGCCCTCAATAAAGCTCATCACTAGAAACCAGTTCCCATCCTCGGTAAAGTAGTCAAAGATGCTCGGCAGATTTGGATGCACCAATTTTGCAAGCAAAAACGCCTCCTGCTTGAAGGCCTCAGCGGTTTCCTGCTTCTCTTTCTCACTCATAGCACGGCATCGGAGCTCTTTAATTGCGACCAGGCGATTTCCAAACTCGCGATCCTCGGCCTGATATACCTTCCCATATCCGCCACTGCCCAGGTGGGCAAGTACATGATAACGTCCCTTTAACACACGCTCTTCGGGAGTTACAGCATGCGAAAGCGCAAGAGGGTGCCCACATACAGTACAGAACCGCGCCTGTGGCCTGTTCGTAGTGCCACAACCTGTGCAGAGGTACTGTGCATCGGTCGCCATTATTACTCCTTAACCAAGAAAGTAACCTTCTTTTTCTAAAGCAATTTTACCAGAAAATATCCTAAAATAGCTACTGTTCTGGCCGAAAGAGAAAGATAAGAGAGAAAAAATACTCATCCACCAGTAATCATAACAGGAAACAAGGCTGACATACAGTGAGCTCTTTCACAGCGAGGTGTCAATTCCGCATATTGGTGCGCTCCTCCTCGAAGCGACCGCCATCACTCCTTTTGAGCTGTCCTAAAACAGGATGAAATGCCGAGATTCAAATTTTTACCCGGCATTTTTGCAATAGTTTAACACGCTCTTAACATTGGGATAACATTGAAATTCTACTATATTATCGATCTCTTGTGGTTAACATACTTATCCTTATAGCAAGGAGCATATCATTATATGCAAGTACGAGAAAGCAACGCTGCTCAAGTAGACCCCCACAGTATGGGAGCGAAGGACGTTTTAGAAGCATTAGACAACAGTAAACTTTCCGGCTTTCACTGGAAAGCCATGATTACCTCGGGAATGGGCTTCTTCACTGATGCCTACGACCTGTTCATCATTGGTGTGGCACTCCAAATTCTCACTCCTCTGTGGAATCTCACCCCCTTTGAAATCGGGCTCGTTGGCAGTACCTCGCTGATCGCAGCGGCGCTTGGCTCGATCGTCTTCGGTCGCATGGCAGACTTTATCGGGCGCAAGACCATCTATGGCTGGACACTGGTTATTCTTGCCATCGGTGCGTTGGCCTCCGCGTTTGCCCCTAACCTGATCTGGTTGCTGATCTTCCGCTTTATTCTGGGTCTTGGTATCGGCGGCGACTATCCGCTGAGCGCAACCCTGATGAGCGAATACGCAAATAGAAAAGACCGCGGCAAGCTGATTACAATGGTCTTCTCAATGCAGGGACTTGGCCTGATCTTTGGGCCCCTGATCGCAGTCCTGCTGCTTGCCCTCAACATCAATCATGATCTAACATGGCGCATTATGCTGGCTCTGGGTGCGGTTCCGGCCCTGGCAACCTTCTATATGCGACGTAACATCGCTGAGACGCCGCGCTTCTCCCTGATGATGCATGGGGACGTTGAGGCTGCTGCGCAGACCGTTCAGGAAGTGACCAGCAACGACGCCAGCAAGAAACAAAAGAAACAGGCTGTAGCCAGGAAGCAAAACAAGAAATCATCGCTCGCCGTGCTGCTGAAAGGGCGCTATCTGCCGTGGATTATCGGTACTGCCGGCACATGGTTCCTGCTGGATATCGCATATTATGGCACCACCATTGCAAGTCCGCTGGTGCTGAAGTCGCTCAACGCACATGAGAACCTGATCACCAACACACTGTACACACTGATCATCTTTGTGATCGCAGCAATGCCCGGTTATATCATCGCCGCCTTTACGATCGACCGTCTGGGACGCAAACTGATTCAGGCTCTTGGGTTCGCGATGATGGCGATCGCTTACGCGGTGATCGCGCTGGTTCCGGGGATGACGCACCTGACGGTTCCGTTCCTCATCGCCTTCTCGGTCTCGTACTTCTTCACCGAATTCGGACCGAATGTCACAACGTTCGTCTACCCTGCCGAACTCTTCCCGGTTGAGGTTCGTTCGACAGCACATGGCCTCGCCGCCTCTATCGGTAAGCTTGGTGCGTTCGCTGGTGCTGCGATCTTCCCGGTCTTGCTTGAAACGTTCCAGCTCTCGGGTGCAATGGCAGTCGCTGCTATCGTCTCGGTACTTGGACTGCTGCTGACCATCTTCACGCTGCCTGAGCCAAGCGGACGTTCGCTGGAAGAGATCTCAGGCGAAATCGAGCTGCTTCAGGAGCAGACAAAAGAAACTGTCAAAGAGCGCGAAGTGGTCGCACTTCACTAGAGCAGTGCAACCTTCAAGAGATCCTATGTAAACGAATGTACAGTAAATAAAGAGCACCGGCCACCGCTGTGGGGACTATCCTCAGCGGTGGTATTATTTGGTGCAGCACAGAGACGTGATTATAGACTCCCTCCTGACGCGCAATGAAGCCTTCCTGAAGCTGAAAGCAACTCTCGCCCTCTACACGGAAAGGCCGTGCCCCGCAGAAACGCGGTCCGTTCCCTTCTGCGAGCCAGCGGACTCGCACCTGTGAGCTTCCCTCTTCAAAAACATCAACGGGCTGATAGGTAATCGTGGGCGTACTCCGAAAACGCCACAGAAACCATTGTCGAATCTCCTCGTGTCCGCGTCGGGGCGCTGGCATCCCCGAATCAGCTAGCGTTGCGTCTTCCCGATAGAGCGACACCAGCCGTTCAACCTCATGCGCGTTGAACGCTCGTACCCACGCGGCAACAGCAGCCGATTGAATATGCTCCTCTTTCACAATTCTCTGATTCCATGCCCTTCTACAGATGGCACATCCCTATACATATGTATGTTTATTTCATCATGTATCATAGTATATGCTAAGCAATGTTCATGAT
Organism: Thermosporothrix hazakensis; assembly: GCF_003253565.1. Lineage (GTDB taxonomy): Bacteria > Chloroflexota > Ktedonobacteria > Ktedonobacterales > Ktedonobacteraceae > Thermosporothrix > Thermosporothrix hazakensis. The sequence continues at coordinate 45,836 of NZ_QKUF01000015.1, forward strand.
TGTGCATGTATATGCGGGTAATCTCTACTATAAAAAGCGCTCTCTTTTTCGGAGGAACGATTGCAAAGACAGGTATGGATTACAAATGATACTTTTCATGCTGATGTACAGTATATAGAAACGCTCTGGAAGCGCCATTCACTGAAAAAACTGGATCTCCCGCTTATTGATATCGGCCAGGGCATGCCACTGGTCTTTGTGCCCATTCTGGAACACCTTGAATTTGTTTATGCCCGGCAGGTACGCAGCCTCAGCCAGACTCGCCGCGTGGTGCTCTATCGTCGTAGAGAAACACGTCAACCTCCTGCGATCTCCCTGCAAGAGCGAGCGGAAGAACTGCGTGAGGTGCTTGATAGCCTGTATATTGACCGGGCTGATCTGGCAGGACATGGAGATGCAGCGATGGTCTTGTTGACCTTTGCCCTACGCTATCCGCAACGATGCCGCTCGCTCATCATCATTTCGCAAGGAGCTGACTACCAGATCTCTCCACATCCGCTTATCTGGCTGTTACATGAGCTGCTGCTGCGCCTTCCGATCGAGGGGATCGTTCCCACCTCTTTGCTTCAACGTACTGTGATCAACTACATTACGTCATGCGCGAAAGAGAACACCACCGCCCCGGCACTTCCCCGTCGCCTGATTGAAGAGCAGTTCCACAAGATTCAATTGTGGCCGCTTGTCTATAAATATTCGATTCTACCGGTTATCCATACCTTTGATATTCGGGAACAGCTCGCAGCGCTTTCCACACCCGTTCTGCTGATTAATCGGGCAGATGATGCGCTGGCCCCGGAAGCAAAAACGGCCTGGATGGCACAACAGCTTCCAGATTGCCGCGCCTACCATGTGGTGCCGGGCCGCGAGCGCTTTTTTCTGTATTCGCAGGCCGAAGTTGTAACGCCGTTGCTCCACCACTTTCTTGAGCAAGTTGACCACATAGGAGAAGGGAAAGCTGTATGAGCGAGACCACACGCCGCGTAGTGATTACTGGCCTCGGGGTCATTGCCCCCAATGGCAATACCCGAGAAGCCTTCTGGCAGGCATGTATACAGGGACATTCGGGTATTCGACGAATTACCCGCTTTGATGCCAGCGCCCTCCCGGTCAAGATCGCGGGCGAGGTTCACGACTTCTCACCCATGCAACACGGCCTGACACCAGATGAAGTGCAAACGCTGACGCGTCCAACACAATTCGCGCTGGCAGCGGCGAATCAAGCACTCCATGATGCCACACTGGATACCAACTTCTGTACCGAAGAACGCGAGCGCACCGGCGTCTATGTGGGCACAGCAATGTCCTTCGTTGAAGAGGGGGAACGACTCTGGACGCATTTTACAAACTATGGACGCTACGATAACGAAGAGGTAAATGACGCGCTTCAGATCTGCATTACACCCGCCACACTGATGCCCGATGCCGCCGCCGTCAGTATTGCCGCCCATCATCGCTTCTATGGCCCCTGCGCCACCATCGCAACGGGCTGTTCAGCCGGCGCTGATGCTATCGGTGAAGCGTTCTGGCTCATTCAGGAAGGACAGGCTGATCGTATGCTTGCTGGAGGGACCGATGCCGCAATCTGCCCTATTGGTTTGAACGCCTTCAGTGTGATAGGAGCACTCAGCACCAGCTATAACGATAGGCCGAAAGAAGCATCCCGCCCATACGATCAGAAACGAGACGGCTTTATTATGGCCGAAGGTGCTGCCATGCTGCTATTGGAAGAGCGTGAGCTTGCGCTTGCGCGTGGTGCGCATATCTACGCCGAAGTTCTTGGCTTTGCCTCTAATAGCAACGCCTATCACATGACCTCTTTACCGGAGCATGGAGAGCCACTTCAGCAGCTTCTTAAGCAGGCTTTAACAGAATGCGCTCTTTCGCCCGCCGACGTGGATTATATCAACTCACATGGAAGCTCCACTCAGCCCAACGAGCGGGCCGAAACCGCAGCATATAAAGCGGTTTTTGGGAAACGAGCCTACGCTATCCCGATCAGCGCCACAAAATCCATGATCGGCCACACGCAGGGAGCTGCCAGCGCCATCGAGGCAGTTGTCACCGCTCTGGTGCTGGATCAGCAGCTTATTCCTCCAACACTGAATCAGGAATACCCTGACCCTCTCTGCGATCTGGACTATGTACCCAATGTTGCCCGTTCACACCCGGTCCGTATAGCGCTCAGTCATTCCAGTGGCTTTGGCGGGGTGAACAGCGTTCTTGTTTTCGCACAGACAGGGGAACATGATGAGCAAGCAAAATAAGCGAGTGGTCATCACCGGCCTGGGAGTTATCGCACCAAATGGAACGGGAAGCACGGCCTACTGGCATGCCATCAGCAATGGTATTACCGGGATCAGACCGCTGCCAGCGGAACACGAGGCCTTTCCGGGTGGCGTTGCAGGTACTGTTGAGCCATTCTACCAGGAACAGACTCTCGACCGCAAGCTGATTCACCGGAGCGACCGCATGACGCACCTTGTCCTGACGGCACTACATGAGGCACTTACTGACTCCCGGCTTCAATTGAGTAAGGAGAACCCTCACCGCATCGGAGTTGTCATCGCAAACACGATGGGAGGAATTGGGTTTGTACTGAGGCAACTTCAGGCGCTCTACACGAAAGGCCCGCATTTTGTCAGCGCGTATACTGCCATTGCCTGGCTGAATGTCGCTAATGTAGGTCAGGCCGCTATTCATTATGCCATTCAGGGATATTGCAAGACGCCCATCAACGATACTGCCGGAGGGCTGCATGCGCTGTGCATGGCAACGCAAGCGATCAAAAGAGAGGTCGCCGATGTTATCCTTGCAGGCGGCTGCGAAGCCTTTCTCCATCCGCTACTCTTGCGGATCTTTGCACAACGCCAGATCTGTGTTTCCGGCAACGATCCCCGGGCCTATCGCCCGTTTGATCGCCGGGCCGCGGGGTTAATTCTGGCTGAGGGTGCAGGCATCTGCATACTTGAGGAGTATGAGCATGCATGTCGGCGAGGGGCTCCCATCTATGGCGAAATCATCGGAATCGGCCAGACCAATAGCGCCGACGGGCTGACCATACCTTCACCCGATGGTCGGCAGTATGCCCGGGCACTCCAACAGGCTGCCGATAGGCTTCAAAGCGATGAGCTTGCATATATCAGTCTGGATGGTCGTGCCCTACCAGCCTTAGATCAAGGAGAGGTTGAGGCACTCACATTGACCTTCGGTGCAGATGCCGCCTCAATCCCGGTCAGCGTGCCTCGTACCATGATTGGGCATAGCTATGCCGCCGCCGGAGCGATTGATGCTATTACAGCCTGTCTGGCGCTTCGGCATCGACAGATCCCGCCAACCGTTCACTGTGAAGAGCCTGGCTACCCCTTGAATATGGTTCGGGAGCGAGCGCGCCCACTGGATCGAGGGACAGCCGTGCTATTGGGTGCACGGGGAACAGGTGGAAGCAATATCGCGCTGCTTCTTAAGCGATGTGATGAGCAATCAGGAGAGTACACTTGATGCAGGAGACACAGATTGTTGTGATCGGCGCAGGCCCAACCGGACTGACAGCAGCCAACCTGCTCGGGCAGGCGGGAATCAGAACCAGGGTTTTCGAGCGTGCTCCGGGCCTCTGTGACCATCCCCGTGCCATTACGCTTGATGATGAAGGGCAGCGCGTGCTTCAGGCAATTGGACTCGTTTCTAAACTTCCAATGAAGCAGGATATTCAGGTACGCTATCTCTCTGGATGCCGGACTCTGGCTCGGGTCGCGCCGAAAGAGCAACCGAATGGCTTTCCTCCAATCGTCACTTTTCATCAGCCAGCTCTGGAAACCCTGCTCTTCGACGGCCTGAAACGCTTTGCCACGGTCTCTATCCACTTTCATCATCGGGTAACAGCCATTCAACAACAGAAAGATGCGGTAACTGTCAGCGGGCTAACAGAGCAGGGGGAGCGCTTTCAGGTTCGCTGTAATTATGTGCTTGCCTGTGATGGTGGACGAAGCGATACACGCCATATGCTCAATATCCCGCTACGGAGACCATCACTGCTCCTGTTTGGGAGTCCACAGCGCTGGCTTGTGGTTGACTGTATTGATGACAATGAGGACAGCACCATCTTCTTTTTCTGTAACCCTGCTCGCCCAGCCGTCACAGTGCCCGCACCCGGCAGGCGCAGACGCTGGGAATTCATGCTCTTCCCACATGAGCATGCGCTTCCAACACGGGAAGAAGTGCAAACACTAATTCGGCAGGCACGGCAATCGCTTCAGCCCTCTGCTCGCCCGCATCCAGCACATATTGAGCGCCACACCATCTACACCTTTTACGCGCTCTATGCACAGCGAATGCGCTGTAATCGTGTCTTCTTGCTCGGTGATGCCGCCCATCTGATGCCCCCTTTCGGAGGCCAGGGCCTGAATAGTGGCCTGCGCGATGTCCATAATCTCTGCTGGAAGCTCTGCTTTGTGCTCCAACGGGGAGCTGCTCCAACACTGCTCTCCTCCTATGAGCAGGAACGCCAACCGCACATCTCACAGATGATTCGTTTCTCTTCCCTGCCTGGCACGCTCATAATGAGCGTGCCACAGCCCCTGGCACGCATACGCGACCTGTTGATACGTGGGATCATGTTCTCTCCGATCCGCCATGCAATACGTGAGATACGGATTAAACCACAGCCATGCTATCAGAAAGGGCTGTTCCTGCCAGCATCTGAGAGGCGTTTTATCGGGCGCATTTTGCCCCAGGCAACCGTTCAAACGGAGCAGGGGCAAGTCTGTTGCTTCGACGAGATTGCAGGCAACCATTTCACGCTTATTAGACTATACGAAGATCCCACGACAGCATTTCAGGCGCTGGAAGAATGGTACTTCTTCAACTGTGTATGCATCTGTGTTCTCCCGGCCAGTCAGCCATTACCCGGCCTTCGGCTTCCCTCCACATTGCGTTGTGTACAGGACAGCATGGGAACCATCGAGCGCCTGTACAGAGGGAAACGTGACCTCTTCCTGCTGGTACGCCCCGATCGCTTTATTATGAGCGCCTTCACGCTGAAAGAGGCCTCGACTGTGCTCAAACGCCTGCACACGCTGCTTGGCTACAATATCGATGCCGGGGGCACGCTTTCGCCGCCTCCAAAGAGCAAATGATAGAGCGCCTCCTGACGCAAAGCGGCGCTACGATAGATCTTCCCGCGAGCGAGATCGGGATGTATCGGATCTCGAAGGTGAGGCTGTACCTTCGCCACATCCTCGATCTCTCCCATTGCCTCCAGCGCCAGCAAAGCAGCTCCACGCGCTGAAGCCTCCTCATCGCTGGAAAGATAGAGATTTGTGCCCAGAGTATCCGCGATAACTTGCTGTAGCGTCTTTGAGCCAAGCAGCGCCCCACCACTACCAAGCAGCCTCGGCATGTCTGGCTTATCAACCTGCAAGGCCAGCAATAAATATCTATAGACAATCCAGAGACGATAGGCCAGCGCCTCGGCCCCAGCCCGCATAATCATTGCTGGAGTTGTATGCAATGAGAGCCCCGAAATCGTCATCCGCGCTTCCGAATGCCAGCCAATGCTGCGTTCGCCTGCCAGAAACGGCAAAATAGTCAGACCATGCGAATCGGGTTCCAGTTGAGCCGCCTGTTGATCAGCCTGTTTTAGATCGGGCAATTGGAGCGTTTCACTAAACCAGCGCAACAGATTGCCGCCCTCACTCAACGCACCACCAAGCAGCCCACGCTTCTTATCGATCAGATACAGCCAGAGCCCATGTGGCGGCGTGACTTTCGTGGGGTCAACCACCGCCCGCATGGCACTTGATGTGCCGATGGTCAGCGCCCAGTAGCCAACGCCGGACGCGCCAGAACCCACATTTGCAGCGGCGCCATCACCTACAGGCAAAAACCAGGGCACATCTTTGAGCACGGGCCAGCGCTGAGCATACTCCGGGCGCAAACCTTGTATATACTTCTGAGACTCGCTTAATGATGGCAACTGCTCCGGTCGAACCCGCACAAAGCGCAGGAGTTCCTCATCCCAACATCCCTCTCTGGTCAGCAGCAGACCGGTGCCGGAAGCCATTGAGAGGGTTGTCATTGAGCGACCAAGCAGCCTATATAACAGATAATCGCCATAGGAGAGCCAATACTTCGTCTGCTGAAATACATCCGGCTGTTTAATCGCCATCCAGAGGAGTTTGGCAGGCCAGTAGCTAGCATGAAAACCAACCCCCGTCCGGGCACGAATCGTCTGCTCATGAAATTGCTGACGAAGCAGTCCGACCGAGGCAACCGCACGGGTATCATTCCAGGCGATAACAGGAGTTGTTGGCCGGTTTGTTTCATCGACACCAAGCAAGGAGTGCCAGAAAGTATCGATCGCTACCGCGCCAATCTGCTGAGCGCCGGGACCACAATGATGCAGTACCTCATCAATCGTGCGCACGACAAGTTCAGTTAGCGTATCGGCGTCAACAGAGACTTCTCCTTCGTTGGACGTCTTCATCTGGTAGGTGTATTGTGACTCACTCTCAGGAAGTACCACGCCTCGTGCATCCACCAGCAGCGCACGAGTGGATGACGTTCCTACATCCAGCGCCAGTATAAATGGCGGCTTGAACCGGGACCATTCTGTTTTCAAAGAGACATCATCTGTCATTCGTTAACATCCTACTCTATCCGATGTCCCGCAAGCGCAGGCAAGCAAGGCAGGAGAGTGTGACGCGGTCACTTCCCTACGGAAGCCGACAGAAAGCGAGCAATAGGGGACTCAGAAGAGTTCAGAGGACCCATTTCATCAACCGGTATCACACCCTCCTGCTTACTATTTACACGTATTACAAAAAGCAAATGATTGTCAAATAGCCAGATACTAGAATATCGAGGATGTTCATTTTCACTTGTTAGTCAGACAAGACTAATTGCACTAGCCGATGAGTAATTCTTTTCTAGATTATGTGGCTACCTGGAACAGCCAAACGTTCTGTGAACAGAACAATAACTTCTAGATTCTTTTTCTCTTCTATACAATTGTGGAGGTTGCCGTATGTTCTACAGAAGAAAACTATTGCTTGCTCTGTTAGAAACTTGGGGAGGAGCTCTATCAATTAAGGCTTGTAATCTACTTCTCTGCCTATTTTGTTTGAATAAAGGGAAAAATTACTACGATTTTTTTCCGTACCAACACAGCTATCTTAGTTTCACCCTTTTACAAGACAAGCATAGATTAACAAACCTGGAATTTCTCGCAGTGGAGCCTGACTTTCATCTTAATCAAGATCATTCATACAGGGATCAAATCAAAGCAGAAGATAGAATATTACTTCAAAAACTGGTAGCGAAATATAAACGATCCTCAGAAGATGCATTATATGCTTCTCTCCTGCACGTATTACAAACCCAGGTTCCCGAACGCAATAATGTTCAAATTACCAACCTGCCAGCTCTCCAAACACCACACTTATTTACTATAGGATACGAAGGGATCTCCATAGATGCTTATATTAATACCCTATTAGCGCATCATATCGCCGCTCTAGTGGATATCAGAAAAAATCCCATTTCAAGAAAATTTGGTTTTTCAAAACAACAGCTTATTAATGAGACAAAAGCCTTTGGCATTCAATACATTCACCTTCCCGATTTAGGAATAGAGTCATCATTAAGAAAAGACTTATCAGACTATCAGGCATATTCGCAGCTTTTTGACTATTATTCACAGCATATTCTCCCCAAACAAAAGAAATCCCTGGAACGCCTTAAGCAAATAATAAGCGAATATTCCCAAGTTGCGCTTACTTGTTTTGAAGCCGACCCACATTGTTGTCATCGGCATAAAGTAACGGAATATCTAAGCCAAGATCCTAACTTTTTCGTCCCTGTTGTCCATATAACTAATAAGGATATTCAAACTAAACCCTTGGTAGATAAATCTAATATTCCCTCTCGTATAGTGAAACAGATAAAAAATGGGGTATACTATATTTCATAATGTACTTGTTTCCATCTCATCAAAGGAGGGAACCTTGTATCTACCTTATGAAATACCTAATGCCCGTGTCCTTATATCTGTAAAGACCTATCCTCTTCCATCTAATAAGTACAATGAGTTAGTATGTACAGCAGGGTTTCTCTCAGATGGGAAATGGATCAGGATATATCCGATTCCATTTCGAGATATGCCATATGCTCAACAATATAACAAATACCATTGGATAACGCTTGATTTAGTACGAAATGCTCGAAAGGATTTTCGTCCCGAAAGCTATCGCCCAAAGAGTGGTTTGGAAGCCATCAAAATAGAAGGGAAAATAGGAACAAATGATTCCTGGGAATCTCGAAAGAAATATGCGCTAAAAGAAGTTTTTACATCTATGGACGAGATCATCCGTCTTGCCAAAGGAGAAGAATCAAAATCTCTAGCTACGCTCAAACCTAAAGAAATTCTAGATTTTGTTATTGAGGAGCAGCAGGAACGTGAATGGAAAGAACAATGGTTAAATCAGCTCAGGCAATACAACTTGTTTGACCTGGATGAAAAAGGAGCAGGGAAAGAAAGAAAGGTGCTGTCCAAATTACCATACAAATACTATTATCAATTTCTCAGTAAGGGTGATAAGAAGCCAAGAAAGCTTATGATCGAAGACTGGGAGCTAGGTGCACTTTACTGGAAAATGTTCAGAAAAACAGGCAGCGAGCATGAGGCAAATCAGAAAGTAAAGAGAAAATTCTTAGACGAATTTTGTAATCAAAAAGATCTTTATTTCTTCCTTGGCACAACGCTACAATACCATAAAATAGCTCTCAATCCCTTCATTATTGTAGGTTTGTTCTACCCACCAAAAGCAACAAAATCCAATGAATTCAGTAAGACTACACCAAGTTATGTACTTGATTCACAGACTTTGAATCAATGCTCTCTATTCGATGAATATCCATAGACTCTTATGGAGCATGGATACTCCAAATATGTGAAATATCCATGCCCACACAGGAAGACGTGCAGAGCAAGCCAGAAGTCCCGTTAACAGTCAGGAATCTGCCAGTTAATTTCCGGTTTGCCGTCCGCACGCAGGTACTCGTTGATCTTCGAGAAAGGACGGCTGCCAAAGAAGCCCTGCCGCGCCGACAGCGGAGAGGGATGTGCCGATTGAATGATATGGTGTCTTGAGGTATCAATCAGAGCAAGCTTCTTCTGGGCGTAACTTCCCCAGAGCACGAAAATGACCGGCTCGGGCTTTTCGTTTACCTTGCGAATAATCTCATCGGTGAATTTCTCCCAACCGTGATTCTTGTGTGAGTTGGGGGAATGGGCTCGCACTGTCAGCACTGCATTGAGCATCAAAATGCCCTGCTCGGCCCAGGGAGCCAGGTATCCACATTTCGGGATACGGAAGCCAACATCTGCATGCAGCTCTTTGTACATGTTCATCAGTGAGGGAGGCGGCTTAATGCCCGGGCGCACCGAGAAACAGAGACCATGCGCTTGGTTGTTGTCATGATAGGGGTCCTGACCAAGCAGCAACACATTGACTTTCTCATATGGGGTCAGGCGTAATGCGTTAAAGACATCCTCTTCAGGAGGGAAAACAGTATGTTTCTGTCGTTCTTCATCAACAAACTGCTCTAACTTTTTGAAATAGGGTTTCTCAAACTCATCGGCCAGAAGCTGCCGCCAGCTCTCAGGAATATCTATCTGCATATACTCTACATCCTCTATTATGATCTTTCAGCCCGCAATGGTGGCTGCTCTGCTCCTCTTTTCTTTTAACCTGGAGGAAAAGCGGTAATTCCTCTTCAGTGTAAACGAGGAAAGTCGATGCAGACAAGTCCTCCCTTTTTCAGGTACTTTTTTCTCTCCAAAAACAGCAAAAAGCTGCCGCTCAGAGAGCCTGAACGGCAGCCAGTAGACGACGATAGAACACTACGGGTTCTCTGTGAGGAATTTATCAATCTGCTCAAGCTCAAGATCTGTCAGGCGAAGCTCAGCAGCAGGTAACAGGTTTTCAATCTGCGCTGGTTCACGCGCACCGACAATTGCCCCGGTCACAGCCGGATTACGAAGCGTCCAGGCAATCGCGACGACGCCGGGAGGCACGTTATGCGGGAATGCCAGATCACTCAGCAAACGCTGCAATGCAAGATTGCGCTCAAGGCGCTGTCCCTGAAACTCGGGATCACGCTTGCGCCAATCGTCAGCAGGCATTTGCTCCAGGCGCTCTTTTGTAATCGAGCCAGAAAGCAGGCCGGAAGCCATTGGAGAGTAGACAATCACTCCCATATGCTGCTGCTCGCAGTAGGGTAGAATCTCCTTCTCAGCATCGGGGTGCACAAGCGAGTAAGGGGGCTGCAAGGTCTCTACAGGCGCGATTTTGCTGATCCGCTTCAACTGCTCAACCGAGAAGTTTGAAACACCAATATGCTTTACTTTTCCCTCTTCTTTCAGCCGTACCAGTGTTTCCCATCCCTCCTCGATCTCATCTTCGGGGTCAGGCCAGTGAATCTGATAGAGGTCAACCGCATCAACACCAAGTCGCCGCAGACTACCCTCAAGCTCCTTCCGAATAGAGTCAGCTTTCAGGCTCCCATAGATCTTCCCCTGCTGATCCTGCAAGCGTCCGCATTTGGTGAAGATATACGGCTTCTCCTCATGGTTTCGTTGTTTCAGCGCCTTCCCGACGACTTCTTCGGAGTGGCCTATCCCATATACAGCCGCCGTGTCGATCCAGTTAATACCCAGATCCAGAGCACGGTGAATCGTCTTTATCGACTTTTCGTCATCCTGCGGTCCCCATCCAAAAGCCCAGCCGCCACCGCCCATTGCCCAGGCCCCAAGACCGATAGGAGTAATTTGCATGCCAGTTTTGCCAAACTCACGAGTCTGCATACAACCATCAACCTTTCTTTCAAGAAACTAGCCCATAGCACACATCTTTTAACACGGATGGTTCAGTATTCATGTTACAGTACGGGCCATAAGCACAAATAGATGAAACGATTTTTGCCCTCGGGAGAGAAGAACCAAAAAGAAAGAAGGCCACCCATAGATGACCTTCTTTTCTCGACCAGACGATCAGTATTATTTGTCGTGTTCTTTGTCTGCCAGTGCCTCTAACAGCATATCGCCTTCCTCCGGTGTGATCCGTCCCTCAGCAATCATGCGTAGAATCGCTTCGCGCTCCTGCTCAATATTCGCAGCCTCTTTCTTCTCGCCCGGTGTCTGTTCAGCGAGCGAAGGTGGCACGGGTGGCACGGGTGGCTGCATCCGTTCCTGTTCGGCTGGCGGCACCGGAGGCACAGGCGGCTGCATCCGTTCCTGTTCGGCTGGCGACGGCGGCGTTGGTGGCGTTGACGGCCTCCCGTATTTAGGAGGAAGTGGAATATGAAGATTGCGCAATGCCTGTTCTACAGCATCAAGCGCTCCATACACGCCTTCGGCCGCGGCCCTACTCGCCTGATCGATCATCCGCTGAATGCGATCGTCATCCATCCGCCATTCACGATCATTAATGCGCACATGCACCTTCCCCGCCTGTTTACTGGCCTGGCGCGCAAGCTTTGCGGCCTTCTGCTCCTGCTTTTGTGTGAACAGGCGAGCTCGGCGGAGCTGCTCTTCCACTTTATGAGAGATATCCTGACCAACAGGAGCAGTACCACGCAGCGCATTCTCAATAGTGCGTCCGAGTTCTTCCCCCAGGCGCCCCATCTCCATACTGAACTGCGCCATATCTTGCTCAAAGCTCTCCCATCCCCAGGCGCTGCTACTGGTGCTGCTGTTGCGCGGGCCCTCATTGCTCCGGATCTGTAGATCGCCGCCAACCTGAAGCGTCAGTTTCGCAAGCCCCTCACCATAAACCAGATTGACCACGCTCCCTCTTCGACTCGCCGGGATAGAGCGTCCGCTAATCTCTCCTCCGACACTGGCAGAAATGGTCAGGTTGGGACTTTCCGGCAACTGAATCATTGCATCTCCCCCAACGACGACATGTGTTTCTTCATCGGTCGCGAAAGCAGCCTTCAGGGAAAGATCACCGCCCACGCTCGCGATCTGTACGCGTCCACCGATTCCCTCCAGCGTCGCATCTCCACCAACACCAGCAAGCTGTACATCGCCAACAACACCCATAATTGTCACATCAGATCCGATCGCTCCCAGGGTCACATCACCCTGGATGTCACGCAGTGTACAATCGCTACTCACATTGCCGACCTGAACGGAGGACGCGCCAACAACCGTGAAATCGCCGTCCACATTGAACAGGGCAATGACACATTGTGCACCCCCTGAGAAAGTAGCGTCACCGGCGATATAATTGATCTTGACCTCGGAACCACCGTCAATCGTGAAATCGCCATTTACGACACTCAGTTGTATCTGAGCGTTTCCAGCATGCTTGAGTGTGCAGTCCCCATCAATTGACCCCGCCTGGAGCGTTGCGATATTTCCATCGCTCACCAGATCACCACCAACATTCGCTGCGATACATTCCTGCACATCCCTCAAAGCCAGATCACCACCAACCGGCCCCACACGCAAAGATCTGACATCATTCAAGACCGCATCGCCTCCAATCGGGCCCGGGATCTGCAAGATGTCCATCCGTTTAGCAGTCAGGTCACCACCAACAGAATCAAGAGAGACATTTCCTTTAATGTTGGTCAGGGTGATATCACTGGCACAATGATCCACCCGCAGGTCTCCATTCAGGTCTTTCACAGCAATATCGCCATCTACAGCAGCGACTTCCACGTGCAACACATTATTCATTTCCACATCGCCCTGAATGCGGTGCGCAACAATGCTCACCTCATAGGGAACCCATAATTTCAGGGCATCATCACACCCGCTAATCAGCAATGTCTCCCCTTCTGGTACAAGCTGCGAAATAGTCTCTCCGCAGGCAACCTTGATGGCCTGTTGACTCCATCCCTCAACGGAGAGATCATCGCTCACATCGCTGATTACCACTCGTCGTATGGCCTCGGCAGGAAAAGTCTGTTCCATTGTCAAAACTCCTTTAGTATGATGCTCGCCACAACCTTTCCCCTCTACCAGCAACCGCTTCAAGGACAGAACATCCCATACCGGCTTGCACTGTGCAACCGGCTGATACGGTCTCTTCTTCAAGCTTATCTCTTTATAGCGCCCTGGCTACTCTACAAAAACTTCAAAGCGTTCGCCTTTTTCCAGATCCTGAAGATCCAACAAGCGGCCACTTGCTCCCTCTTCCAGGCCACGCAGCAGATCCTCAGCCGCATGGGCATCCATCTGAGGCACAAGCTGTAAACCCAGGCGCAGGCCAGTCAGAACCACCTTTACGGGCATGACCGCAACAATATTGCGATGCGGCTTTCGTAGGGCGTCCTGCTGCGTCACTCGGAATCGGACAACCCGCTCCCGCCTGGGCCTCAGGCGCTCTAACTCTCGCGCCCGTATTCGCTCTTCCTCTTCAAAGACATCCAGTAAAGCGGCCGCCTCTACAGCGTTTAACTGTCCGTTCTCTACAAGCTGCAAGATCCGGTCACGCTCTTCTTTAACCGCAGACATGAACCTTTATCCCTTCAATAGCCGCATAGCCTCCTCAACGGTAATCTCTTTTGCGGCCAGACGGTCCAGAATCGCTTTTCGATCAACTCGGCCCGCGCCCTCACTCTCAGGCGTTCCACCAAGCGCGGCAACGATCTCATCCAGGCGGCTCCGAGCTGTGTTGTAGGCAATATTCAGTTCCATTGCAAGACGCTGAATATTTCCGCGATACTTGACCATCATCTCAACAAAATCCAGTTGCTCACGGGTCAATCTTCCAATCCAGCCCAGGCTAAACTGACCTTCGATCACAATGCCACTTTCCGGGCATTCCAGCCGGGTCACAACAAGTTCCTGACCGCTGACCGGATCACGTGTAATCAGTGGGTGCATCTATTTACTCCTTCACCAAACAGGCAAGAAAGCTCATGGCAGATCACATGAGAGAACATGCACATGCTTCTCCGCAGGCCGCTTTTCACAGCGTACCATCCACGTGCCCAGGACAATAAATCCTCGTCCTACAGAGGCGATGGCGTGAGCCCCCGCTTCGGTGATGCTACGCCGATTACCACTAAGCAGCATCTGGCACTCTGTTTCCATCTCTAGCCTCTGTAGACGCTGCTTCCATACAGCGCTATGTGCATGATAGTTGAGCATCTCGCCTCCATCCTTCTCTATAATATTCCTTATCGTTCTGCAAAAATTTGATGAACTATATGGTAATAATAACACTACCTCACAAATTTTGTCAATACTATTGGCAAATAAAATCAAAATCTAGACATTTTTTACCACATATCTGGCAAGCTTTGAAGGAAGCCCGACGGAAGCGCCGGCAGCATATGTATTACCCTCTGTGCGCCTATAACCGTTTACACGTGATTTTTGAGGGACCTAACACCGTAATATCAAGAGAGTCGAGCAAAAGCATCCTGTTTCATCTTCAATGCCGGGTAGCGAAACAGTAGATCTTCTATTTTCTTCAGCTGATTGAAGGGATTTTTCCATGTCTGCAACTCTTATGGGCGGAAAGAAAGCCGATCCACAGCGTATACAGCCGCTCTCAATCGTGACATTAGCCATCTGGCGTTTTCGCCACACCAGATTTCTGCTTCTGGTGACAACACTTGGCTTGATTGCTGCGGTGATGGTTGCCTGCGCCGTGCCACTCTTTACTCGAACCACGATTACTGCTGGCCTGCGTAACCTCCTGACCAGCAGCCTCTATACCGGAGGACAGCCCGCCGGGCAACTACAATACACGTTCTCGTCCTGGGCCTTTACCTCCTCCTATGTAGATGAGGTGCTGCGCGATGATATTCGGGGTGGGCTGCAACAGAATCAGCTTGACCAATTCCTCTCCTCGAACATCGAGACCATTCACTATACCTATGGCCTGCAACTTACCACGAAACTCAAACCAAAGCCAGCTCAAGTAATGGTTACCTCCGGGGACTTCGCGACCATTGCCCCATCACATATTCAGCTTCGTCAGGGGCGCATGCCCAATCCTCACAGCAAAGAGCTTGAAATCATTATCACCCCTGACACCGCCGATATTTTTCATCTACATCTCAATCAAACCTTGAATCTCACGCTCCCCTATGCCCTACAACCAGGCATCACTGAAAAGCAGAAGGCACAGCTCGGAGAGCTGCAAGTGACGGCTCATATTGTCGGCATCTTTTCGGTTCCAGATCAGGACCGCCCCTTCTGGGATGGAAACGATTTTACCGTCATTGATCTGGGCAACGGACAAAGCGGGGCCTTTTTCCTGACTGATAACATGCTTCTGCGTCAGATCTACAATCAGGCAAACGAGAAGGGGACACAGGGCAAAGCAGGAGGTGAACCGGGCATCTATCAAATTGCCGACAGCGCCTATAGCTTCCCGGCCACTATCTGGCGGTTGAGTATCGACCCACGCAAAGTCAACGCCGATCAATTGGATATACTGGCAGAGCGCTTCAAAGCCTATCAGAGCTATCTCAGCAACAAATACGGCAATATGACGCTCAACAATACCACTATGCGCATCCTGAATCGGCCAACGATCAAATACGGCGGATCGCTCTTTATTTACAGCGAGTTGCTGCGCTCGAATGAGACAACGGGCATTCTGGATCAATACCGAGAACGCATTTCTGTCACCACCTTGCCGGTAAACATTATTGCCATACAGATTATCGCGCTTGTGCTCTTCTTTGTAAGCCTGAGCGTTAGCCTGCTGATCGACCACCAGACGGAAGCGATTGCCGTCTTGCGCAGCCGGGGAGCCAGTGGGGATCAGATTTTCGGCTCGCTCTTTCTTCAGGGGATTTTCCTCTGCCTGGTCGCGCTGCTGCTTGGCCTGCCTCTGGCCCTCCTGGCCGCCTTTTTTCTGGCACAACAGGCATTACCCGAGACCGACAAGAACGCGCTGGATGTGCTGACGACCACGCCGTTTCAGACATTCGTCCAGGCGCTTCCCTATGCCCTTATCATTCTGCTCATCTGCCTTGTAACTCTGTTTTTCTCGCTCCGCCGCAGCGCCTCTATGGACGTACTGGCAGTACGACATGAAGCCTCGCGGCCACGCCGCCAGTCGCTCTTTATGCGTCTACATCTTGATATTGTTGCCGCACTTATCGCCCTGCTTGGCTACGGCATCGCCATCTACGCAGGTAGCACCAGTGCCCAACTCGATGCCAGGGCACAAACGCTGTTACTCACGCCACTGACACTCCTCGCACCCATTCTCCTGATTCTGGCAGGGGTATTTCTTTTTCTGCGTTTCTATCCTAAACTGGTTGCGCTTCTGGCAGGCATCGCCAGCCGCTGGAACAGCTTCTCTCCTGTACTGGCTCTAGCCCAGATGGCTCGTAATCCCGGACAAAGTATCCGGATGATCCTGTTGCTCTCGCTGGCAACCTCCTTTGCCATCTTTACGCTTGTCTTTAGCGCTACACAGGAACGCCACGCGGTGGAGACAGCCAGCTATATTGCCGGCGCTGATATCCGCGTGAGTCTACCTTTTACCTACAGCCCGGAATCCGCGGCACAGCTCCTTCAGCGCTTACGACAGTTGCCAGGCGTGCGTTCGGTCTCGACAGGCTTTAACTCTGATGGCTCAATCAACGGGACCACAGGTGATATTCCGCTCTCGCTCCTGCAACTCCGGGCAGTCGATGCTACAACCTTTGCACAAACAGCCTACTGGCCCGATCATGCACAACTTGAACAGATGATGAACCGTCTCGTCTCGCTACGAGAACAGGCCAAACAGCAGGATGTCGTGCCCGTCTACGTTGATGAACTGCTCTGGCAGCAACTGCACTTAAAGGAGGGAGCGACCTTTGAGGCACAGATCAATAACCTTACGGCACGCTCAAATGCCTGGTGCTCGGCAAGGTTGCGCATATCCCGACGATCACCGATAGCACAGCCGGTCAGTTGAGCGATAGCCCGCCACCTCCTGGCGGCATCCTGCTCGACTATCAAACTTACCTCAACTACTATCAGAAGCTTTCAAGCGACTCCAATCTGAACAGACCACTCAACATCAATCAGCTCTGGTTCCGCACGACGGATGACGAAAGCGTGCTGAAGACGCTGCGGAGTGAGCTGGAAAAGTACTCTCACGATAGCTTTGATCGGCGCGCGATTAAGCAGAGCCTGGACGTTGATCCTCTTAACCTGAATATGCTTGGCATTCTAACCCTGGGCGCAATAACCGCTCTGCTGTTAGCCACCGTTGGTGATCTCATTGCCTCGGTGCTTGGCATTCGCCCTCGTCTGACCAATTTTGCAGTGCTGCGTGCTCTGGGAACTGCTCCGCGCCAGCTTGCCAGTATCATCGGCTGGGAACAGGGCTTTATTTACATCCTGGCTATCTGTATCGGGCTCCTCTGTGGCAGCCTGCTGACCTTCACTATTGTACCCAACCTGATTCATATGAGCTTCCCGCGCGTTGGTATATTGAGCTCGCTATCACCCGGTGATTTCTACGCATTACAGCAAATCATACCGGGAACGCCGGTGCTGTCACCGCTCTTACTGATCGCGCTTGGCCTGCTTGTACTCACGTTTGCCGTTGCGCTCTGGCTGATGCTTCGCACCGTGGCCAAACCCTCTATGAGCCAGGTGCTGCGCTTAAATCAAGACTGAAGGGACATCGTATGGCAAAGATGAAGAAACAGCCTGTCATCAAAGATACTATGCCCTCTATTCTGACGCTGGTTCGCTGGCGCTGGAAGCAGAGCCTCTTTCTATTGCTGGTAGCCGGGCTCGGTATACTGGGCTCAACGATTCTGATGAGTATGGTGCCCCTGTTCTCTGCTGTCACAGCAACCGCAGGACTGCGCAGCACCCTGGCAACCACATCACAGAATAGAGAGCTAACCTTTGATTCCCGGCTTCATGGCCTCTCTACCAGTAATTTCGCCGCGCTACAACAGCGTTTTCACGAATTACTGCAAAAGCCACTCGGCCCCTATCTTTCTAAAGAGGAAGAGCATAGCTTTCTGGTCCCACTACTGACCATCGAACGGCCCACACCCCGCAAACAAGGGGATCAAATGAATATTTTTAGCTCACCTGCCAAACAACTGACAACGCATGTGACGATGATCGGGGGCCGGCTCCCTGACGATACCAGCGAGCACATTGAAGTGATGGTTACTCAGGAGAGCGCCAAACAGTTGCATCTCAAGATTGGAGATACCATTGAGCTACAGCTTTCTATGCTGACCAGTGCACAGAGTCGCACGTCAACCACGCGACCGCTGACGATGCGGCTTGTGGGCATCTTCGAGCCTGCTCACAAGGAGGATCGTTTCTGGCACAGTGTGGCCCTGCAACCCACGCCTGCGAGCGACTGGACCTACTATACGGCTGTTGCAGGTGAATATGGGCTGCTAAACACGTTTGAACAGCTTGCGCGAGAAGCCGGGCAGCGCACCATGCTGCAAACCTCCGAGATCGAATATCATCACACCTATTATCTCAATCCCGACGCCTTTACACCTGCCACCATTCCTGATTTCAATAATCGGGCTCAGACAGTACAGCGCACGCTGCGTGAAGCCTTTCCCACCTTTATAGACAGTCAGAAGCTGCCACCACCACCCTATGTGAGCAAGCTGCAACTGACGGGAAGCCTGATCCCGACCGGAGAAGCAGATACCATCCTTGATCAGTTTCAGACCCAGATCGCAATTGCCCGCACCCCAGTCCTTCTTTTGTCACTGCAAATTGTGGCCCTCATTCTGATTTTTATCAGCATGATAGGGCAACTATTGGTTGAGCAACAAACAGAAGCAATCGCCGTTCTTCGCAGCCGGGGAGCCAGCGCCCAACAAATCTTTGGCTCACTGGCAACCCAGGGTATCGTTCTCTATGTGCCCGCGCTGCTGCTCGGCCTTCCCCTCTCGTTGTCCTTAACCATTATCCTGACACAAACCCTGTTGCCTGCACAGTATCAGAGCTCCCTGAGCGTCATTACCACGCGCCCCTTTGAGGCACTACTTGAAGCCAGCCCGTACGCGCTTATCGGTGCAGCACTGGCACTGCTTTCAATGATGCTCACGCTGCGGCAGGCGAGCCGTATGGATGTGTTGAGTGTACGCCATGAGACGGCCCGGGCGACACAGAAACCGTTCTGGCTTCGCTTCAATCTGGATATCATCGCAGCTATAATCTCGCTCTTTGGCTACGGCATCTCTCTCTATGTGAGCGGAACACGCAACCTGCTGAACATCCAGGTTGAGACGCTACTTGCGGGCCCACTCTCGCTGATTGCGCCGATCTTTCTGCTGATCGCCTGCGTTCTGATCTTCCTGCGCGTGTTCCCATTTCTGCTCCGGCTTGGCGCTTCTCTGGCACGACAAGGACGAAGCGCAGCCCCGATGCTGGCGTTGGCGCAGCTCTCACGTGCCCCCGGTCAGCCACTTCGCATGACCCTGTTACTCTCTCTGGCGACGGCCTTTGCAATTTTCACCCTCGTTTTTTCCGCTACCAACATTCAGCATATATATGATTTGGCCAGCTATCAGGCTGAGGCAGATATCAGCGGAGAGATCAAGCCAGTCGCTCAGGATATAGAGCAGATGAAACACACGCTTGAGGCGAAAACCCGCGAATATAGTGCGCTTCCCGGCATTGCTGCGGCCTCGGTTGGCTACCAATCGAATGGAGCAACCGCAGGCTTCAATAATAATGTCTCCTTCCTGCTGAAGGCTGTCGATCCGAAAACGTTTGCCCGAGTCGCGTTCTGGCCGCCGCAGGCATCACGCCAACCGCTTCCTGAGCTATTACATATCATTGAGCAACCGGCCAGCAGTCCTATCCCGGCTCTCATTGATCGCGTCATGGCGGACTCGCTTAACCTCTCACCGGGCTCAACCTTCACTGCGCTTGTCGATGATCTCAACCTGACACTGAAGGTTGCCGCTATCGTCGAGCATATCCCCCCCGCTATTGACGCCCTCGCAAACATCAACAATGGTATTCAGCGCTCAACGGGCGCAATTCTGCTTTCCTATGAGAATCTTTCCCGCGTCTATGCTGACACAACCATGCACCAGAAGCAGGAAGCGTTGCAGCAAAAGAACGAGGAGCGAAAGCAGAAAGGACAAGCGCCAATCGATCCATCAACGCTTGCGGTTCCCCCGCTGCCAGTCAACTATGTCTGGTTCAAGACAAACGATCTGCCAGAGGCACAACAGCAATTTCAGCAAGCGCTGGCAGCATCGAGCCATAACCTGCTGAATATGAAGAGCCGAGACGATCTGCTTCACGCGATAAACACCGACCCGCTTACCCTGAACCTGTTCGGAGTGCTGATAGCCGGGGCTTTTACCACGCTCCTGCTGGCGTTGCTTGGGAGCCTGCTCACTACCTGGCTGAGCGCACGCAAACGCCTGGTCAACTTCGCCGTAATGCGGGCCCTGGGAACCTCACC
The DNA here is from genome assembly GCF_003253565.1 of Thermosporothrix hazakensis. Lineage (GTDB taxonomy): Bacteria > Chloroflexota > Ktedonobacteria > Ktedonobacterales > Ktedonobacteraceae > Thermosporothrix > Thermosporothrix hazakensis. The sequence continues at coordinate 66,280 of NZ_QKUF01000015.1, forward strand.
CAAACAGATAGCCAGCGTGCTGACCTGGGAACAGGCGATTATCTATACCGCTTCGGTGCTGCTCGGGCTTGCCTTTGGTGTCCTGCTTGCCTTTACAGTGGCTCCGGTCCTGACTGCAAGCACGATGCCAACCACAATGATAGGGCACTTCTCAGAAAATGAGCTCTTCGCGATACAGCATCTTTTGCCACCACAGATCGTGTTCCCGAATACGCTTCCGCTGGTGCTTATCGTTCTGGCACTGCTCTGCCTTGTGGCACTACTCGTGATGACACGTCTCGTCTCGAAGCCTTCGTTGCATGCCACGCTCCGTATCAATGAAGACTGAGAAAAAAGGAGTTTATATGACTGAACCTATTGTGCTCTGTGAGAATCTGGTCAAAATCTATAAAGTGGCTGATCTGGAGGTAGTGGCCTTGCAAGGGCTTGATCTGGAAGTCCTGCCCGGAGAAATGCTCTCTATTGTCGGTGCATCTGGCTCAGGGAAGAGCACCCTGCTGAATATACTCAGTGGTCTGGATGTGCCCAGTGCGGGCCGCTGCGTGGTTGATGGAAACGATCTAACGCGCCTGACCCCGACCCAGCGCATTCACTATCGGCGTCATATTGTCGGTCAGGTCTGGCAGCAGAGCGGGCGGAACCTGCTTCCCGAATTAACCGCCGAAGCAAACGTCGAGCTCCCTCAGATGCTCAGTGGCGTTGGGCGCTCTCAACGGCTGCGCCGCGCGCATGAACTGCTCGATATGGTTGGCCTCGGCGATAAATACCAGAAGAAGCCGGTCCAGCTTTCAGGCGGCGAGCAGCAGCGCTGTGCGATTGCTGTCGCTCTGGCAAATGCTCCCCGTGTGCTTTTCGCTGATGAACCAACAGGTGAGCTCGACTCGGTGACAGCCAGCGAGATCTATAAACTGCTGCGCTCCCTGAACGAGCAATTAGGTCTGACCATCATCACCGTAACCCATGATGCGGCACTGGCCGCCAACGTTGACCGCACCATAGCCATTCGCGATGGTCGTACCAGTACCGAAACGGTGCGACGCGAGAGTGAGCTTGAGGAGCTGCATGAGCATATGCAGGAGGCAAGCGCCATTATCGGCCTTTCAGCAAAAACGCATCGCGAGTCGATCTTGATTGACCGGGCCGGACGCCTGCAACTGCCAAAAGAAGCGCTTGAACGGCTCCCCTTCAATGGACGGGCTGAGGTGCGTATTACTGAAGACCATGTAGAGCTCTGGCCGCTGCTGCCAGAGACGAACGGCAATAGCAAGCATGGAGTAGCTACAAGCAGAGAAAACGAGGAGTGAACCCATGACCGCAGAAACCGCCAGGGCTCTTGTTGAAGCCCATGCCATCACCCGGGATTATCCTTCGGGGGGCGGCATTGTACATGCCCTGCGAGGCATCGATCTGATTATTCAAGCCGGGGAATTTGTGGCACTACGAGGCCGCTCCGGCTCGGGCAAAACCACGCTGATTAATATTCTCATCGGCATCGATAACCCGACGACCGGCGACGTGTTTGTGCTCGGACACCATCTCAAAGAGTTGAACGAGAACGAACGCGCTCGCTTGCGCCGAGAGAGCATCGGCATTATGTTTCAAAACGCTCATCTGTTCCCGGCATTGACCGCGCTGGAAAACGTCGAGCTGCCATTGCGTCTTGCACGGACCCCGGGCAAAGAGCGCATCCGCCTTGCCCGCGAAGCGCTGGAACATGTCGGGCTTGGCAAACGCTGGAACCATCGCGGGCTTGAACTCTCCGGGGGAGAACAACAACGTGTCGCCCTTGCCCGCGCCCTGGTGCATAAGCCACGCTTTATCGTCGCCGACGAACCAACGGGGAATCTGGACTCGCTGACCGGACGCGATATTGCACAGCTCTTGCGCGATATCTCTCACACGGAAAAAATTGGCATGCTGATCGCCACGCATGATCCCATTATCTATAACAGCGCGGATCGTGTCCTTCAGATTAATGATGGTCTGATTGCTGAGCACCAAAATAAGACTACGGGCGACCCGCAACAGAGCCGATTTCAGATGCGAACGTAGTGTCAGACAAACAAGAGAGGTGGACCGCTTCTGGCCCACCTCAGTTTCTATCCTTTGCGTGAGGATGAGAGCGGCGTATCATCACTGCCATACGCTCGAAACGATTGCACAGCCTCAACAATGCTCCCGCTCAACGCGAGCGCGATGCCCAGACCATACCCCCACAGGCCAAAAATAGGAGCGCCATGCACAGGAAGTGCCTGGTGCGCATTATCCACGTCTTTATAGAGAGCAGCAAAAGCAACCACACACAGTCCAATACCGATAAATGGCAGAATGACAGAGCGTCCCGTTTTCTTGCTCCTCTGGCGCAACAACTGCACAACCGCAAGCACAAATAAAATGACAGCAATTCCGACTTCGAGCGAAGAGACCAGCACAACCGTCATTGCGGTTGGACTCTGCGGCAATCCGACCTGCGAGCTTCGTTGGATCAGCTCCGCGAAGGAGGTAAGCATCTGTAGATTTGCAATGATACTTCCAGTAGGAAGAACAAAGACGATGATTGATACAAGACTACCTAACAGGAGAAGACCATTCCCGAGAAACTTTTGTATGCTCATACATATTACCGCCTTTTTCAGATACTTTTTTATAAGAAGAATGCATGCACTTTAGAAGAATACTTCTTCATTATGCCATGCGCTGCCGAAACAGACAAGCGCATATCGGAGCTTCCACAGGAAGACGGCGGAAGCAGACATACATGCTGAGCATGAGAAGAGAAAGGCAGTAATGAACAGGACTATGGTCATACTTCAGATGAAGAACGTCAGGAGATCTCGTCCGATACTGATCGTTCCAGCGTAGCCACGGGCCCGCGCCTCTCGCTGCAATGCCGTTGCATCCAGCTCTCGATACAGGTGCGAGCAAAGGATATGCTTCGCCTGAGAACGCGCCGCCAACTCAACAATCTGCTCATCCGAGAGATGCCCGGAGTCAATCACCGCAAGGTCAACGCCCTGTAAAAAGGTAATCTCCTGCTGATGAAAGTGCGAGTCACCGGTAAAGGCGTACTGTTTCCCATTCCAACGAAAGCGCAAACCATGATTGCCAGAAGGCGGCAAACTGAGAAACTCAAAGGGATATGGCCCAATCGTAAATGCTCCCTCTTCAAGCTCATGCACCAGAACACGATAGCCCTTTGTCTGAAAACTGGAAGGACTGAACAGGCTTCGCATGCCATCAAGCCAGTGCTGCAAGCCCGCCGGTCCATAGATATGCAAATCATCTTTCCGAGGATGAGCAGGTGACCATGAGCCTGCATGCAAGAAGGGGATCAGGTCTGACACATGATCCGGGTGAAAATGAGAAATCACAATATGGTGCAATTGATTGTGCGGTATCCCCACTTCAAGTAGACGCTGTACGATTCCATGACCACAATCAAAGAGGATAGGGAAACCATCCAGTTCCAGCAGAATGCTTGAGGCACGGCGTTCAAATTCAATCTGACAGGTTCCGGTTCCTAACAGGGTTAAACGGCTCATACCAGTTTCCTCATCTTTTTTCAGAGATACCAGCAGTGTACGTTGCCCCCTTTTCCCTGTCAATATGCTTTAAGGCTTGGTCCGGCTTCCCAGGCTTATTCCGCAAACCTATTGACGAGACTGCCTTCTCAGGATAAAAATAGAGAGAGAACAATGCAGACAGTTAAGGAGAGGACTCCATTGACAGAACCCGTCGTTCAGCCTTTTACAGAGCAGGATACTGAATGGAAAACACGTTTCTTTCATGAGCACTGGGGCGGCACCCTGATGATCTCACGGGGAGTGACTCATCACCTTGATACCCATCCCGGCTTTATCGCGCTGCTTGAGGGTAATCGTGCCGGTTTACTCACCTATCATATTCAGAATCAGGAGTGCGAGATTACCTGTCTTGAGAGTCTGAAGGAAGGGCGAGGCATCGGCACTGCCCTGATCGAGGCTGCCAAAGCAGCGGCACGCGATGCCGATTGCACACGCCTCTGGCTGATCACCAGCAACGACAACGTTGATGCGCTTCGCTTCTATCAGAAGCGCGGCTTTACACTTGTCGCCGTCCATCGTGATGCCCATCACCGAAGCGCGCAAGCTCAAGCCACAGATCCCCCTCACTGGCAACTACGGTATTCCTATACGCGATGAGATCGAGCTGGAGTGCCCGCTTTCAGGAGCTCGTTAAAAACACTTTTTTCTGCTTTATACAACAATATATCGGTTTTGTTCGATATCCTTTTCAAGAAAGGAAAAGGCCGAGTACAATAAAGGAGAAGCATTCCAGGCAGATGCTCGCTGATGCGCACCCCCCTGGATACTATTCCATCGGTCTGGAGAGGAGACACAATGCTTTTCCTGACAGAGCCAAGCATGCAGTACAAGGATCAATACATTGCGGCCATTCGCGAGTTTCAAAAAGAAGGGCGGCATCTGTATAACAGCATCCAGACGTTAAACAACAACTTTGCGGGCTTCCTCCAGAAGCTTGAGGCGCAGCGGAATATTCGCCCTTATCCTCCCGATCAGGTTCCTTCTACTGATCTCTGGCTCATTGACGACAACGAATTCATTGGCAGACTCTCCATTCGCCCGGTCCTGAACGACTTCTATCTGAAGCTAGGTGGCCATATCGGCTATGAAATCCGCCCATCCAAACGCTGCCAGGGCTATGGCAAAGAGATTCTCCGCCTGGGCCTGCAAGAAGCGAAGAAATTAGGGCTTGCCCGTGTGCTCATCACCTGCGACGTCAATAATATCGGGTCGAAAAAGGTGATTGAAGCCAACGGTGGTCAATTTGAAAATATCGTCTCTGTTGAAGGCTCAATGATTCCCAAACTCCGGTACTGGATTGATCTTGGTTGACACTCTCGCTATAGTATAGGGGTCCTTTATATTGTACTGTCGAGATGAGAGCAAGAGAGAATGAAAGCAACCAGCCTTCAGATCACATCTATCAAAGACCCGAAAGTTGTTGAAGCCCGTGAGCTGCATTCGGCCTCGGGACGCCAGCGGCACCAGAAATGCCTGCTCGAAGGCAGCGACGCGATTCGCTGGGCGCTGGAAGCCCATTTTCCCCTGGAACATGTCTTTTTCAGTCCGGAACATGAACGACACGAGCTTCAGAACCAGCTCACACAGGCCCGGATTCCCTGCTATACAACGTCCGATGGTGTGCTGAAGAAGATCAGCGAGACCACCTACCTGATCCCCTATCTGGCGGTCGCCCGGATTCCCGCCGAGCCGACTTCCACAATGGGTGATTTTATTCTGGTGCTGGATCGCGTGGTCGACCATGGCAACATTGGAACCATCATCCGTACCGCCAGCGCCTTCGGCATCCGCGATATTGTTTCGACCACACCAGACCTCGATTTGTTCTATAAGAAAATCATCGATGCCTCTCGTGGACGCGTCTTCGAGACCCATGTAAAGCGCTATCGGAGCGATACTGAGACCGTTGCTGATCTCAAACGCCGGGGCTATCAGATTATTGCGACCAGTCCGCATGCACGCGAGTTGCAGGCAATGGCTCCTCTGCAAGCCAAACCTATTGCACTGATTGTCGGCAACGAAACCGAGGGCATTTCCCGGGAAATCGAACAACAGGCCGATATTCTTATCCAGATCCCGATGAGCGGGCAGGTAGAGTCGCTGAATGTCGGAGTAGCAACCGGAATCAGCCTCTACGAACTGAAATTCAGGATGGTGTTGACAATGCTGATTCACTATATTCGTTCAAATATCGGGCGTGAAGTCAATGTGACCGGACGTATTATTCAGCAGGCCTTTGACGCCTATATTCGCCGTTTCTCAGATCTTACCGGCCAGCAAGCTATTCTGCTCATGATGCTTGTTTGCGACCAAAAACTGTCACACGCGGAGATCACCCGCGAGACCGGAGCCTTCGGCGATGAACTGACCACGCTCCTCACCCCCCTGATCGAGCAAGGGTACGCCCGCTATACCAGCGACAAGCAGGATGAGATCGCGCCAACCGAGACGGCACAGCGTACGCTTGCCCAGTTGTGGGCAGTGATCGAACGCGCCGAGCAGGCCATTCTTGACGGTTTCTCCGAGCCGGAAAAGCAACAATTCAATGATTACCTGAAACGTATTCAGGAGAACTGTCAGCGGTTACTCTCCTAAAAGTCGCTTCTGCGACCTCTTGTCCGCAGCAAAGTGCACACGTGTATAATAGCACTCCTGCTTTCACTCATTTCGCCGTTCATTGAACGGCATTTCGGGCAGATTGGTGTTGATAGCGTCATCGGTCGGGGCTCAACCTTCTGGTTCCAGCTTCCCCTTCAAGAAGTCCAAAAAAGGAGGCTGTTCCACTGTTGGAACAGCCTCCAATCCTGTTTAGCGAGCCTCCTGTGACATTCCTTCCTCGCCACTTCCCAGAAAACAGACATCACTCGGCCCGCGAATAGAGAGCCACCAGGGTGATTCAACAGCGAGTTCTTCAACAGAGGGCTGTGCAGGATCGCGCTCCTTCTTCGGCAGACGCGCCATCATGGGATCTTGTTGCGAGAGCGCATAACGTGGTCGCAGCGCGTCTCGATCACCAAGCGCCACTCGATCCATTGCTGCGCTGCGCCCTCCCAGTGTACTGTATACAGGATGTGGCGCGTACGATTCCAGCGGCTCGCTGGCCAGCGTGGCTGTGATCTGCTCCTGGCGCCGACGCGCCTCCGCCAGTTGCGCTTGCAGCGCTTCCCAGGCCCGCTGCTTCTCTTCAAGCTGACGACGCAGAAACTCCTGCTGCTGTTGCGCGGCGCGCTCTTTCTCCTGCCTCTCCTGCTCGATCTGCTGCAAGCGTTTCTCCAACGCCTCTGGTGTCATCATAGGATCGTGTGCCATTGCCTCCCGTTGCCGATGGGTAATCACTCCCCGAGAAAAGGCGCTTTCTTCATGGAAGAGATAATGTGATGACATCGGGTCAAGAGCTCCCGGAGGAGCCTCTTCAACCATACGAGCAAAATTGCTGAGGTCCGTCTGCAAAACGCTCTCGAAGTAGGAATTGACCCCCAGCGCCTCGCCGAGCTTTCCTAGAGGGCCGGTCGGCGGCTCATATGAGATATAGACAGCGACTTCCGTGCGATTCGTCCCCATGGGGCGGAATTTCACCTTCCCAGAATTGCGTAGCCCTCGCGTTGAGCGCCACCCGACCTGTCGATTGGGTATCCAGTCTTCATTTACAGCATCCCATTCATGCGTTGTTACCACCTGCACTACCCAATGGCTACGCTGCTCATCATAGTAGGTGACTTCCTTGACAAAACGCATAAATTTCGGAAAATCATTAAAATGAGTAAAGAGCTGATATACCTGCTCTACAGGAGCTTTTACAACAACCGAGGCGGAATGTTCTACCATAGTTTCCCCCCTTTGTGTGGCAACAACTTCTTAGACCGGGGTTCCCTGATATACACATCACACGATGAAAAGACACACTACGTTGCACAAAATCGAGAATACACCGTTGAGGGGGAGAGCTTCACTGCTCTTAACCATTTCTGCTCGCTGTTGCGTCTTCGCAAGCAATCACCCATCGCATAGCGACACATTTTAGTATACCATATTACCTAATTTTCCTCCATCCTTCGCACAATATTATACCTTCACCACTATTTAAACTCTTCCATTAAGAGATTATCAGAAATCTGTTACCCTTCTTTCTTTTTTTTATACGGATCAGAAACATAGTAATATTATAAAAGACGCTTTACAGGATTGATACGTTCTATCAACAGGGAATGCAAAAACGAAGAGGAACACACAGAAATTTGTCTTTTGGATGAAGTTCTGATTATGTATGAAAATCAGAACTCATAGAAACGCAGGCATTTCCCTGTTTAGCGAAAGTGTGTGAGAACCGTCTAGCGTCTGCGGCGGGCTATCTCTTCCTCGGTCGTATTGGTTGTCACCAGTTCATAGAGCAGCGCGACATCCTCTTTCGGACGCAACACCCGGCCTAAGCGCTGGATATATTCGCGCTTTGTGCTATTGCCGCTGACAATAATCGCGACTCGACAATCAGGCACATCAACACCCTCATTCAAGACGCGGCCCGTCACCAACTTGCTATAGCGGCCGGAGCGAAAGCACTCAAGAATCAGACGGCGCTCCTCAGCCGGAGTCTTATATGTAATACTGGGGATGCAAAAACGACGACTGACCTCATCCACCACATAGTTATATTCCGAGAAGAGAATCACCTGATCTTGCACATGCTGTTGCAGGATGCGCTCGATCTCGTCATACTTCGCGGGTGCGTTCAGAGCGATATTTCGCGCCTCACGCCAGGCAAGCATGGCTTCACGTGCCTCCTTATCTCGGGCACTCATATAGATGATCTTCTGCTGAAAATCCTCGGGGCTGCGAATCACGATCCGCCGTCTTCGCAAAAAGGAGGTATAGATCTTGCGCTGTGCAGCATAACGCTCGGCATCCTCTTCAGAAAGCGCCACATCTACCTTGATTTCACGGAACTGAGCAAGATAGCGCTCTTCCATAAGCTGATCAGGCGAACGACGATAGACCTCCGGCCCAATGAGCTCCACCAGATCAGCATGCGCCATATCACTGCGCTCTGGCGTTGCGCTCAGCCCGAGGCGTAGCGGCGTAAACGCGCTCTCTGCGATCAGACGGTAGGTCGGGGCAGGCAGATGATGACATTCATCAAAAACCAGCAGACCAAAATGGCGAAGCTCCCGAGGATACAGGGCCGCCGAATCATAAGTCATGATCGTAATCGGCTTGATCTCTTTTTCGCCGCCACCAAAAACGCCGATGTCACCAGCAGGCACATTTAATGCAGCACTCAGCGCGGCTCGCCACTGCTGAAGCAGGTCAATAGTTGGCACAACAGCCAGTGTCCATAGCCCCGTCTCGTGAATCGCCAGCGCTGCCAGAAAGGTTTTACCGGCACCGGTTGGCAACACCACAACGCCCATATTGCCTGTTGCCAGCCAGGCATCAAGCGCCTCCTGCTGATAAGGACGGGGCTTCATCATCAGTTCCGTTTTGAAGGGTAAGGCTGGCATCTCCTCAAAAGCAACTTGAAACGGTACCTGCCGGGCAGCTAACGCCTCCTTGAGGTACCGCAGATAGTAAGGCTTCGTCCGGAGAAACGGCTGTCGTCTGTCGCGCTCAACCTCGGCACGAATCAACGCAGGCAGAGCCTCGCCGAATAAATGATCAAGCAGCGCTTCCTGTGGCAGCGTCTGCAACTCAGGGGGAACCATCAGCGTCAAATCACGTCCCCGCAACTCCAGAGAAATAGCGTTCATGCTTTTTTCCATCCTTCCCGACAAACGACACATGCTTCTTTTCTCTCCAGCCTGCACCGATCCAGAAATATGTCGGCTCTCTTTTTTTACCCGGATTCATCCAAAAAGAGAACCGCCGGACGTTCCGGCGGCTCTCCAACACTGAAAGGTTTCAGCCATCCCGATAGTTCTATATCGACGCGCATTCAGGATTGCTGAAGGCCTATTCGCGCTTCCAGTTCGCGCGCGACGCTATAGGGGTCACGCTCGCGCCTGATAATCTTATCGATCAGACTACTCCATTCATCCTCGCTCACGGCTTCCGTGAGTGCGTGAGAGACAGCCTGCAAAATCAGCGCCCGAAGCTCGCTCTGCACCTGTCGCTGCTCTCTCGTCTCCATCATGCCGCTTTCGTGCAGGAACGTCCGATGCTCCTGAAGTCGATCGGCCAACTCATCAAGGCCGCTCTCTTTCAGGGCTGACGTTTTCACGATGGGAATACGCCAGCTTGACTTCTTGCGATTTGGATCGAGGCTGAGCAGCATCGCAAGCTCCGCTACCGTTTGTTGAGCGCCGGGTTTATCCATCTTGCTGACTGCAAAGATATCAGCGATCTCAAGAATGCCGGCCTTAATTGCCTGGATGTCATCACCCATTCCGGGAGCGACTACCACCACGACACTCTGTGCCGTGCGCATAACCTCAACTTCCGCCTGACCGGTTCCGACCGTCTCGATAATGATGGGATCATAGCCCGCCGCGTCCATTGCTCGGACCACATCGCGGGTTGAGGCGGAGAGCCCACCCAGGCTCCCCCGGCTCGCCATACTGCGAATAAACACATTTGGGTCGCCAGATAGTTCCAGCATGCGGATACGATCACCCAGAATGGCACCACCGCTAAAGGGGCTGGTCGGATCAACAGCCACAACAGCAACCTTCTTCTCTCGCTTGCGCAATTCGCGAACAAGGCGCGAAACAAGCGTGCTCTTCCCGGCCCCCGGAGAGCCTGTAATACCGATGATATGCGCCTTCCCGGCATGCTGATGGAGCTGTGCCAGATAACGAGTGGCAACCGGGGCTTCACTTTCAATCAGGGTTACCATGCGCGCCAGTGCGCGTCTATCACCGTTGAGTAAGCGTTCTACGATGTTTTGCAATGTGACACCTATACCTCGGTCGCGAGTCGCTCAGGCTGAACATTTTCTTTCACAAACTGAATAATTGTCTCGGTCGATGTGCCCGGGCCAAAACAGCCCTTGATGCCCATTTCCTTGATCGCAGGAATATCCTCATCCGGCAAAATACCGCCAGCGGCGACCAGCACATCATCAACGCCATTCTCGCGAAGCAATTCCATGACACGCGGGAACAGCGCCATATGAGCGCCGGATAGAATGCTCATCAAAATGGCGTCTACGTCCTCCTGAATGGCAGCCTCAACAATCATTTCAGGAGTTTGCCGTATGCCTGTATAAATGACCTCCATCCCTGCATCACGCAGGGCGCGAGCGATCACTTTTGCACCTCTGTCATGTCCATCCAGACCTGGTTTCGCTACCAGAACTCGTATTGGGCGTTCTCCCATTAAGAGACTCCTTTGTCTGCTATCAAGTTCTGTACTTGAGGCAGGAATATATAATGTGTTTGTTTGCCATGAAGCGTTGCATCATAGAGCCTGTAAATTGCCTGTTCCAGCTCTTCATACAATGCCTCTTCTTTTAATTCTACTACGGCGCCTATCGCTCCGCAAGCAGTCTGCATTTCTCTGGCTAGCTGTATGATATGGTCCCGCTCTTCTCCAGCATTCCAGGGAATTGGCAACGAACGTAACACATGCTGCTCCAGTTGCGGCTGCACCCACTTATACGCGCTATGCATCACATAGATATAGTTTCGCAACAGCCGCGAGTTGAGCAGGGCCAGCAGGTAATACAGATCATCGAGCCCATCAGGGCTGCTCTCCGGCTGCTTCAATTGCACACAATAGAGCGTCTGAAGAACGACATGACCTTGCAGATCGAGGGTTGCCTGTAAGCTACCTGTACTTTTGACAACCAGTAACTTGGGGGCAAGATAGCGCTCAAGTGGCTTACTGATAGCATGACGGGGAAGCCAGCGGGCCGCCTGAAGCGGCGCGTAGGGACGAACATCAACCCCACCACGCAAAACCGGGTAATATTCGCCCTCTTCAGGACACGCGGCTAGCAAGCGTTCATTGCCCTTGCTCAACTCCTCGCCACGCCGGATCGAAACCAGCTCGCCCAGGAGTACCAGAGGCGCATGAGAGCGCTTGCGAGGAGTACAGGTAATCGAGTGAAGACGTTCTATCATCGTGTTTCGGGAGACATCCAGCAGATAGCGAAACTCAGCCCCTGGCTGACGAACAAGGGTCGCCTGACTGACTGAGCCATGCAGCATCTCGCGTCGAGAAAAAAGGCATTCTGCCAGCTCATCACGCTCCACATCGATCGACGTGTGCTGCTCCTGCAACAACGTCATTGTTTTGTGCCAGGAAGATCGTCGCCAGGCAATCTGATGGTGTGCCGCGGGGGGGCATTTCTGCGCAACCAGCACGACAGCCCCAACAAACGCGCTAAAGACTCCCGCAAGGTGCCAGATATGATGGATCGTTGTCTCTTGTAGCAACTGCTGACGGTGAAGCGCGGCATTGGCTCGAGCGAGCAACGCATCCGGCACCACAAGCCCAATCCAGCCGCCAGGCCGGACAATTCGCAATCCCAGCTCCAGAAAGAGCAAATAACTATCAAGCTGTCCTTTTCGATGGGTCGCACGATAGCCACTGAGATCGGTATTCTTGGCCGCAAGATAAGGAGGGTTCGCCAGAAAGAGATCAACGTTCTGTGTGTCCTCCCAGGGAAAGGCTAACGCATCCGCCTGATGAATATGCCAGCGAAAGGAAGGGCGCACATTGGCTTCCTCTAGCGTTCGCGCAAGCTGCATCTCAGCCAGAAAACAGGAGACAGGATCGACATCAAAGCCCCAGATATTACGGCGGAGCAGTGCCCGGATCCTTCGCTCAGAAAACCCCTGCTTTTGTCCATACAGAAGCAATCGGCGGGCAGCTCCGGCCAAAAAGTTCCCTCCGCCACAGGCTGGATCAAGCACTCGTAACCGCGAGAGATCCTGTTCGGCACTGTAGCCACAGACATCTAATATCTGCTCGACCAGGAAAGGCGGAGTAGAAAAATGTCCCCAACGCTTGCGCTCGGTGGATGACAGGGAGATCTCATACCAGTTCTGGAAGTCTTTTTCTATCATCTATTCTGTGCTACTTATTATCCATTTTTCCTTCTTAATGCCTCCAGCGCTTCCTTTGCAGCCAGCTTTCCAGCCTCTTTAATGCTGGAGGCCCTCCCCATCCCCAGGAGATGCTCTTGTTCATAGACGCCAACCAGAAAGACGCGATCATTGTTGCGTCCACTCTGTTCCAGGACACGATAGCGCGGCAGGTTGCCAGTTCGCTGTAAAATGACCTTCTGTAATTTTCCTTTTGGGTTGATATCGGCTTCCTGACTGACCTGTTCCACCACAGGCAGAATAACCCGAGCAATAAAATCACGCGCCACTTCTGGTCCCTGATCAATATGGATCGCGCCCACAATTGCTTCTAACACATCAGCACAGAGCGAGTCTCGTGAGCGCTCATTGAACGTGCGCAGGTTCGCCAGATCGATACGAATAAAAGGAAACAATCCTAGCTTCTGCCCGATACGGGCAAAGACCCGCCGACTGACAACCTCCGACTTGAGCGCGGTCATCTCACCCTCTGTTGCATTGGGGTAGGTGCGATAGATATGTTCAACAACGTGAGCGCCAATAATGGCGTCACCCAGAAATTCTAGCGTATCATATGAATCATGTACTGCTGTTTCTACACAACAGGAATGATGTGTGATCGCCCGTTGTAAGAGTGTGCGATCATGAAACTGCACCTGTAGCAGTTCTTCCAGCGCGATGAGATCAGCTACTTTTTCATTATCTCTCATGATACATCATTATATATCAGCATCAACACGAGGGTCTATCCGCTTTGCCTTCTTTCCTTCTTGCTGTACCGACACAACATCAGGACGCTTCTACGATCCCGTTCCCTCTCCAACGCATATACATGCCCATAAATATACTTCATTATACGACGACACCTCTCCGTTTGTCGTCATACAGAATGCACAAGTGAGACTTTCTTGACCTCGCAGAATGCTGTACAATCCGTTTAAACGAAAGGTAACGTATACCCGGGGAAGTGGTTCACACTCCCCTGAATAGTATAGAAGGTTCGCCGAAATAACATGGATAGAATCGCTACACATCCGCGCCTCCTGCTCGGGATCTTTTTGCTGCTCGGTCTGCTCATGATCCCCGGCACAGTCAGTGCACATCCTCTGACAACGCAGCTCCTGCGCTCAGAACCGACATCAGCAGCGCTGCTCTCGGCTGCTCCATCGCAGGTCAGACTCTGGTTCAATACCGCACTACAGCCCGGACAGAGCGTTGTTGCCGTCGTCGATGCCCATCAGAAGCGAGTCGATCGAGGTATATCGCTGGTTTCTCCATCAAACCCTGACGAACTGACAGCCCGGCTACAAACCCCCCTTCCTCCCGGAAACTATTTCGTGGTCTGGCGTGTCTTTTCAGCAACCAATGGGCAGATTCTGAGCGGAACCTACTCGTTCAGCGTGACAGAACCAAACGGTGTTGTCCCCGCATCGACTGCGGCACCACACCTCACCTTTCAGGGCGAGCGCCTGCTGATAAATGGGGCCGCAACCAGTCCGCTTCTGCCGTCTCTGCTTGCCGCTATCATGGTATGTGTTTTGCTGGCAACGCTCTTCTTCTGGTTTGGAGCCCAATGCTGGCATCTCTGGCTTACCTTTGCTTCTGGACAGCCTGACGGCTATGCTGACACTCAGACAAAAGCGCTCAACCGCTTTGAACAGCACTTTTCCTTTCCGACGCTGACCCTTTTCCTGCTTGCATCTGCCGGGACGCTGGTCGCGCAATCCCTGCAAATCCAGGGACAGAACTGGGCACAGGCGCTCTCGCTCACAAACATCATCGCTCTGCTTGGCGGCTCATACGGGCTGCTCTGGCTGGCCCGTATCATCATCGCCGTCCTGGCAATCATGCACTCCCTGGTGATGACATCGCTGAAATCACCCTCAACCCGTCTCCTGCATATCTCGACCTGGATCAATTTTGTGCTCGGGCTGGCTCTGCTGGCAACTGTCATCCTGACCGGTCCCGCTGCTGCGAACGAGGCAAACATCCGAACCTATGCCTTGATCGCTGAAGGGGCAACCCTGCTGGGGGCGGCACTCTGGATCGGGGGTCTGCTCTATCTGGTTGGCGTCTTCCTGCCCCAACTGCGAGGCGCTACAGAACAGGTCTCCCTGCTTCTGGCAACGCTGCGGCGCTTCGCGCTGTTTGAGCTTTACGGTTTCCTGCTCCTCATCCTGGGCACGGTGTTTCGGCTCCTTCTTGAAGGGGTGGGCTCCTGGACCTCTCTCTATGGGCTGAGCCAGATAATCGGTGGAGTCTCGCTTCTTGTATTGCTTGCTCTGACGCTTTTCCTGACGCGTATCCTCATACCGCGTGTCACACAGCTCCGTCAGAGTGAGTCAAAAACCGCTCAGGAAACATCGAAACGACAAGAGCCAGAAGAATCTCAATTTACAGGTAAACTGAACTTCTTCTATAGAAAACTGCTTCGGGGCTTGCACTGGCAACCATTACCCGCTATAGTGATACTCGTATGTATGGGGTTCATGTTTGTCTTTGCGGAACCAGTGCAAACGACAGCACAGCAGCAGACATCACAGACCGTGTCGAACCGGCCATTCTCGGCAACCCTGGAAACGACCGACCGGATAGTGACCGTCCAGCTTGCAATCGCCCCCAATCGTTCCGGACCAAATACATTTACAGTGCGTCTTACTGATCGATCAGGAAAACCAATTACCAACGCGCAGGTTTCGTTGCGTACTACCATGCCCGATATGGTAATGGTGACCAGCCCGATTGAGTTCCAGCATGTTGCTTCGGGAGAATACAAAGCCGAAGACGTGCTTGCAATGAGCGGGCGCTGGCAATTCCAGGTCTTGATTCGTCTGCCAGATTCATCACTGCATGAAGCACGTGTCGAAGAAGTCGTTCCATAAGGTAATCAGAAGAAGGATGAAAGCCGAATCGCGATGAGAACAAAGACAAGAACAGCAACCGGGAAACAGCTTCCCTTTCCAGCAGCATTCTTACTCTTGTCCCTTGTCTGTCTGTTAAGTGCCTGTAACGGTTACAATGCTCAGTCTTCTGTCCCACCGCAGGAACGCGTGAATGTTTTTGGTACCAACGCCAACCATCCACACTCGCTCCTGGTCTTTCCCGGCAAAGTCATTCTGCTCGCTACCCATTACGGCCTCTTCCGTTCAGAGGATGATGGCGCGACGTGGCGCGTGGTTGCCGCCGGACCAGGACAGATAATGGATGGCTTAATGACCTATTCGATGGTCAGTAGTCCGCTCGATTCACAGCGCATCTATGTGCTCTCACAGCCCACAGATAAAGCCTCGAAAGGCACTCCTGGCCTATATATGAGTACAGACCAGGGGGCTACATGGCACATGAGCATTGCGGCTGAGAGCATTACAGCGAACAATATTTTCCTCGTCGCAGCGGGCAACAGCTCAGCAGACGAGGTCTATATCTACCTCAACAACCTCGGGAATCTTGGCCTGAAGGTCAGTACTGATGGCGGCCAGAGCTTTACACAGACGGCTCCGCTGCCCTTCCCGATGATTACCAGCCTGCTCGCCGTTCCTGGCCTTCCCGGTACCCTACTGGCAGGGGGCCCAAATGGGTTGGCGCGTAGCACCGATGGAGCCGCTCATTGGCAGAAGATCCCGGGTATCAGCGGGAGCATTTACGAATTGACCGCAACAGGGCCGGGAAGCCCGATTTATGCCAGCGGGGATAGTGGTATCTTTGTCTCAAAGGATGGGGGAAAGACCTTCTCCCTTGTATTCAGCAAATATACCCTCAATTCTCTTACCGCCGCCCCGGGTAATCCGCGCATTCTCTACGGGCGAACTGGCACCGCGATCTTTCGCAGCCGCGACGAGGGTCACACCTGGGACAAGCTCCCGGCATTAAAAGGCAACTACTTCAACCTGACAGCCGACCCTGCCAATCCCGAGCAGGTCTATCTTTCCGAATCCTATCCCACCGCTGTTTTTCACTTCGATCATGTGAGCAACAGCTGGAAATCATTAACGCCAAAACCCGAATAAAAGGGAATAGATAGATCCAACATGTCAACACCAGACATGCAAAAGCCAGAACTCAACCGAGGTCGGGGATATAAAGGACTGAACATGCATAGAAAAAGAATACTCAGTATTGTTGCGGTACTCGCGCTCACCGCGCTCCTCCTCCTGCCCGGCTCGCTACCTGCCTTCGCGGATGGTGGCGCGCCTAATCTGGCCTATGTGGCCGGGACTGCCCGAGGAATCAGCGTGATTGATGTAGCGCAACAACGGGTTACAAAAACGATTAATATGCCCGGCAACCCGCATACGATTCTGCTCAGCAAAGATGCCAGCCTTCTCTATGTCACGCAGCCAGAAGTTGACCGCATCTCAGTCATCGGGGCAAAAGAGGGGAAGACGATTTGCACCACTGATATTCCGGGTCAGCCCTCTCACCTCGTCATTGATCCCTCAACCGGTCTGATTTATACAGGCGGCAAGGGTGCTTCTGGCGTGCGTGAAGTCGATCCAAAAACGTGTACGGTACAGCGCACATTTGAGACCAATGGTCCTGTGTATGGCATGGCAATTGCTCGCACATCATCATCACTGACCCACTCGGCCAACCAGCTCTGGATCTCCACGGACCGGGAACTTGAGATCTTTGATACGAGCAAAGGGTCACAGCTTGGCCCTGTGCCAATCGCCGGAAACCCGCAGTATATTTCAATTCCACCCGGCTCCACAGCCTATGTGACCACCCGAGCAGGAAGCATTGTAGCGGTCGATATCAGTACGCATAAGGTGGTGCAGGTGATCGCCGGGGGTAAGTATGGCTCGATGGATTACGACGAGACAACCGGGGAAATCTATGTGCCCGAGCAGGAAAAGAACCGTCTACTGGTGCTGGCTCCGGTCATTCCCGGCTTTGAAATGCCACGCGAGCCAAACCGGGTGATTAACATTGGCGTGCAGCCTCAATCAGTCGCCATTACCAGTGATGGCCTGCTTGGTTTTGTGGCGCTTGAGGGAGGCAATGTGGCAATGCTCGACGTCCCGGGGCGGACGATCACCAATACGATCTTTGTGGGAGGGCAGCCGAATTTTATTATCACCGGGCTTTATCCGCCATTGGTCGGCGCACCAGCACAGCAGGAACCCATCTGGGGAACGCTTGTCAGTATCACATCGTATGTACTGATCGCCGCGCTAATTATTGTTCCAGTGCTGCTCTTCCTGCGCCGACGTCGCATGCATTATCGTCTCCCCGATATCGAGTTCACGCCTTCCACAGTTACCAAACATCAGTACACCACGCCATCAGAAACCAACGCATCCGCCGAGGAGTAACAAAAGTGGGATGGCTGTTAACAAGCCATCCCACTTACAGCCAAACAGCTTGCAGGAAAGTACTGCAAGCTGCTCCGCTCTACAGAGACATATCAAAATAAAGCTACTTATTCGGTTCTTCACATTGCGAGGGCGAAGACACAACAACAGGAAATTGCTCGATTTTCACTCTTTTTAAAAGAGGGTCCACCGTAGGCACAAGGAGGCAGGCCTGATAACGAGGCTCTTCCTCCTGTTGAGTAACAACAGGCTTCTGCACTTCGCTACTGACCCGGGTTGCCAGGGCACGCGTTAAAGCCTGCGTCCCTCCTCCGACAATCACGACCAGTAGTACCAGTGCAAGAGCTCGAATCTGCCACGCTGTAACATGTCGCAATCCTTCGCGCAACGTCTTACGATTCCGCATAGCACTAGAAATTCCCTCTATACGTCCAGGTTAATTCATCCACTCCTTTGGGGGCAACTTGACTCCTGCATCCTTCTTCATGTCACGACCATCCTGCACGATTCGTTTCGGCAGCTCGGTCAAATTCACACGATTCCAGAACGCAGCGGGGAACAGACCGATCCCAAAGGCCAGAGCAGCACCGATGTCGATGCGATCCACAGGTAAACCGGGAGGGAGGTGGAACGGAACCGATGTAATAACCCCCACTCGCACCAGCAAAGCCACAACAAAGACGAGAGCTTCTAGAACGCACACGGCATAATAAGAACCGACTTCTGCTTTTCTTCTCTTGCGATAGATAATCGCCAGCAGCACATTTAAACAGAATAAAAATGCACTGATCCAGAGCGCAACCGTCACAACGGTCATCTGTCGCGAGCTAATTGCGGCTATCACAGTTCCATTTTGTAATGATTCAGCATGCAAAAGCAGTTGAAGCAACCGTTACCTCCACCCTCTAAGATACAGAGAACAATGAACAAATCTGTTTTCTATGTTCTTTATTTACATACAAGAAACCTGCACATCCCCACATTCTCCCCTCTATAATCAAGAACGATCCGCCTGTAGAGTTTGCTACACTCTACAGGCAAACCGTACTTTTGTCATAGGAGCTGGTTTCATCTTCTCGAATCAGCGTTTTCGTACTTCAAGCTTCGAGAATGCAACTTCAGCATCCAGATAGACAAGCATTCCAAAAAGTCCATTCTTCAGACTTTTCTCGGTGAAGTCTCCAATTTTCTTACCGTTGACGTAGAAGGTGTACTTATCCTTCTGTGCAACCACTTTCAGGATGTTTTCCTTCTTATCCTGCTTATTGAATTCTTTGCCTGGATCCCATTCTTTCAACGGCTCCCCCCAGGCCGATTCACCATCTCCTCGGGTCGAATCAAAGAGCCAGAGCTGATACTTTGGCGAGTCATCAGTGTTCCGGATATCAAAGAGATAGAATTTCTCGTACTGACTGCCATCTTTGTTCGTCTGCACCCGGAAGATAATGCCATACTCGTTGTACGGGTTATCTCGTGGGCCGCTGATCATTTTGGTTGTCAGCGAGTATTCAAAGGAATCCGGGAGCGTGATACCCGGCAACGCAATCATCGCGGGCTGTTCATTTGACTTCTTCACATGGTAGGCGCCATCTTTGAACGAAGTGGTCACGCCTCCATTAGATCCATCCGGCCAGTCACGATACTTCTGATCCAGCGGATCCACCAGAATAATGTTCGCCACCGAAGTCGCCGTAGCCTGCACCTGAGCAGTGACCGTTGCATTGACCTCATCATTGGTGAGCTCATGATTTCCCTGATAGCTCTTCGCGCCACCAAGCACCAGCCAGGTCAGCCCGCCCCCTGCTCCTACCAGCACCGCAAGGATCAGAATGATGAGCACAGCGTTATGCATGCCACGTTTCATCCTGCCCTTGAGCGAGGTATCAAGCGTGTCATCTTCATCGGCTGGAGGATTTTCCAGGGAAGGCAACATCGCGGTCACGTATTTCCCGGGTTGCCCGGCCACCGGTATTTTAACCATTTTCGCCGGTTGCGTCAAACGCAGCATACTGGTTGTACTGCCCGTCTCGGGGTTCGCGATCTCGCCAATCGGAGCCAGCAGACTGGTTTTGCCCAGTGAACCGGTTGAAGGCGGCAACAGGCCAGTCCCGCCTTGCATGTTCGCGGGTGCATTCATCAGCGTCCCGCTTTGCCCTCGCGCAGCCCCCCCGCCACCAGGCGACAGACCCAGAATGCCGCTGGGATTGCTCCCATACTGTTGCTGATCGAAGCCAGGAAAGGTATTCGGCATTCCCGGCACATTCTGAGCACCTTGTGTACTATTCTGCTGATTTGGTTGATTCCACTGAGGCGCTAGCTGGTTCTGCCAGGAATTCCCGGCCTTGGGGGAAGGTTGCATAAGCGGTACTCCCTCTCCGCTATTGGAAGCCGGAGACCATCCAGGTTCGCTGGATCGCTCCTGTCGCATTCCTTGCTGATTATTTGCCAACTGCTGCGTAGGTTCCAGACCCTCAATTCCGGCAGAAGAGAGCAGACTGGTTTTCCCAAAGCGGAAGCCCACGCCTGCCCCGTTTCCATTTCCTTGCCCGTCCTCTGGCGGCAAGAACCCGGGAAGGGTCATACTTGTCTTTGCTACCAGATCGTGCCGGGCCTCCAGAGGTCTGGGCGTAGCAGGAACAACAGATTGAGCGGCTGCTGCCGGTGTAGCAGCATTCATCCCGGCAGCCGCAGCATTCTGCTGATCGGCTGCCGAGCCTCCCTGAGAGGGACTATTCTGCTGCCACATCGGATCAAACAGGCCGCGTCGCTTAAATACTCTTGAATCAGATCCGTTTTGCATAAGCGCACCTGCACTTGTTTTTGTCGCTTCTCCTAGCGAGACTCCGGCAGCCGTCAGAGCCTCACGAAAGGCGAGAGCGAGATCATGGACACTGGCATAACGTTCATCGGGTTGCTTTGCCAGAGCTCGCACAATGACCTGTTCAGCACCTTCTGGCAAATCGGGCCGCAATGCGCGGGGAGATGGCGGCTGCGCATTCATATGCTGCATGCCGACCTGCATTGGCGTGTCCCCGCTAAAGGGGGCCGTTCCTGTCACCATGTGGTACAGAATACAGCCAAGCGAATAAATATCAGCACGCGCATCAATCTCTCTGCCACCAACTACCTGCTCTGGTGCCATATAATCGGCGGTATCGGCAGGAGCTCCGATGGCCGTGATTCGCGCCTGTTCTGGCTGTCCTTCAGAGATGACCTTGACCAGACCAAAATCACTGAGCACCAGACGCCCTTCAGGAGTAAGCAAAATATTTGAAGGCTTCATATCGCGATGAATGATCCCGCGAGCATGCGCCACATCGAGAGCTGCTGCCATTTGATCCAGGTAGAGCATTATCTGAGCAAGCGGCAAACGTCCTTCTCGCTCCAATACCTCGCGCAATGATCCGCCACTCAGGTAGGACATGACGAGATAGGCCAATCCATCCTGTTCCCCATATTCGTGCACAGGTATGATATTTGGATGGATCAAAGACGCAGCCGCATCCGTCTCTCGAAGAAAACGCTCGAAGAACGCTACCTGTTGATTGGCAGTTAATGGAGCGTTTGGGAACAACACCTTGACGGCAACACGTCTGCGTGGACGTGACTGCTGCGCCAGAAAGACGGCCCCCAGTCCTCCCCGCCCGATAAGCTGTTGCAGCGTACAGGTACCGAGCACCTTTCCAATCAATGCTTCTGCGTTCATTGACACCTTCCTGATGTTGTTTTCGCTGCCATTCTGCTCATCACACCTGTTTCTCAGGTGGATTGGTATGTTCTTTATCCATTCCTCTTTCTGCTCATCACACAGCCAAGAGGAGACTATCCCCCGTCGTCAAAGGGGCCGTCCTGCGATTTATGCACTTCGGGTGATCCGCAGATTTTTAAATGCGACCTCTGCCCCTTTCTGATTGACAAACATCCCGACCGATCCATCCGAAAGCGAGCCATCCTCAGCCCTCATAACCTCTTTTCCGTTAACGCTGAAGACAAACTTCTTGCCATCCATAAAGACTGTCACCCTGTTCTCTTTGTTCAAACCCTGCTGAAACTCCTTGCCAAAATGAACGCTCTTGCCAATCTGCGTCCAATGGTTCTCTTTCGTTCCGGTACTGCTATCATACTTCCAGAATTTATACTCGCCGTCCTTCTTATTCACCACCTCAAAGGTATAGAAAGCGGTATAATCCTTATTACCCTTCTTCCCTTGAGTAAAGCGGAACATCATGCCATAGGTGTTCAAGTCGCTCTTTGTATCTCCCTTGATCTGATTCATCGAGAGGGAATAATACACGGAGCCCGTAATGACCGATGTTTCAAGTAAAGCCGCTTTTCCCTTTCCTTGATCGGTGTTGGTGATATGGTACGCACCATCTTTAAAGGCGTAGTTCTCTTTCGGCGTTTCGATCCAGTTATGTCGGTTTGTATCCAGCGGGTCTTCAAACAGAATATTCGCGACAGCCGTTGCCGTAGCATTGGCCTCGGGTGAGTTCACCGCCGTTGTCGGCTGCGGGCTGTTTCCTCCCTGCTGAGGCGCGTTCCGCCACTGAAGGAAGAAGAGACTTCCACCACCAAGCACCGCAATCGCCACAATCGCGGCCAGAATCGTCATCCAGACCGGGGGACGCTTCTTCTGTCCCTCGTCTTTTCCGCCATCGGGAGGAATCACGGGCAGAATCCCCGTCATATAGCGCCCCGGTTGTCCCGGAACAGGCACTTTCACTACTTTTGCGGGGCCGCTCAGTTTCACCATCTGGCCACTATCACCGGGATTCAGCGCCCCGGTATTACCTGTACCAATGGGAAGCATCGCTCCGGTGTTGCCTTTCCCAATCGGGTTCAGTGCGCCCGTGTTGCCTTTCAGAGGGCCGGTAGCCCCTTTCTGCGTTGCGGTCTGATTTTCCGTTTGCTTCTGCTCTGTTGGTGTATCAAAGATAGGCGCGACATCGAACAGTGCACCTTCAAACGGCTTTTCTTTAGTGGTTGCTTGCTCAGGCTGAATTTCTTCAATATTTGGGGCAGCCGCATTTCCAACCAGCGGGAATTTACCGGTACGCGACAACAGGCCGCCACCACCAGCGGGAGTGGCCGGAACTTTCGCCGTGGGGCTCTTCACGGAGGCGCGTGACAGCAGACCACCGGGGTTTTTCCCTCCGGCCTTCATGGCTGGCAATGAGCTCAGGGTCAGGGCCGGTCCTTTTGCGAACTGTCCCTTCTCGGTTTCTTTTGACTCTTCAACCAGGGTGGTACTCCGTTTCGTGTCCTTCTTTTCCAGCGTAACGGCAGGCATACGCGTGCTGGTCTTGCCCGACTCGATGACCCCCTTCGGCACAAAGATACGTCCGGTGCTGGTTGTCAGCACCGGAGCCGCAGCCGGACCGAGCTCTATTCCGGCCATTTCCAGCGCATTGCGGAAAGAAGCGGCCAGTTCTTGCGCGGTCGAATAGCGGTCATTCGGTCGTTTCGCCAGTGAGCGCAAAATCACCTGTTCGGCAGCAATGGGAAGATCCGGTCTGAGCATCAGAGGAGAGGGAGGAGGAATCTGCAAATGTTGAGCGGCTATCTGCATAGGAACTTCTCCCTGAAATGGCGTGGTTCCTGTCACCATCTGATACAGGATCACCCCCAGGGAGTAAAGATCGGCACGAGCATCCACATCCTCACCGATAACCTGTTCGGGAGCCATATAGTCAGGAGTGCCAACCGGCACCCCTTCGCCTGTTAGCCGAGCCAGCGGGGTACGCCCATCAACATTAATCTTGACCAGTCCAAAATCACTGAGCAAGAGGCGTTTGTCCCGGGTCATCATAATGTTCGCGGGCTTGATATCGCGATGAATGACGCCATTTTCATGCGCAAAATCGAGCGCTGCCGCCAGCTGTTCCAGATAGTTGACGGTCTTATCAAACGGGAACTGCCCCATCTGTTCCATCTCGTCACGGAGCGTTCCACCGTCAATATACGGCATCACCAGATAAGCGATCCCATCTCGCTCACCATACTCATGTACAGGCACGATATTTGGATGCTCTAGAGACGCAGCCGCATCAGTTTCACGGCGGAAGCGCTCCAGGAACGCGGCTAACTGCTTTGGATTTAAAGGAGTAAGCGGCATGAGTACCTTAACCGCTACCTGACGCCGGGGACGCGATTGTTGTGCGAGGTATACGGCTCCCATTCCTCCCTGTCCCACCAGCTTTTGCAGCGTACAGGTACCCAACACTGTTCCTACCAATGCTTCTGCGTTCATCGTAAAATTCTACCTCATATTATGCAGACGTGGTTACGTGCAGGCTCAATTCCGTCTTTTCGTTTCCCCCTCCCTGCCTCTTCAACGTAGCAGCATCTTTGTACATATTAGTCAACTTGCATAGTTCTGACAACTTCTTCACCTAGTAAGCATGACCAAAGTAATGTTGTAGTGATATTTGTGAACGTATATTGCATACTCGAGACGCTTCAACCTGATATATAGATATTTCTCTCTTTTCTCCTTCATTCTACTCTGAAACAATATTCACCTATTCCGCCAGGCCCGCTCGCGCCTGTCCTCCCTTGAGAAAAGGGAAGCGCCCCCACCAAACGGTGAGAGCGCTCGCGATCCTGTTTGCGTCTGCTACAGCTCAGACCTCTCCAACAAATGCTTCTGGATCACGCAGCCCATACGCGTCACGATCCTCTTCAGCATCCACCGGGACCTCTTCTTCCTCACCGATCTGAGCCACCATTGAGGGTACAGTGCGGCTCTGCACGATAATGCCACGCAACAACGAGGCCGAGGCCTGAGCCAGCAACGGACGCAGGTGTTCTAACCGCTCACGCATCTGCTGTAACTGAGTGATGCGATTTCTGGCCCGAACCGAGGCTGCACGCTCATTGATAATGCCATCTGTCATCAGCGGCACCACCGTTTCCCAGGCATCCTTTGAGTCCAGCACGTGGCCCATCGCGGCCTGTACCTGCTGAATCAGGTCAATGGTCTGGTTTAACAGCATCAGGAGGTCGCCTTCAGCCAGATCAATTCTTCTCAACAGCCCGTTCAACGACATGCCACGCGCCCACGAAAGCGCCACGCCATGAAACTCCGGCACAACGCCCGGCGTAATGGCAATACCTGCCCGCTCCTCAATGCCCTGCACGTGTTGCAGCACCATCCAAAGATCACGTCGCACCTTCGCCAGCCGCGGGATCACGCCGTGCTTATTATTGAGGCGCTTATCATTGCTGAAGGTAAACCAGCTACAGACCTCCGCCAGTTCATGGGCAGATAGATCATCAAGGAGGCCACGCATCACCAACTCAACAATGATAATCCCCGCGGGATGGAAGATACTCCGCAACAGCCGCCCCTTCAGAGTAAGCTGGTCATTTTGTCCAATGTAGCCCAATGCGCGTAGTGCAAAGATGGTCCCATCCAGCTCGGCGGCTCCCGCACGACTTAATGGGTACTCACCAATCCGCTTGCGGCGTCGTTCCAGTGCTTCCAGCGCCTGCTCTGCCGCAACGCGTTTCTTCTTCTTCCCCGATTGGCGAGCGCGAGCATACTGCCTTTCCAGCCGCTGTAGCTCATTGTACTCCCAGACAACATAGCGCTGATATTCGCGCAGGCTGGATGCACAAATCCGCCGCAAATGCTGAACATCACCGGGCCGCCACAGGTTTAACACCGAGTTGTAGCGAATCACAAACGAGCTGGAAACCGGATACAGTTCACCGGTAATGCGACGGAATGAGTCTTCAAACGGCTCCCAGGGAGAATAAGGGATCACCGCCGCGCCGCGTATATCCATGCCGCGGCGTCCGGCCCGGCCAGTCAACTGGCGGTATTCATTCGGCGTTAGCAGGCGCATTTCCTGCCCATCGAACTTACTCAGGCTGCCCACCACGACCGAACGAGCGGGCATATTCACGCCAAGCGCCAGCGTATCAGTGGCAAAGACGGCACGAAGGTAGCCCTTCGCAAAGAGCGTCTCTACCAGCACCTTTAAGCCCGGCAACAGACCCGCATGGTGAAAGGCCAGACCACGAGGCAATAGACGCGTCAGCGTATGCACCTGCTGAAGCTTCCGATCCTCTTTTGGCAGTTTTTCAAGCCAGACCCCGATCTCTTCGCGGATAAACTCCTCTTCTTCCGGCGTCGTAAAGCTGTGAAGCGCGGCGCTCATCGCACCCTCTTCAACAACCCGCCGCCCGGGCAGGAAGTAGAGACAGGGAAGCAATTCAGCATCACGAAGCGCTGTCAGCACCTCACCCGGCTCTGGCGCTCTGCGTGGGCGCGGAATACGCTTCTTACGTGGGGGAGTCTCTTCCTGTTGCGTTGGGCCCAGCTCATTCGCAATCTCGTTCCGTCCGTGTTTGCCCCGCTTTTTGCCTCGTTTTTGCTCAAACTCTTCTTCGGCCTCCTCGTCATCATCCACCACATACACCCGGCCTCTACCCAGCATACGCGCAAGCTTGGCCTCTCCGCCGACATTTGGAAAAGTTTCAACACGCTTGCCGTCGGCATCCTGAACAAGATGGAGCTTTCCATCCAGGAAGTAATAGTGTTCCAGAGGAACCGCCCGCTGTTCGTGTATGATCAGATCTATTGGACGATGGACACGCGTAATCCAGTTCGCCAGATCCTGTGCATTGCTTACAGTGGCAGACAGACCAACCAGTTGTACATGTTTCGGTGAACAGATGATCGCTTCTTCCCAGACCGGGCCACGCTCAAGGTCACTCAGATAGTGTAATTCATCAAAAACAACAAAGCCAACATCTTGAAGAGAAGCCGGTCCAAAGCGCTCCCCATCGGGGACAACAGTTCCTGTCCCGCCCTCTTCCAACAACATATTTCGATAGACCTCAGTGGTCATAATCACAATCGATGCCCGACTGCGCTCAACAATATCACCCGTTACCAGCCCGACATTCTCAAACCCATACTGCTCTCGTAAATCACGGTACTTCTGATTCGACAACGCTTTGAGTGGAGTTGTGTAGATGACGCGTTGCTGTCTCTGCTGCGCCAACCAAATGGCAAACTCGGCAACCATCGTCTTCCCTGTCCCTGTCGGAGCCGCTACCATTACCGAGTGATCCATTGCAAGGCGTTCCATTGACTCTAGCTGAAAATCATCAAGCGGAAAGGGGAAACGCGCGGCAAACGCCTTGACAATATCCTGAATGCCGTGTCCTGTTTCTACGTATTCGTCCATATCTTCTTTTCTTTAACTCAATTCTGTAACTCTCTTCCGGCACGCCCTTACTGGTAGCACCATTGTAACATTCTCCCTGACTCGCTACAAGCAGGACGATTTACAGCAGACATCTATTCAAGCAACGAAACGGGACTCCTTCAGGTTTCAGGCGTCCATTAACGCCATTTTCAGGTGTTCCAGCGATGTATTACCCCCTGAACAGACAACGGCGACCCGCTTGCCTTGTAGTTCCTCTCGTCTTTGATATGCTGCTGCCAGTGCCGCTGATCCCGCGCTCTCCGCCAGCGTATGAGCCCGCTCAAGATACCAGACCATTGCCCGCTTGATCTCATCATCGCTCACCAGCATAAAATCATCCAGCAGTTCCCACAGGATCTTCTGGGGCAGCTCAAAGGCGGTGCCCGTTGCCAGCCCCTCAGCAAAGGTGCGGTTCTCCGCGGTAACCAGTTGTCTCTGCTTCCAACTCTGCCAGGCGGCGGGCGCTTGTTCAGCCTGCACGCCGATCACTTTGATCTGTGGGTTGATCGCCTTCGCTACCAGACAACAGCCAGCAGCACCACTACCGCCGCCAACTGGCACAAAGATCACCTCTATCTCCGGCTGCTTTTCCAGTATCTCCAGCGCATAGGTACCCACGCCGGCGATTAACAGCGGCTCATTCCCGGAATGGATGTAGCGATAGCCATGTGTGGCGGCCAGTTCTTCACAGTACAAGCGAGCATCATCAAAATGCTTGCCATGAAACAGCACCGTGGCACCGAGCCCCTTCATGGCCGCAACCTTCCCAGGGTTCGCGCCCTCAGGCACCACAATGCGCGCTTCCACACCGAACAAACGTGCGGCATAGGCAATCGATTGTCCATGATTTCCGGTCGATGCAGAAATAACGCCTCGTTTCTTCTCTTCCGGGCTCAGTTGCGAGATCAGATTGATGCCTCCGCGAACCTTAAACGCACCTACCGGCTGATAGTTCTCATGCTTGATATACACCCGGGTGCCAAGCAGTTCATTCAAGGGAGCGTAGCTATAGAGAGGTGTTGGCGCAAGATAAGGGGCGATAGCGCGACGCGCCTTCAATACATCCTGAAACGTGGGGCTCTTCATTACGGTGGTTCCTTTCCACTGGCAGTACGCCAGAGAGCATACCTGTTGCTTCTTCTTTCTTCTCTAATTACCAGATATCGCGCGGAAAAGCAAGCATACGTCCTCTCGCTCCCGGGATTAGCGTAAAGACGAAATATGGTATGCTATAAGTAATGTTCAAGGGAAAAGTCACGAAAGGATTTTTGATTATGGAGCACGCACAGAAGAAGCGGGTCTTTACCTTCGTCTATGCCGGGCTGGCTCTGTTTACAGCGATCAGCACGATCGTTCCCATCATCTGGGAGAAGAAGGCACGTCGGGAAGAAAAGAGTGTGCAAAAACGTTTATACTAAAAGTATGACTGTTGGTTCAGACACTTGCATTGCTGTTCCGTCTCAGCTATACTAGCTAACCACAAGATCTCTTTTCTATTTCCTTCAATGCAAGAGAGAGCCTCTTGCGAAGTGCATACACAATTGAACATGATGCCC
Organism: Thermosporothrix hazakensis; assembly: GCF_003253565.1. GTDB lineage: Bacteria > Chloroflexota > Ktedonobacteria > Ktedonobacterales > Ktedonobacteraceae > Thermosporothrix > Thermosporothrix hazakensis. Next base: position 94,976 of record NZ_QKUF01000015.1, read on the forward strand.
GGCGTTGAAGAAGAGGAGTAGCCTGCACGAGGTTTCAGCGAGCCGATAGATGGTGCGAGATTGGCAATCTACGACAGGCGAACGGCGCTTCGGAGTCGGGTTCCTGATAAAGAGGAGCTTCACTGTTTGTTCTGGTGAAGAAGCAGGGTGGGACCGCGCATGCCGTCGATATCATAGAACTGGCCCCGGGCCTTTTATCGACGTCATTCGTCCCTGGGTGCATTATGCATTGCCCGGGGTCTATTCTTATTGTGGAGGAGAACCACAACATGACACAGACAGAAGAGAAGCTCGAAGCACAAGACACTCCTCAAGTTCCTATTGATAAAATCGTCTCGCTCTGCAAGCGCCGCGGTTTTGTCTACCCCAACTCAGAAATCTACGGTGGAGTCGCAGGTTTTTACGACTTTGGCCCGCTTGGCGTTGAGCTCCGCAACAACATCCGCCGCTACTGGTGGTGGTCAATGGTCCAGCTCCATGACAACGTTGTTGGCATTGAGGGCGCAACAATCACCCATCCGCGCGTGTGGGAAGCCAGCGGCCATGTGGAGAACTTCACCGATACGCTGGTTGACTGTAAAAAATGTAAGCGGCGCTTCCGCGTCGATCATCTGCCCGCGGAGAATCTGGCCTCCAATAGCTGCCCGGTCTGCGGTGGCGAACTGACCGAGCCCCGCAAGTTTAACCTGCTCATGGAAACGTACCTCGGCGTGGTGGAAGGCGATAAAATGAAGACCTACCTGCGCGGTGAGGCCTGCCAGAACATCTATCTGGACTACGATAATGTGCTGAAATCTTCCCGTATGCAGATTCCGTTCGGCATCTGTCAGATCGGTAAGGCGTATCGTAACGAGGTTACACCGGGTAACTTCCTGTTCCGGCAGCGCGAGTTCGAGCAGTGGGATCTACAGTTCTTCGTCCACCCGAGCGAGATGGACAAGTGGTTCGACTACTGGAAAGAGTACCGCTTCAACTGGTATAAAGGCATTGTCAACCACAAGGACCGCCTGCGCTTCCATGAGCATGGCAAGGATGAGTTGGCCCACTATGCCAAGAAGGCGTTCGATATCGAATATCAGACTATTCTGGGCTGGCAAGAATGGGAAGGCATCCACTGGCGGCAGGACTGGGACCTCACCCGCCATAGCGAGTACAGCGGTCAGGATCTGGCATACACCGATCCCAACACCAAAGAGCGCTATGTCCCCTGGATCGTAGAGACCTCGGGTGGTGTTGATCGAACCTTCCTCTTCTTGCTCCTCGATGCCTACGAGGAAGAGACCGACCCGAAGGGTGATACACGCGTTGTGCTACACCTGCATCCGTGGCTGGCCCCGGTCAAATGCGCGGTCTTCCCGTTGCAGAAGAACAAGGAAGAGCTGGTCAACAAGTCTAAAGAGATTCATCGCATGCTCCAGCGCTACATGGTCTGTCAGTACGATGATGTCGCCAATATTGGCCGCCGCTATCGCCGTCAGGACGAGATCGGTACCCCATACTGTGTCACCATCGACTTCCAGACGCTGGATGACCAGACCGTAACCGTGCGCAACCGCGATACGATGGAACAGGTCCGTGTTCCTATCTCCGAGCTGACCATGTACCTGCTTGAGCGCATAACCTGGAAATAGCTCATACCTTCTTGAGAGCCATCTTGCCAAGACAGGTGGCTCTCTTTTTTATTATGAGTACATTGGTGGCTTTCAGCTTATTGATTCGTCTGATATAGTGAAGGTAGAATAACTCAGCCATGTACAGAATACAAGGAAAAAAACGCTATGACACGCATTGTTTCCTATAATATTCTGGCAGGCGGATATAACCTGCGTGAAAGCGGCGCTCGTCGAACCCAACAGCTTGCTCGCATTATCCGTTCTGCCGATCCCGATATCGTCGGCGTGATCGAAGCAACCCACCCACAGATGACTACCTCCCCGATGGTTGTTGAAGAGCTCGCAGAGACCCTGGGAATGCAACTGGTGATTGACGATGAAGCCAGAACCGCCCGCGAGTATCAACCGGCTCTGCTGACCCGCCTCCCGATTCTCTCCACCCGGATTCATAAGCGCCCGGGGTTGTTCAACCGATCCCTTATTGAGGTCTGCGTTGAGGAGCGCAACGGTCAACCGCTCACCGTCTTTGTCACCCACCTCTCCGCCCTCTTTTATAAAGGATGGGCCGGGAATGGTATTCGCGAGCGTGAGATGACCGAGATCCTGCGCATTATGGCCCCCTTGCGGCAACAGAACAAGCCCCACCTGTTAATGGGAGACTTCAATTCCCTTTCCCCTTCCGATCCCTTCAAGGCAAGCCACTTACTGCGTTATATTGTCAATATGGATGGGCTGAAAAGCAAGACCCGCGCCGATGACGGCCACCCTCATCTGAGCTATGTTGTGCCGCCCAAACTGCGCTTTCTCAAGCCAATTCTGCGTGTTATTCCACAAAGTCAGCTTCTCTGTAATCTCTTTGATCTGGCTGCTTCCTGTTATGCGCCACGTGGCTGTATGCGCCTGATTCTCAATGCAGGCTATGTCGATTGTTATAGGCGCGTGCACCCACACGAGTGGGGCTTTACCTGTCCGGCAGCGGCACCAGCCGGACGCATCGATTATATCTTTGCCTCACCAGATCTCGCCGCACGTGTCGACATATGCGAACCCATCATTGAAGGCGACGGGCTTCGCGGTGAAGATGCCAGCGATCACCTGGCAATGACCGCACGTTTCAGTCTCAGCGTACCAGCAATGCCACGAGTGGAAGAGGCAGACAGCGCCACCATATCTTAGGAGAGGTCGGCAGACCTCTCCGCCTTTCACTGTCTTAGAAGCTCTGGCCCCACCGATTGAAGATCGCATTAATCACAATCAGCGCGACGGTCACGACACCAAGCACGGCAAAAGAGAGCCCGAAGCCCGGAGCCCAGGCAAACGAGATCAGGGTAAACATCGCAATAAAGGCAATAAGGGAAACGGAGACAATTGCCAGAGCCAGTCGCATATTTGCAGAAGGAAGCGACGAAGAAGGCATACCAGACTGAATCTTGCCTATCGACATCCGTTGAGCCATGCGCCGTGTCAGAGAATCAAGGAACTCATCGTCGAAGGTGGCGCCCGGCGGCATATAACTCGGCTCATCGGATGCACGAGGCTGCTCATAATGCTGTGACGTTCCCTGGTAACCTCGCTGCCCCTCAGGATACATTTGTTGCATAGAAACACCCTTTCAAAAGCAATAGATAAGAGAGGATCGATCTTCCTACATAGTTACGAACAAACAAAGGCCACAGTTGCCTGAACAGAGCAAAAAAAAGTAGCTACCAGCCCTGCTGATAGCTACCCACGGTATCTGATCCTACTGGAAAACATCTTTTGTTTTCTCAAAAAGGTTGCGGAAAATGTTCTTATCGTTCTGTTCGCTCTGTTCGCGTTCGAGGCGAGCAAACTCCTCAAGCAAGCGCTTCTGCTCGGGAGTCAGGTTGGTCGGTGTAACCACCTTCACGATCACGTGTTGATCGCCACGTGCACTACTATGGACTACAGGAACTCCCATACCTTTTAAGCGGAAGGACCGTCCACTCTGTGTCCCCGCAGGGATCTTCAACGTGGCAGTCTTGCCATCCACGGTTGGAACCTCAACCTCATCGCCAAGCGCCGCCTGTGCGAAACTGATCGGCAACTCATAGATGATATCATTGCCCTGGCGCTTGAAGAACGGATGAGGTTTCACAGTCAGGACAACATATAGATTACCGGGAACGCCGCCGCGAGCGCTTACCTCGCCAGCACCGGTGACACGGACATTAATTCCATCATCAACACCGGCCGGAATATTCACCACCACACGGTGAATGTTCCGTACACGACCTTGCCCACGGCACTCTTCACAGGGAGTCGTAATGACTCGACCCTCACCCCGGCAGCGTTCGCACATCATCACGTTCACAAACTGACCGAAAACGGATTTCTGCACGCGGCGAATCTCTCCGGTCCCCTGACAGGCCGAACACCGCGAGGTTGAGGTACCGGGTTGTGCGCCGGAGCCGTGACAATTGGAACACGTCTCCCAACGCGGTAACTCAATCTCTTTCTGGCAACCGAAGACCGCCTCTTCAAAAGTGATGGTCAGCTCGTAGCGTAGATCAGCCCCACGCTGCGCACCAGAACGACGGGTTGCACCTGTAGCTCCCGCAAAGAACGTCTCAAACAGGTCATTGATATTAAACCCGCCAAAATCAGCAAAACCTGCGCCTGCGCCGCTGCCAACACCTGAGTGACCATAGCGATCATAGGCAGCACGCTTTTGAGGATCGCTCAAGACTTCGTAGGCCTCGTTGATCTCGATAAAGCGGGCTTCCGCTCCCTGCTCTTTATTTGCGTCAGGGTGATATTGCTTTGCCAGTCGCCGAAATGCTTTCTTGATCTCATCGTCGCTGGCGCTACGCGATACCCCCAATACCTCGTAATAATCTCGTTTATTTGCGGCCATCTACCGGTCCTTTACCGTCAGAAACAGGGCGCGTTCTTTCTCCGCGCTACTGCATTCTTCTTGTCGTCTCTTAAAAATGCGAAAAATGAATACCGGTTTACAAGCTTACACTATTTACCGAGTATACGCAATGGTGGTAATCCAAGCTTAAACATATTGTACTATATTGTTTCCCCAAGGGGCCACCGTGCACAGGAACAGCGAAGGGGACAGGAGTGCTGCCCCCTTCCTGCAAGAGATTACATCTCTTTATATTCGCCTTCAATGGTATCGTCGTTCGGGTTACTGCCACCCTGCGACGGATCAGCGCTTGCTCCGGCTGCTGCACCGGCCTCAGCGCCCTGGCCATAGATGGTCTGACTGATCTTGAAGAACGCCTGCTCCAGAGCCTCGCGGGCCTCTTTGACGCGCTGAATATCGCTCCCTGAGAGGGCCGAGCGGACATCGGCAATCTTGGCCTCCAGCTCGCTCTTCTGGTCTGCTGAGAGCTTATCGCCCAGCTCAGACAGGCTCTTCTCGGAACGATACACCACAGCATCGGCGTTGTTGCGCTCCTCAACCTCGGCCTTGCGGCGGCGATCCTCTTCAGCGTGCGCCTCAGCCTCGCGGATCTTCTGCTCAATCTGCTCTTTCGAGAGACCGCTCGAAGGATGGATCGTCACTTTCTGCTCGCGTCCAGTGCCCTTATCGCGTGCCGACACATTCACGATACCATTGGCATCGATATCGAAGGTCACCTCGATCTGTGGCACACCGCGCGGGGCAGGTGGAATACCATCCAGGATGAAGCTACCAAGCGAATGGTTGTCAGCAGCGAACTCGCGCTCACCCTGCAAGATGTTGACCTGTACGCTTGGCTGATTATCGCTGGCGGTCGAGAAGATCTGGCTCTTTTGTGTCGGGATCGTGGTATTGCGCTCAATCAACTTGGTGAAGATACCGCCATAGGTCTCAATACCCAGAGAGAGCGGAGTGACGTCGAGCAGCAGCACGTCTTTCACATCGCCGGTCAAGACTGCGCCCTGAATGGCAGCACCGATTGCGACCACCTCATCCGGGTTCACACCACGGTGCGGCTCGCGATCAAAGATGCGACGTACGAGCGACTGCACGGCTGGCATGCGGGTCTGACCACCGACCAGCACCACCTCGTTGATGTCTCCAGGGCGAACGCCTGCATCAGACAGCGCGGAAAGCACCGGCTGGCGGGACTTCTCAACCAGGTCCTCGGTCAGCTGCTCAAGCTTGGAGCGGCTCAAGGTCATGGTCAGGTGCTTCGGGCCATTCGCGTCAGCTGTGATAAATGGCAGGTTGATTTCGGTCTGCATCGAGCTGGATAGCTCTTTCTTGGCTTTCTCAGCGGCCTCTTTCAAGCGCTGCAAGGCCATACGATCCTGACGTAGATCAATGCCATGCTCCTTACGGAACTCATCGGCCATCCAGTTGATGACGCGCTGGTCAAAGTCATCACCACCCAGGTGGGTATCACCGTTGGTGCTCTTTACCTCAAAGACACCCTCGCCGAGTTCCAGAATGGAGATATCGAACGTACCACCACCCAGGTCATACACGGCGATGCGCTCGTCCTTTTTCTTATCCAGACCATAGGCCAGCGAAGCTGCTGTCGGCTCATTGATAATACGCAACACTTCGAGACCTGCGATACGACCGGCGTCACGGGTTGCCTGACGCTGTGCATCGTTAAAGTAGGCCGGAACCGTAATCACCGCCTGAGTGACAGGCTCGCCCAGATAGGCTTCTGCGTCGGCCTTGAGCTTCTGCAAAATCATGGCCGAAACTTCAGGCGGGCTGTACTGTTTGCCCTGAATCTCAACCCAGGCATCGCCATTGCTGGCGCGTACAACCTTATAAGGAACGAGGCGCTTGTCGCGATCAACTTCAGGATCGTCATATTTGCGACCCATGAAACGCTTGATCGAGAAGATGGTATTCTCAGGATTGGTGATCGCCTGACGTTTCGCGACTTCACCAACGAGACGCTCACCATTTTTATTAATTGCTACAATTGAAGGAGTCGTTCGCGCACCCTCTGCGTTCGGAATAACAACGGGCTCGCCGCCTTCCATGACAGCAACACAGGAGTTTGTAGTCCCTAAGTCGATACCAATAACTTTTGGCACAGTTGCCTCCTAAAAATTCTCTATTTCTTCCAGTTCGGGTCTTTTTTACGTTTGTTCGCTTTTATCGGAAAAGCTACATTTATTCGTAGCCGTACAATTCGGATATGAGTTCAGTCATTACATTCGCCATATATCGCACAACAGCGATAGCGCGATCATATTGCATTCTGGTTGGACCGATTACACCAAGCAAACCGCCAACCTGTCCTTCTTTGCCATACCGCGCCACAACCAGGCTGACATCTTTCATCTCATCCCACTGGTTCTCGCCACCAATAATCACCTGAACCCCACCAGATGGAGTTGAATGGAGATGCGAGGCCAGAGCGGGTAAGAGCCGATTCTGCTCCAATACTTCCAGGACATGGCGAACGCGCTCATTACGCACCTGCTCGGGTCCAAGACGGCTGTACTCCGGTTGTTCCAGAATATTAATCAGTCCCTCGCGATAAAAGATATCGCCAAACAGATCACCATGCTGTTCCAGAATACGGGTAATGGTATCCGCAATCAATCGCTCAACCGGTGAAAAATCATGCTCGGTTAAGATCTTGTTGATTTCGACCGCGTTTTTGTCCTGGAACAGCTTGTTCAGCCGATTCGCCATGATACTCAGCTCTTCCTGCTGGATCGACTGATCCAACAGAAGCCGCTGCTGTTTCACTGTTCCATCTGTCAGAACCAGGACAACATGCGCCGAGAGGTCCGTCACCGCAAGCACTTCAAAGTGCTTGAGCCGCCCTTCAACCGCACGCGGTGGCGTCATAATCGCAGCATTATGCAACAGACGCGCCATCACCGAAGCCGTCAGGCGTACCCATTGGTCGAGTTGATCCTGCACCTGATAGAACTGATGACGAATAAGCCTTTGCTCTTCGAGAGACAGCGTGGACTCTCGCATTAAATGTTCCACAAAATAGCGATAGCCCAGATCGGTAGGAACCCTACCGGCAGAAGTATGCGGTTGATAGATCAGATTTGCCTCTTCCAGACCAGCCAGCTCATGGCGGACCGTCGCAGAGCTAAACTTCAACCCATACTTGCGTACAAGAGTCTCGGACGCAACAGGGGTTGCGGTATGTATGTATTCTTCAACCAATGCCCGCAAGATCTGCTGTTTGCGTGGACTCAACGGTGTCATGGGAACTGCCCTCGATACTGCTGGTGCATCACCCCCAACCTCGAAAAGGTACTTATAGGATGATACAATACTTGTCAACCAGGATTGCTAGCACTCTCACTTTGAGACTGCAAATAAAGCATAGCACTCTCCCTATCGTATTGTCAAGGGGAAAACACATGTACTATCTCTTTGTAGCAGGGATTGCAGGACTTAGACCATTGAAGGAGTGAGAAGAGGAGCAGGCATGTCCCCTGCTCCTCCCATTTTCAGAAACTATTGTTTTTTATCGAATGGAGGCCACGCCGGAAGAGATGGGATAGGAAATGTTGGCATGGTGGGCGGTGTTGTGGGTGATTGGTTTCCGTTGTTACCGTTATTCCCATTATTGCCACCATTTCCATTATTCCCGTTGTTCCCATTATTGCCCTTATTGTCCTTGCCCGGAAGCACCTTAGGCGGAACCACACCGGTTGTCTGCGGCTCGGTTCCCTTGATGACGTAATCGCAGTTCGTCTCACCTCCATTTCTGTTGAGGCCGTCAGAAGCCGCGAATTCGCAGGAGTTGACCACGTTTGCCGGTTTCTCGAAGACCGATGGCTGTGTGAGCCCTGCTTTTTTCGGATCAAATGGTTTGGACGGGCACTTGATCGAACCCTCACTGATCTCTTTACAGGGACGGCCAGACGCGTACTCCATCACGCTATGCCAGATAGGACCAGCTCCGGTAATACCGGTCGGCCCATTCGCCATAGGCTCGTTGTTGGCATTCCCCGCCCAGACACTGGTGACGATGTTTGGGGTATAGCCAACCGTCCAGTTATCCTTAAATTCATCCGTTGTTCCGGTTTTTGCCGCTACATCATGCGCACACCGTGGCAAGCCATACCATTCCTGGTTGCTGCACTCCTGATCCCAGTCCCAGAACGAGAGCGTGTGGGCATTCAGGAACTCGAATGCGCGGGCTTTCTCATCGGTCAATACCGAGGTCATCAGATAGGAGACCTCGGGCGAGAAGACGCGAGTCTTCTTCACTTTTGCCACATCATACTTGTAGAGCTGGTGCCCGTAGTTATCCCAGACCTCCAGAATACCCGTAGGCGGAATACGCTCGCCACCATTCGCAAGCGCTTGATACGCACCAGCCATCTGCAATGGGGAGGCGGTAAAGGCTCCTAAAGCCATTGTCAGGTTCTGGTCCTGCTTGCGCGGGTTCAAACCAAGCTGATTTGCGACCTTTGTAAAGTTGTCGACTCCAACATAGGCCAGCGACTTGACCGCCGGGACGTTAAAGGAGTTCGCGGTTGCAACACGAATGGTAGAATCTTTGGTGCCTCCACTTGCCGCACGCCCATTATAGGTATCGTTATAGTCCTTCGGGTGATACATGGACTGATCGTCGGGCGTTTTGGGAGCAGGCGTTCCGGCAGGCGCTCCATTCGGGAAAAAGGTTTCAAAGTCGGGCAGGACAACAGCCGGATACCACCCCATCATAAAGGTGGTGGAATAGATTAGCGGTTTCACAGTTGAACCAATCTGTCGCCCACCAGCCGCAGCAGCGTTATACTGACCGCCCGCGCGCTCATCCTGGCTGTAGTAGTCAGGGCTGCCATTCATTGCCAGGATTTCGCCCGTTTTCGCGTTCAGCACGACCACAGCCGCCGAATGCAGATTATAATAGTCGCTTGCTGTCACCGTGATGTTTTTGAGGGGCTGATAGTCCGGTTCATAGAGGTGACGCTTGACCGCGTTTTCGACAAATTCCTGCAACGAGAGATCAATGGTTGTACGAATATTAAAGCCTCCGGTCAGAAAGAGCCGATGCCCGAGCTGGACATCTCCATTGCCTAAGATCTGCTCCATCTGGCCCTGAATCCAGTCCACAAAATGAGGCGCCTTTTTGACCGCCTTATAAGGCGTAAAGGTCATTTTCTTCGTCAGTTCATGCGCCTTTTCCTTGAGCTCAGGCGTCACTACACCCAGGCCATCAACAGTGACCTTTGTCTCAATCATGCGCTGCAACACCTGCTCCTGACGCTCTAGCGCCCGCTCTTTGTTCTTCTTGCTAACCGTCGGGTCAAAATAGACCGGGTTCTGCGGCAAACCGGCCAACAAAGAGGCACGGGCCAGACCTAACAGCGGATCCTTCTTGCCCTGCTCGTTATACTCAAGCCGGGAAATGGCAGGTGTGCATTTAAAGGTCTTCTCGTCGCAAACTGGCTGTAGATGGAAATAGTTCTGCGCCGCGCTTTCTACCCCGAGATTCTGTGCCCCATAACCAGCCACATTAAAATACATTTCAAGGATCTTCCACTTGGGGTATTTCTGGGTCAGGCTGATCGCGAGAACAGCTTCTGTCAGTTTACGATCATAGGATATCCTGTCATCGCCACTCAGGTTCTTGATTACCTGCTGTGTCAGGGTACTTCCGCCACCGCTATTTTGCAGGAACGCACGCATAATACCGGTGGGATCAATGCCAGCATTTTCCCAGAAAGACGCATCCTCAATTGCTATTTGAGCATCCACCAATACTTTTGGTACATCATTATAAGAAACGGGAATGCGTCGACCTGTATTCGCGCTATCCTTATCGTAGACCTCGGCGATCAGATTATTATTCCGGTCATAAATGCGAGTATTCTGTTGAATATTTTTGTTCGCCAGGCCATCAATGCGCGATGATTGCTCCTGATAATACTGAAAACCAAGTACTCCACCAATAGAGACCCCGATTACCAGCACAACCATCAAGCCAAGCGCGGTCCAGCCAACAACTCGCGCCGCCTTCGGGTGCTTCTGGCTCCAACGAAGACGCCGCTTCTTCTGAATAGAATGACGTACAGCACGCGAGCGCTTCCACTGTGTGTGCTCCGGGCTTCCATTGCCATCGGATTGAGCGGGACGTATCGCCCTCATCTTGCCCGAGACTTGCCGCACAAAGTTCACGGCATTTGTCATCCAGCCGGGCTGTGACTGTTGCGGCACGGGCCTCACTGGCGGCTGAACGTTTCCGGGTGCCTGAGCATCCTGCAACGGCTGTGATGGCTGCACCCAACCGTTTGAAACGGGCTTTGAAGGTAGTCTCGGAGGTAAAGAGCCGGTTAACCTCTGTGAAGGCATTCCCTGAGCGCTCGCAGGTCTCGTTGGCTCCTGTGGAACCGGGGAATACGGGATTTCCGGTACAGCCTCTGCTGAAGATGGCTGTTGTGCCTGGTTCTGCTGTTGCTGGCGGTAGCTGCTCAGAAGCCCGGTTCGTGGCTTCTTGTCTGGCCCCTCTGGCTGAGTACCAGGCAAACTCAAGTTGTTACTCATAGCCTACCCTCATATTTTTGCTGTGAGCACTTCATCCTGCTGGTTAGCTCGAACATGCTGCTCCTCATAATATATTGCTTTCGATCTTTCTTTAAAAACCGTTTTTCCATACTGTACATTCATTGCTGACTATGTATTCAGGAGAAGCTCAAAATCGCACCCCTCGCCACATTACCATATTCCAAAAACAGAGACAAAGAAAACGAGCTACCTTTTCTATACCCCTTCGTTTTACCGAACGGCTTAGTCTGAACGGGGTTAACATTCTTACCAATAAGGACTAGGCAAAGCGTAGGATAACCCCATCAGTCTGATACAAGAATACTATGAGTCGTTCTGTTTCCCGAATCCAACCGTGCTCCATAGCCGGAAAGGGCTAGGCATAGGTTGAGGTTTCCCGCACTATTTCATTATATTCTATCGTGTTTTACATCTACACATTTTAACAATAGAAATATAACAATACTACTGCTATGTCTTCTTTCTTCCCTTAGCTCTCCCTTCTTTTTTTTACAAAAGCGAAGATAATCAGACAGAAAGGGTTCCCGCATGGGAAAGAAGAAACGTAGAGGGAATCCCTTTTCTTTTCGATACAACAGACGTCAGAGTTCTCTAAGACTTTTTGCTCATCTCTATACAATAATCTCAACCGTGGTGTACAATAAATGACATTCTCCCCGGACGAATCGTCAGGAACATTTCAAAAACCGAAGGGGGCGTATGAGCAAACGTCTGGCTATTGTATTTCGCATGCACCGCATTGGCATATTACTATGCATTACTCTATTTTGCTTGACCGCAGCGCCTGCTTCTGTGCATGCTCAGCACACGGTAGCTCATTCTGTGACAGTCCTTGAGCAAACCCAGACCATCCATTATCCCGACAGTATTACATTTACCCTCAAGGTCAGGGCACCCGGAACCACATTTTCTACAGCCTGGATCTCCATCGATTCGGATACTTCCTCTTTTCAGGGTGTCGAGCAGGTGACACCCCGAACAAGCGGAGATACGACGGTTTTCACCCTGGATCAAAAATTGACCAAATATAATATGCCTTCGGTCGGAACCACTGTCGAATATCACTGGGAGCTAAAAGACTCGGCAAACAATAGCGAGAGGCTCCCTTCTCAGAAGTTCCTGGTCTTCGATAATCGTTTCCCCTGGCAAAGCAAACAAGAAGGCAATATTCAGATTAAATGGTACAATCAGCCCGACGAATTCGGGCACATTGCCCTCCAAAAAGCAAAGGAAGCAGAACAACGCATCTGTCAATCACTGGGAACATCTCTGACAGAGGTTATCACTATCTGGATCTACGGAAATCGCGATGACTTTCAAAAATCGCTGCCGCCCCAAATTTCAGAGTGGGTCGGAGGCGTCACTTTCTGGGGCAGTCACGAGATCATGATGGAAGCTGAGGGCATAGGAGATCTCAACCTTGAAAGCACGCTCCCACATGAACTCACCCATGCGATTGAGATGAACATGCTACAGGAAAAGGTAAGAACGCCTTCCTGGTTCGATGAAGGGCTTGCCGTCTATCACGAACGCTTCCCCCGACCACAATATCAGGAAATCTTCGAGCAGGCAGTGAAAGAGAATAACCTGATACCTCTTGTTGAGCTTGATACCTTTCCTGAAGAGGAGCTGCAAGCCGAATTGGCCTACGCGCAAAGCTGGCAACTGGTGAGCTACCTCTATACAAAGTATGGAGCGGACAAGATACGCGCCTTCCTGAACGAGATGAGACCCGGAGACCTCTCCTTTGAAGAGGCGCTGAAAAAAACATTCGGAGTTGATATCACACAGCTTGAAAATGAGTGGCATCTTTCACTCAACCTTCCGGCCACGCTGACACCAACACCTACTACAAAAGTAAAGGAGACTCCAACCGCAGAGATCACGCCAACTGTCCAGGTAACTCCACAGTCCACACCTGCATCAGAGGTTACGCCGGAAGAGCCACTGACACAGCCGAATATACTCATCATCACCGGTGGAAGCGCTATCGCCGTCGCGGCCTTCCTGGGCATCGTGTTCCTGCTTGCCAATCAGCACAGACTGAAGAAGAAGCGTGAGCGCGAGTGGTTTGAACAGCAGATGGTTTCTATCTTCACCACATCTGAGACTGCTGGTCCTGTCTGCCCCAAATGTGGCTATCAGAACCGCATCGGGGCAAAATTCTGCCGTCTGGATGGGGAGCCATTGTCCCAGAGTGGTACGTCAGGCTTTACGCCTCGCCCGGATCTTCCTTACACGCACCCTGATCGCTATACGGTCCAGCATCCTCCGACTCAGGAGCAGCTGGACCCACATCTATCTTTACCGGATCAACATTAAAACGAAAAGGAGTTGTTCACTATGGGCCCAATGGAGCGGTTGACGATGGTAGTCGGGGAGGGAAAGGCCCGCTACTATCCATCTCAAGTCCTTTCGCTACAGGAGCTACAATACTGGATTGCATTCAGTCGCGTCAGAGGAATCGGCCCTGTGCGCTTCCGTAAGCTCCTGACCTACTTTCAGGACGATGTTGCCGCAGCCTGGAAAGCGGACCAGCGGGAACTACAAGCAGCGGGACTGGAACCGAAAACCGCTACTTCGTTTCTGCGACAACGCGGCAAGATCGAACCCGCCCAGGAGCTGGAGCGCCTGGACCGACGACGCATCCAGGTCATAACCTGGAAAGATCCAACCTATCCGCCACTGCTCCGCGAGATCGATTACGCGCCACCGGTTCTGCATGTGTGTGGCCATCTCACCGAGGATGATTACAACTACACGCTCGCAATTGTGGGCACACGTTCCATAACCACCTATGGCAGAGAGGTCACAGACTATTTTGCCTCTCAACTGGCAACCAAAATGACCATCATCAGTGGTCTGGCCCTCGGCGTCGATACAGTCGCCCATACAGCGGCTTTAGATGCCGGAGGCCGCACCATCGCGGTGCTTGCCTGTGGCCTCGACAACATCTATCCTCCCCAGAACTACGAGCTGGCCCGCCGCATCGTTGAATCAGGTCAGGGAGCGCTCATCAGCGCTTTTCCACTGGGTGTTCGCCCCGATTCTGGCAATTTCCCTGCTCGCAACCACCTGATTTCCGGACTTTCCCTGGGCGTACTCGTCACCGAAGCGCCCGAGAGCAGTGGGGCCCTGATTACCACTACCAGCGCCCTTAATCAAGGACGTGAGGTCTTTGCTGTTCCGGGGAACATCACGTCACCAAGCAGCCGGGGCACGAACAAACTCATTCAAGACGGGGCATACCCGGCAACCTGCATTGAGGATATCATCCACAATCTGAACCTGCACAATGTCCCTCTGTTGGCTCCTGAACTGCCGTTGCCAGATATACCAAATTCCAGCAGCACGCCACAGCCCAAAAGTCCCACACCCGAACGCCCGGAATCTCCTGATTCCAGCCCTCAAAGTCCTCTATCTCAGGCAGATACAGAAGAAGAACGTCTGCTTCTTGCCCTGCTCGGTCAGGAACCGATCCATATTGATGAGCTCACACGAGAAACAGACCTGACCGCAGCACAGGTCAGTGCGGCATTGACAGTTCTAGAAATAAAGGGCATCATAAGACAGATAGGCAGTATGCGTTATGTACTGAGTTGACATCTTCCCCACGCGTTTTTGCGGGGAATTCCTCCTCTCAAGGGAGGGCCTGCCCGCCTCAGGCCAGGCCAACGACACGAACCGAGGGCCTCGCTCCAGGCAGGCAACAGGTTTTTTTACAGCAGTTCCGGGCATGGAGAGCAAGAATTCAAGGTACGCCTGAACGCTACTATTCAGGTTGGGAGGATTTCGAGAAGATGTCTACACGTAGAGCAACCCATCAACACAAAAGAGTCCATTCACGCTGCCAGAACAGACGCGCCAATCCTCCCCTGTGCTTTTTCAGCCCATTAGGAAAGCTTCTGGCGCAAAGCGGATAAAAGGAAAGTGAAACGATGCAGAAAGAATACAATAAACTGGTTCGAGATCGGATTCCTGAGATGATCGAGGCAAACGGAGCAACCTGCCAGGTCACGGCTATGGATGAGGCCGAATACCAACAAACACTGCATACAAAACTGGTTGAAGAGGCGCTGGAAGTGGCAGCAGCCAAACAGCGCGGTGAGCTTATCAAAGAGCTTGCTGATCTGCAAGAAGTGGTCTCTGCACTGCAAGCCCTGTATCAGATCGACCCTGCTGAGGTCCAGGCAGTGCAGGAACAGCGACGCAATGAGCGGGGAGCCTTTGAACGTCGCTTGCGCCTTATCAGCGTCCAGATCCCCGATGAATCCTATACCAATTAGCGCAATAACACTCCTGAAAGGGCTACTTCTCATCAGTAGTAGCCTGTCAGGAGATACAATAACAATGAAACAAACTCTACAAAAATATAGTATGAAATCTGATAAAACTATGCTCTTCTCTCACAATGGCCAACATATGGAGGTCCTGCTTTGATCTATCTTTCACATCTTTTAGAAGCGACACGAGGCGTGCTACGCTCCGCAGGCAAACAGACTCAGTTTTCCTCCTTCAGCCACGATACCAGACAACTCCTGCCGGGTGAAATGTTTGTCGCAGTGCGCGGCGAGCGAGGAGATGGGCATGACTATCTTTCCGACGCCGTCCATAAAGGAGCCGCAGGCCTGCTTATTGAGGCCAGAGTCTATAACCAGTTGCCACAGGAAACGTTGAAAGACCTGGAACAGGGCACAATCGTTGTTGTGGAAGATACCCGTGAGGCACTCCAACAGTATGCCAGTGCGATTCTCCAACGCTGGAAACCTGTTGTCATCGCAGTCGCCGGAGGTGTTGGCAAAACCAGCACCAAAGAGGCCATCGCAACCGTGCTCAGCAAAAGCTTTGCCACCTTCCGAAGCTGGCAGAACTACAACGATCTGCTTGGTATCCCGCTCTCTCTTGGCCGTCTGGAACCCCAGCATGAATACGCTGTTCTGGAACTGGGAAGCGATCATCCGGGAGAGCTCAGCACCCTCTGCGAACTTGTTCAGCCCGCCATCGGCGTTCTTACTAATAGTGCTCCCGTTCAGCTCCAATATTTTGAATCACCAGAGAGGCTGGCCGCCGAGTTTGGTGTGCTGCCTCAGAGCCTCGCACCTGCGCAGACATTCCTTCTCAATGAAGATGATACGGTCATCAGTGAGCTCGTAGCAGCTATACCTGTCGAGAAACGCCCTCGCTGTATTGGCTTTCGCGCCTCATCTATACAGCCACAGGTCTCGCGCAAGGGGCTCATCTTCTCCTTTCAAGACGACGAGACAGGCCAGATCATCCGGCTGGAATCACGCCTGCCAGGCCCACATCATGTCGCAACAATGTTGATCGCCTGGAAAATCGGGCGTCTCTGTGGCATGAGCATCGAAGAGGTTGAGGAGGGAATGCGTCAGGTCGCGCCAATGCCCGGACGCCTCTTCCCGCTCCCGGGGGTCTATCAGAGCCTGCTGCTTGATGACACCCATAACTCCTCACCGGCCTCCCTTCAAGCAGGCTTACACACACTCTCATGCCTGAGCGCCGCCGATGGTAAGCGCATTGCCGTGCTCGGCGATATGCTCTCTCTTGGCGATTGCGAGGAACGTTTTCACCGGGAGGCCGGAACCCTGGTCGCGACTGACCCTGCTTACCAGGTCGACTATCTGATTACCTGTGGCGAGCGGGCTGCCTTGATTGCTGAAGCGGCTCGACAGGCAGGCCTCAGTTCAGAGCAAACCTTTATGACCGCAACACAAAGCGATGCCGCCAGTATTGTCAAATTCCTGCTCGAATCCACACCGGGAGAGCACACTATCCTCATCAAGGGGTCCGAGGCGACCCGCATGGAGAAGGTAACAGAGCTTCTGATGCGGCATCCTGAGCAGGCTCCTGAGCTTCTGGTCAGACAAACTCCGGGCTGGAAGCAGATCGTGATCCTGCAAAATGAACGGCCGACCTGGGTTGAAATCGATTTAAGCGCGATCGGGAATAATACGCGGAAGATCAAAGAGATGGTCGGCCCCGAGGTGCGCGTGTTGATCAGCCTGAAGGCCGATGCCTATGGACATGGAGCCTTGAAAGTGGCGCGCACCGTGCTCCACAATGGGGCCAGCATGCTTGGAGTGGCTACACTGAGTGAGGCGATCACGCTGCGCGAGGCTGGCATTGATGCGCCTATCCTGATTTTTGGCTATGTGCCAAACTGGCAGATGCGTGAGGCCGTTCGGCAAGAAGTCACTTTTACCCTCTATACACGCGAAGCCGCACAGGCGCTTTCTCGGGCCGCGCAAGCCCTGCGAAAAATGGCCCGCGTTCATGTCAAGGTTGATACTGGCATGGGGCGGCTTGGGATTCGCAGCGAGCAACAAAGCGAGATCATTGAGCTTATCGAGCTGATTCGTTCGCTGCCCGGGCTTGAGCTTGAGGGACTCTACACACATTTCGCCAGCGCCGATGCTGAGGATAAGACCCATGCCTATATGCAGCTTTCGCGCTTCCAGCACATTTTAACAACGCTCGACGAGCGGCAGCTACGCCCACCAATCGTTCACGCCTCTAACAGTGCCGCAACCTTGAGCATGCCCGAAGCTCGTTTTGATATGGTACGTCCGGGCATCGCCATTTACGGTCTGGATCCTTCACCCGAAGTGCCTCTGCCACCCGGTTTCCGGCCTGCGCTCTCGTTTAAGACACAGGTTGCACAGGTCAAAATGATCCCGGCAGGCGAAGGGATCAGCTACGGCTGTACCTACATCACTACCAGGCCAACCCGCGTTGCGGTGCTTCCCGTCGGGTACGCCGATGGCTTTCGTCGCTCACCACAGAACTGGGGTACCGTTCTGATTCACGGTCAGGAAGCTCCTATTCTAGGACGCGTCTGTATGGATCAGTGCATTATCGATGTCACCCATATTCCACAAACACGGGTCGGTGATGAAGTGGTTCTAATTGGCAAGCAGGGGAACTCCTCTCTGACCGCCGAGAAGGTCGCTCAGCGGCTTGGCACCATTAATTATGAAGTGGTCGCTGAAATTCTGGCTCGTGTGCCACGGGTCGGCTAGAAGCAGCTTTGCTCTGCCTCCCTCAACCGTTTCCGCTGCTCAAGCGTATCTCTAAACAGGATAGAGAAAAACAGCACCGTACACGCTTCCTGGATTGTTTCTGATACAGAAAGGGATGAATGGGAACGTTAGAATGCAGCATAGCACACTCAAAAATCCAGAGGCAGAGCATCAAGCCCAAACCCGGGCTATTCTGATAGCAAACCCCACTTCCGGGAGCTATCTCTTACATGCGCAACAGATTAAAGAAACAGTCACCTTTTTGCGTGAACATGGATGGCAGACCGAATTAAAGCTCACTCAGCGAGCGGGAGATGCACGCCGTTTCGCACGTGAGGCCGTTGAACAAGACATAGGTGTTGTTGTTGCTACCGGCGGCGATGGCACAATTAATGAGGTTATTCAGGAACTGGCGGGAAGTGAAACAGCGTTAGGCGTACTCCCAAGCGGCACGGTCAACGTCTGGGCCCGCGAGATGAATATTCCTCTTGATAATTACGGGGCCCGTAACGTCCTGTTGAATGGACAAATCAAACGGGTCGATCTGGGCAAGCTGAATGATAGTGCCTATTTTCTCCTGATGGGTGGAGTGGGCATGGATGGAGATATCACACATGCCGTGGAGAGAAAACCAGCCAAGCGCCTTGGTATCCTGGGTTACGCGCTGGTTGGGGCATGGCTTGGTCTGGGCTATCAGCCATTTCGCACCTATCTTCAGGTTGATAAGCACAAAATTAAAGTCAATGCCTTACAGGTGATTGTTGGTAACACACAGCTCTATGGAGGCGCTATTAAATACACCTGGGAGGCCAAATGCGATGATGGCATTCTCGATGTTTGCATTGTCCATCAACGCAACATTGTCGAGCGGCTGCTGGTTGTTCTTGATTTTCTGTTAAGGCGCAAGCGACGGCATCAGTGGGTACGCTACGAAAAATGTAAGGAACTCACGATTGTCACACAGCGCAGGATTGGGATTCAACTGGACGGCGATCCGTTCGGCTACACCAATGAAGGTCTGCCCGCAACCCGTTTCTCCATTGCACCGCGGGCGCTCAAAGTGATTGTCCCTCAAAATGCTCCAGCCAACCTGTTCACCGAAGAAATTGAAGAAGCGTGAGAGGGGGCCTTCCCCCTCTATCTTCTGGTATCATTAAACACTGCATTTATCATAAAGACAGTTATCGCGAGAATGCCAAACGCGATCAATCCACTCACACCGCTGAGAGTATCCAGAAAAATCGTTCCCAGAGCCAGCAACAAAACCAGTGAGGCAAGTGCCAGCACCAGACGTTGTCCGGCAGAAGGACGATCTTTCCTATTCAGGGTAGTACGCTCATCCAGAAGCTGTACCACGCGGTGCGCAAGCTTTTCCGCCATTTCCTCATCAGAATGGCGCGCCTGATCTTCCTGTGAGCGAGCTAAGCTTACACGCTGTTGTTCCCGAGGATCAAGGTGTTGCATAGAAACTTCTTCTCCTGTTGCAAGGCATCAGTTTCGTCGTCCGCCTTATTATATCAAGCAGCTATGAAAAAAAGGCATAGAAAAAGACGACGGAGAATCACTTCCCCGCCGTCCGACAGCATGGAGACCGACTACTTCTCGCTAACTGCGACGTGTTTTAGCCCACCTTCTTCTGAACCTTCTTTTGCCAAACGACTATGTTGCTGTCCGTAGACAAAGTAGAGGACAACGCCAATCGCCAGCCAGACAAGGAAGCGCACCCATGTAAGGAGAGGCAAACCAAGCATCAGATAGAAACAGATCAACACAGCCAGAATCGGGATCCAGGGCACCAGAGGCGTTCGGAACGCACGACGCAGGTTAGGGCGTGTTCGCCGCAACACAATCACCCCGATCGACACCAGAATAAACGCAGTCAGGGTGCCGATATTGGTCATTTCTTCCAGCGCCGACACCGGCGTAAAGGCCGCTGTGAAAGCCACCACAATGCCGACAATGATGTTAATACGATAGGGTGTCTTGAAACGCGGATGTACCTGTGAGAACCAGCGTGGCAACAGGTTATCCCGGCTCATTGCAAAGAACACACGGCTCTGTCCAAGCATCAGGATCATGATCACAGCCGTCATGCCGCAAATAGCACCAATCGATACCAGGACTGCCGCCCACGACTGCCCAATAGCCGAAAAGGCAAGCGCCATCGCCGCGGTATTCTCACTGGTCGCCAGTTGGGTATAGGGCACGATTCCGGTCATCACAAGCGATACCGCGATATACAGCACGGTGCAGAGCGCCAGAGACCCAAAAATCCCGATAGGCATATTCTTCTGAGGGTTACGCGTTTCTTCCGCCGTGGTTGCAACGATATCGAAGCCGATGTACGCGAAAAAGACCAGCGAAGCACCAGACACAACACCGGGCCAACCATATTCCATCGGACGCGATCCGAGCATTTGCAGCACAGTTGTATCCCAGAACGGCTTTGTTATTGCCGCCGGGATCGCGGGTGGGATAAAGGGAACCCAGTTTGCAGGCTTGACAAAAAAGATTCCCAGACCGATGAAGAAGAGAACCACCACCACTTTAATACAGGTAATGACCAGATTCACAATTGAGCTGGTACGAATGCCCACAGTAACCACCGCGGTGAGCAGCAGAGCAATCAGGGCGGCTGGAAGATTCATTACGGCCCCGGGTCCGCCTGCTATCACCGCTGGCAGGTGAATCCCCAGACCTTTCAACAGCTCTCCGAAATAGCTGGACCAGCCTACAGAGACAACTGATGCACCTACCATGAATTCAAGAATCAGGTCCCAACCAATCACCCAGGCAATAAATTCTCCTAAGGTCGCATAGGAAAAGGTATAGGCGCTCCCGGATACCGGCACCGAACTGGCAAACTCAGCATAACAGAGGGCTGCCAGACCACAGGCAAGGCCAGCCAGCAAGAAGGAGATAACAATAGCGGGGCCAGCATAATCAGCGGCAGCTTTTCCTGTTGTCACAAAAATGCCGGTCCCGATTGTGACTCCTACTCCAAATACGATGAGATCAAGAGGGCCAAGCGCTTTTCTTAGCTGATGTTCAGGCTCCTCTGTATCTCTGATGGATTGCTCAATTGATTTTGTACGAAAAATCTTCATACGTTTTCCTGCTTCCCCTCCATCAGTAGAATCTATACGTATTAATATAATACACTACACGGATATAACTTTTCCAGTATTATGGAGATCACTATGTAAATAACCCAACACCACTAAATATAAATACAGCAATATATATAAACACATCTGTAACAAATGACAAAACAATCTCTTACTTTACCTGTGCACTATCAGAAAACAAGCAGAGACTGCACGGCATTGTACAGCCTCTTCGGCAGGAAAGTGGAAGGATTCTGGAGAAAAGCTGTTTAGAAGGAGAGCGCCCGAACAAAGTTGAGCAGAACTTCTTTTTGCTGAACCATCAATTGGAGTACAGATGTGGCGGGTGTGGCATCAAGCAGATGTAAGTCAAGCGCCTTGCCATGTTGTTGAAGTGCCTCTTGATATCGTTGAGCCTGCTTTAAAGAGTAGCGTGGATCAGTACGCCTCTGAAAGAGAAGCAAGGGGGCCATTACCTCTGCCGCATAAGAGATAGGAGAGTAGCGTTTATAAGCAGCACTCTTTTCCGCAGGCGTTCCCTCGAAGATAGCTGTAACAAAGGTGCGGTCCTCATCCTCCTCATAATTGAGCAGCCAATCAGTCACCGCCTCTCCCGCGATGCCCGCAGCCCAAACCTCGGGCTGCATCCCGAGGGCAAGCAATACCAGCGAAGCATTATAGCGCCAGCCCGTCAGCACCACAGCATGCTCAGCCGCGATTCCCTGTTCGATCAGCCAACCGCGCACGAGCTCCAGATCAGCCAGTTCATGCTGTCCGGGATGTCCTTCAATCCGCTCCTGAAGCGTCAGCGGAGCAGTCACAGGCGGCGTTGCCGCACTATGGATTTTCACATAGGGAGCAACCTGATGAGGCAGAGCAAGCACCAATGGCACATTGATAACACAATAGGCGAAGCCGTGGTCAAGCCACATCCCGGCCAGCGGAGAAAGCCAATCCTCAAGAGCAACCTCAGGGCCTTCATGGATCTCCAGAATCGTCGGGAAAGGCCCCTTCCCCTCAGGCACACCCACCCACCCGTGTAGCAGCACGCGATCGCGAGCCCGCAGTGAGATCTGTTTCCACTGCTTCCCGGTAGGAAGACGCCAGTATAAACCCTGTTCACGCTGTAATAAGTGGGCCTGCGTGCTAATCATCTCACGCCGCAAATAGGCGGTATCAGGATGATGAGCCTTCAAGATTTCATTGACCTGCGCCTCTGTATAGAGTCTTCCTTCCTCAAAAAACTCCGTCAGCCATCTCAAGATCACCATGCGTTTCTTGACGCTCGAGGGAATCTCTTTAATACGAGAGTCTTCCAGAAAATCGCGCAAGACCTTTCGCTCCCATGCATTGCCCTCAATGTCAGTCACCAGTGAAGCCATGCGCTCAGGCGTCAGCAGAAGCTTGTTTGTCTGACGCAGCGTCTCCACATTAAGCCAGTAATAATGGATATTCCCTTCGCTCCGCATCCCGACCAAATCGAGCTCTTTCAAGCGTGCCAGATGGTGTGAGACAGTGGGAGCACGCAGATGGAGCAAGGCCGCAAGCTCCTCAACGCTTCGTTCTCCATTTGCCAGAATCCCCAGTAATTTCAACCGAGTTTCGTCTGCCATTGCTTTAAAAAACTGAAGAAGCGCCTGAAATTCCTCTTGCGGCATGATTAATACTCCGTTATAGTATACGTGGAAAGTTTCTTTCTGATACCTGGCAAGTACTATGTAGACTGAAGTCTAATTAGAAGTATATCGAAAAAGAGGTTTTTCTGTCAAGCTGAAACCCACAACAAATCGATCAGGGAGAATCTGGTTAGCGTCATTAGCGCGAATATCCTATTCTCGTTTGGAATAATCACCCGGCATGATAGGATACTATCTATATTGAAAAACCCGAAGACACCCGAAAAAATGAAAGCATTTTGAGGAACACCCTGAAAATGGAGAAAATCATCTACTATACCCGCCTTTTTCTACCACAAATTCTCTGTATTGGCATTTGTAGTTTGCTGTTTTATGGATACAGCCTGTTCTGGGCATCCATTGTTCAGACCTATCAGCTTTCGACCAAATGGGCGCTCAGCGGTTGGCTCCTTCTTGTCGCGATCTATCTAATACTTGGCTGGTTTTATAGTAAGTTTTATGCCCATCACATTATTCGCCCTCTGTATCCTCATGATGCCTTCAAACAACGAAGAACAGCGTATATTGGAGGAATGCCCTTCTACGTGCTCCTTGTCCTCTGTCTGGCAGCGTTTGTTGAAGCCGCATTTCTGGAAACGCTACGGCACATTCTGGCAGGGGCTTTCATCGGCGCTCTCATCTTTGGCGGAGCTGCCGCCTTTTATATTGCAACAATGCGCGTTCACCTGGTGCCCTCCCGCTCCGATAATATCTATCGCCTCTTCCGTTCTGAACGTGAAACCTCTCTCAACGGCATTACACCATATCCATATATGCAAACCTACATTGATATGCAACCGGAAAACATGCCAATGCTTCCGCCATCAAGCGTAGAAGAGCCAGAAAAGCATCTCTCTGAGATGCCCCGGGAAGCGTTTGAGTCCGCTGACTCCGGTGTATTTTCTCTCGATAGCGAGCAAGCAGGAAGTGCCAGCGCACAGCAGCACGAAGAGATGCCCCGGGAAGCGTTTGAGGATACCAGCTTAGATGTAGTTCCTACCTCTCCTCAAACCATCAGTCAGGTAGAGCAGGAGGCGTTCGAGCCCACCAGCACTGATACACTCTCCTTCTTCGATCAGCCTCCTGAGGACAAAGCAGGCGACGAGCCTGAAAGTGAGGTAGTTCCTCAAGAGGCTTTCCCTCCTTTTGAACCAGAACAGCTCCTTGAGCCCTCAACAGAAGAACCAGGTGCCGAGATGGTTCCTCAAGAGGCTTTCCCTTCCCTTGAACCAGCGCAACTCTCTGAGACCACCACAACAGTAGAATCAGCGCACGAGGAGGCTCCTCAGGAAGAGTTCCCGCCCTTTGGGCTTGATAAAGACGAGCAGGAAGAAGATACCGCCAAACATGTTGCGGTGCCCTCTCCTCACAAAGACCGGTAATCGAGCAGGCTCCGTTCTCTCTCCTTCGGGAGAACGGAGCCTCTTTTCATTTAACCAGCAAGCATCTGTTCCAGCGAGCCACCAATTACCAGCACATGCCCTGATGGTAGTGATTCATTGCATGCGGCTTCTGCGATCATCTGCCCCATCTCTTCAGCGGTAGGCAGATCACCAGCAGCCTGTTTACGCTGCATAGCAAGGCCGGGGGCTGAACGTTCCAGCAGCTTCGGCGTGATGGTATCCTGAATCAAATCGCCTGTCACAATGAGCAGACGAATTCCGCTAGCATTCAGTTCATCCTGACGTGCCAGTAGCGCCTGTTCACCGGCATATTTTGAGGCTGCCACCGGTTCATATGCCGGGATCTGAGGTACTCGACCATAGAGATGCGCCCAGTGACTGGTGACAAAAACGATGGTGCTTCCCTGCGGCAGCAGTGGCAGCGCCTGCTCAAGCAAGGCAACCTGAGCATCTCTATTTATTACCATCGGATAATCTGGATTTGCTGCTACAAGATCACGTTCCAGACCGCCAGAAGCGTTCAGTACCAGAAGGTGCAGCGCCCCAAATTCCTCGCGGATCGTCGCAAACAGCCGCTCACGATCAGCCGCGTTCGTGATATCACAACCCACAGCGCAGGCCCTCACCCCATAGCTTTGAGCCTCCTGCACGACCGCTTCGGCCCGGGCCGCTTTATTTCGGTAGATAATCACGACAGAATAACCTGCCTTCGCAAGCGCTAATGTAGTTGATGCACCGATTCCGCGCGAACCACCGGTAATCAAAGCCACTTTTCGCAGTGAACCATCCATTACAACTCTTGTCCCTTCTCAGTTTCTATGCCAAGCACAACTTCACGTCCCTGCAAGGCGGAAGCGTAGCAGGCATCTATGATACGGGTGCGTTTTAACCCTTCCGAGCCATTATAGAGAGACCAGTTGCCACTGGCAATTGTTTCCACAAAGCTCCGTACCACAGCCAGGTGATACTCACCACGCTGCACCGCAGGTTTCACCTCTGCTGGCACGCCCGCGACATCTGTATAGATGCGCAAGGTATCCTGATATGCATGATTTCGGACCCGGATCTCCGCGCCACCTTCAGTTCCATAGAGGATCACGCCAAAGTCATCTTCAGCACTGCTGTGGGTTGCCCAACTGCTTTCAAGCAGGAGTGTTGCCCCATTTGAGAGGCGTAAGAACGCGCTCGCCAGATCCTCAACCTCATAGGCATGCCCTGCCCCTGACTTGAACGCCCGAGCATCAAACCCTAGCCCGCGATGACCGAGTTCGCTATACGTCGATGCGCTAACTGTCAATACGTCTGGCTCATTTAACAAGAAGAGCGATAAATCCAGCACATGCACCCCCAGATCTATCAGGGGACCGCCTCCGGCTTTCTCTTTGCTCACAAACCAGGAACCTGCCCCGGGAATACCTCTGCGCCGCATCCAGAACGCCTTTGCATAGTAGATCTTGCCAAGTTTACCTTCATCAATATAGCGCTTCAATACGGCAATATCACCGCGTTCACGATGGTTGAACACCACCTGCAAGACACGATTGGCCTGTGTCGCCGCCCTGACCATCGCTTCTGCTTCCTCTGTGTTTCGAGCCAATGGCTTCTCACAGAGCACGTGCAGCCCACGTTCCAGTGCGGCAATCGCAACGGGAGCATGTAAGAAGTTGGGGACCGCCACGCTCACCGCATCAAGGTCAGGATGTTCCAGCAATTCGCTATAATCTCGATAGAGATGAGGAATCTCAAAACTCTTCCCGAGCTGCGCCAGACGGTCTTCTTCCTGCCCGGCAAGCGCAATAACCTCTACATCAGGCAACGTCTTGTATGCCCGGAGAGCGCTTTCACCACCAAAACCAAGCCCGATCACGCCCACGCGAAGCGGGCTCCTCTGCAATTCTTTTTCCATATATTGTTCTAACCCTGAACGGCCTTCCTGTGCCGCTCATTCCCTCCATAATACCGATATAATTACCGAACGACTTCCTCCCCCATTATAGAAGGAAACAATGGGTTTCTACAAATAGCAGGCCTTTTCTCACGCGTTGGTACGCCGCACCAGCCCCTGTTGCCACGCATAGACGGCAGCCTGTGTACGATCAACCATATGCAGCTTGCCCAGAATATTACTGACATGCCCTTTCACGGTCTTCTCACTGATGACCAGCTTTTCGGCAATGGCAGCATTCGAGAGACCATCAGCAATCAGGCGCAACACCTCAAGCTCACGATCGCTGAGTTCAACAAACAGGTTCGGTGTATCCCGACGCACGCCCCGAATCTCCTGCACAACCCGTGCTGCGACTCTGGGATGCAGCACGGATTCACCACGGGCCGCTTTGCGAATAGTATCAGCCAGTTCCTCCGGGCTGACATCTTTCAGAACATAGGAAAGCGCTCCTGCACGCAAAGCAGGGAAAATATATTCATCATCATAGTAGGAGGTCAAGACAATAATCTGAGAGTGCGGGCTGACCTGCTTCACCTTCCGGGTTGCCTCAACACCACCTATTCCAGACATAACCAGATCCATCAATACAATGTCGGGAGCCAGTTCACCGGCCATATGTACAGACTCCTCCCCCGTCCCGGCCTCGCCAACCACAAGCAAATCTGGCTGGATCTCAAGAAAACCGCGTACACCCTGCCGCACAATGGCATGATCATCAACGATTAAAACTGTTATTTTCTCATTCATAGCATTCGTTTCCTCGCAGGCACAACTCGGCAGAACACAACCTTGTTTAGTGTATCATATTCTTACGCCAGCACCTCACTCTTCGTTTGAAGGGCAAAGACGGCGTGCAATCCTGCCGAAGAAACAGGAAGAAGGCCAGCAACAGAAACAGAATACAGTAGAACGTGAGCCCTCCGACGATGCCCCAGAACGGAAGCAGATTTCCCTGCCGCTCCAGGTTTTCAGTCAGGCCGACAAAAGAGGCAATTTTCTGTTCCGCATCGACAAACAGCGGGTTGGCACTCATCAGCGCCCGGGAAAGTCCAAAAGGCGTGCAGGACACCAGCACCCGCACCCACTGACTGTATCGCCCAAGCACCTCAAAAAGCGGATATACACACAAGGACAAAAGCAGGATACAGACGATCCCTTTAAGGGATGAACGCAGACCTAATGCCAGCACAAAACTCAGTAGAAGCAATGGTAGCAAAGCATACGTCGCTTCACACAGGCTAAGCGCCATTCTCTCCACCTCTGACCATTCAACCTCACCCACAACGCTCCCATCAAAGAGCGAGACCAGGCTGACAGAGACGATTGAGAGGATGATTGTCAGTCCCAGTGTCAGGAAAAGCGTCACGACTTTCGCCGTGAGCAAGAGCCAGCGCGGTACTCCCCGAGTCAGCCAGAGATGGAATGAGCCCCATGTAAACTCCTGTCCAGCCAGAAGCGCCGATAGCACCAGCAGGACAAGACCACCAAGATGCACAAAATAGAGCTGAGAGACCACGATCACCAGATTGAAGGGCCAGTGAAATACCTGTGCCGCGTGGTTTAAGCTATTCAGCGGGAGAACACGCAACAGAAGCAGACAGGTTTCCAGTAACAGGTTACTGAAAAGAACCAGGGCCTGCCCTATCCAGAGATGAGGAAGAGCACAGACTTTCTTGCACTCTACATACAGGATCTTCCAGAACATCTTGCGCTTTTCTATCCCTCCTCAAAATCAGATATAGGCAGAAGCCCTTTTTGCTGCAACTCGGAGATTGTCCCCTGGGCAACAATATGCCCCTTTTGCAACATGGCGATCCGATCACACAGGCGAGCCATCTCTTGAGGAAGATGACCACCCAGTATAATCGTGATGCCCTGTCGGGCCAGGCGCTGCAACAACTGGCGGAATTCCTGTTTCCCGGCAGACTCTAAATATAAAGTCGGTTCATCGAGAATGAGCAGCTTCGGGCTGTGGAAGAGCGCCAATCCAAATAGCAACCGTTGCTTTTGTGCCGCCGATAAATACCGAACTTTCTGGTGTGCATCCTGTTGCAATCCTACCAGCTCAAGCAGTTCATCGATCCGCGTCTGAGCAATATCCGGATAAAGATGTGCCAGCAGCAGAAAATGGTCGCGCACAGAAAAAGGAGAGAGCAGCGATGGCATCCCGATTGTCGAGCCAACATGGCGCAAAGGAGCGGTATGCCCGGGGGTGACCGCTTCCCCGAAGATACGCACCATACCAGCCGTTGGCCAGAGCAGCCCGAGTAGCAGCCCGAGTAGAGTCGTCTTCCCGGCTCCCTGCTCTCCGAGGAAGCCAAATACTTCCCCGGCATGGACCACAAAAGAAGCTTCCTTCACCGCATAGCACTTTCCAAACCGTCTGGATAAGCCGATTGCCTCCACAATAGAGTCTCTTTGTGTATTGTCCTTCATTGCGCCTCTTTACGCCATCACATGTTACTCTCAGATCAACCAATAGCCCATACACTGAACTTTAGAGGATGAGCATGACACAGGCAACCACCTGAAGAAGCGCATACCATAAGACCTGAGAACTGACATATGCGGCCTGTTGAGTAATGATTACAGGTCCTTCTGTGTGAGCGGACAGTGAATACAGAGGGTTGTACCCATATCTCTCTCGCTCTCAATCGTCACTGATCCGTTGATCGCCTCAATACGTTCTTCTATCGAGAGGAGCCCTACCCCTTTTCCACGTGCCGCCTCCACCTGAAAGCCAATCCCATTATCGCTAATTTCCAGGAAGACCGCATCTTCCTCGTAGCGCAATTGGAGCTCAACGCTTGTAGCTTTGCTATGTCGAGCAATATTGGATAACGCTTCCTGCATCACCCGATATAAGGCCTCTTCCACCTCAAGTCCCAATGGATGTTCTCCCTGTATCCGTACTACTGCCGGAATGCAGGTCTGCTGCTGCCAGTGCAGTGCATATTCCTGAAGTGCCAGCGCCAGCCCCTTTCCCTCCAGACCAACCGGGCGCAGTTCACGGATCAGCGCAGTTAACTCCTGCTGCACCTGTCGTACCAGATGTTCGGCCTCATAGAGATGCTTCTGTGCGGCCTCCTGATCGCGTGACATCAGCCCCTTGACAGTACTGAGTTGCATTGAAACCGCAAACACCTGCTGCTTGACACTATCATGAAGATCTCGCGCCAGACGGTTCCGCTCTTCCAGCGTTGCCAGCTTCTGTCGCATTTGAAGTTGCCCCCGAAGCTGCTCAGCCATTCGATTTAACTGACGCGCCAGATACCCAACCTCATCCCGCGACGTATCTTTTGCAAAGAGCGAGAAGTCTCCCCGGCTCCACCGATCCACAATTGCGTTGAGATGGTTAAAGCGGCGCGTCAGGCCACGCGAGACCGCAAAGCCAAAGATCATCCCCACAGTACCAGCAAACAGAAAGAGCAACACACCCAGAATCAGCAGCAACAGAAGGAAAGACCAGAAGATACTGGCAAACTTCCAGTGTAGATCCGAGATATGCAGGACTAACGCCCCAAGTACCTGCTGCCTCCCCTCAATGGGAGCCATAACTAGCCAGAAATTCTTTTCCTTATACAGCGCTGTCTTCGACTTTCCATGCAGGATATCCTGCAACTGTTGTGCCGGGCTGCCACTTAAACGGAGCCCAATCTGCGTATTTATCGCGGGCGCTTCCTCACCAGAGGAGGCTAAAACGCGACCAGCAGAGTCAACAACCACCACGTATTTTCTGGCAGCCATAAACGGGTCAAAATCAAAGTGACTCTCCAGCTCCTTGCTCATGCTCTGCAAGCCGTGTCTATCGGGCTCGCCAAGAAGCAGCGGCGCGGCCTTTCTGGCGGAATCCTCCACATCCCCCTGATAGAATTCCGGCATTGGCACAAGCACCATAAAGATGCCAAATAAAGCCAGAAAGAACAGGATTGCCAGAAGCAACTGTGCCAGAACAGTTGTCACAGTGTAGGAAAGCGTCAATTTCCCCTGAAGCCGAAAGAACGGGCTCAGAAAGCGCCTCAGGAAACGGCGGAAAAGTTTCACAGCATGGTACTCCGGTTACAGTTTCGATTTCCCCATTGTAGCACCATCAGTCCCGTCCGTTTACCCCCTACCCCTGCTCCCCGGCTCTGCCTCGGACCTGAAACACTATCCAGGCACCCAGGAGAAAACTCATTGTATACGCTGCAAGTCCCAATGCAGGCGCCAGCAGATTCTGCTGCACCGGGACAGCCGACTGCAACGATATCGCGTTCAACTGAAGCAGCGCCGCCGACAACTGCGAGGGCAGATATTGCACTACCCACCCACAGGGAACACCCGGCAGGCCAAGCAGCCAGACAAGTAATGGTTCCAGCACGAAGACTATGACCAGCGGAAGACCACAGGCCAGCGGCCACGAACGCGTTACAAGAGCCAGCATAAACGCCAGCGCCACATAGGGAAGCTGCGTATAGAGCGTACGCGCACAACTCAGAACCACCTGCACCGTGCTCAGCGGCACAAGCGGAACAGAGCCATGCATCAGGAAGGTGTAGAAAAGAGATAGCGCCCCGATCCAGAGCAGGGAGAACAGAAGCAGCAGGACCATCAGTCCGAACAGCGCCACAAAACGGGCCCCCAGCATGATCGAACGCGTCACACTGCTCTGATACCAGAGGGCTCCTGTTCGACGAGAAAGACGTTGCACATTGTATGCCGCCACCAGTACCAGCAGGACAGCGCCCCCAATATGACGAATCGAGACCGTATCAAAAGCCATCAGAAGCCCATTCGGCCAGAAGTAGTCACTTGAACTGATGAAAAGAGGTGTGGTCCAGGCCAGCGAGGCAAGCAGTGTAGAAAGAAAGGCAAAGAGGAGTAAGCCCCCCCAGAGGAGAGGGAAATTCCAGAGTCTGGAATTTTCTCGATAGAGTACAGACCAGAACATCAAACCAGCTTTCTCACAAGAACAGCATATTCCTGCATACAGGGAAGGAAGAGGAGCAGAGAGAACTGGAGGCCCCCGCTCTCTAGCTCCTCATTTCCATATCGAATAGCAGCAATAGCTCCACCGAGCAACAGTGTACCCGAACAGGCCAGCCAACACATCCGGCTCCGGTCCTGTTTCAGATAGGACTATAGATGCACGTCCCTCTATACATTATGGCTTATTCAGCACATGAATTGCACGTGCAAGTGCATTCTCCGCACCCTCAAGCACAGCCTCACTCAACGCAGGATGAGCATAGAGGATCTCTGTCAGGTCCGTGAGTGTCGCGCCCATTTCAATGGCAAGCGTCAGCGACGCGAGCAGATCAGCGGCACGAGGTCCAACCACCGTCCCACCAAGCACCGTCTCATGCTCCGCATCAGCAACCACAAAAACGGCCCCAAGATCAGCCCCGAGCGTTAAGGCCCGCCCGTTCGCCGCCAGTGGGAAGCGTCCCGTTTTTACCTGATAGCCCGCCCGGGTTGCTGCCTCCGCTGTCAGGCCTGCCGCAGCCAGCTCTGGCCAGCCCTGGACGACCTGAGGCACAACCATCGGCGCGAATTGCACACGCATCCCTGATAGGACTTCCGCCGCGACCTTCCCTTGCTTCAGCGCGACCGCCGCCAGCGCATGTGAGCCCAGACAATCACCCGCCGCATACACAGCAGGATTGCTGGTACGCATCATCGAATCAACCTTGATCCCGCCTTGCTCATCCACCTGTACCCCGGCCACATCAAGTCGCAGTCCTGCTGTTGCGGGACGCACCTCCTTGCAAACGACTAACGGGCGCGCTTTGAGCTGCTCCACCACAACGCCGGTTTTGACACGAATCTTGAGCTTGCGCAGGCCGGTCTGTAGCAGGCGTACCGCCGCTGGCTCAACCTCAGGTAGCAACCGCTCCCCGGGAACCGCAAGCTCGACTGTCACCCCCAGGCGCGCCAGCGCTGTAGCCAGTTCCAGCGCGATATAGTCATTTCCTGCAATCGTCACTTGTTCAGGCAATGTGTCCAGCTTTAACGCCTGCTCTGGCGTCAGAACATCGGTGGGCAACAGCGGAGCTCCGGCCCCGGTGGCGATGACACAGTGCTCAAAGGCAAAACGCAGCGAGCCATGTTCTCCTTCAACGCGTACCTCTTTTTCATTGAGAAACCAGCCAATCCCTTGCACAAGCTCTACCTGATTCCCGGTTAAGAGACGACGTACGCCGTTTGAGAGCCGCTCGATGACGCCCTGCTTCCATGCCTGCATCTTGCTCCAATCAAATGAGACTGTCTCGGCAGAGATGCCAAACTGTGCCAGTTCCTCAATCCCCGTCCGGGCATAGCGCTCACTTGCCTCAAGGAGCGCTTTGAGAGGAATACACCCACGATTCAGGCAGGTACCCCCGACCGGTCCCGGCTCAACCAGTGTAACCTTGCGCCCCAGTTGCGCGGCCCGAATCGCCGCCGCATATCCAGCAGGCCCAGCACCGAGAATCAACACATCCACAGCCGTTGTCACATCACCAACAACCATAGTCCATCACCTCTTTTCTACACCAAATCCAGGAGCAACTGTTGAGGCTTCTCGACCATCTGCTTGAAGCGCTCAAGGAAACGTCCGGCAAGCGCTCCATCGATCAGGCGGTGATCGAACGAGAGCGCCAACTGCATCATCGGTCGAATCTCGATTGCCCCATTGCACACAACCGGCTGTTCCTGCAAACGTCCAACCGCCAGAATTGCCGCCTCCGGATAATTAATGATCGGGACGCCGTTACTACCGCCAAAGCTACCCACGTTATTCAGTGTAAAGGTACTGCCCGACACCTCTTGTAACGCCAGCGCCCGCTTCTGAGCTCGTGCCACCAGATCCTCAAGCTTCTGTGCGATCTGGATCACACTAAGCGTATCGGCGTTGCGCAAAACAGGAACCATCAGCCCTTCTTGCGTATCGGCCGCTATCCCGATATGAAATGAGCGCTTATAGATAATCTCGCGTCGCTCCTCATCCAGTGTTGCATTGAAAATCGGGAATTCCTTTAAAACAGGGATCAGAAGCTTGACCAACAACGGCAGATACGTCAGTCGAACACCACGTTCTTCCGCCAGTGGCTTGAGTTCCTGGCGCAACCCGACCAGCGCGGAGCCATCCAGTTCCCCGAAAGCAGTTGCATGAGGAATGGTGCGCCATGAGCGTTCCATGCGTTCAGCAATCTGGCGCCGCAGTCCGGTGAGCGGCAGGCGCTTCTCTTCTGCTTCCTCCTTCAGTTGTGCCGCACCATTCAGCGCGGGCTCGGCGCTCTTACGCTGAAGATAGGCTTCAAGGTCTGGCATAGTGATGCGTCCATTGGGTTGCGAGGACGGTACCTGAGCCAGATCAATATGCAACTCAAAGGCGCGTTTCCGGACAGCCGGAGCAGCCAGAACTGTCTTTGCCGAAACAGAAGAACTCTGCGTGGCAACCGGCGGCGCAGGTGTTTCCGGGGCCACCTGCTTGACGTTTGAGGTCTTTGTGACATTCCCTTCAAAGGAGAGTAGCGGCGTCCCAACCTTCGCCACCTGTCCCTCAGGGACATGAATGGCCACAACCCGAGCGGAAACAGGAGACGGAATCTCAACAACTGCCTTATCCGTTTCGACCTCAACCATTGGCTGATCTAGCTTCACCAGCTCACCCGGCTGAACCAACCAGCGGCGAATTTCAGCTTCCTGCATTCCCTCGCCCAGATCCGGTAACTTAAATTCCTGCATAGTGACGATCTCCGTTCAAACACTGTACAACTTTCCTGAGAGGGAACACAGCTTTACGGTTCCAGCACGCGTCGAATCGCATCTCTTACCTTTCGGGCGTTCGGCAAATAGTAATCCTCCTGGCCGGGAACAGGGAACGGCGTATCATAGCCGGTTACACGCTCCACAGGCTTGAGCAGCGAGTACAGACACTGCTCGTTCAGAATTGATACGATCTCCGCGCCGACGCCGCCTGCTCGTGGAGCCTCATGGACCACAACCGCGCGTCCTGTTTTCGAGACAGAGGACACAATAGCCTCCTCGTCCAGCGGCCAGATGGTGCGCAAATCGATGACCTCAACCGTTGCCCCGGTTTCCTGCTGGATCTGTCGCGCCGCGTCCAGCGCAACCGGAACCATTGCGCCATAGGCGAAGAGGCTGACATCCTCCCCTGCCTGCACAACGTTCGCCTTTCCGAGCGGGACCGTATAGTAATCTTCTGGCGTCTCCTGCCGAAACGAGCGATAGAGCTTGATATTTTCCAGAAACACCACCGGGTCGGGATCGTCCACAGCAGACACCAACAATCCTTTCGCATCATAGGGATTTGAGGGAATGACCACTTTCAGGCCGGGTGTTTGCAGGAACAATCCTTCCAGGCTATCCGAATGCAGTTCAGGAGTGCGCACACCTCCGCCATAGGGAGCCCGCACCACCAGCGGACAGGTAAATACGCCACCAGAGCGAAAGCGCATACGAGCCGCCTGCGTCACTAACTGATTCATCCCCACATAGAGAAAGCCCGCGAACTGGATTTCCGCGACCGGGCGCATGCCATAGACAGCCATGCCAACCGAACTCCCAATAATAGCCGACTCGGCCAGCGGTGTATCAAAGACACGCTGCTCGCCAAAACGCTCTTGCAGCCGCTCAGTCACACGAAAGACACCGCCATTCGCTCCGATATCCTGGCCAAGCAGGACAACCCGCTGATCCCGCTCCAATATCAGCGCCAGCGCATTGTTCAACGCCTCTATCATCGTCATCTGCATAGCAGTTTACTCCTGTGCATACTGTTGAGCATCGCGGCGCTGCGCCTGCAAACGGGGCGTCAGAGTCGCAGCAGTCCAATCGAAGAACGCATCAGGAGCGTTGGGAGGCAAAGCCAGCGCCTCATTCGCCGCCTGATTGATCTCTTCCTCAACGGCGGCCACAAGCTCGCGATCCTGTTCCTCGGTCAGCATTCCCTCAGCCAGCAGGAAGCGCCGCAAACGGGCAATCGGGTCTTTTGCCTTCCATGCCTCCACTTCCGCCTCATCGCGGTAGCGTCTGGGATCGTCGGCAGTGGTATGCGCCCCGATTCGATACGTCAGCGTCTCAATAAGCGTGGGGCCATCACCGGCACGGGCCTTCTCCACAGCCTGCTTCATAACCTCAAAGACGGCCAGTACATCATTGCCATCAACAAGTACGGAGGGAATGCCGAAGCCGGGACCACGCAGCGCAAGCGAAGGGGCCGCGGATTGCTTCTTGCGTGGCACACTGATTGCCCAACCGTTATTCTGTACCACAAAGACAGCAGGAGCCTGATACACTCCGGCAAAGTTCAGCGCCTCATTAAAATCTCCTTCAGAGGTCGCGCCATCGCCACACACACCAACGGCCACCACCGGATCGCCGGAGAGCTTCGCCGCCATCGCCAGACCGACAGCATGCAACATCTGGGTACCAATGACAATTTGAATCGGGAGAGTATGACACTCGGGTGGATAGGCAGCGGTAAAGCCACGGAAGCCATAAATAAGAGTGGGAAGAGGAATTCCTTTCCAGATATGTGAGGCAATTTCGCGATAGGAGGTTGCAAGCCAATCTTCCTGGCGCAAGGGTGCGGCGAGACCGACCGCCGTTGCTTCCTGCCCGACCAGCGAACCAAAAGTTGTGGCTCGCCCCTGACGCTGAAGCGCAATGATTTTGTGCGAGAACGTACGACCGAGCTGCATCGCACGATAGAGTTTGAGGAGCATCTCCTGCGGAGCGGGTCCAAGATCAGGCATGTTGCTAACAAGGGTACCCTCTTCATTGAGGATCTGGTATGCCACCATGCCACTATCAATCTGCCGGGTAGTCATGGACATTTCTCCTTCTACGACGCCGATAAGACGGCGCGGTGGGCCTTTACAACATTGTCACAAGCCAGAGGGAAAGGGTACCGACGCTGGTACCCCCTACCTTCTTCAAGAGCTTCAGGCACTGGTAGTTATATCAAAGAGCCAGGGTGCATCCTGCCTGCGGCGCTGCTCATAGGCTGCAATCTCATCCGCATGCGAGAGCGTCCAGCCGATATTGTCCAGGCCCTTGAGCATAGCATCTTTCTTAAACGCATCAATATCGAAATGGAGCACAGTGCCATCGGGCTTCACCACCGTTTGCGCTTCCAGATCAACCGTCAATTGATAGCCCTCGTTTGCTTCTACCTCTCTGAAAAGCTGCAACACCGTCGCTTCCGGCAACACGACAGGCAGAATTCCATTGTTAAAGCAATTATTGTAGAAAATGTCAGCGAAGCCAGGTGTGATAATAACCCGGAAACCATATTCCCGGATTGCCCAGGGAGCGTGCTCACGTGATGAACCACAACCGAAGTTCTTGCCGCTCAAGAGAATACTTGCACCCTGATAGCGGGGCTTGTTCAGCACAAAATCGGGATCGGGTTCACGCGTATCACCGATGTAGCGAAAGTTCGCAAAGAGCGCATCAGCAAATCCAGTTCGTCTGACAGTCTTCAGAAAGCGTGCAGGAGTGATCTCATCAGTATTGACATCGGTGCGATCCAGCGGCGCCACCAGCCCGGTATGTGTGATAAATGGTTCCATCTCTTCTGTTCCTCTCGCTTAAGAATGGACGGTGACAGGGGAAAGTTCGGCAGGTTGCCACTCACGAATATCAACAAAGTGCCCGGCAATCGCGGCAGCAGCGGCCATAGCCGGACTGACCAGATGGGTACGCCCACCACGTCCCTGACGGCCTTCAAAGTTACGATTGCTGGTAGAAGCGCAGCGCTCGCCCGCCTCAAGGCGATCACCATTCATTGCAATACACATACTGCATCCGGGCTCGCGCCACTGGAACCCGGCCTCACGAAAGATATCAGCAATGCCTTCCTCTTCAGCCATACGCCGCACGTTCATCGAGCCGGGTACCACCATTGCACGCACATGTGGCGCGACCTGCTTGCCCTTCACGTAACGAGCGGCAAGGCGCAGGTCTTCAAGCCGCGAATTGGTACAGGAGCCGATAAAGACCGTATCCAGTCGTATCTCGGTGATCTTCTGCCCCGGCTGGAGCCCCATATACTTCAGCGCACGCTCCATCGCCAGACGTTTGATCGGGTCCGGTTCCTCTGCTGGATCGGGCACAGCTCCGGTGACCTCAACGGCCATACCGGGCGTTGTACCCCATGTCACCTGTGGAGCCAATCCCTCAATCGAGACCTCATAGACGGCATCGAATTGGGCATCGGGATCACTGGCAAGCAGCCTCCAGGCAGCAACGGCTCGCTCAAACAGCTCGCCTTCAGGCGCGTAGGGCCGTCCCTTGATATAGGCAAAGGTTGTCTCATCAGGGGCGACCATCCCGGCCCGCGCGCCCGCTTCAATCGCCATGTTGCAGAGCGTCATGCGCCCTTCCATCGAGAGGCTGCGCACGGCAGAGCCACTAAACTCGATGACATGACCTGTTCCAACATTGGTCCCGAGCTGCTGAATAACATACAGGGCAATGTCTTTGGCCGTGACGCCGGGAGAGATCGTGCCTTCAATACGAATATTCATTGTCTTCGGCTTTTTCTGTAAGAGGCACTGCGTTGCCAGAACATGTTCAACTTCACTGGTGCCAATTCCGATCGCGAACACACCAAAGGCGCCATGCGTCGATGTATGAGAGTCACCACAGACAACTGTCATGCCGGGAAGAGTGATTCCCAGTTCTGGTCCGATAATATGAACAATTCCCTGACGCTGATCCTGCATGTTAAATAGAGTGATACCAAAATCACGGGCATTCTGCTCAAGAGTGGTGATACAGACTTCGCTGTCCTTATCAATGACGTCGAGCATGCGCCGCCCCTGCACCGTCGGCACATTATGATCCAGAACCGCAATGGTAGCATCGGGCCGCCGAACGGGTCGTCCTGCCGCACGAAGCCCGGCAAATGCCTGCGGGGATGTTGCTTCATGCACCAGATGACGATCAATATAGATCACCGGGGTTTCGCCCGGCACGTCGCGTACTACGTGAGCATTCCAGATCTTGTCAAACATGGTTTTTGACATAGTGGTCTTCTCCGTAAGAGCAAAGAATGATAAGCCAGACACAGCGTGTGAGGCCAGAACCAATACCAGAAAAGTGGGATCGTCTCTGTTCCCGGTTAGAAACAGGCCTATTACTTATTATATGCCAATCATTCTCGGAGCGCTAGAAAACAGGCAGGTTCTTTTATCGCGAGCAGGACAAAAGAAATGCGCGATCAAGAATCTTTTGCCCTGCTCAAAGCGCTAATCCGCAGTCTCAACGTTCAGCGAGGATTGTACGGTAGCAGAAGCAGCGGTACGGCCCAGTGCGGTTTCGGCGATATAGCGCATGTCCAGTTCTTCGAGTGTCTTTTTCTTACCAAGCAACAGTTTCGCCATCTCAAAGGCGCGTTGCAACTGTGCCTGCTCCAACTCATACCCGAGCTCACGCAACTGATGAGCAAGCGCAGCCCGGCCCGAGAGCTTCCCCATCGAGATACGACGTTCGTTCGCGCTCAAGCCAACCGATTCGGGGGTCATGATCTCATAGGTACGCGCATCCTTGAGCACACCATCCTGATGAATGCCACCGCCATGACTGAACGCGTTGCGCCCAACAACCGCCTTCGTCCATTGTGGTTGCATACCTGAATACTTCGCCACCAGACGGCTGACAGACGCGATTTTGGTCGTATCAATATGCACATCCATTCCCAGATCAGCGCTACGGGTGCGAATCGCCATAATGACCTCTTCCGAAGCAGCATTGCCCGCGCGTTCACCCAGACCATTGATACAACTATCCACGCGTTCCGCCCCGTTGCGCAGCGCCTCCATCGCATTCGCAACCGCCATTCCCAGATCATCATGGCAGTGCGCGGAGATACGAAGTGTGGGGAACTCGCGCTTGACAGAAGCAACCAGTTGACCGAACTCCCAGGGAAGCGCATAGCCGACAGTATCGCAGAGCGTCACAAAGCGCACCCCTTCTTTCACCAGCGCCTCACAGATCTCAAGGACAAAGTCCTGTTCGGTTCGCGTGGTATCTTCAAGGGCAAAGTCGATATTCTCGGTATACTGGCGCCCATGAGCTACGGCAACTCGGGCGAGCTCAAGTACTTCTTTGCGGGATTTTCCCAGTTTGATTTCACGATGAAGCGGAGAGGTGCTGATAAACGGCTGAATGGCCGGTTTAGCGGCGCGTTTCACCGCGTTCCAGGCACAGTCGATATCGTCGAGATTGGCACGAGCAATTGCGCACACCTCTGATTTCTGAACCTTTGTTGCAATCAGGTGAACCGCTTCAAATTCGCCCGGGGAGGAAATCGGAAAACCACAATCCAACGTATCAAACCCCATCTCCTCCAGTGCCAGAGCAATCACGAGCTTTTCGCCGGGGAAATAGTTCACGCCGGGTGTCTGCTCGCCATCGCGCAGGGTCGTCTCATAAAACTTGATAATCCGTGGTTCCGTAGTCATAATCAGGCCACTCCTTTGTGAAAAACACTACCTGATCTCACCGAGTTTGGGTGCCAGTAGCGGGACATACTACGACAGAGCGCGTACTATTTTTCAGTTACCCGGTTACTATACCTCATCGTACAACTACACACTTAAAAATTGTACCATGCTTTCTTAAATCATTGTATAGTTACAGATGGAGAAAATCATATACTGAGGAAGGGAAAGCGAATTTCATTGGAAGAGGGAACATCAATCGCAGAAAGGTGGGGAAAGGCGCCAGAGAGAAAGGCGCAAGGGAAATCTCCTCGCGCCTTCCGGGTCTTCAGGAAATCCAGCTATACGGGTAGTTTGGATCGTCGACGGACTGTGCCGTTGTGGTAAGCTTCAGGGGATGGAAGGTATCTATCATGACGGCCATCTCCTCAGTTCGCTCCGCGCCGAGACTCTTTTCCACGGCGCCCGGCTGTGGGCCGTGAGGAATACCCCGCGGATGCAGCGTAATCGAGGCCACTTCCACGCCTCGACGGCTCCCGAAGTTCCCGTTGACATAATAGATCATCTCATCACTATCGATATTGCTGTGATTATAGGGCACAGGGATCGACAGCGGATGATAGTCCAGCTTGCGCGGCACAAACGAGCATACTACAAAGTTTGGACCTTCAAACGTCTGATGCACAGGTGGCGGCTGATGCACGCGTCCGGTGATAGGCTCAAAATCATGAATATTGAAGATCCAGGGATACTCGTAGCCATCCCAACCAACCACGTTCAGGGGATGATGGTCAAACCAGTAGCTCGTAAAGGTATTGCCGACCTTTAAGCGGACCTCGAAGTCGCCTGCTTCAAGGTGCGTTATCAGCTCTTCCGGACGCCGAATATCGCGCTCGCAATACGGGGCATGTTCAAGCATCTGCCCGTACTGGTTGAGATAGCGCTTCGGTGGAACCAGCGAGCCCCGCGCCTCGACAGCGAGGAAGACCGTCTCCGGGCTATCGGCTTCGATCAAGAAGCGGAACGTCGTTCCCCGAGGAATAATGATATAGTCGCCCTGGTGGTAGGGAAGCAACCCGAAGTTCGTTTCCAGCGTGCCATGTCCCTCATGGACAAAGTACATCAGATCGTTTTCGGCATCGCGGAAGTAATAGTTCATCGGCTCCGTCGGCTTGGCAACACCGATCACCACATCATCGTTATACATCAAAGCCTGGCGCCCGAACACAGGATCTCCCCCACGAGGCAACTGCGCGGTTTTGAAATGGTGATGCCGCTGATAGCCTTCATCCCAGAGTTCGTGCCGGGTCGGAGGCGTATATTTTTCCACCTTTTTCACTGCGGTTGGCGGATAGTGATAATACAGGATCGAGTAGTTCCCGGAAAAGCCTTCAGTCCCGAAGACCTCTTCAGCATACAGACCACCATCAGGCCTGCGAAACTGCGTATGTCGCTTTGGCGGAATCTGCCCCAGGCGATGATAGCTAGGCATTAGAAACCTCCTGAGTTGTCGATCAACCAGAAAACAGGGAGGGCCGCCCTCATAGCAGCCCTCAAACGAAACACCGGGCCTTTACCCGACCGTATTCCGTAACACTCCTATACCTTCAATTTCCATCTCTACAAGATCACCGGGTTGAAGCCAGCGGTGCACCTCAGTACCCAGTTCAAGAATGCAGCCGGTTCCGACCGTTCCTGAGCCGAGCACATCACCAATCCGCAACCGCGTATTCCGGGAAGCATACGCGATCATTTGAGCAAAACTGAAGTGAATGTCTTTGAAATTGCCCCGTGAGATCTCACGGCCATTGATACGCGTAATCATCGGCATATCATACCGTTCACTCGCACCGGAGCCGGTTCGACGCGTCTCCAACTCATCAGGAGTGACAAGGAAAGGGCCAAGCGAAGTCGCAAAGTCCTTACCCTTGCCAGGGCCTAGATTCAGTTTCATATCCTTGCGCTGGAAATCCCGGGCGCTCCAATCATTCATGATCGTGTAGCCCGCGATATACTGCGCGGCATCTTCAACCGGGATATCTTTTCCCTCTTTGCCAATCACACAGGCAATTTCGAGCTCAAAATCCAGTTCCTGAGATCCACGCGGATAGGGAACCACGCTCTCAGGCCCATAGATCTCGCTCGTGTTGGAAAAGTAGAACGTCGGGATCTCGTACCATTCCGGGATCATGCCCAGACCACGCTTTGCCCGAGCCGCCTTCACATGCTGCTCGAAAGCATAGAAGTCACGCAGAGTGGGCGGTTCTGGCACGGGCGCAAGTAACTGGACCGCATCTAACTGATCTGTTGCTTTGCCGCGCTCTCGGGCCTCAGCAGCCCGTTCAAGCCCGGCAGGATCCCGCAACAGCTCCAGGAGATCGGGATAGGAGACACTGGCAAGCGCCTGCTCGTTCAGCATCACTCCGGCAAACGTTGTTCCATCAGCACGACGAAAGGTAACCAGCTTCATTAGAGATTGCCTCGCAGCGCCTGCTCGCGCTCCAAT
This sequence comes from Thermosporothrix hazakensis, assembly GCF_003253565.1. Classification (GTDB taxonomy): domain Bacteria; phylum Chloroflexota; class Ktedonobacteria; order Ktedonobacterales; family Ktedonobacteraceae; genus Thermosporothrix; species Thermosporothrix hazakensis. The sequence goes on from NZ_QKUF01000015.1 coordinate 137,171, forward strand.
GCTTCAAAGAGCGCCTTGAAGTTGCCGTCGCCAAACCCTTTGGCTCCCTTGCGCTCAATGACTTCAAAGAAGACCGTGGGCCGGTTGCCAATCGGTTTCGCAAAGATCTGCAACAGGTATCCCTCATCATCACGATCAATCAGGATGCCCTGCTCGGCCAGATCTTCGAGGCGCTCATCAATCTTGCCCACACGATCAAGAATGGTATCGTAATAGGTCTTCGGCGTTGCCAGGAACTCAACCCCACGCGCCCGCAGCTCAGCAACAGTGGAGACAATGTCACTGGTATTCAATGCGATATGCTGCACGCCAGGACCACGATAGAAGTCCAGATACTCTTCAACCTGTGACTTCCGACGACCCACAGCCGGTTCATTGATGGGGAACTTGACGCGACCGCTTCCGTTCTGCATGACCTTTGACATCAAGGCAGAATACTCGGTGCTGATCGTCTTGTCATCAAAATGGATCAACTGCGTAAAGCCCATCACCTTCTCAAAGAAGGCAACCCATTCATCCATCTTGCCAAGCTCAACGTTACCAACCATGTGGTCGATGGCAGCAAGACCGGCAGGGCGTGCGCGGCGCGGCTGCTCCGAGGGAAGCGGCTGGAAGCCCGGCATAAAGACGCCATTGTAGTCGTTCCGCCCCACAAAGGTGATAATCGTGTCGCCGTAAATGGCGATCGAGGAGAGCGTGACTGAGCCATTATCATCTTTGAGCGTATGCGGCTCGGCAACACCCTTCGCCCCTCGTGAGGTTGTTTCCTTATACGCCTGGGTGGCATCATCAACACGCAGGGCAATCACTTTGACACCATCACCATGCAGCTTGATCTCTTCCGCCATCGCGCCCTCGGGCCCATAGGGAGAGGTCACGACAAAGCGAATGTTCCCCTGCTCAAGTACATAACTACAATGATCGCGTATTCCGGTTTCCAGACCCGCATACGCTATCGGCACAAACCCCCATGCATGGCAAAAATAGTAGGCGGCCTGTTTGGCGTTACCAACATAGAATTCGACGTGATCGAAGTTCTTAATTGGCAAGAAATCCTGTTCTGTCATGGATGTGATCCCCTTTTTTTCATCCTGCTTCTGGCCCTTGCACCAGAAACAGACAACACCAAACAACTCAACACTTCGAGCGGGGCACGTCCGGGGATAAAGGGCAGACTGAGACAGCCCTGAATTTGCTTCACCCTGGCACCTCAGGCAAAGCTGTTGCTATGCGTTTTACCCGAAACCCCCTTGTTTCGTTGCACCACAACTCCGTGAGAAAGCAAAGTTTCCTGCTTCTTCTGTCATTATACGAAACCAGGAGTCAAAAATGCAAGCAGCTCATCCCCTGGCAAATGCAGGCAAGCGGCGATCCTTTCTTAAACAGGGGTATTGACCTTTTGTCAGGGAATGATTGCATATATTTCACGGTTCTCGTTCAATTAGAGAAGAAGCAACAGTTTTTGAGCTACCCTTCTTCCTGGTGAGCTTGCCGCCTACAGGCTAAGGAATACTGAGCCGTGGGAAATAGCTACCTGAATACGCCAAAAAGGGGTACAATAAGAGGAAAGTGATAAGGGCTCAGCAAGGAGATTTTTTGTATGTCGTATCATCCCCCGTCGGGACCAAATCGACCCAATCAGCAGTATCAGCAACCCTATTTTACCTATCAGACGCCTCCTGTAGTTGAGGGACCGGAACCAGAAGCCGCACTCTCTTTGCAGGAGTCTCTTCGTCAGCTCCCTGCGCAATGGCGTAAGGTGCTCTTTCGCCCTGGAGCGCACAGCTTTGCCGAGGAAAAGAGCAAAGCAACCTGGGATTCTGTCTGGATACAACTGCTGCTTTACAGTATTATCAGTGGTCTGCTTGCCTATCTTGCAAGTCTGCTCTTGCCAAATGTCAACAGCGTCTATCAGACAAATACGATCCTGCAATTGCTCCCACAGGGCGCGCGTCAGCTTTTCTATTTACTGGCAGCCAGTATGCAAAGCGTGATGGTTCCCATTTTGTTCTTTCTCTGGAATGGTATTGTTTTTGGCTGCGTCCGGCTGCTTCTGGGTGGTAAAGGGTCATTCCTGCAACAATGCTATACGTCGCTTCTCTTCACAGTGCCTCTGGGGCTACTAACCGATATCATCTCCCTTATTCCGGTCGTTGGCTCTATTGTTTCGGCAATCGTAGGGCCCGCATCATTTATTTATGGTATCGTACTGACCATCTTCTCCTTGATGGCGGTTCATCGTTTCAGTGGCGGTCGCGCCAGCACTGCGGTGTTCCTACCGGTCGGTATTCTTTTTATCCTGTCCTGCCTGCTGATACTGATACTTGGCTCACTCGTCGCGGCCTTTGGCCTGTTTGCGGCCTTCTAAGATGGCTGCGTGCTTGTATTACCGGGAAAAGCAGCAACAGTACTATTTAGCCGATACATTGAACCGCTTCCATATGCCCCTTATAATAAAGACCTGACTGCTGCGTTTGTTCGAGGAACATTCAGACAAACGCAGCACTATTCGGGAAACGATTTGCAATAGCACTCTACCAAATACTTCTGCGCATTCTTGATCGTAGAAGAAGTCATCAGGAGAAATAGACATGCAATTTCAAGGTAGTCGTAAGCTGAATGCGTCACCCGACGCAGTATTTCAGGCACTCCTTTCCCCCGAGAAGCTGAAGAACAGCATTCCCGGTTGTGAACACGCAGAATATGTTGATGAGGGCGACAGCCGCCAGATCAAGCTGATCGTCACCCCTAACCTGCCGGGCCTCAAAGGGGCCTATAAAGTGCTTGTTCAGCCAGCTGACGTAGTTCAGCCCTCGCACCTCGTCTATATTGCCGAGCCGTCCAGCTCTATTGGCAGCATCAAGGCGCGTTGCACCATTGATCTGACCAATGATGCAGGCGGAACTCTGTTGAACTATGATGCACAGGCCACGCTCTCAGGTAGCCTCGGCGCGATCCCCGAGATGATTGTCAAGCCAGCCGTCAAGAGCGCCCTTGAGCATTTCTTCAAGAACCTTGAGAAGCAGATTGGCTAACGCAGTGGGAAGGGGAGGGACAATCCCTCTCCAGCCCCTGCTATCGGACATGGACCTGTGTCAAACCGATCAGCAGTATGCGCATCGGCAGAGCACGCACTACAGGAAGACGCGTGAAGAGTCGCAACACCTTCGCGCTCCCGCTTCCCTTTCCTGTGCGCACAATACGGCCCAGAACCTCATCTTGCACCATATTTTGCAGCGTCTGGACCGCGATCGTAGGGAGCATTCGCTTGCGCTGTACCCGCGCCAGATCCTCCGCCCGAATCCGTCCGGTTTTGAGCCTTGTGGCCAGAACATTCGCCGCAACCACCGCATCCTGAACTGCATAGTTGATTCCCGTCCCTCCAACCGGTGACATCACATGAGCGGCATCCCCGATCATCAGGAGCCCGGGCCGATACCAGCGCCGCAGCCGGTTTGCCTCAACCGAAAGAACCGAGATCTGTTTCCAGTCCTGCAACACCTGCACTCGATCAGCCAGTTCAGGCGCGACCTTCACAATTGTCTGCCGAAAGTGCTCAAGCCCCTGAGCATGAAGCTGCTGATATGAGCCTTTGGGAATTACATAGCCTATCTGCCAGTGATCGTGACGAGCCAACATTACAAAAATGACCCGCCCCTGTACCCGGCCCATTGCCTGTTCGGTCTCCTCAGGATGACGTGGGAGACGGAACCAGAGGACATCAATTGGCGCCGAGCTTTTCGTTGGCTGAAAGCCAGCCAGACGACGCACACGAGAAAAGCGCCCATCTGCTCCAACAGTCAGATCAGCGCGGATCTCATGCCAGCCATCACGGCCCCGATAGCGAACCCCTCGAATGACTCCCTGTTCCTCAAGCAGACCATCCACTTGAGCGTTCATTATCAGGCGAAAGGTGGGATAACGCTGCGCTTCTTGAGCCAGAAACCCGAGAAACTCCTTCTGCGGAATTAAGGCCACAAAGGGATATTTCATATGCAGACGTCGAAAGTCGACAAGCGGAAAGCGCATTGCCCCTGCCTGGATGCTCCCGCTAAAGGCACGCGAATGATGCAATTGCTGCAACATCGGTTCAGTCAGCCCGATCTCATCGAGAATAGAGAGCGTCGAGGGGTGCACGGTATCGCCACGAAACTCACGGTCAAAGTCAGCATGCGCCTCTACCAGGAGCACACGAATCCCCTTGCGGGCCAACAATAAGGCCAGAATCATTCCGGCAGGGCCAGCACCTACAATGCAGCACGTCGTCTGTTCCACACTTTGGATGGTGGGTTGTGATGTACTCTGCTGTTCTGAAGCGTTCATCCTGGATGCTCCTTTGCATACCCGCCATTATTAATTAACTGGTTAATTAATAATTAACACAAAAATGGACTACCGGGGCAATAACCCCTGTAACGTCACGTCTAGAATAGAATCTACAAGCTGTTCCCGCGTATATTGGAGCGCCTGGGGATCGTGAAAAATGTGGCGCCGCAATACTGAGCCTATAACACACCCCATCAACGTTTGAGCAGCCAGACGTGGATCTGCTTTGCGGATCTTCCCAATGCTCATTTGCCGCTCAAAATAAGAGCTTAAAAAAGTGATCTCCTCATCAATAATGCCAGAGCCAACCGGCTGCATGGCCGGGTTATAGAGTATTTCCGGTAACACCGTTCGCACAATCTTGATAAACTGCTCGCCCTCAATGATATGCAACACATTCAGCAGCAGCGACCGCAAAAACACCTCGGGCGGCTGCTCAAGCTCTGTAGGAGAGGTCGCCCGAACAACGCGCAAGGGAGAACGCTCATTGATAATCGCCTGCAATAACGCCTCTTTACTCTCAAAGTAATGATAAATCAGCCCGGGCGTAATGCCAGCTTCGAGGGCAATGTCCTTGTTGGTTGCCCGGCTATAGCCCTTGTGAGCAAAGACATTCATTGCAGCATCTATAATTTGTTCGCGTCTATCTTCAACAACTTTTGGTGTTCTCGCCATTTGCGCCGCTCCAGATTGTTAATTGTTCGATCAATTAAAGTATACCACCGGGCAGAGAGAGACGTCAAGGTGAGCAGGAAGGGGGAATAGAAGCGGCATTGCCCCGGGCTGCCCATTCCATAAACCGCACCTGTTCGCCACCAGCTTCCCGGTTCCACACCTGCGTTTATGCTTCCCCGCTTCCATCCAATGCAGCCTGTTAGCAAACCGTGATTACCACAAAGAGGATGTAAATGATATATATAATTGCTCAGGGCTCCTCAGGAGAGGATGCCCTTTTATCGGGTACTCAACTTGATTGTTTCTATAGGGGGAACCCCCCACTCGTTCGCTTCAAGTGACGTTCAACATCGGGTGTCATGAAATAGAACGAGACAAAGAGACTAACTCAAAGGTCGGAACTTCGAGCACACGAGCCAACATCCGCAGATGATAGGGCTGTGCCTGTACGCGACCGGTTTCAAGGGAAGTAATAGTATCCCGGCGTAAGCCAGTAAGATCGGCCAACTGACCGAGGCTCAAACCTCTACGCTGACGCAGGATACGGAGGTTAGGGAGACCACGAGAACGTGTCTTGGAAAGCATTTGCTTCATATTCCTCTCCTTTGAGGTCGGGATCTACTTCATCGTCAACATTGCCAACGAAGTGTCTGAAATGGAGAACATATGAATTCATCCATTATTCAGACGTATCCCTATGACTACCCATAGCATACCAGATGACAAGGGATATTGTCCAGTAACAGCGTGTAGCATCTCACACCATCCTGCTGGTATCCGGGAGTCCCCTCAACAACTAATAGCGCCAGTTTGTTTCAGCTACTCATAGTGTTTTACGTCGCAAGCCGGATAAAGGTTGCAGCCATAAAAAAGCGATCCAGGATACCCACCATCAGAGCCCCCACTGTAGACCCGCACCACTTCTTAACATCAACCCCCATAACTTGGATGGCTTGTCCAACAACACTCTCCACTAAAAGATATCGCAGCAATAAGCAAAATGTGACAAAATTGTTTATTGCTGCGACATCGTAGGCCCTGTTTGCTGTCCGTTAGTAGTTATACACGGGTCCGGTTAAATCTCAGTTAGAATCTACCCACCAATCTGCAATATTCCACAAATTGAGAACAGGATCTGCGTGCGGCATTACGTTTCTGGTTCCCATGCGCACAAGCATTCTGTTCTCTTCGCTATAGAGCGGAACCGTATAGACCTGCTCGGCGACACGATGGAGAAAGCGCTGATAGGCCGCCTTCCTCGCCTGAAAGGTTATCGCGGCGCGTCCCTGCTCAAGCGCCGCATCAAGCTCTGCATCGCGTACACGTCCATAATTCAGCGCCTCTGGATGCTGTACTGAGGGAACCTGTGACGAATGAAAGACCGCATACTGATCGTCGGGTTCTGGCCCGAGAGAAGAGGCAAAGAGCGCCAGATCAAAGGCCCCGCTTGCCAGCACACCGCCCCGCGTTAACCCACCGAATAGCTTCCCCGCACTGACATAAACCGGCTCAAGCTGAATACCGATCGCCCGAAAAGCCTGCTTGATGGTCTCTACAAGCGGCCTGCGCTGCGACGTCGTCACCAGGCGCAATGACAGCGTTTCCTCTCCCCGCCGGAGCAGGCCGTCTGGACCTTGTTTCCAACCACTTTCAGCCAGTAAATGGAGCGCGCCTTGCTGATTGTATGGCACGCCTGGTAATGATGGATCAGCATAGAGAGAGGGGGGCGGCTCAACCTGGTTCACCCGCCGTGTACAATCGTTCTGTTTGAGCTGCTTCTGAAGCAATGAACAGACATCCAGCGCGGCCTGAAGCGCTTTCCGGACTCGAAGATCCTGCAACAATGGCTTTTCCAGGTTAAAATCAAGGTGTTCATACGAGGCTGCCCGTATCGTCATCTGCTGCATCTGTGCGCCGCCCGGCGACAATGCGCCCTGAATGACCGTCACCGTGCCAGCCTGAAGCGCTCTCTGCATGGCAGCCTCATCAGAGTATACCTGATAGATCAGGCGCCTGAGATAGGGACCATGAAAGGTCGAAGACGCATATCGCTCATGGGGAACCAGCACATAGCGTTCCGTCCCTTCAACATGATCCAGCTTATAGGGTCCGCTGGTCACTGCCGGATACTGAATCACGGTTTTGGTATTCTGTAACTCGATCGGGGGGAGCTTGCCCCACACATGTTCAGGGGCGGCATAGGGAAGATAAAAAAGGTAGGGGCCGAACGGGCGCTTCAGGTGTAACACAACCGTATACCGATCGGGCGTCTCGATGTCCGCGATCATATCATAACCACCAGTGATGGTGGCACCCGTCTCCCGCTGTTGATTCAGGCGCCACCAGAAACGAAAATCGCCCGCCACAATAGGCTCGCCATCTGACCAGAACAGGTCCCGCCGCAGATGCAGAATGACCTTTTTACCGCCATCCTGTACGCCCCCATTTTCTGGCAGCGGCACTTCAAGCAATTGGTCGGGGAGAACATGAAACTGCCGATCAAATACCACGGGGCGTCCCCAGAGAGCGGAATTCAGCGTGAAATCACCAGCAGTACTGGCAAAAAGTGGATTCGGCGCTGCGGGAGCATCAAGCGTCCCAACCGTCACTTCTCCGGTCCGAGCGGGAGCAGGAGTAGCCGTATAAGAGCCCAACAAGGGAGAAGAGACAGGTGAGGGCGTATAGGGAGGCGGGTCCATGCAGGCGGATACACCCACAAGAACCCCGAGCAGAAGCCCAAGCGAGAAGAGTTTCTGCCAGAGAGAGCAATGCACGCTAAGACCTCCTCCATGAGAAAAGAGCCAACAACAATCGTTGCTCTCACTATACATACAAAAAGGACGCCATTGCTACATGGCGTCCTGATCGCATGCATTCCCTTGAAAGGATATTAGCGGACCCTGTTAGAAGGGTACGGTGGATAGTCTGGCGGTGGGACAATCAAATACGGACCGTCAGAACTATCCGAATCAACCAGTTGTGCGTTTTGCATCCAGGATGGATAATCAAAGGTCTGCCAGATATGATTGAAGGGAGCGTTGTACCGCAAAGCCGCCTCAACATCGAACGGCTTTAAGTTCTCTGCAATCGAGACCAATCGATCCTGGGTTACTCCATCACGAACGTCGCCCTGAATCCAGAAAATGACTCCATTTTTTTCAAAAATAAGCTCGGAATATCCGTTATATACCCATTTATGAGCATTAGAGTCCTGCAAGGGCATCCATTTGCCATTCACAATAATAGCGGCTTTGCCATCAGGGCCCACCTTTAGCTCGTGAACCGAGCCAAGCGAGACACTTTGTACCACCTTGACACGGGGCTTAAATTGCCAGATGGCAATTTCACCCACGCCATGTGGCTTGATGCCCGGGCGGTTATACGTTGCCACCAGTTTCAGGATCGGACCATCAGTCCACTCCTGCCCGGGTCGCTGAATTAAACTCACGCTTTCGGTGTGGAAATTGGGTGGCCATTCAAAAGCATAATAGAAAGGGAAGTGGAGTAACCGCTGCACGTCAGGCAGACTGAGATGTTCGGGTTCATCAGTTGTCTTATGTTCTGATTGATGTGATACCTCCGTTTGAGGAGTGTGAGACTGAACCACGCCGGTGTGAGGACCAACAAATAGAAAGAGTAAGCCATTCGCAAAGGCATTGCCGGTAGCAAGCATTGATACCAGCATAAATAACAGACAGGCCATCCCAAAGGCGACCAGAGAGCGATGGAGATGAAGGGGTGGAAGCAACGAAGGAAGCCGCCACCTGTTTCGTTTAGCAGAGCGAAAGAGTCGACGTCGCAACTTTAATCGACGGAAGACACGCGCTTGTGTTCTTTGCTCTAACCCCCTGGGTGCCTCCTGATACCTGGTATTATCGGCATCCAACAGTGTTTGAGCAAAATAGGGAGGCAATTCATCCTGATCAGCAGGAAAGAGCGTGCCCAATTCTCGGGCAAAAGCAAGGTCTTCTTCTGAAAAGTCCTCAGGAAGTCCCTGAGCCCGCAGGCACGAATCAAGCCAGGCGTCATCGTCGTTGTGCAATCGTCTGTCAAATTCGCTCATACTCATGTGCATGCTCCTTGAGCGCCTCACGTAAGCTTTTCCGCGCTCGCCAGAGACGAGTATCTACTGCATGCCGGGTCAGTCCGGTCTTGGCAGCCAGTTCCTCGGTACTGGCGAATCTGAAATACCGCTGATAGATCAAGTAGCGGTCCAGCTCAGGCAACGTCGCCAAGGCAAGGCGCAGTTCTTCGCGCCTTTCACTTTGCTCTAGCAGATGTTCCATACTGGCTTCAGGATGTGGGGGAAGAGCCACTCTGCTCTCGTGTTCATAGCCCCAACCAGAAGACTTACGGCCACCGCCATCTGACGAGTTCCATTGACGATTCTCATCAGCCGATTGCAAATTATGGGCCTGTCGTCGACAGAGTTGACGTCGACGATCCAGGGCGATATACTTCGCCCGCATGGTCAACCAGGTACGCAGTGTGCCGCGGCTGGCATCGAAGGTATCAATCTCCTGCCAGACGGCGACAAAGAGGTCATTGACACATTCCTCTGCGTCCTGAGCGACGCCGATACCGTCTAAGACGATACGGATAAAATAAAACACTTCACGCGAATACCGGGAGATGAGAGTTTCCAAAGCGTCCGGGTCACGTTCATACAACCGTCGGGCAAGGTCATCATCTGACCAATCATGTCGCACCATCTTCGCTCCTCGAAGACCTGTGTACATCTTGACTTTCGGGCAAGTCCGCCCCTGAAAAGAACCACCCAGACTACTTAAGACCTGCCGAGGAGGAGGAAAAGTCGAAGATATACCTGATCCAATGGTACACTCGCCTTTCCATGTATATACGTCGATCAAGATGTATATCTCTCATGGAAAAAGGCTTTTTTCAATTTTGCGTAAAAGATAGACAAAAGTCAAGAGTTTCTATCCACGAAATTGAGCATCCGGTTCTAAAAATCGAGTACTTTCCTGTTTTTTCCGCCTGCATCACTCCCCCCAATTGGGCCAGACACACGGAGAGAACCCGAATATATAGGCGGTGCTGTGTATTAAGAACAAACGTCCTGCTATGATCTCCCTTCTTCCTGTATCTCTTTCTATATTTGCATGCTATAATAGCACCATATTCTTATTTCGTACATGGGGGGTTTTCGTAAATGACATACTCAATTGTTGCCCGTGATTCTCAAACTGGCGAGCTAGGGATAGCTGTTCAATCACGCTTTCTCGCCGTTGGTTCCGTTGTTCCCTGGGCAAAAGCAGGAGTAGGAGCCATTGCCACCCAGGCTTTTGCGAACACCAGCTATGGACCGGAGGGACTGGCCTTGCTGGAAAGCGGTCTTTCTCCTCAGGAAACGCTGGAACAGCTTCTCCAGCGCGATGCGGACGCCGCTGAACGACAGGTTGGCATTGTGGGAGCAACCGGCACACCAGTGACCTTCACCGGTGATCATTGTTTTTCCTGGGCAGGCGGCAAAACAGGCGAGCACTACGCCTGTCAGGGTAATATTCTTGTCAGCGAAGAGACCGTGCTTGCGATGGCTCATACCTTTGAAACAACTGAAGGTCTGCTCTGCGATCGACTGCTTGCGGCCCTGGCCGCGGGTCAGGCTGCCGGAGGAGACAGCCGCGGCCAACAATCAGCCGCCTTGCTGGTCGTGCGAGAAAAAGGCGGCTATGGCGGTTTTAACGATCGCTTTATCGATCTCCGCGTTGACGATCACCCCACTCCAATTGAAGAGCTCAAGCGCCTGCTTCAGTTGCATAAACTGTATCTTTTCCCTCCTGATCCTGCCGATATCCTTCCCATTGACCAGACGATTGCCCATCAGCTTCAAATCATGTTACAGGCCACTGGCGATTATCACGGTGAGCTTACTGGCGTCTATGATCAGGCGACACAGGAAGCATTCGAGCATTATATTGGACGTGAGAATCTTGAGGAACGCTGGTTCAAAGATCAGCGCATTGATCGAGTCGTGCTTAACTATATGAAAGAGCACATCCAGATCGTCAAATAAGCGCCATCAGGCTCTCTGTTTCCGGGCTTGAGGAGGAAATTCAAGATAACGTGCCGGGATCGGATCGGAGAGCCAGATAGCGTCATTGCCAGGTGCAAAGAAGATTCCATCTTCATAGGCCGCTCGTGAGCGCACCACAAGCAGCACCGGGGTAGAGGTACGGCGGAGCGCCACCATGCGAGCAGTCTCACGCTCCTCGGAGAGGTGAACATACTGCCTTCTCATTGGACGCAAGCCCTGTACCTGAATGATACGAGCCGCTTCGGGAGTTGTCCCGTGATAGAGCAGTGTGGGCGGAAGGGCCGCTTCACGCTGTATTTTCGTGGGGAGGGAATGGCCATAATACGCTCTGATCCTGCCATCTCGAAGCTCGAAGCGCTGCTTATCCGCGTTCTCCATCACCATATGTATGGTATCTTCTCCGATATGGCGCCATTCCGCACGTCTCTTTCGCAGCGCCGCAAGCAAAGCATCCAGCGAGACCCACCCTTGCACATCAAGCTGTAAGCCAAACTCATCGGGATGGTGTCGCAAAGCGTATGAGATTGTTTTACTCAGACGTTTCAGATCCATTACGCCCCCTCATTTCAGACAAAGAAAGGGCACTTCTCAAGAGAGAAGCACCCTTTCCCGCGCATTCTTCTTTTAGACATTGAGTACCGGGATCTTGGAGACACTCCAACGCTTGTTCGGGCTGGAGACCTCGAACTGGATCATAGAGATTGCATCTGTCGGGCAGCGCACAACACAGAGGCCACACCGGATACACTTCTCTTCATCGATGATCATATCGGCACCACCGCGCCAGGTCTCGGTTCCCTGATGCATCGGGTCACCCTTCACCACGCGTGAGAGGCCTTCCATGCTGATACAGTCATAGGGGCAGATATCGACACAGCCAGAACAGAGAATACAGATCGAGGGGTCGATCATAATATTCAACTGACACTGCAAACAGCGTCTCGCCTGTACCACAGCCTCCTCTGGGGAGTAACCGATTTCGGTTTCGCGTGTATGGCTGTAGCGATCCTTCAACGGCAGCGAAGGAATTAACTGATGTGGAATGGACTCATAGTTGTCGACCATACCACGGCGATAGTCGGGTAGTTCAATCTCGACTGGAGGTTCAGCCGGGATATCCTCACCACCAAGATAGCGGTTAATCGCACCAGCAGCATCGCGTCCGTCACCGATCGCGGAAATCAGGTTACGAGCGCCCTGAGTGTAGTCACCGCCGGCGAAGAGGCCAGGGTAGCTTGTCATCCAGGTCTCATAATCGATCAACGGCACGCCCCATTTGTTCACCTCAAGCCCGAGTTCCTCGGCCTGAAGCCAGGAGGTGTCGCTATACTGACCGAAGCAGGGCACCACCGTATCAACCTCAATCTCAAACTCGGTTCCAGGGATTGGAACCGGGCGGCGGCGACCGCTGGCATCGGGGTCACCAAGCTTGTTACGGATAAAGCGAATGCCACTGACATGGACACCATCCTTTGAGGTGACTTCGGTCTGCGAAACGAGGTACTGGAACTCAACGCCTTCCAGCTTCGCCTCATCAACCTCGTACTCATCGGCGGGCTGCTCTTCTTCGGAGCGGCGATACATAACGTAGACCTTCTCCGCACCAAAGCGAATCGCGGTACGGCAGCAGTCCATAGCCGTAAAGCCAGCGCCGATAATGGCCACTCGCTTGCCGATAAAGGCAGGCTCACCGAAGTTCGTCTTATCCAGCAGCTTAATGCCGTCTTCGACGCCGAAGAGGTCTGCGCCCTTCACCACTTTCCCATCAGGGCCGGTCATCGGGTTCGGGATGTAACAGCCAGCGCCGATAAAGACCGCATCATATTCTTTCAGCAGATCAGTCAACTGAACGTCACGGCCAACCCGGGTATTGTATTTCACCTCAACACCCAGATCCTCCATGTACTCGTCACACTCTTCGCGAGTGATCTCACGCGGCAAGCGCCATACAGGAATACCGTTGATCATCACGCCGCCAGCGACCGGATACTGCTCATAAATGGTGACTGGATAGCCCATTTCACGCAGATCACGGGCACAGGCCAGACCAGCCGAGCCGGCGCCAACAATCGCAACCTTTTTATCTTTCGTAATAGGAGGAGGATCGGCATGATGGCGATATTCGCGATGGTCGGCTGCTGCACGCTTCAGCCAGCAGATCGCGATCGGTTTTCCATCAACCTTGTTACGACGACACACCGGCTCACAGGGACGCGCACAGGTACGACCGAGGACACCGGGTACGACGTTCGCTCTGCGGTTCAAAAGATAGGCTTCGTCAAAGCGGGCCTGAGAGATCAGGCCGATATAGGTGGCGACGTCCGTATGTGCCGGACAGCCAACCTGACACGGTATATTTGTTTGATACCAATCTGGCGTTGTAATTACAGATTGATACCTGGGTTCCAATTCGCTATCGGGATCAATCATAGAGCTAAGTCCTTTCCTGAGCAACCTGCGCTTCTACCCTCTTAGCTACGGTCTGAGCACGTGCAACAGGGGAGACATGAAGGCCTACCCCTCGCGGGCGGCCCCTTTGTTTATTGCTAAATAGATTTCGCAGTGTAACAGGCACTGCACAGAATCAATAATTGCTTCTATTTTCGGTACGTTATAAGCACATGCAGAGCTACTTTTCCTCGTCAGATTATAGCATACGGCGTTAAGACCAAACAAGGTAGAAGCAGGCAGCAAAAAGGTATTCCGAGAGACCAATGCGAGAACAACAATAGCCCTGGCTTACCTCTGACGGAGATTCCTTCTTCGGCATGGCCCATCGCGCCCGGATACGGTATACTCATTACAGACTTCGCATTTTACAATCCATCCAGAAGAAAGGAACAGAAAGCTATGCCCAATAATGGACAGGCATCTTCAGCAAAGACGCCGAAGACGTCAGGACCACGTACGGTACACGCGCCTCGCGGCACCACTCTGAGCTGTAAAGGCTGGCAGCAGGAAGCTGCCATGCGCATGCTCATGAATAACCTGGACCCGGAGGTCGCGGAGCGCCCTGATGATCTCGTGGTCTACGGAGGAGCGGGACGCGCCGCTCGTTCCTGGGCGGCCTTCGATGCTATAGTACGTTCCCTCCAGCAACTTGAGAATGATGAAACTCTCCTCGTTCAATCCGGGAAACCGGTTGGTATTTTTCGCACTCACCCCGATGCGCCCCGTGTGCTGATTGCTAACTCAAACCTCGTCCCCCATTGGGCCAACTGGGATGAGTTCCGCCGTCTTGAGGCGCTTGGCCTGACAATGTACGGTCAGATGACTGCGGGATCATGGATCTATATTGGCTCTCAGGGCATTGTGCAGGGTACCTATGAGACCTTTGCTGAAGCCGCACGCCGCCATTTTGGAGGATCGCTTAAAGGGAAGTTTGTCCTCACCGCAGGCCTCGGCGGTATGGGTGGCGCTCAGCCACTTGCCTGCACAATGAATGGGGGCGTCTGTCTGGCCGTAGAGGTCGACGAAAGCCGTATCCGCCGTCGTCTCGAAACAGGCTATTGTGACGAGATTGCAAGCACACTCGATGAGGCGCTGAACCAGGTTCGCGAAGCCTGCGGCCAGGGGCAGCCACTCTCTATCGGCCTGATTGGGAATGCCGCTGAAATTTATCCTGAACTGGTTCGTCGGGGGATCATCCCGGATATGGTAACTGACCAAACGTCGGCTCACGACGCACTCAATGGCTATATTCCCGCTGGCTACACGCTCGAAGAGGCAAATAAGCTGCGCGAACGCGATCCACAGGAGTATATCAAGCTGTCTCGCGCCTCTATGGTCACTCACGTACAGGCCATGCTGGAAATGCAAAAGCGCGGCGCTGTTGTCTTTGACTATGGCAACAATCTGCGTGGTCAGGCATTGGAGGCCGGAGAGAACCATGCAATGGACTTTCCGGGCTTCGTTCCTGCGTATATTCGCCCTCTCTTCTGCCGCGGCAAGGGACCATTCCGCTGGGTCGCCCTCTCTGGCGATCCTGAGGACATCTACCGCACCGATGAGGCGCTGATGGAGCTCTTCCCGGAAAATGAGTCTCTGCATCGCTGGCTCAAGATGGCCCAGAAAAAGATTCACTTCCAGGGCCTTCCCGCCCGTATTTGCTGGCTTGGTTATGGCGAACGCGATAAGGCGGGGCTCAAATTCAATGAGCTGGTCGCAAAAGGGATCGTCAAGGCTCCTATTGTTATCGGACGTGATCATCTTGATAGTGGTTCGGTTGCTTCGCCCTATCGTGAGACGGAGGCGATGAAAGACGGCAGCGATGCCATTGCGGACTGGCCGTTGCTCAACGCGATGCTGAACACCGCTTCAGGCGCAACCTGGGTCTCCCTCCATCATGGCGGAGGTGTCGGTATTGGCTACTCCATTCATGCTGGACAGGTCATTGTCGCTGATGGAACACCGGAGGCCGCCGCACGCCTGAAACGTGTGCTGACCAACGATCCCGGAACCGGCGTGATGCGTCATGTCGATGCCGGTTATGATGAAGCAATTGACTGCGCCAGGGAGCTTGGTGTACAGATTCCTATGCTCGACTAAAAACCCACTTTATAGCAGCAGGGAGGACAGTTCTTGTTCTCCCTCCTTTTATACTTATTTCTCGGTGAACTGCATTCTATCTCTTTCCTGATGATATATACAAGAACCATATAACACCACACGCCTTCTTTTCCTTTTTATTCTTCTACATTCTGTGCCCTTTTGACATAAGAATGACTTGCCAGGAACAAAGAAACCATGCATACTAGGCACATACACCGTAACGAACCGCTAGTCAGAAAGTGTCAGCACACAACACATTGTGTGTACTGCTTTCCAGGGACAAGGAGCTATAAAGAGAGCTTATGTCATCCCTTTACGATAGAGATGTGATTATTCGGACAGATAGATTAACCAAAGCATTCGGGAAGCTCGTTGCCGTGAACGATCTGCATTTGCAGGTTATGCGAGGCGATGTCTTCGGTTTCCTCGGGCCAAATGGCTCCGGCAAAACAACGACGATCCGTATGCTACTTGGCCTGATTCGCCCGACAGCGGGCCGGGCCATCCTCTTTGGCATGGATACCGCCCTTCAGCTCTCGGATATTTTGCAGCGGGTCGGCGCGATTATTGAAACGCCCGTCTTTTATCCCTACCTTTCCGCGCTCGACAATCTGCGTGTGACCGCGGCTGCCTCCGGGATGATGTCGGGAAAGTCAAACGATCGCCGCCTTGCCGAAGTGCTCGACATCGTTGACCTGAGCGCTTATCAGAAGCTCCCGCTGCGCAAATACTCGTTAGGCATGAAACAGCGTCTCGGCATTGCTGCGGCTCTGTTACATGACCCAGAACTGGTGCTACTGGATGAGCCAACAAACGGACTCGACCCGGCGGGTATGGTTGAGATCCGGCGGCTGATTCAGCGCCTTGCGGCATTGGGAAAGACCATCTTCCTTTCGAGCCACATCCTGAACGAGGTGCAGCAGGTCTGTAATCGGGTTGCCATTTTACGAAAAGGAAACCTGATTATGCAGGGAAATGTCAATGAACTGCTTCAGGGCAATGAAGAGATAGAGCTTCGCCTGGATACAGCAGAAGAGTGCCAGCAAGCGCTTCAGCTCCTTGAAAAGGCCCGGCAAGAAGATTTGAACTGGATTTCTTCCGTCCAGCAAGTGCCCGAAAAGGATACCATGCTCATACTGAAAGCGCCAGCAAGTCATTCATCCTCAATCAATGCGTATCTGGCAAGGCATCAGCTTTTCGCAGCCGAACTACAACCGCGAATCGGCAGTCTGGAAGATCTCTATCTGGAACTGACAACCCCTACAGCTGGCACAGGCCATACTGGCATGGAGGCCCTGGCGAGCGGTCCTATCAAGCGCGTCGTTCCTTCAAAGAAATCAGGGGAAGGGAAGAAAGAAGAAGTATGACAACACAACCACCAGCTCGCACCAATCCTCCAGCCCTCATTCGCCGGGATACTGTTGTGATGGGACGCGCAGATTATCTCAGTACGGTGCTGCGTTTAATCGGAGTTGAACTGTATAAATTTCGACGGCGTCCCATGTCAAAGGTGCTGCTGCTTATCGGTATTCTCTCTATGATCATCAGCTTTGCCTTTAAAGGGGGACCGGCGATTTTTCTGGCTCATACGCCAACTCGAAACCTGCTGCCGCCCGACTGTTCAAGCGTCGAAACAACCATTGATTGTTTGAACCATGAACCCACCCGAGAAGAACTGAATCTGGCAGAGGCGGAGAGACAGCGCCGATTGCAGGAATATGCCAGCCTGCTCAGCCTGCCAGGCTCAATCGAAGGAGTCACTCAAACCATCCAGCTTGTTGAACTTATCCTTTTTATTATTCTGGCTGGAACAATTGTCGGGGGCGAATACAGCGTCGGCACTGTGCGCCTGATGCTCACCAGAGGGCCAACACGCACACAATTCTTCCTCGCGAAAGTTGGCGCAATCCTGATCTATGCCATAGTGGGAGTCGGCATTCTCTTTGTGGTTGGTATTCTCTCAAGCGTGGTGCTTTCGGTGCTGGCAAACATTCCCCAGAGCCTTGCATTTCTCTCCGGGCCGTGGTTGTTCAATTGCTTCCTCTATATTCTTGCCACGATCCTCTATACCTTTACCTACTGCATGCTTGCGCTCTGTCTGGGAACCCTGGGAAGAGCCACCACAGCAGGCGTCGCAGGCGCGCTCGTCTGGTGGGTCGTGGAAAGCGCCATACAGAGTATCATCCTGAATCTCCCGAATTTTCATGGTATCATAGGAGCAGTTCTAGAAGTGCTCCCGGGCTATTTTATGGCAAATAATCTCTCAGCACTGATCCAGAATCGCTCATCGTACCTTTTCGGGAATCAGCCGTCGCCGCTTCCGGACCTGCACGCGCTCCTGGTGGTTGCCTTCTATCTGGCACTCTTCCTTCTTCCAGCGTGGTGGGCCATCAGGCGACGAGATATTACGAATTAACACTATGTTAGATACACAGACTATCAAAGAACAAGCATACGCGCTTGGTTTCGATATAGCAAGGGTGACAACTGCACAGCCCTTTCCAGAGGCTAAAAAGGTCATCAAAGAGCGTATCGGACGCGGCCTGATGGATGGTCTCTCCTGGTTCACAGCCGAGAGGGCAGATGTCTCCTGTCATCCCGAAGCGCTTTTGCCTACAGCGCAATCTATTATCTCTCTGGGCATGGTCTACCTGACGGAGATGCCCGAAAATGCACATGAAGGCACACCCCGAGGACGAATCGCTCGCTATGCCTGGGGAGATGACTATCACGATATCATAAAGCCCAAACTCAAGCAGTTTGCCGAATGGCTGCGCGAATACGCTCGTTCAGAGGTCTCGCAGGAGGATTTTGAAACGCGCCTCTTTGTCGATACTGGACGCATGGTTGATCGTGCGGTGGCCCAACGGGCCGGGCTTGGCTGGTATGGCAAAAACACCAACATCCTTACCCACGGTTGGGGCTCATGGCTCTTTCTCGCTGAGATCGTCACGAATTTGCCTCTGACCCCAGACGAGCCGCTCAAGGCGAACTGCGGAAACTGTGAGATCTGTTTGCATGCCTGCCCGACCGGGGCGCTTCCCAATCCCTATGAACTGGATAACACCCGCTGTATCTCGTTTCTGACAATTGAGCTACGGGGCAGCATTCCCTTAGAACTGCGTCCGCTTATGGGGACATGGATCTTTGGCTGTGATATCTGCCAGGAAGTCTGCCCGGTTAATAAAGTAGCAGAGCGACGACTAGGTGTTCGTCAGGAAGGGCAGAAACAGATGATCGCAGTTGATAGCATCACGCGCAGAAAGAGCGGTCCATTCCAGCCACATCAGGAGTATCGCGTACGTCCGGCAGTCGGCAGTACGCCTGAACTCCTCCCACTGCTTGAGCTGAGTGAGGAAGAGTTTCGTGAGCGTTTTCGTCGAAGCCCTATTAGACGAACCAAGCGCCGCGGCTTATTGCGCAACGTTTGTGTAGCGCTAGGCAATATCAGAGATCCACAGGCAGTCCCGGCGCTGATCAAGGCGTTGCATGATGATGATCCGTTAATCAGAGGTCACGCCGCCTGGGCACTTGGCCAAATCGGAGGCGAGCAGGCAACCAATGCCTTGCAGGAACGCATGCAGACAGAGGAAGATAGTGAGGTGCAAAAAGAGATCCGTTGTGCTCTCACGGAACTGGTAGCTTCCTCTTAATAAGGAGGAAGCGCCTTTGTTCTTTGTACACAACAAAAAACCACCGCTACGTTTTTGTAGGGTGGCAATTGTCAGTTATCACATGCGCAGTATCTAAAGGCGATGACATATGGTTCATCGTTTTTAGATATGTTTACTACACCTGAAAAAGTAGTTACCTCAATTTTGCCGAACTGTCATCGATGCTGCACCCGCTCGGACACCTTCCTCTGCACCACTTCCCCTCACCTGCGAGGCTCCGATTCAACAAGCCGTTCGACCATTAGTCCCGTTCCGCTTCGCCTGTTACCAGACGTCCACGCACGGTCTATCTACCAGATCTTCTTTCTGGGGTCTTGGCTCCCTCCTCTCGGAGAGAGCGGGAAGACTCTTCTTGGGGTCGGCTTCGCGCTTAGATGCTTTCAGCGCTTCTCCTTTCTTGACGTAGCTACTCAGCTCTGGCCCAGGCAGGCCAACTGACGCACCAGCGGTCAAGCCATCTCGGTCCTCTCGTAC
>NZ_QKUF01000016.1:0-106264 GCF_003253565.1 Thermosporothrix hazakensis
AATCCAAAGACACCAGCATCGTGCCGTCGTGTCGAGATAGACTGGGACGCCATGTGACTGTAACCATTCTTTGTGTCTGGCTACGCGATTCACTGCTGACTGATAGAGCAGTGGGTTCCACGCCCCGTTATCGACCTCGCGTTGTGCGCGATTCAGTGCCTGTACGTGATAGACAACCTGAGAATACAGAGGACCAGCAGGCCCCTGTTTCAGCCGCTCGACAAGGCGCCGCACCGCCTCCACATGGTTCACCCCTTTCTCGTCTTTAGGGGGATGTGAGCGTGCATAGCTGAGGAACTGTTGAAGAACATTCAGAGCAGCAGCAACCTCGTCTTTGCAGGCTGTGAATTGCGTGTAGTCTTCTTCATGCTGTTTCATCTTACCAACCCCCATAAACTATAAACTCTTGTCAGTGAATCGGTGATCTTAAAACAATAAATTACTTGATTGATTCTTTACTCGTAACTCGTAGAGTGTTGTTTTTCGTCCCTGCAATACGACACTTCCCTGATATTCATCTTGAGACAACTGCAACCACGCCGGCATCAGATCCAGTTTGAGGCAGAGAGCCGCTATCAGCGTATCAGTTGTCTCTTTTCCTCTTTTTAATCAAGCTCTGCAACCAGAGCTCGCAAATGCCCCTGAGCATATACCATCTGATTTTGAAGGTCGCGAAGCTGGACACACGTCAGGGAGACGCACTTCATCAAGAAGTCACATTCTGTTTTCTGCATACGCTCGCCTCCATGCCTGCCTCTGTCTCCTCAAAGCGAATCCAGTGACGCCAGCAAAGCATGCAGGCAAAAGAACATCGTTCGCTTGTAGTACCATCGGAATACGTTCTTCACGAGAGCCACCTTTTATGGTAATATATGGAAGTGTCAAACAAGATGTACCGTTTTGTGCTATGTTCACTGCCATATGCTTTTCAGAGATCAAACGATCACATCTCCTCTCTGATAGAAGATGTTGCAGAGAAGAGTGAAGAGGTGGTTATGAGAGACTTGAACGATCACGACTCCGTCTTGTTCCGGGTCTGGATCCTGGGCCCGTTTTGTGTTGAAAGACGGCTCTCTACTGATGTCTGGGAACCTGTCGACGAGAAAGAATGGGGGAGTATCCAGACCTACGCAGGTTACACTAAAAGCCTCCTGGGGTTCTTGCTCACGTACCACAAACGAACAGCGACACGCGCAACGCTGTTGCAGCGGCTTTGGCCTCATATGGCTTCCGAAACCCCTTTGTACCGAGCAACAGCGAGGCTTCGTGCTCTTCTCTCGACACCGGACAAGCAAAGCCTGCTGACAACTGGCGAGCGTTTCACAGTTGCGGATCAGGCATCTATCTGGGTCGATGCCGACCACGCCGAAGCGCTTGTCAAAGAAGCGGAAACCATCGGCCCGACGCAACCAGCTGCAATCCCGCTGCTCGAAGAAGCGTCTGACCTGTTCCAACGGGGGAGGTTTTTGGAGCAGGAGGATGGAACATGGTGCCTGGGAAGGCGCGGGGAAATCGAGCGACTTGCCTCCCGGTGCCAACACTGGTTGGCAGACGCGTACCTGGCAGCAAAGGACGACAAAGCAGCAGAAGCCATTGCAAACCTTCTGTTGCGAGATGATCCGCTGGATGAAACCGGAAGAAGGATCCTGCTGCTCTCCTTGCATCGGCAAGGGCTCCGGCGGGAAGCGGTGCGGGCTTATCAGGAAGCAAAGAACCTCTATCAGCAACAAGGCCTTCCCATCCCTGAAGAGATTGAAGCTGTCTATCAGCAGATACAGCGAAATAGACTGAAGGCAAGCGTAACGGAGGTGAATAGCTGCTCTACATTCTTCAAATACAAACGGCATACTTCATCAATAGTGTCATTAACTATAACAGAAATGCCTTCAACAGAGGCTGAAAAATATCTCTATTATGATGTGATAGAAAACTCTATTGAATCTCTGAGAAGGCTACTAGCCAAAGGAGAAGTGCATTTTGTTCTCCGTTCGTCCCTCTCTCTCTATAACAAACTCTTACAGGAATATCCCACTTCAAAAGATATGCACCTCATAGATGCCCTATTTCGTCTTGGTATGCTTGTTGGAGCCGCTCAGGAATATCTCCTCCCGTGGTACCAACGAGATCAAATCGTACTACAGACCTATAACCACATAGAAGACACCGTCCTCCGCAGAGTTGATGGAAGCAACCCGTTTCGTCATGAATATGCCCGGTTAATGGCGAAACGGGGGCGGCATAATCGAGTGTTGTGGCAGTTTGAAGCAGCTATTAAAGCATGTGAGGATGGACTTACCTCGCTCCAGGATAGAGATGATCCTTCGCTCCAAACCCATTTTTTCTGTGAGCGTGCTCATATCGAAGCAACTCGTGGTGATGAGTTGGTATGGATGCGTAAACTTGAGGAAGCAAGAAAGGGTATTCTTCACCTAAAACCTGCCGATTATGAACGAGCACTCAAACAAGTTGAGTATATACAAGGAGAAGGATATAAGCGCTTCGCTTTTCATATGCAAAAAGATTTCCCGATGTCTATCAGGGGAAAATATGCACGTTATGCACTTGACTATTTTACCCAATGGCAGGGAATGACGATCGAACTTCCTGGTTTTGAGGACCTGGTCTCGCAGGTCTCAAAAGCTCAATGTCTCATTCTTGTTGATGCAGATGAAGCCGTTTCTTTGGCCAGACAATTAGAAAAGCATGCTGAACAGTATTATCCCTCGCTGCTGGATAAGATCCATCGTGTTCTTTATTTGGCGCAACAAAGATTACACTTGAGTAGCAGTGCTTTCTCACACCTTTTTCAAGATGCTTCTCTAGCTGCATATCGCATGGGAAGGAATATCCTCTGATGTTTTCTTTCTTCAAGAACAGAAGGAAAGGCCGACTATGGCGAAAATAAAAGGGACGAATATTATTTTCTTGAACGAAAAAGAACAAGTTCTTTTGCAGTTGCGCGACGATAACCCGGCCATTCCCTATCCGAATATGTGGGCCCTCCCTGGAGGACATATAGATGCAGGGGAATCTCCTTTTGAATGTATCGTGCGTGAAGCAAAGGAGGAACTGGGAATAGAACTTCATGAGGCAACTCTGTTTGTTGCCGCCGAACGTGCATATGGAACCGAATACACCTATTGGGCGAAAGCATCTTTTCGCCTTGATCAGATCAGACTCTCAGAGGGACAAAAAGTTCAGTGGTTCACCTATGAGCAAATACAAGCTATGCATTTGATTTATGAGGATAATGCTATTCTGGATGATTTTTTCAGGAAAAGGCCTTTTGATGTCGTTCGTTAAGCAAAGAGAAAGGGAAAAGAGAAGGTATGTTTCAAGAGAAGTCATCTTTTAAGAAGCTTTCTATCGGGGGATGTGCCCGTAGAGCCAACCCGGCACGGCGCCTTGAAACGAGTGCTCGTACGTCATGAGGACGTCAATTCTCCGTTGATGTTTCTCAATGAGGTCTCTGTCCGGCCAGGCGAAGTCATAGCAGCGCATCAGCACGAGGATATGGAGGAGGTGTTCTATTTTCTGGAAGGAGAGGGGACGATGCAGATAGAGGACGAAACGCGGCCAGTCACGGCGGGAGATCGCGTGATTGTCCCTCACAGGAACCTGCATGTCCTGCAAAATACAGGGAACAAGCACATGCGATTTCTTTGTTTTGGGGTCAAGGTTGTGCAATGAAGGGAGGCGCTCCCTCCCTCTGGATTGTCAGGCTTCTCTGAAGAGTAAGCTGATCTGCGAGATTTGCTTGTATAAATGTTAGCGAATCAAATATGTCGTTATGTGAAACACTGCATGGTCAGTAGAAGAGAGAGGTAGCATAAGACTCACGTTTCTACGGAAGAGCTATCGGGAAGCTGCCCGGTGGCTCTTTTTGAGCGTGACAGCAGGAGGGTGATGGAGGCGAGCAGGCTGCTTTTGCGCAAGCCAGCGCTCTCTTAGACTATTTCTAGATCATTTCAGGAGTGCATTTTGTTTTCTTGCCGGGAAGAGCCAGAGGCAAAAGAAGATATGTGCTATGATATAATAGGGGAGGAAAGAAGCAGAATGCTTGAGGTGGAGTGGTGAGGGAAGAGAAGAGGATCCCCGGTGTACTTGTTGCTTTCCTTTTGCCTGTGAGAGTGGAGACATATCTGTTTTCGCTTGTTTCTATAGCCTGGGGGAAGAGGGTCCCACGAAGAAAGCAAGGCAACATATGAACCAGAACAAGCCGCAAAATATCACAGTACAGTCTGAGCGCCTCTTAACAACGCTTGAAAGGATCCTTGCTATCCGGACGATCCAGCTCAAACCTGCGTTGCATCAGGCTGCACAATTGATCGGTGAGGCTCTGAAAGCGGAAAAAGTAGATGTGCTCTTTTATGAAACGGAGACGCGCAGCCTCTTCGTGGTTGAGTCAAACGAATCTCCTATGAGTCAGCGGCAGCGACGCCTTGGCCTTGATCGGTATCCCATTGCCAACCGTGGGCGTGCGGTTGAGGTGTTTCTTACCGGGAAATCCTTTCGGGATGGACATGTTGATCGGGATGAGGCAGAACTGCCCGGTGTTCGTACACCACCACCAGAAGGAATGGGGGCCGTCTCTCAGATTATTGTGCGTATTGAGAAGGAAGGAAAGCCTGAAGGCGTGTTGATGGCTGCTTCAAGCGAGCCCGACTTTTTTACAGACCTCGATCTGCTTTTTCTGGAAGCAATCGCTCGCTGGCTTGGTGTTATTGCCCATCGGGCCGAGCTGGTGGAACAGCA
This sequence comes from Thermosporothrix hazakensis, assembly GCF_003253565.1. GTDB lineage: Bacteria > Chloroflexota > Ktedonobacteria > Ktedonobacterales > Ktedonobacteraceae > Thermosporothrix > Thermosporothrix hazakensis. Next base: position 4,756 of record NZ_QKUF01000016.1, read on the forward strand.
GACCCAGGAAGCAACTGAGCGAGGGCGACACCGGGGTGCGGAAGAACTGCTGACGGTGATGGCCCATGACCTCAAAAACTATCTGACGCCGCTCAAAACCAGACTTGAGATGATACATCGTCGTATGAAGAAGGATGGCCAAGAAAAAGATCTTCGAGATATTCAGGCAGCGCTTACAACCATGTATCGCCTTGAGCGTCTGGTTGAGCGTTTGCTTGATGTTGCTCGTCTGGATCAGGGGCTGTTTGCGCTGAATCGGCAGACATTTAATGGTATGGAGATGCTGCAGGAGATGGCTGTTGCTCTTAGTACAGCAGAAACGCCGATCCACATCGACGGCCCGGAACAGGTGCTCCTTTTCGCTGATCCCGATCGTATCCAGCAGATCATAGAAAATTTGCTCGCAAATGCCGTCAAGCATGCGGCGGCGCACACACCTGTGCTCGTGAAGGTGGGGCGTGAGAAGCGTGATGGGGGCACGTGGGTTCATATCTCGGTGCATAATGATGGAATACCCATTTCATCGGCGCTCCTGACCCACCTCTTTCAGCCCTTCGTTGCCGGTGCTCGCTCGCAGGGAGTGGGCCTGGGGCTCTATCTGGCGCGGATGATTGCCCATGCGCATCATGGAACGCTGAACGTGACCTCAAAGGAAGGTAGCGGAACTGAATTTCTGCTTTCGTTGCCTGAGAGGACGTAAATGCATGAAGGTTATTCTGTGCCTTCACTTTGAGTCTCTACGCGATGATTATCGGCACGAAGATGATGCTGGCATTGCTTATCAGCCGGGGACAAAAAGTGCTGACCGAGTCCTGGTATCGCCTGGCTTTACGCGGAAGCGGGCTCTTTCTTCTGCTGCTTGGAGCCCTGCTTGTGTGGGAGGGATTGCAGGCATTGTGGCGCTAGCTGCATTGATGTTGATGAATGCGTAGAAACGAGAACATGTGCCTGTCGCTGCGTTGGCACTCCCCATGTCTGAAGCCAGGCAATGTGAAGGGAGTGGGGCTATTCGCTAGCTACTGCTCCCTTGCCATATATACCCAACTCAACGCCTAAATTCCGTATGTACGGGTTAGTTGGGTCAAGCTTGTTGAGCATGGTGTAAAGCGATTTTACATCTTCTGCTCCCTGCAGCGAGTGCTTTTCCCTCGCTGCTTTCAATGCAGTTTTTGCTGACTTTGCGCTCTCCTCGAACTCTCTTGCGATAAGAAACCATTTTGCCTCTGTGATTGGGAGATACATCCCTTTCGGGTGATGCTGCATTTCGAGGTATTTTTCTGCTGCGACAAGGGACGTTTGTGCGGCTTGCAAATGGCTCTTATTCGCTCGCGTATATGGGGATTTTAAGGCTTCTACAAGCTCTTCGTCCGAAGTGTGGTACAACGCGAACCGTAAAAGCATCTTCGCTTTTTCGTGATGCACTGCATACATATTAAAAGTGAGAAACGTATTATCTTCCTCAAAGTCTTCGTTATACGCCAGCTTCATCGCCTGCTGATGCAATCTCTGACATTGTGTTTCGAGCTGCTTATCCCCTCGTATATAGTAAGCATTGAGCTCAGCAGAAAGCAGGTGGCAACTACCTTTGAGTGCATTGCTGCGTACGTCTTTTGTGTGCTTTATTGCTGTATCAATATCGTCTTTCGCCTGTCCGATGCGTCCCTGAATGAGGTGCACCCGAGAGCGTCGATACAGTGCAAGGCTGAATAGTTCTCGATCACGCTTCATTGCAAGATCAACAGCCTGATTTGCGTACGAAAGGGCTTGCTCGTTCTGTTTATGGTGTTGCGCTATGAATGTAGCATGCTGATAGTATCGACTGAGCAAGTCTATCCAGGCGCTTTTCTCGGCTTCCGGGGCGTGCTTTACGAGTTCTTCTAGCTCCTGTTGGTGTTTTAAAAATGTATTTGCTGTACCAGGTGTGTATTTACTGTTACTGGCATACGCAAGATGAAGATAATCTTCATATAAACCAAACATACTCGACTTTAAGTATTCGGTAACGGACGCTATGCTTGCGAAGTATGCTTCTTCTTCCTGCTCGTCTATCACACTTCTCCAGGTGAGGCCAAGAAGTCCAGGGGGAATGGTGAGGACTTTGCATAAAAAGATGCGCCTATCCATATCCTCCAGATATTGTTGTTGTTCCCAATAGGTCACTGTTTGGACGTCAACCCCACAGGCTATAGCAAACGCCTCTCTTGTTTTCCAGCCCGCCCGAACGCGATAATCAGCTATCACCTCCCCCATATGAGGAAGCCCATACTTTCCCGGGGAGTAGCGTGTATATTGGCCCGATTTTTCCAATAGTGCGTCTCCTCCTGACGAAACAACCACACTCCTTTCTATTATACCTCTTAAGTGTACTGAATTCAAATATAAATATCACGTTTATGCTTGCTTGCTTGCTACAATAGAAAACACTTACAGAGTATGAAAATTTTTACGTTGATGTTCTATCAGCAAAAAGCATGCTTATAAGCGTGTCATTATAATACTATTGATAGTGCCCAACTTCATACGCTTTATGATTGAATTTCTGAAGCCATAATTCAACATAGCCCACTTTGAGACGTTGAAATGGGAGATCTTCGAGAAATGATGAGATGCGTTGGTGTGCAAGGGGAAGCTCAGCGGTGCTTTCACATTGTATTTCTATCTCCAGAAAGTCACCAAGCTCTTCTACATGATCGATGCTGATCTTCATTGCCTGGTAGGTGTAGATCTGTCGCGTATTTTGAATCGTTGCAAGAGGAGATAAGGCATTTCGGGCTATAGCCTCTTCAATGGTTGATGCTGGTTGCCAATCGGGAAGAAACGATGCGAAGAGATTGTTCCATGATGCATTCATATCTGCTAGAAAGAATGTATGTTCTGTGCTTTGTATGTGGCTTCGATCTTTGTGCTCATTAAACTTGAATTCAAGAACATGTTGATTACGAATGCGAACAAAAACAGCTTGACGTAATAAATCCCAATTGGCAGTATCATAATAGATATCAGTGTTGTGTATGGTTTTTGGTGCGCTCGACGTTTGCAGCTTATAGTGGACTGTATTCAGCATTTCCGGAGTCAGCCGCCCTTTATATTCTACTTCGATCATATTTATATCCCTTTCTGGCGCAGCTTTGGTCCTGCGCTTGTTGCTTTCTCGATGGGCTTGTTGTGCTCAATGCGAGCTCGGATGGGCTCTCGCGACGGATGAGCTCCCTCGTCGGCTTGTTGTTGAAGATGATAGCTCAAGCAACACAACATGCATCTTGCTCTCGCATGATCTCCGTGAAGGACAGGTGTGCTCCTCGCATCTGATTAGAGGGGATATTTGCAACGCATATCAAACGTGCGGATTTAACGAGAGATACCACGTCGTCCATGCAGAAAATCAGCGAATGCATCCCGTTGCTGCTGATTGAACAACGGAGGAGCCGCCGTTACCGGGAAGAAACGCAGATCTAACGTCTCCTCTCCATCGATAGAGAGCGTTCCCCCACATATCGAGCACACAAAGACGAAAGCGATCGGTTGTGCTTGATCTCCATTGGGATAGTCATCACTGTAGCGTGTATAGACTCCCTGGAAATACTCCACCTTGATATGCAGTCCTGTCTCTTCATAGACCTCTCGGATGACTGTCTCTTCTGCGGATTCTCCCAGTTCAAGCGCCCCACCGGGCAAGCCCCAGGCATGCTTATCGCCTCTCATTTGCAACAGAACTTCCCGCTCTTCATTCAGCACAATGGCTGTTGAGAAATTGAGAAAGATACGGTCATGTCCTACTTTACTTCGTATCCAGCGTATATAGTCCATCAGCAGGTGCTCCCTTTGTACGTAGCGTTCGATAAAAATCCTGGATCCTTTGATCTAGCTCCTTGACTTCTTGAAGATGCTTCTATGCGTTCATTTCTGGCGCAGCTTATGTCGAGACTTTCCATATTGCAAGGAAGACCATGCGAGAACCATATGATGCTCAGTGAGCGGGCCGCAATTTCCACGCCCATTTCTCCGTATCTTGAAGCCGAAGTGAAGAATAATCTTCTCCATAGAGACGTTGGCACATCTCCCTTGCTTCATCGGTGAAGATCACCGTTCCATCTTCAGTGACCTGCCGAATACCATCAAGCTGCAAGCCAGCTTCATTGATCCGCAGGGCCTCTTCCAGAGAAAGCGATGCAGGCAATGCAAGAGAAAGCTCGTTCCTGCTCAGAAAGACAGGATATCCTCCCGGAAGTCCCTGCGGACCGGGGACATGAACAAGCTGAGGTACAGGCGAGAGCAAGGCTCGAATCGTTACAAGCGCTGAGGCGGCTGTCATGGGCAATCCAGCAGTCCCGCGAGGACGGGGATAGGCTGCGGGAAACGTCTTGAACACGGCTTCAAGGTTAAGCTGATCGGTCACATCAATCCCATCAACGAGCACACTTATATGGTATGGCGCGTTATTGAGAGGCCGACGAGAAAGAGCATAACTCACCGCACGAGCCATGATCAGACGAAGTTCCAGGCGCTCATATTCTACACCAAGTTCTTGAGCACAAACGAGGCGCAGTGCAGGAAGGTTGTTTGCCAGTTCTCCCACGCCCGCAGTTGGTGCTAACCCTATCGTATTCAGGACCGGGTGGACCACATCAGGATACATGGGGTTGAGCACAAGCATGGCTTTCTTTTGTCGCTTCACCGCTTGCATCAGGTTGTGTGCAAGTGGCAGGTACAAAGGAAGGAGCGGCGCCATTGTCCAGACGGCGACCGGGAAAAATGATGTGACGTCAACCCAGCGTTGCAGCGAGGCAGTCAACAGCACGATATCCGGTTGCGTCTCTTCTAAGACTTGTTGGATCTGCTCTTGCTGAAGCAAATCCAGCGGTACACAGGTCACGGGATGATCAGAGACACCAAGCTGAAGGGCAGCTAACCGCGAAAGGTTGCTGCGTCGCTGGATCTCTTCGAGATGACGTCCTGCAATGATGATTTCTAGCGGCATGCTTTCTCGCATCAACAGATCCAGGATGCAGGCTCCCAACTGACCAAAGCCAGCAAAGAGAAGACGGGGGTCATTGTACCTCCTCCCGCAATAGACCAAACTCTTCTTTAACTGCGCGTATTGGAGCGTCCTGGTGCCAGGAATGTGGAATTTCTTTTTTCAGTGTCGTGATCGCCTCAGCATATCGTTTCTTGCTTTGAAGGGCAATTGCCCCTTCAAGCCCCTGCCTCAAACAAGTGACATAGCACTCTCTGTCTCCCATCAGTAGAGCTGCTCTGCTCTGATAATTCACCATTTCCAGACGGTTGCGTTCAGGTGTCGCCGCACTCGCATTGTTCGTATAAGGGACAAGAACAGTCCACGCTCGCTTTGGCTCTCCGAGTACCAGAGCCAGCAGGGCTTCGTTTCCTGCAATACGAGCCTTTCCCTGATCTATTTCCGCCAGCGAAGGTTTGGACTGCTCTGCATCTCCTTTCTCGATCGTTTCCCAGGCAAGCTGAAGGTAAAACTCCGCCTCCTTGTGTCGTTGCTGATAGGCAAGAGCTACAGCGGTACCCGCGTGGATTCCGGCACGAACGGTCGGCGCAACGGTGGGTTCGTTGCAATAGAGCTGTGCTTCTAAAAACACAGGAAGCATTTGCTTCTCCTGCCCGGTGTAGCGCAAGGCAGTAGCAAACTGTCTCAACGAGGCAAGCAGCGTATTGGGATCTCGGGAAAGACGCGCGAAGCGAACGCTCTCCAAACAGGCAATCACTTTTTCCTGCATCCGAAGAGAGTGAGCAAAAAGAATACTTTGCAGGCGCAGCGCCTCTGCTTGTAAACGGGCCAGGGTCTGATGTTTCAAGGCAGCTTCTCGCGTTTCAATCAACGGCTGAAGCAGACGTTGGGCAAGCGAGAACTGTCCGGCATCACAGAGTTGCCAGCATGCGTTAATCACCTGCTCTTGCGCGAGAACAGTCGCTTCAAGCGGGGGCTCTTTTCTGGAGCCCTGTTGTGAAACCTGCTCCCACTCGGGAAGCTCAAAGATGCTTCCCTCCATAGAAGCAGCGATTCCAGCCAACCCTAAAAATGGGAAGAGGTCTCGACGAGTCAAAAATGGCATCGTGTCATCTCCCTCGATCATTGCTTGCTCTTTTCCCTCCTCATCTTGCAAGAAAGAGGAAGGGTAGAATGATCCATTTTGATACTGTAACGCCTGTCGTTCTTTTTCATCTCCTAGTATTATCTTTGATGAGCTGAATTGGGAGAGATGTGTTCCTTGCTCGAACTGCCCGAGATGAAACTGTTTTCCCAGAGAACGGAGAGAGGGAGGCAACACAAGGGGTATTTTCTTGCGAGCCAGATGCAACTCAACTTCTTGAGACAGATGGAGGGCAAGGTCTGGCCGCTGAAGGCGTGCCAGGCCCCCCATACATTGCTCAAGCGTGTGAAAATCGCTCGGGAGCTCCTGGAAATAGTCACAAAAATACTCATGAGCCTTCTCCGCATCTCCGAGCGCAAGCATACTCAGACCCAAACCGCGAAGCATCTGCCGGCGGGCACGATCGATCTTCTCCTGCTTACGCCTGACAATGCGCTGCTCTCTCCAGGGGGCCGCCACATCATCAGAGAGGAAGGTGCCTCGCGCTATCAGGGCCTCGGCCTGCTGCCAGAGCAACAACGCTCTCTGTGGCTCATCACAACACCCAGCTTCTTCAACCAGGGTAAGAAAGGCGTCGGCATCCCACCAGAACCGCTCCTGAGCTGGCAAGGTTACCCGCACATGATCAATCTCCGCAAAGAAGACCTCCCGCGTGAGGCACGGGTGCACACGGCTGATACTGCGATTGTTGAGTATATCTTCTAAGCGCTCCCGCCCTTCCTGCTCATGATCATAGAGCGCTCTGGCCAGCTCTGCTCGTGGCAGGGTTCGCTCTGAAGCACACAACAGCAACGCCAGCACCCCTCGCAGCTTCTCGCGTCGGCGCAGCGAAATCACCTCGGTCTGCTCGGCACAGTCAAGTTCCAGGCGCGAAGGTCCAAAGGTCGTCAATCGTATGTGGATGTCTGCGTTCATCCCTCCAATACCTCCTCACTCATCTCCTTCGTGATTTCCGCATTCTCTGCTTGAGAGCAAGTATACCATGTTCTTCCCCTCATTGTATAGTCCCTTCTGATCTCGTGTGCTTTTTCTCAACCATGCATGAAACAGGTGGCAAACATGTTCTCTCCAGGGATCGCGGGTGTATGCTTGAAATGCAGAGAGAAAGATGACCAGGGACCGCCAATGATGCGTCAGCGGTTCCCGCTCATCGCTCTTCATGTCATCTCCCAGGCAGGGAGAGGCAGAGGAACACCGTGTTTCCTCTCTTTGCTGAAGGAACAAAGCACTCACTCTGTATTAAGTAACAGACATTTGTCTTTCTGTTTCCATATAGTAGCAAAAGTTATATTTATAACAAATGCTACTAATATAGTAATGTGAGTAATTTATATTGAAAATAGATAAATGCCATGTTACACTAAAAACGCATGTATAAGAGAGCGTGTTATTCTTTTTCTCGTTCTCTTCTGCTACTCTATCTACTCACTTGTTGATAGCAGCCCGTTCCGCTCTATCACGACGCTGTGGCCGGGTGATGGAGAGCATGCGGGGACGGAAGGATGCCAGAGATGAGTACAAGGAGGAAGATGTGAGCACAACCATCAGCAGTGAGGTGGCGCGGCTGCGCATGCGGATTGCCCGGGAGTGTGAAGCAATGCACCGGGGCCTCTCGGGCGTCGCAATGGTGGCACGCCATGCCTTTATCAATGAACGGTATGCAGCCCTCGAAGCGTCCTGGCAGCGGCTGGAAGAGCTGATAGGGGCCGAGCAAGCGAGTACGCTCGTCTGTCAAACGTACTTCCGGATGATAGAACCGAATGGAGGCAGGGCCGATGCAGCAGAAACGGCAACCGAGGATTGTTGAAAAACAGTATGTCGTGGTGCTCTCGTCAACGGAATTGACAACGGCGCTGGTGGCGGCGCAGCGCCAGATGACAGAACTCGTAGCGCGCCACCCGGAGCTGCTGTCGGAGCCAGAACAGCTACAGCTCTATGGGTTATTGCAGTTCACGATGAAGGTAGAACAGGTCATCGAGCAAGAGCGGCACCAGGGGATGCAGCGTGAGGGGGGCGGGTGAGAGAATGAGCGCTCGAGCCCCAAAGCGAGAGATATTCACGACGAATGAACAGGTTTCCCCTTCGTTACGCTCATCCGGGCAAACGTCCGAGCAGACATTGAAAGGAGTCTATGACCGATGCGTACCTATACAGCAGATATCACGAACCACGATACACAACCTTTGAGCAGAAAAGCCGTGCAACGGGCTCAGATAACACACTACATGAAGCGGCATCGGCTCTCGATCCACACCGTGGCTTTTGTTGCCGGGGTCCCGCTCATGGTGGTCTGGCGCGTTCAGCAGGGCGAGCCGGTCACGCAGGAGCACGCTCACACGATCAAGTCTGCGTTCCTGTGTTTAACCGGTATGTCGTATGAAGGCAGCTTTGCGGTGTATCCAGAAGAAAGTCAGGGAACACGATGAGACGACAGAAAAAGCAGCAACAGAACATCACTCCCTTGTTCCCGAAGGCCAACGACTCCCTGCCCACCACCAATCTGGTCTGGCCGGCCTACGATCAGCTTCGCAAGAGCGATGGGGCGCTTCTGGTTCCCCGGCTCTGCCTCTCCTTCAATGATGTGCGGGTGGTTGAAACCATCGTGGGCTCATACATCTCGTACCTTGAGCATACATCCCGCTTGAAGCCGTCAAACCGTGCCAAAATCCAGCGCCTGAGCGGGCTGCGCGCGCGCTTGCACGGCTTGCTTGCCCATGAGCAAAAAGATTCCCTCTCGAGTGCGGCTATCCTGCTGACGCTCGAGGATCTGGAACTGCTGAACGAGGTGCTCGATGCCTTCCTCACCCTCATTAAACGGCTCACAGTCCGGTCTCAGGAGCGTGATGAGCTGGTGCAGGCGCTTCGGTTCTTGCAGCGCACCATCGAGGATATGATCCAGATCCAGTTGAACGGGGTGGAGTGATGATCCGACGCATTGAGACTGATGAGGCTACGCTTGCAAGTGTCAAAAAGCTCGTAGAGCAACAGCTTCAGGGAGAGAACAAGGCGGCTGAGCGGTCCTCTTATGAGCGCTTTTTGCAGGATCTTGACAGGCCGGTGCCCCCCACGCTCATGGAGGTGGCGGCGCTCTTGCGGGAAGTGCAGAAGATACAGGAGGCCTTTCCTCACCTGACCCGGGAAGGCCAGAGTGCGGCTCAAGCACGTCTTGCGGAGATCGAAAAGTGCTTGAGCCAGTGGGGGCTGGTGCTTGGTCAGCACCTGTTTCTTGCCGAGCGGTGTGTGAGTGCTGGCAAAGATGGATATGTGATGCTTGTCTCGAAGAAAGGGGAAAGAGATGCGTGAGACGAATATCATCCCGGTGACCGTGAAGGAGATGGAAGACGGGCGCCTGCTGCTTTATCCCGTGCAGATCAAGGCGCATGCCTACCTTGAGGTGAAGCAAACGTGCCAGCGGCTTGGGATCCAACTTGAGCATGCTCCTGTGTCCGACAACAACTGTTATCACCTGCTCTTGCCGGCATGTGCATATGCGCTCACGCTCTCGTCGGAGGAAGATGCGCGCCATGCCGTGAAATACGCCATTGCCGACGAGCGTGCGCTGCTCATCTTTTATCCTGTTGGTGAGAGACTGCCAACGTGCGCCTTCGTGCCTTCTGTCCCTCGCTGGAGGCTCTTCATCAAAGAGCTCGCCCGGATCCGAGGCATGAGTGCAGCCACGCTTGCGGAGCAAAGTGGGCTCCCGCTGGCGCGCATTGAGCAATTCATAGCTTTCCCCGATACTGATGCGTGGCTCAGTGAGCTTGAAAAGCTTGCGGGGGTCTTCCGGGTCTCTATGCGCGAGTTGTTTGCCGACACGAGATGAGGCTGCTCCTCAGGAGGTGAGCGCGGAAAGGGAAGGAGCCAGCAGGCCCGGATCGATAGATATCAGGTGAGAGGAAATACGGAGAAACTCCTGTCGAGAAGACGGCGCATCTTTTCGACAGGGGTTTTCTTTGATGCAGAGAGCGCGCCTGAACCACCTGAAGCTGAAAGTGTGTGGTCTGGCTCGAAGAGAGGCGGCCGGGCATGCGCTGACGCTCTCGAACCCGGCTTTCGGAAGTCACGATAGAGGAAGTGGTGCACTATCCAGACTTCCAGGCATAGAGGATAGATCTTCGAGCGCTTGAGAGCGGAAGCCGCCTGAAGACGGGAGAGGCCTGGACCGCTGAGATGAACGTTTCCCGGTTGGCGAGATCGTTCATCGTCTGTTGGTTATCTGGAGGCAGGAACGGGCCTGAAGAGCAGGGGTTCTGCTTTTCAAGCCCCCGGACAGCGCTGACTAGTGCGCAATGTTTGGCTGATGTATCTGTCGGGCAAAGTCGTCGATAAGGCGTGCGAGCTTTGTTGGCTCTTTGAAGGGGAGCTGATGGCTGTTGTCCAACCACCTGAGAGATATTTCCGGGTGGAGGTGGGCAAGCTGTTCGCCACCTGTCTTCCACAATTGATTGTTGCGCTCGGCTCTTTCCCCGTTTTCTCCGGAGGTCTTCGTTGCCAGTACCATTTCAACCGGGCAATCAAGCTGATCATACGCTGTAAGCACGTGTTCGCGGCGCGCGTTGATCTCAACGGTCAGATTTGTCAGATCGTCAACCGAGAGTCGATACCCCATCCCGATCAGGTACAGGAGAAGCGGCCCGAAGCGCACCGCAGGCGTATCGAGTCGTTGTCGTATCTCATCGGGATCGCTGACAAGATTGACCGGCACTGCGCCATCAATAAGAAACAGCCCGGCTATTCTTCCCGGATGCGCGGCAGCATACCAGACAGCCAGATCAGCCCCCATCGACCAGCCAACCACGATAGGCCGATGACCGGCGACCTGATCCATAATGGCTTCTGCATCTTTCTGAAAGCTCTCAAGGGAGAGGCCGTGTGCAGTGGACGATCTCCCATGATTGCGAAAGTCGAAGGTGACAATGCGATACTGGCCGTCAAGTGCCCGGGTGATTCGCTTCCAACACACCTGGGTTGCGCCAAGCCCGTTGAAGAACAGGAGTGTTTGCCCCTGGCCTGTCTCGCTGACAGCGAGTTTCACCTGTCCATTGGCGACCTTGTAGCATCGTGTCTTTGTTGATGACATCATTTTGTCCTTTCTTGATGATGTTGCTCCCGTTTTTAGCGCCGCGGGATATCCCTTCTTGCAGAAAGCAAAGGGACCATCGGCCTCATCTGGCAGAAGGAATAACTACAGGACAACACTACATCAGTATGTGCTGGTTGAAGCCTGCACTCCCCTGGAAGAATGCAAGCCAACGTATTTTATTTTGTCTTCAGCGTGCATCGGTGTCGCTTCTCTCGTGCCCGAAGATGCTCTGAAACAAGGCCTGGAGCCCAAAGTCAAACTCCTCATCGGAGCTCCACTGTGCGATATCCGGTAATGTTGCGTGCAGCGTGGGATAGCGCGTTGCCGGGTATTGCTGCCACACGGTGGGGCCGTTGACGCCCGGTTCAGAACCGGCTTCAGGCAGTTTTCCGGCTTCGAGTAACATCTGGCCAATGGCAAAAATGGCGATGCACTGTAAAGCGTAGACAGCCTGCACTCCGTGGATGTTTGCCCGATGAATGGTGGCCAGAAGACGATCTAGAATGTCAAGCGTGGCAGGGGTACGGAAAGGCCTTGTTGCCATGATAGGAAGCGCTCGCGGATGAGCGCGCAACACATCGCGGAGGGCATGCATATACGTCCACAACTCCTCGCGTGGAGTTGCGTCGGGCATCTCCGGGTAGGGGACCTGCAATACCAGCACCTCAATGACTCCGTCGAGCAAATCTTCCTTGTTCTTCACATGGTTGTAGAGCGACATTGCATTGACGCCGAGTATGTTTCCTAACTTGCGCATGCTGAGGCCTTCCAGGCCTTCCCGATCAATCAACTGCAAAGCCGTCTCTAACACTTTTTGGCGGGTAAGCGTTTCCCGTCTCTCAGTTCCGGTCATCTCTTTGCCCTCTCCGTACTTACGGTGTATATATATGGTGTAAGTATACAATGGGCAATGCTAGATGTCAAGGAGAACATGCTTTTTTGTTCACTGCTGCCAGGATCTCTTGTGGCGCGTCCCTGTTCTGTGAGGGAGATGTATCGAACCGGAAGGGGCAACTGAGCGTATATATCGTGAAAGGCGATCCTACAGGTATGAAAGGAAAGCATCTCCATTGTGGCTTGTAATGCCTGCCCGTCTATCTCAATACTGTTGTAGACTGGATCTATGCTTTCTGCGAGTGTTTTGGTTCCCGCCTTTTCTGGCCGAACCGGGCAGCACATCCGAGTCTGGCATGCCCATTTGTGATCATCGTGTGCATCGTTTCTGCTTGAAACTTTCTGGCTTGAGAAGAAGAGCACCTCTGTTCGGTCGGGAGCGGCAAGGGCAGGGAAGAACAAGAGAAGAAAGGAAAAGATATGGTGAACGAGGAAAAAGGGCACAAACCACAGGGTAGCGTATGGAGCTCGTCCCAGACAGCAGAGCACTGGCAGCAGGATATCCAGCGACGTCGGCAAGACTTCGCGGGGGCAACACAGCGCATGCTGGAAGCTGCAGGACTCAAGCCAGGGGATCACGTCCTTGATATCGCGGCGGGCACTGGCGATCAGAGTATACTGGCGGCGCGAATAGTGGAACCGGGTGGCTCTGTTCTGGCAACTGATATTTCAGCAGAAATGCTCGATGTTGCCGCCCGAGTGGTACAGCAGGAAGGGCTGAACAATATCACCACGCGTGTTATGAATGCCGAACAGCTTGTTCTGGAAGATAATGCCTTCGATGCTGTGATCTGTCGTCTTGGCCTGATGCTCATACCTCGCATTCAGCAAGCGCTGCGAGAGATCCATAGAGTTCTCAAGCCGGGTGGAAAGGTCTCGGCGCTGGTCTGGTCGGCACCTGAAAAGAATCCTCTCTTTTCTTTGCCGCTTTCCATCGTATCAAAATATACGAAAGAAGCGCGCTCTCCTCGCCTTGACCCCTTTTCGCTCTCAGATCCGGCGGTCTTTGAACGAGAACTGACGGAAGCTGGCTTTTCCGACGTGTTGACCTGTGCTCTTCCATTTCAGACCCATTACACGTCGCTCGATGCTTTCCTGCAATCGACCGCAAGCCGCTTGACTGCCGGTGTTATGGCGCAGTTGAACGAACAGGAGCAGCAACAACTCTTACAGGAGATAAGACAGGCGGTGAGCCAGTTTGAGGGCGCTGATGGCTTTGTTGCTCCGGCAGAGTTCTTGCTTGGGGTGGGACGCAAATAGCTGAGGCTGAGCCGCTTCGAGGCCTGCCGCGGGAAGCGTTGTGAAATGTGCCACTTGTGTAGAGCTGTTCTCCCTTTTTGGAGGCGGAGGTGTATCGTCGGTCCTCACGAGGAATTGACCGGTATGGAGAACAAAGGGAAATGCTCTCCATACCGCTTTCTCGGTAGTACAGTCGCTCCGTCTCCGCTGCAACACCTTCCTGCAATGCCGGACCTGTAATTGTTCTGCGATATCTGGTAGTTGGTATAGGGCTGAGGATGAACGGAAGGGGTGCCGATCAAATAGAGAGTGTAGACAGGGCCTTGCATTGCGGACACTTTCATAGTAAAATGCTAGCATGCTAGCATACTAGTAGAAGGAGATGAAGCATGGCCCCGGATGGAAATGGAAAGAAGCAACAGTTTAATGTTTATTTGCCGCCAGATCTTATTCGCGAAGTCAAACATACAGCAGTCGATCGAGGGGTATCGCTTTCGGTATTTGTAGAGCAGGCATTGCGGACCTTCTGTCACATTCAAGGTGGTGCGTCTTCTGGGGAAGGGGAAAAAGGCTTGATTCCTCTGCCAATTGTCTATGTGAGTGATCTAGAGCGTTCATTGCAGTTTTACCAGGCGCTCGGCTGCGAGCTTGTGCAAAGGCAACGAACAGGGCACTGGATAGAGTTACGTATGGGGCCTGCGCGCCTTGCTTTGCACTCAATGGAAACGCTGCCGGAATATACCGATAAACAGCGGGTGGATCTGAGCTTTGAGAGTCAGGAGCCGCTTGAGATCGTGCAGGAACGCCTGCTCGCTGCGGGAATACCTCTTGAGCGTTTTGTTACCGATGAGGCATATGGCTACTCACTTGGGGTGCGTGATCCAGATGGCCTGTATATTCAGATTAACTATCATGAGCCAGATCTTTATGCATAATTTTCGGGAAAAAGCTGACCGGAGCGGAGTGCAGTGTTGTGCTCCTCCGGAAAGCTTTGGAATATCTGCATACAGGCATATTGTCGTCATATTGACTGGATGAAATGTCTCCATTTTTACATGTAAAGAGGTCGAGATGAAGAGAGAATGGAGAAGATAGAGCCTATCATAGAGGAGAGATCGGGATGGAAACTCAGAAGCAATGCGTCCCTGTGCAGGATTCACAGATGTCTGCGTGTCGTTTACAGGGGAGAGGGTTTGTTTGTGTCCTTGTCGCATTGTTGCTCACATTATTGTTAGAGGCACTGGATCAGAGCATTGTAGATACCGCGATGCCACAAATTGTTGCAAGCCTGGGAGGCATTGAATACTATTCGTGGGTTGTGAACGGGTATCTGGTGGCGATAGCAACTGTAATTCCGGTGGTTGGCAAGCTTTCTGATGTATTTGGGCGAAAATGGTTTCTTGTGAGTGGTGTTACGCTATTTCTGCTGGGATCGTTGCTGGCAGGCCTGGCGCAAACGATTGAGCAATTGATAGCTGCCAGAGTGATACAAGGTCTGGGGGCCGGTGTGGGAATTGCGCTGGTGGTAGTGGTTGTGGCCGATATCTTTCCGCCGGAAAAACGCGGGAGATGGCAGGCTATTTTCGGTAGTGTTTATGGATGTGCCAATCTGCTTGGCCCGACTCTTGGAGGGTGGCTTACCGATCATGGGTCGCTGTTACCCTCAGTTGTGATGCCCTCTACGCGTTGGCGCTGGATTTTCTATATCAACCTTCCTGTAGGGATGCTGGCACTCGTGTTGTTGTTGATCTTCTTGCCTGTACGTTTCTCGCACCAGGAGGTCAGATCTTCGAATGCGGCAACAGTGAAGCAGATCGATATTTGTGGTGCACTACTTATCATGCTGGCTACAGTCTGTATGCTCGTCGGGTTGAGTACTTCTACGCATTTCACTTCGGGAATGATTCTCGCTGCGCTTGTGTGCTATGGTCTGTTTTTGTTCGTTGAAAGAAGAGCCAAAGATCCAGTGATTCCACCGAGGATTTTCCGCAACCGTATTTTTACCATTGCCTCAATCTTAAATCTGTTGCAGGGTGTAATTCTGTTCAATCTGACAATCTATCTCCCCCTCTTTTTGCAGGAGGTGCTGAAGGTATCGGCGACGACCAGTGGTGCTCTTCTCACACCAATGTTGGTCAGTTCTAATCTGGCCTCGTTGCTGGCCGGTTTTGCTGCGAAGGGGCTGAAGGGATACCGAAGAATTGTGATTGGTGGGGCGTTGGCGATGAGTATTGCTACGTTTCTGCTTGCACAGTTTGTATTTACTGCATCCCTCTTTTCTCTTCTCAGTATAATGGTGCTTGCCGGGCTGGGATTGGGAGTGTTTTTCTCTATGGCTCCGCTTGCAGCGCAAAACGCTCTATCTCCCTCACAACTTGGCGTGGGCATGTCAGTCATGCGGTATCTTGGTCAGCTTGGTCCGACGCTTGGTGTGGCTCTGGTGGGAATGGTTGTCAAGAGTCGGCTTTCAGTTTCTCTTCCTGTGGCCTTACAAGGAGGGTTTCAGGTACTATTCGCCATCAGTCTCCTTGTTCTGGTACTGGCTGTCTTCCTGCGGGAAAAGTCATAGCCGGTTTTCTGTAACGCGCCTTTTATCAGGAGAAATTGGCCCGGCTTGCTTTAGCGGAACCTCCTGAATGAGGACAGAATATATCCGCATTCTGTGGTAAGCTGTGAGAAACGCAATAAGGAGCATACTGCTATGGCTGAAGACAACTTTGCTCTCACGACGTACCACACGATCTGGAAAGAGTATCAGGAGCACGTCAAAGAGGCGATCTCGTCGCTGAACGCTGAACAGCTTGCGTTGCGTGCCGCGCCTCACCTGCGCTCCGTTGGCGAGAATGCCATGCATATTATCGGTGTCCGTCTCGGCTGGTTCACTCAAACCCTGGGAGAAGAGTTCAGCGAGGAGATGGGCGCGTACCTGAAACGAAACGGAGATGCGTTACAACAGGGAGAACCTGTCCTGACCGCTGCCGAGCTGGCTCACGGTTTTGATCTGACCTGGCAATTGATTGCAAATTGTCTGGCCCGTTGGAGTCCCCTCGACATGCAACAAACCTTCCCTGATGAGTGGGATGGCAAACAGGTCTCCCTGTCGCGTGCCTGGGTCGTCGGGCATGTGATGGAGCATGATATTCATCATGGCGGTGAAATCTCGTTTACGCTCGGTATGCATGGAATTCCTGTTGATTTTCCTGGCTAGCTTCAGAGGATGAGAAGGCGGCTCAGTTCCGATAAAGAGAGCGTTTCCGGGAGGCGGATAGACGAGCGGGCCCTGCTTCTCGCGAATTGATTGCCTGCCACTCATCCCCGGCCCTCTTCACGCAATGCTGTCAGGATGTGAAAATCACCACGTATCTTGTTTTTTATGCTTTTGTGCACAAAAGAGAAGCGTGTGGCTGATGTTATGACCCTGCCCCGCGCTTCTCAAGGTGGTGCCTCTCCAGACTTTCGAGTGCTGGTTCAACGGGCCGTTTCGCCACATAATCATCAAATACTTTTCTGACAGTCTCGATACAGGTTTGTACGCTCTGCTCTGTATACCCCAGGTACAGCAAGGTATCATTGATAAGCTGAATACTGCCCTCGATCTCCGGGTAAATGACCACATTTGCCTGAAGCTCAAAAAGCTGTTTTGCGTTCTCCTCATTCGCGGCGCGTGTCAATACCGGCACCTCCGGAGCGATCTGGCGAATGGTTGCCACAACGCTGAGAATCGTTATGCCAGAGGGGATGGTGACCACTGCCGCTTTGGCCTGTTTCAAACGTGCGACGTCCAGAATATCCGAATTCGCCGCGTCCCCGAATAGAGAGGGGATGCCTCGCTGTTGCAATTCTGTGATTGCGCCTGCATCCAGCTCAATGACCAGGAGAGGCACTTGCAGACGTGAGAATACATCGACCACTCGCTTGCCCACGCGTCCATAGCCGATCAGCACCACATGATCGTGCAGGCTCTCGCTGATCGGCTGCTGGATCGGAGCATACGTATCCAGGCGCGACCAGAGCGGGCCAATCTTGCGCAATACTTGTTCGATTCGCGGCAATTGATGGAAGATCAGCGGATTGAGCGTAATCGAGATCAGCGCCCCGGTGAGCAGGAGCGAATATTGATCCTGATGTATCAATTGTAGCCTCATCCCTGTTTGCCCGAGCAGGAACGAGAACTCACCGATCTGGCTTAATGCCACCGCCACAACCAGCACCGTGCGCGCCGAACGCTTGAAGAAAAGGCCCAGGAACAGCACTATCACCCCTTTCCCCAGGATAATCATGGCGGTCAGGGCCAGCACCTCCCAGGGCCGTTGTAGCAACATATGTGGATTAACCAGCATCCCGATGGAGACAAAGAAGAGGACTGCAAACATTTCGCGCAACGGCTCTATTTCAACCTCTACCTGATGCGAGAGGGCCGATTCATGGACGACGACACCGGCAAGGAATGCGCCAAGTGCCAGAGAGACACCGAAAAACGAGGCTGCGCCTACCGCAATCGCCAGTGTCAGGACGATGATCGTCACAATGAACAGCTCCCGCGAGCGAAAGTGCGCAATCCGTATCAGTAACCAGGGAATCACTCTCTTTCCGACCAGCAAAATCAAGATGACAAATGCCGCAGTCTTGAGGATTGCAAGCCCTGCCGCCTGCCAGACCGGTTGGCCTGTCTTCGCAAAGAACGCGGGAAGCAGCACCAGGATCAGGACCGTTGCCAGATCCTCAAGGACCAGCCAGCCCACCGCTACCTGTCCATGCGTCGTGTTCAACCAGCCATGATCCATCAGGTTTCGCAAGAGCACAACAGTACTGGCGATAGAGACGGCAAGGCCAATTACCAGGCCTGCCGGCCAGCTCCAACCCCAGAGCGTGGTTAGCCCCAGGACCATGAATGTTGATAATATCATCTGGAACAGGGCGCCCCAGATCGCGATGTCGCGCACCGCCCATAAGTCTTCAAGAGAGAAATGCAGGCCCACCCCGAACAGAAGGAAAATAACGCCAAGTTCTGCCAGTTCCTGAATTGTGTGAATGTCACCAACAAAGCCCGGCGTGAACGGGCCGATAATGACCCCTGCCAGCAAATAGCCAACGATTGGCGGGAGTTTGATAAGACGCGCGATGCATCCTCCTATAAGGGCAATAAGAAGAGCTACGGTGATGTTGGTAAGGATAGGAAATTCATGCATAGACGAGAACCCCCTTCGATCGTTGGAAATGCACTTTCTTTATGCACACAGGCTACCCATATAGATATTGGTGTAATGGCAGCATGTTGACCACCTGGCCAGTCTTAGAGTGTGAAGCATATTGAAAGAATGTATTTTCTGAAATGGCGGTAATGAACTGTCTGATGTTATTATCAGAGAATAACAATTATTAAGAGCACTGGACCATGTTCTCTCTCTCCCTCGATCACAGGAGCGGCGGGGAGGGAAGAAACTCGCTGCTTTTTCGGGCCTCCAGATTCTCAGTCTGCTTCCATTATATGGGGGTGGACAAAGAAGGAGTGCCAGGAATAATGGGATGTGTCTCGTCGGGAAGAAGAGTGAGAAGAAGACGACGCGGAACGTGACAGGGGTACTGTATCGCTGAGCGTGCCGGTGCTCTCGCTGTGGGTATCGGATGGACTCCTCTTTGTTACGAAGGGATGGTCAATTCCGGGACGCTTGTTCAAGCGACCTTCCAGCACATCAATGTTCCTTTCTGGACATTGGCCATTGAAGGACAGTTCTCTCTTGCTCCCCTTCATCGCAAGAGGCATGCGCTGATCAGCTTGACATATTGTATAGTTCGCGGGTGCCTTATTGGAGTGATCATTGCTTGCATCGAGATTATTGTTGTGGGACTGCTGATTCGGTTTGCGGGAAAACAGTTTACGCAGGAAGAGGCAACCACTTCAATAGGATTACAGGTGATTCGAGCTCTATTCTTTGGCGTGGAGGGCAAGTTCTGGGAAGATTTTGCTCTGGGCATGCTGGTCAGCCTCTGCTTTGCTTATGCACACCATCCGGAGGAGGAAGAGCGCTTCTATCGAGGTTTGAGACGAGCGTCCCCTTTTTTGAGTGTAGTGGCGGTTGTGTTGCTGACATTCTGCGCTCTCTGGAACGTTCGGGTGAGTTATCCTGTCGTGGCGCTACAGTATATGGTGCCACTAGTGCCCTTTGCTCCCTGACTGCTGTGTTTTATCGTGTCGCTTGGCTGGAGCCTTCTGCTGCTCTTCGGGAATGTCCCGTTCCTGATGGCGTTTGAGTGGAGGCCCTTACGGACATAGGGGACGATTTCATGTAAACGAGACCACAGCATCGGCACTTGAGGCCATGCCGGATTGTATAGGAAACTGATGCGTTAGGTGAAGCTTTTCCGCTCCTCGGGACGTTTAAGGGAGGGTTGCTTCTCGTAGCCGCTGCACGTCGCGCCTTGGAGGCACTCCGAAGAGGCTTTTGTATTCTCGATTGAAGTGGGATGGATCCCGGTAGCCTACACGATAGGCCGCGCTGGCAGCGTCGAGATCTTCTGAAAGCATGAGCCGTCGTGCCTCTTGTAGCCGCAGCCGCTTCTGGAATTGCAGGGGGCTCAGCGCAGTGACAGCTTTGAAGTGCTGGTGAAATCCCGAAACGCTCATGCCCAGTTCGTGGGCAAGCTCTTCAACACGCAATGGTTGGTCAAAGTTTTGATGGAGCCACTTAACCGCTCTCGCGATGGGAGAAGCTCCCTCTCCCAGAGTTGTTACCAGGTAGCGAAGCCGGCTCCCCTGTTCTCCGATCAGGAGCCGATAGACGATTTCTCGCATGATCAGCGGCTGGAGAACAGGTGCTTCGGCGGGAGTGTCCAGAAGCCTGGTGAGACGCAGGGTCGCTTCCAGCAGCTTCGTATCCAGGACACTGACATCAATGGCTCTGACTCCTGAAGGCTTACTTGAAGGGACGTAACCCGCTTCGAGCAAGACCGAACTGACCATAGCGGGATCAAGAGAGAGGCGGAGACCGAGAAATGGCCGCTCTTTCGAGGCTTCGAGGATCTGGCCGATACTGGGCAGCTCAACCGTTGCGAGAAGATAGTGAAAAGGGTCGTATCGGTAACGGCTCTCACCGAGGAGGAATTCTTTGCTTCCCTGAGCAACCACACACACCGACGGATCAACGACGCTGTACACACGCTCGAGAGGCACAGAGTGCCGGTACAGGTGGAGACCTTGAAGTGGTTGGACGGATCCATCAGAACTGATGACGCGCTCGATCCGCTCAACCAGTTCCTCGCGATAGGCTTGCAGGATGATCGCCTCGCGTTCTTCCTGCCGGTTCATGATCACTGTCATTGCTGCCTCTTTTCTGGTGTTTGCCCTGTCGTTTGACCATTTTGGAGAATCAGCCAATCATTTTCAAGAATTATTCTATCACTCTCTGCTTCAGGCTGTCTATACTAATCAGTGAGAGGATCCACCGGGATCACAGAAGCTGGACTTTTCTTCAAGAAGGAGAATGGAACATATGGAGATCAAACGAAGCGGCTCGCAACCATCTGGCAAAGGGCCGGCTGAATACTTTACTGGCGTGGTTCGCCTTGATCCCCTTTTCGAGGCTCCCAATCCGGCACGTGTATCCGGGGCCAGTGTGACCTTCGAGCCCGGTGCGCGAACGGCCTGGCATACGCATCCACTCGGTCAGACGCTGATTGTGACGGCTGGCTCCGGTCGGGTACAACGCGAGGGGGGGCCGATTGAAGAGATTCATCCGGGAGACGTGATCTGGTTTCCACCGGGAGAGAAACATTGGCATGGGGCTGCACCTACGACCGCCATGACACATATCGCTATTCAGGAGCGGCTCGACGGCAAAACGGTTGAGTGGATGGAACCGGTAAGCGACGAGCAATATCGGGGCGAAGCGTAGAGGTAGGATCTGCCATATGAGAAGCTCCCGGCGATCGCTTCTCTCGCCTGCTCTCCTGGCTGTTCGCAATGGATGGGGCCTCTGTAGCAAAGGGGGTGATGCTCGCCAGTACCGTGTAGCGGGCATTCTGAAGGAGAAGCAGTATGAGAGGAGCCCCAATTGATAAAGATGTTATTGTGTCCGGAAGGAGGTTCTGCTATGACAAACTGGATACCCGAAGAGCTTGAACACATTGGTGCGGCGGATGAACTGCAACTCGCGACTTTCAAGCAGGATGGAACATTGAGAAAGCCCGTCACTATCTGGGTCGTTCGAGTGGGTGGTGATCTGTATGTGCGGGCGTATCGGGGGCGTGAAACAGCCTGGTTCCGTCACCTCCAGCGGCGGCCCGAGGGGCGGGTTGAGGCTGGGGGCGTCACAAAGAATGTGATATGTATAGATGCGAGCCGTGATAAGAAACTTAATACTGCGATAGATGTAGCGTATCAAGCGAAATACAGGCGCTACAGTGCGACCTATGTTGACCCGATGGTTGCTCCACAAGCGCGTGAGACCACATTGAGATTGATGCCGTCTGTGTAAAGAAGCAGAATGAGAGGAAGTGCATATATGGAATACACGAAGCTTGGCAATACCGGGTTAGATGTGTCGCGTATCTGCCTGGGGTGCATGGGGTTCGGGGACGCAAACCGGTGGCTGCATCAGTGGGTGCTGGATGAAGAACAGAGCAGGCCGATTATCAGGAAAGCCCTGGAATTGGGGATCAATTTTTTCGATACGGCGAACGTCTATTCGATCGGCAGAAGTGAGGAGATTCTAGGGCGCGCCTTGAAGGATTTCGCCAATCGGGATGAGGTCGTCATTGCCACCAAAGTACACGGCAAAATGCATGACGGTCCCAATGGTGCCGGACTGTCGCGCAAGGCAATTCTCAGCGAGATTGATCACAGCCTCAAACGACTTGGAACCGATTATGTAGACCTCTACCAGATTCATCGCTGGGATTACCAGACTCCCATTGAGGAGACGATGGAAGCGCTACATGACGTGGTGAAGGCTGGTAAAGCTCGCTATATCGGAGCTTCTGCTATGTTCGCCTGGCAGTTCCAGAAAGCACTGTATGTTGCCGAGAAGCATGGGTGGACTCGCTTCGTCTCGATGCAGAATCACCTCAACCTCATCTACCGTGAAGAGGAGCGAGAAATGCTGCCGCTGTGCCGCGAGGAAAAGATTGGAGTGATCCCGTATAGCCCTCTGGCGTCTGGCAGGTTGACACGTGATTGGTCGGGGACAAGTACGCTTCGTTCCCAAACCGATCAGATCGCGAAAAGCAAGTACGATGCGACCGCCCAAACCGATCAACAGGTTGTTTCGCGGGTGGCAGACATCGCGGAGAAACGGGGGGTTCCGCGCGTGCATATTGCGCTTGCCTGGTTATTGCAGAAACAGCCAGTAACGGCCCCGATCATCGGAGCAACCAGGATCTCACATCTGGAGGATGCCGTTGGAGCGCTCGATGTCCACCTGAGCGGGGAAGAGGTTGCCTTTCTGGAAGATCCGTATGTGCCGCATTCTATCGTCGGTCATCAATAGAACAGAAACACCAGTCTAATCGTTACCTTTTTCATGGGCGGTACGTGAGTCGTAGAGGGTTTTTTAATGGCTTACTATGGAGAAGATAACGACTGGACTT
Source organism: Thermosporothrix hazakensis (assembly GCF_003253565.1). Classification (GTDB taxonomy): domain Bacteria; phylum Chloroflexota; class Ktedonobacteria; order Ktedonobacterales; family Ktedonobacteraceae; genus Thermosporothrix; species Thermosporothrix hazakensis. The sequence goes on from NZ_QKUF01000016.1 coordinate 27,676, forward strand.
CAGAAGGAAGAGTCTACCGCGGGCAAGCGATAGGTCTGGCATTGTGCGGTGACTGGCGGTGCTGAGGCCCTCTTGAGGAGAAGCGGCCAGGGAGCATCTGGTGTGAGCAGAGGGCGAAACACTCCATCTCCAATCCTGCTCTCCCGCGTAGAGCTATACTCAAAAGCATGAGTAAATCGACTGATGAAGCAGAAAGGATAAAAGGATAATGACAGCAAATAAGGAACCTTCGGGCGCCGAAAAGATGTTCGGGGATTTTGCGCCTGCTCTGGTGGAGTACACGGACGGGGTTTTGTTCGGGCAGGTCTGGAAGCGTCGGGAACTTTCACCGAGAGATCGTAGCCTCATTACAGTCGCAAGCCTGGTGACCAGCGGAAGCACAGAGCAACTCGTCCACCATCTTGGACTTGCGATAGAGAACGGTGCGAGTGAACAGGAACTCATCGAGGTCATCACTCACCTTGCCTTCTATGCTGGCTGGCCCAAAGCCATGTCTGCGATGGCTGTTGCCAGGAAGGTCTTTCGTAGCAGCTAACTGGACGCTTATCCCCACCCTGTGCTGATGAGCGTCGTTTATGGAGGAGATGTGTCATGCGAGGAACGTTGCTTTATGGTCCTCGGGATGTGCGCTTCGAGGAGCGCGAAGACCCGAAGATCATCGAACCAACAGATGCAATTATCCGGATAGTAGCGACCTGCGTGTGTGGGTCCGATCTGTGGCCCTATCGTGGTCTTGAGCCGTTTAGCCAGCCTCAGCCAATGGGGCACGAGTACGTTGGTGTTGTCGAGGACGTTGGTTCCGAGGTCAAAAACATCAAGGCAGGTGATTTCGTTGTTGGCTCGTTTGCTACCTCCGACAACACCTGCGAGATTTGCAGGGCGGGCTATCAGTCTCGCTGTGTCCATGGCGAGTTCGTGTCGCAGACGATCGGCACACAAGCCGAGCTGGCCCGTATTCCGCTGGCTGATGGCACCCTGGTTGCCACGCCGGGCAGGCCTGATGAGAACTTGATCCCATCACTGCTGGCCGCCTCCGACGTGCTCGGGACCGGTTGGTTTGGAGCCGTTGCCGCCGATGTGGGGCCGGGTAAGACCGTGGTGGTCATTGGTGATGGAGCTGTCGGGTTGCTTGCCGTGCTCGCGTCCAAACAGTTGGGCGCTGAGCGGATCATTGCGATGAGTCGCCATCCGAAACGCCAGGAGCTGGCCCGCGAGTTCGGCGCGACCGAGATCGTCACTGAACGTGGTGATGCGGGTGTGGAGAAGATCAAGGAACTTACCGACGGACTCGGTGCACATTCTGTCATCGAGGCGGTGGGCACACAGGAGGCGATGCTGCAAGCGATCCGCTCCACGCGGCCCGGGGGCTCTGTTGGATATGTCGGCGTCTCCCATGATGTAAAGCTGGATGGAGATGAGTTGTTCTTCTCAGAGATCCATCTGCATGGTGGCCCAGCTCCGGTGCGCCGCTTCCTGCCGGACCTCATTGACCGAATCTGGAAGAGGCAAATCAATCCCGGCAAGGTGTTTGATATGCAGTTGCCTCTGGCGCAAGTTGCTGAGGCTTACCGTGCGATGGACGAGCGTCGAGCCATCAAGGCGCTGCTCTGGCCGTGACGCCGACGCACTGGCTATCGTTTTCGTACATATCCTGGTCGTGATTGGCGTACGCCTACCTGTTTCCCCGGTTGCTGTTACCACTAACAATGGAGATGGATCTTCATCGCGCGCTCTCTCTCGTATGAGGAGCTACATTGATCGCGCTCTATTCCCGGATCATGGGATTGGCCGATCGCTGAATGTGCATCAGAGAGAGGAACAGCGAAAAACGGGCGTACGCCTATCGCAGGGAGGCCGTCACGATGAGACTGAGCAACAGACGAGGCTCCCGTCTTGCTGCTCAGCACCGAGGAAGTGAGTGTAGGTGTTGCTGCGATAGGTAGGAATCTGCTGACTCCAATGCTGTTCTTTGCTCTTCGCGATAGACTCCAGATAGGCGAAAGAGTAAGTCCCCTTCATCCATATACTGCTCTGGGAAGCGGGACGGGCTGATTTTGCGTGCGTCTCTTCGGGAACCAGTGGGGGCTGTCTCCTTCTTCCGGTTTTCAGAATAGATGAGCAGCCCACCGCTTCTTGTCGTTGTCTCGCTTTTAGCGATTGTTGGTATCCCCCTTCCTGAAGGCAGAGGCTTTTTAGCCCGTTTTTGAAGATCATTTTCGAGGTGTTCCTGTGTGTCTGGTACGGCTGCATATCGTGGAAAGGCCAGGGCGCCCATCATCTGGCTATGAACGCGAAACGGAAGCGAGATACCGGAAAAACAGGTAAATAGACAGGGTTGCTTATTGGCTCTGCTGGTCTGGATGATAACAGAGCGGTATCACGCTGGATGACTGAAGGCATTGGACATCGTTTGTGGCCCATACACATCAGATCTGCTTTTGAATGATATTCGGGCTTTTTCTTTGAGCCGCCGGGTAAGGGCAGGAGGCTCGATCACGAAGTGATGCGCACAGGAACACTGCCGGCAAGAGGTCCCTGTGCGCTTTGGTCCCGATTCGGATGTGAGCGTCAAGGAAGAGATAGCCTGTAATCTCAAGAGCACCTTTTCTCTGGAGCGGGAACGCTATTCAAGGTCAGCTAGCTCCTGAAGTAGGAGTGTTTCTACCTCCTCATCTGAGAGGTGGCTGATCTGCTCCTCATCTATTGTTGAGGGGCTCTGTTCCTCTGGCTTCACACTCCCTTCTGATGGTGAAGGCGTCGCTTCCTTTTCTGCCAGCAGAAGAGTATGCAGGTGTTGCGCCAGTGATGCAATGGTCGGATAATTGAAAATGAGTGTTCCTGGCAGGGGAAGGTGCAGTATATCTGCCAGACTATTCTTGAGTTCAAGTGCCATAAGCGAGTCAATCCCAAGCGTACGTAACGAAACTGCTCTACCGAGCCGGTTCCCATCCAGATGAAGAATCTTCGTGACCTGCTCACGAATAAGTGTTTCCAGAATATGGACGGCTCGCGCCCCTGTAGAGGCTAACAGGACGTCTCGCACTCCTGGCTCTTCCGGATCTGGTTGCTTGCCCTGGCTCAAAAGCAACTGGAAAAGAGGGTGATGATGGCCGCTGTCCCATTTCTGCACATCGAGAGGCATAACAATGGCCTGGATCGGTTTTTGCTCGAGCAGATACCTCAAGATTTGCAATCCTTCCTCGGGGAGGATACTTCCAAGTCCCTGCTGCGCAAGCCTTTCGCCCCGTCTCTTTTCCGCGGCTGCCAGACCAATGTGGGCCCAGGGGCCCCAGTTGATGGAGAGTGCAGGTAAACCACGAGCCCTTCTGTAATGAGCCAGAGCGTCAAGAAAGCTATTTGCTGCTGTATAGTTCCCCTGACCGGGAGAACCCAGAACAGAGGTTACTGAAGAACAGAGTACGAAGAAATCTAATGTCAGATGGTGGGTCTGCTGATGAAGTAACCAGCTCCCCGCTACTTTCGGACCCATCACATGAGTGAAATGGTCAGGGGTCAGGCCAGAGAGCGTCTGATCCTCAAGTAAACCGGCAGCATGGATTATGCCACGTAGTGGTGGCGCATGTTGTTGTATCTGCTGGAAGAGTGCGCTAACTTCCTTCTCGACCGTGATATCGGTCTGAATGGGCTGAATCCGCCCACCTACAGCTTCGGCCTCGGTTAGAAGCGCTGCTGGTACTTCTGTCTGTGCGGCACTTCTACTGGCCAGAATAATGGTGCGTGCCCCCTCTTTGAGCATCCAGGAAGCAAAGGCCAGGCCCAGTCCTCCGGTGCCTCCCGTGATTAAGTAGCTGGCATCTGCCCGGAACAGTTTCTGTGGGAGCGGGCTGATCATAACATCTTTATTCTGGAAAGTGAGCACAAATTTGCCGATATGCTTTCCCCGGGCCATTTCGCGGAAGCCATCGGTAGCCCGACTGATGGGTATAGCACGATAAGGCAAAGGATGCAATTGCTTTTCCTCAACGAGCCGCTTCAGTTCCAGCAAGAGCGAACGGACAGAAAGGGGCTTTTCGCGCCAGAGCCGTTCCATATCGACAACAAAAAATGCCTTGTTCTCCTTCAGAGTGCTCAAGTTCAGGTTCATGTCCTGATACACATCGCGCTTGCCCAGTTCGAGAAAACGTCCATTTGGAGCAAGGAGCGAGAGGCTGGCAGAAAGAAAATCTCCGGCCAGAGAATTGAATACAACGTCTACCCCCTGACCACCTGTTATCTCCCTTACCTCGTTGACGAAAGAAAGGGAGCGAGAATCCAGGATATGACGAATACCCAGTGATTGCAGGTAGGAGTGCTTTTCAGCACTACTGGCAGTCGCGAGGATCTCTGCTCCCGCTAACTGTGCGAGTTGAACGGCTGCTAATCCTACGCCTCCCGCTGCTGAATGAATCAGGATACGCTCATCTGCCTGGAGTCTGGCAAGCACGTTTAACGCATAGAAGGCTGTAATAAAGGCGACAGGTAGGGTAGCCGCTTCTTCCGGGAGAAGATGGGCGGGTTTGGGAATGACAAGCCGCGCATCAGCGAGTGCATGTGTACCGAAACAATGTTTGGCTACAGCCAGCACCTCGTCACCGGGTTGAATCTCGGTTACATGCTCTCCAACTGCGACAACTCGTCCTACACATTCATCACCCAGGGTATGGGCCCCGGTATCGGGATACAGACCAAGAGCCTTTAGCACGTCGCGGAAATTCAGCCCTGCAACCAGCACTTCAATTTCTACTTCCTGCGGGCCCGGCTTCTGTCGGCGGGTTTCGTGCAACGCTAACCCGTCAAGCGTTCCCTCTTTGGTCTGAACGAGCATAAATGGACGTCCATCTGCTCTGATGGGTTGCTGTGGGCTGGCTGTATTTGCGCTTAGTTGAAGGCGTGGCACATATACTGTATCCTCGCGAATAGCGTATTCATCCTCAGAGGCATTGAAGAGGAGAAGATTGCTGCATAGCTCAAGCTTTGCATTGTTGCCGAGATCAATAAGGCTGGCCCGTAAATTCGGGTACTCCAGGCGAATCGTGCGGGTCAAACCCCAGGTGCATGCCTGAGCCAGGGCGTTTCCGGAATCTGATGGCAGAAGAGGAACGCCTTGCGATAAAACCCAGAGACGGGGTGTGGATGCCAGAGAAAGCGTATGCAATGCTTGAATCAGGAAAAGGAGACTCAGGTAGCTACTCTGTGTTGTTTCGTCTGAAGCATCGATACAGGCGTGAATAATGCCACTCCATTGCTCCTGAGTAACGAACTCTGCCAGGAGATCCCGGTAGGCGGCGGGGTTCTCACCTGCAAGCTGGAGGTGTTCTGTCAGCGATACAATATGGCACTGTTCTCCCTGTGCTTCCAGATGTGTACACAGTTGTCTACTCACTGCGCTGTTATCTGCCAGAAGCAGCCACTTCCCGGCAGGCAACGCTGAAGGAGGAGAGGGTGTAAACGGGTGCCACTCAAGATTATACAGCAACCCCAGAGGAATATGTTTCTGCATCCCTTGAATTCGCTGGAAGCTGACATTTTTCATTTCAAGGAGCGGTTGCCGGTGGACATCATAGAACGTAATATCGCCTTTCTCCGTATCAGAGGTGGCCCCATCGTGGCGGGCGGCATGGTTTGTATGGTTGCTGGAGTGTACCCGGCACCAATGCGGTAGACTATCGGTCCGATAGATGTGTATGTGCTCAAAGCTCACAGGGAGATATGTGGCGTCATCAGAAGCTTTCAGGAAGCTTGCAACTGCGAGCTGCAACCCTGCATCGAGTAAGGCCGGGTGAGGAGAAGCGGTTTGTGACTCCTCGACAACGTGAAGCTCCGCGAGAGTAGACCGCTCACCTTGCCAGTACTGTTTTACTGTCTGGAAAGCAGGCCCGTAGAAGAGCTGATGTTTCTGTAGAAGATCGTAGAGTTTTTCTGCTGGCTGCGGATGAGAGCGTTGTGGTGTGAAAGGCTCAGATGAGGAGCTATGTTGTACTGTGACACGGATGTTTCCCTGTACATGGCAAACCCATTGCGCTCTTTCCTCACCCTTCCGACAACTGAGAAGCTTAAAGCTATAGCACTTCTCGCCTGTGGGTAACAGCAACAATTGAAGAGAGCGCGTCACTGCCTCAGATAGCAGGAGCGCTTCTTTGATCTCCATCTGCTCTATGCTATATGGTGTTGCCTGCGATAATGAGGCTAATGCTTCCATCACAAGCGTCAGATAGAACGTTGCTGGTAGTAGTGCCTTCTCTCGTACCCGATGATCCCGCAGATAGATGGGAAACTCGGGCGAAACCGGAATGTCCCAGTAGTGGCTTCTGGCTGGAAGCGCTCCCTCAAAATGCTGACCGAGCAAACCATGTTGTTTATGGCTCTGCTGCATAGATGCATTGGACGCGGGCAGAACATCACTGAACCAGAAGCGCTGACGCTGCCAGGGATAGGGCGGGAGGTGAACATGATTCCCTGCCTCGGGATAGAGCTGTTGCCAGTTGAGCTGGCAGCCCATGCTGTAAAGTGTGCCCAATGACCGGTAGAGCGCTGTTGGGTTCTCGCGATAGAAAGAGGGGATACTTGTGTGAGAGGTGCCTGTTGTTTCCCTCAACGAGGTAAGCAGAACAGGATGGGGACTGATTTCAATGAAGATGGTGTTCTCAACCTGGTTCAAGCTCTGAACGGTCTGCGCAAAGAGTACCGGATTTCTTAGATTGTGAACCCAGTAATCTGCATCGAGTTCAGAGCCGAGGCAGCGGTTTCCTGTCACGGTTGAATAGAAAGGGATCTGAGCTGAACGTGGCCGAAGCGGGGCAAGCATTTGCCGCAAGTCCTCCCGGAGACTATCGACCTGTGGACTATGTGAGGCTGCGTCTACCTTGATAAACCGGCAGAAGACGCCTTTCTGCTGAAGCTGTTGAACAATGGTATTGAGTGCCGCTGTATCACCGGAGAGTATCGTTGTGCTTGGGCTGTTGCTGGCTGCAATTGCCACAAGGTCTTCATAGCCCTGTAAGGCCTGCCGCGCTCGCTCTATGCCGACTTCGATCAAGGCCATTGCCCCTTTGCCGCTGATTCGGCGGAGCAGCTGGCTCCGTAAACAGATAATTCGGGCAGCGTCATCCAGCGTCAGAATGTTGCTACAGCAGGCCGCTGCGACTTCGCCCATGCTATGGCCGATAACAGCGGTTGGCTCGATGCCCCAGGAACGCCAGAGGGCAGCCAGAGCGTATTCTAGCGCGAAAAGAGTTGGCTGAACAATATCGATCGCCTGAGACGTGGGCTGTTCTGGCGGTGCCAGGCATTCAGCCAACAGCGAGAAGTGGCTGTATTTCTGGATAAAAGGCTCGCATGCTTCCATTGCTTGCTTAAATACTGGCTCTGTTTCCAGCAGATAACGCGCCATGCCGGGCCATTGTCCTCCCTGGCCGGGAAAGACAAAAACAATTCCAGAGGGTGTAGTCTGTTCATCCTGCTCAAGAGGCTGTTGGGCAAGCTCAAGCAGAGCTGAGATCACATCTTCCTTTGTGGTTCCGGTGATCAGTTGGCGATAAGCATGCTGTGTCCTTCTCCGGCTTGCTGTATAACAGAAATCAGCGAGGGAGAGCGCGGTATCCTCCGTTAGCCATTGCGCCCACTGCCTTGCAACCTCTGAAACAGCCTGCGAGGAATGTGCGGTGACGGGTAAAAAGAACCGTCGAGACCGCTGCTCTATCGGTGGGGAAACAGGTGCTTCTGCCAGAACCGCATGTGCATTTGTACCGGTCACGCCAAAAGAGTTGACGCCCGCGATGCGACGCTGTCCCGTCCATGGGATGGGCGATGTTGAAATGCGAAGTGGCAAATCTTCCCAGGGAAGGGCAGAAGTTGGCTGTTGATGGTGCAAACTGGGTGGAATGATTCCATGCTTCAGACTGAGCGCTGCTTTGATAATGCCTGCGATTCCGGAAGCGGCTTCAGTGTGGCCGATATTTGTCTTGATGGAGCCGATATAACAGGGCTGTTCTGGCTTGCGGCCATCGGCCAGAAACAGGCCCAGGGCCTGTAACTCGGTCGCATCGCCAACGCTTGTCCCGGTGCCGTGTGCCTCCACATATTGGACTTCGGCAGGAGAGACCCCTGCTGCACGATAGGCTTCACGTAATAACTCCTGCTGCGCCTGGACTCCGGGAGCAACCAGTGAGTGACCGCGTTGTCCATCGTTGTTTATGGCACTGCCCAGTATCACGGCATAGATGTCATCTCTGTCTGCAAGCGCAGCCGAAAGGGGTTTAAGCAGCACCATACCCGCACCCTCGCTCCGCACATACCCATCTGCTCTCGCGTCACCAAACTTACAGTGTCCATCAGGTGAGAGCATTCTGGAACGAGAATAGCCGATGGTAATATGTGGCTGCAAGATTACATTGACTCCGCCCGCAAGTGCCATTGCACACTCACCGTTACGCAACGCCTGACAGGCTAGATGAACTGCGACCAGCGAAGAAGAGCAGGCGGTATCGATAGCCATACTGGGTCCCTGTAAGTTCAGCGCATAGGAGATACGGCCTGCGGCTGCGTAACGCCCTCCCCCGGTCGTAATATAGAGGTTGATATCAGAGGTTGCCGCAAACATCTGATCCTCATAGTCACCTGTCCATATCCCGACATAGACCCCTACCTTCTGATCATTGATGACCTGTCCCGCATCGTCCAGCGCCTCCCGGGCAAGTTCCAGGAGGAGACGCTGTTGTGGATCAATGAAAGGGGCCTCACGAGGTGTGATGTGAAAGGCATTGGCATCAAACAGATCAATATCCTCAAGAAAGCCACCTTTATCAGATGCAATCTTGCCAGCGGTCCCGGGTTGGGGATGATACAATCCCCGCGTTTCAAAGCGCGTAACCGGGATTTGTGAAATTGCATCCTTGCCATGTATCAGAAGTTGCCATAAAGAAGAGGGGTTATTGGCCCTCCCCGGGTACCGACATCCAATCCCGACAATTGCTACAGGCTCCATCTTTCTCCTCCCTTTCTATGGCTTATTATTTCTCGTCGTTGTGTAACAGGGTATTGAGCAGTTCATCAAGGGCATCTTCTGGCAACTCATCCAACTGTTCCAGGAGTTGGTCTGCATCTTCTGAACTGAAGGTATCTTCTCCCTGTAGCGTGTTCTGTGGTGCAGTTGTTTGCTGATGACCAGTAACATACTGCGCCATTTCCGCGATTGTTGGCGTTTCAAAGAGCGCCCGTAAGGGAAGCTCCATCTGAAAGACGTTGTTAATACGCGAGACAACCTGTGTGGCAAGGAGCGAGTGGCCGCCCAGCTCAAAGAAATTCTCATGAATGCCGATCCGTTCCAGCTTTAACACCTGACACCAGATATCGGCAAGTGTCTGCTCCACAGGCGTACGAGGTGCTGCCTGCTGTTTCTCCTTTGTCGCCGAAGTATCGAGTGAGGCCAGTTCGGTCAGCGCATTTCGATCAAGTTTGCCGTTTGGCGTGAGTGGTAAGGCATCAAGAAACATGATACGAGCGGGCACCATGTATTCGGGCAGCCGTTTCTGAAGATAGCTACGCAGTCGTGTGAGAAGGTGACGCTCTGTTTTCTTTTCGAGCGGCTGATTGGCATAGTCATGCCAGTTCGCTTGAAGGGATGGACGAGGGAATGCAGCAAGAATGGTCTGTTCCGATATAGCCTGATCACGACGAACAAACAGGGCATCATAGCAGCCTCGCTCTTCCTGCCTGGCCCAACTGAAAAAGGCAGCATATCCTGTTGCTTTCGCTATCTCCTCAAGCTCTTGAAGCTCTATACCTTGTGCCTGGACAGGCATTTGTCGCCAGGTTTCCAGAGTGCTTGTCTTATTGGGCGCTTCGAGCCACTGCTGCGCGGCTAACAGATGATCCAGGCGTGCATTTGGAATATGCTCAATGCCGATCACCGTCGGTCTTTGCTCTGTCAGCAGTGTGTGCAGGTGCGCGAGCATTCCTGTTTCCCAGGCAAGCCAGGGGCAGGAAAGGGGAGGCTCTTTTGCTGGCTGATCGGCGTACAAGACCACCTGATAACGGAACTGGGTGAGCTCATTGTGCTGTGGCCCACGCTTGGGAAAGATGTGTGCCTGCTTGAGTCGCGGATGCTGTTGTGCCAGAGCAACAAACAGGGCAGGATCAATGACAAGCTCCTCTTCCAGGTGGCGATCATGCATCACCCTTTGCTGTAGTTGTTCTTTTGTAATGCTGTCTGGTGCCTGTTCAAGCTGTACTGCTAGCTGGAACATTTCCAGGAGCGGAAGGCTTCTGACATCACCCAGGAAGATCGCTCCTCCTGGTGCCAGCCGCTCGATTGCTCCGTGCAAGACGCGCAGAAGGTAATGGACATCGGGAAAGTATTGAACGACCGAATTGAGGATAATAACATCAAAGAAGTCGTTCTCCCAGTTACGAAAGTCGTCGGCATAACGTTGCCACAGATGTACCTGGGGGAGAGGGGTATCTAGCTCTTTCAGCGTTTGCTCAATATAAGCCAATGATTGGGCTGAGAAGTCGCTTCCATAATACACCTCACACGCCGGGGCCAGCTTAAAAAGCAGCATACCAGTTCCGCAACCTATCTCAAGAATACGACGTGGCTGTAAACGACGTATCTCATGGATGGTGTCTTCAAGCCAACTTCGCATTTCTTCCTCGGAAAAGGGAAGCCCGGTATAGTTGCTGATCCATCCGATCCGGTTGAAGGTAGGATCAGCCAGTTCCTCACGTACGTGATACAACTCTTCATAGAAGTGCTGCCAGGAGGAAACATGTTCTCCCGCCATGCCTGTTGAAGAGGAAAGCATTTCCTGGCGGGGAACAACGCAGGCAACCAGACGTTTTTCTTCGGCGGTCTTTCCGGGTAAAACAACAGCGGCTTCCTGTACGCCCTCATGCTGTCTAAGAACCGCTTCAATCTCTTCAAGCTCGATCCGAAAGCCTCGTAGTTTGACCTGAAAATCCCGTCGCCCGAGGAATTCTATGTTGCCATCTGCGCGATAACGGACCAGATCTCCGGTGCTATACAATCGCTCTCCGGGCTTGTTGCTGAATGGGTCGGGGATAAAGCGTTCGGCGGTCAGGTCCGGGTGGTGGAAATAGCCACGCGCCAAACTCTGCCCACCAATAAAGAGTTCTCCCGGAGCGCCGGGCGGAACAGGCTGTAGCTCCTCATCAAGCACATATACCCTGGTATTAGAGATAGGGCGACCTATATGGGGAGCGCCTGCATTTGCCTCTTCGGGAAGTACTCTGCCAGATGTGGTCACAACTGCGTTCTCTGTCGGACCATAGTTATTCATCAGCAGAAACGGAAGGGAAGGGGCTGGATAATGGTTTAACTTGTCGCCGCCGGTCAGGAGCAAACGAAGGGCACTATCAGAAGGCCATGAGAGCGGCAATATGGCTTCTGCCAGGAGCGTTGGGAGAAAGCTGATGGTGATTGAGTGCTCAATAAGCCAGCGCTGAAGCCGTATTGCATCCTTGGGGAGGTCTTGTGGGGGAATGTGCAGACTGGCTCCCGCGAGCAGATACGGCCAGATTTCCCAGGTTGAGGCATCGAAGGCGACGCCTGCGACCAGTGTTGCCCGATCATGACAGGTAACTTGAAATGCGTGTTGATGCCATCGAACAAGATTCAGCAGGCTGCGATGGGATATCATCACCCCTTTCGGCGCGCCTGTAGATCCCGATGTGTAGATGATATAGGCGAGCGAGTCCGGCTGTACATCTGTGGACGGTGGTTGAACTGATTCCTCTGCCAGGGTTGCATCAAGTGTATCCAGCGTCAGCACCGAGGGAAGCTGTGATTGTGCAAAGAGCCCGACCAGTCTGGAGTGCGTCAGCAGGATGGAGATGCCTGCATCCTGGATCATAAACGCCAGACGTTCCGGTGGATAGGCAGGATCAAGCGGAATATATGCACCACCTGCCTTCAAAATTGCCAGCATTGCGATAATAAGTTCTGGACTCCGGTCAAAACAGATACCAACCGGGCTCTCACTTTGTACTCCCTGCCGCTGAAGGTAGTGGGCAAGCTGGTTCGTACGCTGCTGCAAGACCTGATACGGAATATTGTGTCCCTCATATGCAAGGGCGAGGGCCTCAGGCGTTTGCTCGGCCTGTCTCTCGAAGAACTGGTGAATACATTGGTCCTGTGGGTAATCCAGCCGGGTCCTATTCCAGGTGACTAAGAGCTGTTGCAGCTCATCTTCCTCAAGTAAGGCTATCTTCTGAATGCGCTGTTGGGGGTTGGCAACGATTTCTGTGAGAAGGCGCAAGAAATGTTTCGTTAACCGCTCAATAGTATCTGCATGGAACAGGTCGGTGTTATATTCCCAGATACAGAACAGATCCTCACCCTGGTGAACGCAGGAGAGCTGTACGTCAAACTTTGCTGTCTTATTATCCTCCCAGATCGATTCAACAATGATACCGGGTAAGGAGACAGAGGTGCTAGCCGTATTAACAAGCTGGAAAAGGATCTGACAGAGCGGATTATAGGCCAGATTTCGTTCTGGCTGCAGCTCTTCTACCAGTCGCTCAAACGGCAAATCCTGATGTTCATATGCTCCAAGCGTGACCTCACGCACTCTGTGCAATGCCTCTAGAAACGACGGGTTCCCGGACAGGTCAACACGTAGGACCAGCGTATTGACAAAAAAGCCAATGAGCTGCTCTAGCTCAACCTGACGGCGATTTGCGATAGGAGAACCGACTACAATGTCTTGTTGCCTGCTATGACGCATGAGCAAGGTTTGAAAAGCCGTCAGCAGCGTCATGAACAGGGTGACTCCTTCCTTCTGGCTGAGCGTCTGAAGGCGGGCAACAAGGGAGGCAGGAATAGAAAAGTGCATCTGTGCCCCGCGAAAACTCTCAGTGCGCGATCGCGGGAAGTCCGTCGGGATCTCGAAGAAGGGGAGCTTTTCCAGTTGTTTTGTCCAGTACGCAAGGTGTTTCTCAAGCTCATCCTCGGTTAGCCGCTGCCGTTGCCAGAGTGCAAAATCTGCATACTGCACGGGAAGTGGCGGTAATGATGGCGTTTCCCCTTTCAAGAAGGCCGTGTAGCAAGCGCTTAGCTCGCGGCTCAGTACCTGCATGGACCAGCCATCGGCGGCGATATGATGTAGCGTGAGCAAAAGAATGTGACTTTCTGGAGCAAGACGCAACAGAACGGCCCTCAACATCAAGTCCCGGGCAAGATCAATATGGCGTTGAGCCTCCTCTATTGCCAGTTGGCGGCTTCTCTCTGCCTGTTCCTCAGGAGAAAACGAAGTAAGATCTATGAGCGGGAGAAGCTGTTCTGGTAGCGTATCTGGCGAAAGGATCACCTGATGTGGTTCCCCTTGATAGACGCGAAAGACGGTACGTAGACTCTCATGACGGCGCAATATCTCGCGAATGCTCTGTTCCAGAGCTGTGTGATGCAGGGGACCGGTTAACTTCAAGGCAATAGGGACATTATAAAAGGGATTGCCGGGAGCGAGCTGGTCCAGAAACCATAATCTCTGTTGGGCAAAAGAAAGCTGAAGGGGACGTTCGCGCTCGTTCAAGATGGGAATGGCTTCATAGTGTTCCTGTGTATACTGTTCCAGCCTGGCCGCCATCGCTTCAACTGTTGGTGCTTCAAAGAGAAGCTTTAAGGGAAGTTCCAGTTGTAAGTTGCTGCGAATCCGGGTCATAAGTTGTGTGCCAAGCAGCGAGTGCCCTCCAAGTTCAAAGAAGTTGTCTTTGATGCTGAGCCGCCTGACTCCCAGAACCTCCGCCCAGATCTGAGCAAGACGCGTTTCAAGCTCTGTTCGTGGTGATACCCATATCCCCTGTGTATTTGCCGGATAATCCGTCGGGACGGGCAGACGTTTCCGATCAACCTTCCCATGTGCCGTGAGAGGAAGTGTATCTATTTGCATGATTGAGGTGGGTCGCATATATTCAGGCAAGCGCTCGCTCAGGAAGGCGCGAATTTGCTGCTCAAGCAACGCTTCCTGCTTACGCCGTAAAGGATTGTTCGCGAAGCGTGACCAGTTCAGCGGAAACTCTGCGGACCGGGTGCCGGTTCTAGATCCTTTGCCGCTGAGAAGAGCGACGGCTTCAGGGGTATTTTCCTTCGCGAAGAGCAGTTCAAGGGTGTCAGCTACGCCGGTATGCCGAATATCGCAAACATAGGAGAGATCGTGCGCAAGCGACCGGAACACCTCGGGATCTATGGTATCAGCCTTGCTGACCTGTGCCCGAAACTCGCCAACAGTCAGGGATGTTTCTGCTTCGTTGAGCCTATGCCATTGTTGTAGAGGCTGCTGTACATGGCCATTGGGGACGTTTTTAACGACCAGCAGTGGTGCAGAGGCTTGCTGCAAGCGCGATCGGAGCTGTTCAGGTGTCCAATCACTCTGCCAGGAGAGTTCTTCTCGCTCCGGGGGTATCTCTTCCTGTTGGTCGAGTCTCAGCAGAACGTCGTAGCGATATTTCGTTAATTCGTTGTGCGCCTTCCCCTTTTTCACACGAATAGTGACCTCGTGGATGCGAGACAGGTATGCAGGCAAACATTCAAAAAATTGTGGATGAAGTAAGAACTCTTCTTCCTGTCGCACATCTCGTTGAACCTGTTGTAGAAGCTCTCCGATTGTTGCACTGGCATCCGCATTCAGAAGCCGAACTTCGGCGCGGAATACCTCCAGCAAGCGCAGGTCACGCACATCGCCAATGAAGAGCACGCCACCGGGTGACAGGCGTTGTACGGCCTGTTTCAAGACCTGAAGCAGGTACTCAACGTCCGGGAAGTACTGAATAACAGAATTGAGAATCACAAGGTCGAAGCGCTCATCATTCAATCCTATCTCCTCGTCGGCACGGCGCTGAAGCAGGCTTACATGCGACCAGTGGCGTTCTTGGACCAGCGCGCTGACCTGCTGCAATGAGACCCTGGAGAAGTCAGTACCAACGTAGCGCTCGCATTCTCCTGCCAGTTGCAAGAGAAGCAGGCCAGTTCCGCACCCGATTTCAAGGACACGGCTTGGATGCAGATTTCGGAGCTGCTGTAGAGTGCTGTCGCGCCACTCGCGCATCTCCTCGGCTGGCAGAGGCTCACCTGTGTAGCTACTGTTCCAGCCGATAATATTAAAGTCATTTTCCTGCTCTGGCAACTTTTGAAGATAGGTTTCGTCATAGAGATCCTGCCATTGTTCCACTAATTCCTGCTGGTAGAGGTGCTGCTGTGCATCTCCTGCTACCTTCTCGGGAACAACATATGCGATCAGGCGTTTCTCATTTCCGGGGCCTTCATATGCCTGCACGCTGCACTCTCTGACTCCCGGCTGCAAACGCAATGTCGCTTCGATCTCTCCTAACTCGATACGAAACCCTCGAATCTTTACCTGAAAATCGTGCCTTCCTCTAAACTCGATCTGCCCATCTGAGCGATAGCGAACCAGATCACCTGTTCGGTACATGCGTGCGCCGGGTTCAGTTGAGAAAGGGTCTGGGAGGAACTTTTCGGCGGTCAGGTCGGGTCTATGCAGGTAGCCCCGTGCTAACCCTTTTCCACTGCAATACAATTCCCCGATGACCCCGACTGGCACGGGCCTCAATTCGCTATCCAGAATGTAGATGCGAACGTTATCAATAGGGCGGCCTATCGGAGGCAGGATCTCTCGCTCTATCTCGGCAGGACTGACAGGCGTCGAGGTCGTGACAACTGTATTCTCTGTTGGACCATAGTTGTTCACCAGAGTGAAGGGTATCTGCGCCAGAGAGATCGAGTGTAAGCGATCTCCGCCGGTGAGCATAAGCCGAAGGGCCGTGTTTGGCTCCCAGGGTAACTGGAGGATTTGCTCGGCGAGAGGAGTTGGCACAAAACAGATGCTGATGTGTTGTTGCTGTAACCAGCGTTGTAAGGTGGAGGGATCAAGGCGAGTATCGTTATCTGGCGGCAGGTGGAAGCTTGCCCCACGGCAGAGGTACGGCCAGAGTTCCCAGACCGAGGCATCGAATCCCAGGCCTGCCAGCAACGTTGTGCGATCATCCGAGGTGACGGCGAAGCTGCGACAATGCCAGCAAACAAGGTTGAACAGGCTCCCGTGTGAAATCTGCACGCCATTTGGCTTCCCTGTCGAGCCAGAAGTATAGATCGTATATGCAATCGTCTCCGGCTCGAGCGAGAGGCAAAGATTATCTACGGGCATCTGCGCAAGGGCCGCCTGTGTTTCCTGGCTATCCAGCACGACAATGTGAGTATCGCTCTGTTCAAGATAGCGACAAGAGATATGTTGCTGGGTCAGGAGAAGGTCAGGCTCGGCTTCCTGAAGCAGTTGCCGATTTCGCGCCTCTGGTGCCTCGGGGTCGAGCGGAATATAGGCGCCGCCTGCTTTGAGGATACCGGTCAAGGCAACGAGAAGCCCGGGAGTACGCTCAAGAAGCACACCAATCCGGCTCTCTGTGGTGATGCCCGCTGCTCGCAAGAAGTGCGCTAGCTGGTTTGCCTGCTTGTTCAGCTCGTGATATGTCAGCCGAAGCGTCCCTTGCTCCACAGCCAGGGCATCGGGACGCTGAACGGCCTGAGTCTCAATTTGTTCTATCACGCTCTGCCAGGCGTCTCCTGTAGAGGCTGACTGGCTCCACTGAAAGATCAGTTGCTGATATTCGCTGTCGCTTAACATGCGCATATGCTGAAGCGGCTGTTGAGGGTGCTGGACGATCTCCTCCAGGAGATTGGTATAGTGATGGACCATACGCTCAATGGTGGCTTCGGCGAAGAGGTCGGTATTGTAGATGAAGACACCTTCCAGCCCGTGCGCAGTACGACCGATATGGAATTCAAGATCAAAGCGAGTCACTTCATTGTCGATTACCAGCGGCTCCAGGCGTAAGTCTGTAAGCTGAATAGTCTCCATCTGGGTGCTTTGAAGCGCGAAAACGATCTGAAAGAGCGGATTTCGGTTCAAGGCGCGTTCCGGTTGTAGCTCCTCTACCAGACGTTCAAATGGGAGATCCTGGTGCGCATATGCATCCAGCGTGATGTCTCTGACAAGGCGTAATAGATCCAGAAAAGAAGCCTGCTCATCCAGTTTTGTGCGTAAAACCAGGCTGTTCACAAAAAAGCCGACCAGTCCTTCGATCTCCTGACGCGTTCGATTGGCAATGGGCGAGCCAACCGCAATATCAAGCTGGCCTGTATAGCGAGACAGGAGAATCTGGAAGACAGTGAGGAGAGACATAAAAAGAGTCGCTTCCTCTCGCTGTCCCAGGGCTTCCAGTTGTTGGGTCAAATGTAATGGGATCTGGATACGGACCCGCTTCCCCTGATATCCCGGTAGGGCTGGCCGGGGATAATCGGTCGGTAGAGAGAGCGGTTGTAGGTCCTGTAACTGTTCACGCCAGTAAGCCAGATGCTCTGTTAACGCCTCTTCCTGAAGTTGCTGTCGTTGCCAGTAAGCGAAATCAACATACTGGATGGGGAGCTTTTGAAGCGGAAGAGGCTCTTCCTGTCGCCCTAGCGCTTCGTAGAGCGTGCCTAATTCCTTCTCGATGACGCGCAGGGACCAGCCATCTGAGATGATATGGTGCATGGTGAGCAACAGGAAGTGCTCTTCTTCTCCGAAGCGATAGAGGCTGCCACGAAGAAGCGGGCCTTGCTGCAAATCAAAAGGGCGATGTACTTCCTGGAGAATACGTTTCTGTACCAGGGCGGAAGAAAGCCCCTCTGTCTCGCTGAAGTCTTCGTAGTGAAGCTCAAGAGATTCTGCGGGTTGCAGCAACTGACGGGGCTGCCCGTTTTCCTCGATGAAGCGTGTACGCAGGGTTGCGTGTCGCTCTATGATAAGATCAAGACTCTTTTGCAGTCTCGCTCTGTCAAGCGCTCCACAGAGGCGGATGCCCATTGGTACATTATAGGCGGGGCTCTGTGGAAGCAATTGGTGAATGAACCAGAGTCGCTGCTGCGCAAAGGAAAGCTCAAAAGACTGCACTCCTTGCTGCTGTTCCTGCAACAGCTTTACCAGAAGCTGGCGCTGCTCTTCTCCGCTTAACATTTCAATAAAATTCTGCTGCTCGTGGGCCATTACTCGTTCTCCTCCTTCGCTGTTAACATTTGTTTGAGCAAAGAGCGCACTTCATCAGCCGAGAGCTGATCTATCTGTTTGAGCAAGTCATTTCTGGTTTGTGACGCCAGCGTTGTAATAGATGAGGAAGGAACGTTTTTCTCCTTCTTCTGTTGATCCAGCTTCGTAGCCAGCATGGAAATGGTCGGATTACTGAAAATGCTTTGCAGCGGGAGTTCCAGATCAAAGACTGATCGAATACGTGAAAGGAGTCGCGTTGCAAGTAAAGAGTCGCCGCCAAGCTGAAAGAAGTTTGCGTCAAGGGCCACTCTCTCCAGATCGAGCAAATCGCACCATATCTCGATAAGCCGGGCCTCTGTAGGCGAGCAAGACCGGGGAACTGCTTCGCTCACTTCCTGCTGTCTCGCTGGCTGAGCAGGTAATGGAAGCCTTTTTCGATCAACTTTGCCATTCGCCGTGAGAGGAAAGCGTTCTAACGGAATAATTGAAGTCGGAAGCATATACTCAGGCAGGCGCTTGCGCAAGCTCTCAAGTATATGCTCGCTCTGTAACGTCCTTACGGTATTTGGACCCTGAGCAAGAATGAGATCCAGCCCGAAGTAATCTGTAATTGAGCCTGGCTGATGCAGGTTGATCGATGTCTGGAAGCCCTGCTTCTTCAGGATCTCTGCCCATTGTGCCCGTGAAAGGAGCGGATGAGGCCACCGTATTTCGGTATCTTCAAAACGATCAAAGCCTTGCTGCAAGCCCATTGCCAGATCAAAAGAGGGGTGGAAGGCTGTTTCTTCGAGAAGGAGCAGCAGACCATTTGGCGCAAGCAGCGAACGAATATGCGCAAGGGATTGTTCTATGCGGGCTGTTGCATGCAAGACGCTGGAAGCAATGATCAGATCGAAGCTATGCAGATCGTAGCCCTGCGCCTGTGGATTCTCCTCAATATTGAGAATGTCATAGGTCATAAACGGGTAATGGGCAAATTTCGTACGGGCTTCTTGCAGAAAGTATCGTGAGATATCTGTAAAGACAAAATTCGTTCTTTCCGCTGGAAATGCCGGTAGAATATATTCTGTAGTTGTGCCGAAGCCGGCTCCCACCTCCAGGACGCGCAGTTTGCGAGGCGCGGGATAGTGTTGTACCAGATCGGCAGTGATTTGCCTGGCAAGTAGATTACAGTAGTGGAAGAAGCGGTAGCTTGCCACTGTCTCTGAAGAGACGTAGATCTCTGCTGAATGGACATCTTCTCGCAAGATTGCACTCAGCCTGGTTACAGTCGGTGGCGGAGTTTCGGAAACGTGCTCCAGCCAGCCAAGTTGTAGCAGCGCCTGATTTGTTACCTTTGCTGCCGTCTCATGGTACTGGTGCCAGACTTCGGTAATATCGGTTGCCGGTAGCGGTTCTCTGGCCTCAAAGCGCTCACGAGTCTGTACCAGGAGGCCCCTCTTTGTGAGAAGAGCCATGTTTCTTGTCAACCATTTTCGGTACCGGGGATGGATCTTACAGACCTCCATCAGCTCATCAAGCGTATAGCTTTCAGCCGCAGTATGATAGACCCCCATATCTCGAAGTGCTTTACAGACTGCCAGAACAAGGACCTCTTCCAGTTTTTGTTCTGTCTCAATGACCTCTGGTGTCACTGAGGGAATAGAGAAGGTGTGTATATGTTCCTGCCAGCAAGCCTGAAGCTGGTTCCAATCGAAAGCGCTCCCCGTTGCCTGCTGTGCGGGAATAACATATGCCAGCAGCCGCTTGTGCTCAAACTGCTCACCAACAGCAGTGACAATAGCCGAGTCAATTTCGGGGAGCTGAACTAAAGCTGCTTCGATCTCACCGGGTTCGATGCGATATCCACCTACTTTCACCTGAAAATCTTCACGTCCGAGAAACTCTATATTGCCATCTGGTAGATAGCGTCCCAGATCGCCGGTTTTGTAGAGTCGTTCCCCGGTTACAGGGTGGCGAATGAAACTGGCATGTGTTTTTTGCGAGTCACGCCAGTATCCCTGAGCCAGTCCATGACCACCGATATAAAGCTGTCCGGGAACCCAGGTGGGGCAAAGCTCGAATGCTTTGTTGAAAACGTAAAACTGCTGATTGGTAAGTGGCTTCCCATAAGGAATGCTCTTCCATTCTGGCTGGATGCTTGTAATCGGGTAGTAGATAGACCAGATTGAGGCTTCAGTGGCGCCTCCCAGGCTGATAACACTGGCTTCGGAAAACAGGGCCGTGATCTGTTCAGGCAATGACAGGGGAATCCAGTCGCCACTGAGCAGCACAAGGCGGATCGTTTGTGGCAGGCTGTATGCACTTCCCTGGGCATACTCAACCAGCATGCTCATCAGCGCGGGCACAGAATTCCAGATCGTCACTCGATGCTGCTGAATAGCCCGACACCAGGCCGCCGGGTCACGTGTCTCTGTCGCTTGGGGCAGAACAATGGTTGCTCCGGCTGCCAACGCGCCGAAGATGTCATAGACCGAGAGATCAAAGCTGAGTGAAGAGAGCGCGAATACTCGGTCCTGTTCCGTGACCTGAAAGCGCCTGTTGATATCCAGGATCGTATTCATTGCTGCCTGATGATCAATCACAACACCTTTGGGGTGACCGGTAGAACCAGAGGTATAAATGACATAGGCTATATCTTCGGGCTCCTGTTCAGCATGTTCCTGGCAGGCGACCGGAGCCTGTACCAGATCATCGGTGATAGCAAGCACATGGACCTGTTCGGGCCAGGATAGCCGATCCTTGAATTGTGGCTGTGTCAGGACGACCGGGACATCTCCGTGTTCAAGCATATAGTGGATCCGCTCCTGAGGCTGCCGCGCATCTATAGGGAGATAAGCGGCTCCTGCAAAGAGAACGCCCAGTGTAGCAACAATCTGTTCCCATCCTTTTTCCATGACAATAGCTATAAGCGTATTGGGCCTGACCTGGTGCTGCTTGAGCTGTTGGCTGAGCTGATATGCATGTGTATAGAGATCGAGGTAGGAAAAGCTCCGTTGAGCTGTAATCAAGGAGACGTGTTCTGGCCTCTTCCTCACCTGTTGCAGGAAGGGGGTATGTAACAGGACCTTTTCTGGCTGTTCGGCGATGGTATTGATAGATGTAATCATCTCCTGCTGTGGTAAGGGAAGCAGCGTGTGTGGCGTCCTTCTGTTCCAGCTTTCGCGTGCTTGCCCTAGCGTCTGTAAAAGGGTGCAATACGAGCTGAACATATCGTCCAGGAGGCCCGGTGGGAAAAGCTCTTCTACGGCATCCCAGAGCAGCACAAGCTCGCCATTTTCTTCTGTTACCTGATGATCCAGCCAGACTTGAGGTGTCTGGGAGATGCTATATGTGAGCGTTCCCAGTTTTCCTAACCAGGGTTCAATTGTTGTATCGGATGTTGGTGGTAGAACGCTGGTAAAGACGACGGGCATGAAGAGAGTGCCACTTTCCTGCTGCTTCTGTGCAAGTTCACGTAGCACTTGTACCCCGCTTACATAGCGATTGTCCAGATCTTGCCAGAGCTGCAATTGGAGCTGTTTGGCCCATTTCAAGAAGGAGAGCTGTTCCTGTGGTGCGACCTCTAGCAAAATGAGCGAGGTAAAGTCTCCAAGTACCTCATTCACCTGTGGGTGAAGGGGGAGTCGATGAAAGATGGTCAGGTTCAGCGTGAAATGATCTTCATTGCACCAACTGGCAAGCGTTCTGGCAAAGGCTGCCAGCAGGAGTGTAGAAGGAGTCAGTCCCTCTTCCATTGCATAGGTTTTGAGGCGCTGCCAATTGGTGCGGCTCATGCGTGTGCTGCGACGCTGGAAGCGAGGGCGCTCGATCTCCTCGGGCTGCTTTACCAGAGGTAAGACGGGAGCAGGTGGCAGTGAGGAGAGCC
The DNA here is from genome assembly GCF_003253565.1 of Thermosporothrix hazakensis. Taxonomy (GTDB): domain Bacteria; phylum Chloroflexota; class Ktedonobacteria; order Ktedonobacterales; family Ktedonobacteraceae; genus Thermosporothrix; species Thermosporothrix hazakensis. The sequence continues at coordinate 49,594 of NZ_QKUF01000016.1, forward strand.
GTTGTCGCCAGTATGCCAGGGATTGTGTATATACCGGTAGTGAACGGAGAGCCCTTTCATGCAAAATGTAGTCACGGAATGAGAGATCAAGCGCTGGAAGTTCGCTCTCCGGATGCTGATACAACTGTGTCAGTTCGCGACTGATAATTTGCAGGCTAAAGGCGTCACAAATCAGCAGGTCAAAGCTAAAATGCAGCCGCGTACAATGGTCGTTCAGCAGAGACGCTCGGATGTCAAACAGTGGCCAACGTTCGGCAGGCAGAATATGATGAGCCATTTCCTCGCGAATACGCTTCAGTTCGCTGTCGCGATCTGGATGGTCGCGCAGGTCCACAGTCTGGATCTTATAGGATGGAACGTCTGCCAGAATGCGTTGTTGTCCATCTTCGGTAACAATCATCCGCAACATTTCATGCCGCTCAATCAGCCGTTGCCAGCAGCGTTGGAACAATTCAAGATCGAGGTCTGGCGCATCGACTTCCGCATAGAGGTGCGCTGCTGTATTACCAAGAGCAAACATATTATTTTGTCCAACCCAGTACGCGTACTGCACATCAGTGAGCGGAAAGGGCTGGAAGCGCTCCTGTGGCGCTGGTACAAGCTCGGGCAAGTTCACGCTATTGTCGGCCTGTTGACTGCGTAGAAGCAAATCAATTTCTTGTGCCTGTTCTACAATAGTCGGAGCAGCAAAGAGCTTTGTCAGAGACAGGCTCACTTGAAACTCATCCTGTATGCGGTCGATGAGAGCGGTTGCCAGCAAGGAATGACCGCCAAGCATAAAAAAGTTGCTCCGGGTATCGACCATTTCCAGACCAAGCGTCTGTTGCCAGATTGTGGCCAGCCGCCGTTCTGTCTGTGTTTGTGGTGTTGCTACCTCTGCTTTTTCTGTATGCGCGACAACGACCTTGCGACTGCCTCTCGTTTCAGCGGGAAGAAGCGAGAAGAGATCCTGAACCTGTCCCCGATCTGCGATAGAGCGCAGCAGCATGGTCAATTGCTGAAGGATATGTTCTACAAAGGCTTCATCAAGGCGTTCTCTGTCATAGATAGCGCGAACACGCAGTGCCGAGCCGGGCAGGATCATAAGCGTCAAAGCGTATTCGGTACGTGCGCCCTGGTAGAAGGCATCTCGTAGATGAAGGGTGAGGTTGCGGCTCGTAATGTGGCGTTCACCCAGCGGATAATTTTCAAAGACAAGAATGCTATCATAGAGCGCCTTTGTCGCTGGAACGTCGCTCCATTGGTGGATCTGACCTGCTGAGCAATACTGAAATTGCTGTGTCTCCGCAAAGGATTCCTGTATCTCGGCCAGCCACGACCAGAAATCTTGCTTGTGCTGGACATTGAGACGAAGCAGTATCGTATTGATAAAACAACCGATGATGGTTTCGATACCTGCGATCTCCGCGGGGCGCCCGGCAGTTGTGACCCCAAACGCGATGTCATCTCGGTCCAGATAATGGGCCAGAAGGAGCGCCCAGAGTCCCTGGAAGAGCGTGTTCAGGGTGATATGCTGCCGCTGTAATGTTGTTTGTAACCGGTGTGTTCCTTCGGCATCCAGTTGTATAGTTTGTTCTGCGTAACAATGAGTAGTTGCTTCAACGCCAAGACAGGTCGGCTGTGTAAAATGGGCCAGTTGTGAGCGCCAGAAATGTTCGGCGGCTGTCAGGTCCTGTTTTTGCAACCAACGCATATATATATTATAAGGAGCGGATTGTGTGGGAAGGGCAGGAGCAAACAGAGCATCAAGTAACAAAGAGAGGCTCCAACCATCAAGAACAAGGTGATGGTAGGTCAGAACGAGCTTGAAAGCTGCTTCATCCAACTGGCAGAGCGTCAGGGTAATCAAGGGACCAATACTCAGGTTGCAGCGCTCTCTTTCCGTTGCCAGCACTTTTTGGAGGGCTTCGTCCTGCTGTGCAGATGGAAGTGAGAGCCAGTTATAGAACTGAAGCTCTTTCTGAGATGCAGGCCTATCACTCCATATAACCTGTAAAGGGGCGGGATCCCAAACGAAGCTTGAACGGAGCGCCGCGTGCAGGCTCACAAGCTCGTGCCAGCGGTGCTGCAATTGCTCTATGGAAAGTGAGCCATGCAGCGTGCAGACAAATTGCTCTCTATATTTATCCGTTTCCTCTGTCAGCGAAGAAAGGAGCATGCCTTGAAGCGATGGAGAAAGGGGAAGAAGCTCTTCAATAGCATACTCAGCGAGCTCGTGCCCGCCCTGTTGAAGTCTGTACACGAGATGATCAAGCTGCTGCTGACTCAGATCGATCAGGGGGAAATCGGCAAGAGTATAGATGTTTTGGAACGTGCTATGCTCTGACACGATCTGTTCTATAAAATGAAGCATGTCCCGGGCAAGTTGTGCTATCACATCATGGCTGAACTGGTGCTTGCTACATGTCCAGTGAATATGCAGTTGCCCTTGAAGAAGCATGGTGTTGATTTCCAGTATATGGCTTCTTCTGGCATCGGGGCTGCGCAGGTTTCCCGGGAAGGAAAGCGCCGTCTCAAAAAGGGCATTCGTATCGGTGGCGAGGTCAAAATGTCCCAGGTAGTTAAAGAGAACTTCGGAAGTCGATAGCTGTGCAAGCTGCTTTTCGCCGCTGAGATACCGTAAGATGCCATAGGTCATACCGCGCTGAGGGATCTTCTGCAATTGCGCTCTCACCTGCTTGAGGGCCTGAACCGGTGTCCGCTCTGAAAGTGAGAGGTGGACAGGATACAAAGAGGTAAACCAGCCTACCGTTCGAGCGAGATCACATTCATCAAACAGGTGTTCTCTTCCATGCCCCTCAAGGTCCAGCACAATAGTCTCTCGGCCAGCAGAAGCGGACAGAGCCAGAGCAAGCGCTGTAATCTGCACTTCTTCGGGTTGTATACGGTAGCGCCGAGGCAATGTATGAAGCAGGTGGTGAGTTACAGCGGTTGAGAGCGCTACAGAAACGGTGTGTGCATCTCCCTCGGTATTGCTCCCACCTGGATGCGCTATCGGTAATAGTGGATGACTATGGTTGTTCCCAACCTGTGCAAACCAGTACTGATTCTCGGGTACATGCGGTGCGTCTTGCGCGTAGATCTGGAGACGCTCCGCCCACTGTTTCAGCGAGGTTGTCTTTGCTGGCAATGAAGGTGTGGTGCCCGTACCAGACTGGCTGTATGCTGTTTGTATATCCTCAAGCAGAATTCGCCAGGAAACGCCATCAACAGCCAGATGATGGGCGGTAAAGAACAGCTTATCAGGTTGCCCCTCACCAAAATGGAAGAGCACAACCCAGAAGAGAGGCCCGTTTTCCAGATTGATACTTGTTTGTAGCTGATCCATCACCTGCTGCATAATGCTCTCCTGTTGAGCAGCGGGGAGAGGGGATAGATCTACATAGGCATAGGGTGCATGTAATCCTTTTGCCTCAGCTATGCTTTGTTCCCACCCATTTGCGGTAAGCTGGAAGCGCAGGCGAAGCGCATCATGATGCTCTTGAAGGCAGGCCACGGCTTTTTGTAATCTCTTGTTATCAAGGGGCTGTCTGGCTTGAAGCAAAAGGGCCTGATTCCAGTGATGGGGATTGGTAAAGTGCTGCTCAAAGAACCAGTGGCCAATAGGCGTCAGCGGGACCCGTCCCACCACAACGCCCTGTTCAGCCTGCAGCATGTGCGTATCACTGGTATGGACTGCCAGCTCTGCGATGGTTTTGTAGCGGAAGATGTCCCTCGAAGTAAAATGGAGTCCTTTGCTGCGCGCCTTCGAGACGACCTGCATACTCAGGATAGAATCACCTCCCAGTTCAAAGAAGGTTTCATTGATCCCGACTCGCTCAACTCCGAGCACTTCGGCCCAGATCTCCGCAAGTATCTGCTCATTCTTTGTTCGCGGGGCCGTATACAGCTTTTCGGATTCGTGGGCCTCGGGCTCTGGCAAGGCCTGCCGATCAATTTTCCCATTGGCGGTCAGGGGGAGGGCCTGAAGCTGAATAAAGAGGGCCGGAATCATATAATCGGGCAGGTATTGAAGCAGGTGCGCTCGTATGTCAGAGGATGCGAGTGGCTGACCCGTTTCCGGCACAACATAGGCTACAAGCTGCTTGCCGCCTGCCAGCTCCTTCACCATGACGACCCCTTCCTTGAGTCCAGGGAAGGTAGACAGGTGATGCTCTATCTCTTCAAGTTCGATACGATACCCTCTGATCTTGATTTGCAGATCTGCTCGTCCCAGAAACTCGATCTCGCCATCAACAGTAAAGCGCGCCAGATCGCCGGTTCGATACATCCGCGCTCCTTCTTTGCCGTCGTTGTAGGGATCGGGGAGAAAGCGTTCCGCTGTAAGTTCGGGGCGATGGAGATAGCCCCTTGACACACCCGCTCCTCCAATATAGAGTTCGCCCACGACGCCCGGTGGGACAGCCTGAAGCTGCTCGTTGAGAATATAGATGCGCGTATTCGAGATCGGGCGCCCAATTGTTGGTGGTTTGCCCTGACGGCGCAGGGTATAGGTGCTGTATGTTGTACATTCCGAAGGGCCATAGAGATCGTTTACCTGCTGAACCGCCAGCTCTTTATACAGTTGATCGACGAGCCGGGCCTGCAATGGTTCGCCGGCAAGGTTAATGATGCGTAGTCGTTCCAGAGTCAGACCCTGTTGAACTAAGGCGGCGATTGCCGAGGGGACTGTATTTATCAGCGTGATCTCGTCACGGGCTGCCGCATCTGGAATTTGCAGGGCATTTTCAGTCAGGATTGCTGCACCTCCGCAACTGAGCGGAGCAAAGATCTCAAAGATAGAGAGATCAAAACAGATAGAGGTTGAGACTGCAACGCCTGCCAGATCCTCCTTTGAGAAGGCATGGCAAACCCAGGTAAGGAAAGCGACTGCATTCCGATGTTCCAGCGCAACTCCTTTCGGAAGCCCGGTGGAACCGGATGTATAGATGCTGTACGCGAGCGATTCGGGCGAGAGCGATACCGTCAGGTTTTCCATAGGAAGAGAGCGCTCACGTCTTTCATCGAGGCGGATAAGCGTACACCCCTGCTGGAATATGGGGGCAAGCTCACTTCTGGTCAGCACTATTGAGGCCCGACTGTCCTGAAGAATAAATCTGATCCGTTCAGCAGGGTATGCCGGATCGAGAGGAATATAGGTGCCGCCCGCTTTCAAGGTTGCCAGAAGTGCTACAACAATATCTTCTGTGCGAGGAAGATAGATACCAACCGGAACCTCGGGACCCACTCCGTGATGCTGTAGTAAACGGGCCAGTTGATTCGCTCTCTGATTCAATTGCTGGTAGGTCAGGCGCGTTGTGCCACAAATCAGAGCGGTAGCCTGCGGTGTTTGCTCAACCTGTTGCTCAAAGAGATGATGCATACAGAGCGCTTCGGGATAGGGTAATGTTGTCTTGTTCCAATCCCGAAGCATCCGTTGCTGCTCTGCGGCGGACAACAGCGGATATGAGTCCAGCAGTGCGTTTGGAGAAGCACATATCGCTTTCAGGAGTTCCTGGAAGTGGCCTGCCATACGTGCCATCGTGGCTTCTCTGAAAAGATCACTGTTGTAGCGCCAGCAGGCTGTAATATGTTCGTCACCCTCAAAGATCTGAAGAGTCAGGTCAAACTCGGCTCCCAGTTGTTCACCGGACAGGATATGAAAAGCGGCGTCATGCTCTGCTCTTTGCTGTTCTTTCTCCAGGGAAAACGCGACCTGAAAGAGCGGAGATCGGCCCGGATCTCTTGTAATCTGAAGTTGTTTGACCAGCAGGGGGAAGGGGTATTCTCCATGCTCAAGGGCCTGGGCCACTGTCACGCGCATCTGAGAGAGAAGGGTGCGAAATTCCATATGTTCTGAAAATTGCGCTCGCAGGACCACAGGATTGACCAGATAGCCGATGACCCCTGCTAATTCGGCTTCGTCGCGCCCGGCTGTCGGGGAGCCAATGAGGATATCTTTTTGATTGGTGTACCGATAGAGTAACGTCGCAAAGGCTGTCAGAAGCAAGGTGTAGAGGGTCGTTTTCTCGGTTTTTGCCAGTTCGCGCAGGTGTTGTGTCATATGGGCATCAAGGGTGAAGCTGTAGCGTGCGCCCTGATAGGTCTGCATCGGAGGGCGAGGAGAATCAAGAGGCAGTTGTAACACAGGGGGAGCGCCCTGGAGTTGCCGGGTCCAGTATGCTCCTAGCCGCTTCCCGGGCGTTTCGCTCATACGCTTGCGCTGTCTATACGTATAGTCCAGATACGACATTCTGACCGGTGCAAAAGCTGGCTGCCTGCCACTTGAGAGAGCCTTATATGCTGTCTCCAGGTCCTGTATGACCAGTTCAAGGGACCAGAGATCAATAGCGATATGGTGGAACACGAGAAGAAGGACGTCCTGCTCTGTCTGAAGGCTGTGGTAAAGATGCAGGCGTAGCACAGGCCCCTTCTCCAGATCGAACGGATTACTTGCCTGTTCGCGTAGGAATGCCGGCGTGACATAAGCAACTGAATGGGTCTCCAGAGCCGGTTTGAGCATAGGATGGATCTGCTGATAGGGGATACCATCCCTGACAACATAGGTTGTCCTTAGAATGGCGTGACGGGTTATGATTGCTTCAAGTGCCTGATGTAAGGCCGTTTTATTCACCGGTGCCGTGAATTGCAATGCGCAGAAGATAGTATAAGCCGTGCTGCCTGGCTCCAACTGATACAGGGACCAGAGCGCCTGTTGTCCATAGGAGAGCGGATGAAATTCTGTCGCTGCTTGCTCCCGTTTCTTTTCTTCCAGAAGACGTCTTAGCAAGAGGCGCTTTTCATCGAGAGAAAGATTGGTTAGTGGCTTGGGAGAGTCATTCATAGCTTTCGCCTTTCTTCTGCTGCAACAAGCTGTTCAGGGCGGCGTCCATTTCTTCTACCGAGAGCGAGTCTATATTTGCCAGAAGCTCATCTATTTGTTCGGGAGATGAGAGAGCTTGCTGAGCTGTTGTGTCCGCTGTAGCTGTCTCTTCAAGTAATCTCTGCTGAATCTGGATTGCCAGTGTTCCGATCCCTGTATTGTTGAGCCAGGATACAAGCGGAACGCGTACTCCCAGGCGTTCTTGTACTGTATGTTGAATATCAAGTGCCGTCAGGGAATCTAGCCCCAGATCCAGAAGCGTTCTTTGTGGCGTCACGTCGTCACTGGACAGTTTGGTCTTTGCCATGATGATTGAACTGAGTTCTCGTTCAATGGCCTGTACCTGTTGTGATGCATCTAAAGCCAGAATCTGTGAGCGCACCGATTGATCAGCTTCGGTTTTTTTCTGCGGCAGGATATCAGCCAGCAGAGACGAACGGGACAGATAGGCGTAGAAAGTCTGGAACCGTGGTATGTCGAGATGCATAGCGGCAACCTGTGTATGAGCTTGCCCCAGGAGATAGGAAATAATGGCACATCCCTGGGCCGGTTTCAGACTCTTTAATCCTCGTTCCGCCAGTTGGGTTTCGAGGTTTTCCCGCTTTGTTACCTGCCCTACTGTATCCCAGGGACCCCAGTTAATCACGATAGCTGGTAGCCCCTGAGCGCGTCGATAATGGGCAAAGGCATCAAGAAACGCGTTTGCTGCTGCATAGCTTCCCTGGCCTGCGGAGCCCAACAGCGAGGCAACCGATGAGAAGAGGATAAAGAAATCCAGCGCATACTGAGTTGTATTCAGGTGCAGGTTCCAGGCACCCTGGATTTTAGGGGCCATCACCTTCCAGAGCCGCGCAGGAGTTGTATGAACCGCAATAGCATCATCTAACTGAGCGGCAGCGTGAATCACGCCTTTGAGATCAAGTTTCTTTTGCTCAAGGGTAGTGAGAATGCTGCGAACATCGTCTGCATTTGTGATATCGGCCTGTAAGACAAGCGGCTCTGCTCCTGCCTTTCGCAGTTTTTGAACAACCGCCTGCGCGTCATCACCGGGGGCATGCCTCCCTACCAGAATCAGATGACGTGCTCCCTGCTGTACAAGCCAGTCGGCGATCACTAATCCCAGACCTCCGAGACCGCCAGCAACAAGATACGCACTCTGTTCTTTGATAGAAAGGGATACTCGCTGCATCTCGCTATAGGGCCGTAGCCTGCTGACATAGCACTCTTGCTCACGCAGGACGAATTCATCCTCGGTAAGTTGCTCCTCTGTAAGGAGTGCAGTCAAGGTCTGCAATGCGGACTGCTCCGGCTGAAGATCAAGGTCAACCAGCATACAGCGGAGCGAAGGAAATTCATGTCTGAGCGTTCTTCCGAGTCCCCAGAGCGGTGCCTGCATCAGCCCTGGCGTGAAGTAGCGTGTGTCGAGAGCCTGAGTGGCTTTTGTGACCAACCAGAGCGCTGTGTCATGTTCCAGCTCTAAGTGTGCAAGTGCCTGAACAAGCAGTAACACACTCTCGCAGCCCGAGTGCTGAGCGTGCTGGAAGTGAGGAGGTTCGCCAGAGTGATCCAGACTCCAGAGATGGAGAATATTCAGCGAGCGCGTGGTGAGCTGCTGCATAATAGCACTCAGGATCTCCCTGTATGCCGATGGTTCCGCACTCTCAAGCACATAATCGGCGTCAGCGTGTGCAGTTGAGGCCACCGTAATACATCGTTGGCCGCTGGCCTGGAGTAGATGCTTTACAGTTTCGCCCACGCCTGAACTATCCGTAAAGAGGACCCAATCCTGTTGCTTCCCTGGTGTCGATGGGACTGAATAGGGCTGCCAACATACCTCGTAGAGCCATTTCTGAAGTGGTGGCTGTGCTGATGCGGCTGGCTTTTTGCCTGACGGAAGCCAGTAATAGGATCTCTGCCACGGGTACGACGGAAGCGCCACAGGGAGGCAGGGCTGTTGATAGAGTGCCTTCCAGTTTGGCTGATAGCCGCAACTATAGAGCGTTGACAGCGATTGGAGAAGAAGACGCCGTTCGGGCTGCCCGCGCCGCAGCGACGGAAGAATAAGCCCCTGCTCTTGCACGCATTCACGGAGCGCGGGGGCCAGTACTGGATGTGCGCCGACCTCCAGGAAGGTGCGATATCCTGCCTTATGCAGTTCCATAATGGCATGCTGAAAAAGCACTGGCTCACACATATTACGTTTCCAGTAGACCTCATCTAGCTTTTCAGTTGGCTCGATTTTGCGACCAAAGACCGTCGAGAAGAAGGGAAGCCGGGCAGATTGAGGGTGAAGCTGAAGGAGAGCGGCCTGTAGCTCGTCTCCCAGAGGTGCTATCTGATAGCTATGAAAGGCGTAGTTTACAGGCATCATCCGTGCAAAAATCTGCTTCTCACGCATCTCCTGCTCGATCTTTTCAAGGAGTGCAGTATCACCGGCCAGGGTGACCATAGAGGGTGCATTGAGTGCTGCAAGGGAGAGCCTTCCTTTATAGCGATCTAGCAGGGCTTCTGCTTGTGATAGCGGAATATTCGCTGAAAGCATTTTCCCCTTCCCTGCCACAGCATGCATAATTCTGCCACGATAAAAGACCAGTTGAAGCGCGGTTTCAAGATCGAGGATACCGGCCTGATGAGCGGCTGCAACCTCGCCAATACTATGCCCGACAACTGCGGATGGGATGATTCCCCAGGAGCGCCAGAGCGCCGCAAGCGAGACCTGAATTGCAAAGATCATCGGTTGTGCAATTGAGGTATCGTCTAAGCGTGAACTGTCTGGTGACGCCATAAGGGTATCAATCAGGGACCACCCGCTATAGCGACGAAAGATGGTATCGCATTCCTGGAAGGTATCACGAAATACGGCTTCCGTTGTATAGAGTTCGTGTCCCATCCCGGGCCATTGTGCTCCCTGCCCTGAGAAAACATAGACGATTCCTCTGGATGACTCCCGGGAATGGCGCTCTGCTTCTGGCGGCTGTGAAAATGCGGCGAGCTGCTCCGCTAGCTCTTCCCAGGTTGAGGCGACAAAGGCGGCTCTTCGCTCATAGTGACTTCTACGCGTCCCGGCAGTATAACAGATGGAGTAAAGAGAGTGATCGTTCTTGCACCAGGAAGCTATTTGTTCTTTGTATTGTGCAACTGCTGCCCGCAATGCCGCTGTAGTTCGTGCTGAGATGGGCAACACATAGTGTTCCATAGATGAGGCTGGAGTCATCCCACGAACAACCGGGGCTTCCTCAAGCACTACATGCGCGTTTGTTCCTCCAAAACCAAAGGAGCTGACGCCAGCGAAGCGAGGTGTGTCGCCACGTTTCCAGGGGGTTGCTTCTTGTGCGATCTGCAAGCGGGTGCCTTGCAGATGGATATGCTCGTTACACCGCTCAAAATGCAGGTTTGCAGGGATCAGCTCATGTTGCATGCTCAGAATGACCTTGATGCAGCCAGCGATGCCAGCAGCGGCCTCCAGATGGCCGATGTTGCTCTTGACCGCTCCCAACAGACAGGGAGGGCCAACCGTGCCGAGGGCCTGAGCGAGAGCTTCTATCTCGATGGGATCGCCGAGGGAGGTGCCGGTGCCATGTGTCTCGACATAGCTGATCTGAGCGGGAGAGAGAGAGGCGTGAGCGAGAGCCTGAGCGATGACCTGCTGTTGGGAGAGGCTGTTAGGGGCAGTGAGGCCGGCGGAGCGACCGTCCTGGTTGAGGGAGGAGCCGCGAATGAGGGCGAGGATAGGGTCATGATCGCGGATAGCGTCGGAGAGGCGCTTGAGGAGGAGGACGCCGCAGCCTTCGCCACGAACGAAGCCGTCGGCTCGTGCATCGAATGGCTTGCATCTGCCATCCGGGGCTAGCATATGCAGTTTCGAGAAGCAGATACTGACCTCGGGACGTAAGATGAGGTTGACGCCCCCTGCAAAGGCCAGATCAGATTCGCCCGTGCGCAGGCTCTGGCAGGCCAGATGGAGCGCCACGAGCGAGGAGGAACAGGCGGTATCTACTGCTATGCTTGGCCCTTTCAGGTTCAGGAAGTAGGAAAGTCGCCCGGCAATGACATTGTGTGCCGTGCCAGTGCTACTATATGCCTCGATTTGTGAGGGATTGGATAGTTCCATAAGGAAATAGTCCATGCTCTGGCTATGGACACCCACAAAGACACCTGTGCGGCTGCCGCTGAGCCCCAGAGCATCTATGCCTGCGTGTTCGCACGCCTCATATGCAACTTCGAGTAGGAGCCTCTGTTGTGGGTCCATATGGACTGCTTCACGAGGAGAAAGGCCGAAGAACGAAGCGTCAAATTGCTCGATATCTTGCAGAAACCCACCTCGGCGTGTATTCATCTTTCCGGGAGTATCGGGATCAGCGTCATAGAATGTCTCCGGGTTCCAACGTGTATCAGGGATCAGATCTATGGCATCTTGTCGGGTTTCAAGCAAGTTCCAGAATGCCTCGGGTGAGTTTCCTCCTCCTGGAAAGCGACAGCCCATCCCAATGATTGCTATAGGTTCTTTCCTGACTTGCTCTATCGTCTCTAACTTCTTCCGGAGATTGCGGATAGTCAGTAAAGCTTGCTGTAGCGGCGTTAACTGCTTTGGACCATCATCATGATGGCGCGTTTCACTCATCTTAATCCTATCCTCATACTAAAAGTCAACCGGCTCTACTGTGAAAGCATCCTTGCCAGTTTCAGGCACGATTTCTGATCGTCACTGTACTGTTGCGCTGCAAACAACAGTGAAATATCAGTGAAGTACAGCTCTAACGAGCAGACCCCATTTTCTCATAGCGTTGTCTGGAGTATGAGTTGCCAAATTGCTTTCTCCCCTCACTTTGTCATCCGATTTGCGCTACTCAATAAAAAAGAGAGAGTATCATTATGGAATTTTTGGGAAAAACGTGTAAAGATGGAACGCTGCGTAAAACAGCTTGATTTGAAAGTATGCAGGGTAACCTGTAAATTGTTGTGTTTGCCCCTATCTCCTTTCTGGAGTTAAAAAATCAACTTTTGCTGTAATGACAAGTGACATGCTGAATGGATAATAGTAAAGTACTTTGATGATCTTATATGAAAAAATATTACAAGGCTTTTGTCATATGTTCAATGCTACAAAATTGAGCATTACAATATATTTTTGAAACGTCTGCTATTATCAATAACATATGGTTTCTAGCCTTGTCAAGTGTATATATACCTATTTTGGCAAACAAAGTGATACTTGTGTGAGATGAAGTCTATCTGATGGCAATATTCTTTCAAACGGGAATGAGCAATTTATATAACTTTGCATAGCTGTTTGTATACATCATTTTAAGAGATGAGTACGTTTTACAAGTTTGCAGAACAAGCGTTGCAGACAACGAGAAGTTTCATACTATTCTGTTTATAAAAAACAACTTTCTTCTCCAAAAATAGATGGTAAAATAGTAGTGAAAGGATAGCGAAAGAGACAGAGAAAGAGGAGAAAAAAGCATGTCCGTATCAACAAATACCTGGATTGTCCGTCCACAACCTAACCCTACAGCCAGAGCACGTCTCTTCTGTTTCCCTTATGCGGGTGGTGGAGCCTCGGCATTTCGTACCTGGCCTCAGTACTTGCCTGCCGGGCTAGAGCTATGCGCATTACAGTTACCGGGTCGAGAAAACCGACTTCACGAAGAGCCTTTTACGCATACGACGCCTCTGGTGGAGGCGCTGGCGAAACAGATCATCCCATTTCTGAACAAACCCTTTGCGTTTTTCGGGCATAGCATGGGAGCGCTTATCAGCTTTGAAATGGCCCGCTATCTGCAAAGGCGCAAATTCAATATGCCCAGATTGTTACTCATCTCGGCTCATCGAGCCCCACATCTGCCCTATAAACATATGAAAATCCATAATGCCTCTTTGCAGGCCCTTGAAAAGAGACTTCGAGGCTTGAATGGAACTCCACCTGAAGTGTTTGAGCAGGAAGAGCTTATGACGTTAGTCGCTCCACTGGTCCGTGCTGACTTTGCGATTTGTGAAACGTACCAGTATGAGAAGCAAGAGCCGCTCAAGTGCCCTATATCTGTATTCGGAAGTTTGGATGACGGCGAGGTAAACTATGCTGAATTATGTGCCTGGTATACCGAGACGCCGCATCCAGTCACAATCCGACTCTATGAGGGCGATCATTTCTATCTTCAGAACAAGGTAGAACCATTCCTCGCAGCCGTCACAGAAGATCTGTACCGTTATCTGCCTCTCCGCTTCTAAGAGTTTGGAGCATTCAGAGGGGCTATCAACTCCTCTGAATGTTGTCAAAAGAGCACTCAGGGCCGGCTGGCATAGAGCAGATAAATCACGGAACCCTTATAGAGTTCGTCCTGTTGCACAGTGAGCGTGTAGCCATGCGCTTTCAACAGGTTTGTGATCGTGTCCAGTTGGCCATGAAGGTTATGCACCTCTGCCACAATGGAGTGTATCTTGTTCCAATCCTCGTCGGCGATGCCTCTCAGGACATCGAGCTCACTTTTCTGAACATCGATCTTTAGCAGGTCGATACGCTCAACAGCGTTTTCTTTCATTACCGCCGAGAGAGGATGCAGTTTGCAAACAAATGTCTGGCTTTTCAGGCGCTCCTCGACGAGCTCGCCAGCATAGCGCATCACCTGCTCCATTTCGGGCCGGGCTTGCTGGTACTGGTTCTGGAGAATACTGGTTAATACCTCTTCCTCCTCTGCCCGGTTGGCATAAAAAGACGACATGCCCGTAGAAAAGGGATAAAAAGTGAACTCTGCGGTTCTGGCAGTGTCGGATAGACCAAAGGGGAAAAGGCGGGCATTGACCTTATGGAGAGCTATATTGCGAGAGAGAACCTCAAACGTAGGGGGCGAGGGTTCAAAGGCGTATATCTGGATTCCCCTGTTCAGGGAGTGCAAGAACAGCGTAAACAGACCGATGTTTGCTCCTACATCGAAGACGCAGGCGTTTTGTGGCAATTCAGGTAGATGGCTGGTATAAGCGCGATGGACGAAGATGTCTTCATAGAAATGGTCCGTTTCCGCTTTGTTCTGGTGCATAATCTTCAGCCCATTGGGAAGTTGATAGTGCAGGGCAGGTCCAGTGAAAGCAGCAGGTTGTGCTTCATTATGCTGGTGGTGCTCTCCACGCAGCGCATCGTCCAGCACTCTGGCGAACTGGGCTACCGTTGGGGCTTCAAACAGAGAGCTAAGAGGAAGCTCTACCCCATATGTTTTTTTCAAGGCCTCAAGGATACGGAGAGCGAGCAGGGAATGTCCGCCTAATTCAAAAAAACTGTCATGTATCCCGATGCCATCGATGTGTAGAATCCGTTGCCAGAGCGAAACCAGAGCCTGTTCACGTTCTCCGGAGGGCGGAACATAGTCTGTCGTGAGCCAGGGACGGGTGCGTTTTTGTTTGGGCTTCCGCCTTCGGCTCATTTTTCTTGCTTCGCTCGTTTCCTGTTCGGGAGGCTCAACAGTGGTCCGGAGAAGCTGAGGGAGGGTGTAGTCTGGCTTTTGTTGATAAAACTGATTCCAGTTGAGCGGCACGCCTGTAAGCCAGAGTTTTCCTATCGTGTTGAGGAGAAAAGCCCTGTCATCCAGGTGTTCAAAAGCGGCTCGCATGGTTGGCAAGGTAACGCTCTCCTGTTCGGGGTTCTGCCGGGCCTGGAGTGCCAGGCTACAAAGCGTCTGGCCGGGACCAACTTCCAGTAATGCCATTTCGGGCTGTTTCCAGAGCGCTTGCAGGCCATCTGCGAAGCGCACCGGCTGATGGAGATGTGTAGCCCAATAGCCGGGGTCAGTCGCTTGCTCGGGGGTGATCCAGGTTCCGGTTACATTCGAGAGATAGGGGATACGAGGAGCCTGTAACGTACAGGTGCGTACAACATCTTCAAACTCACTGGCAATTGCTTTCATCATATGTGAATGAAAGGCATGAGCCGTATTCAGCCGAATAGTGACTATATCCCTCTGCTGTAAGAGTCGCTCAAGTTCGGAAACTGCCTCAGAGGGTCCAGCAACAATTGAGAGGGCATCGCCATTTAAAGCCGCAAGGGAAAGGTGGTTGCCCAACAGAGGCGTGATCTCCTGTTCTGAGAGCGGAACTGCCAGCATCGAGCCATGAGGAAGACGCTCTATCAATTGAGCTCGGGCTGCAACCAGCCGAACCGCATCAGGAAAGGAGAACACCCCGGCAAGACAGGCCGCGACATATTCCCCGATACTGTAGCCCAGAAGAGCGTGGGGGTGAATGCCCCATGAGAAGAGAAGTTGGGCTAATGCGTATTCAATGGCAAAAGTTGCCGGCTGTGCCAGGGCAGTTTGATTGAGTCGCGACGTGCTGGCTGTTCGCCGAAGCAACCTGCGTAAATCAAGCTTTTCCTGAGATGGGGTGTGCTCCTGCTGTGTGTCTGTGGGGTAGAGCGTTTCTTTCAACTGGAGCCCAAAAGGGCGAAGCAGCTCATCACTGTCATCGATGTACTTTCTAAAGACTGGCTCTGTGAGATATAATTGCTGACCCATATGCTCATACTGTTCTCCCAGACCCGGAAACAAGAAAGCAATTGGTCTGTGTCTTGTTTGTGGTTCACCTGTAAGGAGCTTCCCGGTATCGTGCAGACGAAGCGTTTCAAGCGCTTCCTGTCGATTATGGCAAACCAATGTTCTCCTTATGCTGTCTTCACCATAGCTGGCGATAAGAGCAGGGGCGACTTCTTCAAGGGCCAGTTCAGCATTTTCCTGAAGCAAAGCAGCAAGCTTTTCCGTCAGTGTATCCAGATCATGGTGAGTTTGAGCAGAAAATGCTAGCAGATACCATCGTTCAGGTGGTTTTATCATCGCTTTCTCCTCCATTCTTCGGACCTTCTTTTTGTTGTGATGCATGCAGAAAACGGGATATATGAGTAGAAAAGGTATTCTCGTGAGAAAGGATAAATAGACAAATTGCATTACAGAGACAGAAGAAATACAAGTTCAATTACAAAATTACTTTACCAATATAACATACTAGTTTGCCGTTTTTCCATTGTTAGCATTGTCAATTGAGACTGTTCCCATAAAGATATATTTTCGTCTTCGGCGAAGATATAGTATAGAGAGGAAGAATTTGGTAATACAGTTGTTTGACATTTGGCATTTCATCATTTTATACTAGTTTAATGAAAGAGGTTATTAAGTAAATGATCATCGAAAACATACCTTGTTATTTGTATTTATATAATACAGAGTAAGCTTAGAATACTATATAGTTAATAAGCTGAAAAAGAAATATCAGGGTATGATAAATGGTGAACTACAAGTAGTACTCGTTTGAAGAATAACGAGGGAAAGGAAGAGCCAGGCATGTTCCGAATGATGTGTCGTGGAAAAATCCATCGTGCAACTGTTACCCAGACGAACGTTAACTATGTAGGCAGTATTACAATTGACCAGGATTTGCTGGATGCGGCAGGGATGGTTCCCTACGAAAGATTACAGGTAGTCAATGTGACGAATGGAGCGAGATTAGAGACATACACTGTTCCCGGAGAGCGGGGGTCTGGTGTCATTTGTTTGAATGGTGCCGCCGCACGCTTGAACAATGAAGGAGATATAGTGTTAATTATCAGTTACGCATTCTGTACTGACGAAGAAATCCGCACGCTTGTTCCTCAACTTGTTTTTGTAGACGAGAATAACCGAATAACCGAAGTGAAGCACGTTCAATTGAGTGAAATGCTTTCGGATAGTTTTGATCCTCTTATTCCATCCACGAACCTGTAAGAAGCGGGGTTCGATCTTTTCTCTCTTCTGCTGTACCGTTTGTAATCAGATACTGGAGCCACACCTTGTCAATACAAATATATACACTCACACATGAGTATGCAGACGTATGGATTGCGGCTGATGGAGAACTGCATACCTGTTATGCCTATGGCGGAACCAGGATGGTTGATCCGTCCAGGAAATCTACACAGATTGAGGATATGCTGAAACGCTTGATGTGGGATGAGAGCCTGTTTAAGAATCGCCTGATCAATGGAGCCTTACGCCGGGGAGTGCTGGACACATTTCAAGATCGTCTGCCGGAGGGGCTGAGTGAAAGTGTTGTTGGTGGAGCACGCTGTATCATCGTGCCCCGAGATCAGGAAACATATACAGTTCTTACCGACCCGCAGCATCCAGCCTTTTATGAAAAGCTTTCTCCTATCTTTGCTGAGATCGGGGCATTTCTCAATGAGCAACAGGGAAGGATCAAGCTCACCCCGGATTTTGGACGGTTTGCCGGTCTTGCTGACCTACTGGCTACCTATACGCCGCATGTCCTCGGTATCCGTTGTCCGGATGGAGGATGCGGAGGAAAGTCTTCTTACTCCAGTACAGGGGTGATAGCTGCTCTTGAGCTTCTGGATATTGCTGATTACACGCAGAAGGCAGTCACCCTGATCGGTGCAGCGGGTGCGATGGGGAGCGATATCACTCGCTATTTCGAGGAAAGAATGTTTGAAGATGTCGTGGTTTGCGATCTGGTGTACGATCAGGCCGAAGCAACCGTCACGGCTCCCTCCTCGTTCGTGCATCTATCCGCGAAGAATCATTGTTTTACTGATGCCTGCTTGCAGCGTGGAGGAACTATTGTCGCCACAACGGTCGGAGAAGAACTTGAAAATTCAAATTGGCAGCTTATTCCTCCTGGAACCAGGCTCTTTCTTGCACATAATCTCGCGATCCCACGAGGGGAGCGCGGACTGCATTTGATGCAGGAGCTTCAGAAACAAGGAGTGCTGGCATTGCCCGGACAGTTACTTACTCTGGGAGGTGCTCTCACCTCGCGAGTTGAGTGGTTCTGGCGGCAATCCAGACCGAAGCAGGCGTTCGATAAGCCACTTGCTCACGCTATCGTGTATGCAGTGGTGCAATTCTTAACCCGCGAGATCCTTGCTACAGCGCAGGAGACGGGCAAAACTCCTTACGAAGCGATGCTTCAGTTTGTCGATGGTGAGCAATAATGCGTTAGAAGCGCTTGCAGCCCTACTACCATTTTTTGCAGGAGAGGAGTCGTTTTTTTATGGGTGGTATTGCCGGTATCATTGATCGTTTGCAGGCTGAACGAACTGTGAGCCTGAAGGAGCAGCTTTTTCATATGCTCCAGGCCATTACCCATCGTGGGGATGAGCAGGCTGCTGGAGAAATGCATATATGCCCGACGGCAGCGCTTGGGTGCAATCGCCTGCTTGTGACTGATGGCGATAAGGTGCCTCAGCCTGTCACTGATGAGGGAGAGCGGCTTGCTGCTGTGCTGGATGGCAGGATCTTTAACTACTCGGCCCTGCGCCAGTCCCTGGAAGGATGTGGTTATGTGTTCCGCACGGAAGCGGAAGCCGAGTTACTGCTGTATGGATATCGAGAATGGGGTGAAGATCTTCCACAGCGCCTTGAAGGGATGTTTGCTTTTCTCATTTACGACAGAGAACAGCATACTTTTCTCGCAGCCCGCGATCATATCGGCATTAAGCCACTCTACTACGTCTATGATGGGGCTTGCTACTTTATCTCTTCGGAGTTGAAGTCTTTGCTGCCCTTAAAGAAAAACATCACGACTCTCTCGCCGGGCCATTACCTGACGGATCATGGTGTTCAGCAATACTTTCATCTATCGGCATCGAAGGTGTCGGAAGATGTAGAAGTGGTCAAAGTCTCTTTACGAGAGGCTTTGACTCACGCGATTGAAAGGCAGCTACCCTCGGACCAGCCCTTTGGAGTTCTGTTCAGCGGAGGCATTGATAGCGCGATCATTTTACATGTTGCCAGAGCGAAAAACAGGGAGGTGGTTGCCTTCTCGACTGGCTTTGCAGGGGCAGCAGATGTCGAGATCGCTCGTCAATACTGCCGGGAGCACAATATCACTCACTTTGTGAGTCAGCTCACGCTGGAAGAGATGGTGCAGGATCTTCCGCAAACGGTCTACTATTGTGAGGTCTTTGAACCAATCAACATTATGGACTCCTGCACTGTGATGCCAACCTTCCGCCTTGCCCGCGCGCAGGGGATCAAGGTGGTGCTCTGTGGTGATGGAAGTGATGAGCTGCTGGCAGGGTATGATCTCTTCCAGACGTATCCTGATCCTCAATACTTGATGGATTATCGTCTGAATAATGAGCATCGAACCGATTTACAGCGGATTGATCGCTGTAGTGCAAGATATGGTATTGAGGCGCGTGTCCCTTTCTTCGACAAAGCATTTATGGAGTTTGCTTATAGCATTCCTTTCGATATGAAGCTGCGGAATGCTGTCCATAAATGGATTTTGCGCGAAGCATTTCGGGATATTTTACCCGATTACATTGTGCATCGGCCCAAAGTTCGGATGCCGGATGGCTCAGGCCTACAGTATCAGCTACTCGATTTTGCGAGCAAGCAGCAAACAAACGTCGATCCCTCGATTCTTGCGCAGTTGTTTATGAGCCCGACAGATGGCGCCTATTTCCTGGAGCACTATCTGAAACATGGCTTCCCTGTGCCAGTTGACCGTTATAAGAAAGCTGGATTAGATTTCTCCCCACACGGTTACTTCGATTTTATTACAGCGGTAAGACAGGAACATGCAAGTGAGTTGTAATGATGGAAGTGCGTCTACAGCGGAAGAAGGAGTATACGAGTTGGTTGATCCCGCAATTCTTGAGCATGGTATTGCGATTGTTGGTATGGCCTGCCGTACCCCTGGCGCTCAGAACATAGATCAATTCTGGCAGCTCCTTCGGGAAGGGAGCCATGCAATCCGCTTCTTTTCTGATGAAGAATTGCTGGCGGCAGGGGAAAAACAGGAACTTCTCCAGAATCCCCGTTATGTAAGAGCGAATGGTGTTCTGGAGGGGGTTGAGCTTTTTGATGCGGCTTTTTTTGGCTACAGTCCAAAAGAAGCTGCAATCACTGATCCACAGCACCGTTTGTTCCTTGAATGCGCTTATGAAGCGCTTGAGCATGCAGGCTACGATTCTGAACGCTACAACGGCCTGATTGGTGTGTATGCCAGTACCTCTATCAGCAGCTACCTGATTACCCATCTGCTTCCTCATCAGGAGAAGTTAGCCCAGACAGGATATTTTTCAGTTTTGCAGGGGAACGATAAAGATTATCTCACAACTCGTGTTTCCTATAAACTGAACCTGCGTGGGCCGAGCTACCTGATTCAATCCGCCTGTTCATCGTCGCTGGTGGCGGTCCATGTTGCCTCACAAGCTTTGCTGGATCACGAGTGTGATATTGCCCTGGCTGGCGGTATTTCTATTCAGGTTCCGCAAGAGCAGGGCTATCTCTATCAGGAAGAGGGTGTGCTGTCGGCAGATGGCTATTGTCGGGCTTTCGATGCGAAGGCAACCGGCACCGTTAAAGGCAATGGTGTAGGTGTTGTTGTCCTGAAGCGAGCGAGCGATGCATTGCAGGATGGAGATATCATTCACGCGATCATTCGGGGCTCTGCTGTGAACAACGATGGAGCTTTCAAAGTCGGGTTTACGGCTCCATCCGTTGAGGGTCAGGCTGCCGTTATTGCCAGTGCTCTTGCCGTCGCTGAGGTTGACGCTGATACTGTGACGTATATGGAGACTCACGGTACCGGGACCGCGATTGGCGATCCGATCGAGATAGAGGCCCTGAACAGAGTGTATAGAGAATATTCAGAGGAGAAAGGCATCTGTGCAATTGGGTCCGTCAAGTCGAATATCGGGCATCTGGATACAGCCTCGGGCATCATCGGCTTGTTGAAAGTAGTGCTTTCTCTCAAGCATAGACAGATTCCGCCAAGCCTGCACTTTGAACATCCCAACCCTCAAATAGATTTTGAGAATAGCCCTTTTTATGTCAACACTTCCCTGGCTGACTGGAAAAGCCCGAAGGCACCGAGACGAGCCGGGGTCAGCTCATTTGGTATCGGGGGAACGAATGCGCATATTCTGCTTGAAGAAGCTCCACCGGTTGCGTCACAGCGTTCCTCGCTCCCCTATCACTTACTGGTATTCTCGGCCCGCACTGCAACAGCGCTGGAAAAGACAACAGAACAATTCATCGCCTGGTGCCAGCAGCCTCAGGAGCTCCCAATAGCAGATATGGCCTATACGCTTCAGGTCGGTCGGCGCGAATTTTCCTACCGTCGCGTTCTGGTGGCTTCTGACCCTCTCGATGCGGCACAGGCCCTCGCGAAACGGGAGCCATCGAGAGTGTTGACCATGTATCAGGATGGGCGAAAGCGGCCGATAGCATTTCTCTATCCTGGCAGCGGTTCACAGTACCTCCATATGGGAGCCGACCTTTATCGTACTCTCCCGGTGTTTCGAGACGCGATGAATCAATGTGTCGATATCTTGAAACCGCTCTCGGGTATCGATTTCCTATCAATTGTGTATCCCTCTCCTGAGCAGCAGGCCAGCCAGCTTCAACAGACGCTGTACAGCCTGCCGGCGCTTTTTATGGTCGAGTATGCCCTGACCCAAACCTGGCTTTCCTGGGGAATAGCGCCATCAGCTCTTATCGGTCATAGTCTCGGGGAGTATGTCGCGGCCTGTGTCTCCGGCGTCTTTTCGCTGGAAGAGGCTTTACGGTTAGTCTGGCTACGGGCGCAATTGCTCGATAGATTACCGGGTGGCGAGATGCTGAGTGTCTCGCTTTCAGCCGAAGAGGTTGCTGAGTTTCTGGACATGCATGTTTCCCTGGCGGCCATTAATGGCCCCTCTTCCTGTGTGCTTTCGGGAACCAGGGAGGCTATCGCACAACTGGTAGCGCTGTTGGATGAAGAGGAAGTTGATTACCTTCGGATTCCTGTTGATGTTGCCGGTCACTCACCGCATGTAGAAGAGATCCTTGATGCATTTCGAGATGGCGTCAAACAGTGTGAGCTGCATGCGCCGCAAGTACCCTTTATCTCAAATGTCACAGGCACCTGGATTACCGAAGAGGAGGCCACTGACCCTGAGTATTGGGTGCGCCATCTGCGCCATACAGTCCAGTTCTCAGCGGGTATTCGTGAGCTATTGAAGGATCCTTTCCTCTTATTGCTGGAAGTTGGTCCGGGCAATACGTTAAGTATTCATGCAAAGCTACAGGCCGCCCCCGAACGCTTCGCAGCTATCATTCCTTCTATGCGACATGGTCTGGAGAAACAAACAGATGTGTATATGCTCTTACAGGCCCTGGGCAAGCTCTGGCTGGCCGGCGCTGCAATTGATCTGGCGCAGGTCTATCATCCAGAAAAACGAAGGCGTGTGCCCTTACCAACATATCCATTTGAGCGACAGCGTTATTGGATTGATCCACCAGAGCGTGGCTTTTCTCCTGCACTGGCGAGCCAGCAGAGCAATGAGGTGCAGGAATATGCTGCCCCTCTAACGACCTATGAACGTCCGGCTCTAACCAGTCTGTATAAGCCGCCTTCCAATGAAATTGAGCAGAATATCTGTGATATATGGCAGCATCTGCTAGAGGTCAAGCAGATCGGTATTCACGACAACTTCTTTGAACTGGGTGGCAATTCTCTGCTCGCTACGCAAGTAGTAACCCGTTTACGGGAACTCTTCTCTGTTGAGCTGCCTTTACGCAGTGTTTTTGAGACGCTAACCATCGCAAAGCTAGCCGAGCTTGTCGAAGAAAAAATGATTGAGAGTCTGGAAAGCTTGCCTGAGGATGACCTATCAGAAGAGACAATCCAGGGATTATTCTCATAGGAAAACAGGAGAATGGATATGGATGCCCGGTCAGATAGCGCCAGGAGCACCGAAGAGAAACGTCTGCTGGTACAGCAGCTCCTTCAGAAGAAACGGGAAGGTATCCGTTTTTTCCCGCTTTCCTTTGCGCAACAGCGGCTCTGGTTTCTTGAACAACTGATGCCCGGCCAGCAGCTTTATAATGTGCTGACCGGGGTACAGCTCAAAGGCAGGGTTGATGTCTCGGCGCTGGAGCGCAGCTTTCAGACCATTATCCAGCGGCACGAGACCCTGAGAACAACCTTTACCCTGTTGAACGATCAGCCAGTACAGGTCATTATGCCCACGCTGGATTTTCATCTTCTTCAGGAGGATGTGAGCACTCTTCCCGCTGAAGAGCGCGAGCAACAGGTACAGCAGTCTATTGAGCGCGAAAAAAAGCATGTCTTTTCGCTGGATAAGGGACCTCTGCTACGGGCCGTTTTGCTCTCTCTTGCGGACGAACGTTGGCTTCTGCTGCTCAATATGCACCATATTGTTACTGATGGGTGGTCTATGGGGGTGCTTGTGCAGGAACTGGTGACCTGTTACAGCGCTTTTGTCCAGGGGGTGACGCCTGAGCTCCCCACACTTTCCGCTCAATATGCTGATTTTGCTCGGTGGCAACGCTCGCAGTTGCAGAAAGAACGCCTGGAACAGCTCCTTGCATACTGGCGAAAGCAGCTCGACGGAAGTACGCCGCTCGAATTGCCGACAACCTATCCCCGGCCCGCAGAATTGACCTATCACGGAAGCACGCTCTCTTTTACGCTTGCCCCCGCGCTTTGTCGAGCTCTGGAAACTCTCAGTATACAAGAAGAAGCCACTCTCTATATGACGTTGCTGGCGGCTTTTCAAATGCTCCTGGCTCGTTATACGGGACAGCGCGATATCGCGGTAGGAACCCCGATTGCAAACCGGACGCGTTACGAGCTAGAAGGACTCATTGGTATCTTTATCAATAGTCTGGTTATCCGGTGCAACCTGCCCGCGAACCCTTCTTATCGTGAGGTGCTTCAGCAGGTCAAAACTGCTACCACTGAAGCATATGCTCATCAAGATGTCCCTTTTGAAAAGCTTGTTGAGGAGCTACAGCCAGATCGTACCCTGAATCGGAGCCCGCTCTTCCAGGTAATCTTTACGCTGCAAAATGCGCCAACTGCGACCGTCAGCCTGCCAGGGGTTTCCGTAACGCCGTTGGAAATAGAGCACGATATCACCCGGTACGATCTCGAATTCAACCTGCGCCAGCATGGTCATGAGCTTGAGGGTTTGGTTGTCTATAGCACAGATCTCTTCAGTGCGGCATTCGTGCAGCAGATGATCGCACACTTTCAGAATATCCTGGCGTGTATTCTGGAAAACCCTGATATACGGCTCTCTGAGCTTGCGTTATTGAGCGAGCAGGAACGAGAGCGCCTTTGCAAGCAATGGAGTGCAGGAGAAGCCTGTGAACTGGATCCGTCCTTTTTTCAGGCCACGTTTGAGGCCTTCGCTGCACAGCAGCCAGATAAACCCGCGCTGGTGTGGGGGGAGAAACGCATCACCTATCGGGAGTTAAATGAGCGGGCAAACCAGTTGGCGCATTCCTTGATGAGAGCAGGAATCGGCCCCGAGGTCGCAACGGGAGTCTGTCTTGAGCGCTCACCCTGGCAGGTTATCGCCTTTCTGGCTATATTGAAGGCCGGGGGGATCTTTGTGCCCCTTGATCCTACCTATCCCCGCGAACGTCTGGCATTTATTCTGACCGACGCTCATATCTCTGTGCTGCTCACTCAGGAGCATCTGAAAGCGATCTTCTCTTTGTCAGATCCAGTGACTGTGATCGCCCTTGACCAGAGTCATACGCGGCTTGAAATGGAGCCGCGAACCAATCCTTTGCCCCATCTTTCGCCTGAGAATATCGCCTATATCATCTATACCTCGGGCTCAACCGGTAAGCCGAAAGGAGTCATGATTCCGCACCGGGGGCTTCTCAACGTGTTGGAAGCGCAGAAGCAGATATTCGGCCTCTCATCCAATGACCGTATCTTGCAATTCTCCTCGTTCAGTTTTGATATGTTTATTGCAGAGTGCCTGATGTCATTTGGCTGCGGGGCAACCCTCCACATGCTGGAAGCCCCAAGCGCGCTGTTGCTTGGCCCGACGTTGGCAGAGATGCTCTTTCAACAACGGATCACCGTTGCCGCACTGGCTCCCTCGGCTCTGGCTACACTTCCGCTGGCTGAGTTGCCCGATTTACGCGTTATTGCAACCACAGGAGAAGCCTGTCAGGCAACACTAGTGCAACAATGGGGCGAAAAGCATCACTTCTACAATGCATATGGACCAACCGAGGGAAGCATTTTTGTCTCCATTGGACAATGTGTCCCCGGAGAGACTGACCCCCTTCCAATTGGAAGACCTATACTGAACGTGCGGGCTTATCTTCTGGATACTTATGGCTATCCTGTTCCTGCTGGAGTACCCGGAGAGATCTGTATTGGCGGGCCCGGGGTTGCACGTGGCTATGTTCATCGACCCGAGCTTACAGCAGAGTACTTCATTCCCGACCCATTCAGTGGCGAGCCAGGGGCACGTCTCTATAGGACTGGAGACCTGGCCCGCTATCGACAGGATGGCACGCTTGAGTTTCTGGGACGCGTCGATTTTCAGGTCAAGATTCGCGGCTTTCGGATTGAGCCCGGCGAAATCGAAACGGTACTGGAGCAGCATCCTGATATCGCGAGGGCGGTTGTTGTCGCTCAAGAGCAGGAACAGGGAGATAAGCGGCTTGTCGCCTATATTGTTGCCAGGAAGGAATGCAGCCAACTGGATAGCGGAGCATTGCGGCAGCATGTTCAGGCACAATTACCTGATTATATGGTCCCATCAGCCTTTTTTGTGCTTGATACGCTTCCATTGACACCAACAGGAAAAATTGACCGGCAAAGGCTCCCGCGAATGGACAAAGTGCAGGTGCAAACACAAAGGGAGTATATTGCACCGGGAAACAATCTGGAACTCATGCTTGCTCACCACTGGGAGGAAGTGCTTGGTGTAGAGCGGGTGAGTATTCGCGACAATTTTTTTGAGCTCGGTGGCCACTCCCTGCTGATGACACGGCTCCATAACAGACTTCAGCAGGTGCTTCAGCAGGAGATTCGCCTGTTGGATCTGTTTAAGTACCCGACAATCCAGGCCTTTGCACAATTTCTCGACTCTCAGAAACGACAGACAGGGAAGGCTCTGCTCCAACAAAGCGCCCGAAGAGCAGAGGCCCGTTTACAGGCTCAGCGTCAGCGCAGGCAGGGGCGTGAACAGAGACGAGCGACAAAGATGCAATAAGAATACAGGAGGATACTTGTGACTATTGAACTGGTTGGAGTTATTGGAGCCGGAGTGATGGGGTGTGGGGTAGCACAGAATCTGGCACAGGCAGGATTAAAAGTGATTCTGGTTGATATCTCCGAAGCACAGCTTCAGCATGCCCAACAGACCATTGTCCGATCTCTTCGCCTCGCGCGCATGCTTCAGAAAACAGCTTTCTCCGGAACAGTGAACGACTGTATGGAGCGTATCAGCCTGACTACGGAGTATGAGGCGCTTCAACAGGTAGAGTTCCTCATTGAGAACATAACAGAGAAATGGGAGATGAAGAAAAGCATCTATCCCGAAATTGATCGTATCTGTCCCGCATCCTGTGTTTTCGCGGTCAATACTTCCGCCATATCGATTACGCGCCTTGCCTCTTTGACGAACCGCGCAGATCGAGTGATCGGAACTCATTTTATGAACCCGGTCCCCTTGAAGCAGACCGTTGAGGTTATTCGCGGTTACCATACCAGCGAGGAGACTCTTCAGATCACGCAGGAACTGTTACAGTCTCTGGGGAAAAAGTGGGTTGTTGTTCAGGATATGCCGGGGTTTGTCTCAAATCGTGTTTTGATGCTTACCATCAATGAAGCAATCTTTCTGCTTCAGGATCAGGTGGCGAGTCCTGAGGATATCGACCGGATTTTTAAAGAATGCTTTGGCCATCCGATGGGACCTCTAGAGACAGCAGATTTGATCGGCCTGGATACTATTCTCTACTCTATAGAGGTCCTCTACGAAGCCTACAACGATAGCAAGTATCGGCCCTGTCCTCTCTTGAAGAAAATGGTTGATGCAGGTCTCTACGGCCGGAAAAATGGACGAGGTTTCTATACCTATACCGCGAATTAAACCAGGAGAGTGCTTCATGGAAACAATAAAAGAGAAAATACGCTTGTTTTTGCACAGGCATGTAGCTCAAGCGGGACTGGATGACGATCAGGATATCTTTGCGCAGGGCTTTGTAAACTCTCTCTTTGCCATGCAGCTTGTGCTATTCGTGGAGAAAGAATTCGAGATCAGTATTGAAGATGACGATCTGGATATTGATAATTTCCGCTCCGTGAATGCCATCGCACAATTGGTGGCGCGTAAAAAAGCGCATATTCAGGGCTGAGCATATGAAGATCGAACTGACACCCCAACAGCAGGCGATTCAAGACACCTGTCGTTCCTTTGTGCAGGAGCATATACAGCCTGTCGCGGATACATTGGATCGGGAACAACAGACGCCAGTCGAGCTTATCCGCACGATTGCCCGTAATCAGTATCTGGGCCCGTTTGTATCGACGGAATATGGTGGACAAGGAATGGATATGGTGACTGTCGGCATACTCCATGAAGAGTTTGGTCGAGGGTGCTCCTCTCTTCGCAGCTTGCTAACCGTTCACGGTATGGTGATCTATGCTTTATGCCGTTGGGGGACAAAACAACAAAAAGCGCAATGGCTTCCCCGACTGGTAAGGGGAGAAATCATCGCGGCATTTGCCCTGAGTGAGCCCGACGCAGGAAGCGATGCGCAGAGCATTCAAACGACTGTTACTGCTCAAGGCACGTCATTTCTCATTAATGGGCACAAGAAATGGATAACCTACGGTCAGGTTGCTGACGTGTTCCTTGTCTTTGCACTATATAAAGGAACGGTTTCGGCGTTTCTGGTAGAACGTGAGACGCCCGGATTGACTGTTCAGCCCATCACCGAGATGCTCGGGACGCGAGCTTCTATGCTGGCTGAACTCTCGTTTCAGGATTGCTCGATACCACAGGAAAACCTGGTAGGGAAGCAGAATTTTGGTCTTCAGGGGGTTGCTACCTCCTGTCTGGACTTCGGAAGATACAGTGTTGCCTGTGGCGCTGTTGGAATCGCTCAGGCGTGTCTGGATGCTTCCCTTCGCTATACCAGCCAGCGAAAGCAGTTTGGCTCCTATTTGAAGGAGTACCAGCTTATTCAGCAGATGATTTCGGACATGTTGACGGGAACGCAAGCTGCGCGGCTCCTCTGTTATCAGGCGGGATATCTCAAAGATGCAGGCGATCCCGCCTCTATTATGTCTACCTGTATGGCGAAATATTTTGCTGCACAGATAGCCGCAAAGGCTGCCAGAGCTGCCGTTCAAATTCACGGCGCGAGCGGCTGTAGTGGTGAGCATTCGGTTCAGCGCTATCTTCGGGATGCCACCATTATGGAGATTATAGAGGGAAGCACCCAGATTCAGCAGATTATGATAGCGCGTTATGGGTACTCCAATAGATGAGCAGGAAATGCGAAGGATAGAAACACATGGGAAGTGAGCAGCAGATAGTCCAACGCAAACAGATCAAGTGTGTGGTCTGGGATCTGGATAATACACTATGGGATGGCATCCT
Source organism: Thermosporothrix hazakensis (assembly GCF_003253565.1). Taxonomy (GTDB): domain Bacteria; phylum Chloroflexota; class Ktedonobacteria; order Ktedonobacterales; family Ktedonobacteraceae; genus Thermosporothrix; species Thermosporothrix hazakensis. The sequence continues at coordinate 77,871 of NZ_QKUF01000016.1, forward strand.
GTTAGAGGATGAAGCCGTCACTCTTCGTCCTGAGCTGCTTTCTGTGCTTCAGAAGCTAGATGAACGCGGTATTCTGCACTCGATTGCCAGCAAGAACGACCATGATACTGCCGTTTCAAAATTGAAGGAACTGGGAATCTACGATTACTTTCTTTATCCTCAAATTAGCTGGCAGGCAAAATCCACCTCCATTCAACATATTGCCCGGCTGCTCAATATAGGCATTGATACCCTGGCCTTTATTGATGATCAGGCGTTTGAGCGCGACGAGGTCGCCTATGCGTTACCGGATGTCCTCTGCCTTGATGCACAGCAGATTGCAACCCTTGTGGACAGGGCTGAAATGCTCCCTGACACGATCACCGCAGATGCACGGCGCAGGCGTTTGATGTACCTCAGTGAGATAGAAAGGCAAAAAGCTGAAAAAGATTTTACTGGCACAAACGAGGAGTTTCTGACAACGTTAAAAATGGTTTTCACCATTTCCCGTGCCCACGAGCAGGATCTGAAGCGAGCAGAGGAGCTTACAGTCCGTACGCATCAGTTAAATACGACCGGCTATACCTATTCATATGAGGAGCTAAGAGCACTGCTCGGTTCTTCTCGACATCGGCTTATTATTGCGGAGTTAGAAGATAAATATGGCTCATATGGAAAAATCGGGTTGGTGCTTCTGGAGTGCGAAGAAAAGATATGGACGATTAAGTTGCTCCTGATGTCCTGCCGCGTTATTTCGAGAGGCGTTGGCTCAATTCTGTTGAGCTATATTATTCAGGCTGCCAGAAGAGCGCGGGTCCAGTTGCGAGCGGAGTTTATATCGAATGATCGAAATCGCATGATGTTGGTGACCTACAAATTTCATGGCTTTAAGCCGATCAAGCAGGATGGGAACTTCACGCTCTTTGAGTATTCCTCAGATGTCGTTCCAGCCTTCCCCGATTATGTGCAGGTAATCGCCGAGGAACTCTAGCCAGCCAGATACAGGAAGACCGGCTACACAGCATGCTCTGTAGCCGGTCCGTTTTCTGTCTGCTAGATGGATGCCTTCATGTCCCGGGCGATTTCGCGCTGCGGATCTATAGCCTGAAGGAAATGGTTGAGAGACTGATGCGGCTGCGAAGCCATCAGAGTAAGCACCTGCTGGAAATTCTCCGCGATACCGGCAATCATACGATCACTAAAGTAGCGGCGATCGTAGGCGAGCGAGAGTGCAAGAGACGTGCCGGGCATAATCTCGACGCGTAAAGGGTGTTCAGTCTGGCCGAGCGAGCGCACATCAGTTACGTTCCAGTGTCGCAATGATTCAAGCGCTGCCGTATTCCAGGGGAAATTCTCGAAGACAACATAGCTCTGGAAAAAGGCCTTATAACGTGGCAGCTCACCCCATCCTTGCATATGAGGCTGTAAGCTATATTCGTACTGACGCATCTCTACCAGCATCCCCTGTACATCGCGGAGCCACGGAAGTAATGACGCTTCGGGTGTGACCTGGACACGTACCGGTAGCTGATTATTGAAAAGACCAACCATCTGCTCAACACCGGTAAGTGTGGTGGGACGCCCGGCAATCACATTGCCAAACACCACATCTGTCTGTTGTGTATAGCGACTGAGTAGTAAACTCCAGGCTCCCTGAAGCAGTGTATTCAGGGTTAATTGATGTTGGCGTGCCAGTGTTTTCAAGCGGGTCGTTGTCGCTGCGGCTACAAAGCTCAATTGTTTTACATAATGATCGGGATAATTGACGGGATCGAGGTCTCTCGGCTCTGGAGCCAGCGGTGTTGGTCGGGTAAAGCCGTGCAGGGTATGTTGCCAGTAGCGTTGAGCCTCCTGTTGATTCTGGCGCTGTAACCAGGCAATGAAATCACGATAGGGCCGGGGCGCTTCCAGGTGGAATTCTCGTCCCATATCAAGAGCCTGATAGGCAGTAAAGAAGTCTCGCTGGATTACCGGAAAACTCCAACCGTCCTGTAGCATATAATCAAAGCATAGGAGGAAGAGGTACTTCTTCTCGGCAACGCGGAAGAGGGCTACAGAGGAGTGTGGAGCCTCGTTCAGCTTGAATCCTTTGCGCCGAAGCTCACGAATACGCCGGGTCAGGCGCTCCTGCTGGCTGTGCTCGTCAAGTGCTCTCCAATCCTCTTGCTCCAGGACGACTCGAACCTGCTTATGAACAACCTGCAATGGTTGGTCCAGATCATCCCAGATAAAGGATGTACGTAAAACTGGATGAGTCTGTATAGTGTGCTGCCATGCTTGCTCAAACGCGTTGATGTTCAGGTTGATATTGTCAAGCGTGAGACACTGATAGATCACATACAGTCCATCCTGGGGATGGTGAAGCCGCTGGAAAAGCATATTCTGCTGCATGGGCGTTAAAGGGTAGACATCCTCAATAGCCGGGTTCTTTCCAAAGAGACGATCAATCTGTTCTCGGGTGAGTCGGGCGAGAGGGAAGTCTGAGGGCGTGTAGCCATAAACGCCGGGGGTAGTGCAGTGCTCTACCAGTTGCATGAGCATCCTCTGATATGAGGTAGCATAGCCCTGAATTGTTGCCGGGTCGTATACCTTTGAATCAAAGTGCCAGCTAATAGACAATGTATCCTGCTGTAACCGGGCAATGAGAACAGGAAATTCCTTGCTCTCTGCTTCTGCCAGATGGATAGCAACAGTTTCCGCGAACAGCTCCCCTTGAGCGTTTGGGTCGTCCATATAATGGAGAGCAAACGGCGTATGATCGAAAAGCGGTGTCTTATCTGGCTGAGGAACGTGACGCAGTTGCTCTTTGACAAGTTTGATGGCCTCACCAGGAGACCTCTCTTTGGTCTGGAAATGATACAGGTAAGGTATTGTGAAACAGCCGAGGCTTTGTGTATAGTCAGCCTCGTCGAAACTCGCGTTGCGTCCGTCCGCATAGAGGGCAAAGGTGAAAAGCTGCCCATTGCCTGTTTGTTGAAGCGTGAGCAGCAGGGCCGTAACCAGGAACTCCTGTGGCCTTGTCCGATACGCCTTTTGAGCATTGAAGAAAGCCTGTGTCTCTTCCCGGGTCAGGCTGAACTGAAGGTGGATCTGTTCGCCCTGTTCATGTGTGTGCCCTTTGCCAACCGGCTGAAGCTCTTTTGGCCAGAAGTTGCTATAGCTCTGTACCCATTGGAAGAAGGATGGAACCTGCGAAGTAGAAGGCGTTGCTCCCTGGGCCAGCCGTTGATATGCCTGCGCAAAATCGTGTATCAGCACGCTCAGAGAACGGCTATCAGCGATAAGCGGATGCAAAGAGAAGTGCAGATAGCTTACCTCATGCTGCTCAATGAGCGTGATTCGGCTCAGAGCGGTTTCGCCTGTATTCAACTCCTCTATGATCTCGGCTTCACTGCTATCAGGACGTTGCCAGTGCACAAAGAACTGGCTGATATCGCCTCGTTCCTCTCCCTGTTTATAGCCGTCGGCTGTCTCCACAAAGCGCGTATGTAACGCAGGGTGCGCGATCAGCAGATATTGAGCCGTTTGCCGAACAATGACCGGGTTCAATGCGGTGCTTGTTTTGACGAGCAACTCGTATGGACGATGCTTCTCCTGTTCCAGAAGCTGCTGCTGATAGGGAGTCAGGGGCCAGAAAGCCTGTTCGGTCTCCCTGGGAGGAGTTGTTTCCTGGGTATCAAGCAGTGCCTGTGAGAGCTCGGCAATGGTCTGATACTGAAACATCAGCCTGGGCTCCATATGGATGCCGACCTCGTTTGCTCTTGCAACGACCTGAATCCCTTTAATAGAATCGCCCCCAAGCTCAAAGAAATTATTGCTTCGGCCTACCCGTTCCAGGCCCAGAACGCTCGCCCATATTCGAGCCAGCTCTTCTTCAAGTGGCGTTGTTGGTGCCTCATAGGTTGCTTCAATGCCTAAAGCCACACTTTCGGGAGCAGGGAGCTGACGCCGATCGACTTTGCCATTGGGAGACAGTGGTAATTCTGGAAGCAGAATATAGCTGACAGGAACCATATATTCAGGGAGCCGCTCCTGTAGATACGCTCGTAAGTCGTTGATACGCTGTTGTTTCTGCTTATCCTGAAAGGGCATGGTTGCGTATTGCTGCCAGTTTGGTTGTTGAAGGTGCTGAAGGGAAGCCGGGCTGTAATCCAGTACAGGCCGCTCGCCTTCTTTTCGCACAAAGACGACATCATAATAGCCTTCGTTATTGTCTGGCGTCCACTGAATAATCACATGATAGCCAGATGCCTCACCTGTACTCCACCATTCCTCAGGATCAATTCCTATTTCATAGTCATATGCAGTGGACTGCTCAAAGAGTTCCGCCACAGTCTGCTTCGAGTATTGGGTCAACTGCTGATAAAGGAAAACATCGCGCTGTACGCGAGCGTTTGGTATCCCTGTAATGGCGAGCAAAGAGGGATTGTGCTGTTGTAGCTCTTCCTGAAGCGTGATCGGGCTGAGATCCGCATTCCAGGAGCGCCAGGGAACATCAGTCAGTACAGCCAGATTGGCCTGTTCCAGATGGAGCGTGACATCATAACGGAAACGAGTCATCTCGTTATCATACCCGCGTTTCAGATGGACCTCTACACAGGAGATCTGTGGGAAACGCTTCTTGAGGGCCGCAAAGAAGGCAGGGTCTAGAACAAGCTCGTCTTCCTGTTCACAGCGCTTATGAATACGGGCAAGCAACTGAGCAGCAGGGACATCAGGTGCCGCATGCTCTATCTCTACAGAGGTATGGAAGATGGTGAGTAGCGGGAGGTTACGAATATCTCCGAGGAAGATGCGACCTCCTGGTTGCAGGTGTTGTATGGACTTTTCAATTACCTGGAGCAGATATTCGATATTTGGGAAGTACTGAACGACCGAGTTTAAAATGATGGTGTCAAATTTTTCACTATTGAGGCTGCTCAAGTCATCCGCACGCGCGCAGGCAAGGGTAACATGGGCCAGATGTTGCGCATCAATATGTTGTTGCAGTCGCTCAATAACGGAGGGTGCAATATCTGTTCCATGATAGCGCGAGCAGTGTGGGGCCAGGCGGAACAGCAGGAGGCCAGAGCCGCACCCGATTTCCAGAATGCGTTGTGGTTGTAGGGCTGCGATGCGATCAACAGTCGTGATGGTCCAGACACGCATCTCCTCAGCGGGAATTGAGAGACCTGTATAGCTACTGTTCCATCCCGATGTATTAAAGGTGGGGTCACCCTCTGCTTCGCTGTTGCGATAGGTATCGTCAAAGATCTCCTGCCAGTGAGAAACCTGCTCCTCTGAGAAATGCTGTTCCGGGGATTGTGCCTCATGCTCCGCATCCTCAAGGGTAACATAAGCGACCAGACGCTTCTCACCGGGAGTATCTTCGCGTGCCAGCACAGCAGCGGCCTGTACTGCCGGATGCTGACTTAACACAGCTTCAATCTCTCCCAGTTCAATGCGGTATCCTCGTATCTTTACCTGATGATCTATCCGTCCCAGGAATTCCAGAGTGCCATCTTCACGAAAACGCGCGAGGTCGCCGGTCTTGTAGAGGCGAGCACCCGGTTCCTTGCTAAATGGGTCAGGGACGAACTTTTCGGCGGTGAGATCCGGGCGATTATGATAGCCTCTCGCAAGGCCGATTCCACCATAGTACAGCTCGCCGGGAACACCTGCCGGGACCGGGTTACCATACACATCTAATACGTAGGCCTGGGTATTGCTGATCGGGCGTCCAATCGGTATAATGCCCCACCCACGGTTGTCATCCCCTTTCTGACAATACCATATGGTTGAGTCTACAGAAACTTCGGTTGCGCCACACAGGTTTGTCAGTTCCGCATCAAGGCAGGAGAAGAAGCGGTTTTGATGCTCCAGTGTCAACGCCTCACCGCTGCACACGACATGTTTCAGAGAGGTACAGAGGCCGGCGTTTTTGTCTTCCAGGAATGCCTGAAGCATTGCCGGCACAAAGTGGATGGTGGTAATCTGCTGCTCTTGAATGGTCTGGATCAGATAGGTGCTATCACGATGGCCCTCCGGTTTCGCCATAACAATAGAAGCCCCGACCATAATCGGCCAGAAGAATTCCCAGACGGAGACATCAAAGCTCATAGGGGTCTTTTGCAAGACGCGATCATCTGTACTGAGCTTGTAAGCGTCTTGCATCCAGAAGAGCCGATTGCAGAGGCCCTGGTGCGTGGTCATCGCTCCTTTAGGCTTGCCTGTGGAACCAGAGGTGTAAATGATATAGCAGAGATTCAGTTCAACGGTAGTATGCACCGGGTTGGTTGTGGACTCGTGCGTAAGGTCTTCTGTGTCCAGACAAAGGACGGGGAGGCTGTGTGCAGGAAGCTGTTTCAGGAGATGCTGCTGTGTCAGAATAATTGATGCCTGAGCATCTTCAAGCATAAAAGCCTGTCTTTCCCGAGGATAGGTCGGATCGATCGGGACATATGCGCCTCCTGCCTTAAGAATTCCCAGAAGCGCAGGGACCAACTCTAATGAGCGTTCCATACAGATGCCGACGCGCACTTCTGGCCCCACGCCGAGCGCTCGTAAACGGTGAGCGATCTGGTTTGCCCGGTTATTGAGTTCTCGATAGGAGATTTGCTGATCCTTGTAGATGACCGCAGGTGCATCGGGAGTACGCTCAATCTGTTCCTCGATAAGCCAGTGCAGGCAAACGCCCTGCCGATAGGCGATATCAGTTGCATTCCATTCCAGGAGAATTCTGTGTTTTTCTGCATCGGTCAGCAGGTTGAAATCGGAAATACGTTGTTTCGGTTGAAAGACAACCGCCTGTAAGAGCGTTTGAAGATGTCCTATGAGCCTTTCCATTGTCTGTGAGGTAAACAGATCTGTATTGTATTCCAGGCCGCAGAATAAGCGCTCGCCATCTTCCATGACCGAAAGCCAGAGGTCAAACTTGGAGGTTCCGCTTTCAACGCCTTCAAGTATCTGAAGGGTCAGTTCATCGCCAAACTGAAGCTCGGGCATAGGCGTGTTTTGAAGCACGAGCATGACTTGAAAGAGAGGGCTATGACTTAACTCTCTTTTGGGCTGAAGCTCTTCTACCAGACGTTCAAAAGGAACATCCTGATTCTCATAGGCTCCAAGTGTCGTTTCACGTACCCGGTGTAAAAGCTCCAGGAATGTCGGATTTCCATGAAGTTTTGTGCGTAATACCAGTGTATTCGCAAAAAATCCGATAAGCTGTTCTATTTCTCCCTGTGACCGATTGGCAATAGGCGTGCCAACAAGAATATCTTTCTGTCCACTATAGCGATACAGAAGAACATTATAGGTTGCGAGGAGTAGCATAAACAGCGTACAATCGTGCTGTTTGCAGAAATCGTGTAGTTGCTGAACGAGGGGAGGTTCTATTACAAATGCCTTCAAGGCTCCCCGAAAGGTTTGGGTTGTGGGACGTGGATAGTCTGTCGGAAGTTCTAAAATGGTGGGAGCGCCTGCCAGTTGTTCCCGCCAGTATTGCAGTTGCCTGGTGAGAATGTCCCCCTGGAAACGCTTCCGTTGCCAGAGGGCAAAATCTGCGTACTGCACAGGGAGTTCTGGCAGGGGAGAGGGTTTTTGGGCTGTATAGACGGAATAGAGTTCAGCGAGCTCTCTGGCGAAAATACCAAGTGACCATGTATCCGTAATAATATGATGCATTGTCACAATAAAGATATGCTCATGGTTATTGATGCGCGCCAGATGAGCCCTCATCAATGGTCCTCGGGAAAGGTCGAACGGTGTCTGGGCATCTGCGCGAGCAAGTCGCCGTGCCTCGTTTTCACGTTCCTCTGGCGGGGAAGATGCCTCCAGATCATGGATGGCCAGTGAAATAGTTCCTCTGGGAGCGATAATCTGCATTGGTTTGCCATCTATATCGGCAAATGTCGTACGTAGTACCTCGTGCCTGCGAACAATTTCATGAAGGCTTCTCTGTAATGCGTCAATATCGAGCCTGCCGAGCAGACGAGCAGTAAAGAGGATATTATAGTTAATTCCTCCCGGGGCAATCTGGTCAATCAGCCAGAGTCGATGCTGTGAGAAGGAGAGGGGAATAAAGTTTGCTTCAGAGCGACGGGTAATGCCAGTAAGCTGGCTTGTGGAAGGAGCAACACCTTGTTTCCAGCGTTCAAGCAACGCCTTTTTCGCTGGAGACAGATGGGCCTTGCGCGTTGAAAGGTTTTGTTCTTCAGACATACAGGCCTCCCAATCCTGGTTCTTATTGATGGCTGCATCTGAGACGACGCACAAACACTATTGATGCTATCAGGTGTTGATATTGCTGGAATAATCTTGAATGCAGCACTGGATAGCTGCAATAGACAGAGCGCGCAATCCACTCTGTTTCCGCCTGAAAGCGAGAGGCTTTTGAAGCTATTTCCAGGCGAAAGAACATGTTACAAAACGCTTGTGTCAATATCGGTCGCAATAATGCAAGTGGGGAAGTGAGATTTCTGAGCCAGGAGTTCAGAAAAGCGAAAAACGGTGTTCGTTTTTTGTTGGTCGATTGGTGTCGCAGAGAAAGAATGCTGCCCGTGAGCGCTCGACAGTTCCTTTGTTTGATGATACCCTCCCTGGAATACTCCACAATCCTCTTCAAAAAGCACAGAAGCCGATTTTTAATGGGTTTTCGTTTTGAGAAGGAATATAGATTATTTTACCATGCTCTCAATTACTCTTGCGTAAGAATGGCAAAAGATTGTATGATGAAAGTAAGTATGATGTATATTATGTATATATCATGAAAAGCAAAAAAGAGTCAAGTGGAAAAGGCAATTATAAAAAAAGTTAGCATTATGAAATATATTTTTACGTCTACGCTTTTAAAAGCCTATTTTGTTGTTTAATCTGTTTGTAGAAAACTGTTATAGAAGGAAAGCGGGGATACATAGTTACCCCTGTTATTTATTGATTTTTACGCATGTGGTGTTATTAGACGCTTTATCTCTTCCTGTAAAAGGAAGGAGGAACACTTATATTTCCCCTTCTCTCATACCGGTAAAAAGGAAAAGAAGTAAACAGCATCCATTGTGCTTTTCGAGCAAAGAAGTTGAGGAAAGAACCATATTGATCATTTTATTATCTGCTTCTGAGTAGATTTTTAAGGAGAATGACACAATGATTGTTGACTTGAGAAGCGATTCTGTTACACGCCCATCCGCTGAAATGCAAAGAGTCATGTATCAGATAGAATTAGGGGATGATGTGCTAGGCGATGATCGCACAGTGCAGGCTCTGGAGGAATATACAGCTACATTGGTGCAAAAGGAAGCTGCTCTCTTTGTTCCTAGCGGTACGCAGGCCAATTTGATTGCCATTCTGGTGCATTGTCAGCGGGGAGATGAGATTATCCTGGGATCAGAAGCGCATATTTTCCACTACGAATTAGCAGGACCGGCTGCGCTTGCAGGCGTACAGGCACGTCTGATTCCCAACCTGCCAGATGGCTCTTTACCGATGGAGCTTTTAAGCCAGAGTTTTCGCGCGTCGGGGCCGCTCTTTCCTCCTATAACTCTTGTATGTCTGGAAAACACACAGAATCGCTGCTCAGGCGCCCCCATTGATATTGTACATACGCAGCAGGTAGCAGATATCGCTCATGCAAGGGGGGCCGCGTTACACCTTGATGGAGCAAGAATTTTTAATGCTGCGGTCGCCTTGAATTGTCGGATAGAAGATCTGGTTGCTCCGGCGGACTCGGTCGCTTTTTCGCTTTGTAAGGGACTCGGAGCCCCTTCAGGGGCCATGCTTTGCGGCTCTACAACGTTTATTCGTCATGCGCGGCGCTGGCGTAAAACGCTTGGTGGAGCTATGCATATGCCGGGAATGCTGGCGGCTGCGGGGCTTTATGCTTTGCAACATATGATTGAACGTTTGCAGGAAGATCATGAGAACGCTCGCAGGCTGGCAGAGGGTCTGGCCGGTCTACCAGCTATTCATGTAGATTCAGAATCCGTACATACGAATATTGTAATTGTGCAACTCAAGGACGAGAAGATAACAGTCCATGATTTTCTTGCTCAATTAGAAGCGCGTGGAGTGCTGGCCTTAGCTTTTGGCTCCCGGGCTATCAGGTTGGTGACGCATAAGGATATTGGACAAGTCCATATAGAGCGGGCGATAACAGTATTTCAATCTATCGTTAGTACGCCTGTTTTCTCTCCGCCCGCTTTCTCCCGAGGAACAGAACAGCCACCCGGAGGCACAAGAGTGAGCCTGTGAAATAGAGAGCAAGCGAGCAATCAGTTCATGATGCTTCATGGTTGCTGTGTAAATAGATGACTGTCAATGTATTGATGATTCAGGTTCCCATTCTCTGTCGATGTAGTGCAAAAGATATCAGGAGGTTGCAGATGGCCACTCTCGCTGCTCGCTCCATTCCTGGCCCGAAGGTTTTTCCTTTGCTTGGCTGGAGATCGAATCTGGTCAAGGCGTTCTATACCCCTTTCTTCTATCTTCCCTGGTTACATAAAACGTATGGGAATATCGCCACGCTGGCTGCCGGTAACCTGACCTATGTCGTTGTCTTTGGACCGGAGAATAACTTTAAAGTGCTCTCCAATCCAGATTGTTTTGAAGTGACCAAAGGAACAATTCTGGAACGTATGCCAGCAGATTCCGCTTTTAGTCGTATGATGCTGCGCAATGTTGCAATGGAAAGGGGGAAAGAGCATCGTCGCCTGCGCCGCTTGATGCAGCCCGCGTTTCATCGCAAGATGCTCACCTGCTATCATCATAATATGGTGGAAATGACGCAATATGTGCTGGAGCGATGGGAAACGCAAAATGAGTTTGAATTGAATCAGGAGATGAAGCGCATTACCTTGCGAATCATCATCAAAGCTCTTTTTGGCCTTTATGATGAACGGGAGTTGGAGAGGATCAGTACGACCATATTTCAATTAAATAAAGCAGTGCCCCTGGCATTGATCCTGCCCGTGAATCTGCCCGGGACTCCTTATCATCAGACATTGCGTTTAGGGGAAGAGTTGGAGCAGTTCTTTTTAAAGCTTATAGAGCAGAAACGCTCACAAACAGAAGCAACTGACGTTCTGGCTGCACTCATTCATGCACATGATGAAGACGGGAGCTTCTTAAGTGAGGACGAGCTTCTAAGCAATACGGCTTCACTCTTCCTTGCGGGTTTTGAAACAACGATGACATCGCTAACCTGGGTGCTCTTCTTGCTTCATCAGCATCCACATATCCTTTCTGATTTGCTCGATGAGCTGGAAGGGATCTTGCAGGGGAATGCACCGACGCCCGAACAGATTGCTCAAATGCCTTTATTGGATGGAGTGATTAAAGAGAGCCTGCGCTTGCTTCCCCCGGGTTCGGTAGGTGCTCGGGTGACCATGACTGACTGTGAACTTGAAGGCTACGAAATACCAGCAGGCACAAACATCTTGTACAGTCAATTTGTGACGCATAGAATGCCTGAACTCTATCCCGAACCGAACCGTTTCAAACCTGAGCGCTGGTTGACCCTGAAACGTACTCCCTATGAGTATCTGCCATTTGGGGCGGGGCAGCATATGTGTATTGGTGCGGGCTTTGCGATCTATGAGATGAAAATCATTCTCTCGGTACTCCTTCAACGATATCGCCTGCAATTTGTTCCGGGTACGCAGGTTGAGCCCAAAGTAAGGATGCAGCCAAAGTACAGGTTGCAGGTAAAGGCTGTGCCGCAGGATAGGCGTTTTGAGCGGGTTCCTGTACGGGGGCGAATTCTAGAGCTGGTTGATATCTCTGATCATGAGATGTGATTTTTGCTGCCCCTGGCACTGTTCGCACAGGCTATCTGGGAATTTTGGTGCTGTCGGGGGCAGCCTGAGTGTTTGCCAAACAGGACTTTCAGCCTCCTGTCTTCAGGCCTGGAGGAGCTATAAGGTGTACGTTTCTGGACAGTGTGCCGCTATGGGGCGTTGCGCAGTGGCGGCTCGCACCCATACCGGCTGAAGGAAGAAGTCCAGGGCAGTGTTAATGCGCTGAAAGGCGGCGGAATCGGCCTCGACGCCTTACGGAGACGAAACCGAGTTGATGATAGAGGCGAATCGCGCCGGGATTATTATTGACATGCAGCATCATCGCTTCCTTTCCGTCCGCCTGCCAGGCGCGCAGAGAGCGGGTAACAAGCGCAGCCCTATTTTCTGACCGCGTCTGTCAGGATGAACGCCCACTTGAATCAGATAGCCATCCTGCGGGGCTTCTTCATCATCGGCGTTGGTCACAAAGCCCGCCGCCCGTCCGTCTATCAGCGCAAGAAAGGAGAGTTCAGGCCGGAAGGCGGGATCATCGGCGGTCCAGCGGCCCCATTGTTCCTCGCTCCATCCCGGGAAGCCCGGACGCTCCCGAAAGGCTGCCTGATACGCTGTAAGATGCCAGACGAGCGAAGCAAGAACCAAACAGGGGAAATATCGTTGAAGGCGTTGATCCTATGAGCGCAATGCAAGCAAGAGGGTGACGCACCCCCGCGTTCATACAGGGGTACGTCAATCCTGACAGCAGGAGCCGGGTTGCAGGCTCCTGAGGTATCAGCTTTGCGGCAAGCGATCACCTATTTGCAGCAGCAGCGCGACTGGATCGGCTCCTGAGCCACGAAGGCACGATCACCTGCTTGCGCTTTACAATCAGGATCAGGAAAATGGCACTTGCTACAAGACATGCCAGGAGTGCGACTACCCCTGCCTCAGGTCCGAAGTTTCCTCCCGTCCAGAGGGCTGGCCCGCTGATAGTCGGGGTGATAACTGTTTTTCCGCTAGGATCAACACCGGATATCGTTGCGCCAAAGAACGGCCCCTCGAAGAAATTCCAGGCCCAGTGAATCCCAATTGCTAGCCAGAGACTGCGTGTGAGCATATACGCGACTCCCAGCAAGATTCCCGCTTCGAGCGCAATAGCGAGCGCCCCAAACAGGGTCGCACCCGGGTTAAGCAGATGTCCCAAACCGAAAAAGAGCGCGCTGAGAATGATCGCGATCCATGATCCTAGCGAGCGCTCCAGGAGACGAAAGAGTATTCCTCGAAAGACTCCTTCCTCAAAAAGGGCTACCAGCAGGTGGATCCCCAATCCTTGCAATATCAGGGTCACTGCGACCGGAGCAGGGGCGATAGAGGTAATGCGATACCACCCGGCCAGAGCGAGGATACCAATAGTCGTGCCTTGCAAGAGCAACCCCAACACGAAACCGAGGAGAAGATTGCGCACCAGATGCCGGCCGGACAGTCCAAGTTCAGCAAAAGGACGACGCTCAACCCAAAAGCGTGCAAGTAAGAACGTAGCTGCCACTCCTACAACAAGTATGCTCTCTCCTATGGTTTGCCCGATTAATTGTGAGGTGTTCAGCATGGAGACAATAAAACTGGCCAATACACCAATTATTGCCAGAAAAATGAGTTCAATGACGAGCTGGATGAGAGAGAAGGAAAAAAGACGACGAAAAAAACTCATGAGCACTCCTTGCTTTTTCTATCTCCTCAATGGGGATATTCACTATTGGTTACCGTAAAACTTTCTCTACATAAGACGATATGAGGAACAGGCCTTGACTGGTTAAAAACAAGTGGTCAGCAGGTGATTCGGTATACCTCTCTTCATTATTCCTATCTGGCGGCAAGTGCCACCTGAATGCTTCGGTGAGGAGCCTGAGTGCACGTGGTCAATGTAAAAAATACGTTCCCTTCTGTGTTGAGCCAGTATCCTCTTGATAGCAGTACGAGAATAGCTCTTACCTGGCGCTACATTAAAAGCAAAAGTAGGAGAGTGTGTTTATCCACCTTTTGCTTACTTTGTGACTTCCCATATACATCAAGTATCAGGTGTGTAAATCTCAACATTCTCTGAGCACCACCCAAATCATTGTGAGGATGAGGGTTCGGGCGTCAGAGACACAAAGTAGGCCGCTGACAAGGTATCAGAAACTGAGTCGTTTCCATTGGCCCCTTTGCGAACCGGACGGGCACGCATACACACTGGCGTAGCTCACATGATCATACACTCACCAAACAGCAACACTGTTCATAAACTCTTTCACAGAGCAGACACGCGCTCGGGCTGATGAGCCCGGAGGTATATGGCCAGCGTTCAGGATCAGTTCAAAGCGTGCACTTCCCAATGATTGAGCATAGAAAAACTGTTACAGGAATCCTGCGCATATCCTGCAAGCGCGCAAGAGTCAGACCATCCGCCCGCCACCAACGATGCTAATACGAGGAGACGTTCGTGTGGTCATCAAAAAAACCTCCATTAGATTACGGACATAAAAATTGTATGCTGTTCAATTGAACACTGTCCAATTCTACCCGATGCTATGCTATAATGTCAAGGCATCATAGGCAGAGTACTAACCAGCAGGCAGCCCGCGCACTTTCTGGAGCTTGCTGTGTTCTGGGTTTTTTGGAGAGGAAAGTTATGAAAATATGCCGAGAACAGATCATTGAAACTGCCCTGTCCCTGCTCGATCGGGACGGTCTGGAAGGGGTCACATTGAGGAAGGTTGCCGCAGATCTGCATGTTCACACCGGGGCTCTCTACTGGCATGTGCGCAACAAACAGGATTTGATTGACGAGATGGCGAACAGACTGTTATCCGAACAGTTCTCGCAGCACGAAGAGCCGGCGTCGGGTCAGGACTGGGAGGACTGGTTACGAGAGGTATGCCAGCGTTTACGGCAGGCGATGCTTGCACATCGTGAAGGCGCACGGGTGGTTGCAGGAGCAGGGTTTGCTCGTGCCATTACGTTAAAGAGGCTGGTGGAGGCGATCATTCACAATCTGCTCGTCGCGGGTTTTCCTTCCCGCCTGGCCTTCATCACCTGTAATACCATTCTCTCTTATGTTTATGGCTTTGTAATTGAAGAACAGGCTGCACCAGGCGATGACGATGCAAACAGGTGCGAGGGGTCAGGTGGCTCGATTTTGTCTACTGCCTGGAAGGAGCATCAGGCCAACAATTACACGGCTGATATGGACTTTCTGGCTGGATTGGAACTGATTCTTGAGGGAGTGAAACAGCACAGATAGCAGGCTTATGTGCTCCATCCCTTGCAATAAAAAAGAGGAGCACCATTCTTTCTGAGAAAAGCGGATTGAGAGAGTATTTGCAAAACGGCCTGGTGCGTGTTGAGGTGGAGACGGCGTGCAATCTCGCTTGCCTGAAGGCGGTTGTTGACCCCGAGCTTCTGACGGATGTGTTTCACGTGGTCCTTCACGAGAAGACCATCCTGCTTCTGTTGGGCAAGATCATTGATGAAGTGTGTCAGGATAACCTCTATTGAGATCTGTTCAAAAGGCGGGCGTGTAATGGCGGAAAGTTGAGCTAACGCGGCTCGTCCTATGCTTTCATTCAGGCTCTGGTATGCGGCAATGATAGAGCGCCAGAAGCGGTGCAGGTCGTTATCCTGAGTGTCGAGCGAGACCCAGGCTATTGTGGCTGTCCTGTGGCGCCGGTTCATCCATTGAAGGACCGCGGTCGTTTGGCCAAAGCCTGCTGGCGCCTGAATCAGAGTGATTGGATGCGAAAGAGCCTCATTGAGCCGGGGTAAGCAGGCGCGAGCGTTCAACAAGCTGTGGTGAGAGTTTGGACAGGAGAAGAGGAAAGGAAGCTCGACGAGGAGTGGTTCTGGAAGGGGCACGAAGCCGGTTTGTTTGCCTTTCAAGCTTTGGGAATGATTGAGATTCGGCAGATGAGGACAGCAAGGCTGGACGACTTGGTTTCGCGAAACTATGCGCGATGTCTTCCAGGAGCGATAAAGAGAGATAGCTACATTTGCCGATATAGCGTTTTATGATTCTCTCTTGCGTGCGACGATAACCGCACCAATAGGTACCGCCTCGCTGTTTTGTTTCCTTGCGTGCGGTATAGTGGCTCCCGGAGCGACTCTGAAAGGAAAATGACGGAATCTGCTCAAGCCATTCTGACCTGAGGGCCCATGAATCCGCAAGGCCATCAAGCAGAAACTCATAGCGTTGATTCTGCTCAGACCACTTGATTTGATAAGGAATGTATCTGGGCATGGAGTATCCTTTCAGAAAAAGAGGGATATGGTGTTACCCAACACCTCCAAGTATAGCATATTTCTGTTGGAGTCGAAAAAAGAAACCCGAGGCAGCAAACATATCTCGGGTTTTTCTTTTCTCGCCTCTCAACTACATCAGCTTTACCGGCCTTGCCTCTAAGCTGCTCGCTGTTTCTTCGATTTCCATAGAATTAAGCCGCTGATGAGTGCCACTGTCAGCCCCACCAGCAGGAGAACGACACCTCCAGGGAGCTGGAATTCGTGAGGAAGGAAGCCAAGCACGTTAAACCAGTTATCTGTTCTTCCTCTCAGAGTATTCAGAAACACTCCCAGTCCTAGAATGAACGAAAGCTGACCGAGAATGAGAAACACTAGAGCCATAACCAATGCCTTTCTTTAATAGGTATGTATCCACTTCAGAAGCCACATGACCATGTGGAGTACCATGCTTTGTGTGCACTGTTGTTGCAGTATATTCGGGTGGCAGCAATGCAACATCCTCCTGATAGGTGGTTCTTTGAGAAGGAGATAAGAAAAGGTCTGGTGAGGTGTGCCGGTAAAGAAGGGCCCTATCCGGTGGTCCTGTTCATTTGCCAGGGGTATCGGGAAAGAGATAGGATGTGTGCAGGGTGTGCACCCCTATGGGGATATCGTGCCCGTTTGTTTTTTTCTGGGAGAAGAGGTCAGAAACAATTTGAGAAAGGCAAGAAAATCACATGGCAACGATACAAGAGCGACAGGCACTTCTTCAGCGGTATTCACAGGCATATGCTGAGGTTCAGCAGGCACTGGAAACATTTCCTCGCCACTCCTGGCACTTTAAGCCAGCTCCTCATGAATGGAGCATTCATGAGATTCTTATTCATCTCGCAGACGCCGAAGTGCATGGCTTTATCCGTATTCGCACCGCTCTTGCTGAACCGGGCTCGCCCATCAGTGTTTATGACCAGGATCGGTATGCAGAACGTTTGTATTATCATGAGCAGAATACTGAAGAGGTGCTTCATCTCTTCCGATTGTTGCGCCAAACGACCTATCAACTGCTCACGCTCCTGCCAGAAAGCGCCTGGAGCAACACAGTTCAGCATCCTGAGAGTGGCATACTCAGCCTGGATGACCTGCTACAAACATATACGGAGCATGTGCTTGTGCATATAGAGCAGATGCGCAAAAACGTTCAGCTCTGGCGCGAGCAGGAGCATGCCTGAGGTTGCTAGCTGGATAGAGGGAAGCAAGCTCTCATGTTCCCCTCCAGCATTGTGAGCGGCCAGAAAAAGTGACGTCGGCGAGAAGCGTGTGAGAAGCTTTACCAGGAAATGGCTCAGAAAGCTCCGCCCTTTCATAGCCTCTACGCGCTCTCGAAAGCCGAGGGCGGACAAGCGGTTTGAAATCCTTCGCCTTTGATGCGGGGAGTGTCAACAGGGGTGCCTATCGTTCCAGGGGATTCTATGCAATCAATAGACGGATACCGTTTGCCTGACACACTGTGTCGCATAACATATGTTAAGTGAGCTTGAGAGCAGAAACGTTCGCATGAGGATGGTAAGCTCGCTCCAAAAGGAGCGAAATGCCATCCTCAAGAGAGGTAACAGACAGAGAAAAGAATTCCCAGGTCATGGGAAGATGAACCAACCAAAAGTTGCCGAATCGTTTAGCCTCCAGGGCACTTCTTCAGGCGAAACCGCCAGGCGTCGCAGCAACGTCGACCGTAACACACGCAGTTCCATATGCGCGATCTGCTGCCCCACACAGGCGTGAATGCCGCATCCAGACGTCACCATCGGATTAGGCACCCGATCAAAGTTGAGCTCATGTGTATGAGGAAAAACAGACACATCCCGGTTTGCGGCAAGGATATCAAGCATCATCACCTCACCGGTGTGGATCGTGGTTCCGCTCAGGGTTACATCAGCGCGGGCAATATGTGCCTGTAATAGGGCTGTGCATTCCATCGTAACGGATGGGTGGCTCCTGGAGCATGTCAGCGATCCTGAGCCGTTTCTTGAGTCACTGGATCTCAGGATACGGCGCCTTGCTTCTCTGGTCTTTCAAGGGCAGTCGTGATCAGGAAGGGAGAAAAAAGTGTGCAGTGTTGCAGCATCGCTTTCCGAAAATATACTCATTTCAAGGTATACTATAGGGAGCCAGGTGAAAGAAAAATCAGGTATATGACCACCTTCTCTGCTTCCTTTGTGGAAAACGAGGACAAGCGAAGCGGGGGGATGGTGCTGGCTGCACTGAAATGGCGGGCACGACTTTCTGACACGGTGCTGCTCACGTTGCCAGGGAAGAGCACTGATGAGGTGAGTCAGTTTGCTTTCAGGCTGCTTCAGATTTTAAGAGGAAGAGCACATGAAACCATATACCCTTCTTACACATAAAGGACGCTATCGCCGACTCCGGGCTATGGCGCAACAGGCGCTTACCCGCTATGGATTCGAGCAGGCAAAACTGACATTATTGAACAATGTGAGTACTCCGATTGTGCGGGTCGACGTGCCGGCTGGCCGCTTTGTCTTGCGCATCCACGACCCGGCGCAGCTCTCGCGTGATGAGCTGCGTTCTGAACTGCACTGGCTCCTGGCGCTGCATCGTGATCTTGGGATTGTTGTGCCTTTGCCGCTGACGAACCGCGATGGCGAGCTGCTTACCGAGGTGACGAGTGATGCGGTGCCCGGGCCGCGCGTGATTGTGTTGTTTCACTGGGTTGAGGGGACGATTCGCGAGGCCAGCCTGGGCGCGAAGGAGTTCCGGGCTGTGGGGAAGTTTATGGCAGGGCTGCATGAGCACTCGCGCCGCTTCCAGCCGCCTCCTGGCTTTACGCGGCCTCGGCTTAACTGGGGCTGGCTGTTCGGTCCGCAGGCGCCATTGGGCACGTCGCGGGCTGAGGAGGTCTTTTCGCGCAAGGAGCGGGCGCTCTTCCAGTGTGCATCCGAGCATATCAGGCTGCGAATGGAGGCACTTGGTGAGGGGCCCGAGGTCTTTGGCATGATCCATTCCGACCTGCATCAGTATAATTACCTGTTTTACCGGGATGAGGTGCGTGCGATCGATTTTCAAGACTGTGGTTGGGGGTACTATCTGTTTGATATGGCGCCCACGTTCAGCGAGGCGTTGGAGCGTGAGAATGTGACCGAGGCGGAGTGGGCAGTACAGCGTGCAGCATTTCTTGAGGGATATCAATCGATACGCGCGCTTCCTCACGACTACGAGGAGCAGCTTCAACTCTTTGAACTGGTACGTCAGATCGATCTGGTCAACTGGGTATTGAGTTGGCCAACGCTCGATCTTCGTGACTGGGGACCGGAGTTCCTGCGGCACGTCGTAGAGGCGCTTGAACGGCGCTTCCCGGTGCGTGCCTGAGTATTCTCACATACTGTTCTGATTCTGCTCGCCTGACAGGAATCCCTCATGCCATCCTGGTGAAGGTCACACAGGCTACTTGCAGGTGTCCCATCCGGCACCTCAGGGAGGTAAGATATGAGCGATGTGCTTCCATCTCCTGGCCTTCCATAGCGATCCTGACCGGTGGTATATGTGAGCGCTTCCAGATCCCGCGAGAGTCTTTCTGATATTCTGTCTGCTCCTTGAGCCCCAAAACCCATGTGAGAAACGGACTGCTGCGTTCTTACCTGCTTGCCTCAGAAGAACTGCCTTGAGCTCTGGATCGACGCCTGCTCGCATCGAAGCGTGCTGCGAATTGGGGTTGTGGCCTCCTTTACGCGTCGGTGCAGAGCTTAAGGCAGAGAGCAGGTGTCCTATTCTTCAAGGTGTTTTATTGAAGCGTTGAAGCAAGTGCCAGGTCACGAGTTAATTCCGCGTGCCCTACATGTTCAGCTATATGGGTTGCAACAATAAGAAGAATATCGAGTCCCGTGATGTAGCCACGACGAGGATGGAGATGTTTTCGTTCCAGGTCATCAGCAGAAAGGTTCAGGAGTGTCTGCTGCAATCGTTCACGCAAGGACTGCCACTGAGCGATCAAGGCATCTGCGGACTGGCCTTTCGCCTGAAATTCTTGCTCGCGATCTCGCTGACTTGGTTGGTCAAACAGCGTGAGGAGGAGACTTTCTTCTGTATGTGCAAGGGTGTGAACAACCAGGGCATACAGGCTGTTGGTATTAGGAGCAGGAGGACGCCAGTTCAGTTGGTTCTCATTTAGCCCATCAAGGCATTTGACCAGACGATCGAGCGAACTCAAAATGGAGTGACAGAAGAGGCTCGCCTCGCGAGATGGGATCTTTGACTTCATTGAGCTTCTCTCTCTTCTTTTTTCTCCTGATTATACTATAGCCATTTTCTTCTCGTCGAGAGGGGAAGGTTTTCCTATCGTGTACAGACGCGCAAGGAGGCTTGCGTGTCCTGGGAGAGAGACGCAGGTCATTCTTTTTGAAACCAGGAGTCCTCACCCACTCCTCTAGCTTTATTACCATCTGCCACGGGCTGTCCTGCGTGAAGAGCCGGACAGAGACGAACCCGAGCACTCCGGCAATAATGGTAATAGGTAAAGCATTCTGAAAACAGCCACTTTTCTATACTCAACAGGGAGAGAAGCGATCGGGTCTCTGCGTTTACTTCTGAAGCTGTTGTTTTGCTCCCTCAAGGATGAGCTCCAGTCCTGCCCGAAAGTCCATCTCTGTTGTATAATGGTGAATCCGCTTCTCATGTTGGATTTTCGAGATAAGCGTCTCTTCTGAGGAACGAGCTTGCTTTATAGAAGCATTGGTTGGTGCTGCCTGTTCTTCGATTACAAATCCATAGACATAGGAGAGAGCTGTAGAACAGGTGAGAAAGGCCTGACGGAGAGAGAAGCCTGCGCTCATCAGGCTTTGAACGATCAACTCCATAAGCTGCGCTAACTGGACAGCCCGGCCTAAACCAGCACCTGCAATGACGCGAGCCCCTTCGCGATGAGAAAGCATTGCCTCTCGTAGATGCTCACAGGTTGCTTGCAACCACTTCGACCATGGCTGCTCTGGAGTTCGTCCTTCCCATTGCACGAAATAGGGAGAGAGCAGCGCATTTGCCAGCTCGTCAAGCAACTCCTGTTTGTTCTGCACATGCCAGTAGAGTGCTCCCGCGTGAACATGAAGTTGAGCAGCAACTTTTCTGAGCGTGACCCCTTCCAAACCCTCGCGATCAAGAAGAGAGAGGGCTATTGTAATAATCTGTTCTCGGCAAATCTTCATACCACTTGACAGTATAGCATATCCTGGTGTAAATTAAACAGTGTTCAAGTTGAACGGTGTTCAATTTTTGGTAGAGAAGATCCCTTTAGATGAGAAAGGAACATTGTATGACTCCAAACAGCTCTGCTCGTATTGCCATTATCGGTGCGGGCCCGGGTGGCCTGACACTTGCACGCATTCTACAAACCCGTCATATTCCTGTAACCGTCTTTGAGCGTGAAAAACACCCGGACGAACGGCCTCAAGGAGGATCGCTTGACCTTCATCCGGAAGGCGGTCAGTGGGCCCTCCACCTTGCCGGGCTCGATGAACCATTCCAGCGTATTGCACGCTATGAAGACCAGGGGATGCGCCGCCTGAGCAAAGAAGGCAAGGTCCTCTTTGAAATCAAGCCAGATGAGGGATCACAGAACAGACCGGAAGTTGACCGAACCGCCTTGAGAGCGATGTTACTGAACTCGCTCACGCCTGGTGTGGTGCGTTGGGGGCATGAAGTCCGGTCAGTTCGACAAGGGGGCGACGGAACCTACGAGATACAGTTTGCGCATGGGACAACAGAGGTCTTTGATCTGGTGATTGGCGCGGATGGGGCCTGGTCCCGTGTTCGTCCGCTCCTTTCAAGTGCCACGCCTACGTATACAGGTGTCACCTTTCTTGAGTTCGGTCTGGACGATGTGGATCAGCAGCATCCTGCTGTTGCTCAACTGGTAGGGCACGGAGGTATGTTTGCTCCTGCCGCGAACAAAGGACTGATGGCACAGCGTAACGGTCATGGGCACATCCGTGTGTATGCATGCCTTCGTATTCCTCTGGGATGGGAAAAAGCAACCGGTTTCACCCCTGAGCAACCTCAAATGGCGCGTGAGTGGCTTCTTAACCAGTTTGCCGATTATGACGAGAGCCTGCTTGCTTTGATTCGGGAATGTAACGACCAATTTGCAGTCAGGCCGCTTTTTATGCTTCCTGTTGGTCATCGCTGGCCGTTCCATCCGGGGGTAACGCTTCTGGGTGATGCAGCGCATTTAATGTCACCTTTTTCTGGTCAGGGGGTAAACCTTGCCATGCGCGACGCGGCCGAGCTTGCTTGTGCGATGAGCGAATGCAAGAGCCTGGAAGAGGCGGTGATGACCTATGAAAAAGCGATGTTTGCTCGCGCAGAGATTGCGGCACGTGGTGCTGAGGAGGGCCTGAGGAAGGCAATCGCTCCCGATGGAGCCGATCATCTTCCCCCTGTTTTTCAGGATCAGAAACCTGCCGCTCTTTCTGCTCCTTCCAGGACACGCCGGGAGGCTTTTGCCGACGACCTGATACTACGGGTTGACGAACAGGGGAATGGTCGCCCTCTCCTCATCTTGCATGGCGCAGCAGGACCCCAAAGTGTCTCCGGGCTGGCTGAAGGACTGGCAGAACAGGCACATGTTTTTGTTCCTACCCATCCTGGGTTTGAGGGTGAACCGCGCCCGGAGTGGTTTAATAGTGTTGACGATCTCGCATTTACCTACCTTGATCTTCTTGACCGGCTCGACCTGCACGATGTGGTCGTTATTGGTTGCTCGTTTGGAGGCTGGATTGCAGCCGAACTGGCAGTACGCAGTACCACGCGCCTGGGTGGCCTTATCCTGATTGATGCAGCAGGGATCAAGGTAGACAAGCTACCACAACCCATGATGCGTCCGCACACAGCCAATCAGGCAGAGGCGGCTCGCGGATGGCCAGCAAATCTTGAGGCATTACGTGCCTATGTTGGACCAAGCGGGCTATGGAATCCCAAATTGCGTCGCCGCCTGAGACGCGTCAACGTTCCAGTGCTCTGTCTTTGGGGCGAGCATGATACCTTTGTTCCTCCAGACTACGGGCGTGCTTATGCTCAGTCGTTGCCCAATGCTCGTTTTGAGCTGATCCCGCAGGCCGGACACCACCCTCAGAGAGAGCAACCTGAGCGTGTGCTGACACAGGTGAGAACATTCCTGAACAGCGTCGCAGTTCCCTCTGCGCCGATGAAGCGATAAACAGCAATTTACTTCGCTCGATCGGCCGAGTAGTTGATGTGTTGATTTACCTTCTGGATGGGTGATTCTCTCTCAGAATGTCACTTCCCGCCATTTCCCTCTTCTCTCAGACGGAACGTGTGGGGAAAAGACAGCGTTGAAAGGACGGAGCTTTCTGTGCTCCTTTGTACAGGTATGCCCGGAGTTTTTGCTTGAAATCAGGGGAATTGCCAGATAGAGTGGGTGGCTTCCCCTTTCCAGGGAGGCCACCATTGTGCCTCTCTTGTTCCTGAGACGAGCTTGCCCCGAACATGGCCGCTCTCAATCAGAGTATGGGCGCGCCCGGCTTCCTGAAGCGAGAAAACACCATCCAGGTATGTTTTCAGTTTCCCCTCTTCCGCTATCTGTGTGAGTTGTGCCATCTGCTCCCCGGAAGGGTGCACCATTGGCATATTGACACTCCCCAGGGCACAAGTCCAAGGATTCTTCATTCAGCCGATCAGCTTGCAAGTGGGAAACTGAAAATACTGATCGGGACAGTTTGCTGACGCCTGATGAGACTGAGTGTTTTCTTTTCCTCACAAGACTAAGACAGCGCAGCCGTATAGTGCAGCCAATCAGCACATCCTCCATCATCCCAGGTATTCGTTTCGCCTGAGATAGTGCCATCTCCCATAGACTGCATTATCCTGATAATAGACATTGGTTGTCTGACCGGGACAAAACGTGTTATTCTGCATATGAGACTCCGTCCAGACAGTTGCCGAACTCTTTCCTGGTCCGTAGGAATCTCCAATGCGATGACTTGCCTCAAACCAACCAGTCTCGGAAAGCCACCAACGATTATCACTACCAGAATAAGAGGTCACCACGCTCCCATTGTAGTTAAAAGAAATAGTATCTTGTACCCAGTTTACTGCAATATCGATGGGGTCCCACCATGTTGTCATGAAATTTCCAGACCGAGCTGCATGGCGAAGATGAGCCGTAGAGAAACTCTGCTTCAAGGCTCCTTTCTTCGATCGAGGAGGAGTCAATAATTTTGCTGTCAGGCGGGGTACCAACGGCGAGAAGTTGGGTATGCGTTTCAGTATTCGCGAAAACTTCCACAACTCTCACTTTTTTCTCTTTGTTGGCATGCAGCAAAAAGCGCTATCTATATCCCTGCTTCTCCTGGACTCCATGCAACACAAAATACTGAACGCCCTCAGATTCTAAGAGCCCATCAATAGCGAAGACAGTCGCTCTGGTTAGAAAGTGACTCGGATGTGCTAGCGGCGTGAGCGTGCCTGATATCGTCCCATCTTTCACTTTATACGCTTTTGCTACAATAG
Organism: Thermosporothrix hazakensis; assembly: GCF_003253565.1. GTDB lineage: Bacteria > Chloroflexota > Ktedonobacteria > Ktedonobacterales > Ktedonobacteraceae > Thermosporothrix > Thermosporothrix hazakensis. Next base: position 102,377 of record NZ_QKUF01000016.1, read on the forward strand.
ATGCTGCATGGGCAGAAGTAATATTGAACTCGAGAGAAAACATCCCTGCGAAAAGAAGGAGTAAGGTAAGAGAGCACCAAAATCGAATACGCGATTTGAACAGAACCATGATATCTTCTGCGCGTTGCTATGAGAGATCAGTATGGTAAAAAAAAAGCAGGCGTGCGAAGCCTCCTATGTGCCTGTCGCTGTCAAAATGCCACGCCTTTTACGCTCCATTCCATGCTATCTCCATTCCTCTTCGGAACAAAAGCAGCGATATAAATTCATTCCGTGTGAAAGGTATATGGAACAAGTAATATAAATGTGTATTACACAACATTCTATATTTACCATTATACTTGTAAAGTAAATAGATACTATTTGAATAGAGATATGGTAGTTTCTCCTCGGAGTGCAGGGAAGGTCGCTGACTTATTTCTGACAGAGGAATGCTGTGCAAAAACAAAATAACATCTCTCGTTCTCCTCGACAGAATCTGAGATGACTATTGTGCAATAGTATCGGGTTCTGTTTCTTCCCTCCTTCATAGCTCCCTTGTCTTTTCTCTTCAAAAAAGGCTGTTTTTCTCTGCTTTTAATTGACAGGTCGCGATGCGTTTAGTAAAGTAGAAAGAAGCTATGTAGAACACCACAAAAGGAGAATCCTGGAAGATGGAGGACTCAACGATCGTCATTTTGGAGCTTTCTGAAGAAGCACAGCAGTTACTTGAAGACCAGGGAATTGATCTCTATGAGGAGCTTCAGCAAGAAGTGCCAAACCTTCGCATGCGTTTGCAGGCTGATCCGGCTGCGCCTGTCGGGAGTCGGGATCTCACCACCGTTTTGCTTGTCACAGCAGCAGTGGCAGGTAGCCTTACCCCTCTCTTGATTCGTTTGATGAACCAAATCACCCCTCCTAACCGGGAAGAGACCTGGGAGATCGAAGAGACGGTCACGAGAAGTCCTGATGGAACGGAAACAATCATGCGTAAAACTATTGTTCGCAAGGGTGAGCAGCGTCCCTGGATCGCGCCACCTCCCTCTGTATCGATGCCAACGCTACCGGCTTCAGAGGAGGAGAAGACGCAGTAGTCATGACCCATAGACGCTTTGCCTATCTCATAGGGGCCAATGGTCCAGCTTCTTGCCGCCTCTCCTATGCTGAACAAGATGTGGAACGCCTGGCTGCTGTGTTTCGCGGGGAACGTTGTCAGTTTATCGCGGTGGAGTCCATTATTGCGGAGAGTCGCCAACAGGTGCTCTCCGGGCTCAAGACGTTTTTAGATCAGTGTCGGTCGGAAGATACAGTGATTGTGGTCTTTGCTGGTCATGGTTGTCTCTATGGAGGTGATTTTTATCTGGTGTGCAATGGGACAGACCTCAATGACCCGGTTGCTACGGCGATCGAATGTGCTGCAATCAAGAAATATATCGAGTATTGTTCGGCTCGCTCGAAAGCGCTCATTTTGGATTGTTGCTGGGCCGGGGCGGCACATCAAGGAATATATCGAGATGTTCCTGACGAACGCGCTGCATTGCAATCTCTCTTTCATGGCTGTTCTCACTTTATTCTTTCAGCCTGTTCCCACAGAGAGAGGGCTTTAGAATTGGAGCATTTAGATGGAGGGTCGGGGTTTCTCTCCTGGGCGATACGGGCTGCCTGTACGACTCACTTTGCCTGCGTCTCTCCAGATAAGATGTCACTCTCGCTGCAAGATATCTGGGCATGGATGCCGCAAGCGTTGCAGGAGGTGAAAGAGGTGAAAGAGAAACATGGCATTCACGAGTTGTTGCCTGAGCCGTGGCTCTTTGGTGAGCAGAAGGGGGGGAACTGGGAAATCTGGCTGACCGATCCGCCTAAGAAGGAAAGAGTTGCTCGGCGAGATCTGAGTCAAGCTCGTCAACGTTACCTCGAACACGTGAAGCGTCTCTACGAAAACGTGAGACTGCCATTTGGACCTGATGGCCTCTCCTTACATGCATTGTATCAACCACTCCGTTTATTGCCGAGTTCTCGATCTGCTGAGGATCTGTCACGAGACGAGCGGCGCTTTTTGCCAGACGAAGATGAGCAGGTAGCGAAGAAACAGAAGGAACTCGCTGTTCAGCATGTGGTGGTCGCTCATATTGAAGAGGCGTTAGAGAAAAGCACTTCGGGTCGGCTCATTGTCCTGGGAGGGCCCGGCAGTGGAAAGACAACAACACTCAAGTATCTGATCTCTGTTTTTGCCCAAAAAGCGCTTGAAGATAGCGCGGCTCCGCTGCCTCTTTTCATTTCGTTATCAGAACTTGCTCGCATCAATCTTTCCATCTCCGAGTATCTCAACGAAATGGTGAAAGAGTATGGAATAGAGCGGGAGTTTGCAGAGGTGCTGTGGCAGGCGATTGAGGAAGGACAAGCGTGCCTGTGTCTGGACGGACTGGATGAGGTGAAAGCGCAGGATCGTACCAGACTCATCGCGTGGATCAATCACCAGAGTGCCAGGCAAGGAGGCCTCTGGCTGGTAGGTTCCCGTTTCACGGAATACAAGGGAGGACAGTTTCAGCAAGGACGTTTTGCCGAGTGGGAGCTTCAGCCACTCGACGAGAACCATCAGAAAGAACTGCTCAGACGCTTATTTCCTGAGCTGGAGCGTGTGTTTCTGGTTCAGCGCCAGTCACCTCCAGATATCGACACCTTTCTACATCAGCTAGCACAGGATATGCAGGTCACAAGCTGGTGTGAGAACCCCTTACTACTCAGTCTGGCAGCAGCGGTCTATGTGCGAAGCGGAAGCTTGCCCTCCAATCGAGCCCAATTGTATCAGCAAGCTATCGAGGCGGTCCTTGCCTGCCGAAACGCTGATCCTATCATTCGGGAACTGGTTCTGTTTCGATTAGAAGAGCTGGCACTGTGGGTGCATCAGTCTCGTGGTCGGGTGTTTACACTGGAAGAGCTGCTTCTGTTCTTTCGCGAGGTACAGGGCTGTTCTGATACTGAAGTTGGACAGATTGCCAGAAACCTGCTGCAATCGGGGGTGGTAGAGAGCGTAGCGAACAAGACGTATGGCTTTCGGCATCTGACCTTCCAGGAATATTGTGCTGCTCGTGCATTGTCCCGCCAGCTCTGTAGCCGTGATCCGCGTGCCAGAGAGGCCGGATGGCAATTGCTCCAGGAAAAGCGCACATATAGCCGCTGGAGCGAGGTGTTCAAATTGCTGGCGGTCACATTGCTGCAAGCGCATAAGAAAGTGGGTCTGGCGGTAATCCAACGTTGGTTAGAAGACTTGCTTGAACAGCAGGAGACTCCAGAGGGAGACCCCGGGAACCTATGCCTGCTTCAGGCGCTTCAACTGCTTATTGAACTGGCTTCATTTCCTGCACCTCTGCTTCCAATAGGGGAAAGAGTTTTTCAGCAGTGGAAGCAGGAGTTGTGGGAAGCTGTCGAGCAGCGGCGTACAGGGAAACAAGACCATTTGCTCGCAGCTCTTCAGGGAGGAAAGCGTCTCCCTGAAGCTGTACGATCCGCATGGACGAACTCTTTACAGCAGTTGTTGCAGGAACCTTCAATACAGAACAATGTTAGTTCTTTTTTGTTTGTAGCTCACGCTTCGCTTCAACTTGGTGCAGCGGATCAGGTATTTCGGGTGTTACTTGAACGATATATGGACTATTTTTTTTCGGTTTCCTTGATAGAAATAGTAAAATGTGTCTCATTCTCCTTATTAGAAGACGCTTTCTTCTCAACTGATAAAGGGAAAAGAAGTTTTGTAATCCCTTTTTTAGGGGAACGAGATGATATTCCGGATACATGGATAGAAATGGCTTGTAATGATGAGGATGGGCATGTGAGGAGAAAAGTGGTAGAAGTAATAGGGCATAGAGTAGAGGTAGAGAAGTTATTGCCATTACTCAAGGATGAGGATGG
>NZ_QKUF01000016.1:106534-153916 GCF_003253565.1 Thermosporothrix hazakensis
GTGAGAGCAGCAGTGGTGGAGGCAGTGGGAGCGAGGGTAGAGGTAGAGAGGTTATTGCCGCTCCTCAAGGATGAGGATGGGGATGTGAGAGCAGCGGTGGTGAAGGCAGTGGGAGCAAAGGTAGAGGTAGAGACGTTGTTGTCACTGCTAGAAGATGAGTATGCAGATGTGAGACGGGCTGCAGTTGAAGAAATCGAACACCATAGCGCGATGCTTTCTGATGAAGCATTGCTCGCTCTTATTGGAGATGAAGCAGGTTCTGTACGTAAAGCGGCTCTGAACGTTGTGCGGAGACATAGGCCCGAGTTATTGTCAGAGATATATGCGGAGGCGCACGCGATTCTCCAACACCAGCCACCCGGGAAAATCTTTCGTTCTCTTTCCTCTATCGTTGTTGCGCAAATGATCGGTGGACTGAGGCTTTCGGGTCCCGCATCTTTTGCAAAGTTAGAAGAGTACCTGCACTGGCATCATTGGCAGACTCGTCTTGCCGCAGTTCGTGCACTTGCAAAGATTCGCCGGCATATTCCGGACCATCTGGTGCAGCTCCTCCTGGTTTTAAGGAGGAATGATCCCAGTATGCCGGTTCGTCATGCAGCTGATGATGCGCTCGCTGACATTCTCACAATCGAACCTATGGAAGATGAATGGGATGAAGACTCCGCTCCTTCTGATATATGAGCTGTTGCATCCTTTCCCACTCATTTGTTCGCTTGTGTCTTGACACGGGTATTTGCAGAAAGTGTATAGTAGAAAAGAGCATGATATGGAAGGTGACAAAGAAATTGAGCGAAGTTACTGAAATATTCTTTCAGCTATCTTTTACAAGTTGTTTTAAGCAATCTATATACATAGCGGAACCGAGCACATATTGCTGGATTCTTGGAGTGTGTGACCTTGCGGGCAAATGAAATTGAGTGTCTAAAACCCATCAGAGGTAAACATAGCTCGATAGGGAAAACCTCTTTCAAGATGAGTGAGAGGGCTGATCTGATATCTTCATCATCTTCGACCATATGCACCATTTTGATAGGAGAGGGCTCTTCCCGTTTCATTTGACGAGCGTCTTTGATCTCTTTTCCCTTCTGCACTGCATGTGCGCTTATCCAGCCCGACCGAGCGGACCTGTCTCATCGTGCGTACCTTGACGCTCCCCATGTCTGAAGACAGGGACCTTCTGGCGCGTCTTGATAATCGCTCGTGTGCGTGGGCGAATTGAGAGACACCGGAAGGTTGCTCAATCATAGCAGCGGACGAGGCCCATAACGCGCCAGGAAGAGCGCAGAGGCAAGGCTGATCGGTCCACTTCCAACAATCAGCAACTCATGAGCATGATTCTGGATATCCGAAGGGGAGCACTCTATTGAATTGTATGGTGGAAGGAAGTCTCGGCGCCTCTTTTAAAAACGTCGCCCTTGTGAAGAAGCAGCCTCAGACATAATAGAGCCTGATGGCTGCTTCGTGATGCTATCCTTCAAAAAAGGCTACTCTTTGCGTATTACAAATCTGGCTGCTAGCTACAGCATAACTTCTTTCAGACTCAGCAGGAATGGGAGGACGTTTGCCAACGTGTGGAAAAGGGCAGAAAGCCAGAAATTGCGATAGCGGAACCAGAAGTAGCCGAACAGCACGCCCATTGCTCCTTGAAAGCTAACTACTGCCGCAAGTGCGAGCAGAGCATCAAGCAGTGGTTGTCCCGTTTGCCCCAACCAGGCAGACTGAAAGCGAGTTGGAAAATGCATCCAGGCAAACAGAAACGCTGCGAGTGCGATCCCGTTCCCGTGACCGAAGAGAAGTTCGAGCCGTGTCTGGAGCAGCTTGCGGTAGAGAAGCTCTTCAGCAATGCCTGCCGTCAGAATATTGGTGACGAGGGATAGAACCAGGTAATCAAGCCAGGTCTCTTTTGAAAGGCCAGGGATCCGGGTAGCAGATATCGCGAAGAAGCCGCCACTGGTAAGCAAACAATACGCCAGAATGACTATACAAGGGATGAGCCATCGCCTGAGCGATCGGGTAGACTTCTCGTTCTCTAAAGGCTTATGTCTGGATGATAGGAAGAGAACACAAGAGTATACCAGGATCAAAAGTACTTTGGCGAAAAAGTAACCATCTTGACCCCAGAGAATCTGGGCAAGCAGCAAGAGCCAGGGAAGGACCAACGTATAGCCGATGAGCAGATAGGTTCCCTTCTTCATCTGTGGGCGCATCTCTTCGGCAAGCGCTCCGGTTTGCCCGGCTGGAAGCAGGCGGATGAGCCCAAGCAGTATCGCAATGAGCAGCAGGTATGGGAGCAAGCTTATAGGAGCTGTTCCATCCCCACGACTTGGCGAGATTTGCTGATAGCCACAGGCAAATAACAGGCCCACACTCATCACCAGAAGCGCGATTCCTCCTATCAGCCAGGAAGCCCGTTGCTTAGCAATTTTCGGTTTCATTTCGTTCTGTGTTTGTAGCATTTTCGTTGTGCTCCGTCTGTGCTATATACCAATCCACAATAGCATCTATATAGGTCATCGTTTCGGCGTCGAGGCCGTAGAGCCGGGCAGGTTGTCCGGGCTGTGGCCGAATCAACTCCCAGTATTTCCCGGTCAGTTCCTCGTTTCCCTGAAAGAGTTCATCAGCATAGGCGACAATTTCTTCTGCCAGTCGTTGAGAGGCAGGCGAGTCAGGAGGTTCATGCATGTGTTCACGAACCTCTCGTAGCAGACGTGTCCAGGTCTGGGTTTTCGGATCGTCGGTGTGCAGTTCCGGCAAGTTCGCCAGGATAGCCTGTTCCGTTGGAGTAAAGTGGCGGGCGCGAAACTGTTGCCGCTGCTGTGTGCCTGCTTGAGCCGCTTCGAGAAAGAGACGAAGATCCTCAGCCTGTAGCTTCTCCTTGATCTCAATCGCGTTCAATGCGACCTGTAAAGCATCTTCCAATTGTTGCAGGCGTTGTTTTTCTTCCTTGACGGCCTGTAACTGGTAATGCAGCGATGTTTTCCAGCGCTCTTCCTTTGGGTGCTCTGTCAGCATTTCTCGAATCTGGAGCAAGGAGAAGCCTAATTGTTTCAGGGCAAGAATAATATAGAGTGTGACCGTATCCTCAGCGGAGTAGTAACGGTAGCCACTCTCTGTAACGATAGAAGGCTTGAGTAACCCTAGCTCATCGTAGTAGCGCAGAGTTCGAATAGAGACCTGTGCTTCTTTTGCAAGCTGACCTATACGATACATGAGTTTCCTTTCCTTTCTTCTGGTTGGTAGTATAACCCTTCCGTTAGCGTGAGAGTCAAGCCTTTTTTATTATTGGGTGCGTCGATACTCCGGTGACGGCACAGCAATGCATCGAAAAGCGGATCCTTGATCTCAAAACGCAACTGAAAGCCTTGCAGCAGGTTTCGATAGCTACTATCGGACGTGCGGGAGCAGAGGAGCTATACAGCGACGCTCAGGCATTGAACATGTTGAGGTCACGCTGGTAGCACAGCTTCCGGAAAAGAAGGTCTTTCTGGCTGCTTGTAGCCTCTACATAGAGCTCCTTTGAGCAATATCAAAAACAGGCCTTTTTGCCAATGCCTGACAGCCTGACAATCTCTTCTTCATGGTCGGGGAAAGGCAAGCCGTCGTAGAAATCGGAAGGGGCTTCAGGACAGCGACGGCCTTGCTTCATCAGTGCCTCTGAAGGTGCTGTAAGGGCTCTTCGAGTTCTTAAAGATGTGAAGCGAACCAGAGTTGATTGCCATTGTTCGTGTCATACACGAAGTCTCTGAATCCACGGCTCTGAGCCACATATTGTGAGATGTTGCCGAGGATCGCAACACGGCAGCGATAGTTCACCAGGAAGCGCCAGAAGACCCCTGTCTTTAGACAAGGGGATGTATGGCACGTGCAGAAAAAGCAGCAGAGAACACATGACTGCCCGAGCGGTGATGGTATGATTTCACATAACAGAGGATGACGGAAAAGGTGCAAGGGATGCGGATCTCTGAAGGCAAGCTTGCTGCCTCAAAAGCACAATGTGCTGCCATTGAGGAAGTCATCCGCGCCACCCAATTCATTCATAAGAGGTGTCTGCGTCTCTGGATGGATGAACGAGGCATATCCAAAACGATCTTCAGCGATAGTGTGCCGTGTTGGTCAAAGCTTTCCCCTTTGCTGCTTGTCTTAACCCACAGGCCCGTCAGGCCGCCATCTCCTGCTTGTATGAGAACTCTTGCCTCAAGAAACCCGGCAAGAAGGCCTATCTCACGTTCCAACATGACAATCGCGAAGGCAAGCGGACGGGCGGGATGCATCATATTTGCTTCACCGAATTGGCCGCCTGCGGCTCGTTGGCTCGCGTGACGTCATACCCTTTCCTTCTCTGCTTCCTGCTTCTCTAAAGGGGCAATGCGAGCCTGCCGCAGCAGGGACAATGCCTGCTAACAAGGCCAGCACTCCTGAGATGGTCATCCAGGGAACCGCTCCCAGACTATCGCCGAAACTGCTGCTCAGTGTCATGCTGATGAGTGTTGCCGGCGCTGTAACCGTTTCGAGCGTGCCGAAAAACCCGACCTCCGGTCTTCAGCCTCGACCTGCAAGAGGGTATACAGCGTGACGATGAAGCCAACCACAAAGATTCCAATCAACCCGGTCAGGATCAAGACCAGGATGAAATTTGGATAGAAGGTGATGGCAAGAATGGTTTTTCGTGGAGGGATCGGCTCAGATGCCGAGGCTGAGGCTCTGCTGACAGACTATCGACAGCGCCAATTTACGTTCTTCTGCCAGAGTCTGGGCAGCAATGAGGCAGATCCTCTGGTACGGCTTGCTCTTCAGAGCTGGATCAGTTTTTTTCAGGAGGTGTGTCTTCAATGGCTTGAGCATCAAGATATACCACGCGAACAGATTCTTGTCCTTCTTGAACAAAGTTTGCGAGCGATTCTTTCCTGCACAGAGCAGCGGATACCTCCAACTGCGGGAACATCTGGATGAGGAGCAGCAAGGCGAAGGCGCGGGTAGGCACCGTTTCCCACACTCTGGGGGCAAAATTCTCTTTTTTTATGCAAAAGTGATGGCAGAAGATCTCCAGACAGAACCCCTGACCTTGCCAAAATGGCTTGCGAATGTATGGGGGTAGTTGGCCGGAAGCCGTCAAAGCGAGGTGAAGCACGTATTCGTTATCATGTGGGAGATAGTCGTACTCTTCTGTCGATGGTTCGAGAAGGACTGGGGATAACAGTATTGCCTCGAACAATGCTTCCTGAGAAGTGAGATGGTCTGGTTGCTCTTTCACTGGACCTCCACGATATTTGCAGATCGGATGGGGTGTCAAATCGTGGGAAACTGTCTCGGCGAGGACGGCGTTATTCATAGAAACTGCACAGACCTGGATCTCTCGGTCATCATTGTTGAGCAAAAAATATGCCTGATTGATAGTCAAAGGGCCAATGATTCTTTATTCGCCCTCTTGTACCACTGTTTCCTCTTTAAAAAAGGGCAGAAGAATCAAAAAATGGAGAGAGGGGAAAAGATATTGAAAGAAAGAAAAATATATGTTATCATATTATCGTTGTTGTATTGATACTGAGATGAAGAGGGTGCCTGGCGCTTTTCAGCCGGATAAAGGAATATCTGGCTTCCTTATGCTATGCTTTCCTGTGAAAGTGAAATAGATGTAATTGACGAGCGAGAGCTGATATATCTAAGGACCTGATATATCGGCAAGGAGTAGCTCGGTGGCACGTTTCGCTTTTTGCTTCTCTTCCTTTCACTTCGCAGGATGCATATACAACTGATACTGTCCTCTAGCTATTTCTCATTCAATGAGAGAAAGGATTCTCGACGATGAGAAGGAATTCCTCCAGACGATGGTGTTTTCTGCTTTTTCCTGGCGTGCTAGCCCTTGTTTGTGCCCTCTTACTTAGTGATGTAGGGACAACTGCCCGTGCTGCCAATACGAGCACATCAGGTGTCAGTATGAAAGAGGTGACCCAGGACCCGAAGGCTGTTGCCGACTACTGGACGCCCGAACGAATGCGCACCGCAAAACCGGCGGATATCATTTTGCCTGAGAAGAAGCAGCCGGTCTCAACGAGACCGGGTATACTGGCTGCAACGGCTGTTCCTACTGGCTCATACGGCACTTTCCCCTATTCCACGATTGGGAAGGTCTTCTTCACAGATCCTCGAACCGGAAGCAACTATGTCTGTTCCGGCACTGCGGTTCAAAGTCAGAATGGGAGTACTGTTGATACGGCGGGCCACTGCGTTGCTGCTGGTGGTGAGAACAGATATTACACCAACTGGGCTTTCTGTCCGCAGTACATCGATGGAAGCTGCCCGAAAGGGCGCTGGACAGCCCGTCGGCTTCTTGCTGATAGCGTCTGGCTCTCCTCCGGCGCACTCTATCGCGACTATGGTGCGGCTGTTGTAAATACCCTGAACGGGCAGACTCTGGTTGCGGCCGTCAACGGGGTCCAATTCGGGGCCAATCTGTCCCGCACCCAGACCTGGTATGCGCTGGGTTACCCTGCCGCTTCTCCCTTTAACGGGAACCGGATGTATCAGTGCATTTCCGGGCGCATCGCCGATGACTCAGGAACCCCGCAGCCTATTGGCATCTCCTGTAATATGACTGGCGGTTGCAGCGGTGGCGGCTGGTTGATTAACGTCAACGGAACCTGGTATGTCAACGGCCATAACGATTACAAGTATGGGGCTACCTCCAATAATATGTACTCGCCCTACTATGGTAACGAAGCGTTGAACGTATACAACACGGCCCAGATCGCCTGAGATCCTGGAAGGAAGCAAAAAGCCTTATTCTCTCCTGCAACGGGTTCTCTCCCCTTCCCTGTTGCAGGGGAGCCCCTTTAGAACTCCCCGCTTTCGCGATCCTCTCCTTTGGCCTGTAGAACGGGCAAGAAACGCTGCTGTGCCGGAGCACTGGTGTGAAGCGCTGTGCTCTTTCTTCAGAAGAAGTATAAAGAGAAATGCTCTATGGCGAGAGACATGCGTTTTTCTTTACTTTATCTCTACTATAAAGAGAAATTTACTCTTGACGCTAGTTGATAGTATATGAGAGAATCAACTGGCGTTCTATGTTTGCTCTTAGAGTAGAAAGGGCATGCGAGGTGGAGCAATATAAATTCCTTTCAAGTACCAATATATCCGGACAGCAACAGGGGGAGCGTTTTCATAAAGATTTAGTGCAAGTCGAGCCTGCGCTACTGGATGTTATTCAGGATGCAGTTTTGATCTATGATCCGCATTACCATCTCTCTTTCTGGAGCAGGCAGGCAGAAGAGCTCTATGGCTGGACGGCTCAGGAGGCGCTTGGACAGGATGTCCGCCAGCTCCTTCAGGAACAAATTATCCGGGAACCGATGGAAAGAGAAAGGCGTCTTTTTCAAGAAAAGGAGATATGGGAAGCGGAATTACTCCATAAGGCGAAAGATGGGAGACAGGTTATCGTTGAGAGCCATGCCCGGTTGCTTCCTCATGAAGAGCGATCTCTCGTTCTGGAAACGCATCATGATGTGACCGCACAGCGGCAGGCGGAGCAACTGCTTGAAGAGTATTATCAAAGGGCGCAGAAAGCCATTGACGTCGGAGTCTGGCGCTGGGAGATCTCTAGAGATAAACAGGGCCGCCTGTATGCCAGAGGTATTATTAATAGTCGCGTTGCCCACTTTCTTAAACTGCCTTCAAATACACTTCTGACTGATGAGCAGTTTTTTACTTTTATCCATCCTGATGATCGTCCGCTTGTTCGCCGAACCTTTGAGCGGGTAATTGAGACGGGAAGCGACTACAACGCCGTCTATCGTATGCTTGATCCTGAAGAGGGCACAGTCTGGGTTGCTTCGCGCGGCAGCGTTGTGACCGATCAACAGGGTACCCCGTTATACGCGATTGGCATTACGCTTGACATTACCGAACAGAAACAAATTGAGGAGGCGCTACAGGCTGCGAATCGGCGTATTACCTCTATTCTGGAACATGTCGCCGATGGCTGTATTCACGTTGATAATGAATGGCGCTATAGCTATATAAGCAGGGGTACGGAGAAGCTGGCTGGCGTTCATCGCGAAATGTTTCTGGGTCAATCGATCTGGGAAGTCACGCCGCATCTCTGTGGCAGTGAAACTGAGCGCTTTTTACGGCTTGCCCGAGAGACACAGCAGCCTGTCGAATATGAGATGTTTTATGCACCTGCTCAGCAGTGGTGGAAGCTCCATATTGTCCCGGCTTCTGATCATCTGGCCGTCTACTATCACAATATTACCGCTTTGAAAGAGATACAGTCACTCTACAAGGAGCAGGAAGAGACATTTCGCCGTCTGGCGGATGCCAACCTTGTTGCCGTGGCTTCCTGTACTGAAGAGAGCGATATTATCGATGCCAATGATGCCTTTCTTACCCTGATCGGGGCCTCCCGGGAGGAATTGCGGACCGGAAAGCTGAACTTTGCGAAGATCACGCCAAAGGAATATGAGGCATTGGATCGAGAGCGACATGAAGAAGCAAGATCTATGGGTGTCTCATCACCATATGAGAAAGAGTATTATCACAGACTCGGGCATAGAGTGCCGGTATTGGTGGCAGGCGCCTACATGGAACACTCAAAGCATTATACAGCGATCATAATAGATATTTCCGAGCAGAAAGAACTCGAGAAGCAGAGAGAGGTTTTCTTTGGGATCATCAGCCATGAACTGCGGACACCCTTGACTGCTATTGGAGGAACGCTGCAACTGGCACAGCGGCGGCTCAAGCGCTTTGTCTGCCAGCCAGAAGAGTGCGGACCGAGGGTGGTTGATCTGTTGCAGAATACGGGTCTCTTAATTGAGCAGGCTCTCAGACAGACACGCGTGCAGGATCGTCTGATTGAGGATCTGCTTGATGCCTCGCGCATCGCGGTTGACAAGCTGGAACTGACCATGATGCCCGCCGATCTGCGTCAGATTGTCCGGGAGACAGTCGAAGATCTGCGGGCGACGGCTCTGGATCATACCATTGCGCTCTTGCTGCCTGAGGTGCCGCTTCCTGTCTGCGTAGATAGGATGCGTGTTGCTCAAGTGCTCGGGAACTACGTGACCAATGCCCTCAAATACTCGCCGGCTGGAGCGCCTGTCACTGTGGAGGTGACCTCGGCTGGAGACGAGGCGCGGGTCTGGGTGCATGATCGTGGCCCCGGGCTTTCGGAAGAGGCGAAACAGAAGATCTGGAGCCGTTTTCAGCGCTCTGCTGATGCCAAAGCGCATAGTCGTCTGGGTGCAAATCTGGGCCTGGGTCTCTACATCTCTCAATCGCTCATTCGGCGGCATCAAGGGGCTGTTGGGGTAGAGAGCGAGCAGGGCAAAGGGGCCTCCTTCTGGTTCTCGCTGCCCTTACGTACAACATGTCTCTAAGTGCCGAAAGTGCCTGGTTTTTCAAGAGCTGAACAATACAGGCGTTTTCAGATGCTCCCGCTGTCGGGGGCCCCAATACTTCGAGAATGGCGAGACCGCCAGGAAAGCTCAGCCCGGAGATCTGCCCCAGAAGCCAGAGCTTGATATGTTGCCCTTCAAGGTACTGCTCAAGTGCAATAAGGAGAAAGAAGGCTGTACTGGAAGCAGCCATAGAATGTGAAATCCTTTCCGATGGGGAGTCCAGAATCTATCGATGAAAAGAGATCCCAGTTGCTTGATCAAGATGTATATGTAATGCACCGATCGACTACAACTATATAGAGAATCCATCGAGAAGCATGATCGTTGGTGACGTGTCGCTGCGTGCTCATCTTTTCGGACGTAGGTATATTCGTTTTAGCCTATTTTCTGCCAAGCGAGAAAGCAGAGAGTATATACCGCAAGGACATGGGCCTGAAAGGGCGAAACAGAGGGCTTCGGTGCCTGGCGACGAGCAGGCGAGGCCCTTATGGCGAGGCAGGGCCGCGCTCTGGAGCAGGGGCTGCGGTTGAGGAGCGTATAACCATTTCGGGTAGAAGGAGCGGCGGCGTTTCGAGCTGCTTCCCCTCGATCCGACCGAGTAAAAGATTCAGGGCCAGCGTTACAAGCCTGTCGCGATCCACATTGACTGTGGTAAGCGGTGGAGCCATGAAGGGGGAGAGGGCAATATTATCGAAGCCGACAACCGAGAGGTCGTGTGGCACATGAAGACCAAGCTTCCAGGCAGCGCTGATCGCTCCCATTGCCATCAGGTCATTTGTGGCAAAAAGGGCTGTCGGGCGCTCTGGCTGCGTGAGCAATTGATGTGCTGCTGCCTCGCCGCTTTCAAGCGACGAATCGCCGTGAGCAATGAATTGTGGTTCAAGCGGGCAACCGGCATCCTGTAACGTCTCCGTGAAGCCGGAGAAGCGAAGATGATGATCCAGGCTGCCGTCTGGTCGGGTATCAACGATAATACTGAGCCGCCTGTGACCCAGTTCGAGCAGGTGTCTGGCAACGAGCTGGCCGCCACGCTTAAAGTCCAGGCCAACACCTGAAGGGATGTTCTGCCCCTCTTCTTCCCACAGGCAACAGATGACCGGGAGCCCGGATTTGAGCATAGATTGAATTGCGGCAAGGGAGAGGCCGCCGGGTAGCGCAATAATGCCATCGACGCGTCGTGCAGCCAGATCCTCCAGAAGCTCCTGACCGAGGCGCTCATCTTCATAGGTATTGGTGATGACGGTGCGGAACCCACGGGTATAGGCATTGCGTTCCACTGTTTCTGCAATGCCAGCATAGAACGGGTTGATAATATGTGGAATGACAAGCCCGATCGTGCGTGTTTGCTGCTTGGTCAGGCTGCGTGCAAGCAGGTTCGGGCGATACCCCAGCTCGTGAGCACATTTTAACACCTTCTCCCGGGTGGCCTGACTGATCGAGCCTCTGCCGGACAGGACATATGAAACAGTGGCCGCTGTAACGCCTGCTGCCTTTGCCACGTCATAAATGGTTGTCAAGTTTGTCTCCTGCGGTAATACTGTTCGGAGCCGGTTCAGGCTGACTTCTAGTATAGGCAGGGGAGTACAGCCTGTCAATAGAGCAGCTACCAGATGAGCGCGGGTGAAAAAAAGAGCTGCCGAAAGTATTGACACTGCAAAATCCTTGTGTTATATACTTGTAACAAGTTAATTAACCGATTAACTTACCTGCTTAACGCTATGGGTTAAAGCGGGGTGGGTTCACAGAGTTGTGATACATAGTGGGGGTGAAACGGCAGGGGAGGAGGATCCTGGCTCTACAGGATGACATCATGTCAAATACTTATCAGGTTGTCATTTTCTCAATTTGCCTCGCCTGCCTGTTTTTACACATAATTTTGTAGGAAGATCTGAAACACAAGGCAACAACGAAGCTGCCTGCATCTGAGCAGATGTCATGAAAGGAGTAGCACAGGTATGAATGACAGGCTCTCATCTCTTCCCCTGGTAAAGGCTAACCGTCGTACATTCCTCTCTCATTCGCTTGCTCTGGGGGCGTCACTGGCCGGTATCGGGACGCTTTTACAGTCCTGTGGAGGCGGGAACGCGAATAGCAATGGCGCTATTAAATGGTCAACCTGGGCTGGAGCGAAAACATCCAAACGGCTTCAGGAGTTCACCGACAGGTACAACAGGGACCATAACGCGAATGTCAAGTTTGCCCCGATCCCCTCATACGATGATTATTTGCCCAAGATTCTGACTCAGTTGAATGGCGGTATTGCTCCTGATGTCTTTTACGCCGCAGACGAGCATATCATCAAGTTGATTCAAAATAAGACGATCGAGGAACTCACACCGCTTCTGGCGAAGAGTGATAGCGTGGTCAAGGAGAGCGATTATTTCCCGGGCATGTGGGGCGCGGCCAGAACGCGCAGCGGGAAAATTTACGGAATTCCTGTAGATTGTAACCCGATCGTCTTGTGGTACAACAAGAAGGTCTTGCAGGAGGCCGGCATTACCGAAATGCCCGCCGAGCTGTATAAGCAGGGAAAGTGGACCAGAGATGTATTTCAACAGATGATCGATAAAATCACGGCGAACAAGAAGCGCGGCTATATCCTTGCCAGCGATTCAATGCTGTATCACTATAGCTGGGCGATCAACAATGGCGGCAGGATCTACGATAAGGATGGCTACGGGGACTTTATCGCCGATCAGGACCCGAAGACAGTCGAGGCCTTTGAGTGGCTGGCCGAGAATGTCCGGGCGAAGAAGTTTGCCTATGCGTCTTCTCTCCCCTCGAATCAGAGCGAAGACCTGATGTTTACAGCCAATCAGGTTGGATTCTTGTCCGCAGGGCGTTACTATCTCTCGACCTTCAAGGGGGCGCGGGCAAAGGGACTGGATTATGACATTGTGCCAATGCCCGGTACAGATGGAAAGAGCAGGCCTACAGGTATCTTTCTGGCCTATATCGTGCTTAACAAGAAAACGAAGAACCCGGCAGAGGCCTATAAATTCCTGTCAAATTATGTCTCTAAAGATGGCGAGACCTTGCGCCTGAAAGACGCCGGAGACGCGGTTCCGTCGGTGAAGGGAGCGGATCAGGTTGTACTGGATGGAAATGACCCTGTTCACGCGCAGCATTTGCTGGATGCTCGCAATACAGGTTTTGCAACCTTTGCCTCTGAAATGGGAACTCCCGGCCTGAGCCTGGATATTGTCTCAGCCTTCGATCCGGTATTCTTGAAGGGGGCTGATGTTAAGACCACGCTGGGAAAGGTGGCCGCGATGGTCAACCCGCGTATCAAGCAGGCGCAATCGCTGCTCCAGTAGAACCCCGTACAGGAGTGATCTATGAGACTGCAATTAGACGTATCCGCGATGAAGGCCAGCGTGCACAGGAACAGGTGGCGGCGGACGCTGAGTGAAGCCTTCTGGGGAGGCTTCTTTCTCCTGCCGCAGTTGATCGGCCTGGTCACCTTCTCGCTCATTCCGCTGGTGATCGTTCTGTGGTTGAGCCTGGTACACTGGGACGGCCTGGGCGAGGTGCAATTTGTTGGGCTGCAAAATTTTATCGATCAGCTCTCAGACCCGAATTTGCGTATTGCTTTCGTCAACACCACGATCTACACCCTGATCACAGTACCGGGTGGTATCCTGCTTGCGCTGCTTGTAGCCCTGGGTCTCAACAAAGTGCGCGGGAAAACGATCTATCGCATTATCTACTTTATGCCCGTTGTGACCAGCTCGGTAGCAACCGGTGTGATCTGGCTCTGGCTGCTGAACAGCGACGCCGGCTTTATCAATGTCCTGTTGCGTTCCTGGTTCAACATTGAGGGGCCTGCCTGGCTGATTGATGCGCACTGGGTTATTCCCTCAATCTCAATTGTAAGCATCTGGAGTAGCCTTGGTTCAAACATGGTGATCTTCCTGGCCGGTCTTCAGAATATTCCATCCACCTATATTGAAGCGGCTCGCATTGATGGTGCAAACCGTTTCCAGCTTTTCTGGAAAGTCACGCTCCCTTTGTTGAGCCCGACCCTTTTCTTTATCACCGTGCTCTCGATTATCAGCTCTTTTCAGGTCTTCGACCAGACCTTTGTGATGACGCAGGGAGGCCCCGACAAGGCCAGTTACACTATTGTCTACCATATCTATAACCTGAGTTTTCGGCAGTTTACCTTTGGACCGGCGAGCGCCTCGGCAATGATTCTCTTCGCGGTTTTGCTCGTCCTGACCCTCATCCAGTTTGCGTTTCAAAAGCGCTGGGTGAACTACGATCTGTAAAGTTGAAGGAAGGGAAGATGTATGCTTCAAGAGGCTGTAAAGACGTCAAAGCCTGTTTTTCAGGCTCGCCGACCGAGGCAGAAGCAGCGTAGCATTGCCGGAAGCATGCTTGCCGCACTCATACACGTGTTGCTGATTATCGGCGCGATCATAATGGCTGGGCCGTTTATCTGGATGGCGGTAACATCGCTCAAGGAAGATTCGCAGGCGTTTCAAGATCCGCTCTCGCTTCTGCCGAATCCGATTGTCTGGCAGAATTACCCTGCCTCGCTTCAGGCAATGCCTTTCGGCCAGGCATACTGGAACAGCTTCTATATTGCCATCGTTGTTGTTGCCTGTGAGCTGATTACAACGGCAATGGCGGGATATGCCTTTGCCAGAATTCGGTTTCCTGGGCGCAATATCGTCTTTGTGCTCTTTCTGGCAACAATGATGATTCCATTTCAGTTAACTATTATCCCGCGCTTTCTGATTATGCAACGGCTTGGCTGGCTGGATAACCATCTTGCTCTAATCGTGCCAGCAGCGCTCTTCGATGCCTTCGGGGTCTTCCTGATGCGTCAGTTTATTCTGGGGATTCCAAAAGAGCTGGAAGAGGCCGCGATCATTGATGGGGCCAGCCGCTGGCAGATCTTCTGGCATGTGATCCTGCCGCTGCTGAAGCCGCCAATGGCCGCCCTGGGGATCTTTACCTTCCTGGGACAGTGGAACAGCTTCTTTGTACCGCTCATCATGCTTAGCAGCCCGGATCTCTATACCGTGCCCTTGCTCTTGAATCAGTTCCGGGAGCAGTACACCTCACAGTGGGCTTTGATGATGGCTGGTTCAATGATTGCCGTATTGCCGGTGCTGCTGGTCTACGTTCTGGGTCAGCGTCAGATTATTCAGGGAATTGCGCTGACCGGTCTGAAGTCATAGTTGTGTCCTCCTCTCTAGATGGAAGTGAACATACATGGAAACTGGATCACCATATCTCAATCTCTTGAAGAACCGCATCATGCTGGAGCGGGTGCCTTTTACCGACCGTGATTCCCGGCTCATCCTCTTTCGTGCGGACGAGCGGAGCCTGTGGGTTGGTCTGGCTGAATATGAAATTGACCCGGAGCTGTCGCCAGCTATCACCAACTGGCGCTTCACCGATGAGGCCGGGGAGCCTTGCGCTTGTGCGTGGACGACCTATCCCCATCAGATTCTCAACCAGACGCCGGGGGGGACTTTTCGGATTACCTTTGTTGATCCCGAAACCCTGCTGGTGGCTCTGCCTGCCGGGCGGAGCGGGCTGATTCTGCATACGCCAATGGAGCAGGGACAGACTGACAGACGCGGGGGCATCCTGAGCCGTTCCAGCACCTCACCGTGCTCGCTGGTTTATACAACGAACGCCACTCTGCTCTGCAATCGTGTAACTGAGTTGACGAACGGGCAATACGAGATACGTCTGCTCTTTGAAGCAGAGGAAGATGCTGCGCTGTTGCTCAATATCACACGAACGCCTGGCTTTAATCGGCGCGTTCTTCCAGCCAGCCAGGCCCTCCAGGCGGCGGAACAGCGCTGGCATGATTGGTTTGCCGGAGTGCCGGAGGTCGCCGAGCAGTATCGTACCCGGTATTACTATGCCTGGTGGGTGATGCGTGTCAACCTGCTCTATCCCTATGCTCACCCGATACGTGAAGGGATGGTTCCTTCGAAAATGGGCTATGTTGGCGTCTGGCACTGGGATTCGTATTTCCACGCGCTTGCGCTGCGACATCGTGATATGCGGCTGGCTCAGGATCAGTTCCGCATCATGCTTGATTATCAGCTTCCTGACGGCCTGATTCCTGACATCGTACATGATGAAGGGATTCTGGCACATACCACCGAGATTGTGGAGGCTGATATCACCAAGCCACCGCTGACGGCCTGGGCCGCATGGAAGCTCTACGAGCTTGACGGGGATCGGGAGTTTTTGAATGAGATGTATGATCCAATCATCCGTTTTCAGCACTGGTGGTTTACCAGGAGCGACCCGGACGGGAATGGCCTGTGTGAGTACCTGCATCCCTGGTCCTCTGGCCTGGATAATAACCCGCTCTGGGATCAGGGGTTGCCCGTTGAAACGCCCGATCTGAATGCATATCTCTGTTTGCAATATGACTATCTCGCCAGAATTGCCGAGGTACTTGAGCGGCCGGACGAGGCGGAGCAGTGGCGGCAGAAAGCAGGCGAGCTAGCACAGCGGATGATTGAGTTGCGCTGGGATGAGGAGGCAGGCCTGTTCCGGGCGGCTCATGATGGGCAGTTGCTTGCAGTGCGCACGCCGTTTAACCTTTTCCCTTTGATTACCGGTCGTATGCCTGCTGCAATCGCTGATCGCCTGGTTGAGACGCTGACAGACGAACGGCAATTCTGGGGACATCATCCGGTGCCCACCGTTGCCTTTGATGACCCGGCCTTTAACCCGCTATCCATGTGGCGTGGTCCTGTCTGGCTGAATGTCAACTATTTGCTGATCGATGGACTCTTTCGTGCAGGCTATCCTGAGCAGGCGCGAGAGCTGCGGCGGCGCACGCTGGAGCTGGCACTTGCGGCAGATGATTTCTATGAATACTATCATCCGCTCACCGGTGAGAAACCACCACGGGCAACCCATGCTTTTGGCTGGTCATCTGCACTCTTTATCGATCTGGCGCTTGCGGCCTCGAATGAACTTTCATGATGGAAAGGAAGAAATTGTGAGTATGAAGAATGCCATTGGTGAGTTCCCGGAGGGGTTTCTCTGGGGGGCGGCTACCGCTGCGTACCAGATTGAAGGAGCTGTGACCGAGGGTGGACGTGGAAAAAATATCTGGGATACCTTTACCCATACGCCCGGGGCAATCAAGAACGGCGAAAATGGTGATATTGCCTGTGACCATTATCACCGCTGGCGTGAGGATATCGCGCTGATGCAGCAACTGAATCTAGACGCGTACCGTTTCTCTATTGCCTGGTCTCGCATTTTGCCTCAGGGGCGTGGCACGGTCAACCAGGCCGGACTGGATTTCTATAGCCGCCTGATTGATGGCTTACTGGAAGCGGGCATTCAGCCATTTGTCACGCTCTATCACTGGGATCTGCCCCAGGCGCTTCAGGATGAAGGGAAGGGCTGGCTCCGCCGCGGAATTGTTGAGGACTTTGTGCAGTATACCGATGTTGTCACGCGGGCGTTTGGTGACCGGGTCAAACACTGGACGACGTTCAACGAGCCGGGGGTGTTCACCTGGGGTGGCTATGTGCTTGGCGAGGATGCGCCCGGCTGGCGGATGCAGCCTGGAGCTGCTCTGACAGCTCTACATCATGTCTTCCTTGCACATGGAGCGTCTGCACAGGTGATTCGGGAGAATGTGCCTCAAAGCCAGGTCGGGATTGTGCTGGATATAAATGTTGCGGAGCCGGCTTCGGAGGCTCCTGAAGATGTCGCTGCTGCTTTGCGCTTCGACGGGATGCAGAATCGCTGGTTCCTTGATGCGTTGCTGCGTGGTGAATATCCAGCCGATATGGTTGCGCTTTTCGGGGAGCAGATGCCGCGAATTGAGACTGGCGATATGCAGCGGATGGCGGTTCCGCTGGATTATCTGGGCATCAATATCTATCGGCGTTCGGTGATCGCGCATGGAGACGAACTTGTTCCCGTGAACTACTGCCGGGTATTGCCTCCGGGCGAACATACGTTGATGGGTTGGGAGGTATACCCGAAGTGCATCTATGATATTTTAAAGTATGTAAATGAGCGCTACGGTCCGCCGAAAATATATATAACCGAGAATGGCATAGCGCTACCAGATGAGGTCAGCCCGGATGGCCATGTACATGATGAACGACGTATCGCCTATCTGCGCGACCATCTGACGTACCTTCAGCGCGCCATCGCGGAAGGGGTTCCAGTCAGAGGCTACTTTGTCTGGACGCTGATGGACAACTTTGAATGGGCGCTCGGTTTTGAGCCACGCTTTGGCTTGATCTATGTTGATCATCAGACACAACAGCGTATTATGAAGGATAGTGGCTATTTCTATGCTGATATCGCGAAAAAAGAGACTGCGGTGAAATAAACCGTTCGACCTGCCAGAGGAGGCCCCCCACGAACGGAGGGCCTCTTTTCTATGGCGTTTCAAAAGCGAGTGGGTGGAGAAAGGATGCTAAGGGGAATCAGCTTCTATGGCTCCAGGAGCAGTGAAAAAGGCTATATGTTTGCTGATACCAAAAGCGAGGTGTGATGTAATGAAATCTCTTTCAAAAAAAGAGAAGAAAAAGTTTTCGCTTTTTGTCGAAGCAAAGGTATTATGCTAGCAAGAGCAGATTCTGAAGAAGGGAGCCACATGATACTTGTTGCAATCTTGTACCTCATGCAGGCGTATGTTAGATTGGTGATGTCTGTGCAGGCGCAAAAATCGGAACCCTTTTCAGTGCCTGCCTTTCTGCTGGTAGCCAGATGCCAGAGAACGCGGGTGAGCGGAGTATCTGTGCCCTCTAAAAACCTCATGAAGGAACCTGTTGATTGAATCTACAAGAGAACTCGTGTCTCTTTTTGATTGGTAATAACGATAATCTTATCGCCGACCTCGATACCCTCCAATCTCTCTGAAACCTTCGCATTCACTTCGAGCCAGACATCAGGCGCTCCCTTGTGGCCTTGATTAGGGGCTTCTTGATGAGCGGCCCTGCAACCATCCTTTCTGGCGCCTCAAAGGCCAAAAAAGTCAAGGAAGCCGACTATTCTCGACTTCCTTGAACATGCTGGCTAACCACGTCGGCTGTCACGCCAGCGTACCAGCTTCTCAACAGGTTCGAAATCCCAGGGAGCGCCCACACTTATAATCAGGTGGGTTACTCCCGCCCTGAGAAGTGCATCACGTGTTGTATCTGAATCGTCTGCATCCGTGCCGGAAGAGCGCTCAATTTCTTTCGGATCGCGCCCTATCTCTTTGCACCAGCTATCAAGCACCTCCATCTTCCGCGTGAGTGTAGCGGCATCACCAAAGCCATGCCAGATGTTTGCATATTTCGCAGCCAGGCGTAGCGTTTTCTTCTCACCACTGCCACCAACTAAGATGGGAATAGGCGTTTGGATGGGTTTAGGTGCATCCACTTCCCAACGTTCTTTGATGATTGACAATCCTTCCTCCAGTGCTGCCAGGCGGCGGCCTGGGGTGTCAAAATGGTAGCCAAATTCCTTGAAATCGCGCTCAAACCAGCCCGCACCGATCCCGAGAATCAGTCTGCCGCCGCTAATATGATCAACGGTCTTCGCCATATCAGAGAGCAGAGCTGGATTGCGGTAGGTATTGCAGGTCACGAGACACCCTATCCTGGCACGCTTTGTCAGTGTGGCCATCGCCGTGAGCAGCGTCCACGCTTCAAAATGGTTGCCCTGCGGATCACCAGTGAGCGGAAAAAAATGATCCCAGTTCCAGATGCTATCAACGCCTAATTCCTCGACCGCCCGCACTGCCTGTGCGAAGTCCTCGTAGCTGGTATGCTGTGGGTGCAACTGAACGCCTACGCGAATAGGATGTGTAGGAGATGTATGGGTCATGAAATTTATCCTTTCGATACGGATGAATAAACATAAGGGCCTACTGATAGAAGGTCCTTATGTTCTTTATAGACCAGGCTTTCTTTGCCATGATGTGATTTGACTGCCGATTTGTTCTTTCGGGTGTCTTGATGGGTAGCCCTATCTGTGCGGGAAGCAGGAGTGCGTCCCCCTATCGCATCTGGCAGATTTCCTTTGTCATAATAATGACACAATAAAACGAGGGAATGTGACCGATGAGAGAGACACACCGGGCTGGTGGAACAAGTCGCGGTAGAGCGACATCACCTGCGTGCAATGGCCTGCCGCTTTAACCTGGTTGAAAACACAAGGGACCGATGATGCTCTGATCCAACCGTACTCTGGCCACGAAAGCAGAGCGTCGCTGGAAATCTATTCGCGCCTGTCTCTGGCCTCTGTGCAAGAGCTCTACGAGCAGACCATAAAACAGTTTCCTGTGTCATGCAGGCATACCCCTCCCTTGACAGCAGCAAAGGCCCCCTGCTATTATCTGAGTAAATATTCAGATAGTGAACAGGAAAACAGAATCAGGCATGTCTCATCTGACAGGAAAACAGGAAGAGCTTCCCTATAGTCCCCAGCCGATTGATCCTGAAAAGGTTGCAGAGCTGCAAGCTGCCGCTCCTTCTGAGGCGTTAATTGCGCAGGTGGCGAGAACCTTTCAAACGCTCTCCCATCCTACCCGCTTGAAGATCCTGTAAGCGCTCTCCAAGCACTCTTGTTGTGTGCACGATCTCGCCATTTTGGTGGGCATCTCCGAATTGGGGGGCCCATCAACTGTGACTCTTGAAGGAACGGCGGATAGTCTGGTCTCCAGGAAGCCTCTCAATGTCTGCCATCACCCTGCTTACGCGCCTCTTTCCCCTCAAGCTCTCTTTCTGTTGAGAGGTACCTATGCTCTCAACTGGTTCAATGCCTCTCTGCTCTGTGCGTCAGCCCAAAAACATTGAGGTGTAAAAAGGTAAGAGAAAAAAGAGAAGGATAGGAGCATAAGGTGTCTTGTTAGGAGAGAATGACAAGCGAGATATGTGGTTAGCGGAAAAGAGGCGATAAAAAAGCTGTCACCTTCTTAAAAAGGAAACTCAAAGAGCAGGGAGCGGAAACTGCTCGCTTGTTTGATCGTTTCTATACCCTGTATCCTGCGCGGCCGCGTGAGGATCTGTCGAATTTAAATCCCATGGTCGGGCTCTTTGTCGTTTCGACTCCGAAACAGAGTATCCCCCATTTGGATGATTGCTCCTATAAATTTCGATCCCGTATTCGGGTTTTGCTTCTTTTGAACTGCTGGGGTTCCTGCACCGCTTCAGGAGCCTGCCCCCAGATCGGTTTGTGGGAACCTCTGCTTTTTGGAGCCTCGTAAACAGGATAGTCCTTTACCACAATAGTCCTCAGCCCGTTTGCAGCGCTGTGTGGTAATCGCCGCACGAAACTCTCAGTATATCTGATGTTTCGCGGGTTTAGCCTGCTGAACTATGGTGCTGTATATAGGTATACAGTATACGAGAGGAAAAAGCAAGAGATACATTTCCTGGCTTCTTTTCCATACTATTCACGGGAGCGGCGCAGGAAACTCCCATCTTGAGGTGGGAGAGGATGTTTAAGTATCGACGTGTGCCGACCAGGCAGTAAGAACACACGTTGTTCTGGATGCCGCGAACCGGCCTTGCAGGAACCTGGAAGCAGAACGAAAAAGAGGCGGCGCCTGCTACAGCGCCGCCTCTTTTCTTCCGAGAGGTGGTCAGGATTTCAAGGGACATCGAGTATTTCTGGCGGTGGGGCGTTGAGAGCATATATCATGACGAGCCAGCTCTGGCCGGTGACCGTATTCAGCCCTGCAAGGAGCAGGACCTGCATATGTTGGATGAGAGGTTTTTGTGTTTTCGGATCAAGGACGGTGTGCTCGTCTCGTTTTCCTGTTTGATCGGCTAACGACTGATACAGTGTAAAGGAGACATCAACCCAGGCAAATAGCTCATCTGCGTTCTGCTGGATCTTGTGAATCTGAGTAGATGGATGAAGAACCACTTGAACAGGCTGTTGTTGCTGGACCCGGTCAGCCAGGGGTGTGCCTCCCTCCATCTGCGCGGCTTGTGTGTACTCACTGACTTCTCTGTCTTTTCCTCGTTTGCCCTTGCTTCCTGTACGTTTGCTGCATACAGATGAGGCGAAACCGTGACCTGCTGAAGGTGGTACATGATACAGTGACATCGCTTACATATGGTTTTCTCCCTTCTATTGCTGTCTGGCCTCATATTTTCGCTGTCGCGTTTCTAATAGGTTTTCATGGAGTGATAATAGCATATTTTTAAGCTTAAAAAGGAGTAAAATATAACTGAGCTATAGAATACACCTAGATGAGTTTGTATATACAGAGTAATGTATAAATGAGTAGAAAAATAGAAAGAGCTAATCCATCTTGGAGTGAATTTGAAGCCAGAGAGAAGATGAAAACTTGTGGACGTCTTATTCTCCACGAATAAGTGGGCAAACATGTGACGATTGTTTCACTACCAGTCGGAAGTGTGCTCATCACCCATATGTCATCCAGGTTGAGAGTCTCTCTTGCGAAAGGAATTGAGAGGCTGAAATTCGTATATGGAGTGCAATGGCACAACAGGGATATTGTGAACACAGGTACGACAAGAGCGTAACGAAGGAGGTGTACAATAATCCTTAAAAAATACAGAGAAATCTGATTTTTTTAAGAAAAAACCATCTTGAGATTTAGAGATATAAAGTATTAGAAGTATACTTTATGATCTATAACAGAAAGGATTTTTTAGATAAAAGATAGATCTTTGTATTGAGTAATAGGTAAGAATCAAGCTCTGTTATATATAGATCTAAGGGCGTGGGAGAAGAACGGTCTCTCACTGTCAAGGTCCATTCTGAAAAGGAGATGATCATGAGAAAACACGCACTGAAACTGAAGAGTGAGCCCAAAGAGGCCACGCAGGTGACCAGGGAAGCGAATGGTCGCATGTCTTCGATGCTGCCATTCGCGAATCGGGATGATTTTGAGGCTAGCAAACGCGGCTTTCTCGCTTCGCTGCCAGATGCTCGAATTCAGGGCGCAGATGGGCAGCCTATCTGGGATCTTGGCCCCTATCATTTTTTGGATTCGCAGGACGTCCCAGCGAGTGTGCATCCCAGCCTCTGGCGTCAGGCACAGCTCAATGCGATTCATGGGCTTTTTCAGGTCACTGATCGCATCTATCAGGTGCGGAACTTTGACCTCTCCAATATGACAATTATTCAGGGAGACACGGGGCTCATTCTGATAGACCCCCTGCTCAGTACCGAGACGGCCCATGCTGCCCTGGAATTATACTATCAACACTTTCCCAGAAAGCCCGTGGTAGCGGTCATCTATAGCCACAGCCATGCCGACCACTTTGGCGGCGTCAAGGGCGTCGTCTCCGAGGAGGATGTATCTAGTGGCAAGGTTTCCATTTTAGCTCCTGATGGCTTTTTGGAGCACGCGGTGAGCGAAAATATCTACGCGGGTAATGCGATGGGGCGTCGTAGCACCTATATGTATGGGCCGGTTCTCCCACGCAGCGCCCACGGACAGGTTGATGCTGGTTTGGGCAAGACGATCTCAACAGGAACAATGACTTTAATTGCTCCGACGGACATCCTGCGCACTACCGGAGAAACGCGTACCATTGATGGGGTTGAAATCATCTTCCAGATGGCACCGGGGACCGAAGCGCCTGCGGAGATGCTTATGTATTTTCCGCAGATGCGCGCACTGTGTGCAGCGGAAGACATGACACACAATCTGCATAATCTCTACACCTTGCGAGGTGCGCAAGTGCGTGATGCCGTTGCCTGGTGGAAGACGATTAATGAGGCGATCGAGCTTTTTGGAGAGAGGAGTGACGTTGTCTTTGCACAGCATCACTGGCCGACCTGGGGCAAGGACAACATTCAAACGTTCTTGAGCAAGCAGCGCGATCTCTATAAGTACCTGCACGACCAAACCTTACGCTTGATGAACCAGGGAGCGACCATGCTGGAGGTCGCGGAGATGATCGAACTGCCTGAGAGTCTAAGCCAGGAATGGTATAATCGGGGCTATTATGGGTCGGTCAACCATAATAGCAAGGCCATCTATCAACAGTATCTGGGCTTCTATAGTTCCCATCCGTCCGACCTTCATCCCCTACCACCGGAGGATGCTGCCAGGAAATATGTTGAGTTTATGGGGGGAGCAGCGGCCATTCTCAAGAAAGCGCAGGCCAGCTTTGAGCATGGAGAGTATCGCTGGGTTGCAGAGGTAATGAAACATGTGGTCTTTGCTGAACCCTCGAATGAGCAGGCCAGGCTGCTTCTAGCGGATGCTCTGGAGCAACTTGGCTACCAGGCCGAGAATGGGACCTGGCGTAACGAGTACCTGATGGGAGCTTTTGAGTTACGCAATGGCATTCCGGAGCTGCCACCGATTGTCAATAGTCCGGACCTGCTCAAAGCGATGACCTTGCCGATGTACTTCGACTACCTGGGGGTGCATCTTAATGGTCCCAGAGCGAATGGCAAGCGCATCCTGCTGAACTGGGATTTCACGGACATCAAAGAGCAGTATACACTCCGGCTGGAGAACTGCGCCTTGACCTATACTCCCGAGAAACAAGCAAGAGACGCTGACGCTACACTCACTCTTACACGGGAGGCGCTGGACACGATCAACATAGGAAAGATGACTTTTGACCAGGCCATCGAGAACGGTGCCATCCAGGTGAAAGGAAACAAAGCCGCCGTGAAGGAGCTTCTCGGCTTGTTGGATACGTTTCAGCAAGCGTTTCCTATTGTGACCCCATAAGTGAGCAGGCTTCTCTTCTACTGGCGTTGTGCAGCTTTGGAATGATCTGGCAAGGAGGCCACATCATCAGACTTGACCTGCGGTTATCCCTTGCTTGAGCGATGGGGAGGAAGCAGGTCTTCCTTTTTTGGAACTTGGGCACAGGAGGGAACCTGTACCTATCAACAAATCTTTGTATGGATGAGATATTCTTGTATGGACAGATGTGGGATAACTGAAGCCGACCAACAAGCAAAAGCAGCTCATGGGGCAAACATTACAAGAACATACTGATTGTTTTTATGCGCTCATGCGACTCGGTTTCATGCAGCGCCTCAGCAATGGGGTGGAACTGCATAGTAGAGCGCTTATCCCTTGCGTGTTCGCTATCCGCGTCTGCCTGCTCAACTGGTGTGTGCTGCTCGTGTAAAGGCCACTGAAGCCGTCAAATCGGAGCTTGGCTAACTGACCAACCACATATAGAGAAAGAGCAAGATTCCCAGAACGGCCAATAATCCCATGAGTGTTGCGACAAGCCAGGGCGTGCCCGCAAACCGATTCTGCTCGATGGCGAGGTGAATACGGAGATAGCTGATCAAGGCGAAGACGAGTGTGAGGACGCCAAGGGCCACCAGGGCTACCCCTAGAAGCGTGGAGTAATGTATCGCCGAGGGAGGCAGGTCGGGCCGGGCCTGGGCACGTAACAGCATACCAAAGCGCGAGATCACAAAGCCAAGGCCGATAATGGCCAGTCCTGTACGTATCCAGGCTAATCCTGTCCGGTCATTCGCCAGATGCTCATTGGCTTTGTGTTGATCTCTTCCCTGCTTGGATTGTGTGTTCTCTACCTGGTGGTCCATAGGAACGCTCCTCTATCGGCCTTACAAGGCTCTCTTTCTCAGTATACAGAGAAAAGCAATGATTGAAAGAACCTACTCGGCCATTTTTTGCAATGTTCGTTCGAGTTGCTCTTCAATCAGCGCGCGATCAAAATCGGTGGCGGCTTGTGCCAGCGCAGGAGCAGCAATGGTCTGCGCCAGGGTGTGCAGGAAACGCAGCGCGCGTTGCTGCTCGACACTGGCGATCTCGGCAACACACTCCAGGGTGTGCAGCAGTCGGTTCACAACCCGAGCGTCTGTCGAGGCATAACGACCTATTTGAATGAGCATTTGTGCGTATTCCTCAAAGGAGCGACATTCGACGACCAGCACTCCGGAGTACGTCGAATAGAGGGGCGCAATGGCCTGATCACGTACGAGATACTCCAGTAACACGCGCAGATAATCAATGCAGAGCACGGCGGTCGTGGGATCGTTGATCGCGGCTGAGAGTGCGCGCAAAGTAATATCTGTCAATTGGCGCACCCCGAAGCCTGCGTCCTGCCAGAGGTCGCGTTCATTGGCGATACTCAGGCAGGAATGAATTTGTTTCTCGATCAGAGGAGATGCGTGTGATGGGAGTCCCCATACCTCGGCAATGATGGTTTGTGTGGTCACAAAGCGGCCAGGGTAGGCGCGCAAAAACAAGCGCAGGTGATGCTGTAAGACGACCTTTCTCAGATCGCGAACTGAAACAGTCTGAACATACCCCGCCCGCCTGGCATACAGTGGAAACGCGGGAGCCTCAGCGCTCCATTGCTGTACCAATCGTTCTCCATCAGCGGTGAGATCTTGTTCCGCCAGGATATCAGGGTATGGTCGCTTCTGCAAGGTTTGCAGGGTCTGCCAGGTAATGCGAGCCGCAATGTTAGCAATCTGAACAGCATACACTGAGTGGCTGATAAAGAGAAGCAAGAGGCCAAGCCCGACAAAGAGCAGAAACGCAGCGACGCAAACACCGAGAAAAGGCACAAAGGCGGGGTGCGCTGGAGTTTCATTACGGATATTAAAGAGAATAATCTGACAATACGCGAAAATACCCACCAGCGCGCCGGTCGTCACCTGATTGACTCGGTCACTGAACAGGCCACGGATAGCACGTGGTGTAAACTGGCTTGAGATGAGTTGGAGCATGACGAGCGTAATGGAGAAAATCAAGGCCGTAATCGAAATCAGTACGCCCGATACGGTGCCCAGGACACTGCGAACGGCATCGGGATTGTCAAGCACGGACGAGATGGGGCCTGGATAGGCTATATAGCGATCAAGGGCAAGGCACAGGAACGCCAGAGCTAGCCCAAGGAGAAAGACCAGGCCCGGAATCAGCCAGAAGCCGCTGAGTAGATCGCGCCAACGGCGGCGGAGTGTGAGGGGAAACATGAGCGAGCCCTCCTTTGCCTTTCTTAGTCCTCTGAGGCCGATCCTGATCGTGTCCGCAGGCGCTCCAGAAGGGTCAGCAGGAGAGACCGTTGTTGCTCCGCACGCTCAGGAAGCAACGGGATATTGACAGTCATTAGAAAACTGACGATGATGGCTATAGCGATTACGGGCGCCAACCCTGGTTGAATGAGCGCACCAACGATGAGGGTCATACTCACCGGAATCTTCATGATGCTTACAGCCAATGCAGAAAGCACACAGAGCATGCAGACGACAAGCGGGATTGCCGGAAAAAGGAGGTAAATGGCCATGCCAATCGCCCCCCCGGCGAAGAATGAGGGAAAGATGCGTCCCCCAAAGAAGCCCGTGTTGAGACAAAGGCAGGTGACCACGATTTTCAGTAGTCCCAGGAGCAGGAGGGTAAAGACCCCCAGGTTGAGTCCTGTACGCAGCAGCGTCTCCAGTTGCTGCTCTCCAGAGAACAGGATCAGGGGAAAATGCATGGAGATAAGTCCAAAGGCCGTGCCTCCAATAATCCCTCTCACCACTGGATGATGCTCCAGGGGGCGCATAAGGTAGTGTATTTCCCGAAACAGATAAATGAACAGAAGCCCTGCGCCTGCACCAACGACCCCAAGAGGAAAAGCATACAGGAGGTAGAGCAAACGGAACCCTTGATAAGGAGGAAAGACAAATTCACCTCCCAGCGTTCCTCCTGCGAGAAAAAGAAAAAGGCCATAGGTCATGATGCTCGCGACGATTCCTGGAAACAACAAACGATAGAAGCGCATATCCTGGGCATGAGGTAACTCTAGCGCCAGAAAGGCGCTGCCAAAGGGAGAATCAAAGAACGCTCCAAAGACCGCGCTAGCTGCTGTATAGGTCAGGACACGTGCCTGCTCGACTGGTTGCCGGAGACGATCGGACAGAAAGGAGCCGATGCCTGCCCCCAGCTCGAGAAGAGGCCCTTCCGGCCCGACACTGGCGCCGAACACAAGCGACACGAGAGCGGTGAGTAACGTGCCTGGAACCTTTCGATAAGCGATGTGCCCTTCTTGTTGGAGTTCCTGTAACAGGTGAACTTCTCCCCCTCCACGAAAAAGCGCGGTGCAGAGGCCAACCAGCAGGCCACCAACGCTGGTGGCTCCCAGGATAAACCAGGGGGTCTCCGTCGCGTGGAGAATACCAAGTGCGCCAGCAAGCATGGTCCAGAGGCCAAGTGTGCCGAAGCGTATGCAGGCCACAAAAGCCAGAGCTGCCAGGCCGACGATGATCCCGATGGGCACCGCTCCAAGGAGCAGCGCATACCATCGTTTTTCTCGAAAGAAACGCTCGTTCTTCATCTGTGAATCCTCTTGCAGTGTGGATAGATGAATGTGCCTCTTAAGAAAGCAATCACTTTTTTCCCTTCTGCATGTGAAGGTCACTGTTCTCAGTATAGCAGTGACTCCCAACCAGAGCTTAAGACAGACCTCAGTTGGAATGGTTAAGGAAAGTAGGAACGGTGCCTCTCTCTGCTGACTCGTCACGAAAAAGTCGGAACAGAAAGAGCAGTTAGTGACATGGTGTGTCCTTGCCCGTTCCAATAGATGAGCGGGTGTGCATAACAGCTTTGAACTTGCCGCATCTCTCACGAGAGATGAATCACCAAAACTCGGAACTCCTCTATTTTGAGAGAGGGGATACCGACGGATCGTGTAGGTGAACGTCCCCAGATCCTGCAAAAGGGCTTCTGAGGGAAAAGCTCTCTGAAAAGGCCATGAGTATCCAGTGCTTGCTGTAAGAGAGGCGTCTGATCATGTATGAGAAGCTGATACCAATAGAGGCAAACTCCTCACCTCAGCGGTGACGTGATGGAAGAAGGCAGCCAGATTGATGGGAGAGGTCGCCATTGGTATATTGCCGAAGCGTTCCAGATACCTCTTTGAACGAATGCACTGTGTCCAGGAAGCGAGCATCAGCCACAAGGCCTGGGAGACTCTTGGATTCACTTGCGTCTTTTATAACTCAAAAGCACAGAGAGTATCCCCAGGACAAACAAAAGAGAGGCTGAGTGGCACGGCAAGGGAAAAATAAACCCTGAAGAATATTACCTGTTCTCCATTGTTTCAATCGTTTAGATGAAGGGCGTCTCATGTGCACAGAGATAATGATGTGCCCGGGTCATCCATCGCTCGGCGTGTACTACCTGGATGACTCTGCTTGTGGCTCGAAGGCTACAGGTGCCTCGCTAACGGAAAAGGCTTGATCCATCCCACGTTGTTGCATTGGAGGCAGGGCTTGCTGAGAAGTAGAAATGTGTGCCAGTAGCTGCTTCTCTAACGCTGACAAGCATGCTCCTGGCATCTCTATATAAGGCTATGAGAGGAATATGCCCGTCTCAGATAGTTTTGTTATGATGCAGGGGTGTATCCGCGTCGCAGTAGCTCTTGCAAACGTTGATGCGAGATCGCATGCACCACATGCCCGTCTCTTCCATCTGTTGTTTCTGCTGCAACCAATGCATTATACACCGCCTCTTCAGTAGCTTCCACTGCACCCTTAAATAGATTGTTCAGTATAGAGGTATTCGCGTTTGTGTATCCCTCAACAAGAACCTGAATGTTTGTTTTGGTTCCCGCAGCGGCTTCAGAAATACGATTTCCGTTTGAAAACGCAAGAATGATCTCGCCGCTGGTATCACCTGCCAGGGAGCCAGTTCGTGCCAGACCGAGCGCGGCTCGCTTTGCCAGCCGTTTGCATTGCAAAGGATGGAGCGGGGCGTCTGTTGCCACAAGAACGATGCAGCTTCCCTCTGTGATCTCAGGTGCAGGAGGCTCTTGTAGCAGCCGTCCGACCGGGATACCATCAATACAGAGCCGCTCTTTGATACCAAAATTCGTCAACACCAGCACCCCGACCGTATATTGTATGTCTTCTCCTTCGATGATGCGAGAGGCGGTTCCGATCCCTCCCTTGAAGTCGAAGAGGAGCATCCCGGTCCCTGCTCCAACACACCCTTCGGCAACTGGACCCCCTGTAGCTTCATCCAGTGCAGCATAGACCTCGTTCCGTCCAAGAGCCTGACCAAAAGCACCATCAAGATAACTATCGTCACACTCCGCAACTACCGGTAGAATGGCGGTGAACCCTTTCTCTCTGCCTCCGCGCTCAAAGAGATATTGCGTTGTCCAGTGATGGACTGCGCCCACATGGTTGGTGCCTGTCAACATGATCGGACCTGCCAACACACCCCACTCTTCAATCACAGAGCGACCCGTCACTTCACCAAAACCATTCAACGCAAATATTCCTGCATAGATACGCTCTTGAAGCGCGTCACCCGCATGGGGCCAGATGGCTGTTACCCCTGTGCGCCAGGGAATACCATTGACCTCTTTCCTTACCGTTGTATGTCCGACTCTTACTCCCGCCACATCGGTGATAGCATTCAGTGTTCCCGGGCGCAATAAACCAGGATGCACCCCAAAATCGCGGATACGTACCATGATTCGTCCTTTCATCGTTAATCTGCAATAGAGACTCCTGCAACGTATAGTATCATACATACACTCTATCTCTGCCAGGAGATCCTTTAAAGTGCTTCAAAGCGAGCGGGTGGGCTCTCGTTTGCCCTGTTTCAGTAAAGATATTCTGCTCTAGAACAGAGATAATCGGAGTATTAAGGGATAAAAATATATATCTGAATAAAATCAAAATTTATAAGTAATGAATGTGGAGGGATAGAGAATATTCAAATGGCTTTGAATATGTCTGAAAGAGAGCCTTAGAGGGTCAGTAGCAGCTCTCTTCGGAATGTATCCCGAGGCTTTGACTCCAGCCAGAATTCAAGGGGTCAATGCAGCTTAACGATCCCTCGCCTGAATGTTTGGGAAGAGCTATTTATGAACTGAAGTACGGCATATTCAGATACTTCACATGCAGTAGACTCCCGTCTCTTTTGCAACAAATCTTCTCTGGTAAGAGTATATCGCCAAAAGAGGGTATAATTCGCCCTTATTGAGCAGGTTCTGCCCACAACAAGGGGCGGATCAGGGACACATGAGCGAAGGGGGGCGTTGCCACTGATCGCAGCATGCAGGGAGTTGGGCATCACAGGCTTATTTGTTTGATAGGCGAGCAATAACCGGTGCGAACGCTTCCATGCTTTCCTCATAGATGCCCAGATAGGAGAAGCCATACTGTTCTCGAAGCCGGTACACCTCCTCGCTTATCTGTTCGACGGTTCCCATCAAACAGTGCGGGCTTTCAAGAATTTGCTCCGCAGTCATTCCCGCGAGGGGTGCGAATTGCTGTGCTGTCCCGGCACGATCATCCGTGATGAGCGTCAGAAGCACTGTAAGATGTAATTCGATCTGTGAGAAGCGCTCTCCTGCTGCCTGACGTATCCACTTGATCTTTCTTTGTGTGGCCTCAGGGGTAGTTGTCGAGACGATTGGCTTGATGGTGTCAGGGACGACCCGTGCTGTAATAGCAGCAATAGACGCCTCACGACCGGCAAGTGACAGAATGCGCTTCCCTGAGCCTCCGATCAACAGCGGAAGTTGCGGCTCTTGAAGCGGCTTGAGAGGCGCTCTGAGATCCTTGATCGTATAATGGTTGCCCGAAAATGTTACCGGTTCTCCTGTGAACAGAGCTTTCATAATCTGAACGGCCTCTTCCAGCCGCTCGACACGTGTCGCACCTGCGTCGAAAGATAATCCTATTTGCTCGTACTCACTCTTCAGCCAACCGGCCCCGATGCCGAATTCAAAGCGTCCTCCGGAAAGGATATCGAGTGTTGCCGCTTCCTTTGCCAGCATTACTGGATGCCGAAAGTCATTGTTAAAGACGTAGCTCCCGACGCGCAGAGTGCTGGTTGCTTCAACAGCGGCAAGCAGCGCCGGGACGGGAGCCAATGGTATACCTATATGATCTGGAAGCAGCAGCGTGCTGTAGCCCAGTTGTTCCGCGCGTTTTGCCTTCTCTTGCAATTCTTCCTTTGATTGCGCCTGATGGATCATCACACCGAAACGGAAGGAACGGGTAGTCATCTTTCTTGCTCCTTTTGTGCTTTGCTCTTCTGAGGCCGGGTGAAGAGCGGAAATAGACAAGCCGATGCTACAAACAGTCTGAAAGAAGATGTACCGGTATCATTTCAAGTATAACGGATGCTGCCCAAATGCCGATAGCATATGACCCGAGGCAGAGGGTATGACGTGAGAACGCCGAAATCGATCTGGAAGCAGTGTCCCCATGCCGTCTGGATTCGGGTACACCTTGTTTTTTCATAGCGAACCGGATATATTCCCTACAAGGGGATAGTGTCCGTCGCATTGACAGGCGACTTGAAGAAGAAATCACAAGGATGAGGGATATGGAAGCCTATGAAGCCGAGTTAGAGCGCCAGTTACAGCAAATTGTACAGGAGATTGAAGCATGTGGCCTTGAACAGTATAAAGATGCTTTGTTAGCCCGGCGCCAGCCAGCACTGAAGATTCATCTGGAGCTCGCCGAGCAGCTCCCTGTTGGTAGCTCCAAAGTGGGAGGTATGCCTGATCTCCCGCCTGATGTTTCCTATCCCTCCTTGATCGAGGATTATGGAGATGTTCCCCGGGAAACGCCGCTAACCTTTCTGGCTCAGTATCGCTTGCAAGATCTAGCCTCGTTTGCGTTCGCACGTGAGGCGCTTCCGTCAGATGGCATGCTCTATTTCTTCGGGCTTGGCTTCCAGTCTGGTGATGTCGTGTTGACAGATTGCGGACGCGTAATCTACTGGCGGGGCGATAGCGCTCGCTTGCAACCCTATGCAGTGAGCGAAGGTGTGAACACCTATCAGCAGGCGAAAATCCACTTTGAACCTATCTGGTCATGGGGGTTCCATCTCCTGGATGAATCTCTACCAGCGGAATGTGATGAGATCACTGGCCGTTATACTTCTGAACCGTTGCATCAGGCTCTGGGGATCCCGACTCCCATTCAACCGTCTGATCTCATGGAAGATGAGGAGCAATTGAAGCAGCATGTACTCTTGCTTCAGCTTGACTACGTCCCAAAGATCGGTCTGAACTTTGGTGATGCAGGGACTGCGTACTTTCTGATCCCTAAAAAGGACTTGCGGGAGTGCAACTTTGCGCACGTCTGGTGTGAAGACGCATGTTGCTAGCTCCACTGTTGAGGACATTCTTTCCGCGTGTACGCGCCTGACTCGCTGTTCTGCATGCCATTGTGCTCATACAAATGCCGGGCTGCTCAATAGTGTTGTGAAGGGGTACTCTGGCAACAGAGCGTTCTGTTCGTGCGACGCGCTATTATAGCATGAACGAAGTTTGATGGTAATTCACTGAGGTTGATACGCTTGTCGTTCCTGATTCTCTTCTATCCGGGCGTTCGGACAGTGTGCACGTCAAAAAAGTCAGTCCGGGATAGGGACCGGTTGCGCAAACAAGATAGCAAAACAAACCTCAAGGATTTGCTGTACTTTCTGCTCGTGTGTGAGGTCCCCGAAGGCTTCCTGTTCAATGACAGCGCGGCTGATGAGCCCGACAAACATGCTGAGCAGCGCGGCATCAGCAATAGCTCGAACCGGCTGTGTCTGGCGTAGCTGTGTAATCAGTCTGGTAAGGGTACGCCCTGGCGTTTGCATGTCTGCACCGTAGAAACTGGCTTTCCCTTGAAGGAGTATATCCTGTTGTACTCGTACGAAGCAGAAGGCATGTTCCTGCGGATGGAGCAGCCCCCAGGAGATAAAAGCCCGCCCGATCGCCGTGAGCTGGTGAAGTGGCTCTGGTTTGGCCTCATGGTATGCGCGAAACATTGTCTGATTCAGTGCAGCCATGATCTGCTGAATCAAGGCTATCGCGACTTCTTCTTTGCTCTTAAAATGGGTATACAGGCTGGCTTTCGACTTGAAGCCTGCTGCCTGACGAATATCGTCTATCGAAGTACTATCATAGCCTCTGGCACTGAACAATTGGAGGGCGACGTGCAAAATGAGGGCACGGCTATCTGAGCGCGTCTGTTCGGGCATTGCCTTCCTTCTTTCGGGTGTACGTTCGTTCGGTTATTTTCAGGATACTCGAAAAGGGGGCCGCTGTCAAGAGGTGAGCACCAGAGCTCCCCGCTGGTTTTTCGTTTATCAGCAGGGCGACTGGATAAAAGCCGCTTGTGGATTTTATCCGGCTGTAGCAACCTTTCTCCCACTATCGAGTGTTGCCGATATCACCGGAGAACAGATTTCCTTGACACTGAGGAGGCAGTTCAGCGTTTTGTGGCGGAAGGAGGGACAAGGGCCGCAATGATACCTGCCAGTAGCCCACTTCCCTCCGGTCCTGCACGATCATGTGCAGGAAGATTCTGGATGACGAGAAGCGATATTCTGTCTGTGACACCGCTTCTCAGGCTGCCTGAAGTACCTGTGTGAAACGCCATCACCTGGAGTCAACGTACTCATTTCTGGCTGCCATAAGACTGAGAACATCCGCTTTGCGGGCGCTACTTTGTCTTCTTTATCGCGGTAATAGCACCGCCTGGCTGAATGATGATTGCCTCCGTGATTGTTCCCGACTCATCTCTTTTGAACTCGATACGGGAGCCCGAAAGCCCTTTGACCTGAAATTCTGTCCCCTTGTAAGGTACGAGTTCAAAGGCTGGCTGACCTGGCATGGAGACGCTCAAGGTGTGTTCGCTCTTGAAGGCGACAATCATTTGCATGTCCATGACCTCGTAGATTCCGGTGAAGGGCTCAAGGAAACTCTTTTCTGTCATCTGTTTGTTCGGCACACGCTTGAAGACAATGTCTTTAACCGCTGATTCCATTGGCGCACTGAGGGTATCAATATCGCCACGGGTGTTGGTAAAGAAGGACATTTTTATGGTGAGGTCGAATTTCTCAACAGTGGCATCGAAGACGTCGTAATGGTAGTGCTTGAGCGGAAGTTCCATCGAGTTGAATATGGCCTTCAACTGACCCCCATGCTCCGTGATCGAGATGGTCCCATAACCGGGATGCTCAAAGTCGCCGGTGTAGGCTTCGAGGGGATGTGATGGTGATGTTCCCTGAACGCGGTCTTCCTCGCTTTTTTCCTTTCCCTTTGTTCCTGCCGCCTTCATCTCATCAAATTCCTTCCGGAAGCGCTCATTCCAGGGGACTGCTTCCAGCCCAAGCAAGCGATCAATGATGTTATATGTCAGGATAGAGGGAACCGGGTTCACCTGGAGGTTAGTAAGCACGACAATGCCAATATTTTTCTGTGGCAAAATGGTGACAAGCGAGCTAAAGCCATCGATATTGCCGCCATGTTCAACCATTTTGTGGCCCCGATAGGTATGGAGGAACCAGCCCATGCCATAGGTTGAGTTGGTCAGTTCGGCGTATTTATTTGTCTCTGGCATGACCATTTGTGGCGAGTGCATCTGTGCTATCTGAGCTTCAGAGATGAGTTGGGTTTCACCGATTTTACCCCCGTTCGTTTGGAGCGATATCCACCGGCTCATGTCCTTGATGCTCGAAACAATCGCTCCGGCTGGCGCGATGGCTCCCTGTGCCGCATAAAAGGCCATCTCCTTTACTTCATCGTTCAGATGAATATAGGGATGGGAACACTGGCCCTGTTCTCTCGCTTGCTCGATCGAGAAAAAGCTTTGTGTCATGCCCAGAGGCTCGAAGATGCGCTTCTGTACGAACTCTTCCCAGGTCTGGCCGGTCAGCTCTCCCACCAGATACCCGGCAACCATATACATCAGGTTCTGATACTGCCAGAGCTGGCGGAGATCCTTATTCGGTTCGAGGTACTGTAGACGATCAAACAGCTCTTTGCGTGTGTGCGTGGAGTTGTACCACATCAGGTCATGGCGAGGCAGGCCAGAGCGGTGCGATACCAGATCGCGGGGCGTCAGTCGCTCGGTGGCGAAGGTGTCATAGAGCTTAAAGGAGGGGAGGTATGCTTTGACCGGTGTATCCCAGTCTAACCGGCCCTCGTCTACCAGAAGAGCTATTGCTGCTGTTGTGAAGGCTTTTGTACAGGAGCCGATGGGGAAAAGTGTCTCGGATGTCACCTCTAACCCCTCAGCTCTATTGCGTTGCCCGAAGCCCTGTGAGAGAAGAATTTCATCATTCTGAATGATCGCGACAGCGGCGCCCGGAACCTTCCAATCCTGAAGAATGGAGTGTACGAAATCTTCAAAATGTGCTAACGGTTTTTTCGCCTCGGATTGATTCATGCTTGTTGCTTCCTTTTTCTTTGTTCATAGAAGAGTTTAGTGAGTTTCTTTTATAGAATGGAGATATTTGCTGCGCTTACATAGAAAAGTTATCATATAAAATGGATTCTTGTCAATGAAATTGGCAAGAAAAATCAAAGAAATAGTAAAAATTCAATCGCGGGCAGGCTGGATTCGGGAGATGCTCTGCCTGCTATTTTATCCATAAAAACGTGTATGAATGCAGGTAGTAACTAAGTGCCCATTGAGGGCAAAAATAGTCAAATCTGTTTCTTATTATGCTACTGCCCGCATTCTACCTTTCGTGAAAATGGTGATAGTCTACTCCTGCTAGAAAGAGGGGCAAGGATCAGTTTAGAAAGCAGAAAACGCTCAATACTGTTCATAAGTTGCTGCTTGTGAAGGAGTATTCCTATCAGCATTGGAAAAACTACAATTTCAGGAGGAAATTGTTTTATGGCGTTTCGTTTTAGCCGCAGAAAGATGCTGGCCCTTTCAGCAGGGTGTGCGGGAACCGTCCTTGCTGCTGGTGCCGGGCTTTACCTGTTCCGTCCGGCAGGATCCCAATCGGCCCACGCGGCTTCCTGCTTCCGTGAATCCCTTTCTGTTTGATATGCCCTCAACCAGCGTACTGCGTGCCTCGAAAAAGAAGGTCTTTGTCTACTACTTCCCTCCCTTTCCCATCTCTATTGAGAATGCGGTTCCATCGCAAGATTACTCCGCTGCGTGGCTGGACCCCGACGCGAAGAATGGGCAGTATCGCGCAATTGGTGTCTATCTGCGTGATCGTCCCATTGGACGTGCTCCCCGGTCGGAAAAAAACTGGCTTCAGATAGACTATCAAGTGGAGGTACAGCGTGCAATTTCCATCGGGCTGGATGGCTTTATCTATGGAATGCCTGATCATGAGCTGGTGGATCAACGCTGGAACCGTGTCGGTATGATGCTGGATGCAGCTAAAGCCGTTGATCTCGAATCTGTACGCCGTTTGGCAGTCTGGTATGTATCAGGCGCTGTTGTCGCTCCAATTGCTCCCGCTCAATGCCAGAGATTCCGGCAGTGTCGAAGAGTGCGCTGGCGCTCAGCAGGCAATCTCGCTGAATCATCGGCCAATTTGCGGCTTCTGCCAGATGGTACGCATGAGTGAGCTGTTTCATTTCACCGTTTCCGTATGCTCTTTTTCCTCGCTCTCGCAAGGTAATGGATAGTATAAGAGCAGGTATGAGAAAAAGCAATCTTTATGCCCCGTTTCGTCTGGCTGAAAACCCTCATTCTCTGCTGCCTGAATAGGGCTATATAAGGGATCATCTAAAACTCTCATCACGATACTGGAGACTTTCTCGGTGTGGCGCTATCAGATGGATCAGGTATACTTGAGCCTGTTCGCCTCTTTTTTTACGTCCTGCCACCCTGTTTTTACTCTTTTCACCCTCAAATGTTGCATCTGTGTTGTACAGTAGGGATGTGATCCAGAAAATGCCTGGCCAGCATGGATCGGAGATGCATGCATGCACCTTCCATACGAAATCCATCTTGTTTACCTTGTTCTTGTAGAGCGTGCGAGAACGGAGATGAGGAGCAGAAGGGAATGCTCCTCAGAAAACTCCAGAGGAGAGATACATGATTCACTCAACAGTCAGATATGCGACACTGCACGATTGGATTGCGCAGGAGGCAGTTCCATTCTCGCTTGCTTCTCCGACCACCTTCAATGCTGCGGTTGATAAGCTGATTGCTTCACTTGGGAGTTCCGTAGAATTGCTCGGCTTTGGAGAGGCACTTCATGGAGGGGAGGAGCTCCTTCTTCTTCGCAATCAACTCTTCCAGCGCCTTGTAGAGCGCCACGGCTATAGCGCTATCGCCATCGAGAGCAATTTCCATAAGGGAGACATTGTCAATGAATATGTGCTTGGGCGCGGGCCAGATTCGTATGAAGCAGTACGCGATGCTGGGCTGAAACACGGCTTTGAGCGATTCGAAGCGAATCGAGAACTTATCGAGTGGATGCGCCAATACAATGCTGATCCAGCACATCCTGTGAAAATCCATTTCTATGGTTTCGATGGTCCGACTGATGCGCCTATCACATCCAGTCCACGTCAGATTCTCTTTGTTGCACTTGATTACCTCACCTCAATTGATCGTGTTCGCGGTCAGGAATATCGTAACCGCATTGAACCACTGCTTGGTCAAGATGCCGCCTGGGAAAATCCAGATGCTGCACTCGATCCAACGAAGGCCGTAGGCCAGTCAGCAGAGGCAAGGGCGTTACGCATTGAGGTAGAGGAACTCATTTCAGAGCTCCATTTTCGCCGTCCCGAGTTGGTGGCAAAGAGCGACAAAAGCCGCTACCTGGAGGCTATGCAATTCGCGGTGGAGGCGCGGCAGTTGTTGAACTATCATGCAGAGCTAGCACGAGCGTCTGACAAACGTATGATCAGGCTACTGCATATCCGTGCTGGAATGATGGCGGATAATCTGGAGTATATCATTTCTCGTGAACAGGGCTGGGGCAAAGTATTCATCTTTGCTCACAACAGCCATTTGAATCGAGAACAGACAATATGGCAATGGGGGAACGAAACCGTGACATGGTGTCCTGTTGGAGCTCATCTTCAAGAGATGTTTGGTTCGCGCTATGCCGTCATCGGTTCCGCTGTGGGTGAATCGCCAGTTCATGGAATCGGCCGGCCAGAAGCAGGCACGCTTGAGGCGCTGCTGACTGCTGTTCCGGGACCTGCGCGGTTCATTCCCACGCATGGCGGACAGGGGCTGCCTGCAGAGGAGATTGCTGTTCTTCCCGTTCGCTCTGGAAGCAAAAAGAATGGGTCGTATATAGAACCACTGAGTGCCCAAAGCTTCTCTAATTTCGACTGGTTCGCTGTCCTGGATACGGTGACATACGTTCGTGGCGGGCTCCCCTGGTTAGCGCAGAGCGTAGATAGAGAGTAGTACCCCGAGTTTCTGAGCATTCTGTATTCAATGAATAGCTCAGAAGGGGCAGCAACGGGAAAAGAGAAAAACCGTTGTGGAAATACAGGAAAGCTCCTTTCTGTTTTCTTGTAATGGAAAGCCGATGAAGAGAGGTGAAGCGGTTGAATGGGAATACCAGAAATGGCTTCTCTGTTATAGAAAGATGGAAAGAGGAAGAGGATCACAGCCGAAAAAAGTAATGAAAGCTGTGGGTCGGAATAAAACAGATGGAGCTTCTGTTATAGAAAGGTGGAAAGCGGAAGAGGCCCACAGCTGGAAGTGGGAATAAAACAGAGAGATCCTCTGTTATAGAGAAATGGAAAGAGGAAGAAGTTCATAGCCGGAAAGAGCAATGAAAGCTGTGGGCGGGAATAAAACAGAGAGATCCTCTGTTATAGAGAAATGGAAAGAGGAAGAGGGGTCAGGGAAAGAAGAGTAAAGATGATCTCTCTTCCGGGTCAAGAGTGTCGCATAGAGTCATGCTTCGCAGGAGGTGATGTCTATGACAATGCTGAAACGCTATGACCCATTCAATGAGCTCTTTACGCTGCGTGATGCGATGAATCGTCTCTTTGATCAGAGCTTTGTCCATCCGGCAGGCCTGTTCACGGAAGCTGTCAATCAGATTCCGGTGAACGTGCTGGAGACCGAGCAGGGCTATGAGGTTCAGGCGTTGCTGCCGGGCGTCAAAGCGGAGGATATTGAGCTGACGGTGAAGGAGAACACACTGACCCTCAAGGGCAAGTATGCGCCGGTTGTGGAAGAGGGGAAGCAGGTGAACTGGCTGCTTCAGGAGTTCGGCTCCGGCGAGTTCACACGCTCAATCACCTTTGAAAAGGCGCTGGATAGCGAGCACATCGAGACGAGCTACGAGAATGGCATGCTGAAGGTGTATGCGCCGATCAATGAGGCGGCTCGACCCAAACGGATCAGCATCAAAGCGCAGCAGCCCAAAGAGCTGGCGGCGAGCACACCTCGCTGAGCCAGCCAGGGCTGAGGGCCGTTATTTCAACCTCGACACAGGGCGGCCAACAAACACTGTTGATATGGTGCCGCAGGGGCTTGCAAGAGAAGCAGGCCCCCTTTCTTTTTTGGGCGTGGTCTCCCGTTGTGTTATCGGAAGCGTCACTACGCTACAGGCATTGCAAGATGCCGGGTTGGATCAGACGGTTCAGTGCTTTTACACGGTGTGGCTGCGGCGCCAGCATCTCTTTCTCAAACGTTGTTTGCCGTCAAATCATGCCTTTTAAAGAATTGATGAAGCTTCCTGGTCGTTTCTTCATCACCTGAAGATACATGACAGCGGACAGTAGAATGCTGAAATGTGGCCGTCTCAAAAGTCAGGTCGCCAAGTACGGGATGCCTGAGATGTTTTTGCCTGTACAGGCAGCGTGCACATTGTGTTGAGCCCAGAGCTTGCGAAAAACCGGACTGGCGTGTTGGAGGCGTTTGATACATGTTGAGATCTCAGGAGTGTCCAAACTGCGATTCACCCGGCCCCGAAAGACCTCCAGGATCTCTTGAGCATAGTGTTCCCTTTCGACAAAGAGGGTGATCTGCTCGCTCAAAGGAGTCTTTGTAAATAACAACCACAGTAGATTGCGCTCACTTTTGGGAAGTTTGCCAAAATCTTCAAAGACCATTCTGGCGGCATTATTCCAGCCCAGGATATCATAAGTACGTCCGGTGAGCAGGGCAGGCACAGCATTCAGCTCATCAAGTATGTGATGAGAGATGTGTTGTACCGGCTCTTCTGGCCGCATACTCTGCAGATCGGGGGCGGGTTGATGAGCAAGCGTAAAAAGATGCGCCCGTTCATCTTCAGTGAGCTGGAGGACGTTGGCCAGACTGGAGAGTATGCTGCTTGACACATGAGTTTGAACCCTTCTCCATGGAAGCCGT
This sequence comes from Thermosporothrix hazakensis, assembly GCF_003253565.1. GTDB lineage: Bacteria > Chloroflexota > Ktedonobacteria > Ktedonobacterales > Ktedonobacteraceae > Thermosporothrix > Thermosporothrix hazakensis. The sequence continues at coordinate 146,914 of NZ_QKUF01000016.1, forward strand.
GAAAGGTGCGAAACATCTCCTCTGGTGTTCGCCATCGTCATAGCGATGAAAGCATGAAGCATGGGGTGCTCGATGGGGTTTGAGCGGGCCGTGTGTGCCGACTGCATGTCATCGCAGTGGTGGAGGCGAACCCCATATTGCTCCGAAAGCCGCCGCGCGATGGTTGACTTACCTGTTGTGTCGCTCTTTACCTGCTCCTTTCAGGTCGCTGACTCCCCCGATTTCGCAGATGCTTGTTTTTACCACAGCAGAAGCAGAGCCAGCAAGGAAACTGATAGAACCCGGGGAGTGAGAGAGCTTTCCCACTATGCAGTCAGTTAAAGAAACGGAGGGGAGAGATATGGATCCCTCCTCTCCACAGGCGAGCAACCTGGGCTCTCGCCTCCCCGGCAGCATGCTTGGAGCAGCAGAAGACCCTCGCGCGGGCTTCGTTGCAAGCCTCGCCCTTAGCTCACCGCTTTCTTCACAAGCTCGCTTATCCTCTCCTCTTCGGCGGCGGTCAACTCCTTGAGCGCGAAGGAGACCGGCCACATAGCGCCTTCGTCGAGATGGGCTATGTCGTTGAAGCCAAGCGTCGCGTACCTTGTCTTGAACTTGCTTGCGGGCTGGAAGAAGCAAACGACCTTACCATCTCTGGCATATGCGGGCATCCCATACCAGGTTTTCGGTGAGAGCTCTGGCGCATTGGCTTTGATGATCTCATGGAGCCGCGTGGCCATGACACGATCTGGTTCCGGCATCTCGGCAATCTTTGCGAGCACGTCGCTTTCCCCTTCCGCCTTATTCTTGTTGGCGCGTGCCTCTGCTTTCTGCTCTTTGGCGCGCTCCTTCATCGCGGCTCGTTCTTCCTCTGTGAAGCCCTTAGACTTCTTGTTGCTCACGGTCGTATTCTCAGCGGACTCCTGTGTGTTCATCTTTTCTGTTTTGCTCATCTCAATCTCCTTCTAATTGATCTGGGGTGAAAACCGTGCCATAGCGCGGTGGCGAACGTATCCTCTTCTCGTTGTATGTTGCCTCATATGGCCGCGAAGCTTTTGGAGGCGTTTCTTCAAGGGTGACGGGCTTACCAGGGATGTGACCTGCATTCGGCGCTTCTCATTGTCACCCGGTGATACTCAAGGGCTTTTTTTGCCCTTTCCAGCTTTTCCGTATTGGCTCGCCGGTATCGGAGTAGATCGTTGAAAACGCGCTTTCTACAGTCAGCTCGAATAAGATGTAATGATCCTGCGGCTGATACCCATATGTCGCAGCAAGTTCCCGCATCGCCGGATCATCAGTTAAAAATGCATGTCCTGTCAGGCAAAACTCTCCTTCACCACCATCATTGCTGCTTACCCAACAATGCAACATGTAGCCGGAACCTCGCTGTAAATCATGGCCCTTTGGAGATGTCGGTTCCATAAACAGGAGCAGATGCCCCTCGCCTATAATTGGCGTCACGGGATGAACGCGGGGCATTCCGTTCGCACGGACAGTTGCCAGATAGGCCGGGCCACTTTTCAAGCGAGCCTCGCCAAAGGCGGAGAGTTCTGGTTCAGCGAGCGCAAAATCTTGCCAGGACTGATTCATACTATACTCCTGATTTTTCTGTTTAACAGAGCATCAATCGGCGCGATACTGAAGCATGCGAGGCGCATCTGCACTGCACCTCGCAGTGACTAGGCCTGGACTACCTGCCACACGTTACCATCGGGATCCCGCAGGTCAAACCATTTGACGCCAGACCCCGGACCATACAGATCGTCCTTCACGTCGTTGACCTTAACGCCCTTTGCTTTGAGCTCGTTGTAGGTCGCTTCAACATCGGATGTCGCCAGGTAGAGCCGCATTGTACCAGGACGCATATTTCCATGCAATGTCGAGAGTGTCAGCGAGGCACCCCCTCCCGGGAACGCAAGTGTGACCCAGTGCTGTTCGCCTTGTCCGTAGTCTGTCGTGACCTCAAATCCCAATTGCTCCGCGTAAAAGGTTTTGGCCTTTGCCATATCGGTAACTGCCATCATCACCATCTGTATTTTTTCATTAGCCATGATCGAATCTTCCTTTCATTTGCCGTTAAACTGTGTTTTCTTCGTGTGAGAGTAAGGCATGCTTCACCTGCTCAAGCGTCCTTTGTCTGAGCTGTGCTCGTCTCAAGGGAGAGCAGCGTCAGACCGAGACGGACGATCTGGAGGAGCACTCCATGCAGCGCGGCCTGATCTGGCAGCGTCCCTGAGAGGAGCGTTGTTCCGGTCTCCTGTTGCTCGATGCAAAGTCCGCCAAAGCGGTCTTGCCAGGCCGGGTCCAGGTGTCCCTGAACTCGTATCTCGTAGTACATCTGTCTCCTCCACATTCTGCGCGTTTCACGGCCTTCAAGTTGTGTTCAGAAAGGCGAACAACGGAGGATCCTGGATCACCGTGTTTTCCTTTCCGCTGGTATAAAGAATAACAGAACGCGAGCGCTTCCACAGGAGCCAAAAGGATACCAAAGGGAGTAGGTGTAAGAGGAGAACGGTTCCCTGTTGGGAGGAATCCTGTTAGAGCAGGGAGCGGGCACGCGCCAGGGCCACTGCCTGAGTGCGGTTCGTGGCTCCCAGTTTGCTGAGCAGGTTACTGACGTGTTTTTTGACGGTGGGCAGTTCGATCACCAGGGACCGGGCTATGTCCTGATTCGAGGCTCCGGTGGCCAACAGGCGCAAGACATCCTGCTCACGCTGTGTAAGGGGAATGCCCGGAGTGGATGCCTTCCGGGCAGGGAGGGATGCAGATGCGAGAGAGGAGGGCGAAACCTGAGACAGGTGTGTGCTTTGTTGCACTTGCTCGAAAGTGGTCAGCAGCTTTGAGATGTAGGCTCTGGTGGAGGGGGCCACCTCATGCTGCTGTGAGTTGGGAGTTAGCAGTGTCTCAAGTGCCTGACGCATCGGTTCGCCTTCATCCAGGTACAGACGCAGGTAGCCCTCTGGTTCGGTCAAAGCGAACAGGCGCGTCGCGACCTTGCATGCTTGTTCGCTCTGGCCTGCATGGTGTAGCGCCACCATGGACTGAGCCAGATATGTGAGGGTAATCTTGCTGTTGGCCGAATGAATCAGCTTCTCGCGAAAGCGTTCTAGCTGCTCCAGAGCTTCTGTCCAATGGCGCTCTACAAAATATACCCGCATCACAATCGGGAAAGCGTCATACAAGCTGCGTTCCCATGCCCCTTCGGGAAAGACAATGCTCATTGCCCAGTTGGTTGCCTCTCTTATCTCTCCCCGAGCCAGCCACCACTGTGCTTGCATGATGGGCAGCCAGTTCCGACGGTGATACCCTGCCAACTGCTCAAACTCATGCAGTATTTGCTGGACAGCAGACAGATCTCCTCTTGCCTGCTCGACCTGCATCAGATGCATATATCCTGACAGGAGTAAATCACTCTGTTGCCAGGTGGTGGCATCTTGAATGACCATTCGCAGCCAGCCACGCGCCTCTTCCAACCGATTCCATTGATACAACACTCCTGCCAGGACATCCCTGAAGTACCCTTTGAGCAGGGTATAGCTCCCCGTCTGTTCGATCAGGTCGAGGGCGGCCAGACTCTCCTGATAGGCCAGGTGTAGCTGTCCCGCCTCTTCTGCCGCGAGTGCCAACCACTGTATGACTCTGATTGCCGCCAGGTGGCTTCCCGAGCGGCGGGCCTGCTCTCTGGCGTCGAGCAGTTGTGGTAAAAGCTTTGCTCTCTCTTGCCTGGCCGTGTAGTAGACGACGTTACAGAAGAGCGGGAGTATATGCCAGATGATCTCCTCGTCCTGGTCAAGCTCCTGCATCTCCTGCTGAAGGGCGGGCAGGCGCTCATACTCTGAGGCCGCTATTGCCTCATACAGGGCGATCCCCGCGCGTAACAGGCGCAGACGCCGATGCAGCAGGGTCTCCGAAGCGGGCTCGTTCGCTTGATGCTGCAAGGCTCCTTCGACCCGTATTATGAGCTGTCTCACTTGCTGGTGGCGACGTTCACGCTGCTCTTGGGTCGAATAGGTGACGGGGTGAAGGAGATAGAGTGCTGTAGTGAGTGCCAGGTGTGCGTGTTCGCGTACCACCGGATCAGGCAATGCCAGCACCCAGCGTGCCATTGTCTCCGCCTCTCCACGCAGCCAGAACTGTTCGATGGTCTGTTCCATCAGCCGCGCTGCTGTGGAGAAAGAAGCCCCGGCAAGTGCATGAGTAATGGCTTCAGACCACTGTCCTTCCGCCTCATAAAAGTCGGTAGCCCGACGATGCAAAAGCGGTACTATCTCTGGTTGGTTGTTATGGAGCGCCGAGAGCAGGGCTTCACGAAAGAGATCATGCAGCCGATAGGTGCGTCGCTCCTCATCCAGGGGCACCAGGAAGAGGTTCGCTCGTTCCAGCAACGTGAGCATGTGCTGACTGGCTGCTCTCGTTGGTGCAGCCGTGACGGCCTGGCACACACGTGCGTCCAGATGAGAGAGGATGGAGATGTGAAGGAGAAAGTCGCGCATATCGGGTGATAGGCGTGTCAGGATATCATCTTGCACGTAATCCAGCAGGTACCTCTGACTCCCGGTCAATGTTTCAAGGTACGTAGTGCGATCCTTACGCTTTTGCATCGTGAGCGCGACCAGGTGTAGCCCGGCAATCCAGCCTTCCGTTCGGCTCACCAGCCGCTGTACCTCTTCTTTTGAGAGTGGTGGCGAGAACATCTTGTCCACAAACTGCTGTGCTTCGTTCTCCTGAAAGCGTAGCTCGCTCGCACGAATCTCGGTCAACTGTCCGTGGGCTCGTAGACGCGCAAGAGGCAGGTCCGGGTCTACGCGGGTGGAGAGGATCAGATGCAGGTGCGCGGGCAGGTGCTCCAGGAAGAAGGCCATGCTCTGGTGAATAGCTGCTTCTTCTATCTCATGATAGTCGTCTACTATGAGGACAATAGGAACAGGATAGAGCTGCTGGCTTGCCAGCTCATGGAGAAGTACGGAGAGACAGGAGAAAAGCGGTGGAGGCTGAGGCGATTGTAACTGTGCTACGACGTTTTCTCCGAAGTCTGGTTCCAGGCAGGGGCAGCGACGCAAAGCCTCGATCAGCGCGACCCAGAAGCGTGTCAGACTATTGTCCAGTTCGTTCAGCGAGAGCCAGGCCACCTGTGTCTTTTTTTGTCGATGTGCCCAGACCGAGAGCAGCGTTGTTTTGCCCCATCCCGCCGAAGCGGAAAGCAGAGTCAGCGGTGTCGAAAGCGCCTCATCGAGTGCAGTCAGCAGGCGTTCACGCTCTACCAGGGCGCCTGGCAGTCGCGGCGGAGTAAGTCGTCCCGAAAGCACCAGCATCCCCTGATCGAGCGAATGTCCGGTTTTCTGCTCACGCAAGAGCGCCTGTGCCGTCTCCTCCAGTTGTAAGAAACCAAGATTCTCGGTCTGTCCGAGGTATCGCTTGCGGGTGCGGCCCTCTTTGGTCTGGTAGGCATACCAATACGCTCCCCCACGTGGTCGCTGTTCCTGATAGACATTGAGAGAGCCTCTTGCGCCATGGAAGGCAAAGGAAGTCGCCTCCTGGAGCCAGTCTAACCAGGCGGCTTCATCCGCTGGTTGAAAGCGATGCTCAAGCCGTCCACGAGTGTATAACTCATAGCAGCGCTGCTCTTTGGACCAGGTCAGGGCGTGAAGTGGTGCTCTGGGCATCGAACCTTCCTTCTGTCTGCATTGTTCCCGACTGCTCCCATTCCTCCCAACACCAGGAAGTATACCAGAGCGGTGGCTTACCGACAAGGCTCCCTCGCGACGTGTCGACCTGCCTGCTTCTTTGCGCGGATCGAAGCTCCCTACAGGTTGATACCCACCCTGATTTAGAGGCAATTACCAGGAAGTTCCAAAATCCTGAACGGATCGAAGCCCTGCAAGGGCGTTGGGTTCATGATCGCCCTCGGATTTGAGCCGTTCCAAAATCCTGAATAGATCAAAGTCCCCTGCAAAGCGAGGCATGGTGCTAGAAGCGTTCTCAGAAGCTGTTTTGTGAAGCAGAGCAAGATATTCCTCGCTGAAAATGGCGACACGATCCGTTTTCACGGTTTCCGGCCTGTTGCCAATCCTTCTCAGCTTGCTCCAGAGACCGGTTTCTTGCCTTCTCGTGGGTTGGGCGAGGCTGCGTGCTTGGAAATGGCATCACTTCTGGCCTCGCATGGATCTGCTTCCAGTATAGCTTGCGCGAGCTCGAAATGCAAGAGGGAAATACTGAAGCACGAAGCTATGTGTGCTGTAAGGGATCGTAAGCAGGGTTTGTGTGAAAAATTTGCTGCAAAAGGAGTTTGTCTTACACAGGGCAAGCAGGGCGTGTAGAGGAGAGCGGGTATAATGAAGAAATGGGTCAGGGGCAGTGCCTTTCTCCCTGGTCAGGTGTTGGGAAGGAGTGGAATATGATACAGAAAACACCGCACGATCAGAAAGACGATATTCCTGCGACACTCGAAGCCTTTGAGCGTCTCATCAATTGTGAGCAACCGTACCACTATGAACTCACGCGGTATGACCTCCGGACGCGATCCGGGATCATTACCAAAAAGCGGCAGAAGGCCGCTGGCTTCAGCCAGGGGGATGGATGGCGCAGGAAGCCAGCAGAGTCAGAACGTTCTCCTTCGCTTGACAGAAGACAACCGTTGTGCGAGAATACACGAAGATAGTGAGGACGAACAAGGAGCAAGGGATGCTAATTTACGAATACAAGCTCGATGGGTCGAAAGCGCAATTCGCCGCCATCGAGGAAGCCATCCGCACCACCCAGTTCATTCGCAATACGTGCCTGCGCCTCTGGATGGATGCACGTGGCATCTCCAGGAATGATCTGCAGCGGTATTGTGCTGTGCTGGCCAGACAGTTCCCTTTTGCGCTCTCCCTCAACTCGCAGGCCCGGCAAGCTGCCGCTGATCGGGCGTGGGCTGCCATCTCCCGCTTCTATGAGCATTGCAAGCAGAAGAAACCAGGAAAGAAGGGCTATCCTGCCGTTCCAGCACGATTGTCGCGGTGTCGAGGACAAGCAGACGGGCTGG
>NZ_QKUF01000017.1 GCF_003253565.1 Thermosporothrix hazakensis
GCTGGTGAAGCAGGCGTGCCCTTCTTCTCCATGAGCGGCTCTGAGTTTGTTGAAGTGCTGGTCGGTGTTGGTGCCAGTCGCGTGCGTGACCTGTTCGATCAGGCCAAGAAAGCCGCCCCGAGCATCATCTTCATTGACGAGATCGATGCTGTCGGTCGCCAGCGTGGTTCCAGCATTAACAGCAACGATGAGCGTGAGCAGACCTTGAACCAGTTGCTGGTAGAGATGGACGGCTTTGATGCTCGTCAGGCAGTGGTTGTGCTTGCCGCGACCAACCGTCCGGATGGACTGGACAAAGCGCTGTTGCGTCCGGGCCGTTTTGACCGTCGTGTGACCGTTGATCGCCCCGACGCCAATGGGCGTCTGGCTATTCTGAAGATACACACGCGTGATGTTCCGCTGGCGCCGAATATTGACTTGCAGGCAATTGCGCGCAGCACACCGGGTATGGTAGGTGCTGATCTGGCGAATCTGGTCAACGAGGCCGCTCTGCTGGCTGCACGACGTAACATGGACGTGGTTGACCAGAAGTGCTTTGAAGAGGCGTTGGACAAGATCATTCTGGGTGCCGAGCGTCCGCTGATCCTGAGCGAAGAGGATCTTAACGTTGTGGCGTATCATGAGGGTGGTCACGCCCTGACCGGTATCCTGACCGAAGGCGTCGACCCGGTGAGTAAGGTGACGATTGTCCCTCGTGGTCAGGCGCTTGGTGTCACTCAGTATACTCCGCTGGATGATCGCTACAATTATTCGCGTGAGTATCTCGAAGCGCAGCTTGTGACCGCGCTTGGTGGTCGTGCCGCTGAAGAGGTGGCGATTGGCCGTATCACAACCGGTGCTGAAAATGACCTGCAACGTGTAACTGCAATTGCCCGGCAGATGGTGACGCGTTGGGGTATGAGTGAGCGGTTGGGCCAGATCTCATATAGCGAGCGTGAAGACCCGTTTGCGGGAACGGCGCTTGCGACCGGCTCACGGGAGTACAGTGAGCGTACTGCCCGCGTCATTGACGAGGAAGTGTCTCGTATCGTGAAATGGGCGCATGAACGCGCTGTCACCCTGCTGACCGAGCACCGAGAGGCGCTGAACCGAATTGCACAGGCGTTGCGTAAGTATGAAACAATTGATGCAGCTCAACTACGGCAGATCATGATTGAAACAGGCTCAATTGAGGCAACTCCGCCTTCCTATCGCGAGGCGGCAGCTTCGGCCTAAAGATGCCTGAAAAAGTCAGAGGTCCGGGAATATTCCCGGACCTTTTTCTATGTGGTAAGCGGGGTATGGATGCTAGCCAGCTACCTGCCATAAAGAAGCTCTTGCTATGTACAATAAAAAGTATATAATCTTGCGTGACGGTCAAACGGTTGTATTTTCTCGCGCATGCCAGCCATGATCGATCGATTGAAGAATATCGTATTCAGAGATTTTAAGGAGTGAAAGGAGTGACCGGGTGCCATCCATGCTGTTTCCTGGTGTCTGGTTGCTTGATAGAAAAGTATGAATATTATTGCCAATGAGCATACGACAGAACTTTCACGCTTCATCGTCTTTTCTCGTGAGGAGTGGGCGCAGCGTCGCGCCAATACGCCATTAACGCTCTCTGAAGAGCGTCTGAACGCATTGCGCAGCCTGAACGACCGTATCTCTCTCGCAGAAGTCGAGCATGTGTATCTTCCACTCTCACGTTTGCTGAATCTCTATGTTGGTGCTGTCCAGAAATTGCATGCCGCTACCAGTACCTTTCTGGGGCATACCACCGCGCAGGTACCCTATGTGATCGGTATTGCCGGAAGCGTGGCTGTGGGGAAAAGCACCACTGCTCGTCTCTTGCAGGCGCTTCTATCGGATTGGCCATCGCGTCCGCATGTCGAACTGGTGACGACGGATGGCTTTCTCTATCCCAACCGGATTTTAGAGGAGCGGGGTCTGATGAACAAGAAAGGCTTCCCCGAGAGCTACGATCAGCGGCGTCTCCTCCGTTTTATGGCCGATGTGAAATCCGGGATGGAAGAGGTTACAGCGCCGATCTATTCGCATTTAACCTATGATATTGTGCCGGATCAAATGCAGGTGATCCGAAGACCTGATATCCTGATAGTTGAGGGCTTGAACGTGCTTCAGTCCGGGAAGAAGGGGCGTTCACGCAAAGGGCCCCGTTTCTTCGTCTCTGACTTTTTCGATTTCTCTATTTACGTAGATGCCGACGAAGCTCATATTGAACAATGGTATATTGAGCGCTTCTTAACCCTGCGTGAAACCGCATTCCGCGATCCCTCGTCCTTCTTCAGACATTTCACACAGCTCTCGCTTGAAGAGTCCATTCATACTGCCCGCTCTATCTGGCAGGAGATTAACGGGCTCAACCTGCGTGAAAACATCTTGCCGACGCGTGAGCGGGCGCACCTGATTCTCAAGAAGGGAGCAAATCATCTGGTTCAGGAAGTCTGGTTACGCAAGCTTTAGCCTGCTTGCAACGAAAGAAAGCCAGAAGCAGAGATGGAGTGGAGAAGACATTCTGCTTCTGGCTTTTCTCAAGAAGGAGATAAGGCAGGAGAAACGCCTGTGATGGGACTCGAACCCACTTTCTCTCGTTCGACAGACAAGTGACGCTACCCTTTGTCTTCACAGGCCTAAGGGGAGGATTTGAACCTCCGTAGTCCGTCGGGACCATTAATCTCCCGTCAGATGTTTTTAACCGCTCAGCCACCTGTGCGTCATCTGGCAAGCAAAGGCAGCCCCCCTTCTTTGCTGCCTTGCCTGCCAGAAAGGAGACAGAGCGGAATCGAACCGCTATCTTCAGAGCCACAATCTGAAGTTCTCACCGTTAAACTACTGTCTCCATCAGAAAGAAGAGAAAGCCTCTACCTCTGCTTTTAAAGCATCAGCCTGTAGCACCTTGTGGACCCGGCAGCTTTCTTCATGTCCCTTCTGATACTTGACATAGTAGCATTACATTTGCGATTTGTCAAGGAGAGAAGACGGCAAAAATTCCGTTTGCAGCAGAAGAGTGGGAAGAGGAAGAAAAAGGGTTGTTCCTTTCAGCAGAGACGCCGAAAGGAACAACGGAGGGATTATCCTTTTACTGCACCTGCGGTCAGGCCGGAAACAATACGGCGCTGCAAGAACAGGACCAGAATAACCAGCGGGATCGTGACGACAATAGCCGCTGCCGCAAGCATACCGTAAGAGGTCTGGTGTTCCGAGTTAAAGAAGGTAATACCAACGGTGACCGGCTGAGCCGCGGTCGAACTGGTCAGCGTCAAGCCGAACAGGAAGTCGTTCCAGACGGCGATGAATGAGAGGATCGCTGCCGCGAAGACGCCGGGCGCGGTCAGTGGTACAATCACGTGCCAGAGCGCTTGGAGGCGAGAAGCGCCATCGATACGCGCTGCTTCTTCCAGATCTGCCGGAAGATCCCGGAAGAAAGACGTGAGGAACCAGATCGTCAGCGGTAAGGTAGCCACAATGTTCGGAACGATCAGTGCGGCATAGGTATTGTAGATGTAGAGCCCGTTCGTGAAAAGAATGTAGAGCGGGCCAACGATGGCGATAAACGGGAACATGTTGACGGACAGGACGATTGCCAGCATCGCCCCTTTTCCGTAGAACTTGGTGCGACCGAGCGCATAGGCGCAAAGAATGCCGAAGAGGAGCGAAACGACCGTAGTAACGACGGCAATAATAACGCTATTGCGCAGGGTCGGCAGAAAGAAATCTGACTTGGTGAATGCGTCTATATAGTTGTTGAAATTCCAGTGATGCGGGAATAGCGTTGGCGGATAGGCATTAATTTCGGTGCCATCCTTCACCGAGGTGATGAAGGTCCAGTAGAGCGGAGCCAGGGCTATAAAAACAACCACGATAACGGCAATGTAGCGCCCAAAAGCTGCCCAGGACCATTGCTTCCCGTTCTCCTGGTCTTTTGCTGCCCTGGAGGCCCGTTTCTTTACGACGTCTTGTGCCATAAACTATATATCTCCTTCAAGGTTGCCTGATGGTTTAGCCCTGCTCTTTGAGCATACTTCGTAACATACTGCCGAAGATGATGCTGATGATAATACCGATGATGAAGATGAGAATAGAGGTTGCAACTCCCTGCGAGAATTCGGTATTGCTGCCAAACATGCGGATGTTGGCAAACGAGGCAAGAGAAGGGACCATCTGCTTACCAAAGACATAGAACAGGTCAAAGACGCGGATGGCGTCGAGTAGACGGAAGAGCAACGCAATCAGGAAAGGGTTCTTCAGCATCGGTAACGTGATGCGCGTGAACTGCTGCCAGCGGGTTGCGCCGTCAACGCTTGCGGCCTCGTAGAGATCAGCAGGAATGACCTGAAGACCGGCCAGGAGCAAGAGGGCCATAAACGGTGTGGTTTTCCAGACATCAGTGATGACAGATGCGGTAATGACACCCGACACGCTATTCAGCAGCGTGTCGCCCTCGGCAAGTAAATGAAGGGAGCGCAGGATGTAGGTCAGGATACCTGTCTGATCGCCATACATCAGGAACCACATCTGTGCCGAAACAATGGTCGGGAATGCCCAGGGAACCAGGATTGCCGCGCGTACCAGGCCACGTCCGGGAAAGGACTTATTGATGAGTAACGCGATCAGCAAGCCGAAGATCGATTCCAGTGCAACGCTGAGCACGGTATAGATCATCGTTGTTCCCATCGCCTGGCGGAAAACCGGGTCCTGAAAGACCGTGATATAGTTCTGTAGACCAACGAATTTCGGGCGCGCGGCAAACGGATTATGCAGCATGCTGAGCCGAATTGAGTCCAGCATGGGATAGACCGCAATGACCAGAATCAAGAGAAGTGTCGGCAGAATAAGGATATAAGGCAGAAATCCGCCGTTCATCCTGATACGATCCATGAGGCCAGGAGAAGCACTTTTTTCGACTTTTGCTTCTTTCACAGCCATGAGTTTTCTCCTTCTGTTAAGCGCTGTTTGAAGGTATAAGGGCCTGATCTGGTGAGAATTGTGCGTGCTGGAGGGCAGAAATGCCCCTGTGCAATGGACGGAGCTGTTGCGAGAGAGTCAGGGGTAACAGAACGTTACCCCTGAGTGTAGCTAGATGGCTTATGATTGTACGATTCTTTGCAGATCGTCGGCCAGGCTCTTGATGGCCTGATCGGGCTTGGCGCTCTTCTTCAGTGCAGAATAGACATGGCGCTGAATGGATTCTGACACCGTCGTGTACTTTGGAGAGACCGGGCGCGGCTTCGCATTCTGGAGAATGGGCTTCAAGTCCTTGTAGAATGCGATCTTGGATTGCACATCACTATCGTCGTAGATGCTTTGCAGAACCATTGCCCAGCTTGCGCTTAGCACAGCCTTCTTCTGAGCCTCGGCCGAAAGCATGTACTTGATGAACTCCCATGCCTCGTCCTGATGCTTGGAGAACGCGTTAATGGCCAGGTTCCAACCACCAATGGCGGAATGACCGGCGCTCTCTTTGCTCCCGTGTGGCAAGGAGGCGATAGCGAACTTTTGCGCGACCTTTGACTGCTTGGGATCATTGTCGATTACCCAGGCATAGGGCCAGTTGCGCATAAAGGCAGCGTTGCCCGCGGCCCATGTTGCATGGGACTGGTCCTCGGTGTATGTGGTAACGGCAGCCGGAGAAACGGAGCCGACCCAGCTTGCCATCATGGTCAGAGCATCAACGGCCTCCGGGGTGTTGACTGTGACTTTCTTGGCATCATTGGGATCAAGAATGGCCCCGCCGTAGCCGTGAAGCACTTCACAGAAATTACACACCAGACCCTCATACTGTGAGCCCTGCCAGACATAGCCGCTCTGTACCTTTGATGGAGCTACATCCTTTGATATGGAGACGAGCTCATCGAAGGTCTGCGGCGCGTTCTTCATCAGGTCAGTGCGGTAGTAGAGCAGGCCCAGGTCTGTACGGAAGGGAGCGGCCCAGAGTTTCCCGTTGTAGGTACATCCTGCAATGGGTGCCGAGAGATATTTCTGTCGCTCGCTGGATGGCCACATGCTGTCGGTGATTTCAACGGTCCATTCCTGCTCAGCAAACATAGCGGGGTAGACAATATCCACCGAAATAATGTCGATCTCTGCATTGCGGGCGCGGAACATGTTGTTGTACTTGGTCATCATTTCGTCGGTGCTGTTCGGCCCGTTTTGCCAGGTCACATGGATATTTTTCTCTTTACCAACCGTCTTGTTGAATTCCTCGACAATGTTCTTGTAGGTGTCGGTCTTGTCGCTCTCACTCTGCCAGACGAGATTGACTGTGCCATTACTGCCGCTCGGGGTGTCCCCACCACAGGCCTCTAACAGCGACATCGCTGCGCTGGCTGTCAGACCGACAGCAAGTGCGCGCTCCATAAAAGTACGGCGTTTCATGCGTCCAGAACGCATTTTTGTAACGATTTCGTCGAGAGCTTCTCGTTGCTCACGAAACATCTCAGATCCTCCTTCGGCTTACTTGCTATTTGGCATAGCGGGTGATTCCTTCACGACGTCGGAACGCTGTGTTCTCTTCCTCGCTTCTGAAATCAATCGTCCCTCTGTGCTCTTTCTTCTGAGAAGAAGCGGCTTTGCTACTGTAAGAGAGCGTGATCCTGCCTCTCTTTGCCCCGTTTGCTGTCGTAATGAGATGCTTTGGAATAAAATAGAGCGTGTGTTCCTTTTGTCCCGCTTCAGATGGGTGGTGGACAGGAAACAAAGGGCGGCTATGTTGTGTGTCTATATGGCTTCCTGGCGCTAGAGAGCGTTTCTCTTTGCGAACCGTTCGCTGATCCCTTCTGTTTCTGCGGCGTTGCACAGGTTGACAAAAAGCTTCTTGCTCGCTGCTATTCCTCCCTGAAGACGATTTGATTGTTCCTGATGGGATCGGTTGAATAAAAAGCCATATATATATAGATACCCCCTCTTGCACAATTAGTCAAGCCATTTTCATAGCTTGTGGCAGGCTTCTTGCTGCCTGAAGACGATTTTGTCCCTGTTCCTACTCTTCGGGCAATGGGTCCGCTCACTGCCTGTCTTACTATGAGTCATCCTTGTATAATTTGAGATGGTATCTTCATTCCGTGATCATAGAAATGATGTAGAAATCAACTAATACTATCAGGATAGAGAGAAAAGCAGGCTGTTGTGCGCATACACTTCTACTCGATCTCCTGCTAGCTAAGTCAGCATCTCAAAACGGATGAGAGCATAGACCGGGACACTGTATCAAAAAAGATCTATCTGTACAATATATGAATGATACGAATGGCTGAGCATACTCGCTTCATTTTCGCGGGCTCTGGATGCGACACGGCACCTTGTCCAAAAAGTCCCGGTTTCTGGAGAGAAGCATGAAAAGCGGCTCCATTCCCTTTCTCTGAGCTTTGCGGTCTCAATCAGGCACTCACGTGTTATAATCAACCAGTATCTTTCCACTTTTGCTTTTCCCCTTTGGAATAAGGGTGAGAGAAGTCGCCTCTGAAGAGACTTTCGCGTTTACCGGGAAGGCGTTGTTATGTTAATAACCCGTATCGAGTTAGAAAATATTAAAAGTTATCATCACTTCACTGTTGATCTGCGTCGGGGCACCACCGCTATCAGCGGCGAGAATGGAGCCGGAAAAACAACACTGGTTGAAGCGATTGGTTTCGCTCTGTTTGACTATCTTCCCTACAGTCAGTCGCGCTTTGTTCGTGAAGGTGAGAAGTGGGGACGTGTCACCGTGCACCTGATCGGCGGAGATGAGCGCCCCTATGTTGTTGAACGGCGCTGTGGGTCTGGATCGCGCTGGTTTGTATACGATGAGGGCGCCAATATTCGTCTTGAGCAAAGCGCCGATGTGATGGATAAGCTGCATGAACTCTTTGGTATTGATCGAAGCCGGCCCCTCGCTTCTCTTTTCCGTGACGCTCTGGGCGTTCCTCAGGGAACATTTACCTCGATTTTTCTTGAAACCGCCAGTAAACGCAAGCAAACCTTTGACTCCCTGCTACAGATCGAAGACTACAAGACGGCGGCTGAATATCTGTTAGAGACCCAAAGACAATATAAGGAGCAGCGAGAGGAGCAAGAAAAACGGATTGTTCGCCTTGAGGCCGAGACTCAGGATCTGGAGGCATGGCGCAACGAGCTTGAGGAGAAGCGGAAGCGTGAACAGGAGTGGTCTCGACAAAGTGCGCTCCTGACCCAACAGTTGGTGTTGCTCTCACGTGAAGAGGAGAAACTGACCGCGCAGCATGAACTCGTCCAGACGCTTGAGCAGAAGTGCAGAGAAACCGAGCGCGAATATAGCCATGCGCAGGAACTTCTGAAGAGCTATGAGCTGCAACTACAGCAGGCACGCATGGCCCGACAGATCGTCAACGAGAATCAGGAGTCATATCAGCGCTACCTTGAAGTGGAAAAAGCGCTCAATATCTTGCGTCAGGAACAGCGTCGCCAGAGCCTGCTTCAACAACAATTAGCTGAAATTCAGCGCTCCGATGCCTCTGCACAGGAACGGCTGAATTTTCTGAAGCAGCAGCTTGTCGTAGTCGAGCAGGCAAAAGCCAGAGTGATCGAGCTTGCTCCGCTGGTTGAGCGACAGATTGAGCTTGAACAGCAACGGGAAAAGCTCAAGCAGCAGATCACGAGCTTTGAAACTGTGATGCGGGAAGGAACCAACAAGCGCGAACAGCAGGAGAACCAGAAAAAGAAGCTGCGCGAACTGGAACAGAAGATTGCCCGTATTGAGCCTCTCAAAGCTGTTGCTGAGAAGCTGAACGAGTATGAGCACGCCCGTAAACGCCTGCTGGTTCAGGAGAACGAGCGCAAGAATATCTTTCAAAAGATCCGTGATAAGCAGCAGCTTGTCCAGGAAAGGAAGCAGCGGCAGCTTCAGGTTGCTGAGCGCCTGCATAAGGTAGAGCAGCATGTTGAGGCAATTGAGGCACATCGGGCAGAGGCCGAGGAGATGCCAGGACTGGAAGCACGCAAGGAACAGCTCGCAGCCCGTTGCAATCGGCTGGAAGGCAATATTGAGGGCTACGCGCGCTCTCGTGCCCAGTCTGCCGGTGGGCAATGCCCCCTGTTACATGAAAGCTGCCTCAATATCAAGCAGCGTGGCATCGCCAGCCTGGAATCATACTTTGAGGATCTCTTGCAGAGCGAGAAGGCGCAACTGGCGAAGGTGCGTCAGGAGTATGCAGCGGTTGTCCAGCGTATCGAGCGAGTTCGGAAATATGCGGAGGCGCTGACAAAGCTGGATCAGTATATCCAGCGACGCGATGAATGGGCAGATCTCTCCCAGGAGCTTGAGCGTGAAATTGCGCACCATGAGAACGAGATTGCTGCGCTTTCGGCTGATGCAGCCATGTTAAAAGGGCTGGACCAGCAGAAACAGGAGACAGAGCGCCTCTATCAGCAGAGCCGCCTTGCCAGCGAGCAAATCAGCGTTCTACCCACCCTCTACGAACAAAAAAAGGGCTGTCAGGAACTTATTGATCAGTTGGAGCGGGAATTGCAGGACTTGCGCCGCAAATTCGACAGCCTGCGCGAGAGCAGGAGCCTGCTCACGAAGATCGAGGAAGAGCTGTTGCGTCTGGATGATCCCCGCGCACATAGCCGGGGACAGCGGGAGATCATCGCGAAAGAAGAAACGTTGAAGCGTCAGTTTGCCGAGGTACAGGCCGAGATCCAGCAGCTTCAGCAACAGATGCATTCCTTACAGCAAGAGCTGGCTGCCTATCAATCGCTGGACGAGCGTGTCCTTGCACAGGAACAGGAGCTACAGCATTGCCTGCCAGGATATCAGAATTATCTAAAATATATAGAGACGGCCCAAAAATATGCGCTTCGTGAACAGGAGTATCAGCGGCAGCAGGCCGAAGTAGAGGCGGCAAAGCATGCCTTTGAAGAGGCTCAACAGGCCTCACAGCAGGCCCTTGCTGGTTTTGATCGTATGGCTCTTGAACAGGTCCGGCTGAAGAAGCTCCAGCTTGATCGAGATCTTAGCAGCCTGGCCGGGGAGATCAGGCATCTACAGGAAGCAATGAGCGGCCTGCAACAGCGCATTGCGGAAGGAGAGGTGAAGCAGGAGGAACTGGAAGCCGCGCGAAAAGAGTACAATGAACTCGATGAGCTGTATGGCCTGACCGAGTATTTTCGGAAGCTGATCAAAGAGGCGGCGCCCCATGTCTTGAAAGCGATGCTCAATGATATCTCTGCCGAGGCAAATCGTATTTTCGGCGAGATTATGGGAGATCATAGCGCACAGCTGTCCTGGCAGAACGAGTATGAAATTGTGTTGCGACGGCAGGGCGTGGCCCGAACGTTCGCCCAGTTGAGCGGCGGCGAGCAGATGAGCGCGGCCCTGGCGGTACGTCTGGCGCTCCTGAAAAAACTGTCAACGCTCAATATCGCCTTCTTTGATGAGCCCACGCAAAACATGGATGAGATGCGTAGAATGAATCTGGCCGAACAGATCAGGCGTGTTCGCGGCTTTGAGCAATTGATTGTGATTAGCCATGATGATACGTTTGAGCAAGGGCTTGATAGTCTGATTCGGGTGCGCAAGGTGCATGGAGAAACGCAGCTTCTGGATGAGGATGCGGTCAGAGATTACCCGCGAGCCTTTGAGGCCCTCTCATCGGAAGACGATGTGATGTTGATGCACTAAGCAGGGGAGAAACGGTATGTTACATAAAGGGAAGCTTCAAGCTGCGCTTCAGGCGAAGCGTGGACAGTTTAAACTCTATGATGGCACCTTTGGCGAGCAGCTACAGGCATATCGACAGGCGTTGGAAACGCTCTATAGACGCTTTCCCTCCAGCGCGGAACTGGAGCAGGCGCTTCCTCCTGAACAGCCCGGGATGCCACCGGCAGGCGCACGCTCAACGATTGAATTTGATCGCTGGCTGGTCACCGCTGAGATGCAGGAATACCGAGCTCCCTGCTTCCCCTTCGGCACCGTTTTTAGCACGCATGAGCAGGCCCGGCAGTGGGCCGAGTGCATCGAGGGTGTGACGACGGTGGCGGTTGACGGCAGTCATATTCTGCCCTGGCGTGATGCCTCGGTTCCGGTCGCGCTGGTGCAGGTGGGCTTTTTTATCAACCCGCATCGGTTCAATCACCCCTATATCAAAGATGTGCGGATGGAGGTACTGGCCCCTGATGAGCTGATGGACGAGCTTCAGGGCAGTACCGAGGAACCGGACAGCTACCCCTACTCCGATATGCAGGTGACGTTAAAGCGCTATTTACTGGAAGTTGAGATATTGTGCACCTTGATGGAGCAGCAGGCCGCAAAGCGTCTGCCTGATGAACCTGCGCATGGCCCCCTCTTTTTCTTTGATGGCTCGCTGGTGGTCTCCTTTGCGCTGACGATGCCGCCACGCTATCGTCAACTTTACATTGATTCGGCGGTGCGTCTGTTACGTACCTCGGAAGAGCTTCAGGTGCCACTGATTGGCTATATTGATACAAGCTATGCGCGGGACCTGATTACTATGTTGCGCCGTCTTGATGCTATGCAGCAGCAGCCAGTCTTGCGTGAAACAAAGCGTATCCATGATGCCCTGCTCTTGCAGGGACGCCTGCAATGGGGAGATCGGACGCCTGCCTTTATCTGTGCGCGTAATGATATTCTGGACCTGTACGGTCCCTATCATGATCAGATCGCGTTCTGCTATTTGCAGACGGCAGCCAGTCGCCCGCCTGCCCGGCTGGAATTCCCGCGTTGGATGGTTGATGCCGGACTCATTGAGCCAGTGATGGACGCGATTCGTGCGGAGGTCATCGCGGGGGGGAACGGATATCCCTACGCTATTGAGACTGCGGATGCTGTGTCGGTGATCACGATGCAGGATAGGGCCGAGTTTTATGCCCATTTTCAGGAGTTTATGCGCAGACAGGGCATCAATTTTGCCTTCTCGCAGAAAGCAATGAGTAAAGTGCGTCGCCGCGTTTGATACCTGATTGCTTTCTCCGGTTTCCCTTTTCTTGCTTTCCAAAATGAGATATACTTACAGCGAAACGTATTCTTCGTTTGGAAGTGCATGTTATACTCAATCCCTGAAGGGAACGAGTCAGGAATAGAAATCTACGCGAAAGCTTATGTCCCGTTACACAACACAATCATTTACCTGTCCCTGCGGCGAAGTGTTTACCGCACCAATCTATGAGTATGTCAATGTAGAGAAGGACCCGCAACTTCGCTATACCGTGCTGGCTGGCCTGCTCAATGTCTCGACATGCCCACAATGTGGACGCAGGGCAGCGCTTGCCAGACCCTTTATCTATTCTGATCCTGAACGTCAGCTCTTGATCTATTATCATCCGCGGACCGATCTGCCCGAAGATGCTCGCCTGCTGATTCTGGAAAAGTTGCGTGAAACCTATGAGCACGTTGAGATGCAACGCGAAATGCAGACGGAAGAGCAGAAGCAGCAGAAACAGGAAGTCGCAACGGATGAGTTACCGCCGTTACAGGTAGTTTTCGGTCATGAGCAGCTTGTGCTGGTGATTAACAGCATGCTCTCGCCTGAAGAGCGCCTGGGTAAGATTGCTTTGAGCACCCAGAGCCGTAACGAGGCGGAGCGCGGACAGTTTCACACTATTGCGCGGAAGCTTGCTACCGAAATGGGCTGCGGCGTTGAGATCGAGGATATGCCCGACGAATATATTGTGTGGCTGTATGGCTCGCGTCGAAAAATCGGCGCTTTAATGCGCGAGCTCACCCCGGGAGGGTAGAAGAGATGTTGACCATTGGCGTGCTGACTATCAGTGATGGTGCATCGCGTGGCTTGCGTGAAGATCTGAGTGGTGAAGCTATTCGGACGATCATCACGCAGTTTCCTGATGCCGTCATCAGTGCGGGCGCTATTGTTCCTGATGAGCTGGAGCAAATTGCGGCAACTCTTCGCGAATGGAGCGATGAAAAGAAGCTGAACCTGATCTTGACGACGGGCGGTACCGGGCTTGCTCCCCGCGATGTGACGCCAGAAGCGACGCTCTCGATTCTTGAGCGCGAGGCACCCGGGATCGCGGAGGCGATGCGCACGCATAGCTTACAATATACTCCTATGGCGATGCTCTCGCGCGGTGTGGCCGGAGTCCGTGGGCGAACTCTGATTATCAACCTGCCCGGCAGTCCGAAAGCGGTCAGGGAATGTCTGGAATATATTCTGCCAGTGTTGCCGCATGCGATTAATTTGCTGATTGAAGGACCAAAAGAGCATTGATGACGCCGTTCACCTATCGTGGACATAACGATAAGGTGTTTACTGTCGCCTGGTCGCCTGCCGGCGATCGGGTGGCTTCTGGCTGTCGCGATGGACAGGTGCACCTGCTCTCTCCCCATACCGGTACACAACAGGCCATCCTCAACGCGCATCCTTCCTGTGTCCTTTCCCTTGCATGGTCTCCTGATGGGAGCCTGCTTGCCTCCGGTGATACCTCGGGACTGGTGATTTTGCAGGAACCGGAGTCTGCGCGTGTTGTTTGTACCTATCATGGGCATAGCCGCTTTGTGCGAGCGCTTGGCTGGTCTGGTTCACGACTCGCTTCAGGTGGCGATTTTGGCGATAGCTCGGTTCAACTTTGGGAGGCGCGAACCGGGCAACAACAGTGGATCGCGAAGGATCAATATCGCATCTTTTCGCTGGCGTGGTCACCTGATGGTGATTTGCTGGCAGCGGCGAGCTTTGATGGACTGATCGTTGTCCGCTCTGCGCTCTCCGGTGAGCCAGTAGTGACGTATCGGGGGCATCAAGGGCCGGTCTATGCGGTTGCCTGGTCTCCTGCTGCGAACCTGATAGCGTCAGCCGGGCAGGACGCCACTATTCAGCTCTGGGAGGCAACCACGGGGAAGCAGCGGTACATCTTGCGGGAGCATACTGCCCCGATAAAAGCGCTGGCGTGGTCACCCGATGGCCGTTTGCTGGCCTCGGCAGGGAATATGAAGCGCCTGCTGATCTACTCCTGCGAAGATTGGAGCATCTCTTTTTCTGTCCCCATCTCTGCCTGGATTCGCTCGCTTTCCTGGGCTCCAACCGGCGATGCAATCGCCCTGACCTATGATGCTCTTGTCGCACTATTACCAGTAAAAAAGGACCACCCGCCGGGGTGATCCTGGGCTGGCTGGCAGAGTGTCTTATGCGGTGCCGAGCAGTTCTTCCTCTGTCAGGGGGCCAAGCGCTGTCAAAACCTGCTTCTCTCGCATGGGGAAGCGGTGAAGTGCTCGCATGATATCTTCAGTTGTGACCTTCTCGATGCGCTCAATTTCCTCATCCACGCTGAGCAGGCGGCCTTCGGTCACCCAGTCACTGGCGATACTGCGCATGCGGACAAACGTTGATTCGCTGCTGAGCACCATGCTGCTGATCCATTTATCTTTGGCGCGACGGAGCTCATCTTCATGTACGCCATCGGTCAGCAGGCTATCCAGCTCTGCCCGCAGCAAGTTCAGCACCTTAGGGGCATCCTCGGGGGTTGAATTGGCTTCCATCAGCATCAACCCGGTGCCTTCCATCGCCCAGACACCAGCGCTTGCGGACTCGGCCAGACCACGCTGATAGATGTTCCAGTACAGACGTGAGCCATCGCTATCGCCCAGAATACTGCCTCCAAGCAGCGCGGCATAGTAGTCAGGATCTTTAACATCGAGTGAGGGCATTGCCAGAAGCATAATTTGCTGCTTTAGCTTCTTATCAACCATGATATTGTTAATGGGCTGTGCTGGCTCATAGTGCGATATATCACGGCTTGCATCGCCTGTGCGCCAGGAGCTGCAAAGCTGCTCGGCCTTCTCTACGAGATGGTTCCAGTCGAAATTTCCGGCAACGGTCAAAATGATGTTGTTGGCCGCATAGCGCTGCTGCCAGTAGTTCCGCATCTGCTCAATACGCATATTGCGGATACTCTCGCGCGTGCCCAGGACATCATGACCCAGAGGGTGATCACCGAAGTATGTCTGCATCATGCGTCGGTAGGCATAGTTGTACGGCTGATCCTCTGACCGTGCGATCTCGTTCACGATGACCTCTTTCTCCATCTCGAAATCACTTTCGGCCAGCCGTGGATACATCATATCGCTGAGCAGTTCCAGGGCGCGATCAAGATATTCGCCCAGAACGCGAGCATAAAAGAGCGTTGCTTCGTGTGAAGTAAAGGCATTCAATTCGGCGCCGATTTTGTTGAATGCCAGGGTGATCTCTTGCCAGTCCAGGCTTTGCGTTCCCTTAAAGACCATATGCTCTAGAAAGTGGGAGACGCCAGCAATGGAAGGGTCTTTCTCGTCGCGAGACCCGGTTTTGACATAAAAGGCGACGGCGACCGACTCAAAATCCGGCATGGGTTGGGCCACAATCTGTAGCCCGTTACTCAAGCGATGTGTATGGAATATAGTGCCATTGGCTCTGCTCTCTGCCATATTATCTCCTTAGCAATCAGGAAGCTCCCTCGCTGACAAGAAAGGAGGTTCGCTATAAGCTGAATGTCTCAGTTAGTAGTCTCATAATAGTCCCCGGTGTTCGTTGTTGTCAAATGAGGTTTTCGTACAAAAAAAGCAGGGAGAGAATCTTTTTCCTCCCTGCTCTGTGTGTCTGTTGAGCCTGAAGCTGGCTACGAGCGCATCTTGCTCTCTGTCTCTATGGTACAGGATGCAAGAAGAGCGCGCTTTTGCTTATGTTAGTTCGCAAAGTCTTCTGTCAGCCAGAGCTTCCCTGTTTGATCGATAATGATAGAAATACCGATGCGATGGAAGGTTGTGCTCAGGTAGTTTTTCCGGTGCCCGTCATTGGGTGGCTGCTCGTTCAGCATGGATTTGTGTACTCCGTAGACACCCTGCCAGTTCGTCTGAGTGGTGTAGGCGATGTTCTCACCAACGGCTCTCCAATCGACGCCCGCCGCTGTAATACGCTGACCCAGGCCGGGTTCACTGGGGAGCTGATGCGAGAGCTCGCCGTTCTGGATCATGGTCTGTGTATGCCGGGTGGCAGAGAGCGCAAGCCCGTCGTCCCATGTATAAGCGGGCAGGCCATTCGCGGCGCGATCCTGATTGATCTGGGCCAGCAGTTGCTGGACAAGCTGATCGGTTGTGCCGGGCTGTTTCGTGGGTTGGACGGGTGGTTCTGTCGGCTGGGCAGGTGGCGTTGTTGGCTCAACAGGTGGCGTTGTGGGAACGACGGTCGGCTGTTCCGGGGCCCGGGTTGGTTCCGGTATGGGTGTCGTGGGAACGACGGTCGGCTGTTCCGGGGCCCGGGTTGGCTTCGGTGTTGGAGTTGCAGGAACAACGGTTGCTGTTGGCGTGTGCTTTGGCTGTATCACCTCGGTTGGTTTTGAGGTGACGGTGAGCGTTGGTGGGGGGGAGATTGCCTGTCGTCGGTGGCTGTTCAGCACAAGCGGCAAGCAAGAATCCGAGCCCGAGACATAGGCTGAAGAACCAGAGCTTCTTACTCACGAAAGAGAATCCTCCTTGTTTTTTCGGGATGAAGGGGAGGGCTCGACCTCATTCAAAATGATGCCTGTTCAGAGCTGGCTCGAAAAAATAAGTAGGTACTTTTATATGTGCCCTCTGAAAAACACTGTCTGCTTTCTGTGCACACATGTGCTTGCCCTCTTTGACTGTTGTCAGCTCTCCGGTGCGCAAAAATACTGTCAGGTATTCTGGAAGAGCTTCGTTGCGTTTTATTGTAGCATGTCAACATGTGTCAATCCGCATAAATAGAGGTGTGTATAGTACTTTTTCGGTATATCCTGGTGAAGAAATGAGAAGGCTAGAGGGAAGGGAACAAGATGAGGGGGCTTATCTGAGGCCTTGCAAATGGTGAAAGAAAGGCTCAGGTAGTAAATGCAGGATTTGCCGCAATATCAGAGACAATCTCTTTTTGTTGTGCATTCGCGAGTGGAAGGTGTGGCCAGAGTCGATGAGCGGCGTCATCCGCGGCCAGAAGCACGCCGAACCGATACAGGATATAGGCATCAGCGGTATTTGATGGAAGGACAGGTTGAAGCGTGCTGCTCGAAAGCTGGGCGGCAGCCAGACAGCCCCTTGCTGCAATCTCTCCTGAGAAGAACGTCCAGGAAGCGCTTTGATTGGTCTTCTCGATCGTTTTGTATTGTGCCTCGCTGAAGATGCGTCCCATCGCGGGCGTGCAGTTCGGATCACCAAACCCGCTGAAACGCTGTGGATGGAAGGCCACCTTCCACTTTCCCTGTTCTCGTGTGATCAGCAAGATGATCAGGTATTGCTCGCCGTCAGTGTTATCTGCGGCGGTTTTATACAGTTGCTGGCTCCCGGGAAGCGTGTATTGCCACTGAACTCGAATAGTTGCGCCCACATTCCAGCCCTCCTGAGTATAGGATGCTGCGTTCTGTCCCGAGGCGTCCTGAATGGGGAACGGCAACGTACAGAAGAGGCGACAATCCTGCTCGTCGAGCTTACAGTTTGGTCCAAGCGAGGGTTGCAGGCACTGACCCTCTTTGCTTGCGTCGGTATCCAGGATAAAGCGCTGTGTAGCCTGGAGCGGACGGGTTGCCTTTTTCACTTTATCGTGGCTGTTATATGCGTAAAGCTCGCCCGGCTGAACCGTATCGCTGGAACGCCGGGTATCCAGAAATTGTTGTGTGGCCTTCTGCAATGATGCCCGCTCGGCTGGCGGGAGTTGCTGCAACGAGAGATGTTGCGGAAAGGTAATCAGATTGACGGCCTTTTGCTGATTGCCGATGGTCTGCTTTACCTGGCAGGCATTGGGATCCTGGCTTCTCTCCGTTGTAGGCACGGTGATCGTACATGCCAGAGGCGTAAAGGGCTCACCCTGCCACTCAAGGGTATGTTTTCCCGGGGTCAGCGTGAGACTCCGTTCGGTTGGCGAGATAAGCGTGTGACCATCGAGATGAAATTGTCCCCACCCTGGAAGGGCCGGAAGCGTGTAGAGATTCGATTGACTTGCCGAATCGGTGGTAAGGCCGGGCTGGCTGAAGAACTCCCGCACGGCCGGAATACTACTCAGAAGCAGGAGCAAAGCAATGAGCACAATGCCTGAGGTAATAAAGAGGCGGTGCCGGCGCTGTTTTGGCGTCAAACGCGAACTAAGCCAGTGCTTCTGGGGTGAAGCCTGGCCTTTTTCCTGTTCTGCTTGTGTTAGATCGCTGATCTCTATCAGGTTTTCATCAAAATCAGGCGGCGTGTTATGTTGCTTATCCTGCATACTTTTTGTGGATGAAGCGGGACCATTCCCGGTACTTCTATTTCTCTTCTTGCACGTGGGCAAGGGCATCTTTCAATTCGCGGTACACGTTGTCGAGATGCTCAGGCATTACTTTGATATCGGCAACCACTGGCATAAAATTGGTGTCACCGTTCCAGCGCGGGACGATATGGAAATGAATGTGTTCGGCGAAACCGGCACCGGCGACCTTGCCCTGATTGAAGCCCATATTAAAGCCATCAGGATTCATCGCATATCGAAGCGCCTTAATCGCGAGCTGTGCCTGCGCCATCATTTCGTTCAATGTTTCAGGCGAAAGCTCTTCCAGCGCTCCAATATGCTGGTAGGGCGCGATCATCAGATGCCCGTTGTTGTAGGGATACAGGTTGAGCATCATAAAACAGAGTTTGCCGCGATAGATAATATGATACTTTTCGTCCTGGTGAGCTGCTGGTTGTGTGCAAAAAATACAGCCCGGTTCAGGCTCAGTTTTTGGCTTGATAAAGGCCATGCGCCACGGGGCCCATAAATTTTCCATAGAAAACCTCTGTTTGCTCTCAATCTATCTTCTTAAGAAGATGCGCATTGCTTCACCGATCGTTATAACACAGTGTAGCGGGAAGTAGCGATCTTGACAAGATTGTAAGGAAGATATTTCACCGCGTTTTTGGTGCATGGAAAAATGATACCCTACCTCGCAAGTGGTGCGGGGAGGGCCCACGCCTGTGGTCTTCCTGAAGTTTTTTGGACAGCGGACAGCGGGCATATCAGGCGCATTTGTACTTTGTGTGACAATATGGACAAAGTATGTTTATGGTGTATTTCTATGAGATACACACTGGCCTATCTGCACGCTCTGAATGGGGCCTATTGTTGGAATAGTGTGGTGCTCCGAGGAACAGATGAGCGAAAAGCCTTTTCTGCGAGACAGCAAAGCTCGGAGCGAAAGAGAATATGGCAACTCCTCAAGCGTAAGAAGGATAGAATCGCTTGCTTGTTTGCACTTACGCTTCCTGCTGTTCCTGGCACCGCTCTGGATCGATTGTGACCCAGTCCTGAGCCCATTGTTCAATAGCCTCAACAACTGGCTTGAGCGCCTGCCCTTTCTCCGTCAGTTGATATTCAATGCGCACAGGGATCTGTGGGTACACCACACGCTTGACGATACCCTCGGCTTCCAGTTCGCGAAGTCGATCGCTCAGGACACGATCCGAGAGGCCGTCAACCAGCGCTGTTAACTCGCCAAAACGCTTGGGGCCTTTCATCAGGACGTTCAGAAGCAAGCCTGTCCAGCGCTTCCCCAGTACCTGAATGGCGTGTTCGTAGCGTGGACAGCATGCATGCGATATGGATGTTTGGTCGATTGGCTTTGTCGCCATATGCTTTCCTGCCATTTGGATTGAAATTTCAGACACCAGATACTTGTATTTGAATACCAAGTATACCATATTTTCTATTCTAACGCAAGTTTCGCTACGTGTAAAAAGTAAGTAAGGTAGATCCCGCCTTTTGTCTCCCCTTTGAAGCTGATAGAATGGAGGCGACTGAAGAACACTTCTGGCTTTTGTATGTGTTGTGGGTATTTGCATATATTTGAAAAATGAGAAAAAGGGGAGTTGCTGCAATGCTTCGCGTCGCGATTGATACTCATGTTCACTCGTTTCATCTCTCGCTGGACTTTATGGCGGCAAGTGGAAAAACAACGGTGCTCCTCGGAGAGAGCGGGGCCGGAAAGAGTACGGTGTTGCGCGCCCTGGCTGGCTTGTTGAAGCCGGAGCGTGGGCATATTTCCTTTGATGACGCGGTCTATTTTGATAGCGAACAGCGGATCGCTGTGCCGCCACAACTCCGGCCATTCGGCTATGTCTTTCAGGATTATGTGCTCTTTCCACATCTGACCGTATTTGAAAACGTTGCCTTTGGTCTGCGAGCGCAGCGACTCCCGGGAACTGAGGTACGGCGGCGTGTGGGCGAGACGCTGGAACGGCTCAACCTCACCAGCTTTGAGCAACGCAAGCCTACACAACTTTCTGGCGGGCAACAGCAGCGTGTTGCCATTGCTCGGGCCCTGGTGTTGCAGCCATCCCTGCTGCTCTTAGATGAACCGATGGCGGCGCTTGATGTTCAGACGCGACGCGAAGTGAGGCAGGAGCTGCGACGGCTCTTGCAGGAGAGCGGCATTACCGCCGTGCTGGTCACGCACCACTATCTGGACGCGCTGCTTTTCGGTCACACTATTCTGGTGCTGGATCGAGGCCGGCTGATTCAACAGGGAGATCAGCGGGAGCTACTTGAGTATCCGCGTTCGTCGTATGTAGCGGAATTGGTGGGTGTCAACTTTCTGCGTGGCCGGGTGCTGCGGAGGGAAGACAGGCGGACCTGCGCTATTGGTCTGAGCAATGGTGGAACACAGGTGGAGGTGATCGCAACCGTCAAGGAAGAGGACGCATTGGAGGTAGGGGCGGAGGCGTTTCTTGTCGTTGATCCCAGAAGCGTTTCGTTGTATCAGAGTATGCCTGATACCTCAGCACGCAATATCTTCCGGGGTGAGATTATGCAGCTTTTGCGCACGGGCGGCCATTTGCGGGTGAGTATGTCAATTGAGCAGGGAGCGCCGCCGTTGCTGGCCGAGATAACAGAAGCTTCGGCCGCTCGCATGGAGCTACACGAAGGAAAAATCGTGTATGCAACCTTTAAAGCGACCGAAGCTCATGCGTATACGTGATGAAGGACAAAAGAGGGTTGCTCTTTTATTCGTGAACGGTTTCGCTGACCCATTCGCAGGTCTCGGGAATGGCACTCTTGAGTGCAGCCGCCAGCCCGTCTAGATCGGTTACATCATCCCGATAGACGGCCCAGGCTTTAGGCTTCTGACCCGGCTCGGTGACCTTGCGATAGGCGATCACACTGATGCGCTTCCCATTCGGGAAGAACTCTTCTTTGACGCGTGTCAGGTCTTCCCAGCGCACCTTGATCTCTTCACCGCGCTTGTTCCGCTTGATGACGCCTTCCTCGGTTAACGAGATAGTAAAAGGAACGGGGGCGATCAAGCGCAGGTAGTAGACAAAGCCCAGAATGAAGAGCAGCGCCAGAATCGTGCTGCCGACGCCAAAGGAAGGGATCTGATAATACGCGATCCAGAGCACCACGCCCACGGCGCCGATAATGCCAAGCGTGGTCACGA
Organism: Thermosporothrix hazakensis; assembly: GCF_003253565.1. Taxonomy (GTDB): domain Bacteria; phylum Chloroflexota; class Ktedonobacteria; order Ktedonobacterales; family Ktedonobacteraceae; genus Thermosporothrix; species Thermosporothrix hazakensis. Next base: position 21,352 of record NZ_QKUF01000017.1, read on the forward strand.
CCAGTTTAAAACGGCTGAGCCCAGGACCAATAAATATCTGGCCTTGCTCCTGAGCTGGAGATGACGATGCCATAATGTAAATGCTCCCGCAATGCTATTGCCACCCTGCCGTAAACGACAGGTAAAATACCAGAGTTGCGACAAGCTTTTGTCTTAAAAGGTATTGTAACAATAGGTATGGCAGTATGCAACTTCTGTAACTGGGACAGGCATCCTAGCAACTTTGCTATAGAAGGACAGTGTGATATACTGAACACGATGTTGTCCCAGAGAGGATACCCTGATACTGCTCTAGTAAGGTCGTTCGTACAGCTCAATAGCTGCTTGAAAAAGGGAGTAATGCCGTGTCTAGACTGCGCGCTTCAGGTGTTTCAACTGGGATACCAAACACAGGGCCAGCAAGCGCTCAAAGGGTTACTGATAAGCTGCTCGCAACTCAGGGGTATGTGGTAGGTGTTGAGATCAGCGGAGGAGGAGCGCGGCAATCGGTGGCACTGGCTAATTTAGATGGTGAGATCCTCCATCAGATACGCCGACCCCTGGAGTATTTGCCCGATCGAAATACAGCGCTGGAACATCTCAAAGTGATGCTCTCCGAGGTAACTGGATCCGCGCTGGATGGTCGTCTCCTTCGTGTCGGTATTGCGGTCGGAGGCCTGGTAGATGCACGCCGTGGGCTTGTTCGTACCCTCCATCGTGCGCACGGGTGGGATCATTTCCCGCTACAGGATTATTTCACAGAACAGGTGGAAGTGCCCTGTATTATCGATAATAATGCAAATGCCGCGGCGTTGGCAGAATGTATCTATGGAGTTGGACGCGGCGAACGGGTTGTCCTTTATGTCGGGTTAGGGCGTGGAATCGGGGGCGCTCTGGTTGTAGATGGGAAGGTGTATCATGGCGTTTCCTGTACCGCTGGAGAGATTGGTCATATGCTCGTTGTACAGGAAGGCGGCCCCAGATGCTCCTGCGGAGGCTTTGGACATCTGGAAGCTGTTGCCTCGGCACAGGCTATCGTAAACAGATTGATCGGGAGATCAGTAAACTATCCAGAGACAGAAGCGGCTATCCGTCGCATCACTGACGGACGTGCAGAGCGTATCACTGCCGCACAGGTGTTTCAACTGGCGGCTGAGGGCGATGAATTGGCACGACAGGGTGTTGAGGAGGTTTGTACTTATCTGGGAATTGCCCTGGCTAATATTGTCCATTTAGTAAATCCAAGTATGATTATCCTGGGTGGGTCTGTCGCACAAGCAGGTGATTTGTTAATCGGGCCTCTCCGGGAGCGTCTCCAACGTTTGTGCTTGCCCGCTGCGTTTCAGGATTTGCGCATTGTCCAGGGGTCTCTGGGTACGGATGCCAATCTTGTAGGAGCGGTGACACTGGCTCTACAGGACTTATAGGAAAAGATGCAAAATCTTGAGGGGCTTATGGTAGAAACGGGTCGAGTCATTCAACGGCGCTACCTGCTTCAACGGCTGGTGAAACAGGGGCGTGCGTGTACCGTCTATCAAGGATTCGACCAGGTGTTGCAGCGCGTTGTAGCTATTAAGGTAACTCCTGCCGATTACGTCGCAACGTACCGTGCAGCACTCCGCCTGACTTCTCAGTTTTCCCATCCTAATATTGTCGGGATCTATGATCTGATTGTTGAACCTGATTGCCTGTATATTGTACAGGAGTATGTGGATGGCGATGACTTTCCCGCGCTGTTACAAACACAGTTGTCGGCCTTTGAAGTCGCGGATCTGGGACGGCAGATTTGCCTTGCGCTCGTTTATGCAAGTAATTCTGGACGAAAAATTTGTCATGGAGATCTGACACCTTCCTCTGTTATCCGGGATCGTCGAGGACTGGTACGCGTCAGTAATTTTGCGCTGCCTGCTGATATGCAGTATTTTACTTTGTGGAGTGGCGTTGGTGGAGACGGCATCGCGATTTCGGATCAGCAGTTGCCTTATGGACAGATCAGTGAGGGCCGCCTTGCCGATGATGCACGGGCGGCTGGCCTTTTGCTATATCAGTTGCTCACCAGCCGAGCGCCGGGTGCTACGTTTGTTGAACCCCCTTCCGACGGTCGCTTGCGCTTTCAACGTGGCGTTCCTCCTGAACTCTGCGATATTGTTGCCCGCGCTGTGATTCGTCAACATCCTCAACGGCTGATGACGCCGGAAATGATGTATCTGGAACTGAAAGATCTGGCTGAGGCCCTGGAACCTCTGGAGCCGGTTCAATCCAGCTACCAGACAGAAGATATGGTCAAGCCTCGCCAGATTATGCCGGTCGCAAGTGGCGCTCCCGGAGGCTTACCTTCTCAGGAGCGTGCGCCAACTGGCTTGCTCTCTTACCACCCCGAGGCGACAGTCAGTGGCCTACTTGATCGCCAGGAGGTCTCACAGCCGCTCCTTGATCCTGCTGCGACCACTGAAGCCGCTTATCAGCAGGCAACGGCTATGAACTCTTCTCCCGGCTATCCTCCTGTGGAGCAGAACTATGCGCGAGGCAATGAGGCCGCTCCTGTTGACGCCGGTCGTGGGGTGAACTGGCCGCTGATGATCGGTCTGGGGCTGGTGCTTTTCGCTCTCTTCTTTTTCATCGGTTTCTTTCTTTCCCAGGCTGTCTTTCACGCGTAGCGCCGGTATATACCAGAAAGATATTCTGTTTTTGCAAGGGGGGAAATGTTTCCCCCCTTTCTATTTTGAAAGAAGCTTCACCTATCTGCTAGCTCGCAGATTGCCCGAATCCCCTTCTCGATATCCGCTTCGGATGCCGCCAGCGAGATACGGATATACTGACGCGCCACCTGTCCATAGCTGCTACCTGGTGAAGTGAGCACCTGCTTTTCTTCCAGCAACTTGATCGCAAAGTCGGCGCTATCGAGCGCTGCCCGGCCCTCCCGAGGACTGATATCAATCAGCGCATAGAAGGCTCCATGCGGTGTGTAGACGTATCTTCCATACTCCTGTAACAGTTGTACGGCCAGATCTCGGCGGTGCTGGTAGGCTGCCCGCATCTCTTCCACACAATCCTGTGGCCCGGTGAGTGCGGCGGCGGCAGCTCTCTGTGCAACCAGCGTGATATTGGTATGCGTCGCCAGAAGAATATCTTCCAGCCGCCTGATAAGTCCTGTCCCGGTCACGATATAGCCAACGCGCCAGCCGGTCATTGCGTAGGTTTTGGAGAATGAGTAGACGCCAATAAATGTATTGCTTTCAAGTTCTCCCGCTGTGAGCAGCGAGCCAGGGCTGACATGTTCGCCCTCAAAAACCAGTTGATCGTAGCACTCATCCGAGAGCAAGTAGAGCTTGTGCCGCCGGGCAAAGTCCAGCAGGTCATGGACCAATTGCGGCGGGAATACGGCTCCGGTCGGGTTCCCTGGCGTATTGATGACCAGCATTCTGGTGCGCGGCGTGATTAGCTTCTCCATCTGTTCGAGGTCGGGAAGCCAGTCATTGCCTGGATCAAGGGTATAGGGAACAGCCTTGACTCCCAGAGTGCCCAGTTGGAGGTAGTAGAGCGGGAAGCAAGGATCAGAGATCAGCACTTCGTCGCCCGGCTTGAGCGTCGCCTGAAAGGAGGCAAGGAGCGCGTTGGTTCCTCCGGCGGTGACCACGACGTTCTCAGGACGAACTGTATACCCGTTGACCCGGGTGACCTTTTCGGCCAGCAGTGTTCGCAGCCACGGCCAGCCCGGTGGCGGTCCATACGAAATGGGCTCCTGCTCGATAGTCGCGATTGCCGCACGGCGAATGTGGTCCGGGGTGCGGAAGCTTGGTTCTCCCATGTGGAGCGGCAACAGTGGCGGGAGCTGTTCCCCTCTGGCCTCTGCTTCCGCGCGAAGCTGCTGTGCATACGCGATCAAATTTGTTTTTGGTGCTTGCTGAGGTGTTACCGTCATGCTTTGTTGTCCCTGTTCTGCAAAGATAGTGTGATACGTTGAATCAGTCCTGTCAGTAATGCAATCCGTTCGGGTAGGTAGTCAAGCTCAATGTATTCATCTGGATTGTGTGCCTTGCCGCCTCCTGCTCCAAGCCCGTCGATGGTAGGAATACCCAGGCTGGCCGTGGTATTGGCATCAGAGGCACCTCCAGTAGTGAGAGCCTGGATCTGGATACCCAGTTCAGCCCCGGCCTCCTGGGCCATGTGAACCAGATGTGCATTGCGTTCTGAGGGCTCAAAAGGCTGACAGCGAAAGCCACCACTCAGGCTGACTGTTGTGCCCTCAATTTTACGCCGGGAAATAGTTTTCCGTATCGCTCCTTCCAGGGCCTTAATCCCTGCGCGAGTGCTGGCGCGCACATCCATTTCGCAACAGGCATATTCTGGTACCACATTGCCGCGTGTGCCGCCTTGAATGGTCGTGACACTGAGTGAGGTGCCGGGAATCGTGCCGTGCAGTTCCTGCAACAGCCCGACCAGGTGAGCCAGCTCAACAATGGCGTTGCGTCCCTTCTGTGGCTCGACTCCTGCATGTGCTGCTATCCCATGCACTTCAACCCGATAGAGCCCGGAACCCCTGCGAGAAGAGACTACCGAGCCCAGTTCCCGCCCCGGCTCAAGGACAATGACGGCATCGGCTTCCTGAGCAAGCTCTGTGACCAGCGGCTTACTTGAGGGCGAGCCGATCTCTTCATCGCTGTTGAAGAGAAAGGTGATATGCTGATAGTTCCGCTCCTCAAGCAGCTCTACTGCATATATGCCAATCAGCAGGCCGGATTTCATGTCGAGCACGCCCGGACCCTTTGCAATGCGTTTCTCTGGCTCGTTCTCGGCAGCACAAATCCTGAACGGGCGCTGTTGGGCCTCGCCATCCAGGAAAACGGTATCCATATGCCCGATCAGCAGAATACGGGCACCGTTTGGGTTCTCACCGGGATGTGTCGCGATCAGATGATTACCGTACTGAGTCTGGTGATCGAAACGAACTTGATAGCCCTTTTCCAGAAAGCGCCTTTGCAGATAGGCACCGACGCGATCGACTCCTGCTTTATTGTCTGTGCCGGAATCGATGTTTACGATCGCTTCGAGATCTGCCAGGAAAGCATCTAACTCGTTGCGAGCCCGCGCCACGACTGGATGAATACTCTGCATTTAGATTACACCTTCTTTCCTGAATTGTTCAATGGCCTCGACTTGAAACCCGTACTCCTGAAGAATGGCACTGGTATGTTCTCCGAGCGCAGGAGGCTTTGAACGCATCGTTTGAGGAACATCAGAGAGACGTGGAAATGTTGAGAGCTGAGGAGGAGCATTTTCTGCTTCGCGAAAGAGGACACCACGTGCCTGCATCTGTGGATCGTTCAGGGCTTCAGCGAGCGTATAGACTGGACCCACACAGCTATCAAGGTCGCCCAGTTCTGCCATCCACTCATCACGCGTTTTCGTTTTAAAGACGTTGCGCAGGATGGTGAGGGCCTGTTCGCGTTCATCCGGTCCAACAGGTGAATGAAAGGGGAGCAGTTCCAGGTGCCCGATCCGGGTACAGAATGCATGCCAGAATTTGGGTTCCAGTGCGCCAAGCGTCAGAAATTGCCCATCTTTCGTTTCATAGATATGGTAGCAGGGGAGATCTCCCGTCAGAGATGTGCGCCCCGGGAGTGGCTCTTTGCCGGTATGGAGATAGGCCGCGATCTGAAGAGGGAGCAGGGAGAGCAACCCTTCTGTCATGGCGACGTCAACCATGCGCCCTTCACCGGTCTGTTGACGGCCAAGCAAGGCGGTAAGGATGCCGATAACGGCCAGATAGCTGCCGCCGACCAGATCGCCAAATTGGGTTGGTGGCATCATAGGCCTGCCTTCCTGATCACGCAGATGATGCAACAGGCCTGCATACCCGGCATAATTGAGATCGTGCCCGGCTCGTTCGCTGTATGGTCCATCCTGACCATACCCGCTGATAGCGCAATAGATCAGCTCCGGGCGCACGGCCCGCAACCGCTCATAGGCTAGCCCCAGGCGGGCCATTACTCCGGGACGAAAGCTCTCAAGCACGACATCCGCACGCTCGACAAGACGCAGAAAGAGGGCGCGCCCGCTCTCCGTTTTCAGATTCAGAGTCATGCTGCGCTTGTTGCGATTGATGGCCTGAAAATAGAGGTTGATGCCGTTCTGATCGGTCGGGGGCATGGTCCGGGCATAGTCACCTGTGCGGGGCTCTTCCACTTTAATGACATCTGCGCCATAGTCGGCCAACATTTGCGAGGCATAGGCGCCGGGTAGCAAGCGTGAGAGGTCGAGAACGCGGATACCCTGTAGTGGCAAGCTCATAGCTCTCTCCTTTCACACCTCCTGGGAGGTGTTGCGGCTCAGTCTCTTGCTGAACAGAGGCTGTTTTATGGTTGCAAGGCGTATGCCAGATCTTATCATCGTCTGAAACTAGCGTACCAGTCTTTGGAAAGCGTTGTCAATCGCGGTGCTTCTGCTTCCCGCTTTCTCTCTCTGAATGCTCGCTTGATTCGTGGTACAATGCGATGCGGAATAGCCCTTTCTTTAACACGAGAGAGGCTGCTTGTAAGGATAGTATTTTTTCTGATGAGAGGACGTCTTGATCTATGACGATTGCGATTGTTGTGCATGGAGGCGCCGGGAATATTGCACAGGAGCGGGTTGAAAGTGGCATGGCGGGATGTCGTGCCGCTGCTCTGGTTGGTATGGAGATTCTAAAGCGTGGGGGCAGTGCGCTGGATGCTGTCGAGGCGGCAGTGCGAGCGCTTGAAGATAATCCTCATTTCAATGCAGGCACGGGCTCCTGCCTGACATCTGAGGGTAATATTGAGATGGATGCGGGGATAATGGAGGGACATACTCTCCAGGTTGGGGCGGTTGCTAATATCCAGCGATTGAAGAACCCCATTGCACTGGCCCGTAAAGTGCTGGAGAGTCCGCATGTGATGTTGGTTGCTCGTGGGGCGGAGGAGTTCGCTCACGAGAATGGCTTTGCCTTCTGTGCATTTGAAGAGCTCCTGACCGAGCGTCAGAAGATGAACTGGATGCGTGCGCAAGGCAAACTTGCGGCTGAGCCTGAGGATGTAGAAGAGAAGAAGCATGGCACCGTCGGTGCTGTAGCGGTTGATAGCGAGGGGCATCTTGCGGCGGCAACCTCAACGGGCGGCATTGTGAACAAGCGGCCGGGCCGCGTTGGTGATTCACCATTGGTGGGCTGCGGTTTCTATGCGGATGAGCATGCCGCTATTTCCTGTACCGGCTATGGGGAGGATTTTATTCGTCTGATGATCGCCAGACGCGCTGCCGATTTCGTGGCTTCTGGCCTACCAGCACAGCAAGCTGCTGAGGCCGCGATTGCTGTACTTGGCGCGAGGGCCACTGGCACAGGCGGTCTGATTGTGGTCGATCGCGAAGGCAATGTCGGCTACCACTGGAATACGCCGCTGATGATGTATGCGGCTTTGCAGGAAGCGTAGTGAGTGCTATGTTTCACGTGAAACAGAAACCCGGCAAAGAGGGCCAGAGTGTTTCACGTGAAACATTCTTATTTGTAGGCAACCACGCCGAAGGCTTCGGGACGGCGTACGACCCGTTTAAAACCGGCTTCCTGCAAGCGCTTTAACGCGCCACGGGCAACGGTGCCGCTGGACTTGCTCTCCAGATTTCCGATATAGTGGAAGAGCCGCCCGCCGCGTTTCAGGATGCGATAGAGCTCACGATAAAACTGTGCGGAATACAGCTCACCGGCCAGGCTGAAGACGGGGGGATCATGAATAATCCGATCGAATTGGTTATCGGCGAAGGTGGGAACAACCTCATAGGCATCGCCCATACGCTGCTTGATCCTGGGATTGGTGAAGAGATCGCGTGACCAGGGATTCTGACGAGCTATCTCCTGCGCTCCCGGGTCCAGTTCGATCGTGATCACCTCTTGTGCGGTGCGAGCCGCCGCGATCGCTGTGTAGCCAAGTCCGGTTGCGGTATCAAGCACGGTGCCCTGGATCGGGGTGATAGTGGCGATTTTTTTACGGGTATCCTCGCTCGGGTCAACATCCACAATGCGATGCATGGTAAAGCCTGCGATCAGCATTGTAGGCCAGCCATGTGTGGGCATCAGGCTACACATGCGGTTGGTCGCTTCAGAAAACACGCGAATAGGGACTATTTCTCCACCTTCCACGCGGAAACAGTTCACCTCAGCCTGCGCTATGCCCTCAAGCTGCTGCCAGGAAAGCGCCTCTCCGCCCGGGAAGGTAACGCCTGTCTCTGTAAGCGTGACGCTCGTCTGCGAAACGCCGAGATCAGGAGTGATATCAAGCGTAGCACGGCCCGCTTTATGTGCCTCAAGCAGCGCTCTGGCTTGAATAAAAGAAAGTACGATTGATGATGTCATTGCACTATGCTCCAGGATCAACGTCAGGTTTCACTGTAGCATACTGCGTAGAAGCGGTCAACGCCTTCCGCTACTTTGATAAGGGAACCAGCGGGGCGGTCGGTTGTGTGGCTTGCAGAAAGCTCCTGTTGCGGTTGCGATAGTCCAGGTAGTCATTGAACATGCGCAGCTCCTGCCCTTTCAAGATGCGCCGAACCTCTGCCTCAGGGAGCCAGCAGGCTTTATGCCGCAGTGAACCGCCGACAACTTCGCCCGCGAACACAAAATGACAGAGACTCGGCCTGTTCCAGCGGCTGCCCGGCAGGGAATAGAAGTTAATGAAGCCGGTAATGCGCAGGACCAGCCCTGTTTGCTCCTCCCCTTTGCGCTCGGCGGTCTCTTCTGGGGCCTCATTCCATTTAAGCAGTCCTCCGGGGAAGATCACGCGCTTGCGAGAATGACGCAGCATCAAAAAACGGCCATGTTCTTCAACCACAAGAGAAGTGCTACTCAAAGGGGGAAGTTTGTTTCCCAGAAAGAGATTGAGGACGTTGCAAAAGATGCTTGAGAGAGTGTAGAACATAACTCGCTTCCTCCTTGATCGTTGCTTACAAGATCAATGATAGGCGAGAATTGTCATAGCTCTATCACGGAGCTGTCGCGGAATTGTCACAATAGGCGGTCAGGCGTGAGGGCCAGGGGAGGAGAGCGCTTAACCGCCCTCCTCCACCGCTATTGTTTGTTGTCCAGCCGTGCTTCACGCAGAGGCTGATAGAAGATGGCCAGAAACGCGACGAGAAGTTGAGGAATAGCCAGCAACACAATGGTGAGTATTGGCCCTACCCATTGAAGCAGCAGGCTGGTAGCTCCAATGCCAATCGGGCGGGAGCCGCTCATCAGCAACCGATAGGCGCTGTTGACACGTCCAAGAATGTTATCTGGTACCACAGTCAGACGATAACTGTAGAGCGGCACTGTCACTATGGGAACGATCGCATAGCCAGAGATGTTCAAAATGCTCAAAATCAGCGGATCGGGTGCGATGCAGTAGAAGAGCCAGGAGACTGCCCAATAGAGCGCGCCGAGAATGATGAGCCGGGAAAAACCAAGCCATTTCAATAATGGGGTGACCAGCAGTGCTCCAATAATACTGCCCAGACCGCCCGATGAGAGAATAAATCCGGTCGTTGTGCTATCCGCGTGCATGCCCTGAGCAAGCATAATGATAATAAGCGTAAATCCAGCACATGGCGCAAGCAGACCGGTGGTCAGCAGCGCCAAAAAGCGCAGGATAGGGTGCTTCCAGAGCCATATCTGACCTTCCTTCATCTCCTGCCACAAAGTATTCACCGAGGTGGCTTGCTGCTCCTGAAAAGGGACTCTGATACAGACAAGAGAGATCACAGAGGCCACAAAGGAGAGCGCATCAAGGATAAAGGGGAACATGGGCGAGAAACTATACAGCATACCTCCGAGCAGAGGGCCAAGCATCAAACACGTGGAATAGATCACTTCATTCCAGCTTGATGCAGAGGCAAGCTGTTCCCGGGCAACGACGTTGCGCAGTGCAGCTCCCTCGGCCATCTGAAAGAAGACAAAAAGCGAGCCCTGGATGAATGCAACCAGGTAGAGGTGAATAAGAGTCAGATGGCCCAGGAAGTAGGCCAGGGGAATACTTCCCAGAGTCAGGGCGCATCCCGCGTCACTGATAATCATGATGAGCTTGCGATCTTTTCTGTCGGCAAGTGCTCCCGCTGGCAGACAGAAGAGAATATAGGGAAGGGTTCTCAGTACAAGCATAACCCCCGTTTGCAGTGGCGAGCCAGTTAACGCCAGTACCAGGAGGGAAAAGGTGAAGTCTGACATGAAGGAACCGAGAGCAGAGATACCCTGTCCACTGATCAAAGTCAGATACGAGCGATTTTGCCAGAGTGGCTGTGTTTTTGTGACTTGCATAAAAGGTGTTGCCTCTTTCCGGGTCAAAATGGGAAACATCAACTGACGGTGCGGAGGGACACCGCGTTCTGAATGTCAAAAAGAAAGAAGCAACCGCGGTGTCCTGCGACACCGCCAGGGGAGAAAAGGAAGTGGAAAACGTACGCAGAAAAATGACTACTCTCTCCAATAGTAGTAGCCTGTTGTTCTGTTTGCGTCGTATTTCCGCCGCATAAGCCTGACGCTGTCGCTTATGCGGCTTTTCTTATCATGAGGAGAACTGCTTGTTGGCTGGTATTCATAGATAGGACTATGCCATATCGAAATGCTGTCTGTCAAGAGAATAGCTATCCGATGCGCTGCTGTCGTGTGATAAAATCGGGTACGGGAGGGATGATATGCAGATACGAGAGCCAGCAGAGTACGCAATCCTTGGCCTGCTGAGCGAGCAGCCAATGCATGGATATGAGATGTTTCAACGGTTCGAGCATGGCACACTGGGTGAAATCGTGCACCTGGAGATGAGCCAGATGTATGCGTTTCTCAAAAAGCTGGAGCGGCTTGAGGCGATTGAGGCGGTCATTGAGAAGCAGGGAGCGCGTCCACCACGCAAGATCTTCCATCTGACCGAGCAGGGGCGAGCAACCTTTACAGCCTGGCTAACGCAGCCAGTGGAGAAGCCGCGGGACATTCGGATTCTCTTTTTAATCAAACTCTATTTTCTCTTGCGCCTGCATCCCGAACGAGCCGAGATGCTGATAGAGGAACAGATTCAGGCCTGCGAGCGCTTCCTGAGCTATCTACAGTCGCGTCAGAACGAGGGTGAACCTTTTTTTGATCATGTTGTTTTGCGCAGTCGCATCTATCAAACGCAGGCGCTCCTTGAATGGTTGCGAGAGCTACGCGCTATGCGGCTACAGCAGTGACGCCAGCCGGAGATGGAAGCGCGGGTTATAATCTTTGTCGCAACTGCTACAGGAGACCGGTTGCGAATAGCGGCGGGCGCGTGGATATTGCTTCTTACAGTGCGGGCACTCATACAGGTAGCGTAGGGGCCGTGCCGCTCTGCGGGCCTTTTCCCGTCGTTGACCTTCTTCATGGAGCAGGGCGCGGAGCTCTTCCAGACTATAACCGGTAATGGCCGCTTCCTCAACGGCGATCGCATCGAAGCCGTGATGTCGGTGGCGCCGTGGGGTGCCATTGACGCGATCGGCCAGATGAATTAGTTCATGTGCAATTGTGACTTCAATTGACTGTGGCTGCATATCAGGTTCAATAAAGATCAGATGCCAGTGGACGGGGGCCATCGTATGGGGAGAACCGGAGGTCGGGCGCTGAGCGTCGGCGCGTTGGGTGCTCAGATAGCAATAACAGCCAAGCACGAGCGGGTTGAGCCGCTTCCCTGTCCACCGCGCAAACTCCCGTCGATCCTGGGTCATAGCCAGAAACGGAAGTTCTGCTGTGGGAAGAGCCAGTTTCTCCCAGTAATGGATCAGCCAGCGCAGAAGCGTTTGAGTATCCCCATGAATGATTGGTTCATCCTGTTGAGGTGGCGGCGCAGGAGCGCTTTTCTTTCTAGCGCGTGGGGCGGTGGTCATATCTCTCCTTCTTACGATTCAGGTGACGAAACGGCATGCAGGATAGAACGTGATGAGCGTTACCGCTGTTTTCGCCTGCATCCCTGCAAAGACACGTGCGAGAGTGATAGTAGTTTCCAGTATATCAAGCAGGAAGATGAGGTGCAAGTGTAGGCTGTGTTGTGTGTCAGTTTAGATCAGCGTTTTTTGCTGAAGGTATTCTTGACACTACATGTATACGGTCGTAAGATGAGGGCAAAGTAATCAGAACCAGTCCTCCGTTCTGTTAAGGAGCCACACGCGATGTCATTTCAAATTTGCATCAAAACGGCAAAAAGCCTTCGTCAACTCGCCTCTGAGATACGGGATGTGCTCTCTTTGCCACCTTTTACTGAGAGCGTCTTTGATGGCGCGCCCTATTGTCAGTTTGAGGTGCTTGGCATGCTGATTCTGCTGCATGAAACCGAGAAAGAGGAGCGAGACCCGGAGGTCAGTGACTTTCCCTATGCATTTGATCTGCAAGCAGCCTTTATGGAACATGATCTCAATACTGATCCAATGGAAGAATTGCTTCAGCCATATTATGCTCAGTTGCTTTCATTTCATCTGAATGTTGAGACGGCGTATAGAGAAAAGAAACAGATCGGGCAACACTGGCAGGTACGCTATTGCTACCTGCAAAAGAATCCGCAGTGGGATGGCTCGGTTCTTTTTGGTGAGGCCGGTTGGGAGCCAGCGGTCAGACGAACGGCGGTGAGCCCCTGGCGAACGATGCTCCCTCCTGCTCGATGATGACTTTGTGCATGTGTGATTCTGGCTTTTCTCCTTACCCGGTTGGCATTCTTACGGACGTCGGTTCTTTGACAGGCCCACAGCGCTGCGCCCGGCAGCAGCCATAGAGTTGTATCTTGTTAAGAATACCTGGCTGGAGTGCTTGGATAGAGTGCTCAGAGCGTACTCCAAACAGAGCACGTGCTTCTCTACAAATACTCTCTACTGCTACTGCGGCGAGCATCGCTGCCGTCGCCAAGAAGCGACTGACTATGGATGGTAGTGCATGCTCTATGCTGCTTTCATCGTTCCCTGTGTCTGCATTCGTGCGTGGCTGTTCTCCGGTCAACAGAGGGCCACGGTGCTACCGGGACAATGAAATACTCTAGACGATATCGATGGCTGTTTGCTCTATAATGTAGTCAACAACCGCTTCAAGGTGGTGATTGCGCTGATAGACGCGTCGCTGCCGTTTTGCGCCATTTCCTTCTCGTAGGACCTTTTCCACCTGTCGCGTGACGGCATCCCAATCTCCAAAGAGTTCAAGTGAAGGACGAATCCTGGCAAGGAGTTTTTCAACCAGTTGGTAGGCGGGGACAGCTTCTTCTGTTTCAAGGTCAACAAGTTCGGCATCTAACCCATAGCGAGCCGCACGCCAGTGAGCGACACGCAGGAGTTCCTGACGGGCCGGGAAGAATGGCTCATTGTTCAGGACTTTTTGATAGCAGGTATGAAGCAGAGCACGAGCCATCCCTGCCAGCATAATCGCCTCGTTAATGGTCAGGCAGACATCGGCAACACGGATCTCAATTGTAGGAAAGCGCTCGGAAAGGCGCATATCCCAATAAATCTTTGTTGGATCGGTGATGCAGTTTGTTTTGACGAGGGACTGAAGCAGGGACTCATATTCTTCAAGCGAGGAGAAAATCTGCGGGGGTCCTGATTGTGGCCAGCGGGACCACTGGGTAGAGCGAAAGCTGTCATAACCGGTATCTGTCCCCCACCAAAACGGTGAACTGGCACTGATTGCCAGCAAGCTCGCCAGCCAGATACGGGCATGGTTCATCACCTGTATGCCAATACGTCGATTCGGGATACCAACATGAATATGACAGCCGAGAATAGATTGCTCGCGGGCAATCTGCTGGAAGTCGCGTTCGAGCGCAAGGTAACGCTCCTGTGGCGTAATCATCTGTCGGGACCAGTGAGAGAAGGGATGTGAGCCCGATGAGGCGATACGACAATCAAACCGAGAGGCTGCATCGATCACTCCTTTACGCAAGCGAACGAGGTGTTGCTTTGCCTCATTCAGCGTGGAACAGATAGGTGTGGCAATCTCTATCTGCGAGAGATGAATTTCAAACTGAACATCATTGCCCAGGATCTTTTTAGCTTCCTGGATCACCGGTTCAGCCTGTGAACTCATGTCACGCGTCAGAGGATCGATGATCTGGTATTCTTCTTCGACACCGAAAGAGAAGTGTTCCGGCGAGGGCATGCAGGACGCCTCCTGTAGGAAGGTTGTAACATTTTGCATTGTACGAGGTAACGATGTGTCAACCATGATAAAGTAGCCTCCTTTTGTGTCCCCCTTTATTTGTACAACTAATTGGGCATCGGTAGCAAGAGAGGGAGCGGCTTTTACCTTGATTGAACTAAAAAGAGAGATAGAGTAGTATATTTGGAAAGAAACGGGTTGATGTGAAACTCCTGTTAGAACGGTATACGCACTATAACCCGAGTGAGATTCAGCGGCCTTACTGGCGTATTGTATCGTACAATCATTAATACGTTTGATTGGAGTTGTTGGTTTGCATATCGCGCTTGAGCGCCAACATATTCGTTTCCTTCGAGGTCGCTTTTGCTGTGCTTCATCTTGCCTCGATTGGTATCCACGTGATACAGTACTGCATGGAGATGATGCCAGAAACGCCCGAGGAGAGAAGCAGTATCCATGTATCAGTGTTTTTGTATGGCATCAGATAAGGGTGTTTTCTTTTTCGTTTCTATCACGGAGGATCTGCTATGGTCAGTGCAATCGTTTTGATGAATGTGCAGCGAGGGGAGGTCAATGAGACGGCGCAGCGGTTGCTGGAGATAGAAGGGGTATCTGAAGTGTATTCGGTGACTGGAGAGTACGATCTTGTTGCGATCGTTCGTGTGCCGCGCTATGAAGATCTGGCGACTGTAGTGACCGGTCGAATGCCGCAGATAACGGCTATTCTCAAGACGCACACTCTGACTGCCTTTCAATGCTATTCAAAAGCCGACTTACAACAGGCCTGGGATCTGGGGATCGAGTAGGAAGGTATGTTGCTACACACTGAGCGCCTGGTATTACGTGAATTTGTGCGGTCCGATTGGCGAGCCGTGCTTCGTTACCAGGCCCACCCGTTATATTTGCGCTACACCCCCTGGACAGAGCGGACAGAGGCGGATGTGCGCAGTTTTGTCAATATGTTCCTGAGCTGGCAACGTGAGCGCCCTCGTTTACGCTTTCAGTTCGCGATGGAACTGGATGGACAGCTCATCGGCAATTGTGGGATTCGCACGAATATGCAGCAGCCCTGGGAGGCGAATATTGGCTATGAGCTGGATAGCCGCTATTGGGGAAGAGGCTATGCCACCGAGGCTGCCCGTGAATTGCTGCGGTTCGGCTTTGAGGAATTGCGCTTCCATCGTATTTGTGCGCAGTGTATCGCGGAAAATCTGGCTTCCGCTCATGTCCTTGAACGAATCGGCATGAAGCGGGAGGGGCATTTGCGCGAAAACGAGTGGATGCGCGGGCGCTGGTGGGATACGCTGGAATATGCCATTCTGGAGAGCGAATGGAAAGCGCTGTATTACCCCGCAAACGATTCGCCTGAGCGTGAATATTCTCCCCTGCTCTATGGCGGATGACTAGGGGAGAACCTGATTGATATAGTTCAGCAGTGAGGATGTGGTCCACCATCCATACCCTAACGCGACGGCGAGTAGCAGATAAATACAGGCGATCAGCAGCCGTTGCTTGACCGAAATCGGGTCAAGTGGAAGTTGGGGCTTGCGAAAACTGACAATCGTCATCGTGACGCTGATCAACAAGAGCAGGAGCGTCAGCAGGCTGAACGCGATCAGCAAGGGCGACGAGAGGTTAAAGGTATCCTTGAGTAGGATCAGCCCCAGTGGTAACCCGAGCACGAATGACCAGCGCCAGAGAATCGGGGCCACACGCCCGCCATCCAGCGGCTGAAGCGGGAGCAAATTCAAGAGATTGAGATAAAAGCCGACATAGGAGAGCACCAGCCACATACGCGCATGCCCGAAGAGAAAGCATAGGTGTAGATCGAGCGGATCAGACGGGAAAAAGAACTGCGTGGGACAATCCTGTGAACTGGCATACATCGCCATTGCGTAACAAAAAGCGGCTCCCAGACCACCAAAAAAGGGACCAGAGAGCGCGATGAGTGCTACATCCTCCGCCTTGCGTATCGGGGGAATCGCCACAAACGCGCCAAGTAGCGGGATAAAGAAGGGGCCGCGTGTCGGGATGCGCTTCAACCAGAGCACGATCAAATGACCGAGCTCATGCAATAGGAGTATACCCATAATACTCAGGGCCACAAACCATGAGCGAAAAAGGAGCTGCATCACCAGCACGCTGACAAGAATCGAGGCTGGTGGGAGACCGTATTTGATCCACGGGCGCATCGTCCGTGAGCGAAAGAGCTTTTTCATGCGGGGTATGCCTCCGCCGGGTTGCTCTCTTCGGACATGGGTTTCTCCTCTTCGATGAATCATAGTGGTGGGGAAAAGGGTTCGTTGAGAAAAACAGAATCGATCTCTTTTTATGTTCCGGGCACATTCATGCTGAGAACGTCTGGAAGGTTTCCCCTGTGACCGTTGCTGAGTTCTTCATATTATACCTTCTCTGGTCTCCTTTGCTCAATGCTTCTTTTTTGGGGGCGAGAACGCTGCGCGAAACACTTGTAATACAGGATCGGTAAAGCTACAATGGAGAAAACCACCACTGGAATAACCGTCCCAATGGAGCAAGGAATGCAACAGGTACGATTTTGCCCGCATTGTGGTGCCACGGTACAACGGGTCAATGCTCGCTTTTGTGAAACCTGTCACCAATCTCTCTATGTTACCCCGACTCTTTCTCTGGCAGGCGCTCTGCCGCAGGGCTTTGTACTGAAGCAGCGCTATCAGCTTGAGGGGAAACTGGGAGAGGGCGGGTTTGCAGCCGTCTACAAGGCGCGTGATCTTGTGCTCAGTAACGCATGGAGAGCGATCAAGGAAATGTGTTCCCAGGGACAGGGAACCGACACGCGTGAAATTCGTCTGGCCGCCGATGCCTTTAAACAGGAAGCAACGTTGCTGGCTGGACTGATGCATCCCAACTTACCCCGGATCTATGATCATTTTGAGGAACAGGGTCACTGGTTCCTGGTGATGGACTATATCGAGGGCGAGACGCTTGAAAAATATTTGAGTCGTATGCCTGATCGAAAGCTCCCTCCGGAAACCGTTCTCCCCCTCGCGATCCAGCTCAGCACGGTTCTTGGCTACCTGCACAGTCAGCAGCCTCCCATTATTTTTCGTGATGTCAAGCCAGCAAATATTATGTTGACCGCGGATGGTCATCTCTATCTGATTGATTTTGGCATTGCGCGTCTCTTCAAGACCGACCAGGCCAGGGATACCATCGCGCTTGGTTCTCCCGGTTACGCGGCTCCTGAACAATATGGCAAAGCACAGACGGGCCCCCAGGCCGATATTTATGGGCTTGGCGCAACATTACATCACCTGCTCAGCGGGCGTGATCCAAGCGAAGAGCCTTTCCGGTTCCCGCCCTTACATTTGTCATCTCGCTGGCGGGGCCTGGAATATCTCATTGTCTGGATGGTTTCGGTTCGGCAAGAGGATCGACCGGCCAGCATGCAGGAGGTCAGGCAGGAATGTGAACGGCTGATGATGCAGGCCGGGATGAGTGCAGGACCACTTCCGGCATACGCACCGCTGTCTGTGGCACGCCCTCGGGTCGTTGTCGCAAAAGATGGGAGTGGAGACTTTCAAAGTATTCAGGAGGCGCTTGCCAGTGTCAGCGCCGGAACCCGGATCTGTATCAGGCCCGGTATCTATCAGGAAGCGCTTGTATTGAACAAGGAGGTGGAGCTTGTTGGCGAGGGCATAGCAGAGCAGGTGATCCTCTCAAATCAATATACAAGCTGTATTCGTGTGCGCACGTCCCGGGCGACGGTCAAAAACCTGACCATTCGAGGCGAGGCCAGCGAGGCAGCTATAGAGGTGGGTCAGGGCGTGTTGCATCTGGAATATTGTGATCTCTCCGCCACAGTGTATACCGCGCTGGAGGTGGAGGGGCAGGATGCCAGAGTTGTGCTGCGACGCTGTAAAGTCCATAACGGAGGCTGGAAGGGCGTGGTGCTCTATAACTATGCTCGCGGTCGGCTTGAGGATTGCGACATCTACCAGAACGAGCAGGCAGGGCTCTCGATCTGGATGCATGCCGGCCTTGAACTCAAAAACTGTCGTGTGCATGAGTGCGCTGGAAATGGAATTGAGATCAGCGAGCAGAGCTTTTGCATGATTGAGAATTGCGAGTTTTTTCAAAACGATCTGCTCGATGTAATTGCTGAGCTGGATGGTAAGGTAGAGATCAAGGGGAGCCGCCTGCACGCGAGCGCTTCAGGGATCGTGATACGCGATCAAGGCGAAGGCGTGATTGAGAACTGCGAGGTCTATGGTCACGCCTTAGACGAGATACGAGTGTGCTGGGGCGGCAAGTTGACTGCTCGGGAAAGCCGTTTCTACGAGGGGAAACAGTGCGGTTTGCGGGTGCATGCTGGAGGAAGCGCCAGTCTTTCCGCTTGCCGGATTTATGCCAATCAGCACAAGGGCATTGATGTGGCCTTTGAGAGCAGCGCTGAGATCAAAAACTGCTGGCTGTATGATGGCGGAAACGATGGTATCTGCATTCGGGAGGGTGGCACCGCCACGATTGAAGCCTGCTATTTTCGCGGCAATGCCTTGCAGCCGATTCGTGAGGAAGAGGGGAGCCATGTCTACAAGGAGGCGATCACCCTGGAATAGAGGGAGAGAAAACGAGCTTTTCGCCTTCTCTCCTGAACGTTCTGCTTAGATCTCGATGGTGCGCTTCTCTTTGGCCGAGCGATAGGCTCCGAGAATAATCTTCAAGACGTTGATTCCGTCTTCCTCGTTGTTGATCGGGCGGCGGTTCTCTTTCAAGCAGTCTACGAAATCAGCAATTTCCGCGTCAAAGGTGCTGATCGTTGGCTGCTTGACCGTAATGGTTTCAGGGGGATTGCTCATGCGCATTTTGTAGGTGACGTCTTTCCCCTGACTGTAGACATAGCCGCGCTGTGCGACGATAGAGAACTTCTCGGTGTTGTCGCTTGGCTCATAGGCCCAACTGGTCACGATGTTACCGACAATGCCATTTTCAAAGCGGACCAGCACCTGAGCGGAGTCTTCGCCGTCCATAAAGTGCAGGCGATGGTTACTTAGCATTGCGGTGACCTCAACTGGCTTACTGTTTGCCAGATAGAGTAACAGGTATGTGGGGTGGTAGCCTGTATCGATAAGTTCGCCGCCACCAATGAACTCGCGGTTGGCACGCCAGCCAATTGTGCTCGGATCAAAGCTATGGTAGAACGAATCGGTGGTGCGAATCTCATAGACGTCACCCAATGTGCCACCCGCGACCATCCGCCGGGCATATTGCACCGCAGGCAGGAAAAGCTGATTGTGAGCGCACATCAGCGTTACCCCGTTATCGTCTACCGCTCGTTTCACTGCTTCGGCCTCATCGAGAGTGAGACAGAGCGGCTTTTCGCAGAGAATATGTTTGCCCGCGTTGGCGGCTGCCACAATCGCGTCTTTGTGCAGGTGATGAGGAAGGCAGATGTCCACTGCTGTGATGTCGGCCTTGTCCAGCATCTCCTTGAGATCCGTGAAGACGGTCGCGCCGCCTGCCAGTTCCGCACAGCGTCGAGCATTCTCTTCCACGACGTCACAGACTGCTGTAACCTGCGCGTCAGGAAGCTTGTTATACCCGTTGATGTGCGGGGTAGCAATTCCGCCACAACCAATGATGCCAATTTTAACTGTCATGCTGTTCTCCTCTCAAGATCAAGCCTGTAAGCGTTGATGCATTCCTTTTTGTGTGTCCTGATTTCATCTATTTTTGCCGCTGTTGCTCTCGATAATGGGCGGGTGTCACCCCCAAGTGCTTCTTAAACACATAGTGCAGATAGCTCCCGCTTGAGAAGCCATGAAGCGCGGCCAGTTCCTTAACGGTCAGATCCGTATGGGTGAGCGATAGACAGACCTGGGTCAGCCGATAGTGTTCCAGATAGCTGCTAAAGGTCTCATTCGCATACTCGCGAATTATTCGCTGTAGCTGGCGACTTCCGATGCGCAATTCGTCCGCGACCTCTTTCAGTGTCAGCGGGCTGGCGTAGTTATCGCGGATATACTGCGTTGCCAGTTGGTAGCGATAGGCGTTCATGTTGCGGGCGGGCAGCGTCGGCTGAAGGGACTGGTGAACCCGCGCAGCTCGAAGCAAAATCTGAATAATCGCCTGGCGAATGGTCGTAAACGCTCCAAACTCACGCTCTTGCCATGCCTGATAGGCCGTAAGAAACCAGTGCATCGCGTTATAGCTGTCCAGGGTTGGCGTGGCGGGCATTGCCTGGAGTTGTCGCATGCACGCATCAGCCTCCGCCATTTCCCACCGGTTACCCCAGTCCTCGGGGGTTTCCGGGCCATGCTCCGCTTCAAGCGGAACAATGTTGACATGCAAACAGAGCTCATACATCGGGTCTTGCTGGTCTGATATCTGCTGATGCAGGACCTGCGGCCCTGTCAGATAGAACATCCCTGTATGCAGCGGAAAGGAGCCTTCCTGTAAAAAGACGACTCCTTTTCCTCGTGGGATAAAGTGGAACTCATAATCCCGGTGCTTGTGATATGGGATGACATAGCCAGCAGGAAACGATATGAGATGGCAGCGGAGTACCTGGATGCCATAACGGCCCCAACGGAAACGCAGGTCAAGTCTATCAAGCGCGTCCGGTTCTTCCTGCATCTGAGCAAAGAGGAAGGAGCGCGGTTGTGAACTGCGTCCCGCTGGATACATAGTCTGCTCTTTTCGGATGGTACTCGCAGTGTTCACCGGATCTGGAAACCCTTCGTTAACGTGCCAGCTCGTCTAATACTATCGGTCGTTTCTGCTGCGCCGAGAGGTTAGATGCCTCCATAAGCGTAGTCAGGTCAAGCGCCATCTGGATATTCTCTGTGGCGGTTGTATTTTCCTGGATATGGGTGATCCATTGCGCGAACGGGCGCGGCTGATCTTCCGGTAGGTTGGTAATCACCTCCCAGTGCTTCCCGCCTTCAATCTTCGGGCTGCGCACATGCAACTCGCGTTCGGGCAGGCCATAGAGGATGCTTCCCTCTGTGCCATGAATTTCAATGCTGAAAGGGGAGAAGCGATTGACAAAACCAGCCTCTACAACGCCGATGGCCCCATCAGGATAGTGCAGCGTCGCGACCGCGTTATCTTCAACCTCGCGTCCGGTAACATAGCCATAGTGGGCGCTGACACTCTCTGGCATGCGGCCCATGAACAGGCGTGCCAGATACATCGGATGGCAGCCCAGATCAATCAGCGCTCCGCCTCCACACTGCTCTTTGCTAAAGAAGTGCGCGGGCAGCCAGCCATTGGGTGCTTGCTCTGTGGGAATCGCGCCATTATGAGAAAGGCGAGTGCGCACCAGCGTAATTTCACCGATCAGGTTGCGTTCTAATAGACCCAGAATCGCCCGGGTATAGCCGTCATAGAGCCGGGGCAGTGAGACGGTGAGCTTGACGCCAGCACGAGCCACTTCCTGGATAATCTCATTGCACTCATGCAGGGTAGTTGCGACCACTTTTTCGGTGAAGATGTGCTTTCCAGCCCGAGCGGCGGCCAGCATTACTTCACGGTGCATCGTAGTTGGCGTATCAATAATGACGCCGTCAATGTCGGGCTGAGACAGGAGTTCGTCGAGATCCTCATAGAATTTGACCCCGAGCCGCTCGGCCCATTGTCTTCCTCTTTCCGGTTGCTCGTCCCAGGCTGCAACAATTTCGACATCGGGATGTTTCTGCGCCTGAGTGGCATAGTCCTGGGCGTGAACATGCCAGAAACTGATCATCGCAACACGAATCATTGAGTAAAAAGCTCCTTTGAAATTGCGACCTAGCACAACAGTATACTACTCATTTTATATCGACGTACTGTCTATTACAATCCAGAGAGACGACAGGCTGTGTGCAATATTGCGACAAAGAGGGTTTTCTAAGGGATAAGGTGTCCTTGTTGTGAATTGTTAGCCCGCTAACACGCAAAGTCTCGCCTCGTGCGGTATCATGGTCAAAGAGAAGAGAAGATCGCCAGATTCGCGCTATACGCTTTCAATGATGAAAGGAGCTGATCTATGGCAATCATGCACGGGGGCTGGATTGTGGCGAAAGCCTTAAAGCGTGAGGGTGTGGAGGTCGTCTTCACCCTGAGCGGCGGGCATATCGCGGCCATCTATGATGGATGTGTGCGCGAAGGCATCCGAGTGGTGGATACCCGGCATGAACAAGCGGCGGTGCATGCCGCGGAAGGGTGGGCAAAGTGTACACGCAAGCCGGGGGTGGCGCTCCTGACGGCGGGCCCGGGCGTGACCAATGGTGTTACCGGAATCGCCAATGCCGCTCTTGCTGGAACTCCCCTGCTGGTGATAGGTGGCGCTGCTCCTCTTGATACGTGGGATCGCGGCGCGTTACAGGAGATGCCACAGCTTGATTTTCTGCGCCCCATGACCAAGTGGGCGCGAACGGTCCATGAAACCACCCGTCTCGGAGAGTATGTGGCAACGGCCTTTCGACAGATGGTGAACGGGAAACCCGGTCCCGTGTTTCTGGAAATGCCGATGAACGTTCTCAATCGACTATTTGACACTGAGAATGAGCCCTATGTTGATTCAGGTGATCCCGCAGTGTATCGCCCGGCCTGTCGTGCAAGGCCCGAGCAAGCCGCTATCGAGCGTGCAGCGACACTGCTGGAAAAGGCGCAAAAGCCGGTGATTATGGCAGGTTCTGCGGTCTGGTGGTGCGATGCCGCCGACCAGTTACGCGCTTTTGCCGAAAAGGCACAGGCTCCAGTATTTCTGAACGGCGCGGGACGTGGCTGCCTCCCTCCTGACCATCCGCTCTTTTTCAATGCAGTTCGACGGAAGGCGCTGGAAAACGCTGACCTGATTGTGGCGATTGGCACGCGCATGGACTTTCGTCTGAACCACGGGCAGCCGCCATTAATTCCCCGGGACGCTCGTTTTATCTGGCTTGATCTGGCGGGCGAAGATATCGGGGTCAATCGGGGTGCTGATGTGGGGCTGGTGGGAGATGTGGCGCTCAGTCTGCGGGAGCTGACAGGAGCGATCACCCCCTTACAGCAGAGGACATGGCTTGCTTCTCTGCGCGAACAGGAACAGCAGGCACGTGAACGTGAGAGCGCCGCGCTCAACTCCGATGCCGTCCCTATTCATCCGCTGCGCTTCTGCCGCGAGATTCGCGATTTCCTCGATGATCGAACAACCGTGATTGGCGATGGTGGTGATATTGTCAGCTATGCTGCCCGGGTGATTCAGGTATCGCGTCCCGGTTACTGGCTGGATGCCGGCCCAATGGGCTGTCTGGGCACCGGCACAGGCTATGCTATGGCGGCGCAACTGGCACGGCCCACTGAAAAGGTACTGATTATCCACGGCGATGGCGCTTTCGGTTTTCATGGTATGGAATTTGAAAGTATGGTCCGGCAACGCTTGCCAGTTGTCACCGTGATCGGCAATGATGGTGCATGGAGCCAGATCAAGCATCCTCAAAAGGCGTTGATCGGGCATACCACGGCTGCGGAACTGGCTCCGGGAATTCGGTATGATAAGCTTGTTGAGGCGCTTGGTGGTTATGGAGAGCTGGTAGAGCGTCCGCAAGATATTCGTCCGGCTCTAGAGCGGGCTTTTGCCTCCGGTCGTCCTGCCTGCGTTAATGTGTTGATTGACCCTGAGAAGCCCTATGGGCGTTCAACACAAGTCGCTGTATAGCGAACGGTTCGGGAGGAAGCTACTTCATGCCGCTTCCTCCTTTTCTTCTGCCTTCCTCTAAACACCCCTACCAATGCACGCTACAAAGAAAGAGAGATGGAGCATGTATGTTGACAGGTTTCAATGCGCTCACGTACAATGGGTGATGAGACTGTAAATGTGTTGAAAACGCCTATTTCCCGCGTAATGAAAAATTGAAATAGATATTTGCTTGAATGTTATGGAAGCAGGGAGATACCTCCTTCATGATGGGAACGTATTGTCCGCATTGCGCTAATGAGATCTCCGCTGTGATGGGCCGTTGCCTTGTTTGCGGAAGCGAGATTGAAAAGGTTGAGCGGCAAAAAGAGGCTTTCGTACTGGAGGAGGCTCCGACGCTTCATCTGGACGATATTGCCTCTCTGGCAGATCTTGCTGAAGTCCCGACCGAGATTATTGCTCGTCCCGGTGCTGAAGAGACATCAGCAGGAAAGCGCCGTATCACTGCATACCTGGCAGATGATCCGCTCTTGCCCGATACAAATATTGATATTTCGGCGATTGGCGGGACGTGGCATAAAGAGGTGAAGCCTTCTCCGAACCGGGCTCAGGCTACTTATCCGCCACGGCCAACATCTGCGCCTTTTGAAAAAGGACCGTTTCGCCCGCACTGGTACCAGCATTTCCGTCCCGGTCTGTTCGCGTGGATCAGCTTTGTGTTGATGATTATGCTGGTGCTTGGAGGCGCTTTCGGGATCTTTATTGCATTGGGACAGGGAACTGCGAACACGTCTGATCCCGGGGGGCTGACGCTCCAGATCACGCCCGGGCGTGTGGCGGTTGGAGCAACCATTACCCTGCGTGGTACACGTTTTACGCCAAATGGGCGCATTGCTCTGTCACGTGATACCCACATCCCGCTTGTGGATACTTCGGGCGAAAGTACGATTCAGGCCGATGCACAGGGGAATTTCACGGACACCGTGGTGATTACCTCCGATTGGAAGGGGGGAACGCATGTTGTCAATGCTGAGGATGCACAGACGCATAAGATGGCGACGTTCCCGGTTATTGTGTCTGGTAAGGGGAGCTCCGCCGGTCCTGCGCACCTGAATCTCTCGGTTGATACGCTGGATATGGGGGCCGAGGATGCCCTGACCAACACGACGCGTACCATTTCACTGCTGAATACTGGTGGCGGCCAGATTACCTGGAAAGGACAGAGCAAGCAAAAGTGGTTGCTTGTCTCGCCGAGTAGCGGGATGTTCGCCAGCGGCCAGAGCGCACGCATTACAATTGCGGTCGATCGTTCTGAATTGGAGGCGGGCAAGTATCAGGGAGAGTTGACCTTTACCTCAAATGCCGGAACCGTGGTGCTTCCCGTCAAAATGGAGGTGCTTCCTGTCGCGACCACGAATAGCGGGAAGATGGAGCTGTCTCCGGTTCTCCTCTCGTTCTCTGCTACCGATGGCGGCCCCTCACCGGCTCCTCAGCAGATCACGCTCAGCAATGCTGGCCTGTCGGCGTTCTCCTGGACCGCGCACTCGGATGCGAACTGGTTGAGTGTTTCACCGCAGACACGTACGCTCTACAGTGGCGAAAGCATGTCACTCAAAGTGGCGGTCAATACCACGACGCTGCTTCCGGGGACTTATCACGGGACAATACGGTTTATTGCGGCGGAGAACCTACCCGGTTCCCCACAGATACTTAATGTGACGGTCACGGTTCTGCCGCGCTGTAACCTTGAGATCAATCCTGCACTGCTCTCGTTTGATAGCATTCTATATGAGGATGCACCCGCAAAGCAGACGCTTACGTTGGGTGGCTCTACTGGCTGTTCTGCCCCACTTGACTGGAAGATCAGCAGCAGCGCGAAATGGCTGACGTTTGATCGGGCCAGCGGTTCGACAAAGGATTATAAGACGGTTGGTATTGGCGTGAACACAAAGGGAATGCAGCCCGGTACCTATGAGGGTGAGCTGTTGTTCCACACCGCGGCGGGAACGCGTGCGGTTCCGGTCACACTCACGATCAGACTGGGCTCGACTCCTGCAATGGAGGTATCACCTCAGCAGATCGCGGTCAGCGCAATCTGGGGTGCAGGAAACACGGAAACGGTCCCGTTGACGATTACCAATACCGGTGGCGGGGTGTTGCATTGGAACGCCAGCGCCAGTTCTGGTGTCTGGATGACGCTTTCTCAGACCTCGGGCACGTTAGAGGCCGGGCAGTCTATAAGCATTCGCGTCAGTGCCAGCACCAGCGCCATTGAGCAGCCCGGAACGTATGAGGACAGTATCACCATTACCGCAACCGATCAGGCCGGGAAGGCCATCAAGGATGCGATGACGGTGCCGGTCAGCTTTGAGGTTCAGGCTCCTTGCAGTATCACCGCCACACCTTCTACGATTGCCTTTGAGCAGGGGGCCAATGGCTCGACAACGCTGACCCTGACGCTGAGCGAAGCCGGAAGCTGTGCCAATCCATTGCGCTGGACCGCGCAGGCAAGCGGGAAGTGGCTCTCTGTTACGCCGTCCAGCGGGCAACTGAGCCCTGATGCTGCCGCTGTTTTGAATGTCACGGCTTCATCGACCGGTTTAGATGCAGGTACCTATCAAGGAAATATCCTGCTCAGCGCAGTTGATAGCGTAACCGAAATGCCGGTCGGAACGGCGCTCAACGTCGCTGTTTCGCTGAATGTGCAGGCTCTTTGCACGCTGCAAGCACCGCAGCCCGGTTCGCTCTCGTTCTTGATCAATCAAGGCTCAAATGTGGAGCCGCGGATGCTCTCAATCGCGCTGAGTAGTGGCTGCAACTCGGTAACGGTAAACTCACATGTGACTCCTGAGGTGAACTGGCTCTCCGTCTCTCCTGAACAGGTTCAGGCAACGGAGAGCGGGGCCTTTTTCACTGTCTCGTTTACCACTGCGACCTTGCCCCCTGGTACCTATACTACAACGCTTCTGCTGCAAGGAGCAGGGGGCGAGCAACAGGTTCCTGTTGTGCTGGTTGTGGTAGCGTTGCCTACCCCTACCATTACTCTTCCTTCTCCTACTCTTCTCTAAACAT
Organism: Thermosporothrix hazakensis; assembly: GCF_003253565.1. Lineage (GTDB taxonomy): Bacteria > Chloroflexota > Ktedonobacteria > Ktedonobacterales > Ktedonobacteraceae > Thermosporothrix > Thermosporothrix hazakensis. The sequence goes on from NZ_QKUF01000017.1 coordinate 48,165, forward strand.
CTTCGCAGGGTAATCTCTGCTGTGATATACTTGGCTCACATATGGAAACGCGAGCGCTGAACGAGAAACATCAACCTGTGGTGCCGGATAAGAGAACTCTAGGCGCGATTATCGAAAGCCTGCTTTTTGTCTCGGGCAGGCCACTACAGCGAGCGGAATTGCGCAAGCTCCTGGATATCAATGACACACGTTTACAGGCTGCTTTACAGGCACTGGAAACCGATCTACTCCAGCACAAAAGGGGACTCCGCTTGCAGCAAATGGGCGAGCAGGTGCAGCTTGTTACTGCTCCCGAACACTCAAAGTATGTAGCTGCGTTGCTTGGTTTGCCGTTGTCCGCGAAATTGACGACGGCCGCCCTGGAAACGCTTGCGGTGGTGGCTTATCGCCAGCCCATTACACGGAGCCAGATTGAGGCGATTCGCGGGGTGAACAGTGATCGGGCTCTGGCCAGCCTGCTACAACATGGTCTGGTAGAAGAGGTGGGACGCGCTCCAACCCTGGGCCGTCCAGCTCTGTTTGCGACCACTGCTGAGTTTTTACAGCAATTTGGCTTGACCAGCCTGGAAGAGCTGCCTCATGTGCAGCTAAGGGTGCAACAGACAGCAGAGGATGAAACGCGCTCGAGTGTGTCACCGCCGGGATAGGGTGGCGCGAGAAGAGAACGAGAGGAGCCTGGTGTTATGCGTATAGGGCGACATATGCCCACTAATTCAAAGCCGGTACAGGCGGCTGAAATAGCCCATCGGATTGGTTGCAATGCCATTCAGATCTTCGCGAGTAACCCGACCGGGTGGAAGCCCCCCGCACTTGATCCCGAGGGGAGCCAGGCGTTTGCTGCTGCGACGCGAATGCTGGATCTCGACCCGGTTGTCTTGCATGCCCCATACCTGATTAATCTGGGGTCATCGGACGCGACAAACCGAGAAAAATCGATCTCCCTGTTGTCCTGGACGCTACAACGTGGGGAACTACTGGGGGCGAAGTATGTGGTTTTTCATACGGGTAGCCATCGGGGCGCAGGCGTTGAGGCTGGTCTGCGTCTGATCGCGGATGGTATCACAGCGGTGATGGAGCAGACGCCGGAGAGCGTGATGCTGCTGCTAGAAAATGATGTCGGGGCCGGGCACTCCGTCGGGAGTCGCTTTGAGAATCTGGCGGCTATTCTGGAGATGTTGCCACAGTATCAGCAACGGTTGGGCGTCTGTCTTGATACCGCTCATCTCTGGGGAGCAGGCTTTGATATTGGCACCCCAGAAGGCAGCACCCGGGTGCTACAGCATTTTCAGGAGACTGTCGGCCTGCATAGGCTGAAAGTGCTCCACTTGAATGATACGCTCAAAGCATTGGGAAGCCATCGCGATGTACATGCTCGTCTGGGCGAAGGGATTATCGGTGAGGCCGGTTTGCGAACTCTGCTAACAGATCCGCGTCTGGCCCATGTGGCGGTGTTGATGGAGACCCCGATCAAGAAGGACGAACATGAGAAAGAGGATTGGACGCATGACGCAACACAGATCGCGAAGGCGAAGAGCCTGTGCCTGCCGCTAAGTGTCTGATGAGGAGAGGTCGGAACCGGGGTTCCGGCCTCCATTAAAACAGTTCAGGGCTGAGAAAACGGGCTAGAGCTGAAAGCACTCCTTGTGTGTAGCCTGTGGTCCGGGTCACCGCGTTTTGCGTCAGCAGGCCGAAATAGCCATCGCCTTGCTTGCTGTTCTCCTGATGAAAGAGCCGATCACAGATATCGCCCAGTTCCATACCTTCCTGAATAAAGCGCATCACACTCTCCGGAGTTGCCATTGCGATCGTGGCGCCGATGCCCTCACGGCCCACCGCGTCAATAACGACGATCCAGCCGGTATTAAACCATGCATCTCCGACCTGAAAGAGTCCGCCTTCCAGACCGACTCCATAGTCTGCCTTGAGGGTCTGTAATGCTTTACGGGCCCGGTTTCGTGCGCCGGTGATGCATTCCTCGTTGCTCATAGGCTGTGCCGACACATCTGATGTGACTGAAACACCTTCAATCTGCCATATGCTCTCAGGCCAGACCTGTTGAAAAGCCTGGTGCACTGCGGCAATTTTGACCGGGTTTGTAGAACCCACTGCGACGAATGTATTCACACGTTTCCTCCTGAGGTTATTAACCAGGTAGATTCTGTGGTGTTAAGGTCTTAAATGTCAATATCACCAGCCTGAGAAGTGGGTTTCTCGCGGCTCGTTTCGTGCCGGCACAAAGATAGATTTCTCTGTGCGGATTCTGAATGCCTGTTCGCTGGAGTCGGATTCATCAATGAATAAACTGTCATTCTAGGGAAAGGCGTTTTGTTTCATGATATATCAGGGTATTTCCTTGTAAAGAGGTGACGCCGCTATTACCATTAAAATATATTTAGCATGAGAAATTATGTCGAAAAACGTATTGACAATACTATAGCGCTCTGTTAAAGTAAGGTCAACGGAAATACGTAATCCGTTCACAATCGCGTTGATAGAAGCGAGAGTGTACTTTTATGATTTTTTGATTTGTAAGGAGAAAGTGGGAATGGCAGGTGCTTATAACATCGACGTCGAGAATTTGACCGTTCTGGTTTCGAGTCTCGCAAACGTCCAGGCCAACCTTTTGAATAATTTGAAGGATATTCAGGTCCTTTCCAATATTGCGAACAATGCTCTGTCCGGCAACAACATTCTTGGCGTCCAGGATACCCTGAATAGCTGGATCGTAACCCTGGGCAGCGTTGTTGACCAGATGGGTGGCGCACATAACGCGCTGAGCAGCCTGCTGGCCGACACCCAGGGACATATGAGCAAGCTCAATCAGTTGGGCGTCTAGTTGGTCCCTATGTGCTGAAACGCACTCTCATGTATCGCACAACGTTTAGCCCTGGAGGGGTCGTCTAACGAGATCCGTACAGGATCGCTCCCTCCGGGCTTACCGGTCCCTCCCATACCTTTTAGACGTGATTCATGTTGTTCTCTATGTCTCTTTTTGCTTACTTGCGAGCACAGAAAGCCGGGAGTAAAGGCTGAAAGATCAGGCGCATTCTCAATCGGATGAGCGATTCGTCCATGAGAATGGGCTTTTTTTTATTGGAAACGCCCGAGCGAGACTGACTCGTTCGGGCTCGCTGGCTCTTAGACTGACAGAGTTTGTTGCTGCTGCATTCTGGCAATCTTGCCAAGCTCATACTTCAGGATCTCATAGCGAATGTTCTCGGTTATACCTGCAATTGGCAAGGCCAGTTGAATCTGGTAGGTACGGCGGTCGGGCGTCAGCACCAATCCGCGACCCGGAATCGGATCAGGGATAATAGGTGGTCTCCCGAACAGGTCAAGCCGCTGTGATTCGTTCAGCAGCAGCCCGATTTTGGTACTGAATTTGCCCATCAGATCGGACGGGATCGTGCGAAAGTGGACCTCACCACTCGTAACCACCAGATACGCTCCGAGTGTGCGGGCTTCAGCAAAGCTATGTGCCAGCTTCCGTAGTGCGGTAATAGCCTGCAACCGTTCCACAAAGTTCTGATAGTGACAGATTACCAGCAGCAATTGGGGAACGCGGGTGTTGTTCTCCCAGAGGTGAGCCAGAGTGTTTTCTGTCCAGCGCAGGCCGGGGAATGTAGTACGCCGCTGTTGAAGCATATCCTGAAGTAGAGTGGCGAATTGGATAAGCTTGTCATCTGTGCTGCCATCGGTCCACAGCGGGACGCCCTGTTCGTTGCGGGCATGTGGCATCTCCTGAAAGCAGTCAAGCTCATGTAGAGGATCAATAATAGCGTAGCGCAGATAGTCGGGTGTAAAACAGGCGCTGAGCCAGAGGAGCAGGGTTTGTAAGGCCGTCGTTTTACCGCTATGTTGTGCGCCTGCCAGCAGAAGCGGGCCACCTGTCAGAGGCCCGGCGCTGCCGTGAAGGTCTACAAACAGGATCTCACGTTTTTGTTGTTCTGGCTTATCGACCAGTCCTAACGGGATCTGCATAGAGGGCTTGATCTCTTCCTGTGCGCGTTGGGTCAGAAACTCTCGAATGGTTGTAGGCATCACATAGTAGCGGTCCTGATTCTCTCCTACCAGCCGTTGCGTCGTCTTGTCGGGCCGAAAGAGGATCAGGGGATCAGGCGCCAGCGGCGAAGAGGGCGTTGGGAGCGGGTCAGGCCAGTAGTAGATGCCATCTTTTTGGGCATGGTCACGCGAATAGGCCTCGACAATTCGCTCAATAATGACCTCGGCGACGGTGGTCGTCTGGCGAAACGTTTCCAGATTACTTGTGACTGGTCTGGGTGATGGTTGAACCTGAAACATTTATGGCTTCTCCTTTGTGAGCTGAGCCAGTAGAATATCATTGGTCGGGTCCAGAGAGACATGTTTACCGCTTGGGGTGCGTGGCTGATGATAGAGCTGTTCAAGTGTGACCGGGATCGTGACGCGAGCTGCCTGGAAAAGATCAAGCTGATTATCTCCGTGGAGCAGATAGCCGCGCCCGGGAATACTGGCGGGCAGGTTTGCAGCATCGACGCGCCGAAGCACTTCGCGGCTATCTTCTGGAGATGCGCAGCGCAGGCACAGGCGGTACTGCACATAGTCGCGCACGCGTGTGGCGATAATGCCTTCGGGACGCTGCGCGGCAAGAAGGAGATGCATGCCAATTTCTCGACCAACGCGTGTAATGGTAAAGAGCTCGTCAAGGACAGAGTCGGTCCGTTTGAGCATCTCGGCGAACTCATCGATGATGATGACAAGGCGTGGCAGCGTTTTCCCCTCTTTTAGCTTGATTTCGCGTCGCGTCGCCTCTGCCCGTAACATGGTAATGAAGCGCTGAATGAGTGCCGGTGACGACACATTGGAGAGAAAGCCGATTGTATGCGGCAGATGGCGGAATGGCTCCAGAGCCAGTCCCGCTTTATAGTCGATTAACAGAAAGTTGACCTCGGTCGGACGGTATGCAATTGCCAGCGCCATCACAATCGTTTGCAGCAGTTCGCTCTTGCCTGAGCCAGTTTGGCCGATCAGCAGACCATGAGGTCCATCTTTCAGGAAGTCGAGATATTGCACCTCGTCGCCGATCTTGAGCCCGATCGGAATGCGCATGGTGGGCTTTTCATTACCCCGGCTATCGGTAGTATGGAACAGCGGATCACTCCAGCGGGAAAGCGGATCATAATGTGCCAGATCAAGCGGAGGCTCAAAGAGCATACGCAGATCGACCTGGGTGCGTAGTTCCAGCCGCTTGGTACTCATGGCCTTCAGCGGTTGCAGCCGTTGCGCGAAGTAGGTGAGCGCCTGCTGTGGCACACTATCCAGTTCGAGGCAGGCAACGGCAGGCGGTGGTGTCGGGCTCAACTCATGCAGAAGAGCCTGTGGTGTTTGTGTGTCTCCTTGAGGCGGGACATCGAGATCTATTATCAGCTTGCTGGTGGTGGGCACTTCTGCTCTGCTGGCATTCACGCTCAGCACAGAGACACCAAGCTGGGCCTGTGGCGTAAGGGCAAGAGTCATCTCGGGCCGCTTCAGAGGTGAGATAGAGAGATGCGGACGATAATCAACGGGTGTATTGGGAATCGTTGTCGTCAGGGGATGTCCTCCCTCGGGTTTCAGGACGGGCATCGCAAGTGTTGGCTGGTCAAGGTCGGTCTCGGGGTCAAAGTGATCTACGACGATGATCAAATGCGGTAAGATGGGCTGCTTCCCATCCCGTCGCGAGTCGCCAAGCAAGAGTTCACGTCGCCCGAGCTCTCGTGAGATCAGAGGCAACTGTTCAAGGACCTCGGCTGCACCAAATGCGACAGCACGTTTGCCCTCGTGCTCATCATTGTTCTCGCCAGATAAACGCGGATCGTATTGTATGGTATGGGGAAGCAGTGTTGCCCAGTGCCAGGCGTTTTCCTGTGAGCGCGGCGCGAGAATGATGATGCGAACATCTTCGGGCGAATGATGATAGGCAATTTGGCCGACCATTGCATGTAGCGCGTTGCGTGCTCTGGTCAGGCGTGCTTTTGAGCCGACCAGCGCAATAGGTCCCTGCTCCGGCAATGAGACCGTGAGCGGAACCATGACCTGCTTGTATTTCTCCTGAAGCTGTTGTGCATAGGCGTTCTGCTCTTCAAGCTGGCGATCAATATCGAGCCGATCATGATGCATGTTTCGATGAACCGAGAATGAGGCTGGACGTAATCCCATTCCGACCCGGACAGAAAGAAAATCGGGATCATCAGGGCGGCGCGCCCAGAGGCTGACATTCTGATCATCAAAGCGCTGCTCAATAAGCGGTCGAATGCTGAGTCCCTGATACCATTCGGGAGAGGCAGCGGGCAGAACAAAGGGTGGGTCCTGCTCAATACGTGCCTGACGCTCCTGTAATTGCAATGCCTGTAGTCGTTCCTCCGCCTCTTCCAGTTTGCGACGATAGGAGGCAAGATAGCGCTTGATCTGTCGCCGTGTGCCTATGAACTGGACTGAATAGGAAGTGAGCGTGCCCAGTGCCATCATGCCACTGATCGCCAGAAATGGCAGAAAGAGATACTGTGCTCGGCCATTGCTATTATTGGTGAGGATAAGTGCATATGTGCCGGTGCCTAAGAGGCTGAAGAGCACGGATGTCAGCATCGAAGGCTGTGGAGCCTGAGGTAACTGTGGCGGCGCTGGTAACTGTACTGTCTCTTGAGGGATCTCTGGCCAGATACGGGCCTTCCGCGATATAGTTGTTGGTTGCTGATAAGACATGGTGCTCCCCTCTTCAACGTTTCCACCATTAAAGCGTATTTGAACTTTTGGCTATAATAACAAACAGCTTTTTGTTTTGCAAGATACTATGAAAAGAGAGTAGAAAAGCACTATTGATCATTCATCTCTATAGTACCTTTATCATGCTATTGCCTGGATGGTTGCTCCCCTTGCTTGCTTATTCAACCATAAGCAGCTCATGAGAGGAAAGGGTGAGTGTGAAGTGAGCTTATACGGATGAGTCCGCTGGCTTCCTGGTAGGGCCTGCTTATTTCGGGGTGTCTGCTACCTCTGCTTGCGAAAAGCGTTGGCTGGTGCGTATATAACGAATAGATAAGGGTATATTTTGAGAGAAATTGCATTTCTCAGGAGGAAGGAGAAATGTACAATGATCCTCTGTAGGTCTTGCCCTGTCGTCTCGGGGGAATAACTACTCTGGCTCTTATGTTTACTTTGATAGAATATGACTCAAAGTTTCTGAGGGGTATTGACTCATGTCTAAGGTGCGTGTTGTTCTCCCCTTTCAGGCGGTTTACGAGGAAGGTGTTAACGTATGAAGATTGAGCGTTTTACTGATAAAGCACGTGAGGCGATCTATGAGGCGTCAGAGATGGCGCGAACCCGGCATCATGCACAGATCGAGCCAGAACACCTGTTAGCCGCTCTTCTGACGCAGGAGGGTGGCGTTGTGCCGCAGATTGTGCAGAAGGCGGGTGGCAGCGTTCAGTCAGTTCAGCAGGTGCTTGAGAAAGAGCTGAATAGCTTTGCGCGTGTGTATGGAGGCAGTGAGCCAAGCATCAGTCCGGGCTTGCGGAAAATCCTCGATGATGCCTGGATCGAGATGGGCAACTTCAAGGATGAGTACCTCAGCGTTGAGCATTTACTGCTGGCAATGTTCAATTCTGAGAGTGGCGCAAAACGCGCGTTGAGCGTCGCTGGTTTGACCCGGGATACTGTGTTACGGGCGTTGACGGCAATTCGTGGCTCGCAAAGAGTCACAGACCAGAACCCGGAAGGCAAATATCAGGCACTTGAGAAATACGGCCGGAATCTGACCGAACTCGCGCAGCAAGGAAAGCTTGATCCGGTTATCGGGCGTGATGAGGAGATCAGGCGTGTGATTCAGGTGTTGAGCCGTCGTACCAAGAATAACCCGGTCTTGATTGGTGAGCCAGGTGTTGGTAAAACAGCAATCGTCGAGGGTCTGGCACAGCGTATTGTGCGAGGTGACGTGCCCAAGACGCTGGCCGAAAAACAGGTCATTACACTGGATCTTGGGGCGCTGGTTGCGGGCGCAAAGTTCCGGGGAGAGTTTGAGGACCGGTTAAAGGCCGTGCTGAAGGAAGTAACCGGTTCAGAGGGCCGGATTATCCTCTTTATTGATGAGCTCCACACGCTGGTTGGCGCGGGCGCTGCTGAGGGCGCAATGGATGCTTCTAATATGCTCAAGCCAATGCTGGCGCGTGGTGAGCTGCATTGTATCGGCGCGACAACACTGGATGAGTACCGCAAACATATCGAGAAGGATGCCGCGCTTGAACGCCGCTTCCAGCCAGTGATGGTTGAGCCGCCAAGCGTTGAGGATACGATCAGTATTCTGCGCGGTCTCAAGCCACGATATGAAGTCCATCATGGAGTGCGGATTCAGGATAGCGCCCTCGTGGCTGCTGCTGTGCTCTCTGATCGCTATATCACTGAACGCTTCCTGCCAGATAAGGCAATCGACCTTGTTGATGAGGCGGCCAGTCTGCGTCGTGTTGAGCTGGATAGCACACCAATTGAGGTTGATTCGCTGGATCGGCGTATCCGGCAGTTACAGGTTGAGCAGGAGGCACTGAAAAAGGAAACCGATCCTGCCAGTCGCGAACGGCGTGAAAAACTTGACCGCGAGATTGCAAACCTGAGAGAACAGCTTCATACACTCAAGATGACGCTGGAGAAAGAGCGTGAGCCGGTTGACGAGCTACGCCGCTTGAAGAAAGAGCTTGACGCGGCCCAGGTCGAGTATGAGCAGGCCGAACGCGCCTATGACTATGAAAAAATGGCCCGGTTGCGCTATGGCAAGATCAAGGATCTGCAAGAGCGCATTCAGGCAATGGAAGAGCGCCTCTCGGAGATTCATGGCAGCAAGAATCGCATGTTGAAGGAAGAGGTTGACGCCGATGATATCGCCGAGATTGTTGCGAAGTGGACCCACATCCCTGTCAGCAAACTGATGGAGTCCGAAGTACAGAAGTTGCTCCATATGGAAGATCGCCTGCGGCAACGGGTCGTAGGCCAGGAGCAGGCGCTAGAGGCCGTCTCTGACGCTATTCGCCGCTCACGGGCTGGCTTGCAGGACCCAAATCGTCCGCTGGCAAGCTTCCTGTTCCTGGGACCGACCGGCGTTGGTAAGACCGAGCTGGCGCGAGCGCTGGCAGAATTCATCTTTGATGATGAACATGCTCTCGTTCGTATCGACATGTCAGAGTACATGGAGAAGCATTCGGTTTCGCGCTTGATCGGCGCTCCTCCGGGCTACGTTGGTTATGAAGAGGGGGGCCAGTTAACCGAGGCCGTGCGGCGGCACCCGTACAGCGTGGTCCTGCTGGATGAGATCGAGAAGGCCGCACCTGAAGTGTTTAATGTCCTGCTTCAGTTGCTGGACGATGGACGATTAACCGACGGACAGGGGCGCACGGTCGACTTCAAGAACTGTATTGTGATTATGACCAGTAACGTCGGTACGTCCTGGCTACCACAATACGAGAAGCTCGACGAGGACCAGCTACAGCGAGAGGTGCGACAGCGCCTGCGAGAAGAGGGCTTCCGTCCTGAGTTTATCAACCGTATCGATGAGATTATTGTGTTCCATTCGATTGGACGCGAACAGGTCAAACATATTGTAGATATTCAGATCAATCGGCTGCGCCCGCGTCTGGCCGAGCGCCATGTGACGTTGCGTCTGACCGATGCCGCGAAGGATCTGCTGGCCCAGGAGGGCTATGATCCACAGTTTGGTGCACGACCACTCAAGCGCGTCATTCAGCGTGAGATCGAAAATAGAATCGCGCGTGGTCTGCTTGACGGCACCATTCGCGATGGCTCTGAGGTAGTGTTTGACGCCAGCGGAAACGAGCTGCAAATGAAAACGATGCAGCCCGCAGCATAAACAGTGTTGAGGTCCGGAGAGGGAAACTCTCCGGGCTTTGTTTCATGGACAGGGAATGAACACAAGGCATGTTTGAACAAGAGAAGCAAAGACCCTCTCCTATCGTGGTACGCGAACGCCTGTTGCAGATGCTGAACACGATGTTGCTTCAGATCAAGACTTTGCGTATGCAGACAGAGACCGCCACGATTCAAGCGGGATTAGGCGAGATCGAGCAAATGACACAGCAAGCTCTGCGTATAGTGCGACAGGCAACGGTGGAACTCGCATTGCCTGAGCTGGAACAGGTCTCGCTGGTCGAGGCTCTTTCCAACTTGATCGAGGAAACCGCGGAGGCCCATAGCCTCTCAAGCCGTATTTCTGTGACTGGAGATCAGAGCAAGGAGTTTTCCCCACTGGCGGGGCGCCTGCTTTATCTGGTAGCGTTGGAGGCGGTATATCTGGCGCTGACACATACCGATATTCATCGCCTGCGCCTGATCCTCACGTTTCGCCTGGATGATGTTTTGCTCAGTATTGAAGACGATGGATTGGATGCGCGCGCTCCCGAGGAAGCGCCTGCTCTGCCGTTGATGAGCATGGAGGCCGGAGAGCCGCGCGCAGGGGAGAGTCCAGTGCTGGTAGATCTTCGAGAGCGTCTTGAGCGTGTTCAGGGAAGTCTGGAAATACTGCATCTGCCCGAACGAGGGGTACGCGTGAGCGCGGCTGTGCCTTATGGTGCATGGGTCCCTGAGAGTGAGCCCACAGCGGACACTGCGAAGATGATTAGGGTGTTGCTGGTAGATGCCAGTTCTGTCATCAGTGCTGGTTTGCGGCATTTGCTGGAACCATACCCGGAGATTCGGATTGTCGGTCAGGCGTCAGATAGCGTCCAAGCGGTCAGCGAGACGCTGGAACTGGGACCACAGGTAGTCCTGCTGGATGCCTTCTTGCCCGATGAATCAAGTATTGAGGCTGTCCGCCAGATCAAGCTACTGAACCTGGATACCAGAATTCTCTTGCTGGCGACTGAGGGCCGTGAGGAGCAACTGTATGAGGTCTTGCGGGCGGGGGCCGACGGCTGTCTACTCAAAGATAGCACTTCTGAGGAACTGGCGCAGGGGATACGGAGCGTTGCCCGAGGCGAGGTGACGATTCAACCGCGTCTGGCCGGGCGGCTCCTCTCGCGGGTCAGCGAACAGGGAAGAACAGTTGCGCATGGGCAGAAGTTGACTGCCCGTGAGTTGGAAGTCTTGCAGTTGCTGGCGCTTGGGTTGCGCAACAAAGAGATTGCAAATCGGCTGTATGTGAGCGAGCGAACGGTGAACTTTCATCTGGCCAATATCTATCAGAAGCTAGGCGTCTCGGGGAGAACTGAGGCTCTGAGCAGGGCGATCGCGCTTGGACTGCTCAGAACCGGGCAAAATGGCGCAAAATAAGCGTTCGTTTATGGGCGCAATGTTCCGGCGCGCCAGGTATCGACCGAGTGCTTTACTGCGTTAATATACGCCTTCTCGTCATTGTTGTCGGCGCGAGGGGCATACGTTGGAATGATTTGATCAATGGTGGTTTTTCCCCATTGGGCGACATAGAGGTTACGGATAAGCGCATACCAGGCCTTGAAGCCTTCCTCCCAGCTCGGGAAACTGGCGTAGCCTCCGCGATCCTGATCGATACAATCATAGTTCGGAATACAGCGCAGGTTGCCCAGGGAATGTGTGACACGAGCTTCTCCCTGGGTGCCGAAGCCGCTTTCATGCAGGAAGAATGCAAGCGCATAGACCGGATCGATGCCATATTGTACACCCAGGTCGTACAGTGCTTTTCCCTTGCCTGCTGCCGGTGAACCATAATCTTGCAGCACTTTGTTGATAAAATCGGCGGTAATCGTTGGTTTCCCAAGCACAGAATAGGGGCCTGTCTGTTTGGGGAGCTCAACTTTCGGTTTGATGGGCTGCTTGGTCTGCCATGTATTGGCAAGCTCGCCACCAACCTGAATGTCGTAGACCTTACCGCCACTGTAGGGCAACAGCAGTGAGCCGTTTGAGCGCTGTGAGATACCAACGCCGATTAACACCCCGGTACCGACAATCACCATAATCAAACAGATGAGGAATACCCGAAGCCAGGGCAGGTGGCGTGCTAGAGGGGAGATCGCGGGTTTGCTGGCCGCGGGTCTGGAAACAGTAAAAGCGGTAGTGGTACGTGTCTGGATGGCTTCCAGATGGAGTTCATCCGTGTCCCGGAAATCCATGCCCGGTACCGCTTCGAGAAGACGGGTTGTGCGCCGAATTACGGGCTGGATATCTGTCATCTGAGTAACCGGGCGCTTCCGTTTGATATAATTGCCGCTTGCCATGAAAAACGCATTCTCCTTCTGGAAATTCTGTTCTAGGCTTTGTTCCAGATTATACCTCGTAGTGTCAAGCCTGTCGTGTTAGAATTGCTGAAGCCGCGTTGCATGCCGCTCAACTGTTTGTGATCCCCGCTAGAGCCTACCTGACTGGAACGTTGAAAAAGATATCCTGTCTCTTCAAAAACTATCATATCACCTCTGAAGCGACTCATGAGTGAGAAATAAGTCCTGTTTTTGGCAAAGAGTATCGCAGGAATCCACGAACTTGGTTAAGAGCAGAAGAAATGCTTCAGTCAGAGACTGGTTTGCGATTCTATTCGAGAATCAGATATAATTTTTTACCACAGGTTGCTACTCTTCATGCAAGAGTTTATTCTGGCGCGATCGTATTCCTCAAGAGCTCCACTGTAATTGCTGAAGGGAAGAGAGTATAGTGCGAGGGGATTATAGTAAAAACAGAAGAATGGTTTGAAAGGACGCGCTATGGCTGAACAGCTTCATATTGTTCTTGTGCCCCACACCCACTGGGATCGAGAATGGTATCAAACATTTCAACAATTCCGTCTGCGCCTGGTGAAGGCTGTTGATGCGTTGTTGAATGTGCTGGAAGAGGACCAGGACTTTCGCTATTTTATGCTCGATGGTCAGACAATCGTGATTGACGATTACCTTGAGGCTCGACCAGAGCAAGCAGAACGTCTGAAACGGCTGATTCGTTCCGGGCGGATCCTGGTTGGTCCCTGGTATATTCAGCCAGATGAGTTTCTGGTCAGTGGCGAGTCGCTGATTCGGAATCTGCAACGGGGTATCAGTCAGGCCGAAGAGCTTGGTGGCTTGATGCGCGTTGGCTATGTCCCGGATACCTTTGGGCATATCGCTCAGCTTCCCCAGATCCTGCGTGGCGTTGGCATTGATAATGCGGTCTTCTGGCGGGGAGTGGGCGAGGAGATCAAGGGGAGCGAATTTTATTGGGAGGCGCCGGACGGCTCACAGGTCTTTGTTGTCTATCTGGCCGACCCGCAGGGTTATTCCAATGCCCGCCAGATGCCCCTGAACCCGGAAGAGTTTGTGTCCCGGGTGAAGCTCCAGGTCGCCAATCTGTTGCCCCGAGCTACCGATGATGTGTTGCTCTTCATGAATGGCTCCGATCATCTTGAGGTACAAGAAGGGCTCCCGGCTACCATAGCGCAGGCGAACGCGCTCCTGCAACATGTGGACATCCAGCAGGAACGAAAGCAGTCATCAGCGAACGGACACTATCACTCACTCTATGTGGAAATAGGCACTCTGCCGCAATACATCGAGCGGGTACGAAGTCAGAACCGGCACTGGCAGGTCTGGCAGGGCGAGTTGCGAAGCAGTCAGTTTGCACCGCTTTTGCCCGGTGTGCTTTCCAGTCGTATCTGGATCAAGCAGCAGAATGAGCGCTGCGAGCAACTGCTTGAGCGCTGGGTTGAGCCAATGACCACCTTTATGAGCGCCCTGAACCTCTCTTATCCTGAAGGACTGGTACGACTTGCCTGGCAATATCTTCTGCAAAATCACCCTCACGATAGTATCTGTGGTTGTAGTATTGACCAGGTTCATCGTGAGAATAGCGTGCGCTTTGCTCAATGTCAGCAGATCTGTGAAGGGCTCCTTGCGCAGACCCTCCCGCAGATTGCGGCCCGTGTCGATACGCAGCCACCCATTCCTGTCAAGCATCCTGCGGATGCGCCCGTGCCAATCGTCGTCTTTCATCCGGCTCCGGCGACGCCGGGTGAAGCGGTGCAGACAACAGTGCAGCTTCCGGGCTCGCTCAATCATGCCATGCTTCTCGATGAGAAGCGCCGCTGTATGCCATTCCGTGTCGTGAATCGCAGCAGGGAAGTGCTCGGGACCATGCCAGTAGCGCGTGAGATGCTGGCGTCAATGGTGGCGCTATCGGGCTTACAGGACCCTGACCACCTGTTGCAGATGACTCAATCGATCATCACCAGCACGCTGGGAGAAACGCCCGGCATTGATGAGAAACAGGAGATCTCCCATATCTATATCGAGAACGTAACCGTTTCTCCTCTGCATCATGAGCCGCATATACCACATCCAGGTGTCATTTTTATTGAGATTATGATTGCTCCAAAGGGGCGCGTGCAGATTAACCGGGCCGATCTGCGGGCCGCTGCTCAGCAGGTGCTGGACCTGCTGCGACGAGAAGATATCCATACGTTGGAATTGAAGCTTGTGGCACAGGCGCGGGAAACTATCTCCTTTGTAGCGCAAGACCTGCCCTCATATGGATATAAAACATACTGGCTCTATCCACGGGGGTGTGATGCTTCACAGAAAGTGCATTCTGTATCATCATTTCTTGGAACTGGTCATAATAGTATTGAGAATGAACACTATCAGGTTGCAGTCGATGCAACGAATGGGACGTTGACCGTAACTGATAAGCGCACTGGTGCAGTTTTTCGAGGTCTCAACCGTTTTATAGATGGAGGGGATATCGGTGATCTGTATACCTACTGTCCCCCTGAACATGATATGCTTATTGGTGAGCCTCTAGAAGCACCCAGGATTGAGGTGATAGAGAGCGGTCCGGTGCGTGCGGCCTTGCGTATTAGTAGTCGTTGGGCTTTGCCGACATCCTGTACGGCAAACCGGCGGGAGCGCAGTGCACGCACAGCCGTCTGTACGATTGTCAGCGATGTAGCCCTGACGGCAGGGATGCGGCGTGTCGACATTCATACACGTATAGAGAATAAGGTGAAGGACCATCGCCTGAGGGTTCTTTTCCCTGTCCCTTATCGACCAGAAGCGGTTATGGCGGAAAGCACATTTCAGGTGTGTCAGCGCCCGATCTCTCTTCCAGAGCCTGTAAATGTCAGCACATGGATCGAGTATCCGGTGGCGACATTTCCACAGAAGCGCTTTGTTGATCTCAGCACTAGTCAATTCGGGCTAGCAATCTTAAACCAGGGGTTACCG
Source organism: Thermosporothrix hazakensis (assembly GCF_003253565.1). Classification (GTDB taxonomy): domain Bacteria; phylum Chloroflexota; class Ktedonobacteria; order Ktedonobacterales; family Ktedonobacteraceae; genus Thermosporothrix; species Thermosporothrix hazakensis. Next base: position 63,341 of record NZ_QKUF01000017.1, read on the forward strand.
GAATGTGAGGTTTTACCCTCTGGTTTCGGAGTAGAAGAGGGAGGGACTGCTGTTGCAATTACCTTGCTGCGCTGTGTCGATTGGCTCTCGCGAGGGGATCTTCCAAATCGGCAGGGACATGCGGGCCCGATGGAGCATACTCCAGAGGCACAATGTCCGGGCTTCTACGAGTTTGATTATGCGCTGGTTCCGCATGCGGGAGCGTGGGACGGTGAAGAGGCTCTGGTACTTCGTGAGGCACAAACATTTACAACGCGGCTTGCGACCCGGGCTGTGATCGAAGAGATCCATGAGGGGAGATTCCCTTCTCGGGAAGCATTTGTAACGGTTGAACCCGCGGCATTGGTCGTCAGTGCCGTAAAACGTTGGCAACGTGGTAAAGGAATAGTAGTACGTCTGTACAATCCATTTGCTTCTGCTGTCCATGCAACGGTTCACCTGCGCTTTTCTTTCTGGAAAGTATCCAGGGCCAATCTCCTTGAAGAATGTCAGGAAGTGGTGGCTACGGCTCAGGGAGGAGAGGAAGCGGGGAGTAGTGGAGAGATGCGAGCCGGAGAGCAGCGTGTGACATTGGAGTTCAAGGGGGGAGAGATCATCACTCTGGTCTGTGAGGAGTGAACACAGTTCCTCTGATGGGGCATACCTGTCAGCTTATAGTCCTGGTTAAGCAACCTGACAGGTGATGAAACGTTGTAAGATCAGTGGGTGTGATAAGCAAAGCGAAGTAGGCGCAAAAAATCAGTTACGTACCTGTAAAAAAATACTCTATACTCTTGAAAGGGGCGTTTGTCCTGTGAACGTGTATGCAAATCTGGCTCTAAGCTTGCTCGCGAGTCCTTCTTCCAGTGGGGGATCAGGGGACCTTCTAACGACTATTCAGAACTCGCTAGGCATTATTATTGGCTGTCTGGGCGCGTTTTTTGTCGCCTTCTGGCTGAGCACAGTCTACTGGACATTCCGTGATATTCGTTCTCGCACACAAGATGTGATCCTACAGATCATTTCAACGCTGGCGGCGGCCATTTTTCCGATCGTCGGTGTATTTATCTATATGCTGCTTCGCCCGCGTCAGACACTGGCCGAGGTCTATGAGCGGCAGCTTGAAGAAGAGTCGTTGCTGGCCGAGATGACCGAGCGACAGACCTGCAACAACTGTCACGCCCGGATTGAAAATGACTTTCAGGTATGTCCGTCCTGTGGTCAGAAGCTGAAGAGAACCTGCCCCAAGTGTGAGCGTCTTCTGGAGCTGCGCTGGTCCTTCTGCCCATATTGCGCCTCCAATGTGGCTGGTGGGAATCAGGTTCCGCCAAGCATGCCCGGCTTGCCCAATGTTGCTAATACGCCCGGCTCTTCCAATGTCTCTGTTAGTGGCGGGGGCAATCGCTATTAACTTGTTGAGAAACGCATAATTCCCCGGTGATGGTGACTTCTGACATATGGTCAGAAGCGGCTCTAGAAGCCATTCCCGGGGATTTTCTTTTTTCGGTCGTCTGTTCAACCTACTTGCTTTGTTTATCAAGCAGAATGTGATATAATATCACAGTGGATGGTGGCTTCCGTTGCCACTTTTTCTATGCTTGAGCAGAATATTTGAATGAGATAAAAACTGCTTTCCGCCAGTGCTTTACACTCTTGATCATTCAGAAGCGCCGTTTTCTTGTTTTGTTCCTTCCTCTGGACTCTTTCCGTGATGAGGATGGCAAACAGGAAGTATCTGGCCCGATGCTTGATTTGCTTTTATCCTTTGCGGGTAGGTGCCAGGCAGGGTGGCCGTCTTTTGTGTTGTTCTGAATGGATATCGCTTACCTCAATGTGGTATTCACCCCCTGATCTGTCGTAAAGGGCGTGAGCCTCCGCTTGAGGCCAAAAAACACACACTCTTATTGAACCACTCTGCAGTCTGCTGCTGTGTGGAAGGTTATGAATACTCGATTTTTACGGCGCGGCACATCCGAACTCAGGAAGGGAGATGACCCCTTCCGCCGCTGATCCGTTTTTTTACTGCATAAAAGGTACAGGTTCTATGGCAAAGACGAGAGAATCCTTCATGACAGAGCAATTAGCTGATAATTCAGATGCTCTTACCAGTCATAATACAACACAAATTTCAGAAAATGGCAAGGGGCAGGGCGATGGAAATGGGAGCGAGAATGAGAATGGAAGAGGCTATAGCGGGCAAAATATCCAGATTCTCGAAGGCTTAGAGGCTGTACGGGTACGCCCCGGCATGTACATCGGTGCAACTGATCAGCGTGGCCTGCACCATCTTGTCACTGAGGTTGTGGATAATAGCGTTGACGAGGTCATGGCAGGATACGCTGATACCGTGAAAGTAGTGATTCACGCGGATAGCTCGGTGTCGATTGAAGATAATGGGCGTGGTATCCCGGTTGACGAGCATCATCAGCGCCCGGGACAATCAACACTGGAAGTTGTAATGACCGTACTGCATGCCGGTGGCAAATTTGGCGGTGGTGGATACAAGATCAGTAGCGGTCTGCATGGTGTGGGAGTCTCGGTCGTGAATGCGCTTTCTGAGTGGTGTCAGGTCGATGTAAAACCCGGCGACGGCTTCCATTATCGGCAGCGCTATGAGCGTGGTAACCCTGTCACTGGCCTGATCAAGGTTGGCCCGGCAGAGGGAAGAGGCACGAAAACAACCTTCCTGGCCGATCTTTCGGTAATGGAGACCCGTGATTTCAGCTTCGATGCTCTGGCTCAGCGCTTCCGCGAGATGGCGTATCTCAATAAGGGCATGACCATCAGTCTGGTTGATGAGCGTCCTGGTCGTGAGCGCGAGGCAACCTTTTACTTCGAGGGTGGTCTGATCTCCTTTGTGCGCTATCTCAATAAGAATCAGCGTACCCTTCAGGCTCGTCCGGTGAGTGTGAGCCGCATTGTTGACGGGGTCAGCGTTGATATTGCGGTGCAATATAATGATAAATGGAGCACGAACGAGGTTTCGTTTGCTAATGGCATCAACACCATCGACGGCGGGATGCACCTGACTGGTTTCCGCAGCGCTCTGACTCGCACCCTGAACGAGTATGCCCGCAAGGCCGGACTGCTGAAGGAGAAAGATAGCAATCTCACCGGCGATGATGTACGACAGGGTTTGACCGCCGTTATCAGTGTCAAGATCCCGAATCCGCAGTTTGAGGCTCAGACCAAGAGTAAGCTGAATAATGCTGAGGTGCGCCCGATTGTTGAGGCAATCACCGCCGAGATGTTGACGCACTATCTCGAAGTCACGCCCAATGAGGCAAAGGCAATCATCGATAAATGTTTGACCTCAGCCCGAGCCCGTGAGGCTGCTCGCACGGCCCGAGAGCTGGTCCAGCGTAAGAATGTGCTGGATACCACCCTGCCGGGTAAACTGGCCGACTGTACGGAGCGTCGCGCCGATCGGTGTGAGCTCTATCTGGTTGAGGGTGATTCCGCGGGCGGTTCTGCCAAGCAGGGACGCGATCGTCATTTTCAGGCTATCCTGCCGCTGCGTGGTAAGATCCTGAACGTTGAGCGTGTGGGCCTGGATAAAATTCTACATAGCCAGGAAGTCAAGAATATTATTACCGCGCTCGGCGTCGGCATTGACGAACACTTCGATATCAGCAAGCTGCGATATGGTCGCATCGTCATTATGTGTGATGCTGACGTTGATGGCGCTCACATTCGCACCCTGTTGCTGACCTTCTTTTATCGGTACATGCCACAGCTTATCACAAATGGGCATCTCTTCATTGCTCAGCCGCCTCTCTACCACATCAAACTGGGCAAACAGATTCGCTATGTCTACAGCGATGAGGAACGCGATGCTCTGATCGAGGAGTACAAGGCGACCCATAACGGGAAAGAGCCAGAGATTGGCCGCTATAAAGGTCTTGGCGAAATGAATCCCGAAACCCTTTGGGATACCACTATGGACCCGGATAAGCGCACGATTCTGCGCGTCTCGATTGAAGAGGCCGTGGAAGCAGATAAGGTCTTCAGCATGCTGATGGGTGATGAGGTTGCGCCGCGTCGCCGTTTTATCGAGAGCCATGCAAAGAGTGCGAATCTGGACATCTAGTCTGGATGGCACAACACAGAATATACAAGCAAGGTCTGGCTTCGAAGCCAGACCTTCTTTTTTCGTTCAGGGCAACGGAGGTTCGGCGGCCGGATCAGGCGGGGCCAGCGAGGCGTGATATTCGGCCTTTTGCAGCGTTGGTATCCCGGTGGTTGGTGTCCACCACCAGAGCCGTTGAATAATCTCCGTTTCCGGCCTGTTCTTCGCTGTCTCAAAAAAGACCTCACCGATGTTGTTGTAGCCCACAATCAATTCACCGGCTTTCCACTTGCTGAACCACTCTTTATGGCGAAATGTGGCATCAACCAACTCCACACGCTGCTCTTCCAGCTTCTGTTCAACCTTCTCCGTCCGGGTGATCGCATCCTGAAATGGGCGATGGAGAGCGCGTGATGTCAGCCGTTTCTGCTCTGCCTTCCGGTTGGCCTGAATCAGATTCTGCCGAGCTGCTCCGAGCGCTTTCTGTAACAGGGTTACCGCTCCCAAAGCGACCTGTAGAGGAAACAGCAGCCAGCGGTAAAGGGTCATAAAGACGCCTCGTTTTCGCTGTGGCAGCATCTGTGCCATTGAGTTGCGGAGGTAATTCAGACGATAGCTCCGATTGGGAGGGAAAGCGTCAAAGCTCCCTGTATGCCAGCCATGTGCGGGAAGCACAATCTCTCTCTTTGAGCGCCGCGCCGCGATCAAGCGGGGCAGAGACCACCAGAAATGGTACAGGCGCTTACGAATATTGGAGAGAACATAGTTCGCGATCAGGCTATCTCCCGGGAGAAGATCCCAGGCAAAAAAATCAACCGAGGGAGAGTCGCGCCGCAGCAATTGAAGCAGGCGTGGATACCCGATGGCAAGGACGGCCATTTGTGAGCCTGAGCCCTCATTCGAGAGAGGGCTGGCTGTAAAGTTGATAAAGCGTGCGGTTGCATGCGTTCGATGGTCCCAGTAATCCAGGCTGGCACCAAAGGCATAGTGCACATCGCCCGAGAGAAACACAACTCGTTGCAGACGGCTGAGATACTTGAGAAAGTTCTGAAAGGTTTCCCATTCCAGCGCCCAGGCCTCACGATCAAAGGCATAGTTCTCGCGCACTCGCAGGCGGCTCCAGAACTGAATAGATTCCACAAAATCGACGCCCAGCACTGGAGAGGGCGAGATAATAATTGTGACGTCTGCCTGTGCCTGAAGCGCCGAGTCAAGCTGGGTATGCATGGCGGAACGAGAGAGCAGGCCCGGAAAATCAGAGGGCTTGCGATAATAACGGCGTGTGCGTGTGTCAAGCACAACCACGTGGTACGCCGGGGCATTGTAGGTGTAGTGCCAGTCAAGCGCCTGCTTTGAGCGCCTGAGTTCTCCCTTGCCAGAGAACGGAAAAGGCATTCCTAGCAGTGCGTTGATCTTCTCGACCTCGGCTGCGCGCTCAGAACCGTTCCATCTGTTGATAGTGGAAAGCAAACAGCTCTGCTCAAACTGCTCTGGCGTGTTGCCCCATCCCTGGAAGAGCGCGTAGGCTAATAGGCCATTGCGCACAATCTGCTGACCAAGCTCATTCTTCAGGATCCGTCGGCACCATGCTCCATCCAGAAACCAATCATCGGTCACCTCGTGGTCGTCACAGATCATATAAGTAGCGATATTTGCCAGAGCGCGGCGTACTGCTGGTAGACCTCGCACAAAATCATCTATCAGATAGTATTGTTCTTTAAAGCTGCGTTCGGCCTTCTCCTGTTGCGAGGCTTTGCGCGGGCGAATTTCCGGGTAGGCCTTCCAGAGATCCTGTGTGCCGGGAAGTTCGTCCGGCCAGAGCACATCGGACCAGCTAAAGAGATACATAGCTGCATATTCGGCAAAAGAAAGCAGATGATTTTCCGGGTGCGTGGTGGTGAACATGGCGACCGTATGGACGATTGGCGTTCGTCCTTCCGGCGGAAAAGCCTGTGCTGGAAGCTGTAACGGCTGAAGCAGCTCGGGCTCATTGCCTGCGAAAAGATACGATCCGGCATCCATCAGAGCAAAGAGCAGTGGCGCGGAGACATCATCGGCGTAGATCTGGTCTCCGGTTAGAAAAAGCTGCTGTGGGCGACGCACCGGGTCATGGGCAGCGTTGGCAAGCAAGGTATCGAGGACGGAAAGCATTTCGTAGCCCTGTGCTTGCGGCTTACGACAGGAGCCGTGAATAATGCGTACCTGTTCGAGCTCACGCGGGGGCAGCACAAAGCCGGGCAGGGGCTGTCCCGCATACGTGAGCTGGCTGAGCGGCTCGTCTGCCATGCTGAAAATGCCAGGTGTGCCTAAATGGGCTGCTGGCGTTGCCTGAGACTCCTCCGAGAAGAAGAGATTGTAGGAATAGAGCTTACCCCATTCGAGCGGCTGTTCCCGATCTGTCGGGCGTGCCGTGACCGCAACCAGATGTAAATGATCGCCAAGTCTGATGGTCTGGCGAGTCCCTGTACAACGTGGTTCTGTGTGGCCTTCTTCCGTGGGTTCATATACAAACAGGGTAACGGTGCGTGCTTCCTTAAGCGCCAGCCAGATGGTCACGCTATGTGGCTCGACGCGGCGTACAATCGGGCCTGCAAGGATAAGTGGTAACGCTTCTGCGCGTTCGGCCAGTGGTTGCCAGGACATAGAATCAAACCTCTCCCTGGTTTGTCTGTTGCTGGAAAAGCTGCGGGCAGCGGTAAAGCATTTCGCCAGCATGCCGAACCAGCAAAATTCCCTCCTTTTCGCGGTTCTCCCATTCCTCGGGACGAATAGTACGGTAGTCAAGATACCCCAGATTGATGCGACGACAGCGCTCCTCTGGAATGCCTGTCGCCAATGTCACCTGAATGCGTGGCTTTTCGATACCGGTCTGTGGATCGTACGTCCCCGTGCCCTTGACATGGGTACTATGCGCCAGAATGGAGCCGGGAACGTCCTTGAAACGATCCCATTGCTTCAGAAAATACTCCAGCACATGATAGCCCACTTGATCGATCAGATGCCCATGCGTATAGGAGACCTCGGTGATATGTGGTGCATAGATGATCACTTCGCCTCCGTCAGCAATAGCTGGCTCGGTTTTGTACATCGCCTTCGCGGCCGTCCAGAGATCATCATAGCGCGTGGAGGGCATCGAGAGCACGCGGCGCATCGGATGCGGTACTGTGATGATGTTCAGGCGAGCCGAAAGGTCGGCGGCGCTGGAAAAGGCCTCCAGATGCGAGCCAATGTACAGGCCGTGAAAGGCGTTCCCCTGCATCACCATCGCCAGCAGCAAAATGGGCACAGGCACAAATTCGGCGGCACGATGAATCACCCGGCGCACATACGTATCTTTCACACCGATCGTATGCATGCTTGTCAGACGTGCACCAAGCCAGTGGGTAAAATGAATGATCTCCGGGCCTGCGATCCCCGGGAACAGGTACTTCGCACCGCCTGAAAATCCAACCACCTCATGCGGAAAGACCGGACCACAAATGAGCAGTTGATCATAATCAAAGATTATTCGATTGAGGCGCACCGGGACCTCATCTGCCAGCAGGCCATTTGTCAGCCGTGCCGCCTCTTCGCGGCTGATGGTGCCTATCGTTTGCAGGGCCTCCGGGCCGTCCCACTGGTGATTATAAATATGGACGTTTGGATAGTGCTGCGCCCGCTCTTCCGGGGTTGCGCCCACCAGAAGCGTAATAGCATCTTCCGACATCGGGGGGTGAGTGCCGAGCGCTATCAGGTAATCCAGACGCTCGACCCGCGACCCGAGTTGCGCATAGAGGGCGCGGAAGAAGAGTGGAATGGGGGCTGTCCGCGTGCCATCGGGAATGATAACGAGGACGCGCTTTCCATCGAGCGGTAGAGAGGCAAACGACTTTGCGAGCAGTTCCTGTACATCGGTTTCTGTTAATTCCTGGTGTATACTACCTTTTCCCTGCAACATAGTGCATCCTTTTCTCTATTTTGATCCTTGTGTATTATTGTACCATTTTTGAAAAATGACGGCATTCTTAAGCAAGAAAGTCCTGTTTCCCCGCAATGTATCGGGTGACTTATCGGCGATGGACCAGTACTGCGATACTCGCCGTAAAGCCGTGAAGAAAGGAGCGCCTCCCTACCGGGCCGATTTCGCCATTACAGAAGAGCCCGGCCAGCGGGATAGGGCCCAGGATCTGTTCTATCAGGCCTGCGTCGTGGTGAGGAGCGGAGAAAAGATCCTCACCGCGACCATTACAGGTACAGAGAATTGCCGCGATAGGCGTGTTGCCAACAAGCTTATCCTTGAGGTGAGAGAGCCGCGTACGCAGATCGTGATCTGCGGCCTGAGCGTCCCGCATCTGGAACTGAATGGTCTGCCCGACCCGGGGCTGTGCGCCAAGCGCAAGAGCGCCAGTGCTGCGATCGACTCCTAGCAGATTGCGTATGAGGAAGGTACCGCGTTCAAAGGTGGCGCGGTATTCATCTGCGGCAAGCCCGACCAGCAGGTTGTGCTGTGCGCGGCGTTGAAGCGTATACGGCAGGCCCTGAAACGTTTCGATAAGCATTTCATAGGCCGGCCGGTTCGAGATGGTCTCGACAAGCCCGTTGTCCTGCACGCGGGTGATTGTCCAGGGTTCACCGATCGGTTCACATCCCTGCGAGACCAGTGGAAGAATCGAGTAAGCGCCACCCAGAGCCAGGGCAACGCCTCCATCAGTAAAGACCTCATCGTTAAAGAAGATATAGCTGCGATGCTCCTCTATATCATTGGAGGCCAGACCACCGAGCATCGGAATATCGGGATAGGCGCCGCTCAGGTGTTCGACCAGGCTTTCACAATCCATATGGAAAGGGTCAAGAAAGAACAGCCAGGCATTGACATCATCCAGCGGAACATTCAGCGTTTCTCGCATAGAGACAGGTGAGTTGCCTTGTTCCAGCAGATCTACAGGGATACGCACGGGATACAGGGTCGCTTCAGGTAAGGAGAGCGTCAAGAGAGAGAGCGCGGGCGCGTTTTCTAGCTCTATTCCTGTCCCGATGGTTCCCTGAGCCGAGCAGCCAATGAGGAGCGGCGCGGCCAGCTCATGGCGAAGAATGTGAAGCATGTCCTGATAGTGTGCGGCATATTCGCCGCTCGCAAAGAGCAGCACGACATCTGGATAGGTGCCACGAACGGATTCGAGCGCCTGATAGAGGGCCTGGTTCCAATCCTCATCTGCGATAATTGCTGCTCTGGCAACCGGCTTACAGGTTTTCATATATCCTCCCTGGGCGTTGTATTGGGTGGTGCCGTCTGAAGCCGAAACCGGATTTCTTCTTGATGTATGGGTGCATATTGCCAGGGCAGGATGTCCCGTTTATGGCCGAACTGGCTGACTCCTGATCTTCTTTGCTGATAGCCAGATGGCCTGGCCTCTGGCGGTCTGAGCACAGGTGTTCGAGGTTTGCCTTACTGGATGTTCCTCGTTGTGTACAGGAAAGGACCAAGCGATGATGGAGGCGCTGAATGCTCTCTCTGCGTGTAGGCGCCGCGGAGCACGATTGCTGCACGAGCCGCGCTATGCTTCATCACGTGCCTCTCTCCTGAAGCAGATACACTGCATCACTCTTTCTGTTGAAAAGTATCGCACACTGAGAGGAAAGAAGGCAATGGAAGAGAAAAAGGGGCAAACGTAACCCCTCCGCTACAGGGAGAAGGCAACGGAGGGGCTACGTACAATGTTTGTGTAGTAGGCTGGCAGTGGTGAGCCTTAACTTATGAGCGAGTATAGCAAATTTAATCTGGAGTATGTGTTAAAATTCTATTAATTTTTCTCATTTGCAATATTCGATAAATATTTCTAAAAAAAGATGGGGTGAAGAGGGGCAAATGAGGTTGTGAATAGGGGATAACAGGCGAATAATAATAAAAGAGGTAGCCCCTATTACAGTCCACAATTATTCCGAGGAGAGGAACTGAGTCGCCTGTAATAGGGACTGTAGTGCCTGCTCGATTATTGTTCGTCTTTTTGCAGGGTATCGGGATGACGGGAGGTCATAGGATCCACAATGTCGCTTTGATGTGGTTGCTCTCCCGGCTTAGTACCCTCCTGTTTCATATATTCGTTTTTCCGGGGATCCCGGTCCCCCATCGCTGTTTGCGGTTGTCCTGCTGCCCGACCGCCAATACTTCCCTGTGCGTAGGCGTCTACCTCGTTGAAGTGTCCGCGTCGAATAGAACTCTCACTGATACTCTCGGAGCCACGTTCATGATGCGAGCCTCCACCTTCAATACTGCTGGCTGTGGTGCCACCGCCGGCGATGGTATCACTACTGATATTCATGCCGCCCGGTGGATTGTCTGTTCCAGAGAGCGATGAAGCTGGTTCGGGAAGGGTGCCACCTCCCACAGTTCCCAGATCCCGGTTTCTCATGCCTTCAGTGCGCGGGGGTTTTGTCCCCTCGCCTTCCTCAGTTCCGGATTCCTTCTGGTGGAGTAATTTATTGTATTCAGGCTTACGCCCTTGCTTTTCATGCTCTGTCATAATGGTCTATCCCTTTCTGGATCGCTGCTTGATAGCCTACTCTGTTTAAGAACACGCAGCAACTGAGCGGAGGGTGACGATGTTCTGCTTTAGTGGAAAAATTCTACCTCGGCTCGGGTTTGCCGGTTGTCGGGAGCAGGCATTTGTGAGATACTTAAGACAGGCTTGACGATGCTTCTTGAATTCCATACAATCCAATTCTCAGGGGTAAAGAATACATATCAATTGGAAGCTGCAACACTGAAGGCAGGAGGAAAACTGTGACATCACAGGCTGGTGACGAATGGCTGAGCCTGCGTGAGGCCGCCGAGTTACTGGGCATGCACCCGGCAACAGTGCGCCTCTGGGCTGATCGAAACGAGATTCCATCGCGGAGGACAAGCGGGGGCCATCGTCGTTTTCGTCGTGCAGATATTGAAGCGCGTCTTCATCAGCAGATAGAGCCACGCCCCAGTCTGGCGGCCCAGATGCTGATTCAAAATTTGTTGGGCCGTGTGCGTCTTGAGTTGACCGATGGGAAATTAGATTCCCTGCCCTGGTATCAGCATTTTGACGCAAATGCGCGTGCCGCTTATAGCCGCCTGGGGCGGCGTGTCCTGGATCTGTTGCTCCGGGCGTTGACCGACGATACGCACAATGACAATCTGCGCCGCGAGGCTGTCGAGCTTGGTCGCGAGTACGGCTCGATCGCAGCGCAATCTCATGTCCCGCTGGCCGATGCCGTCAGAGCTTTCCTCTATTTTCGCACAATGATGGATGAAGCGGTGTTGCAGCTTGCGGAGGTGCGGGGCACTCGTGAGCAGGATATTCCCTGGATCGAGAGCCTGTACCAGATTCAGACTATCACCAATGAAATTCTGCCTGCTTTGATTGAGGCCGCTCCTGGTGTACAATAAGAGCAGCGCTGGCTGCTACGCCATTTCTCCTGTCTGTCCATTTTGTCTGTAACAAATTCCTCTGTTTCGCGTCTTAATAAAAAGGGATAGATATATCTGCCTTCTTCATCGGGAGGCTTTTTTCATCTGTCTGTTGTATCATTTTCTAAGAAGTATTCAGTTATGTCATTTTTAATTTAGTTCCTGGATCTTTATAGATAAATATGTATTTGCTAAGAGGGAGCTTTGAGAAGGAGAGCTCATATGTCTGACGGAAAGCAGCACCAGAATATTGACTCTGAGGAGGTGGCCAAGCGGCGCGGGGAGAAGGCGGCACGAACAGGGCCTTATGGTAAACAGGATATAGTAGAAAAAGAAAAGGATGATCGACAGGCCCATTTTCAGGAAAACTCTGAAACGCCAAAAGTGAGAGATGATGGTAAGGGGGAAGAAGGGGAAAGTGAAGAAACATCTGTGAAGGAACCGCAAGCATTGCCTGTTGAGGCATCCTCTCTGAATGTTGATGAAGATGTGAAAGAGACGAGGCCTGCGGTGCAATCTGAACAGAATAAAGCACAATCCCATCACGACCAGAGGAACCCAAAAGACGTTGAAGCTCTTGCGAGCAGAAAGGACGGTTATCCTTCTGCCAAAGAAGAGGGTTCTGGCGAAGAGACAGCGAAGGAGCGTACGCCATCGGCTGCGCTGAGCGATGATGCCCATAGTGGTCTGACTGAACCAGCGCTACCCTCTATCCGAAAGTCCGAACTCTCTACGAAGAGCGGGCCGCCCGAGGTGTCAAAAACGGTGCGCGATGGGCAGAAAGCGCGGAAGCGTACGGGGGCATTGTCTCCCGCTTCGCGCCTGGATATGGAGGCGTTTGTTCTTCCGCCACTGCCAGAGAATGCCTCGGCGCGCGAGCGTGCCCGCTGGCAACGAAAGCGCAAGATTTTATTGCGGCATATCTCGCGCAAACATATGCGCGATGAGCGGAACAGAGCGGCGAATAGACTGCGAAAGGCTGCGTTGACGCTTGTCAGTACGTTGCTGGCAATTGTGGTGATATTTACGGCCCTCAGCGGCACCGGCGCTTTTCTGGGTTATCGCTTCTATATGTCTACCGAGGAAAAATATCAGGGTACTGTGACAACGCTGTTTGATCTGGTGCCAAAAGATAACCTGAAAATGTATGACCGCAACAATACCTTGATCGGTCAGTTGCAGGATCAGGGCTTTCATACCTATGTGAAATTTGATGGCATCTCAAAAGATCTGATCAATGCGACCGTTGCCATTGAGGATAAGGATTTCTGGGAGAACCCGGGCGTTGATGTGCTCCGGATTGTGCAGGCTGCACTTCAGAACCTGCGGAGCGGGCGCGTTGTGCAGGGGGGCAGCACTATCACGCAGCAGTTGATTAAAAAGCTGATCGTTGGCGATAAGGTCAGCCCGTTTCGTAAGCTGGAAGAGATAGTGCTGACTCCTCAAGTGAACAGCAACTACTCCAAGCGCGATATCATGGAGCTGTATTTGAACACCATCTACTATGGCAATATGGCTTATGGTATCGATGCCGCGGCATACATTTACTTCGGGTTGGAGGATAAGCCCGGGCTACCTGCTTCCAAGCAGTTGTCACTGGCTCAGGCGGCGATGCTGGCCGGTCTGCCTCAGGGAGGTGACCTGCTCAACCCGCGCTATCATCCTGAAAGTGCCATGAAACGTATGGAACTGGTACTGAATTCAATGGTCAGCCAGGGCTATATTACAAAGGTGCAGGCGCTGGAAGCAGAGAAAGAGGCACAGAAGCCCGACTTTGTGAAGTGGCCGAAAAACGGCTTGAAGAATCTTGCGCCACATTTCTTCTACTATGTCCTGCGCGAGTTGCAGCAAAAGTATAAGCTAAAGCCTGAGGAACTGTCGCTCTCTGGCCTGAACGTGTATACCACTCTGGACCTGAAGCTTCAGGAAAAGGTGCAGAAGGCTATGCTTGCGCATACCGACGACTTGAAACAGTATGGCATCTCCAATGCGGCGGCAGTGTTGATTGAGCCGAAAACCGGAGCGATCAGAACCCTGCTTGGAAGCCTCGATTATAACAATGAGGCGATCGGTGGTCAGTTTGATGTGGCAACGATGGGTATGCGTCAGCCCGGCTCGTCCTTTAAACCGTATGTCTATGCCACGGCCCTTGAGAAGTTTAACGCTTCCCCGGGACAGGCGGTCGCGGATGTTGAGACGACGTTCGATCTGCCGAGCGGACCTTTTGAGCCCGGGAACTACGATGAAAAGTTCCACGGGCATATGACGATCCGCTGTGCCTTACAAAACTCGCTCAATATCCCGGCGGTGCGTACACTTGATCATCTGGGAGTGGATGAGGCGATGAAGAAAGTCGATGCGATGGGTATTCAGCATGAGGGCTATCCTGGCCTCTCAATGGTGCTTGGTGGTCTGGAAGTGAATATGCTGGACCATGTGTCGGCATTTGGCACCTTTGCCAATCAGGGGGTCCATGTTCCCCATTATGTCATTGAAAAGGTTGTACATTCTGGCTCTGGAAAAGTGGAGCAACATGCACGGGAGAAGGGTCAGCGGATCTTCAGTCCGCAGATCGCGTATATGATTACAAATGTGCTCTCCGACAACAAGGCTCGCATTCCACAGATGCTGGATTGTAATGTGCTGGAACTCTATTCAAACTCCCAACAAGAGTGCCTGGCCGGAGATCGTGGTGTGGTGCGTCCGGCAGCAGCCAAAACCGGAACCACCAACAACTTTAAGGACAACTGGACGCTTGGCTATACCACTGATTATGTGCTTGGTGTCTGGACTGGCAATAACGATGGTCATCCGATGGCTGAGGGTGCGACCGGCCTGGTCGGCGCGGCTCCCATCTGGCATGATGCCATGCTGGCCGTCAACGCGAATAAGCCGATTCGCGATTTCCCGAAGCCGCCCGGACTGGTCACCGCAACGGTAACCTATCCTGATGGCGTGCGCTCTACTGATCTCTATCTGGAGGGGAAAGTACCTGACTCCTTCAAGGGCGGAGCACCTGCCCCCTCTCCCACTGCGAAGCCGGGAGAAAAGACGAAGCCTGCGCCTCAGGTGCAGCCATACTGTCCGAGCAGCTTTAACTATGCGTTTCCTCCGACGAATACCAACGCTGATGGATGGTGGTAGTCAAACACTTCAAGCGCCTGCAACTCTCAAGGGTGCAGGCGCGTTTTTCTTTTTGGGTGGAGGCGCGAGGGGCCAGGTAGAAAAACAACAGCTACACTTTTTCTGGAAAACGGTCGGCTAAATACTTGAGGACAAGCGGCCTGCCTTTTTCTATTGCAGAGTTTCTCTATGCCTTTTAGTCATGGGGTGTTTGAATTGTAAGGGGAGCACGAAATAGTGTTGTTGTATGATAGAAAGAGAAAAAGAACGCTTGCCTCTATTCCAGATATGGGATGTTTATATTTGTATTTATAGATAAAGATTCTGTGTATGGTAGATAAGAGAGGATAAGAAAGCGGATACCGTTTTCCTTGAAGAGGCGGCTGGTATTGTTTCTTGAAAAAAGAAGTTCGTCTTGCGTGTATGCCTGAATTGCAGGAGGTTGGGATATGCAGAGAGAGCGACGCCCTGATGAGCCGGATGGGAGAGAGGGTGTGAAGAATGAAGAACAGTGCGTTCAGCTTGAAAAGGAGGAAGGTGGAGAGCACAATGATGAACAGGCCGTAGTCCCTGCAAAGCTGCCACCATATAGTAAGGCTGCTGCAGCGCAACGGCTAAATGAGATTCCTCCGCAAGCTCCACGCGGGGTGCATTATTCGGCGCCCCATTTGCGCACGCATCCAGAGGGATGGAGAGCTAAACGTCACAAGAAGCGCAAGAATTTGCGCATCAGCAATTCTCGTCATGCCTCGGCTGAAAATCTGGGGATGCGGCTTGGCTTTATGCCACTGACGCTGATTACGCTGACGGTGCTGGTGGTCGGAACGTCTGTGCTGGTGGGACTGGCAGCTTTTCGCGATGCCACTTACCATCGGTATGGACAGGCCTTAACCACATTGCCGGATATTCTCCCGAAGGATAACCTGAAGCTCTACGATGCTCAGGGGGAGCTTCTCTATCAATCAACATCGCGCGGAATTCAGACTACTGTTCCATTTTCAAAAATTTCAAAGCATTTAGTTAACGCTGAGGTTGCGATTGAGGATCAGTCATTCTGGAATAATGAGGGCTATGATATTACCGGTATTGTCAGGGCAGCATTAGAGAACCTGCTTCATGGTCGCGTCATGGGAGGTGGAAGTACAATCACTCAGCAGCTTATTAAAAATGCAATTGTCGGTAATCAAACCTCAATGATCCGAAAGCTGCAGGAAATCCTGCTTGCCCCTGATGTGACGCGGCGTTTTAGCAAGGAAGAGATTCTCAGCATGTACCTGAACACCATTTATTATGGTGAGCAGGCATATGGTGCTGAGGCGGCTGCCTTTACCTATTTCGGGTTACAGCCCAAAGATGGGAAGACCGCAGCCGAACAACTTGATATAGCACAGGCTGCAATGCTGGCAGGCATACCGAGTTCTCCTAATGCCCGAAATCCCTTTAAAAATTTCAAGGTTGCCTTTTCGCGCATGAAAGAGATCCTCAAACAGATGCGCTTACAGGGCTATATCACCCATGATGAGGAGCTCCAGGCGATCCATGAGGCGCAACAACCGAACTTTTTGAAGCGCGGTGTCATTAAAAATGATGCGCTGGTGGCATCGCACTTTATCAACTATACCTTGCGAGAACTGGCTGATGAGCTGCATGTGAAGGTGGAAGATCTTCCGCGCTCCGGCTTGATTGTCAAAACGACACTCGATTATTCAAAACAAAAAGAGATCTTAAAGATCGCACAGAAGCACATTCGAGGCATGGCGGCGCAGCACAATATGTCGAATGCGGCGGTGGTAGTGCTTGATCCCCACACGGGAGCAATCCGCGCCCTGCTTGGAAATATTGATCCTGCTGACCCGCAGAGCGGCGCTTTTGACGTTGCCAGTCAGGGCCTGCGTCAGCCGGGATCAACCTTTAAGGCGTTTATCTATGCGAACGCCTTTAACCAGGGAATCAGCCCGGGCAACAAGGTCGCGGATACGCCTCTGACGGTGCAGATGTGCTGTGGCTTGCCGCCTTATCAGCCCAAGAACTATGATTTGAAGTTTCACGGTATTGTCTCGTACCGCTACGCGTTGCAGAACTCCTTTAACATTCCGGCCGTGCGTCTGCTGATGCAAACTGGTGTGGATGAGTCGCTCAATCTGGCGAAGAAGATGGGCATCACCGAGTATAACGGTACTCCGAACTATACGATGGTGCTTGGTACATTGGGCGTGCACCTGATTGATATGACGTCTGCGTATGGCGTGTTTGCCAACAAGGGTGTGCGTGTTCCGCCTCATGCGATTGATGTGGCGCTGGATGCGCGAAGCGGCAAACCGGTGCTTCAGTACAACAAGAAGGGTGAGCAGGTGATCAGCCCGCAGCTTGCTTTTGTGATGACGGATGTGTTGAGCGATAACACGTCGCGTATCTTCGAGTTCGGGAAATGTAGCGCCCTGTACCTTTACAGCACATCCGAGCGTGAGTGTTATGCTGGCAATCCGGGACCGGTGCGCCCGGCTGCGGCAAAGACGGGAACCTCAAATGACTTCCGCGATAACTGGACTATTGGCTATACCACTGATTATGTGGTTGGTGTCTGGGCCGGTAATAACGATAACTCGCCAATGGTCGATGTGTCCGGTATCGATGGCGCGGGTCCGATCTGGCATGACACCATGCAGTTGATGGAGCAGGGAAAACCCATTCGGCACTTTGATGGCCCGCCTCCTGGAGTGGAGAAGCGGAATGTTGATGGAAATGTCGACTGGGTGATTACGAAACATTAGCGGTTTGACCGGCGGAAATTTTCCGCCGGTTCTTTTTTATGCGGAAATCGCGATTCCCAGACGTTCCAACAGACGACGGCTGATCTCTGCTCGATGCTTCAGGGGCATACGTCCGGGGTGGCTATGCGAGTCGGAGCCAGTACTGACCAGCAGATTATGCTGTGCGGCATACTCGCGATACATCTCGATGTCTTCTGGTGAATGATAAGGGTGAATAAGTTCTATGCCATCCATTGGGATTTCTGCAAGCAGTTCGTCCAGCAGAGCCGGAGTATAGTAGGTGAACCCATTCTCGCGTCTGCCCGGGTGGGCGATCAGACACAGGGCATTGCTTTTATGTGCGGCCTCAACGGTCTCATCCATCTCGGGACGAATCGAGCGATAACCCGCTTTCTCTAGAATAATATGTCCATCGGACCAGCCTTTGATATATCCATGCTCTCGCAGGAGATCAATATTATCGAAGGCGCGCTGTACCTTCCCGCCTTTCGAGGCAAGCACGTCTTCCTGGCGTGGGAAACGATAGCCCTGGCGTAAAAGCTCCTCATAGACCTCAAGGGCGTTCTCGGTTTTCTGGCGCGAGAGCCTTTCGGTCAGGGGAGCCAGCTCATTCTGTGTGGGATCAAAGCCATAACACAGCACATCGGTTGGCTTGCCTTTCCAGTAGGTGCTGATTTCAACTCCTGAGAGCACTGTCAGGTTCCGGGCTGCACCGAGTTGCTGAATCTCGGCGACCTTGTCTACGCGGTCATGGTCAGTGACGGCAACCAGCGCAAAGCCTTCGGTTGCCAGGAAGTCAATGAGCTGCTCGGCAGGCCAGCGTCCGTCACTAAATGTCGTATGCATATGAAGATCTATCGGGGCGTCGGGATGTAAGGTAAGGTAGTGTGTGAGCAAGCTTCTCTCCTCTTTTCCTTTTATTTCACTGGTCTTTGATGCTTCCACCATAATGGTATCACACGCTTGCTTGCTAGATAAGGAGGAGAGAAAAGGGCATTCTCTCCTCGTGTGATCGCTATATGGTGGCATACTCCTGTAACTGCTGCCAGAACTCGCGTATCTCTGCTTCCGTCGTGCGCAGGTTGCCGATGGCGGCCCGTAGCGTCATCGCCCCATTGAGGCGAGTGTGGGAGATAAAGAAGCGCCCTCTGGCATTGATGGTGTTCATGATCCGCTCGTTCAGCGCGTTCAGCTCGTCCAGGTCGTCCATACCCTTTGGATGAGCACGGAAGCAGACAAGGCTGAAGGGTGTGGGAGCCATGCGTTCAAAGTTCGGAGACTCGTCGATCCACCGGGCCAATAATCGGGCAAGACGAATATGTTCGCGCAGGCGGGCGATAATGCCGTCCTGACCGAAATAGCGCAGAATCATCCAGAGTTTCAGGGCACGGAAGCGCCTGCCGAGTGCGTTCCCATAGTCCATCAGATTGGGCACCTCGTCTGTGGCGCTCTCATTATTGCGAAGATACTCTGGCACAAGGCTGAAGGCAGCTTTCAGCACATCAGGCCTGCGGGTGAAGAGTACGCTGCAATCCAGTGGGGTGAAGAGCCATTTATGCGGATTCACAATCAGGGAGTCGGCTCGCTCACAGCCTTCCAGTATCCAGCGGAATTCGGGTATGATGGCAGCCGTGCCGGCATAGGAAGTATCAACATGTAGCCAGAGCTGATGACGCTCGCAAATGTCTGCGATCCGGGGAATGGGGTCGATGCTGCTGGTTGAGGTCGTCCCCACAGTAGCGACAACCGCGAAAGGCAGCCAGCCCTGTGCAAGGTCCTCAAGGATAGCCTGTTCCAGCTCGTCGGGCTTCATTCTAAAATCGGCATCTATCGATATTTTGCGGATGCCTTCCTGTCCGATACCAAGTGTGATTGCGGCTTTATCTACGGAGGAATGCGTGTCCTGTGAACAATAGAGCCGCAGAGGTGGCAGCTCATGTCGGCCCGCCATTCCCTTCTGACGAATGTAAAGGTGCGGGATAGCTTCACGGGCTGCGGCAAGGGCATAGAGGACGCCTGTAGATGCGGTATCGTTGATAACGCCGAAGAGGGGAGCAGGCAGGCCGAGCATCTGACGGAGCCAGTCGAGCGTGAGCTGTTCGAGCTCGGTTGCTGAGGGGCTGGTGCGCCAGAGCATAGCATTGACGTTGAGTGCGCTGGTGAGCATTTCACCAAGAATGCCGGGACCTGAGCCCGTAATCCCAAAATAGGCCATAAAGCCGGGTGAGTTCCAGTGGGTGACGCCTGGCAGAACCACGCGCTGAAAGTCTTCAAGAATGGCATCCATCGATTCGCCATGCTGCGGCGGCTGTTGTGGCAGGGCCTGGCGGGTCGAACCTGGAGCAACCTGTGAGAGTACAGGATAGGTGCCTGCTTGATCGAGGTAATCGGCGATCCAATCCACAATCTGATGACCGTAGCGGCGGAACTCTTCGCTACTCATATCGCCGTGCAAGGGGTCTGATGTGGGGCGTTCTCCTGTCATAAGAACCTCCTTCTGGAAAAAAACTCCTTCTTGCTCTCTAGCTTAGCACAGCTTGAAGAGGAGGTGCTATGGTGCGTCTCTCTGGCATAAAAGCAAGGAAGCCGGTACAATATGTGACGATGAATGTATCATAACGGCATATATTTTCTGGTGCGAAAAAAGAAAGGATAGTACTGCGGCTGTGTCTGGACGTATGACAAAGGTGGGGGTGCTGGCTCTGATCGGATGCCTGTTTCTTGTGCTGTTCAGCGCCTGTAATGTTACTCAGGTGCCTACACATAAAATCTATGAATATGGCTCAATTGAGAGCTTGCCTAAAGACCGCCTGATCAAACAGAAAAATGCGTTTACCTATCGCCCGGGGGACGAGATAATGCTGACCTGGAAGCCTCAGGCAACGGGCGAGACGATGGATAAAGCGCCTCAGAAGGTCAGTATTGAGGCTGGCTTAATCGGGCCTTTTCCCTCGCTTGATGAGCTCAACAAGGCGGTGAGCTTTGATCGAAGCAGTATGACTGGTCCGGTGGCGACGACCATGACGCCTGTCCAAACCGATAACTGGACCGATACCGCCGTTTCGACAAAACTCAAGCTCCCCTCCTCGCTCAAGTCTGGCTATTATATGCTGGTTCAACGGATCCTGACCGCCGGCCGGGGCCCGAAAACGCCTATCCCGACTGGCAGTGTCATTTATGTTCCCTGAGCTCAGAAGGACGCTGGCCGGGACTGCTCCCGGCCTGAATGTCCTCCCTCTCGTCTGCTGAATCCCTTTCCGCTTCCATCTGTGATACAATAGCCTGGGTTTTATATGGTCGTCTCTCCCTTTTGAATTACAGGCAAAGCATATTTTTCTTCTTTCTCTATGGAGCGTGATGATGTTGGAACAAATTGATTTATTAGCCGGACTCAATCAGCCGCAGCGTCAAGCCGTTACCACAACTCAGGGGCCTGTGCTTATTCTGGCCGGGCCTGGCAGTGGAAAAACACGGGTCATCACGCATCGTATTGCTTATCTGGTTCAACATGAGAAGGTGTTACCGGGTCATATCCTCGCTGTGACCTTTACCAATAAGGCGGCCCGAGAAATGCGTGAGCGCCTGGAACGCCTGATAGGGATTAGCGCCGCAAAAGAAATGAGCATAGGTACCTTTCATGCTATCTGTGCACGGGTGTTGCGTGTTGAGGCCGATTATCTGCTTCCATTAGGGCTCAATCGTTCTTTTGTGATCCTGGATACCGACGATCAGGTCACGCTGGTCAAGCAGGCGATCAAAGAACTGAATCTCGATGAGAAACTGTATCGCCCGTCTGCGATCCACGGGATGATCTCCCGCGCAAAAAATGAGATGCAGGGCCCCGAGCAGATGGCGGAGCAGGCACGCAAGTATAGCGAAGAGGTCGCCGCTCGCGTGTACAAGGTATATCAGAAACTCTTGCGTCAGAGTAACGCTGTTGATTTTGATGACCTGTTGATGCTGACCGAGCAACTCTGGCGGCGCAATCCCGAGGTGCTGGAAAAGTATCAGCGTCACTGGTGCTACCTGCATGTTGACGAATTTCAGGATTGTAACCTGCCCCAGTATAAGCTTATCCGCTTGCTTGGTCTGGGCACGCCCGACAGGCAGAAGGGGGCGGGCAATGTCTGTGTGGTTGGCGATGATGACCAGATGATCTACACCTGGCGTGGGGCCAGCGCCGAGAATGTGCTTCGTTTTGAGCGCGATTTTCCGGCGACGAAGGTTATTCTGCTGGAACAGAACTATCGCTCCACACAATCGATTCTCGATGCCGCTCAGGGTGTTGTGCGACAGAACAGGCTCCGCAAAGAGAAACGCCTTTGGACTGCGAAGGGGGCGGGCGAGCAGGTTATCTTTTATGAGGCGTTTAACGATGAGATGGAAGGGCAGTTTGTCGCCCATGAGATTCAGCGCTTGCTGGCTCGCGGGGAGGTCAAACATCGCAGCGATATCGCGGTCATGTATCGTACGAACGCGCAATCGCGTGCTCTGGAAGAGCAATTCCTGCGCGCAAACATCCCTTACAAAGTGATAGGTAGCCGCAAGTTCTATGAGCGCAAAGAAATCAAGGATATGCTGGCGTACCTGCGTTTGCTGGCAAATCCCGATGACGATTTGAGCTTTGAACGCATTGTGAATGTGCCAAATCGCAAGGTTGGGCCCAAAACACTTGGCGAACTGAGAAAATGGGCAGGAACACAGCAATGCTCGCTTTTTGTGGCTATTCGCACGATTGATCAGTATCCTGGACTTGGGGCGGCGGCCAAAAACGCGTTAAAGGGCTTCGCAAAGTTGATCGAGGATCTGAGAGGTTCTATCGAGGATTTGCCGCTTCCCGACTTGCTGGAGCGCATTGCGGAGCGGAGCGGCTATGGTCATGAGCTTCGTGCAAACGCTGAAGAAGAACTGGACCGTTGGGGCAACGTGCTGGAATTAAAGCGGGTCGCAGAAGACTATGCGGAGATTGAGACGCCGGTTGCTATCGAGCTGTTCCTTGAAAATGTGGCGCTGGTTGGCGGAGCCGATACCGTGCAGACAGGCGATAACGGCACTTTGGTTTCCGAGGAGAACAGCGACTCTGTCACCTTGATTACGCTGCATGCTGCGAAAGGGCTTGAATACCCGGTTGTCTTTATTGTGGGTATGGATGAGGGTTCGTTACCGCATTCTCGTTCACTGCAATCTCCTGAGCAACTGGAAGAAGAGCGACGCCTTGCCTATGTTGGCTTTACGCGCGCAATGAGCAAGCTCTATCTGGTGCGAGCGAAACGGCGTTCTCTCTGGGGTGAGACCCAGTATACAGAGACCTCCCGGTTTGTCTATGATATTCCAGAACATCTGCTCAAGCAGATTGGGGTGGTAAGCCAGAATATCGGAAGCTCACGGATGACAAAGGCGCGTCAGGTCGAGTGGGACAATGAATATAATCAAGACCCGTTTGATGATCAGGATTTTGGCGCGGCAATCGGTAGCGGACGAAGAGCCACCACTACACCGAAATGGTCATCCACGACGCGACCCGGTCAGTTTTCAAGCACTCCTAAGCCTGTACGCCAGGAAGAGCGTACACCGAAGAGCCAGCAGTTTAAACCGGGGGAACGGGTGCGTCATGACAAATTCGGAGAGGGCATCATCCTCAAGAGCGAGATGGAGAGCGGAACGGAGTTTGTTGAGGTCCAGTTCCAGGGGAAAATAGGCAAGAAGCGCCTGAGTCTGGACTTCGCCCGTTTGCAAAAACTTTAAACCTGCAACGTGAAATTTGCTATAGCAGAAAAAGAGGGGAAG
Source organism: Thermosporothrix hazakensis (assembly GCF_003253565.1). Lineage (GTDB taxonomy): Bacteria > Chloroflexota > Ktedonobacteria > Ktedonobacterales > Ktedonobacteraceae > Thermosporothrix > Thermosporothrix hazakensis. Next base: position 86,487 of record NZ_QKUF01000017.1, read on the forward strand.
CGGAAGAGATCCTTCTGGCTTCCCTTTTTCTTTCGGCTGTGAATTGCTTCATAGATAGACATGGATAAAGACGGTATGGTAAGAGCAAGTATGGCCCCACAGCTTTTCTCTCTTAAGGGGAATACAAAGAGAGCTAAGGAGAAGGTATCTATGATTATCTGGCGTGGGTTTGGCGCACTTGTTGTTCTGGTCGTCCTTATTTGTGTAGGTGGGCTCCAGTGGCTTGCATCCACTATCGTAGGCCCCGAGGCAACCACTCAAATTCAGCGCTTTTTGATCCCGATCGGGCTGGTGATTGCCGCTGTTATTGTCTGGCCGCTCGGGCGTTTCTTTAACAAACCAACAACCACCTTTGATCCTCGGACCGGGCGGCAGGTGACGGTCTCTCGTGGTCACTCGCTCTTCTTCATCAATATGGAGTATTGGAGCCCGATTCTGCTGGTTCTGGCAGTTGTTTTCTTGATTGCAGGCTTTTTTGTGCGTATTTGACCCTCCTCCGGGGTGAACGGCTATCGCACCTCTCTGCGATAGCCGTTCTTCCAATGTCACGATTCCCTGAGCGAAAACTGCTTGAGAATACTTTTAGCCTGCTCAAGGTAGGTTCTCCCCTTCTTGCGATCACCTGGCTTGCGCCGCTTCAAGTAGTAATTCCCCAGAAGGTTGAGTGTGCTGGCATATTCGAGCGGATCTTTGATGCGCATCAGCAACTCAAGCGTCTGCTCAAAATGGCTTCGGGCGCTATCCAGATCTCCCAGGCGTTGCAGGATGCAGCCCTGAAGGCGCCGCGATAGGGCGGTAAGCTGGATATACCGCTGTTCGGTCAGAGGTTGTTGAAGTTGCTGTAACACCTGTCGTGCCTCCTCTAGTTCGCCCTCTTGATAGTGCACTGTGGCAAGCTGTAGCTGGAGGTGAGGCAGGATCATCGTTTTCAAATTCTGCTGCTGAATATATTCAAGGGTCTGTTGCAGAGTCCCACATGCCTCCTCATAATGGCCCTGACCACTCTCATACTGACTTTGACCCCAGAGCGTGAAAAGTTCCAGATCTATATCATGTCTGTGGCGAGCAATTGTCAGCGCTCGTTCGGCCTGTTCGCGTGCTGCATGCCAGTGTTCCCGCCGATTGGACAGAAAGAGCAGAGCAAGATGTATCCAGCCGCGCGCCCGCAGAGCTCCGGGGTGTTGTGCCTGTTTCAGGGCCGTATGGGCGACCTGCTCACTTTTTTTGTAGTAGCCGGTGTGAATAAGCGCCCAGATCATCGTGAAGGTGTGAACCGGCTCCCAGTACTCTTCCTGGGTGTCGCGGCAGAGCTGTAGCCCGCGTTGGGCATAGGAGAGCATGGCCTGCGGTGACCCGGTCAGGAAGCTATACCAGCTGCGTGACCAGAGGGTGAGAATGCTGACAAGTGGGTCGGGAAGGGTAAGACAATCCAGCATGTTTTCTGCCTGACGTAGCTGCTCAAAGGCCGTGGCGGTGTCGCCCTGCCGGATTGTAAGCATGCTCTGTAGTGCGAGGCTTCTGGTTCGTGCCTGCTCTGTTGCCTTCTCTGAGGAAAGTGGCTGAAGCGTTTGCAGCGCCTGTGCATCTTGTCGCAAACGGAAATGGAGCAGCGCCTGTTGAAAGATGATTGCCTCCTCTTTTTCCGGCTGCTTCAACGAGTGCCAGAGAGAACGTGCCTCTCCACAGGCCTGTAGCGCCCGTTCAATGTGCCCACCGGGAAGATATAGCTCACGTATAAGCTGGTCAAGGAGCGCCGCTTTTGTCTGGTAATCGTGTCCATCAAGCAGAGGGAGCGTGCGTTCAAGTATACAGGCTGCATCATCATAGGCATAGAGCGTTGTGCAGAGGGTGACAAGCTGGATGGAATAGGCCAGGGCGGAACGTGGTTCCTCTGCCTGCTGATAGTGATAGGTCAGCAGGTAGAGCATTTCCTGCGAATTCGTGCCGTGAAGTGCCTCGATAGCGTGAGCTATTTCCCGGTGCATCGCGCGCTTACTCCACGGGTTCAGAGACCAGTAGAGTGCCTCATGAATAGATGGATGCGTGAACGTAAACTCTTTTTTCTCTTCTCCTTGCTGGATCAGGTGAAGGCAGGCTGCCTGGCCCAGATGAAGCAGAATATCGTCCTGTGGAAGGTTACGCGCTTTACACAATGTTTCCAGATCGAATGTATAGCCCTGTACTGCTGCAAAGGCCAGCGTCTCCTGGCATGCAGTAGTGCACTGTGAGAGGCGTGCGCTGACCAATTCCTGCATGCTGCCTGGCAGGATCAGATGTTCCGCCGATCCTGTTAGCTGCCAGCGTCCGTCTTGTTGTTGCAACTTACCTGTATCTTGCAGGTAATGAAGCGTTTCTAGAGTCTGACAGGGGTTGCCGTCCGTGTATTTATAAAGCACATAAGCAAGGGAAAGCTGAATAGGGCTTTGCAAACGGCCTGAAAGCAGTTCCAGAGTATGCATCTCTCCCGGACGGCTCAGGCGAAGTTCAGGCGGAGGAGTGGTTTGCTCAAGCGGGATCCGCAGCTCTCGCAGCGGGTGTTCAACCCCCACCTCCTCAGCGCGATAGAGCACGAGAAAGAGGAGGGCAGGCGTTTGCGCGGCTCTGGCAACAAGCTGTGCGAGTAGCTGTAAGGTGCTTCGATCACTCCATTGGGCGTTATCCAGCACAATGATGACCGGTTCCTGATTGGCAAGCCGTGTCAGGCAGGCAGTGACGGCACGCAGGAGGAAGGCATGATCTATGTCGGGAATAGATTTCATCTGATCCCGGTAGGTCGGGAGTAAGCGATAGAAGACATCAGCATTCTTGCCATATTTTTTCCGAAGCTGACCGACGGTCAGGGGCTCAAGAATGGCGCTTAAATAGTCAATGAACGGCTTGTATGGCCGAAAGCTGGATGCCGGTGTGCAGGTGCTCCAGAAACAGCGAGCACTGTGTTCAGTGCTGGCCCACTGGCAGAATTGCCGTGCAAGATGGGTTTTGCCGCTACCTGCCTCACCGCGGATCAACACAAGGCGCTCCTGCTGGAAGAAGCATTGTAATTGCTCGAATTCCTCGCTGCGCCCGATCAGAGAATCTTCTTGTCCCCGGGTGTTTTCCAGCGCATGCTGCAACAGTGGCGGAAGGGCTGAGGAGAACGATTGAGCCTCCGGGAACTGGAACGGCGCGACATAGGGTGTTAGTGCATGCGTCAGTGGGCTGTTAAGGGGCTTCTGTTTATAGGTCTCGGCTGCCGGGATCGTCGGCGGCTCCGCAGGAGGCATTTTCTTGAGCGGGGGAAGAAAGAGAAACGGCTGTGTCTCTTTCGGGGGTGTCTCCTGCTGCCATTTCTGGACCTGTTGCATGGCATCGGTCCAGCGCTCCATGAGCGCATAGTGGCGTAGCAGCTCGTTGCGAATCCGCACATCAGCGGGATAGCGATCACGGAGGAGATGCAGATATTCAAAGGCTTTCCGGTGTTGATGGCAGGCGTCAGCGACCTCGCTGATATGTTCAAGCAGCCAGAGGTGGTAGCTCCGAAACTGGCTCCGGCGTGGCTGAAACCAGGGAATGACGCTCTCCTCAGGGAGATAGTCGCCCTGATAGAGGGCCAGGGCTTGCTCGAAGCGATTGAGCAGGCTCTGAATCTCTACAGGTGGCTGACTCGGATGCATGGTGTAATGAGCTTGCAGTTGCTGGACGCTCTGCTCAAATACGTCAGCATCGATAAAAAGGTTCTGGGTATGCAGTGTCAGGACATTGTGCTGAAAGGTCAGGGGAATCGAGCCCTGTTCGAGGGTCAGGGCGGCCTGTAACCGGGCCAGGGTTTCTTCAAAAGCCAGCAAGGCATACTCAAGGGGCTGAGACGACCAGAGCAGGTCAAGAATCTGATCCAGATGTAGGCGATGCTGGCGCGCGGTAAGCAGCAGCTTAAAGAGCTGGCGTACCTCTTGCTGGCTCCACGGCTCCCCGGTCAGGGGGCCATGCTGGGAGCGAAGTTCAAAACGACCGAAAGTGATGACGTGTAGTGTATGAGTATCTCTATCCATCCTCAACCTCCCCATGTGGGAAAAAGCGTGAATAAGTATATTTCATTATTGTACAGTAATAGAACGATGTCAATAGATACTGGAAGCTCAGGTACTGTCTGCGTTTCCCCTTTTTCCTATAGCTCTTGTGCTTTGCAAATCGATGAATGATAATGATACAGTATAATACGATACTGTGCAATGTGGCTCAGGATGAAAAAGCCATATTTGACAATGCAGCAGTTTTGATAGTATGATAGGGCTCAGTACAGTTTCCTTTCTGAACTGTTCTGTAGTTCTCATCGAGCGCTAGAAGTCAGTCTAGCCAGAAAGGAAGAGCTATGCCGCCAGCCGATGAGTTCTCGCAGTACCTGCGGCGCACGAAAGAGCTGAGGGATACACGCTCTCGCTCCCTTCATTCGCCTGAAGACGATCTGTATGAACGAAGAGGGGCTCGAACGGCGCGTCTCCCAATGGATGATGAGGAGTTCAATAATCCCCGTACACAGACCAGTTCCCTTCGCGCCGAAAGTCCCCGTGTTACCTCTGCAATTCCCGCCTCCAATCAGCGCCGGCAGACAGGTCGTGTGCAGACGGTCAAGCCGCCACGCCCGAAAACCGCTTCGGGACGCACCCCGGTAACACAGGCCGAGAAACGGAGCGGGATTCACTGGCTCTTGCCGCTTGGCCTGGGTATGCTTGCTATGCTTGCGATCTGGGTGACCGGTTCATGGGTGCTTGCCTGGGGAATCGGGGTCTATAATGACTTTCAATATGGGAATCCACGGACCTTTCAGACTGATGCCGCGGTCGGGCATGGAGACGATAGTGAGACCAAGAAGAGCCATTTCATCGCGATGAATCTGAACAGACAGGCGATTGTATTTGAGGTGATGGCCGGTGATCCTTCAAAATCGGTCAGCTATGTTGCTCCTGTCTATATTTCGGGTGAAGGCGGGGAGAAGGCCCCGGTGACCGTTGAGTTCCGCGATGTTAATAGCGATTCAAAGCCCGATATGATTGTTCATATTCATATGCCAAATCAAGAACAGCTCTCTGTCTTTATCAATGATGGCAAAAAATTCCGTCCGTCGAATAATAATGATAAAATTCGGCTTTGAACCTGTTCCAGCGGGCTCTTGTCTATCTCTACCCTCTTTTTTGCCATAAGCGCCAGTGCGCCTGCTATTATGAAGGTGCGAATTTGACGATTATAATAGGATGTGGTAACAAGAAATAGACCCTCCTGCTCTAGGATGGATCCTCTTGCGGCAGCGTGGCAGACGCTCTTTGATGTCGACGCCTCATCTGCGTTTTTCTGAGTATGTAATTACGGCTAAAGCATGTCTCAAGGGGTTGACGCTTTGAGCGCAATCAGCGACACTGTGTAGCAGAGCTTGCTGCAATGTGAACGCGCGAAAGTCGCTGAAGTATTCAGGATTCAGGAACGAGGACAATGGAACGGTGCCCTAATTGTGATTTGCCGCTTTGGCCCGGTCAGGATATCTGTGAAAACTGCGGCGCGGTAGTCTCGACAATTGTCACGACACCGCGACGTAATCCAGAGCCGCCCTCCGCAAAAATAACCATTACAACACCACCCCGGACACCCGAAACCGAGCCACCGCTGGTGATCGAGTGCCCGCGTTGTCATGCGCACTGTAAGCCGGGGGCAAAGTTCTGTAACCGCTGTGGGTATAATCTCCAGTACGCTGCCGCCACCGCAGATGGCGATCTACTGGCAACACAACATCTGAAGGTAGGCGCTCTCTTTCAGCGGCGCTATCGTATCCTGAAAGAGATTGGCTCTGGTGGCATGGGCGCGGTCTATCTGGCGGAAGATACTGTGTTGCGGCGACAGGTGGTGATCAAGGCCCTCTTGCGTGATGTTGACCCCGCTCAGGTCACACAGAGTATCCGTGAGCATGAATTCCTGGCCACCCTGAAGCAGGCCAATATTGTTTCAATCTACGATTTTGTGCCGGTGGGGAGCCAGGGCTATATTGTGATGGAATATGTGCAGGGCAAGACGCTTGACCAGATTATGGAGGAGCGCGGGCAGCCGTTCTCTGTCCCTGAGGCTATTGGCTATATTCTGGATATTTTGCCCGCGTTTAGCTATCTGGCCCGGCTGCATCTGGTCTATTGCGACTTTAAGCCGCAGAACGTGATGGTGGAAGAACTCAAGGATGGCTCGAAGATCGTCAAGCTGATCGATCTGGGCACCGTCATCAAGGAGGGGACCCAGACAAAGAATATCTATGGCACGCATGGTTTTTATGCTCAAGAAGCCATCAAAGCGCCATCCCCTCAGACAGACCTCTATTCTATTTGCCGGGTGCTGGCCTATCTGGTGAGCCAGATGAATCTGGCAAAGCCGTTTTTTGGCATGCCAGCAGCCGAAGAATACCCGGTCTTTCAAGAAAATCCTGCTCTGTATCGTTTACTGGTCAAAGGGACGCAGAAACAGCCAGAAAAACGCTTTCAGAGCGCCGAAGAACTGCGTGATCAGCTTGAGGGCGTCTTGCGGCAGGTGGTCGGTGGCAAGCCCGGTCTCCCGGTGACGTCTCGCTATTTTATCCCGGGGGCTGTCACGACGAATGGCCCACTGGGACCACGCGGCGAGGCCGCGCTAGATACCACGGACCCGGCGGTTGAGCTGTTACGCTATGGCGATCAGGCGCTGCGGCAGGGCAAATATGAGAGCGCGGTGGGCTTCTATCAGCAGGCGCTACAGAAAAACGTATCCAGCCTGGACGCTCGCTTACGTCTGGCCGAAGTGTTCATTGACCAGGGAGAATATCAGCAGGCGCAAGCCGAACTGACAGCCGCAGCACAGCTATCCTCACAGGCCTGGCAACTGAACTGGTATCGGGGACGGCTGTTTGAGGCGCAGAAGCACTATACTGAGGCTGCGACTGAGTATCGTGCTCTGTTAATAGATCTTCCCGGAGAACTGCCGCCACAACTGGCCTTAGCACGTGTGCTGGTGCAACTGGAGCAGGACGAAGAGGCAACGCAGCTATACGCGGCTGTGGTCAAGGCTGATCCGGGAAATACGGATGCAATTTTACAGAGCACCCGCCCGCTGTTCCGTTTGCAGCGCTGGCAGGAGGCGGCGAAACTGCTTAGCCGTATTAATGAGGCAACGGCCCACTATGTTGAGGCGCGTTTGCTCCTTGTCGATCTCTACTTGCGTCATATACAGCCCGTAACCGAGGAGAACGTACATAAGGCTGCGGATGTGATCGCTTCCCTGCAAGGCCGAACTGAGGATCCCCGCTATTATCTGGCGCAGGGAGAAGTCTTCAGGGCTGCTCTCCAACTGGCGCGCAAGCAGCCGTTAACGGCCCTTCCCGGGGTGGCTGATTGTCGTCCGAGAACGCTGAGGCAGGCCGCCGAAGCCGGTTACGCCCGCTATCTGCACCTGACGCGCCGCTTTGCCCATCCCGAAGAGCGCGAGACTATTGTGCGGCGCAAGCTTGAAGTGGCTCCCTGGCGAATCTGGTAAACAGAGGAAAGGAAAAGAATGACTCTATGGCTCAACAGCAGCAAGAGCTTGTAGCGCGACAGGAACAGGCCCTGCCTGCTCTGCAAACGGAACCTGAGCGCCCCCCTGCTTCGCGGGGTGTGTTCCCACGCTTTCGATTCTGGATGTTTCGCACGTTTCGCGGAAGATTGGTGATGCTGGCGTCAATTATTCTGCTGCTGTCGCTGTTTCTTTCCTTCTTCTCGCTTTTCTCCTTGCGTCGGCTCGCTGATAATATCGGGAGTATGGGGCAGAATAGCGTTCCGGGAACTGATGCCGCTCAGGCAATGGAGCGAGCGCTTTCTGAACTGGACGCCTATGCCGCGAGTTATCTCTTTACGCCAGTTGAGAAGAAAGAGCCGTGTACTGTTCCGGGAGCATCTGGCTCTCCGGGAACGATCAGCGTGCAGGAGTGTAACGAGCGCAACATTGATGCCTCTATCGCTCTCTTTAATCAGGAATTGATCAACGCTTCTCACCATCTGGTGTATCCCGGAGAGCGTGTTGCAATTGAGCGAATCACCACTGGCTTTGAGCAGTATACTGGTTACCTTGCTATTATGCGCCAGGAATATGCGCAGGCAGAGCAAAAAGGGAATCCCAATGATCCCCATATGCAAAAGGTCCAGCAGGCTTATCACTCCGCTGGTCAGGTGCTCTATCAGCAGATAGAAGGGCAATTGCCACAGGATGCAGGAAATGCACCGGCATGTACGGTCAGCGGGAAGCAGATGCCCGCGGCGCAATGGACCAAAGGCGGTATCACAACAGCCCTCGCCTGTTTGAGCTCGATCAACATTCAGGAATACAAGACCGCGGATCAGAATAGCCGGGGCGAGATGTACCCCTTTATGCTGGTGATCTGTACTCTGGCCGGGCTCCTGATTCTGTGCCTGCTCTTTGCCTCCATCTGGCTCTTATTTGTGACCCATCGCGTGCTACAGCCCGCTGTGAATGTTTCGTTGATCGGTACGGCGGTGTTGAGCGTTTTCCTGGGGCTCTTCCTGTTGCGTCTGGGAGGGGTCCTTGATGGCGACTATGATCGTATGACGCAGTTTGGCTACGCTCGTAAGCTGGATGCTATGCAGACACAGCTTCAGGCTGATTGGGCGCAGGCGGCAGAAATGAGGTGGCTGGCTGCATCGGCTTATAACGATCAGAAACAGGCGAAACACTGGTCAGATGTGTGGCAGCAGCATAGCAATGCCGTGCAGATATGGTTTCAAAACGATCGAACGCTTGTCTACTGGCCCGATGAGCAGAAGCCGGTCACGCAGGCAGACGAGCAATGGAAGCGCTATCTCTCTCTGCATAAGCAGTTGCAAACCGGCAACGCGCAACAGATTCACGATGCAGCGCTGAGCGCTCAAACCGATGCGGCGAAGGTCGTGCGTGACTTTGATCAGGCAACGAGCGCGTATGCCGCAGCAAATCACCATCGCTATGCTGAGACGTTTGCTGTGATAACACAAGGGTTGGAGCGCTTTATTCTCTTGAGCACTGTGCTGTTCCCGCTCTTCGGGCTGCTGGCGGCGGGTGGCATTCTCATACGTCTACGCGACCTTTAGGCGTTTCCATCTGGCTGAACGCGCCATCTCCGCCGGGAGGAATGGTGAAAGAGATCCTGATAGTGCTCCGAGACAATCTCGTGCGGGAAAATGCGGAGCAAGCTGACAACAAGCATGGCGAAGGTCAGCCAGTCAACGCCGGTATCCAGTGGCACGCCAAGCACAATCCCGATGATTGGTAAGAGAGTTCCCAGGGCAAATTCTCCCAATGGCAACGCCAGCAGGATGACTGCCAGCCCGACCACTGAGACCAGAAACGAGATCTTCCGCCCGGGATGAATGCGGGAATCGGTGAACAGCCGTTTTAAGAGCTTCCCTGTCTTGATCAGATGCAGGAAAATCTCGATGCGTTTGGGATAGGGATACTGGCTGATGTTCAGTCTCCTGTACGGTTGTTGCTGTTGTTGTTTCATCTTGCTGCGCTCCTCTTCTGCCCCGAAATGGTGGGGGTCTTTCCTGCATCATACGATAGAGACGAATACGTTTCGCTCTCCTTCTCTATTACGATTCTGTTGCCTCTGTCGTTGAATCGTTCCTTTCCACTCCCTTTTCTTTTTTTTCCGCGCGAATTCGGTTAGTGGGGTAACAAAAGGTGCAAGGCATAGAGGATATGCCAGATGGTCAGGCCGAGTGTCAGCAAGCCGAGAGCACTATGAAACAGCCGCCAGTACCGAATGACATAGCTATAGAAGAGTTCTTTGCGGTAGGCATGCTGAAAGGTATGGAGTTCAAGTAGTTGCGCCATTTTCGAGAGTGGGCGCGTGTCGGTATGGAGCGGCGTGTTAAGCGGGAGAGAGGCTAGATCCCAGGGAGCTTGCAGCGCTGGTTGATAGTCCTGGCCGGCCTGTCTGGAAGAGGTGGCGGCAAGCAGCTCCTGCTGTCGGTCTTCTCCCTGTGGGGTCAGTGTGGTTCGTGCCTCTTCTGCTATGAGCCTGGGCAGAATGCGATCAAGGAGGCGCCCGACCACGCCACTGAGAATCAAGGCAAGCAGGCTATAGAGTGCGTAGGTTCCTGAGCGAGCATTAAAATTTCCAGCACCGTGCAGGAAAAGCAAAAAGAGGGCAAGGAATCCGAAGGCCACATGTGAGTGAAGCGCTGCATTGAGCATGCCGGCAAATCTTCTCGCTGTCCGGCGCTGTATACTATAGCGGAAAAGCGCCAGCAGCATGCACACAGTGCCCGCGATTGCCAGCAGATAGCCTGCCGGACTATCGGGAGCCACATCATTTGTCAGTGAGCCCCAGAGCAGTGTGAGGAGGAGCGCTGTAGAGGCAAAGGCGAATGAGCGGAGAACGCTTCTCCGCAGTGGACGACTGAGCCGAAAGAAGAGTAATGGATAGCCATGTTCAGTGCGCGGTGGCCTCTGCATCATTCATTTACTCCTGAAGTAGCCGAATCTTGAGCCAGAGCATCATGGCATCTCGATGGAGCCCAACCGGGCAGGGAGGAACACAGGCCCCGCATTGATAACAGGAACGGGCAAAATGGGCAACTGATTCAGTAATGGGCCCGTGCACCGTTGCATGATTGAGCACGTCAATCGTAATCGGCTCGCTCAGAGCAGGACAGGCCAGCAAGCATTCATTGCAGCCGATGCAGGCATTGATTTCCTGTGCGATGTGGGAGACCGTCTTATGCAGCCCGGCAGGTGGCGGTGCGAACATTCTCAACAGCTTGCGCATACTTATGGCCTCTCTTTCTGCTCCAGATAGGACCAGAGCGTATGGTGGGAATACGCCGATGAACCAGCCGGAACCTTCGGAGAGGGCCCTGTTGGTGAGCTACCTGCCAGCAACGGGAGTTGTTCAGGCGTCAGAGCGAGCTTTCCGGTGATAGGAAGTCGCTGCCTCTCTGGTTGCGAGTTGATGAGCGGAAGCGCCTGTACAGGAGGAGCTTGGAGCCGGGCGAAATAGTGGTGCGCGTCCACGTCTCCCTTGAGCAGCGCTTTGAGTATCGGTCGAACCGAGTGACCCTCTTCAATCAGGCGTTTGATCGCCAGACTATCGGGCTGGATATGACCGAGCGAGAGATAGCCAATCAAGCGATCCTCAAAGAGTGCCAGACGGCGATAGCCTCCCTGACTCGCATCGGTTAGCGTCTCAATGCCGGGATATTGGAGATGCGGATTGCCCGCGATCAACAGCGAGAGCTCGCCCAGGTGGGTCGCATGCCAGGAAACCCCAAGGGGCGGGCGTGTGAGATCAGGACGGTCGGCCAGCATTGCCCCGGCAATTCGGCCCTGCTCTCCTGCCGCGTACCATTGGGCGCGTGGCGCGTAGCGATTGGTCTGCGGATCTCTGATTGCCGCGACGTCGCCTGCAGCGAAGATATTGGGCACGTTGGTCCGCAGAAGATCATCGACCAGAATACCATGCTGCCTGCACAGTGGCATGCTACAGCGCTCACTCAGCTCGATGGCGGGGCGTGAGCCGGTACAGACAAGCACCAGTTGGCAGGGAATCATCTTTCGCTGATTGGTGATGACACCAACCACAACGCCGATGCGGCCCACTATATCCACGACCTCGATTCCCTGGTGAATAATGGCCCCGGCTCGGTGCAGCGTTTCCCGGACAAGCGCTCCCCCCTGCGCATCAAGCTGGCGGCTTAGCGGATATTCTCCTCGAAGTAGCCAGTGTGTCCGAATGCCCCAGTACAGCAGCGTCATCACGGTTTCGACCGCATGCGCTCCTCCTCCAATTACGACGGCCTCCTGCACTGTGGGCAGCCGACGCCGCAGATCCAGGTAATCACGCAGGCGATGCAGGGTAAGCACGCCGTCAAAGTGCTGGCCTGGGAGCGTCTCTGGAAGTCCCTGCGGCACGCTTCCTGTGGCAAGAAGCAGCTTCCCATAGTGAAAGGGGCGGTTCCCGCTAAGCAGCAGATATTGGCTCTGGGCTTGAATCTCTTCCACTCTTGAGGTGATAACGTGAATGCGCTGCTGCCGCTCGATGCCGGCAGGATGGACAAGCAATTGCTCCCGTTCCAGCCGAGCACAGGCAAATTGCTTGAGAGCGGGCGTATGAATAGGGGGATGAAGCTGTGAGGTAATCACAACAATGCGCTTTTCCGGGGCAAGGCGACGAGCTTCGAGCGCTGCCGTGATACCCGCAATGCCGTTTCCGACAATTACAATTTCGGCTCTATCAAGGCGTCCGTTCATCGAAACTCCTCTCCGTTAATCGACATCAAGCGCGATCAAGGTCTTTCCCGGACCGATGATATAGTAGACATCAGTCGGCGCTTTCTCCTGTATGTGGCGTTGCATATGGCCGTAGGAGGCTTTACAGTGTTGTCTGCATTGGAATTGCAAAATCTGCCCCTCGCTGGTTTGAAAGTGAAAGTCGCGCTCATTGCCTGTCAGAAACAGAATGGTACCCTGTACATGGTGAGCATCGGTGCCGTGCGCAAGAGCAGGCCCAAGCCAATGAAGGGTCAAAATAGCGGCCAGTGAAAGCGTCCCGATGAGCAAGAACACGAAAAGAGCGGCTGCCAGACGAATGTTTCGCATCTTTTCCGATTCGCATCCTCTCAATGACAGAAACGAGCTACAAAGTGGCATCCTTTTCCCGTCAGTGATTCTACATGATAATGAGGCAATCTTCAGCTTTTCGTCGTTCTGGTTAGCCTGATTAGCTATCAATCAGGCTTCTAAAAAAGAAAAAGGCGAGTCTTGCTCGCCTGTTGAGGAGGATGAGAAACCAATCAGGATGGTTGATTATTACGCAGATTGATCAGGCCTCGCTGGGCCGCGATGGCAACCGCTTCGGTTCGGTTGGTTGCTCCAAGCTTGCTCATGATCGAACTGACATGAAATTTCGCTGTTCGCTCACTGATGACAAGCTGTGAGGCAATTTCCTTGTTGGGCATACCCTGTGCCAGAAGATGCAGGACTTCTAGTTCTCGTTCAGTGAGTTCCTCAATGGGAGGAATAGAATCATCGCCTCTGGCAACGGGCTTTGTCTGCTGTCCGATATGGCGCAAGAGCTTTGAGGCAACGACTGGCTGAAGGAGTGAGCCGCCTTCCATTGCCAGATGGATCGCTTTGAAGATCTCGTCGCGGGGTGAGCCTTTCAGAAGGTAGCCATCGGCTCCGGCCTGGATTGCGGCAATAATGCGTTCATCATTGTCGAAGGCAGTGAAGACCAGAATTTTGAAATTATGGGGTGCCTGTCGTAAGCGGCGAATGGTTTCTACGCCATCCATAACCGGCATTTCAAGATCAAGCAAGATAATATCGGGCCGCAGGTCCATCGCGGTTCTCAGGACCTCATCTCCACGGGAGCACTCCGCCACGACCTCAAGATCTTCCTGCGTTTCCAACACTGCCCGCAATCCTTCTCGTACAATCGGATGATCATCTGCCAGCACTATGCGCACCATTCTCTTCGAGCCTTTCTTTCGCTTGTTGTTGACCGTCTGTTGATCTAGTAAGGGACGATGATTTCGACGCGAGTTCCATTCTGTGGTTCGCTCTGAATACAGATTGTACCACTCAAGAGCCGGGTTCGCTCACTCATGCCTTTGAGGCCAAAGTGACCATCTTCTGGAATGGCTGTGGGATCGAAACCCTGACCGTTATCCTCAATTGTCAGATATACCTGATGCTCGCTGGCTTCCAGGTGGATATCAACCCGTGTGGCGTGCGCATGCTGCTGTGCGTTGGTCAGCGCCTCCTGGGCGATTCGATAGAGTCCTGCTTCGACGCGGGCGGGAAGTGCCGGGAAGTCGGGATCAGGAATGATCGTAAAATGGATTGCGGTTTTCTCTCCATCGTCACTGGTCTCCTGGGCCAGCATCTTGAGCGCTTCGGGGAGGGTCTTTTCCTGCAAGGGGGCGGCTCGCAGATCCATAACCGAGTTTCGTGCTTCTTCCAGATTGCGGCGCGCCATGCGCAGCGCCCGTTGGATGGCCTCGCGGGCCTTGTCTGGCCGACTTTCAACCAGCACATCCGCTGTCTCTAGCTGAAGTGAGATCGCGGTAAGGCCCTGGGCCAGCGTATCGTGAATCTCGCGTGCCAGTCGGTTGCGCTCTTCGGTAGTTGCCAGCCTGGTCGCGGCTCTGGTATGTTCTGCGGAGAGGCGGGCCCGCTGAATGGCCAGCCCGACCTGATCGCCGATAATATGCAGGAGTTGCAGTTCTTCGGTGTGTAGCTCGCGCCAGTCCTCGCTTGCGACGTTGAGAATCCCGATACGGGTATCGCCTGCGTAGATGGGAACACTGGCGTGAAAACGGAGCCCGAGCGCGGTCGGATCGCTTTCGCGTTCGGCATTTTTTAACCGGCTGCAACGAAGGACGTTGATATTAGCGGCTCCGGTAAGATCTCCACTTAGAAAGGTGTCCAGACATTGGCAGGAACCTTCCATCCGTTTCGGGTGTTTTCCCAGATAGGGTGGAAGTGCCTGTGAGGCGGCCAGATATGGTTTTCCTTCTTCATTGAGAAGCCACACCCAGCTTGTGCGCAGGCCAAAGAGCTCTGTCACTCGCACGAGCACTTCCTGTAGCGCTTTTTGTACATCTACAATGTGATTGAGATAGCTGGCGATTTCATAAAGTATTGCGAGATCACGATTGCGATGGAGAAGCGGCGATGTAATTGCGTTTGTATGATTTGATGTTTCTTTGTCCATAACCTTTCCCCTTCCTCCCGGTACTGCCTGCCCTGTATTTTCCTTTTTGCAGTATATCATATCCCGGTTCGGAGCCAACCTTTGCTGTTCGGTTGCGATATGGTTTGACAGGTAGGGCTATGTAGCCTATTCTTGAAGCAACAAGAAGAACAGCGAGGTGAGTCTTATGTCTTCTGCTCTCGTTCCCTCGGGGCTGGTTGATGCCCTGCGAAAGGCACGGCGTGTCGCTATTTTAACCGGTGCCGGCATCTCAGCAGAGAGTGGTATTCCCACCTTTCGTGACGCGTTGACCGGTCTGTGGGCCCGCTTTAACCCTGAAGAACTGGCAACGCCCGAGGCCTTTCAGCGTGATCCAAAGCTGGTCTGGGAATGGTATGCGCACCGACGGGAGCTGGTTGAGCGGGTGGAGCCGAATGCCGCTCATCGTGCGTTGGTGACGATGGAACAGCATGTCCCAAAGCTAACGCTGATTACGCAGAATGTAGATGGCCTGCATCAACGTGCAGGAAGCCAGAACGTGCTGGAACTGCATGGAAACCTTGCCCGGGTTCGCTGCTTCCATGAAAACACGGTGATCCCTTCCTGGGAGGACACGGGAGAGGTGCCGCCCCGTTGCCCTGACTGTGGTGGTCCATTGCGTCCGGATGTTGTCTGGTTCGGTGAAAACCTGCCCGCCGACGCCTTTGAAAAGGCAGTAGAAGCCGCTGCACAGTGTGATCTCTTTTTCTCCATTGGTACGTCTGGCGTGGTTGAGCCTGCCGCGTCCTTGACTCGTCTTGCCCGGCAGATGGGGGCAACGGTTGCGCTGATCAATCTGGATGTTGAACCTCGTGATGTGCCTCCGCTCTATCAGATTCATGGAAAGGCAGGGACCATATTACCCGAACTGGTTCAGCGGGCCTGGCCCGAACGAACCTGATTCAGACCAGCGCCTCTTCTTCAAGCAGGCGGTGAATCGTTTTGAGCTGTGCCCCGGTTCCCTTGCGGCGCAACATCACCATTTCGGCGGCAATACTGAGCGCGATTTCGTCCGGGGTTTCGGCTCCCAGATCCAGCCCAATAGGGGCGTGGACGGCTGCCAGTCGTTCGCGAGAGACCCCTTCATTGAGTAAATCCTTGAAGATATGTTTGACCTTGCTCGGGCTACCGATCATGCCGATATAGCTTGCTCTGGTCTCTAGAGCGGCTCTCAGCGCGTCTTTATCCAGATGGTGGCCCCGAGTGACAATGACAATCCAACTGGAGGTATCCTGTGCCAGTGTACGGATGGTCTCCGGGATATCGCCAAAGGTTAATTGTACCTGTTCTCCAAAGTTTTTAGGGTCAGCCAGATCACGGCGATCATCGACCACAACAATATGGAACCCGAGCGAGATTGCCTGACGAGCAAGCGCCTGCGCGACATATCCGGCTCCGGCGATAATCAAGCGCGGCTGTGGCTGAAGCACCTCGAAAAAGATCTCCAGTGTTGCCCCGCAACTCCCGACGGCCTCACCCTGATCGGCGTCAAGGTGTACATGCTGGAGAAATGTACGCTCCTCTCGCATCGCTTCTAGTGCGAGCTGAACAACCTTCTGATCTGTGATGGGACCGGCAAGCGTTCCTTCTGTAGATCCGTCTGCCCGGATCACCATTTTGCTACCAACTGTACAGGGAGTCGCGCCGCTTGTTTTTACCACGGTTGCTACTGCAACGCGTTCACCCTGACGTAAGACCTCCTGAATGGCCTCGTAAATAGGTAAAGCATTCATGAAACCTGTCTCCCCGTTTTTTATTGCTCAAAGACTGAATATTGCACCTATGATTATATGATAAAACGCTGCTGCCTGAAAAATATATTCCCGGCAACAATAGCATGGGCATCTCTCCTGGAGGTGGAAAGGGAGATTCCACCTTTGTCTGTGCTGAAAAGAATAGCTACATGACAAGCGCTATAGAACACATTGTCTAGCAGCCATTAGAGATGGCGGCGCGTTTGACGAAAAGATCAAAAGTGTTCTATATTATGTAGAACATCTATTCTAAGGGGTACAGGCGGGAGCAAAGAACCGCAGCAACCGGTCAGACAGTCCGCAGATAAGCTTGTACTGACGTAACTTCGTATGTTTCTCTGCTATGACAACGAAGAGAATGACAGAGGAGAGCAAGAGCGAATGAGTAACAATACCTTTAATCCACGAGAACATCTGATAACGATTAAAAACAGGCAAGGAGCAACCGAGTATTTGCCTGTCCAGTGGCGGCTTGTCTGGTTCCGTTCGGAATGTCCGGAAGGAAGTATTGAGACCGAACTGCTGCAACTGGATCTGGAACGAGAGACGGAAGAAGAGGCTTTTGTCTGGAACGCTGAAAAACGGCGCAGTGAAAAAGTAGTCAAAACGGCAAAGGGATTGGCCGTCTTTCGGGCGACCGTCAAAGATGGCAAAGGTGGAAGCGCGACCGCAACGAAGATGGAGAAAGCGGCTTCATTCCCGGATTTCCTTGAGAAGGCCGAAACTGGAGCAATCGGACGAGCGCTAGCGGCGCTTGGCTATGGCACACAGTTTGCCCCGGAACTCGATGAGGAACACCGCATTGTTGATAGCCCGGTCGGCGGTCAGGGAGGTGCTGCCCCGTCCCGCAATGGGGCAACAGGCGTCATGAGCGCCGAGGCCGCGGCTGACGCCCAGGTAACTGAGCGACAGATTGCCAATATCAGGAAACTCTGTCAGCATCTTGGCAAAGAAGAGCCCCAGAATATCACATCTCTCAGCTTTCTGGGCGCCAAGAAAATGATCGAAGATCTGACCAACGAGTACAAAGAGCGCAAACAGAACAAGGCCTCGTAATATCGATTGGGGCTGTTTTCCGGAATACATCATCTGGAACAGCCTGCTTGAAAGAGGTAGATCGCATGTTGGTGAACGTAGTGGGAGGCGAAACCCGACGCGGTTTCATAGTGCAGCGGGAAAGCAATTTTACAATGACATCTGAAGAGGTAGAGTGTGCTGAAAAGCGCATGAAACAACGATGGTATGATCTGGTAACAGCAGAGCAGCAAGGGGCATCTCTCCAGACGCTGGATCGGATGTTTAACGCCTATATGCTGGCTGTTGAAGAGTACAACCACTGTGCTGAACGCTATCTTGTTGAACAGGCGGCTGCGCAGCACCCCGAGACCGGATCAACTGTCCAGAAGAGAAAACGTCGTAGGAAAGCCTCGTAGAAAGCATCGCCAACGTAAGGCGTGAAGGTACTCGCAGCGCTATTTTGGCATAAGAGAAGCGGTGAGTACCTTCACTGTGTTTGCGGGGTCCCACACCTCAAAGCGAAAGTTGTCCCCTTATCGTTCTTCCACAGTATCAGGCCTGTACAAAATCGACAATAGCTTTCGCCACAGCAGCCGGTGCGTCGAAAAGGACCAGATGGCCCGCATTTGGCACGACGACCAGTTTGGAGGTCTCGATCTCCCGATTGAGACGCTGTGCATATTTCAGCGGGATCTGCTCGTCTTTCTCGCCCCAGATCAGCAGGGTAGGCTTTTTGGCAACTGCCAGATCGGTTGAGACCGAATTGACATAGTGAGGGAGAAGCAGGCGAATATGCTGATAGAGCACCTCTTTCCCGAGCTCGCTGTTCCACGGCTCAACATATTGATCCAGCACGTTGGCGAAATCCTGGCTCTTGAATGCTGCCTGTGGCAGGGTCTCGCGCAGATCGCGAATCATATCTTCGAGGCTGGTCTGCTTGGGAGCGTCGAAGTCCTGACGCTTCTCCATCTCGGGCAGAGGCCAATCTTTGGCAAAGGCTTGTAGGTAGCAGATGCTATCGATCAGCACCAGCGCCGCGGTCTGCTCGCGATAGAGGCGGGTTGCCAGAATCTGAGCGACGCCACCGCCGAGGCCGTGACCAACCAGGATGATATTGTTCAGCTTGAGATCCTTGAACAGCAGAGCGAGCGCATCGGCATGGCCCCAGACGGAGGTATCGGCGGGCCAGGGATGATCGGACTCGCCATAGCCAAGCATATCGAATGCGTAGACAGCACGGTTCAGGCCGGCCAGTTGAGGCATCACGGCTTCCCAGGTGAAGGCGCCTGCCGGAATATCATGGAGCAGGACAATTGCCCCGTCTGGTCCATGTTCGGCGCCCTGGACAATATAGCTGAGTTTATAATGTATGGTAGGTGCCTTCCGTCGTTCTTGCGAGACGGAGGTCTTGGATGATTTCGTTGACATACGTCCTCACTTTACAGGGTTCTTTCACGGATAAGCAAAGTAGATAAATCTCTGATGAGAGCGGGTAGCGATAATGCGCTACTCTGTTCCCTTCTGAATTGTAAAGCGTAGCTGGCCATTTTCGCAAATAGGGATATCCCACTCCGAGGGCGGGCCCGGGGGTGGGATATCGGTTGTCTATGACCCGGGATAGGCCTTATGCTCTGGCATAGAGGGCCGGAACATTGTAGAAGGCGCTAAAGCCTGCGTAGTGGGCTGCATCTCCACCCAGTTCGTCCTCGATAACCAGCAGGCGGTTATATTTTGCCACACGCTCGCTGCGGGAGGGTGCCCCGGTCTTGATTTGCCCGGCATTGGTTGCAACCACAAGGTCAGCGATAGTGGTATCTTCGGTCTCACCCGAGCGATGCGAGATGATCGCACTGAAGGAGGCCCGTTTCGCCATCTCGATTGCTTCCATTGTCTCGCTCAGAGAACCGATCTGGTTTAGCTTGATCAAGATAGAGTTAGCGGACTGCTCGACAATACCGCGCTTGAGGCGCTCGGTGTTGGTCACAAACAGATCGTCACCTACAAGCTGTACCCGGCTGCCCAGACGCTTGCAAAGCTGGGACCAGCCTTCCCAGTCGTCTTCGGCAAGACCATCTTCAATGGTGATAATCGGATACTCGCTTGTCCATTTATCGTAGAGGTCGACCATTTCAGAGGCGCTGAGCGTGCGACCCTCGCGGGCAAGCACATACTTCCCATTGTCGTAAAGCTCGGTTGCTGCGACGTCCAGACCGAGGAAGATATCCTGACCTGGCTTGTATCCGGCTGTCTCAATTGCCGCAACCAGCACTTCCAGTGCCTCCCGGTTGGAGGAGAGGGAAGGAGCAAAGCCACCTTCATCACCGACGTTGGTATTAAGTTTCTTGCTATGGAGAACTTTCTTGAGGCCCTGATAGACTTCTGCTCCCATGCGCAGCGCCTCGCGGAACGAAGAAGCGCCAACCGGGAGGATCATATATTCCTGCATATCGGTGGAATTATCCGCGTGCTTTCCGCCGTTCAAAATATTGAGCATGGGTACGGGCAAGGTGCAGGCGGAAACACCGCCGAGGTAGCGATAGAGCGGCTGATTGTATGCCTGTGCCGCTGCTTTGGCAAGTGCCAGTGAGACGCCGAGAATGGCGTTCGCGCCGAGTTTCGCTTTATTGGGTGTACCGTCCAGACCGATCAGCACTTCATCGAGCATAACCTGATCGGTTGCATCAAAGCCAGCAATCTCTTCAGCGATCACTTTATTGACGTTTTCAACGGCCTTGAGAACACCCTTGCCACCGTAGCGGCTCTTGTCGCCGTCGCGTAGCTCGACTGCTTCATGTGCTCCGGTTGAAGCTCCGGAAGGAACCGCCGCTACTCCCCGCGCTCCTCCCTTCAGGGTGACTTCAACCTGAACCGTGGGATTGCCGCGCGAATCCAGGATCTCGCGGGCGATGACTTCCTTGATGGATGTCGAATCGTTTGTGTTGAGTGGCATAACCAAAAATCCTCCACAAAAATCTTATCTATGCACATGCGGAGCAAATTGTTTCTCTCTTTATAATAGCCCAGTCGCAGGGGATGTTGCATCCTTGCCTGGGCTATTGTACATCGGAGTGCCGGGTATGGGCAAGCAAGAGAAAGACCCTGGTGAAAGATTCACCAGGGTACTTATCGGGATGAATGGTATGTGATCACAGGCCTTGTAATGCCTGGTTGAGTTTCTCTGTATGCTCCGGTAAACCAACCGTAACCCGGAAGTAGTCTGCCAGATCGGGCTGTGATGAGAAGTAGCGGAGCAGAATGCCGTGCGACTCGACCGCGTTCCGTAGCTGTTTGATCGTCACCAGACTCTGGTCAACGAAGGTCAGAATATAGTTCCCTTGCGAGGGCAGCGGCTTTAAGAAGGGATAGCTGGCAAGAACCTCAAAAAGGTGAGCCCGCTCTTCTACAATGCGCTGCACATTTTGCAGGGTTGCATCGAGGTGTTTCAGCGTTTCGATGGCCGCGATATGCCCGGACATATTGACCTCAAATGGGCATTGCGCGCGGCGCATGTAGGACTGAATCCACTCGGGCACAAGGGCATAGCCAATGCGCAGCCCGGCCAGTCCCGCCCATTTGCTGAACGTGCGGGTGACAACCAGATTCTCATGTTCAGGAACCAGATGCGCGTAGCCATGAGGGAAATCTGAGAACTCCACATAGGCCTCATCGACCATAATGATGCGCCCGGTATCCAGCAGGGCAAAAAGATCCTCCTGACGGATCGGGTTACCCGTTGGATTGTTGGGAGAACAGAGAATGATTAATTTGGTCTGAGGCGTAATCGCTGCTTTAATCGCTTCGACATTCAGTGAGAAGTCAGGGTTACGTGGAACCTCGATAACATGAGCGCCACAGAAGGTTGTAACCGACTTATAGAGCGAGAACGTCGGAGGGCAGCAGATGATGTTGTCACCCGGGCTCAGGAAGAGGTGCCAGAGCAGGTTAATCAGTTCCATGCTCCCATGCTGTACGACGATATGACGCTTCTCTACTCCGGTGTACTGTTCGAGAGCCTGGCGAAGAGCCGCCGAGTCTGTGTCTGGATAGAGATTGAACTGCTTATAGTTCGCCAGTGCCGCAAGGACTTCCGGCACCGGTTCATAGGGACTCTCATTACTATTTAGTTTGATAATTTCTTGTATAGGAATATTTGTACGTGTGCTGAACGCTTCTAACGACTCGCCCGGTACATATTCGGCCAGGCGGTCCAGTTCTGGGCGCACGGATACAAGACGAGGGGAATATGTATACATCACTTATTTACTTCTCCGAGTCAGCATCCACAAAAATTTGCGCAGGGCGTCGAATAAATGTGCTGCGAGGACCGGCACTACCAGTAGAGCCATTGAGCGAGCCGCTATTGCTGCTACCGAAACGCCTGGTCAGTGGCTGCACAACCTGCTGAAGTCCAGATGTTCCGGGACCCTCTCCGTTCGACTGTTGAAGGAGTTCCAGACCTTGCCGTAGTGTGAGCATGTCACGCATAAAGCAGGCCACAGCAGAGGCAGCAGAGCCTTTATCTTTCGAGGTTTCATACCGGCGCGATGTGGCTTCACCGGCTGCCTGCGCTGCTTGCGCCATGACATCACCTGTCTTGGCGGCATAAACATCCTGGAAAATATCATCCCAGCTACTCCAGCGTCCGCGCAATGGTTTCCAGCCTAACTGGGTATCGCTTACTGTACGCCATTTCTCTTCCGTGAACTGAATCCAGTCATCCAGGAGCTGGGTCAGGGTTGCCAGTTGCTGGCGTATACGCTCTTCTTCCTCAGATGAATGGCCGTTGGGGAAACCCTGAGCCAACCCATCTGTGCTCTGGGCACTGACGAAGCCGTTGGCCCCCATGCCCATCGGTTGGAAACCTGCCTGATTGTTAAAGTCCTGGAAACCATTTCCAGCAGGAAAGAAACCAGCCCCCCCAAAGCCGCTGAAATCCTGGCCCATCGGCTGACCGCCGGGCAGACCGTAAAGAGGAACCTCTGCGCCCGCGGGTAATTCGCCGAGTACCTGAATTCCATTGGCCCCAAGCATTGGGCCCATAATAGCTGTTCCATCCTGAAGCAAGACTCCCTCGGAAGGAAGCCCTCCTATCACGATTTCTTCGTGCCCTATAGCATCCAGTATACGCCATGCCAGACGTGGATGTTTTAATGCCCACCATAATCGCCTGGCCAAAAAGGTTGCCGCAAATGTAAAATTAACGACCAGCCAGACGATTCCTCGTACCGCGAGCCAGTTCACGAGCGCCAGTAGGATGATCAGGTACCAGGGGTCGTGCTGTCCCGCTTCTTGTATAAAGGTCAGTACGGCGGCGACCATCAGGCTTGGATCGCGTAAAGGATTAATAAAGTCCAGTATGCGGCGAAGCCATTTTCTTCCTGTCTTCTCTTCTTCCAATGTGCGCTCCTCTCGGTTCTGCCGCTGGTCCGACAGATAAAATCTTCTCTCTACTTTCGGATGTGTGTTGTGCTTGCAGGGCTGATTCTAACATGTGGCCCTGGATATCTGCAAATTTTATCGGAATAACAGGTAGTTTTGGGGGTGGGTATTCATTGTGTTTCGTCTGATTACCCCCTCCCGGCTTGACAGGCTTGCCGCTTGACAGCTTGTTTCCTTCAACAAAGAAAAACGGATCAGACCATCATTTTTCGGGCTTCTTTGCGGTCGCCCGCTTCACTTTTGCCCTCTTCTATCTTGGCATTTCGCCCGCTTCAATGCGGGGGCTTCTTCTTTCATCCACGTGGCATGCTCGGCTGACCCCTTGCGAGACAGCGAGGAGAGCCAGGTGTCCAGAAGCGTTTTACGATCTGCTGGGATCGTTGGTTCCCGTCTGCCCGACGGTACCATTCTGTTGGGAGGCCCATGCATTCCCGCCTTAAACGAACGGGACTTTTTGGACCGTGTATCTGATAGAACGAAGAAAGCTTGTGTTGATAAAGATAAACGGTACCATAGTACCGGATGTCTGGTTTGCTGCCGAGTTTCTGCTTGCTGTTGGCGCTTCCTGCTGTATCATATGCGGTTCGCCGGGAACGTCTTCCATGACGCAGGTGGGGCTCTCTGGACCCTGTCTCTTCTTGCTATCCTTGGGGGAGCAATTGATAAGGAAGCAGGCGAAAAGAGAACGAGCATCTTTTTTTACTACTATTTAACCTTTGTTGTATCCAATAAGTGGTGGGGGTATTGCTCAATGCGTCATATCCCTGTATCGCCTGATCAAGGGGTATATATTGGTAGAGAGCAGGAAAAAGAGAAGAAGCGGTTACAGGAGCAACAGGGCAGAACGGGGAGAGCAGGTGGATTGAGAAAAGATGGAGAAAGCATATATGCGTTTTTCGATTTGTGTTCACATGCTGGCGAATCTTTCCTTTAAGTATGGTGGAATGCTTGCCAGGGTATGATGCGGCATCAGGGCACGCGGAATGCCGGGATTCAACCAGAAACGACCTTGCTGCGTAATCTTAAATGATGGCCTGCGGTGGTCCTGTGTGTTGTTGAGTCTAAATGTGACCATCGATTCGTATCATAAAGTGATACCTTCCAGTGTGTATTTGTACTGTCGAAATCGTTGCACACTATACGCAATCGATTACTATGGGTATGGAATGCAAGGACTACAGGCAGTTGATGAAATCGAATTCTGGTAATTACACTTCATCATATGGTAACATTACACATGGTGCCTTGCGTAACGCCGTAGTAAGTAAATCGGTGTAAGACTGTAGCAGACCGTTTCAAGAGAATGCTTCTTGCATCAGCTCGCTTCTGTATTGAAGCGTCGTTGGCGGTCATAGAACAAACAACAGTAAGCACCTGTTAGAAAGGAAATGCTATGCCCACGCGGACGACGACGGACGCTCCTCCGCAGTTGATGCATGCTCGTCGCCTTATTATCGCTTCAAATCGTGGTCCCGTCGAGTTCCAACTTAGTCAGGATGGATCGCTCAAGGCGCGTCGCGGTGCTGGTGGGATGGTCACCGCTTTAATCGAAATTGCGAAAAGTATGGATGTAACCTGGGTTGCTGTGACGATGACCGAGGGCGACAGGGTTGCGGTTCGCGAGATGCAGCAACATGGAGGCGTTTTGCCTTCTCCGGTGCGAGGACATCGCATGAAACTTCATTATGTGCCTGTCCAGAAGAACGTGTACCGGAAATATTATGACAAGATCAGCAATGAGGTGCTCTGGTTCTTACAGCACTACATGTATGATCCCTATCAGAGTAACATTCGACAGCTCCAGGATGCCTGGACCAATGGCTATTGTGAGGCCAATCGGGAATTGGCTGAGGCTGTAGTTGAAGAGATCGAGCGTGAGGACTCCCTGCCCGTGGTGATGCTTCAGGATTACCATCTCTATCTGGTCTCTTCGATGATTCGGAAGAAACATCCTTCGATCATTATGCAGCAGTTTATTCATATTCCCTGGCCCGATATTCGCTGCTGGCACTTCTTGCCAAGTAATATTGCGCAGGCCATTTATAGCGGTCTGGTTGGCAATGATATTATCGGTTTCCAGACGGAACGTGATGCACGCAATTTCCTTGAAGGAGCCCGCACCATCCTGGATGGGGCCGTTGTTGACTTTGAAGAAGGGGCTGTCTGGTGGCAGGGACATCGCACTCAGGCTCGCGCTTACCCCATTTCGATCTCTGTGACAGAGGAGCGCCGTGTTGTGAACAGTGCTCCCGGAAAGCGTGCCGCGAAAGAGATACAGCAGTATTTACGCGAATATAATATTATGCGCGTAGATCGTATCGAACCGACAAAAAATATACTTCGTGGCTTCCAGGCCTATGATCTGCTGCTGGAAGAGCACCCGGAATTGCATGGAAAAGTTGCGTTTCTGGCTTTCCTGGTTCCTTCACGCCAATCTCTCCCCATTTATCGCCGCACTGCATTAGAGGTACAGGCCATTATTGATGAGATCAATCAGAAATATGGCTCAGATGACTGGACACCAATTCAGGCATTTACGGGGAACGACCGCGCGCGTGCTCTGGCGGCAATGCAGTACTATGATGTCCTTCTGGTGAATCCAATCATTGATGGTATGAACCTGGTAGCAAAAGAAGGCCCTGTAGTGAATCAGCGCGATGGTGTGCTTGTTCTCTCCCGTACTGTTGGGGCATTCCAGCAGTTGGGTAAGGGCTCTATTCCAACCTCCCCGACTGACGTGATTGAGACTGCACAGGCATTGTATAAAGCGTTGATGTTGCCCGAGGAAGAGCGACATGCAAAAGCCACGTTCGTAAGGCAGTCTGTGGAACGGAATAATCTTGATGCCTGGTTGGCCAGGCAGATTCGCGATATTAACGAGTTGCTTGAATATTCAGTAGCCTCGCAGGCGAAAAAAGCTGATACGGTTCAGAGAGATGCTTCCGGTAATATCGTTGCAAATGTCAGCTAAGTCCAATACTGCCTTCGGGGGACGCAAACAATTTGCGTCCTTACCGAAGAGTGGGTAGCCCGAAGCTAGCGAGAACCGTTCAGTTGCTTGAGGTACTCCAGTATCCCCTGTAGTGTTGCAGCCATACCCTCCACACCCTGGACGACAAGATCTGCCTGATTGAGAAGTGCGGGAAGTGTATCGTGATGTTGAACAGCAATAGAGAGACCGCTGATCCCCTCCTCTCTCAGCTCAGATACCGCTTCCATTGCGTCCAGATCAGTTCGATCATCTCCTGCAAAGATGACTCCTCGCAGATCCATTTTCTGCGCAAAACTGCGTAACGCCACCCCTTTGTTCACTTTCAAGGGGGAAAGAACCTCAATAATAAATTTGCCGTATCCCAGACGCATATGTGCCTGCTCGACCGGTCCTTCGACAACGTCTAGGATACGCTGGCGAGCATGATCCTTGTCGGGGGCAAGTCGATAGTGAATGGTGCCACCGAGCTGTTTTCGCTCGATGAGAATGCCCGGCTCGTTTGCCAGTTCCCGTTCGGCCAGGTCCATAATGCGGTTACCCGGCTCAATATAGGCTTTCGCTTCTGGCACGATTTCGACAAGATTGGTGGGGGAAGGAAGGCCGTTACACCATTCCAGACCATGAGTTCCAAAATAGGTCAGCCCCTCAACATTGACCATTGCTGCGCCTTCTTTTGCGGCCCGACCGGTCAGAATAGCGATCTTTGCATAGCGTGAGAGCTCACGGAGCCGTGTGTCAATGCCCGGAAACAAACGCGCTTCGGCTGGTGTGGGCGCGATGGGACTGAGTGTTCCGTCTATATCAAACACAAGGCCGAGTGGTTTCTGCTTCAGAACTGATTGCAATGCTGTTGTTGTCATCACGTCACTCTCTGTCTTCATCTTTTTTCGTTTCCTGGGTTCACTATGTCTCATCTCTGATAGCTTGTCAAATAGAAATCAGGGTGAGAAGGAATCTCCTTTCTCACCCTGATTGTCTACAGCAACTCAATCTCTACTTCATTCTGGGTGCCCGGAAATACCTCCACAGTCGTGCCTTTGCGCTGAAGGTGCAGGTGGACCTGCCGTGCCCCCGGATAGAGATCCTTGATTTCAAGCGTATTCAGCCAGGGTGGTAGCACAGGCTGTTCAAGGGTGAGGCGTCCTTGCTCTCCATCGGCTGTCATACCCAGGAGAGAGGTGAGGAGCAGGAAGGGGGCGCCGGTTGCCCATGCCTGAGGGGAACAGGCAACGGGATAACGCGTCGGACCAAATCCCGGACGCTGCGAGAACCCACAGTAAAGCTCTGGCAGGCGCATATGCTCAAAGAACAGGCTTGCCTGATAAAGACTGTAGAGCAGGGTTGCGGCCTCTTCTCGCGCCCCATAGCGGGCGAATCCTGCACCGATCAGAGCCGTATCATGCGGCCAGATGGAGCCATTATGGTAGCTCATCGGATTGTAACGTACAGCGGTGGTTGAGAGCGTCCGAATGCCCCAACCGCTAAACATATCCTCACGCATCAGTCGTGCTATGACTGCCTGTGCCTGCTCTTTGGGGAGGATGCCCGTCCAGAGACACTGACCCGCGTTGGACGCAACGACCGCGCAGGGCTCTTTCTCCTTGTCCAATGCAAGATAGAGTGTTTGTTCCTCCTCCCACCAGAAGCGCTGTAAGAAGTGTTCCTGAAGCTTCCGCGCTTGCTGTTCCCAGTAGGTTGCCTCTTGCTGTTTGCCCAGGCGGCTTCCCAGGTATCCCATCGCACGATAGGCAGCGAATGTGTAGGCCTGCACTTCGCAAAGGGCAATCGGGGAGACTGCCAGGCGCCCGTTCTGATGAGAAATAGCGTCCCAGGCATCTTTCCAGCCCTGATTGGCCAGCCCTGTCTCACGCGCACGATGGTATTCAACAAAGCCATCTCCATCTTTGTCGCCATAGTCTCGCAGCCAGCAAGCTGCCTTTTCAGCGTTGGGCCAGAGCCGCTCAAGCAGGTCGGTGTCGTTGGTCCAACGGATATAGCCTTCAAGCGTAATCAGAAAGAGCGGTGTGACATCAACGCTTCCATAGTAGGGAATATAGGGAATCTCTCGGCAGTTCGCCATTTCGCCGGTGCGCATTTCGTGAAGCATTTTCCCGGGCTCTTCGTCGGTGAAATCATCGAATTTGGTGCCCTGATGCGCGGCCAGAAACTGTAGCGTGCCTTTCACGACCTCTGGATACCAGGGGAGAAATTGCAGGCAGGTGATCAGCCCGTCGCGCCCGAATGGGCAGGAGAACCAGGGAATGCCCGCATAGGGATAGAAGCCATGGGGCGTAATGGTGCTGAGCATCTGCAAGTCATGCATGCCACGCAAGAGAAGACGATTAAAGAGAAGATCATCAGTACGTACTGTTGGCTGAGCAATGGTATGCATCGCAGGGAGAGCAACAGACTTGATGGAATGCTTTTTGACTTCCTCATGCATTGTGGCGCGAAGCTGAAGCTCGACTGGCTGCCCACGCTGTAAGAGAAGTTGCCAGTGGATCACCTGCTCTGCTATATGGGGAGTAGCCGGCGTACAGTGGAGCTGTACTTCGCGCTGGATGTGATCCCGTCCCAGATAGGGAAGGTGCAAGGTGGAGTCCTGAATAAAGGCCGGTTGTAAGGTCCCTTTTTCCGGGCGCACGCTTCCACGCACTTCAAAGATATCGCTGAAATCTGTATCGACTTTGAAGCTGATGGTGACAGGAAGCGGCTGCGGGCTGAAACTGGTGATCGTGATAGTTTGTATGAGTTGTTCTGGCTGCAACGTCAGTAGACGACTGATATGGATTTCGCCCTGTTCGATGGGGGTATTATTTATGGTCAGGGTCGCGTTTGTGGAGTCAATCTGACAGGCGTCTCCTTCGTTGGCAATATGGTGGGAAAGCATGATAGGCTGGCGGCCTTCCAGGTAGAGCTGACAGGTGCGCAGAAAACGGGTCCCATGCCAGTATAATCCCATCTCCGGGTATGAGGCGAGGAGATCACCGTGCACATCTGCTACCAGAAAAGCATCGCCGCTCTTCAGCGTGATCTGTGATTGTCCTGAAACGACGGTATCGTTTCGACCGTCCTCAAGCGTTACTGGCTGGCTGGATAGGGCTTGATGCTGGTGTTCAGATGAGTGAAGAAGTGTCATGTCGTTCGTCATAGTGCTTCTTTCTACCTCGATAAGTGACAATAAAGCGATACACTCTGTCTCTCAACTGTCAGCATGGTGTGCTGATAGCTCTAGGCTCTCTGAAAGACAAATGCGACTCTCCTGTGAGCTAGAGGGGAGTCGCGCGCTCTCAATTCCGTAAAAGGGCTTTTTTGGATCTGGATTGCGGATATGATACCATTTTTACGCTTATAGTGTTGAAACAGAGGAAAAGTAGCACAGATGGTATAGGACCTATGGGCTGCTTTTGAAGGGGCCGCATGGCTCTATATCTGGCTTCCTGCGCCTCGATCTTTTGTAGAAAAGAGCGAAAAGGGCACAGTGGTGGAAGACAGATGAAGAAAAGCGGAATAGTGGAGAGGATCAGGGCACCCTCTGCTGTTGTGTTCGCCTCCTCTTTCGAGTATGATTGAAAAAGCCGAAATCGTTTCTTCAAAGCTACTGGAAAAGATAAATGCTACGAACTTTAACTGCAACACGGTATGTGACTCCTTTGCGTGAGGGAGGATCAGTGCCGGCTATTGTTGAAGCAGATGACGATGGGATGTATGTCTTAAAATTTCGGGGTGCCGCTCAGGGCGCGAAAACGCTGGTTGCCGAGGTGCTGGCCGGAGAGATCGGGCGGGCGTTAGGCTTACCCATCCCTGAAATTGTGTTACTTGAACTTGATCCGGTTCTGGGGCGCTCTGAACCGCATTACGAGATTCAGGAGCTTATCAAGAAGAGCGCGGGGTTGAACGCCGGTCTGGATTTCTTGCCGGGCTCGTTGCCGTTTGATGCCAATGATCGCACAAAGGTAGACGCACAGCTTGCCTCGGCTATTGTCTGGTTTGATGCCTATGTTACTAATGTTGATAGGACACCGCGCAATACCAATATGTTGTTATGGCATAGACGCCCTTTCTTGATCGATCATGGTGCTGCGCTCTACTTCCATCATAGCGGTTCGGTGTATCAGGCCTTCTGCCGCTCTCCGTTCCGCCCGATTAAAGATCATGTGCTTTTGCCGCTCGCAAGCCAATTGCAAGAGGCTGATGCAAGAATGAAAGCGCTCCTCTCACGGGAGGTCCTTGAGGCGATCGCGCAGATGATTCCGACTGCATGGCTTGAGGGTGATAGCCAGTATCCCGATCCTGAGATGCATCGGGAAGCGTATGTATCGTACCTGCTGGAACGGCTTGAACACTCGGAAATCTTTGTTCAGGAGGGGCTGAATGCCAGAGCACAACTCGTATGATTATGCTTTAATCCGTGTCGTGCCCTCGGTGGAGCGAGGTGAACGTATCAATGTGGGCGTGATTGTATTCAGCCGCACCTTGCGCTTTCTCGGTGTTTTGGTCCATCTGGATCGCCAGCGCTTGCTGGCGTTAGCTCCTCATATTGATGTTGAGGGCGTACAGGAACATCTGGATACAATGGCGCGCATTGGAGCAGGCGATCCTGCTGGAGGGCCTATTGCTGCGCTCTCCCAGTCTGAGCGCTTTCACTGGCTGGTTTCGCCGCGCAGTACCATTATTCAGCCCTCCGCGGTGCATTGTGGCCTCTGTACTGATCCCGAGGCTACCTTGCATCACTTGTTCGATACTATGGTGAGGACGGACCTTCCATCCCTTTCTCGCCAGGGATAAAAAATTTTTCTCCGAGAAAAGCCAGAAACAAGCTGGCTTTTTTCCTTCCCTTGACAATGTACCGTCCAGACGGTATAGTAATTGGGAAGGTAAGAGGAATGGAGGGTATAATCCTTATGGCCTGGATACTCCTTGTTATTGCTGGTTTTGCTGAAGTTGCAATGGCTTACTTTTTGAAATTGAGCGAGGGTTTTACCCGGCTCTGGCCCAGTATCGGGATGGTTGCATTTGCCGTTTTGAGCTTCTATCTGCTGTCGCAGGCGGTCAAATCATTGCCGGTAGGGGTGGCCTACGCAGTGTGGACTGGTATTGGCGCAGCGGGCTCTGTCCTGATAGGTATTCTGTTTCTGGGTGAGTCGCGTGACCTGCTTAAGCTGCTCTCTATTGTCTTGATCGTTGCAGGCGTGATCGGCCTACAGATAACGGGAGGTGGCCACTGATCTTTCTCTGCATCAATGTGCTAGAATAGTGTAAGCTACTTATCGAAAGGAAGAGAAGCATGACTTTACCAGTGCACATTGATGTCTGGTCCGATTTTGTGTGACCATTTTGTTTTCTCGTAGCCTCCAGTTTGGAGAAGCTCAAACAAGAATGTAACGTGACAGTGCAGTGGCACTCATTTTTATTACATCCTCCTGGCTCACCTCCCATCTCTCCCGAGAAGAGAGCCCAGATCGAAAGTATGCAGGGACGCCTCAAGCAGATGGCTCGTGAACAGTATGGGATCGAGATCAATGCCGGTCCCTTTGGCACAAACAGCCTGCCTGCCCTGGTTGGAGCGAAATATGCTGAAGCGCAGGGCAAAGGCGATGCATATCATCGAGCTGTGATGAATGCCTACTGGCGGCATGCCCAACCTATCGGGGAGATGCAGGTACTGAGAGAGCTTGCAATCAGTGTGGGTCTGGATGGCGATGCCTTCCTCGGCGCGCTGGAAGAAGAGACAGACTACACTGCGGCTGTCTGGGCTGATCATCAACAGGCTGAAGAATATGGTTTGCAGGCTGTACCCGCGCTGATCTTTGCTGGAAAGTATCTGGTTTCGGGTGCTCAGCCCTATGAGGTACTCAAGCAGGTTGTCGAGCGTGTCCGTGAGGAAATGACTGCGAACTAAAGGAGCAGAGAAGTATGGGCTCAAAGATTCAGGTAGGTGATAAAGCACCTGATTTCGCGCTTCCTGCAACGACAGGAGAAATGGTACGACTCTCCGATTTTTTGGGGAAGACATATGTTGTTGTATACTTCTATCCGAAAGATGATACCCCCGGCTGTACGAAAGAGGCGTGTGCGTTTCGTGACAGCTATGAGGTGTTCAAGCAGGCAGGAGCCGAGGTCATCGGGATCAGCTCGGATTCGGTTGAAGAGCATCAACGCTT
The DNA here is from genome assembly GCF_003253565.1 of Thermosporothrix hazakensis. Taxonomy (GTDB): domain Bacteria; phylum Chloroflexota; class Ktedonobacteria; order Ktedonobacterales; family Ktedonobacteraceae; genus Thermosporothrix; species Thermosporothrix hazakensis. The sequence goes on from NZ_QKUF01000017.1 coordinate 118,605, forward strand.
TCGTGAGCGCTACAAGCTTCCTTTTTTGTTGTTGAGCGATAAAGGGGGAGAGGTGCGCAAGCGCTATAATGTGCCCAAAACCTTTGGCTTAATTCCCGGGCGTGTTACTTATGTGATTGATAAGCAGGGGATCATACGCCACATTTTTAACTCGCAGTTTGATGCTGAAATGCATCGAGAAGAGGCATTGAAAACGATCAAGGAACTCAGTGCACTTCCCTAAAAAACATATCCAACAACGGAGGACTATGAACGAGTTCAATAAGAGAGAGCTCCTGTTCATAGTCCTCTGCTGGTGGATAAAGCATAAGAAAAGGAAGATAAGTCCTGCGAAATGGTTACAGTACTGGCTGAAAATGCGCATGCAGCACATTCTCGAAGTGCTCCTTAACTTCACCATGTTGAATCGCTTCCCGTACGCGGGTAACTGCGTTCCATAGTTGTTCCTGTAAACTTTTCTCCTCGTGTGCTTCTTCGTGTTCCTCTGTCCGCTGTTTGTATCCATTCGCGACCAGAAGCAGGGCTGCATTAGCAACAATGAAATCCTGTTTGGCGCCTTCCTCCTTGCCAGCAAAGATGTTCTGAAGGACATCACGTGTCGTCTCAAGGTCTTTTTCCGAGATATCTTCTATGCGGGAGCGTTTGAGCCCAAGCGCTTCGGGACCGCATTCCAGAATGAGAACATCATGTTCGCGGACCTGGATGACCAGGTTGTTTGCACCCGGCTCACTGGATGCGGTAGAAAACTCATCGATGCCGTCATAGCTGAAAACAATGATTCCCTGACTGTTCAAATGGAGATAGAGAGAAAGCACATATGGGAGCATATAAGGGCTACATACGCCAGTACTATGATGTCTGGGTTTCAATACCTGTGCGTTTGGCGAGACAATCTTAAAGATATCCATTGGAATAGGTGTTGTTCTGATTGTCTTTTGCCAGGAAAGCTTTTTTGCCTCTTGTCGATCCTTAAGTATCTTGCTTGCCTGTTCCCAGAGTCTTTTACGGGCCTGCCGTAAGTTTGGAGAGTAGGGGAAACCCAGAGCAGAGAGCGGAATAAAGGCAAAGCGAGATTGTGCTAGCTCGCGGTTGATATCTGCTGTATGAACGGGTAGCTGTGTATAACCAAGCGTTGTCATTGCCTCGGTGCTTCCATGCCAGGAGGTGACATTTGAGGTGCCTGTTTTGCAGATAGGAATAAATGTTGAAGCGACAATAGCTGCTGCTGTGCTGGCATGCAGTGTTTTACAGAAGTCACCACCACTCCCAAAAACGTGGTCGTGTGGTTCGATCTCTTCCACCTGCAAGGAGTATTTTTCTCTGGCATAGTTCCAGACGCGCCCCCGTAAGTGATCGACAAGCATGTTGATCTGTTGAAAGCCGATACTGTTGCCGGGTTCCAGCGCGTACAGGGTTTCCAGTAGTTCTTCTGGTGATCTATCAGGATCGCTACAGGAATCGAAGAGCTTCTTTAATTGTTCTGTGTCTGGGGGTTGAATGCTCTTTTCTGCCTGCAAGAACCATTCAAAGGTTTCGTGTAAGGGCCCAAGCCGGGAATGAAGCTTCTGGAAAGCCTCTTCTCTGAGAGCAGCTTCTTTGGAAAAAAGCTCCCGTAGTACGCCTTTCTCTATTTTAACGTGAGACTCTACATCTTTGTAGTTTTTCTCTTCTTGTAACATGGGAGTGCTCCCTCTCTTTATGACGTACAAGTCAAATAATTGTTTTTATTATATACTATAGTATCCCTGACTTCAACTTAATAATGTCTATTGTTTTATTGAATTGTTTTCTGATGAAAACAATTTTCAATATCGGTATCAGCTCCCTGCCAATGCAGGAACAAGACGCAGCTTTTTCCTGGCTATTGTGACCGATGCACGAATTTTTTGTAGCTCGCGTGGATTAGCTGGCCAATGTATTGCATCCAGGTTGATGTTATGCTTGTTGCATGCCTCTCTCAATGGGATCGGGTTGTCAATACGCGTTTTTAATGAGCAGAGCATTGCTTTCCGTTGAATAGGAGGGAGCTTTTGAATGGCGTCAATCAAAGCTTCCAGGAATTGTTGCAAGTTTTCTTCCTGTTCAACAATTTCTCCCGGGTCAGGCTCAATGCTGTTATAGTGACCGATCAGGTTTCCTTGATAGATTTCTCCATTGTCGTCTGTATGCAGTCTGTAAACGGGTTTTCGTTTACGCTGATGCGAAATGGTTTCGTGACGGGCCGCGATCCTGATATACGCGCGGGGATTCTCAATGGTTTGCCGCTGAAGGGTCTGCCATAACTTAATGAGCAGCTCCTGCATGATATCGTCGATAAGCCATTTCAAGATTTCCGGTGAGCAGCCCCGAAAGTAGATCTGAACATTCAGGCTGACTTGCTCACGGATATAGACAAGATGTGCTTCAAGAAAGCGATTATATGTATTGAGGCTTACGGGGCTGGCTCCTGACATTGTTGTTCTCCTTTTATTTTTGAGAAGAAAAACTGAAGCGTCTTCTAGTATAGAAAAAAATATCTTTTTACCCCGGTAGTACCCACTTTTCTTTGTTTCTTTGTTTCTTTCGATTACAAAACAATAATAACATAAAAGAACGGTAAATTGCAATATTTTTCTGTATAGTTTTTATATTGAGAAAACTATTTTGTTTTATAAAACTATTGTATTTTACCCGGGAAAACTATTTTGTTTTTCTCAAGTTTGTTTTATACTTTGAAGTGGGAGGAATAAGCACCATGGGTAGAAAAGAGAAAAAGGTTTCGACAGAACAGAATGCCATTGGGGCTAGAATGCGGCTAGCGCGTCAAGAAAAAAACATCTCGCTCTCAAAAATGGCACAGTTGATTCGCTATACAAAAGGGCGTCTTTCCTCCGTTGAGAACGGGCATGGTCAACCCTCACTGGAGCTGATCAGAGCATATGAAGAGGCTCTTGGGATGCGTTCAGGCACGCTATCACGTGATGAACGTTCCCCGGATAATATGCGGAAGGAACAGAGCGTAAAAAGCGATCAGTTCGAACCGCTGGTAGTGCAGGCAAAAAAAGAGGCAAATGCTCCTGAGGTCGGCAATAAGCCTGCACGTTCATTCGTCGAGTATGCTGATGAAGCGCCACGCCTGCATACTTTCTATGGGCGTGAGAGCGAACTGATAGAACTTCGTAAGTGGTTGGTACATGATCGCTGCCGAGTTGTCACGCTTCTGGGTATCGGGGGCATCGGCAAGACAGTACTGGCTACTCGCCTCAAAGAGGAGGTAAAGAGCCAGTTTGCGTTTGTATATTGGCGGACATTACAAAATGCTCTGCCTCCTGACGAATACCTGAATGATTGTATCCGCTTTTTAGCTGGAGAAGAACGCGTTGAGCTGCCAAAGGGCTTCTCGGAGCGGATCAGGCTTCTCGGCAAATATTTACAAAATCATCGCTGCTTGCTGGTGCTGGATAATATAGAAACGATTCTCAAGAGTGGCCTTCAACTTGGCGCAACGAGCCTTGAGCAGGGGCATGGTTCTTATCAGGCTGGATATGAAGGCTATGGTGAGCTATTCCATTTTGTTGGCTCGAATAGTTCGTTGCAAAGTTGTGTTTTGCTAACAAGCCGTGAATTACCTGTGGAGGTTGAAGCCTTAGAGGGAAATGAGGTACGGGTCTGGCACCTCTCCGGTATTGGTCTAGAGGAAGGCCGCTTGATTTTGCAGGAACGGAACCTGATCGGAACCGAGGAGGAGTTCAATGAGCTTGTCCAGATGTATTCCGGTAATCCGCTTGCTCTCAAACTGGCTGCTGGACCAATTAGCGAGCTGTTTGGAGGGGAGATTGCGGAGTTTCTTGCTGAGCGCGGAGCTGTAATCGGTGATATTTATGATCTGATAGATGGACAGTTCCATCGCTTATCTGCCCAGGAGCGCGAGCTGATCTACTGGTTTGCACTTGCCTGTGAGCCTGTATCCTTGAAAGACATTTCCCGCGATATCGTACGCCCTGTACCTAAACGCTTGTTATTAAGCGCTCTGGATTCTCTGCGGCATCGCTCAATGATCGAGAGCAGCAGTGGAGCTCGTTTCACACTTCAGCCGGTGATTATGGAGTATGTCACTGATGTTCTGGTTTCGAAAGTCTGCCAGGAAATTGAGAACGGGGAATTTGAAATTCTGGCAAGTCATGCTCTGATAAAAGCGCAGGCAAAAGATCATATCCGAAATAACCAGGTTCGTCTTTTCCTTGAACCGGTGATCAAGCTATTGTTGACTTCTTTTGGCAAGATTGAGTGTGAACGGAAGCTCCGGAACATGCTTGCATATTTGCGGGAGAAGCGCCCGCAAACGCCGGAGTATGCAGCAGGGAATATACTCAATCTCTTAATCCAATTGAAAGTTGATCTAACCGGATATGACTTTTCTAATCTGTGTGTTCGGAATGCATACCTCCGTGATTCATATCTGCAAAAGGTCGATTTCTCTTATGCCCAGTTAGAGAACTGTGTGTTTACAGATACGTTTGGTAGTATTCTCTCTATTGCTCTAGGGGCCGATGAAACCTTAACGGTGGCTGGTACCGCAAATGGAGAAGTGAGACTCTGGCACACGCACTCTGGTGCCCCATTAGGGGTGTGTCATGGGCATGAGGACTGGGTGCGTTCAGTCGATATCAGTCCAGATGGAACGGTTGCGCTGAGCGGAAGCGACGACCAGGCGCTTCGTTTATGGGATACTCGTACCACGCAGTGCTTACGTATCTTGCATGGACACGAGAACCGAATTCGCAGCGTTGTGTTTCTTCCGGATGGGAAGCAAGCGTTGAGTGCTGGCGATGATATGACAATCAGGCTCTGGAACGTATACACCGGTGATTGCCTCAAAACGCTTCGTGGACACACAAGCCGTGTCTGGTGCGTTACAAGAAGTACTGATGGCCGGCTTGCTGCTTCTGCTTCGAGCGACTATACAGTACGGCTCTGGGACATTGAGAGCGGCGAGTGTATCCATGTCTTTCAGGGACATAAGGGACGTGTCAACTCGGTTGCCTTCAGCCCGGATGGACGCTTGCTTGCCAGTGGCGGTGAAGACCAGGTTGTGCGCATCTGGGACATCGAGAGCGGCGAAATGCTCCGTGTATTTACCGGGCATACCGGGCGCATCTGGCCGGTAAAGTTCTCACCTGATGGGCGTATGGTCGCCAGTGGCAGTGATGATCGCTCTATCCGTATCTGGAGCATTGAGAGTGGTGAGTGCGTTCATACACTGCATGGTCACCTGAATCGTGTCTGGTCAATTGTGTATAGCGCTTCTGGCAATTCATTGGTCAGCGGCAGTGACGATCAAACCATCCGAATGTGGAATACCGGTGATGGGCTATGCTTTAAAACATTACAGGGTCACAGTAGTCGTATTCGAGCGGTTAGTTTTAGTTCAGACGGCACCAAACTGATCAGTGGCAGCGATGACCGCTCCGTTCGCATCTGGGATGTAGAGACTGGCCGGAACCTGAGAACCTTGCAGGGGCATAGCACCTGGATTTACACCGTTGCGTATAGTCCTAAAGGAAACTTGCTTGCCAGCGGTAGTGATGACCAGACTATTCGTATCTGGGACCCCAGAACCGGTTACTGTATTCGCACGCTGGCCGGGCATACGAACTGGGTGCGCTCGGTTGCCTTTAATCAAGATGGCTCCTTGCTGGTTAGTGGAAGCGATGACCAGACTATGCGGCTCTGGCAGGTGGAGACTGGCCTGTGTCTGGGGATTGTCCAGCAGGGATTAAGCCGTATCTGGTCTGTTGCGTTTGCACCAGGCAGTGATCTGGTTGCAGCCGGTGGTGAAGATACGGTAGTGCGTGTCTGGAAATTGGATATCCCTGACTATCATTGTCTCTTTGAGATGCATGGTCATACCAAGCGAGTACGTTCAGTCTCTTTTAGCCCGGATGGAACCTTGCTGGCAAGCTGTAGTGATGATAGGACTATCCGGATCTGGTCTGTGGCGACAGGTGAGTGTATACGGGTATTGCGAGGCCATACCCTCTGGATCTGGTCTGTTGCCTTCAGCCCTGATAGCCGCTACATTGCCAGCGGAGGCGATGACAACAGTGTTCGGCTCTGGGATTGGAAGGAGAACCAACAGATCTGGGCAAGCTTTGAGCATGCTCGCCGAATCTATTCGATTTCATACAGCCCGTTTGGTGACATGATTGCCAGCGGTAGTTATGATGGCACAATTAAACTCTGGGATGTGAAAACAGGCAATTGCTTGCGGTCGCTACAAAGTGAGCGTCCCTATGAGAACATGATTATCAAGGGCATAACAGGTCTATCGTCCGCTCAAAAAGCAATGCTGCGCACGCTAGGAGCCGTTGAAGAATAACCTTTTCTGTAATCTGGTGTGTGGTTGCGCCATCTGATCGGTCTCCGCTTCAGGTGGCGCTTTTTTGTTTGTCCTGTTGCTGGATATAATGCTCTCCCCAGGTCAGAAGTCCTGTCAGAACGGGTTCCAGTGTTTTGCCGAACTCTGTAAGCGAGTATTCTACTTTGGGGGGCACTTCCGCGAATACTGTGCGCTGGATGATGCCATCTTGTTCCAGTTCTCGCAATTGGGTTGTCAGAACGTGCCGCGAAATCCCGGGTATGCTGCGCTGTAACACTCCGAAACGCCGGGTCCCTTGAAACAGCAAGCGGAGAATCTGCGGTTTCCATTTTCCGCTAATGACGTTTAGTGTCGCATCAACCGGACACCCATAAAGACTGTGCTCATAGGGCATGTTACTATCTCTCCTCACTACCAGCCAGTCAGTTTGAGCTGACTATGGCAGCATTTTCTGCGTACTTGTGCCTTCACGCATTATCGCACATACTTTCAATCTGAAATTGGGAAATCGTCAGAGAAAGGAAGTTGCTATGTCAGATCCTTTTATTGTCACCTCACCAGAACAGATGAATAGCACTTTTGCGCGGGCTTTCAATTCTGGCAAGATCGAGAATCTGCTTTCGCTTTATGAAGCAAATGCCTGCCTTGTTTCACCCGAAGGCGTTCCTCATGTTGGCCTGGCCGCGATTCGAGACGATCTGTGCCGCTTGCTACAGTTGCCCGGTCGTATGGTGTCAATCAATCGATACGCCTTTGTCACTGAAGATATTGCCTTGCTACAGGCAGAATTCCAGATCCTTGAGAATGAGACAATACTTGTGCGAGGCGTAACTGCTGAGATTGTCAGACGTCAACCTGATGGACGCTGGTTATATGTCATAGATCATCCTGCTGGTGGTCTATTAGCGTTTCCGTAAGATGAGACAGAGAAAGTCAGCAGTCGTTTCTTGAGAGCCTGATTGCCGGATGGCGCGATACTGCTCTTCGTTGAGATGATGATAATTTGGTGTCATCATGAGCAATTGAAGCAGGCTCTCATGGGGTAGACTCAGGCGGTAGGTCACTTCCTGAGTTGCCTCAAGTTGGAAGTATGGAGCGCATTGCTCAAGAATGTGCTGGCGCTTCTGCTCTTCAATGGAGAGGAGATGCAATGCGTCGCGCAACTCTTGAAGATGGTATTCGCCTGGAATGACGATTGCGAGCAAGCCCCCGGGAACCAGCACGCGAGCAAACTCCGGGATATTACGGGGCGCGAAGATGTTGAGCAGGATATTGATAGCATTATCCGCAAGTACCAGATGCTCCTTGACGTTGGCAACAAAAAAGAACGTCTCGCGGTATTGGCGAGCGGCCAGACGAATGGCCTCTTTTGAGATATCAAAGCCCAGACCGAGGGTTGTTGTATGAAGCGCAGCTTGCAGGTGTGCCAGATAATAGCCAGTGCCGCAGCCTGCATCCAGCATTGTCAGCGGGCGTTGTTCCTGCTCTGAGATGGATTCAAGTTGCTGGTGAAGCGCCTTGACAAGCGGAGCGTAGTATCCTTCTTCCAGAAAGGCACGACGCGCCTGAAGCATCTCTTTGCTATCACCCATACCGGCCTTTTTCCGCAGCAAATTAACATAACCTTCTCGTGCAATGTCGAAGCTATGCCCATGTACACAGCGCAAGCTCTTCTCATGATGTGTCAGTTCGGTGACGCAAATCGGGCATCTAAGCAGATGGAGCACTGCATCCATTATATATCCCCTGTTTCTTTCTTCATTTCATTTGCCAGTATATGGCCTTTGGGGCGATGTGTAAATTCAGGTCAGGGTGATCACTCTGCTTTAGTACCTGCTTGTCCTATTCCCATACAAAGTATGCTAGAATAGAGAGTCAGGAAAACAAGCAATGATAGTGAAAAAAGGGTTCTGAAGCATGGAATATGCTGTACTTGGTGGTGGTGCATTAGGGTTGATGACCGCGTATCGCTTGTTGCAAGCGGGACATTCGGTAATGCTTTTTGAGCAGGAGCCACTGGCTGGTGGGCTGGCCTCTGGCTTTCAAGTCGGTGATACCTGGCTGGAAAAGTTCTATCACCATATTTTTCGTTCGGACAAAACGATTATTAAAATTATTGAGGAGATAGGACTTCGCGAGCGACTGGAATGGCTCCGTCCCCGCACTGTCAGCCTGATACAGGGAAAGCTGCATCAGCTAGATTCGCCACTGACCTTGCTTCGTTTCAAGCCGTTGCGCTTTGATGAGCGGCTTCGTATGGGCGTTGTTGCCGCTTTCTTAAAAGTGGCTCGACCCGAATGGTTGGAAGGCCAGACGGCTGATCCCTGGCTGCGGCGCTGGATGGGAAAACGGGCATATGAGACGGTCTTTCAGCCGCTTTTTCAGGGAAAATTTGGCAAGTTGTATGATCAGATTGCCCTGCCCTGGTTCTGGGCGCGTTTTCATGATCGCACAACAGAGCTCGGCTATCTGCGGGGGGGCTTTCAGCTTCTCTATGATCGGCTGGCTGAACTGATTGTGGCTTCCGGGGGGAAGCTCTTATTAGAGACGCGGGTTGAGCAGGTTGAACAGCAGGATGGGCGCTGGCAGGTCAGGACGAGCCAGGGGGCATGGACCTTTGATGGTGTTATTTCGACGCTTCCCACACGCCTGACGTTTCGGCTGATTCCCGCTTTACCGGAGGCATATCGCAAGCGCTATGATTGGGGGCTTGCCTACGGAGCACATTGTCTGATCCTGGCGCTGGATCGACGCCTGACGGATGATAGCTACTGGATTAATATCTGCGATCCCGGCTACCCCTTTATGGCCCTGGTTGAACATACAAACTATCGTTCTCCGGCAGAGTATGGCGGTCGGCATCTGATCTATCTGGGCAATTATCGCGCGATGGATGACCCGCTCTTTACGATGAAGAAAGAGGAGGTGCTGGCTGCGTTTCTACCTCATCTGCAACGGCTGGTTCCTGCGTTTCAGCCTGAGTGGGTCACGGAAAGCTGGATGTTCCAGGCCCCATATGCGCAACCAATTGTGACCACGGATTATCGCGAGCATATTCCTCCACTGGAAACGCCACTTGCGGGCCTCTGGATGGCGAATATGTTTCAGGTGTATCCGCATGATCGAGGACAGAACTATTCATTTGAACTTGCTGAAAAGCTGGTAAAACGTATCTTGCAACAATAGCAAGCGGAAAGGGTGCGAGGGAACACCTCTTCTGACGTCAGCAGCGAGATTTATGAGAATTTTTCCCGGATTGCCTGTATACCTATTGTCAAGCAGTATGGGAGTATGCTATACTAGCGATGAGCAATGGAGAAGCAAACAAAAGCTTGATTGTGATAGAGTGTTTGTGGATCTATTGCGCGGATAAGTGCAGTGCGTTGTGTCATTGCATGGAGTCAATCCGGGGTGTGGCGCAGTCGGCTAGCGCGCAGCGTTCGGGACGCTGAGGTCGGAGGTTCAAGTCCTCTCACCCCGACCAGGATAGGCACATGCTCCCCAGGAGGGGTGAAATGGTTCAGACAAGCCTACAATCAATGAGGTCTAACCATAGCATGTGTCTTTTTGCCTTTTTAAGGCGCTTCCCCCCTTCAATGCAGGATCTCCAGATACATTCATCCTTCTGGAAACAGGTGTATCCCGCTTTTTCCCTGTTCCCTTCTCAGGCCGCTTTTTGTCTACAGGGAAGCGGACTCCCTGCATTGCCTGGCTCCCCTGGACGTGCAAAGGATACCTGTACTTATCCACCTGGACGTTACAGACGGCGAAAACGCTGAGGGACCGGGGGAAAATGCTCCCTGTCAGTACTCCTTTTTTCCCCTCAGTCCTTGTTCCTCGCTGTCTGCGATTGGGTCGTCTCTGACAGAGAGGAAAGGATAGTATTCATGCCTGTTCTTGTGCTGAATTCCTCACTACAACCTCTCTCGGTCATCACTGAGCGCCGCCTGATTGTACTGTTATCAAAACATAAGGTGACGTTTCTAGACGAAAATGTTCGTCAGTTGATCGAAGAGAGCATTGCAGCTCGACGCCTTGAGCTTGAGCGACCGGTAATTGTTCAGTTGCTGGCTAATATTCGTGTGCCTCGTATGACGCTGCAACCCACACGCGCCAATATCCTGTTGCGCGATGATGAGACCTGCCAGTATTGCGGCAAGCACTCTCGTGATCTGACTCTGGATCATGTCATTCCGCGCTCGCGAGGCGGAAAGAGCACCTGGGAAAACCTGGTTGCTTGCTGCCGGGCCTGCAACGGAAAGAAGGGAAGCCGGTTGCTCAAAGAAGTCAATATGCGTCTGTTGCGTCAGCCTCGTGCCCTGACAACCGAATATGCCGGGGTATTCCTGCTGCGCTACCCCAAGCTGCGTGCCGCCTATGAGGAGTTCATCAACGGTTTTCAGAGCGGGCAGGTCAGTGGCATAAGTGCCTGAAATCAGCAGGATGTATGCCCTTAGAGGAGACATTGGGGAACCTGGTCTTATCCTTACTATTGATCAGGGAGCAAAGATAACCTTTGCTCCCTCTCGTGCATCTATACCTCTGCTCTACACGTATCTAGAAATAAGGATGAGTATATCCGACAAGAATGGCCAGAATGGGGGCTTTGCGCCTGCCCTTGTTGCTTAAACGTATGTTTCTATGCTTGATGCCGCTCTCCGAGAGAGTTGTTATCATTCTTGTAAGTTGTTTTTTTGTTGCTTGCTACGCGCATGCCTGACCCCTGTTTTTCTGGTGAAGGTGGTTTATGATAGAACAGATCGCTGCTGAGGAGTCCATGTCTCAAACTCACCCGGGTTCCGTCTACCTGTGCTTGCATGGACATTTTTATCAGCCGCCTCGTGAAGATCCTTTTACACATATTCTTCCTATTGAATCAGATGCTGCTCCTTTTAAAAATTTCAATGAAAAGATTACGGCTGAATGCTATCGTCCGAATGCTGAAGCGGGCAATTTCGCTGCTATCAGTTTTGACCTTGGGCCAACGCTGGCGGCCTGGTTGGAACAGACCCACCCTGACGTCTATCGGCTGATTCTGGACTCAGATCGGCAGCACTATCAACGTTACGGCGTCGGAAATGCAATGGCACAGGCATATAATCATACTATCCTTCCGCTGGCAAATGCCCGTGACAAGCGCACCCAGATTCTCTGGGGGTTGCAGGATTTTGCGCACCGGTTCGGGCATCCGGCGCATGGAATGTGGCTTGCTGAAACGGCAATTGACCTTGAAAGTCTGGATATTATGGCAGACCAGGGAATCACATATACTATTCTGGCCCCCTGGCAGGTAGCGACGCCCATTGACCCGACCGAACCGTATCTTGTACAGTTGCCTTCCGGACGCACCATGACGGTCTTTTTCTACAATGCTCCGCTTTCGGGTGGCGTCTCGTTTGATGGGAATCTCACAAGCAATGCCGATGTGTTTGCCTCTACCCATCTTCCTGCCCAGGTGGTGCAGGAGAAACAACGTGCTGGCGAGGCACAAATGCTCTTGATTGCAACGGATGGCGAGCTCTACGGGCATCATAAGCCCTGGCGTGATAAGTTTCTGTCCTACCTGATCCGGCATGGTGCGCCAGAGCATGGCTTTGAGATCTGTACGCCCGAGCGCTTTATGCTGATGCATCCCGCTCAAAAAGAGGTGCAATTGAAGGTTCCCAGTGCGTGGAGTTGTGGACACGGCGTAGCTCGTTGGAGTACCGGCTGCTCGTGTACAGAGGGTGACAGTCGCTGGAAGGAGCCGCTACGTGAGGCATTGAACCGGCTGGAAGAGCGGGCCGACCGAGTGTTTGAGCAGCGGGCCGGTGCAGCTCTGCATGATCCCTGGGGCGCTCGTGATGCGTACCTGTCGTTGCGTAATGGCTGGATCTCAGAAGAGCACTTCTGGAAACAATATGGCAGACAGCAACCTTCCGCTGAGGATATGCATCACACGCGGTTGTTGTTAGAGGCACAGTATTATATCCAGTGTAGTTTTACCAGTTGTGGTTTTTTCTTCGAGGATCTAGACCGCATCGAGCCACGAAATTGTATCGCCTTTGCGCGCCGGGCAATTAGCCTGATCTGGGAAGCGACGGGTATCGATCTGCAACAGGAGTTTGTCAGCGATCTACGCCAAACGAAAAGCTGGCGCTCGGGCGTAACCGGTGCATACCTCTACCGACAGTTACCGGTTGTGAGTGCCTGGAAGCTACCAGCGCTTCAGTAGCAAGTTCTGCGGGTGATTGCTCTTTGTAGCGGTCACCCGAGCTGTCTGAGCTCGATATAGCGAAGCAGGTCGCTCAGCTCATCAAGATGGTGGAGCATCCAGCGAGGGAATGCGAACCATTCCTGTTCGGTGCCTTTGCGTCCTAGCATCAAATCTTCCTCCCCCAGATTCACCCCTTTGATCTCGTCCCAGGGAAGTGTGATACCCGCCTGATAGAGCGTGATTCCATGTCTGCTGATCGCCAGCGGACCAAAATCGAGCTCGCTTCCAGTGTTGTACGCCTGAATATGTGGATATTGAAGTAGCGCGTGTTCTCGTTGTGCATAAGTGATGAGCTCGCACATAATATTCAGGTTCGGGATGCGAGCCGCTTTGAGACGTGCCTGTGGCTCTTTGTGTCCCGTTTGATAGAGCAGCACATCCTGTTCCGTGATTTCGAGCTTCCAGGTTTGTTCCCAGGAAAGAAAGAGGCGACGCGCCGGGATGGCAATCCCTTTTCGGTTTACAAGTAATGCATCGAACGAGATAGTGTCACCCGCTCGATAGGCAGAGATGGCGCGTTTGAGCAAGCGCAGTGTGATCTCGTGCTCTATCAGCGCTCCGAGGCTGGTGATATCGTTGAGTTCGTGGGTGAATTCAAATCGTGCTCCGTCGCTTCTGCGGATGCTGTATGCATAGAGATCTGGCGGGCGAAATTGCTTCCAGAGCCGCTCCATCTGATCCCAACGGATAATATCCAGTTTCCGGGTGGAAACGATTAATCCTTCCGGGCAGACGTAGATGTAGGTGCGTGGATAAAAGGCAGGGGCAAAGAGAATCCAGCCTCCCAGTGCCAGCCAGGCAAACCCGATAAGAGGTAATAGCAGCAGTTGCCAGAGCGGCCACGACGGCATCAGGAGCTGATAGGTAAGTAAGAATGTGGCGATAAAGACGATGCCAAGCACAATGCAGAGTGAACCGATGATAGGGTAACGCAGTGTTTCCGGTTTGCCACTGAAGATCTTTTCCGGCATACCTAATCGATAAGCTGTTGCTGCCCCGATGATTTCTAGTGGTATCTGCCGGATTGATGTTACCTGACGCATACCGTCCCTCTGATCTTTTTCTTTTGGTATTTTCTCTCCTTTATTTACGTTGAAAAAGCGGAAAATTGCAAGTGGTGCGAGAAAAAGAGACAACCGAAGTTATTCCTTCGATTGTCTCTCCGCAGGATTGAAAGCCTCACAAGAAGCCAGTAGAATGGATTTAGTAGATAATAATGGCTGTGTCCTGGTTGGTATGCTGATAGAGCCACTGCATATCTTCGACTGGCAAGTTAATGCAGCCATGACTTCCGGTACCTGCTGAAGTTTGATTCCTGCTCGCATCCTGATGCGGGAATTGTGATCCGGGACCATAGGTGCCACGCCAGGCGGTATCGTGAATGAAATAGCCCCCTTGATGATACATAATGGCATAGTTAATCGGGGTATCAGGGTACCAGTATGGTGAGCCCGGGGGATAGGGACTGGTAAACTTTGTCGGCGAAAGCCGTTGTAAAACGGGCCAGAAACCGGGTAATGAGGGGAGTTCCGGGCGTCCGGTTGCGACATAAAACGCTCGGAGGAGCCGTCCCTGCTGATAGACGCGGAGGGCTTGTTCTGTGAAGGAGACAACGATGACGAGCTTTTGTTCAACACCATAATAGAGAAGCGCTTGCTTATCTGTGTTATGTGGTTGATCGAAGGGAGTTCTATCCCTGTAGTTCTCCTTGAGCAACTGATGGTTAAACTGGGCGTTTTTGATGTCCTGAAGGGCTCTTGCTAGCTCTGCATCCGTCTGTGCGTCCGCAAGTGCATGACGTAAGTCAGAGAAGACGCCCTGCTCCATGTAGCCCGCGTTGAGATCGTATAAGCCACCGTCATAGCCGTTATACCAGGGATGCATGCTGGCCCAGGTGGTGATATCCTGGCTCAATTGCTGTAGCCGATAGTCTCCTTCCTGGCGTAAGAGCGCCTGATGAACAATCTGTTGATGAGCCTGGACCTTCTGTGCAAAGCTGCTGTATTCCTCATAGGTGCTGATTGTGGGCACCGCCTTCCAATCTTCTCTCAGCCAGCGTGTGTACTGTTCTGGATCGCCTCCGTAATGCTGAAAGGCGTTGATGTCGGTTTCCAGCGCTTGCAGACTGGATGTGGTGAGCGAGGGAAGTGCCTGAAGTGCCTGTTCCTTCGCCTGTTTGAGCGTTGTTGTGAGCAGACGATGAACCTGTAGAATGCTCTCAGGCGAGTCCTGCCGTGCGAAAAGCTGTTGTCCGCTCTTGTACTGTTTCTGGATTGCTTCCGTGTTTAGATGAGCCTTCTGCATTATAGAGAGCGCTCCCTGTACTTCCTGAAAAAGACGGCGGTTCTCCGGGAGAAGGGTAAGCACTTTGTTTGTGCGCTGTGCCTCTGCGCTGATCGCTGCGAATTCGCGAGGAAGCTGCGCATGCAGGCTTTGTTGTTGTGTTCGTTTGAGCTTTTCTTGCAGCCCGTTGACTGGAAAACCTCGCTGCTGCGCTCCTTCTAGCGATCTCTGAAGAGCCTGAAGATCTTGCAGTGCCTGCCGCTGTGCTTGGATGGTGGCTTGCTGGAGGATGCGCTGTACCTCTGTTTGAAGCTGAGCATACTCTTCGATGGATCTATGATAATACTCGTGATAGACCTGTGTCTGAAATAATGTCATGGGCGCTTGCTCAATAATCAGTTGCTTGCGTAAGAGGACTGGCGCGAGCTGCTGTTCCGAAACGCCCGCTGAACGAGCGGTTGTGATGGCGGTTTCCAGCTTGAGATAGCTTGCCTCGGCCTGATTCTGAAGCGCCGAGGGGCTCCCACAGCCGTTGAGGAGAGCGATTCCCAGAATCCCGAGAAGAAGAAGAAGAGCGATGATCTGCAGAAAACGTTCTCGCAATACATTGATATATCTTGTATTTGTTTTTGAGATCATATCGTTTTATCCTTCTTACCGTGCTCTGGCTCTTTGGTTCATTATAAACAGGAGGTGAATAGAAAAAAGATCGATCTTAGGGGGTGCTGTGTGGAAGGAAGGCAAAAAGATAGGAGGGATAGCGAAAACGCCTATCCCTCCGGTGGATTGTTGCCGTTAGTACATGATGATCGGGGTATTGTAGTCGGTGTGTTCGTAGATCCAGCGCATCTGCTCGGTTGGCATATTCACACAGCCGTGAGTGCCAGAACTGGCACTGGCTGCGCCACCGGAATCGGTATGCGGGAACTGAGTTCCCGGGCCATAGTCCAGACGCCAGGGCGAGTCATGCAGGAAGTAGCCACCATCGCGGTACAGGATGCCATAGTTGATCGGAGTGTCCTCGTACCAGTAGGGAGAGCCCTTCGGGAAAGGAGATTTAAAGACCATGTTTGTATCACGCAGCAACGGCTTCCAGAAGCCCGGTACTGCTGGCAGCTCAGGGCGTCCGCTGGTGATATGGACTGCATAGATGACTTTCCCGTTCTGATAGACACGAAGCGCCTGCTGTGAGAAGGAGACCACGATCACCACATCGTTCTGCACTTTGTAGCGCTCCATCAGTTTCAGATCGGCGTTGTGAGGCTTATCAAACGGCGTTGAGTCCTTAAAGTCTTCATAGGACATCTGCTGATGGAAAATGGCGTTGCTGATCTCGGTATAGGCGTTTTGCATTGCTTCATAGGTAGTTGCCTCGTTATAGAGCCGCTCCAGATCCTCGCCCAGTCCATGCTGCTGATAGCCAAAGTTCAGCGGATAGGTCTGCCCATCATTTGGGTCGTGGTAGGTCTCCTTTTTGCCATAGCTCTCGACGTCGTTATAATACTGGTTCAGCAACAGCTTGGTATCAACCTTGAGCAGATCGAACTTCATTGCGTTCTGCAAGGTTGACGCCTTTTTCGCAAAGGTGTTATATTGCTCAACCGATTTGGTATTTTGCTGCATGCTCTTGAGCTCATCGAGCTCTTTCTGATAGTTGCTTGTCTCGACCTTGTTCTGCTTGAGCTTGTCGAGCCTGGTTTCTAGATCCTTGATCTTGGATTGAGTGATCATCGGGATCGCTTCTTTGAACTGGGTAGCAGCCTGCTGATAGTCGGCATCGATCTGCTGGTTAATCTTCTGGAGATCTTGTGGAGAAGCGGCCTTCCCCATCGCGTCTTTGTTGGTCTGATACTTCTGCTGGTAGGTTGTGACGTCGAGCTTGCCATCAGCCATCAGGTCGATGGTTTCCTTGAAAGAGTTGAGCTTCTCAGCGGTATCGCCAAGCATGTTCAGGGTTTTCATGCCAGTATTGGCCTCGGCAATGATCGC
>NZ_QKUF01000018.1 GCF_003253565.1 Thermosporothrix hazakensis
CACAGAGGTTGTTGCCGAGAGGCAACAGCGAAAGAAGGTGGTACCACGGGGAGCCGTTTACTGAAAGAAAGTAATCGCTCTTCGTCCTTCCTTGAGGAAGGATGAAGGGCGTTTTTATTTGCTCTTGCACAAGGTTTTGATTTGAAGGAGGACTCACTATCATGGCACAATGCCCGGAATGCGCAGCAGATATCACACTGGAAAGCAATGCAATGGTTGGCGAGATTATCTATTGCCCCGATTGCAATGCAGAACTTGAGATTTTGAATGTTGAGCAACCCGAAGTAGGTCTTGCACCCCAGGTTGAGGAAGACTGGGGGGAGTAAGAGGCGCAGAGACGCCTTTCGGAAGGAGTGGTAACGATGCGGCTGGCGATTGTGACATCTCGTATCCGTGTAGAAGAAAAGTTGCTGATTGAAGCGCTGCGCAAGCGCTCGATTGACTTTGAGATTATCGATGATGGAGCGCTGTTGCTGGACCTGGCCCGACCTGATGAGCGGCTTCGCGCTTTTGATGCCGTCTTTTGTCGGAGTGTCAGCCAATCACGCGGGCTGGCTGTGGCCCATGTACTGGAAAGTTGGGGTATCCCCGTCTTTAATAGCGCTGCTGTCACAACGACTTGCAATGATAAATTGCTAACGACCTTAGCTCTTCTACGTGCCGGAGTGCCGACGCCTCGAACAATGCTCGCCTTCGAGGCAGAGACCGCACTACAGGGAATCGAGACGATCGGTTATCCTGTTGTGTTAAAGCCCGTGACAGGTTCATGGGGGCGTTTGCTCGCTCGGGTAAATGATCGAGATGCGGCGGAAGCGGTGCTTGAACATCAGGAGACCCTCGGCGGGTATCAGCACCACATTCGCTACATGCAAGAACATGTCGCCAAGCCACAACGTGACATTCGGGCCTTCGTGGTAGGTGAGCGCACGATCTGCGCGATTTACCGTAACAGTGAGCACTGGGTAACGAACACGGCCCGTGGCGCTGTCACCACCAATTGTCCGGTAACACCAGAACTCGACGCGCTCTGTATGCAGGCAGCGCAGGCCGTTGGTGGTGGGATTCTGGCCGTTGACCTCTTTGAAGACCAGGAGCGTGGTTTGCTGGTCAACGAGATTAATGCCACGATGGAGTTTCGGAATAGCATCGTTCCGACCGGTGTCAACATTCCTGACGAAATTATTGATTATATCTTCGCTCGTGTCCGTGGGGAGGTACTTCGATGAGTCGCATTCGAGCCGCAATTGTTGGTGGATCGGGTTATACTGGCGGCGAACTGGCCCGCCTCCTGCTCTTCCATCCAGAGGTAGAGATCACACAGGTAGCTTCGGGAAGCCGAGCAGGTCAGTTTCTGCACAGCGTTCATCCCAACCTGCGTAAGCTGACCGGGATTCGCTTCTGCCGCCCCGAAGACCTGATGCCGTGTGATGTTCTGTTTCTTTGTCTGCCACATGGCGCTTCTGCTGGCATGATGGAGCATTACAGAACGCTGGCTCCTCGGGTGATCGATCTCTCTGCGGATTTCCGGCTTCGCTCGTCAACCCTCTACCAGCGCTGGTATGGCGGGGAGCATCCGGCGACGCATTTGCTTGGAGAGGCCGTCTATGGCTTACCCGAATTGCATCGCGCTGAGCTGTCTGAGGCAACGCTGGTGAGCGGAACCGGCTGTATGGCAACAGCTTCTATTCTGGGGCTGGCTCCCTTGTATCGGGCGGGGCTGGTCAATGAGCAGATGCCACTGGTTGTAGAAGCAAAGATCGGCTCCTCGGCAGCGGGAGCGGCCCCCGGAGCCAGCAGCCACCACCCGGATCGAAGCGGAGCGGTTCGTTCATTTCAGCCGACAGGCCATCGCCATAGCGCCGAGCTGATCCAGGAGCTAGGTGTGCTGCGCGGACAGCCAGACGGTCTGACCCAGTCGGTGGCCTTCTCAGCGACGGCCGTTGAACTGGTGCGCGGTATTCTGGTCACGGCCCATGTATTTCTGAATGAGCAGATTGATGAGAAGGTGCTGTGGCGTGTCTACCGTGAAGCCTATGGCCGCGAACCGTTCATCCGCATTGTAAAGGAGCGGAGCGGCGTCTACCGCTATCCAGAGCCGAAGATTCTGGCCGGAAGTAATTTCTGTGATATTGGTTTTGAACTGGATGCGGCACAGCGTCGGGTTGTGGTGATGGCCGCGCTGGATAACCTGATGAAGGGCGCAGCAGGCAATGCTGTACAGGCAATGAATTGTATGTTTGGTCTGGATGAGACGGCGGGGCTTTTGTTTCCCGGCCTGCATCCCGTGTAGGAAAGGAGGAGCACAGTGACGCTCGTTGTGAAGATTGGCGGCGCGGCAGGTGTCGCAACCGAAAACTACATTCGTGAGATCGCGCAACTGGTCGCGGAGGGTGAGCGCGTGGTCCTTCTGCATGGAGGCTCTGACCTGACCAATATGCTGTCACAGCAACTTGGTCATGAGGTGCGTACGATTACCACACCGGGAGGCATGACCAGCCGCTATACCGATAGCGAGACCCTGCGCATCTTTTCGATGGCTGTTGCCGGTCAGATCAATACGGATCTGGTGGCGGCCCTACAGCGGCAGGGAGTCAACGCGCTTGGACTGGCCGGCGTCGATGGGAGGCTGTTAGTGGCGCGGCGCAAGAGCGCGGTTCGCTCGCTCCGCCCTGATGGACGTGTGCAGATCATTCGCGATGACTACACGGGACAGATTGAACAGGTGAATGCCACATTGCTGCGTACCCTGCTGGATGCGGGCTACGTTCCGGTGATTGCGCCGCTGGCTTTGAGCTATGAGGGGGAACGTCTGAATGTTGATGGCGACAGAGCGGCGGCGGCGGTCGCGGGGGCTCTGGAAGCGGATGCACTGGCGATTATGACCAATGTTCCCGGGCTGTTGGAGAATCCTGAGGATCACGCGTCGTTGATCCGTTCTATTCCGGCTGATCGGTTGGATGCATATATGCAATACGCTCGTGGGCGGATGCGTAAGAAATTGTTGGGCGCTCAGGAGGCCTTGCAGCGCGGGGTCAACCGGGTTTGTATTGGCAACGATTCGTTACGTGCGCTGTTGCTTGGAGCGGGAACCATGATTGAAAACATACATGTCGCAGTAGGAGGAACACAGCTATGACACCAAATATCGAGATAATTGAGCGTGAGAGTCGGTTTACCAGCGGCGTGTATGGGAAACGTCAGGTTGCGATTGTGCGCGGCAGTGGTGCATTGCTCTGGGACGCAGACGGACGCGAGTATATCGACTGTGCTTCGGGTATGGGCGTTGCCAGCATCGGACATGGTCGTAGTGAGATCGCTGCTGCGCTGGCTGCACAGGCGCAACGGGTGATCACCTGCCCGGAGATCTTTTATAATGATGTCCGTGCACAATTGCTTGAACGGCTGGCCCGGATTACTCCGGCTGGATTGGAGCGCTTTTTCCTCTGCAATAGTGGAACCGAGGCCGTCGAAGGAGCCTTCAAATTCGCGCGTCTGGCAACCGGACGTACTGGTTTTGTGGCGGCCCTGCGCGGCTTTCACGGACGCACAATGGGAGCGCTGGCTGCAACCTGGGAGCGCCACTACCGTGAGCCATTTGCGCCATTGATGCCGGGAGTTACACATGTGCGGTATAACGATCTTGGGGCGATGGATCGTGCGATTACCGAGGAGACGGCAGCCGTTATTCTTGAGCTGGTGCAGGGTGAGGGAGGCGTACATATCGCGACACCTGAATATGTCGCCGGTGTTGCGCGTTTGTGCCGCGAGCGTGGTGCACTGCTGATCGTCGATGAAATTCAGACCGGGTTCGGGCGAACGGGACGGCTCTTTGCCTGTGAGCACTACGACCTTCAGCCGGATATCCTGTGTCTGGCGAAAGCGCTTGGCGGTGGTGTGCCAATGGGCGTTATTGCACTTGGAACGCGCGTGATCGAGAGTGGACGTATTGGCAAGGGCGTTCATGGAAGCACCTTCGGGGGGAATCCTCTTGCCTGTGCCGCTGCTCTCACAACACTGGACATTCTCGAACGTGAACACTTGCCGCAACATGCCGAGCAGCTTGGTGCTCATGCTGTTGACCGCCTGAGCTCTCTGCGCTCTCCGCTTATTCGTCAGGTGCGAGGGCGTGGTCTGCTGATCGGAATCGAGTTGACGCGCAAAGCTCAGCCCTATCTGGAGATGCTCTGTGAGCGAGGCATCCTTGCGCTGCCTGCGGGCCCGAACGTCATCCGCCTCTTGCCTCCTCTGGTTATCGAGGAAGCGCAATTGAACCATGTGATCGATGTGCTGGCCGAGGTGCTTGGTGCTACGACAGAGCCGGTACAGCCGGCAGAACAGCCTGTCTCCGAAGCGCCGGAAGTGGCATTGCTACAACAGATGTTGATGATCCCCAGTCTTTCCCGGCAAGAAGGACGTCTGGCGCATTTCCTGGCAGAGCAGGCACGAGTGATGGGATTACATGCCTCGGTTGATGAAGCTGGAAACTTCGTCGCCTGTACCCATGCTGAACCTGGTGAGATCCAGCCTGTAGTGCTGCTCGGGCATATGGACACAGTACCGGGCAATATCCCAGTACGGCTTGAAGATGGGGTTCTCTATGGCCGAGGTGCTGTTGATGCGAAGGGACCACTGGCGGCGTTTGTAGTTGCGACTGCGAGAGCGCATCAGCGTGGTGAGCTCTCCCGCCCGGTCGTGGTCATTGGAGCGGTTGAGGAAGAGGCCGCGACGTCTCGAGGCGCGCGAGCAGTGGTACAGCGCTATCAGCCTGCCGCCTGCATTATTGGTGAGCCAAGCGGTAGCGCAGCAGTAACGATCGGGTATAAGGGGCGTCTCCTGCTGGATTGCTGTGTAGAGTGTGATCTGAGCCATAGTGCTGGACCACAGAGCAGCAGCAGTGAGCGGGCGGCCGCTTTCTGGGAGCGAGTTCGACAGCATGCCGAAGCCTGGAACGCCGAGCACGCTGGAGCTTCTGCCTTTGCCGCGCTGATGCCCTCATTGCGCAGTATCAGCAGCGAGAGTGATGGCCTGATCGATCGCACCCGCTTTATGATCGGGTACCGTTTACCGCCCGAATTTGACATCACAGGCTTGAGACGCCAACTGGTGCAATGGGCCTGCGAGGCCGATATTCACCTGAGCTTCTCGGGAGAGGAAGCTGCCTTCCGCAGCACGCGCACTACACCCCTTGCACGAGCCTTTATTGCTGCGCTACGAGCTACCGGACAAGCACCGTCGTTTAAATACAAAACCGGCACGTCAGATATGAATGTTGTGGGCCCGGTCTGGGGACAGAACATTGTCGCATATGGGCCCGGGGACTCTCGGCTCGATCATACACCACAGGAGCATATTCGCATTGCAGAGTATCAGCATGCTATCAGGGTACTTGAGCTGGTCTTACAAGAGATCGCAGGGGGAAGGGAAGCAGAGAGATGAGAACGCTACATGTACTGGATACGACATTGAGAGAGGGTGAGCAATTAACCGGCGCCTATTTTACGCTGGAGCAACGGGTGCAGATTGCTCGCCTGCTGGATGCGGTCGGAGTTTCATTTATCGAAGTGCCTTCACCAATTGCGTCGGCGGAGACACGCCGAGCTGTGCAGGAGATTTGTGGACTCCAACTTCGGGCGCGGGTTGTTGCGCATGTGCGTTGCGCTGAGGCCGATGTACAGGCCGCCTTAGAGACCGGTGTTGATGGGCTAAATCTCTTCTATGGCACCTCACCGGAACTGCGCTCGTTCAGTCACGGGAAGCGTATCGAGCAGATTATCTCGGATGCTGTGCCGTTGATCCGTCAGATCCGAGCAGCGGGGCGTTACGTGCGCTTCTCTGCCGAGGATGCGTTTCGCAGCGATCTGGTGGATCTGCTCACTACCTTTGACGCGGTTGTGGAGGCGGGCGCACAGCGGATTGGTCTCCCTGATACCGTCGGTGTGGCCACGCCGCGCCAGGTGGAAAGTCTGGTGCGTCTCTGTGCGGAACGCTATCCGGGCGTCGGGATCGAGTTTCATGGCCATAACGATACGGGCTGTGCGGTGGCAAACACGGTTGCCGCCTTTGAAGGGGGCGCTGACTGCCTCGATGTGACGGTGCTGGGAATCGGCGAGCGCAACGGGATTGCCTCGCTCAGCGGGCTGATTGCTCAGTTGTATATCCATTATCCTGAGCGGCTGGCAACCTATGATCTGACCCGTCTGCCGGAAGTGGATCGCTATGTTGCGGAGTGCCTGCATCTCTCGATCCCGTTCAACAATCCGATTACAGCGCCCGGGGCCTTTACTCATCGGGCTGGAATTCATACAAAGGCCGTCTTACGTAATCCGCGTGCCTATGAGATTTTGGACCCGCAGGATTTTGGCCTTGCCCGCAACGTGGAAGTCGGGTCTCGTTACACCGGGCGCTATGCAGTCGGGCATCGCGCTGCGGCTCTGGGCATTGAATTGAACGCCGATGAAATTGTGCACTTGACGCAGGCGCTGAAAGAGCGGGCGGATACAGGTGCAATGAGTCAAGATGAAGTCGATACATTTATTCTCAACTGGTATCAAGAGAAAGGAAATCTCGTATGGGAACGCTAGCCGAAGAGATTTTTAGCTATAAGCTCGGGCGCCCTGTAACGCAGGGTGAGACTGTGGTTGTTGAAGTCGATCATGTAATGAGCCATGACACTACATCGCCGCTTGCCATTCAGGCTTTTCGCAAGCTGACTGAGAATGGCCGGGTGTTTAACGCTCAGCGCGCGCATATTGTGTTTGACCATATCATTCCGGCTGCAACGGTCGCAGCAGCTACCTTACAACGGGATGTACGCTCGTTTGCTCGTGAACAGCAAATCGAGGTCCTGCAAGAGGGCATCTGTCATCAGGTGATGCCGGAAAAGGGCTTTGTAACCCCCGGTTCGGTAATTGTGGGCGCTGATAGTCATACCTGCACCTACGGAGCGCTTGGAGCGTTTGCGACAGGGATGGGGTCTACTGACATCGGTGTGGCCTACGCGACGGGACGAACGTGGTTCCGGGTTCCTTCTACCATCAACATTCATCTGACCGGTGAACTCCCGTTCGGTGTATACGCGAAAGATGTCACATTAGAGATGGTGCGCCGTGTTGGCGTCGATGGCGCGAACTATCGTGCTGTTGAGTATACCGGTGATCTGGTGCGTCGCTTCTCAATCAGTGAGCGCTTTACCTTCTGTAATATGGCGATCGAGATGGGTGGAAAGGCCGGCCTGGTTGCCCCGGATGAGAAGACTGTGGAATGGCTGCGCGGACGTACTGATAAAGAGTACCCGATGCTTGCACCCCACAATCCGCAGTATGAGCGTGTTGTTGAGATCGATGCTTCGACGCTGTCTCCGTTGATTGCCTGCCCGCCTGATGTGAATAACGTGGTTCCGGTTCAGGAAGTCGAGCATATCAAAATTGATCAGGTCTTCCTGGGGACCTGCACCAATGGCCGCCTCGACGATCTCGCGATCGCCGCCAGCATCCTGCGTGGCAAGCGGATCCATCCTGATATTCGTATGGTGGTCATCCCGGCCTCTCGTGAGATCTATCTTGAGGCGATGCGCCTCGGCTATCTTGAGACATTTGTTCAGGCAGGTGCTTCGGTTGGCACGCCGGGCTGCGGTCCCTGTATCGGGCGTCACTATGGTGTGCTTGGCCCCGGAGAGCGTGCCCTGACCACGATGAATCGAAACTTTACCGGACGCATGGGTGACCCGACCGCTGAAATTTATCTGGGGAGCCCGGCAACCGTTGCCGCGACCGCTCTGACCGGACATATCACCGATCCCCGCGAATTTCTGGCTGGTGCAGTACGAGAAAGGAACGAACAGGAATGAGCCGTATCTGGAAGCTTGGAGACAATATCAATACTGATGTGATTATTCCCGGACGCTACAACGTCACGACTGATCGAACACAATTGGCGAAACACTGCCTCTGTGAGATCTTGCCTCAATTCGCGCAGGAGGTACAGCCGGGTGATGTCGTGATGGCAGGACACAACTTCGGCTGCGGCTCATCTCGCGAACATGCTCCGGCTGCTATTCAGGCGAACGGGGTAAAGGTGGTAATCGCACGAAGCTTTGCCCGTATCTTCTATCGCAATGCTGTAAATATTGGTCTGCCGGTACTGGTATGTGAGGAGGCCGTGCTTGCCAGCGACGACGGACAGGAAATAGATGTCGATCTGGAGACTGGTCAGATCCGTAATCTGACAACGGGACAGGTATTCCAGGCGCAGCCGCTTGACCCCTTTGTCGCACGAATTGTTGAGGCCGGTGGAATCATCAATTACATTAAAAGGGAAGGCACCCTGCGATGAAGCCTGTGACTGTTTGTGTGATTCCGGGTGATGATGCCGCGCCTGAAGTGGTGCGTCCGACGGTTGAGGTGTTGCGGGCACTGGCCCCTGATATTCGCTTTGTGGAAGCGATCAGCGGGCGTGAGGCCCAGGCGCTGCATGGTGATCCGTTCCCGGCCCAGACCCGTGAGGCCATTGATGCGGCTGACTGCACGCTCTTTGGCGCGAGTGGTGGCCCGAGTCGCCCTGTCCTCTGGTATTTGCGTTGGGGCAAGCAGACCGCCGTCAATATTCGTCCGGTGCGCTGGTATCCCGGCTATCAGAGCCCGATGGCGCATCCAGAACGCATTGATTATGTGATTGTGCGCGAAAATCTGGAAGGGATGTATCCACCACGTGAAGGGGCGCTTTCCGAATTGTCTGCCCTTGCCAGTAGTTCAAGCTGGTGGCAGCCACCGGTAGAGGGACAGCAGGGAACCTATGCCGTGCGTGTTTGCACTGATGAGCAGTCACAGCGGGTCGCTGATGCTGCCTGCCAGCTCGCCCTCAAGCGGAAAGAGGCTGGTTATCCCGGACGGGTTACGCTCGGCGCAAAGTACTCGATCCTGCCGAAAACGGATGGCCGTTTCCGTGAGATTGTGCGGGAGACAGTGGCGCGGTATCCCGAGTTACAGTATCAGGAGTTTCTGGTTGATGATCTGGCACGCCGTCTGATTGCGGTGCCGGAGACGCTGGACGTTGTCGTGCTGAACAACGAACATGGCGACATTCTGGCAGATGCGGCAAGCGGTACAATCGGCGGACTGGGGCTGGCTCCCAGTGCCTGTTATGGTGATTCCTATGCCTACTTTGAACCGGTCCACGGGTCTGCGCCTGATCTGGCTGGAAAGAATGTGATCAATCCCACGGCAATGCTGCTTTCAGGCGCAATGTTGCTTGAGCGGTATGGCTATGCTCGGCAGGCAGAAGTGCTCCGAGCGGCGCTGGCGCAGATCTATCAGGAGGGCCGAGTGTTGACCGTCGATCAAGGAGGATCTGCCAGTACCACAGATTTTGTGGAAGCCGTTCAACTGGCGCTTGCACAACTCACTGTTTAGCTTTTCCTTGTATCGGGAGGGACGGTGTCGCGTTTCAGACGTGGCACCGTCTTTTTTTATAAGATATTGACCGGAGACGCGAAAAACACGATAATGAGAAAGCGACTTGACGGGTATGCTGTCCTTTACATGTGGGAGCAGAAATACCTCTGTCACGAAATTGACAATTTTGCGTTCTCTTTTATAGAGAGTTATAGAGAGCGGATCTAAAAGCGGGGAATTCACAGGAAGTCCGCGGCTTTCAAGCCGGGGAGGAATGGGTCTGTTGCAACGGAGGTAGAAGCGTGTCAAAGAGAGAGCAGCAGAGGCTTCCTCTCAAAAATGACACTTTCTTCAAAATTCTTGACACGCTTTTTCTCGGATAGTACCATCAATTACGTGCAGCAAGATCCAGTCGCGCATTGAACTGATACACGCATCGAACGGAGAACGCTTCTGCCCGGCAGGACCGGACGAGAACGGGGTACGTGTCACTTGTCCCTGATGTGTCGAACAAGGAAGCCAATGCAGAACGCCTGCAACGGTGCTCTGAGTGGCAGTGGAGTTCAGACACAAGCCTCCTGCTTTCGCGGGAGGTGATTGACGTTTGCTGAAAGCTGATTTCGGCGGCTGATGCGTGGAAGCGCAGCCTTCAGTGAGTGAGCACGCTATGAGAAACGCTGCAAAAGAGAGAGATGGGGGGTGGAGGGTTTATGTCTAAAGAGGATGATACAATGTTGGCGAAACGTGGCTTTGTGCCTGTTGTCGGGCTGATAGATGATGATCGAGTGCGTGTTTTTCGCTCATCTTTCAGCAAGGATGGAGAGACGGAGAATCTCTTTGTCTATGGTTTTGTATTGTTGACCGAGCGCTATGTGGTGATATGTGATACCTTGCTTGGTCCTGAGGACATGGAAACGGAGCTTGAGCAGGTGCGCGAGTATTTGCGCGGACGACGCCTGTTGATTATCAACAGCCATGCGGACTGGGATCACACCTGGGGCAATGGTTATTTTCGTGGTACTTTCCTTGCCCCGGTTATCGCTCACGAGCGCTGTCGGGAGCGTATGCTTTCTGCCGAAGCTCAGGAGGCTTTGCGGGAATATCAGCAGCAGTTTGCTTGTTTCCATAACGTAGAGCTTGTCCCGCCGACGCTGACATTTTCCGATCGTATGACGATCAACTGTGACGATATGACGCTGGAACTGTTCCACGCGCCGGGACATCAGCCCGATCATATCGCGGTCTGGATTCCAGAGATACGCCTGCTGCTGGCCTTTGATGCCGTGGAAGATCCGTTCCCTTCGCTGGCGGATGCCGAGAGTGTACCTGTGATGTTTGCCACGCTAGAACGTTTACAGGCTTTGCAGCCCGCTCATATGCTCTGCTGTCATGGCGAGAAGAATGATCCGGCACTGATTACGCGCAATCTCGCCTATTTTCAGGAGTTGGAGCGACGCTGTCAACAGGTTTTGGCACAACAGCAAGTTGATGAACAGACTCTGGAAGATGCGGTCCGCTCCGTTCACTTTCCTTATGAAGAGGCGATTGCTGGCGGGAGTGAACAGATATCGCATGGCTATTACAACGAGGCTCATACGCGAAACATTCGCTTGATGGTACAGTATTTGATGGGGCAGAAGAAGCAAACGGATTAAGCTGCGATCTCGGCGCGAGCAATGAGATGCTGCTGTATAGCGAGAATCTCCCATTGGTCGCGGGCATTGCACTGAAGCGTTCCAGTCCAGATGTAGACCGCGCGATATGTCCGTCCATTTGTGAGCACTTCAGTGGCCGTCAGTGTAATTTCAATAGTAACTTGCCTCGGTGACTGGTAGCTTGTGTTGTTGATCTCATAATGTTGGTCGCGGGTGGAGGTAAAGCCGCGTATGAAATCGTCCAGCGGGTGATCTTTCTGATAGACAGGGCTGAGACAGTGATAGGCAGCCTGATAGTTGTGTTGCTGAAGACTGTCAAAGTATGTAGCGATGACGGCGTGCGCGGGGTGAGATGTTGTCTTTGCTGAGACGGCAGCGATAAGCGAGAGGAAGGCTATACCACTACACAGACCGAGGAGCAGGAGTAGCCAGAGAAGGAGAAAGCCTGTATGTCGTCTTTTGCGACGACGGGGCGGCATAGGGGGGCCGGCTCTGTGGAGCGCGGAGCAGATCGCCTCTTCTGATCTGGAGGTTTTCGCGATGTGTTCTGTAGCGCGGAGGAAACGGGCTTCCGGTGTGCAGGCTTATAATGATACAGCGAACGATACACTGTGTATTGATCGTCAGGGGCCACAAAAAGAGCTTGCAAGTCCTGTGCCAGATGTCGTGCTGATTGATAGCGCCTGTGTGGCTGATATGCGGTTGCCTTCCAGATAATCATGTCAATGGCGGCGGGGAGCTCTGGTCGCTGTTGTGAGAGCGAAAGCAGTGGTTGTGGGTTTACCGCCTGAAATGGAGGATGCTGCTTGCGGGGAATCTGTCCACCTAGCAGCTCATAGAGCAGGATGCCTAGCGCATAGATGTCGACGGTATGATCGATGTCACGTGTCATGAACATTTCAGGGGCCATGTAGGCGGGTGTTCCCAGAACGATATTGCTGCTGGTCAGAGTTGGCTGCTCTCCCCAGAGTGAGGAGCTTTGCAGGCTAGCAATGCCAAAGTCAGCCAGAACCAGCGTATCAGGAGTGAGGAGAAGCAAGTTCCCGGGCTTCAGATCGCGATGGATAACATCCCTCTGGTGCGCGTAGTCGAGCGCCGAGCAGGCTGCAAGGATATAGCGGATGGCGCGATAGAATGGAGGGGGACCGGAACGCGCAAGCATATCTTCCAAGCTACCTTCTCGCGCATAGGGCATAACCAGATATGGATAGGGTTGCGTCCCATAACTGTAGATCGGAATAATATGACGGTGTGAGAGGCGTGAAATGATGTGCACCTCTCGCCAGAAACGGGCGTGGAAGATCTCATAGCTTTCCCAGGTGGAGCGGGGATACAGAACCTTCACTGCAACAAAGCGATTTGGATGTTGTTGTCTGCCGAGATACACGGTACTCGTGCCACCCTGACCAAGAATACGAGTCAAACGACAGTTTCCTAGCGTTGTATTAAGTAGTTCGTGGCTATCCAGCATAGTGATATCCTCTCTGTTGAGGAGCGATTCTTCCTTTAAATGTGAAACGTGCGAGAATAAAGCTTTCCTGTTTCGATCAGTGTTCTATCACTGTTTCTATCAATATAGACGTATGAAAAGCGATATTCTCTAAAAACTGAAGTGATACCTCTTATTTCGAGTAGGACGAGTGCATCATTCACCGCATAGAGGGCGGTAAAGGGGGGAAAAGATGCTACTGGGTGTTTTTTCAGACGTGCATGACAATCTCGATAAGTTGCGGAAGCTGCTGGATCTGTATCAGCAGCGCGGTATTTCAACGCTGATTTTCTGTGGTGATTTCTGTTCTCCTGTGCCGGCGCGTATCATGGGCGCTTCGGGTTTGGAGATTCATTGTGTGTTCGGGAATGGCGATGGAGATCGCTTTACCATGCTGCAACTTGCGCACGAAGGCTTTTCCAATCTTCAGTTACACGGTGAGTATGCCGAACTGGAATTTGCGGGAGCGAAAATCGCGGTCACGCATTATCCGTTCTATGGAAAGGCGCTGGCCCGTACCGGCGATTATCAGGCCGTCTTTTGTGGACATACGCATCAGCTCCATGAGGAGCGTATTGGTGAGTGTCTCTGGTTGAATCCGGGGGATGTGCTCGGGCTTCAGGGCAGGTCGACCTGTGCCATTTACGATACGGAGACCAATCAAGCAGAGATCCTTGAGTTGTAAGGGGTTGGGCCCGATTGTATTGACCTGTCCAATAAGATAGCGGCCAGTGCGGGTTTGGAGAAGCGGATAGCCGAAAATTCTTTAAGGAATTTCTAAACCCTTTTTCATATTCCCTTTACATTGGCTGGCTATAATGAGTAGTGGAAAGTACGTGAACATATTTGTTACACCCAAAGGAGGAAGGAAACGGTATGAGTATCCAGGTATTACCGCAGGAAGACTTCTTTATTTTTGTCCCCGACCATAAGACGGTAGCACGACCTGCTCTCATGCCAGGCGTGGAGGGGAGTGTCCAGGGCAAAGATGACGAAAATGTATTGCCCGCATCTGATTGCGTGAATTGGATAGAGATTCCACTGGATAAATCCCTGATTGTCTATGCGCATATGTGGGAGAAAGAAGAAGCTTAAACGGGATATTCGTATATGCCAACACAGTTAAGCAGATGATGAGCTTATTAGTTGTCGGGAAACAAAGCAGTTTCAAGACTTCGGATAGGCCCTTTTTTTATGGCCGCGCTCTGAATTTCTTCCCCTTTGTGCCACCTGTGACCTTCCTCGCTCGTAGGTTCGTAATAGGAAAGACGGTAGATGTACGCCATTTTCCTGCCAGCGCTCTCCATGAAAGTGCTATGATATACAGCATGAGGAGAGCACCGGGCAGTCGTGGAAGATGGCTGAGACTGCCCGGAACGATATTGAAAATGTTGCATATTCTCAATTGTAGATAGAATGTAAAGGATGATGTGTGATGAGCCAGATCATTGTTTCCAGCGAACGTGTCTATAATGCCCGTCCCGAGGACATCTACGAAGTATTGACTGATTACAAAACAAAACGACCGCTGATTTTGCCTCCCAACTATGAAGATTATAAGGTAGTAGAAGGCGGCAAGGGTGAAGGAACAGTGGTCGATTATCGGTTCCATGCGGCTCAGCGGGAGCGATCCTATCACATCAGCGTCAATGAGGTGGTCAAAGGGAAAGTGTTGCAGGAAAAGGACGCGAACTCTTCGTTTGTCACCACATGGACGCTGACACCGGAAGGTGAGGGTGCTCAGACCCGGGTGAGTGTTGCCAGTGAGTGGCAGGGAGGCGAAGGCGTTGGTGGTTTCTTTGAACGCACATTCGCACCGCTTGGGCTGCGTCGTGTCTATGGCCAGATGCTCGATATGCTCGGGTATGTCGTGCAGAAGGATGGAACAACCTGTGCAGTGCCGCCACGCAAGAATATGTACACCGGTGTGGCGATCGCGGCTGTGGCTGCTATCGCTGTCATTGCGCTGCTGCGGAAGCGAAGCAAGTAATCCTGACAAAAGCGAGAAGGAGCTATACCGTTTTCGGTATAGCTCCTTCTTTTTTTGAGGTCTGAGTGGAAAAAGGCGCGTTATTGTGTGATCGCGCCATCGGAAGCGGATGTCACCAGCTTGGCATATTTGGCAATAACAGTCCCTGCTTTGTATTTCGGCTCAGGAGCCTTCCACCGGCTCAGGCGCTCCGCAATCTCTTCATCGGTCAAATCGATAGAGAGGAGATTTTTATCCGCATCGATCGTGATCATGTCGCCATCCTGAACGATAGCAATCGGGCCGCCGACCTGCGCTTCGGGGGCCACGTGACCGACCACCATACCATGTGTGCCGCCAGAGAAGCGGCCATCTGTGATCAGGCCGACTGTCTCACCGTAGCCCTGACCGACCAGCGCTGCGGTCACTGCCAGCATTTCACGCATACCCGGTCCACCCTTCGGGCCCTCATAGCGAATGACCACAACATCGCCATGTGTGATCTTATGGTTCATAATTGCGTCGAAGGTCTCCTGTTCTGAGTTAAAGACCTTTGCCGGGCCGCGATGGCTGGTGACCTTCAGGCCTGCAATCTTACAGACTGCACCCTCAGGAGCCAGATTTCCTTTGAGGATGACCAGGGGACCGCTGGGATGTAGCGGCTTGTCAAGCGGCATAATAATATTCTGATCCTCGGCCATATCGGGGGCGTTTTCCAGATTCTCAGCCAGCGTCTTGCCGGTCACGGTCATTGTGTCACCGTGCAGGAAGCCTGCTTTGAGCAGGAATTTCATAACGGCCTGTGTGCCACCGATGCGGTCGAGATCAGCCATTACATAGCGGCCACCGGGTTTGAGGTCTGCCAGATGCGGCACCTTCTGACCGATACGGGTGAAATCATCAATGGTCAGGGGAATATCCATCTGACGGGCAATCGCGATCAGGTGCAGAACCGCGTTTGTGGAGCCACCAAGTGCCATAACGAGGGTAATGGCGTTCTCAAAGGACTCCTTTGTCATGATCTTGCGCGGGGTAAGCTGCTTCTCTATCAGCCGAATAACAGCCTGTCCGGCTTCATAGCAGTCATTGGATTTGCGTGCCGTTACAGCGGGCATTGAGGAACTGCCAGGGAGGCTCATACCGAGCGCTTCAATAGCCGAGGCCATCGTGTTTGCAGTATACATGCCGCCGCAGGAGCCTGCTCCAGGGATAG
The DNA here is from genome assembly GCF_003253565.1 of Thermosporothrix hazakensis. Taxonomy (GTDB): domain Bacteria; phylum Chloroflexota; class Ktedonobacteria; order Ktedonobacterales; family Ktedonobacteraceae; genus Thermosporothrix; species Thermosporothrix hazakensis. Next base: position 15,716 of record NZ_QKUF01000018.1, read on the forward strand.
CGCTGCACTCGATTTCATGCAACTGCTCGCGTGAGATCTTGCCAGCGCTGTACTGACCAACAGCCTCAAATACGCTGACAATATCGACATCGTGTCCACGGCAGGTACCCGGAAGAATGGTTCCGCCATATACGAAAATACTGGGAATATCGAGGCGCGCAAGGGCCATAAGACAACCGGGCATGTTTTTATCACAGCCGCCAATCGCCACAACGCCATCAAAGCGTTGCGCATTGCTGGCTAGCTCGATTGAGTCGGCAATTACCTCGCGGCTTGGGAGTGAGAAGTGCATACCCTCGGTTCCCATTGAAATACCATCGCTGACAGTGACGGTGCCAAAGATCTGGGGAGCACCTCCGCCAACGCGGACGCCTTCTTTGACTTTTTCTGCAAGGCGATTGATATGGGAGTTACAGGGTGTGATCTCGGCCCACGTGCTGGCGATGCCGATGAGTGGTTTCTGGAAATCTTCATCGGTCATGCCGACGGCGCGAAGCATGGCTCGGTTAGCGGCACGGGCAGCGCCTTCTGTGATTTCCCTGCTGCGGCTGTTGAGCGGGGTAGAGTGCTCGTGTTCTGACATGATGGCACGCTTCCTTTCACTAAGCGTTGTTGGGTGTGTGCCGGGTTTTTCGCCCGCCGACACTGGCAGAAGACGGCCACCGAATGCGGTGTGGTCGTGAAAGCAAACAGGCACACGTGACTAACTGGGTTAAGCCTGAAAAAATCGGAATGAAAAAGTGCTATGGCGTGATATGAGCAGGATTTTTCTCTTGCTGTCTGGCTCAATATCACGCCTTCTGGGATTTCTCATCATTATACAGCAATCTTCTTATTTTGCAAACGAAGACTGCCTGCATCATCAGCCACAATCTTTGCTGATTTCCGAAGAGGAAAGAGCCTGCGCCTCACCCTGCTGCTTGATTAGATTCTGCTTCATGCGTGAGGTCTCAGCAAGCTTGAGTAGTGTTTGTCGATAATCAGCCGGAAAAGTATTGCTTGTAAAGACAGAGAGTGCCCTGCGATAGTGCAGCGCCGCCTGTTCCAGATTGGAAATGCGGTCTCCTCGTGGGCGGAGAAAATGAATATCCGCTATATGGCGAAGCACTGCTGCATGCTCGACCAGATAAGTATCTGGTGTATACACACTGAGTGCCTCTTCATAGCAGACGAGCGCATATTGCAAATTCTTGTCACGCTTCTCATGGTTTCGCTCCGGGTATTCCTCTTTCAGGGCGGCAAGGCGCGAGTGGAGCAGGCCCCACTCATAGGGATGCTCCGTTTTGGTGAAGATCCGTAACGCGGCATAATAGTAGTTTCGCGCGGCAGAATGGTTTTCCTTGCGTTTACCAATTGTCCGAACGCGATAGGCGTCACCCAGATGCAGAAAGATCATCGCTTGCAACGTGCGTGGCGTCTGTTCAGTGATATGCTCAAGCGCTTTCTTCTGGTACATGATGCCTGTCTCAATATTATCGTTCCGATCTCCAACCTGTGTCAGAATATAGGCGGAGCCCAGATAGGTATAGGTTTGTAGCCACTGTTCAGGGAAGAGATCAAATGTATAGATTTTCAATGCCTCCTGAAAGCTCTCTATCGCACGTTGGCCGATAGTGCAGGGGCCACCGTTGGCATATTGTAGATATGCCTGTCCCAGATAAATTTGCGTCTTTGCATATTGTAATGGGTAACGGGCCATTGTATAGATGTTGCTTGCCTGCTGATGATGCAGGATTGCCTCTTCCAGCGCCTTGATCTGCGCCAGTTGCGTCACCATTTGTGGGCCCTGTACAAGCAGTTGTCCCAGTTGATTATGGAGTTCTGCAATGATAGCCGGATCTGTATGACATTCGCGCTGTGCCTGCGCGAGGGCTTCGCGCAAGATCGAGATGATACGTCTGCGCGTTCGTTCCGGGCGATGGAGCTGTTGTAGACCTTCCCATTGGATCTGAAACGATTCAAGCCAGGGAGGAAGATCAAGCGCGAAGCCCCCATAGAGATTCACATAAGCTTCGCGGATTGCCTGAATAGTCCCCCCTCGTTTGCGGGTTTCTTGAAGGAGCATCCGGTGTTTGTCCATCTTCTCTTTCATCTCAGGCGTTTCTTCTGCATGCGCGGAAATCAGGCGTTCCAACTCCTTTTCAGTATCATCCTCTATCAGATTGCGGTTCTTTTCAAGGTACTGGCGGCTGCAACGCTCTCCGTGCAGCCCACTACTCATCCACATCACAAGCTGCTGAAACAAATCAAAGCGTAGGAGAAAGTTTGAATCGGTTTGCATTCTAAACCTCGAATTGAAATCGCACGACTACTACCGCAAATCCCTCACTGGTTAGCCGGAGAAAAGATCGAGTGGAAGACGAACTATATTCCTCAGATGGTTCCTCCAGATGCATCATACGCGAGGTCCGGTTGGAAGGGAATATCAATCTTTTAACATAGATTTATCATTTCTATCAACTTGATAATGCTTTTTCTCTTCATATTCTATCTTCTCCTCTTCCTTGAGAAGGCGTGTCAGGCTGTATGAGCAGACATGGCAGAAATAAGGATAACGGAGAAAGTAGAGAATACAGCCACATCCGATATGTGAGAATACGCCTATGTATGCGATCGCAGGTCCTGATAGTGATGCAGAATATGCCGTTTGGTGCTATTGTTGATACTGAGGATGATATGTTGCTGTCATTTGGCTCCACCTTGTGAGCAAAGACGCTTAGCAACTATCGCTCATAGACACATAGTGCCTTTGCTTGAAGAAGGCAACATTGGAGGAAGGGGAAAGAAGGTACGGTGAGAATTCCTATTCTGGCTGTTGATGGTGGCGCGACAAAGTGCCTGGTTGTATGTGCGGAACAAGATGGTTCATGGAGAGGCGAGGGACATGCAGGGCCGGGCAATTATCAGAGTGTGGGCGCAGAGGAGGCTGAACAGAATGTGACGCTTGCCATTCATGAGGCGCTCAAGGGTGCTGGTATTCAGGAGCCCGAGGTTGATATTGCTCTGTTTGGGATGGCCGGGCTTGATACCACACATGATCGCCTCATTATAGAGGATCTGATCAAAAATGCGTTGCGTAGGAATGGGGTACAGGCTCAGGAAATCTTCCTTGAAAATGACGGCTTTGCTGCTCTCCTGGGCGCGACTGCGGGGCATGCTGGTGTACTGGCAATTGCTGGAACGGGCTCGATTGTCTTTGGCTTGAACACCGAGGGAAAAAGCGCCCGGGCTGGTGGTTGGGGGCATCGCGTTGGAGACGAGGGAGGCGGGTACTGGATCGGAAAAGAAGCGATCCGGTCGGTGCTGCGTGCGTTTGATGGTCGCGGGCCCACGACCCACTTGAGCGCCCTTGTGCTGGAGACTCTGCATTTCCGCCACCCGACGGATCTGATCGATTGGGTCTATAGCGATTCCTATACGATTGCGAAAATAGCCGGTTTGTCCCGGGTGGTAGGAGAGGCGGCCCGAACCGGCGACGAGGTCGCGAAGACTATTCTCAGGCGGGCCGCCGACGAGCTCTTTATGGCGGTTCGTGCGGTGGTCGATACGCTTCAGATGCGCCGAGAAAGATTTCCTGTTGTGCTTCAAGGTGGAATTTTACAGAATGAGGCGCTGGTGCGCTCCACCCTGACTGCTCAGATTATGGCCTATGCGCCTTCGGCATTTATTGATGCAGCAAAGCTTCAGCCTGTTGAGGGCATTATAGCGAAAGGGAAAGCGTTGCTTCAGGAGAAGGGAAGCAGATAGTATGCCAGAAGAGAGGCTGTGTAACCGTCCCTGCTTCCCTTCCCGCCTCAAAATGCGCCCGGCATTTTCGCCGAAAGGCTGCTGACAGGGGTGGAGGTCCCGCCTCCCGGGAAAGCAACGTTGCCATCACTGAATATCTCGGCTTCGGGAAAACATTTGCCGAACTGGATCAGGGCTGTAACGACCACAATGTATGACTGCTGGCCTGTTGTACAAAAGGGCCAAGCTTCGGATTGAGGGCCAGAGGAGCGAGACAGTCTCGGAGATCAAGATAGAAGGTTTTGTATTCCTCGTTGCCTGCACCATTCAATTGAACATAGTCGGGCTCAACGATGTGTGTGTCTTTGTTCAGGGATGTCAGTCCCCTGGTGTTGGGTTTCCTCTACGATAAGGGCTATGTCTCTGCTCCACAGAGGAAATTGGCTTTCTGCATCATACAAAGGGGCTTGTCAGAAATAATAGTGGAGATAACCCATGCTACGCCTCTTTTATATCTGCATATGTGTAAAAGCGATACTCTTCCCTGGAGAGCATAAGCATCTAAGCCCTATTCCCTTTTGCTTTGAGAAAAAAGAGGTCATGCAGTGAATGTGAGGAGATGGGGGTATGAGGATTGGAAGGCTACTTCTTGCGGTAGCCTTCCACAGATATGTTGAAGCTTATTTCGGGGCCATCCGAATCGCACCATCAAGGCGGATAACCTCGCCATTCAACATAACATTTTCGATGATGTGGCGAGCGAGGGCAGCATACTCTGAAGGGCGGCCGAGTCGAGATGGGAAGGGGACCTGTTGCCCGAGCGAAATACGTGCAGCTTCGGGAAGACCGGCCATCAATGGGGTATCAAAGATGCCAGGTGCGATTGTCATTACCCGAATTCCCAGGCTTGCCAGCTCGCGAGCGATAGGCAGCGTCATGCCAACAATGCCGCCTTTCGAGGCCGAGTACGCTGCCTGCCCGATCTGTCCATCAAAGGCCGCGACGGAAGCGGTATTGATGATGACTCCGCGCTCTCCCTCTTCGTTGGGCTGGTTTTCGGCCATTGCGGCGGCGGCCAGACGAATGGCATTGAAAGTGCCTATCAGATTGATGTTGATGGTTTTGATGAAACTGTCCAGACTATGGATGCCGCGCTTGCCAAGCACTTTCTCGGCGGTTCCAATACCGGCACAGTTAATCAAAACGTGAATCGCGCCGAATGTATGTATTGAGGTGGTGATTGCGGACTGAATATCGTTTTCTGAGGTGACATCTGTTTTGATAAAGAGGGCAGATGCTCCTAGCTCTCGGGCAAGGGCTGTTCCGGCCTCTTCGTTGAGGTCAAGAATCGCGGCTTTTGCTCCAGCCTCTGTGAGCAAACGCACGCAGGCGGCACCCAGTCCAGAAGCGCCACCAGTAACCAGGATACTCTTCTCTTTGAGTTGCATGGTCCTGCTACCTTTCTTCGTTGAATGTCCTATTATAATATTTGAGCCCGGTATCTGAGCCGCTTTTCTTTTATCATATCTTTTCTTTTGTGCTCTTCACAAGAGGTGGCACGGGGATAGAAACTTGTGTATACTGCTGATGATAGTATGGATTTTTTTAGTGGATAAAGAATACCAGTATTAGAGGAAATTTCAGGTGTGAACATAAAGCAAGAACGAATCCGTTTACTTGAACGTCAGATAGATAGACTGAAAAGAAGAATAGAGCGATTAGAGCAAAAGAGTAACCGCTTGTCCTGGATGCGTGTGCTCATTTTTTTTGGTGGAGGTCTGCTTAGTGTCGCGATAGGGCTGCTTACCTGGTACTGGGGCATTGCACTTGGCGTCGTCACCCTGGTGGCGTTTTTTGCGGCTGCGCATCTGCATGCGAAGGTAGATAGCAGCCTCTCGCGTCATGAAGGGCTGTTGCGTATTAAAACGGTCCATGTTGCGAGAATGCGTCTGGATTGGGAACAGATTCCTGAGCCTACCTATAGTCCGCCGTCACAGGCTGAACACCCATTTGCTCTGGATCTGGATATTGTCGGGAAGCATTCGCTCTATCGGCTGCTCAATCAGGCCTTCTCTCGTGATGGAAGCGAGCGGCTGTTAAGCTGGCTGCTAACGACTTCGCCTCGGTTGGATGAGGTACAAAGGCGGCAGGCACTGGTGCGAGAATTGCGTCCTTTATCCCGTTTCCGTGATCGGTTACTGTTGAACTCGCTGATCTCGACCCGGAAAGCAAAAGAGCAGGTTGAAGGGAAACGTCTACTTGCATGGCTGAAGAAGAATCGCGCTCCCGCGGCCTTGCGCCCGGTCTTCTGGATCTTGCTCGCAATCCAGATTCTGACGCCTGTGCTGTTTGTGGTCGGTCTGTTTACTGAGATGATGCAACTGTGGCCTCTTTCTCTGCTGGCTGCGTTGATCCTGTTTTTCCTGACAGCCAATCTCCGCGGTGACATTTTTGACGATGCCAGTTACATGAGTACCTCGTTCGGGGTTCTGCGTGCTGTCTTTGAATACCTGGAGAAGTATCGCTATGATAACACTCCCCAATTAAAGCAACTCTGTGAGCCCTTTTTCAAGCAGCAAAATGCACGCCCATCTGTTTTGCTGAAAGGGATCGGGCTGCTGGCTGACATGGCGACCTTGAAGAGTAATGGGTTGCTCTGGCTCCTCGTTAATGCTTTTGTGCCCTGGGATATGTTCATCGCGTATCGCCTTGGTGGTTATAAAGAGCAGCTTGCACAGCACTTGCCTCAATGGCTGGATAGCTGGTTTGAGTTGGAAGCGGTTAACTCGCTGGCAACCTTTGCATACCTCAATCCAGAATATACACTGCCCGAAGTCGTGGAGACCACGAGCCCACTGCTTGAGGCAGAGCACATCGGACACCCGCTCTTACTGGATGGGAAGAAGGTGACGAACAGCTTCACGTTCTCGCATATGGGGGAGGTGGATATCCTGACCGGCTCTAATATGGCGGGAAAGAGCACGTTTTTGCGCACGCTTGGTGTCAATCTCTGTCTGGCCTATGCGGGAGCTCCAGTCAATGCGACACGCATGCGAACCGGCCTGTATCGACTCTTTACCTGTATTCGTGTCAGTGATTCGGTGACGGACGGCTACTCGTACTTTTATGCAGAGGTGCGTCGCCTGCGCCAGTTGCTTGATGCGCTGGATCAGAAGGGGTATCCGCTGATTTTCTTCATAGATGAGATCTTTAAAGGAACCAATAACCGTGAACGCCTGAGAGGGAGCCGGGCCTTTGTACGGGCCGTTGCTGGGCGCTTGTGTGCCGGAATGATCTCAACGCATGATCTGGAACTGGTCAAACTGGCGGAACAGCTTCCAGATGTCAGGAATTACCATTTCCGCGAAGAGGTGGTGAATGGGCAAATGGTCTTTGATTATAAACTGCGGCAGGGCCCCTGTCCGACCACGAATGCGCTAAAGATTATGCAGATGGAAGGCCTCCCGGTTGATGATGAACTTCAGGCCGCCGAAGGAGCCGACTAGTTCAGCATGGCGATGGTCTGGCGAATGAGCTGGAGGTACTTCTGTATCTCTTCGCGATCTGTTGCCTCCGGGTCCAGTTTCAGATAGTCCTGAAGGTCATGTAAGGCGCGACCATAGCGTTTCAGTTGGAGATGAAGCATTCCCCGGTCGCGCCGCTCCGAGGCATCATCGGGGCGTAGAATAATCAGCAGGTTGCTCATCATCAAAGTGCGCTCAAAGTCGTCGCTATCCAGATAAATGCGCTTGAGATTATTGAGCATGCGGAAGAGTAGCATTTTGCGGGAGACTGGTTTGAACCAGCTTGATTGGGGACGCACACGTGTGCGTGCAAAACGCTGTATCAGGGCAATACAATCTTGCTCGGTCAGCAGGTTTCCACTATGGAAGGGATCAATGTAGATGAACCCCTCAGGAAGACGACAGCGTACGACAAAGTGATAGGGCAGGCCAATACCATCAAGGGATAAGCCCGCGCGTCTGGCTATCTCGATATAGAGTAGTGAAAGCGTGATGGGAATGCCGGTTCGTTCTTCCAGCACTTTATTGAGATAGCTGTTCTCCGGGTTAAAGTAATCCTCTGTATTGCCGTGAAAGCCCTCCTCTTCAAAGAAGACTTTGTTCAACGCTATGATCAGTTCGCCGGGGTCCATATCCAGCGGGAGCGTCGGCTGCTCTTCTATGGGGGGAAGCGCAACAAGCTCCCTGACTCGATGGGCCAGCCTATCGAGCTGTTGGAGATACTGTGTTCTATCGAGCTCTGGAAACTCAAGTGTTGCGACGACAAGGGCGGCGAGTGCCAGATCAATGCTGGCATCTGCTTTGCGTACCATTGCCTCGAATTCTCGATAGATGCGTTCTTTTGGGCTCTCTTCTGCAAATCCTTTTGTCATACTCAGAGCATTTAACCATACCACACCATTCCTTAGCAAGCTAAGAGGTACGGCCGTACTAACCTGTATGACGATCTAAGGGAAAGCTTTTTTCTTCGGGAGGATAGAGCGGGACGAGAAAGTACCTGTCTGCTTGTTTCATGCGCTCCAACGGGATACAATAAAGAACGCGGACGAGAACGGCCATTCCCGTCCGCGGAAATGTCGTCAGCCCGGACGACAGCATCTTTTTTACCCCTTGTAGGTAAGGACGCGGCCCCAGAGGCTCTTTGTGCCCCAGATACCGGAACGCAGGCATTCAAGCTGAACAATTTGTGAATGATCTACGAATAGATTCACTTCAGGCCCGTAGTTCTTGATATACCAGGCGAAAACCTCGGGGTCCGCAGCCTCAAACATGACCTTCTCCAGGCCGAGTGCATCGATGATTTTAGCGACGGCATCTGTGCGCCACGTTTTGACGTTTTCGGTAATGCCTTCTGACTCAATCATAATCATATAGGCCCCGGCATCAAGAAAGCGTTTCGCCAGTCCAATGGCCCATTCGACATCCCGTGTACCCTCAGAAGCCAGTTCTTCCGCGGAGGTCGCGCCGCCCGCGCCAAACTGAATCCCGACCTCTGGTTTGGCTTTCAGTCCCGCTTTCTGCACAGTCTCGACTAAACGCAACCAATCCTCACCAGGGAAACTTATGAAACCTCCGGAAATTTCAAGGATATCAAAGCCGCTATTACGGCATTCCTCGATGTAGCGCTTGACGGCTTCTGGTCCCTGGGTCAGCACATGCTCGATAAAGCCGCCTGTTGATACCATGACGTTGTGCTTATGGGCAACGTCAATAATGCTACGAAGCGCCTCGGGAGGCATCAGCGTAAAGGAGCCACCGGCGAACTTCAGTGAGTCAACGTAATCGCCCATTGTTTCAAGAACGTCTTCCAGGTAGCGTGGGCCCATTGGTGTATAATACGGGCCACGAATTTCGGTGATGCCCCGGGTGCGCGGCTTGCTTTCTCGTTCATTGATACGCAAAAATTCAAAACCACGGTTACTCATAAAGAGATCCTTCCTTTCTAACCTGTGCGAGGATATCAGTAAGCTGGCGAACGCTGATTATATCAAGGTTTTGAACAGCATCAGCGATCTCCTCTCGAAGCTGTTCTGAAGCGTGATCCGCGGCCAGCCAGAAAAATTTCTCTTTTGCCTGTTGCCAGGTCATCGGGCGGGTATAGAAGCCCTGATAATCTGTTTTCTCGATGCTGAAGATCTCGCCGTCGTTGCGATAGACATGAATGCGACAGGGCATTTCATGCGGGAAACGAGCGCTCAGCGTCGCATCCGGGCGGATGAAGACGCGGCGTAACAGGGCCTGGACATCAGGGCGGTTAATGCGCTCTGGCGTGTACTGTTCCGGGGTGACTTTACCGTCCAGCAACGCTACCGCGAGCATATAAGGCAGGCTATGATCTGCCTCCTCTTTGGTCTGAACGAGGCGCTTGTCTCCCTCCTCTCCACCGCCGATGATGTTGTACGAGACATCGAAAATAGCGACTTCGATGCGCTCTATCTGGTCTGCCTGAAGGTTTGCAGAAGCTTTGAGTTCCAGGAGTCCTTCAAGGGCTGATTGAGAATGGATTTCGGCGTTGAAGCGCTTGAGAATGGTGCGACGGACAAGCTCAAGGTCTTCCTGGTGCCAGTTGATGGTAAAGGGGCCGCTGATCGTATCAATAAAGCCTTTGTTCCCCTCAAACACCTCAAGTGGACCAGTGATCCCTCGCATTGCCAGAAATGCCGCATGGGTGGCGGTAAAGCTGGTATGGGGAGAGGCGAGGCCTTTCCAGTTCGAGAGCTTGCCTGTTCTGGTAACACGAAGTGCGTTATTCGCGGTCCCGCTGATTGCGAGGGCGTGGGCCGTTTGCTCAGGGGAGAGGCCAAGTGCTCGCGCCGCGCCTGCTGTAGCGGCGTAGGCCCCCTGTGTGGTATGATCGAACCCTTTTGCGCGAACAGGCGCTTCTTCAGAGAGGCGGCCCTGTACTTGATAGGCTACAGCGAGCGCGGTAAGCAGGTCTTTCCCGGAGGCGTTGGCGTACTCGCTGGCAGCCAGCACGGCTCCCAGGTTATCGCTTGGGTGGCAGGTTTCGCCCGGGGCAAGAAAGCTGTCGTTGTAGTCCAGATAGCGTACCAGGGCTGCGTTATAGAAGGCTGCTCGATCTGGAGATGATTTCTCTCCTCCTATCAACGTGACGAACGGTCGTCCGCCAAAATCGGCAAGGTGCTCGCGTATCTTCTGGATAGGCTCCCCATCGAGGGCCCCTAGTGCGCAACCAAAGCTATCAAGCACACGAATTTTCAGTTCTTGCCGCGCCTGTAGCGATAGATCATCGTACGAGGCGCGGGCGACAAAGTGAGCGAGCTGCTCAACCTGTGTCATAAAAGTTCCTCCTTCACAAGTCACGTTAGAGTGGAAAGAAGCGGTTACTGTGCAGAGCCGAGATCATGAGAAGTACGGCGTGCCGCTTCCTGAACCAGCGGAACAAAGCGCTTGCGCTTCTCTGCTGTCAGGCGTGCTGACGGCGCAACCAGTGTCATTGCTCCGGCTATGTGTCCCCCGGCGTTCCAGATGGGGGCAGCAAGCGCGGAAACTCCGCTAAAGCGTTCGCCATCGCTGAAGGACCAGCCGTAATCCCGAACCCGGCTCAGCTCTTCCTCATAACGCTGTTCGTCGAAAGGTGCTCCTTCTGGAAAACGCGCCCTACTTCCTGCAATTAACGATGTGCGCTCGTTCTCGGGAAGCCAGGCCAGAAGCACCTTACCTGCCGCGCCTTGATGGAGCGGCAGCGGCGTCCCAACATCGGTAAAGGGACGTAGGTTATGTGGACTGCTGACGACTTCGAGGACCAGACGACTCGACTCATGGCGAATATGAAGCTCGGCGTTCTCTTCTGTCTGTGCGGTCAGCCATTCGAGATGTGGCCGGGCCTTTTGCCGCACGTCGACGCCCTCTATAGCCATCATGCCCAGACGAGCCAGCGTAATGCCCAGACGAAACCGGATACCATCTTTCATCAGCATGCCATGCTCGCTAAGGGCCTGTGCCAGCCGGTAGATTGTTGGCAAGGGCATCCCGGTTCGGGCTGCAAGTTCCTGCGGTAAGAGTGCTTCATTGCCACTGGTGAAGCTCAATAAAATAGCCATTGCTTTGTCAAGGACGCCGACCTTTGTTTCTTTGACGTGCTGCCCATCCATGTCTGTTACTCGGAATTCCAAATAATGGAGTGTATTTCAAATAGTGGAACTAACTTCAGTATAACGCAGAATGTGAGTGCCTGTCAAGAGGATTGTGCTGATCCTGCGTTTGATAATGCAGAGTTGTCTACGTCTATTCCCATTGTATTGCTGTGAAATAGTTCATTGCTGAATCGGGGAGGTTTTGTTTATGCTAGATAGTTTGAAGCATGTTGATGCAACTGGCGTTTACTTTGTGGGGCGGGAAGTGCAGGAATGCATCGGGTATACGTGGCAGCAATTTAACGAATTGGTCCAGGAACATATCAAGAACTGTGAGCAATTCCAGGATGAATCGGGCGTCATCGAAACCCGTGCGATGCGCAAGATCGGCATGGGAAGTCTGCGCCCGGTCGTTGATTATAAACTGAGCCCTTTTGCTTTTCTCTCTGTGCTGATGTTGATGCGTTCCAATAAACATGAGATCAAAATCTTAAGGCGTGAGGCTGCAAAAGAACTCTCCTCACGCTTCATGCTTCCGTTAGCGGCATAATATTTTTTCCTCTAAGCCCTGTTTCGCTGTTTCTTCCATATCTGTGACGCTTGACGTTTCTTTATGCAAAAAATGGCATGTGTCGACGTTTTTCTTTTTGCTGTTTGTCTGTTTGCTCTGGTCAGGCTTGCGCCAGTAATTCTATTATTTGGTTCTTTATCCGGATCATTCTACTATAAAAAAAGTGCAGTGACAGGAGATTCCGCCACTGCACTTTGCAGTCCCTTTGCTCTCGCTCATCTGTCTTAGAGGCTGAGATCCCAGAGAGTCTGACCTGTGCTCAGAAGGTCGCTTTGGAAGGAGAGCGTGAAGTTCTTCTCGCTCGCCGGGACTTCGTAGACCAGATCGCCCGCGAGTTTCCCGCTGGCCTCTACTTTGCCATCAGGAGCAGGATTCGCTGAGTCAAGCAGACCAGGATTGGCCTTCTGGCCGTTGCTGTCTTTCAAGTTGAAGTTCAGTATGCTGGAGACGTTCTGTTCTTTATCAGAGATGTTGTGCATAGAAACATTGACAACAAGAAATATTTTGCCGTCTTTCGGCTTGAGGTACTCGCTGCCCTCGTTGGTCGCGACGCTGTTCACCGTGATTTCCCAGGTGTTGCCAACCTTGACGAGCTCACCTTTTTTGAAATGTGTATCGGTGGTTTCAGTGTCTTTTTTGGTTGTCTCTTTGGTTGCTGTCTCTTTATTATCATTTGAGGGAGGAGCAGCGGTACCGGTGTTTTCGTTAGAAGCGCCACAGGCAAGTAAAGCACCCACAAGGATGAGAAGTGAAAATAGAGCAACGAAAGTACGTTTCATAGAAAAACCCCCTAACCAGTGTGTATTCTGATCTTTAGTGTTGCTGGCTCATTAGCTGAGCCAGGAGTTATTATACCTGCTCTTTTCCTGTTTTGCAAGTGTTTTTATGGAATTTCTTTGGTAAAAAGTGAAAATAAGTATGGAGCATTTTAGTTTATACTTTAAAATAGAAAGATTAGAAGCTAGATTTTCAATCGATAGCGAGTATGCTACTTGCAGAGCAGCAACAAGAGTTGTTTCAAATTATGTAATTGTGTACCATTATAAATGCAAGCTTCCGATACTCTGAATGTTGAAGCGAAGAGCGCTTGCTTTCAGTCCCTTTTGCGTGCTACTGTGTTGCACAGAAGTTGTGACAGAACTGTGAGGGGAACATATGGCGCATGCAACTCCACTGGTGCTGAATCACGTCTTAATCACCCATTCGGATACTCCCATTCTGCTTGAGAGCGTAGAGTGGTGGCGCTGGCTGGAAGACGAGACACATTCGACCTTCCGCTTTCGTAGTGCCAGGGGTTCATTTACAGCCCGACGCGAACGCAAACATGGCCTCTGGTACTGGTATGCCTATCGGCGGGCGCATGGTCGGTTGTATAAGGCATATCTGGGCAAAACAGAGGAGTTGCGAGCAGTGCATCTGGAAGTGATTGCGCAGTCGCTTGCTGCACAAATACTGCAATCTCCGCAGAATCGGTCGTCTGTCCGTGAGCGAGAAGAACTGCCTCCATTGCTTGCAACCAAGCTTTATCGCCCCCCGATGCGTCCTGAACTGGTGCTGCGTCCCCGACTGTTAGAGCAACTGGATAGAGGGAAACACTATCCGTTGACGCTAATCACGGCTCCTGCGGGATCCGGCAAAACAACATTGCTCAGTTCCTGGTGCGAGCATCGGGATGGCCTTTCTGCCTGGGTCTCGCTGGATGCAGAGGACAATGATCCGGTTCTCTTCTGGACTTATGTGCAGGCCGCGTTACGACGGCTCTGTCCTGCTTTACAGGAACAGACGCCCTGGCCCTCACGGTCAGTGTTAACCACCATTGTGAATAGCCTGGCAACAGTGTCGCAGGATGTCTTTCTCATCCTTGATGATTATCATCTGGTGAAGTCACAGGGTATTCATGAGACTTTCGGGTTTCTGCTGGAGCATCTCCCGCCACAGGTGCATCTGATAATTGCCAGCCGAAGCGAGGTCCCCTTGCCGCTCTTCCGGTTCCGCGCCCGCGGTCAGCTCAATGAAATCACGGCTTCAGATCTGCGTTTTAGCCGGGATGAGATTGCCGCATTTTGGACGCGTCTGTTGCATATAGAGCTCTCAACGGAAGAGGTTGCGGCACTGGATCAGCAGACAGAAGGGTGGGCCGTCGCGCTCCAACTGGCGGCGCGACAGCAGGGGAAGACAGGCCAGATCCCTGATGCCGGGAGTAAAAGTTCGCTTTTTGCGTATTTCACCGGTGAGGTATTGGAGCAGCAGCCTGAGCCGATTCGTACCGCTCTGCTGTATACCTCTATCCTGAAGCGCTTCACTGCTGCGCTGTGTGACGCAGTTACCGGGCAACAGGGCGGGACAGAGTTGCTGGCCTACCTGAAGCAGGAAAACCTATTTCTGGTGCCGCTTGATGAGCGCGGCGAGTGGTATCGCTACCATCATCTCTTTGCTGAGTTTCTCTATGAGAGATTATGCCATTCTTTCCCGGAGCAGGTTCCTGATCTGCACAGGCGGGCGGCCCACTGGTACGAGCTGCATGGCTATCTATCCGAGGCTGTCGAGCACGCATTCGCTGCACAGGATATGGAGCTCGCTGCCACCCTGATTGAGCGCGAGGTACTCAAGGTGATCGCGCGCGGGGAGGTCGTTACGCTCTTACACTGGTGCAGCAGGCTCTCGGTTCCTGTCTTTGTGCAATTCCCTGTCCTGCTGCTTTTTTACTCCGGGCTGCTCTCTTCGGTAGGGCAAATGGATCAGGCTGAGCGCTATTTTCAGCTTGCCGAAAAAGCGGTTGAGCGCCGAAAACAGGATGCGACGCTCTCCGAGGCTGATGCACTCTGGCTTGATGGTCTCTATGCAACCAGCGCGGCTGCTCTCGCCGCCTATCGGGGGGATGTGGAACGCGCTTATCATTTTGTCAGTCAAGCGCGTGCGAATCCCTTGCTGAATGACTACCTTCGGAGCGTGATAGCTGCCTGTCTGGGAGTCGTGTATCTCTTTAGTGGAGATGCCGAAAGTGCCTATAGTGCTCTTGAGGAGGCGATTCGATGGGGCGTTGCCGGGCAGAATCTGCATGCTTCGATTGCCAGCAGGGGAGCGCAGAGCTTTCTGTTGCTGACACAGGGACAATTGCGCAGAGTGGCTGAGATGAGTCGTGCGGCGATTGAAGAAAGCAAGCTGATCTCTGAGTATCGTATCCCTTCACTCAGCATGCAGTATTTCACGCTGGCCGATGTCCTCTATGAGTGGAATCGACTCGAAGAAGCCGAGCAGGTACTGCGCGCAGGGCTCCAACTGGGGAGCGAGTGGGGCTATGTGGGGGCGTTAGGCTATGGATATTCGACGCTGGCCTTTTTGCGAGTGACGGAGGGCCGTTTTGAGGAAGCGCTTGCCCTGCTGCAACGCGTGTTGAGTGAGGTTCGGGCTGGTAATCTGCACTCGTTCGTCACCTTAACGGAAGCCTATCAGGTACGAGTCTATCTGCGCATGGAGAAGCTGGACGCTGTGGCCGAATGGGCTCGTACGCTGCCTTTCTCTCCTGATGACGCGCTGGTTTATACACATGAACTCACTTATCTAATTCAGGCTGAAGCCTTGCTGGCAATTAGCGCGTATCAGCAGGCAGAGGAACTGCTTCGGCGGTTATTAGCGATAGTAGAGCCTGCCGGGCATATGCGGAGTGCTATTCAAGCGCGAACGCTGCTCGCTTTGTTGTATCAGACGCGAGGCCAGAGGGAAGAGGCAATAGTAACCCTTGCTCGTGCCTTGCAGGCGGCGGAACCCGAGGGCTATAAACGCGTATTTGTAGAAAGAGGAGCAAAGCTCATTCCCCTCTTGCAGCGCGTGGCTCTGCAAGGTGTGACTCCCACTTATGTACAGCAGCTCTTGTCCCTGTTTAGCGAGGTGCAGCGGAATGAAGGAAGCCTGTTGAGTGAGCGCGAGCTAGACGTGTTGCGGCTGATTGCTGCGGGAAAATCAAACCAGGAGATCGCACAGGCTTTTGTTCTGACGGTGAGCACGGTGAAGTCACATCTTAACAATATTTACACAAAACTGGGCGTCCATAGTCGTACGCAGGCGATAGCACGGGCGCAGGAATTACGGCTGTTATAAGGTCTGAAGCGGAACGCAGAAGGAGAGGCATGAT
The DNA here is from genome assembly GCF_003253565.1 of Thermosporothrix hazakensis. GTDB lineage: Bacteria > Chloroflexota > Ktedonobacteria > Ktedonobacterales > Ktedonobacteraceae > Thermosporothrix > Thermosporothrix hazakensis. The sequence continues at coordinate 31,766 of NZ_QKUF01000018.1, forward strand.
ATGCGCGTAGAGAAGTGTATTGTGATTCAAAGGCCAGTGGAAGAGGTTTATGCGTTTGTAACCGATATGCGCAACGTTACGCGCTGGACTCCGGCAACCGAGATCAGACAGGTGGACAAAGGGCCGTTGTGTGTGGGCAAACGCTATGTGCAGGCGGGTGAGTTCTTTAATCGGCGGATGGAGCTGACCACCGAAGTCACTGAGTATCAGCCGCCTTCGGTCTTCGCCTTTAAAGCCATTGCCGGACCGGTCCCGCTTTCCACGAAGATGCTTTTTACCTCGATCCCACAAGGAACGCAGGTGACAATGATTGGTGAGGGAGAGCCCGGTCCGCTCTTCAAGCTTGCAGGACCATTGTTGACCTTGGTGCTTCGCAAGCAGATTGATACGCAACTGGACGTTTTAAAACGCTTGCTGGAAGAAAAGGAATAAGCCGCTCACCAGCGTAAGACTTGCGGACAGGCTTCGTTTCGGGTACAATGTGCGCATGTTTTACAGCTACTTTGTGTTTTGTAAATAGAGAAGAAAGCACTTTTCGAACACGAAACGGAGTGTATTGATGCCACTTGAAAATGACTCCCGTAAGCGCATGCAGGAAGATTCCTTGCTCTTCCGCCTTCTCCCTTCTCGATATACGCTCAAGATCACGCCTTTTTCTGAAGGGAACCCGTATTATCAGCGGCGTATCAGAAATAAACAGACCGGAGAGGAGCGGATCATCTATCAAGGGGAGAAGCTGGCCGATCTGATACAGCACTCTGAAAACGAGGTCATTCGTCGGGAGTGGCATGGCGCAGTGTTTCGGTTTTCCCTGCAACCCTGGCTGCATGCTGACCCTGAGAAGACTTATCTTTCCATTGTGCCGAGTGTTTCGCTTCTATATCCTCTCCAAAAAGTTGATCCTGCGGTCCGGGGACACATCTCCGAAGCGCTGCGAGAGCGAATAGAGCGGGCGGAGCGAAGAACGGTACGGGAACCGGCTCCATCTGAAGAGGAAGTTATGAACGAGTATGAAACGGTGGGCCGTACCAGAGGTACCGGGACCAATGGGCATGGGCATCATGTCTGGTTTGAAGTTCATTCAGCCGGGAAGCCTGCCAGCGAGTGGCTGACACAGCCGGAAATTATCGCGAATGAGATCGCCTGCCCCTACTGTGATATCTCGCTCAGCAATATTGTCCCCTTTACGAAGCTAGTCCTGCAGCTCTGTGAAGAATGGGAGGACGAGGATGTGAAATTGCTGGTGCGTGTTGTGCATCCGGCCTCGCATCCTGAAACCCATACTCCGCCACCTGAGTGCCCGTTTCTGGCTGAGAAAGAATGGACTATTGAGGCCGAGGAGACGCCACCAGTCATTGCGCACGATGAGCTAGATCGTCCGCTGGTGCTTCCTTCTCATGACCATCTCCTGTTTCTTCGGTCTGGTGAGGGAGACATAGCTGCCAATCAGCTTGCACCACAACTTCAGGGACTCCATTGTCCACTCTGTGGAGAAGCGTTGGCCTTTGGACAAGAGGTGACCGAAGCCCTTCAGAGCTTGATGGATGAGGCGAAGAATGAGGCGGTGCCTGTTTCCGTGACGCTCTCTCATCCTGTGGAACGCGCCTCCACTGCGCTGCCGCACGCTAAGTTCCCGTTCGCTGTGCAGACACATTCGCTTCAGGAGGAGCTGCGCCGGCAGCCGGGATTTTACATTCAGTTGAAAGCAGTTTCGGAGAAACACTAATTTGAAAGGGAAGCCGATTACGGGGGAAGATGTAACCGGCTTCCCGACATGCGACGAGAGAGCGTGTCGCTATCGATGGGACTGAGTGCGTTATGCGGTTACTGCTGTCACTGCTGCCGGACCGCGCTGAAGCAGGGTGTAGCTACTTGCCCCAACTGCCAGTGCGAAGACAACACGCCCGATGTCACCCAGAACAGGCGCGGCTGTCCCCAGAGGGAACAGGCTGAGGACGACAAGAATGGCGGCGAGAATGAAGGCCAGCCCGATCCACCGAGCATAGCGGAGCGCTCCCGCCTGCCAGATGCCCCATCCGAAGAGAACGAGCCCCACAAACCACAGAATCCCGGTAATTGTCAGGAAAAGCTCCGATGCACTTCCCTGATTGTTAAAGACCGCGACGCTGGCTGTGCTCGTCGAGAAGAGCAGCCCGACAAAGGTAACGAGGTATCCAATGTAGCCGAGCCAGCCGCCATGCTCATTGTGATAGCCATACAATCCGGGCAAACCAAGCAGAATCAGAGCCAGCCCGATGAAGAGCAGGTACGCGGTGGTTGTTCCGGCGGATACCGAGAAGAGATGGAGAACATACGCGATAAGCGCTAAAAGTGCTCCAAGAGCAAGAATGATTCCAGTAATACGAGACAACAGATTGTTGGTCATGACGTATGACCTCCTTCTGATTACTCGTCCTGGCAACGGTGTCAGGAACTCCGGAATAAGAAGAATAATAGAGAAAGATGATAATATTATTATATACTAAAATAGCGTGTTTGTCATTATATTGGCCTCAATTGTGAAAAGATCTTTCACAACAATATTTTATGTACATTTTTGAAGCAGGCGAGAAGACATGGAATGGTTGTATCTCCTCTATGACTCTTGAAAAGGGGAATGGGGTAAGCGATAGAGAGTGCGCTGTCACAGAAGATGGAACATGGTATAATGAAAAATCAGAAGCGAACAGTGTGTATTATCATCTCCTGCACCCTTCTGCTCAACTGTTGAGCGCAAAGCAATGACGCAAGCTGTATTTCAACTGTTTGATGAAAGGCAGTGAGAACGTATGGGAACTTCTTTTACTGACCTGCCCCTCTGGGAGCCATCGGAGACTCTCAAACAACAGGCCACTGTTACACGCTATATGCGTTGGCTCAACGAAACTCGAGGACTTCAGTTTGAGGATCGAGAGGCGCTCTGGCGCTGGTCCGTCGATCACCTTGAGGATTTCTGGGCCTCTGTCTGGGATTTCTTTCAGATACAGGCCGCTCATCCTTATACAACCGTTTTGCAGGAACGGACGATGCCCGGCGCTGTCTGGTTTCCTGGCGCTGAGCTCAACTATGCCGAACATGTCTTCCGCAATGCGACTACTGACCGTCCCGCCCTGCTTTTCCGCTCTGAACGCCATGCATTGCAGGAAATCTCCTGGGACGAACTGACTCGCACTGTTGGGGCGCTGGCCCGAGCGCTTCAGGCAATGGGAGTTCAACGGGGGGACCGGGTTGTTGCCTATATGCCGAACATCCCCCAAACGGTGATGGCCTTTCTGGCCTGTGCCTCGATTGGCGCAATCTGGTCAAGCTGCTCGCCTGATTTTGGCACCAGTAGTGTGATAGACAGATTCAAACAGATAGAGCCGAAAGTGCTGATCGCGGTCGACGGCTATCAGTACAATGGCAAGTCTTTCGATCGACGTGCCATTCTGGCCGAATTGCAGCAGGCGCTCCCGACGCTTCAGCACACCGTACTGGTGCCCTATCTTTTCGGTGAAGATGAGCCTCTTCCGGCAGCGCTTGAGCATGTGGTTCCCTGGAATGAGATGGTCCGGGAGCCAGGAGAGCTGCATTTTACCCCGGTCCCGTTTGATCATCCGCTCTGGATACTCTACTCTTCCGGGACAACAGGTCTACCGAAAGCGATTGTGCAGGGACATGGCGGTATTTTGCTTGAGCATCTCAAAAGTCTGGCGCTGGATATGGATCTGAAAGCTGGAGATCGCTTTTTCTGGTTTACTACCACAGGCTGGATGATGTGGAACTTTCTGGTCAGTGGCCTGCTGGTTGGGTGTGTGACGCTGCTGTATGATGGCAGTCCCGGCTATCCAGACATGGGAGCGCTCTGGAAGTTTGCTCAGGACACCAGCATGACGCTCTTCGGAGCCAGCGCTGCCTATGTCGCGGCCTGTATGAAGAGCGGTATCGAGCCCGGGAAACAATATGATTTGCACCATCTGAAGGGGTTTGGCTCAACCGGTTCGCCCCTGCCGCCCGAGGGCTTCCGCTGGATCTATGAGCAGGTCAAGCCGGATATTTGGCTTGCCTCGGTCAGCGGTGGTACCGATGTGTGTTCGGCGTTTGTTGGTGGTTCTATTCTCCTGCCCGTGTATGCCGGAGAGTTGCAGTGTCGGATGCTTGGCGCGAAAGTCGAGGCCTATGATGAGGAAGGCAAGCCGCTGATTGACGAGGTGGGGGAGCTCGTTCTTACAGTTCCTATGCCGTCCATGCCGCTCTATTTCTGGAATGATCCCGCAAGGAAGCGCTATCATGAGAGCTATTTTGCGATGTACCCCGGCGTCTGGCGACACGGCGATTGGATCAAAATCACACCCCGTGGCAGCGCGATTATCTATGGCCGCTCAGATTCTACGATAAATCGGCAGGGAATCCGCATCGGCAGCAGCGAAATATACCGCGTTGTGGAAGGGCAGCCCGAGGTGCTGGATAGCCTGATTGTCGGGGTTGAGCTTCCGGGAGGGAAATACTATCTGCCGCTCTTTGTGGTCTTGCGTGAAGGCGAAACGCTGACAGAGGAACTGAAGGCGCGCATTAAGACACAGCTTCGCCGTGATGTTTCGCCGCATCATATCCCCGATGAAATCATCCAGGTTGATGCGGTGCCGCGCACTTTGAGCGGGAAGAAGGTCGAGGTTCCGATCAAAAAGCTATTTATGGGAGTACCGCAGGAGAAGTGTGTCAGTGCGGACGCACTTAGCAATCCTCAAGCAATGCAGTTTTTCAGTGAGTTTGCACCGAAAGTGCAGCGCTTGCGGGATGGAAAAGCCAGCTAAAGAGAAAGATGGAGCGGAGTGGCAGTGATTACTCCGCTCTTCTTTTTGTATGTGTACATAGCAATGCACTATATCTGCATGCAGTGATGATACCGGCAATTGAGAAAAGTGTCCTTTTTCAATGACATTGCCGGTATTCTATGCTATAGTTGAGCTAGAAGGTGCTCCTCCGACGAGGATGCTTTCTTTCTCCTCTTGACAGGGCGATCAGTTCATAAGAGGGTTGTTTGGGATAGGTAGAAGTGGGAGGTGTTTTCAGCAATGAACAATGTCCCTGATAGTCAGTTTCCGCGAGGGCCACGGATGCAAGGGCATCGGGCCTTTTCTCCTCTGTCGCAAAGAAGCAGGGGGAGCATATCGATGCAGCCAATCTATGAAGCTCCGTGTCAGGTGCCTCCGTCCTCGTGGCCTGTGCCTCCATCTGGTGTAGGACCGCGTCAGTTACCCGGTGCGATGCCGCAAAGCCAGGTTCCGTCGTTTGTCAGTCGTCCCGGCATCATACCTCGGTCGATTCCCATGAGCGCTATACCGTCATCACAGTATATTCCTGTCAGCATACCGGGTACGCAGGCAAGATCAGGTGTGATCGTGAAACCGAGAGAGCAGCAAGAGGGGCGGAGGGCTCTCCTTTTGCTGATCGTGCTGGTTCTGGTATTGCTCAGTGCGATTATTGGAGGAAGCTTTCTGTTGTTCAGTGATCCCATTGGGGGTATGTTGCCGGGGCTTGGTGGCAGAAAACAGATGGACGTATCTGCAACCGTCGTGTCGTTAGAAACCTATCCTTTTAGCACCAGTTTAAAGCTGAATGATCCATTGCAGGATGCGAGTCAGGGGAATGGATGGGTCAGTAACGAGCATTGCCGCTTTGAGCAGGGGGCATATCTGGTGAGCGCTGCTGCTGGAGGTTTTTATACAACCTGCCCCGCTACAGCGACCAACTTCAGCAATTGTACCTATGAAGTCACATTCTCTCTGGTGAAGGGAGAGGCGGCGGGCCTGACTTTTCGCGGTGACGAGACCGGAGAACGGTATTATACTTTTTTGCTCAATCGGGAAGGGAATTTTGCGCTATTGCTCTATAACGGTGTGGGTCAATCCGCGCAAATATTGGCCATTGGAAAAGCCAGCCCGTTTCGTATGGGGAGCGAGAATCGCCTTGCGGTCGCGATGCTGCGAAACGAGATCAAGCTGCTGGTCAATGAGCAACCGGTAACGGTAGTCACAGATCAGACGTTGCAGAGCGGGCAGATTGGCCTGATTGTCTATGGGAAGGATGAGGAGGCACTCGCCAGCTTCAAGCATGCCCGTGTCTGGTTGCTCTAGGCGGACTGTTTGAGATGGAAGAAGAAAAATAGACCGATGCTGGCGTTCATCTAGAAGGATGCTCTTTTTTCTTGCTCGTATGTATTTTCTGAAGCGCTCTGGGATCGTTTCACGGGGTGAAGAGCATTTTCTGTGTTTCGTTTTCTTGTGTGGTTGTGGATTATTTGATGAAACTATTCCTATCCCTGTTTTTGTTTGGCTACCCGCCCTTCATGCCAAAGATGGGAAGATGCAAGGAGGGGAGGCATGGCTGATCGCATCGGATCACAGCTCGGGAACTATCGCCTGCTCCGTCTAATCGGGCAGGGAGGGTTCGCAGAAGTGTATCTGGGAGAACATATTTATCTGGATACATTGGCTGCAATTAAAGTGATGCATACGCAACTGTCTGATGAAGAGCGCGAAAAGTTTCGTATTGAGGCACGGACCGTTGCTCGTCTGGCGCATCCGCATATTATTCGGGTGCTGGAGTTTGGCATTGAGGGTGCAACGCCGTTTCTGGTGATCGATTACGCGCCGAGTGGCACCTTGCGCAAACGGCACCCGAAAGGCTCTGTCCTGCCTCCGGACACTGTTGCATCCTATGTAAGGCAGGTTGCGGAGGCTTTGCAGCATGCGCATGAGCGTAATATTATTCATCGTGATGTCAAGCCGGAAAATATGCTCATAGGGCGCAACAATGAGATTCTGTTAAGTGATTTTGGAATAGCGCTTGTCTCACAGGGGACGCGCTATATGAGCACAGAGGGATTTCAGGATCTGGCCGGAACGATTGCTTATATGGCTCCGGAGCAGATGCAATCACGGGCGATACCGGCCAGCGATCAATATGCACTGGCGGTCGTTGCCTATGAGTGGCTTGGGGGAGCGCGTCCATTTGAGGGAACATTTACCGAGGTAGCGGTCAAACATACCCTGACGCCTCCTCCATCCTTACGAGAGAAGGTTCACGCCATTCCAGAGGTGGTTGAGGCGGTTATTATGAAAGCGCTGGCAAAGGATCCACACCAGCGTTACCCCTCTGTGCTGGCATTTGCAGAGGCGCTGGAACAGGCATCCTGTGATGCGGTCCCGGGGTATTTGTCGCTCGGGGGACATAAAGCCAGACCCTACCTGAGAGGCAAAAGGGGATTGGGAGATGTGCATGTGCTCGCTCCATCGCTTGAGGCTGCTTCGCACTTTCCCCGCGTTCTGCCCGAGACGACTCCTGACGAAACGGTTCCTCTGCCCGACGAGCTGATGACTGTGCAAGGAGAGTCTTCCAAACGGATCACGCGCCGGGCTGCTCTGGCTGGAGTGGGGACGCTTGGTCTGGTAGTGCTTGGAGGTGCAGGACTCTTTACTCTGTATGCCCGGAATCGAAGCGCGGTTCCGCCGTCAAGCCCGACCATGAATGTGCGCTCTACAACCGTGTTGACCTTTGCTCAGCATACAGACCGGCTCTGGACTGTCGATTGCTCGCCGGATGGACAATATTGTGCTTCGGGTGGTGCTGATGCCCTGGTGCGTGTCTGGCAGACCAGGGATGGGGCTCCGCTCATTGCCTATGATGGGCACAGTGATAGTGTGTATGCTGTATCCTGGAGCCCGGATGGGAAGCGAATTGCCTCCTGTGGCTATGATGGAACCGTGCAGGTTTGGGATGCACTGACGGGGTATTATCCGCTGCACTATCATGGGCATCAGGGCTTTGTCTGGTCGCTTGCCTGGTCGCCTGATGGTCAGTATATTGCTTCGGGTGGTGCGGATACCACGGTGCAGATCTGGGACACGAAAACCCGCGAGGTACGAACCCATTTCAAGCGCCATACTGGCCTGATCTTTCATCTTCGCTGGTCACCCGATGGGAAGCGTATCGCTTCGGTGAGCGCGGATGGAACCGTGCAGATCTGGAACCCGCTAACTGGCGCGCTACTCTCTACGTTTCGCCCGTTTAACACGCTCGGGCGCTCGCTGTCCTGGTCTCCAGATGGGGAGCGGCTTGCGGTTGCCTGTGACAATAAGACTGTGTGGATCTTTGATGCCAGCAATGGCGATCATCCCTATACCTACTATGGGCACAGCGATTTTGTATACACGGTTGCCTGGTCTCCTGACGGGCGTTTGCTGGCCTCCGCAGGTGATGACAGGACTATCCAGGTATGGAGCGCACAGCCAGGTAGCGATACGTTAACACTGGAAGGCCATCGTGACGCTGTGCGTTCGGTAGCCTGGTTGCCCGATAGCTCCCGCGTGATCTCGGCCTCGTGGGATAAAACCGTGAGGATCTGGCGTGTACGCTAGTTTTTATGGTGAGTCGAAAACTGTTATAATGTCGGAGAGGTGAGTGTCTGGTGAGCTGAACAACAGCGCATAGAGTATCTATAAGAGGTGAGAAATGCCCCGCTACTTTACACGGGAAGAGGCTGAAGCCCTGCTCCCGGCACTGACAATCGTTTTAAGCCAGCTTCGAGATCAGTATAAGAAGGTGCGAGCCTTTGAGGAAGAGCTTGCTCAACTGCAAATCAAGGCGATGGGCAACGGACATGGACTGCTCACGCGAATCGCTGAGCTGCATGATGAGGTGGGTGAAAGCATTGATACCTTACGGGATCTGATCGAGAAAGTTCAGTCCTTTGGGTGCGAGCTAAAAGATCCGGAGCTCGGCCTTGTTGATTTTTTGAGCTTACGCAATGGGCAGGCTGTCTACCTTTGCTGGCATCTGGGCGAAGAACATATTGCATTCTGGCACCACCTCGATACAGGATTCGCCGGACGGCAACCACTATAACTATCATATGGCGTGAGTCGAGAAATGGCAACAATTCAGGAGACCTTACGACGAGCAACGCAGGCGCTAAGCCGGGCCGGACAGACAGGCGCAAGGCGTGATGCGCAGGTGTTGCTCTGTCACGTTCTGGGGGTTGAGCGTGCCGTGCTGTATGCATATCCAGAGCGGGAAGTGACCTCAGAACAGGAGCAGCGCTTCTCTTCGCTGATTGAGCGGCGAGCGAAAGGGGAGCCTGTCGCATATCTGATCGGGCGGCGGGAGTTCTATGGGCGTACATTTCTGGTCGATCCTCGGGTACTGATCCCGCGGCCAGAGACTGAGATCCTGATTGATGAGGGATTGCAGCAAATCAGGCAGAAGCTACAGACGGGCATCGCTCCCATTGTGGCTGATATTGGCACTGGCAGCGGCATTATCCCCATTACGCTGCTGCTGGAAGAACCGGCCATTGGCTCCATGTATGCTGTTGATATATCGGCGGAAGCGTTGCAGGTGGCGCAAGAGAATGCGCAGCTACATCATATTGAGCAACAGGTACACTGGTTACAGGGAGATCTGACGGAGCCGCTGCCGCAACCGGTCGATGTGCTTACGGCAAATTTGCCCTATGTAGGCACCGAGGAGCAGTTAGATCGCGACGTGTATGACTATGAACCGCATCTGGCTTTGTTCAGTGGACCTCGGGGGCTGGATTTGCAGCGGCGCTTTTTGCATGAAGTCTTTACGAGCGGGAAACTCAGGCCTCGGGGTGTAGTCGTGCTGGAAATCGGCTATCAACAGGCCAGCGCTGTCACCGAGATAGTGCAGTCGCTTTGCCCGGAGGTGATAGTAACAACGCGCCAGGACTATGCCGGGTGGGATCGAGTCGTTGTAATCGCTCATCCTTAAATGTGCCAGGTAGTACCATGTTTTGCCGGTATATTTGCGTTCCCTTATGTGAGGCCGTATAATCGTGGGCAGGGTGAAGCTGAGGGTGGTCAGTGTCTGGTGATTCCCGTGCTGCATGTCTTTGTGGGCCTTCAGGAGCCCGGGGAGATGATGTGCCACGCAGTCGGGAGAGTGGAGTTTTTTAAAGGAGTCTCTAATGACCCTGAGTATTGTGCAAGCTCAAACCGAGTTAGGTTTTCCGGCAAATTTGTTTCTGGTACTGGGAGGAGCAGCCGCCGCCTGCGTCTTATCCTACCTTCTGACATACGGAGTGATCTTTTTTTGCCGCAAGTTTGGGCTGCTTGATCGCTCGACAGTTGAAAGAACGAGAATACACACAACGCCGACGCCTCGCCTGGGTGGTGTGGCGATGTTTCTTGCGTTTGTGATCGCTGCTCTGCTGTTTTACGTGACCTATCCTGGCGTCCAGCCCGAAGAAAAAATACGGTTCTGGCTCTTACTGGCTGCATCGACATTGATAGTCGCCGTTCATGCCTATGATGATGTGCGTGGCTTGAAGCCGCTTACAAAGCTGATTTTCCAAACTCTGGCCGTTATCATTATCCTGGGACCCTGGAACTGGCATTTTTACGGGGTTATTCTCTTTGGTTTCAGTAACCCCTTCGGGGTAGTGAATCCGCCTCCCGGACAGGATCTTCCCTGGTATCGTGATTCGATCATCTCTATTTTTATCCACTCCCCCGACATTACGTGGTTGGCGATCCCGGCGGTACTGGTTACATGGTTCTGGATCGCAGGTATGATGAATACCGTCAACTTCATCGATGGTCTGGATGGATTGGCCGGAGGAGTTGTAGCGATCACCGGCATTTTTATCTGTATTATCTGCTGGCAACTGAAGCAGTACACGATCTGTACGCTATCTGCCATCTTTACCGGGGCTGTTCTGGGATTCTTGCCGCACAACTGGAACCCGGCAAAGGTTTTTATGGGTGATAGTGGCTCGCAGTTTCTGGGCATTATGCTGGCAGTGCTTTCGGTTATGGGGGGAGCAAAGGTCGCGCTGGCGTTGATGGTACTTGGTATCCCTATTCTGGATGTCGCAATTGTGATTGTGGGGCGCTTGCGCAAGGGTGTTTCGGCTGCACAGCATGACACCTCGTCACATCTTCACTATCGCTTGCTGGCAACCGGACTCAATCCCAAGCAGATCTGTTTCATCTTCTACGGGCTGACGATCATGTTTGGAGTGCTTGCCCTGAGCTTGCCACGCCCGCTCAAAATCGGCGGCCTGATTCTGGTCGGTATTACCATGACGGTGCTGGTGTTCTGGCTGGAGAGCTTAAAACGAAAGCGTTTGCAGCAAGGCCCGAAAGAGAAGATCGCCGGTACGTCTGCGGTTGAGCGAAAACGTGAGCAATCTCATTCAGCCTAAAATCAAAAGCTCCCTGCTAGCAGGGAGCCTTTTTTTCAGGTGCGTGAGGGACGTGTATTCCGCAGGGTCAGGAGCGCCAGCAGCGAGTTAAACAGTGTGAGCCCGCATGCAATGGCAAAGATGGCGTGTGCTCCAACTACTTTGCTCAGAATTGTTGAGAGCAGGGGCCCGAGGACTCCGCCAAGCGCGGTGATTGAACTACGTACACCCATTGTCTGAGCGCGGTGATCCTCGTCGGCCATATCAAGGTAGGCAGCGCTGAGTGCGGGAGAGACCAGTGAGGCACCCAAACCCGCAATCAGTGACGCGGCAAACATCAAGTAGACATTATGCAGCAGGATTAGCCCCAGATAAAGCACGCAGTCAAACAGTAGTCCGAATACGACCGGCCATTTGCGCCCGATTTTATCGCTTACTGAGCCGAGTGCCATCTGTCCGATCAGCATTGCCAGCCCATAGGTGCCGACGATTGCGCCGAACTCGGTTGATGAGAAATGCATCTGATCGTATAGATAGAAGGTCATCTGTGGCTCAATAAAGGCGAACCCGAAGACAATCGTAAAGTCCATCAGCAGCATGCAAATGAACAGAAAGAGCGGGTTTGGCAGGGAAGCGAAAAATCCCTGCTTGCGCTGCATAGGTACTTGTTTCTCGTTCTGGCGAGTCTCCGGTACCAGAATCAGGGCGGTGAGTGTAGCCAGAAATGCCAGACCAGCCGAAATGGCGAAGGGCGCTGCATAGCCCCAGTGGTCGAAGATAACACCCCCGAGTAGAGGCCCGAGTATGAAGCCAGCAGTATACCCCCCCATGACGAGCCCTGTCCAGCGGGCTCGCTGGTGTTCGGGAACAATATCGGCAATCACTCCCATAGAGGCGGGAAGCAGTGCCGCGGAAATAAACCCCTCAATGGTGCGGATGATAATGAATGCAAGGGGCGATTGCGCCAGCAGGAACGCGATATTCGAGAAGGCGAAGCCTGCCAGGCCGAGCAGGATCAAGGGACGGCGTCCCAGACTATCGGCCCACTTGCCCATAAGAGGTGAGATGAGAAATTGAGCCAGCGAAAAGCCCATCGTCATAATGCCAAGCTCGGTGACACCTGCTCCCATTTCGCCGAGGCGTTTCCCGAAAATAGGAAGTACGATTCCATGCCCGGTCATAAGCAGTGTCATACTGGCGGTGAGCAGGATCAGAATGTGTAGTGTGCGTTGTGAATTGGTTTGCCCGGGGGGCGCTTCTGGGGTGACACCGGCTTGCTGCTCTGGTTCATGTGTATACATGCGTTTCTTCTCCTTTGGCTGATGAATGATGGTGGGGCCTCTTGCTGACTTTACTGCTTGTACGCTGGATGGGGATAGAATGTTGTAGTTCTTTCGATTGAGCGTCGTGAGGGAAAAGAAAAAGGCCACCAGGAAGAACCAGGTAGCCTTTTCTTAGATGTTTCAGCCTGATGCATTGACACTCCTCACGGCTTCAGTCAGCATGCTTGCAAGTCACCGCAGCGCGACGACCCGTAGAGGCATGCTGTCCAGAAGCGTTTGATGAGGGAAAATCGTCGGTTCCCGTCTGCCCGACGGTATCAGTTCAGGAAAAAGGGCATAATACAGATGAGATATCCAGTCAAGCGAGATTCGCGTTCTCTCGTTCCGAGAATACAAATGCGCCTTGCATCCTTAAGGCTCAAGCCAGGGGCTTTCCAGCGCTTCCTGGTAACGCTTCTTCCGATTGGTGAAACTGTCCTTCTTGCTCAAGATGACGCTTCAGGAAGTAGCCGGTGTAGGAACGCTCATTCTGCATCACGTCCTCCGGTGTGCCCGTTGCAACGATTTCGCCGCCATTGTCGCCGCCCTCTGGCCCCAGATCAATGATCCAGTCGGCGCTTTTGATTACGTCTAGATTATGTTCGATCACAACAATCGTATTGCCGTTATCGACCAGACGCTGCAGCACCTGAAGCAAGCGGTCCACATCGGCGAAGTGAAGCCCGGTTGTGGGTTCATCCAGAATATATAGCGTGCGGCCCGTGGCCCGCCTTGAGAGCTCGGTTGCCAGCTTGACGCGCTGCGCTTCTCCGCCAGAAAGCGTGGTTGCCGGCTGTCCCAGACGCATATAGCCGAGACCGACATCGTAGAGCGTTTTCATCTTGTTGTGCACGGATGGGACGTTCGAGAAGAACTCCATTGCCTCTTCAATCGTCATGTCCAGCACATCGGCGATGCTTTTCCCTTTGTAGTGGATCTCCAGCGCCTCACGGTTATAGCGCTTGCCATGACAGACCTCACAGGGAACATAGACATCTGGCAGGAAGTTCATTTCAATGCGTACAATACCTTCACCCTTACAGGCTTCACAGCGTCCTCCCTTGACGTTAAAGGAGAAACGACCGGGTGTATAGCCTCGCATACGCGCTTCTGGCACCTGAGCGAACAGTTCGCGGATGCCGGTAAAGGCGTTTGTATAGGTGGCGGGATTGGAACGCGGTGTCCGACCAATCGGCGACTGATCAATATCAATGACCTTATCCAGGTGCTCAAGCCCCTCAATGGCGTCATGCTGTCCCGGGCGCTCATGCGCTCTGTGAAAGGTATGTGCCAGTTTCCGATACAGAATATCAGTAATCAGCGTACTCTTGCCCGAGCCAGAGACGCCGGTAATCACAACGAACTTGCCAAGCGGGATCTCAACATCAATGTTTTTCAGGTTGTTCTCGCGGGCGCCCTTGATCACCAGTGCGTGCCCATTGCCCGGGCGACGCTGTTCTGGGAGCGCGATACGTTTGCGCCGTGAGAGATAATCACCGGTTAACGAGTTCTGGTTCGCGACGATTTCATCATAGGTTCCCTGTGCGACCACATGCCCACCATGCTCACCCGCTCCAGGACCAATATCAATGATATAGTCGGCGGTGCGCATGGTATCCTCATCATGCTCAACAACCAGCAAGGTATTGCCCAGATTGCGTAGCCGAACCAGCGTTTTGATCAGGCGCTCGTTGTCTCGCTGATGCAGGCCAATACTTGGCTCGTCAAGGATATAGAGCACGCCCATCAGCCCAGAGCCGATCTGTGTTGCAAGACGAATGCGCTGTGCCTCGCCTCCCGAGAGACTGGCGGCTGCACGGTTGAGCGTCAGATAGTCGAGACCGACGTCAATCAGGAATTGGAGCCGGGCGCGAATCTCTTTCAACACCTGGCGGGCAATCATGCGCTCGCGCAGCGTCAATGTGGTCTTGACCAGAGGCCCACGAGTATCGATTTTTGCCAGCGGATCGCCGAGCAGACTTTCATTGGCCTTCCCATTCTTTTTCTTCTTGCCCGAGGTGACCACCGAGTTTTGCAGAAGCTGTTGTGGGCTATTGTACCCATTGCTGCCCGCCTCTGTCTCGGCTTCTAGCTCCTGAAAGTAGCGCTGAGCATGGACGATCGAGAGGCTGGTCACCTGAACAATATTGTAGCCGCCAACGGTGACAGCCAGGGCCTCCGGTTTCAAGCGGGCACCATGACAATCGGGACAGATGCGAGCTGCCATATAGCCCTCAATTTCTTCGCGGACGCTCTCGCTCTCTGTCTGTTTGTAGCGGCGATCGAGTTGCGGAATGACCCCTTCAAAATTGACCGTATAATTGCGGGTGTTGCCATGCTGAGGCGTATAGCGGATGGTCAGCGGCTCATTGTCACCATAGAGTATCTTCTGCTGGATAGCGGAGTCGATTTCCTGCCAGGGTGTATGCAGATCAAAGTGATAGCGCTGGGCCATTGCTTCCATGATCGCACTGTACCACTGGCTGCCGTTCATGACTTTGCTCCAGGGAGCAATAGCGCCGTCCAGAATGCTGAGTTCTGGATGGGTCACGATCAATTCCGGGTGAATCTCAAGTTGTGTGCCCAGACCGGTACAGGTTGGACAGGCGCCATGTGGGCTATTAAAGCTGAACGTACGGGGCGCGATTTCTGGCAGACTGATACCACAATAGACGCAGGCTGCCTTCTCGGAGAAGAGGATCTCTTCACCACCGATAACCGAGACCAGCACAACGCCATTGCCGAGCTTCAGCGTCGTTTCCAGTGAGTCCGAAAGGCGCTGCCGGAAGGCCGGGTCCACATGCTCCGCTGTTACCTCTGGCTGCTGCGTTTTGACCTCATAGAGGGCAGGACGCTCGGCTACCATTTTCTGTCCGTTTGGCTCGTTCTGTCTGGGTTGTTTGCGGATGATCAGGCGGTCAACGACAACCTCAATGGTGTGTTTCTTCTGCTTATCAAGCTCAATCTCTTCACTGAGGTCACGGATCTCGCCATCGACGCGGACACGGACATAGCCAGAGCGACGCATCTCCTCAAAGACATTCTTGTATTCGCCCTTGCGTCCCTGTACCAGTGGTGCAAGCAGCATGATGCGTGAGCCTTCTGGCAGGCTGAGTACCGCGTCAACAATCTGCTGTAGCGTTTGCTGGCTGACTTCCCGCCCGCATTTGGGGCAGTGCTGATGGCCCACACGGGCATAGAGCAGACGAAGATAGTCATAAATCTCGGTGACCGTGCCGACCGTTGAGCGCGGGTTATGCGTTGCTCCCTTCTGGTCGATTGAGATGGCCGGAGAGAGACCGTCAATATGATCAACGTCGGGCTTTTCCATTTTGTCCAGGAACTGGCGGGCATAGGCAGAGAGCGACTCGACGTAGCGGCGCTGTCCCTCGGCAAAAATGGTGTCAAAGGCCAGACTACTCTTTCCAGAGCCGGAAAGACCGGTAATCACGACCAGCTTATCACGAGGAATGACCACATCTATATTTTTGAGGTTGTGTTCACGTGCGCCTCGTATAACAATTTTATCTTGTGGCATAGCATTCTAACCATCCATCCCTGTACATCATTGGCATTTTAGAGTGAGCAAGTTGGTGAACGAAAAAAGAAAGCCCTCGTTTTGATACAAACGTTCCACTTAACACTACACTACAGGCGGCTACGAGTCAAGAGGAGAGGACTTGTAGCTCATGACTGTTGCGTGAAGCTGCGTTCCTGTTTTGCTGCTTCTATTGAGGTGCAACCGAAGTATCTTCTCTCCTGTATACATTGAGAGCGAAAGAAGTGAAAGGATTGGCTCTCCTAAACCCTTTTATAACCTCTTATGAAAACAGTGAAGCTAGCAGCGAATATTCCCAGTGTAATAGATAGGCAGAAATGGATTTATCAATCTGGTAGGGTATTTGTTGTAGCAAATTACAATGAAATCAGTTCTGTAAGCAGGCTTGCAATAGATCAGGTTGTCTAGCTATTCAATAAGGGTGAGAGCATGATAGCAACAGTACGAAAGAAGACAAGTATTCGCCTCATCAGTTGGTGTGTTGAGTTTCTCTTCGTTCTCCTGTTGTTGCTGCTGGCTTTCAATTGTGCGTTGCAGCGCTTTGATGTGATAGGACCAAGCATGGAACCACAGCTCCATAATAATGAAAGCATGTTAGTTGATAAGATCAGTTACCTCTTCCGGGAACCACAGCGCGGAGATGTGGTCGTGTTTGTTGCCCCTCCACAGCCGAATATGAACTATGTGAAGCGCATTATCGGGCTTCCTGGCGATGTAATCTCGATTGAGAACGGCAGGGCGACGGTGAATGGCGTCCGTTTGCATGAGTTTTATGTGGAGCCGAGGCGCATGGGAGCGGCTCCGGGTGATAAGCAGATCCATAGCCTGATAGTACCGAAGGATAGCTATTTTGTAATGGGCGACAACCGAATCGACAGCTATGATTCCCGCTCATGGGGCTTTGTGCCGCGCAAGAATCTTATCGGACGCGCAGTGATGGTCTACTGGCCTATCAACCAGGATAACAGCGGCTTCTTACAGGATGTCTCTTCAGTTTTTGCGGGCGTTCAAAACCATATTCTTCCTGTTAATACCGGAAATAGAAGCCCTTAGTATTTTCATGATGGCATAATTCAGTATACAATTAGATTGGTATAGCCAGATAGGGGAAAATATTGTCTCATGCGTTGATACTGCGTGATGCCATTTGATATAGTATGCATAATAAAGCCCAATGAGTTGAGGATACAGTGTGGAAATAGAACTCGATTTTGAAAAACGCTTCAGACTTGCCAGAGAGATCATCGAAACGATTGTCCTGACCATTTTGATGTTTCTGATTATTCGTCTGGCAGTCCAGAACTTTAACATTGACGGGATGAGCATGGAACCGGGCCTTCATAATAAGGAGCTAGTCCTTGTCAACAAGTGGTCTTATCTCTTTCGTCAGCCCGCCCGTGGAGATGTGATTGTCTTCAAAGCTCCTCCCGATCCCACACAGGATTATATCAAGCGCGTGATCGGTGTCCCGGGCGATGTGATTACCATTCAGGATACAACCGTGATCGTCAACGGCAAGCCCTTGCAGGAGACATACGTTGATCCAAAGCGACAGGGAAATCCGTATCCCAGGCCGATTACGAATATGCTGATCCCTCCAGATACCTACTTTGTACTTGGAGATAACCGGGCTGGAAGCTCTGACTCGCGAGATTGGGGGTGTGTACCCAGAGGGAACGTGATTGGTCTGGCGACACTGGTGTACTGGCCGCTCGGGCAGGATAACAACGGGCTGATAAAGAACTATTCCTCTGTCTTTGATAATGTTCCTGCGCCCCCCTCGGGGAGCAAAGGGATGACTTGCCCCGTGCGGAATACGGCGCAATCGGATACAGGTGGAATGAATACAGGCGATATGCCTATGAATCATGATGTCCTGTATGCTCTGGCTTTATCTGGATGTGTCACTGTTATACGCAAACGACGCCGGTAATCTCCGGCGTCGTCCCTTTTCTGGGGGTTAGCGGATCTTCAGTTCTACTTCCCCTTGCTTGAGCTGAATGCTTTGAATGGGGCGTTGGATACGGTTCTCGATTGTCTGGAAGTGCTTATTAATCAACGAGGTGATCTCATCTGCTGACATGATGAGCCCGAATGGTCCCTCCACGGTAACGTTACTGGCCTTGAGATGGCCGTTTTGTATAATCGGAACGCAGCTAACCGCGTTAGAAGTGCCAAATGCCGTAAAGGACAGGCGAACACCTGAAGGGGTAATGCTCGCGGTTGGGGCTGCTATAGGACTGTTTGCAGGCATATTCAGAACGATCATATTGTTCAATGTATTCTCGGTAACATGGAAAGGAGGTATCTCCACGAGTCCGGTTGGTGGAAGGTTTGCTCCCGATGGAATGTTCTGTTCTGCCCTGGTGAGTGCCTGATCCATCAGATCATAAGCCATGTTGTGCGCGTAGGGACGAATGGCGAAGACCCATGCGGCGATCAGGCTGGCGATAATCAGTACCAGGATAGTAAGGCAGCCGAGCGTGCACCCGAGCCGATTGGGTTTCTTCTTCTGGCGGGGTTGTATATGAGGCTGCTCCGGGCGTTGTGGCTGCGCGTCAGGTGTCTGTAGGGTTGGTGCCGGGGCGGGATGCGGTGTGGTTTGCTCACTGGCCCAGGCTGGATTGTGTTGCGGTGTATTCCACGGTCCTTGCGTTGTCCGCTCGTACATCTGAGTCGGTGCGTCATGCTCAACAAACGGATAGGACGACGGAATATGAACGGTGGCCCCACACTTCGGACAGAAGCGGGCATCAGGTTGTAGCGATTCTCCACATTGTGTACATTTCATGCTTTTGTCACCATTTTCTGATTTTATAGGGCGTAAAGAGTGGCTTTTTTTAAGTATATGATGAAGTGCGCTTTTCGTCCAGCTTATTCGAGCGCAAAATAGGGAATAGATATTCGGTTGGATGTGTTATAAAAAGTGCCAGCAAAAGGATGCTGGCCCCTTACTGTTGACGTTTCAGTATCTCGTCCATTGATGTGATTATTTGTTGACGCATGGCCGGATCATCGTTGATGATCTGAGCGACTTGTCTGATCAGGCCGCGTTCCTGAACTTCAGGGAGATTGTAGCCATACCGTTCATGCACGGCAACGGCTGCCCCTCGTAACACTTTTTCATCGTCACTCATTATCAAAGGAGGAGGCGTTTCAAGACTACGCTGGGCTGTCGTGCCCGGGGGACTGTCCCCTTTGAGAGGCTTGACGCCATTAGCGGCGAACGGGAGCTCACTATCAATGAGATGAGCTGAATGCGGTGTTGCTCGCTCAATATGTACGATCACCGTTTGTTCATCTTCATTGACTGCCTTAATGGTGCCTTCCAGGTAGATGACTTCAGGTGCCCCCCAGAAGACACGCTCTCCGACATGGAGAATCATAATGCTGCAACTCCAATCTTCTGTCGCTGACTCAGACAATACGAGAGAGCCCGGCTTCTTCTAATACGATTGAGCCTGGCTGGAAGTTCCATCTCCCCGTTTTCTTCTGAGAAGCAGAGTAATATTGCTCTGTCTGGCTGGATATGGTATCTTTACAAAGAATGCTGCTGCCCTTCATTGCGGAGGGAAAAGGATTGTCCGCAGAAGGACGCGGGCACGAGGGTGGCTGCGTCTACCCGGTGAGACATCAATTGCTTCTCAAATGGGTTGAGAAAGAGCAACGTTCTTTTTTTATCGCTTTCTGGTACAGTTGCTTTCAGTGTTTGCCGATAAGAAAAACAGAAAGTCGTTTGATTGTATTCTCCTCTTGACAGGAAGGAAGGCCTTCTGTATCCTAACACAGCAGAGACGAGCCAGAGATGTTCTGCGTGTAGATCACCTCAATGAAGCCTTGTAGGCATGCCGTGGTATGAGATTGTGACCAGAACTCGGATATCCCGGCAAAAGGAGAGAGAGCAGGGTTGGTATCGTTGAGCAGGTAGAAAATCTGCGAGCTATGCCTGTGAAATGCTTCTGAACACATGGCCTCTCCTTGCTGTCAGGGGATTGGCAGGCGAGCAGCCATGTGGTTGAAAGAAGAATCCTCCGGTATTGTTGCCGGGTGGAATGAAGTTGCTTTCGTATTTGAATGACTGGTGCAAGTGCGCCCTCCTCCGGGCGCTTATTCATGTAAAGGACACATCCACACATTTATGCACGAGAAGAGTTTAGTAACACTGGAATATCCCAAGATTTTAGAGAAGGTAGCAAAAGAGGCTTCTTTTTCCGCCAGCAAAGAGCTGGTGATGGAGCTAAAGCCAACAACTGATCTGGAGGAGGCTCGCCGCCGTCTGGCTGCGACGACAGAGGCGGTTCGCTTGATCGACCTGCGTCCTGAGGTGGGTGTGGGAGGGGCCCGTGATATTCGCCCGCATCTGGCGCGTGCTGCTCGGGATGGTGTCCTGCTTCCAAAAGAGCTTGTTGACATACTGAATACCGTGCGCAGCTCACTCAATGTGGCTCGCGCACTTGAAAAGCTCGATCCAGAGCAGTTCCCGCTGCTGCATGATCTGGGAAGTGCGATCCCTCAGCGACCACAGATCGTGCGGCGTATCGAGATGACTGTCAGCGAGGAAGGCGAGGTACTGGATACTGCCAGCCCGGCCCTGCGTCGCATTCGTTTTGATATTCGTGGGGCCAATCAGCGTTTGCAGGATCGACTGCGGAATCTGGTTTCCGAATATAGCAATGTATTGCAGGAACCGATTATCACCATCCGGAATGATCGCTATGTGATCCCGGTTAAGGCAGAAAACAAGGGCCATGTGCGAGGTATTGTGCACGATCAATCATCCAGCGGCGCCACGGTCTTCATTGAGCCAATGGTGGTTGTTGAGCTGAACAACAAGGTCAGAGAGCTGATGATTGAGGAGCGGCAGGAAGTTGATCGTATTCTCCGGGCGCTTTCTGCTGAGATTGGCAAAGAAGTTGATGCGTTGCGCGTTGTTGTCGATCTCCTGGCCGAGTTTGATCTGCATATGGCGAAGGCCCGCTATAGCCGGATGACTCGTTCCAGCGAGCCGAAGCTGAACGAAGAAGGGCGCATTGATCTGCATAATGCCCGCCATCCGTTACTGACCGGAAATGTGGTTCCAACGAATTTCCATATCGGGCAAGACTTCTTTATGGTCGTGATTACTGGCCCGAACACGGGCGGTAAAACGGTTGCCTTGAAAACCGTTGGCTTGCTCACACTTATGGCTCAGGCAGGGCTTCATATCCCGGTTGACGAGCACTCTGAGATTGCCGTCTTTGAAGATGTGTTAGCCGATATCGGAGATGAGCAGAGTATTGAACAGAGTCTCAGCACCTTCTCCTCTCATATGAGTCGTATCATTGAGATTCTGAGGCGCGTTGATGAGATCCAGAAGAAGCACACGATTCATATTCAGGGGCGGTTGGCCGAAACGCTGAAGCAGAACAGCCGTCCTGCTCAGGTGCTGGTGCTCTTCGACGAGCTTGGCGCTGGCACCGACCCGAGCGAAGGTTCGGCGTTGGCTCGGGCGATTCTGTCTTATCTGCTGGAACGCCATGTCACGACGGTGGCAACCACGCACTATACTGAGCTCAAGGCCTTTGCCCATGAGGAGCCGGGCGTGACCAATGCCTCCGTTGAGTTTAATCTTGAGACGCTGTCTCCAACCTATAAGCTGAGTATCGGGGTCCCCGGACGCAGTAACGCGCTGGCGATTGCCCGGCGTCTCGGGCTGGATGAGAGCATTATTGAGCGTGGACGCGAGTTCCTCGGTAGCGCCGGGGTCCATATGGAGAACCTGCTTGAAGGCTTGCAGGAGGAGCGCAAGGCTGTCTCCGATGAGCGTTATCATCTTAGTATGGAGCGTGCTGAAGCGGAATATCAGCGCAAGCAACTGGAAGAGGAACGCCATCGCCTTGAAGAGGAGCGAGTTCGCATTCTGAACGAGGCTCGGGCGCAGGCCCGACGCGAACTGCAAGAGGTACAGGCGAAGCTGGCGAAAGTCAAGGTTAGCCTTGAGCGCGGTACTCTGAGTCGTGAGCGCTTGAATCAGGTGCGCAATACAGCTCAGCGACTTGAAGAGAAGGTGGCACCTGTTCCTGAGCCAATCAGGCAAAAGAAGGACGACGGCGTGCGGAAAATCGATGGACCGTTGCAGGTTGGCGATACCGTGCGTGTGCTCAGCTTCGGGCAACTGGCTGAACTGGTGAGTCTCTCGGCTGATCGCAGTACAGCAGAAGTTCAGATGGGAGCGATGCGCTTCCGGGTAGATGTGAATAACATCGAGCGGCTGAGCAAGCGGCAGGCAAAGGAAGAACGCGTTGCACCGAGTATCGTGCTGCCGAGCGTAGAGGAACGGCCGCAGGTGCCGATGGAACTGGATATGCGCGGCTGGCGCGTCGAGGACGCCCTTGAAGAGCTCGATGCTTATCTGAATAATGCGGTAATGGCCGGTATGCCTTTTGTGCGTATTATTCATGGGAAAGGAACCGGAGCGCTGCGGACAGCCGTGCGGCAGCATCTCTCGCATCATCCGCTGGTCAAGTCGTATACTCCCGGTTCTCCGGCGGAAGGTGGAGACGGTGTGACTGTGGTAAAGATGGGCGCGTAACGAGAGACAAATAGACAAAGAGCATCCTCGTGTGCAGGATGCTCTTTTTTTGTATGCTTCCATGTTTGCTTCAAAACCTATTTGTTAAGCTCAAAATATCCACTTGCATATGTTGCAAATAAGCTATAATGCTGAACAATAATATATAGAATTCCGCTCTGGATTATGCTATGCTATATGCGAATGTATAGGGAGGCAGAGTTTGGCACGCGAATTTTCTCTGCTTCGTATCATAATCAAACAGCAGCATAGCCAGAAGGAGGCAAGCAGCAAGCATGGAACGGCCTTTTAGCACCTTGCGTAACTGGGGGGAACGAGGATGGAGTGCCAGCACCAGAGAAATGGGCGGCTTTAAGAAGTTTATACTACGCGGAAACGTCGTCGATCTGGCTGTTGGTGTGGTGATTGGGGCCGCCTTTAGCGGGGTGGTGGACAGTCTGGTCAAAGATTTTATTTCGCCATTAATTGGCGTGGCCTTATCAGCATTACACCTCAATCAGGACTTTAAGAATGCTTTCTGGGAGTATCAGGGGCAACGTTTCGCCTTTGGTGACTTTGTGAACGCGCTCATCTCCTTCTTGATTGTTGCCTTTGTGTTATACTTTTTTGTGGTGCGACCGGTTGCCTTGCTTCAGGATCGTTTCTTGCCGCGTGAGGAACCCAAGGCACCGGAGAAGCGGGAGTGTCCTTTCTGTCTCAGCGAGGTGCCGTTGAAAGCAACTCGTTGTGCCTATTGTACTGCTCAGCTTCCTCCCGCAGAAGAAGGGACACCAGCCGAAGTCAGGTAGGGCATGGCAGGGAAGCTTCTTTGTACTGCTTGCATGGCAGGGTGAATAAAGGTATACTGCCTGAGGGAATTATGCTCTACCAACTTCCCTATAGGTTAGCTTGTACTGGACAGGGGTACGTCAAGAAGAGCAAGAGGTTATTATCTGCATTCGTATCCATATTGGGCTTGACGACCCCTGTATCCATGAGATTTTCATAGAAGGCAAAGGAGAAATTCACTCATGTCGTCACCATCTGAGCCGATCCGCCTGGAAGACCGCATCAGAGATATTCAGGATTTCCCACAGAAAGGCGTTCTCTTCAAGGATATCACTCCTTTGTTACAGGATGCTGCTGCTTTTCGGGCTGCTATGGATCGTATGGCGGCTCATTATGCCGGTGCCGGTATTGAGGTAGTCGTGGGCGTAGAGTCACGCGGCTTTATTTTTGGTGCGCCACTGGCATACCTGCTCAATTGCGGTTTTGTTCCTGTACGCAAATTCGGGAAGCTCCCATCCGAGACGGTCAGCGTTGAGTATGCGCTGGAATATGGTACCAACATCGTTGAAGTGCATAAAGACGCGATCAAACCCGGCCAGCGTGTCCTGATTGTTGATGATCTTCTTGCGACTGGTGGAACTGTTTCGGCGGCAATGGAGCTGGTGGAGAAGCTCGGCGGCCATATTGCCGGTATTGCGTTCCTCGTTGAGCTGTCTTTCTTGAAGGGGCGCGAGCACCTGAAGGGGCACGATGTCTTTGCCCTGATTAAATACTAGGCCGCCTGGTATTGGTAGTTGCATATACTTTTTGTCTGTTGCCCGTAGCAGGTGTGCGCGGGCACTGGCTTTTCATAGGGCGTTCAAGCATCCCGCTTGACGTTCTGTTCCTATTCCCTTTATACTGAAACGTATGCAAATGAAGGTGTGCGCTGACATGCATCAACAGAATTACTGCTATTATTACCGATCTGCCCTCTGTGTGGGTGGACCGGCATGTTGCATGTGCACATAAATGGGTCTACTGAGACCATACAGAGGGCAGAGGTAGCAATAACCTCTGCTTTTTTATTGCTCTTTTTTGTCGGAGGTTTTTTGATGACTCAGGATGAGCAGGCGCTCCTGGCGCGCTTTGCCAGGACAACAGAGTCGATGGTTTCATCGGAAGAGTTTCAGGATCTGTTGCGTTCTGGACGGCAGCTTCGGATCAAGTATGGCGTTGATGTCACAGCACCATTTCTGCATATCGGGCATGCAGTCAACCTGTGGATGATACGCCAGCTTCAGGATCTGGGACATAAGGCTGTCTTCCTGATCGGTGACTTTACCACGCGCATTGGCGATCCGACCGGACGAAATAAGCTGCGCCCGGTGCTCTCACGGGAAGAGATTGCAGACAACATGCAGCGTTTTCTTGAGCAGGCACGGATGGTGCTGCGCTTCGATGATCCACGCTTGCTTGAGATTCGCTACAACTCGGAGTGGTATGATGCTCTCTCGGCTCAGGAGCTGCTACAACTGCTGGCTCAGGTAACCCATGCCCGTCTGATTGGCCGCGATATGTTTCAGGAGCGTATACGGCAGGGACTGGACATCCATATGCATGAGCTGATTTACCCGGTCTTGCAGGGCTACGATTCTGTTATGCTGCACTCTGACCTGACAATTATTGGTTCGGACCAGCTCTTTAATGAAATGCTTGGACGCTTTTATCAGGAGCGGCAAGGACAGCGCCCGCAGGTGATTATCACAACCCGAATCACGCCAGGAATCGATGGGAAGGCCAAGCAAAGCAAGAGCCTGGGCAACTATATCGGTCTGGGCCATAGCCCGCGCGACAAGTTCGGACGTGCCATGAGCATTCCCGATGAGTTGATCCTGCCCTACCTGGAAGTTTATACCGATGTTTCGACGGAGGAGCTTCGGGAGCTCGCTGCGCAGGTAGCCATAGAGCCAATGCGGTGCAAGCTCCGGCTGGCGTATGAGCTGGTATGTCGCTATCATGGTGAAGCCGTCGCCGAGCAGGAACAGCAGTGGTTCCTTGAGACGTTTTCCACACGTCGAACACCGGATGAGATGCCGGTGCTGACGATTGAAGCGGGCGAATATAACGCACTGGCCGTATTGCAGCGCTTTTTTGCTGGCAGCAAGAGTAACCGAGAGCTGCGGCGGCTGTTTACGCAAGGCGCGGTTTCGCTCAATGGTGAGACGTTGTGGGTGCCTGAGCAGCCTGTAAGCGCATTGAATGGGGCGGTGTTTCGCGTGGGAAAACGCACCTGGTTTCGGGTCGAGGAGTGCTAAGAGCCAAAAAAGCCGCGAAGCCCGGACGGGGTTGTCCGGGCCTCGTGACCTGCGCAGCGTAGATCGAAAAGGAGGTGCTGCGCATGTGTGGGCGCTAAAAGTACCGGCATCAGAGCAAGGAGATCAAGTAGTGATATGCGTTGCCCGGGGCTTCAGGCGTTTAGCTCTCCTGCACTTTACTACTGCCGCTTTCAAGTAAGTTGCCTTCCAGACCAACGGAGGGCAAGAACTGGGACTGGGCCTGTGTACTCAGTGGCAGTCCCCACAGTTTAATAAAGCCAAGTGCGGCGTTGTGATCGAACTGGTCGCCGCTATCATAGGTCGCAAGGGCGTGATCGTAGAGCGAATGGTCTGATTTTCGTCCAACAATGGCGCAATTGCCACGAGAGAGCTTGACACGTACGGTGCCGCTGACAAAGCGCTGTGAGCTCTGGACGTAGGCCGCAAGATCCTGATGGAGGGCGCTATACCATTGACCGTTATAGATCAGGCGGGCGTACTCGTTCGCGACCAGCTCTTTAAAGCGTGTCTGCTCGCGGCTCAGTGTCAGGGTTTCCAGGGCCTTGTGGGCAGCGTGGAGCACAACTGCTGCGGGCGCTTCGTAAATCTCACGGGACTTGATCCCGACGAGACGGTTTTCGATGTGGTCGATACGGCCAATCCCATAGTTTCCGGCCTCTTTATTGAGGCGCTCGATAATCGTCACGCCGTCCAGTTCTTCGCCATTCAGCGCGACGGGAATGCCATGCTCAAAGGTGATCTCAACGTAGGTTGGCGCTTTCGCTTCCATTGTGTCAGGGTCGAGCGTCCAGGCAAATACATCGGCGGGGGGCTCGGCCCAGGGATCTTCCAGCACACCGCATTCAATACTGCGGCCCCAGAGATTCTGATCAATTGAATAGGGGCTGGCGTTGGTGACGGTGATGGGAATATTATGCTCTTTCGCGTATGCGATCTCGTTATCGCGGGTCATACTCCACTCACGAACCGGAGCGATAATCTTCAGATCAGGGGCCAGCGTATTGATCGAGACATCGAAGCGCACCTGATCATTGCCTTTCCCGGTACAGCCGTGGGCGACCGCAACGGCTCCCTCCTGACGTGCGACCTCGACCAGCAGGCGGGCAATCAACGGGCGAGCCAGCGCGGTTGCAAGTGGATACTGCCCTTCATAGAGCGCACCGGCCTGAAGCGCGGGCCAGACAAAGTAGCGCACGAAGTCATCGCGGCCATCGATGACCAGTGCTTTGACGGCGCCGATTTTCTTCGCACGGGCTGCGATCGACTCCAGATCGCGTTCATTGCCGACATCTATCGTGACCGCGATAACGTCCAGATCATACTTTTCTTTAATCCAGCGGATGGCAACCGAGGTATCGAGTCCCCCGGAATAGGCCAGAACAACGGTTGACATGAATTACTCCTCCACAAAGGTGCCGCCAACAAGCAGCTGAATTGCCTGAGTGAACGCGTTTTCTCGTTCGGCCCAGGCCTCTTTGGCCTGTTGCAGGTGTTGTTGTGTCTTTTCCAGACCGAGGTTTCCGGAGGCTCCCAGATGACTGCGGGCTTGCAGGCGCTTTAAC
The DNA here is from genome assembly GCF_003253565.1 of Thermosporothrix hazakensis. Taxonomy (GTDB): domain Bacteria; phylum Chloroflexota; class Ktedonobacteria; order Ktedonobacterales; family Ktedonobacteraceae; genus Thermosporothrix; species Thermosporothrix hazakensis. The sequence continues at coordinate 59,054 of NZ_QKUF01000018.1, forward strand.
AGTTGCACCTGGCTCTCGACCGGAAACGGAATGTTGCGTTCAAGCTGCGCAATAACCTCAGCGCCGACAATACGATAGGCGTCGCGGAATGGCATATTTGCCTCCTTCGCCATATCATAGGCGCGATCAGCGGCGAACAGTTCAAAGGTGCAGGCTGCAACTGCTCGCTCGGTGTTCACGGTGATGTTATCGACCACCAGTTTACAGATATCCAGAGCATCCTGTACAAGGTCCAGCGCTTCCATGAAGGGAAGCTTGGTCTCCTGATAATCCATGTTATAGCCGGAAGGAAGTCCGGTAATAATGCCCAGGATTTGCTGTTGATAGGCAAGCATGGTCTGGGCGCGGGCGCGTACCAGCTCCATCACACCAAGATTGCGCTTTTGTGGCATAATGCTGCTTCCCGTGCAGAGCTCTTTCGGTACCCGGAAGAAGCCATACTCGACCGTTGTGTACAGCAGTGTATCCTGTGCAAGCTTACTCAGGTCGAGCATGATCTGAGTGAGTGCCTGTACAATGGCCGCTTCGACCTTGCCACGACTGTTCTGAACATAGATCACGTTATTCTGAACATGGTCGAAGCCGAGCAGATCAGACACATACTGTCGATCGATCCCGATGGGAACCCCATAGCCTGCGGCGGAACCAAGCGGCGATTGATCGGCAAGCTCGTAGCTTGCGGAGAGCAGCTTTTCATCGTCGAGCAGCGATTCCGCAAAGGAGCCAGCCCACAGGCCAACCGAAGAGAGCATCGCCCGCTGCATATGGGTATAGCCGGGCATCGGGATTTCTTCATACTTGCGGGCAAAGATCAGCAGCGAATGCGCCAGCGCAAGCAGTTTTTGCCCGACAAGGTGAAGCTGCTCTTTGCTGTAGAGGCGCATGTCAACCAGTACCTGATCATTGCGCGATCGGGCCATATGGATCTTCTTTCCGGCTGCTCCGGTTTTCGCTGCCAGGAAATTCTCAATACTGGTATGGACATCCTCATCAGAGGGCTGGATGGTGAATTGCTGTTGCTCATTCAGCTCTAGGATTGTACACAGAGCCTCGTGCAACTGCTGATGCTCTTCGGGAGTAAGAATACCGATCTTCCGAAGCATCGCGATATGGGCAAGGTTTCCCCAGACGTCGTGGCGCACAAGGCGAGCGTCAAGCACGCTGTTCTGGGCGGCCTCATAGCGCTCAACCTGCTCGTTCACGCTGTAGCCCTTCTGCCATAACTTGCTCATGAACTTTTATGCTCCTTCTGGCACCAGGCCCGCCAGCGTGTTTCGGCGTGCGATCAGCTCAAAGGGCAGACCGCGCAGATGAGCGGCGGGGGCGCATTCTTTCTGGTTAAAGCTGGCGCTGTGAATCGAGCGCACATCGGGAAAGAAGAGACCACTCTTTGATGAGCGGGAGACGATATCAATGTTGCCTTTGTAGAGATCAATCACATACTCGCCATTAACTACCTTCTGTGTCGAGGCGATGAAGGCATCAATCGCGTCTTTGAGCGGGTGGAACCACTCCCCATGATAGACCATCTTTGACCATTGGGCGTCGAGCTGGCGCTTGAGTTGAATTTCTTCTTTGGTCAGGCAATAAAGCTCAAGGTCATGGTGGACTTTGAGCAGGATCTGTGCGGCGGGAGCCTCATAGATCTCGCGAGACTTCAGCCCCATGATGCCGTCTTCAAACATGTCAATTTTGCCGATACCGTTGGCGCCACCGATGACGTTCAGTTGCTCGATGATCTGATCAAGGGGTAAGATATCCCCATTGAGGGCAATGGGAAGCCCATTTTGCCAGGTAAGGGTAATGGTTGTCGGGGTCTCTGGTGCTTTGGCGGGTGGCACAAGCCACATCCAGATCTCGTCAGGAAGCCGGGTATCAAGATCAATGCCGCCGCTGGCAATAGAGCGACACCACATTGTCTTGTCATCACCACCTGCGATCAACTCTTCAACCTGGATACCGTAGTGTTCGATCAAAAGCTGTTCTTCACCGCGAGTCAGGTCAAAGTCGCGCACTGGCACAAAGGTTGGCAGGCCAGGAGCGAAAAGGGCAAAGACGTTATGCATGCGGTATTGATCGTTTCCCTTGCCGCTGGAGCCTTCCATCAAAGCATCACATCTCAGTTCCAGCGCCTTCTGGGCCACTTTTGCCGCGATAAGCTGGCGGGTCATCGAGGTGGAAACCGGGTACCCGTTGTAGTCGGAATTGGCCTGAATGGCTTTGGTCAGCCAGTACTCGGTAAACTCCTGCTTCGCATCGATCACAATGGGGGTGATACCAAGCTGTTGCGCTCGCTTTATGCTGGTGTTGAGCTCATCGGCTCCCTGGCCAACATCAACGCTGATCGCATAAAGCTGTGCCGCATGATATTTGGTCTCCGCGAGTTTGACGCAGAGGGTTGAATCCAGGCCGCCAGAGTAAGCAAGCGCGATTGTATGATTCTGGGGAACATCAACGGTGTTGAGTTTGTTCAATGCCAGTTTGAGGGCATGCGTGGTGGTCGTGGCTGTGTTGTCCTGATCGTGAACCGCCATGTGTGTACCTCCTTCAAACGTGATGCTCGTGGAAGGAGTGGACTTTTCTGCCTGTTCCGCCCCTTCCGGTCACTGACATTGAAGGGACGAGAGTGCCAGGCCTGTCCTGCACACACCCGTGGTGCCACCCTACTTGTCTTTCTGGTTCTGCTCGGGAGAGAAGACGTCGAAAGACCGCTTTTTATGGTTGATTGCTGCACGGGAACCACCCGTCTTACCTACTTACCAGTGTATGGTTTTCTTCGGTAGCCGCTCGCGAACGCGTTCTGAGGGCGCATTACCTTTCCGAACTCTCACTCTGCTTCGGATCGCTGTTGGCCGCTACACTCATACTACTTTCGCTCAACGCGGGTCAGTCTATTATTTTGTGTAGTTGGAACTTGCTTTTAATAATACATGTCTGTTTTTCAAATGTCAATGGGGGGACCAGGAAAATGTGGGGACGGCGGTTTTGCGGTGCCGCGCGTTCCCACATTCACTATTTCTCAATCTGGATCCAGTAAAAGTCTAGCCTGTGTTACGCAAACCAGCGGCTACACCATTGATTGTCAGTAGAACGGCGTAGGTCAGGCGCATGCGCTCTTTCTCTTCTGTGCTGGCTGTGGCCTCCGCCTCACGATCAAGCATCAGCGGGCCGCCCAGTTCGCGTAAGCGGCGCAGCAGCGCGACCTGAAAGTAGCTCATGGGGTCAACATAGGGATTACGTCGCTTGATCGATTGCTGCAACACCGGTGCGGTGTCGAGCAGTTCCTTTCCGCCGACAATCTGGCAAACCAGGCTTCTGGTGCGCTCATATTCTTCCTGGATAGTGTGCGAGATCCGGTCTCGGAGCGCTGGATCTTTAACCAGCGAGGCGTAATGTTGCGCAATATGCATATCCGCTTTGGAGAGCGTCATTTGCAGGTTGTCCAGGAAGGCACGGAAGAACGGCCACTGGCGATACATCTGTTGCAGCAGCCCCAGCGACTCGGGCTGCTGACCGATGAACTCTTCCAGGGCGCCACCAACGCCATACCAGCTTGGCAACACGTAGCGGCTCTGCATCCAGGAGAAGACCCAGGGAATAGCGCGCAGGTCTTCAATGGTGTTGCCCCGGGTGCGGCGTGCCGGGCGTGAGCCAATATTCAACCAGCCAATTTCTAGAATCGGCGTTGCCTGCTCAAAGAAGCTCAGGAAGGATGGATCATTGTAGATCAGATCGCGGTACCGTTTATGCGCATTCGCCGAGAGCAGTTGCATAGTATTACGCCATTCCTCGGTGGCCCGTGGATGCACCTGTGTCTCAATGATGTGCTCATCCGGGATACTGGAGCGTGCCACGCCAGCGATGACCAGTTCCATATTACGGATCGCAATCTCGTAGAGCCCATACTTAAAGGAGAGCATTTCGCCCTGCTCAGTAATGCGCAGACGGCCATGAATCGTCCCGGGAGGCTGGCCGAGGATCGCTTCATAGATCGGACCACCACCCCGACCGATCGCGCCGCCGCGCCCATGAAACATGGTGATCCCGATCTGGTGGCGTTTGCCAAGCTCTGTCAGGCGGAGCTGTGCTTCGTAGAGCTCCCAACCGGAGGTCAGAATACCGCCGTCTTTGCTGCTGTCCGAGTAGCCAAGCATGACCTGCTGCTGATCCTGACAGTTGCGCAGATAGGCGCGATAGTTCGGATGGGTAAAGGCCTGTTCCAGTATTTGTGTACAGGCATGTAGATCATCAATCGTCTCAAAAAGGGGCACAATGGGGAGATCATCAATGCCAGCTTCCTTACAGAAAAACTGTACCTCCAGCAAATCACTGAGTGAGTGCGACATGCTGATGATATAGCAGGTGATGACGCGTTTCCCATACTCGTCCCGTGCCTGCTTGACTCCCTGGAAGGTGCGCAGGATATGCCATGTATCCTCGCTGAGTTGCAGACCGGGACGAGTCAGGATGCGCGGATCACGCAAGAGCATTTCCAGAATGCGCAGGCGTTCCGCTTCCTCAAGCTGGCTGTAATCCTGTTCGCAGAGTCCTGTGACCTGAAGTAGTTCGGCCAGAGCGCGGGCATGGCGTTCGCTATGCTGGCGCACATCGAGGGCGACAAAATAGAAGCCGAAGAGCTCTACCTGTCTGAGCAGGCGACCGAGGCGGCCTCTGGTGAGTGCCTCTTCACCATTCTCACGTAGGCTATCACGAACAAGGAGCAGGTCGCGGTGCAGTTCCTCTGCTGTTTGGTAAGCGACGTTGCCATTGTGCCGGTCAAGGGTTGCGCCGAGGCGCTTCCAGATAAACGAGAGCTTACGGCGGTATGGCTCAAGCGCTGTCTGGGGGCCGAGTTCATGATCATAGTCCGGCATGCACTGCGCGTCATAGTCCAGCGACTGCTGAAGCTCTGGTGTGATGCGGACATAGGAGAGTGACTGCGAGAATTCGGCGGCCAGTTTTTCGATACTGGTGCGATACTGCTCGATAATATGTTCGCGTTGCAGTCGCAGGGCTGTATGCATGGTTGTCGCGCTCACATAGGGGTTACCGTCCTGATCGCCACCGATCCAGGAACCAAGCCGCAAGAATGAGGGCACGGTTACACCGGGATAGCTCTGTTGGAGCAGCTCTTCAAACTCGCTGTAGAGATCGGGCAGAGCATCGAACAGGATCTCATCCAGATAATAGATGCCCATTTTGACCTCATCAATGGGCTGTGGGCGCACGCGTCGAACGGCGTCCGTACGCCAGAGCAGGTCAATGGTCCCTTCAAGCTGTTGTTGCCAGCGGCTATGCTCCCGTGGGGTCATAGTCTTCTGCTGATCCTGGATTTCAAGCAGGTGAGCAATCTGGCTTGACTTGGTGATGAGGCTACGACGCGTTGCTTCTGTTGGATGGGCCGTAAAGACAAGATCGATGGACATTTCGTTCAGGAGTTGTTGAACGGCCTCCGCGGATAAATTGTTCTGTTTGAAAAAATCGATCAAAGCCGAGAGAGAACCGCGTTGTGGGGTGCTCTGCTCGCTTAATTCATGTGCGCGCCGACGTCGAATGCGGTGATATTGCTCGGCGGTATTCACCAGATGGAAGTAAATAGTGAAGGCGCGAATCACATCGATGGCGCGTTCAAGTGAACAGCCATTGACGAGATCTGTGATTTCCTCATCCAGACGGCGAATTTCAGCCTCAATCCGGGCTTGCTCTTCTGGTGTGGCATCGACCTGGCGTTCTGTGCATTCGCGGAGCCGTTTGCACCGTTGGCGTAGACCCTCAACAGTGTTAAATACTTCGGGACCCCCGTACCGCTGGATCGCCTCGCCGAGAGCATTTCCCAGTGTGCGAATATCCGCGCGCAGAGGGGCGTCAATTTCGCGACGACTTTCATGGTCTGACATCTTTTTCCTCTACCAGAACATTTTGTTTTTCTGTTCAAGTGATTGTCGGTAAGGCGGTCATTGCCATACATGTTAGCCCTTCATTGTGACCTGTTTTTCTCATTCTATCATACCAGAAGGAGGTGAGCCCCAGGAGCGGCGCTTTTCTCTTGAACCGGCAAGATTTTGTACAATAGGGATGGAGACAGTGGCCGCTCTGTGGCAAGAGCCTCGTGAGATGAAGAACGTGGTATAATAGATATTACGATCCTCTACCGTGAGATACCGGCTGCTTGACCCATACAATCTCAGAGAGGAATAAAGAAATACGATGACGTCATTGATTCCCCGTACCGTTCTTTTTGGCAATCCAGTTCAATCGAGCCCGCAGATATCGCCTGATGGTACCAGAATGGCGTATCTGGCCCCGGTAAATGATGTGCTGAACGTTTGGGTAGGCACTATCGGGCAGGATGATGCTCGACCGGTGACCCGTGACACAGAGCGCAACATTCGCTTCTATATATGGAGTATGGATGGTTCCTCTATTCTCTATATACAGGATAAAGGCGGCGATGAGAACTGGCACCTGTATATCACCGATATCGCGAGCGGCGAAACTCGTGATCTAACTCCTTTTGAGGGCGTACAGGCACAGGTGATTTATTATGACAAGCATTTCCCCGAGCAGATGGTAGTCGGTCTGAACAAGGAGAACCCGCAGATCTCAGATGCCTATCGGCTGAACCTGGCTTCAGGAGAATTGACACTGGCCGCGAAGAATCCCGGGAACGTGATCGGTTGGGTGGCTGATATGCGATTGCAGGTTCGTGGTGCAATGGGCATGCGGCCCGATGGTGGCGCTGATATGCTGGTGCGTGACACTGAGGAGGGCGAGTGGCGTCTGTTGTTGAGCTGGAGCAGCGAGGAGACTCAGAATAGCTCTCCGCTTGGCTTTACCCATGATGGACAGGGGCTTTATTTGCTCGACGCACGCGATGCCAATGCCGGCCGCCTGGTGAAAATGAATCTGGCTGACGGACAGCTTGAGGTGCTGGCCGAGGACCCACACTATGATGTTAGCGATGTGATTACGCATCCAGACACCCATGAGATACAGGCCGTCTGTTTCAAGAAAGAGCGCGATACCTGGCACATTCTGGATGAGTCCATTCGCGCCGACTTTGCCCGTATCCAGGAGTTGAGAGATGGCGATGTCGCGTTGCTGAGTCGTGACGATGCCGATGAAACCTGGATTGTGGGCTTTACGCTGGATAATGGGCCAACTCCCTACTATGCCTATCACCGCCCGACTGGGAAGGCACAATTCCTGTTTGACAATCGTCCGGACCTGAATAACTACACACTGGCCCGCATGCAGCCGATCTCATTTACCGCTCGCGATGGCCTGATCATTCATGGCTATCTCACGCTCCCGGTTGACAAGGATCCGCATCAGTTGCCACTGGTCTTGAACGTGCATGGTGGTCCCTGGGCGCGCGATTCCTGGGGTTTTCATCCCGAGGCGCAATGGCTGGCGAATCGCGGCTATGCCTGTCTTCAGGTCAACTATCGAGGCTCATCCGGCTATGGCAAGGACTTTCTGAACGCGGGAGATAAAGAGTGGGGGGGTAAGATGCATGATGATCTTGTCGATGCCGTGAACTGGGCTGTTGAGCAGGGGGTAGCTGATCCGAAGCGTGTTGCGATCTATGGTGGCTCATATGGAGGCTATGCCGCGCTGGTCGGGGCAACCTTTACCCCGGATCTGTTCTGCTGTGCCGTTGATATTGTCGGCGTCAGTAACCTGATCTCATTTATCAAAACTGTTCCTCCTTACTGGGTGCCGATGCTCAGCATGCTACATCAGCGAGTTGGCAACCCCGATACCGAAGAGGAGTTTTTGAAATCGCGCTCGCCGCTCTTCAAAGTGGACCGCATCAAGATTCCGATGTTGATCGCACAGGGAGCAAATGATCCGCGAGTGAAGCAGGCAGAGTCCGAGCAGATTGTTGAGGCAATGAAGCAGAAGGGGATCGAGTATGAATATCTGTTATTCCCCGATGAAGGGCATGGCTTTGCGAAACCGGAAAATCGCCTGAAATTCTATGCAAGGGCTGAAGAGTTCCTGGCGAAACATCTGGGTGGTCGTTATGAGAAAGCGTAACCGGTGCGTCGGTTTCTGTGGAGGAATAGAACCTCCACAGAAGCACCTGTTGAGGGATCTTCCATGATTGATGATCCGATGAAAGTGTTTGCGGGGAGTGGAAGTCGCCAGTTGACCGCGCGTATCTGTGCTTATCTGGGCCTCCCCATGGGGAAGAACGAGACCTTACACTTCTCCGATGGCAATACCTTTGTGCGCATTCTGGAGAACGTGCGCGGGCGACGTGTCTATCTGGTGCAGTCAACGATCTTTCCAGCCAATGATAACTTCATGGAGTTGCTGTTCTGGATAGATGCCTTTAGGCGTTCCGGTGTCGATTCGGTGACGGTGGTTATTCCTTATTTTAGCTATGCCAAAGGCGACAAAAAGGATGAGCCGCGCGTCTCGATTCGGGCCCGGGTCTGTGCTGATGCGATAGAGGTTGCAGGTGCGGATCGGATAGTGATGATGGACCTGCACGCGCCGCAGATTCAGGGCTTTTTTCATCGGCCCGTTGATAACCTGTACGCGCTGCCGTTGCTGTGCAACCGCATTAAGAAGCTGAATCTGGAGAACATTGTTGTCGTTTCACCTGATGCGGGCTTTGCCAAGCAGGCCCGCCGGTATGCCTCCTGTTTGCAGGCTCCAATGGCGATAGCCGATAAAGAGCGGAGCGGGCATGATGAGAAGGCAAGTATTCTGCAACTGATCGGAGATGTGCGAGGGAAGACCGCTGTCATTGTTGATGATTTCACGATCTCTGGTGGGACGCTGGCGGCAGTGGCGCAGGAGCTGGTCGCACATGGGGCTGTGGCGGTCTATGCTGCGGTCACGCACGGGGTGCTGACTCCGGGGTCCATTGAGCGGATTGATGCAAGCCCGATTCAGCGGCTCTTTATTACCGATACGGTAGAGAACCAGCCGGTAACCTTTTCACAGAAGATCGAGGTGGTCTCTGTCGCATCGCTGTTTGCGGAGGCAATGAGGCGTATCCATTATCGTGAGAGCATCAGCGAAATGTTTCGCTACTGAGAGAACGGTAACGGGTCCGTTGCCGGCAGGAGCGCTCTTGCTGTAGAATGGCCTTCTTAGGAAAGTGGTGAGATGTGCCAGCTCCGATCAATATTGGCTTCAGCCAGACTAAAAGTGTAAACAAATGGGGACTGTTCCCGTTTATACATTATGAGAGGGATACATCCAGGCAGCCGGAAGGAATCCGCTGCTGTTCTCTTTTCTGGCAAAGGGGCAGGAAAGGAAGAACGGGAGTGAGGACTATCGGGCCTTTATTTGACTTTTTCTACTGAAAACCATAGTAAGGCTTGATAGTGAAAGAGACTCCATGACACAACAGAATGGATGGTGTATAATGGAGCCGCTAATAGTAGCTTAACGAACGAGGAGCGCAAACCAATGAACGGCGACATGATTGGTCGCGTTATGAAAGATCGGTATAAACTCATTGACGAACGGGGACGGGGAAGCTTCGCTACGGTATATGTTGCGCGTGACCTCAAAAACAACCGTATCTATGCCGTCAAAGTCATGCATATGGACTTCTCAAATGACGATGACCTTCTTGCGCGTTTTCAGAGAGAAGCATATATATTGCAACAGTTGCAGGACCCCCATATTGTCCGTATTATAGAGTATGGTGACGATCACAATATGCACTATATTGTGATGGACTACATTGATGGGCAGAGCCTCAAGTACTATATGATTAATCAGGGACAAATGGACCCGCTGAAAGCAATAGGGTATGCTCGTCAGATAGCGGAGGGATTGAACGCGGCATACAATAAAGGGGTGGTGCATCGTGATATCAAGCCCCAGAATATTTTGATTGACTCGAACAACGTGGTAAAGATCACTGATTTTGGTCTGGCGCGGAGCCGGGAGACTGTCACGCTCACTCAATCCAATGTCTTTATGGGGACTGCCTTCTATATCTCTCCTGAGCAGGCAGCAAGTGGGCGCTCGGCTGATACGCGCTCGGACCTGTACTCAGTTGCTGCGGTTTTATTTGAGATGCTGGCTGGTTGCCCTCCGTTTCAGGGAGAGACAGCCGTTGAGATTGTGATCAAGCAGATCAATGAGCCCGTACCGTCAATTTGTCGCCTCCGCTCCGACTTGCCTTTAGAAGCCGATCGCTTTATGATGAAAGCGCTTGCCAAAGAGCCCGGTGATCGTTTTCAGACTCCACTTGAATTCATCACAGCGCTTGATCGTTTGCAAGAACATATTCCCCAGACGCTCTCACCGCTCTATGGTCGCGGTGGGATGGGACATGAGAAACTGGTATCGGGTGATCTAGCGCCAGACAGGGCTCAGAAAAAAGAGGCCTGGATGACTGTTTCGGCTTCGGGGAACCGTTTTCACTTGCAAGGGGATAAATTAATTGTGGGGAGACGTGATCCAACGCTCGGGATCTATCCAGATATCGATCTGGCTGACAAAACCGTTGGGCGACGGCATGCCTATCTTCACAGGCAGGGAGACACCTATACAGTTGAAGATCTTGAGTCCCGCAATAAGACTCGCTTGAATGGAGAGATCTTGATGCCACATCAGCAGCGTCTTCTCAAAGACGGTGATGTCCTCCGTTTTGGAAGCGTTGAGGCGCGTTTTGAATTGCGATAACGTGGCGTTCTTTTGCATGGAGTCGCGTATGTAGGGATACCCGCACGGGTGCCCGATTCAGGTCGGGTGGCACGTACTCTCCCTGGATGCTTTGCGGGAGAGGTGGAGAGGCCGCCCCTACGACCAGAGGGGTGAAAAAAAAGATGAATAGTGTAACGCTCGTTTCTACAGCGAAAAGTATTCCTGCGCCTGTATTTGCACTTGCCGGATTCCAGCCTAATCCTCTGTTGCTCATAGTTGCCATCGTGGTTATTGTTCTTGTTATTATTGCCATCGTTTTCGTTGTCATACGGATGGGCAAGAAGAAAACGGACGCTGCGGCTCCGGGGATGGGCACAGGCAATGAATGGCAGCCGCAGGGACAGCAACAGGGTGGCTGGAATGCACAGCCGCAAATGCAGCAACAGGGTGGCTGGAATGCACAGCCGCAAATGCAGCAGCCTCCACAGCAGGCCGGTTGGGGACAGCCCGATATGCAGCCTCAGCAAGCTGCCTGGGGTGCACAACCACAGCAGCAAGGCTCCGGCGCTAGTTGGGGGGCTCAGGCTCCGACACAGCAGGCCGGTTGGGGTGCACAACCACAGCAGCAGGGCTCTGATCCTACCTGGAATGCACAGCAGGCCGGTTGGGGTGCACAACCACAGCAGCAGGGCTCTGATCCTACCTGGAATGCACAGCAGGCCGGGGGCTGGAATACTCCTAATCCTGTCGCACCGCAACAGCAGCCCGTAAACCAGTGGGGGGGAGCAGGTTCGCAGCCTTCGTGGGGAGCTCCGGGCAGTCAGGACGCATGGTCACAGCAGCCACAACCACAGCAACAGGCCGGTTGGGGCGCACAGCCACAGCAGCCCGTGCAACAGTCTGCTCCGACAGTCTTTGCAGGTGGCGGGAATAACGCGGCCGGTGGCTGGAATCAGCAGCCGCAGCAGTTTGGTGCGACGCCTGCTCCGGCCAGCGAACAGCAGTGGGGGGCTCCACAGCAGTATCAGCAGCAGAATGCTCCCTGGCAGCCACAGCAGGGCGGTTTCAACACCCCAATGGGTGGAGATCCGACTGTTTTTGCCAGCGAGAACGACGCAGATAAGACCGTTCTCCGCTCGCAGAACCCGGTGGCCGGTATCGGCTATGTGCGGGTGAAGAAGGGCAAAGATGAGGGACGCGTCTATGAAATCCGCAAGGAGTCACTGAGCATTGGTCGAAGCCGTGAGAGTGATATCTTCCTGGAAGATCTGGCCGTTTCTCGCTTGCATGCCTCACTCGTCAACCTCGGCAATGGGAACTATGCCTTGAAGGATGAGGGAAGTGCCAACGGCACGAAGGTGAATGACCAGCTCGTCAACAAATATCAGACCTATCAGTTGAAGGAAGGCGATGAGATCCAGCTTGGACAGACCGTCCTGGTCTTTAGCCGTCGCTAATCGCTGATAGAGGATCTGACGCAGTCGTAGTGTCATAAAAAGGGAGAAAAGGGATGTTGTCCTTTTGTGGCACTACGATATCTGCTACAATAAGGGGAACGTGCGGATGAATTGCGTCGACATCGCATAAACTCACGTATAATACATAATATAGTTCTGGTAGAGAGACAGTAGCTAGAGGAAGGAAAGTTGAGTATCCACGCGAAGGCGGCCGGCTGAGAGCGCTTGCCTGAATTGCGTGGTTCTGCGTATATGATGCAGCAGGACGAACTCATAGGAACAACGCTCGGAAATTACCGGATCTTGTCCAGGCTTGGACAGGGCGGCATGGCTAGCGTGTATAAGGCCTATCAAGAAAATCTGGAACGCGAGGTCGCTATTAAGGTGCTGCCTCCGTGGTATGCCGCTGACCGCAATTTTGTGGAGCGGTTCAACCTTGAGGCAAAAATGGTAGCCCGTCTGAGCCATCCCAATATTGTGACGGTGCATGACGCAAACGAGCAAAACGGTCATCTCTATATTGTGATGCAGCTAATCGATGGCGGCACGCTGAAACAGCGCCTCGATCAGCTTTTAAGTGCCGGTCGGGTGATGGATCTTAGCGAGGCTGTGCCTATCTTTATTCAGCTTGCCAGTGCGTTGACTTATGCACATGAGCAGGGAATTATTCACAGGGATGTGAAGCCGGTAAACGTCCTTCTGGATCGTTCGGGCCGTCCCGTGCTTTCTGACTTTGGGATCGCGAAGGCTTTGGCGCTCTCGCAGAATCATCTGACGCGCCCGGGTGCGGGTGTTGGTACGCCTGAATATATGTCACCTGAACAGTGCCAGGGCGGGCCGGTTGATGGTCGTGCAGATATTTATGCTCTGGGGGTTATGCTCTTTGAGGTCCTGACCGGTGTCACGCCGTTCCGGGCGGATAACTATCCAGCGCTGGCGCATAGCCATATCTACGATATGCCCCCACGCCCGAGCTCAATGAACCCGTCTATTCCTCCGGCTGTCGAGAAGATTATCTTAACCGCGCTGATGAAAAATCCGCAGCATCGGTACCAGCGTGCAAGCGATATGGCGGAAGCGCTGAATCAGGCGATGATGGGAAGCGCTCATCCTCAGCAGCAAATGCCAAATAACTATTATGTGCAGCAGCCGCCAGTCATGCCGATGCAGCCAATGCAATCACCGCTTCCACAACCTCCGGTGCAGCAACAACCCGTTTCACAACAGCCATATCCTTCGCCCAATCCACAGCACAGGACACCATCCGGGCAGCCTTATCCGGCGCATCAGACCGGTCAGGGGCAGGCCGTCATCATGTATCGCTGTCGCAACTGTCAGCGGTTGAATCGGCCGAACATGCGCTTCTGTACCTATTGTGGTGTGGTGTTGAATAAATGTCCATATTGTGGCACTGCGAATTCGGTCAATAATCGCTTCTGTGTTTCATGTGGGCAGGCGTTAGGCAGTTAACAGGAATGACAAAAGAGAGAGCCGACCATTGCAGGTCGGCTTAATGGGGCAGTTCATTCTGTTGCGATGTCTGAATACGCTCAAGCGTGCGTTTGCGTTCGTCAATACGTTGATGCTGGAGCATCAGGCGCTGTTCGTGGTTCAGGGAGAGCAGGGTGCGTACCCTCTCAACAATCACGCTCGGCTGGGCTGGCTTCGTGATATATTCAATTGCTCCTTCCTCAAATCCCTGTACCTGTTCGGTCAGATGTACCAGAGCGCTGCTCACCAGTACCGGAATCCTCTGCTGATGCTCACGAAGCCAGTGCAACACATCCCAACCAGAAACAGGACGCATCACCAGATCCAGGATAATCAAGTGCGGCTTGTAGACCGGGATTGCAGCGATTGCATCCTGACCATTGAAAACAGAGTGTGTCTCAAAACCGTTATGTTCCAGGAAAAAGCTGAATACTTGCTGAATGGCGTCTTCGTCCTCAACAATAAGAATGCGCTGTTTTTCGGGAGTATTGTTCATATTGTGCTACCTCGACTCTTTCCACCGCAAAAAGAGCTGCTAGAAAAACTCCGCTACAAAACATTGAACAGCTTAACGACCTCGTCTTAGTGGGAAACGAACCTCAGCAATAGTATATTCTTGATCTGGTTCCTGTCCTGCTGGCGGCTGGATTGGCAAGGGACCACGTCGAAGTGAGAAGCGCCCACCCAGGTCGATGATCAGGTGCTTGATCAGCGAGAGACCCAGACCTTCTGAACTGCCTTCAGCGCTCTCTTCTATGTGTTCGGTGGATGGACCTTTGCCGCTATCGATTACCTGGATAATGGCGTTGCCATCCTCTTCGCTGCCTCGAATAATCACGATTCCACGCTGTTGATCAGCCATACCATGTTTAATGGCGTTTGAGACCATCTCATTGATGACCAGCGCCAGAATGGTAACAGCCCGGGAAGGAATGACGATCGGGCAGGGCTCCACCTGGAACGAGATGCGCTTATCAGGAGGGCTGAGGTTGGCATTTGCCACGCCAACAATCTTTCTGGCGATATCATCAACGCGCCCTTCGCTGACATCCTCATGGGCCAACAGGTCATGGGTGGCCGCGAGTCCCTGGACGCGATTCACGCTCTCGGCCAGAATGTGCCGGACTTCTGGCGATTTCGTGCGCCTGCGCTGAAGCGAGAGGATACCTGCCACGGTCGCAAGATTGTTTTTGACCCGGTGATGCAGCTCGCGGAGCAAGACCGATTTGAGTTCAAGGCCGCGTCGAGTCTCTTCATAGAGCCGGGCGTTCTCAATCGCAATTGCGGCCTCATTTGCGAAGGTGATGACCAATTGCATCTGTTCGGGGCTGAGCAGGTGCCGATGACTGCTATAAATACAGATACAACCAAGAATCTTCTGCTTGACTTTGAGTGGGACGCAAAGCACTGAGTGAATCTCTGACGAAAGCATCGGGTCGTCATGGATAAAGCAGTGTTCATCGGCGTGGAAGCAGTCGACGGCCATATTCGGGCGCCCTGTCTGCACGGTGCGTCCGGCGCAGCATTGGCCTACCTTGATTTGTAGTTTGCCAACCTGCTTGGCGTTCAAGCCATAATGCGCAAGAACGTGCAGGCGCTGTCGATCCGGATCCAGTTCAAAGATACAGGAGCGTTCAGCCCCCGACAGATGTACTGCCTGTGTCGTGATGATTTGCAGCACCTCGTCCAGATTCAGGGTAGAGGCGATAATGGAAGAGACCCGGTGAATAGTTGCCAGCTCGTGCACTTTGCGCCGTAGCTGTTCATCGGTCTGTTCATACAGCCGACCATTCTCGATGTTGAGCGCGATGGTGCCTGCCGTGACCTCGACAAAGTTGACCTCTTCAGGGGTAAAATCGCGAGGCTGTTTGCTCTGAACGCTGATGACGCCGATCAGACGTTCCGCACTGCCAAAGAAGATGATAGGAAGCGCCATAATGCCGCGATAGGGTTCGCCGCCATAGGCGCGAGCCTCGGAGGCATAGTTCGGGTCGGTTAGCGCATCATTGTGTAGAAGTGTACGCCCTTTATCGGCAACCCATCCGCTGTAGCCTTCTCCCAGACGCAGGAGAAAATGCATACTGCCCAATGGACGCGGGCCATTGGTCGCGCGGAGCGTCAGCACGCGCTGTAACTCGTCATACAGGAAGATGGAACAGAGATCGGCCTGAAGCTCTTCTGCAACTACCTGCGCAATGAATTCCAGGGTCTGATCAAGATCGGTTGCCGAGTTGCTGACACCGTTGATTCGTTGCAGTGCGTCAAGGCGGTGTTCCAGCCGCTGATTGACATGGGAGTTCTGGTTTCGCTGTTCCTCTATTCCTTGCTGATAGCCACGTGTCACGGCCAGGGCAAGCTCTGCCTGAAGGTGATTGAGATCCCCGATCATACTGATGAACTGCGAAGGCTCGGCAGCAAAAATGGCTTGAAGCTCGGTCTGAAGGGCCTGAAAGTAGGCCTGTAGTTCGCTGAGCTGTGTATCCAGTTTCCCGCCCCCTCTGGCAAGCGTGTTGCCTTCCTGCTCGAAATGAGCGATAGGGACGGACTGCTCATCAGGCGCGGTGAGTGCCTGTAGCAGTATGTCTGCGTCGCTGCCAGGTGTCAGCTCAACGCCTTGAATGCGCTGAAGTGAGGACTGTAGGCGGGCAGCGTGCGGCGTTAAAAGTTGCTTGAGATTGGCGCTTTGAGTCACTTCCTCTTCTTCCTGCTAGCTACTATTCTGAGGGGTAAGGTGATGAGTGGTCATGAGTCTCTACGGTTTTCCCACGTAATTGACCCTCTTCACGCACCTCTATTATAACAGCGGTCGGGCAATTTGATCCAGGGGTCAGGCCGTTATGGGTGCAACACTCAATGAATGAAAAACACACCCTGCTCTCTGGAACGAAACAGGGGGTGGATCGAAAAACAATCATCTTTTTTCATCCGTGTGTAATTGTAAAAGGGCTGTATAGTAGTGTCAAGTAGCGAAGGTACCTCCCCATGCTCCTGGAAACAAGGAAAAAAATCCTATCCATGCGGACAAAGGTTTACTATATCTTCCTTATTTCGTCATAAATTGTGACTCTTTAAGGAAAAGAAGTAGAGTTATCATTGTATTCTTTGAATTGAGGGGGGCTTATTTCTATATGACATGTACTCATTGTGGTTTTTCTGTCTCCCCCGCACGTTCACACTGTCCTCGTTGCGGGTTGCCGGTTGAGACCGGGCAGGCGCATTTTGAGGGCCAGCAGCCGCTCGTTCTGACAGCACCGGATATGACCGAGGGTTCCTATCCTTTGCCGATGAGCGAGACGATGTTAGGGCTGGAAGAGTATGCTTTATCACCTGAGGTGGCTGTGCATACTGATGGGCAGCTAGTGCAGCCGTTTCCGGAATTTGAATTCCAGGACCCCTCATCACGCCAGCCAACCAGCGCAAGACCGTTGCTTGAGCCAAAGACTGGCTTTTTGGGTGGGCCCCATTCGACACGTTTTGGCTTTACACTTTCCGCTCTCTGTCTGCTGGCCGGGGCAATGATTCTTGTCTTTGTGGCCGTAATGGCCCCTGGACTGTCAGGGAAGACTGGAAATGGGCCTAATAACAGCCCTTTAACGATTGAAGAGAAGCCAACGAAGGTGGCTGATCATCCCACTGCGACCACCATTCCAACGGAGGTCAGCGCGTTTCCTGGCGAAAAATATATAGATAACGTTCAGCTCGGGAGCTCAGTAGATCGTACTTCTGCACGCATTACGGTTCCCGCAACGTCTTTTCGATTAGGGCAAACGGTCTATATTACAATGGCTGTCCACCCTGAACGCCCTGGCGCTCTGTGCCTGTACTGGTATATCAATAATTCGTTGTTGCATTATCTCCCGTATGAGGCAAGTAATGCGTCTATATCGTACTGGTTTGCGGTCAAGCCTGCGGTGATGGGGAATGGCTCTGTTGAGGTCTACTGGGCAAGCACGCCCGCCTGCATCGATAAGCAGCTTGCCTACAGGGGAAGCTTCAATATTGGCTAGAAAAGATGCCTGCCAGAAGCGGCAGGCGTTCTTTTTTCTCTGCTATTCCTCTTCCAGAACGACTTCTAAGTTTTCCTCAAGCTCTGTGGCTCGCAGCAATTGAGCAAGTTTGTCGCGCTCTGATGAAGGGAGTGGTTGCAGGGGTCTGCGTGGTTTGCCGCCATAGCCAGCGATCATCTCAAGGGCGGCTTTCAGGCCTGCGACGCCGTAGCGCGTGGTCACCGCCGTGTTGATGGCGATGAGCTCCGTTTGCAGTGAGCGAGCCTCAACGTAGTGACCGGTGTTAAAGAGGGTCTGAAGCAGGCAGATTTCACGCGGATAGAGGTTTGCCAGTGCGGCGATCGTTCCGGCTGCGCCAATCGCAAGAGCAGGGAAGAAAAAGCCGGCACTGCCTGCAAAGACGCGGAAGGTCACTGGTGTGTTGGCGGTGATGAATGAAAGTTTGGTGATATCGCCGCTGCTGTCCTTCAGCCCCAGAATATTGGGATGCTCGGCCAGGGTGCAAATAAGTTCGGCATCAAGATCAATTCCGCCGGTGCTGGCTGGCATATTGTAGATCAGCACAGGAATCGGACTTCGTTCCGCAACTGCCTGATAGTGTGCAAGCAGAGCCGGTTTATCCATATTCCCTTTATAGTAGGAGGGAGGGAGCACCAGGGCCAGATTTGCACCATGATTCGCGGCTCGCTGACATTGAGCAATGGTTCCGCGGGTTGATTGCTCACCACAACCGGCAATGAGCGGTATTCCTGTCTCTTCATCGCCTGCTACTTCTCTGGCTGCGCTGATCACGCGGGCTCGTTCTTCGTTGGTCAAATGGACTGCCTCGCCATTACTACCCAGGACCACAAAGCCCGCGATCCCACTGTCTTTCAAGCGTTGCATATGGCGTTGCAGCGTTCCCAGGTCAAGTTCTTCGTCGGCATCAAAGAATGTCGGGAGAGGGGGATAAACGCCACCAGGTAAGAGATTTTGCATGGCTTACTCTCCGAAATTACAGAATAAATAACGCTCTCTCGCTATTATAGCATAACAACGGGAGAGTATTTCTTGATCTGTGAAGTGTAAGTCTTATCTCACTACGCCAGCAACAAAAAGTACAGAAATGAGAAGAGCAAGCAAGAGAATGCTGAACCAGAAAAAGCGAAAACGAGTCGCTCGGCGTTGAAGCGCGTTGACGCGCCGATTTTCGGAGGGGCACCAGCGGGCTGCGCCACAATAAGGACAGAGCGGAAATAGCTCATAGGGATGACAGAGGGTGTTCTTTTGCTTGCCATAACTGATAGAGCCGATCTCATTGCGAAGCTGCTCGCTCTCAAAGACTGCGGAGCAATGGACACAGCGGAGCAGCAGATATTCCTGCCAGTCGCTGGCATGGCATTGCGGGCAGAATAGAGGCGGTGTCTCGGTTGACCAATGGTGATGACAGCGGTGACAGTAGTAGCGTCCATCGGTTGTACGAGGCATGGTTCCACGCACCAACCCATCGAGCACCAGCATCCGCGTCTGTGCGGGTGTCAGAATATAGCTGCATTCGATCAGGTCAATGTATCCTTTTTGGCCAACATGAAACTCAGGAAAGTCATAATACCGTTGTCGATCCCGACGGGCCTCAGGCGTTACTTCACGCGTTTTCTGTCTGGGAGGTTGGGTCTGTTCATATGGTGTGTGGGGCACAAAGGAGCCCGTGGTGTGTTGTGCCCGTTGCTCGTCGTATTTTTTGCGCATAGCCGGATCGTTCAAGGTCTGGTATGCTTCTAAGAGCAAGCGCATGCGGGTATGGGCGTCTTCACCTTTGTAGACGTCGGGATGGTATTTGAGCGCCAGCTTTTTGAATGCTGCCTTGATGGCCTCAGGTGATGCATCTTGAGGGACACCAAGCAGTGTGTAATAGTCAGGAGAAGTGTGCATCAATGGTACTCGCGAAACAGTGAGTGTCTGACCAACTCTTTATTGTATAGACGTTCGACCGCGAGAAAGGTTGTAAAAGGATAAAGGGTCTACAAGCAATGTATGATTACCGGGAATTGGAACGTGCCTGTACGCAGGAAGGATGCCCTCTGTGTCGGCTGATTGCTGAGGGCGTGACACGCTATCTGGAATCGTGGAAATATGAGCATTTTACTGATGTTGAGGTTCGCGAAGAGTTGCGGCGCTCACGAGGCTTTTGCGGCCAGCATACTCGGCAGCTGGTGCAGATGGGGGCTGCTTTACCGCTGGCTCAGTCCTATCACGATATTGTCACCGACACGTTGGAGCAACTGGAACAGACCAACGGATCGCCCGGCGCCCGGGGACTGCTTTCACGCATTTTCGAGAAGAGGACGGGGCGGCATCTCTGTCCTGCCTGCCATCAGGAAGAGAAAATAACAGCGCGCACGATTGATACCCTGCGGCAGGCGCTTGGCAATGACGAGTTCTACGCCTGCTTTGAAGCCTCTGACGGCCTCTGTCTTGACCATTTTCAGGAGGCGTGTACATTGCGTGTTGCGGAGATCTCGGGCCACTGGCTGTCTCGCCTGCGTCAGGCTCAGCTTGCCTGTCTTCGTCGGCTGGAAGCGGAGCTTTCCGAGTTTATCCGCAAGCATGATTATCGTTACCAGGGAGAAGCCAGCGGGTCTGAGGCTGGATCATGGAAGAAGGCGGCTGGCCTTGTTGCCGGCTGGGAGCAGCTTCAGCAGAAGCTATAAAAAAAGGAAGCCTTTCCCTCTTTGGAAAGACTTCCTCGACAGCACGTTAATGGGAGGCGTACATACGATTTGTGTCGTAGTCGCCCGCGACAAAATCGAGAGCACTGGTACTGGTATTATGGGGCTGGACGCGCCAGAAGGCCCGGCTCATAAAGTCCCAGTGTTCCAGGATCTCGGCTGCATGCGCGCTATGCGTCTTGCGTGCATGCCATGTGATTACCTGACGAAGCGCCTCACTCTCGGCGTTGTCTGTAATGCGCCCAAGCGAGACGAACGAGGTATTGCAGTTTGCGCTAAAGGTGTTGGTTGTATCAAGCACATAGGCCACGCCCGAGGACATACCGGCTGCGAAGTTGCGCCCGGTCTCGCCCAGGACTACAACCATACCACCTGTCATATATTCACACCCGTGGTCGCCAATACCCTCAACAACGGCCAGAGCGCCGCTATTGCGTACTGCAAAGCGCTCACCGGCCCGACCAGCCGCGAAGAGTTGACCACCGGTGGCCCCATAGAGGACCGTATTACCAAGAATGGTATTGCTCGCCGAGTGATAGGTGGCGTTTGTCGGCGGCATAATCACGATCTGACCGCCTACCATGCTTTTGCCAACATAGTCGTTTGCTTCACCCTGAAGATGCAGGCGCATACCAGGTACACAGAAGGCGCCGAAGCTCTGACCTGCGGAGCCTTCAAATGTGCAGGTAATACTGACACCCGAGAGGCCGCTGTTGCCATAACGGCGGGCAATTTCACCGGCTAGCGTGACGCCAATGGAGCGATCATAGTTGTGAATGGTATGCTGTGTAATCACACTGCGCTCAAGATTGAGGGCAGGGGCTGCCTCCGACAACAACTGATCTTCCAGGGCGGAGCGTTCCGGCGAGACATGTTTGCTGGCATCAGAGCGCACAGGATGGGCAACGAGCAGACCGGAAAGATCGAACTCGGTCTCTCCCTTTGTCTGAAGGAGATCGGCGCGTCCGATCAGCTCTTCAAGGCTTCTGAAGCCAAGCTGCGCCAGAAGTTCGCGTACCTCCGTCGCGACCAGGGTCAGGTAATTAATCAAGAATTGCGGGCGACCGGTAAACTTCGCCTTTAAGTCTTCGCGCTGGGTAGCTATGCCCGCCGGACAGGTGTTCAGGTGACACTGACGCGCCATATCACAGCCAAGCGAGACCAACGCTGCTGTTCCAAAGCCATACTCTTCCGCGCCAAGCATGGCAGCGATGACGACATCACGACCAGTTTTAAAGCCGCCATCAACGCGCACCTTAACGCGCTGACGCAGGCCGTTTTTCACGAGTACCTGCTGCGCCTCGGCAAGCCCCAGTTCCCAGGGAAGACCAGCATGCTTGATGGACTGAAGCGGAGAAGCACCAGTACCGCCATCATGGCCGCTGATCAGAACGTAGTTCGCATGGGCTTTCGCGACACCAGCGGCAATGGTACCTACCCCTTTACAGGAGACCAGCTTGACGCCAACCTTCGCGGTCGGGTTGACCTGATGCAGATCATAAATGAGCTGTGCGATATCTTCGATACTGTAGATGTCGTGATGTGGCGGTGGTGAGATCAGGGCTACTCCCGGCGCTGTATGGCGCAGGCGAGCCACAAAAGGCGTTACCTTGTGTGGAGGCAACTGACCACCTTCGCCCGGCTTGGAGCCTTGAGCCATCTTAATCTCGATCTCTTCGGCGCGCACAAGGTACTCAGTAGTGACCCCGAAGCGAGCAGATGCAACCTGCTTGATCTTGCTGCTGACCGGGTAGCCTTCAAGCGTCTCCTGATACCAGGCGGGATCTTCGCCACCCTCACCGGTATTGTTGCGTGCATTGATGCTGTTCATCGCGGCTGCGATCGTTCGATGTGTCTCTGCACTAAGTGCGCCGACCGACATTGCCGAGATCACAAAGCGCGCGCGTATCGACTCAACCGATTCTACCTCCTCAACCGGGATCGGTGTGCGCTGCGTGAAGTCCAGCAGGTCACGAAGGGTGGTTGGCGGACGATTATAGACCAGATTGGTAAATTGCTGATAGTCGGTGTGTTCGCCACTCTGGGCGGCCTTCTGAAGCGCCCGGACAATCAATGGATTATAGGCGTGGTACTCCGCATCACGCCGGAAGCGATACCGGCCCAGATCGGCCAGTTTCCGCCGTCGGACAGCAGGCTCGGGCGTGGCCGGGGCCTGTTGCAGCGAGGTACAGTGCTGGATAATCTTGCTGGCAACCTGTTCTAGCGTCAGACTTCCCGGGTGATAGGGCGAGCCGGCGAAACAGCGTTCCACAAATTCGGGAGCCAGACCAATAATCTCGAATTGACCGCCACCGATGATGTTATGCAGGGTTGAGATTCCCATGCGTGCCATGACCTTGCACAGGCCGTCCTCAATCGCGTGGAAGTAGCGCTCGACTGCGATTTCAGGGGTGACATCTTCCAGTTTTCGTTCACCAGCAAGGGCACGGACACTATCGAGCGCGAGTGTTGGTACAATCGCTTCGGAGCCGTAGCCAAGCAGTACAGCAATCTGGTGAATATCACAGACAGTGCCTGTTTCGCAGACCAGAGAGGTGCGGGTGCGCAAGCCATGCTCAATCAAGAAGCGGTGCACGGAGCCAACCGCAATGACCATCGGGATGGGGGGCTGTTCAAGGGTTGCCTCGCGATCGCTGAGCACAAGCAGGGTTGCCCCTTCATTGATCGCGGTGAGAGCCTCCTGTTCCAGACGATCAAGTGCCCCGGCAAGAGCCTCCGGTCCCGCGGCAACCGGGAAGATAGTATTCAAAACATGGGTCTGTTGCCGCCGGGATAGTGCCTCAAGTTGCGCTTCTGTCAACAGCGGTGAGGGAAGGTGAACCAGACGAGCGTGTTCGGGTGACTCGGTTAGCAGACTGGATTGCGTCCCAAGATAGCTATCAAGCGACATCACAACGCGCTCGCGTAACGGGTCAATAGGCGGGTTCGTGACCTGAGCGAAACGCTGCCGGAAGTAGTCGGAGATGGCACGAGGCATCCGGGAGAGCGGTGCAAGCGGGGCATCATCGCCCATACTCCATGTAGGCTCTTTCTGCTCTGTCAGTATCGGACGCAGGACCATCTCAATATCTTCATGGGTAAAACCGAAGAGCTGTTGACGAGCAAATAGCGCATCAGAATCTGGCTTCTCGATGGGCTGAGGCTGGATTTGCTGCTCAAGGTCATACAAATGCACGCGATTGTCTGCGAGCCACTGCTTGTATGGCTGCTTTTGTGCCAGCATTGTTTTGATTGCCTGATCGCGGAGTACCTGCTTCTGGATGAGATCAACCGCGATCATTTCACCTGGTCCCAGGCGTCCCTTCTCGGCGACTTCAGCAGGATAGAGAGGAATTACCCCGGCCTCGGAGGCAACAATTAGCAGCCCGCTTGTTGTCAGCGTGTAGCGAGCCGGGCGCAGGCCATTGCGATCGAGTGCTGCACCGACAATCTGTCCATCGGTAAACACGAGCGCCGCAGGACCATCCCAGGGCTCGGTCAGGCCCGCATGATACTCACACCAGGCGCGAAGCTCTTCTGAGAATGTCTCGTCGTTCTCCCATGCAGGAGGTACGAGCATCTGTACGCTATGAAGCAGGCCACGACCCGAGACGGAAATCAGCTCAAGCGCATTATCTAACTGTGCTGAATCGCTGCTCCATTCCTGAAGTACCGGAACAAAGGCGTTAACGCGCTCTCCCCACAGAGGCGAAGACAGCGACTTTTCGCGGGCTCGCATCCAGTTGCGGTTTCCTTGCAACGTATTGATTTCGCCGTTATGCGCCAGCAGGCGGAACGGCTGAGCCAGCGGCCAGGACGGGAACGTGTTGGTGCTGTAGCGTTGGTGAAAGACGGCGAGTGCGCTGGCGTAGCGTGGGTCTACAAGATCAAGATAGAAGCGTGCGAGTTGATCAGGGGCCAGCAATCCTTTATATACAATGGTGCGATGCGAGAGCGAGGCGATATAACAATCAGAGATCCTGGCTTCATGCAAGCGTTGTTCCAGCAAACGGCGAGCGTAGTAGAGGGTTTGTTCATATGCAGAGACATCAAGGGATGCCGGACGGCTCACGAGCGCGTGCATGATCTGAGGCATTGTCTCGCGTGCACGGGTGCCCAGAACAGTTTCATCAAGCGGGGGAGTGCGCCACCCAAGCCAGAGAAGGCCAAGCTCACGCAGAGTCTGCTCAACCAGTTGACGACTCTTCTCGTTGTCAGCAGGGGCTCTCTCGGGATGTGGTAAGAAAAGCACGCCTACAGCGAGATCAGCGGGATCAAGGTCGGGGCGGTTCAACTCGGCGGAAAGAAGCGCTTGAGGAATTTGAGTCATGATGCCTGCACCATCATACGTCTGGGCATCGGCGTCCTGGGCTCCACGATGGGTCAGGTTTGCAAGAGCCGATAAGGCCTGCTGAACCAGATCGTGGCTGGCATGTCCGGAAACATGGGCAATAAAACCTGTGCCACAGGCGTCGTGCTCCTGGCGGGCATCATACAGCGGGTACGGGGAAGGCAAAATATTGTGTTCGTTATGCATGCAGTGTCCTCCCAAGAACTAAATGCTACTGAAGGGATCGGGCACCGGCGCTGGAGCCAAAAAGGTCGACGATCAAACAACGTTCGTCGGTATTCGTTACTGTGGTTCAAGCCAGCTTACAGGCCAAAGTGGTAGCACTGGGAAGGTGAGCAGCATAGCTCATGTGGAGAGGCGACATCACCTGCTTTTTACAAGTATAACATATCCGTTTAAAAACAGGCAAGGCAGTTCGGTTGAAGATCAGCAGGGAGAAAATTGACAGTATTCATATTGCTCTATGTAGCAGTGAGAGAGGAGTCACGAAATACGCCTGGAGGGATTTCCCCTCCAGGTACAACAGCTTCATACTGGCTTTTCGAGCATCTCACAATAGACCTGATAGGTCTGGCGTGCGATCTGTTCCTGCGTGTAGTGGGTCAGCACGCGCTGACGGCCCTTGCGTGCCAGTTCGAGGTACAGGTCCGGATTGTCAAGCAACTGCCGCAAACGGTTGGCTAACTCCTGCGCATTGCCTTCCGGGAAAATCAGCCCGGCGTCACCGATCACATAAGGAATCTCGGCAGAGTCGGAACCGACAACCGGCACCTCGCACGACATCGCTTCAGCCAGCACGCGACCGAACTGCTCTGCCCAGTTGGGGCGTGTCAACGAGGGCAGAACCAGCACATCCAGCTTCTGGAGTTCGGCGGGAATCTCGCGGGTGGGCACACTTGCTTTAAAAGTCAGCCGGTCACTGACTCCGAGCCGGCGTGCCTGTTCTGTAAGCACCTCTTTCATCGGGCCAAAGCCTATAAGGACGACACGGCACCGTTCCGGTAAGAGGGCCAGCGCGTCGACGAGCGTGCTGATCCCTTTCTGCTCCACGAGACGACCAACGTAACCGATGACAAAGGGGCGCTCTGGTGCTGGTGGCTGAAGTGGTACGGTTCGCTTGAAGATATCGGTATCAAAGCCAAACTGAGGGATAACATGCACGCTTTTGCGGTAGCCCTTGCGGCGCAACACATCCGCAGCGTCCTGGTTGCCAGCGATTGCGGTCGTTGTGTGCGTGTAGTTGTACTGCTCGAAATAGCGGAACGGTTGCGGATAAGCACGATACAGATTCTGGTAGGCAAAAAAGAGCGCTCGCGCCCGATATTTGCGGCTCAAACGCATGGCCTGATAAGTTGCAAGGTTATACGGCTCTTCATCGATGTGCACAATATCCGGTTGTACCTCGCGAAAGATCTCACCTAATTTAGGATAAAAATGAATATGAAAATGACCGTTCAGCGCCATAGGCGTCACGATCATGCGATAGCCACTCAGATAGAGTTTTTCCAGCACCTGCTTGCTTCCGTCATCGGCTTTCCAGTATGGTGGAGTGGCAAGAGTCAGTTCAACATCCGGGCACTTCGCCAGCTCTTCCAGCTTACGCTGAGAGGTGCCGGCGATAAGCGCTTTAGAAATCATCAGTACTCGCATCATCTCTCTCCCTGGAGCTACTTTCGTCGCTTTGTGGTTGCATAGACCTCTTCGTACACTGCTAGCGTTGCCTCGGCCGTCTTCTTCCAGCTAAATTGCTGTGTTTGATAGCGAGCCCGTTCGCGCAGTGTTGAGCGCACGGTTTCATCGGTCAGGCCGCGCTTCATTGTCTCAACAAATGCATCCAGATTATCGGGATCAAAGGTCAGAGCAGCATCGCCGACAACCTCTGGCAGCGAGGTTCGGTTCGAGCAGGCAACAGGAGCGCCACAACAAAGGGCCTCAAGTGGCGGCAGACCAAAGCCCTCATATGCGGAAGGATAGACAAACAGACTGGCTCCGCTCATAATCGCTGGCTTATCTTCATCCTCAACAAAGCGATAGAGAATCTTTCCCTTTGCTTCCAGCTCGGCCCCAAAAGGGCGTGGGTCCGGGAAAAGCGGCCCCTTCTGCTTCTCCGGATTGCCCGAGACAAGTAGTTGAAGCTGTGGGTCTCCAAGCTCCTGATACAGGCGGACAAAAGCACGTACCAGTTGTGGCACGTTTTTTCGGTGATCGAGGCCCCCAAGATAGAAAATGTAGCGTTCACCGATACCATAACGCGCCCGCACACGAGCCAGGGTGTCGGGATCAGTAATCGGGCGGTACTCGTCACCGGCTGCCTGATAGATCACGCGAATGCGCTCTTCGGGAATGTGCAGCCGGTCGATAATATCCCGTTTGGCATGTTGAGAGATAGTGATGATCTTGCTGGCGTTGTGCGTTGCGCGTGCGACCAGTTGCATATAGAGCTTAACGCGTATGTCTCCCTGATAGGCTGGAAGGCGGAGCGGAATAATATCCTGAACCGAGACCACTGTTGGCGTTTGCGGAAAGAGGGGAGACGCAAAGTAGGGCACATGAAAGAGATCAACGCCCGCGGCCCGTGCTGCGGCTGGCCCGGTAATCTGTTCCCAGAAGACTTTTTCAATATTCTCATTCTTGCGAGCAAGCGTCGGAACCTGCCTGACTCGATAGGGAAAGGTGGGTTGCAGCGTGATCGGCTGAGGCCCGAACAGGAGATAGACATTGTGCTGATCTATCTCTTGGAGTGCTCGGACAAGCTGTGAAAGATATTGAGCGCTGCCATTAAAAGGTTGCTGGTAGAAAAGGGCATTGATACCTATTTTCATATGCCGAAATCCTTATCCGCGAAATTGGTTTCTCCTTGAGCGAGTCGTTCATAGAGCGAAAGGAGCTTCCGCGCCGAGTTCTCCCAGGTATAGTGTTTGACGTGTTGATAGCCTTTGGTACGTAGCTCTTGCCGCAACTGTTCGTCCTGAAGCAACCGATCGATTGCATGTGCGATCTCTTCAACGCTGTGTGGGTCGACCAGGAGCGCCGCGTCACCGACGACCTCGGGCAAAGATGAGGTATTGGAGGTAATGACCGGAGCACCGCAGGCCATTGCTTCAAGCGGCGGGATGCCGAAGCCCTCAAAGTATGAGGGGAATGCGAAGATATCGGCCATACTATACAGGTGGATCAATTCGAGATCACTGACACGACCCAGAAAGCGGACATGCTTTTCTAGCTTGAGTTCACTGACCAGTTTTTGGGTCTCTTCATAGAGCCAGCCCTTGCCGCCAGCGATAGCTAACATGGCCGGCGCTTTCTTCTGCTGCAATAAGTGGTGGTACGCCTTGATCAGACCGAGATGGTTTTTCCGGGGTTCCAGGGTGCCAACAGCCAGAAGAAGCGGGTGTTTCAGGCTAAACTTATGCCGGGTGGCAGCCAGCAGCATGGGATTGGTCTCGCGGCGAAAATAGGGAGCCACGCCTGCTGGGATGGTTGCCAGCTTTTCGGCGGGAGCCTGAAAGTGTTTGATCAGAGTGCGGCTCACCTCGTGGGAAACAGTTGTGATGACGTCGGCTCGCTGCACTGAATCGGCCACCACTTTTTGCAGGTAGGCAGCGAGCGAAGGGACCGCATATTCGGGATGTTCAAGGAAGGCGAGATCGTGGATGGTGACAACGGTTCGCGTTCGCCTGCTGAGCGGTGGCAAGGCAAAATCTGGACCATGATAGATATCGGTTGGTCCAGTAAACAGTGTTGCGGGTAAAAGGGGGATTCGCCAGCGATACCAGAGAATATTCAAATAACGATCGGGAATCAGGGTGGCTTTCCCTCTGACGTGTTCGCCCTGTGGGAAGGGACGTTGCGCTGTCGGACGCCCACTGGTGAGCAGGGTATACTGGTTGTTCTGATCCTGGTGCAGAAGCGCCGAGACCAGAGAACGGACATAGGCCCCGATGCCTGCACCCTGTCGAATTGCCGCTGTATAATCAATTGCTATACGCATAGCTGATACTTCCATCCAATCTCTGGCTCGTTTCCTGGATTGTAACAGAGGGTACTATGAAGCGGCAATGTTCTGGTACCCTCTGCTCTTTCTGGACTAGCCCGGAGGCCAGCCGAATTGTCGGCCACCCAGGAGATGGAAGTGTAGATGATTGACCGACTGTCCCGCGTCCGGACCGATATTGGTGACAAAGCGATAGCCGGAATCCAGCTTGAGATCACGGGCCAGTTGATTCGCAACAGTGAAGACCTTCATCAGAATGTCCCCGTGTTCGGGTTTGAGCTCGGCCATAGAGGCGATGTGAGCACGGGGAATAATCAGGATATGGTGCGGGGCCTGCGGGTGAATGTCGTTGAAGGCCACAACATCTTGATCCTGATAGACGATATCGCCGGGGATCTCGCCCGCTGCGATTTTGCAGAAAAGACAATCCGCCATACTATCCCTCTTTCAGAAAAGTAGAGGCAGGTGGCCAGGAGCTACTCTACCTCTACATGCGATTGTACCATGAATTGGGAAACGCTGAAAGCGGACAGTACCGTAAGCCTTATGCTTCGGTTGACTGTGCTGTTGCAGAGTTGACGCCCTGCTTCTCTTCGCTCTCCTCTTGTTGGGAAGCTTGCTGACGAAGAGCTTGTTGCTGTTCAAGCGCGTATTGTTTCGGGTCAAACTCTGTATGCAGCGACGGATCATTGTATTGAGGCAGGTTCATTTCAAGCCGAATGGCCTTAATTGCCTGATAGACAACGCCCGGCTTCAGCGAGAGCTGCTGAGCAATCAGTTTGTGGACACCAACAGGAGGTACAGGGAGCAAAGGCAAGTACTTATCTTTGATCCTTTCCAGTTCCTCCGCGCTACCCTTATAGGTCTGCACTTCCCACCAGCTCGGTATCTGCTGACGTTCGCGCAGATCCTTGATAATCTTCTTGACCGCTTTTTTGGGAACCCCAGTTTCTCGCGAAATTTGGGTTCGGATGCCATCAAACTCGGCTGGATTTGCCAGCTCAAGGTATCGAGCTTCAACCCGTGCAATTTGCTCCGGGGTTGGAATAAATGGCTGTGGTGGCGGTGTCTTCTCTTTCTGAACTTTAGGTTGCGAATTCGGCCTGGGGCCTTTTGCTTTCATTCCCTGGCGTGGGGCTCCCTGTCGAGGGGGTACGGGACGAGAGAACCGATTATTGGGCCGTGGTCCGCGTCCGAAACCGCCCTCCATTGGCGGACGCTGTCGCGGTCCGGGCATGGCAGGGCCACGGTCCTGACGGTAGCCACCGGAGGCAGGATATCCGCCCATAGGGTGACGATAACCGCCGGGCCCACGCTGGAAATTGTCGCGATAGCCGGAAGGGCCTCTGTTCCCCATTTCACGATAGTGAGACGGCTCGCGATAATACGGGTGTTCCCGGTAATTGCCCTGTTCACGATAGTGAGCGGGACCGCGCTCCTGGCGGTATCCGCTATGCCCTCCCTGTTGCCCGTAGGGGGAAGGCCAGACAGGTTTATTTCGGGTATCCCGTATGCCAGGGGATGGTGGTGCCTTTGGTCGTTGCTGTGGCGGCTGTTCGGGCTGGCTTACCTTGATATCATCCAATGAGTCTAGCCACTGGTTCGTTCCCCTCTGGGCCGGTTTCGGCTTGGGAGGAGGTGGTGCCTGGCGGTTAGAAACCGGCCCCATTGGGCTACTGGGGCGACTATGCATTGTTGGAGGATTCTTTGCCGCCAATTTCTCTTTTCTGGCTTTTTGCGTGCAATCAGGGCAAGTTACTTCTCTCGCATTGGCCGACTGAAACCACTTGCCGCAGGTAATGCAGCGCATTTTAATTTTGCTCATGCGCGAACTCCCCTGTACCATCAGAAGATTACAACACGTTCTGCGTCGGAATGCACTTTTTAGTATAACAGGTTGTACCGATGGTGTCACCCCGTCATGGTATGGGTCAGTAAATCTCAAGATGG
This sequence comes from Thermosporothrix hazakensis, assembly GCF_003253565.1. Taxonomy (GTDB): domain Bacteria; phylum Chloroflexota; class Ktedonobacteria; order Ktedonobacterales; family Ktedonobacteraceae; genus Thermosporothrix; species Thermosporothrix hazakensis. The sequence goes on from NZ_QKUF01000018.1 coordinate 89,635, forward strand.
AGTCTTTTGCGGTGCATGATGATACGCATCCCGCCTGTTCATGCGCTTTGAGGGGCCTGAGATTCCTGGGAAAATAGGGACTGCGGGGTACTAAAAGATTGCGACGTCCTGCGGGAGAGGGACTCATTGGAGCCCCCTCTCGGTTTAACTGTGCGCCTTGTCCATCTCACGGAAAAAGCGCTCGACATCGCGCACATTTATGGTCTTGCGGGCCGGGGGGAGGGCGTTCAGGACCAGCCGCCCATAGCCTTTGGTATGGAGGCGTGTATCAAGAATTGCCATCACGCCTCGGTCTGTGCGTGTACGGAGCAGGCGACCTATGCCCTGTTTCAGTCGTAAGACAGCCTGCGGCAGGACATAATCGCCGAACCAGTTCTCGCCATTGGCTTTCATATGAGCAACGCGGGCTTCGTGGACGGGATCATCAGGCGGATCAAAGGGAAGCTTGTCAATGACGACCAGCGAAAGAGCATCACCGGCTATGTCAACTCCTTCCCAGAAGCTTTTCAAGCCGAAAAGGACCGCGCCCTCTTCCTGCCGAAACCGCCGTGTGAGCTCAAGCCGTGTCATGTCACCCTGTTTGAGCAGCGGGTATGAGAGATGCGGTGCCATCAACTCATAGGCCCTGTCAAGCATGCGCTTGCTTGAGAAGAGCAGAAAGGCCCGCCCACGCGAGAGCTTCACCAGCCGGTACATTTCGCGGGCAATGGCTTTCATATATTCATCGGACCCTGCGCCATAGGCCGGGGCCGGGAGATCGCGCGGTACATACAGCAGTGCGTTCTGTTCGTAATCGAACGTTAATGGCAGAATGCTTTCGAGCACGTCAGGACGTTCTTCCGGTTCCAGCCCGATCCGACGCCGAAAATACTGGAAATTCGGACGCCTGTCCTCGGGGCGGTTGCCTCCGGAACTGACAGTTGCCAGCGTGGCGGAGGTACAGATGACATTGCACTTGTTGAAGAGCTTTTCCTTCAGCCAGCGGGTAATGTCCAGAGGTGAGGCCGAGACCTGAAGCTGTGTGTTGGCGCGATTCTGACGTGGACCTGAGCCCTCAACTCGCTCGATATAATAGACGTACCGCGAGGTGTCAGCGACCGAGAAGACCAGCCTGACATTTTCGGCAAGGTTCTGCGTGCGCTTCAACAGTTTATCGTACAGTTGTGCATCTTTTTCGGGCAGATCCTTCGGGCGCTGCCGCCGGAGTGAGCTTCCCAGGTCTTCCAGGGCGCTTGCGAGATAGAGCCCCTCTTCAAGCTGCTCCTCAAGGTTCACACGGCCTTTATATCCGGTTTCCATGATCTGCTCAAGCCGTATCCACATCTTTTGAGCTGCATTGAAGACCTCGGCTTGCAGGCTTTGCTGGCTGTGGTCTTTAAGCATACGCTGAGCCAGCAGGGTCTGAATCTGGTTCGGCCCGATGGTGACGGTAAAGGAGCGCGTTGCCTCCTCTTCCAGATGGTGTGCCTCGTCCACTATGATGACATCGCGTTCGGGGAGCAAGAAGCCGTCCATCAGTGTGTCAAGCAACAGAAGCGTGTGGTTAACGATAATTACCTGTGAGCGCTCGGCGCGCTCACGCATCTGCCGGATATAGCAATCACCAAAATAATTACATTTTGTCCATGCGCACTGATCTCTATCAGTCGCGATTCGCCCGCGAACGTCGGCAGGAAGTTGGAAGCCAAGTGTTTCAAAGTCGCCGGTAAAGGAGCTTTCTGGATCGTTGATGACATCAAGCAGCCGCTGGAACTCTTGATGCTTTGTATAGACCTGCATGCCGAAACGCTCCTGATCGAGGCGGTCGAGGCAGATATAGTTGTTAACGCCTTTGACCAGTGCCGCTTCAAAAGGCTTGATATGCTTTTGAACGAAGGGAATATCTTTATAATAGAGTTGTTCTTGCAGGGCTTTATTGGCTGTGCTGACGATAGCGACTTTGCCGGAACGTACAACCGGAATCAAATACGCCAGTGATTTACCCGTGCCGGTTCCAGCCTCAATGATCGCAGGCACATGGTGCGAAAGAGATCGCGCGACCAGGCTTGCCATTTCAAGCTGTGCCGGACGCTCTTCGTAGCCTGGGAGACTGCGTGAGAGTGAGCCGCCCTGACGGAGATCGGCGCTGACGATGCGCTGCAATGTTGTTTCAGGTATTGGCTCTGGTTCAGCCTCCTTTGGGGCCTCCGGTTCAAGTGAACGCTGCACCTCTTCGGGCTTCTCAGATTGGTATGTGGGCTGCGAATCGGGCGGTTTGATTGTCTCAGGCTCGCTTTTTGGCTCAACTGGCAGAATTGGTTCAGGAAGGCGCGGCGTTGCTGGTGGGGGTGAGGCAGGTTCTTGAGAGACGATCGCACGAATCCTACGGACGGGCTTGTTGAGGTCCAACGGCAGATGCATCAGGGCATGCAAATAGTTATTCGAGAACGCATAGGTATCTGGAAAGCGATCCTGTGGGTCGCGAGCCAGGGCCTTGAGCAATACCGTTGCGACATCCTGGGAGAGTGCAGGATTCAGGCTGGTTGGATGCGGAATCTCATTTTCCACTTGTTGGCGTTGCAGCTCTTCTCGCTCGCTGGCCTCATAGGGACGACGACCGCAGAGCCATTCATAAACGATGGCCGCGAGGGCGTATTGATCGCTGGCTGCTTCTGGCTCGCCACGAAGTTGTTCGGGTGCCATATAAGGTATGGCAGCTGTCAGATCATCCAGCGAAACGCCAGGAATAGGAATGGTAAAGCCGGTGAGGAGTGGGCCTGCTGGCGTTTTGATAAAAACCCGGGGATGTAGATTCCCATGAATGATATTGCGGGTATGGGCATAATTAAGCGATTGGGCGATCGGGGTCAGGATCTGTTTGACCTCAGCGGCTGTATGCAGTTGTCCGGGTTGAAAGATCCAGGCGCTGTCGGGATCATAGTACTCAAAAACAAGATAAGGGCGGTCACCCTCAAATGCTTCGGCCTGGAGACTGGCAATTCCGCGATCCTTCAACTTATGTAGCTTTTTGGCATAGGTAAGAAATGCGGTTTTTGCTTCATCGGTAGTGAGTGGTTGGTGATAGCATTTGAGAAGAATCTCTTTTTTACGATGCTGTCCACGATAATACGTATATGCTGTATCGGTGCGCAGCAGAGCGGAGATCGTGTATGACCCGATCTGTCGCAGCTCTACCTCCGTCATGTTTTCCTCGCTTCCCCCTGAAAAACTGAACATCTGTTTTGGCCTCTGTGTGCCAGTATAGCATAGGTGCTTGTGAGGGGACAATCATTCCCAGCTTTTGGGCCGGGTGATCGGGGTCGTATTTCGTGATTGAGGTGAGAGAAGGCTGTTTTTTCTTGCCTACTTGACAGTACCGTTTGGGTAGAGTATCATTAGTGTAATGATTACACTAAGTGGCGCTCTGGCAGGAAAATGATGGTATTAGTTGCTGAGGCAGCAATGCTATTATTATACTTGAAATGGCAAAAAGTGTCGAGGCGGTAGAGAGCGACCGCTTCTGGTTGGTAGAAACCATAGTTCAGATTGAAAAGAGCTTGTGAGAGTAGATGGAAGAAGTAACAAGCAAACAGCAAAACAGGGAAGCGTCGAAGAAGCCGCAAACAGAGGCGCAGGCGCATGGGTATGACCCGAACAAATATGAGCGGCCCTCTGTCACTGTAGACGTCGTAATGATGAGCGTGCGACAGAAAGATCTACAGGTTTTGCTGGTTAAACGGCGTTCCTGGCCGTATGAGGGCATGTGGGCAATTCCGGGAGGCTTCGTCAATATGGACGAGTCTCTAGAGGATGCGGCAAAGCGAGAGTTGCAGGAAGAGACAAACGTTGAGAACGTTTATCTGGAACAGCTCTACACCTTTGGTGATCCCGGACGAGACCCTCGTACTCGCGTGATTACAGTCGTCTATTTTGCTCTACTTGACTCCGAACGTCTGCACGTGAAGGCGGCCAGTGATGCAGCAGACGTGCGGTGGTTCTCGGTCTATAATCTGCCACCGCTGGCGTTCGATCATGCCAAAATCCTTGATTATGCGCTATCACGCCTGCGGGGCAAGCTGGAGTATACGACGATTGCCTTTAGCCTTTTGCCTGAACAGTTCACGCTGCGGGAATTGCAGCATGTTTACGAAATTATTCTGAACAAAGAGATGGACAAACGAAATTTCCGCAAGAAAATTCTTGCAACAGGTATTCTGGAAGATACTGGAGAGCGGAAGATGGAGGGAACGCATCGACCAGCACGCCTGTACCGTTTTAACCCGGCAGCTGAGCATAAGCTATAAGCCGGTACTGAGGAGATCAGAAAAGATGACACAATCAACGCTTCCAGAAAATGTGATCGAGCAATCCATCCCTTTCTTGCAGGAATTGGTTTCCTGGGAAAAGCAGCTGCCCTCGCTGGCATGGAATGACTTCGTGCTTGAGGCACAACAGGGAAAGGTCGCCCTGTTCAGCGTGGATATGCTGAATGGCTTCTGCTATGAGGGACCGCTTTCCAGTCCGCGTGTCAAATCAATTGTACCGCAGGTTGTTGAGGCAGTGAAGGGGGCCTTTGCGCTGGGAGTGCGTCATTTCGTGCTGGCGGAGGATCATCACCCCGCTGATGCGGTTGAGTTTGCGGATTTCCCTCCTCACTGCCAGATTGGTTCCGTAGAGGCGCAGACTATTCCAGAACTGTTGGAACTCCCCGCCGCCGAGCTCTACACAATTATACCCAAGAACTCCTTGAACGCTTTCCATGGAACCGGGCTCGGCAAATGGCTGGAAGAGCATCGGGAGCTTGAAGTTGCCGTCATTGTTGGTGACTGCACCGATCTCTGTATCTATCAGATGGCAATGCATTTAAAGCTGCATGCTAATGCCACGAATCGCAAGCTCCGCGTGATTGTTCCCGCCAATGCGGTTCAGACATACGATACGCCAGTTGAGACCGCAAAGGAGCTTGGTATCCTGCCCCATAACGGCGATCTCCTGCATCTGATTTTCCTGTATCATATGCGGCTCAATGGGGTTGAGGTCGTTCGCGAGATTCGCTAGTCAATCGAGAGAAGCGGGACGCAATAAGAGTGCGTCCCGTTATTCTTTTCGGCCCAGCCGTGCTGTGCAATAGGAAATCTGCGAAGGCGTCCAGCCAATATAGTCAATCCTGGTGCCTATGGGCGTTTCAAGCAACGTTCCTTCTGTTGTCAGGGGAAGATCTTCATGTGCATCCCAGAGCACCGGAAGCTCGGTTGCCTCGTGCTCTCTCTCCTGTGGTACCGGAACCGGGTAGAGTCGCCGGGTGAAGGTGTCGAAGAAGTGACGTGGCACATGCAGGATCTCGCGTCGCCAGACCAGCTTTCCGCTCTCGTTGGTTGAAGGCGTCTCCTCATTTGTGGGCACAGCGGCGGTATGAAGTAGCATGGCGAAACGTTGCGCTTCCTGGGGGGAAAGGGTGAGCCGCTCTACATAGCGATGCCGGGGATTCAGCGTTGCCAGCACCTGGGCGCCATAATGCAGAAACCTGCGCATCCAGGGAGACGGATCGACCAGATAGGTTCCCCACTCGTGGGTGACAATGGTTTCTCCCTGCCGCTGATGCTTACTGTTCCACACCTGATAAAAGCTGTGTTTCTCTTTAAAGTCACAGCGACACTCATTCCAGGAAGGATACCCCCGCCGACGAATCTCTTTTCGGACATATCCAGTAACTGCTGTCAGCGCTGTTGTTACACCTAATGCAACTCCTGCCAGGAGGAGACGGTTGGATAGGCGACCATTATTGTTCATATTGATTGTGCGACATCTCAGCCCCGGTTGCTCTTGCCAGGACAACTCCGGGACAGGTGTGCCGCCCTCCTTTCTTGAACATATAGCTATCAGCGCATGATACAGGTGGCGAGCCTCGATCGTGTCAGCCAAAGGATCTGCCAGTAAGGTGTTCTCTGCCCTCTTTCACGCTCTGAGTGGGGCGGGATGTTTCCAGAAGGTGGCACCCTAGAGGGTAAGCGCATCCGATTGATATGGTATTTCTAGCAGATCAAGCAGGCCGAAGAGCGAATGGATCAGCAGACAATCAACAGACTGCTCGTTGAGCTGCTTCCGGCGATCGAGAAGAATGGGTGTTATACCTGCCGAACGGGCTCCCAGGACGTCCTGTACATAAGTATCGCCGATATGGACGGTATAATCTGGAATAGCGTCTGCTCGTTCCAGTGCCATTTGATAGAGCATCGGTGATGGTTTGGCGTACTGAGCCGTTGCGGAGATGAGCACACAATCAAAGTAGGGAATAAGTCGCAGCTCGCGCAGGATTGGCCCCAGGCTGATCCCCCAATCTGAGATAACTCCCATCGTGTAGTCTCGCTCTTTAAGCGCGTTCAGGGTTGGAAGCACATCGGAATATGGTTCCCAGTGGGTGTGCTTATCAAATTCCTGAGTGATCTCAAAGGCAAGTTGATGGAGCCGCTCTTCGTCGTCTTCCTCGACAAAGGGACGGAGCAAATTCTGATAGTAATCGACCCAGAACGCCTGAATCGCTTGCTCACTGGCCCAGGTATGACGATTCGCTCGCTGTTGCTGTAGAAAGTAGCCCTCTGCCTCGCGCATTCGTCCCTGAATCTGTTCAAGGTGAATATGCAAGCCCAGTTGCTGTGCTACTTCCTGGCAGATTTCAGGAGTCGTGCGGGTGGGGCGTAACAGCGTAAAGCCTGCATCGAAAAAGATGGTGCGGATAGATTGTGGATGCTCAATCGGCATAGCTCTAAACTTTCCAGGTGGTTTGCGTATTCTTTCGTTGTTGCGTCGAGTGCTGCTGCGCAAGGCATCCCTCATAGTGAGCGTTCACAACAGGATTTTTTCCTGTTTTTGCGAAGCAGCGGTTGCTGAAAGTCTAGCATGTGCCCGGGATACGTGTCAATAAGCACTCGTGCGTTCTGTGAGCACAGCTTTCAGAAAGAGTGCTGGCATATTTAAGAGGAGGGAAAGGTGCTGTGTCTGCTTGACTCGAAGGGCTATTTCATGGTATGCTCATCTGTATGAACCGCGATTATGAAGCCGCGATAGACTACATTCTATTCGCCGACCATCCCACAAAACATATGTCGCATGGTCTGGCCGCATAAGCCTGGAGACGCTCTGCTTATGCGGCGGATAAGTGGCGTCATGCGAGCCATCGTACCTGCTACAACTCCTCTTTGGGCAGGGTTGGTTTTTCGTGCACTGCTTTTCCTCCTCTGTTCCTGAATCCCAATATACATGTTTCCCCTCTTTTGGGCGCTCTCTCTGCCTGCATGGGCAGAATATCGGTTTCCAGGTTCTTCCCTGTTTTTCATGTTTCCATGTTTTGCTTTGGAGGAATATATGCTTTTGGTGAACCTGGCAAAAGTAACAAAAGATTTTGGCGGAAATCCCGTTTTTCGGGATATCGATCTTGAAATTATAGATGGAGAGCGCATCGGGCTGGTGGGTGAAAACGGCAGCGGGAAATCCACGCTGTTCAAGCTGATCACCGGGCAAGAGCAGCCAACCTCTGGCACGGTTGCACGCAAGCGGAACCTGACCATTGGCTATCTCTCGCAGGAGGTAGACCCGGCACTGTTGAACCTGACGGTGTTTGAGGCGGCCTCGGCACTTTCTCCGGAGCTCCTGGAGCTTCCGGGGCGAATGCAGATGTTAGAGGCATTGATGTCTGATCCCGATGTCGCCGCTGATGCTGACCGTATGGAACGCGTGCTTGAGGAGTACAGCACCTTGCAGGAGCGCTATGAGGCACTAGGAGGTTATACGCTTGAACATCGAGTGGCTGCTGTTCTGACCGGGCTTGGCTTTGCTCCACATGAACATAGTCTGCCGATGAGCGCGTTAAGCGGCGGTGAGAAGAAATTAGTCAATCTGGCGCGGATTCTGGTCCAGGCGCCCGATCTGCTGTTGCTTGATGAGCCCGATAATCACCTTGATCTACATGCGAAGGAATGGCTTGAACAATATATCAGGGATTATCCCGGTGCTGTACTGCTTATCTCACATGACCGTCATCTGCTGGATAAGACGGTGCGCAAGATTTTCCAGCTTGAGGATGGCACTGTGACGGTTTTTGCCGGAAACTATAGCGCCTATGTTTTGGAGCGCGATAATCGGCTCCAAAAGCAAATGGAGATGCATAACTTGCAGCAGCGCGAGATCAAGCGTCTGAAGCAGAGTATGTATCGGCTGAAGCAATGGGCGAAGATCAATAGCGACTTTGCTTCGCGTGCACGCTATATGGAGCGCCGGGTTGAGCAGCTCAAACAGGACGCTGTTGATCGTCCAATTATGGAGCGTGATCGGATCAAGATTCAGCTTGAGAGCGAGCGAAGCGGCAAGAAGGTGCTGGAGGTGCAGGGGCTCAGTCAGGAGGTCTCTGGCACCCTGCTATTTCAGCCCTTTGATCTGACCGTTCTCTATGGGGAACGGGTTGGCATTATCGGGGCGAATGGCAGCGGTAAAACGACGCTGATGAAAACGATGATGGGTATGTTGCCACCTGCCAGCGGGACAGTGAAAATTGGGGCCAGTGTCGTTCCCGGTTACTATTCGCAGGAACAGGAGACGCTCCCCTTTGAGAGCACACCTCTGGAGTTTGTGCGCCGTTTGAAGAAGTTCACTGAAGGGCAGGCAATTGCATTCTTGAATCGCTTCCTGTTTTCGGTCAACGATGTGCATACACCCATTGGGCGCCTGAGTGGTGGGGAGAAGAGTCGGCTACAGATTGCGCGTTTGATGCTGACAGAAGCGAACTGTCTGCTGCTGGATGAGCCAACCAACAACCTTGATATTGCTTCTACCGAGGTCCTGGAAGAGGCGCTGCTTGATTTTGAGGGTACGGTGCTGATGATCTCGCATGATCGCTACTTTCTGGATACGATAGCAACCAGAATTGTCGAGATCGGTCCGGATCGCAAGGTGCGTGTCTACCCGGGCAACTATTCTGAATACCTGGAGATGTGTGGCTGAGATGGAACAACAGCAAGGATTTTCTGCACTCCCGCAGACATTACAGGAGCTGCTAGAGCCATATAAGACGGCTGGAATGATTGCAGACGAGATCGGCTGCTCGCTTTCACGTGTCTTTCAAATTGGCCCTTATTACCTGAAGATGACGCCAGAAAGCGCTGCAATCAAGTTGCTAGCCGAAAAAGAACGACTTGAGTGGCTACAGGGAAGGCTGCCTGTACCGCAGGTGCACTTTTATGGTCAGGATGAGCGCTTTGAATATCTGCTGCTCTCGACGGTTCCCGGCAAACTCAGTTGTGATCGCTTGTTTCTGTCGGATTTACCCGCACTGGTTCGCCTGCTGGCAGAGGGTTTGCGCCAGATCCATGCCATTCCTATCGCGGATTGTCCGTTTGATATGCGGCTGGAACAGCGGTTGAGCCGGGCTCGTTCCTATGTCTATAGCAATCGAATCGCGGATGCGCCTTCGTGGGCGTTTCGGAGTGCGGAGGAGGCACGAGCGCTCTATGAGCGGTTGGCTCAGACGCAACCGCCCGAGGATCCGGTGTTGACGCATGGTGATTATTGTCTACCAAACATTCTGATCCAGTCATGGCGCATCAGTGGCTTTATTGATCTGGCTCAGGCAGGCGTGGCTGATCGCTACTTTGATCTGGCCCTGGCCTGTCGCAGCTTGCTCTACAACTTTCCCGAGGCGGAGCCGCTGCTTCCTGAGTTCTTCCAGACGTATGGTATCTCGTCGGTTGACCGGGAGAAGCTGGACTATTATCGGTTGCTCGATGAGTTGACCGAGTTGTGAGATGGTCGGGGAGGCTTTCCCCGCCATTTCGCTATTGCGCTGCTCTCCTTTTGTAGGATATAGTGCAAAAGGGAAGAATTCCTTCTTTCAAGGGGGTCTTTGCTGTGTGGCCTGACCGAAGCGCTACAAAGGAGAAGAGACGATGGTATATGAATGTATTGAGGTCACGTATTCCGATACGTTTGCAACCCTGACGTTGAATAACCCGAAGCGGCGCAATGCGCTCTCGCTCAAGTGTATGCAGGAAGTAACTGCGGCGTTGCGTGAGATTGGTGATAGCTCGGCGCGTGGCGTGATACTGGCCGCGAATGGACCCGCGTTCAGTGCCGGGCATGACTTCGCCGATATGGCTGGCGCTGATCTGGACTTTATGCGCAAGCTGCTGAAGACCTGTACCATCATGATGGACACCATTCAGGAGATCCCACAGCCAGTGCTGGCGCGAGTGCATGCGATTGCGACGGCCGCAGGCTGTCAGCTTGTGGCGACCTGTGATCTGGCAGTTGCCTCTACAGAAGCCTCTTTTGCGACACCGGGCGGAAAAGGTGGCTGGTTCTGTACCACGCCAATGGTGGCGTTAAGCCGCAATATCGGACGCAAGCGGGCGCTGGAAATGCTGCTGACGGGTGACCCGATCGATGCTCAGACGGCCTATGAATGGGGGCTGGTCAATCGGGTAGTGCCGCCCGAGAAGCTGGAAGAAGAGTCTCTTCGTTTGTTGGGGGCAGCGACGCGGGGAAGTTTTTTCTCGAAGGAGATGGGCAAGCAGGCATACTATGCGCAGATTGAGATGCCACAGCCGCTTGCTTACTCCTATGCAATTGAGGTGATGGCGGCGGCCTCACAGACGCCTGATGCACAGGAAGGGATGCAGGCGTTTCTGGAAAAGCGGAAGCCGCGCTTTCAGGAGCGCTCATAAATGGAAGCAAGGCCGTGCTACGCGCATGGTCTTTTAGATAAAAAAGGGGTTGGAAAACCTGACAATGGCTGAAAATTGGCAACTGTCACGAGGGCTGGAGAGACTGCCGCATGACGAGGTCCATGTCTGGCAGGCCCGTATCACGCTTGCCGCAACGGCAAAAGATCCGCTTGTGCAGCCGTTCCGCGCTGTGCTTGCGCCTGATGAGCGCGAGCGAGCAGATCGCTTCTTCTTTGAGAAAGACCGGGTCTGCTTTACGGTGGCGCGTGGGCTGTTGCGCATGTTGCTGGCGAACTATCTTCTGTGCAGACCTGAGGCGATCCGCTTTTCCTACACATCATATGGCAAGCCGTTTCTGGCCGAGCCTCGCTCTACGCTTCAGTTTAATATCTCCCATTCGCGAGACCTGGCGCTTTTCTCATTCACCCATGAACGGGCTGTGGGCGTTGATATCGAATATATGCGCGATGTCGAGTTCGCTGCACTAGCCGCTCACTCCTTCTCGGCACATGAGCAAGAAACCTTGCGCTCCTTGCCTCCTGAACTGGTTCGACAGGGGTTCTATAACTGCTGGTCGCGCAAGGAAGCCTATATCAAGGCGCGTGGTCTGGGGCTCTCGCTGCCGCTTGGTTCTTTTGATGTCTCCCTGCGTCCCGGAGAGCCAGCCCAACTGCTGGCCTCGCGAGAGGAGCCACCACAGGATATCACGCGCTGGCAAATGGTCGCGCTGGATGTAGCGCCGGAATATGCGGCTGCGCTGGCTGTTGAGGGTCAGGACTGGCAACTGAGATGCTGGTGTTATGAGCAGTAAAAGAAACGGTACCCGCTAGAGCCGCGGGTACCGCTGCGCTTTCAATCATCGTAGTGAGACATCGGGCCGGTCCTTTCTGTAATGCTGCAAGCGTTTTTCGGGTGGACTGCTACAGAGACGGCCTACGAGGGTGCTGTTGAGCATTCGCGCGCTATGTGTAGGGGCAACTATAAGTGCGAGAATGCATGGCACAGGTAAAACGATTCTCCTACTATTGTTATACCTGAACTTCACTGAGAATCAGGGGCTTTTTCACGAGGAAATCACATTGTGTCCCGAGGAGAAAGAAGCTGTAATCCGCCCGCTCTTACGATCAAGTAGGTTGCAGAAACAGTAATGGGGTCGCAAGTTTTATGGATGGACTGTAGAAATGCCTGCTCTACAGCATAAATCGTTTGTATAATAGTGTGGCAAGCAAACCTTGAAAATCTCCCTTTCTTCATGCTACACTTCCCCTTATCCGGTAGAGTCTTCAGAGATGATACCTTCTCTCTTCACCCGCCTTTTTCTTACCTTTTTCTATTACTTATATTGCGGAATCCGCCCGGTGTAGTTGATCTCTTCGTCACTGAAAGCCGGAAAGGAAGTGGCTTCTATGGATGTTGCAGAGAAACGCGTAACGATTGCAGCTCGTATGGATCGCCTGCCGCTCTCGCGAATGCATCGGCGCCTGACAGTTGTGCTGGGAATTGGCACCTTCTTTGACCTCTACGATATTTTCCTTGCGAGCGTCCTGACTGCTATTTTGACCTCTGCTTTTCGCCTGGATACGGTACAGCAGGCTTTACTGCTTAGTTCGGGTTTTATCGGCATGTTCATTGGTGCGAGTGCCATGGGAATTGTCTCCGACTATATCGGACGCCGTACCATGTATATGGTGGATCTGCTGGTCTATTCGGTATTTTCGCTGGCGGCTGCCTTTGCACCTGACTTTCTCTGGTTGGTGCTCTTTCGCTTTCTTGCGGGCATTGGCCTGGGAGCCGAGCCGCCCCTGACAGATATCTATATGGGAGAGATGATTCCCCGGTATGCTCGTGGCAAATATACCGCCTGGTGCTATACCGTTGGTTTTCTGGGGGTGCCGCTGGCCGGTTTTGCTGGAAATCTGCTGGTCAAAGTGCAGTTCCTCTCATTGCCCGGGTGGCGCTGGTTGCTCATTATTGGTGCTCTGGGCGCAGTAATTGTCTGGTTTCTACGGCGTTCGCTGCCAGAATCACCCCGCTGGTATGAGATCCGTCATCGGTTCAACGAGGCGGAAAAGACACTCTCCGTTCTTGAGGAGGAGATAAGGCGTGAGCATGGGTTGGATCGCTTGCCTGAGCCTGTGCCGGTCGTTGTTGAAGAGCAGAAGAAGGCTACCTTTGTTGAGATCTTTAGTGGTCAGTATACACAGCGTACGGTTATGCTCTGGATCTTTCAAATCTTGCAGACGGTCGGGTATTATGGATTTGGTTCGCTGGCAACGTTAGCGTTGAAGGAAAAGGGAATTGATGTAGTGCAGACGCTTCAGTATACCGGCCTGATTTTCCTGGGGTATCCGCTTGGCTCGCTTGCTTCAGTGCCAGTAATCGAGCGCTTTGAGCGGAAGTTTGTCATCATTATTTCGGCGGCTCTGATCGCGATTTTTGGGCTGGTCTTTGGTTTTGCGACCGCAGCCCCGATCATCGTCGTCTCAGGTTTTCTGGTGACGGCGGTCAGTAATCTTTTCTCCAATGCGTTTCATATCTATCAGGCGGAAATCTTTCCGACGCGCATGCGGGGGACCGCGGTTGGCATTGCCTATAGTCTGAGCCGCATTACTACGGCTGTCTTACCGTTTATCGCACTTCCTGCATTAAAATTGTATGGTCCGGGTACCGTCTTTATCGGGTCTGCGCTCATCATGGGGCTGGTTTGCCTGGATGTGGGCGTGCTTGGACCACGCAGTACTGGACGTGCGCTGGAATCAATTGCCCATTAAGTCGGGAGGGAAAGCTTTCCCTCTCTTCTAATAAAAGAGAGGATATTTTATGTGGTTTGAGAAGGTGAAAAGCTATACTGAGCGTCTGGTGGCGATTCGGAGCGTGAGCCCGGGGGCCGGTGAAGTGGATGTTGCCCATGAGATTCTACGCCTGCTGCATGCGGAAGATCTGGCCTCTGCCTATACTGAAAGCGGCCTCGATCCGCTTGAAGGAGATCCGTTCGGGCGCTGCAATGTCTATGCTTTTGTGCGCGGGGTTGCGCCCGCAACGCTGGTTCTTCTCGGTCACTTCGACACGGTTGATACCACTGATTATGCCGCGCTTGAGCCTCTGGCACGGAATCCGGCAGCACTGGCTGAACATGCCCGGGAACTGGGCTACACGGAGAGCCCCGAGGGCTGGATGTTCGGACGTGGAGCTGCTGATATGAAAAGCGGAGTCGCGGTCATTCTTGCTCTGATACGGTATCTGGCACAACAGGAGACACCGCCTCCGCTCTCGGTCCTGATGCTGGCGACCGCGGATGAAGAGAACGAGTCAGCCGGAGTGTTGCAGGCGGTTCACTTCTTGCAGCGGTTACGCCAGCGCTATGGGCTGACGTATCTTGGCGTGATCAATACCGATTACACCACGGCACGTTATCCCGGTGACCCTCATCGCTGTGTCTATGCCGGGACGGTCGGGAAGCTGCTGCCAGGTTTCTTTTGCATTGGTGAAGAAGGTCATGTGGGAGCGCCCTTTGCGGGCCTGGATGCGAATGTGCTGGCCGCCGAGTTGATCCGCGATCTGAGTATGAATGTGCAGCTCTGTGAGGAGGATCAGGGCGAGATTATGGCACCCCCGGTGACGCTTCACGCGACTGATCTCAAGGCGGGTTACAATGTTCAGTTGCCCTTTACCGCCTATTTCTATTTGAATTACCTGACGCTGACCTCGACCCCTGCCACCGTCATGAACACCCTTCGACAGCGAGCCGAAGCTGTGATGCAAGAGCTTTTGAAGCGTATAGAGCATGCCGAGAATACATGGCTTATGCGCAGTGGTGTGACGGCAAAGGCTCCCGAACGGGTCGGTTGCGTGCTCACATACAGCCAGCTTGTTGCCGAGGTGCAACAGCGGCTAGGTGCTGACCATCTAAACGCTGAACTGGTCGCGGAATGGGAGTCCTGCCCGGCAGCGATGGATAGCCGGGAGCGCAGTGTACGGTTGGTGCAACGGCTCTGGCGGCTGAGCGGGCGTACGGGACCGGCCATAGTGCTCTTTTTCGCGCCTCCCTATTATCCCCATGTTCCTGCGGCAGAGGGACTGCTTTCCCGGGCGATTCAACAGGTGATTGCGGCTCATCCTGAAATGCACCTGGAGTTGCGCCCGTATTTCCCCTATCTCTCTGATGTCAGTTTTCTCTGCTTGCCTCCGGAGTGCGATCCTGAGGCCTTGATTGAAAACATGCCTGCCTGGCAGAAGACGCTTCCTGATCGATCGGCACCGCGTATGTATCAGCTCCCGCTCCGCGAGATCCAACAGTTGAACCTGCCCGTGTTTAATTGGGGTGTCTATGGACATGGCGTGCATCAGCGGGATGAGCGGGTGCTGATGTCCTATTCCTTTGAGGATTTACCCGCTCTGCTGCTGGAAGTGATGAACTGTCTGGCGAAGGCTCTCAAGGACGAGGTCGACTAGCCCCGCTTTGTGAGCGAGGTGAGTGCACGTGCCAGTTGTCTGACTCCGTCGAGAATCTCCTGTTCGTTGAATGCGGTATAGCCGATCAGCAGGGCCTGAAGATCGGTCGGAGTCAGAAAATAGCTCGCCATGTTCTGGGTCAGGACGCCATGCCTGGCCGCGGCTTGCATCGCTTGCTGTGCTTGCAAACCTCCTTCCAGTTTGCCAACAAGATGCATGCCGGTCTCAGCGTATTGCAGGGTAAGGAGTCCTGCGAGCTCACGTTTACTTGCCTCAAGCATGCAGTACTGGCGTTCGGCATAGACCTGCCGCATCCGACGAATGTGACGAGCAAAATGTTCCTGCTCGATAAAGTCAGTCAGTACCAGTTGTTCAAGCAGTGGGGGATGCCTATCAATTAATGCACGGGCCGTAGTGAAGGAATCGACCAGATGAGGCGGCACGACAATATAGCCAAGTCGCAGCCCGGGGAACAACACCTTGCTCATCGTGCCCACATAGATCACCCGGCCTGCGGCATCGAGCCCCTGAAGCGAGGAGAGTGGACGCCCGGTATAACGAAACTCGCTGTCATAGTCATCCTCAATGATCCAGGCTCCGGTCTGTTGCGCCCATTGCAGCAGTGCCAGGCGGCGGGTCAGGCTCAGTGTTGTGCCCAGGGGGAATTGATGGGAAGGGGTAACATAGGCAAGCCGGGCTTGTGGGCTGTGTTCAATACCAAGAGAGACATTCATACCTTCCTCATCAACCGGAATCGGGGCAAGCCGCACACCTGCACCCTGAAGAGCACCCCGCGTTCCGAGATAACAGGGTTCTTCGATCCACACGGTATCACCGGGATCAAGGAGCAGATGGGCTGTGAGATAGATGGCCTGCTGTGAACCCGAGACAATCAATACCTGTTCAGTTTCACAATGAACACCTCGTGCGGTTCGTAAGTAGTGGGCGATCTGCTCTCGAAGCGGCTTGTAGCCAGCGGGATCAGTATAGCCAAGTAGATGTATTGGTGGGCGGCGCAGGTGGCGGTTGATCAGCTTTCCCCAGAGAGTGAAGGGAAAGAGATGAAAGTCTGGAATACCATAACGAAAGGGCTGTATCGTGATCTGATCCCAATTGGTCTGCGCCTGTGGAGCAACATAGGCTGTTGCCAGGTGCTGACCGCGCCGAGAAAGACTGCCCTGTCCCTCTGGGGGGCGAGGTGATGCCGACTTGGGCTGATCAGTTTGTAGCAGCTCATCTGGCAGGGTTGAAGCCACGTAGGTTCCGCTTCCGATGCGCCCGTAGATGTAGCCCTCATGCAGGAGCTGTTCAAAGGCGTTCATTACCGTGGAACGAGAGATTCCCAGTCCCAGTGCTAATTCACGGGTAGCAGGAAGCCGGGCTCCCGTCGTCAGTTCACCGGTGAGAATTGCATGGCGAATAGCATCATAGAGCTGGCGATAGAGCGGGCGTGGGTCGCGCTCATCCAGCGAAATCATCAGGAGGGTGCTGGTTGCGTTTTTCTGTTCCATATCGTTGGCGACCTCGTTGAAATTGGTATGCCTATTGTAACGGAAAATGGCGCTTGTAACAATGCCAATCGTGCTCTACAATAGTACCAGAAATAACGAGAAAATTCTGCAAGAGAAGGAAGGAAGAAGAATATGCACTATTTTGCTCTAGATGAACAGATCGCATCACAACCCGCAGCAGTTCAGGCTGTATTACAGCGCCTCGCCTCACCGAGCAAGCTCCTTGATCCGGCTCGCCCTTTGATTCTGGTGGGCATCGGAACTTCCTATCATGCCTGCCGTGTAGCAGCCTACTGGGTAGACGCGCTCTCTCAGGGCAAGCAGTGTGCGCGTGTATACTCGGCTCATGAGTTCGCACTTTCGATTCCTGTCTCTGCTGAAGATCAGGTTGTAGTGGTCTCGCATCGGGGCACCAAAACCTACCCGCTCAAAGCGCTGGAGCGGGCTCATCAGGCGGGGGCCTATACGATTATCGTGACCAGCGAGGAGACACCGCCGCCACCATCAGTTGATCTGATCCTGCCAACCTGTCCTGGAGAACGTTCCAGCACACATACTGTCTCATATCTCAGCGCGCTGGCCGTGCTGGCAACTCTGGTGACCCACTATACCAATGCAACAAAGACGTCGTGGTACTCCGCGTTACAGCGTATCCCTGAGGCGATCGAGCAGACCTTGCAGTTTCCGGCTCCTGTGACTGTTGCGGAACAACTGGCTCACTGTTATCCCATACTGGTCGCGGGCTATGGGATTGATGCCATTACCGCAGAAGAGGCTGCACTGAAGCTCAAAGAAGGTACATACATCTGGGCCGAGGGCTTTGAACTTGAGAATGTGCTGCATGGACCTCCTGCCGCTTTTCATGAGAAGCTTGGCGCTCTCTGTATCACTTCGGCTCTTGATGATGGCGGACGGATGCAGGAGCTGTATCACGAGGTAAAAGAACTGGGTGGAACCGCGTTTACCTGTGGCACGCAAGAAGCTGATTTGCTATTCGCTCCGGTTGAGCAGTTACTGCGACCATTTGTCGCTATTGTTCCCTTACAGCGCCTGGTTGCGGAGATAGCGCGTATTTGCCAGAGCAACCCTGATACGATTCATATTGATGTGGAGCCCTGGAAAACAGCGATGGGGCGCGTTACGCTCTAATTGGTAGAGACCTGACACATGTCCTCATTGCTTTCTCTGCTCTGTTTATATGCAGAATATACGTTCATATAGGTGTATTTTGGGCTGCGCCAGAAAGTCCCCGGGCTTGACGCGTGGGGATGAATGGCGCAAGGCCATACAGAGGCAGAGAAAATCAAAAGCCTCTTAACAGGCACATCTGTTGAGAGGGTGGGCGGCTTCCTGACGAGTACGGCTGAACTGAAGGGGCTGCTTTTACTTGCGGAACCTGTTCTTACCGGTTGTATCAGCAAAATGCTCATAGCTCAGGGCTGCCAGTCCACTCGCAGTCAAGGGCGTCTCTGATTTTGCCTCATCGCTGTAGATGATCGTAGTGTGGTATTGTGTTCTCTTTTGATACTGGTGATCTTGCGGCGGATATCGCCTGGATGTATGGCCAGTAACGTCTACCTGCTTGTTGAACTGGCGGGTGCTATACCTGCAAGCAAGATGCCAGGTACAAAGCCCCGGTGTGGTGAAGAGGAAACGTGGGATGTATCCTCTTCTGACAATACTTCCTTTCTCCTTTTCTGTCAGTGATCCTCATGGTACAGTGAAAGAGCCTCCGGTTGCTATGAACGAGCTCACTCCTTGTCATAATCCACATACAACAAGATATCGACGACCACGTATATAAAAAGATGGGTATAGTGGGCCTGCTGTTGAAGCGCCAGAGAGTGTCGCATGAGCGGCGGATTGCTTCGTTTTCGCAGCGCATATGGGAGGAGAATTTTGTTCTATAATTTATTGCTGTGGTACAATAAGGCGTGATATCCGCAGACAAGTGGTACGAGCTCTTAAAGTAAGGAGTAGATATGCCAGCGAAAGGTTATATACGTTATCCGCATATTTTCCAGGATACGATTGTTTTTGTGTCAGAAGATGATTTATGGATGGTGAGCAGGGAAGGAGGGCGTGCTGAGCGCTTAACCGCTGGCGTCGGTGAGGTGAGCTATCCCCGGTTCTCTCCTGATGGGCAACTTCTAGCCTTTGTTGGACGCGAGGAGGGACCGAGCGAAGTCTATGTCATGCCCGCGTCTGGTGGCCCGGCACGACGTGTGACGTACCAGGGGGCGGCACGTTGTAAAGTGGTTGGTTGGACGCCAGATGGATCGGAGATTCTCTACGCGACAATCGCGGGGCAGTTTCATCGCAGTGCAACAGTGATTCAGGCCGTACGACCTGAAGGGGGAGCGCCGCGCACGGTGCAGGTTGGTCTGGCGAACGCTATTTCCTATGGCCCTGATGGAGGTGTTGTACTCGGACGTTTGAACCATCGAGAGCCTGCGCACTGGAAACGCTATCGTGGCGGTACCGCGGGGCATCTCTGGTGCGACGTTGAGGGAAATGGGACCTTCAAGCGCCTGCTTGATCTCCATGCGAATATTGTCGATCCCTGCTGGATAGGGGACCGCATCTATTTCCTGTCCGATCACGAGGGAATCGGGAATATCTATTCCTGTACGCCTATGGGTGAGGATCTGCGCCGGCACACAGACCATATTGATTTTTATGCTCGCAATCTCTCTTCCGATGGGTACCGTCTGGTCTACCACGCTGGCGCTGAACTGTACCTCTTTGACCCGGCCAGTGGCGAAGGACGACAGATCCCGGTCGAATTGCCAAGCATTCGTACGCAACTGAATCGGAAGTTCGTTCCCGCAGCGGCATTCCTTGATACTGCTGCCTTGCATCCACAGGGGCATGCGGTCGCGTTGACCACGCGCGGTAAGGCATTCTCAATGGGGAACTGGGAAGGGGCCGTTTTACAGCATGGCAAGAAAGACGGCGTCCGGTATCGTTTCCTTGAGTGGCTGAACGATGGAAAGCGCCTGGTTGCAATCTGTGATGAGCCCGGACGGGAGGCGGTCGTCCTCTTTAACCCTGAGAGCTCGGGAGAGGCTGAGGTGTTTGCTGATATCGAGTTCGGTCGGGTTGTCACTCTGGCAATCTCTCCGGTTGGTGATCGGCTGGCGATTGCCAATCATCGCAATGAACTGGTGCTGGTTGATCTTGAGAAACAAGAGGCGAAAGTGCTGGATCAGAGCAAGGCCGGACGCATGCGGGGGATCTCGTGGTCTCCTGATGGCCGCTGGCTGGCCTATGATTTTGCGCTTTCAAATCAGCAGACCGCAATCAAGCTCTGTGAGGTAGAGACTGGTGCGACGTATCAGGTGACGAATCCGATTCTGCATGATACGAAACCTGCCTTTGATCCCGATGGCAAGTATCTGTACTTTATCGGCGAGCGGATCTTTAATCCAGTCTATGATAACCTGCAATTTGAATTAAGCTTCCCGAAAGGCAGCAAGCCCTATGTGATCCTGCTGAGGCGTGACCTGCGTTCGCCCTTTATTCCTGAGGCGAAAGCGCCGGACGAGGAAGCGCCCGAGAATAAGGATGAGAAGGGCACGGATGCCGAGCAGAAGAGCAGCGAGACCGACGAGAAGAAGCCCGCACCGATCAAAATCGATCTTGAGGGTATTACCGAACGTGTTTTGCCCTTTCCGGTCAGCGAGGGACGCTACGTGGCGATTCGTGGCATCAAGAATAAGGCTCTCTTTCTCTCGGTTCCGGTGGTTGGTGTGCTCTCCGGTCATGATGAGCAACAGGCCAAAGGTACCCTTGAGTACTATGACTTCGAGCAGTATAAGACGGAGAAGCTCGCGGAAGGCATCAGTTCCTTTACGCTGTCGCGAACTGCTAAAACGCTTCTCTATCGCTCGGGACATCGTCTCCGTGTGCTGAAAGCAGGAGAGAAGCCCAAAGAGAATAATGATCAGCCGGGGCGTGAAAGTGGCTGGCTGGATTTGCATAGGGTGAAGGTATCGGTCAATCCTGTGGCTGAGTGGAAGCAAATGTTTGCTGAGGCATGGCGCCTCCAGCGCGAGCATTTTTGGACTGAAGACATGTCCGGCATCGACTGGGAGGCGATCTACAAGCAGTATGCGCCTCTGGTGGAACGGGTTGGCTCACGTTCGGAGCTCTCAGACCTCATCTGGGAACTTCAGGGAGAACTGGGAACCTCGCATGCCTATGAGATGGGGGGCGAATATCGCAAGCCGCCGTTTTATCGTCAGGGCTTCCTGGGGATCGACTGGAAATATGATGCCCAGAGCGAGCGTTATCGTGTAGCTCGAATCATCAAGGGAGACCCCACAAATGCACGTGAGACCTCGCCACTAACCACACCGGGCATTGATGTTGCCGTGGGTGATGCGATCCTGGCGATTAACGGGCAACGGATTGAACCTGCTATCGGTCCTGATGAGTTGCTGGTGAACCAGGCGGGACAGGAAGTGCAACTCCTGATTGAAGATGCTGAGAGTAAAGAGACCCGCACGGTTGTGGTCAAGGCGCTCGATGATGAAATGCCGGCTCGCTATCGTGAGTGGGTGGAGACGAATCGGCGCAAGGTGCATGAGCTCTCGGATGGACGGGTTGGCTATATCCATGTTCCTGATATGGGGGGTGAGGGCTTCGCGGAGTTCCATCGTAGCTACCTGATGGAGTATGATTACCCGGCATTAATCGTCGATGTGCGCTTTAACGGCGGCGGCCATGTCTCGTCTCTGTTACTGGAAAAACTGGCGCGTCGTCGTATCGGCTATGATTTCCCGCGCTGGGGCTTGCCGGAACCCTATCCTTCTCAGTCTCCCCGAGGACCGATTGTGGCTCTGACAAACGAGCAGGCGGGCTCGGATGGCGACATCTTCAGTCATAGCTTTAAGCTGATGGGGCTAGGTCCTTTGCTTGGAAAACGGACCTGGGGTGGTGTGATCGGGATCAGCCCATCACATCGGCTGGTTGATGGAACGGTGACAACGCAGCCCGAGTATTCCTTCTGGTTCAAAGATGTGGGCTGGAATGTTGAGAACTATGGAACCGATCCAGATATTGAGATAGATAATGCTCCACAGGATTATGTAAATGACCGTGATCCACAGTTAGAGCGGGCTATTGAAGAGGCACTGAAACAGATAGAGCAAGTGCCGGTGCTTGAGCCGAACCCTGGCGAGCGACCGCGCCTGACACGTCCTACCAGTTTGTCGTAAGTTGTTCGGTGATGAAAAAGGATGTCGTCGGCTCTGGCGGCATCTTTTTTTCCGTCATCACCTGTTCGAGGGGAAGCCTCTATTGTGCTATCGGCATGTTTTGCCTGGAGCGGTATGATAAACTAGTGAAAATGCCTTTACTCGTTTGCGTGCGAGAACAGGTGGGGTGAAAGTTCGCCTGTGCGCTCGCTGTTGGCACTCAAAATGTGGACGTGATAGAATTTCGGTACGGCTTATTCCATCTGGAATAGCAGTAGTGAACATATAGCCAGAGTCGATATTCAGCGAACACCATTTTCCTTCTCTTCTGTAGAAGGTTCGATATACCGTTCTTGTAATTATTTGTCGGATTCAGATGTGAGGGACCATTGCCGCTGTTTCTTCACCAGTGGAATGAACTTCAAGAGAGAGAGGAGGGCTACTGAAATGTCGTTGACACCGTTTCACGGGTGAATGTATAATCAAGCGGAACAGTAGCGATGTTCTCCCACCGAAGTCCTGAAATGTCTAGCAAGAAGGCTTCACTTGCCCTCTAATTAGGAAGCATTACCTTGAGTAAGCGTATTTCCATTCCAACGACTGAAATTTCTACATGGGTTGACCTGCTTCGTTGGAGAGTCGAGCGGCACCCTGAGCAGCGGATATACTCATTTTTGGCAGATGGAGAGTTTGAAAGGGACCATTTCACATATGCTGAACTGGATAGGCAGGCCCGCCGTATAGGCGCATTTCTTCAGGAGCATGCGCGCAAGGGTGATCGGGCGCTCTTGATCTATCCTTCAGGTCTGGAATTTATAGCTGCATTTTTTGGCTGTCTTTATAGTGGTATTATTGCTGTCCCGATGTATCCTCCCTCTGCGGCGCGTTCTGAACGTGCTGTGAGCAAGTTCCGTGCGATCGCAAATAATGCTCAACCGGCAATTGTTCTCACCACAACGGCGCTCTCGTCTAGAGTGCGCGGGTTGGTTCATAACTCTCCTGAAATTCAAAACGTGCCGGTCGTAGCTATTGAAGATGTGCCAGACTCACTGGCATCGGTCTGGCGTGACCCTGGCATCAGTAACGATGCATTAGCATTTTTACAATATACCTCTGGCTCAACCGGTCTCCCCAAAGGTGTAATGGTGACCCATCAGAATCTGCTCTTTAACTCAACAATTGTTGAGCAGTATTGTCGTCACCCGGAGGAGGCTCATGCTGTCACCTGGCTCCCTCTGTATCATGACCTGGGTCTGATCGGGGGCATCCTACAGCCGTTGTATGCCGGATTCCCTTCTACTATTCTGCCTCCGGCGGCGTTCTTACAGAAGCCGTTCCGCTGGCTCAAAGCTGTCTCTGATAAGAAGGCTACCATCAGCGGTGGTCCCAATTTTGCATTTGATCTCTGTGTTCGCAAGATCACGCCCGAGCAGAAGGCCGAGCTCGATCTGAGCCACTGGCAGACTGTCGCCAATGGAGCTGAGCCGGTCCGCGCAGAGACGCTTGAACGTTTCTCAGAGGCGTTCGCTGAATGTGGCTTTCAGCGGCGGTTCTTCTATCCCTGCTATGGCATGGCAGAAGCAACCCTGGTGATCTCGGCGGGCGAAAAAGGGGTCTTCCCGACCGTCCGTTCGCTGTCTGCGCGTGCGCTGGAACAGAATGAGGTACGCGACGCCGCCGATGAACGCGATACACGCACGCTTGTCAGCATCGGGAACAGCCTGCCTGTGCAGAAGGTGATTATTGTCGATCCTGAGCAGCGTGTGGAGTGCCCCCCCGATCGTGTGGGCGAGATCTGGGTTTCTGGTCCAAGTGTCGCTCAGGGCTACTGGCAGCGCCCGGAGGAAACGGAGGAGGTCTTCCACGCTCATCTGGCGAACGGCGAGGGGCCTTATCTGCGCACCGGGGATCTGGGCTTTATCAGTCAAAATGAGCTCTATATCACCGGACGCCTGAAAGATTTGATTATTATTCGAGGCAGTAATCATTATCCGCAGGATATTGAACTGACAGTCGAGAAGAGTCATGCTGCAATCCGGCAGAGCAATAGTGCCGCCTTCGCGATTGAAGTGCAAGGCGAAGAGCGGCTCGTTGTTGTAGCCGAGATAGAGCGCTCGTATCTGAAGCGAGATCTTACCGAAGTGTTGACCGCGGCCCGCCAGGCTATCGCGGCTGAGCATGAGCTTCAGGTGTATGCGATTTGTCTGATTAAGACCGGTACACTGCCTAAGACGTCCAGTGGAAAGGTGCAGCGGCGAGCGACCCGCCAGGCGTTCCTTGATGGCGAGCTGGAAACGGTAGCGATGCTGGCTCCCGAACAGGCACAGCCCATTCAGGGAGAGGAGCACGCGCAACCTGAAGAAGCAGTGCCCCAAAAGAGCAAACAGGAGATTCAGACATGGCTGGTGAAGCAGCTGGCTGAAGCGCTACAACTCCGGCCTCAGGAGATCGATATCCGTGCCCCCTTCGCCCAGTATGGCATGGACTCCTATCAGGCGATTAGCATTTCGGCTGATCTTCAGGACTGGCTTGGGCGCGAGTTGCCACCAACCCTGGTCTATGACTATCCTAATATTGAGGTGCTGGCAAGTTATCTTGCGGGAGAACGACCACCGGTTCAGCCGCTTGAAGAGCCACAGGAGACTGAGTCGAAGCCTGTGGCAAACGAGGCGATTGCTGTTGTCGGTCTGGGCTGCCGTTTCCCGGGAGCAGATTCACCCGAGGCATTCTGGCAGATGTTGCGCAATGGTGTGGATGGTATTTCGGAAGTGCCAGCGTCGCGCTGGAACCTTCAGGATTACTATGACGCCGATCGCTCACAACCAGGCAAGATGGTCACGCGGTGGGGGGGCTTCCTCAAGCAGGTCGATCAGTTTGACCCCTACTTCTTTGGTATCTCGCCAAGAGAAGCGGAGCGTATGGATCCGCAGCAGCGGTTACTCCTTGAGGTTGCCTGGGAAGCGCTGGAACATGCTGGCATTCCCGCGACATCGTTGGCTGGCTCACAAACAGGCGTTTTTGTTGGAATCAGCAGTAATGATTACGCGCATTTGCAATTCCGTGACATCACAGCAGTTGATGCCTATACCGGAACTGGAAACGCGCACAGCATTGCAGCGAACCGCCTGTCCTACTTCCTTGATTTGCGCGGCCCGAGTATGGCAATTGATACAGCCTGCTCTTCGTCGCTGGTCGCGGTCCATATGGCCTGTCAGAGCATTCGTAATGGTGAGTGTGAGACCGCGCTGGCAGGTGGCGTCAACCTTATTCTGACGCCTGAGCTGACTGTGGCCTTCTCGCAGGCACATATGATGTCGGAACAGGGCCACTGCTATACCTTTGATGAACGGGCAGATGGCTATGTCCGTGCTGAGGGTTGTGGTCTGGTGGTATTGAAATCGCTTTCGGCTGCACAACGCGATGGTGATACGATTCTGGCTGTGATTCGTGGTTCGGCGGTCAATCAGGATGGGCGCAGCAATGGCCTGACCGCGCCGAACGGTCCTTCTCAGGAGGCTGTGATTCGTCAAGCGCTTCGCAATGCCAATGTCACGCCCGCTCAGGTCTGCTATGTCGAGACGCATGGTTCCAGTACGCCACTTGGCGACCCGATTGAAGTGGACTCGCTGAAGGCCGTGCTGATGGAACAGCGGGCACCTGAGCAGCAATGCCTGCTTGGCTCGGTCAAGACGAATATCGGGCACCTGGAGGCGGCGGCTGGTATTGCCGGACTGATCAAGACGATTCTCAGTCTGCATCGAGGTGAGATCCCGCCGCATCTGCATTTCCAGAAACTGAATCCGCATATCTCGTTTGAAGGCACGACGTTCGCGATCCCTACACAGCCGACGCCGTGGCCGGCGGATCGACGGAAGATCGCGGGCGTGAGCGCCTTTGGCTTTGGCGGCACGAATGTGCATGTGGTGTTGGAGGCGGCACCGGAACCGAAACGCACTACTCGTGAGCATGAGCGCCCAACGCATGTGCTGGAGCTTTCGGCGCGAAGTGCGACTGCGCTTAAGCAACAGGCCCGCCAGTACAGCGAGTATCTGGCAGCGCATCCAGCGCTCTCATTAGCTGATCTTTGCTTTACGGCTGCGGCTGGGCGGGTGCATTTCGCCCATCGGCTGGCGGTCGTTGGCTCATCGGTTGAGCAGATGCGGGCGCAGCTAGAGGCCTTTGCCACCGAGAAAGAGGCGTCTGATCTTGTTTATAGAGCGCTTTCGGTGCGTGAGCAGCAGACGAAGCCGCGTGTGGTCTTCCTCTTTACCGGCCAGGGGTCGCAGTATGTGCATATGGGACGGCAACTGTATGAGACGGAGCCGACTTTCCGCAAGGCGCTGGACCGCTGTGCCGAGATCTTACGCGCTTATCTGGAGCGTCCGTTACTCTCGGTCCTGTATGCTGAGAACGAGGCAC
Source organism: Thermosporothrix hazakensis (assembly GCF_003253565.1). Taxonomy (GTDB): domain Bacteria; phylum Chloroflexota; class Ktedonobacteria; order Ktedonobacterales; family Ktedonobacteraceae; genus Thermosporothrix; species Thermosporothrix hazakensis. Next base: position 115,909 of record NZ_QKUF01000018.1, read on the forward strand.
TCTTACATGAAACAGCTTACACGCAACCTGCGTTGTTTGCTCTGGAATATGCGCTCTATGAGCTCTGGCGTTCGTGGGGTGTTGAGCCTGACGCCGTGTTTGGTCATAGCGTGGGTGAATATGTCGCGGCCTGTGTCGCGGGCATCATGAGCCTGGAAGATGGCTTAAAGCTGATAGCCGAGCGCGGTCGCCTGATGCAGGAACTGCCAGAGCGAGGCGAGATGGCCGCCGTTTTCGCCGCTTCAGAACGAGTGACAGCGGTGCTCAAGCCATATCAGAAGGTTTCTCTTTCCGCGATCAATGGGCCGCGGAATACTGTGATTTCGGGCGCATCAACAGAGGTGCAGGCAGTGGTCAAAGCATTGGAGGCAGAAGGGATAACCGTTCATCCTTTGACCGTGTCGCATGCCTTCCACTCGCCGTTGATGGAGCCAATGCTTGATGCATTTGAGCAGGTCGCGAAAGGGGTGCACTATGCACCGGCTCGGATACCGCTTGTCTGTAACCTGACCGGGCAGATTTTGCCTCAGGGAACAACGCTATCCGCCGAATACTGGCGTCAACAAACGCGCAATGCAGTGCAGTTCGCGGCTGGCATGCAAACGCTGGCGCAACAGGGGTATACACTGTTTGTCGAACTGGGGCCGCATCCTGTTCTGACAAATATGGGCAAACAATGTATTGAAGGGGCAACATGGCTCCCATCCTTACGGCGTGATCAGGAGAACTGGGGTGTTCTTCTGCGCACTGTGGCAACGCTCTATGTATATGGATGGGATGTACAATGGTATCGCGATGAGATGACGCGGCAACGACTGGATCTGCCCACATATCCCTTTGAGCGTGAACATTGCTGGCATGAGGTGAGAAACATACCCCATGATGCCGGACAGCCGTCCAGCCTGAAACAGAACGGGCATAAGCCAGCTGAGCAGAACGGGCGTCACCCGCTGCTGGCCTCCCATACGGAACTGGTGGTGCCTGCAAAGATGCATGTCTGGGAAAGTACGCTTGATCTGGAGCGGCTCCCTTTCCTGGCACAGCACCGCATTCAAGGGGCGATCGCTCTGCCTGTTTCGGCCTATGTAGAGATGGCGCTGTCTGCGATGCAAGAAGCTTTTGGGCCGGGACAATATGAGCTCACAGAGTTGGAGCTAAAGAAGCTTTTGCTGATACCGGAGCAGGGATTCCAAAAAATACAGGTTCTTCTCTCACCTGATACAAACGACCGGCTCCATTTCCAGGTCTATAGCCATGCTGTGGGTGCACCAGAACAAGAGCGCCAGGCATGGACGCTGCACGCCAGTGGAACGATCTGTCATTACAGGGAAGTTGCCCTGCCAACTGGAGGATAATGTGGCAGCTACACAACAAAAGAAGTGTGCTAAAGGGATAACATTTGGTCTCATTTACTTTGCCAGTAGTGAAGCGCCGTATCGAGGGGGGGAGAAGTACCATATGGTACTGGAGAGCGCTCGCCTGGCTGACCGCTACGGTTTCTCTTCTATCTGGATACCGGAGCGACACTTCACTAAGGACGGCTGGTTATACCCAAATCCGGCCGTCCTTCAAGCCGCTGTTGCGCGTGAGACCAAAAAGATTCAACTGCGCTCCGGTAGCGTAGTGCTGCCGTTGCATAACCCGATTCGGGTCGCTGAAGAATGGGCAATGGTGGATAACCTGTCCAATGGCCGCGTTGGTCTCTCCTTCGCTTCTGGCTGGCACCCGAACGACTTTGTCTTTTTCCCGGATCATTATGAACGCCGCAATGACATCATGTTCCAGGGAATCGAGACGGTACGGAAGCTGTGGCGCGGTGAATCGATTGTGACAAAGAATGGTGCCGGTGAGATGGTCGAGATCAAAACCTACCCGACACCGGTACAGAAAGAGCTTCCTATCTGGGTTACAGCCGCAGGTAATCCGAAGACATTTGCGGGTGCGGGGAAAATGGGGGCGAACCTGCTGACGCATATGTATAACCAGAGTGTTGAGGAACTCGCTGAGAAAATTCGTATTTACCGTGACTCTCTGGAAGAGCACGGGTTTGATCCCCAGGCGGGTCAGGTGTCCGTGATGTTGCACACCTTCCTGGGCCCCGACGAGCAGACGGTGCGTGAACAGGTGAAAGATCCATTCTGCAATTATCTGAAATCTGCATCGTATCTGTTGAACGCCATCGCCTATAGTCGGGGACAGAAGGTCGATCTCTCATCGCTATCCGAGCAGGATCTGGATGAATACCTTCAGTTTGTGCTTGATCGCATGATTTCGACGCAGCGTGTGCTCTTTGGAACGCCTGAAAGCTGCCTGAATCTGGTGTCACAGCTTCGTGAGGCTGGAGTCAACGAGGTCGCCTGCCAGCTTGATTTCGGCCTGGAAGTTGATGTCGCCCTGGGATGTATCCCGTATATCAATCAATTGAAGGAACTGGCCGAGCGCACCTTCCCGACCGATCCCGAGCCAGAGCCCCTGGTGCTGCATGCCACCTCTCAGGAGGCGAGTGAGGAGCGGGCACCCGAAGCACAGGTCGAAGCTGCCTCAGACCGTCTTGAGGATATTCAGCAGCGGTGTCGCGATGAGGTCAGTGTATCCACGTTCTATGCCGATTTGCAAACGCATGGCATCGAGCTTGGCGCTGACTATCGCGCTATTCGCCAGCTCTGGCGCCGAGATGGTGAGGCGCTTGGTCGCATTCAGTACGATGGTGATGCTACGGGTCCATATCAGTTCCCGCATGCATTGCTTGACTCCTGTTTGCAAGTGGTTACAGCAACCCTGCCCGATAGTCTGGTAAAGCGACAGTCCGCGCTCTATTTGCCTTCCGGGATAAAGAGCTTCAAGCTGCACAAGCAGCCGGGAGCAAAGGTATGGAGCCATGCCGTACTGACATCCGAGCCGGTGCCAGGCGCCGCCGTACTGGAAAGCGATGTGCGTATTCTGGATGACGCGGGACTGGTGTTAATCGAGGCTTCGGGTATTCAGCTACAGCGCTCTGAGGCCGCGACTTCGGCCCACACGCCGGATCACCTGTCTGACTGGCTCTATACGTTGCAGTGGAAAGAGGAGTCACAGACAGAAGCGCCCGCAACGGAGCGTCCCGGACACTGGTTGATCCTGATGGATCGCCAGGGGATCGGTCAATGCCTGCTTGATGCGCTGGTCTCACAGGGGCAGCGCTGTTCTGTGGTGACACAGGGAGAAACGTATCAGGTTCTGGGAACGGATCGCTATCAGGCGAGCCCTGCCAATGCTGACGATATTCGCCGTGTGGTGCAGCAGGCCGTTCAAGCAGAGCCGTTGCGTGGTGTCGTGCATCTCTGGAGTCTGGACGCGGCATCAGAGCAACAGCTTGCGGTCTCAACCCTTGAGCAGGATCTTGAGCGGTGCACCGGTTCCGCGCTCTATACTATGCAGGCTCTAATCGAGCTGGCTGGAGGGGAGCCGCCGCGTCTCTGGCTGATCACACGCAATGCTCAGGCGCTTGAGGAAACAGGGCAGCAGCTCGCAATCGGACAGGCCCCGCTATGGGGATTGGGGCGCACCTGTTCTATGGAGCACCCGGAGATCTGGGGTGGTCTGATCGATCTGGCGCCAGATAGCTCGCCTGCCACGAATGCGCGTCAGGTCGCGCAGGAACTGATGGCAACAGACCACGAAGATCAGGTCGCGTTCCGCGCGGGCAAGCGCTTTGTCGCGCGGATGCAGAGGAGCCGCGATATCCAGGCGCAGGACTGGCAGATTCGTCCGGATGCTTCCTATCTGATTACCGGTGGCTTCTGGGGTCTGGGTTTTGAGGTTGCGCGTTGGTTGGCCCGGAAAGGTGCGAAACACCTGGTGCTGACAGGACGAACCCAGGTGCCGCCGCGAGCGCAATGGGGCTCGCTTGACCCTGCAAGTCGCACGGGTAAGCTGGTGCAGCAGGTGCGTGAGCTGGAAGCAACCGGCGTACAGGTGCAGTGTGTTACGCTTGATGTGACCGATGAGGCGCAAGTGAACGCCTTCCTGGCGACCTCTCAACAGCAGGGGACTCCGCCAATCAAAGGGGTATTCCATGCGGCCTCGGTCTGGCAGGACAGCGAGGGACGCCCACTGGTCAAGCCGCTGGTCAATCTGGATGCGTTCGCATTGCGTGAGGTGTTCCGCCCGAAAGTGATTGGTGGCTGGTTGCTGCATAGCATCTTCCAGAAGGCGGACCTTGATTTCTTTGTTTCGTTCTCGTCTGGAGCGTCATTGTTTGGCTCGGCGGCACAGGGTAACTATGCCGCTGCCAGCGCCTTTCTCGATGCGCTGGCCCACTATCAGCGGGCGCAGGGCGTGCCGGGCATCAGTATCGACTGGGGTGCGGTCTCGGAGATTGGTTTCGGTGCGACCGAGGAAGGACTGCGAGTTCACGAGTACTGGGAAGATCGTGGTATTCAGCGTATCACGCCGCGTGATGTGCTGGCCGCGCTGGATCTGCTGATCCCGCTGCCAATCGCACAGATTGGTGTGCTAAAGCTGGATTGGGAGCTTTTGCGCCGCTTCTATCCACAGGTTGCATCACTGCCGCTGGTCGCTCACCTGCTTGAGGCGACAGACGAGGAGCAGTCTCAGGAGGCACAGGAAGATGCCATTCTGACAACACTGCGTGATACTGCGAATCGGCAACAGGAACTTGAACACTTTCTCTGTGAGCAGGTGGCCTCAGTACTACGCGTGCCACCTGAAAAGCTGGATGTTGAGCAACCGTTAACCATGCTTGGTCTTGACTCCCTGATGGCGATTGAGCTGAAAAACAGAGTTGAGCAGGCATTGCAGGTGCGAATACCAATCGTAATGTTCTTGCAGGGACCGAGTATTCGTCAGTTTACCGAGCAGGTCCTTGAAATGATACCGCTGGCCGAACCGGCTCCTGCCGCAGAGCCAGAGGCGGTCCAGCATGGAAATGGGCAGAAGCCGCTGAGCCAGAATGAGGCTGAGCAGTTGTTACAGCAACTGGAACAGCTCTCCGATGCGGAAGTTGATGTTTTACTTGGGCAGATGCTACAAGAGGATGGTCAGGAGCCTGCTCATACCAATGGAAAGAACCATGTCAGCGCCCGAGAGGCTGAACAGTTATTGGCTCAATTGGAACAACTTCCTGATGAAGAAATCGACTCGCTGCTTCAGCAAATCGTACAGGAAGGGGAATCAGACCGATGAATGATGCGTCAAAGCGTTTGGCGGATCTTTCGCCTGAACAGAAAAGAGCGCTGCTTGCTCGGCTGCTAAAGGAAAGAGCACAGCAAGGGGGGAAGGGGCAAGCTGAATTTGCCCCTCTTTCTCAGCAGCAGCGGGCGCTCTGGTTTCTCTATCAGCTTGCGCCTGAAAGCAGCGCCTACAATCTTTTATACACCGCCCGCATTCGCTCGGCGTTAGATATTTCTGCGCTTCAGCAGGCCCTTCTGGCGCTTGTTCGTCGCTATCCGATTCTGACAGCGACTTATACCATGCGAGATGGCGAGCCGGTTCAATGTTTCCACCCGCAGCAGGAAGTGCATGCCGAGGTCGTTGACGCGACCTCGTGGAGTACGGAGGCACTGGAAGAACATCTCCTTGTTGAGGGGAATCGGCCGTTTGATCTGGAAAAGGGACCGATAGTCCGCCCGCAGATCTTCAAGCTCGGGGAGCGGGAATACGTGCTCGCACTCACGGTGCATCATATCGCGCTTGACTTCTGGTCGCTGGATATCCTGGTCGATGAGCTGTATCTGCTCTATGCCGCCCAGCGGGCCGGTACAGAAGATATTCTGCCGCCGCCAGGTCCGAACTTTACCGAGTATGTGCGCTGGCAGCGCGAGATGCTGGAGTCGGCTGAGGGTGAACGGCTCTGGTCATACTGGAAACAGAAGCTCAGTGGAGAGCTGCCGGTGCTTGGCCTGCCCACTGACCGACCGCGTCCCGCTGTACAGACTTATGGCGGTGCATCGCATAGCTTTCCGATTAGCGATGAGTTGACGGGCAAGCTGCGCGAACTGGCGGCCTCAGAGAAGGTGACGCTCTATACTCTGGTGCTGGCGGCCTTCAAGACCTTGCTCTATCGCTATAGCCATCAAGAAGATATCCTGGTGGGTACGCCCATGCTCGGACGAAATAAGGCCGAGCTCGAACGGATCGTGGGCTACCTTGTGAACCCGGTGACGATGCGCACCGATTTTGCGGGCAACCCGACATTCCGTGAACTGCTGGCGCGAGTACGCACCACGGTGATGGAGGCGCTTGACCATCAGGATTACCCGTTCCCGCTGCTTGTGGAGAAGTTGCAACCGAAGCGTGACCCGAGCTACTCGCCTATCTTTCAGTCGCTGTTTATCTGGGATCGCCCTCGCAAACGCGACGGCAAAGAGCTTGAGCGTGCTGGCCTGACCGGTCCTGTGTTGCGTATGGCTCAGGAGCTGGAGCTAGAGCCCTATATTATGGGGCAACAGGGCGCCCCCTTTGATCTGACGCTAACCATCTTTGAGGTTGATGGCTCGCTCTCCGCAGATTTCCGGTATAACGTTGATCTGTTCGATCGCTCGACATTGCAGCGACTGGAACGCCACTTCCTGACATTGCTTGAAAGCGTTACCGCGCAGCCGGATCAGCGGGTGCAGGAGCTACCACTGTTGACCGAGGAAGAGCGTCAGCAGATTCTGTATCAGTGGAATGCTACCGAGGCACCATTCCCTGAGACGGCCGCAGTGCATCAACTGGTAGAAGAGCAGGTAAAGCGTACTCCAGATGCGGAGGCATTGACCTTTGAGGGCGTATCGTTGAGCTATCGCGAGCTCAATCGTCGGGCCAACCTGCTGGCTCGTGAGTTACAGTCGCATGGCGTTGGCCCTGATGTGTTGGTTGGCGTCTGTATGGAGCGCTCCATTGAAATGGTGGTCGCGCTTCTGGGTGTGCTCAAGGCGGGTGGTGCCTATGTCCCGCTGGACCCGGACTACCCGCAGGAGCGGCTGGCCTATATGGTAGAGGATGCACAGGTGCCTGTCCTGCTCACTCAGGAACAGCTACGACAGCGCCTGCCAGAAACCAGCGCCCGGGTTATCTGCCTGCATGCCGGTTGGGGTGCCGACTCTGAGGAAGAGGTGGTCGATCCGGTGACGGCAGTTGGTCCGGAGCATCTGGCGTATATGATCTATACGTCTGGATCGACTGGCAGACCAAAGGGCGTCATGAATACGCATCGTGGCGTCTGCAACCGGCTCTACTGGATGCAGCAGGCCTATCAGCTTACTGCTGATGATCGCGTGATGCAGAAGACGCCGTTTAGCTTCGATGTCTCTGTCTGGGAATTCTTCTGGCCCTTGCAGACCGGCGCCTGTCTGGTGATGGCGCGTCCGGGTGGACAGCAGGATCCCGCCTATCTGGCGCGCCTGATCGAGGAGCAGCGCATCACAACCATGCACTTTGTGCCCTCCATGCTGCATGCCTTCCTGCTGGAAGCAGGCCTTGAGGAGCGTTGTCAGAGCCTGAGACGGGTAATCTGTAGCGGTGAGGCGCTGACCTATGACCTGCAAGAGCGCTTCTTTGCTCGCCTGAATGCCAATCTTTATAATCTCTATGGCCCGACTGAGGCCGCGATTGACGTGACGGCCTGGACCTGTCAGCGAGAGAGTCGGGATAAAGTGGTGCCCATCGGACGACCGATCGCGAACACGCAGATCTATATTCTGGATGAAGCCATGCAGCCGGTTCCGATTGGTGTGACGGGCGAACTCTATATCGGCGGTGTTGGGGTCGCGCGTGGCTATCACAACCGCCCTGAGTTGACCGCAGAGAAGTTTGTGCACGATCCATTCAGCGGAAAAGAGCATGCGCGGCTCTTCAAAACCGGGGATCTGGCTCGCTATCGTGTCGATGGAACAATCGAGTTTCTCGGGCGTATCGACTATCAAATCAAGCTGCGTGGCTTCCGTATCGAGCTTGGTGAGATCGAGGCAGAACTGGGACAGCATCCAGCAGTGAAGGAAGCCGTCGTTGTGGCGCGTGAAGATATGCCCGGTCATAAGCGGCTGGTGGCGTATCTGGTGCCGAAGCAAGCGACAGCTTCTTCAGAGGCCGAACCGCAGCGACTCTCTCCGCAAGATGCGGGAATCTCCCTTGAAGAGTTGCGGAGCTATCTGCTTGAGCGGCTTCCGTACTATATGGTGCCAGCAAGCTTCTTGTTCCTGGATCGTATCCCGCTGACGCCCAACGGGAAGGTAGATCGACGGGCGCTCCCCGCTCCCGATCAGGCCAGACCAGAGCTGGAAGCGGAGTTTGTGCCGCCTCGTACAGCAACCGAGGAGAAGCTAGCCCAAATCTGGACTGAGGTGCTTGGTCTGGAAAAAGTAGGCGTGCATGACAACTACTTCGATCTTGGTGGCGCATCGATTCAAAGTCTGGAAATGATTGCCCGTGCGAAAGAGCAGGGGCTTGAGTTCCCACTTGAGCGCCTCTTTGAGTATCAAACGATTGCGGAATTGGCCGCCGCTCTGGATAAAGAGCAGCAAGCGCCAGAGACCGTCTCGAATGATGAGCCAGTCGAGCAGCAGGCAGACGAAGTGCATATTGTGGAGCCACAGCCAGCAGCGCCGCCCGCTTCAGAAGCGCAACGCGAGCAGGTGAATACTATCATCGAGAGTATCGGTGTGTATCTGCCGCCCAAAGCTGTGACAACCGATGAACTGCTTCAGAACTGTAAGCGCCCGATTCGTTTCCCGCTTGCTCGTCTGACCGGCATCAAGTCGCGTCGTATGGCTGGCGAGACCGAGTTCTCGATTGACATCGCACGCAAAGCGGTCTCTGATTGTTTCGATCGCTCGAAGTATCGCCCGGAAGACATCGACATGATCATCTGTGGCAATATCTCGCGCTGTGATCGACCGGGGATGCAATTCACCTTTGAGCCGGGTACCGCAGTTCGCTTGAAGCACTACTTTGGCATGACAAACGCTATTGCCTTCGACGTGGACAATGCCTGTACTGGTCTCTTTACTGCCGCGAATATCGTCGATGCCTTCTTGCAGGCGGGATTGATTCGGCGCGGTATGGTGGTCAGCGGGGAGTATATCACGCATCTATCCCTGACGGCGCAGAAAGAGCTTTCCGGCTTCATGGACTCACGGCTGCCGTGTATGACGGTTGGTGATGCGGGGGCGGCGATGATCCTGGAACGAGCGCACGATCAGTCGGTTGGCTTCCATGCCTTCGACATGTTCTCGCTTGGTCGCTTCAGTTGGGACTGTATCGCGAAGGCAACCGATCAGCCACATGGTGGCGCGATCATGTACACCGACGCGGTGAATGTCTCGGCGGTCAACATGAAGTATGCCGTGGCGCATGCAGCCAATATTATCGCGCAGACCGGTTTCCCGCACGACTCGTTCCAGCATGTCATCATTCACCAGACGTCCGGTACAACCATTCGTGACGCCGCTCGCGAGATCAACCGCTACTATGGGAAAGAGGTATGTACTCAGGAAAACGTCATTAACAACATTGCCGAACGAGGGAATACGGCTACCACAACCCATATTGTGGCGCTCATGGACCACATTCGCTCGGGACGCATTCAGTCCGGGGATAATGTCGTTTTCGGTATCACTGGTTCTGGGGCAACGATTGGTGCCGCAATCTATACCTTTGATGACCTGCCGGATCGTATGCGTAAGGTTGATGCGGGGGAGCTGCCAGAGAAGGTCACTCCTGCTCCTGTTGCGCTCTCTGTACCCGCGAAGCGTGTGCGGGTTGAGAGTGTTGGAACGGTGCCGTTGGGCATGAAGGTTGAGTCTGTTGAAAAGACGCTGGAGAAACTGGGAGACATCAAAGTCAAAAAGCAGGTGCTTGAGATGGTCAAGGTCGCAGCGGAGCGAGCCTTTACCGGGTCTTCGGTAAAGCGCAACGATATCGACCTGATGATCTACTCCGGCGTGTATCGTGATGAATTGGTTTGTGAGCCCGCGATTGCTGCCCTGTTGCAGGGTGAGTTGGGCATTAACGACTTGATCGAGACGCCCGAAGAGAAGAAGACCTTCGCTCTGGATGTGTTTAATGGCTCTATCGGCTTCTTGAATGCCTGTCACGCAGCGACTGGTATGATTCAGGGCCAGAAAGCGAAAACGGCGCTGGTAATGGCGGCAGAGATCGAGAACAATCGTGAGGTCGCTCCTGATAAGCTGCTTGGTATCGAAGAGACGGCCTCGGTGGTGGTACTGGATGAGAGTCCAGATGGGAAGACGGGCTTCGGCAACTTCGTCTTCAAGTACTTCACCGACTACGTTGACTCATTCGATGCGCACTGTGAGTATCATGACGGCAAGATGGTTATGGTCTTCAACAAAGATCCGCGCCTGGAGAGCTACTATATCGCGTGCATTCAGGAGGCGGTCAAGGAGCTGTTGGAGCGGGAACAGCTTGATCTTTCGCGGATCAAGTGTATCTTGCCTCCACAGATCTCCTCATCATTTGTTGAGGAACTCGGGAAGACGCTTGGCGTTGCTCCTGAGAAGATGGTGGATGTCAGAGCTGAGCATGACCTGTACACCTCGTCGTTGCCCTTTGCCTTGCAGCAGGTTCGCGAGCAGCAGCTTGCGCAACCCGGTGATATCGGTCTGATCATCGCCGTGGGTTCTGGTATTCAGGTTGGATGTGCGACCTACTACTTCTAGACCAGATCCCTTCAGTCAGAAAAACACAGGCCTCTATTCCGACAAAGAATAGAGGCCTTTTTGTTTGCTTTACACAGGAGGACGGAGATCGCCAGGCAGGGACGGGTACGGTTGAAGTCCTGCACCCGGGCCGAGTTCTTCTTCTGGTAGATGCAGCCGTTCTGCTTTGTAGTTCAGCGCCTGAAGAATCAGGTCAACACATTGGTCCAGACTCAATACAGTGGTATTCACGATCAAATCATAGAGCGAAGAATCATCCGGGTGACAGTGATACTGTGTTTGCAGGTAGCGGATTCTGTCCTGTTCCTTCATCTGAATGCGTGATTTTGCTTCACTCTCGGAAACCTGTTCTCGTTGCATGACGTAGCGAATGCGCTTTTCGAGCGTCGCTACAATACGTGTGTGGAAGACATCTCGGTGTTCGGCCAGAATCATCTGTGAGCCGCGCCCCACAATGACGGCTGGTCCTGCTTCAATCGCTGTCTCGACGAGCTTACTCATCGTTTCCCGATACAGATGAGGGTTGGAGAGCAGGGGCATTGGTTCAATCGTGAACATGGCAGGTTGCAAAATACGCATACTGTTGATCAGGCTACTGATAAACGAGTCGGCATGCTCGTCCTGTATCTCCGCTTCTTCTTCACTGATACCAAGTTCCTGTGCTGCTCGGATGACCAGTTCGTGATCAATGAGCCGCCAGCCAAGACGCTGAGCCAGCCTGCGCGCGATTTCGCCGCCGCCGCTTCCATATTCACGTGAGATGGTAATTGCCCGCATCTGCTTTTTCTCTTCCATAGGGGCTGCTCCTTCTCCGGTTTTTCCCGGATGTGGTTTGCACTATAGGGAACCGAAGCACATAAGTGATACGTAAGAACGCGCCTCCACCGTTTCGAGTGCCGGAAGGCGTGAGTGAAATACTCAGCCGTCTGACTGTTCTCTGGTCCTTTGGCTCAGAGAGGGCTTCGGTCCTCTAGCTTGTGTTTTACCCGTACTTTCTTCTTTGTACGATTGAAAGTGGCTAACGGGCGACAAAGAAAGCTGGTAGAGCGAGAAAAGCATAGTTTTGTTAATAAATATATAGAAATACATTTTTCGCGAAGGAGAAGAAGGGTAGAAAAAAGGCCGACCCCCGCAAGAGGGATCGGCTTTCTGTCATTTTGATTTTACCAGCGGCGAATATCATTGATGGTAATGACGATCATCAGCAGAATGAGGGCTGCAAAACCAACAAGGTTGATCAGCGCCTCACGTTCCGGTTTGATGCGCTTGCCGCCGCGTAGCACTTCGATCAGGATCAGCAGAATGCGCCCGCCGTCCAGTGCCGGGAAAGGCAGACTGTTCATCACAGCCAGACTCAGGCTCAAGCTGGCCGTCCAGGCGAAGATCAGGCCCCATCCCAGACGTGGTACGTTCTGTGCAATCTCGCCGGTTGATTGGGCGATCCCGACCGGTCCGGCAAGTTGATCGAAGCCACGACCGAGGAAGAGCTGTCCCAGATTCTGGAAGATTTGTCCGATCAGGCTAAAGGTATATTGAATGCCTTTAAGCGGTGCCTGCCACAGTGGAACCGTCTCCATCAAGGGTTCTCGGTTGACGATACCGATAGATCCCTGTCCCTTTGGAGGATGCTTGCGCGCCTCAACTGTGATGGTCTGTGTTTGTGAGGAGTTCGCGCGTCGAATGGTCAGTTGAATAGGGACCGTTTCGGGGTTATTGCTGGCTTTCAGCAGGTTCTGCATCTCGGCTGTGGTTTGCGTCATATTCTCGACTGCATGGCCGTTGACCGCAAGAATGGTGTCACCGGGGTGTAACCCTGCTTTTTCGGCTGGCGTGTTGGGCTGTACCTCGCTAATCTTTGTAGAGATATCTTTTGGAATGCCCATGCCGGGACCAAAAGCAATGGTAAACAGCAGGATTGCGAGGATAAAATTCATCACAACGCCTGCAATCAGCGTAATAAAGCGTTTCCCGGCTGATTTTGCCATAAAGCTTTTGGGGTCGACAATGCCATCTTCGGTTTCTTCACCGTTCTCGCCTGTCATGCGCACGAAGCCGCCAATAGGAAGCAGGTTAATCGAATAAATGGTGCGATCATCATCGGCCTCCCCTGGCACAGTGGTATGCTCTTCTCTTTGCCCGAACCAGAGGAATTCCCAGCGGCCACGCGTATTTCTGCGGATACCAACAATACGGGGGGGTAGTCCCAGGCCAAATTCTTCAACCCGAATACCAGACCACTTCGCGGCAAGAAAGTGGCCGAGCTCGTGAATAAACACCAGGAGCCCCAGTACCGGAATAACGGCCAGTATGTACAAAGGATTCATCTATGCACTCCTTCGGTCAACGTCCAATGATTAAAGATAATTATACTGTTTATCACACAAAATTGCATACTATTACGGCTCTTCTTTTTTTATTTACTTTTCTTTATCGGTTGTTTGATATGTTTTGGTTATTGTGCTGCTACTTTCAGGGGATGGATGGCGTGTGAGGGTAAGAGAGAAAGAGACAGGGAGATCTGAGAAATGCTTCTTCGTGGTTTGCGAAAACACTGAAGTGCCACTTCTCTTCACTGCAAATAACCTTTTTAACTGAGTAATGCAGGAAAGGGTATCAGGGTGATTTGGTGTGCAGGTTGCGCAGCTCTCCCTGTATCTCTTAGTATAGCACAGTCAGCACGAGAAAGAAAAAGAGCGCTCTCGCTTGCTAGGACTTTGTGCTATACTGGACGTTGGTCATATCACAAAACCATAAAAACTGATGACGGAGTTTAGTTATGGCTCAAAATGTTCCTATAACTGTTGCCTATGGCGATGGTATCGGTCCTGAGATCATGAATGCCACGCTCGATATTATCAAAGCAGCAGGTGCACGCATAGATATCGAAGAGATTGAAGTGGGCGAGAAGGTGTATCTTCGCGGGATCAGCGCCGGTATTGAGCCGAGCGCGTGGGACTCGTTGGCCCGAACGAAGGTATTTCTGAAGGCCCCGATTACGACTCCGCAGGGTGGTGGCTACAAAAGTCTGAATGTTACCGTGCGTACGGCATTTTCTCTGTACGCGAATGTGCGTCCCTGTGTTGCCTACTATCCTTTCGTTGAGACCAAGCATCCGAATATGGATGTGGTTATTGTGCGTGAGAACGAAGAGGACCTCTATAGCGGGATCGAGTATCAGCAGACACCAACCGTGATGGAGAGCATCAAGCTGATCAGCCGTCCGGGCAGTGAAAAGATTATTCGTTACGCCTTCGAGTATGCTCGCAGCAACAACCGCAAAAAAGTGACCTGCTTCGTGAAAGACAACATTATGAAGCAGTCTGATGGTCTGTTCCATAAGGTGTTTGACGAGATCGCAGCTGAGTATCCAGATATTGAGAATGAAACCTGGATTGTCGATATCGGTGCGGCAAAGCTGGCCGATACCCCCGAAAACTTCGACGTGGTTGTCATGCCCAACCTGTATGGAGACATTCTTTCGGACGTTGCGGCTCAGATTGCCGGTTCTGTTGGTATGGCCGGTGGCGCAAATATCGGTGATGGCTTTGCCATGTTTGAGGCCATTCACGGATCTGCTCCACGGCGTGCAGGTCAGAACCTTGCCAACCCTTCCGGTCTGCTGATGGGTGCTGTGATGATGCTGGTGCATATCGGCCAGCCCGATGTGGCGACAAAGGTGCACAATGCCTGGCTGCGCACGCTGGAAGACGGCATTCATACCTATGATATCTACAAAGAGGGTATCAGCAAGCAGAAGGTCGGGACAAAAGAGTTCGCTGAAGCTGTGATTGCCCGCATCGGTCAGCAGCCCGAGAAGTTGAAGGCCGTCAGCTACAAGGAATCTCCTGCCCGCACTACCACGACCGCTCGTGCGAAGAGTGCCGAACTCCCGACAAAGAAAGAGCTGGTCGGCGTTGATGTCTATCTTGATTGGAACAAGGGAAGCGCTGATGAGCTTGGCGCAGCGGTCCAGAAAGTCAATGGCGATGGACTTGAGCTCAAGGCCATCATGAACCGTGGCGCGAAAGTATGGCCGCATGGTCTGCCCTACACCTTCTGCACCGATCACTGGCGCTGCCGTTTCCAGGCCGTCAATGCCGATGAAGCGGTTACTCCTGCACAGATTGTATCGCTCCTGAAGCGAGTCTATGATGCGGGATTTGACGCGATCAAGACAGAAAATCTCTACAATTTTGATGGGAAAGCAGGATATTCAAAAGTCCCCGGTGATTGACACTCCCCAGACCTGAAGGGCGGGGATTCTTCCTTCATCCAGCCTGCTTGCGCGGCGCCGCACTGCGACGCCGCGTAGCGGCAGGCTGTCCAGAAGCGTTCGACGAGACACCCTCGTCGGTTCCCGTCTGCCCGACGGTACCCTGTAGCGCTTTGTGCAAGATATT
>NZ_QKUF01000019.1 GCF_003253565.1 Thermosporothrix hazakensis
CGATTCAGCGCCTGTACGTGATAGACAACCTGAGAATACAGAGGACCAGCAGGCCCTTGTTTCAGCCGCTCGACAAAGCGCCGCACCGCCTCCACATGCGACACACCTTTTTCGTCTTTGGGAGGATGTAACCGGACGTAGCTAAGAAACTGCTGAAGAACGTTCGTAGCCGCTGCTATTTCCTCTCTGTAAAACGCAAAAGCAGCTAATGCCTCATCTTCCATATTCATAGCCCCAATCTTAGCTCAATGCGTATAGGATGTTTTTCAAGTTCTTTCTGATAGAATTACTATTCCTTTTTCATAAGTACCATGCTGGTGTATAATATGTGCGACAAAACAAAAAATTTCAAAATATCTTTTGTCGTTATTGTTAACGGAGAGAAGTTGTGGAAGTAGATAGAAGAGTCAGGTGAAGACATGTTAAAAGGGCAGAAGGCTCCTAAGTACGTTGATCTATCTGCTTTTACTCACAAAGCAAACGTGCTAAGAGAATGGCGGCTCAACAAGCTACACTGGTATAATACAAGTGAAGTTGTAATCTTGTATAACGAGTTACTAACTATCTTAGGAGAAAAGCCTGTGAGTAAACGATGGTGGGAACGTTTGGAAAGCTCCAATAAAGCGCCAATAGATGAGAAAAGGAGATGGATACTTCATACTATTCTGAATATACCGCCAGCTTATCTAGGCTTGCAGACACTAAATACACAAAGCTTAGATAAAATACTCTACCTTCCTGTAACTTATAAAACGCCTTCTTTAAATGTGGAGGCTTATAAAGAGAGAATCACAGCATTCTGGAAAAATCCTTACAACAACTTTGATGAGGTTGTATCACGCATCCATGCTTTGCAGGACTATATTCTTTATAGAGATCACAGTGATACGACTGTCAGAGTACTCTGTGAATATCTCATTGCAGCAGCAAATATGCAGCGAGCACAGGGTTTCTTACAATCAGCAGAAGGGTACATTAAGAAAGCAATTGAACTGGCTGAAGACAGAGGATTTCAAGCTCAGAAGGCGAAGTCCCTCTATCTACGTTCTTACATCTATCGGGAGAAATGGCGCGTCGGTTTTGAAAAAGATCCTCAGGATATATATAAAGCGCTTGATCTTTCAAAACAAGCATTACATGTGGCAGAAAATTACATGATACCTCCAATACTTGAAAGTGCGATACGCTTCAGTGTTGCAAGTGAAATGAGTAGTATTCCTCTTTCCCCAACAGAGCTATCTATAGCGAAACAGCAATATGATATTGCACGTGTTATTGCAGATGAACACGTGCAAGAGGAATTTCCTCTCTTTTTCAAAATTGACAAAAGCTGGTACACACTGGCAATGGCACAAATGCATTTAAACCTGAAAGAACCATATTCTGCTCTAGACAAATTGCAAGAGATGCCTCCTGTACATCCCAAAATGAGAAGAGTACTCACTGCAACTGTAGCGGAAGCCGAGGCTACAATACAAAGCGGTTTCCTCGATGAAGGCATCAAAATAGCAGAAAAAGCACTAGGAGCAGCCAAGCAATCATCCTTGCACCTTGCCCGGCTGTACAATCTATATCAGGCGCTGAGAAATGATGAGAAGTATACGAAGGAACCGTATGTCATTAAGTTCGGCTTCAAACTATTAAGAATACAACGCCCCGATCTTTTCCAGTAAGCTAGAGGCAGAATACTCATTAATATAATGCGAACAAAGAGCCATCGGGATCCAGCCCGGTGGTTCTTTTTTTGCTTGCTTCAGAGGCACCCTCACAGCAATTTTAATACTTTTTTAATGTCTTTCTGTTGACTATAAAAAGATGAGGTACTTATGTTTATATATGTAAATACAGGCATACAGTGAAAATGTGGCCTATGCGACATGATCTTTAATAGAGAGGAGATAGAACTAAAAGGCAACATGGTGAAAAAAAGATGGAAGTTACATCTATAAACTATGGATACCTCTTCTAGTTCTAATCGTTTCTGTGTTCTCGTACACGTTGGGTAGCATGTATTCAGCAGCCCGCGCTGACACAAACCCGCAGCCTGGTCTAACGCCAACCGCGGAACCAAAACGACAAGCAGAAACATCGGCATCAACACCACAACCACAAATGCCAGATGCTACACCATCAACTCAACAGCCACAACCCGAGCAGCAGCTTGACTCGACGCCGAAGCCCGAGCAAATGCCTGCTCAACAACCACAACCCGAGCAGCGGCCTGACTCGACACCAAAACCCGATCAAGCACCTGCTCCAATACCAACACCGGAGCCCAAGCAAACGAAGGTGCCGGCACCTACACCAACACCACGAGTACCGGTACCTACACCATCAGCTCAGCAGCCGCAACCACAACCAAAGCAGCAGCCGAGCAAAAGCACCGCTAAACCACAAGCAAGTGCTGCAAAGCAGGATACTACAACGATAGACAAATCAAAAGAGCAACAACCACAAAGTACTGATAAGCATAAAGCCGTCGTCTGGTTTATAAATAGCACCTTTCAGCAGGTTGTATTGTCGGCGCCCCAAACGATCAAGCTCGACAAATACCGTGTCAACCTGCACTTACCGTCGGCTATCACGATAGCACCTGCAAAATCAGACAAGGAGCTAGGTACTGTGTATGCCAATGCCAATGCCCTAGATGCTGTTGTAGACGGAGATCCCAAGAGCTTCGAGCAGGATGAGCTAAACGGCGTGTTGCCGGGTGGCGATGAGAAGAACGGCAATGGAGTGTTCTACCATATAGCGCTACAAGGGACACAGAGAGCGCTCGACTATCAGCACCAAGCGCAACAGGAAATAGGCCGATCAATCGACGGTACTATCTTTCTCTCGAATTTCCGTGACCCTATCACCTTACCTGAAAGCTACCAGATCGAGTCGGCATACGGCACGATCACGCTAGCTCACTCTGTAACCGTCCCGAAGAGTAATTTTCAGGTGGCTACCTATGTTAAAGCCATACTGAGAACAACACAGCAGCATGTACCTGATAAAATCACCGGGCAGATCTATCAGGTAGGCGATAAATTGACCTCGATCACCTATGGCTTCTTTACTGGCAACGCGGAAAAAGATGCATTGAAACGAGAGCAGGCGAAGCAGCCAAAGCAGGCGGAACAGAAGCAGCAACCACCTGCACAACAGCCGAAGCAACTTACAACAAAGGCGATACCCGGGACTGGCAACTATTTCCCGGCTGGACAATGCACATGGTGGGCAAATCAGCGCTATCACGAGCTCTTTGGAGTATGGGTACCCTGGACGATCAATGCCAATGCGTACCAATGGGTAGACCGAGCAGTAGAATTCAACTGGCATGTGAGCGATAAGCCGGTTGTTGGCTCGATTGTTGTGCTAGCACCAGGTGTTACAGGGAGCGAGCAGCCAGTATGGACATGTAGCTATGATTGAGCACATTAACTCCGACGGCACGGTTAAAACCAGTAACCTGAATTGGGGGAACTATCCGGAGCAGGTAAGCTACGTGACCTTTAAGCCAGGCGTAGGCGTCAAATTTATCACGCGCTACCAATACGACTAGCAGACATCCTCGACTACTTTCTATTCGCTGGACTGACCAACTAGATACCCATTCTGGAAGGTCAGTCTTTTCACAGTCTTTTCATCTATAGGAGTGAGCAGCAATGAAAACCGAAGATGATATAATGCTCAACTTCAAGACAGCATCCACATCTAAAACCATCGAGACAGCATCCACATCCGAAACTCACACAGAAAACGCGTGGACTGATACAACCACAATCATACCCTGTCCCAACTGCCAAATATTCGTTCGTAACGGTGTAGCCCGCTGGAAATGCGATGACTATCATCCCGAACTATTCCAGCGGTTGGAAGAGCAAGACTAGAAGCGCAGGCGACAACCTCTAGAGATCAAGCGCACATAACAGCTTGCTTAGGAACTACTATTTCTGTTGCTATAAAAGACTTTGAACTTTATAATAAGCACCAGGATAGCTGTATACCTCATAAATCCTGAAAGAGAGCTAGTAAGGTTATCGCCTTACTGGTTCTTTTTCCCGTGACAGCACTGACAGCAAAACCCGTTTACAACCATTTACAACTATTGAAACTGATTTTAATAGTAAAGCGCTCTACAAGCTATAAGGCTAGAGACAATAGGCTAGTTTTTAACGTACATATAATTACTGATTATAGTTGTATATCATATGTAATATCTGTTTATTTGCTTGATGCCAGTGTCGTACTCTCGCAATCAGATGTCTATCCTACGCAACGTCTCATTGATAAGCCGGTGCTTCGCCAAGCATTGCACCAGAAAAAAATTGCCTCCGGAAATTGCTTGGAGCCAGGTTCTCTGTTTCATTTCTACGCGGGGCTGTTGCAGGGTCGTGGCCTGCTCAAGCCGGGCAATGAATGGAGACAATTTGATGTGCTTTGAGGAGCAAATTGATGAACAGTGCAGGTTCCCGCTCGAAATGGAGCGGATAAGCTGGCGCTTTTGCAATGTTTATGCTTGTCCCCGCCATGCAAGGGGGTGAAGATGTACATTTTCCCTTCATCCTCGCTACGTATGTGCGAGATTAAAATCAAGAATGTGTGTGCAAAGACGGAGCAATTCAGCGCTGGCAAGCGTATGCGCTGGATGTGGTATGTATGCTTTCAAGCGTTCTAAAGTGCTAAACCCCATGACAAAGCCGTAGGTATACCGAAAAATTCAAGCTCTTTCCTGCATGAGCTGAGGAAATGTCCGGGATCTTCTCTTGCAGCTCTCTTGCTTGGTCGAAGCTTACTATTGCGGAAATATAGGGCCATATTCCAGAAAATCCGAACGTCGTCTCAGCAAAGTTCCTTGAACCCATAGAGCAAGAGCTTGCAGTAGTTGAAACAGTGCTTGTAAGCATGGCTGAGAAGTATAGTATGGACTACTCAACTGTGCAGGGGGCAAGTTTCTTCCCGCCCCTGCAATATTTGTGTCAAAAACCCTTGCTTAGAGGCAAAAAATCCAGGTAAGCTACTTTGTGGAGAGAGCTTCATAAGGGAATCTTTTTCTGTCATAGAGCTCTGTCAATCAGAAAGGAACAATCGTGCCTGGACAGAGCTACAAGTGCTACGAACTGGCTCAAGCCCTCTTTGTAATAATTGCTTTTTGGATTCGTACAGCCTGACATACTGCTTCATAGAAGGGAAAACAATGGACGAATCAGATAAAAGAATGCAAAGTTCCCAGGCGAAAAGCATGGAACCGGGAGCCAAGCAGAAGAAAGTAAGGTATTGGGGTTCATGGGTGAGCATCGTTTTGGGTATTCTCATCCTTCCCGCAGGAGTACGAACCCCCCGGCTCTTGCTCACGGGAATGTTAATGATTGTGTGTGGATGTGCATATATGTCACGCAAGAGACAGATGTATCGACACCCTGGAAAACGAAGCATAATAGAGATGATCTGCCTTCTTCTTGCTCTCATCCTGGTTTGTCTTGCGATCATAAGCACGAATGTCGAAGCTCTGTATTATACGCCTTTCACCGAAACTGCGCCCATCATTGTGGCGATATGGACAATCATAGCGTATCTATTCTTCCTGAGAAAATATCGCAAAGTCGAACAAAATCAGCAAAACAGGTGATGAGATCTATAACGTAAAAAATAGAGAGGGAGCGGGAGAGTGGAGGCTGTTCCTGCTGGCTGTCAGCCCTTTTCTCGCAGACGAAGATCTCCTGTGAGGGTGGTGAGATGAGAGAACATGCGTGAAGAGACAGCGAAAGCAGCTTGTGCAGAAGCTCTTGCATAAAGAAAAGCCGTTCTGAAAGCTGCTCCGCACGGTTTCGTCTTTACTGGAGGGTGATTTCTACTGGTTTGCTGTTTTGATTCTGATTGAACAGATTGTCCGGATCGTAGTGGGCTTTTATTTGTGCCAGACGAGCCGCAGTCTCAGGAGGATAGACAGCTGCAAGGCTGGCTTCGCTAGCCTCGCTCAAGAAATTGAGGTACGCCCCATGACTGAAGGCTGCGAGTGGGCTCCAGGCGGCTTGCCTGATCTGTTGAGCCTGCTCTTCTGGCACAGTGGTTGGTGCGAATGCGGGCACGATCACAAGTGCCTCACTATCACGGTGGACGAAAGCTGTCTCCTGCGGAGCAACCCGGGCCATTGCCCCACCTAGGTAGCGAATCTGAGCAATTGGCTTGCCCGGGCGACCATAGTTGGCTGCCAGTGCGGAAAGAACGTCCTGGGTCAGCTCTTTGATAAAGCCGTTATGCCCAACCTGCTTGAGGCCCGGAGGAAGTGCCGTTGCGTCTTCCAGCATTGCATCATAGGGTTTCTTGTGAATATCCTGTGCCTGGACCGTTCCCAGATGAAGTAGTGGCTCAATCGCTGCGTGCGCAGCAGCTTCATTCTCTCCAGCGTAACAGAGAAGAATGGAGATGCGTGGCGGAACCTGAGGTCCAAACCCCGAGAAGAGCACAAGCGTTGAGTTGAGTTCCTCGGGGGCTGAGCGCATGGCCTCTACCCATCCAGAGAGCACGCTTTCTGCTTCGGTAGGCTCGTAGTGGATTGCTCCTCCAATCACCGCTGTACAGGGGGTTGCAACGAAGTCAAAGGTAGTCACGACGCCAAAATTGCCGCCACCTCCCCGAATAGCCCAGAACAGTTCGGGATGTTCTTTCGTATTGACACGCAAGATGCGACCATCTGCTGTGACTACCTCGGCTGCGTGCAGGCTGTCGAGGGCGAGACCAGTGGTGCGCACCAGCCAACCGATGCCGCCACCAAGTGTCAGGCCACCAACGCCAACCTGTTTAGTATCGCCTGAAGAGATGGCAAGGTGATGCTCACCCAGGATACGTGCCACGTCTCCCCAATGTGCTCCAGTGCCGATACGGACAAGGCGCTTCTGAGGATCAAGGATTGTAACCTGATTGAATGCTGCAAGATCCAGGACAATGCCGCTGGTATTGGTGGCGTGACCGCTCAAGCCGTGACCGCCGCTGCGGAGAGAGAGGGGAAGCTTTTGCTCACGTGCGAGACGGAGCGTCTCCACAATATCGATAGTGGTGTGGGCGCGGACAATGACAGCCGGGCTTCCGCTCTGATTGAAAACATGCCGTGCGGCCTCATAGGCCTGGTGCTCAGGGAGGATCACCTTTCCTGTAATGCGCTGCTGAAACGCGGTGAGTAGCTGTGTATTCATGGAAGAATATATCCTTTCTCAGCTCTTTCAAAATGACATACTGTCGTCAGGTCATACGGTTTTTAAAACAGGCTGTCTTTGATTTGCTTTTCGTTTCTGCTTTATCTGTTGTGTTTGGCTTTCTACTCTTCTGACAGAATACAGAGCAAGAATGTGACAGAAAACAGCGGTTTCTTTGCCTCAATGGAGATATCTGCGGTTGAGAGCTGAGCCAACGTGTTGAATGTGGAGCTGCATGAGCTGGGAGGACGTGCTCGGAATGTGGAGAGAGCCACTGTATGGTGAGAAGAGAAAGGAAGATGATGGGGTTTATAACTTCTAACATGGTGACGATCCCCTGCACCATCATGAGAGACGTTCTGCTTCCAGCAGCAACGTCCTGTTTTGTTTCAGTCGTGACATGGTAGTCTCAACTTGCCCTTGATTGGATGCTCTTTCTAGTCGAATAATAGGCGCCAATAAAAAAGAGACCGAGATGAAGATGTCAGCGAAGGCCAACAAGGGGGGACTGAGCCGGGTATGAAGCCATAGACTGGTGAAGGGCCTCACTATGCTGACCTCCTGCCTGATATGCAGACCCGCAAGGAGATGTGGTTGCTCCTTTGGAGCCGGAAAAGCCCATGTTGTGTGGTGAACACGATCTCGACCTGTTGACGCTGCTCGCATATACTGCCAACTTGCCGGAATATTTTGCTTGTCGCATTCCCTTTCTCCGTTGATAGGAAGGAATCAGCATTCTTTCTCGAAAGGCTCGACTATCGTCCCGAGTCGAAGCAGGGAGAACGGCACGGTCAGGGAGGGAGGAATGTTCACCTGTCAATGACGCCCCTAAAGGGGGAGGCTTGTGTCTGAACTCCACCACAACTCAGAGAACCGGTGCAGGCGCTCTGCTTTGGCTTCCTTGTCCGACACATCAGGGACAAGTGACACCTGCCCCGTTCTCGTCCGGCAGGACTGGGCGAGAAGCGTTCTCAGTACCAGATTTCGGGCCCCCACCAGATCCGCATGCAAGCTGTACCGACAGCGCTGACAGACAAAGCGCAACCCCTTGCCCGGTCGGTTCTCTCTAGCAGTATGCCCACACATCGGACATGCCTGCGAGGTGGAACCAGCGTCGACCGTGATTGCCTGGTTCTCCTGTCTGAGCGCTTTGAAGGCGATCAGGCTCTGCAACTGGGCAAACGACCACTGTGAGAAAACCGCGTTGGCTGTGTGCTGCTTCTGACCGGCATGCTTGCCCTTCTTTTATGCAGTGAAGTTTGTTCCCATTAAGGTATTTCACGGCCTGGAACAGCACACCAGGGAAAAGGCTACGTCCCGATGAGACGTGGCCTCACTTCTTTATCCTACAGGAGTAGGTGATGACGCGTGCTGCGCAAAATAGAGCTGTTTGAGAAATGTCGTAAACTCACGCATCTCGGCCTGGTACTCCTCAAGTTTCTGCCTCTGTACTGCTTCAGGCTCTGTGATAAAGAAATCGGCTGTTCCCTGGTTCTGAAGGCGCGTCCTTACCTTACTTATCAGAACGAGGTGGCGGTCAAAGGGAACCAGCCGCTGCTCATAAAAGAGACTCAGGTAGTGCATCAATTTTTTGCGAGGCTCCAATTGCATCCTACGCATCTCTCGTTGAAGACTGTGGAGAGTCGGAGCCAGGGCGAGCGCTTGTCCTCTCACCTCTTCAATCTGTTCCGGGCTGGTCCCGGTTTCCCTCATCTTGTCGATATCCTTATAGTACCCCTTTATCGCTTCTACAAGTGCTTCTTCCTGCCGGCGGAGTTCCTCAAGGCTTGGATCGGGCGGGTCAATGTCTACCCAGGGCAACAACAGCCCTCGCTGATCTAGATGTCCACCGCAGGATTGCACGGTCGGGATCCCCAGGGCATTCAACACGACTACTGTTTCAAAGATCTCCTCATCGATTCGCTTTCCCAACCCATCAGTCACCGTTTGAAAATGCGCTACAAGTTCGTCCCACGTTTGCATGCGACACTCCTTGATTTACGATATAAAAGACTGTTTTCGCTATTTTACCAGAGAACGTCAATCAACAGGAAAGGCTAGTCAGATGTGAAGGATTTTCTTAAAAATAGTATGATTATGTATTGCAATGTATCTATTAAGAAGGTAGAATCAAAACTGTAGAAAGTGGTGTGAATCATAAAATAGCAAACAAATGCAGGAAAGGAGAAATATCATGGAAGAAATGAAGAACCAGGAAAGCGGTGAGCGGTACAAGGATGATACGTGCAATATGTGCGGCGGTAGCGGAACTGTAGATGACAAAGGAACGATATGCCCTGATTGCAAGGGGACGGGGGTGGTGATGGCTTGATAATCAAATGGCCCCGCGGGGAAGGTCTCCCTGCGGGGCCATTTTCTTTTGCTATGAGTTGAGGATAAAGGCCGCTGCATTCCCACCGCCTTCAGGAAACGTTACACACAACGCCTCAACGGGAGCTTGATCCAGTGAAGCAAGAAGCGAGAATGCGCCGAGCGAGCAGACAAGTGATCTTGTCCGGAGAGAGCCATGAATACCTCATCCATCGTGTTCGAGCCTTCGGGAGAGGTTGTCCTGGATCTGCTTCATGGTTCGCACCATGCTCGCGAGGTCTTCCTTGCTCACCCCTTCCAGAAGTCCCGCCTCGAAGGCATCTGCATGGATTCCCATCTCTGAAAGGACCTGCTGACCTGCTGGCGCAAGGGAGACCAGGGTAAAACGATTGTCGCGAGGATCGACCCGGCGAGTGATCAAGCCAGCTGCCTCCATCTGTTTGACAAACCGGGTCAGCAATGCTCCTTCCATGCTCAAGCGGCTCGCCAGTTCCGTCTGGCTGATTTCCCCTGTATGCCAGAGTTCATGCAGGACGAGCAGGCGAGAAAAGCTCATTCCTATCTGTTTGGAGAATGCTCGCGACATATCTCGATGCAGATGAGTGAGAACCACAAAGGGATTCTCGGTTTCTTGTTCCTGCGGTACGTGCTCTTCTTCTGATCTCATAGCAGCCTCACGGGAGGAAAACCAGGCGACGGCCAGCAGTGTCTTGACGCTGCCAGGCGTTCTCCACCTCGGCAAGGGGGACCGGATCAATATCCATGCGCAGCTTTCCCTGTGCGGCGAGCGCAAACATCTGGGGAAAGGTTTCAAAGATTGCCTGTCGCGCAATGCTGCCCTCACCACTCCCAGAGATTTCCACCCCTGAACTGCGCAGGACCGCGGCAGGAACGGAGACGGTCGATCCGGCCATCTCCCCGATGGAGACAAAGCGGATACGCGATGCCTTTCCCTGGAACTCTGGACAGGTCAAAGCTCTCATCAACACCTCAGCGGGATGTCCCCACAAAAAATCAAGGATAATGTCAAACGAGTGGTGATCTGCTTCGCTGACGAACGCTTCTGTCAGTGCTTGATCCGACTGATTGAGGGAAATCACAGCATCGGCCCCAAGGTCTGCCAATGTAGAGAGGATCACTTCATTGCGTCCGGCTGCCACCACGCGTCTGGCTCCAAGATGCCTGGCAACTTGGATGGCGAGTTTGCCGGAAACGCCTGTTGCCCCGAGGATGAAGACACTGTCCCCAGGTTGGAACTGTGCGCGAAAGACCAGTGCCAGCCAAGAAGCCATGGCGGCGTTCGGCAAGGCGGCAGCGGTGAGGTCATCTACCTCATCAGGAACGGGGATGCACCCGGAGCGAGGGACAACGGCGCGCTCAGCCATCATGCCGTACGGAAGCCGACACCCGCCACAGTATACTCGCGTCCCGTCCTCAAGCAGGCCTACTCCATTCGCCCCACACACAACGGGAAACCGGGGGGCACTGTTTGCTCTCATCTTGCTCAGGTTGGTCAACGCGGCAGCCTTGACCTGTACAAGTACCTCGTCTTGCTCTCTTGTTGGTTCTGGAAACTCTTCAAAGCGAGGAGGATCCCCAGGCGTATGCAGGACAGCAGCTTTCATCGGCACATCCCTTTCTTTTTCTTATGCGTGGATGATATTTAACCTGTCTATGATTAACCAGTTAATAATTGATATATTTATTATAGGCGAAGAAGAGGAAGTAGTCAATCCTTTCTGAAGGTTGAGGAGGGAGTGTCCTTTGTTCTCTGTTTTCTACAGCCTCGGTGCGTATCTCGTGGGCAAAACCCGTGCAGGTTCAACAATGACGCATTGACCGTGAACCCACTTTGGCTCGATGTAGTTCAACCACGGACTCTTGACCGGCAATCAGCAGGGTATGATCCTCACTCCAGCCATCTCAGAATCTGTCTTGTATTGTCTGAAAAAGAGCGCAAAAATAAATGTGGTGCAACAAACCGTTTGTTGCACCAGTGTGCCCTATTACTCTATATAGAAGAAATGGATCTCGGTTTAGCTGTGCAGATAGTGGCTGTCCGGGGGAACCGGCTCATGCTCAACCGTTCTATAGCTCCTGATGACACCGGCACCCTGAGCTGATCGTGCTCGAATGCCTTGTTAGTCTTGAGACAGCCGATCACGTTCGCGAGCCGGAATAAGGGTGGTAGCCCACCACAGCAACTCGGTCATCATGCCATTGAAAGACCGGTTGAGAAATGCTCCACCTGGCGAAGTAGAGGCATCAGAGACGTTGGGAACCCAGTTGGGGACCAGAGAGACGCCTACTTGCTCGCGGATAGGGACCATTTTGAGTTCAATGAGGACCTGGCGCAACTGCTCTGCGGCTCGATACCCTGCGGCGAAGCCACCATAGCTGACAATAGCAGCAGGCTTATGTGCCCACTGAGAATAGAGATGGTCAATGGCGTTCTTGAGAACTGCCGAATAGCCATGATTGTACTCGGGGGTCACAAAGATAAAGCCATCGGCCTGCTCAACCTGTTCTGCCCATTGCTCAGCTTCAGGCGCGATATGTCCGTGCACTGGCGAGGCAGGGGAATCAAAGAAAGGAAGGGAGACATCACGCAGATCAACAAACTCAAAAGTTGCATCGGTGCGCAATGTGAGGCGATCCATAAGCCAGTTTGCCACGGCTTCACCTCTGCGACCCTGCCGTGTACTCCCAAAAATCACCAGGATATGGGGTTTCGTACTCAATTTTTCTCTCCTTTTGTTGGTAGAATGAGCGAGCAGAGTTATAACTCTCTATTTGTGCTATACTCACTATAAGAGAGTAAAAGCTTTGAGACAAGAACGCACTTTTGTGTGCATAACTTACCAGAAGGTGAGTGTCATGAAAACGGGAGAATTGCTTAGGAAAATTGCTGGATCTGACGTATGGAGTATGCGCTGCCCATCCCGGCGCTTGCTCAATCTGATTGCCGACAAGTGGACTATGCTGGTGCTCGTGGCCCTGGCGGACGGGCCCAGGCACTATAGCCGGCTGAAGCGTGATGTGAGTGGGATTTCGCACAAGATGCTCAGTCAAACGTTGCAGCGGTTAGAAAAACAATGCTTTGTCACACGGACGGTCTACCCGACTGTTCCTCCGCGTGTCGAGTATGCACTTACGGCACTGGCTCAAACACTGCTTCCAACGCTATGTGAGCTTATCGAGTGGGCCCAGACTCATGCTGCCGAGTTCCTTATGCTTGAGGAAGAGGCCAAGTGAGCGGGTAGAGGGCTGCTATCCATTTGAGGTTGTGGGGCTCTATGTTTCATATCCGCAGATGGCAGGTATCCAGGCTGCTTGCCTGCGCCATTGGATGGAATGTTTCCTCGGGTGGTGTTCTCCTTGCATAGGGGAAGCGACATCTTCCCCTCAATAGAGACATGCGGCATGTCACCCCAAAACGGACAGTTTTGTGAACCTGCTTTACCACAAGGATCTCTAAGGATATTTGCCCGCTTTTACACAACAGCTTGTTTGAATCTGCACTAAGTGGTAGAATTGCGAAGCTCATAGGGAATCACTCCTATGGGGATTTTTGTTCATGCAGAAAATATTTTCGCAGTAGTCTGAAAATTACTCCTAAATTGGGTATAACTCCTATCCTGAGGTAATATAGTAGATATAGAGATAATGATGATCGGGATACCTGATTACTGGGTTGTATCTCGTTATCTTTATCTCAAGCGCTTGTGTGGTTAGCCAATCCTTTTAGCCTTTTTGGACAAGATTGCTCCAAAGAGCATGAATGCTTGCTGGATTTGATTTTGCGCAGCAGAGCCAAATCCAGCGTTGCTCGAGTGCTTAATCAAGCTGCTCGTGCAGGAATTCAATAGTCCGCTCCCAAGCCACATGAGCAGCCTGGGCGTCATACTCCGGGCGATTTTCCTCGAAGAACCAGTGTGTCGTTCCAGGATACGTATAACTGGTGAGCGGCCTGCCCGCGGCCTTGATCTCCTGCTCCATCTCCGCAAACGCCTCAGGCGGATCGAAAGGGTCATTTTCCGCGAAGTGGCAGAGGTACGCAGCTCGGGCACGGCTATATTCTAGTCCAGGGTAGGCGCAATAAAAGGTCACAACTGCGGCGATCTTTTCGGCCTCCTTGATAGATAGGTCGAGCGCGTAGGCACCTCCCAGCGAGAAGCCGACGACAGCGAGCTTGTCCTGCTCCCGCCCACCTGCTGGAGATGTCGCAACGTGTTGGAGCAGAACCTGTACTGCTCCCGCAATGTCGTCGCGCACCCGCTCCTTCTCTTGATTTAGCGCATTGACCAATGCCTCGGCTTCCTCGATTGCTGTGGTCGTCTTGCCGTGATAAAGGTCGGGGGCAAGCGCAACGAAGCCAGCCTGCGCGAGCCGATCGCAGATCTGTCGAAACGGCTGTGTCAGCCCCCACCAGGCATGCAAGACTAAGACCCCTGCTCCGCTGCTATGTTCAGGCTCGGCCAGATAGGCGTTGATCGTTCTTCCCTCACTTTGAAATGCTCTCATACTGTCTCCTGTACTCATCTTAAAAAGCTCGTTTCATAGTTCTAAGTCTACCAGAAAAACAGGTTAAAAAACGCCCGCATTACTCGCACTTTGTTGGAGCAAAGTCCGGCAAGTATTGCACGTCTTCTCTTGAGATGGGGTGAACAGGCTCGCGGCTCATATCCTGGTCCAAATGCATTCTAGCAGTACCCACAAATGCTGTTGGCAACTTGCTGTGTAATGGAGTGCTTGCTCCCCTGTCGCCACTTCAAACGCTAAGGAGGGAAGCGTGCTGACAAACAACTCGTAGATCATTCCGTCGCGCTCTGTGCTAACGGCGGGAGAAGAGCCTGTGGCTGTATGGGTAGCGATGACCGGGTGCACGTTTGGGACCAGCAGGAGTTAAAGGAACAGACGCGCAATCGTAGAGCGCTCGTGAACGTGAAGCACCCCAGAGAAGGAGTGCATGAGGATGGAACGACGAGATCACGGATTGGAATCGCTGGTGGCGTGCTTAACATGGCAGACCCGGCCGCCGCAGGTGACGGTGCTCTCGCTTGTGCAGGGGGCGACAGAGGAGCGCTGTGCGCAGCGCCGAGGTACAAGCAAGCGACCTTTGAGCGCTTTGATGCGAGTGTGCCGGGAGTGGCAGAGGCCTATACGGCGGCGCTCGGCTATGCCAAACAGCCATGAGGATGGCTAGTCCTGCTGGGGTCCAATGGCTGTGGCAAGACGCATCTGGCGATGGCGATTGTGCATGAACGGCTGGCGGCCGGGGAACGAGTGGTGTTTCTGACGGTGCCGGATCAGCCGGATCATTTGCGCGCGTCCGGAAGGTGGAGCTGCCGGTGCTCGATGATCTGGGGGCGGAGCATCGGACGCCCTGGGCCAATAAGAAGCTGTTCCAATTGCTCAATCACCGCTACAACGCGATGCTGCCGACGGTGATCACCTCGAATCGGATGGCGCTGGAGGGGAGAGACCATCGGATTGTCTCGCGTTTGCATGATTGGGAACTGGTGAGACAGATCCTCATGGATGAGGCGCAGGAGTATCGCGTGGGCCAGAGTGGAAAGCAGGCGTTGGGAGAGCGGGAGCACTCGAAAGGCTCGCTGCTGCGTCAGGCTGGAGGGGCCAAAATGCAAAAAGCGGGGAAGCAAAGACGTGTTGTGGATCGGTGAAAGAGCGAAAACCGGAACAAAGACAGGATGGCTTCTGGCGGGGGAGGTCTCCCCAGAACCGAAGTATGCAGAGAGAGGAACGCGAGCCTCTTGCTTCAGAGCAGAAGGTGTTGTGTTGTGCCATCCTGTCTTTTTCTGTGATCTGCTCTCATCTGGCGAAGATGTGCACATAGTATGGAGCACGCCATTTCAGTATTTCTTCTCTGCGTAACATTCAATGCATTTTAAATATATTTATGACATTTCTAATTGATTTCATAGGAGAAATATCCTATATATCTCTATTGTGCTTCAAAATGCAGTCGTAAGGGTAGTAGAGAGATAAGAAGGATCAAGCGAGGAAGAGTATAGAAACTCTGTGAGATGAAAAATAGGAGAAAAGCTTGATTCATCGCTCCTGGTATCCTGTTTGTCTGCTATTGGTATTCTATGCGGGATACAGCGAAGGACCGAGGTCGGACAGTTTTTCCGTTATGAGGACATCCAACTTAAGAGATGTCCTCACGCTTTAAAGAAGTGCTCTCCTATTCTCTGGAGAGGGTGAGCAATGTTTGACCTTGCTTATGTCACCTGAATCGTAGCAATATCGAGATAGCGCTGAGCCTGCTGACCCAGATCTTTCCCCTGTAGAATTGCCTGGCGTACTTCGGCATCAATCAACCGCCAGTTTTCCTCATCGAGATTCTCTTCCAGATGTGCTTGCAACACGGCGATATCCTGCTGTAAAGCGGTCCAGAGGCCACGTAGTTTCTGAATGGCGGGAACAGCAACGGCCACATCCACGCTAACAGATGACATTAAAAGCTCAGTTTTATGAGCCGCAAGGTTTGCAATAGCCTTTGCACGCTCGATGTTGGCCGCATTATAATAGGCCTGCATCAGCCGCATCATTTCCTGCATATACCGCTGCCCCTCACTGGCACGTTGCGTATCAGTGGGTGTAGCGAGCACGCCTAATGGCTCAATCCATTGATAGTGTGCTTGTTGTGATGCGTGTGTAACCTCTTGCTGATAGGTCGCATTAAAGGCGACTACCCGGGTTTGAAGAGTCTTTCCCTCTTCTACCAGGGAGTTCATCCCGCTGGAAGGTCGGATAAAGTTGCTATATTCCCGTTGTCGTGTCTCCAGAAGCTCTTGAGACTCCTCAAAGCTGCGGGTCAGCAGAGTGGTTTGCTGTTCCACCTCAGCGGCGTGAAGCGCAAAGGGTTGAATCTCATCATACATCATCTGAAGCAGCAGTTGTAGTTGCTCAAAAGGTGGTCTACGTTGTGCCGCATCGGGAGCGTTGATTGCCTGCTGTGCGAGCTGATCCATTTCCTCGTAGCGCTGCTCAATGCGTGTGCTGTAAACGACCACATCGTGTGCCAGGTGGAGATATTCCGGAAATGTTTGGGTCAGGAACGTCTCGCTGTTTCTCGCGATACCACCAAAGACATAGGCGAAGGGGCCTCCATATGGAAGGAGAAACGGGCCATAGGTTGAATAGTTTTCGATGGGATTCATGACTTCTTCCGGGGTGAGCTCAAACGTCAGGGCGATAAGCTCGACGAATGAACGGGGAAGATGCCGACCTATTTCCAGTGCAGCCTGCAAGGCCAGCATCTCCTCTTTTTGGAGAGGAAAATGCTGCTCTGCTTTTTCTCCTGGGACAAAAGCAGGAGCGAACCAGGGTCTCTGTGCACGTTGTATCATTCTGACACCTTTTCTTTTGAGTAATTCATCTAAACATGTGTCCTGACAAGAAGAGAAACTTTGCCTGAGTTGAAAGCGGACCCAAACACATCGCGTTGTGTAAAGGACATGGAGTGGAACATCCTCCTATTTTCCGCCTTTTCCCTCATACGCTCCTGATTCAAGATCAGGGATAGCGTTTATCAATATCTGCTGCCAGACAAAGGAGGCAGAACAAGCAAGAATTCACAGGAATTCTTGCCGTATCCAGCGAGAAGATGTTTCTGTAGGCCTCTTCTCGCCGTGCCTATTGCTTTAGGTCTGTGCAGCTGTGGGATGAGTAATCACAGCCTCCACTTGCCAGAGGAGCTTAAGGGACTGCAAGGTAGAGAGATCTACGATGCCTTCTGTATCATCGAGGCGCAGCGTCCATTGGGTGAAAGATGTTGGACGGGCATAATGGCTCTTATACTCTTCCGCAACCTCACCATCAACGAAGATGGCATGCTCTACCCCAAGCACATCATCGACAATAGTCTTATTTGCGCCTGAATGCCATTCCTCATAAACGAACCTGCGGATCGAGGGACGTGCGACAAACTGATAGGCCTCATGCTGCCAGCGATCGGTATGAATACCGGAGCTCTCTAAACTCAAAGAGATACGCCTTCCTTTGGGGACTGGGACCCCTTGTAAGACACAGCGCCAGCGTTTGACTCGTACTCGGTCCAGGCCCCGAAAGCTGAAATCGTGCAGCGGAATGTTGATCGTCACCTCTTTATGCTGCTTGAATGTCTCCACAACGCCATCATAGTTGCTATGCTCGGCCTCTATCTCCTCAATAAATTGTCGGGGATCAGCTGTCTGAGGCGGTGGATTCAGTTCTTCTAGAATTCTGTTGAGCCTCACCACGACATCAGCAAGCGCTTGTTCCAGTTCCAGGGCACTCGCTGTGATGGGAGGGACTTCCAATCGGTCAATGATCGTCTCATATTGATAGGCCCAGATCAGATTCTGCAATGCCAGGAAAATCCAGCATTTCTGATTGAGTTGCTGCTGGAAGAGCAATTGCAGCAGAGCAGTATGAAGCTCCTCGCGTTCTTCCAATTCATTGAGGTAATCTTCCAGTGGTTGTTGCTGACTCTGGCTGATTTGTGCCTGAACCAGCAGTTGCCAGAGCTCTTGAGCCGCCTTTACGACAGCCGCTTGACTGGCGAGAAACGCTTTGCCATAGATGCCCAGTTTCGTGGACTCCAATTTGTAGGCCATCGCCCCACCAATATTTTTATCGAGTGCTTGCTGAAGGTAGATATCGGTTGCGGCAAGAAAAACATCCCATTCGGTCTGGCCGGAAATGTGATCCAGATTCGGGAGCGAAAAGTCAGGGAATTCGATGATAGCATCTGGATCGGTTGAGGTCAGAGTCAGGAGGCTTTGCATCAGATTCTCGAGTTCCTGCACCAGCCCTTCCAGATGTTGCATGCTCTCAAGTGCTCGTGCCATCTCTTTATAGAGAGCATCGGTCTCCCCGACGAGTTCAAGCATGGCTTTGAGAGCATCAAGGCCGCTGGCAATCGCCTCGGCAGCGCTGCCTCCGCCAGTAGCAGCAGCCGTTCCCACACTGATCGCAAAATCTCCAATAGCCAGGAACATCCGACGCATCGCGTTCCACTTTTGTTCGGCTTGCCACTCTTCCAGACCACGTTCGAACTCGATCTTAGCAAGTTTTGTCTGATATTGTTGATCTTCGCACTTCTGTTTGGCCTGCTCAGCTTGCTCCTGTGCCTGGCTTAAGAGATTCTGGGCCTGAGTGATGAGCTGGTGGTGCGCATCGATTGTTGCGTTATTCTGCTGGATCATCAGGCGAACGGCGGCCTGTCGGTCTGCAAGATCCGAATTGATATCCTGGAAACGGGCATACTCCTGTTCATAGGATTTCACTGTGCCAAAGAGTGCCGCGGCCTCCTGCTGATAGGTTTCGAGTGAAAGCGGAGGCACAAAGACCGCCGTGCTGGGAAGCTGATCTTTGCAGATGACTTTCGCTCGACACAAGCAAATGGGTAACGTGCTGGTTCTGGGCGAGCGTGGAAGATCAGGGCTGTACTAATGGGGCAAATCCCCAGATCTCCATGTGCTACCCCGCAATGTGAGCGTTAGCGATGGTGCATTGCATTTACGCACGGTCAAGGAAGACTACACGCCTCCCAATAGCAGCACTACGTATCACTGGACAAGCGGTATGGTCACCACGGATCGGATCGGCGATGCAGGCTCTTCGAGATTCGCCTTCACCTACGGGTATATGGAGATCCGGGCCTGGTTAGCTGGTGGAAATGGAGTCTACAATGCGTTCTGGACCGGTGCGGAGGATCATAGCTGGCCCCCTGAAATCGATGCGCTTGAGCTTCTGGGAGATCGTCCAACTATCGACCATATGACATATCACCGGGATGACAATGGGAAACATGTCTCTCTCTCGCAGGATTCTATCGGGGCAGATTTCACCGCTGGCTGGCACACCTTCGGCGTTGATTGGCAGCCGGGACTGCTTATCTGGTATGTTGATGGACAAGAGGTCACACGCGAGATCGTGCCCACGGATGCCTTTGCGAAAAATCTGCATCTGTTGCTCTCCGCCGAGATATGGAAGCAGAGTGGCTGGACCAATGGCCCGGATGACTCGACGCCTTCCGTTTCTCAGATGGATGTCGATTATGTCAGGGTCTGGCAGCGGGAGGGTGATCCCTCCGATCCCTCGCCTGAACTGCCTATCGTTCAGCCTACAAAGCGCTTTGGCACGCCGGGCAACGGGGAAAGCACGTATGAGAAAGCAACCGATGGTGATGTCAATACCGCTTTCGATGCCGTTGATGCGACCAATTGTGCGACCGGAATCGATGTCGGGGAGCCAACAGTTGTCAATACAGTGCGTTATGTGCCTCGCCTCTATGCTGGACAACGCATGCCTGGAGGTCAGTTTCAGGGTGCCAACAGCGAAGATGGCCCCTGGACCACACTGTTTACTGTCCCGTATGCGCCGAATGATGGGGACTTTACCACTGCCCGCTTTGTGAATAGCGTTGCCTATCAGTTTTACCGCTACGTTGGCCCGCCGGACGGACATTGCAATATTGCCGAGATGCAGTTTCGGAACCAGTAACGGGCAGTAGCAGGCTCTCTGGTGCACGCTCTGCTGCTTC
Organism: Thermosporothrix hazakensis; assembly: GCF_003253565.1. GTDB lineage: Bacteria > Chloroflexota > Ktedonobacteria > Ktedonobacterales > Ktedonobacteraceae > Thermosporothrix > Thermosporothrix hazakensis. The sequence goes on from NZ_QKUF01000019.1 coordinate 20,068, forward strand.
CTTCAGGGCGTGCACCGTGTTTCCGAGAGCGCTCATGAGGAGGACGAAATTCTATGCAATCCAGGCTTCTGCTTTTTTTATGACGAACAGTATCCACAGGCATGCTCACAGAACACCCTATCGGCATTACTCCCTGTTCAGTGCGAGAGAGTGTGTGCTGATGAACTGACGCATAAAGTAAGAGGGGGGCAGCTCCTCACTGAGCATGAGAGAAAGGCATCTGGAACCGGGTGAGCAGTTGTGTTTTCCCTCTAGCTCACAGGTGTCGTTATCCTCTTGTGATGCCTGTCGAGGAGGAGCATGCGACGGTCCTGATGCTTGACGATCAAAGTTCATCATTTTCTTATGAGTGATGAACCATCCGGCCAATCGATATGATAGCATACGCAGGGTGCACACCTTTTCGCACTCTCGCGGTCGGACGCAGAATTGACGGTGGTCGTGGTCCCTGATGAGAAGGTACATGTGTCTACCTCCTCTGGCGGGTCTGTAAGGTGCTCGATCAATTGCCATAGCGCCTGAGTACCTATCCATTTCTTATCCGGGTGGAACTGTTCTGGCAAGTGATTGGCTGAGACAAATGGGAGCGTAATCCGCTTGTGCAAAGCAGAGAAGGTGTCTTCAAAATAGCCAACTGCCGACATGCTCTGCATCTGGCAATGCTTCGGCGTCATCAGCAGGGCTGGAAGGATTGCGATATCTGGTTTGACTCTGCATCGCTGGCCTCTTGAATGTCGTGAATAAGGAAGGAATAGAAAGGAGAACATCGTGATACAGAGAACCCTGCTTACCGACGCCCCTTTTGATCAGAGAGATATGTCATGGTCGATACGAGGACGCTGGCCCTGCTCGTGGATCTCAGCCCCCTTTCCGCTTGCCCCTCCCTTTGTGTTGGCCTATCGTCTTCGTTTCATACTGGAACAGGCAAGCGTATTCCGCCTGCATGTGACGGCGGACGAGCGCTATATCCTGTATCTTGATGGCATGCGTGCCGGCTGTGGCCCTGAAAGAGGCGATGTGGATCACTGGTATTTTGAAACGTATGATGTTTCTCTGGAGGCAGGGGTTCATATGCTTGTCGCTCAAGTATGGTCCCTGGGTGAGAAGGCCCCATTTGCCCAGGTGAGCGCTCAACCCGGTTTCTTGCTTTGTCCCGAAGAGGACGCATACCGGGATGTGTTGGGAACGGGGCGCGCCTCCTGGGAAGTAAAACAGCTTGCCGGTTACACCTTTCATGAGCCCTTGAGCGCCTTCGCGATTGGCTATACGCTGGAGTTGGAGGGAAAACAGTTCGCCTGGGATTTCGAGCATGGTGTTGGGACAGGCTGGTCTCCTGCGCGTGTATTGCAGCCGGGGGTAACCGCCCAGTGTAGCGAAGTGGCCCCCTCACAACAGCAGCTTCTCCCTGCGTCTTTGCCTCCGATGTTATACCAACGGTATCGTGGGGGCAGGGTGCGTCACATCTCGGCGCCTTCACTTTCCCATACCCACTCGCTTGCTTTTCGAGCAGCCGAGCACCTGACAGAGGAAGAGGAGGGATGGAGGGCATTGCTGGCGGGTGATAGCTCCTTGACCTTGCCTCCCCATACGCGTCGTCGTGTCCTGATCGACCTTGAGAATTATCTGTGTGCCTATCCTGAGATCGTCGTTTCACGGGGTGAAGCTGGTAGTGTGCGTGTCAACTGGCAGGAGAGCTTGATTGCTGACACACATACCTGGAATAAAGGGCATCGTGGAGAAATTGAGGACAAGTACTTTACCACCTTGTGGCGAGATCGAGATGGTATCGGTGATAGCTTTCATCTGGATGGGGGGGAGCATCGTCGTCTCACTACGCTCTGGTGGCGTGCGGGGCGCTATGTTGAACTGGTGGTGGAAACAGAGAATCAGCCGCTGACGCTTGAACAGCTCCATTTCTATGAGACGCGCTATCCGTTAGAAATGGAAAGCAGCTTCAGCGTCAGCGATGAGCGCTTACAACGATTGCTACCACTTGCCTTCCGCACGCTACAGATGTGCGCTCATGAAACGTATATGGATTGTCCTTTCTACGAACAACTGATGTATGTTGGTGATACGCGACTTGAATGCTTGCTGACCTATGTAAGCAGCCGGGATGATCGCTTGCCGCGTAAGGCGCTCAGGCTGTTTGATTACTCGCGTCTGCCTGGGGGCCTGACGCAATCACGTTACCCCTCGCGCGTTCGCCAGATGATTCCGCCCTTTTCGTTGTGGTGGGTTGCCATGATTCATGACTACCTGATGTGGCGTGACGATGTGGCCTTCGTGTGTTCTCTGCTCCCCGGCATGCGTGCTGTCCTGGATGCCTTTGTCTCCTTGCGCGATGAAGATGGGCTGGTTCGTTCTCCAGCGGGCTGGAATTTTATGGATTGGCTCCCTGCCTGGCCGGATGGGGAGCCAGAGGGATCTCATGAAGGGGAGATCTGTGTCTCACTGAACTGGTTGTATGTCTATGCGCTGCAAAAAGGTGTTGAGCTGGAACAGGCGTGCGGTGAAGCGGAACTGGCTGCTCGTTATCAACGTCTCGCCAGAGAGACAGTCGAGGCGCTGACCGCACAGTACTGGTGTGAGGAGAAAGGGCTGTATGCTGACAATGCCGAGCATACGAACTTTTCGGAGCATAGCCAGTGTCTTGCTGTACTCAGCAGATTGCTTTCAACGGAACAGTGCAGGCGTATTGAGGCCGGAATCACGGGCGCCTCAGAGCTACTGCGACCGTCGGTCTACTTTCTGCATTACTATTTTGAGCTCTGTCAGATGACGGGCCGCTCCGATCTCTTTTTTCAACGCTTGCAGGCCTGGTATCAGATGCTCGATCTGGATTTTAAGACCACATACGAGAATCTGGACCCGTTTACCAACCGCTCAGATTGTCATGCGTGGGCGGCGCATCCTCTCTATCATTACTTTGCGACGATTCTGGGGATTCGTCCTGCGGCCCCTGGCTTCCGCTCGGTCATGATCACGCCGTTGTTGGGTTCGCTTGCCAGTAGCGGTGGAACACTGGTTCATCCACAGGGAGAACTCAGAGTTTCCTTCCAGCAGCTCGGCGGTGCTCTACATGCGACGATAGCCCTTCCTGAGACTGTGCAGGGGACCCTGGCGTATCACGGACAACAATGTGCATTGCATCCAGGAGAACAACAGCTTCGTCTGTAAGCTGTGTGGATATCGAGAAGCGGGAAATGGGCAGAGCAGCCCTTCCCGCTTCTCAAGCGTTATCAGGCACAGTGATAGCTGCTGATCGGGTCAGTGCACGAGGAGGCTCGAAGAGGAGACAGGGGACGAAAACAGTATCACCAGCAGCGATGCACTTCTTTCTCAAGTGGATCAGTATATGCGTAGCTTCCTTGCTTGGCAATGGTCTTTTTTTGCAAGCTATGGTAAATCGACCTGATGGATGCGATACAAGAGCGGACACTGTCAAGCCATCTCGATGAAGAAGCTTGTTCAACATAAAGCCGCCAGGGTATGCATGATCCCATTTGCCAGAAAATCTGATTTAGAACAAGCGCCTGTTTCTCCGGGCTGTGAGCAGTCTGTACCTACCATTCTGTTTCAAGAAGTGAAACCGGTGACATAATAGTGCAGGTAGAACCAGAAAAGGTGACTTATTCCCTGTGCTTTTCTCTTGACAAACGATGTTTCTGCAGGTATGCTTGTTTTAAAACAGAGGTGGGTGACAAACCCAGAGGTGAATACACATTCTATGGACGATATGATTAAGAATATTGAGGAGCAGTATCTGATCTCGCCAAAGCAGCGCCGTCAGGCCAGTACAAAACGTGTCAATGCGAAGATTAAAGAGATTAGCGATCGTATACGGGCGTTAGCCTTAGAGAAAGGGCCGGGGAGCCGTCTGCCTACGGTACGTGAGCTATGCGAGCTTTTAAATACATCCAGCGCGACCGTGACTGCGGCACTTGATTTGCTGGAAGCAGAACAGCTTCTCAGCCGCAAAGAGCGGCAGGGTGTTTTTGTTGCTGATACGATTCATCAACGCTCTATTCATATCGTCTTTAACATGTTTCCTCTGGCAAATGTTGGTTCTTCTCCATTCTGGTCATTGCTCTGGGGACATCTGGCGCAGGAAGTTGAACAACGAACCAGTATCAAGAATGAGCATTATGCGTTTCATTTTCTCTGGAGGCCGATGCCTCATCAATTGCCGGATTCTCATATTGCTCTGTTAAATTCGCCCACAGTTGATGGATGTGTTATTATTGGCTTCAATGCGCACAGCTTTGATCACCGTTCGCTGTTACAGGTGCCGCATGTCGTCTATGCCGGTGGGGGTGACTGGATGGCGAAGACCGATTGGCGCACCTCGGGACGTTTAGCGGCCGAGGCGCTGATGCGGCAGGGATGTCAACGTATCGGGTACTGGGCGGCTGATGAGTGGGCGGTTCCGCTGCACGAAGAGCAGGAGATCTTTCATTTTCAGCAAGCGCTGCAACATGCCAGACATCCGATCTATCCCGAACTTTTTCGCAGTGCGCCCACTCCTCCCGCTACCGGGCGGCGAACGCTGACGAATCAGGAACGTGGTTACCTGCTGGTAAAGGAGACCTTTGGTCCCTCGGGGAGCACGCGGCCGGATGGCATCTATATCAGTGACGATCTGGTCACCGATGGGGCGCTCGTTGCGTTCGATGAGCTCGGGATTCAGGTTGGCAGGGATGTGAAGATTGTATCGCTTGCGATTGCCGATTCGCCGATTCTTTTTGGTCGTACCAGAGAGATGACCTTGATTGAGGTAGATGCTGCCGATATTGTACGCGGTATGTTTACCCTCCTTGACACATTCGAGCGAGGAGAGAAGCCTCATGGTGATACGGTCTTTATTCAGCCGCGCCTACGGACGCATTGAGGTAAGATACTAGCTATTGTGGGTGGTGCGCTGGTTCATAAAGTCGAAGTTGACTTTCTCGCTCTAACGTCTTTTCTATGGGCGTTTGGCTGGGTTCATAAAATATTGTCATCAGGATGAAAGGAGGTGCTCTACCCCTGTAGAAAGAGTCCATTTATGTGCGCCTGGAGCCTTTTGGATGATCTTATCAGAGATGATAAGCAGTAGTACAGGAGATAACGACTTTCTCTATTTTGTGTAGCAGCGAAGGAGCAAACTGCATGGCACACTATATAAGTCGGCGGCGTTTTTTGCAGACTGCGACAACCACAGCCAGTGCTGCAACCCTGGGGAGCGTCCTGGCTGCCTGTGGAGGAGGCCCGGGGAGTTCTTCCAGCATTACAATCACGTACTGGGATCACTTCGTCACGGAATCGCCCTATTATGATAACGAGATCAAGCTATTCCAGAAGAAGCATCCCGATATCAAGATCAAGAGGGTATCACAGAGCAGTGATAATTACGACAACCTGTATGCACTTGCGGAGAGGAGCAAGAATACCCCTGATATTGCCCTGATCCCTCAGAATCCCGCGTTTTATGATCAGATTAAAAAAGGATGGTGGCAACCGCTGGATAAATGGGCAACGAAGGAATGGCGTGCCAAATTCCCGGCTCTGGCGTTGCACGAGGGAAGCAACATTTTCAATGGGAAGCTCTATTCGGCACCGTTTGAAGGTCTGGTGGTCCCCTTTCAGCTCTACATCAACAACCAACTGTTCCGTGAAGCAGGGTTGGTGAACGCCGATGGCTCGGTCAAGGTGCCGCGCACCTGGGATGATGTGACACATGCGGCCGAGGCTATTACGAAGAAAAGTAATGGGCAAGTCTATGGGCTTGGGTTTGGCAATGGCGGGACGAAGGTCTTGCTCTGGTGGCTCTTTGTCTTCCTGATCGGTGCAGATTGTCCCGGGGGCCCCGGCGATATGGATTTACGTGTTGGGAAATATACCTATGCCAGTAACCGGGCCTATGGCGATTGGATGCGCTTATTTAAGGAATGGAAAGAGAAGGGTTATATGTACCCCAACTCTTTGAGCATCTCTGATGAGGTCTCGAAAGCCTATTTTGAGCGGGGCAAGTACGCCATGACCGTGGGAGGTATCTGGAATCAGGCTCCCTGGGTCAGTCATGGCTTTAAAGATTTTTCGCTGACAACCCTGATTTCTCCAGAAGCGGAGCCACGCAGCTATTTCCCGACACGGCCCGGTGGAATGACCTTTGCCATTTCGGCTCATGCAAAGAATCCTGACGCGGCCTGGGCCTGGCTTGACTGGCTTTATAGCGTCGAAGCCGGGAAGCGCTTTGTCCAGCAGGGGCGAGGTATCTCAATCTATCCGCAAAACAATGACCCGAAAAATAATACGTTCCCACCCTTCTCGCAGTATGTAGGGACAGCAAAATACTCCGTCACGGGGCCTGATCCCACTATCCGGAATCCGGCAACAAGCTATGTGACGATCAGTAACCCGGTCCATCCAGATCTGACGGAGCTGCTCACTGGCTATTACACCGGTCAGGTGAAGGATCTTGATGCGGCACTCCTGGAATTGCAACAGAAATCGCAGGCCAAAATGGAGGAGGCGATCAAGCTGGCAAACCAGCAGGGGCATAAAGTGAGCATCAAAGATTATATCTTCACTGATTGGAAGGATCTGAAAAAGCCCTACATTACAGAGCCGGGAAAAGGGTATTAAGAGGGGTCATAGTAGCTGGATGTGTGTGCTGCCTTCAGCGAGAGCACACACATCTTCTTGCGGAAGGAAACGCAGTATGCAAACGGTCAAAACTTCTCCTACTCGTGTCATGGAAGTACAGGTGAAACGAAGCGGCGAGAGGCTGTGGCAGAGGGTACGCGCAGGAGGCTGGTCGTATCTTTATGTTGCCCCGATGGTGCTTCTGCTCGTTGCCTTTACAATTTATCCAAACATTGCCTCTCTGGGCTACACGTTCTATCAGTGGAACTGAATTGGGGACCCATCGAGTTTTGTCGGGCTGGAAAACTTCAAGGCGGTTATTGCCGATCCGTTTTTCTGGGGAGCATTCTGGCATACCCTGCTTTACACGCTTGTGCTGGTACCCATTCAATTGGTGCTGGCCTTGAGCCTGGCCCTGATCTTAAACAACCCGAAATTACGTTTTGCGTCCGTCTATCGTGCTATCTTCTTTATTCCCTCAGTGACATCGGCGGCAGTGATCGCGGTCGTGATCCAGCTTATCGTGACGAATTTCGGAGACAATATTAACAATCTGTTGAACCAGCTTCATATCACCGACCAGCATATAGACTGGCTTGGTGATCCGCGCTTCGCGTTAGGCATTATTATTGTGGTTGGTATCTGGTTGGGGTTAGGAATCAACCTGGTCTATTTTATGGCAGGCTTACAGACGATTCCTCAGGAGTTGTATGAGGCGGCGCGGATTGATGGAGCCAACAGCATTGCCCGTTTTTTCTTTATCACTATACCGATGCTGCGCTCGATCGGCGTCATTATCGTGATTCTCGCTTTGCTAGGAAGTTTGCAGGTTTTTGATCTGGTGCTCGTTCTGACCAATGGGGGGCCTTTTGGAGCAACCGAGGTTGTCAACACCTATATCTATCATCAAGCCTTCGGCGACACCCATCTGAGTATACAGCCAGACGTTGGTTTTGCTTCTGCTGCCTCCTTCTTTTACGGTGTTATCTTGATGATATTGTCGGTTGCGCAGGTCTTTGTCTTTCGTTCGATTAATCGACAGCGTGCGCAGGGAATCTAGCGTCAAAGGAGCGTGGAAGTATGATACTACAGATGCCTGTTCAGCGGAAAAAGTGGCGTCAACGCCTCTCTGCCGGATTTGTTCATATGGTGCTTCTTGTCTTCAGTGTTTGCTGGATGTATCCCTTTTTGTGGATGCTTGGGAGTTCGCTGAAGACGGGGAAAGATTTCTTTGATCGTGGCCTGAACATTTTCCCGGGCGAGGTATCCTGGGAGAATTATGTGCACGCCTGGGAGACGGGCAACTTTGGTCTCTATTTTATTAATACGGTGGTGGTCTCTCTGGTCGTCGTCGTTCTCGTCGTGATCTTTACAGCAATGGCAGGCTACGCACTCTCGCGTACGGACTTTCCCGGGAAGAAGGTGCTTTTAGGGCTGATTGCGTTGACGCTCTTTTTGCCGCACGGGTACACAATTATCCCTGTTTTTGATCTGATTCAGCGCCTGGGTCTGATGAACTCATTGGGCTCGGTGATTCTGGTTGAGACAGCCGGGGGAATGGTCTTCAGCACCTTCCTTTTCATGGGCTATTTCTCCTCGATTGATCGCGATATTGAGGATGCTGCGCGTGTGGATGGTGCCAATTATCATCAACGCTTCTGGCGGGTGATGTTGCCGCTGGCCGGACCCATGATCGCGACGGTGACGCTCTTTACCTTTATTGGCTCCTGGAACAACTTCTTTATCCCGCTGGTCTTTACGCTCGGTGTGCCCGAACTGCGAACGCTGGCTGTTGGGATGTATGCTTTCGTGGGTGAGAACTCGGTTGACTGGACCTCATTGGCCGCGGCTTCGGTGATTACACTGGCACCGATTATTCTCCTGTTCCTTCTGTTGCAGCGTTACTTTATCAATGGTGTGGCGGGAGCAATTAAATCATGAGTCTATTGGCATACTGGAAAAGAGTTTCTTATGACTGATGGTGAAATCCGTCTCATCACGCGTGGTGATGATTGTGGTATGTTTCGTGCCGGGAATCTGGCGATTGTGGATGCTTTTGAGCGTGGTATCCTGCGCAATGCCTCAATTATGGTACCGGCCCCCCAATTTGAGCATGCGGCTCGCCTGTTGAAAAACAGGTCGGGCCTGTGCCTGGGGCTTCATGTCACGCTGACCGCGGAATGGGACAGGCCGCGCTGGGGAGCGGTATCACCGCCAGAAACAGTGTCTTCCTTGCTAGATGAGGATCAGTGCTTTTTTCGTTCCTCGATGGAACTCTTTCAACATGGGGTAGAACCGGAGGAAGTGGTGCGTGAGGTGCGTGCGCAACTGGCTCGTGCGCGCTCGTATGGTCTTGATATTCGGTATCTTGACGAACATATGGGGATTGGTTGGGTCTACCAGCAACATGATCCTGAGATACGATGGCGTATTATGGATGCGCTGCGTGAGCTGGCTCAACAGGAGGGTTTGATCTGGACGCGGGATCTTGTGCCGACACTGCCCGCGCCACAATCGGTAGCGGAGCTTCGGGATCTGCTGACGACGCTGTCTGAGGGGACGTATCTACTCATCACTCATCCTGCGAGTGCCAGTCAGGAAATTCACCTGACGACGAATCGTGATAACCCGGTTCCTGGTCAGGTCGCGCGGGCGCGGCAGAATGATTACGCGTTGCTGTGTCATCAGGAGATTTTGCGTGTTGTGCAGGAGCAGCGTATCCGCCTGACGCGCTATGATGAGATCGCGATGCCCTGTACGAGTACCATGTGAGGTGTGTTCCAGAGCAACCGATCCCGTTTGATTGCTCTGGAAGCAGATGAGCGCTATTCCTGCGGGCACCGATGCAGCCAGATGGCAAGCCGAAGGAATACAGCAGCCGTCCAGCAGATACCCGGGCACCGAAGCCCCTGACCTGTTAGCGCGTCATAGTTCTCATAAAAGGTTGCGTCTCTGGCGACCATATCGCAGTAGCGGCGGGCAAGCAAACGGGCCAGCTCAAGTTCACCGGCGTCAACCAGTCCGTCTACGATCAGATAGGTAGGTGGGGCCCAGATTGGTCCACGCCAGTAGCCATCTGCAGTGTATGCCGGGCTGGTCGGGGACTCGCTTGCCAGGCCATAGGGGGTCAAGAATGGGCCCCCGGGTTGGAGATCAGCCTTCATGGTCGCGAGCACCGATGACGGGAGGCGCTTCCCCAGAAGTAGAGGCACGTAGTTCAGCAGAGAATGGGGGGTGACTCGCTCGCCGCTGGCTGTGCGCGAAAGAAAGCGGTTCTCCTGAAGTCCAGTTGTAAGCAAGACTGCAAGCTGTTGTTGTGCTCGTTGTTGCCAGTCCTGTGCCTCAGCAGCACGTCCGAGGAGTTCTGCCATCAGGGCCAGGGTCTCCATCTGGAGCACAAGATAGGCGGCCAGATCTACGCCCTCGATGGGCAGGCCCGAATCAAAGACTGTGGCGTTATCCCACCCGGAGTCATTGCCATCGTAATAGCAACACATGCCGCTTGAGGTGCCGCGTTGTCTGTACCACCACTCGGTCAACCGACAGAGCGGCACATACAGGCGGGTAAGGGCAGGAAGCGATGCCTCAACGCCAAGCATCTGGATCAGTTTGCGAATCGTCCAACCGTAAATAGGTGGCTTGGTATAGCCGTAGAGCACCTTGCTATCATGAATGACATCGGGCAAGACGCCGTTTTCTGCCTGGTGATCGAAGACCAGAAAGAGCTGTTCCCATGCAAGTTCCGGGTCGATGTCGGCGAGAGCCAGCGCGTGAAAGCAGTTATCCCAGGACCAGACGCCGTTCATGGCGGCCTTGCTTGAAAAAATGGCACGGCGGGTCAGGTATCCCTCTACCGGGACCTGACAATTCCAGAGCAAGAAGAGCGCCTTTTCAGCAGTTTCCTGGTAGTGATCCGGGACGGCCGGCAGGCGTTCGCGCCACCGATTAAATTGTGTGGCATAGATGTTCGCCGCCGCTTCAACATCTATCGATGGCATTCCGTTCCAGAAGGTTTCATGGGGAACGAGCCGGAAGGCACCATGTGTGATATTCTCCCGACGCTGGAATGTAATCGTTCCCACAACGGGCGCGGTAAGCTGTGTCTCCGGGCCGGGGCGGAACTGATGAACGTATTGTGTGCCGGTATCGACCAGGTTGAGTACACCGTCCGGCGTTTGATAGTGTGCTTTGTAGGGCTTGCAAGGGACAAAACGTACATCACAACCATGAGCCTCGAAGATAAGGGTTTGTGGATCAGCGAAGGTAAATGTTGCATCTGCACCGGTTGCTGTGTGCAGTTCAAGCCGATGTGGATAGGCAATCCAGATATAGGGAAGCACACTATCCTGCTCGAAAAGCTCGATTTCAAAGAAATTGGAAGCCCAATACGACTGCCACTTCTCGGACATGGCCTTCCGTGCGCTGGTACTGTAGATGAGACGGTTTCCGCTTGCATTGGCTTTCAAGGTCAGAAAAGAATCGGGAACGCTGAAATAGATGGCGTGGAGGTTGTAGGTAAGCATAGCTTGGCTGTCCTTTCTTGTTGGCATGAGTCTGGTTGTCTTTTCTGTGTTCTAAAACAATACACGATAAAATCGAGAAAATCCAGAGTTATAAGCGGTATTTTTGCTGTATTTGGGCTGCTTTCTTGAAAAAAAACTTGACTTTTCTCGTAATTATCGGTAGTCTTGTTTTAGGACAGAAAAATGCGATGGGAGATAGGAATGCGGAACGAAGGAGGGTCTGTCTGGTTTATCAAGAAGTTGTACATGTAACAGCTTTATAGAAAGGAGAGAAGGTGATAAGGAGTAAAACGCGTTGCCTGTGTGTTTTTGTTCTGTTCACCGCGCGATGTGATGCTGCTTTGCGCAAATGAGAGTTGTCGCTGCTACAGTTCCTGAGCACCTCGGTACTTCTGCCAATGGTGGCCTTGTATAGGACAGCAAGATGCAAGTGCCCGGACGGATGGTGCGATAGGAGAAAGGATTCTACTATGTTCAGTGGAACGGTCAAGCGAAAATGTTACAGCGTAGTTTCTTCTTGTCTTCTGGGAGTGATGATCCTCTCATCGTTCTTCTGCTTGTTTACCACATCTGCACAGGCTACATCCCTCAAGAAGAAGCCGAAAGCAACAACGAGTTTGTATACATGGAAGCAGCTCAAGATAGGTGGAGGTGGTTTTGTGACCGGGCTGGTCATCCACCCGAAAAGGCCAGACATTATGTATGCACGTACTGATGTTGGTGGCGCCTATCGTTGGGATGCTAATTCGCAGAGCTGGAAACAGCTTATTACCTCGCAGGGTGTTCCTGGCGCAAGTGTTGCGGATTATAGCGTTGAGAGTATCGCCGTTGATCCAGGCAAGGACCAGATTATCTATGTTGCGGTGGGAAATGAATATAGCCCGACCGAGACCGACACCGGGCGGATTTTAAAGAGCACCGATCGCGGTGCGACCTGGCAGGATATCAGTAAGCAACGCTGGTATATGGCGGGCAATGGCGATAATCGTCAGGGAGGCGAGCGTCTGGCCGTTGATCCGAATAACAGCAATATTCTCTATTTTGGCTCGCGGAACAAGGGCTTATGGGTCAGTACGGATGGGGGAATAAATTGGGCCCAGGTGAATGCTATCCCAACAGGAACAAGCGGGAGCAGTACACCCACTGGCGTCAAATGGGTGACGTTTGATCCTGCAAGTGGGATCAGGAATGGAGCAACGAAGCGGCTCTATGCCGGTGTGGCCGGTCAGGGGGTCTATCGTTCTGATGACGCGGGCATAAGCTGGCAACAGATTTTAACGACGACGGAGACCCCTTATGATGAGGCGCTGGCCCATGATGGGACGCTTTATATGACGACAGTGGGGGCAGGAAGTGTTCAGAAATATGATCCCGCTACGGGGAACTGGACGACGATCTCTCCGAACTCTGGCGAGGGTTGCTACTCTATCGCGCTTGACCCATTCAATAATCAGCGGCTCTTTGTGGGGAGCTGTGGCATGCGCAATGACCACTGGTGGCGTTCAACGGATGGAGGGATTCACTGGGATACCTTAAAGGTCAGCCTGACCGCACCAGACATCCCCTGGATCAGCCAGACCGACGAGACAAATTGGCTTTCAACGGGGCGCATTGTCTTTGATCCGTTTGTACAGGACAAGCTCTGGTTCGCTCAGGGAACCGGCGTCCTGTATGCAACGAATCTGAGCGATGCTACCACAAACTGGGTGTTTACCAGCAAAGGAATTGAAGAGATGGTTGCCACTGATGTGCTTGCGCCTCTGAGTGGACATCCTTTGACGCTGACCTATGACCGGAACGGCTTCTATCACGAGGGGCTTGATAGCTATCCTGATCGGCCGATTCTGAATGAGAAATTTTCAGCAGGCTTGAGCGGGGATTATAGCGGGGGGGACCCTCCATTTGTGGTTGTTGTTTCCTCGGATACGCGCTCCATTAATCCGAGCCAGAGTGGCTATTCAACGGATGGGGGGAAGACCTGGAGCCTCTTTAGTGGGCAAGGAAACTATCCCGATCTCTATGGTGGCAATATCGCTGTCTCGGCAAACGATACCAATAATATTGTCTGGCTGCCGACTAATAACAAGAAGCCCTATGTGACAACGGATCGCGGTGCAACCTGGACGCAGATATCTGCCTTTGCGAATGTACAGACGTTGCATACTATGATCTGGTGGGGGTCGAAGAAGGCGCTCGACTCCGACAAGGTTGACGGGGGCACATTCTATATCTACAGTACCGACAACGGGGGCGAGTTTTATCGCTCAACGGATGGTGGTCATACCTGGGTCAAGACGGCTCAGGCTCCGAGCAGTACCGACAATGATGCGCATGTTTTCGGTCAGATTCGTGCTGTTCCGGGATATGCCGGCTCGGTCTGGGCCAGTACGGTGCAGGGAGGCCTGTGGTATACAGAGAATGCAGGTGATACCTGGAACCCTGTCACCGGGGTGCAGCAGGCGCGTTCATTCGGCTATGGAGCGCCACTGAATGGCTCTTCCTATCCGACGATCTACCTGTATGGGCAGATCAACGATACCTGGGGCATCTGGCGCTCGACGGATAAAGGGGCCAACTGGGATCTGATCGGACAGTACCCGCTGAATCTGGCGGATCAGGTCAATACCGTCAATGGGGATATGGGGCTTCCCGGGCGTGTCTATGTTGGTTTCTCAGGGAACGGCTTTGTCTACGGTGACCAGCAGAATACGACGAGGTAGAAGGAAAAGGAATGCAGGCTTTCATGGAAGAAAGGAGCATTGCTGATGTACGCTTTTCGTCACAAACTCGGGATGTTTGGTATGATCTGTCTGGCCTTGCTTTGTGCGCTGTTTGTGCCGACTGCAACCGCTTTGGCCGAAACCAGAACCGGACCGAATGACACGATTGCGTTCGGGAAGTACTTTGTCCAGAACAACCAGTGGGGGAAACAGTACAACAACTGGGGAGATGGCTATCAAAGCATCACCCATGATGCGAGTCAGGACGGTTCGGGAGCCTGGTCAACCGATTTCCATTGGTGGAATGTGCTTTCTGATGATGCCTGGCATATCAAAGCCTGGCCCAGCATTGTGTGTGGCTGGCAATGGGGGAGCTGGTCTAACAATAGTGGCCTACCGGTGCATCTATGGGATAACAAAAATGTCGTCACAAGCTGGCATTTTCGGATGAATGGTGGTAGCTCATATCGGGCTGATGCCGCGTATGATCTCTGGTTGCATGATGAGAGCGATTGGTATTGGCCCACTGATGAGATCATGATCTGGCCCTGGTGGACAGATGAGGAAACAGGCGCGCATAACGGCACCCATATCGCGACGGTGACGATTGGTGGGGCGACCTGGGATGTCTACAAAGACTGGGCCTCCAATGCTCAGAGCCCGCGCGGTGGCTGGACTTTCTGGAAATTTATCCGCCAGGGGACAACTACACAGATCGACGGCCTGAACATTAAGGATTTTCTGATGTATCTTCAGTGGGGCTTGCCCGATGGCGTTGAACGTGTCCCCAATGCTCGGTATCTAACCAGCATTCAAGCCGGAAGCGAAATCTGGTATGGCAATGGCTGGTTTGCGACCGATCTCTTCTCCGTTGACATCTCGTGATCACAGGACCGGAGAACGTGCGCTGTTTGTGCGTGCTCCGGCTCTTTTTTCTCTGGTAGTTTGCAAAACAGCTAAAATGTCCCGGGTATTGCCACTTTCTGGAGTAATAGCTGTAATCTCCCCGGTCAGTCCAGAGGGACATGTAGTTTGTGTCTGTTGGGCTGACGGTAATAGTTTGCCTGAGTTATTGGCGCCTTCCCCAGGCCCTTGGTCTTGCTTGTGCTCGTAGTATGGTTTATGTTCTATTTTTGTGGCCACTTTCAAAAACATCGCTCTTATTTTTTAGAGCGCTCGTTTGTGTTCACTTTTCCCGGATCATATTGCTTCTCATGCTGAAAAAATGGTATAGAGTGAGGTGGATCGAGGTGTGAGGATGAGCCCTGCTGAAGAGGCGTTTACTGAGAAAAAAGAAGCAGGAGAACCCTTATGGTATCTACCAGGTGAAGCAGAAAGGCATTTCGCGTTCAAAAGAGCTGATGACAACTTTGCCAGAGGGGGGAGTCAACTCTACTTGTATTTGTTCAGGAACTGTCCAAATAGGAAGTATCTGTGTATAATCTACCTGTCATAGTATGAAGGCGGAATGAACATTTACGCTGGTTGGGGAACATTTCTCCGAGGCGTGAAAGCGTATGGAGCCATGCACCATGGCCCCTCAGTTCACCAGTCAGTGGTGTTCAGTGTGCGGCGCGCCGCCCAGAAATGCCTGAGCATGCGAACCTCCATTATGCCTGTGGTGTGGTGCTCAACTGTGAGCACAATGCCGCTTTCTGTAACATGATGAAAGCGGTAGCATGTACTATAGGGCACACGGAACTGATGGGCGCGACTCGCACACGCTTCTGGACAGACCGCCTCTTCGCGTTCTCGGAATCTGAGGGCGTGCAAGCGGGCTGGATGAAGAAAGGATTCTCCGTATCAAAAGCGGAGGTATGTCAAGAAAGGAGGGAAGAAAAAGCAAAAATGAGCACTGAAGCGCCTAAACAGGCTGAAGCGCGTAAACCATCACCGGTTATGAATAACCTGGCGAAGTTCATCCTGGGTACGCCTTTGCATGGCCTTTTCAGCAAACGTCTGATGCTGATCTCGTTTCGTGGGCGAAAGAGCGGCAAGATCTTTACCACACCGGTTGGCTACCAGCGCAAAGGTGATACCATTCTCTGTTTTACCGACCACAAATGGTGGAAGAATTTGCTTACCAATCCTGAAGTGACCTTGCGCCTGCAAGGAAAAACCCTGCACGGTCGGGCAGAGGTTATTCATGATGACGTGGATACGCTTGTTCCTGCGCTCGAGCAGTATATTCAAGAGGCTCCTATTGTCGCTCGGGCTTTTCAAATTGAGGTTGATGAGCAGCAGCGTCCCCGCCCGGAATCCTTGCGGGCAAAGGCTCAGATCATCGCAATGGTACGTATACATCTGAACTGATTCTTGATCGATGTCTTATTTTTTGTGGAGGAGGGAGCGCAAATACCCTATCTCTTGCACTCCCTCCCCATTCCCAGTAGCTGCGGAAGGTAGGACTATTGCGTAAAAAAGCTTTGAGAAGTAGCCGGGTCTGCCTTTCTCGATGAGAGTCGCCTGCCAATAAGGAGATAGTCAGCGTTTGCATCAAGCATCTCGATTGTCGATTGCGTCGGCGTGGTAGTCAAGCGAGGTCTGAAAAGAGTACGTGTACTCAGGTGAAGGCCCTCAACGTGATACGTGCTGAGATCAAGGTGCAGATGTATCGGTACACTATAGGGGACATAGATCATAAACGTGCGGTGATCCGGCGTCATGGCAAGCCGTATCTCCTCAGAAGGAGAGGCGAGGAGCTCATTCTGCGGAACCAGCTCAAAGCAGTCATAGCGTTCAATAATCCATTTTCCAAAAGCGACATCGGAGGCACCTGGAAGCTGAAGCGCCACTTTCCAGGTGAAAGGTCTTTGAGACCAGCGCTCATTGTTGAATGTAGCTCCTTGACGGTGCCAGGACCAGAGGCCATGTGCTCCATAGGTAAACCCGGCTGAAGCCCCCGAGAGAATGCTTTGCCAGAATGCCTTGCGGACATCAAAGGCGTGAAACCGGCCATATTCGCCACCGAAGCCATGTCCCTCATAACAGGGTTCGCTGTTGATTACAGGACGAGCAGGCTGTAAACGAGAGAATTTTTCTGCCAGTGTGTAGGGCAAATGCTGCTCTTCGCGTCGGTGCCCGGATTGATAGACATAGAAGTCCAGTTCAGGGGTGGCGACGATGGAGTCAGGGAGATCGGCATATGGGCTGATGTGAAAGCAGGTGAGAGCATTCGGGGAGAGCTGTTTGACAGTGGTTAGCGCCTTCAGATAGGAGTTCGTCGTCTGCTCGCTGCGGAAATCAGTATCACCGCTGATGAGGTAAACAGGGTGATAGGGCTTTAGGCGTTCTACAACTGCTGTGACGTAGGGGGTAATCGCGTCGAAGGGCATGACATGTTCCGGGTGCTGCTGTGAGATCCAGGTATCTGGAACATAGTTGCACCAGAGCAAGGCGATAGCGCACGTCAGGCCATATTCAGCGGCGCGTGCAACCATACGTTCTGCACGTTGGAAGTAGGTGTCGTTAAGGTGCAGGAAATCAAAGCTTCCATCTGCCTTGCATTCAAAGGGAAAGAATGTCTCGGGCGATATGCTGGCATCGTGAAGAATAGGCAAGAAGGAAAGTTGTAGAGCAGTAAAGCCCTGCCCGCTGCGATAGGCTACGTACTCTTCCCATTCAGCTTCTGTGGCCACAGCAAAGGCGTTCCAAGCTGTATCGGCGAGGTAGAAAAAAGGCTGATTATTCGCGACAAAATGGCGGGACGCGATGGTCAACATATGTATTTTGCTCCTTTCACGAAAGACGTTTTCGGGGTCCAGTTGAGCCGCGGACAACCAGGCGAGTAGTAAGCCGGATGTGAGTTGGCTCTTCCTGCTGGTGCTGCTGAAAGTGGCGTATCACCATCTGCACCGCGGCTCTTCCCATTTGCTCCATAGGCTGCTCAACCGTCGTGAGTGGAGGGGAAAGATATGGACTATAGGTATTATCAAACCCAACAACAGAGATATCTTCAGGGATCGAGAGATGTACTGCGTAGAGTGCCTGTAAGACCCCGGCAGCGATAATATCACTGGTGGCAAAGACGGCATCAGGTCGTTTTCCGCTTCGAAGGAGCTTTTGCATTGCATGATACCCCGCTGAAAGTCCATTATCGGCGGATGTATAGAAGCGGTCCAGTATGATCAATTCAATATCGAGTGGGATCTGATGGTGTGCAAGGGTATCGCAATAGCCAGCGAAGCGCTCGTGCTCAATCCTGTTCCGATAAGGTTGGGCTTTGCGTTCGGCTGGACCGGGAGGGATTTCACCAAGATACGCAATTCGACGATGCCCCAGGGTAATGAGATGCTCAATGGCTTCAACTGTGCCCGCATAGTTATCAGCCGTGACCGTTGGTGTAGACAACGCTGTAGGACGCTCTACCTGTATGACCATCAATCCCGCCTCTAAAGCGATCCGGACGTTTTCTTCACAGAGCGGAGTGGTGAAGAGAATAGCATCTACACGCCGCTGGATAAAGGTCTCGACACCTGACCGCTCGCGCTCTGGATCGTGTTGCACATTGAAGGCCAGAATAGACCAGCCATGGTATAACGCCTCTTGTTCGGCTCCCAGTGCGACTCCAATGAAGAAAGGATTGGGAGCTGTTCCCTGAAGAATGTGCCCGATTGTTTTTGTCTGCCGGGCTCGTAAGCCCTGGGCAACTATGTTGATTCGGTAGCCTGTCTGCTGAATTGCCTGCTCGACCCGTTTCCGCGTTTTTTCTGTCACAAGGCTCTCGTTGCGGAGGACTCGGGTGACAGTTGCCGTGGAGACTCCGGCGAGCCGGGCAACGTCTTTTAAGGTGACTTGTTTCTTATTCATAAGATGCTGTCTCATCTTGTAGGCTTGTAGTGAAGGCTTATCTCGCAGAAAAATGCGCTGTGGCGTATGGCTCGTTTCTCTATCTGTTATCGTTATCTCCTCTCAAAGCTTATATTCTCTGACTTGACAGGAAAAGTGAAATTCTGTACACTCGGTGTTATCGATAACATTTGCTTGCTTACCTATTTACAGTATAGGTTATCGATAACATCTTGTAAAGGCAGAGGGCTTCGCGTCAAAAAGGAGAAGAGAAAAAGAGCTTGAGTGGTAGTGAGTTGGTTGGAAATCCATCCGGAGACTGCATCGTTGCGCTTTTCTACTGGAGAGAGCCTGTCTGTCACGGCCCGGTATATCGCCGGATGATTGGTGCCCTTTGGAAGCATGAAAGGAGATCCTGTCGGACACACTTTCTGTAGAGCGCTCATAAATGCTGGATCATGAGAAAGGAAATCTATGCGATCTGTACGTATTCTCTTTACCGGACAAAATCAAGTTGAAATTCAAAATGCCGAGGTTGCAGCGCCCGGCTCTGCTCAGGTGCTTGTTCAGGCACGCAAGTCTCTTATCAGTACGGGAACAGAGACGATCTGTTTAAGCCGAAACTTTGAAGCCAATTCACATTGGGATCGTTGGGTGCGCTATCCCTTTACTCCTGGATACAGCCTGGTTGGTACTGTTGTGGAGATTGGTAAACAGGTTTCATGGGTGCGTTCAGGGCAGCGAGTGGCCTTGCGTAAGCCGCATCAGCAGTATACTCTGGCAGAGGCTTCTGACCTTTACCTTATCCCGGATGGGATTTCGGACGAGGAAGCGACCTGGTTTGGTCTGGCGAACATTGTGCAAAATGGGGTGCGTAGAGCCTCTCATGTGCTTGGCGAGAATGTGGTAGTAATCGGTTTAGGGCTGCTTGGTCAGTTGGTAGTACAGTATATGCGCTTGCTTGGGGCACGCCATATTATTGCGATCGATATGGCTGAAACGCGGTTAACGATGGCAAAGGCGCACGGAGCTACAATGACGCTGGCAATGGATGCTGCAAATGCGCGGGAGGCTGTGCTTGAGCTGACTGAGGGACGAGGCGCAGATGTCGTCTATGATGTGACCGGGGTGGCTGCTGCCTTTGAGGCAGCTCAAGGGCTGCTATGTCGCTTTGGTCGGCTGGTATTGCTTGGTGATACCGGGATGCCCTCCCGACAGCATTTGACCGGGGCGGTGATTACCCGAGGCTTGCAGATTATAGGTGCCCATGATACGAATCCTCCTGCGCTCTCAACGGATCATGCGTACTGGGATCATCAGCAGATGGCGCGGTTGTTCTTTACTTATGTCCAGCGCGGTGATATGCGTGTTGCGGATCTAATAACGCATCGATATACTCCATCCCAGGCACCAGAAGCCTATGCATTGCTTTTGCAGAAGCGAGAAAACGCAATGGGGGTAATCTTAGATTGGACATCGCTTCCTGAATGATATCCGACATATTGGATGGTTTTCCGCTTTCGGCCCCGGTTTCCTGTGCTGCGGGCAGGGCAAGTAGGGAGTCTCGTCGAGCGCTTCTGGGCAGCGTGCCCTACGGGTCGTCGCACCGCGGCGGCTCGCTAGCACGCTGGCTGAAAGAAAAGTCTCCGGGCTTGTGCCCCGGGGAGTGTCAATGATTGCATTGCCGAAGAGGACTGTGAGAAAAGCGATCACCTCGTAGCGTCCGAAACGCCGCCGCGCAAAACACCTCTGTTCACCCCTCTTCAGATCCAAAGGCTTTTCTTGCTTTTTGCGGCGCCTTGAGATAATCTGTCAATCCAATTACATTGCCCCAGGGATCGGCAATTTCAACAATCCATCCAGTGCTCACCTCCCAGGGCTCTTTGAGCAAAGGAATACCAGTGGCCTCTAGCTGTCGGGCGGCAGCACGCGCATCGGCTACCTCCAGCCATACACGAGGTGTGGTGCGTGGGGGGGCAGGATCAATATCCTGGACACGTAGCAAGAGCCCTGGTTCCTCTTTTCCCAGTTGATAGGCGATCACGCCAGCCTCTGCTATTACAAATTTTACTGGAAATCCGAGGCCCTTTTCATAAAAGGCTCGTGCCTGCGTGAGATCTCCGATGGCAAAGAGGATGTTATCAACCCCTAGAATAGGAAGACTCATTTTGATTCTCCTTGTATGCTTTGTTCCCAATCTCGATCATACACGCACCTGCTACCAGGTGCCGAGATTCCTCGCCAGATTTTCTTGTTCTCGTTGAACAGCTCTGGATTTTTTGAAGGGAGGAGTGTGCCTTATTCTTGTAATATATGTCTAAATCTTTTTTTTCAGGGCCTGAGCAGCTAGTTCTGTAAAGAGAAGAAAGCAGAACGAACAATATATGTTGAGTATATCATACGAGATACTTTCTACACAACTTTCTTCTTTTTAAGAAGGCCAAAAGGATTGAAGTTCATTTTCAGAGGAATTGAGAACTTGTGAGGAACATCAGAACAGTACTAATGTCTCCGATGAAGGGATTGAAACTCGGATCAGTTGTGACGTTTGGCTTCGCTAAACGCTTGTGCCACACATGTGGAGCGAGAGCTATTGAGGTTCAAGCGAGGCTAAAAATTGGAAGTTCCCACAAACTGGAAATATGTTCCTTGCTATCAAGTGGGAAAGGCTGCTCCTGGGGGATTTCGATATGTTTCAGAAACGTTTCAGTGAGCTGTTTGATGGCAGGGGCTACGGATGAGGGAGATTTGCTGTTCTTCTCAGAGTATGGTGAGCAGTGTTGGCTAGTGTGCTCTTATTGGTTCTGATGCATCGCTTGAGCAGGAGTGAAAAGTATCATGTGACAACCGAACTCCTTGCTGTTCTGATCGTGCAAGATATAAGAAGGTAGGCTTGTGCTACTCATAGTAGGCGTGGTGAGCAACTCATTTGTTAAATCAGATGATCTCTCTGTTCCGGCCAGCATAGCGATAGGCCAAAAAGGAATCAGGGAAATCTGTGTGTCAGGTGCGGTAACCGTGACCCGGAGACAGGTCTTGACTGCCTCGGCCAGGTTTGCCAATCCGGAATGACCACGGATTCGTGACATAGCCGAAGCCGACTCCAGCATCGGGGGCGCCATAGGCAACCGATCCGCCGGAGCCGGAGTGACCGAACGAGGCGGGTCCGACCCAGGGCATTGGTGGGCTGGCTCACTAGAACCCGAGCGACATGTAGAAGGAGCGGTCTGTCGGAAGAAAAAGTTCTGGTGGAAGCTCACATATCCGTGTCTTGTCGGTCTGGACGGCACTCATCCTCTCAACCGTTGCCGGATCGAGTAGCCGCACGCCAGGCACGCGTGTTCATGTATCCGCTGGTGGGATCTATGGCACCGCCGAGCACGCCGGCGCGGGCTTGCACGAAATCCGTTCCTGGCGGAGAAATAGAGCTGGCGAAGGTTGGGGAGCGTGCGCGTGATTCTGGCGGGAATGATCCTGCTGGCCATAGGTTAAGAAGAGATTTCCTCGTGGTTACCTACTGGTTTGCTTGCTCCAGAAAGCGCTCTATAATCAGTCTTACAGTAGGAATCAAATCCAGGTCAAGCACTCTTTCGAGCGGCGTAAAAACCATAGCCTGCCCTTCAC
Source organism: Thermosporothrix hazakensis (assembly GCF_003253565.1). Lineage (GTDB taxonomy): Bacteria > Chloroflexota > Ktedonobacteria > Ktedonobacterales > Ktedonobacteraceae > Thermosporothrix > Thermosporothrix hazakensis. The sequence goes on from NZ_QKUF01000019.1 coordinate 42,350, forward strand.
CCAGGACAATATCTTCCTGGCGGGCCTGGGTCTGGACAGAATAGACATGCCATTGACGATAAACTCCTGGCAGTGGGTTAGCAGGAAGGATGCTCTCCCAGAACAGCTTGAGATTGCCATGTACCTTGAGGCCTGTCTCCTCTTCCAGCTCCCTGCGGGCTGCTTCTTCCGGGGTTTCGCCCGGCTCAATCCCGCCTCCCGGCAGGCCCCATTTGTGCGGCCACGGATTTGCAGTGCCATCACGGTGCTGCATCAACAGCTGGCCCTGCTGATCTATGACAAGCACCACGGCAATATGGTGATCCCGAATCTTTTGCTCCATTTTGGATGCTCTTTCTGTCTCTATTTTAGATGAGGGTGCTTCCAACTTGACCGAGCAGGATAAGCTCATCAGAAACGAGGCTTGCTCTCGCCTGAAGGCAGATCAGCTTATGATATCTATGATCATCGACCAAGCGGCACCCGTCCCACCAGCATATCATAGAGCGCAAGCGAGGGCGCGGTCCAGCCTTGCATAGTGATGCCCCCACCTTCATCAATGCATTGCATCTGCTAGCTTTGTGCAGCTTGGCTGTGCATCTGACGTATCGTTGGTGCCTTCCCGATCCTCCGCCGGCCCGGGGAGGAAGGAATTGGGCAAACGCAGTAGCATGGAACGCTTTTGGGGTCGGGTCTTTCTGTTTTTTCACGCGTCCTCGCCCTCCTCTCGTCTCCCTGGTCCACCATGGTTCGGCAGGTCCCCTTGACTTACACGTCCACTATCATTGTCGCTCTCGCTGCGAGCCTGCTGGCCGCTCCGATCTCATCTGCTCTCCCGAACGCGTTTTTTTAGCTCATACATGGGAGGTTTCTGAGTTACGAAATACCATCAGTGGTGAGAACTAGCCCAAACCTTGCTGCGAGATACTGTACAACTCCCAGTCATGACGAGTCTTTAGAGGGAAAGATTCTTCAACGACGAGTTATTTTCTTTCTAGGTTCAATTACTATGGAACCTCGTATTGAAAAGCGGGCCGTCCCCGTCGCTTTGGGCTCAACCCGAGACCAGACTTCAGTGGCGATTTCCATCTGGCGAGTCGCGAGATTAAGCAGGGACATAGGTCAACCTGATCACATCCTCGCCAATCCGATCGTGAGCTATAAGGCGGAGCGGTGGTCGGGGTTCGGCGAAATATGGCTTGCCGTGACCAAGTACGACGGGGTGCAGGTAGATTCGATACTCATCGATCAGGCCAAGCTCGGTGAGGCTGTGCGCCAAGTTCGGGCCAGCAACTTCGATCTCCCCGTCGCGTCCGGCCTTCAGCTCGCGGATCGCGCGCTCAAGATCACCCTCAACAAGCCTGGCATTGGGGCCGACCGACTTCAATGAGCGCGAGACGACCCATTTCGGCTGGTTCCGCCACGCCGCCGCGAAGGCGTGTTCCTCTGCATCCCATTCAGGATGATCGTCATCCCAGTAACGCATGATTTCATATATTTGGCGGCCGTAGATACTGCCTGCCTGCCCCTGAGCCTCCTCGATGAAGTGGCGGAAGAGCGTGGGGCTTGGCGCAAACTTCATATGGTCAACGTAGCCATCCAGGGACTGGTTCATTCCGAACACTAACTTAGCCATATTTACAGCCTTTCTTCACGCGGCACATCCGTGCGGTCATGCATAAACCTGTCCAGAGGCATTGTCGTTCCGATAATAACGTTTCCCATAACACCTCCAGAGTATAAGTGGATGTTTCCTTCTCCCAATCTTACCCGTTCCCCTCGAAAAAAACTTCTCCGATCTTGCTCTTCGCTCCCTACAGTCAGCATCCATTCCTAGAAAAGATAAGAGGCCCACTCTCGATCTCGGCGATGACACCAACTTCTTTTGCTCAATTTGAGTGCGTACCCCTTTCAAGCCTCATATGGTGAGGTGTCTTGTTGAGGAGGGAAGGCTCTCTAGAGCCGGACAGGGATGCTGCCCGGTTCTGGAGAGGGATGGACGCAGGAGACTAGCGTGTAGATGCCAGTGCTGCTTGTGCCAGGAGACAGGAAGCAGTGGCTTGGCTGATCAGGAGAAAGGGACCTGGGTGGGCAGACGAGATGGTTGTGCAGATGCAGGTGGGGCTCATGCCGGAGTATGAGCACGCATGCTCTCGCTAGCATCTGGGAGGGAGAGACATGGGAAGCTCTTCAGCGTTCGTCTCTGGCCAGAACGGACGTTGAGAGATGGTCCCGGTCGCTCCCCGGGTGCTGTGTGCCCGCATGCGGGTTCCCAGAGGGCGTTCAGGCTTCCCCTGATCCCCGATGAAGCTCCCGAAGAAGGCGAGCCATGTGCTGGCCAGTGGCTGGCGCATGCGGGATTGCCAGAAGGCGTGCTCCTGCTGGATCTGCATGTGCAGGCGCTCATAGAGCGTGCGCACGGTCTCACGAAGCGCGAGAAGCTGTGCGCTGCGTTAAGCCTGGGCCTCCTGTTGGCGTGCTGGAGGCGGTGGTGAGCTTGCTGCAACGCAGCCTTCAGATCTCGCGTCCGCTGAGTGAGTCGGTGGAGTTCTGCTTCGAGCAGCCGCAGGGGCGATGATGCTCCCTGAGAAGCGGGTGTCACGTGCTGGTGACGATGACGACGAGGTGCGAACCGAGGATGCTGACGAGCCATAGGAAGAGACACGAGAGATGCTTGAGCATTCAGAAAAGTGAAGTGAGCGAGGATAGGAAGGGGAGTGAAGTGGACAAGAGAAGGGGAAGGCACGAGATGTGTGTGCGGTATCATATTGGTGGTAATGGAGAAGGGGAGAAGATAATAGAGAGATAAGAAGCAAAAATAAAGAGGGAGTGGGAATAAGGAAGCAGGAGTAAGAGAAGGGGAAGGGAATAGCGCTGTCGCGCTTCCCAATGGTGCGTATCGGAGAAAACGCTGTCTAACGCCTGACGCAAATCACCAATTGTGAGCAGTGGATCAACGGGCCTCTCGACGAAAAGGCTGCATCCTTTACATAAAAAAAGAGGTACAAGCGAAGCTACGCGTTTTAGCATCCTATTTTGGTGCGTGTCTGTTGCAGCGCGGCGTCTCTCTTGCATGTCAGGTCATAGCTTTTCAACGAAACGAAAAGAGGGGAGATGAGCGTAGAGAGAAAAGAGTTGAGGAGGAAAACAGAGCAAGGAGAGGTCTATGAGCGTCTCGGCTTCCTTGCCTGAAGAAGATTCTGTCTGTTCTGCGAGGAGCGGCTACGACAGCGTGCCTGGATGAATGAAGGGATGAGAAGCGCTCAAATTGCAATTGTCACTGGTGCGCTTCTTGTTGCAACATGGTCCAGAGATAAGAGTGATTTATAGTACATACATACGGATGTCCTTGATGGATCATGTCATTTCTTGCTATCTTAAGAATGCGTATGCTTGATGGGACTGGCTTCAGATCCTCTTTCGGGTACCTGGGAGACTGCTCCCTGCTGAGAGCACTGCAAGCTATTCTGGTTTGGTCCGATGGATAGTGCTCGTTTTCGGTAATGAGGTAGAAGCGAGAAGAAAAGAGGAACGTTATGACACTGACACAAACGAAAGTCATTCTTGGCCCCACAGTTGAGGCCTTGCCACTACAAGAGAGCAAACTTCCGAACTTGCTGACCTACATCTATGAAGGGATGAAATTGCCCAACACACCAGAATCGTTGGCTTCTTTTATGAAGACAACAAAGAATGAAATCCTCTATTATCACTCATCCTTGCTTTATGACTTTAAGGCGCTCAGGGAACATTGTGAAGATTTTGGGGGTAAGGATAGAACCTACGAAAAAAGTGTGAATGTTGCAAAAGATATTGTGGCCTATAGTGAAAAAGCGAAGAAGAGCTACAATGAAGTCTTGCAATTGATTGATGAGTGGAGGAAAGAACCGAGTAAGGAACAGGAAAAGAAGCAGAAAGTGAAAGATATTCTAGAAGCAAGGAAAAAGGAATCTCAAAAATATCAGCGAGACGTTGAAGCTGTGTATAAAGGAGTGCATGCTTTCCTGGACATTACGCAAAAAGACCAAAAGGCTCTGGAGTCAGATGAAAGCCACTATAATCAAAAACTGATGAAGGAAAATAAGAAGTTAGCTGATTTAAATGAAGAAGTGAAAAAACTACAAAAGGAAATAGAAGAGAAGAATCAAGCTGTGCTTGAGAAAGTGAAGCCGAGCTTTTGGCAGGCATTACGCTTTGTAGGTGTTGGGGGATTGGGGGTATACGCGTATACACAGGAGGTCAAAGATGCCATAGCGAAGCTAAGCGAAGCAAAGGAAAAGTTAAAGAAGGCCCAGGATGAGCAGGACAAGTACTTTAGAGCACTGACGCTCTCGCGAATGATTGTGGCAACTGTTACGCACGCACAGAATAACTTGCGAAAGGCATTACCAGAATTGCAGAAGATGATAGGGATCTGGAGTACGTTGAGTAAGGATTTTGATACTCTCCTGAGCAAGCTGAACAGTAGGGGGATGCAGGAGATTAGCCAGATTCTGACGAAGCTGGCGGTCCAGAGCGCAATCAGGCAGTGGGAGGCGCTTAAGGATAAAGCAGAGAAGTATTACAAAAATGCGTATTCACATGGGGCGACCTGGTATAGCACGATTGATGACCTGCTCAAGGCTGTCGGGTAAGGGGACTATGTTAGTCGCAACAAGGACAGAGAGCTTAAAGCCTTCCTTCCGATGCTAAGTAGGGCGTCATTCTTGCTGTTCATGAAGCATATTGGAGGTGGAAGCGGAGGAGCGGTCTGGAAGAGACTGCATGAAGTAAAAAATCTCGTCCGTTCGTCTGCTCATCAGGCATTGGGTTGAAATGAAACCGGTGCCCGAGTAGAGACAATCTGTGAAACAAAAGGATGAAGAAAGGAAAGATCATGGCTCAAACGAAAACCCAAACGCAAACGAAAAAAGAAATTCTTGGTCCCTCGGTGGATTATTTGCCGCTGCAAGAGGGTAAATTTACGAACCTGTTGATCTACCTGTATGAGGGGCGGAGCCTACCGAATACAGCCAAATTGCTGGCAGACTTTCTTGGGATTTCAGAAGCAGAGGTCAACAGTAAGCATAACTTGTTACTAGGGACATATCAGGGGATCAATACACATTGTAGCGACTTTTTGAAGCCAAAGGAAGGTACCTATGATAAGAGTGTTTTCCTGGCTGGAGATATTGTCGCGTATGGGAATGATGCGAAGGATTACTATGGAGGTATCCTTGATATAATTCAGGAATGGAAAGATGGAAAAAAGAAGGAAGATGATGCAAAGAGCGAGATTAAGGAAATTCTTGATGATAGGAGGAAAGAAGCAGAAAAATTTAAGAATGCAGCGGAAGGTGTATATAATGGGGTTCAGGCGTTCTTAAGTGTGACACAAAAAGACCAGGGGGCGCTCGTAAGAAGGGAAAGTGAATATAAAACAGAGCTGGCGAAGCAAAGCCGGGAATTAGAAAAGTTGAATAAAGAGGTGGAAAAAGCACAAAAAGAGTTAGAGGCCGAGAACCAAAAGGCGTTAGAAACACTGAAACCGAGCTTCTGGAAAGGGCTTCAGTTGGTTGGCTCCGGGACTATTGGAGCGTTGGCATACACGCAACAGGTGAAAAACGCCATCGATAAGCTGAAAGCGTGTAGAGCGAATCTTGAAAAGGCTCAAAGTGAGAAAAATTCAGTTTTTCGAGCGTTGACGATATCGGGAGCGGTTGATGCAAGCATCACTCAGGTGAATTCGCTTATTGGGAAGGCGCTGAAGGAACTGGAAGCGATGGCGGGGATTTGGAGTACGCTATGTAAGGACTTTGACACCCTTCTTAACACCCTCAATAGTAAGGGGGTGAAGGAGATCAGCAAGATTCTCACAAAGCTGGCAGTACAAAGCGCGATCAGGCAGTGGGAAGCACTGAGGGACAAGGCGAAAGCGTATCGCGATGATGCTTACTCATCCGGGGTTACCTGGTATCCCACCATTGATGCCTTACTCAAGGCCGTTGGATAGTACTGTAAGGGCAAGCAGGAGAGTTCCTCTTCTCGAATCCGGAACTCTCCTTTCCTGACTATTGCGTCGCGGATGGAGAAGGAGATTGGCATGAGCATTGCGACCATTTCCACGACAACAATTCCTACGCTCAACTACAAGGAGCTTGTCAAGAAGTATCAGCTTCCAGGAACAGAGGAGATCTTTCGGAGTCATGAAGGCCTCCTGGTGTTTCGTCAGCTTGAAGGAAATCTCAAACCAGTCTATGAGCGATATCTGCAAGAGAAGCAAAAAGCGGCGGGGATTGTCGCTATTGTGCTCTATATGGATCGGCTGGTGATTCCCAAAACGGTGCCCCAAATCGATAAGGATGTGCATGTGATGATCTGTAGCCGCACCATCGAGGTGGAAGCGGGAGGAACGCTGGTGCTCCCTGAGAACAACCCCGATACGGAGCACTCAATTTATACACAGCAGTTGACAGGAAGCCTGACGATTCAGGCGGGAAGCAAATCGGTGAAGTTGGAGCAGAAAGACTTTACTGCTCTGGGAGTGAAGGTCTCCTATGCCAATGGGAAGATCCAGCAGGAAACCTTGAAGGAATATGAACTCGAAGAGTACATGAAATGGGGAGAGCCACTTTTTCGCTTTGCGAGTACCCTCTTTCAGCTCGCAGCGATTGTTTGCGCCAGTGAGAAGCAGGAGGAGTGGGAAGCCGGTCAGGCATTAGTGAAATGGATCTGTGCTCTGTATCAAGCGGGTAAGGACAAAGATGCCCAGGACCTCTACTTGCATAGCTCAAACTTCCTGGCAAACTATCCCCCCTTTGCTGCTGCGAAGACCATCCTTGTGCCGGTACTTTCGCAGCAGGCGCAGCAGGAAGAAGTCGAAGCGATTCTCAAAGCTCTGAAAACCTATGAAGGCTATTACCAGACAGTGATGAATACGGCAAAATCGGTTGCCGATCGAAAAGCAGCAGGAAATTTGATGCTGGAGAAAAGTAAGGATGTTGTGGGAAAATATGACCAGCGGCTGAAGACGATTCAGGGAGAGATAAAGCAAAAGAGAGAATATCTGGAAAATATGAAGAAGAAGTTTCAGAATCAAGAGAAGACAATTAAAGCGCTGGATCAGCAGTTTCAGAAAGATATTAAGACATGGATGGAGGCGCGAAAGCGGGAAGCATTGATTGCTGCTGCGAGCGCGGTCTTTGATTTTGCGGCAGCGGCAGCGTCTGCGGCGGTGACGGGTGGTGCCACCAGTGGAGCGGCAGCAGCGAAAGGGGTAGAGGCAGGCAAGAAAGTGGTGGAAGCGGCAAAGAAAACAAACGAGCTGGCTCAGAAATTGAAGCAATTGAAAGAGATCATTGCGAAGATCGTTGATGTGCTGAAGAAGCTTGCGGTCATGATGAAGCAGATTGAAAATGCTAGAAAGGTCATCAAAGGAAAGGAGACCAGACTTCCTGAAGTGCCGCCAGCAACGGTCGATTTAATTGGGGGACTGGCGGATTGGGATGCATTCGTTGTGGACATGAAAGCGGTGATGAAATTCATCCTTGACGATCCTGGTCCTCCCCGTCCACCACAGATTGTCGGAACGTACCAGAAGGAACTGGAGAAGTTAGCCATTTACGGCAAAGCGCGGTTAGCAGAGCAGGCAGAGGTGATTAAGGCTGAGCAGGAAGAACTGCTGCTGCTCCTGGAAAAACGGGTGCATACCAATGAATCAGGCCGCTTACAGAAGTATATTGATGAATTGAATGAGCAGAATAAGAATAACACGCTGTTGCTGCAATGCCTCTTCCAGAGCCGTCTCTACCTCTCGGTCTGGTGTTTTCTTGCATTCCAGGCATATCGGTCTGCTTTTGCCTATGAGACGCTCTCTCAGCCAGAGAAATCGCCTTCTGCCCTCCAGAGCGCCGGTGAATTCGAGAGTGCTGTTGCGAAGATTATTCAGGCGACGAATACGGCTCGTGCGACGATCTTTCCGCAACAAACCAGTCGCAATCTGGAGATCAAGGCCACTACCCAGCCAGTTGAGCAGGAGATTATACAGCGCCTCAAGAAGGATCGGCAGGTCAGCTTTATCCTGCTGGCGGATCACCAGTTGATGTTGGATCAGGCTGATCCAGCGTGGACGGCGCTGCCACTTCCACTGAAGACCAATATGTTTGATGAGAAGCAGCGTGTGCGTGTTGTTCGGTTGCGTTGTATTCTCGAAGGTGTTCCTCTTAAGGTCAAGCAACATCTCAAGCTCTACCTGGAAGTTGCCGGGCTGTCGATGGATCGTAAGTACCAGAATGCAGGCATAGACTACTATACCTTTGCCGTTCCTCCCTGGCGCTTGGTCTTTGAATACCGACCGAAGGAGCAGAGCGATCCTCCTAATGCAAAGGTGATTCGGGATACGGTACTTGGACTGGATCGGATCATTACAACAGATGGCGAAATAGAGGTCAGCCAGCAGAAGTATTACTATCAACCAACGCCCTTTACTACCTGGAATCTTCGACTCAGTGGGAATAAGAATGACCTTCCCCTCGATCAGCTCTCAGCTCTTCGTCTGGAATGGGTGGTTTCAGCCGGGGATAAGGGGAAGAGTAGTGAGCAAGAAATGGAGCAAGAGGTAGAAGTGATCTTTCAGATGCTTCAAGAGAGTGAGTGAGGGGATTGGGTTGATTCTTCCTGAGAGGACTCTGTCTGAAGGAAAGTATAGGCTCTCACCAGCAAGACCTTCTTGATTGGAACGAGAGTGGCAGCGAGGAGACGTGTGTATGGAGCGCTTCTCGCTGCCAGCAAGTGAGTTGCAAGCTGGTAGCGACGCTGTGTGAGGCACTGGAAGCGAGAATGCTCAGCACCGGGATTCTCGGCGAAATAGTGCTCTCGTTCAGTGTATGCGTCAAGAGAAAGGAAGAAACAGTGTCAGTAAACACACAGAAAAATGAGGGAGAGAATCGCAAAGCTGAAGCTCAAAAAATAGCCCTGTATGTGCAAGATATCTTTGATAAAGAAAATCCGTCGCCAGACCAATTAAAGGAGATGGAAGCTGCTGCTAAGGAACTGGGCGATGCTGGCTTTGGAACGATCATTTTAGCCTTTCTACATGTCCATAATGATGGTTCCTTCTGGTACAACAATATATCGCTGGCAAAGACACAATCGTTTCTGCCGAACATTATCAAAACCATGAAGCAGCCGAAGAAAGTATCAAAGGTGTTGCTTTCTATTGGCGGATGGAAAACGGAAGATTTCCAGGCAATCAAGAAAAATCCTGCGAAGTTTAAGCAGCAGTTTCTGACGTGGAAGAACACGCTTGGAATAGATGGGTTTGATATCGATATCGAGAACGATTATGAGGAGTGCAAGACGACCTTAGTCGATCTTGTAAACTGGGGAGCGAAGCAGGGGCTGACGGTCACCGCAGCTCCATACACAGAGCGAAATTACTGGCTCGATATTCTCAAGCAAACAAGTTCATCAAAGAAGCCTCTATTTGCCTGGTGGAACTTGCAGTTATATGGTAGAGCCAACTACGCTGATTGGGAGAAAGAGGTCAAGAAGGTTGTGACCGATGCCCAGGCTTTTCTTGTTCCGGGGTACACCATAGAATATCAGGCAGCACCAAATGATATCTTGTCAAATCTCAAAAACCTGAGAAAAACGTATTCGGGCATCTCAGGAGGCTTTCTCTGGCAGTATGAGTGGATCAAAAAGCATAAGAAGGGAACTGTCAAAGAGTATGCGACGGCGCTTCAGAACGCGCTGAAGGATCAAAGCACACAGGGTGAAGAGCAGAAAAAAGCGGTGCAGCAGGCCGCGAAGAGAAGATGAGAAGATAAGGAAGAGAAGAAGTCAACCAACTATCCCTTCGCTTTTCATATAGTTCGTTGTGCCAAACCGTTTGTCAGATGAGAGAGAACCTGCAAAAACGGTTCTCTCTCAATGGAGAAGGACGTGTCGCGGTGAGAAGAGAGCGAGAAGGAGTATATGTTCTCCTTTTTAAGGCGCTTCCTTCCTCTCTTGCGTGGCTGCGGGCTTCAGCAACACACTCCATTTTGGAGTATGTATTGTCATGAGGTTTATCCTCTTTGAAAACCGGAGAATAGGAGCAAAATAGATGCCAAATCAAGTTCATAGTTTGCTAACTCCCGGGAATTGTACGGCGATCCTGGTTGACTATCAGCCGCAAATGGCTTTTGCTGTCCATTCCATCGACGATCAGACGCTGCTGAATAATACGGTAGGGCTGGCCCGTGCGCTGCGCGTGTTTCAGGTGCCGACCATTCTGACAACGGTGGAAGCCGAGAGCTTTAGTGGAAAGCTGTTTCCACAATTACTGGAGATTTTCCCAAACCAGACGCCGATTGATCGCACCACCATGAATTGTTGGGAAGATTCAAACGTGCTCAACGAGGTAAAGAAGATAGGGCGAAAGAAACTCATTGAATGCGTTCCTCTCTCTTCTGAAGAGATACAACAGGAAAGGAGCTCGGCTGGAAGAGCAGGAAGCCAGTGACGCGTGAAGCGACGTGGAAACCGACCGCGCCACCTGTTGCTTCAAGTTGTTGCTCAGAGTTCTGTGAGAAGAGCAATGGGTCAATCTCTGGGCGCGATGCGGACAGGGAATCATTTGCTGATTGAATGCTGACAGTGTCGGAGTTGCGAAGATTATCCAGGCGACGAATACGGCTCGTGCGACGATCTTTCCGCAACAAACCAGCCACAATCTGGAGATCAAGGTGGCCACTACCCAGCCAGTTGAGCAGGAGATTATACAGCGCCTCAAGAAGGATCGGCAGGTCAGCTTTATCCTGCTGGCAGATCACCAGTTGATGTTGGATCAGGCTGATCCAGCGTGGACGGCCCTGCCACTTCCCCTGAAGACCAGTATGTTTGATGAGAAGCAGCGTGTGCGTGTTGTTCGGTTGCGTTGTATTCTCGAAGGTGTTCCTCCGAGCAGCTCCTTGTTCAAGGGCCTGCGCCCAACTGGCTGCGCTTCTCTTGTCTGATCTTCTTCTGGATGGCGCGTGTCTCTTGCAAACGTTCCGGCTGCTTTTGCAGACACACTTTGATTTCTTCAAGCAAGCGCGAGCCCCCGGTTCTGCAACGACAGAAGCTGCTGTCAACTCCACTGATCTTCATTCGTGTGGGCGATGTCCTGCTACAGTAGATGCAGAAGAGGAGAGCTGTTTCACTTTGTTGTAAAAACGCAACGTTCATGCTGGCACCACGGCCTTTCGTGCAAACTGGTTGGTTGTATCGCGTTGACACTCAAGTGATAGTAGCTTTGACAGCTTTGCTGATCAGGGATAGCGGTGCCTTTGGCGCGGCGGAGCCCGTTTATGGCCGCGCCAGGGCATGCTGTCTTGTTCTATTTCGATACTCGGGCCCGAGAGCGCGTCAACGCCCAAAAGAGGAGGGCAACGGCACTGATTGCTGCTCCCAACACACTCACACCAATCCAACCGGCACGAACATAGACCAGCGTTGAGGCGATCGAACCGGTTCCACTCCCAATCGAATAGAAGATCATATAGCTGGCCGCAAGTCGGCTGAGCGCCTCTGGCCGCAGACGGTAGATCATGCTCTGGTTCGTTACATGGACTGCCTGCACTGCCAGATCTAACAGGATGATTCCAACGATCACAGCCAGCAGAGAATGATTAAGCAAGCTGATGGGTAACCAGGATACAAGCAGCAGAGCCAGCCCTATGCCTGTCGTCCATTGCTCTAAACCGCGATCTGCAAGCGATCCTGCACGCTTTGCCGCCAATGCGCCAGCCACTCCGACAAGGCCAAATGCTCCGATCACGGTGTGCGAAAAGGAAAATGGTGTAGCACTGAGAGGAAGGGTCATTGAAGTCCACAAGGTACTGAATGCGGCAAAAATCAGCATGGCGATGATGGCGCGAATACGTAAGAGCGGCTCTTGCCCAAAGAGCACGAAGACTGAGCGCAATAATTGTGGATAAGAGAGAGAGGCTTTCGCCGTTTTATCGGATGGGAGGGCTCGGAACAGAATGCCTGCCATAAGCAGCGCTAATATCGCAGAGACGATGTAGACCGAACGCCACCCGGCAAGATCTGCCAGCGTGCCAGCGACTGTTCGTGCCAGCAGAATACCAATCACGACACCACTTGTGACCAGACCAACCACCTGACCTCGTTGAGCAGGAGCAGCCAGAGCTGCCGCACAGGCAACCACTGCTTGCGTCACAGTAGCCAGCAGACCGACAATTCCGATACCTACTAACCACATGGGAAAAATGGAGGTGCTGGCTACCACCGCCAGAGCCAATGCAGACAGGAGTAATTGGCACACAATCAGCAGACGACGATTCACAAGATCACCTAAAGGCACAAGCAATAGCAATCCCGACGCATAACAGAGCTGTGTAATGGTAATCACAACGCCAATGGATGCCTCGGGAATTCCGAAATCATGTGCCATCGAAGCCAGAAGTGGCTGAGCATAATAGACATTGGCAACAGCAACACCGCATGTAATGGCCAGCATTATCACTACCAGATGTGACAAAGAGAGAGGAGAAACAGCAGAAGACCTCTTTAATGCTCTACCTGTCATCATGATTTTCGGTCTAGCTGTCTCCTCAGGGACAACTTTCACTTTGTTTTCACATGTTTCCATATATTTTTGTTCTCCTGATAATCGTGAGCGACTCACAGGTGTTCACATGACTGAACCGGGCGTTTCCACACCTTACGCTCCAAGAGCTTTGCTTACAAACAGTGTCCTGTCTGGATAGAATGTGGAAACGCGCTTTCCTCTTGACAAGCATAGAGGGAGAGCATATATTTGTCAACATAAAGTAAACGAACGTATCCTTCAAAAAAATTGAAGGAAGAAGGGGGCAATGGATGGAACTGCGCCAGCTAGAGACATTCCTCACTATCGTGAAGGAAGGGAGCTTCGCAAAAGCAGCCGAGAAACTTGAGTATGCTCAATCCACAATCACGGTTCATGTGCAACAACTTGAAGCTGAGCTCGGCGTAAAACTGTTTGCTCGTCAGGGGAAACAGATGCAGTTGACCGAGGCGGGAAAGGTCTTATGGGAACAAGCTGCGGTTTTAAGGCAGCGCGCGGTAGCGTTACAACAGACGATGCGAGAGATTATTACAGGGGAAGCCGGGCAGATCCGCCTCGGAGCGATCGAACCAACAGCGAGCCTTCGTTTGGCTCCATTGCTCATCACCTTTTCGCGCACGTTTCCAAAACTCCGACTGGCGTTGGAGGTAGGCAATGCAGCCCTCGTGAATCCGCGTGTACAGGCTGGCGAGCTTGATTTTGCTATCAGCTCTCCCCCTGAAGCGCAGACAGGGTTAACCTTCGAGCCACTTTTTTTTGAGGATTTGCGAGTATTACTTCCAGCACACCATTTTCTGGTCAACAAAGAGCCTCTTGAGGCTACAGATCTGAAAGGTCAGCGAATACTCTTAACGGACCGTGGTTGTGGGTATCGTGCTGTAATTGAGAATGCCTTGCTCTCCCTGGGAATCAATCCCTTTTCTGGTATCGAGATGGGAAGTATAGAAATACTCAAACAAGCTGTTCAAGGGGAATTAGGGATCGCACTGCTTCCCGGTGTCGCAGTGACTCCACCTCCCAGTCAAACAGTTGTACGCAAGCTCCAGGGAGTTGATTTACGTGTGCCAGTTGGCCTTGTTTCTCCTCCCGAAGAATGCCATCTTGGTCGTCCCCAACAAGAGCTTCTGGCATTCTTGCGCGCCCATCTTCAGAAATAATGCATACGAAAAGTACCACGGCCGGGCGAAACGTGTCAGCTCTAGCGACGAACAGGTATGTCAAGTGCCCCGGCTGAAGCCGGAGGCTTGTCCCTTACCTGTGAGGTAAGAGGCTGGATGACAGTCCAAGCAATAATGATGGCAGTGTACCCGCAGGTGACGCTCTGTTAATCAGTCTGGAGTACGGTTGAATTAAGGCTTTTACCAGAAGGCCCTGTTGTATGATTCACTCCCCCTTGTGGATGGGAAGCACCAGGCAGATTGTGAATATTCACACCCAGAGAAGAGTGTATAATTTCCCGCTTTCGGCACGCTGCGGTTTCCTGTGCTGATTGTACAACAAGTAACACGTGTAAAGAAAAGAATGAAATCGTGATGTCTGAATATACAAGTGTTAGATGGGAGAAAGATTGTTTTCAGAATGAATCTGTGAGGCGTCCTGTGGAGCAGGCTGGCTTCAGCCGTCTGCCGTGCTTCGCCTGCGGCCAACTGGTCGCTGCGGCAGATCACTAATGCGGTTGGTTGCTCACAAAATCAGGTCACAACGGGGTGGGATCGCTTCGCTTACACTCCCCTGGATGGCTTTTCGGTGCGCTTCTCGCCTCCCTGTTTCCCCGGCAGCCTTGCTTCTCTCTGTAGGTGCGCTGTCGGCTCCTGGAACTGTGTGAACAGCCTCCTGATGGCTTGCAACGGATGCCTGGCCCCACACCTTGCTCTTCGCGCGAAGCAGTGCGATCCTGAGTTGGCGGACGAGCCGTGTCCCTCGTTCCGGCCGCATGGCTCTCTCGCATCCTGGCGCGAAGAGAGGACACTTGTCGCGCCAGAGCCGTCTTAGAATGATGCCGCAGAAAAGCCTCTTTCATATTTCTTTTCTTCTCCATTCTGGTAAGATATGAAATACAGCTCTTCTTTTAATAAGACTCAAATAAATGCGTAGAGTTCAATAGCCACAGCGCACCCTGGCAAAATAGGCAGGGTGGCGTTCTGGTCATTTTGCCGTGTCTGCTTGCTGCTTTTTCCAGGAAGAATATCGTCCGAAGGGACATATACAGAGCTCTTCCCGGATGATAGAGTATATCTATCTTCTTGCGCAAACAAAAGTTGAATAATAGAGAGAAGGATTTAAAGAGATGAATAAGAAAATAGTGGTAAAGGACAACAGGGAAGTGCGACGGTCCACCATTTACAGAAGCGTGGCTGGCAGATACGGACGTTGGTGCGTGATATCCAGTCAGCTAAAGCACAGCAGTTGCAGGCCCGGGAGTTGAACTGATACAGGGCAATCTGAATGACCCGGCTGTATTGCGGCAGGCGATGGAGGGTGTGTACGGTGTTTTTAGCGTTCAGACATTTTTAAAAGGAGGACCTGGAGGCGGAGGCGTGTCAGGGCAAGGCTGGTGCTGCGCATGACATGGAAGCTTCTCATCTGGTCTACTTATCGGCCGATGGGGTAGAGCATGGAAGTGGTATCGCTCATTTCGAGAGCAAATGGCAAGTTGAGCAGCATATTCGAGCACCTGGGCTGCCTGCTACCATCCTGCGCCCGGTCTTCTTTATGAGCAATCTTCCATTCCTGACAATGACGCAGCTCGATGGCTCCTATGAACTATCCCTCCTGGGCATCTATGCTGCTACTGTTTTACGGATGGTCTCTACTGATGATATCGGAGCATTTGCCGCCCTCGTTTTCGATCAGCCTGGGTGCTTTCTGGGAAAAGAAGTAGGACGGGCCGGTGATGAACTCACGCCAGTGCAGATCGCGGCAACTACGGAGTGTATCACCGGAAAAACCGACCCGTTTTGTGGAGCTTCCGTCGGGAGGTGAGCGTATGTATGAGTGGTTTAACGAGTCGGGCTTTCGCCTCTCTTCGCAAGATATATCCCTCACTGATGACGCTGGAAGCATGGTTACAGCAGGTGGGCTTTCAGCAAATGTGCTAACGTGTTGACAAGAAAGGATAATTAATGATGCGAGCTATTCGTGTTTCTCAATATGGCGGGCCTGAGCAGCTTAAACTGGAAGAGGTGCCGCGTCCGGAACCGCAGGCGGGTGAAGTGCTGATCCGGGTTCATGCAGTGGGTGTGTTGCCGATGGAATGGAAGCTTCGGCGTGGCCTCTTTCAGGGGAGAATGCCGCTCACTTTGCCCTATATTCCCGGGAGCGCTATCGCGGGGGGGGTTGAGCAGGTTGGACCGGGCGTGGAGACGTTTCGCGTTGGTCAGGCAGTTTTTGGTCGTACCAGTAAGGGCGGCTACGCCGAGTACACGACCGCTGCCATCGAGAATCTGGCCCTCAAACCAGAGGGACTGAGCTTTGTGGACGCAGCAACTATCTCAGGTGGGGCAACAGTGGCCTTCTCGGCGCTGTTTGAGAACGCTAAACTCCAGGCAGGGCAGCGTGTCCTGATTCATGGTGCGGCTGGCGGTGTGGGCCTGTTTGCGGTCCAGTTTGCTCGGTGGAAAGGAGCCGCCGAGATTATCGCGACGGCTTCGGCGCAGAATGAGGCGTTTGTGCGTGCCCTGGGTGCTCAGACAGTCATTAATTACGCGAAGACGCGGTTTGAAGATGTCGTTCACGATATCGATGTTGTTCTTGACACAATCGGAGGCGAGACCCTGACTCGCTCTATGCAGGTCGTCAAACCCGGCGGAATTCTGGTTTCGTTGTTGGAAGAGCCTTCGCAGGAAGAGGCAACGCGATTGGGTATTCGAGCAATGTCTAACAAACCCTCTTTCCCCTGGCCCTCAACTGAGCTGTTACAGACAATTGCCCGGCTCATGACTGAAGAAGGGGTAAAGACCGAGATAGCCCGTACGTTCCCATTGCACGAGGCGGCGCAGGCGCATACACTCAGCGAGACAGGACACGGACGCGGACGCATTGTGCTCCTGATACATTGATTCTTCTCAAAAATCAAATTGTTGAGGTGGTTTAGAGAGGAATTCATATACTTTCCTCCTGATGTCAGCTTGTTTCTCTCTCAAGAGAGAGGATTGCTCCTCTCTCCTCCGGGCCCGGGCGAATCAACAATATAGCCTAAGCCCCGACACTTGGGACACCGCTCCTCATACGCGGTCTTGCGTTGCGAGTGGGGTAAGAGGGATTTCTCCCTTCCCCCAGCACCGCTCACAGTGGGGATCGCGCCCTTTACATGTTTCGCATGTCATAATCTTTTACCTCCTTTTAGGATTTGATGTACCACTCACTTGGTTCATGTATAGCACAATGCCTTGTAACATTATTTTCAACAGGAAAATGACAATGCCTTGTAGCATTCTCTTTCTGGTACTTTCAGGCTCAACCACACTGAAATGGTTGCGCGTGTCTCACTTCCGTTAGCGTGATCGCGTCCCTCCGCTCGCTTACCACAAGAGGAGCAAAACGGCTTACCGGCGCCCAGAGTTGAGCTTGAGCCAAAAAACGCCGCCTATCGAAACGCCCTGGCTCCGCGATCCCTATGACTTTTTCCAGCGCGCACTTGACAAAAAATGCTTTGTAGCATTATTCTTTCTTAGAAGATCTGAGGCAAACAAGAGAGGAAAAATATGGAACGAACTGGCCCGATTAATCGCAATGAATGGGTGACAGCCTCCGAGGCCGCTGAGATCCTGGGGACTACGCCTCATTATATACGTACTCTTGCAAAGCAGTATGGGAAATTGGATTACTATAAGCTCAATGCCCGGACATCCCTCTATTACAAACCGCAGCTAGAAGAGCTCACAATTAACCGTCCTGGCCGCCCCCCACGGACAACCCATCCTGAAAAACAGCAGCAGGCCAAATGGAACAGGTGGAACAGTATCAAGGAACG
The DNA here is from genome assembly GCF_003253565.1 of Thermosporothrix hazakensis. GTDB lineage: Bacteria > Chloroflexota > Ktedonobacteria > Ktedonobacterales > Ktedonobacteraceae > Thermosporothrix > Thermosporothrix hazakensis. Next base: position 59,878 of record NZ_QKUF01000019.1, read on the forward strand.
GTTGACCAAGGCTGTAGACGGCAGAGGACGCGGCATCGATGCCGGAATTCTTGAGACAGTGGTAGCGCTGAATGCGCTCAGTCTCCATACGGTCGCTTCCTGTGAGGGACATCTCGGACCCAATGGCGAGGATGAGGGGACTCCATATCCCTGGTTCGAGATAGAAGCCGATCCCGCAAGCCTCGAAGGGCTCCCATCAGGAACAGAGATAGAGATTCGGCAGCACCTCCTCGCACGGGCAAAACTTCAGCTTCTCCTTGACGATTTTTACCGAAGTCGATTTGTTCCTTTAGATCAACATCTCGTCATTCAGGGACTTGTGCTCCCTGGAAGTGTCCCAATGACAAGGGTCGAGCCACAGGGAGCCGGGCTGCAAGATATCAGGAGCCCTGAAGAAAAGAGACACGCGTTGGTCACATATCAACAAGAGATGAGGGATTTTACCAATTTTTTGAAAGAGCGCTTCTGGAAGGAATAAAGAGCTTCAGGAGATCCTCCAAACGATTGCCGAGAGGCGGGGAAAAAGCGTCAGTCAGGTCATGTTGAACTGGCTTTTGCGCAGGGATGAGCATATCATTCCCATTTCAGATCGCTCGACGCTCTCCCACTTTCTCGCAGTGCTCAACCAAGCCACAGTCGAGTCTCTCCGCACGCTCTTTCTGAAAGACCGGCTGGCTCGCCCTCTGGAGAAGGACGAGAAGCCAGGGGGATTGTGGGATCGACAGGGAAACTACAGACTGGTGTTCGATGTGGATGGTACCAGGCAAGCTGCCCGCTAACGCGCCTTGCCATCCACTCCTGATCTCCTACCGGCACAACGCCGCCTGGATGAGATCTGTGCTCCAGGCTATCTCGGGCGCAAGCGGGGTGAAATCGTCCGCACCCGAACCACTGTGCTCCAGGCGCATACACACCAATGGCTCGGCACGTTTTCGGGAACATCGGGAGCGGGCAACGGCGATTACCGAGGAGAACTGCGGCAGGCGGTATAAAGGCAATCAGCGCATATATCAAGCCCAACCTCTCCAGCCTGGTCAGGCTGAAGTCCGCCTGGATGGGCAATATGGCAATGGGGTTATTGTCGCTGACCTGGCCGGACTCGCCTACGTCATGCGAGGCAAGGACTATGATCTGCTCGACCTGGAGTTGGTGCAAGCCCGCCTGGCCCAGTTACCGAATCAGCAGACCACCCATCCCAACACGGGAACCTCTCGGGCACTCTTTGACTTCTCTGATCTTTCCCTTTCGCCAACAGGGCCACGCACACGGGTGATCGTTGCCATGCATCAGGCAGCTCCAACCAAGGCTCCCGTTGGTACCACACGTGGCGAGCTGGTCTACGAACTGTTCTACACCGGCCTGCTGCCAAGCGCGTTCACGCCTGCTGATGTCGTTGCCCTGTACTTGCATCGCGGGGCCTTTGAAACTGTGCTCGCTGACGAGGACAAAGAACAGGACCCAGATCGCTGGTGTTCGCACACCGCCTGGGGCCGGAGTTCTAGCTCATTCTCGCGCAATGGATGTGGAACATGCGCGTGGAACTGGGTCATGTGCTCCATCCCACGCCTATGCGTACGACGGAATTTGCTTCTGCCCAGATAGGTGAGCCTGCGGAGCTTGCACCTGATCCTGCCTCGCGGCACCTGAACCAGCCCCCATTGCCTACGGGCCGCTGCAGTGGGCGCACCTATCGTACACGAAAGGGGTTGCCGGAGCCGATTTCTCTTTACAGCCGGATGGGACACTACGCTGTCCTGCTGGGCAGTTCCTATATGCGCAAGAACGGCGAAAAGAGACCAATGGTTCGTTGTGGGTGCTCTACGCCGCGCGGATCGGCGATTGTCGCTCATGTCCGCTACGCAAACAGTGTCAAGAATCGGCAACCACTATCAAGGCGAGATGGGTCAGCGCCGTCTGCCAGTCTCTCCACAGGAGCCGATTTCAAGTGCGTTCCCACCTGCCCCAGGGGACCCTTCACCTCCATTGGCTTCTCATTGGTGCAATGCATCTTGGTCATGCTGCGTGTGGTATTGCTTCAGGAGTGCTCTTTCTTCATCTGGATGAAGGAAAGGAGCCGCGTCTGTTTCTCTTTTGTCTCTGGTGAATGCATCTTCCATGATTCACTCCTGGTTTTCAAGAGCAGTCCGTTTCACATCCCTTGATCCTTTTTTGGCTGCGCTGAGATGTACCCGGTCGCTTGGATGCTCGAGAGAGAGCCAACAGAGATGACTTCCTCCCCCAGCAGCTCTCACCAGCTCGGGCATCCAAGCGACCGGGAAGAGGAAAACCTTCTCGTTGGAAAGGAACCATGCGCTTGCATGCTGGCAGAGAAGCACGTTCTCTGTCAGCGGGTCAGTCCCTGTCGGCAAACAACTCGCGCATGGAAACCCGGAAGACGCCCGCAAGCTTTTCAAGCGCACTGAGCCACGCATCAGTGTCGGGGAAAGCCAGAACTTGCTCAATGCGCGCCAGCGGGAGCCCACGTTGCTCCGCCAGCGTAGCTGCACTCATACCTCGGATGCAGGCAAGCTCTTTGATGAAGAGCCTCCAGTGAGGAATAGAGGGCACGAAGGCGCACGTTGGGAGTCTCTCACCAGCAGGGTCAAAGATGAGCAGCGCACGTTCATCGGCAATGGCGTATTTCACGGCATGGCGCGCATCTTCCTCCGATGAGAGCGTGAGCGCATATGTACATGCCGGCAAGAGCAGGTGATAACAGTTGTTGTCGGACACAGGAGCATGCTCTAGCTGGATCCCAAGCCGCTGACACCTTTGCTTCACCTCAAGGGAGGCATGTGCCTTGATGTGCACGGGATAAAGCAGCAGGCGCCCGTCCTCCAGCTCCTTCACGGTCACCGGGATGATATTCATCTCATGCATCTCTTTTCCTTTTCTTCGAGACAAGCATCACATATCCATCTTTGCCAGCACTCAGCCATCTCTCACCCAAAAACAAGTGCTGACCAAGCATCAAACGCCACTGACTCAATTGCCTGGAAATGGTTGAAAGACGTTCCTCAGCCGCTCTTTGTCCTTCACGCGACAGGCGAGGAAAAGCCTCCTGTATCTCCTGCACTTCCCGCAAGAGTGCCGCCACCTCCATGAGTGTGGGGGACACCGGCCTGTCAAGATCCTGCAAAAAGCGCTGATACAAGGACAGAGCGGGCGCTTGCATCAGACGGTTCCTTCCCTGAAGCTGTTGTTCCAGGAGCTTTTTGACGCTTTCGAGCGTAGCCTCATCGGTCTCAATGCGTCTGATCATCACTCCACCCTGTTCAACTGGATCTGGATCATGTCTTCGATGGTGCGCTGCAAGAACCGAAGCGCCTGCACCAGCTCGTCACGCTCCTGAGACCGGACCGTGAGCCGTTTGATGAGGGTGAGGAAGGCTCGAGCACCTCGTTCAGCAGTTCCAGATCATCGAGTGTCAGCAGGAGAGCCGCACTCGAGAGGGCACCTTTTTGCTCATGGGCAAGCAAGCCGTGCAAGCGCGCGCGCAACTGACCAAGACGCTGGATTTTGGCACGGTGTGACGGCTTTACGTGGGATGTCTTCTGAAGGGACGTGGAGTAGGAAGCAATGATGTGATCGACGACGCGCACATCGTTGAACGACAGATGCAGGTGGGGGACATTGAATGCCCCGTCACTCTTGCGGACCTGTTCGTAGACAGGCCAGACCAGATCGGTGGTGGGCAGGGAGGTGGAGTCGTTGGCCTTCGGAAACAAGGGCGTGATGTGCTGTTGTTGCTTTTTCTGCCGTCTCATTTTTCGTTCCTTTCTTCTGGATACACCGCAAAGCTGCCTTCATATGGCACTCGACACCCACAGATAGGTGACACCAGCGACCAGCAACTGCACCCAATCGGACGAAGCACCATCGGCCTGAACCGGGTGTGCAGGTCAGTCGCCAGAGTTGGCGTTTGCGGCTGATAGAGCAGGCTCAGACAGATGAAGACAGAATTGAACAGGGCGACGAAAAAGACACTCCGAGCACCCAGGAGCGAGACCACTTTCATCCTGCTTGATTCCTTTCCTATCTCATGTTTTGATTCTATTCTTTTTCAAAAGATAACAGAACATTTACCTTTTGCGTATCTTTTCTCAATCTCTTTTACGTCTTTTTCAGGTCCTTTTCAAAAAGTGATTTCGTCGAAAATAGATAGCGATGGGAAGGAGAGGAGATAAATGTGCTGTTATGATTGAGTGAGTAACAGACTGGAGAACATCCAGAGAAAGAGAGGTGGAGCGAATCGTACTCTTGTAATGATGAGTGCCCTTGTTACAACATCTTGCACACTGAAGAGATACCTGACCTCTTCAGTGTGCTCTTTACCAACGTCATAATCATTGCAAATGTCGAATAAATCGTCTGCGCTCACGATGGAGACGATTTATACAGACGTCGATAAGAAGCGGGCACATGTGGTCGAAGTCCTCAATGCGGGCCAATGTGAATACCTTGCAACTGCTCGAAGCGGTGGTGCGTGGTAACTTCCATGCGCAGATGGCTTTTGAATCGGTTGTGGCCTTCTTGCAGCGCTCCGGCTTGCTCCGCATGCTCTCCTTTGATCGCGACTCCCAGTGGGTGGGTAGTGTCTCGGCGCGATACTTCCCTTCTGCCTTGTGGCGCTTTTTGCAGTGTGTGGGCATCTCCCCCAATGTGGTCCCGCCCTAGCGGCCTGATCGGCAGGGATATACGGTGGCCGAAGAGTGCAAAGCCAGACAGCACGCCCTCGCACGACGCTTGCTTTCCTCGTAGAAGATCCTGTTGAAGAGTCTGTTTGGAAGCCGTCATTTATGGCGGGGAGTGTCAGAAGGAGAAGCAATTCCTCTGCTTATGAGCGAAGTCTCTCTTCTCGCGGAAAATCTTCGATCGGGTCTGTCAGAGGCACATCGAGGACATCTGCAATTCGGTCTAGCGTGTGTGTGACTTGCTCTCGCGTTCTCTGCTCTCATAGCGGGAGAAGCCAACAAAGTGCAGCTTCTCTGCACTCCGCCGATTGCGTCTCTCTCAGCGATATACGTCAATCGCTAGGCATAGAGGCCGGTTTGAGAAGCCTCCTGCGAGGTCTGTCGCACCTTCAGTGGTTCGATACACCCATACCTCACCCTTTTGCGCAGCAAAATGTGCTCCGCGACTAGCTCGTTGCACCAAATCATTGGCCGGAGCCAGTTCTGTATGGAGATGAGGGGCACGCCAGGAATTAGCCCTCCACTTTTTTGTAACTCCAACTTTAGGCATGGGATAGAGAAACATAATAGCTTCAGGTAATAGTGACAAAGTGCTATTCTGTGAATTTTCAGGGGAGTATGGCGAGAATAGTGGTAGTGCCTTTGTAAGGGGTGCATAGTAAGTTGGTAAGTGAAAGAATAAATTCTTATTCTAATTGATAAATATTTTAAATGAGGATATAATAGAAAATAGAAATAAGTGTTAGTACTTGGTAGTATAAGGTAGATATACCATCTCCTTCAGAGGAATAACATATGACGCAGCTTGCATTTCCCTGGCTTTATACAAAGGATCGGGGAAGGTTGAATGCATTACGCAATATTATCTCTGCTGTAACAGATGAGTTTAGACAGAAGGGGTCTGTGGCTACTGGAATAGTTCGCTTCACTACTGAACAATTGCCGGGCATCATACTTCGCCAAAAGGCTCCATTTGAAATTATATCTGCCGATCAGATGTCCAAGCTCAGTCCTTATCCATTTCAAATTCATGATTTCGTCTCCACTCCTGATCGCCCAGATGTATTTGAGAGTGCCGCTACATTGTTTCAGGTCATAGATGCGCCGACCCTGGCCGCACCGCTCAAAGATGCTGAGGTGATTGGTATTGATGAATCAAAAGTTGATATTCCTTTTCCTCATAGCTCACTGGCATTTCTCAAGTCAGTGGCTTTTCGGATGTATACAGGGCCTGATGGAACGCCTGACGAGTCGGTTGGTCCGATTGTCAGTAAGGTGCGCATGCAGCCACAGGATGATGCAAGATTTGATTTAGAGAATCAGTTACTTGGATATATTAGAAATAATTTTGTTGCCTATATTACATCACTTTCATCCTTGGCTGTTGGTAGGAGACCGTTTGTCGTGCTACATGGCCCACTTCTTCGAGCGATTGGCAGCTTCAGTGAGATCTCTTTCCCCTATGAAGTCGCACGCGATCTTTTTCATATGAACCTGGGAGAAGCGGGCGAATATGAGTTGCCTGATAATTATTCCCATTCCATCTATAAAGGAGACAAATTTACTGAGCAGAATATGTCCTTCATACCTGAAGAAGCGATCAACGGGGATAAGAATCTTGAACGATTTAATAATTTTTGCCTGAATTATTGCCAGAGAAGGTGTGCTGAATGTCGGGCCTTTAAGAATATGCAAAAGGCGGTGCCTCCAAGCCAAAAGAAGGTGACGAAAAAAATGATGCGTGAGCGTGAGTATCCTGGTTTTTGTCTCTATTTCTGGATGCTCCGTTCACTTTTTGATCTGGCTCGTCTTTCGGGAACAACTATCGCATCTGTTGTTGAAACAACCTCTGCATCAACCGAGATGGCACGCATTGTTTTGCCATCACTGCTATCGCTTCCAAAGGTATACCAAGAGATACAACAATCTGCTCTCATGCCAGTACTCCAAACTCTCGGTATATCAAATCTTAAATCGCCGCAACAGAGCAGGGAGTTCTATCGTCAGGTAAGAGATATGATAGAGAAGCTTCATCTTGTGGATGCGAATATATTTTCGTATGTGTTGACTGAGGGGCAATTTACGGCTCCAGTTCAGATTTATCGTTATCAAACAAAAAATACATTTGGTAAAGCGCTAGGCTATGATAGCCTTGGTATATTGAACGATTTTGAAGTAATTCTGGATACGCTTTTTCCTTCGAGGCCTTATCAGCTTCCTAAAGTAGCTGAGGAGCATCCCGGATATGTTGCATTGATGTCTTATCTGAGAACTACGCCTTTGAGAGAGCCAGTGCGAGTGGAATACTTTCATCTTCCTCATCTTGCGGATCCTAGAAAAGTTCTGGGGCCTCTCTACCTGTTGAGCATTCCTTATCAGGAGTATGGTATGCCTATCATTCTTTACTATGTAGATAAGCTCGCACGTACACCAACACAAATAGCGCGAACAATTATCGAGAGAGCATATTTAGAAATGATCTTTGAAAATCACTTAAGTGACCCTGTATCCGTTCAGACCGTTCTGGGGCATTTTGCACGAGGATATTTGCAAAGAGAGGGTTTGCGATGAAAATAGGAAGTGTCTATGATCAAACCACCACAACAGAATTTGTGGCCATGCTCCGTCCAGAGTACGATGGAGAAAAATTGCTCTTTAGTTATGTTGAACTGGCTCTGGACGGAGGAACGCCCCAGGCTGGGAAAGAGCGTATCGTGGCTCGGATTATAAGTGTCTACAAGGAGAACCCTCTTTTGAGTCGGGACCAGGCTGGCGTATCGGCATCTATGAATCTCGAAGATTTAGGTATCAACTTTTCCCGCCGGTTTACCTATGGTTGGGCTAGATGCTCTGTTCTTGGCACATTGACTGATCGTGGTCTTGATATTAACCGGAGGGGCATCGCCCCCAATGCTGAGGTTCATACACCTTCTGAGGAGACACTACGCAAGCTGTTCTTTCATCCCTCTCCATCCTATGTTCCGCTTGGCTCTGTAGACACGTTTGGAGGAGACAGAGAGATTGAGGTACCGGTTACCTTGAATGCGGACCAGCTTGCCACAAAACATTTCTGTATCTTTGGAATGACTGGCTCCGGGAAGACAACGACCGCCGCGAAGCTCATTGAGGAGTTTATGGCTCGTGGGCATCGTATGATTCTTTTCGACTCGCATGATGATTATGAGAATTTAGAATTGTTTACCCAGCTTTTTAAAGAGTATACCAGAAATGGGAAGCGGATAGATATCCAGTGCCCAGTAGGAAATAGAGCTTGTAATGCTGTTCAGTATCTCTTGCATTGCCCGGATGCGATCTTTAGAGAGAATAGACCAAAGAATGAACAAGCTTGCGAACGATTACTCAGGACGGCGTCAGTGATGTATAAGAATGAGCCTGCTCGTAAGATTGTCAAGGAGGGATGTAAACATATTATCACTGCTGACTTTGTCAGACAGCTTGTGGCTACGGAGACTGGTAGTAGCTTGCTGAAGAAGAACGCCGTACAGAGCTTGCGTGTTTTTCCTGAGTTGAAATACTATGGAGACAAATTTGCGGATTTTTCAATAGTTTTGCTCCAAGCTTTTCAGGGAGAGTCATTTTCTTCGGCTCAGCGGCGTGTGTTAAGAAGAATTATCAAGCAAGAAGGTACAGGTGAGGCTTTTATTGCTAGACTTCATGATAAGATATCGAAGAGCCGATTAAACCCAGTAATCAGAGATGCTTTGCTTCCGAAGCTTGAAGGAATCAAAGCAGTATACCAGGATGCAAAGGATAGTAATGCAAATCCATTGGATTTTGAGCTGTTTTTTAAACAGGTTGCAGATCGCTCTTTGTGCTTACCAGAATCAGTGTTTCGACTCTCTCTTTCTGATCTCTCCAGCAATCTGAGAAAAGCGCTGGTCTATGGAATAGTTACTTACTTTTTCCGCTCGTTTAAGTTTGGGGAGTATAGTGTTCGCCCTAAAGGAAAGGAGAAACCGGCTCATTCCATTCTTTTTATTCTGGAGGAGGCTCGGTCGTTAATCCCTCGATCGTTTGGTATAGATGATAATGATGTTGCCGGTACGCAGGCGAAGCGAGCCATGAGAGAACTTGCTTATGAAGGTCGAAAGTTTAGCCTGGGCTTTGGTATTATTTCACAAAAGCCGTCAACAGTGGATCCCGAAGTCGTATCGCAGGCGAATACCTTTATACTTCATCAGTTGAAAAGTCCTGAAGATCAGGAGTATGTGCGCACCATTACGGAGAGTATGTCCAGAGAGGAACTGGATATGATAAAAAATCTCGGTACCGGACGAGCTATAGTGGCAGGGGTGGCGGTTCAGTCTCCTGTGCTCTTGAATGTCTATCCTCGATATAGTGAAGAAGGAATTCAGGAACCGACTCCGCTGAAAGATGCCTTATCCCCTCTAGAGGCTGTTCGAAAGCAACTGGGAATAGAATAGTAATTGCATATCTTTGGGGAAGGAGCCAGCAGAAAACAGACATACTGGCTCTTCTTGTGTAAGGCGAGATAACAGCCTATTGTCTGTTATTTTTGATTCGGTTCATTTGACAACGAGGATGTTTTTTGTTACGATCGGGCATATGAAAAGACAAATGGAAGCAATATTATATCCAGTAACATGTTTTATTACGGGGACCACACCCAATGGTGGTGGTATATGGAAATATATTCTTCATGCATCCCGACATGGATTACTACGAAGGAATATACCTGTACTGACTCAGGTCCTCCACTTTCTGGACTTTCGGGTATCGCCTCGACAATTGGAAAACCGTTGGCGTAAATCCCTCAGAGAGAACTACAATGGAAATTTTCAATTACAGTATAAAGCGCCGATATTTACAGATTCTGGTGGCTTTACTTTGATGTTTGATCCGGACCTTGATCTTTCGGCATATAACATTATGCCTGATCAATTGGCTGAAGGTATTTTACAATTGCAGATAGACTTAGGTGCAGATCTGGTGACCTCTTTAGATTATCCGATTCCTCCAGGTTTAGATATTTCGGAAGTCGAGAGAAGGATGGTTTCTACGCTTGACAACGCGATGCGATCTGCAAGATATATTGCAAATCTTCCGCAAGCACAGCGTCCCCTTCTCTATGTGCCTATTCATGGACCGACCCCAGAACTATTAGGGAAGTTTGTTTCTACACTTCTGGAGCGCTTTGAAGTTGAGGGTTTAAGCAGTATTCTAAGTGGTCTTGCGTTAGGTTCTATGGTCCCGCTTCGGAAAACCCATCGAACTGAGGAAATCGTGAAGTTTACTCGAGCAGCTCGGCGTTCGATGCCCCAGGAGATGCCGTTACATGTTTTTGGGGTTACCGGAGTCTTAGTTCCCTTTTTGATGGCTGAGGGTGCTAATACTTTTGACACGAGCTCATATGTACAGAACGCTCGTAACCTTAAATATATGAATCCGGTGACAAGGAAAAGTATTTCCTTCAGAGATATGGTTGAGTATAACTGTAACTGTATTGTTTGCCGTGAACGCAATTTTCATGAGGACATAGCTCTTATGGAAGGGAGGAAAGCAGGATTGAGAAGCGAAGTGTATGCTGCTATAGCACTCCATAACCTGGAGCAGGATTTTGTGCTTCTCAATAGAGCTAATGAGGCATTAATTAACAATGAATTGTCTGAATACATTGAGGAAGTAAGTTCTCGATTTGAGGGAGCAAGAAAATTATTGGCTGCACTGAAGGCGGAAGATACGACTTGTGATCTGAAGCAAGTGACTGTGCACCAGGGAATCAGGATGCATAAGCCTGAGGATTTTGATATTCAGGAGCGAAATTATACTCCGCAAAAGCCAATCTGTCTTCTATTACCTTGCTCCCAGGAAAAGCCATACACAAATTCTCAATCTTTCCGGTTTATATGGAAAAATTTGGGCGATTCCATTGAAAGGATGGATAATATAGAAATAGTTTTCCTCTCGGGTTTGTATGGTCCTGTTCCTGAAGGATATGTTGAAGAGGATGCTGTCACAACTTATGATTTTCTGTTGCATCATTATGACCAACAAGGGATAGAGCGAATTGCAGCGAGGCTTAGCCAGTTTCTTGATGAAAATAAGCAGTATTTCGAAACAATTGTGGCTTACATGACTCTACCTGCATATAGAAAAGCAGTCAGATTAGTTAAAAAGAACCATCCAGAACTGCTGGTTCTTCCAGAGACAAAAAGATTGGGTCAGGCCTCCTTCTATAAGAAGGAGAACCTTTACCAATTAATAGAATGCTTACGGTTTAAAGTTAGAACTGAGGCTGTCTCTAAAGATGTGGATGCACAAGAGTTGGTCGAAGCTAAACAAAATAGTAGCGCCCATTTCCAGGCCGCTATGGAGCGTTGTCCCCTTCCATGCAACATCGATGACCAGCAGGGTTTTATATAAGATGGGAAGCCGATAATGACGAACCTGCAAGCCAAGCCTATTGCTTGGCTTGGCCACATGATAGTCACTGTTGGCCAAAGATCAGATTCATATTCAGCTCACGGGCTAATTCCTTGATATTGTTGTGGTCATTGACTTCTCGAATGATGACCATATCGGGATGCTGCTTCCGTGAGATATGTGCGATGACTCTCCCCCATTAAGAATGTTCCAGAGCAGAATGCATACGCTTTGAGCCGAAGAGGTGGCGAGAGATGTGAAAGCCTCTTCAACAGGCCTACGAGAACGGGTAGTGAGTGGCGTCGAGGAAGGCCACTCCTGGGAAGGAATGGTCCATCGCTTTGGAGCGACTCATATGACTATCAAACAGTATACGAAACAGCTCCAAGGAACTGAGAATCTGGTCCCCAAGCCTCTTCCGGGGCTCCAGACAGTCAAAGAAGAAGCTTTACGAGCAGGATTATGAAGCCAGTGAGAAGCCAATGGGAACACAACGTCGGAAGAACATTGCCTAGATGGGAAGTCTCCTTGGGCTGCGGGTAAGCGCAGCAACCATAGGCTGTGCCATCGAGAAGTTGAGCAGGACGCGCAAAAAAAGATCCTGGTGGCCACCGAGCGCGACGAGGAGACTCGAACCGCTTGGAGAATCTACGCAGGAGAGGAACAGCGAAGAGATCGACTGTTTGTTGATGTGTGGAACGCACATCACGCTGACGCCGCTTTCCATTCGCTCACCCCAAGAGATGTGAGCCTCTGGCCATCATAGAAGCACTATCACCTTGGTCGCCTTGCTTTCTGTCAACGGGATGGGGGAGGCATTCATCCTGGATGGTGCTGTGACTGTTCGTGCATATGCACGGTACGTTGAGCAGGTTCTGGCTTCTCCAGCTTACAGTTAGAACAAACAGAGGTCATGGCTAATCTGCGTACTCATCAAACAAGGCCCACGTATTCGTGAGGTGATTGAAGCGAAAGAATGTTCTCTCTGGTACTTACTTCCTCCTTTACCTGCTCTTCTGCCGATTGAGCTTGTCTCGTTGCTAAAAGGCCTCTGCCAGACATGCAGCCCTAGATGATCGTGCCAGGCTGTCATGATAGAAAGGGACATAGATGTCCGTAGAAATTCTCTGTCAAGTTGTTTCTGTGCAGACCGTGCGGTCGGGCCACACGCTTTCCTCTGTTAAGGAGATCACCGTGCCAACTTGAGCAAATGGTGAGCTGCTCCTGAGGAGCACTCACCCTGCGTTGTGATGTACCGGCTCTTTTATATGAGAGCAGCAGTACGATGTCAAGCTCCTAATTGGAAAAAATCTTGAGGGATCGCGGGTAAATCTGGAGGTGACTTGAAAAAAGGCAATACCAAACTAAGCCCACCCTACTTTGCATTTTGAATATTTTACTTAAATACAAAGAAATAGGTGGAATAGTTCAAAGTGGTTATGTTAGGCCTTTTGTCGGATCACCTCTTTGGGTTCGTAGAGTCGGTTGGTTCGCAGCAGATAGTTGACCAACCGCACCAATTTACGAGCTGTAAGCGCAAGGACACGTTTTTCGGCGTATTTCGCCGGATCCGCTTTCTTGAGGCTGTAGTACTGTGCAAATGCGATGTCGTGCACCTGGACACTCTTTGCGGCTTCCGTGAAGTAGTACTTCAAGTAGCGGTTACCAGACTTAATAACGTCATGCGGTGTAGACCGACGCAGGTGTCCGATAACCCAGCGACTGATGCGGTCGGTAATGATAGTAGAACTCGAAGTACCGATGGATGCCGCGGTGCGCTTCTTTGGGCGAAGCGTACTCTTGCAAGTAGACTTCCTCGTATTTCAAGCTGCGCCAGAGTCGCTCCGTAAAAAATATTATCCACAGCGCGATTCTTGCCATCCATACTGATGCGAACTTCGCTGGTTTTGAGCAGTTGAATGTATTCCGTGCTGGTGAAATGGCTGCCTTGATTGCTGTTCATAATTTCGGGCTTGCAGCAGCTCTGCACCCGGCTGACGGTCTCGAAGACAAAGGGCAGCTCCAGGCTCTGATCCAATTTCCAATCGATCACATAGCGTGAGAACCAGTCCAGAATGGCGACCAGATACATCCAACCGCTTTGCAGCCGGATATACCTAATGTCGATCTCCCACACCTGGTTCACGCGGTCAATAGACAAGCCGCGCAGCAGATGCGGATAGATGCGATGCTGCGAATTGCGTTTGCTCAGGTTCGGGCGGGATAGATCGCAGCCAGTCCCATTTCTCGCATGTACTTCTGAACAGGATTGCGATGGCCTTCACTTCCTCGCGATTCAGAATCGCCGCGATCCGCCGGGATCCCAGAAACGGATGCTGCGTGTAGATTTCATCAATCCGGTGCTTGATGCGAAATTCCTCCGGGGAGGGACCGGCTTGTAGTACAGATGGGAGCGATTGAGGCTGAGAATGTCCGTTTGAGCGGTGACCGGGAGCTCTATGCTTTGCCAATCCAGCATGGCCAGACGCTGTTCACATGCCTGATCCGTAGCCAGATTTTTTTTGATCCACTTTTCTTAGTCCATTATAATGGCAACACAGCGTTGTAGATTCCATTGGTGTACAAGTTACGTTGCAGCAATGGACGGGATCAACCTGGATTGATTTTTACCGTAGCCTGAAAACGGTCAATCGTCCGAGGTAGACTACCTACCCCTCTTCATAAATACATCTTACATATTCCGCAACTTATTAGGAAAATAAAGCCGTCGAATCTTGCTTCCGAGGATCCCAGCCTTCCTTTTTTTCCCATACAAGCTCTCCAGCTCTGTAAGATGAACGAGAGCTTTTACATTATGCCGCGTATACTCCGGGTACCCCTCTTGTCCCTTGAACGCTTGATCCAAATAAAATAATACTTCGAGAAGTCGGACGCAGCGAACGAAAGGAACGATTCGTTGCAGCTCTTTTGCCGGAACGGGTCCGTCCGCCAACTTGTAATGCCAGATAAAAGCGTTTGCCTTGTCCAAGTCTAGCTTGTGATCGTCGGCGTTATGGCAAAACTCCCAAACCGAACGAGCCAGTTCGTAGACGAACCATTCTTTCGCGCATTCATCCCAATCGATAATGGCCGTAATTTCACCGCGATTGTTCGTCAACACATTTCCTGGGTAAAAATCCCCGTGTATAAAACCCGCTTACGAAGCCCGGGTCGTTTTCCCGCAGTTGTTGCACCCATTGCTGCATCTCCTCTTTTTGAGCCTGAATGAACTTCCTTTCCCGGTGAATGTCCAGCATACATCGTTCTTCCATCGGCGAACGCGGCTGATTGTTTTCCCATACGCGTTCCTTGTCAAAAAAAAATGATGCCCCAGCAAGGCCCAGTTCCACATCGGATTAAGGTTCCAGTTCAAATCGCATAGAGGTTGATGCCCCGGCTTCTGGGGAAAATCGGGATATTGCAACGATACGCCATGGAGCAGCGCCAACATTTCGGCGGCATTTCTCCTAACCGATTCGCAATCGGGATTGTGGGGCCCCTTCCATAAAAGGAAAAAGCGTTATCCATTTATTGTTGCAGGAAATAAAAGTGTCGCCGTTCTCCGCGGGAACCGGAGCCGGGACTTCTTGGATATGGGGATGCACGACGGCCATCAACCGATGCTCGTATTGCAGCCGATTCAAGCTTGTGGTCGGATGACTGATTCGCAGGACATAGCTGGCCGTTCCCGTCTCGAGTTTCAATACCGTGTTCCAGTATCCTCCTGTTAGTCTGGAAACATGAAGGATATCGCCTATTCGATAGCGATTTCGGACCTCCGCCAGCTGTTCGGGATACATGGGCTATCTGCCTCCTTCCGGAAATCGATTTCAAATGGACCGACGGTCCGGAAGTTCGTTACTGCTCTTGCGACGTCGCCGGATCCGTCGCTTCGGTAACCAACGTTTTCTTCAACAACCGTTCGTCATCCTTCGTGTAACCGCAGTTCTCGTAGGTACGTATAGCAGCGTTGTTCCGTTTGCCCGTCAACACTTTAATCTCGGTAACCCCGCGCGCTTTCAAATTTCGTTCCAGACAAGCGACTAGAGAAGTCGCGATCCCCTTCCTTCGAACGGAGCTTTCCACATACATCTCGGTGATTTCGCCCAGAAGCTCGCGGTAACAAAACGACTTGTAGCTTTGGGCGCAACCGAATCCGACTATCTTCCCGCCCATTTCCGCGACGGCAATCAGTTCGGTGCTCGTTCGCATACTTTCCTCGATTTCGGCGGCAGGTCTTCGGCCCCCACCGTTAAACCGTTGATTAAGAGTTGAGAGCTGTTCCGCATCTTCTTCTGTCGCCAATCTAGTTATGATTTCCAACTTAATTACCCCCTCCCAAAACGGTTCGCAAGCTTCCAGTTCAATTTGCCAGTTTCAACGCGGCGATGGTTGAGACTATTCCAACCATACACCACATACGCATTCTGCTCCGCGGCTCATGGAAAAAAATCATTCCGCCAGGTGCAGCTCCTAAAGAGTCGATTCCGGTCCAAACTGTATATGCGACGGATAGCGGTATTTCTTGCATCGCTTTCGTCAATAGGCTAAAACTAACGAGAATCCCCCGTTTGACCTCCTCCCCCGGCTCAAGCATGGGGGATTTTCACCCTCACGGGCGGGCTTTCCTGCTTCGACGAGGCGTGCCCGCTTTGGTTTTCACCGCATCGGGTCTTACCGCCTCTCCACAGGCTGACACCGCCAGCCCGGCGGCCACCATGTTCTTTGCTGCGTTGATATCACGGTCATGATGGACCTCACATGCAGGGCACGTCCATTCACGCACATCAAGCGCTAAGGCGTCGAGAAGATGCCCACAAGCGCAACAGCGCTTCCTGGATGGGTACCACCGATCCATCTTGACGAGGGTTCGACCATACCAGTTCGCTTTGTATTCCAATTGGGACACCCACTCCGGCCATCCGACATCGCTGATCGCTTTGGCGAGTTTCTCGTTCTTGACCATGTTTTTGACTGCCAACGTCTCGACGCAGATCGTTTGGTTTTCACGGATCAATCTTGTCGAGAGTTTCTGCAGGAAATCACGGCGTCGATCAGCGATCCGGGCATGAATACGAGCCACTTTCTTGCGAGCCTTGTTCGATCCCTTTTTCTTTTTCGCGTGTCGTCTTTGCGCTTTTGCCAGCTTCTTTTCGTCTTTGGCGAAGCATTTGGGATTGCCGACCATTTCACCCGCAGACAAGACCACCAGGGACTTCAAGCCAAGATCAGCACCGACAGACTGGACAGAGGGAGGCAGGTGTTCACTGTCCTCTTCTACCAGGATGGAGATAAAAGAGCGCTCAGCACTATCTTTGGAGACGGTGACACTGGAAGGCTTACTGCCATCAGGCAAGGGACGCGACCATCGAATGTCAAGCGGCTCGTTCATCCTGGCAAGAGTGATCATCCCATTGCGCCAGACAAAGGCATTGCTGGTATAGGTCGCGGATTGCTGATGGCGCTTCTTTTTGAATGTGGGACACTGAGCACGTCCCTCAAAGAAGGTGATGAACGCCTTCTCCAGATGACGCAAACGTTGTTGCAGGGAAACAGAAGAGGCGTCGTTCAGCCAGGCATACTCATCTTGCTTCTTCAAAGCCGTCAGCATCTCGCTCAGATCTTTGTAGTAGATCCACTTGTGCTCGTTGTAGGAGGCATCGGTCTTCTGACGCAACGCCCAATTGAAGACAAAACGGACACAGCCGAAGGTGCGAGCAAGACGATGCTTTTGCTCATCGGTTGGAGAGATGCGGTACTTGTATGCTCTCTTCTGTTTCATGCGTTACATGGTAGCACCTATGGTGTAAAACATCAACAGTATCTCCCCCACCCCATCCGCCAAACAAGGACGGGTGCTTTCATCCCCCGGAGAAATCCAGGGGGGCCCGCGCCCGTTCTATAATCTGTTACGCCTGGCTGCCATTGCCGAGAAGCTGAGTGAACATCCACCGGGGTGAGCCGTGGTGCAGGCTGCCCTCGCGCGAGAGCTAATCATTCCTGATCCAGAGGAGTTTATTGTCCTGCCGGGGCTGGGTGTACAAGCACGGATCGAGGACAGTGAGGTCGTCGTTGGTCGCCCTCGGCTGCTCTCTGAACAAGGCATTGCCGTAGAGGAGGAGGTCGCAGCCCGCGCGAAGAACCTGGCTGCCGTAAGGCGCACTGTGATCCTGGTCGCGCACAACAATCAAGTTGCCGGGATGCTGGTTTTGGAAGATACGCTACGGGAAGACTCTCGTTCAGTGGTCGCACGGCTCAAGAAATCGGGCATCCGCATGATCCTGGTGACAGGGGATAATGTCGTGACGGCTGAGCGAATGGCGGGAAAACTGGGCATCAGCGAAGTTCATGCCGAAGTCCTGCCTGCGCAGAAAGTAGAGATCGTCAAGCAGCTCCAGGCAAGCGGACACCACATCGCCTTTGTCGGAGATGGTGTTAATGAAAAAACTCTTCGGGGAATGTTTTGAACATGGCTGGGGCAAATACAAGTTGCGGGGACAGGATGAAGTATGGCTGGATAGTGATGCATTCTGTTTCTGTGTGAATTGCTCTCAACAAGCGAAGTCGGATGAAGAGCGAGTGCGCTTCCTTGAAGAGGCAGTAGGGTATGCCCTGCGTGGACCTTTTTTGAAACATCAGGAGGTGTGGAGTTGGTTAGGGCCGGTGCGCGTATGTATTGCTGATGGTTGGGTCTATTGTGTTAAGGAGTTGAGCCGCTGTTATGAGCGGGCAGGCAAGTTGAAGGAAAAAGAGGATTTCTTGCGTGCAGCGCGTGTAAGCTATCCTGACCAAATGCTCTTACAGGAATATCTTATCAGGCATTTGTGGGAGCACGGAAGAGCAGCGGAAGCGATCGATGTGCATACTCAATTTGTACAATCTTTACAAGCAAATGCTGAATATGATATACATAAGAAGGATATGCTTGATCGTTTGCTTGCATCTCTTGAAGAGAAGAAACAAAGTCGAGAAGAAGTGGTCATCTTGGAAGGGAGAAGTTCTTTCTCTTTTCTAGGTGCCGCTTCTTCTTTTTCATATGTTGGTCACTCAGAGAACCCACACGATTTCTTTTTGGAGTTGGAGTCGCATGTGAATACACTCATGTTGTTTCACATGCCGCCGCTGTTTATTGGTAGTTCGGATGTTCTTTCGTTGGTAAAAGAAACTCAGATAATCCTTCACCGGGAGATGTCAATGGTGTATCAGGATTTTCCAGAAAACATGTCAGAGCCGCGCCGTCAGTTTTTCAAGAAAGTTGGAAAACTTCTGGCAGCGAGTATGATGCTGGCAAATATCTATGATGTCAGCGATCGGCAGTATCGCGAACGGTTGCCTCTTGTTTCTGGGTTGGTTGCTAGTTGCTGGCACACGCTGAATGAAGGGAATTTTGCTCAAACTCATGAAACAGCCAGGCAAGTTCTTCCTTTTCTTCAGAATATGGTTTGTTCAACATCAGGAACACTTCAGCAGAGTGGAGCATTCTTGCTGGCTCAGGTCTGTCTCCTTCAGGGCTTGCTTGTCTATCATCAGGGTCGATTGCAGGAGCGGGTAGGATATTGCCATAATGCGGTCGAATATGCCAAACTTTCGGGTGATACTCGATTAGAGGCGGCCTGTTACATTCATCTTGCGAATGCGCTCTGTTTTGGCATTCCTGTTTCCCCTGGCAGGGAGGCATTTCTCCCGAAGGCACTTGCACTGTTCCAGCGGGCAGTTGAGCTGAGTCAGAATGGGGGCACTCATTTCCTGCGCGCCAAGTCATTGGCGGAGTATGGATCAGCACTGGCGGCCGCAGGGAATGAATATGAAGCCAATCGTCATCGGGATCAGGCGTTTGAAATATACTTTGGAGGGGAAATCAGTCAAGAACCGCCCTATCTTGCGAGCGATTTTGGCCCTGGGCCATTGACTCTTCAGACGATGATCACCTGGGATCAGCTTGCAGAGCATGGGAAGAAGTCGTACTACAAGCAGGTTGAAGAGAGCTATGATGAGTTTCTTCGGTTGCGAGTTCAAGTTCCAGAACGTTTTGCTCTGGAGATGCATAACTATCTGACAGATGCGGTGTTAGCGCGTGGTGAGCTCGATCGTGGTGTCTATATGTTGACACAGGGCTATCATGGGGCTCAACATCTCAAGAGTACAAAGCGTCTGCTGGAAGTGCAGCGCATCCATACGAGGGCGCAGGAACAATTCCCTTTGTTAAAACAAAAGACGGATTTTGTTACCCTGGGCCAAGAGCTTGCTTTGGTCCAGGTAAAGTAGTATGAGCTGGAGCCATACTACTCCAGCTCATTCAATAGGAAGTCTGGCGAGGGTTCTGAAATCCTCGCTTTGCTTTTTAGTATAGAGTGTCAATCATTCTGTGTCAATATAGGCTGTGGCTTCTCTTTTTTGTTATGTGAATATTTTGATTGTTGTTATCCTGTTGTAGAAAGCATTGAAGGAAATGTTTTCTTCTGTATTTTTTTTGTTGTAGCCTCTTTTTCGGCTTTCTTCTGCTCTCGCTGTCTGCGTTCGTCTCCTATCTCCTCAAGAAGATGCCTCTGAATACAGGTCCAATCCAGTTTCTCAGGAGGCGTATAGATCCTGGTTATACGTAGTGCCATATCGAGATCATGCTCGCAGTATCGTTTTACCTCTTTTAAGAATGCCGGATGATTGAGTTGCGCAGGGATATTCTGATCGAGAACGTTGCGAACAAATTGTTCTCGCAGGCGGTAGATTGGCTGATAGCTGGTCATATTGTATTCTGCCCGCCAGGTATAAAAATTGGGATATCCGTTGTATTCCTGTCCTGCTCTGTTCTCGCTATACTTGCGTAGGCAAAACAGGATGACAGATATCGTGACAGAGTGGATGTCATTTTCAAATTTGAGGTTAGGAAATGGCTGTACGAATCGTTCATAAGCATAGAGGAAAGAAAGGAAGTCTTTTTCCTTTTGGGTACGAGGAACAGAAAGATACTTTCCTGGTAAAATCACATAGATCATGCCTCCTTCTCTGAGCATAGACCAGGCGTGCATCACGTGTTCGATATGTACCGAAAAGGGTGGATTCATCAGGATGATGTCATATGGTGATTCCGGATGGTAGTTTAGAAAGTCGCGGCCAACTGGCGTATAGCCCTTCTCGGTACAGAGGGTGTATCGACTCCGATCGAGTTCGCAGAAGTGGTACTGTGGTACTTCAATAAGGATGGGATAGATGGTTTCTCTTTCTTCTCTGTTTCGTTTGTCGATGAGCTGTTTGATTATATCGAGCCAACGTCCATCACCTGCCGATGGTTCAAGGATTCTAAGGTTCTTGCGACGAAGGTGATCGGAGATAAATTTTATCTCATCCTTAAGGATCTCTTCGATCAGGGATGCTGGAGTTGCATAGTATTCTGTTGGATTCCATGCTTTGGATCTTTTGTGTCGCATCCAGGTACTCCTTTTCCTCAGCAATTAGCGTGAGATAAAAAAAGACCGGTGCATCCTGAGCAGGATGGCCGGTGCCGTGGGTGGTGGTGACTCGAAGGTTCACTTATTCAGTGAGCGCAGTTCGAGCCGGGGTAATGAGCGGATCGCCATGTAACTTTCTTTGACAATAGAGGTAGAGAGCGGCGCGGTCCTCTGGATGTAGTTCCGTCTCCCGAAATTCCATCCTTTCTTCATCACAGGCAATATTACTTTTGCCTGCGTACTGCTTAAGCAGTTTTTTTGTCGGTTGGACCAGAACATGTCCGCGAAACTTGAGTCGATCATCCCAGTCGGGATAAAATGCCAGTAATGTACAGTCTTCATAGATCTCTTCCCCGATGAGATGTCGCTTCCCACTGGCAGAGGTGCGCTGTTTTTTGCCTAGCGAAATGCGAACAGAGGCGTCTGTCCGCAGGATGATATTGCCGTCATCACTGCGGACAAAAATGCGACTGGTTTTTCTTAAGGGTGTGGGGAAAGATATATTAGCTGGAAGCTGCCCCATAAGCTGCATCTGCCGCATCTGTTGTGCCGCCTTGATAAAGCCGAATTCCTCGATGGAATGAGCTATCCACTCATTTGCATATTTCTGTATGGTATCCTGCTTGTCTGGAAACATGTCCTCTAACTCATGCATCAGTGATAATCCATCGTCTTCTTTCGCCATTTTGATCGCGATGACGTGGCCGGACTGATCGCAGGTGGCTTGTAGAGAGATTGGGTACTCTGTCTCGCCAAGTTCATTATCTTGTCTCTGAAGCCTATTGTATTGGTAATAGCGCTGCCCGGTTGCAGAATCATGCCAGCTCTTCAGTAGAAGGCTTCCTTGCCTCACTTTTTCTTCATCAGGAGAGGGAGGCCAGAAAATGTGTAGGTGACATTGTGCTCTGTTCTCGAAGTCTTCGCGCCGTTCGAGGATGGTTGCCAGTTCGCGCAACCGATGCAGGAATGGGGGCGAGTCCTGTTCCAGAGGATAGCGTGAAGGTCGCGCGTTGCTGTGTCCTCCAGGCTCCCTCTAAGCAGGATGCGAGGATCGCCGAGCTCGGCGATGGCTTCTCGATTTTCTGCTCTCCCGTCAACAAACACGACCTAGGAAACCGGTTCTCCCTGCTTTTCTGTTGTCTGAATAAGGCGCTGCACTTCGCGAGCCTTCTAGGCAGATGTTTTCATGAAACGGTCGCCTGTATCTATTTGTCCGTCAGGGTCTTTCTCGTCGGTTCCGTAATATTTGAAGACACAAGGCCGAAGGAGATGGTGCTCTGATAACCATTGCTCTGTTGTGTTCTTCATTGTATGTGGGCGGCTGGTGAGATAGATGATCCGTGCTCCTCGTGTCTCTAGATGTTCGATCAGTTCTCGGGCCTGAGGCTCCGGAGTATCATGCTTTACCAGGTCCGAATCAAATAACCTTCGATAAAAGATATTATTTCGGTGTCGTCCTGTAAAGTGATTGGCGTATTCGTGGGCCAGCCGTGAACGTTCACGGCTGTTGACCACCAGCGGTTGCGCACTTTCGTTAGAGTCTAACTCAAGCAGGATCAGAATCATGTATAATCCCTTCATTTACGGAGATCTACATCGGTGTAAAGTTCATCAATGTCAATTTCGAGGTCGAGAAAATCGATTTTAATGCTTCCAGCAGTGTATATTTCTGGTTCCCAGTTCTTTTGACGAGTGTACACCTCCACCTCTACTCTATCCTGATGTACTAAAATATATGTGTTAAAAGTTTCGGATTTTTTATATCGTTCAAATTTCTCAGTTCGGTCAAACTTCTCAGTACTCGGAGAAAGAACTTCGACAATCAGTTCTGGTGAACGAATTCTCAAAGATGTTTTGTCGCGGTAATCGTTTACGTCACACGTTACGACAATATCGGGGACGCTACTAGGTTCTCCCGGCATGATAACATATTGTTCCATATAAACTCTACAAGGACCACTTCCTTTTAGCTGACGACGAAGCTGGAGGTACATGTTGCCAGAGAGGTCTGCATGTGCAGGTGAAGAACCTGTCATATCGACGATGGTTCCTTCTCCGCTGGCTGGATCGTAATGCATAAATTCGTAGTGCCGTTGTGATTCTCCCTTGATCAGGCGCTCAAAAGCGTCGTATGTTGCTTCAATTCTTCCCTCATGCTCAGAGTAGTCTTGGTAGCGGTTATGCTGTGTCATTTGATGATTTCTTCCTCATCACGACTGTCGTTAGACTGATTCTACGCTTTCTTTCTCTTCTATACTACTATATAGTATACTGCTGTGAGGTGAGAATTCTCTCTTCTCATAGGAGCAAAAAAGTATCGCTCTCTAGAAAGATGAGCGATGCTTTTTCTTTTTGTCGGTTCTCAGCTCTCGCTGAATTTTAAATTACCGGAAAGCGGCAGAAGGCCGCTGGCTTCAGCCAGGGGGATGGATGGCGCAGGAAGCCAGCAGCGGCAGGACGTTCCCCTTCGCTTGACAGAAGACAATCGTTGTGCGAGAATACACGAAGATAGTGAGGACGAACAAGGAGCAAGGGATGCTGATCTACGAAGACAAGCTCGATGGGTCGAAGGCGCAATTCGCCGCCATCGAGGAAGCCATCCGCACCACCCAGTTCATTCGCAATACGTGCCTGCGTCTCTGGATGGATGCACGTGGCGTCTCCAGGAATGACCTGCAGCACTATTGTGCTGTGCTGGCCAGACAGTTCCCTTTTGCGCTCTCTCGCAACTCTCAGGCCCGGCAAGCTGCCGCTGATCGGGCGTGGGCTGCCATCGCCCGCTTCTACGAGCACTGTCGCCTCAAGACACCCGGCAAGAAGGGCTCTCCTGCCGTTCCAGCATGTTTGTCGCAGTGTCGAGGACAAGCAGACGGGCTGGAAGCTGGATCCTGATGGGGGCACCTTCGCTTCACGGATGGTTGTGGACATTGGTCGGCTGCGCCTCATCAGCTCTCGTGACAGCATGACCTTTCCCCTCTCACAGATCAAGCGGGTACGGCTGCTCCGGCGGGCTGATGGCTCTTCTTGTCCATTTGCGATGGCGGCCACGCGACGCGTTGAGCATCAGCCCTCGGGCAAGCAGATAGGCATTGATCTGGGGCTGCGTGCCTTCTTCACTGACTCCGAAGGCCACACCGTGGCTCCTCCTCAGGATCTCCGCAAGGCGGAACAACGGCTCAAGCGGCTGCATCGTCGGCTCTCGAAGACGCAGAAGCGCAGTCGCAATCGGCGCAAAGCCCGTCAAGCCCTCAGCAAAGCGTCTCTCAAGGTGCAACGGCAGCGCGAGAACGTCGCCAGGAAGACGGCGAACGCGCTTGTCTCGTCTCACGATCCTCTTTGCCTACGAAGCCTTACAGATCCGCTATCTCGTCAAGCATCGTCATCTGGCCGGGAGTATCGCTGATGCGGCGTGGGGTCGCTTCCTCTGGTGGGTCAGGTATGATGGCACGCTGCATCGTATTCCGGTGATCGGGGTGGAGCCAGCCTTTACGGCCCAGGAGTGTTCTCATTGTGGGCAGCGGGTCAAGAAGAGCTTGCGTGTGCGTACGCATCTGTGTCCCGGCTGTGGGCTGCTCCTCGACCGCGATCACAACGCCGCCTTGAATATCTTGCACAAAGCGCTACAGGGTACCATCGGGCAGACGGGAACCGACGAGGAGGTCTCGTCGAACGCTTCTGGACAGCCTGCCGCTACGCGTCGTCGCACTGGGGCGCCGCGCAAGCAGGCTGGATGAAGGAAGAATCTCCGCCCTTCAGGCCTGGGGAGTGTCAATTTGGAGAGTCACTGCACCCTTCAATCCTTCTCTCAGGCACGCAATATCTGGATAATGCGCCGTTGTACCCATCGGCCCGTGACATCATCGGAAAGCAAAGTACCGCGCTCTATCACACCAGAGCGGGAGGGCTATTCACTCTCTGAGAAGCTTGTTCTACCAGAGCGATAAAAGCATCCGCGTCACAGCAGAAAATATCCTGACTATGCAATCTGGTGCCACCAGGTTGATCTCTGAAAAAAAGAAGATCTCTACTCAGAGCAGGATGAATCGTCTGGTTCATCAGCTGGAGTTGTATGGTTTACCGTCTTCAGCGCGGCGCGGTTTTCTTTCCTGCGTGTACAGCAAGCATCCGATCTGCACGGGAGGAGCAGCGATGATTTTCTGCGCTGTCTCCTCACCAAACCGTTTGCGTCGTAGATCCATCGTTTCCCACATATCCCGGAGCCAATCGCAGAGTATGGCAATCTCTTCTGTATCACCGCATTCAGTAGGCAGCGTTGAGAGGATAGAAGAGCGGCAAGGGATGTCAGGGATGCGGGAAAGCGTCTGGTTGTAGATGGCCAGGCCCTGCTGTTCTCCGACAAGAGCCTGTACCTGTCCGAGAAGCAAGCCCAAGCGCTCAGCTTTCGCTTGATGCGTACTTTCTCCAGCGGCTAACCCTGTCAGGCCCAACGTTGCCGCAGAATATGTTGCTTCAATTTCTCTCCGTAAATGGACAATGTCACTTGTCATCTCATCGCTCCTTCTATTCAGAACATCCCTGAAGTGTCATCCTTAAACAATACTGAGAATGAAATGAAAAGCAATTTAAAACTTCTTAAACGTAGAATATGTTATAAAGCAAGCGTGAGATGTGGAAATATATCTGCTTGCTTTATGATTCAGAAAGCGATAGAATACTCTCTATAAGAGTTACTTATGACTGAGTGGAGAGGTGTATTTTATGAGTCAGATGTCTCGCTATGGCAAGTATTCCCCCGGTAAGTATGGCTTCCCACATATGGGAGAGGTGATTGCTGACTATCGCCAGCGGGCAGGATACAGTCAGGAGGAATTTGCTATCGTTTGTGGAGTGGAGAAACCAACAGTCGTTTACTGGGAAAGGATGGAGTATCTAGCAGATATGGACAGACGGATTTTTCTTTGTAAATTACTGGGGATAGCCCCCGCTCTCTTAGGACTGAACTGGCGTAACCTGGTAGGTGAAAGTCAGAAAGAGACTCTTGACTATATAGCTTCCTTTGAAGCTCTAGCGGAACAATGCAAAGAAAATACATACGGCATATATGAAGATTATCTTACCATATCATATACTTCACCCTATAAATTTACTCCCATATACGCATACAGGCTTTTTAAGCATCAACAGGATCTTGAGAATTTCGCAAAGACTGCGCCTGCAAGTGAAGTAGATAGTTGGAAAGATTTGTTGAGCCGATACTATCAGTTTTCTTCCCTTATTGCACAACATCATGAGAAACGAGAGCAGGCTTTAGCACTTGCTACTGAAGCAGTGGAACTTGCTGAAAACCTCGATGCAGATAGAATATGTACAGCGCTCTATAGACTGGCTAGAGTATATCTTATACAAGAAAGGTATACTATGGCTAAATCAGTTATTGATGAAGCAATCAGTAAATACGGTAAAAATGTGAGAATATCACTGAAAGGGAATATGTACTTACTGGCAGCAGAAATCAATACTCTATTCGCTGGAAATAGCCCAAAACAAAGGGGTATATGCAGGAACTGGCAGTCACAAGCTCTTACCATTGTCCACAAAGGAGGCTTAGAGGAAGATGAAACTTTTTTACATTTCAATCTCTACGCGGTACATCATGAACGAGCAAAAACGCTATCTCGCTTCTCTTTGTTTCATACATCAAATAGTGAGTTAGTAGAACTGTTAAAGAATCCATATAAACGTGCGGATCGAAAGACACTAAGCGAAGCAGAAGACGCATTAAATCTAGCAAGAAAGCATATCAGTACAAGCAAACATACTCGATTCATGCATTATACTCTTACTGAGTCTCGAATGCGTCTCATAGGGAAAGAACTAGAAGAAAGCGCAAGGTCAGCAAATAATGCTCTTAAAATAGCAAGAGAAATAAATTCAAATCAAGGTATAAAAGATGTAGAAATAATTTATTCTATGTTATCAGATATAGAACCAAATAATCCATATGTTCGCCATTTAGGCGTCAAGTTAGGATACTTTCCTCCACTGCTTCAAAAACGAAGCGGCACCGTCTAAAGGTGCCGCTATACAGAGCTACACACTCAGATGATGAAACATCTCGGCATAGGTGAGCTTATGTTCAGCCCCCGCTACGATAGCCCTATATTTTACCCTTTCTACTATGTCGAATCCTCTTATTTGGCTTGCATGACATTGTGAGGCCGCTATTTTTTTCTCCAGAACGGAACTAATATCAACCCAGTGGTTTGGTTTATCGGTCGGGAAAAGATAAACCTGTTGTATGTTGTGGGGAGAAATGCCGTTTGTGAGTTGTTCAGGGAAGTAAAGGCGACCACGAGCACAGGCTAATGCGTCAAGCGCACAGATGCCCACTGCTCGATGATCGGGGTGAATTTCACCACGCCGCCAGGGATCGAGCGTAAAGAGCACATCCGGCTTCCACTGCCGAATCACATGAGCAATCTCACGCCGGAGCTGCATAGTAGGCTCGACCTCACCATCAAAATACCCATCCAGGAACGTGACCATCTCGACTCCCAATATCTGAGCAGCCTCACGCTGTTCTCCTTCCCTGATTCGAGCGACCTCATCAGGTGTCAAGTCTCCCTCATCATCTCCTTTCTCACCGCGAGTGACAAGAAGATAGTGAACGTGACAGCCTTCCTCAACAAGGAGCGCCACTGTACCAGCAGCTAAGAATTCCGCATCATCCGGGTGCGCCAGGACAAACAATAGACGTTCACCACCAGGAGGCAGTAGGACGCGTGAAGCCATTTCGTTCCCTCTTTCTAGCTCATGGTAAGAATATGCTAATTGACTACAGTATATCATCTTGTACTGCTGAAAGAGAACTTGGCATCTCGATATGCCTCCACATCTGACACGTCCTTATTGCCGTAAGCTTGCCCATCTCCCTTATTTGCTCAAACGGCTTGCGGCAAACGTCCGTGACCCTCCTTAATTTCTTTTCGCCCGCTCCAATGCCACCCATCAAGCTGAAAAAACGCGGAGGCTGGAATAATCCGGTGCCCTGCGTGTAGGATTCACGACGATCAAGGTGAATCCTGCAAGCTATCCTGCCTGAATGCTTATTCATACATTTGCATGCCGCTCTGGCACACGCGATAATCCTGTGCCTCATCCATGATGACCTGTCTCACCAGCTCCCGATCATGCAAACGCGAGACAATCCGATGGTCTATCCCCTCCAGCGCCATCCGGTTCGAGGTGATCACCGTTGGCAACATCGCGTTGTAGCGATGATTGAGCAGCTGAAAGAGCTTCTCATTGGCCCAGGGTGTCCGATGCTCCGCGCCCAGATCATCGAGCACCAGCAGCTCCACCTCCCGGACGCGCGCAAACAGCTCATCATAGGTTGTCGGCGCATTGGGCGCAAACGCTGCGCGCAAATGGTCCAGCAGATCTGGCACCGTTAGAAATACCACGCGTTCCCCGGCCGCCAGCCGCTCATGCGCAATCGCCACTGCCAGATGTGTCTTACCACAGCCATAGGACCCCAGCAACACCAACCACCCACTTGGCCGTTCGGCATAGGCGAGCGCCGCTGTATAGGCCTCTGTCACTCCCGGCACACTCGCATCAAAGCGCTCAAAGGTCGCTTGCCTGTACCTCGGCAACGTATCCAGCCGCGAGAGCTCTCGCAACAGGGCTGCCTCCCTTGCGTGTTGCACTTTGCGCGTGCATACGCAAGGGAGGGCTTTGCCAAACTGCGGATGTCCAAACGGAACCTCCCGCCGCACAAATCCGATGCCCCGGCACTGCGCACAGTGTTGTGTGGGGGTCTCCTGCTGTTCCTGCACAGGTAATTCCACTTTCACCTGCGGGGGGCAGGTCCGCCATGTCGATCGCGCCAATAGCGCCCCGAGCGGTTCTAGCCCTCGATCTCGTTGTTTCATCCTCATGCACTCCTTCTCTGCTGTGCTTCACGCGGGCTCATCCCTTTGATGAGTCGTAGCCCCTCTACGGCTTTGCTCACCAGCACCTCTCTCGCTTCGCTGGCTGGCGTCTTCCAGCGCAAGCACACCTGCCACCCGCACTCGGTTGGCTGTGCCGCGCTCTCCAGATGCAGCCCCAGGGAAGCCGCCTGTTGCGCCAGGATCGTGGCCAGTTGCTGAGCTTGTCGCTGCGTCAGCCCGCTCGAGTGCTGTGGTTCCTCTCCTCGCATCTCACCACGCATCAAAGGTTGCTCACCCGGCTGCGAGACACAAGCAGGCTGTTCCCGCCCTTTTGCGACAGCTGCCG
This sequence comes from Thermosporothrix hazakensis, assembly GCF_003253565.1. Lineage (GTDB taxonomy): Bacteria > Chloroflexota > Ktedonobacteria > Ktedonobacterales > Ktedonobacteraceae > Thermosporothrix > Thermosporothrix hazakensis. Next base: position 88,664 of record NZ_QKUF01000019.1, read on the forward strand.
CCCGCTGCCTCGCCATCACCGCGTAGGGGATCTGCTCTTGCACCTGCGACGGGCAAGAGCGCTCCACAGGCACCCGGAGCCGCAGCTTCTGCTGCTTGAGATGCTCCAGAAAGGCATGAACTCGATAGCGTCCATGCGAATCCCGATGCACCAGATCATGCACATGCACCTGTTCCCCCTGATGCGTGCGCCGCCAGTATGCGTCCGAGCCATGCGTCCATGCGGTCTCAATCTCCTGCAAACTGACCTTCGGTTCCAGCGTGAGCAGGCGCGTCGCCGCCCGCAGTTCGTGCCCGCGTTGCTCCCGCGAATACCCCTTTCCCCGCAGTCGCTCTACCAGCGTCACCACGGCCTCAGCTTCGACGGATCTAGCATGCAAAACGGTTGAGCCTGGGGAACCTATCTCACTCGCTTCGGCTTCAGCTGGCTGTATGGTTGAGGCTGGCAGCGCTTTCCCGGCCATACCAGGGACCGGCACGGTTTCTTGCTGAACCTCAGCAGCAGTAACGACAGGGGGTGCAACACGAGGAGAGAGCGGGGCCTGCTTTCCCTGGTCCCCCTCGACGCCTGGTGCGGCAGAAAGCGAAGAGCGCTTCATACTCGTGCTTGTTCTGCCGCTTGGTGCTTGAACACCAAGCCCATCATCCAGGAGATAAACAGCAGCAGCACTTTCTCTCTCTGTTCGCTCCGTCTGATGAGTCGTCTGCACGGAAGCTGCTTCTTTTGGCTCTTGCTTTTCTCTTTCTTCTTCTTTTTTCTCTTTCTTATATGGGCGCCACTGTGGAAGGGGGGTGCCGCCATTTTGGAAAGAGGCATTGTCATTTTGGAAAGGGGGCCCACCCTTGTGGGAAAAGGCGTCTCCATCATGGACAGAGAAGCCGTCAACGCTCTCGCTCATCTCTTCCTGCCAGAAGAACTGATGCGGTTTCGCCATGTGCGGCAAGGCATCGAGTGCCTGCTGGATTGCCTCCACCTGGAGCTGATAGCGCGCTCGGCCCAATGGATCCCCTGGCTCCTGACGCACCTGCACATACCCTCGCTCCGTGAGCCGCTTGAGTGCCCGCCGCAGCGTCGTCTTACTCATCGAGAGCGGCTGTCTCGCTCCTCCCACCTTCGCCGTATCAAACTTGTAGAGGCGCGAGAGTAGCTGGGCCTGCGAGAGCCGCACCCACCCCGACGGCTCCGGCGGCACAGCACGGCCGATTCGTTGGATTGCAGCAGCTTCCTGTCGCCAGCGCTGTCGCTGATACTCAAGCTCACCTTCCAACACCCGCAAAATCTGGGCCTCCAACTCATTTCGGGTCAGCAGCACATACTCCAACCGCACCATCAAAAACACGCCATACGGAAAGCGAAACAGGCTTGTGCGTTCCATGCATCTTCTCCTTTTCTGGTAGTGAGAGCATTGGAGTCGAGTCGATGGCTTCCCCTCTCTTTTGCGAGAACATATCCTGTGTGTCAGTGTCATGGCGGTATTCCATCGCTCTAGGAGCGGACGAACTCCCATGTCTGGTACTTCTCTTGCCGGGGGAAGGCTCTCTTTCCTCATGCTTTTCGTAAAAATCTTTTTCTTGTTGTACAGAATGATTCCGGTTCTCGCTCGGAAAGAGTCCGGAAAATGCCCTGAAAAGGCTCTTCCTTTTCTCTAGCACTTTTTAGTATGTTGTTGTGTGATTTGCTAATGTCATTGTTTTTACGAGAGTAACAAGGATAATGCAGGAAGAAATGGGGGTACCCTTCTTTCCAGGGATTGCTTTTTTCATTTCTTTTGCGTACAATATGAGGAAGTAGAGAGCTGTACTTATTTTAGCAATTACTATTTATCTTTGCTAAAAGAGGATATTGATGGATTTTCCAAAGTATTTATTGCCTACCATTGCTCCATTGCCTAAAGCTTTTGCTGTGCATATTTTAGCGTTTATGTGCAAGAAATATGAAAGAAAGAGCGAAAAAGATATCCTTCACTTTTTTCTCAAAAGTTTGCAGGAAAAGAGATCTATAGTCTATAGATTTGCTCATCCCTTTGTACTTAATAGGAACAAAAATGTCCCCGTATTTGTCAAGCTCTCTACTGAGTGGCTGAAGAAAGCATTATATGAAAATGCGCCAGAGGCTCTTTCGGAACATGAGAGACGCGTTCCAGCTTCTACATATTCCTATTGGGTACGATCAGGATACATTTTACATGATGGTTTCGGTCGCCCAAATCCCCATAGTGCTGCTGCTGTGCTCATGATGAGAATGCTTATAGATGAGCCCTGGAGATTATTTCCTGAAGCTGTTCCGGAACATGAGCGTTTTTGTTGGGTGCAGCTTACTCCCAAATCGGCTCCTTTTGTTTGCCAGATCACTATGCTTGAGCATTTGCCTCCATCCGCGTTAGCCTGGAGTCCCTGGGCTGGAGAAGCAAGCTGGGAAGGGAGTTGGGAGCGTATTGGGGACTTTGGATCTATCCGTTTTGCTGGATCCAGATGTGTTGATGGGCGCCTATGGTGGACACTGCAAGAGGCAGATTTATGGAGCTGGGATCCGGATATTCGCTCTCATGTCCCTGCCTTTCCCGGGGATGAAGCAGAGCTTTTTCAAGCCGCGGCTCGTTTCAGCTTACATCGCTTGGCCAAACATCGTTTACCTTATCGCTTTTTGGAAGGAGAAGAGCATGACAGAGTATGTTGATTATTTTAATCAGGCGAAAGCCGCTCAAGAGCAGACACGTTTGGTGCTTCAAAGCCAAATGCTTGATAAGAGCCTGGGGAGTATGCTTGCCGTCTTACCTGAGAAGGAACAAGAACGTATCCGGGATATTGTTGACATTGGTTGTGGGCCCGGGACGACCCTTATAGGGGAGGCTATCGCACATCCAGAGAAGCGCTTTACTGGAATAGATCGGGAAGAAAGTATGATTACGTACGCGCTTGCGCGTATGCACGCGAGTGACCTTCATAATATTCAATTTCTCACTGGCGATCTTCGTCAAGCATGGCCCTTTGTAGATGCCTCGTTTGATATGATTTTTGGGCGCCTCATTTTTGGCTTTATTCATAAGTCCCATTACACTACGTTTTTGCAAGAAGCATACCGTGTTCTTCGTCCAGGTGGATATCTCCTCTGGTGGGAGACAGATTTCCATCTCTACACAAACAGCCAAGCTCTGGCCAAACTGTATGCTTTGGGCAAGTTGGCCTTTTTCAGGCGAGGGGTCGGACTGTCCGTTGATTGTTTAAATATCAGTTCCTCTTTAGTAAGGTGGTACAAACAAATTGGTTTTCATGATGTGAAATGGCAGATCAAAACAGTTGATTGTAGTGCCGGTACCCAATTCCGGGAGCAATTTTATCAGGATCAGTATCACTTTTTTTCGATGTTCAAAGATTATTGTAAGGAACAAAAGGTAATTAATGATGCTCCCCATCCTGACTATGAGGTCACTCAAGAAGAGTATGATTCCCTCGTCGAGAAGCTTGAAAGCGAAATGCTTTCAAATGATCACGTTGCATTTTTTAATTTTATTGTGACATATGGAAGAAAACCAGAGAAAGGAGTATGAGATGTCAAGCAAGGCTGTGGTTTCCCAATTAGTGGAGGCCTGGAATGCAAATGATATGGTTCGCTTTTATGATTGTTTTGCGGAGCATTGTGTCTTTCATTCGTTAGATGATTTTGGCCTTCCCCCGACGCTAGCCGGGTACCGGCAGATTATTTCGGCTTTCGTTGCGGGTTTCTCTGAACGAAGGATGACGCTTCTCGAGCTTGTTGCGCAAGACGAACGAGTTGCGGTGCTGGTAAGGGAAGAGGGGCGTCATACCGGGCCCTGGCAGGGCATCGCTCCAACGAACAAGCGAGTGCAGTTTGAGGAAGCGGCCTTTTATCGCCTGGCGCATGGCAAAATTGTCGAGTGGCGGCTGGTTGCCAATCCGGCTCAGCTTCTGCACCAACTCCGCCCCTGACTCCTGGAGAGAGGTCTTCCCTCTCTCTTGTTCACACACGCATTGTACTTTCGCCATTGGAAGAGGGATCTTGGATGTATCAACGAAGGACAACAAAAAAATGTGCACAGAATCCGCGTATTCACCACTTTAGCTTGCAAGGATTACCAGCAGGCCATACGTTGGCCTTGAATCTGGATTTGGGGACATTATCTTACCTGGTGTATGAGCATGACACGCTTCGTTTACTGGCACAGGAATATTTTTGTCCCTCAGAGCTGAGTGTGCTTTCTCCCTTATTGGAGCAACATCCGTATTTTTGTCCGTATGAACATCTCTATGCCTGCTACTATTATAGTTCGACCCTGCACGAAGCGATAGAGCGCGCCCGGCATCTTCTGCTGAAGGCGGCGGAAGAAGGAAAATGGGACCAGGAAATTCGACCGATTCGCGACGCGCTCTCTCGTACACGAATAAAGTTGCGGAGTCTGGGCTTAGATGTTTTGACGTTGCATCAGATGGGCTACCTGTTGCATTGTAATGTCGCCTGACATGTTCTCATGTTGTAGAGGTGTACAGATGAAGCAAGCCATTCTTGTGGAAACGAATGCTCCTCTCACTGCTTCCCAACGCTTGATGGCAGGGCTTGTGTTGGTGCTGGGCGGGAGCTTGCTGGTGCTGTTTTTTTTCCCGACGACGCTCCCCCAACCGGGGACCCTGCGCTTTTTGCAGACGGTCCAGGGGAGCAGTTGCGTAGAGGTGACGCTTCAGGCGCTTTCTCCCCCCCACCATCAGTACTTTCTCTGGCTGTTACCAGAGAAAGGCGATGATACACGAAAAGCAATATTGTTAGGCTCTTCAGGACAGACGGTGCACCTCAAGCGTTGTCTTGCCCAGAGCAATCTCCTGGCATCCTATAGCCGGGTGCTGGTGACAGATGAGGAGGGTGGGATGCCCACGGCCCCCACATTAGATTCACGTCTGTGGCGATATGAGGGGGCTTTTCCTGATACGGCAGGGGGGCAGCGCTTTAGCGCACTTGATCATTTGCGTCATCTCCTGGCTGAAGAACCTACCTTGAAGCAGCTTGGCCTGGATGGAGGATTTGCCCTGTATCTTCAGCATAATGCAGCCAGGGTAGATGAGTGGTCTCGGATGGCTCAACAAGCCCATGAGGAGAAACAGATTCGCCAGTTTTTATACCAGAGTATCCAGTATCTGGATGGGACCGCGTTTGCCTGGAAAGTCTTACCGCCCGGGACACCTGTGTTTGTTGGGAGTGAGGGACGGCTTGGGCTGTTGGAAGAAGCTGATCAGGAACTCCCGGGCTATTTGAATCATATTCGAGAGCATGTCCGGGGGATGAGTGAAGCGCCGGGTGTCTCAGTGACGCAACACGAACTCGCCCTGCATCTTGATGACATGATTCGGAGCGAACTGATCCCGGCCTATCAGCAGATACGAGGACGTGTCCTGGCCCTTTTGCAGATGGAAACGTTGGGAACGCCTGAAGCAAGAGAGGCCCTCGCGCAGCTTGCTGCAACGGCTCATGCTGCCTACGCGGGTAACGGCAAAAGCGGAAGTATCACGAGCCTGTGTGCCCAACTACAGCAACTGGCGACAATGGATATTCTGCCTGTCTAAGGAGGAGGGTATCATGCGGAGTCGGCGGATCTTTCTGCTGTTTCTTGGTGCGTGCTCGGTCGCTGGTTTCGCTTCTGGCGTGACGACGGCGTTCCTCTCATCCGCACACGTAGAAGAGCCTCTTCCAGATGAGGGGATCTCAATGACGCCTCCCACCTCTTCTCTGGCGCTTGAAGGGGTGCGGGAAATGCAGGAAGAGATTACAGCCCTTAGTTGGGCTTCGTCTCAAAAACGGCTGGCTGTGAGTGCAGGGGCACAGGTGTCTCTCTGGACGGCTGATCTGGCATTTCGACAAACACTTGCTTTTCCGATGCGCTGTTCGCTCCTGGCCTGTAGTGATCAGTATATAGCGGCGAGTGATCAGGAGCTCGTGGTGTACGATTGGAAATCCGGTCACTATGTCGAAATTCCTGCGGTACCGCGGCCTATTACCGGCCTGGCCTGGGTTGCAGATACATTATTGTGTGCATGTGATCAACAACTCATTTCCTGGCGGCAATATCGGCTGCAGCAGATCTCCGTCTTCCGGGCTCCGATCCAGAGGCTGGCAGTTGTTGCGGACAGGTGTGCGATTGCTGTGGGGCAGGAAGTGATGCTCCTGCAAGGTGCTTCATGGCATGAGGTGGCGACGATACTGTTGAGTCTGCCTGTACGAGCTTTGGCCTGGTCTCCTGATGGCAGATTCCTTGCCATTGCAGATGAAGGTGGGGGGCTTGCTCTGTATCGAGGCTCACGGCAGGAAAAAAGGGTGCTGAGTGAGCATATCGCCTCGTTAGCCTGGTCTGCCGATGGGAAGTGCTTCATCTCGATAGGAGAAGGAGGCCTGACGGTTTGGGATACCAGCTTACAACAACAGGCACAAACGCTCTATCAAGGACAAGAGGTAGTCTGGATTTCTTCAAATCATGTTCTGTGTAGCAACAAGAAACAGCTTACGCTCTGGAAGCAGAACGAAAAAGAGGCGGCGCTGTAGCAAGCGCCGCGCCTCTTTTCTTCCGAGAGGTGGTCAGGATTTCAAGGAACATCGAGTATTTCTGGCGGTGGGGCGTTGAGTGCATATGTCGTGACGAGCCAGCTCTGGCCGGTGGCCGTATTCAGCCCTGCAAGGAGCAGGACTTGCATATGTTGGATGAGAGGTTTTTGTGTTTTCGGATCAAGGACGGTGTGCTCGTCTCGTTTTCCTGTTTGATCTGCTAACGACTGATACAGTGTAAAGGAGACATCAACCCAGGCAAATAGCTCATCTCCGTCCTGCTGGATCTTGTGAATCTGAGTGGATGGATGAAGAACCATTTGAACAAGCTGTTGCTGCTGGACCTGGTCAAACAGAACATTGTTGATCATCCGCCGATCATAGTGAAGGAAGCGTTCTTTTGCGGCAGGCGATAAAAAGGCCATTGCTGCTGTAAAGGTCCCGCCGTGCTGTTCCCGAATGCCAGCGTTGCGATAATCCAGATTCATTTCAGCCTGGACAAAGTCAATGGCCACACGTTGAGCACTGAGAGCGTCAATGGGGGTGAGGCCTGCTTGCTTCCAGCCGTTCGGTACGGGAAGAAGAGCGGATGACTCTGGTGGGGAAGCGGTAGGTGATGGTTGTTGTGTTGGTTGGAGTGGGTGTTTAGGAGCGTCTGCTGTTGGTACCGGGAGTGCGACCGGATACAATAGCAGAAGAAGTACACCGACAGCAAGCATGATGGTGAGGCCTGCAACCCTCCATTTCCAACGGCGCCGTTTGAGCGCAGGTTCAGGTGCGGTGGATGGTTCAGATCGGGGCTCAAGCGGAGAAAGAACCGGTGCGGCCTCTCCCGATGGCTGAAAGGGGGCCTCAAACGGGGCATCATCGAAGGTGAAAAAGAGGTCTTCCTTGTCTGGGAGTGTGTGTTCCTGTCCGTCTTTGTTGTGCGTTGATGGCATCTTTGTTTCCTCCTCATCGCAATAGTTTTGTTGGGAATATACTGTGTCCGTGAAGGAAGTCCGCAGAATTCCCCCGGGAACGATTCGGAAGGTGATCGGGAAATGGGCGGAACAGATGTATGCTCAGGGAAGGTGAAGGGGTGACCGTGGTTCGTCATGGAGGAGAGCGTTCCTTTTTTGTCTCTCTCTGCTTATGAGCCTTTGCGTTGGTGGTGCAGTGTGGCTGGTGAAAATTGCCCACAATCAACTTCGCTTGATAGGAAAGCAGGAGCTTTGTCCCTTGTGTGGGGGAGGAAGGCTTGAGCTGTAGAGGAGAGAGCCCCATACAGCTCAAGGGGTTGCTGTGTCAGGAGGGAGGAGCAAAGAACAAATTGAGCACTTCGACCGCTTCCTCTGCAATATCATCCGGGGTGTCAGCGGGTGGGTGGAGCGAAGCAGGGTGCTCAGATGGGCGGTGTTCAAGCATCGCGGGGATACACCCGTATCTCACTACAAAGCAGATCAGTTTCTCAAGATCAGGAAGCAGGAGTTCAGCCAGGCGGCGTCCTTCATACAGACCGTAGCAACCTGTCGGGCCGGGAGGTTCGAGCGCTGCCCCAAAGAGTGTCCCCCGCTCGAACAGTGTTCTGACTACATCATTGAGGTCTCGGTCATGCTGTTCTGCAAGGGCTTCTGCTTGTTGAATATCACGGATACGGAGACGAACATGTTTTAGGATGAGGCCACCAGATCGCTGCTTTGCCATTATGCCAGGATCCCCCTTCTACTTTGTTTCCGTTTTGCCAGATTGAGGAGCAGAAAGATCCCCGCGATGTTGGCGATCCGGGCAACATCCTCTGCCAGACATTTGATCAGGTGGGGAGGATGGTGTTGTGTTTGGCGGCGAATCTGGTGTGCCAGATCAATGGAGCCGCCCCCGGTGAATGCGAAAACCGCATCGAGAGTAGGATGATGGGCCAGAAGCGTACGAATCAGATTTCCCCCCTCTCGATCTTTGTATGCGGCTATGAGCTGTTTGCCTTTCTCTTGCTCTGCCCCTTCTAATGGGAGCCCTCCAATATAGACCTGGCCGCGGCGCATCATCTCCAGAGCGGAGCCATAGGAGAGAGGTTCCATCTGGGAGAAGTGTGCTTGGCGAAGAAAGATTCCCATATCACGGACAACGCTTGCCATTCCATCGGCGATTTTGGTGCCTGTGACCTGAAGCGACGCGTTGCGGCGGCGAACGGTGACAATGTGGGCGTCGTAGAAGCCAATATCAAACCAGACCCATTGAGGAACCTCGGGATGAAGCGAGCGGCCAAAAATATCGGAGTCAAAGGCAAAATGGCTCCCGAAGGTTTGGGGAACTGCGGGCAAAATCTCATGAATATGGATGTCATATCGATCAGTATCTTTGTACCAGAGGACGAAGGACTGTAAGCCAGTGGAGAGCGCTGCCTGAACCTGTGGGCTGACGCCCTGGCCAACGATGACTTCTTCGTTGCGACATCCCGGGCAGATGCCAATGAAATGGGTGCCCGGGCCATAGCCGGCCTGGATCAGGGTACTGACAAGACAGGCTCGGTTGAAATTCACAAAACGGTGATCGTTCCAGCGAACGTCTGTTTTGCCGATGGGGAGGCTGGCTTGCGCGTCAGCAAACGATCCGATATGGAAACGGGGAGAGCGAGAGCCGTCACGTTCTTCAACCTGCCACCATTCTCCGGTATCAGTGGCGTAAATAAGGGGGGTTGTTTCTTCCTCGTAGAGAGAAGGAGTTTGGGTGATGACCGGTGTATGGGTCGTTGCATGCAGCGTCATGACACGCGTTGCACTGTTGCCATTCTCCAGCGCCATCTCAATAACGGGGGCGCCATCAGCAGAGAGATACACCCCTGAGAGCGGGCCATGAGGGAGATGCAGTGGTTGCTGAGTTGTAATGAGATCAAGAAATGAGTGAGCGGGAAGAGACGTCATCGAAATCTCCTTTAGTTGAAAGATATCGTTTTGTGTTCTTTTTGTGTGCGTTTTGTGTTCGTCTACTTTCAACTTCCCAGTAGATGAAGGACACAAAAAGAACACAAAAATATTATGGTACAAAATCAAATGACTCATAGCCTGTCGAGGATTGTTTACGTGCCGTGTGCAGCACCTGTTGTGTTTTCTCGCTGGGAGACCAGGCCTGAGACGAGAGCCGACGCAGATGCTTGTAGTAGGTGGCCCAGGTGGTGTCAATATGATAGTGATCATTCAATTGGGTCCAGAGCCGAATGGCGTAGCGCATGGCTCGCTCGCTGGCTGCAACCCTTTCACCCACCTCTTTGCCCTTGAAGGAGATTTTGAGATCAAGCCGATTCTCTACGGCTTTCTGAGCATACTGAGCGTAGAGGGATGCAGCTTGTTGGAGATGTGCGGATGCGGCTTCGCTGGTTGCCTCTTTGAGTGCCTGTTCTCCCTGATGCTGAGCATGCTCTGCGAGCAACCAGAGGGCTTGCAGATACCAGTCGCGGTATTTGGTATAAGGGGCTCGGATCCAGGAACTATAGAGCGGCTCGAACTCTTCAGGATAGAGAGAGACCATTTCCTCAAAGAAATCGCCTGGATAGCTCTTGATCAATGCCTCCCCCGCCTGACGCTTCTCTTCTTCTGTGCCAGCAGTTTGCATGCGCTCATAGAGGTGAGTGAGCTGCTCGATGTCAGTGATATGACAGAGCGAGGTGAGAGCATATTGTTTGTGTTGATGCGAAAAGATCTCTTTCGGCGAAAGGGAGAGCCCGAGGTCAGCATTGGCCTGTTTGAGCGCTTTTTGCAGATCTTTGCGCAGCAATTTCTTGTGGGAATCAAATTGTTCTGATAATTTCTCCGTGGTCGCTTCCTCATCGGACAGCGTATGACCAAAGATATTCTCTAAGATTTTTTCGCGTGCAACTGGTTGATGTTCCCCGATATAAGAGACGAGTTGTAAGCGTCGGGCATTGCTGGGGGTTGGGAGGGGATACCGATGCATGGTATTGTTCTGCTGGATGACAAGAGTGAGACTGATGCTTTTAAGCACGGTAATGTCGAGGCGGATGTCTGCCAGATGGCATGGTTCGCCTGCTTTTCTCTTCTCCTCATCATGTTTTTCCTCTGCTGATGCTTGTTTCATTCGATAGGTGTGATAGAAACGTTGACGTCGTCTTGCCAGGAGCTGCTGTGCCCGTTGTGAAGGGGAAGATTTGGGGCGTGGTGGGTGTGGCCGTGGAAAGGTGAATGTCCTCATATATATTTCCTCTGGAAGCGTTTCTTGCATTTCGCTTGCGAAGGTCTGGTGATTTTCTGCAAAAGCGTGATGAGGAAGCGAGGAGAGCTCAGCGAGGCGGCTCCGCATAGTGTCAAGAAGCAGTTTGAGTGGGGTCAATGAATGGAAGAACTGGGAACTGATACCGATAATGCTAACCGCAAAGAGCGGGGAAAGGATTTTGATGAGGATGATGATGATAATAAATCGATAAGATGGATATTTCCAGAGAAGAGGTAATTGTGATAACATTGGCAAATGAGGGAGAGTACCAAAATAAAAAGTAATGCATGCTCCTCCTAGCATGCATAGAGGGAGGATCAACCTACGAGACATATTTTACTCCTTCTATAATCAGAGCGACAAACGAATAATAATCTTAGTATAGCGCAAAAGGTCGTAAAAAGAAACAATATAATTACTCTCTAAGAAAAGATGTTGGAATTCTTTTTCCCAGAAGAACATGCTCTTTGAAGCCGAGTCCCATGTCGTGTTTGCCCAGAAGAGCGGCTTCGCTGAGGACCCGGCTGGTTTCCTGAAAAGAGGCCGCCGCGAGCCAGCTTGCTGTCTGGAAGATGCTTTGAGAGAGCCCCAAAAGGATTGGACGGGCAAGAGCGGGGTGTCCTCCCTGAGCCAGGATGGCTGCGTTTTCACGGAAGAGGGTGAAGCGATCAATAGTTGTTCCTGGAATGAGTGCAGTATCTCCTGAAGCCAGTATCTGGACAGAGCGGAGTTGTTGGCGCAGGATCACTTCGATGTGCTTATCATGCAGGGAGACGCCAGTTGTTTGGAATACATGTTGAATTTCGGCCAGCAAATAGCGAGCAGTTGCTTCGCTACCGCGAGAAAGCAGGATCTCATGTGGATCGAGGGTCTCTGCTGTCAAAGGCGTCCTGGGTGTGGACCGATGGGAAGGGTGCCGAGCTTCAAAGAGTTCGATCACACGAGGCAGACCGAAGCGGATGTCCCCTTGAGCATTTGCGATGCCTCCAGAATGAAAGGCTTTCATCGAGAGCTGGGTTCCGGGTTCACCAATAGACTGCCCTGCGAGAATACCGACGGCTGTCCCCGGGTTAACCAGCTTTCCTGTTGCGAGATCGCTTCCATAGCAGAGACGACAAAGTCCATAGGAGGCCTGACAGGTCAATGGTGAGCGCACACGGATCATTGGCACATCTGTCAGGTGTTGGATCATGGTTTCCTCAATGAGAGTCCCGGCGGCGAATGCCCCTGTGGGCTCTGCAAGAACCCGACCAACGAGGCGCTGATGCGCTTCTCGGGTATGCACTGGCATGAGCAGTCCATCAGTGGTCCCACAATCATGAGTGGTGATCCATACTTCCATTCCGGCTTCGACCAGTTTTCGTGTGAGATAGCCGGTGGTGGCGGTATTCAGACTTCTTCCCATAAAGCCATTGCGTGCGGCAGAGGCGGCAATAAAGGTTTCTCCTACGCTCAAACCCTGTAGATAGTTGCCTCTCACTGGCGTTTCAATGATTGTTCCGTTTGGGCGGGCTAAAAGGCCTCGGATACCGGAGAGTTGGCGAATCTGCTGAAATTTGGCTTTTGTGGCTCCACTTTGGATGATGGTGGAGAGGCTTCCCCAGGGATCAAGGGCAGCTTCCAACCGAGATGAGATATGTTCGGTGACCTGTGTCCAATGCGAAATCAGTTGGCGCGATCGTTCCTCTCCTGTCATCATGCCGGCACTATACTGTTCCTCTATTTTTTCTGCTTCGGCATCAGCTTCTTGCAGAAGAGCATGCTTTTCTGCTGGAACCACGATATCACTGATAGCAAGACTGATGCCTGATCTGGTGGCATAGTGGAAACCAAGCTGTTTGAGTTTGTCGGCAAGCATGGCTGTCTGTTCATTGCCAAGCACGTGCAAACTTTCCGCAACAAGCTGCTTGAGGGCTTCTTTGGTCATAGCATAGTTGCGATATCCCAGTTCTGGAGGGAGCGCCTCGTGAAAAAGCAGACGTCCAACTGTTGTTGTGATACGTTGATGGAGCGGACCTGACTGGAGAGTACCGGGAGCAGTAAAGACCGTTTGATTGAGGCGCACAACAAGCGGAGTGTGCAGATCAAGCTGACCATGCTCGTAGGCCTGACAGGCGTCAGTGCTATCTGCGAACACTCTTCCCCCCTTCCTGGAAGAGGGACGCTCTTGTGTGAGATAAAACAAGCCGAGCACCATTTCTTGACTGATACTAATCGACGGCTCGCCTGAGGCTGGATGACGCAGATTGTGTGTCGAGAGCATTAAATGACGCGCCTCGGCCTGTGCCTCTTCAGAGAGAGGTAGGTGCACCGCCATTTGATCGCCATCGAAGTCCGCGTTAAAGGCCGAACAGACCAGGGGGTGAAGGTGAATGGCTTTGCCTTCTACGCGAACCGGCTCAAATGCCTGGATAGAGAGCCGGTGCAGGGTTGGAGCACGATTGAGCAAGACAACACGTTCAAACATGACTTCTTCCAGAAGATCCCATAAATCCTCTGATCGCTGGCGTGGCCGTTCAATCAGTCGTTTGGCCGCTCGTGGAGAGGGTGCGAGGTTTCGTTCCAGCAGTTTTCGAATCACAAAAGGTTTGAATAGCTCCAGACAGATATCAGTGGGGAGGCCACATTGATGCAGTTTCAGTTGAGCATTGCCAACAATGACCGAACGGCCAGAGTAGTCCACTCGTTTCCCGAGCAGATGGTGACGAAAGCGTCCATACTTGCCGGAGATCTGATCGGTGAGACTTTTGAGCGGTTGGCGTCGACTGTTGAGTTGAGGGTGAGTCATATGTTGATTATCGAAAAGCGCGTCGACGGCTTGCTGAAGCAGCCGGTATTCATTGTTGAGGAGAATTTCCGGCGTGTTTTGCGCTAAAAGGTGCTTGATCCGCTGATTGCGATGGATGACGCGCTCATAAAGAACGTTGAGATCGGAGGTGGCCAATCGTGCGCCGTGCAGGGGAACCATCGGGCGCAATTCAGGAGGCAAAACGGGAAGCACCGTGAGAATCATCCACTCCGGTTTGATGCTGGAGCGGCGCAACGCTTCGACGATGGCAAGCCGCTTGAGCCTTTTTTTCTCCTGTGAAGTGGACTGTTGTGTCCTCAGGGAGTCGGAGAGTTGATCAAGGTCGAGTGCGCGAAGCATCTGCTGAAGAGCCTGCGCACCTGTGAAGACAGATCGATGAGAGGCAGCGCTTTTGAGGTCAGCAGCGGTCTGCTGATCGACGAGCGTGTTGCTTTGCTGACTATCAACGACGAGATAGTTTTGACAGGTCAGGATAGCTGAGAGCTGTTGTGGGGAGAGATCGAGGAGGAGGCCGAGGATACTCGGTGTGCGTCGGGCATACCAGGGGTGCGCAACTGGCAGGGCCAGCTCGATGTGTCCCATGCGTTCGCGCCGCACGGTCGCAGGTGCCAGTTCCACACCACATTTTTCACAAATCGTACCAGGTAATCGTTTCTTTCGATACTTTCCGCAGGCGCAGCTCCAGTCTTTTGTTGGTCCGAAGATGCGTTCACAGAAGAGACCGTCTTTTTCTGGTTTAAGCGTGAGGTAGTTCACGGTCTCCGGTTTGGTCACCTCTCCTGAACTCCAGCCTCGAATATGTTCCGGGCCGGCAAGACTGATGCGAATTGCTTCCATAACATCTCCTGGAGTAGAGAAAATGAGGAATCCTGCGAGAGGATTCCTCATGCATGGCTTTCTATCTACTGATGTGTGTTACCTTTGGAATTGCTTTTTGCGTGAACCTTGTGTGCAAATCGGGGCAGCGCTGGTATTGGCTCTGTTGTCGGATCCGCATGTGAGGGAAGCAGGAAATCCCGGGTATCAAAGGTCAGCGATTGCGTGTCGGCGGAGCGCAACTGATATGTTGACCCAACCAGCGCCGTCGCTTCAAGTGGAATCGGGGCGATATAGATGCGGCGGCTACGCCCATCCTGGATAAGCAGTGCTTCATCTCCATTGGGATTTTTCTGCCAGCGTTGCCACCAGGGGCGCTGAGGAGCGCTGCCTGAAAGATAGATCTGGACCGATGATGAGGCTACGATTTGTCGTTCGCCCGGGCCTAGATCAGCAGGCGTGCCGGTAGCGACAAAAAGACTGCCATATGGCTCTATGTGACTGTAGAGAGATGTAATCTCGCCAGGCTCAAGCAAAAGTTCTGGATGCCGGAGTAAGACAAGCACGCTCTGGTTTGTACACAACTCTGTGAGATAGCAGGCAAGTTCGGAAAGGAAGAAGCGTGCATGTAATCTGGCTGTTTCTGGTCTACTCCATGCGGCGAGGCTGATGTAGCAGGCATCCACATCTGCCAGAGTCCAGCCTCCATTGAGGGATTGTCCAATGAGAGCGTCAAGGGAGGCAAAGCGCAAAGGGAGCCCTATGTAATCTCGAGAGCGAATCTGCTTCAGCAAAGAGGCTTGCTCCGGAGCTCGCTGGTACAGTTGCTGAATGAGTGCGCCCAGGCTGGAAGGTAGAGTGTGGGAACGCTGTAATTGTTCTGTTAAACCGAGGATGGCGATATGTTGGTCATAGGGTTCTTGAGGGAGTGAAGCGAGCTGGAGAAGTTGCTGAATAAGAGCCTGTGGAGGCTTTGCCATGCCGAGCCCGTCGTAGGCTTCGTACGGGAAGCAACGAACGCGTTTCGGTTTTCCTCGCTGCATGGTTGCAGTAAACGTGGCAGCTTCTGTATCTGTGGGTTGAAAATCGAGATAGATGACCTTCCAGCCAGTCTGAACAGCGTTATAGGCAAGGCGATGCAGCATAAGGCTCAGATATCGCTCAGAGCCAAAGAGGCTGCCCCGATGCTCAGCCAGATCAAGGCGTACTGGTTTGTGGTTGCGGAGAGAAAATCCGATGGTCTTCTGCATAGGAGTCCTTCTTTCTTGCTTGTTGATCTGAATCGAGAAAAAGCGGTTGGAGCGCAGGAAGATGAGCATTGTTGGGATTGGTGACGAGCACTCCAACCACTGAAAACGATACAAGCAGGATGGGGAAATATTCCGGGAAAAGAACAGGAACCTCTCTGGAAAGCGGCAGAGACCCAGATGTGGCGTGTCTGTTTCCGGGAGTTTCCCGTCTGCGGACGCGGAGCAGTATTCGAGAAGAAACCGAATATTGGCGGGATACAGCCGTAAGGAGGGCTCAAGGGAAACGAGTATTCAGAAGATCGGCAAGGAGAGGCTGCAGGCCGTATCGATGTATCTCTTCTTCTGAATGAAGGAAGATGTGAAGCTCTCTGGCCTCAGCCTCTTTGATCGCCTCCTGGATACTTTTCCGTTTGTGCGAGCGATGCAGAATAAACAGGAGAGGCGGAAGATGTTTCCCCGTTGTTTGTTGATAGTCTCCATATGCTTCGATCTTGGCGATATGTTCACGAAAAAATGTTGTTCCTCTATCATATTCGATGAGGAGAGATTGAGGGAGTGTATTCCCCGGGAGTTGATAGATGAACTCGGCGTCGGGACGGATGAACACAATCTTGTGTGAGAGCGCATCCTGGTGCCATCGTATTGCCTCTTGTGCATTCTTCCAGTACATGATGCTATACGTTGTAGGGGAGGCAAGTGCATAGATAGCTCGTATACACCGGTATAATTCACAGGTATGGGAGTGTTGGTTATGAAGTAGCGTGATTCCTCGTTGCTGCCAGGAACCAGAAGGAGCCGGGTGGAGATAGGATGTAAGGGAGCGTCGATGCCGGATGGCCTGATAGCGGAGGGCTATTTCAGTGACGTGATAGCGGTTACGTTCGCGCTGTGTGGGAGCATCCTCCCAGAAGGAGCACTGCACGAGTTGGAGTGCAATCAGGGGCTCAAGGTGTCGATGCAGAAGGCGAAGGTCTGTTTTTCCAGGGTGTAAGAGCGTGAGAAGATCATCATCTCCCAGATATGGATGTCGTGTGAGCCAGGAGAGAATAGTTTTTTGCTGCTGATTCAGAAGCAGTGAAAGCATAGCGGCTGTCTCGATCTGAGTCTTTTTCCCGCCTCGCAGCGCTTCGAGCATGAGGTGCGCTTGTTTGAAGGGGGCCTGGGAAGCGAATTGTTGTGCTTCATGTTGAAGGTCAGCGCCTACATACACGGGCAATGAGCGAGAGATGCAGGGAGCTTGATCGGAGGAGTGAATGCTGATGGGGGAAATGGAAGTGTTCGGTAACGATGCAGATGACGGGGGGAGAGGGGGGAACAAGCTGTGAAGGTGGTGGAGTTGTGTGGTGTTACGCGGCCAGTGGGCAAGGTGTTTCAAGGGGAGCCAGATCTGTTCATTGATCTGTTCGAGCTGGAGAAGATTGCCAATTGCCCCTTGCAGGAAGGGCAAAGGAGCAATGAGATCTGCCCAGAACGAATAGCGGGCAGGGATAGAAAGGAGTAGAAAGACCGGGCGAGGGCGGCCTGGTTGAGGGGTGCTCTGGCTCCGTTGGATATGCGTGAGAAAAGAGCGATCCTCGCGGGAATGAAAGGGCCGATCCGGGAGATCTACAGAGATGGCATAATGCAGATGTGCTTTTGAAGGAGTACGCACAATATACAAGGCGTCGTAAACCACAAACCGCTGTTGGCCCCGGGAACTCCGGAATGGTTCTTTCCAGGGCTGTTGATACCAAACCAATTGGGAACCGGCTGGAGAGGTGGCAAGGAGGTGACTTATACATGTTGAGAGAATGGCGTGAATGTCTATTCTGGCAAGTCTGGCCTGTAAATCAGCGCGGGTTACTGGATAGCTTTGAGCCAATGGGAGGGGGGAAGGAAGCTGAAGAGATTGAGCGAGATACTGGAGTCCCTGATCTGTAAGGTAATACCGGAAGATCCGATGCGCTTCTGAGAGAACGACATGAGAGATAAAGTTGCCTGTTTCTAATTGATGCAGGAGTCGCCAGATCGTTTTTGTGTTTTTGTGTTGGATGCGGGCCAGCTCCTCGACTGAGCTGAGCGAATGCCAGGTTAGCCAAAGGAGCTGCTGGTGTTGTTCGGCGCTGAGCTGCATGATCAGGCTCGTTCCCGGCTTTCGCGTTCTTTGCCTGCTCGTCCCCATGAGCCAGAAGATGAGAAGAATGGACGCTGTTCTTCATGTCCCTCTGGTGGGGGCACCGTTTCCTGCTGAATAAGTCCCGGAGGAGGACTTCCAATGGGCATTTTCGTGACGGGGGTGGGCTGCTTATTGCGTCGACTCCGGGGATGATTTCGGCGCCTTTTTGGCTCGCTGGCCGCGTGCGGTCCTGCTTCCTGGGGGACAATGGTCGGTGAGGTGAGGGAAGTATGCTCGTGCTGTTGTTCCTTGGGTGCGGTCGAGAGAAGCGGAGTGGATGTTGTAAGCGATGAAGGAGAAGGAGGCGACGCCGTTTCTGCCTGAGGACTCTGCGAAGCAGGCGAGAGATGGTATGATTGTATGTGCTGAGCGAGTTCTGTGGCCTGCTCTTTTTTCTGCTTGCTCTGTTGTGCTCCTTGTGCCTCACGTTGAATTTTTTGCGCAAACGTCTGCATATCGAGAAACTGTTTGAGGTGT
The DNA here is from genome assembly GCF_003253565.1 of Thermosporothrix hazakensis. Classification (GTDB taxonomy): domain Bacteria; phylum Chloroflexota; class Ktedonobacteria; order Ktedonobacterales; family Ktedonobacteraceae; genus Thermosporothrix; species Thermosporothrix hazakensis. The sequence continues at coordinate 106,920 of NZ_QKUF01000019.1, forward strand.
TTTGCATGGTTGGCATCGATCTGGGTCGCTGGGAGGCAACGAGCTTGAGCCTGGCGACGAATGTGCTCACGAGTCGCATCTTGACTCGCATTTTTTTGCCATCCATCTGGATGGGCTACCTCAAAACTGGCGAACTGAAGTGGATGGCCTGGAAGCGAGAGGCGAGTATAGCAGTGCAGCCTGGGTTGAGAAAGCAGGTATTTTTGCGTCACTTTCTTCTGAAATTCTTCCTCCAGGAGTCTGGCGTCTGTCGCAGAGACATTGAAGGACCAGAGATTTTCACAATTTGCCAGGATGATTTCGAGCAGGCCGTCTTTGATCTGGTTTAAACGTTTCAGGGATTGGGTTGAAAGCAGCATGGCACACCCGTATTTTGCGTCCTCACTGAGAAGTTTGTCATACATGCTTCCGCTGAAGGTTTGAAGTTCATCAATGGCGACGAATACTTTGCGTCTTTGAAGCAGGGAGAGATGCTGCTGGGTGGCAAAGGTGCGGTGCAGGAGATTGATCAGGGTTGATCCCAGAATATTGATCGAGGCATCATCCAGGTCACGGGAACTGAGCGCACAGAGGACAATCTTGCCGTGGGTGATGGCTTGCTGAATGGGAGCCGTGGTGACTGGTTGGCCAATAATGCGCCGAAGCACCTCATTATCGTTAAAGACCCCGAGTTTGGAGATGATAGGCATGATTACTTCCTGCCTGAAGCCGCTTTGTTTGGGAAGCGCAAAATAGACATTTTGCCACCAGGCTAAAAGTTCCTGATGCCAGGTCTCGCTCATATCAAGATGACGCAGGACCTGGATTGCATAGTTTTGGTATTGTAACAAAGGATTGATATCCAGCAGGGTGTATTGCTCGTGTGCCTTCCCTGCTGCTACAAGGCGTTGGTTGAGGCTGTATAAAAGCAGGCAGACCGATTTTAAAAAGTAAGCCATGCGTGGTCCCCAGAACTCCTGCCAGACACGTTCAAAGCAGGACATGAGATTGCTTACAGCCTGATCACGGGTGAAGCCCATCGTGGCATCAAGCGGATTGAGGCCAACAGGATAGGCGGTTTCCGTGAAATCCAGAAGGATCACGTCGGCGATGCGTGTTGGCGGAATGCAGCCCAAAAGATCCTCGATCAGATCATGATGAGGGTCGATGACGAAGATACCCGGTTGTGGCAAACCATCTGTAATAGGATGCATTGCCCCTTGAAGCATCAACTGCATCAGCACTGATTTCCCTGAGCGAGATCGCCCAACCAGAAATTTGTGACTGAAGAGCGTGGCAAAAGGGAGATAGACGGGCGTTGCATAGCCTCGATGCTTTGAGTACCCCAGTAAGACCGGTGGAAGCGGAGTTGGAGCTGTACTGATATGATGAGCAATCTCAGGAGAGAATAAGAGGTGTTTAACACTCATTCTCTGCACGAGAGGAAGGTCTGTTGTTTCTTGCGGGAGATGAAAGGCCCCTGCAAGTTCCAGCCCGTTCCACACATCGTTGCAAGGGGCTCCTCTGTGGAGAAACCGTACGAAAGGGTGATGATAGGGAAAGGCTGAAGGAATGCCTGGAAGCTGTTTGGCCTGTCTCTGTTCGGGGGTAAGATGACGGATCCGCTTGAGGGAAAGGCCGTTTGCACTTGCCAGCGTGAATTGATGATAGGCTGTTTCCAGATGAGTGAGCAATGTGCGGAGTCGCTGTTCTGTTGTGGTTGTTTGTGGGCCGATGATGATGACACGCAGGTGTGTATAATATGCCGCACGCATGAGTTTCTCGGCGACCAGCTTCATATCATAGATGCGTGGTGGTTTCCTTCGAACGAAAAACCACCAGAGAAGGAGAACAAGCGTGATAACGGTGCCCGTTGCTAGAAGCGTGAGGGGAAACCAGGCTTGTTGCTGATACCAGCGATAACCCGAGAGAATCACCATTCCTCCAAGCAAGCCACCAAGAATCCGGAGACCTCCGGCATTGGGGGTGCTGGTCTCCCTGCTGGCGACGACGGTCCGGTTGCGCTCCTCCTGAAGTGGATGCTCAACGGCTTTGCGAATGTCCTTTGAGATCCAGGTTTCAGGTGCTCGCTGCAAGGCCAGTTGACTGATGATACGTTCACGCGGAACAACGGCTTCCATAGCTGCCAGAATGCCCGCAAGTGGGTCGGATCCTGTTTCCGCCAACGTTTTCCCGCTAAAGGTCTTGAGAGGCATCCAGCTCGGCTTGAGAAGGGCAAACTCGCCGATAAGAGCGTGTTCGCCGGCTCGAAGTATCAAGGGATCTGCGGAAGATGCGATCCGTTTGATTTCAGCCTGAGGATATTGGGCTGCGAGCTGCTTTGAAAGGAGGATAAGCTGATCTTTTGAGGTGGCACGGAGCAGGAACCCCTGTGCTTTGCTGGTTCCGACCAGTTCAAGTGCAAAAGGTTCCCTGGTGCTACAGGCTTGAAACCAGTTTTCCATTGCCTCCGCCTGAAGAACACCTTCTTCATGGGGCACAAGCTGAACCAGATGCTCGGCTCCCGTGGCCTGGCATGGAATAGGAAGCGTTGATGTAGTGGAGAACTGCGTCATGTCTTTCTCTCCTATACAAGGATGGGATGTGGAAGCATACAACGTCCAGCGAGGAGCAGCAGGCCAGAAAGAATGAGGAGAAGGAAGCGAACAAGCTGTGCCTGTTTGGTGCTTTGTCTCTTTTTACGCATCTGTTTGCCCTTTCCTGGTATGATCATGGTGTTTTCGTAACGTTCGGCGTTCCTGCGGGTCTGTTGTCAGGAGGTGGCGGATTTGCGGGATTGAAGCAATCGTCAGTGCTGCAAACTCATTCCCACAGCGCATGACCGCTTGACCTGGCACAGCCTCTGTCAGGACGCGCTCAAGCTCTGGAGAAAGATTGAGTTTGGCGACTGCATTGGGCTGCATACCAAGAAAGAAGGCCGTACCAGCATTTGACAGGATCACAGCGCCTTCTTCCAGGAAATCCCCGGGGTGCTGACTCAACGTGATCTGCGCAATGCCTAATTTTCGGAAGCCCCGTGAGCCGGCTTCGAGATACCGTCGGCCCGCTGGATGTTTGAGCATATAGCTGGCCTCCTCGACAAGGTAGGCGAGATAGCGTTCATCTTGACGCAAGGCACGATGCCGATACAGAAAATTTTGCACGACAAAGGTCATGAGAGGGTACCATTTCTCATCAAGGTCGCAGATGGAGAAAATGGTCATCGGTTTTGAGATTGAGATCCGGGTTTCTCCCGGGAAAAGATACAGCGCCTTCTCCAGGCGTTCGAGCAGAGAAAGTCGCATCTCTTCAGAAGAAGCTTTTGTTTGCTTCATGGTCACAAGAAAATCCGCCAGCGTTGGAGCCGGGATGAGTAAAGTTGCGGGATCGTGGCGAATAGCTTCACTGGTAATCCCTTTTGCGGCATAGGTATGCCGGGCGACCTGCATAAGATATGCCTCTTCAATTTTAGAGAGTTTCGCGTTGCCATTTTCTGCATCTGTCACAATGAGTGCCAGCGCTACCATCAGATGGTTATCGAGAAACTCGGAGAGGAGATCAATAGGGGCATCTGGATCTACATGCTCGGGGCCAAAGGGAAGATCAAAGAAATTGATGGGGCAGCTTTGTGCCAGATTGTAGCGTTGGCTTTCGCCTGCTAAGGCATTGTGGAGCGGGAGATAGTCGTCATCACGATCCAGCACAACGATGTCTGCAATGCCCATGCCTGCAAGTCCAGTCACGAAGGTCTTGCCAAGCCAGCTTTTTCCCATTCCAGATTCGCCAACCACAACGATATGAGGATTCGGGATCTTTTTTTCGGCAGACCAGGGATTGAAGTAGACGGGTCGGCGACTGAAACCTGAGCCGGTGAAGCCTAAGAAGACACCCGTTGGCGTTCCCACAACGCCGGAAGTCGCATGGAGGAAAGTGGAGCAGACATCGCCTGGTAAGTTTATTGCGTGGTCAAGGAGGACAGCCGGGCAGGTCGGAAGGCTGGCCTGCCAGAGCACGTCTTGCTGCCGTAGGCCTGGGAGCACCTGAAGCTGCCTCTGGCGCAAATGGGAAAGCAGGTAGTGAGAGCGCTGTTCCAGACGCTCAAGGCTGCTTGCATGAATGCCAATGGTCATAGAGACGACAAAGATCTTCAAGCGACGTTCGGCCAGCTCACGGGTTATGTGCTGGATTTGTTCGGCCTCAATGTGTTGATCTGCTTTCGTGATACGGAGCGCTTTCTGATCTGCAAATCGCTTGCTTTCTAGCTTCACTAAATGCTGCTCCAATCGATGAAGGATGATGCGTGTGTCTAGTGGTTCAAAAGTGGTAGAAACATGCATGGGAAGTCCCAGTTCCATGAGCTCGTTGACCCAGCCACATGCTAACTCATGCCCATAGGTCACCACCGTAAAGTAGCGCTGGTAGCGTTTGCCGCTCTGTCCTTCGACTTCAAGCATGTGAGGATGGATCGTAATCCGTTTTGGGGCGAGCAGATCTGCGAGCGAGTGGTCTTTTGTTGTTGTGTGTGGAAGATGCTTTGCAAGGATGCCTGGCTCAACGTTTGTTGCTCCAGGGACCAGGCTCGAAGCGAAGACACGCAGGATTTCTTGATCAGAAAGGAGTGTGATCTGCACCTCCAATTGCTGGAACAGTTTTTTAACCACCGAATAGCGAATACGGAGTTGATTGAGAAGGTGCGCTTTTGAGATGGATGGTGTGTGGGTACGACCTGGCAGACGGAAAACGGTGAAGAATGCCCCTTGCTGCGCTCCTTGAGCAGTCCGAATGGTTTCTTCCTGTGTTGAGACTGAGAGGATGACGAAGTGCCTGGTAAGCGTACAGTTGGGTATGTGCTGTTGCTGAAAGTGCAGGCTTGCCTGTTGGAGCCTGGCAAGCTGCGGGGTATTGGATACATGCTGAAGGGCTTTCTGTTGTATGCGTAGTGGCGCAAATGCCCGGGGATGAACCTGCTCTGTATGAGAGATGAACTGAAGACGGAAATCCAACCCCGCTAAAAAGGTCTCAAAGCGTTTGAAGAGTTGTATCTGTTCTGTTCGGGGCAGGTAGCGGATATTGCGTCCTGTGATCTCAAGAATAATCCAATAATACTCTCCTCCTTTTGATGTGCTATAGCCTGCAATCCCGTGTTCCAGACGATTAAACCGAATCCAGGTGGTTTGAATGGATGGCTGGGAGCGCCGCTGTGCCTTCTGTTCTGCTTGAAAAGAGCGATATGTTGTGTGGCGCGGGATACTCAGTGAATGACCATAGAGATAAAGCCAGCGCAGGAAAGTGTAGCCGTGTATTTTCCCGTGAACAAGTACGAGGACTGGTAGAGCCAGAGCGATGCCGATGAGAAGGCGGGTGGTCAGCGGGAAAGAACTGGTAAGTGCCAGGATGCCGGCTCCAGCCCCCAGATCACAGAGAAGTTGTGGTAAGGTGAATAGACCGAAAACCTTTTCCTCAAACGAAAAGAGGTGACCGGGAACTCGTTTCAAGAGCGAATCGTGTTCGTGCATATTCTCTCTCCTCAAAGAGGGAAAAGGGTGTGAAAGAAGGAATAGTGCTTTTTCTCGCCCTTCTCCCTTTGGGTAAGTTCGCCGTCAGCGACGACGAAAGATGCGCTATTACAACATATGCGCCAGGGATTGGGCGAATTGGATGAGCGTCCCCGTTGCTGCAATAATGCCCGCACAGATAAGAACTTTTTGGAGTTGTTCCCAGCGCTGGCTTCTGGTTGTTGGGCTATTGTCATTCGTGAACATGATCATCATTGCATAGATGCCGACCATTAAACCTGCCAGGGTGATGCCAATGGTCGCGGCATGCACCTGTAATTGTTCAATAAGAGTGTTGAGGTTATTGAGGGTATCCATTTTTCGTATCCTTTCTTGTGTTTGTTGCTATACAAGCAATGTAACCGCCTTTACTGCTGTTCCAGCGAGTGCCCCTATCCCTTCTCTGGCGTTTCCACCGGTAACAGCGGTGAAACGTGAGAGTAACCCTGGAATCTCAGCGGTCATGGAGAGCATTGCTGTGGCAAGCAGTAAGCCGGTCAGGCCGGTCTGTTTTGTGGCGATGAGGAACTGAAAACCAAGACCAAAGGTGAGAAATTGTAGAAATTGCTCAAAGATCGTCGCAATATACATTCGTGCCCACATACTGCACACCGATGCGGTGTATGGATGGGCAGAGGTAAGGAGTGCAGGGCCGGAAAGGATGAACAGGAGATTGAAGCGGACAACGCGTTTGATACATTGAAAGATGATGCGAAAAAAGGTGATACAGAACAGGATGACGAGAACAATGGCAACAATAAGGAGCTGCCCGTTGGAAAAAAGTTGGCCGTCATTGACCTTGAGGATAAAATCCTGCACGTTGCCCCTCACTGCTTCGCAGAGCAGGTTATTGAGGAGCAGGAGCTGTTCCCCTATAAAGGCACTCAAATGAATAAGGAGAGCTGTGAACAGCACTTTCGCGACGAATTGCCCGATGGGCATACGAAGCGCTCCGACACTCTGCCCATACATGATTTGAATTGTGCCGACTACCAGTACCAGGCCCAGGGAAAGATCAGCCGCTCCTACCATTACAGCCCAGGCGTGATGCACAATGGCGTTTTGTGTTGTGAAATGAAGAGGTGTCGTACCAATGAGATCAATAAATGGGTGAATAGGTGAGGAGAGGACTAACAAGAGTTCTGTTAGTCGATCCACGAGCCACTGAAGCAGATCAAAATGAAACATATGTCCTCCTCTTTCGTCCTGACCAGGACCTTTGTTGACAAACTCTACTTGCCTGAGACTGGCAAGAGGCAGAAAAAGAACGGATATGCTGGGGAATGATCGGAAAAGAAGCGGAAAGCATAGCATGCCATTGGTTCTGCTCGTTGAGTCACCTTGCCGTTCGGGATGTATTCTCCCTCTGTTCCGGGTTTGGCCAGGATCGAGCAGTTATGCTAAACCTGTCTTCGCGAAGTCAAGTTGATGTGTTGGCATTGTAGATAGTGTTGCTTTGGTTATTCAGCGGGTTCTCCTCGCTGGGTAACCAGCGTTCATGGAGGGCCTTCTGACCGTTTGAGATTCATTCTAAGGAGGGTCATCCATGTTCCAGAAACCTGATTTTGCAGTAGCTGAGAAAGCCTTTTTTGATTGTCTCCACCTGATGAATGGGAAAGAACAAAAGGAAATCCAGGAACTCCATCAGAAGGTGAAGGGTGAGTTAAGTGACCTATGGACGTCACTCTTAGAGATGGCAAGATGGGAGAGGCAGGTGCAATTGACCGATTTTCTCTGTCTCCACGCGCGGGAGAGAGCATTGTATCAGTTTGAAGTGGGAGCTGTTTCATTGAGTCCTGCTACGCCTGGACTCAGAGAGGCACTCCGGGCAAACCTGGAGCGAAAATACCGACAAGCGGTTGATGAACTCCAGCTCGAAGCCGAAAAAGCGCGAAGAAACAGAGAACGGGAAGCAGAACCGTTGGTGCAACGGCGGATCCAGGGGACGGAGCAACTGCTTGAACGCCAGCTCAATCTCAATGGCGAGCTCCAACAGCGGTTGTTCCAATCTTTTGAGGCCCAGTCTCAGCTTATGCGTGAAATGCATGCCGATTCTCGACAGTCTTTGCAACTTGCGATGACAGGCGTGCAGCAACTTCAACAGGGGCTGCCAGCATTCGTAACACCGGCATTGGAGTTGGTGAAGACCAGTCAGGCCCATTTACAGCAGCATTTGCCGTCCTCCGTAGAGGAAGCAACCGTCCGTATGGAGGGACGAAAGTTTCGGCGAAAGCTGGTCTGGCTTGCGATCGTTACAGGTGTCTTAATCCTACTCCCGTTAGTCGCCTATGGGTTATTGCAACTTCTCTGAACTCCGAATCTCATCGTAGGGCGATCGAACTCTGAGATTCGTTGTAGGGCAGATACTCTCAAGAGATGAAGGTAGATTCCCGCTGTGGGCTTCTCCTTCTCTCTTGAAACTGTTATTTTCAACTCGATCCAATAATGCTGCAAGGTCACCTACTTCCTCAGCAATGAATCGTTTCCTGCATCTTTACTTTTTCTCCCCTTCTCCGTTTCGCCTGTCACGTGACCCTGTGCTGTTTTTTCTGGATCCGTTCCGAGAATTTTCCGGCCTGAGTGGGTATAGTGAAAGTGATGAGAAAAGAGCACCTCCCAGAAGGGAGCTCTTGGCTGACAAAATGGTGAGCCAAATCAAAAGCCAGATAGCAGGGCGCGTAAGCGAACTCTCTGGTGGAAACAAATGTTTGAAGTATGAAGTCCTGATTGTATGTCAGTATACTTTGGAGTGTGTTCCTGGAACAGGAATTCTGAAGTGCGTTTTTCGTAGAGCGATAGAGTAGAGCAATGTCGTTGTAGGTTGTTCTTTGCTGACAATAGAAGTACAGATGTTTTGCAGCGGAAAACGCAGGAAAGTGTGTTCTTGCCCTTTCCTGGAGAACGTGCCGCTGCTTTTCCTGCACAAGGAGAAAAAAGATGGAAGAAAAAATGCAGATGGAATTGTTAACCGTTCGTGAAGTTGCGCGCCGTCTCCGGGTGGATGATACTACCGTGCGCCGCTGGATCAAGAGTGGTGTCCTTGAAGCGGTTACACTCCCTCACAGAGGTAAACGTGAGGCGTATCGTATTAAGGCTTCCACGCTCAATAAGCTTCTGAACCTTTAACAATAGCAAGAGAAGCAGTGATCTCCTGAACGCCCTAATGATCAGAAATCACTGCTTCTCTACGATAGAAAAACCTATCGTTTCGTAGTATAGCATATTCTGGAAGATCCTGCTTTCTGAGTAGGATCTTTTTCTGTATTCCCGGGAAAATTGAGGAGAGTCGCAGCGCTTGTTGCTCATGCATCTCGGGAGAAGAAGAGGAGAAGAGCGATGTTCTACCCTTTTTTAGGTACCTGTGAAGCGCTGAGTTTTTCGCCTGGTGGCGAGTTCGTCCTGGCCACAGTAGCGTGTGCGATGTCACGTGAAACGATCATTTTTGATGCCAAAGGGGTTCGCCACGGGTGTTTCGAGCATACTGAACCTGCGGCAACGTTTGCATGGGCACCTGATGGGCACCATATTGCTGCCGTGAACGGGTCTCTAGACTGCATCGAAATAAGGGATGTTCGCGATGGTTCATCGTATGCACTGGAACTGCCGCCTCTGGAGGACTGGGATCTCTCAGACATCTCCAGTATGAGCTGGGGGAAAACAGGCCTTGCTGTTTGTTGCTACTCCTACGAGGGATACGTGACGCGTGTCCTTCCTTTAAAAGAAAAAAGAAAGGGTAACAAACTTGTCTACCGCGCTGGCCCTGATATTCGAAAGAAAAAAGAGGTGCGCCTGTTCGGGTGGTTCGGGTCTTATCTCCTGTTGTTGCAGCAAGAAGATTTGTTGGTGGCAACACCCCGATTAGAAGTCCTGGGGAAACGGTCCTTTGATTACAGCTATACTCCCTGGCAGTACGCTATTCATGCGCAAAAGCGAAAACTGGCAATTGTCAGAAATCAACGTGTTGAACTGTTTTCGCTCTCCAGGGAAGGGATAAAGAAGCGGGCTGTTTATGAGCCTGAACCGGAATATCGAAAAAAAGGCGCTCGGGGATACTCTAGCGATTTTGTTTCGTGGTCTCCGGATGGCAAGTTTATAGCGACTTGCTTTGGTAAGGACCAATCACCGCACATTTATGTCTGGGAGGTAGAGTCAGGACGCACGATGGCCGTTATAGAGAGCCATGACAGAATTACCTCTTTGAGCCTGGGATCTGCCTTAGGATGGGGAGGAGAGGGTTATGTCCGGATAGAAGAGTCATTTCTTCAGGATGATAAGGAGTCATCATGTTTGTAGAAGTACCTGTACGAAGGAAATGTTTCCTTTGTAAAAACAAAAAAACGTGCTCTTATCGTAAAGCGATGAAGAGATATGTATGCAATGAGTGTATCCGGTCACAAGGGCGCTCAACTTTGAATATGAGGAGAAAGGGGAAGCCGCAACAGCTTCCCCCTTTCTCTCTCGAATTTGAAGTGAATGAGTCTGAGGAGTCGCTTCTTTTGCTCCGAAATGGCTTTATTCGGACCACTGATAGCTCGGTTGGAGATGAGTATAAATCTCCAATCTATCAATCCATGCATGCCTTCAAAAGTTCCATCGGGAATTTGGACAAATTGGCCCACCTGGTTGGGACGAACTGTGGGACGCATATTCATGTTGAATGTCAGCCAGAACTCAAGGTGAGTATTCAGAGAGACTATGGGGTTGTGTGGGGGCCACTCTTTGACCACCTGCTTGAGTACCCCCTGGAAACGTTTCTCTTCTGGGGACGGGGATTTTGTTCCTATGCAACTCCGGGGGGAACCGATAGCCATTATATGGCTATCAATCCCTGGACCAGACATCAAACAGTGGAGTTTCGGCTTCCGTGTTTTCGCTCGAAGGAGCAGTTTGTACCTGTTGTGCAGTTTGCAAGATCGTGTGTCAGTCTGCTTACTCAACGGGGAATGGATGATTTCTCAGGGATACGTCCTGAGATCGGGCAAGAAATTCTGTCTCTCTATCAGAGATACATTCCTGGAGATCAGCGTTGGTTTGATGCCTTACCCGAGGATGAGCAGACGTGCCTACTACTGCATAACAAGCTGTCCCGAATTATAGACGACGAGCAAATGAGCAGACAAAGACGTATACGGAGGAATCATGTGTAGGTTACTGTTAATGAATGCGGCCGCTCTCGATATGATAGAGCCTGTCATGGAGGATCTTCTCCAATATCTGATTGAGGCAAAGGGCGGCGATGGCAATGGCGTCGCCGCTTTATGGAAGAATGGAAGAATGGAAAGTGAGAAAGGAGTACGAAAAGTAAGAAGTGTACTGCAGATCTTAAAATTGTTTCGAAGTGAGGGCGCGAGCTGGCTTCTATTTCACACGCGTTTAGCAACATGTGGTGAGGTCAGTAAGGCGCTCTGTCATCCGTTTGTAGAGAATGACTTTCTTCTTGCTCATAATGGGCATGATGCCGTCTTCGCTGAACTCGGGCAGGCGCTCTCGCTTAGTGATAGTGCCTGCATTGCCAGAGTGTGGGGACGCCTGGATCTTCCTATCCGAGAGCTTCAGCGGAGAAAGGGTGTGTTTATGGGGTTTGCCAAAGAAGACCCCTTTATTGTGAAAGGAGATCCTCACTCAGATCTTGTTGCGCTCTGGGACTCGAAAAAGAGGGCTGTGCTCTTTGCATCAGAACTCCCTCCCGGTATGCCCTTTATGACAAAGGTAGGGCAGGTAGCTCTCGTAGGTGAGGGAGAGATTTTTGATGCGATGGACGATGGGTTTGAAGATTTAGTCAAGGGACTAGAGGAATGGAAGAAAAAGCACAGAGTAGCCACCATATCGTCTGACCTACAAAAGATGTACCAAATGTACTCGTAATGGATGGAGGCGGAGTTTTTTTACTCAAAACTCCGCCTTTCTTTTTCTGCTATCCAGGAGAGTGCAAGCAATGATGACGAAGAAGAAATACACTTCATCTGCTTGAGAGAAGCAGGAAGTCAGCGGCTGTCACCTGCCATAGGTGAGCTTTTTCCGCGTGGGTGAGCGACCCTCATTTCTTTGTTCAGGACAGATTGAACTATGGGTAGGAGAAGGATCCTTCTCCTATGTGCCTTTGGAGTGAGAGAAAATGTTGACAAAAAGAAGGGCTGTACACAAATGTTTTTGTTGTAAAAGACTCACAGATTGTCGCTTTGAGTCGTTGGTAAAGGCCTTTTTCTGTGCGGAATGCTTTACCAGACGCGGTTCTTCAGTAGCAAATACAGCGATGAAGGGAAAGGAACAAAAGAGACTCCCCCCATTCTCAATAGAATTTGAGGTTCAGCGACCCGGCGGGGTAGGCCTGCTGAAGTATGGCTTTATCAGGTCCTCTGATCCGACTGTCAGAGAGGAGTATAAATCTCCAATTTATCGCTCCTTAGACCCTTTTTATCCAGCTCTTGAGATGTTGAAGAAGCTGTCCAGCCTGGTCGGGTCTAGCTGTGGTACTCATATTCATGTAGAGTGCTGCGTGAAGGAAAAAGTAAGTGTCTATTATCATGCGATCTTTGGTAGATTACTGGAATATATGGTTCAGCATAGACAGGAAACCAGTGATTTCTGGGGAAGAAACTTTTGTCGCTATGCCTGTTCTCGCTGGGATGGGCGCTACAGCGCCTTTAACCCTCTCTCAGACTATCCAACGTTGGAATATCGCCTTCCGCGTTTTCGTTCCAAAGAACAGTTTTTGGCGGTTCTTTGGTTTGTTCGTCGCTGTACGAGCATCCTCAACCGTAAGCTGTCCACCGAGAACGTATCTCCTGCCGAGCTAGGGGAAGAGATCTTGCACCTCTATATCAGAGCTCTTTCTAGAGAACATTCTCCTGCTCCAGAGCTGGAACTGGTTGAGCGACATGCAGGTTAAGAAGGTCATCATGACGACAGATAGAGCGGGTGAAGCTTTGTGTGGAAACCAGTGTGCTTGTGACATGAAGATTTGTGGAATGAATCACGCCTCGCCTGAAGACGGGAGCTTCCTGGGCTGCTTCCGTGAAGTAGTATTCCTGTAAAGGAGGAAGATCATGTTAGTTTTAAGAAGAAAAGTTGGGGAATCCCTTTTTCTCTTTGATGAGAAGAAAAGGGTATTTGTGGTGCTGCGTGTCGTAAAAGAAGTGGGAGAAAGAGCGAAGATAGGAGTTGAGGTTCCATCTGACCAGTTGCTTGTTAGGGCTGTCGCAGACGTTCCTTTGAACAACACAAAAAATCATATTGTAGTACGCATTTTAAAGGATGAGGGAAGCAGCGTAAAGATAGGAGTTGAGGCCCCGCCTCATATCTTAATCCAAAGAGGGAAGTTTGCAGGATTTTTTGAGAATTGCTGTTTCATTGGTGAAAGAGAGTATCTGACAGCATCTGAAGGAACAGCATTGTGATGTGGCCTTCTACCTGGCTTTGACGGCGTAGCAGGAGAAAGGAAATCTCAAGATGGAGCCAAATATTCAAAAGTTACAAGAGGTCCATCGACATCTTGCTGCGATTGCAGCATTTCTCGACGATCAGGGATGGCATTTTCATGCCTATCCCAGACAGATTGTTCCTCGCTATTGTTGGAGTTGTGCCCTGCTGTGTTTCATTCATAGAATGTATCATCTCTGGGTAAAAAAACTCTTGCCTGGCTTTTCGCGAGCGATACAACGTCCTGAAGCAGAGGAATATGTCAGGTGTCTCGCGTTTGCGCTTTTTCATAAAGAGAAGGTACGTACACTTGTTCGGGGGAAAGTCAAGTTGCTGGTATATGCCACGAAGCTTATCGCTCATAGCTATGAAGAACAGCTCTTCGCGGCACCTCTCAATCCAGTCCGGCTTCACCATTTAGTCAAAGCATTCTGTCAGGAATATGAACGCTTGACAACTCAACTAGATGAATGGTTGAAGGCAAACCCGCGAAAAAATCCACTTGCGTTTTAACGCTTGATATGAATGGTGAAGGACATGAGAAAGAAGATATCCCCTCATCGACCATGCATTCTGAGCTGAGCAAGCACAGAGATAGGGTGTATTCTGGATCTGCCCTGAACTATTCTCGCACGATTTTCTCCAGGCCGGCAAACGACTCGATTGCGTGACTTCCAGCGTCTCTCGCCGCATAGCGTCCGTTTGTCGTGATCCATGCCTCTCTTGTTGTGTGAAGCTCTCCATGTTTCTGGTGCCTCTCAGCGGAGATTCACAGACTGTTGCATACACAAAAGGTGGGTTCTGTTCCCTGCATCCCTGCCTTGTGGAGGCGTATGCCCCGTCTCCTGACATGGCCGTTCTGTGCACTTTGCTGTGGAACAGGTCTCACCTTGTCCAGAAAGGAGAAAATTCCTCTCATGTTCAGAGGTACATCACCTTGCGAGATCAACCATGTTCAGTCCGATCTTGTGATCAACAGTGGTGCCCTCATCGCCTTTCCGCATACCTGTCGGGAGGCTGCCTTCTTCTATGCTCGGCGAGGCCTGCCTGTGTTTCCTGTCAACGGCAAAGTGCCCTACCCGCGGACCCGCGGCTTCCATGAAGCCACCACTGACGCGGAACAGATCTCCTGGTGGTGGCGGCGCTGGCCTGAGGCCAATGTTGCCATCCCGACCGGCTCTCCCTCGGGTTGGACGGTGCTTGACATCGATGGGCGCCATGATGGCTTTGCTTCCCTGCGGCACCTGCAAGCCATGCTTCAGCATCGCTTGCTTGACCTGCACCAGGCGCCGTATGCCGTGCTTGCCACCCGCACTGCCCATACCGGCTCAGGGCGGCATCTCGTTTTCCGTTCCCCGGAGGAACCGGTCTTGTGCTGTACCGTCCAGTTTGTGGGCCTGCCCGGCATTGATCTGCGGGGTGAGGGCGGCTACATCGTCGTCCCGCCTTCGCTGCATCCCAATGGGCGGCACTATCGCTGGCACTCGTTTGCTCCTATCGCCCCCTTTCCCTCGCTGCTGCTTGATCTCGTGCGCCAGCGCGAACGGTTCCGGTGCCTATATCCCAGGCAGGACATGCCTCTCGCGGTTCGTGGCGGCCTCGCTGAACCATCTCAACTGGCTGACCCTGCTTATTGGCTTGAGAGAGCGCTGCAACGGGCCCGCGTCGGCACCCGTCACACCTGCGCGCTCTGGCTGGCCTGTCGGCTGATTCAACAGGCCCGGCTCACGCCCGCGCAAGCGGAGCCCTACCTGCGCGCATACGCTGCGCGTGTTCCAGGCGGCGGGCACGACTACCCGGTCTCCGATGCCCTCCGTTGCTTGAGCTGGGCCCATGCCCAGCTCTCCTAAGCGTTCCGATCCCTCCTGAAGCCCTGCCCCCGCCGGGGTGGGGCCGTTTCTTTTGTTCATCTTTTCCACATGAAAGGAACACCGATCATGAAACATATCACACCCGATTCCGTCTCACGACAGACCCTTCCCGCATCCGTTACTCAGACCCTTGCCTGTATTGAGCTTGTCCAGCAGCTCCGCGAGACCCAACGCCCACCCACCCCCGAGGAACAAGCCCTGCTCTCCCAGTTCATGGGCTGGGGCGCGCTTGCTCCCGCCTTTGAACCCACGCCTCGCGAGCACTGGCAGGAGATCGCAGCCCGTCTGCGCCTGGTGCTCGGTCCCGAGGGCTTCGCGGCTGCCAGCGCCGCAACCCCCACCTCCTACTTCACCGATGCCCCGCTCATTCGCGCCCTCTGGCACCTGGCTGAGGGACTCGGCTTCACCGGGGGCCGCGTCCTCGAACCCGGCTGTGGCAGTGGTGCCGTCCTTGCCGCAGCTCCGCCTCAACTCTCCCTTTCTACCACCGGCATTGAGCGCGACCCCTTCTCGGCTGCCCTGGCTCAACTCCGCTGCCCGCAGGCACGGATCCTCTGCACACGCCTGGAACAGGTGATCATCCCCGCTCACAGCTACGACCTGGTGATCGGCAACGTCCCCTTTGGCAAAATCCCCATCTCCGATCGAGAGACTGGAGGCCATCGCTTCCCTCTGCACACCTACTTCCTCTGGCGGGCCTTGCAAGCCCTGCGTCCGGGCGG
>NZ_QKUF01000020.1 GCF_003253565.1 Thermosporothrix hazakensis
CCCACATTCCCGAGTGGAAGGAGTGTGGCTTAACGGATAAAAGCTACCCCGGGGATAACAGGCTGATCCTGCCCAAGAGTTCACATCGACGGCAGGGTTTGGCACCTCGATGTCGGCTCGTCGCATCCTGGGGCTGGAGTAGGTCCCAAGGGTTGGGCTGTTCGCCCATGAAAGCGGCACGCGAGCTGGGTTCAGAACGTCGCGAGACAGTTCGGTCTCTATCCGTCGTGGGCGCAGGAAGATTGAGGGGAGTCATCTTCAGTACGAGAGGACCGAGATGGCTTGACCGCTGGTGCGTCAGTTGGCCTGCCCGGGCCAGAGCTGAGTAGCTACGTCAAGAAAGGAGAAGCGCTGAAAGCATCTAAGCGCGAAGCCGACCCCAAGAAGAGTCTTCCCGCTCTCTCTGAGAGGAGGGAGCCAAGACCCCAGAAAGAAGATCTGGTAGATAGACCGTGCGTGGACGTCTGGTAACAGGCGAAGCGGAACGGGACTAATGGTCGAACGGCTTGTTGAATCGTAGCCTCGGAGGTGAGGGGAAGTGGTGCAGAGGAAGGTGCCCGAGCGGGTGCAGCATCGATGACAGTTCGGCAAAATTGAATGATCGCTCTTTGAAACGTGCTTTCTCGTCTTCAGTGGACAGGAGAAAGAGGTTCGCCCCGGAAGCGGGGACGGGCCTTTTTGCATTTTTGGTCCGCCATCAGGCGAAAAGCGCTCCAGTGTAGCACTGAAGCGCTTTCTTTTCCTGTCATTATTTGTGCTTGTTATTCTTCTTGCGACGACGCAGGAAGAGAATGCCTGCAAGAACGCCAAGTCCCGCCCCAAGCAACAGCGCTGTACGCTTCTTCGTGCTCATTGTCTCTTTCTCTTCGAGTGCTGGCACCTCGGCATAGACTCCCGCGAGCCGGTATGCTTCATCCAGCAATTGGACGGGATGTACTACTGTCATAGGCAGGCCGCGCTGTCTGACTCCCATTGCGATCTGCATAATGCAGCCCGGATTGCCTGTCGCGACAATCTCCGCTTGTGTTTGCGCGACATTGTCCATTTTGCGCTGTAGCAGTTCCTGACCCATCTCTTGATTCGTCAGGTTGTAGATACCAGCACTCCCGCAACACCAATCAGACTCTTTCAGATCAACCAGCGTAAGGCCGGGAATTGACTGTAAGAGCTGCCGCGGCTGTCGCTTGATTTTCTGCCCATGAGCTAGGTGACAAGCGTCGTGATAGGTCACGGTGGCCATGAGAGGCTGCATTTCGGGATTCAGATCGATCTCGGTGAGGAATTCGCTAATATCTTTAACCTTCTTGCTAAATGCCTCGGCGCGTTCGGCGTACTGTGGGTCATTGCGTAACAGGTAGCCATACTCTTTCAACGTTGAGCCACAACCTGCTGAGTTAATAATGATCGCATCACAGTTGTATTGCTCAAATACGTCGATGTTGTGGCGGGCAAGCGCGCGACCGCGCTCACTCTCGCCTGCGTGGATATGAAGGGCTCCACAGCAGCCCTGTTGTGGTGGAGTAATTACCTCGCACCCATTGGCGGTAAGCACGCGAATGCTTGCATCATTGATATCACGAAATACCTGATCCATGATGCAGCCGCTGATAAAGCCTACCCGGTAGCGGCGTGTCCCGATGGCAGGCGTGATTTCGGGTAGTGGCGCGGGCAAAATATCGCCACTGACATTATCCATGAGCTCTTCAGGAAGCTTGAGCTTGCCCTGAAATGGCGTTGGGAGTCCGTTGGCGAGGTCCAGCATTCCGGTGCGTCGGACGAGATCCTGTAGCCCGGTTCGCTGATAGACTTTTAGGCCCCCGAAAACAAGTGATGTGACCAGACGAGAGGGAAGCATCACGTCAAAGAAGAAGCGACGTAGCAGGCGATTCGCGATGACTGTATTTCGCTCTTCCGGGATTGTGGGCTCTGGCTTCTGTTGTGCATCAAGCTGAATCTGCTCGCGAGCTGCCTCAATTAGCTTGCCATATTGAACACCAGACGGGCAGGCTGTCTCACAGGCGCGGCACCCGACACAACAATTCATATGTTCGATGAACTCGCTTGAGAGGTCAAGGCGCCCGTCCGCGACTGCTTGCATCTGGTAAATGCGTCCCCGTGGCGAGTCCATTTCCACTCCCAGAACGGCATATGTCGGGCAGGTAGGCAGACAGAAGCCACAGTGGATACATTGGCGAAGGAGCTCATACGTATCAGTATTTCTTCGCAAAGGTCCTTCCTGCGGTGGAATGATGCGAAGCGGTGTAGCATGTTTTTCGGTGGACTCCAGGGACATAGTGGCCTCCTCTATGCGTGTTTTATCGGTTGCGCCGCTACTGCTGTCACTTCCTGCCGGTTATGGAAGAGCTGATGTACTTGTACAAGCGCGTAACGACGGCGCAGCGTTTTGAGTGCCTCGTTCAGGGTTGCCTGCGGATCGATAGTGTCTGTTCGATGTGGCAACTTGAGAACGCTGATAATAAAGCCGTCCGGGCGCAGACAGCCAGCCGCTTTGTTTAAGAGCCTCGCAGCCTCGCGAGCGTCCATCCGCATATCATTGACAATAAGGTCGAAACGCGAGCGTCTCTGTATGGCCTCTTCCAGATAGCGTTCGGCATATCCCCGATAGTGGGTTAAGCCAGGCCGATTGACTCTCGGATCGAGATTTGCCGGATCGACAGCTACAACGCTCAGACCTGCATCGAGCAAAATATGGGTCCAGCCGCCCGGAGCTGCCCCGAGATCGAGCGCCTTTCCTCTTGCGGGAAGCGAGATCCCGAAATATTCGAGTGCTTCAAGGAGCTTGAATTCAGCGCGGCTGATCTGGTCAGGCGTCTGGGCATAGTGACGCGCTCCACCTGGCCAGGCGCTTAGATTCTCCTCCGCTTTGGAGATGCCGATATAGGCCGTCGTCATAGTGCAGAGAATAGAAACAATTACCTCAGGCTTTTTGATATCCTCGATCGCTCCTGTCTCTTCTGCAAAAGCCTCTGCAAGTGCCTGATTAAGCTGGCCGCCGCTGTAGGGACGTGGCCCTCTCTCCTTATCAATACGGGCAAAACGCGTCTGAACAGCGAAATGGATGCCTCTTTCAAGCAACCTGAAAGCGGGCAGCTCGGCGATGGCTAGCGCTATTTTCCCCATATCTTTCTCGCTATAGTTCAGCGAAACTGCTTCCTGAACCGGAGCGAGATGGCGTGTAAAGACAAGATGTGCGCTGGCTGCTCGCTGCATCAGTGCTGAGGCATCTGCTGCCATGCATAGGGTGATGCCTGCGGCCAGCTCGTCGATGCTCTCTACTTCTGGATCGAGGGCGCGTAGTTCTTCTATCGCTGGCTGAAGAAATTCAGGATGTGCCGTTACAATACAGAGATTATTGATACTCACAGTCCTCCCAAAAACCTACCTTTAACAAATGTTCCGTCCGGGTCAAGCTGCTGTTTGAGGCGTTGCATAAGCGCAAAATCTTTGTTCGTCGCGCCCCAGACATCGACCCTGTGTTTGAAGCTGGTCGGGCAACGTTCCACGATCAGGTGTCCCCTGAGCTCGCGAGCAGAAAGACGTAGTGCTTCTACCGCTTCTGCCAGGCGCTGCTGATCGTTATCGGACATCGGTTCAGCTATCCCCTCTATCTCAATGAAGAGAATCCCATTCCCGGCATGCGCGATTGTGGCCGTTTCAAGGTTGTGACGCTGACTGACCGCTTCTATGAGCTGGAAATACCGGGCAACATCCGCGATGGGCAGCGAAACCGCACAGGTGAACTTCTCTGACAAAAGCTGCCGAATGCTTTTCCAGAAAGCAAGCTGTTCCTTCTCTTCCAGTTCATCTCCTATTAAAGCATTGTATTGTCGTGCAAGCAAGTATGTGTCATCTATCTGGCGGTTGATTACCCGGATGTTTCCCTCATAGTGTATTGCCAGCGCGTAGCCTTGCGCAGGGAGTTGAAAACCGGCCCGCCTCAACAGCCTGTTCATGGCTCCTCTATCGAGCAATTCAATAGCGGTGGGACCAAGCGGGGAGCGAAGTAACGCGGAAACCGTTTGCATCGCCTCTTCCACCTCCGAGTAAGCCAGCAAAAGGGTGCGCTCGGCTGGTGGCAGGGGATGCAGCTTGAAATTTGCCTCGACGATGACACCCAATGTGCCAAAAGAGCCGATGTAGAGCTTGTTGAGATCATAGCCGGCGACATTTTTAACGACACGTCCACCGCTCTGGCTGATCTCCCCGTTTGGTTGAATAGTGCGGAGCCCGATGACCAGATCGCGCGCCGTCCCATAACGCAGGCGCCTGGGACCACTGGCATTGGATGCAAGCAAGCCACCTATGGTCGTCTGCTCTTCATCGGGCGGATCAAGGGCCAGTTGCTGCCCCTTTTGGGCCAGTTGACGCTGAAGCTCGGCCAGCGTTATGCCCGCTTCAACACGGCAGGTCAGGTCGGGTGCTTCATGTTCCAGGAGCCGAGAAAGACGGGTGGTATTCAGCACAATGTCAATATGTTGCGGCACTCCGCCCAGATGGAGCCGGGTGCCCCCACCTCTCGGGAGAAGCTGAAGGCCGTTCCGTCGCACTTCCGCAACTACATGAGCTGCTTCCTGAACAGAGGCCGGTGTTACCACCATGCGCGGCTCGACGCCATCGACTGCGCAGGCCTGTAATACCGCTTTGTCTGTCTGTACTTCTGTTTCCAGGGCCAGGTTTGACGCGAGATCATCCATATATTCGCTCTACCCTTTCCTGCTTGTTTGTTTGCTCTCATAAGATGAGAGATGACGAATATCGGCACAGCGCCCGGGAAGAGGAAAGAGCTTTCCCGGATTGAATAACTCGTTCGGGTTCCAGGCAGCGCGCACCTGTTGCATGACGTGGAGATCAACATCACTGAAGATCAGCGCCATTTCGGCCTGCTTTTCAAGTCCTACGCCATGTTCTCCCGTGATCGAGCCTCCAACCTCGGCACAGACTGCGAGGATCTCGTGACCTGCCTGCCGGACGCGCTCTACTTCTCCCGGCTTCTGGGAGTCAAAGAGGATCAGCGGGTGTAAGTTTCCGTCGCCTGCGTGGAACACATTGCCGACCTTGAGATCATACCGGTCACAGATCTCTTGAATACGACGCAATACGTAGGGCAGCTTCGTACGTGGAACGACGCCATCCTGTACATAAAACTCCGGGCTGATCCGTCCAACCGCGCCGAAGGCGTTCTTCCGCCCCGCCCAGAGAAGCTGACGCTCTGTTTCGTTAGCTGCGATACGAATCAGGCGTGCATGGTGTTTTTTGCTGATCGCGACGATCTGTTCGACTTGCTCTGTTACGCTCTCCTTAAGCCCCTCGGCCTCGATCAGCAGAACGGCGGCGGCATCCATCGGGTAGCCAGCGTGGGTATCAGCTTCGACCGCTTGCAAGATCATGTGATCCATCATTTCGAGCGCTGCGGGAATGACACCGCTTGCAATGATCTCTGACACGGTATTAGATGCGTCGTCCATCGTGTTAAAGACTGCGATCATGGTCTTGACGCTTTCGGGCACCGGTACGATGCGTACGATGATTTTGGTCACGATACAGAGCGTGCCTTCAGAGCCAATCAGAAGCCCTGTGAGATCGTAGCCCGGGGTATCGCAGGTCATGCCGCCGACCTCGATTACCTCGCCCTCTGCTGTGACGATTTCGAGCCCTGTGACATGGTTTGTGGTTACGCCATAGAGAAGTGTATGAGGGCCTCCGGCATTCTCGCCGACGTTGCCACCAAGTGTACAGGAACGCTGGCTACTTGGATCAGGGACGTAATAGAAGCCCTGAGGCAGAAGGGCATTACTGAGATGGAGATTGACCAGCCCGGGCTGAACAACCGCACGCAGATTAGGAATATCAATCTCAAGTATGCGGTTCATCCGGGCGAAAGAGATGACGATCCCCCCTTGAATCGGGACTGCACCTCCACTCAGGCCTGTTCCAGCCCCTCGGGGCACAACCGGAATCTGATAGCGTGCGGCAAGTCTGACAATTGCTGCAACCTCCTCTGTCGAAGAAGGCAACACAACAATATCGGGCTTACCGCGCTCTATCGAGGCGTCGTATTCGTACAGGGTAAGATCATACGGGGTAGAGAGAACGTTTCGTGTGCCAAGCAGGCCACGTAATTCCTGCACAACGCTGGCCTTTTGCGCTGTTGAAAGGCGTCTATCTGTTGTTCCAGCCGTTTTTTCGATGATGCTCATGACCCTGCTCTTTCTGCCTTCTCTGTCAGAAATTGTCGGGGACGCTTTACGAGGCATACTCTATACCCTTGATATTACCATACTTTGATTTCCTGGTGGCCCGAGGTACGCTTCCCATTCGATAGACCATCCGAATGAAATTTTGCGTACCCCGGAACTGCTCTCTATGGGGTTGTTCTCTTCTGGCGAGTCCGTTTCAGCAGAAACCATACCCAGAAGAGACTGAGCGCCAGCGCAACGCTACACGCGGTCACAAGCGCCTGCCGGGGAATTGGTGGCGAGTTCTCAACGATCGCTTGTGGAAGCAAGGGCGGCAGCGATGGAGGGACCGCTACAGGCGGCGGCGTAGAATCCGGCTCCTGTAAGCTATTCCAGTCGGGCTGGACTCCATTCACGACCGTCTTTGGCGGGGTTTCCTTGTGTTGCCCCGGTGTTCTGGTAGGGCTGGAACCACCGCTTCCCTGCTTCTCGGTGGGCTTTTGGGGGCGCTGGGTGGCGACCGGGGTCACCGTTGGCGTTCGGGTGACTGTCGCTGTGGGAGGTGTCTCCTGGGTGGGGTTGGACTGACCGGGCGTTGGTTGTAAGGTGGATATCCAGTTCTTTTCCCCATCAGGAACACGGGCATAGGCGCTTCCGGCGGCCAATCCCGGCACCTTCACACTATCATAGAGTGTGTCGCCTATCAGGAGTTGCAGGGTGAATTCCTGCTGTGGTGAAAATGGAATCGCCTGATCAAAACTGATTGCGTAGAGGTAGAATGCGCCTCCTGTCACAGTCGTTTGCTGAAGAAAGGTCTCGCTGAGCGCTGCCGGGTTTTCTGCAAGCTGAAAACGAAGTCCTCCCAGATTGATAGGGCTATTCGCTCTGCTATAGAGCTCGATTTGCAGGCTTGCCAGTTGGGGGATACAGGCTTGCTCGGAAGCCGGTTCACCGGAAAGCGGAATGATCTCATTGATGAGAAGTAGACCCTGCACTGGCGCTGGATCAATACTGTCTGTTGGCGGTGAAGCAGGCGTACAATCGGCCATTGTTGTCAGCCGATGAGAAGGAAGCAAGAAAAACAGTGAGGAGAAAAAGAAGCAAAGAAGAAGCACATACCTCACAATGCCACCTACCTTCTAAAAGATTTGAATGTTTCACATAAGTATATAGAAATGTAGAACGATGGTGAGTATAACATGGAATCAAAAGAAGGACAAGAATCTGCACGATGGAGAAGGACTTTATGGTAGCGGAGAAGCAGGCAGAAAAAAGAACGATCGAGTTTCTCCAATGGAGGACTCGTCGTTCTATGCATTGGCCTGAACCGAAGTACAATTACTGGGAGAGATATTTGAAAGGTACCTGTGTTCTGCCAGGGATGCGCTCATTGATAATTCGGCGAATAGCCTCTATCCCGCTTTCACCAAGCGTAAAAGCGATGACAGAACCTATAACAATGCCACAGATACCGCCGAGGGCGATACCTTCAAGAAACATGCGGTTGCGAAAGAATGTCATCATTGTCACCTTTTCTTCTGTATTCTATTGCAGATACACAACCGTTTTCGCTTCGCTCCAGAGCCGTTCGAGCTGGTAGTACTCTCTTTCCTTTGGTGCAAGCACATGGACAATGACATCACCAAAGTCAAGCAGAATCCAACCAGTATCCGCTGTTCCTTCACGATGGAGCAGCGAGACTCCTTGCTTGCTCAACTCTTCATCAATTGATTCTGCAATAGTTAGGATTTGTCGAGGATTGCTGCCGCTACAGATGACAAAGTAGTCAGCATACATTGCAACCTCACGAATATCCAGTAACAGGATATCCGCTGCCTTTTTGTCGTATGCAATATCGACAGCCGCTTTTGCTATTTGTGCTGGATCCAGTAGAACTCCCTTCACAAGCGCTCCCATATTTCTAATAATGTATCTGTACTACGGATGAACCCACTGAATGGTTCTATCGAGACCTCTGTGGACTATAGATCTATCCCGATCAGGAGGATTGATGAGAAAAACATCTTCTCGTCCAGAGACGACCGGGAGGCCAATGCTACTTGATCCACATTGTACTGTATAGCAGCATTATAGCATGCAAGGCAAGTAATGTTAAGGGTTTTGGGGCTTGTAGCCTGCTTTTACTGTTTTCAATTCAATCCGTTTGGGATAGATGCGCACGCCCTCGGGCTTGCCGCCTGCTGTCAGGTCGTGCAAAAGCTCTCGGATGGTCTTCCCTGTTTCGGGGTCGATCTGCTCGGGCGCAATCTCGGCCAGGGGAACAAGCACAAAGCCTCGCTCCCGCATGCGTGGGTGCGGAATGCTCAGATGTTCCTGCTGAAGCCGCAGGTCATCATACAGTAGAATGTCGATGTCAAGCGGCCTCGGCCCATTGCGGAAGGTCGGTTGTCGGCCCAGTTCCTTTTCAATCGTTTTGGCCTGATGAAGCAGTTCTTCTGGCGTCAGCTCTGTTGTACCGGAGCAGACCATATTGAGAAAGTCGGGTTGGTCCAGGTACCCGACCGGTGTTGTTTCATACAGCGACGAGAGGGCGGTAATATCCATGATCCTGCTCAGTTGCTGTAAGGCAATTGTGAGATTATTGTGACGGTCGCCCAGATTTGATCCCAGAGCGAGGTAGATACAATGCCGTTGCATCGGAACCTCTTTTCGCGTAGCAATTTTTTGTGCTTCCATGATAAACCATTTCCCTGAAAATGGCTACTTCTGGAAGATCCAGAGATTCCGAAAGACTGCCTCGGCTCCGCTCCCGCTCTCCTGCCCGACCAGAAAGCCGACAAAGCCTCCCTGATAGGTTTCATCGGTGAAGGCCGAGAACAGCAGTTGTTGATTGACGTACAGGGTCAGGTGAGAGCCCTGCGCGATAATCAGAAAGGTGTTCAGTTTATCGTTGTCGTGCTCAATTGCGCTGGCGTGCTTCCAATCGATCAAGGTGAGCCAGTTGGCAATATTGCTGCCCTGCGCTCGAATCAGCCGGAACTCGCCCTCGTTGCTGAGTTCGACCGCGTAGAAGGCCTTGCTGTTTGGTTGGAGTCGAAAGATCAGTCCGTAAAAATCGCCACTGATCAGCCGGGCCTGTGCTGTGATGACAACGTTCGAGAATGTCTGCCTGCTTGAATAGCACCACGCGATACTATGGGCTGCGGTTGCGACATGGTAGCCATCCTGATCGAAGAAGCATTGACGGCCATCATTCAGCCATGCCGGATCGGTCGTGAGGAGATCATTGGAATAGAGCAGCGGTCCGGCTCCGATACGCGATGTGAGGCCCGCTGTTGCCTCGACACGCGCCTGTTTCGCCAGGAGATCCTGCTTCTGGGCGCGAGCCGTGGCTGTGGCATACTGCAACGCTTCATGGGCTGAAGGGGCTTTCGCCGGGGGCCGCTGCAAGGTCAACAGAAGCAGCAGAGGCAGCGCAATACTCAGAATGACCAGCCCAAAAGTGAGGACAAGGAACCAGGGGCGTTTGCGGTGCGGCCAGGGATGCGAGGAGAGCGAGGGGACCGATGGTGCATGCTCTCCCAACGGAAAGAGCGGCGTGGGCGCTTTCATATCCGAGGTATAGAGAAAATCAGGGGGCGGAGTCGTGGTGGCAACTGCTCCCTCGGCTTTCTGTACGCTGGCTGTGCTGATCTTGATCGTTTCGATCTCCTCCGCGCCCAGATGCCGCTGCTGTAATGCCTGCCAGTACGCCTGTGAAAATTGACGGGCATGCTGATAGCGCTCGTCGGGCGATTTCGCCAGGGCGCGTAGTATGACTGCCTCAATCGTAGGAGTAATCTCGTCGTTGAGCTGGCGCGGCGAGGTCGGTTGTGTTTGAATATGCTTAAGGGAAAGGATGACGGGTAACTCCGCCGTGAAGGGAAGGCTTCCGGTGAGCATCTGATACAGGATGATCCCAAGCGAGTAGATATCGCTACGGTGGTCATTCTGCCCATTTGTCTGCTCGGGGGCCATATATTCCGGGGTGCCGACGATCTGGCTGCCCGCCGAGGAGGTATCGCGCCGGGCACGAGCCAGGCCAAAATCTGCCAGATACGCATAGCCATCGGGCCGTAAGAGGATATTCGAGGGCTTGACGTCGTGGTGCACGATGCCGTTATCATGCGCATGCTGGAGTGCCGAGGCAATCTGATGGAGATAGCTCCCCGCCTCTTCCAGGGTCAGGCGTTCCCGTTTATACAGATAATCGCGCAGGGTGCCGCCCTCAACAAAGGGCATAACCAGATAATACCAGGGATGTTGTGCACCAAAGTCATAGAGAGGGAGAATATGGTTATGGGAGAGGGTGCCAATTGTGCGAGCTTCATGCTCGACACGGCGCACATAGGATTTATTGCTTGCATAGAGGACTTTTACCGCAACACGTCGTTTGACGCGTCGATCATATCCCAGATAGACCTGTGAGAGGCTGCCCTGAGCGATACAGCGGTGCAGCTCATAACGCCCTAGCGTTGTACCTTCCATTCCCTTCATCAATCCACACTCCTACTTTATCCCGATATGAAATTGTACTTTTTCAGGGCCTTTAAACAGCGATTACAACAAACTTTTTATCTACTCTATTTTCGAGTCATTAGCGAAAGAATGGGAAGACAGGCGAAGAACTGCGCCTGTCTCACAACGAAGAAAGAGTTTACATGCCTGCCTTGCGCTAGCGGCGATACGTCCAGGTCCAGTAACGCTCAAGATGGATCGTCTCGACCGGGCGAATGCTGTGCGTATAGTGCTGAATCTTGTCCAGCATCTCTTCTTTGCTGGCAAAATTGTTGTTGATCTGGGTAGCATAGGTCGCGCTGGCTTCCTTGCGCAGTTCCAGCATCTCCGACATCTCTACCAGGGTTGGTTCAAGCGGCAGTGAAAGCTCTTTCAGGCGTGCGTCAAGCAGACCTGGCCGCGTCACATAGGGGAAGTCCTCGTAGAAATAGACCGGAACGCCGTTTTGTGCCAGATGGTCCGCCGCCGAACAGACAATCTGATGATCGACGTGACGACCGATGGCAAGCGGGGCATACCAGACGGCGTCTGGAAGGCGCTCGTGCAGGGCCATCAGATCTTTTGCGAGCTGGCTGGCGATGGCTGCATCTGCCTGATGAACCTCTCCCCCGATCATGACTTTTTCCTCGGTATACAGAGGCGGGTTGCCACGATAGGGCGCATCATAATAATCCAGCCAGAGATGGTCGCACTGAAGCAATTCCATTGCCTTTGTGTCCTCTTCCTGCCGGATTTTCTGAATCTCCTGCGGGGGCGTCTGGGGGCCAAATCCCATGCTGCGCTGCACGGACTGGGCCAGCGGGCTCAAGGGCTGGCTGGCATCGGGTGCGCCTGCAAAAACGGTGATGACCAGCGGACGAAGGCCGCTACTGACCTGAACACCGAGAGTGCCGCCACAGGAGAAGACCACATCATCATAGTGTGGCGACAGGAAGATGTGGCGGTGATGTCGCTGTATATCATTCAAGCTGGTTAGTCGCAACTGCTCGTTCCTCCAAATATATCTGCGAGATTGCTAAGATTGAGTGCATGCATCAAAATAATGGGCTCAGGGTAAACATACCCCTTCCTCTGTCGCGTCCAGCAGGCCATCACGGGAAAGCCCATTGATAAGCCGCTGAAGCCAGGGGAAGTCCGCTTCGCTATAGTCTGGCTTGATCTTCGGTCCAAGTTCTGGAAGCGAGACGCGCTGACCGGTCGGGACAGAGCGGAGCAAGTCGATAATGCGCCCCCTGAAGTAGCGGTTCGTACTGGTAAACGGCTTGCTCTGATAGGTCGGCTTCTTCTCTGCCACTTTGCGAATCTGGCGCAGTACCGTCCCCGACGGGAACAAACTGTACTGGCTCATTTCCTCATAAGCTTTACAACATGACGTCAGGGGGCACTGCTGGCATTGCGGGTTATTACTGGTACAGATGGTCGCTCCCAGATCCATCAGCGCCTGATTCCAGTTATACGCTTCTCCTGCTGGCAGTACCTCTTCTGCAAGCGCAAGCATCTGCGCGTCATTCAGGCGTGTTTCATCATGCTCGACGCCGATAAACAAACGATGCAGGACGCGGCGAATGTTGGTATCAACCGTGGCGACCTGCTGGCGATAGGCAAAGCAGGCGATGGCGCCGGCGGTATAGCGTCCGATCCCTTTCAGGGTGAGCAGCTCATCAATGGTCGCGGGAATCTGCCCGTTATGTTCTGCTATCACCTGACGGGCAATGGCCTGTAGACGCACTGCACGCGAGTTATAGCCAAGCGGCACCCAGACTTTAATCACTTCTGCGGTTGGCGCGGCTGCCAGATCGGCCAGTGTCGGAAATGCCTCTAAAAACTGGTGATATTTTGGCAATACGCGATCAACCTGTGTCTGTTGTAGCATGATTTCAGACACAAGAATAGCATATGGATCGCTGGTCGAACGCCAGGGGAGATCTCGGTGTTCGGCAGCGTACCACTCCAATACCTGTTTCTGTACGTCTGCACTGTGCTCGGGCGCAGGCCGGAAGGGAAGCGATGACGAAGATTGCATGTATGTTGTGTACTGCTCGGGAATGAGTCAGCGCCTAGACGTTGCTCTTTTGCAGCGTCGATGGCTTCCCATTATTTTGTGCTGTCTGTTGTGACGCCCCTTCGCTGCGCTTGCGCCGGGACAGTGTAAAGATCGTATCTCCTCCCTCCTGCCAGCACTTTGCATCGGGTGCGGGCAGGTTCTCGCACAGAATCCAGTCGTTGGCATCTTTGAGAACGTGTCCCTTGATGCACTTTGCGTACATGATATGTTCATTTAAGTCAGGATCATCTGGCTTGATATTGGATGACGCAATTTTAGGTATGAAGAATCTACACCACGGCACGGCTTGGTACCTTCCTTGCATATTATTCAATGGATAAGGGCATACCTTTGCCACCAGTGCTTCTGGTCATTCTTACTATGGTGGCATTGCAATTATAGCGCATTCTGTTTAATTGAGTCCAGAGGACAACCCCCTTATCGGTCGATGGATGATGACGCCGCTTTGCGACACACAAGTGTCAGACGGCTATCCATACTTAAGGGACGCCCGTCCAGCCCTCCATAGGCCGCCTGAATCGGCAGGCCGACAAACGAGAGCATTTCTGAAAGCTCGGTGGGGGTGTAGATTCGCATTGACTGCTGGTGCTCCCGCCGCGCCCCATCAGGAAAGAGCAGGCTGATCTGCACATTGTAGCGGCTTTTGAGCAGGTCAATCTGCCGCTCTTCCAGCACAATCAGGTCGTCCTGATAGCGAATAATGCCATGCGGCGCGAAGGAGCGCAGGACGCGGGCCTGATGCACTGTTTCCAGTAGAAAGAGCCCCCCTGGCTTCAACGCCTTGTGCACCTGCTGTAAGACCTCTAAATCAGCCTCATCGTTCTCCAGATAGCCAAATGAGGTAAAGATATTGATCACGGCGTCAAATTCGTCGTGAAACGGGATGTGGCGCATCGAGCCATGCAGCCAGCGCACCTGAAGATCCTGTTCGCGAGCTGCGGCGCGGGCCTGCTGGAGAAAATAGTCATTGAGATCCAGCCCGGTCATGCGATATCCCTGCCGTGCCAGGGGGAGTGTGTGTCGCCCATAGCCACAGCACAGGTCGAGCACCTTGCTCCCGGGAGGTAACTGGAGCAGCTTGATAATCTGCTCGGCCTCCATCTGTGAACGTTCGGGTGGCAGGAACGGGGCGTAGATGCGCAGATAATCCTCGCCGAAGAATGATTCGTACCACGGTTTTTCGGCCATATGCTGAAAGCTCCCTCTTCTGTGAATAGATGATCAGTGGTGGTTCTATTACAACAAACGAGGAGTGAAAGGAAATTGTTGTGTAATAGGTGACAGAGGCAAACAGTGCCAGCATGTTTCTCTGCTCCGAGAGAGGGGCGGGAATCGGTACAATGCTTGTATGCTGTCAGGTTTTGCGGTAAACTGTGCCTCAAGAGAGATGCTCTCTCGGTGGAAGTTCTGACACATCAGGTGTCGTTGCAGGAGTAATTGGACAGTGTTCGCGGAAGAATTCGCTGTGCTTGACGGCGGCTCGGCCCTCTGGGAGGCACTCCGTCCTCTGGTTTCCGCTGCGTTGCGTCTGGAACGCGAGGGCGAAACTGCTACATGGCATGGCTGGAATAAGCAGCAGATCGACGTATTTCTACAGGCGCTTCCGGCCCATTGCGCGCTGATCGCGGGTGTGTGGGAGGCAGATCGCCTGGCGCTCGGGTGTGTCTGCGAGGTGGTTGCGGGCGAAGTGCGTTCGCTCCGAACGTTTGAGCAGCTAGACGAGACGCTCCAACTGGACGAGCTCGCGCCAGATTTCGAGCATGCCCGGGCAATTATGCGGGTCGTCAAGCGTGAGATTGCGCCCGTGGCCTGGGCCCTCTTTACCGATAAAGCGACGTGGGACGAGTGGGTTTTGTCCCCGGAGGCAGAAGCCGGGATGATTGATAAAGGGGCGCTGCTGGACTCTCTCGCTCGTCAGGGTCGCTGTGTGCTCCTGGGAAGTCAGGCGGCGCTGCGGCATCATCATCATTAGCTTGTAAGGATTGACTATGGAGCAGAAAACCCCGTTAATCTGGAATCCAATCTTGCGACAGTATCTTGTAAATGCTCCTCACCGCATGAATCGCCGCGAAGGGACGACCCAATGTCCGTTCTGCGCTGATATTATCGAGGGGCGTGTGGGGCCCGAAACGCAGGCCTGGCTGCATCCGAATGATTTCCCGATGTTGCAGCCTCCGGTGGGTGAAGCGTATGTGGTGATCTATAGTCGGGATCATGAGCGCACGTTCACGCAATTAACCATTGATGAGGTCTACACGGTCACGCGGCTCTGGCGCGATCTGTATACTGATCTGGCGCAGCGCTATCCCACGGTCATGATCTTCGAGAATAGCGGCACCGCCATCGGGCAGACGCAGTTTCATCCGCATGGGCAGGCCTTTGGCGTGTCGGTCATTCCGCCCACCCTTGAGCGCGAGCTTGAAACTGTTGTGATTGACGCCGCCGCGGGAAGGGGCTGCCCGTTCTGCCGGGTGCAGCAGGAGCTAACCGCAAGCGACTATGAGGTTGCTACAAACGAGAGCTGGCAGGTCTTTTTACCGCCATTTGTGCGCTATCCCTATGAGACCCATTTCTATCCCCGGCGCCATGTTGCCAATCTGGCGCAGATGGAGGACCAGGAGCTCCACGACCTTGCCGAGATGCTCTTGCGTGTCATCAAGGGCTATAATGCGCTGGCTGATGGGGAAATGGCCCCCATGCCCTATCTACTCGGGCTGCATCAGCTCGCTGACGAGCGCTTTCATTTCCATATCGAGATTCAGGCGATCGGGCGCGCTCCCGGGAAACTGAAATATGCCGCGTCTTCTGAAGGAATCTGGGGGATGTGGTCAAACGATTCGTCTCCAATGCAGAAGGCACAGGAATTGCGTCAGGCGATTCAGAACAAGGAGGTATCAAACACGTGAAGCAACCATTACCACAGCCTGCTGTTGAGGCTGCACAGCGGTTCCCCGCCGTTTTTCAGGACGATGGAGCGTATGCTAGCCCGCTCGGCGCTGCCTGGGCGTCGGGTCGCGTCAATATCATCGGTGAGCATACCGACTATAACGAGGGGCTGGTTCTGCCCGCAGCGGTGAGCCGTGTCGTTGCTTTTGCCGGTCGTCGGCGCAATGATCTGAACGTGCGTCTCTGGTCCGAGCAGTTTCAGGAGAGCGGCCAGTTCACGCTGGAAGGGCTGCCCGAGAACTTTGCGCAGCAGCGGGATGCCGCGCCCAAGTGGGTACGCTACGTGATGGGGGTCGCGTCCGAATTGATCCGCGCCGGAATCGAGCTCTGTGGCTTTGATGCCGTCGTGACCGGTGATGTTCCTCTGGGGGGCGGGATGAGCTCGTCCTCCGCGCTCGTCGTCGCCAGTGCGCAGGCCTACGCGCTCTTCTCCGATGGCAAGTTCACGATTGGTACCGAGCACGCAAAGCTGACCCCGATGCAGCTTGCTGATCTCTGTGCCGAGTCCGAGCGCCGTTCGGCTGGCCTTAATGGCGGCATTCTCGATCAGGCGGCGTCCTGTCTGGGACAACCCGGCAAAGCTGTGCTGATTGATTGCCGCTCGCTTGACTATCGCTATATTCCTTTTGACGCGCCCGACCTATCCATTGTCGTCATTGATACCAATAAGCGCCGTGAGCTGACCAATTCCGGGTATAACGATCGCACGCGTGAGTGCCGTGAAGCCTGGCAGACGATCAAGGCATTGATGCTGAAGCACGAGCCGGAGAACCCCGCCGGTGCCGCGATCTCGTCGCTGCGTGATGTCACCCCGGAGATCTTTGCGAAGTATCAGCACGAATTGCCCGAGGTGCAGCGCAAGCGTGCCGGTTATGTGATTGCCGAGAATGAGCGCGTCTTGCAGGTTGTCGCGCTGCTGGAAAAGGGCGATCATGTGGGCGTCGGTCAGCTTCTCTGGGAGGGCCATGCCGGGCTGCGCGATGAGTATGAGGTGAGCTGCAAAGAGCTCGATGTTGCCGTTGAGATCGCGCGTTCAGTGCCGGGTGTGCTCGGTGCGCGTATGATGGGTGGAGGCTTCGGCGGATGCACCATCAATATTGTGCGCAATGAGGCCGTAGAGGCGCTGCGTGAGGCCATTGAGCAGCACTATGAGCCACAAACCGGCCTGCGTGCGGGCTTCGATATCTGTAACACGGTGGGCGGCCCCGGCTATACCTTTCTCGCCTGATTTCTCAGTAGCAATTGCAGGGACGCGTACTCAATACGGCGGATACACACGTATGTCTCCTGGCGGTGCGCGTCTCTCCCTCAATATGTATGCTCCCTTGTTGTACAATGAAGGCCATAAAAAGGTGTACAGCGAGTATCATTCTTCAAAATGAGGAGATAGGCTATGAAGCTCTTTCTTTCAACCGATTTCGAGGGGACCAGCGGCGTTGTTGCCTGGGAACAGATCCTTGAGGGGAAGGTGGAATATGAACAGGGACGCAAGCTGCTGACCGCCGAAGTCAATGCAGTGATTGAGGGTGCTCTTCAGGCGGGAGCACGCGAGTTCGTGGTGAACGATGCCCATAGTAGCATGCGCAACCTGCACCCGCAGAATCTCAAGGGGCGAGCCACGCTGATTACCGGACGCCACAAACCGCTGTATATGATGGAAGGGCTCGACAGCTCGTTCGATGGCGTCTGTCTGGTGAGCTATCATGGCTCGATTGGCGCGGAAAAAGCGATTCTGTCGCACACCTATAACCCGGGGGCGATCTGGGAGGTGCGCATCAACGGCGAGATCGTGGGTGAATCCGGGCTGAATGCGCTTGTCGCCGCTCATTATGGGGTGCCGATTATTTTTGTGAGCGGTGATGACGCGACGGCTCAGGAGGCGGAAGGGATCGCACCGAAAGCCGAAAAGATCGTCGTCAAGCACTCGCTCGGGCGTTTCGCGGCGGTCAACCTGCATCCCGAGGTGGCCTGTGAGCTGCTCAAAGAGGGTGCGGAGCGGGCTGTTAAGCGCCTGGGCGAGATGGAGCCGCCTCATTTTCTGTTGCCGGTCACGGTTGAGATTACTTTCCTGGTCGCGGATATGGCGGACATGGCCCTCTGGATTCGGGGCGTGGAGCGTGTGGGAGCGCGAACGGTGAAGGTCGTGGGTGAAGACCTGCTTGAGCTCTATCGCACGTTTGTTACGATTGTGATGCTGACTCGTGGGTTGGTTGATCGCTAGCCGCTTTTGCGCGATTCGCTTTATTTGGCATTACCCCGCATTTTGTGGTTTAATGCCAGGAGACGGCAAGTGGCAGAGTGCGCTGCTTGCTGGTTCCATTTCGTGCGTACTACCTGTTGTCTGGAAGGAGTGATGATGAATCCTCGTATTTCCTTTATGGGGGCGAACTATGTAGCGCGTGCTGTGGGCTATCATATGGTCAAAGGCTGGGGAGAAGGCGACGAGGCCACAAATCGCCTGTTTCAGCCGCTTGAGACCTTCGCGGAGCGCTTCGAGCAGATCGTGAGTGACATTCATGCGCTCGGCTTTACAACAATGGATGTCTGGCTTGCACATCTGCACTGGTCCTGGGCAACTGAGGAGCATATCCGGCTGGCTCGTGAGATCTTGCGAAAATATTCGATGCGGGTAGCGAGTCTGGCCGGTTTTTTTGGTTCGACCCGGGAAGAGCTTGCGTCCTCCTGCCGTCTGGCACGAGCGCTTGAGACAACGGTGCTTGGCGGGACTTCATCCTTGCTGAAGACCGACCGCGCCTCGACGATTGCCATTCTCAAAGAGCACGGGGTGGTGCTTGGCATTGAAAACCACCCGGAGAAGACGCCGCAGGAGGTACTGGCGCAGATTGGCGATGATGGCGAGGGCGCGCTTGGCACTGCCCTGGATACCGGTTGGTTCGCGACGCAGGGCTATGACGCTGTCCGGGCGATTGAAGAGCTGTTTCCCACCATTGTTCATATGCATCTCAAGGATGTGTTGCAGGCGGGTGAGCACGAGACTTGCCGCTTTGGACGGGGGATCGTCGATGTCGAGCAGTGTGTCAGGACATTGAGGCGCCTCGGCTACAGCGGCTACTACAGTATAGAACATGAACCCGAGTTATATGACCCCACAGAAGATTGTCGTGTGATGTTAACGCAGGTCTCTGGCTGGCTGGCCGAGTAGAAAGCAGGACGCTATGGAGAAGAAACCACTGCATATCGCTATTGTTGGATGTGGCAATATTGCCGGAGCCTATGCCAGAACGTTTGCTCCCTATCCGCAGATCCGCCTGCTTGGGGCCACAGATATCGATTTTGCGCGGGCCGAAGCCTATGCTGCGGAGCATGGCGGCAAAGCGTACCCCTCGCTGGAAGCGCTGCTTGAAGATCCTGAGGTGGATGTAGTTGTCAATCTGAGCATTCACCATGCGCATGCCGCCGTGATCAGGCAATGTCTGGAGGCGGGTAAGGATGTCTATAGCGAGAAGCCGCTTGCGCTGAGCTCCGAGGAAGCATGGGCGCTGGTCAGGCTGGCGGAGGAGAAAGGGCGGCGGTTAAGCTGCGCGCCGATGACGATTCTCGGGGAGGCACAGCAGACGCTCTGGAAGGCGATTCGCGACGGTCTGGCTGGCGAGGTCCGGGTAGCCTATGCCGAGGTCAATTGGGGACGTATCGAGAGCTGGCATCCCGCGCCCGGGCCTTTCTACGAGGTTGGAGCGCTCTTTGACGCGGGCGTCTATCCCCTCACCATCATGACGACGATCTTTGGCCCGGCCCGACGGGTTATCGGTTTCGGCAAGGTGCTCTATCCAGATCGCGTCACGCAAACCGGGGAGCCCTTCCATATCGAGACACCCGACTTTGTGACCGCCACGATTGAGTTCGCCAGCGGCGCGGTTGCTCGCCTGACTGCGAGCTTCTACGTGGGGCAGCACAGCAAGCAGAAGGGCATCGAGTTCCATGGGGATAAGGGCTCGCTCTTCATCGATTCGTGGCAGGAATTCGATGCGAAGGTTGAGTACGCGCGTTTTGGTGAGGCCTATCAGCCGCTCCCGTATCTCAGGGAGCCCTATCGCGGTATCGAGTGGGCGCGCGGCGTGCTGGATATCGCAAGCGCCATAGAGGAACAGCGCCCGCAGCGGATCACCGGCACACAGGCCGCACACGTGGTCGATATTCTCTGCGCGAT
Source organism: Thermosporothrix hazakensis (assembly GCF_003253565.1). Taxonomy (GTDB): domain Bacteria; phylum Chloroflexota; class Ktedonobacteria; order Ktedonobacterales; family Ktedonobacteraceae; genus Thermosporothrix; species Thermosporothrix hazakensis. The sequence goes on from NZ_QKUF01000020.1 coordinate 19,895, forward strand.
TCGGCAGTCCTATGAGCAGGGAACGCCGGTCGAGCTTCAATCGGAATTTGTGCAGCCTGAGCCGATGGACTGGGCTCGCTAACGCTGCTGATAGATCAGGGTATAGCGCCCGATGGTGATGCGATCGCCAGGTTGGAGCCGATAGCCCTGGCCCGGCAGGAGCCGTTGCCCGTTGACAAACACCCCTTTTGCGCTTTGCTGATCGTAGAGCGTATAGTAACCGCTCTCTTTGCGTAGCACGGCATGGTGGCGCGAAGTCAGGTTATCGCGTTCGAGCAGAATAGTGCTGCTCCCGGCCCGCCCCACAGTCAGCAGATCGCCATGCAGCGGGATCTCATGCGACCCCTGATAGGGCGAGAGAACCAGCAAACTGGCCTGCTTCTCTGGCGGCTCTGCTGGTGGTGCCGGACTCGGCTCGGGAATATTTGGAGCGGCTGGCGGAACCGGGTGCGGTTCGGGAATGGTCGGTCTGGTTGGTGGGCCTGGCATCGGCTCAGGGACAACCGGCTCGGTTGGTGGAACCGGGATCGGCTCGGGAACGTCTGGCTGTGGCGGAAGGGGCGGCCTGACATCGGGCGGCTCCTCCGGCTCGGGCTGATAGGGCACCGTCGGTTCAGGAATTTGCGGGGGCGTTGGTTCCGGCGTTGGAATGGGCTCCGCAATATCGGGCTCAATACGTGGCTCCTGTTGGGGCTTCTCGCGCATCGCTGCAAGTAGATCCTCCAGCAGGGGGCGTTTGGGCGTGTTGCCGGTTGGCGGCGGAACAATTACCTTATGCACAAGTGTTTCCTCCATCATGATGTCTTCCTCCTCTGCTTCTTCCGTTTGCGTCAGAGCATGAAGCAGGGCATCAGTGAATTCACGTGTGGAAGGGTAGCGACGTTCCGGCGCTGCTTGCAGGGCGCGTGTCATAACGGCATCAAATGACCTCGGCACTGCGGGATTCAGCCGCGAGAGCGCGGTAAAGCGTATGTTGAGTTTGAATTGAAGCACCTCTTTCGGCATGCCAAAAAAAGGAGGGCGGCCCGAGAGCCAGAAATAAAACAGGGACGCAAGGGCATACTGATCGCTCTCGGGGAGGGTGTGCAGGCGATATTGCTCGGGTGCCGCGATAATCGGGAGTGGTGTGGACTGAGGCTGCCCGTACTTGCGCACAAACATGGCACACCATGCATCGGAGACGATCAGCGGCGTTTCGGCAGAGGCTGGTAGAACGAGAATATTGGAGAATGTCAGGGAGCCATGCGCGTAGCCCTGAGTGTGCAGGGCATCGAGCGCCTGGGCCAGTTGCGTGGTCAGGCGGACGGCATCGGCAACCGTAAGCGGCGGACGATACTGCGTACGTCCATATGGCCCGAGCAGCGAGCCAGCCTCAAGGTAGGGACGCGCGATATAGACATAGCCGTCCCGGTCTCCATAGTCGAGAATCGGCGTCAGCAGCGGGTGGGTGATGATGCTCAGGGCCTGGGCATCGCGAAAAAACTGACGGCGAGCTTGATCTGAGAGCGGGTACCAGGGATGAAGCAGCTTCAGCAGGACCATCCGTGCAATGCGCGTGTCTTCTGCAAGATAGCTTTTGCCTGCGGCTCCGCTCCCAAGCGACCGGTTGATACGATAATACGCGAATTTCTGTCCTTCTACCAGATCGTGCATACAGACTCCTCTGTTCCGTTCCGTTGAGTCCCTTCTTTCAACGTATTGTAGCACAAATCGCACGTTCCCTCATAGATGGCGGACCACTGCTGATTTCGGATTTTGCGCGATTCTTGTCTTTAATCCAGGTATGGTGTTTCATGGTATGGCTGAGTTCCTCGCTTCGGGACGCGCAGCGCTTTCGCAGGCCAGAAATAGAGCGCGAGAAAGGCGAGCAGCGGCGGCACGAGATGATAGAGGAAATCCCATCCCTGCCAGTCACCGAAGGCGGGTGGGTGAAAGAGATAGAAATAGATCGAGTAGACCGAGGCCGAGAAGACCACCGACGCCCCCAGCAGCGCCCGCCCGAGTCGTTCATGCGCGACGGGAAGCGCGAGCGCGGCTATACCAATCGACCAGGTAAGATACCAGGGGAAGAACCAGGGCACCACAAAGAACAGGACAAACAGGAACAACAGGCTCATCTGCGTCCAGTTTCGCAGGGTGGGCGTGCGCCACAGCCGCACCGCTGTGTAGATCAGGGTTGGGCCGAGCACCAGCGCATTTATCACGCTCCATGTCGAATGTTCGGCGAGAGGCGGAAGTACTGTATGCAGCCAGCCAGTCGCCGGGATGCCGTTCTGCTTGACCAGGAGCACAATGCTGTACGAGATCGAGTGATAGAATGAGCCTGCCGAGGGAGGCGTTGAGAAGCTCGCCACAATCTCAGGGATGCTATGCCCGATCCAGAGCGGTACATAGCCGATCAGTCCCAGAAGCAGGCAGAAGCCCGCCCCTGCCAGGAGCTTGAGCAGGACCAGACGCCAGCGTGCCCCGGGCGTCTGCGTGCGGTGTGCGTCGAAGAGCTGGCGAGCCATCAGCACAAAGAACAGCGCCAGCAGGGGAGCTGCCGAATATTTGATGAGCAGCGCCAGCGACACGCTGAAGAGCACGGGCAGGTAGAGCGAGAGGCGCGCCCGTTGTTCATGCGGCCGCTGCTCGATCCGTTGCCAGAGGAAAGCACCAAGCAGCAGGAATGTGATCATCATGATATCGTTGTGGGCGCTATGGGCGCTTTCCAGCAGCGTGAGCGGGTTCCAGGCATAAAGGAGTACTCCAAGCATCACTGTGCGCTCTGTGCAGCCCTGACGGCGCAAAATACGCAGAATCAGGTAGCTATTCACAAGGTGGGTCAGTGCGAGGAGCACACGATAGCTGTACAGATGTATCAGGGCATGTGGGCCGGCGTACAGGGCAATTGCCGCGCTGATATACTGCCAGAAGGGGCCGTAGGCTGACGTGGCGTAGCGCCAATCATGGTAGCGGTTGATCGGGTCGGCATGATGGCCCATCAGCGCGAAATAGGGGCTTTCGTGATAGGTGACAATCTGGCGACCATTGCCCGCGTAGGCAAAGATATCATGCGAGATCATCGCCGGGCTAAAAATCGAGATCAGGCAGACAAGCAGCGTAGTTCCCAGGATCAGGCGCAAGATCAGGCGATAGTTCCCCGTTTCTGGCTGCTTGCTGAGACACCAGGCACAAAGCCCATAGATGCTGAAGAGCAGACCGTTCAAGAGTAGAAAAAGCAGTGCGTTCGCCGATACCGGGTCAAGTTGCCCGGCAAAAGGCGCGGGAAGCCAGGCCCCAGGTGCCGTCAGCGGGCCTGGTGGTGGCATAACCTCGTTATGGGGGGGGAGATAGGTGAGCCGATAGAGCGGTGTCACATAGAGCAGGTTACAGAGCAGAAAGGCGCTGGCACAGAGCAGCACACCCCGCGCCGACAGCCGGGCTGGTGGCCGTTCTGGCTGGACGCTGATGGGCTGCGGATCGACAAAGGTCTGTTTCATTCGTCTCCCTCTAGAGAATCATACCATCCAGGAATTCATGTAAAAGATCATACTGAGCGTCACGAGCAGAGCCGCAAAGAATACCTGTAACGCTTTGTCAAGGCGTGGATGCTCGATACAGAGAAAACCGAGCGTAATAAAGGCTGGAGCCTCCTCAAGCACAAGGCGCTGCATTGAAATCAGTGGGTCGGCGTGGGTCAGGCTCGGATTCACCAGACAGAATAGCAGCAGAATGAGATTATAGATGCTATAGCTCAGGCGAATGCGGCGCCAGCCAGCGAGAAGCAGCGCCAGAAAGCTGAGCGTCGCCCCCAGATCGAGTAGAATATGTGCCTGATAAAACGAGCCGAAGGGCTGTTCCCAGATCAGGTCATAGATCGCACTGGCGATGCCGGCCCACGGCCATGCGGAGCGCCGCGACCAGTTTTCCTGTACCGTAGCGAAAATGATCGGATCTCCGGTACTGTACCAGCAATAAAGCGAATAGAGCGCGGTGCCAAGCGGAATCAACAACATGGGGAGCAGGCAAAAGAACAGCGTTCGCTTGTTGATCGCGACCCGGTCTTTCTGTAACCAGAGCTCCACCAGAAAGGGGAAGACCAGCATCAGCCCGACCGAGCGCGTCAACGCCGCCAGACAGCCGAGCAGTCCCGCTGTCCACCAATGGTGACGCCGGAGCGCCAGCAACGTTCCCAGAGCAAAAAACAGAAACAGTGTCTCGTTGTACGCTGTGAAGAAATAGAACGAGGTCGGAAAGATACAGAAGAGCAGTTGTGCCTTACATGCTACTTTTTCGCCGCCAATGTCCGCAGCAAGCTGGTAGAGCAGCAGCAGCGTCCCGAACAGCGCCAGATTGCTGAGCATAAAACCAACCAGCCAGTAGCTCCACGGGCCAAGATACTGACTGATCGAGGCAATCAGCAGCGGAAAGAAGGGAAAGAACGCGAAGTCTGTCGGGACCTGATAGCCGTGTTGCGCGATCCGCAGAAAATTGAGCGCATCCCAACGCGCCCAGACCATCAGCATATCTTCAAGCTTGACTGCTTGCGTGGAGTCTCTGGGCGTGTTGAGCAGAATATAGCCAACGTATGTTACGATGACGAGCAAAACCCGTGTCAGGACAAAAAGCCAGAGTGTCCTGAGTATGGCAGAAAATTTCATCAAAAACCACCACAAACACGACCCGCCCGTCAACAAAACGGCCAGGTCGCGCAATTTCCTCTTCTTCTAACGAAAAAGATGCGTGTCTGGAAACAAAAACCGCTGCTTCCCCCCATTTTAGGGTGCGCTCAAGGTTGAAGAATAAAGGTAATGCTGAAAAGTGCCAGAAAAACAGGAAAAATCAGGAAGAGCGATTGATGGAATCCAGGATGCTTTTTCCCCTGAAATGCGAGCGTGAGCAGCATAGGAAAAAGCAGAAGCAGCATGTGCTGATTGGGCTGCAAGACGTCGGGGCTCTCCTGTGCCGGAAATGAGAGCAGCACAAAGAGGACACCGAATGACCAGAGCGAGTACCGAAATGGAAGCCGAAACAGCCCCACAACCCACAGGACCAGAAAGAACAGGGTGATACAGAGATCGATAATCAGGTGTACCTGAAGCGACGAGCCGGCAGGGAGCGCATGCGGCCCGAAGAGCATGCTGAATGTCTGTATGATCCCTTCCCAGGGATAGGTGAACTCGCGTCCCGACTGCAACTCGACTGTCAGCAGGGCGAGACGGTCACCGGTCGCCAACCAGGCACAATAGTTAATAAAGAGAATACAAAAGGGAAACAGCAAAAGAGGTGTTATGCCATTCAGGAAGGCAAACACGCTCGAGAACAGGGCTCTCCGTTCGGCGATCAGCGTCGCCAGATAGGGAAGCAGCAACAACAGGCCAAACGGTGAGGTCAGGGAAGCCAGCATGCCAAACAGCCCGGCACGCCACCAGTAGCGCCGTTGCAGCGCCCAGAATGTCCCGACCGAAAAGAGCAACAGGAAAGACGTGTTATAGGCCGTAAAAAAATAAAAGGAGGTCGGAAAGATACAATAATAGAGAATCGTGTAATGGGCGACTTTTTCTTCGATAGAGAAAGCAATAATATGATAGAGGAAAATCAGTGCTGCCAGAAAAGCCAGATTGCTCAGGATCATGCCGACAAGGAAATAGTTGCCAGTCAGGTTGCCCACTGCTCCCACGAGCAGCGGATAGAGCGGAAAATAGGCAAAATCACTCAGCGATTGATAGCCATACCGGGCAATACGAATATAGTCTGTCGACTCTCCCAGGTTCCAGGCGGAAAGCAGAGAAGGGACCGTCACAATTTTCGCCAGATAGGTTGGGGTCGTCAGCAGCAGATAGGCAAAATAGGTCACAGCAAAGAGGACAAGGCGCGTGACAATAAATAACCAGATAGTGTCACGGATCGGGGTTCTTTTAAGCGCAATATACTTATGATACAGCCTTTGAATACGCATGAAATAGATGACGACCTTCCTTACGCGTTTGTTGCGGGAGCAAAACCTGTTGATATACCTCTGCGGAGGGTCGTCATGTAGTATATGAACGAAGCTCGCCACTGTCAAGCGGGCGCGACTTCAGGGGCGTGCTGCGATCACACAATAGGTCGTCTGCCCACCTGTGAACACATAGATGATATGGTGAGCCCAGGGCGCGGGAAGCGGGGCGTTGCGCTGTTGCAGGTGGGCCGGCCAGATCAGGTAATCATAGCGCTGATAGACCTCCGCAGGCTGGTCCGGCGTGACCTCTTCCAGTTGAAAGCGGGCGGGGAGATCCCGGTTGAAAGCAAACCAGCTCAGGTCATCGATCTTTTTATCAAGCGTCTGGTCTCGGGCGACCAGGCCGACGCGGGCCGGTTTGTCGGTGTGCTGCGCCAGCCAGAGCACGGCGTCTCGATAGCCCGGATAGGCGACCTGAAGTGTCGTGTTCTCCCCCTGAAATGGCTCGCTGGTGTAGCCCTCAGCCGCGGGTACGGTAAGCAGACCAAGCAGGTGTGAGGTACAGGTTGCCAGCAGCGCAGGCACAAGCACATAAGCCGGATGAGGGCGCGGTATACGGGCCAGCCCCGCCTTGAGTACGGCAACGAGAGCGGCACAGCCAGTTAGCGCCACAGCGGGAGCCAGCGGCAGGTGATAGTGCGTCCCGACCACGATGTTGAGCAGGCAGAAGGTCAGCAACAGGCCGCCAAGCCAGCAGACGCCGAAAGCAAGTGCGCTGGCTCGCTCCAGCTCCATCGTGGGGCGCAGGTGGAAGCGAACAAGCTGAAATAGCCCGTAGAGCAGGAAAAGCCCCGCTGGAATGGTCAGGAACACGCTGAGTTTGACCAGCAGGATGTACAGCACGGTCCAGCGTGGGACATGCGTCATATAGTGTCCTGCCAGAAAGAAATCATGCCCGTTGATGGCGTGCTGAAGCTCGAAGAGAAAGCTGTGATAGAGCCGCTTCGGCGGGTTCGTCCAGATTGCGGGATCAGCCAGCAGAAAGACCAGCACGCCAATGCCAACCGCAAGCAAGCCATATTTCAGCGGAGGTCGTCGCCGCTCAAGCACGCAGAAGTGATAGAGGGTATAGAGGATCATGGGCGGTACTGCCAGGATCGCGGTATATTTGCTGGCGAAAGCAAGCGCGGCAAGGGCGGCTGCGACCGGATAGAGTCCCGGACGGGCACGTGCATGCCAGATCAGCAGGAAGGCCACCGTGATGAGCGTGGTCATGGGCATATCCAGATATGCCAGAGCGCTAAAATAGCTGAGCCACGGACTGAGCGCCAGGCTGAGTGCAGCGAGAAATGCCGCCTGAGCTCCGAACGGACGCCGCCCGAGGAGATAGATCGCCGGGAGCAGCAGGGTACCGCTGAGTAGCCCCGGGAGCCGCGCCGCCAGCAGGTCGGGCAGCGGGTGTCCGATGGTGTTGTTGAGGGCCAGCGCTGCCCCGATCAGCAGCTTGACCAGGGGTGGGTGCTCATAGTTGTAGCTCCACGCGGTTGACCAGAATTGCAGGTGGGTGACGAGCGGGAAATAGAGACGACCGGCCCGAAAATAGACGATCTCATCTGTCACCATATCGAGCCGGGTTGCCAGCAGGACACGGGGAACGAGCGCCACTGCGGTCAAAAAAAGGGAGAGGGAAAGCGCGAGGAGGTGCGAAGTAGAGGAGTAGCGGGCTGCTTCTGTCTCTGTCGCACTTGAACGAGATGATACAAGCTCTCCCATGACTTCAGTATAGACCTCATCTGAATAGAAATAGAGCAAGCCAGTTGCGGTGTGCGCCGATAGGACCGGTAGAATGTCGAGCGCATTATAACACAGGTCAAGCTCGTGCTCAAGCAGAAAAAAAGGGCACCACTCGGGTGCCCTGGATAGAGATAATACCGTGTTCAGACAACTCCTGTAGCGGGAGCTGCAGATACAATAAACAATGATAATTTATACGTGTAAATGTATCTTAAACGCACTCATGAAGCGCGTATTTGCTGGTAACGCCGCGCAGCTTGGTGAGCGCGACTACTTCGAGTTGTCGGACGCGTTCCCGGGAGATGCCTAGCTCTTTCCCGACTTCCAGGAGTGTGCGGCTGCGCCCATCTCCGATACCGTAGCGCAGCATGATGACCGAGCGCTCCCGTGGTGTCAGCACAGACAATGCGCGGTGGAGCTCCTCGCCGAGAAGATGCTGTGACGCGGTCTCCGACGGAGAGGGAGTTGTACTGTCCTCCAGCGTATCAGAAAGAGCATAACGAGTGTCGTCATCAACCGGCGCATCAAGCGAGACCGGCTGTTCGATGACGCCCAGCAGGTCTTTCACCTCATCAACGGCAAAGTTGCAGGCGGCAGCAATTTGCTCAGGCAATGGATCGAGGCCGTTTTCCTGCGAGAGCTGAGCGGCCACGCGGCGTACTTTGCGCAGGCGGGTAGCAACATGTTCCGGTAAATGGATCATGCGTGACTGTTCGCCCGCTGCTCGGCTGACTGCCTGTCGAATCCACCACGTGGCATAGGTGCCAAAGTGGCAGCCGCGCTGATAGTCGAACTTTTCGGCGGCGCGGATCAGTCCCAGATTCCCTTCTTGAATCAGATCGACAAGTGGGACCCCGGTGCTGGTGTAACGACGGGCAATAGAGATGACCAGACGTAAATTCGACTCAATCAGTTTTCGTTTCGCTCTTTCGTCTCCGGCGGCGGCGCGTTGTGCGAGGTCAATTTCCTCGGCATGTGAGAGCAGGCCGAGGCCGCGAATATCGCGGAGATAGCTCTGAAACGCGTCTTCCGAGCCGGAAGAGTGCTTTGTGCGAGTAATGCCATCACTACGAGAACGGGTAGGGTTTGTCGCGAACTCCTCTTCGTCCGTTTCAAGCTCATCTTCTGAGTAGAAGAGATCAGCCCCTACCTCAAGGTCATTGAGCTCAGAGAGGGAGTCAGTTTTCCGGTATCCCCTACGCTTGGGTACAGGAGTGTGTCCGATTTCCTCTTTGAAAACGGTATGTTCGTCGGTGTCTATTTCGTCTGGCGTTGCTGTATTCCAATCAAGCAATGCCCGACGTTCGTCGCGAACAGGGTCAATGATAGCCATGCTTCCACGCTCCCTTCAGGACAATAACCGACAGAATCAGCGTCGGCCCCCATGGCCTCGTGGTCAGTACGCACAAGCATGATGGCTTGATAGTGCTGAGTAGGTATGTGTCCGGATCTGTGTCACAAAATTAGATCTTGTTTGTCTGTATTGTATAAGACAAAATACAGAAATACATCGGGTAATTACCCTAAATAAGATAAGGTTCTAACCGTATATCGTATTCATTTTTTGTCGCTATTTTCAAAAAAGGTGCGGGTTCGAGGCGCGTTAAGTGGCGTATCAGGTATGGTGTATAGGGGGCTTTCCGCTGGCAAAAAAAGGCGCTCCCCCTCAGGAGAGCGCCGGGTCATCTTATGCCATTGGCGGTGGGCTATCGGGCAGGTGCCCCTGATCATATGTATAGCCAACTGGATCCGCCAGTTTCTCGCTCGGGCGAAGATCCCACTGCATCTCTTTCGCTTCGGCCTTGCTCACCAGCAGATAGACACGGTTCGCGTCCGCGTCGACCGAGGCGATTGCATCATATGGGATATATCGATCTTTGTGGAAGATGATGCCCTTCTGCACCTGAATGCAGTCATCGAAAATGTTCTCTATATGGCCGAGATCTTCGTCCGCGGAGGAATAGACTTCCATACCCTTCTTGAACTGTTCTTGCTTCCACTGACTCATAATGCAATACCCCTTCCTTCTGAACAATGTTCCATTCCTTACGCTTCTGTTTCTGTGCTGTTCACGTTTGGAAGCAAGAAAGAGTTTCAGACGGAACGGGACGCTTCAGCGAAAGAAAGATGCAGGCTTGTTTTTGGGGCCGGGGCGATGGTATACTATTGCTACTGTTTAATAAGGAAGAAGACGAAGAGCAGGCGGAGTAGGGTTATCGGACTGCCAGAGAAGAGGAGTCACCGGGTGGAAGCTCCTTTCAGTTGCGAGCCGTGAACGTGGCCTGTGAGTCGAAGCTTCGAGATGCCGGCATGGCATGTCAGGGGTTTCCGGGGTCAGCCCGTTAACGCTGAAATGAGGATAGCTGGCCCAGGGTTGGGCGGGCCCGCTATTGAACTAAGGTGGTACCACGAGTCGCGCTGCCCTCGTCCTTATGTGACGGCGGCGCGGATAGATCACAACGAAGGAGTACCATCTATGTTGCCCGACCGCTATCATTTTCTTACAGCGGAACCACATCTGATCCACTTCTGGGCCGAACAGGGCATCTATGCCTATGATCCACAGGGATCGGGCCCGACCTACACGATTGATACACCTCCTCCCACCGTTTCGGGTGAGCTGCATCTGGGACATTGCTTCTCATACACGCAGACAGATGTTATTGCTCGTTTTCATCGCATGCTCGGCGAACGGGTTCTGTACCCGATGGGCTTTGATGATAACGGCCTGCCTACCGAGCGCTTCGTTGAAAAGACGCTCAAGCGCAAGGCGACCGAGATGGAACCGGTTGAGTTTCTGCGTGCCTGTCGTGAGATCACGGAACAGGCGGAGGATCGCTTCGCGGCGCTCTGGCAGCGGCTTGGTCTGAGTGTTGATTGGCGCTATCGCTATAGCAGCAGTTCACCGGAGGCGCAGCGCATCTCGCAATGGTCGTTCCTTGAGCTCTACAGGCAGGGCCGCATCTACACGCAGCAGGCTCCCGTCCTCTGGTGTCCTGAGTGTCGCACCGCAATCGCTCAGGCTGAGGTCGACGACCTGACAGATACCACGCGCTTTACGACGATTGCGTTTTCGCTCGCTGATGGCGCGACGCTCCCCATCGCGACGACGCGCCCCGAGCTGCTTCCGGCCTGTGTCGCCATCTTTATTCATCCACAGGACAGCCGTTATGCTCATCTTGTCGGGCGGACTGCCTCGATTGCGAGCGCCGGTTTTTCGCCACAGGAGCAGATCACGGTTCCCCTGCTTGCCGATGAGCGCGTTGACCCGCAGAAGGGAACCGGTGCGGTTATGTGCTGCACCTTTGGCGACTCGACTGACATTTTCTGGTGGCGTACCCATAACCTGCCGCTTCGTCAGGCGATCGGGCGCGATGGCCGTATGACTGAGCTTGCCGGGCCGCTTGCCGGAATCTCGATCAAGCAGGCACGTGAACGCATTCTGGCATGGCTGGCCGCCGAGGGCTTGATTCTGCATCAGGAGCAGATTGAGCACACGCTAGGCACGCATGAGCGGTGTGGAACTCCGGTCGAGTATCTCCACACGCGTCAGTGGTTCGTTCGCGTTCTGGACCAGAAGGAGCGGCTGCTTGAGCTTGGACGCTCGCTTCGCTGGCAGCCCGCTCACATGCAGACGCGCTATGAGCACTGGGTTGAGAATCTGCAATGGGATTGGTGCATCTCGCGTCAGCGCTACTGGGGTATTCCGTTCCCGGCGTGGACCTGCCGCGCCTGTGGCACGCTGAAGCTGGCCCGCCCGGAGCAGTTGCCGCTCGATCCGCGCCAGGTGCTCCCTGATGAGCCGTGTGACTGTGGCGCTCTGGATTTCGAGCCCGAGCGTGATGTCATGGATACCTGGGCGACCTCGTCCTGCTCGCCGCTTTTGATCGGACGTCTGCTGGATGATCCTGATTGGTTCGCCCGTCACTATCCGGCGAGTTTGCGCCCGCAAGCGCACGATATCATTCGGACCTGGGCGTTTTATACGCTGGTCAAGGCGCTCTATCACACCGGTCGGGCGCCCTGGAAGGAAATCATGATCTCAGGCTTTGCGCTTGCTGAGAAGAGCGTCAAATTCTCGAAGTCGAAGGGGAATAGCCGCTACGAGCCCGGGCATCTGATCGAGCAGGAGTCGGCGGATGCATTGCGCTACTGGGCGACCGGCATTCGCACCGGGCTGGATACCTTCTACAATCAGGCGAGCGTCGCGACCGGGCGCCGTCTCGTCACCAAGCTCTGGAACGCGGCTCGCTTTGCCCAGCGGCATATCAGCGACCTGACCCGGGATGAGATCGCGCACCGTCCGGCGCTGTTGCTCCCGGTTGATCGCTGGCTGCTCTCGCGGCTGGCCCAGACGGTTGAGGTCGCGACTGCCGAACTTCGCAAAAATGAGTATGCGACGGCGCGGGCAGAGATAGAGCGCTTCTTCTGGAATGATCTCTGTGATAACTACCTGGAGCTGATCAAGGGACGGCTCTATCAGGCGGATGGCGCGGAACGTCTGGCGGCGCGCTGGACGCTCTATCAGGCGTTGCTGGCTGTTCTTAAGCTGTTCGCGCCCTACCTGCCCTTCGTCACCGAGCAGATCTATCAGGGGCTTTTCCGGGAGCGCTCGGGTGATGTCTCGCTGCATCGAGCGTCGTGGCCGCTGGAATGGTTGGAATGGCATGATCCCGAGGCGGAAGCGGTCGGCTCGGCACTGCTGGAGCTGCTTCAGCAGGTTCGACGCTATAAGGCGGCTCATGGTCTCTCGCTCGCCGCAGAGCTCGCCTGCCTGAGGATACGCGTTCGGCCAGCGCTCCAGCCCGCGTTACAGGCCACGCTGACCGATATTCAGAGCGCGACCCGGGCACGTGAGGTCCAGTTTGAGGCGCAGGCTGGCGAGCCGCTGACCATCTCCATCCAATAGCGCATACGAGCGGCGCTCTGGCTTTCGTGGGCGCCGCTCCTCAATATCCTCATTATAGACAGGCAATGAACATACAGAGAATTCCGTAGACAATGAGAAGTAATGGGTAGATATTGAGAGGGCTTCTGAGAAATAGCAGGTAGAGCGCCGCGAGTATGGTACAGCAGACGATCAGCAGCAGGCGCTGCCACCAGAGCAGGAGCGGCTTCCTGAATCTCCGTTCCGGTGATGGAATTCTGGTATTTTTAGGAAATAGAAAAAGTAATGGTATCAAAAATAGAATAAGGGCGAAAGGAGAGATATATATTACTTTCTCGCTGAGGTGCGTGAGTCCCGTCATGAAGATAGAAAAACCAAATATGTAGAACAGGAGTGAAAGGGCGGTGCTGAGCGGTGCGCGTATCTTCCCGGATGACTGGATCAGGATCTGCTGCTGTTGTTGTGCCGGTGCGAGGGCTTGTTGAGCGTACTCATAGGCCGGCGGTTGCTCAAAGGGCTTGCCACAGAAACCGCAATAGTGGAAATCGGGTGGACTGACGCGCTGGCAGTCCTGACATGTTTTTTCTTTCATAGGAGAAGCAATCCTTCTTAAATAGTTGCCAGAATAGTGACCAGTGTGCCATAGAGAAAGAGAAACGGTACCGTAAGGGCCAATTGTGTTCCCCCAACCTGTGTTGTTGCGAGCCATATCACAATCAGGATCAGCGGGAACAGGGCAAACAGCGACAGTACCACGCGGCGAACCGTCAGCAGATATGGGCGTTTATGGTAAATCAGCAGTAGAAGCAGGCGAACAACGCCGATAATCAGGACAAGCAGGCCCGCAACCGCTGCTCCCGCGCGTACGTTTGCATCAAAGTCTGGTGATGTCAGGAAGAGGGTGGCGCCGAACTGAATCATGGTTCCCCACGTATAGAGCAGCATGGTGACAATTGTTCCGAGCACGGTACGTTCGGCTCGCTCGGGAGACGTAAGCTGTACCGGTTTTGCCTGCACTTGCAGTTGTCCTCGGGATAGAGGCTCGACCTTTTCGGCGTAGCCATGTGTCTGAGGCTTGATGAGCTCGCTCCCACAGCGTTCACAGTGTTTGTACGTGTCTATGTTTGGATAGCCACAGGAGGCACACATATGTTTCATAGATGACCTTTTAGCAGTGTGTTTTATCTGATAACATGGAGAAAACTCTATTTGATCAAATTTGCAGGGTTTCCGTCCTTAGTATACTCTTTCAGCAGTGCCTTTGTATAGTGATATGGCTCGATCTTCCTGAAAATACGTCAAAAGAGGAGCCGCCACGTACATTGACGACTCCTGCATTTCTTCTCTCTACTCAGAACCAGGGAGGATATTAATATGTAGCAATGATTTCGTTCAGGATGCCGTAGAGCAGAAAAACAATCCCGAGTATGCGATAGGTAAATTGGTCGCCTCCGCCCACCGCTTCGGGAAGCCAGCCGACGCCAAGCAGCAGGGCAACAAAGCCGAGGAGCGCCACAGTGAGCACCGCGCCAAGCCTTTTGCTCATGGAAATACGGGCATGTCGATGATATTGCCGGATCAGAAGCAGGATACAGGCCGCCACACTGACAATGAGTCCGAGCGCCGCCGCCCCGACAATTGCCAGACTATTTTCGGTGAAGCTCATTACCAGCCCGCTGAGGCCGAACGCGCTACACAGCGTCCCCCAGAGCGCGACCACCGCGTTGATAAGCAGCTCGGCAAACGAATTGCGTGGCGGGGTAATCGTCATATCGAAGGCGGAGGCATGAGGCGTTGTGAGCGGTGGTGGCATATACAGTTCATCGGCCTGGGGCATCTCGTACGGGTCCTGCATCATCATTTCCTGCTGTTGTCTCTCGGGAGAGCCGTGGCGTTCGGCTTCTAGAGAGCATCCGCATCCCTCACAAAAGGAACTCCTTGCTGTATTCACATATCCACACAATGGACAGGGCTTCATGCTTTCTCCTCTCACTGTTCCGGCGCGTATCTGTATCATATCACCGGGGCTTCTATAAGGAGAAGAACGTATAGGGGCGCCTATGCACAAATAGGGAGGTCTTCCGGGATAGGTCACACCCGGAAGACCGTTGTGATACATAAATAGGGTAAGGGAAGCGCTGGCAGCCCATCCCATGCTTATCCATAGAAATAGTGAGAGATGCCTTACTGATTTTGGTTGAGTGCTTGCTTGATAAGCGCCAGAAGTTGATCACGAGATGGCTGAAGGAAGAAATGGTTCCCTGGCAGCATATGGGCGGCAAAGGCTCCTCGGGTATGATCGCGCCACGCCTGAAGCTGCTGGTAGCTGACACTGCTGTCCTGATGGCCTCCGAAGACGGTTATCGGGCAAGAAAGCGGCTCTTCATGCTGATACTGGTAGGTCTCGTAGAGCGTGAAATCAGCGCGGAAGATGGGAAGCAGAAGCTGCATCATTTCTTCGTTCTGTAGAATCTCTTCAGGGGTCCCATTAAAGCGGCGCAGATAATCAATCAGGCCCTCATCGGATAGGGTATGGACATCGGGCTCGGTGCGTGGCAGATGAGCGGCCCGGCAGCCTGAAAGAAAAAGATGCTCGGGGCTGCGCTGTGCATGCTTGCGCAGGTAACGGGTCAACTCAAAGCTGAGCAGTGCCCCCATGCTGTGCCCGAAAATGGCGAAAGGGCGATCGAGTACGGGCAGGAGTGCTTCGGCCATTGCTTCGACTAATGAGGGGAGATGGGTGTACGCCTGCTCCTTGAGGCGCGTTTCGTGTCCCGGTAACTGCACCGCGCAAAGCTCAATCGTGTCTGGAAGCTGCTGTTGCCAGGAACGATAGGCCGACGCGCCACCCCCTGCGTATGGCAGGCAGAGGAGACGAAGCCTGGCTTGCTGCGCTGTTTGCGGGCATATCAGCCAGGGTGTAGCTATAGATAGTGCACTCATAATAAATTGCTACGTCCTTTCTTGTATCCTTTCTACAAAAGTGTGTAAGGGCCAAAGGGTTTCTCTGCCTTACATTATGCTTTCCCTCTGGTTTCGTCAATAGAGTGGCAGCGGCAGAAGCAGGAAAGTCGGAATAAAACGATATGGAATGAGAAAAAAGCACTACGTGAAACCGAGCAAGAAAGCAGGCGTTCTTTTTCTCGCTGGAACGTGGTACACTGCATGAGGAGCGGGTTGCTGTGGGAGCGAGGCGTCAGACATTCATTATTCTGATCGGTCAGGCCATATGAATCTACAAAATTTGCGTGTTTTCTTAAAAGTTGCTGAATTTGAACATGTAACGCGTGCCGCCGAGGAGCTGCATCTGAGTCAACCGGCTGTTACCAAGAGCGTGCAAAGCCTCGAACAGGAACTCGGGCTTGCACTGATCGAGCGGCAGGGGAGACGTATCGCGCTGACCCATGCCGGTCGGGTATTGCGGAGCTATGCGCGTCAGTTGTTTGAGCTTGAACGAGAGATGGAAGACGCAATAGAGGCGTTGCGAGATGTTGAGGGCGGAGAAGTCACGATGGCGGCGAATCGCTATTCGGGCGCGTATCTGCTGCCGCCGGTGGTCTCGCGGTTTCGTGCGCGTTATCCACAGGTGATATTGCATATTTCAATTCTTACCTCCTATGAAATCATGCAGAACGTTTTGAACTGGAAGCTTGATTTCGGGCTGGTTGAGGGCGAGCCGGGACAGCTCCCGCCGGGTATTGAAGTGACCGCCTCAACCTATGATGAAATGATTCTGATCGTCGCGCCCTCTCATCCGTGGAGCAAGCAGGGGGAGGTTCCAATCAGTGCACTGGGAGAAGTGGAGCTGATTATGCGCGAGCAGGGGAGTGTCGTGCGTGATATTATTGAACGGGAGTTGCGGAAACACGGGGTTGAGCTGCACTCGCTCTTCACCCTGACCGATAACGAAGCCGTCAAGCAGATGGTGATTAATGGCGTCGGTGCGGCGATTGTCTCATCACTTTCGGTGCAGCGGGAGCTCAGGCGCGGCGAGCTGGTTCAGGTGCCGGTTCTCGGATTGAACCTGCGCCCGCCGCTCAGCCTGATTCAGCGCGCTGACCGCCAGTTGTCGCGTGCCGCCGAAGCCTTCTGTGCGATGCTGAGAATGTCACTCCTGCGGCGGCAGACGCTCCCGGGGCGAACACCCGATGAGCTCGCGCGTGACGCCTGAGCAGCCAGTGCTCTCGTTCTAGAAGAGCGTCGGCGTTTCGACCTCTGGGGGTGGTGCTTTCCGTGGGGAGCCATCACGCCGCATGATGAACGGATTCAGGACGCCATCCTCGTCTCGTGGCGTTAACCCGGCCTCGGCGATGAAGCGCGAGGGAACGGCATCAGTGCCGCGATAGCGCGTGATCGTTGACAGGAACAACAACTGTTGCGCTCGGGTCAGGGCAACATAGGCAAGGCGGCGCTCCTCGGCGATCCCCGGAGGTGAGATCGGCCCCTCTTCGACCACCGTGTATGAGCGACGATGTGGAAAGATCCCCTCGGTCAGTCCCATGACGAAGACGGCGGGCGCTTCGAGTCCCTTTGATTTGTGCACCGTCATCAGGCTCACACAGTCGCGTTTATTCTTGCTGGTATTCTCCGCCTGCTCCTTGAGCTGCGCCATCGCATGGAGAAAATGGCGGATGCTTTGATGTCGTTGCGCGATCTCGGTCAGCTCCTCAAGCTCGTCATAGCGACCTTCCAGCCGGGTTTCTTCGCGTGGTGTGGGCGTTTCGGCGTCCTCGTCCTGATTCTCTTTGTGCTTGCTGTCATAGTGGCGCAAATGGGTATCGTAGGCATATTCGCGGATCAGGCGAATGGCCTCGGCTGGCTTGTTGCCGCACTTGCTCCACACGCTGCGGATCAGACCGACAAAGTCCTTGACCCCCAGTTGATGTTCTGAGGCGATGGTATAGGCCTGTTCCTCACAGAATTGCAGCAGGGGTTGTCCGCCCGCGAATGCGGTGAGTGACCCGAAGAAGGTCGGCGTGAAGCGGTGCGAAGTCTTGCCGGTTCGCGCGAAATACTGATTTGAAGGAATATTGGCGACGACGCGAAAGGCTGCGTTTTGCTCGCCACAATGCACGGGCGTGAAGACATCGTCGCGCTTGAGCGGGTTGGGCCCGTTGCGCGAGTTGAGGAACTCCTGATACACGCGCACCCCATCAATGAGCGTGAGATAGGCCAGAATGTCGCGCGTCGTCTTGCGTTTGAAGAAAGACGAGCCGCCAAGCGTTCGGTATGGGATGCGATGCCGGGCGAGCGCGATTTCCAGGTTCGCGAGGTGATGGTTGGTGCGAGCAAGCACAAAGATATCGCGATAGGAGAGGCTTTCGAGCTGCTCTTTCCAGGTGCGCACCAGCTTCTCGATGCGCATGGCGACCCCCTCGGCTTCGCTCTCCTGATCTTCATAGGCTGTGACCATTACCGGAGCGCCGTCGGCCTTTGTCGGGCGCAAGACCTTCTCGAAGCCGGGTGTCACCTCGTTATGGGCAATCAGGCGGTTCGCGGCCTCAAGGATCTGAGGTGTCGAGCGATAATTCTGCTCGATGCGATAGATCTTCCCTTTCGGATACATGGTCTTGAATGAGAGGATCGAGGCCTCGGGGCTGGCTCCACGGAACTCGTAAATTGCCTGATCCGGGTCGCCGACTACCACTACATTGTGCTTCGGCGAGGCGAGATACTGGATCAGCTTATATTGCGAAGGGTTGGTATCCTGCGTCTCATCAACCTGAAGATACTGGTACCGATTCTGCCAGGTTTTGCGGAATTTCGGGCTGCTTTCCAGCAACAGCAGCGGAATGTAGATCAGGTCGGAGAGATCGTAGAGCTTTTCTTTCTGCTTGGTCTCTTCGTAGCGGACAAAGAATTCCTGATAACGGGCAGCCAGCTCATATTCGATGCCCAGGTAGCGCCGGAAGAAATCAAGCGACTGCTCGGGCTTGATGAGTTCCTCCTTCGCACGGTCGACGGCTCCGAGCACATCGGCAATGTTGACTTCCCAGTTCATGCCGCGTGTGCGGTTGCTTCTCCACGGGCGCACGATATCTTCGGCGAGCCACTGGCGCGGGTCTCCACTGAGCAGGCGGCGATTGAGCTCCAGCGGCTTCATTTGAAGCTTTTCACGGAGCATCTGGTGTCCCAGACCGTGGAACGTGACAACGCGCAGTCCCTTGAGATCCTTTGCCGGGATGCCGCGTTCGCGCAGGGCCTTCGTGGCGCGTTTCTCCATTTCGTCGGCGGCTGCGCGCGTAAATGTGACACAGAGAAGCGCTTCCGGGGCAACGCCGACCTCCGCAATCAGGCGGACCAGACGTTGTACCAGAATCGCCGTTTTCCCGGTGCCAGCAGCGGCGATAAAGGCGGCTGGTCCTTCGGTGTGGGCAATTGCCGCGGCCTGTTGAGGGTTAGGAGTAAAAAGAGATGGAGTTTGCTTGTTTTTGCTACGCTGAGGTGCCATTCCTGAATCTCTTCCTCACTGTTTGAATCTAGCTCGGGTGAGCGCTCGTCAGCTTTCTTCACATAGAATTTTTGTATCATCACGGTGAGCTACTATAGCATGATGATACGGGCGTTGGCAACCAGGGAGTACCTGCTGAAGATGAGCGCTCTCCGCGAGCGGGTGAGGCGGATGGAAGGGCCCGCAGAGCGTTTGCAGACCCTTGCCATCTGAGGCTTAGAGCACGATCCGAAGCGTGCTGCTGCCCTGGCCGGCGCGGACTCGTTCGCGATAGGTTTGGTTGCCGATCAGCACAACGATTTCATATTCGCGATGGTGCGGGTTGTAGCGCTCGTGGTGCTCATCGATACGAATGGTGATGCTCTCACGATCCACCCGACAACTGACCGAGGTCAGGGCGTACTCTCCCTTTTGATAGGCAAGCGACCTACCGTCGTCCTCATAGAGTGTATAGGTTGCCAGTCCATCAACCGCCATATAGCAGGTGAAGGTCAGCGTCTCGCTCGGAAGCTGCTCAAGGTTCTGGACCAGCGGCATACTCGGAAGAATGCTGTTCGAGCGCACGAGGAGCGGCCAGCGGTCCAGCGGAGCCGGAATCGTGCTGACGCCGCGCCCGGGATACTCCGTGCCGTCCCAGTAGTCGAACCAGCGCCCTTCAGGCAGGTAGACTTCGCGCTCGGTTGCTCCTTCGGTGGTGACGGGGGCCGAGAGCAGCGTGTCCCCGATGAGAAAAGCGTCCTGATCCTCATAGGTGTGCTCGTCCTTCGGATAGTGGTAGAAGAGCGGGCGCAGGATCGGGCTGCCCGTGGTTGCGGCCTGATGGAAGAGGGTGTACAGGTACGGGAAGAGCCGATAGCGGGTCTCGATGGCCTTGCGGTAGGCGCTCTCGTATGGCTCGCCGAAGGCCCAGGGTTCCTGAGCGTGGGTGTCGCGGGCGTTGTGATTGCGGCTGAAGGGGAGGAACGCGCCAAGCTGTGCAAAGCGTGTGAGCAGTTCGCCCGTGCTGGATTTCCAGAACCCGCCGATGTCGGAGCCAACGAAGGGAACGCCGCTCATACTCATATTCAGGCACATGCGGATAGCAAGCGAGAGATGTTCCCATTTACTGGTATTATCGCCGGTCCAGATGGCGGCGTAGCGCTGAATGCCTGCCGTGCCTGCACGTGAGAGCACAAAGGGCCGCTCATCGGGGCGAAGCCGCTGGAGCCCTTCGCGGGTGGCACGAGCCATCTCCATGCCATAGGCGTTGTGGAAGAAGCGATGCGTGACGGGTGGGCCATCTTCTCCGGTTGGCTGCTCGCCTCCGGCCTGATGGAGGACCGCGCCATCCATTGTGTTCTCACCCTCGCGGAAGGGCTGCTCGCCCTCCAGAAGCTGATTCGTCAGGGCTGGCTCATTCATGTCGTTCCAGATGCCATCCACACCGATATCTAGCAGTTCTTTATAGAGATCTCCCCACCAGCGGCGCACCTCAGCCCGCGAGTAGTCGGGGAAGACGCAGCGTCCCGGCCAGACATTGCCCTCAAACGGTTTCCCATCGGGGTAGCGACATGCATACTGATTTGTATGTAGTTGCTGATAGACGTGATACTGCTCATCAATTTTGATGCCGGGATCGATAATTGTGACCATTTTAAAGCCCTGCTGATGCAGCGATTCGGCCAGTTGAGCGGGTTCGGGGAAGGTGTCGGTATTCCAGGTGAAGCAACGATAGCCGCGCATATAGTCGATATCGAGCCAGAGGGAGTCACCGGGATGATTGCGCTCGCGAAGCGTGCGGGCGATCTCGCTGATCTCCTGCGCCGACTGATAGCCCCAACGGCACTGATGGTGCCCGAGCGCCCAACGCGGTGGCATGGGCATACGCCCGGTGAGCTCGGTATACTGCTGCATGACCTGCTGGAGCGTCGGGCCCGAGAAGAAGTAGGCAACCAGGTGATCGCCCTCGATGGTGACTGCGGCGGCGTTCTCCTCGGTGCGTCCCATATCCATGTGCAGGTAGCCTGTATGGTCGATCAGGACGCCGTAGGCCTGTCCGCTGGTTGGTTGCAGGCCGATATAGAAGGGAATCGAGGTATACATACTGGGCAGGTCGGTTGCTTCGGCGCGTTCAGCGGGATCGATGTTCCAGACGGGGAAGCTCTGTCCCCGGTTATTCATTGGCCCGATACGTTCGCCCAGACCAAAAATACACTCGTCTGGCGTAAGGGGCCGTTTCAGGCGCAGCTTGTCGGCGGTCGCGGCGAAGCCGGTCAGATAGGTGGCGAGCTGCTGCTGAAGAGATTCCGGGCTCATGCCGGGCGGTTGTGTCCATTGCTCGTCGCCCTTAACGACAATCCAGGAATGATAGGGCAGTGACCCGGGAGCGCCGTCTACAAGCTGATAGCGTGCGGTATCAAAGGTAGTCCCGCGAATGAGCCGCACCCGCACGATAGCGGTGCCAAGCGGGGCTGCTGCCAGAAAGCCTTCAAAGCCGCCCGCGCGGGCTTGCCAGATATGTTCATTCTGCTCTACATGGTCATAGGTCAACTCATGTATATCCGTAAATGTGTGCGAGAAATCGTGTGTTGTCATCGGGGCTTGCTCCTTTCTCTCCCATCCCAATGGTTGAGGTTCTATTTTCTCTCCTCTCTATCTTACCATTTTCACAAGCCTGACGGACCGGGAGGAGCGAGCCGACGGGCGGTCCGCTTCTCCCGGCTGATGACGCTGCGGAGGTGGAACATGAATGGCTGTTTGCTGTTTCTCTCTCGATAGCAGCCGCTAGGCCTCGCCTGGCTGCGTCAGGGTCAGCACTTTGCAGCTTCGGAGCATCTCTGTCTCGCGGAGCAGTTCTACCCAGCGGTCAACGCTAGCCTCGCGCTGATCCTGCAACATATCCAGTTGTTGCCGCAGGGAATCGGAGGTCAGCACGCGCTCGGTGAGCAGGCTATAGAGCCGGTTAATCAGGTCGGCGAACGCACCCGCAACACAGCTCGGGTTGGCGTCCAGCCGATCACTCTCGTAGATGGTGCGTTCTTCCAGCTTATCCAGCTCATAGCGGAAGAGATGCGCGATGCGTTTTTCGGTGCTTTGTGCCAGATTGCCGCAGATAACGTCCAGAATGGGGCCCATCAGTTGACGTGCCTGCTGCACGATATCTTCCGGTTTGCCCGGCGCCGAGATCAGGTGATAGAGGGCGCTGACAGCAGGATCATCCTTTGAGGGCGCATACTTCTCCTCATTCAGCAGCTCGCTCATGGTCACATACAGACAGACATCGCGGGCCTTCTCGCGGATGCCGCGTTTCAGCTTGTTGTAGGACTTCTGGATATCATCCAGCTCGCCGCCAAACTCGCCAAGCGCCACGCGGGTAATATCGAGCGTGCCATCAATCTCCTCCTTATGGGCGATCGGGATCAGGAAGGCTTCGGCCAGCGTGCGAGCGGGCTCGTTGAGCTCGCGTTCAAGGGCGGCGCTGAAGCTGAGGCGGAGCGCGCGAATCAGGCCCCACCCATCGATATCGACCCACCGTGTGCCGATCTCCATCGCCGGTGACGCCTCCTGTGAGCGGCTGCTTGACTTGATGAAGACGTCGAAATAGCCCTGCATGATTCGGATCTTAATGCGGCGCATCGCGCGTTCATGGGCGGTGGCAAGTGCTCGATGGAACGGGTTGTTATCGGTGCTGATGACCGTGTCGAACTGCTTGAGGGCGTCGGCCCAGGCGGTGTGCATCTCGTTGGTGCGCTTCTGGAGCAGCTCAAAGCGCGTCGCGCCCCGTTTCCGCTTGCGCGCATGCATTTCCTGTTCCAACTCTTGCAGGTCGCGGCTGTGGATGCCATTCTGATTCAGGTGTTCCCAGCAGAGATCCTCAAGATGTTGCAGCGCCATCGCCAGTTGCGTTTCTGCCTGTCGAAGCTGGACCTCATAGCGATTGTCGGTCAGGAAGGATTGCAGGTCGCGTGTCAGGGCGGGCAGGCCGCTAAAGCGCAGCATAGCCTCGTGCTGCTTCTGGCTGACACGGTGAAAGTCCTGGGCGTTGGCTGTCGAGGGGAGCGAAGGGTCAAGCTGGAGTAACTCGGGATACACGCTTAACACGCGCCCGACATATTCACGTCCCTCCTGTGCACGGTCGGGGTCGAGCTTCTGCTTTTCCAGCCCGAGCGTTGCCATCAGGGCATCAAGGCCTCGCAGCGGGTAGAAGAAGTAGTCGTTGTTCGGACCATGATGGTGATAGCTGGCGTAATCGGCGGGCAGGTCACGCAGGAGCGGGCGAAGGCTGCCGAGCGCCTTATCAAGGCTGGCGAACGAGTTGATCTCATCCCAGTGGGTGACGGCAAGGAAGACCATCCGTGCCGCGACCTCTGCCGAGCGCCCCTGCACGATCTTGCGCCGAACCAGCTCGAAGATGCGCTGTGTGCGGTCGTCGTCGCCGAAGCGGTTGTTCCCGATGACCAGAATAATCGCATCGACGTCGTTGAGCTCTTCGCGCATAATGGCATCGTGGCGGAGCTGGCCCGCGGAGCCGCCGGGGAGATCAACAAGGATACTGCCGGGTGGCAGCGCCGAGCGTGAGCCCGCATGGACCTTATACTCAACATAGTCTACAAGCCGGATGACGCGTGGCTCCTGACTGTCGCGGGCTGGCTCTTCAACGAAGCGGCTGCCCTCGTCTTTCCAGCGGCTCCGGGGCAGCGTCTCGATGTGTGGTTCGCTGCGCAGGTAGATCTCGCCGTAGGTTTCGCCTGCCTTGACGAGGATCGCGAGTTCGTTCGAGAGCGCTTCTCTGGCTCGTGGATTGCTGGTGTTCTGAAGCGCTTGCTGTGTTTGCTTGACCAGCTCATCATAGGTGGCCCGGGTCATAAAGTGGACGCGCATTTCCTCGGGCTCCTGCTCGCCACAGAGGCGAATGCGCGTGCGTACTCCGGTGACGGCTCCGCCGGCCAGACGAGGGAAGATATCCTGTCCGATGAGCGCGGCCAGCAGGGTACTTTTGCCCGCGCCGGCATGGCCGATGACCTTCACGGTATATTCGCGCGTGAAATCGAGGGCGCGGGCGGCCTCCGACAGGTGGTAGCGCAGTTTGAACGCCTGCTGGGGGTCAACCTGAAGCATTTGCGGGAGCTCAAAAAGCTCGGCGCAGGCGCGGGCGCGCTGAAGCTGCTTCCGCCAGGCCGAAAGCTTTTCCGCTTTGTCGGGCAGGTCTGCCGGGAAGTATTTTTCCATCTGGCCCGACTGCTCAATGAGATGCTGTAACTGATTGATGATTTCCGCCGGGGGAGCAGGGATGTGCTGGTGAGGGATTGCATCCTCTCGCGTGAAGAGATCCTCGTCCACGTCATCCACGTACTCCTCAACCTGTTCTTCGATTGGCTCTGTTAGCGGCGCGGGTGGCATAACTGACGCGGGGATCTGTGTCTGAGGCAACTGAGTTTGTGGTGTTGCCTGCGCCGTTTTGCT
This sequence comes from Thermosporothrix hazakensis, assembly GCF_003253565.1. Classification (GTDB taxonomy): domain Bacteria; phylum Chloroflexota; class Ktedonobacteria; order Ktedonobacterales; family Ktedonobacteraceae; genus Thermosporothrix; species Thermosporothrix hazakensis. Next base: position 44,393 of record NZ_QKUF01000020.1, read on the forward strand.
GTTCGATCCCTTGAGCCGTTTTCCACAGATATTGCAGAATTCCGCATCCAACCGCACGACGTTATCACACTGTGGGCATGTGGTAACCTGTTGTTTTTGCCTGATGAATTGCATGAGGCTATGTATCCCCCTTTACCGTTGCGGTAAAATATATAGTTCGATCATAGCACATGCGCAACTCAACTTCAATAAAACATGACCTATTGTTTTCTATTTGTCATTTCTGCTTACTTCTTTAAAGTGATATATATCTATTTATATATCTTTATCCTGTCCTGCTCGACTGATTGCTTTATGCTGGTTACCACTCGGCCGAAATCAATTTGTGCTGAATCGCAAAGCGCACGACCTGGGTAATGTCCGCAAGGCCGAGCTTCTCCATCATATTGGCACGATGGGCCTGCACCGTCTTGATGCTGATTACCAGCCGGTCGGCGATCTGCTGATTGGTCAGGCCCTCGGCGACCAGCGTCAGCACTTCCAGCTCGCGGGCGGTGAGCCGTTTGAGCGGGTTGGGGCGATCTTGCGCGTTTGGTTCGGGGAGCGTTCGGGATGTTTCCGGCGAGAGGTACTCGCGAATCAGCGCTTTAGCCAGCCCGGGATACAGAAATGCGCCGCCGTGGGCGATGGTGCGCACGGCATTGCAGAGGTCGGCGGGCGCGGCCTTTTTCACGATATAACCCGCGGCGCCCATGCGAAGCGCCTGGAGAAAGTATTCCTCGCTTTCGTGCATGGTAAGGATCAGCACCTGTGTTGCGGGAAGCAGGGCCCGAATGCGCTGGCAGGCTTCCATTCCATCCATCTTACTCATGCTGATGTCCAGCACAACAACATCTGGATGCAGGCGTGTCGCTTGCTCGACCGCCTCGATGCCGTTGCGAGCCTCGCCAACAACTGTCATATCCGGTTGTGCCTTGAGCAGGAGCGTCAGGCCCTGGCGCAAGATATCATGATCGTCTGCCAGTAAGACGCGAATCGATTTCGCCTCGGTTGTCATAGTCTTCCTCTTGTTTCAATGTGCTTGTCGCCGTCTGAAGCGGGGCGAGCGGCAGTTCCGCGAGAACCTCGGTTCCCTCTCCGGGCGCAGAACGGATCGTGAGCGTGCCTTTCAGCAGGGTGGCGCGCTCACGCATGCCCACAATGCCGGAGCTGGTGCGTTGGGTTGAGGGATCATAGCCGCATCCCCGGTCGATCACGCGAACACAGACCTGTTCAGCGGTACGCCAGAGCTCTACGCTGGCTTCAGTGGTGCCTGCATGACGTGCGATATTGGTCAGGCATTCCTGTGCGATACGGAAGAGCGTCGTTTCATACAGCGGTGGGAGCGGGCGGATCTCTCGATCATCGAAGCCGCGAATGGAGAGCTGGACCGACAGTTGCAGCGAGCGGCGGCTGTCTTCCACAAGCCAGCGAAACGCCGGAATAAGGCCAAGATCATCAAGGACGCTCGGGCGCAACTGTTGCGAGAGGACACGAATATTTTCCAGGGTGTGTTCAGCAAGCCGGGTAAGCTGCTGTAGCCCGTCAGCAAGCTGTGCGCGTGTCTCTGGCGTGAGCGGCTCCTGAAGGTGTTGCTGCAACAGTTCAGTATGGATCAGCAGCGCCGTGAGATTCTGCCCTGCCTCGTCATGGAGCTCCAGCGCGATGCGGCGGCGTTCGTCCTCCTGCGCCTGAAGAATCAGGTATGAGCGCTCGCGGCGCACCGTTTCCAGCGTGTCGAGCATGCCGTTAAAGGCTCCTGCCAGCTCATCGATCTCGGTATCACTGGAACGGATGGAGGCGCGAGCATCCGTTTTCCCCAGGCTCACTTCACGAATCGTGGTGAGCAGGCCAAACAGTGGGCGGAAGCTGAGTCGGAGCAGCACAATCGTGATAACAAGCGTTGCCAGCGTTGATACGACAATAAAGGTCATATCAATCAGGTAATGGTTCCGCTCAAGGTTGTGGCTGGTGATCCAGAGCGCGACCACTGTTTCTAGCAGGAGGACAAAGGTATTGACGAGGATAACCTTCTCAAAGAGAGAAAGCTTCCAGCGTTGTACGAAGCGTGAGAACAGGCGGGTGATGTTATTCACAAGAAGTTGCTACACCCTTTTTGAATCTGGTAAGTGGATTGCCCATCATGCACCTCTACATGGACCGTTTTTTCAAGTGTGAGAAAGCCATCTGCCTGCGCCTTGATCTTGATGGCCCAGGGACCGGCCATATACAAATGAATGCGCACAACATAGCGCCCGTTGCCGAGCTCCTTCACGCTGGTGCGCCCGGCATCCATGACCATATTCGTCATATAGGCCTGAGGCGTGACCACCGCCTGCTTGATCGGTCGGCCCTCGGCGTCGAGAATATGCACATCGATCGCGGTCATGGTATCGGCTGCTAGCGTTGTCTGGTCGATCGAGAAACGCAGCTCGGCCGGCATAGGCGTGGGCAACAGGATCGCAAGGATCAGTATGATGGTACAGGTACAGGAAAGTAAAAGCCAGAAGAAAGGTCGAACGCGCATAATAGCCCTCAATAGCCGCTAAGCTGAGAATCGATAGTGTACATATCAGAACAGAGAACAATGCGCTATTCCCTGATAGGATTCTATCAAGGAATAGCTTAGAGTGCAACGTATCTGCTTGTCTATTGGGAGATCTCCCTATTTTGGCTGCAAAAAGTCCTTATTCTGTTAAGGCCGTCCATGTTTTGCCCCCATCGCTACTGTGCATGACCTTTGGTGGCAGGAACAGGCTGACGTAGAGCTGTTGCGGGTTGGCAGGATCTACCACCAGCGAGGTGATATCGGTGCGGTCGAACTGCGCGGTCTTGGTCCAGTGTGACCCCTGATCGTGTGAAACCCAGACCTCACGCCCTGCGATGCCATACAGGAAGGTGCCTGCGGGATCGGTGGCAAGGCGTGTGATCGTCTTCTCGTCGGGCAATTTGGCAAGCGTGGGCTGCGGTGTTGCCTCAGTGTGTACCCAGTGATATACGCCCTCATCGGTCGCGGCGTAGATGGTCGTTTGCTTGCCGAACGAGCCTATCAGGCTCATCACGTTGCCCTTGATACCATCGAGCTGCCGCCATGTGGCGCCGTTATCCTTGCTCTCGAAGAGCCCCTGTTCACCCCCGATCAGGAGATGACGGGGATCATCGGGGAAGGGAAGCAATTTGGGTGCCTGCATCTCTGGAAGTGATTGTGCGGGCAACTTGTTCCATGATTTGCCATAATCCCCGGTTTCATACCAGCCCGCATAGAGATAAAATGCATAGAAATGGCCGGGCGTATCGGTTCCGGCTGTGATAGTATAAGGGTAGGCAGAACCGGGCAGGTTGGCAGGATTGCGCAATTCCCAGGTTTGCCCGCCGTTGTCGGTAAAATACATGCCCATTGGAAAATTCTGGCTGGTACTTGGCGTCGCGACCACGCCGATCGCCTTGCTGTCTTTCGGGCTTACTGCCAGGACGGTGATCATCAGATGATCGAGTGCGCCTTTCGATTCGGGCCATGTCTTGCCGCCATCCGTGCTGGTAAAGAGCCCGTAGTGGGTGCCTAAATACATGGTATTCGAGCTGGCACCCAGTGCGACAAAGTGCAGGTGCGTTTTCGGATTTGAGAGCGGTCGGCCCTGCACGGTTGGTGCGGTGCTGGCGTTATACGAGGCAAGCATCTGCCAGGCGGTCAGACCGGCAATAACGAGTAGCGCCGCCAGAAAGAGCAAGATCAGTTGTTTTCGAGCTCGCTCCGGTTTCTTCGGTGGTTTTGGTGTATCGTTTTCGACCTGTACAGGTGTCGATGCCATAGGATTCTTTCTAGCTGATGCGGAATCACAGGACGATTGAGAAATCAGGTTGTATAGGCGGCTTTACACGCTTTTATGGGACACCCCTCCGAGCATCCCTGAAGGCGCTACAAAGCCCACACTCATATCATAGCATCTCTTTTCCACTGTGGGGATGGTCCTGTCAGGAAAGGCTGCCGTGAGGTGCAAGAAACGACGAAGCGTATAAGGATGAGGTCAGAGTTGGACACCTTGCCCAACCCCCCCGGGTGTGGTATAGTGTGTGTACCGGCTTATTTCAGCAAGACATGTCAGAAGGAAAGGAATAGCAACAATGCATGATGATCGTCGACGCGATGTCTTAAAACGTCTCTCTTACATCGAAGGACATGTAGCCGGAATCCGTAAAATGGTCGAGGATGATAAATATTGTGTAGACATTTTACGCCAGACGTACGCGGTGCGCAAAGCCATTGAGAAGATAGAGCATATGATTCTTGAGGGCCACCTGCATAGCTGTGTGCCCGAGGGCATCAAGGGAGGGCGCGAAGAGGAAGTGATTCAGGAGCTGGTGCAGCTCTATGATATCGCCGGAAATCGTTAAGCATCAAACAGACAAAGCTGCGGAGGTATTGCTTCCCCGCAGCTTTTTTTCTTGCCTGCCCGCCTTATACTGTACCAAAAATGAGTACTGTGAATCCCGCTACTCAACCCCGAAAAAAGGAGTATGGTGATGCTTTCTCCCTTCAACGCCTATCTGTATCAGCAGGTGCGGGCTGTGGTGACCGGGCTCACTGATGAGCAGCTAGCATACAGTGCGCCCGCCATTGATCTGCGTCCGCTGCGAGAGGTCGCGATCCATGCCTATCGACCGGTGCTGGTGGTGGCCTGTGTGGCGACCGGAAAGGAATGGCCGCCGCGCTTGCCGCAGCCTCGGACAGCAGATGAGCTGTTCGCGCAGCTTGCGACGATGCACCAGCAGATAGAAGCCTGCCTGACCGGGCTGACACCAGAGGACTGGCAACGCACGATTACCCTGCCGTGGAACCCCTCGATCAGCGTCTATGAGGCCCTCATTGAGAGTATCGGTCATGGGCTGGTGCATGTCGGCTGTATGCAGGGAATTCGTGCCTTTGGGGGCTTCCCGACACCGCCCGAGGAGCCGAAGCCACAGCGCGGACAGGCCCCGGGCAAGCGGCTGCTGATCCTGGTTCGGCACTCGCTCTCGCGGGTCGATCCCGCCACAGCGGCGAAGCAGTGGGAACTGACGGAAGAGGGGGCAGAGCGCTGTCGCGTCCTGGCGCGGCGGCTGGCACCCTATCGACCGACCGCGATTGTGTCCAGCGTGGAACCCAAAGCGCAGGAGACGGCCCGGATCCTGGCAAGTGAGCTACAGCTTCCCTGGCGCACGGCTGAGAATCTGCATGAGCACGAGCGCGAGGGGATGCCCTTCCTCGATGCGGAGCGCTGGCAGGAGACGATTGCCCGTTTCTTTGCGGAGCCGGAGCGGCTGGTTTTTGGGCGTGAGACGGCGCTACAGGCTCGTCAACGCTTTGAACAGGCGTTACAGACGGCGCTCGCGCAACAGCCAGCAGAGCAACTGATTGTGGTCTCGCACGGGACGGTGTTGACGCTCTTTGCCGCTCAGTTGCTCGGGGTCAAGCCGCTTGCGTTCTGGAAAGCGCTTGCGATGCCTGCATATCTGGTATTTGAATTGCCGGCGTGGCGCTGTGTTGAAGTGGCACAGCAGGTATAGTGGCTGGCGGGCGCTATTTCTTTCCTCTATAAGTACAGCAAAAGCGAAAAAAGCCGAGAAATCCTGTAATGAAGGACGTGGGGCCTGTGGGTGCAACAAAGGAAGCAACTGGAAAAAAAGTTGAGTCTGGCCAGCATCCACTTCAGGGAAAGGCTTCACGTCTGCCTTTTTGTATGGAGTATTGAAGGAGAGACTGTGAGGGGAGAATAGATTATAACTATAACTCTCGCAGTATATACCATTCAGTTATTTGAGGGAAACTAGTTAATGAGATGATCTTGCATTTTTTAAAGCCGTGTTCTATAATAGAGAGTGGACGGTAAGAAGATGATATAAAATGTATCCCTATGTGTGCTGGTCTCCGTATTTGAAGTGAGGCTTTTTTTCTTGCGCTTCTCCATCCCGATTTGACGCGAATCTGTGGAGAAAGAGCGCATAAGCTGTAGAACATGTGTTCAGCTCGCGTCGTTCTGCAGGTGTGGGGTGGTTTTGGTGGTACCTCTTGTTCTTCTAGTAGCGCGTTTTTACAGTGAATGCGATTCTTACAAGCAAGATGAGGGTGAAATATGAAGGTAGCGCATATTGCTCCACCGTGGTTAGCTATACCTCCGAAGAACTACGGCGGAACAGAAGTTGTGCTGTATAACCTGATCGAAGAGCAAGTGAAACAGGGCCACGACGTAACACTGTTTGCTCCTGGGGATGCCCAGACGTCAGCACGACATGTCTCATTTTTCCCGCATGCGTTGCTTGATGAGGGTGCTCCCTGGTCGGCCCATCTCAAGCCTTATTATCATTACTTCAAAGCGATAGAGTATATCAGCAGACACGATTTTGATATCATTCATACGCATCTCTCATCAGCTTCTGATATGTATCAATATCCGTTGCTGACGCACATCCCTGTTCCGCATGTTTCCACGCTGCATAGTCCGTTCCCGTTCGACAAGGCCGAGAACTGGGTGGGCGATGCTGATACCTATTACTATGAATGGTTGCGTGACATTCCCTTTGTCGCGATCAGTAAAAGTGCGCAGAAGCAGGTCCCATTTGTATTGAATTTTGTGGGTGTTGTGCACCACGGTTTACCAATGGAGGTATTTCACCCGAAGACGTTTGAACCCGCCGACTACGCGGTCTGGCTTGGTCGTATCGTCGCTGACAAGGGAACGCATCTCGCGATTGAGGCAGCAAGAAAGGCCGGTATCCGCCTGATTCTGGCCGGCACACTTGACTCCTACCTGCCTTCCTCGATTGAGTATTACGAGAAGCAGATCCGACCACAGATTGACGGTCAACAGGTGGTCTATATCGGTCCGGTGAATATGCAGCAGAAGATCGAGCTCTTGAGCAAGGCGCGGGTGCTGCTCAACCCGATCGAGTGGGAGGAGCCGTTTGGCATGGTGATGCTGGAAGCGATGGCGCTTGGTTGCCCGGTCATTTCGTTCGCCCGTGGTGCCGCTCCTGAGATTGTGGCGCCTGGAATCAGCGGTTTTCTGGTGCGCACCCTTGATGAGATGGTGCAGGCTATTCCAAAGGTGGAGAGCCTTGATCGCACGCTGGTTCGCGCCTATGTCAGACGCCATTTTTCGGCGCAGGTGATGGCAGAGAAGTACACGCGCGTCTATGAAAAGGTGATTGCGGCGCGTAAGCCTGCGCTGGCTATCACACCGCTGAGCAGCGATGTCCCCCTGAGTCCGCTTAAAACAGACGAGGCTGCTCCGGCGTAGTATCGGAAGCGTCAGGCCGCCAGGGAAGTGCCGGGAGCGATACGTGTTGCTGGAGTTGGCGGTATAGCTCCGCACAGATGAAAGGGGAATGTTCCTCATAGGGGCAGTGGCAAAAGACGTACACCGTGACCCCCTGCTTGAGCCATTGTCCCAGTTGGTGAGCCCACTGAGCGAGAAGCGGTGCGTTCACCTCCATGCGGGGATGACCGATATAGCGCACGAAGGCGAAATCGGTGGTGGTGGCGAGGTGCAGCGGAAGGTTCGGCTTGCGCTCTCGTTTCTGCATGTCCTGCACTTCTTCTCGGGAACCGATGCGGATGGGCCGCGTGTCCATGATGACGCGTGCTGCCCGGAAGCGCTGAAGCAGTGCATCGAGTTCCTGCGGCTCCTGAAAGAAGGTGGGGTGCCGCACTTCAACGGCCAGCCGAACATCTTCGGGCCAGCGCTCAAGGAAGCGGTGTAGTTGTGGCAGTTGGTCCGGGCCAAAGGCTGGTGGGAGCTGTAAGAAGATGGGGCCCAGACGCGAGCCGAGGCCACGCATGCGCTCGATAAAGTGATATGTCTCCGCTGTATGAGCGTCGAGGGGCTCGATGTGGCTGATATCGCGTGAGATCTTGGGACAGAAGCGGAACGTCTCCGGGGTCTCCTGGCGCCAGCGGGCCACTGTTTCGGCTGATGGAAGCGCGTAGAACGTCGTGTTTCCTTCGACGGTCGTCAACCGACGACTATACAGGCGAAGAAACTCGCTGGCTGGTGTGCGTTGCGGGAAAAAGCGCCCGACCCATGCTTTGTAACCCCACATTGGACAACCGATATAGAACGCTTCCATAAACTCCTGTGTATCCTTCCTGCATTGATTTGATTCAACGTTTCATACTCTATATGGGACAGACTCTCCTTGTCAAGCAAGATGGGTGCCTGTCTCTGTAGTTTGTACAAACTGGTTTTGTGTTCCCGATTCTCAAGCATGCAAGAGCAGGGAGCCACTGTGAAAGCAAGGAAATCCTGCCTGTTGCCCGAATTACCCCGCGACTTTGTGCGATTCTGCGTAGTTTGGATAAACCAGTTTGCCTGAAATAAGGAGAGGTTATGGGACTGCAAGAGGGTCAAGTGCTTCGGAGGAGCTTCGAGGGCGCATTGAATACCCGCTATTTGCTCTATCTACCCCGCTCCTATGAGCAGGAGGCTGAACAGCGCTGGCCGCTGATCCTGTTTCTGCATGGGGCCGCGGAGCGCGGGACCGACCTTGAAAAGCTGAAAACGCAGGGACTGCCGAAGCTGCTGCAAAAGGGCGAGGACTTTCCGTTTCTCGTGCTGATACCCCAATGTCTGCCCGGGGTGCGATGGCGTGTCGATCTACTTGGGGAGCTGCTGGATGAGTTTGTCCAATCCTATCGGGTCGATGAAGACCGCATCTATGTGACCGGGATGAGCATGGGCGGCTTCGCGACCTGGGAACTGGCCATGACCTTCCCGCAGCGTTTTGCCGCCATCGCACCGATTTGTGGAGGCGGCAATCTGGGGACGGTCGCCACGATCAGGCATCTGCCGGTGTGGGCGTTTCATGGGGCGCTGGATCGAGTAGTGCCGCTCGAATATGCCGAGACAATTGTCCGCAGGCTGGAGCAGTGTGGTGGCAACGTCCGCCTGACCATCTACCCGCGGGGCGGACACGATTCCTGGACGCAGACCTATGCGAATCCCGAGCTCTACAAGTGGTTTCTGGCTCAGCGGCGCTCTTGAGCCTGTTGGGACTTCAGGCAGGTTGCCAGGAGCCCGGTTGTGGCTCCCCAGACCATATGGGCGGCGATCATCAGCGCGTTGCGGCGTGCCGGCTCGCGTTGGGCGGCGGGCGTAATGCCAAGCAGCGGCATCCAGACCAGATAGCTGGCTCCCCAGATCAACAGCCCGAAGAGTGTTCCCTTGAGGGCGGCGGGAAGCGCTACCCGGTTGGAGAACAGCCTGTAGAGCGCTCCCATTGTTGCGCCATAGCCAAAATGCGAGATGAGGGAGGCAAGCAACAGGAGCTGCTTATTCCAGTGGAGTTTCAGGTGCAGGCGCCTGGAAATGTCGCGTGTGATGAGTTCTGGGGGCAGGGCGTACTGTTCTCCTTCGGGAAGCAAGCGCTGTGTGAGGAGCATAAAAATGGTCATAGGAGCGGTTCCGGCACACCCCGAAATCGCTCCTTGCCGCCAGGAAACAGAACGGTTATCGTGCATCATTATGCCTCCCCCTGCGGTTTCCTGGCTTGATGGGGCGTAGGGGGATGCTGTTTACTGTATGCCTGTTGTTCTTCCTGTTGCACATCGCTGGCAATATCCTCGCGGCCTTCGGCGGGAGGACGGGAACAATAAGGTTCCATGATCGTGGTTTCCTGCTCTTCTGAGGCAGTTTCCTCTCCGATGTCGGGGCGTCCTTCGGCTGGATACGGAGAAACCTGATATGGAGGGACAATGTTGTTCTCCTCTCCTGAGGTTTGCAGGCCGACGAAGAACTGCTGTTGGTTGAGTTTCTCTAACATACTGTATTCCCTTTCCTCGCTATGATGCAGGTCCTCTATCTGCTACACGTCATGTTATGGTGGCTGGTTACAGCGCTCCTGGTTTGGTGAAACAGGCTGTGTATAGGGAGATATGGGAAGCAAGTCATGAAAAGTGGGAAATCGAAATAGGTCATGCTAGAATAAGAAAAAAACGCTATGTGATGGGGTCGTTTCTATAGAAGGGCGAGAGCTTCGGTTTGGGGGGTTGGGCTTCGTGGCCAGGTGAGTGATGTATGCGCTGAATGGTGAAGCAAGGAATGTCAGCGTGACTCGATCTGTATGGAGAGTTTTACGAAGCGCTGGACGATATCGAGCACGCTAGAAATGCATAGCAATATCTGGCTGTTTTGGGCGGGTGAGTTGGTTGTGATTTTGCTCTTGCGTTATACTTAACTGCTGAGTAGCATCGAATTTCTGAATGGTAGGTGAGATTTTTATGCTGACTTCGATCGTCACGGTCTTGCTGGTCGTGGTAATGGTGCTGATAGTTGCCAGCCTCGTCATGAGTGCCTGGCGCGAGTATCGACGGTATAAACGGGCGCTCGCGGCTCAGACGCAGCTTCCCGAGCATCCCCTTGATGCTCATGTCACCGCGATTGTGCACCTGCGCGATGGCGAGATAGTCGGCATGGAAAGCCCGCCACCTCCTCCCGCTTTTATGGTGTCCGGGTCATGGTATCGCCGACACCGCATGCTGATCTCGGCAGGTTTTCTGGTGATGATTGTGCTGACCCTCTTCATCCAGACCGGGCTTGCCGAGGGCACGATAGAGCGCATTCAGGGTATCGGCCTGAATATCCTCACGGGCAAACCGATTACCTATGGCTATGACCTCGCTTCCCATGAGCAGCCGCAGGCGCCGAAGTCTCCCACGTTTTCGGCCAGTTCACGGGTGGTGCGGGTCGATTCGGCTGATCCCTCGCAGTATTACAATTCGTACCAGTTGAACACCTGGAGTTACTCATCCTGTTCTGGTATCTCGATGCAGATGGTGATGAACGCCTATGGCAAGAACCTCAAGGCGGCGGACGTGTTACAGGTCGAACTGGATCTGGGGGTATGGGACGTTGATTTAGGGTTGTTGACTGAAGATGGGATTGCGCAAACCGCCGCGCATTTTGGCTTTAACACCAGTGCGGGCCATTCCCGTTCACTCCAGGAGGTCATTGATATCGCAAATAGCGGTCAGCCGGTAATTGTCAGCCTGCGCGACGCACAGTATTTCCCCGGCGGACACCTGTTTGTGATCAAGGGAGGAGATGCAAATACTGTTTTCACTGCCGACTCCGCTCCTACCAACTTTACAAGCATGTCACGCGATTATTTCGCGAGTATCTGGCAGGGCTTCAGCGCTGTGTTGACGCCCAGATGATGATTGACGTATCGCGATAGACGTATTGTTTCAGAGAGAAAGAGGACGACCCGCCGGGCGAGCGTCCTCTTTTTGACTGTATACGGGAACTATGGGCGTGGGTTAATCTTATTGAGTATGGCCTGATGCAGGTCTTTATTGCCTGCAACGACGATGGAATAGCCGTCTGTCAGGTTGGCAACAGGCTTGAGCTCCTGCCCCTTGTGATCGGTAACGATGCCGCCTGCTTCCAGTACAATAGCGGCTGATGCCAGAAATGATTCACCGGTCAGAACATCGCCCACATCAACATAGGCATCATAGGTGCCACTGGCAACATAGACACAATCAATGGCGGTGCTGCCACTTCTGCGGACGCCGAGAGGACGGGGAGAGCTAAGTAGCAGACGTTCGAGGGTGTGCAAGTCGCGGCTATCGAGATTGAGGCCGATGATGCTGTGTTTCAGAGAGGTAATAGAGCTGACCTGATTGCGCTGCCCGTTGCGGAAGGAGCCGTGTCCCTTTCCAGCAAGATAGACGGTGCCGCTAAACAGGTCGCCAACCAGTGCCCATTGCACGTGCGATGGGAGAATTGGGGCATCGATTGGTAGAACGGCAAGTGCAACGGCGGCGGCTGTAATGCCACGCTCGGCATTGGTGGAGCCATCAATAGGGTCGACGACGATACGATATTGCGGGTTACTGGTCGTGCTCAGGGTTTCGCGCTCCTCGGTGATGATCTCGAAGCCGTGCCCGCTCTCTTGAAGCCCCTGGATAATGATATCTTCCGCGTCTCGATCAAACTGCATGGTGACATGTTTGGCGGTGCGGTGATAGATCCGTTTGCGGTCAAAGCGCTCCGATTGAGAGTAGCTGCGAACCTGGCGGAAAAGTTGTTCGAGCAATTCAAGCATGATATGAAAATGTGTCTCCTTTACGTTTTCTGCTCGTTTCCAGTGTAGAAACATTATACCATGAAATGCTATCTCAACAGGGATGCCTGGACGCTTTCTGGCCTATCAGGGCTGGCACTTTTGGAGCAGGAAGGGGTGCTGCCTGGGCTGCTGGAGCAGGCGGTGCAGGGTCGTCTGAATGGCAAGCTCACTTTGATCGCAGGCTATCCAGCGACGCCCAAGCCGCTCGGCCACGGCAGGCGTGACCCCGCTGCCACAGAAGCAATCGAGCACAAGGTCATGTTCCTCGGAGGAGGCCAGCAGGATGCGTTCTAGCAGCGCCTCGGGCTTCTGAGTGGCGTAGCCGTTGCGCTCCGGGTCTTTCTGGTGCAGGTGACTGATATCGGTCCAGACGTCGCTTGGTGTCATGCGATCGTCTTCGCTATAGGTGTAGGTGCGCCCTCCTGCCCGAATGACCCAGTTGACACGACCATCCGGGCCAACTTCCCGCCGCATATGGTTGCGTTTCTGAGCCCCACGGCGCTCGCCTATGCGTTCGCCATGAAAGGTGTAGTGCTCTGATTTCGTGTAGAAGAGGATCGTGTCATGCTTGCGCGAAAAGAGCCTGCGATAGCGTCCGCCGCTCTGGTAGTGCCAGATGATTTCATTCTTAAAGCCGCCGCCTCGTCTCTTATACCCGAAGATCTCATCGAGCAGAAGCTTCGCGTAATGAGTGGTGCGCCAATCCAGATGGATATAGAGGCTCCCTGTCGGAGCGAGCAGAGCATAGAGATAGTGCAGCGTCTCGTAGAGCCACTGGAGATACGTATCAAGGCTGTTGCCCCAGACGTCACGATAAGCTATTTGAGAGTTCCTGCTGAATGTACGTCCGGTCATAAAGGGTGGGTCGATATAAATAAGCTGGACAGTTCCCTCAAACTCTGGCAGCAATGCGGGCAGGCAGATGCCGCGATCGCCCTGAATCAGGCGATTCTGCCAGTCAACCGGTGACGTGGTTTGAGGGGGATACTGAGCGATCGTATGAAGCTGCGCGGAAGCCGGGGGAAGAGCGCGTTGTTTCCCTTTCCATATCAATTCGACCATGCATCAATGCTCCATGAACCAAAAATGTACTAGATACTGTAACATATCTCCCTGCTCACGTCTATGCCCGAGAGCTGCCAGACCAGGAAGGGGAGTGCTGCGTCTGCTCCCCCTGCTCGTCAGGCGTCTGGCTGCCAGACTTCCAACTGATGGTAGGCAACGATCATATCCTTGTTCTGGGCGCTTGCTGCGAGGCCGAGCGTGCCCCGGGTGTAGGTACCGTCCGTGAACTTGTCAAGATACTGACCGTTGACGTACAGGTACATCGTGTTGCCCTGCACAAAGAGCCCGAGCGTGTGGGATTGTCCCGCGCCTACCGGGAAGAGCGTGGTGACTTTGTTGGTGCTGCCGGTCATGCGTTGAGCCGAAGCGTCCTTCCCGTTGAACTTGTACAGCGTGTAGGTCTGATCGGTGCAGATCAGGAAATAGTAGCCACGATGCTCATTTGCGTTGTAGCGGAAGTAGAAGCCGCCGCAGCCGGGTTTCTTCATGGTCATCGTGACCTCGGCTGCAAAGTCCTGTAGTGTGAAATCGCTGGTGCAGGGAAAGGACGTATGCAGGTCAGTCAGGGTGACATAGAGCTCGTTGCGGATAAAGGTGCATTTGCCGCCAAAATCCTGGTTGAGCGGGGTATCATGCCAGTGGCGTGCTGTGGTGAGCGGGTCAAGGTAGAGCAGCGTGCCGTCTTTGGGGAAATATTCGGGATAGGGGTTCTGGGCGGCCTCGGCAGCGCTGACGTCGGGCGTGACCGCCGGGATGGTGGGTGATGTGCCTTCTGCCGTGGTTGTTGTGATGCTATCTGGCTGATCGGTTGCTGGAGAATGGGCGTTCTTCGATGGTGGCTGATTGTTGAGCAGAAGAAAAGTGCTACCAATGCCGCCGACAAGCAGCACGACAAGGCTGATGAGCAGGAGTGTCAGCAGTGCCTTATTCTTGCTCGTGTTCCCTGCTGGCGCCGGGGTGTCGGTCGTTGGCGGCGCTGGAATAGTGGTGTTACCGTGTTGTGACGGCGTGTTGGGGGCCGGTGGGTTGCTCTGTGGGGTCTGCGTGAAAACGGGTGTGTAGCCGGGCCGCGGTCCCTGCCCTCCCGAGGTGGAGCGCGCACCCGGAATGTAGCCAGGAGATAGGGTGACGGTCGGAGTATCTGAGTTGAGAAGCGCTATCTGAAGTTCTGAGGCAAAGGTGTTGATGTTGGGGTAACGCTGCTCAGGCTCTTTCGCCAGGGCGCGGAGCAAGACCGCGTCGATGGTGGACGGCAGATGCGCATTGAGCTGTGTGGGCGGGGTCGGTGGCTCATTGAGATGCTGGTACAGCAACTGCTCCGGGCTGCCCTGAAACGGCGTGCTGCCGGTCAGCATCTGGTAGGCCATCACTGCCAGCGCGTATTGATCGGAGGCCGGGACCGATTGGCTTTTCCACTGCTCCGGAGCCATATACTGCGGGGTGCCGCGCATGGTTGCCATGCTGGAACTGCTGGTATTGGTGCTCAGCCGGGCAATGCCGAAGTCCGCAAGCAGCAGGTCCGGACGCTCAGGGCGCTCGGGGCGCTGGCGGAGCAGGAAATTCGAGGGCTTGATGTCCTGGTGAATGATCTGCGAGTTATGCGCGTAATAGAGAGCGCTGGCGGCCTGCGTGATAAAGCGTGAAACCTCCGCAATGGGTAGTGCGCCGCCTGCGTATCGCTGCTTGAGCCACTGATCAAGCGATCCCTCTTTGCGATAGGGCATCACCTGATAGGCGATATCTTCGCCATCTACCCTTTCTTCTCCATAGTCAAAAAGGGGAAGAATGTGGGGATGGTCCATTGAGGCGATAATTCCTGCTTCGCGGCGAAACAGGTGTATCGCTTTTTGCTTCTCTTCCTCGTTGTGAGGCAGATTCATATAGATCACTTTGATAGCGACAGAACGGGGAGTCCGTAAATCCTGCGCCAGATAGACAATTCCCATCCCGCCGCGACCGATGGGATGAGAGAGCTGATAGTGATCGAGCCGTTGGCCATCTAATGTCATGAATAGTGCTCCCTGCCAAAAAAGCGCTCTTTAATGGTAACGACCAGGTATGAAAAGAACACAGCAAGTATAGCATGTAGCGTGTTTTAGCGGAATTCAATAGCACGTATTGCATAGAGTGCAGTGGGGGAAGACCGCAGGCGGTTTGATGAAGGCTTCATCGGTTCCGCGTCCGGATGTGTATGCATGGAACAAAAACACCCTTTTTCTCAAGTATACCACAAGTTTCCCGTTGTGCCTCGATAGATCGAGCGTGTTCGAGGAGAGCCGCGAGGTGGTGGGACGGACGGGCGATATTTCCTACTGGCAATGAAAATCGTGAAACAGTATGATATGGTTTGTGGTAGCCAGGCTTTATCGTTTCGAGATGGAGCAGTGCTGAAGCTGTGTAATAGAGAGTGGAGAGGTGACTTTTCCATGCGTAAGCGCTTGAGAGCGGCGTTATTTCCTGTATTTCTGATGGTGCTGCTGTTTGCCGCCTGTGGTGGACCGCGAGAAGGCACGATCCCGCGTGGCACGCCCGATACGGGAAGCGGAACGCCCGCAATTCAACCAACACCGACCCCGAAGCTGGAACAAGCCCCGGAGAACTCAAAGGGCGACTTCTATGCTTTCGTCCGTCAGAATCAGCTCTGGGCGGCACAGAATGGACAATCGCCAACGCAGGTAACGAGCTTCAACTTCTCGCAGAATACAATGGTCTTCTGGCAGATGCCGCTCTGGTCCGCCGATCATCGCTATCTGGCCTTTGCGTATCATGCGTTGCCCTATGGAATCGGCGGCGGTGGCTGTCCTGGCCCGGACTATGCCGGAAACGGCTCGCTGTATGTGTATGATTTTCAGAAGGGCCAGGCAACGGCGATTCGTCTCCCCAAAATTGAGCGTAATGCTTCTTTAAAGGGTGAGGCGAAGGAGGACTATTGGAATTTTGTCTCCTGGGAAGATGCGTCACACCTGTTGGCGTGGTACAATGGCGTCACGGGAAAGAAGAGCGATGACGCTGGCCTGTACCGTTACGATGTGGAGTCGCAGAAGCTGGAGAAAGTCCTGTCTCAAAGCACGATCGGTGCAACCCCTGTCGCGAACCCGCAGCAAGGCAAGCCAACACTTCTGAACGCGCAATATAGTCAGGGTCAGTTCTACGTACAGGTGGTCGATAAGCCCGGCGCGAATGAGAGCTCTGTGGGCATTTATCGCTACTCATTGAGCAATCCTGAGAAACACGAACAGGTACTCAATATGGGGCATATTCCCTGGTGCGCGAATCGGATGGTCAGCGCTTTTGTCCATCCGGGGTGGAGCGTTTCGCCCGACGGCAAGCAGCTTGCTGTGCAGGTGTTGAAGGAGGGCAGACCGGGCAAGGAGGCGAGTGAAATACAGATCGTGAATCTGGAGAATGGGGAGAAGCAGGGAGCCTTTGCCGGCGTGCCCGCGACCTTCCTGGCTCGCGATGTTGACTTGAGCTGGTCGCCCGATAACAAGAAACTGGTCGCAACCGCATACATGCAGATGGGGCAGGAGCAGGGCCCGTTCCTGATCTCCCTGGATAATCCCGGCAAGGTGCAGACCATGACTCCGAGCGTAGCCGGTCAGGTCTCCTGGCGGGCTGACAGCGAGGCTTTTGCGATGCAGAGCTTTCAGCAGTTGGGGATGACCACTTTCCCGGATACATACATCTATTATATAGATGCATCAACTGCACGTACATTGGAGAAAAATGCACGTGTTTTTAGCTGGGGTTAATACTGCATGCAGCAAGTTCTCTGGACTATAGGGGCTATTCTTGCCTATATTGTTGGTTTGGTGGTTATCTGGATCATCACGCCGAAAATGCAGCGTTATTCGATAGATGATCCTGCCTTTATGGGATGGGCGGTTCTGGACGTACTGGGCGCGTTTCTGGCATTTGCCTGTATTGTTGTTCTGCTGCTGGTCTTTGACGGGGCGATGGCGGTACGGGTGATAGACTTCTTCTTGATCCTGGGTATCATCGCTGTGGCGGTGCGCATGGCGCTCTCCAGCCTGCGAGCGAAGTATGTCAGTGGAACACATCGTGTCTCGCGGATTGCGGCGGGAATTTATGGCATTTTCCTTGCCGTGATTGGCATTTTCGCGCTGGTGCAGCTTTTCGTCCTCGGTTAAGCCGGGTACGACGACCTGTAAAGCACGGAAAAGCCGGGAAGTATTATTATCCCGGCTTTTGTTCTGTCTTAGACGAAGTGCTCGAACCATTCGACGGTGCGGCGCAGCCGATCGAGGCGGAGCTGTGGCGACCCATTGGCAGGCCAATCCATCAGGTGGCCGCCCTCGGGATAGCGCACAAGCTGCACCACGCGTTTGCGCTGGCGGAGCGCCGTAAACAACTGGACCGCTTCGCTGATCGGGCAGCGGAGATCGTTTTCGCCATGCAGCAGGAGCAGCGGCGTCTGGATCTTATGCGCGTGGGTGAGCGGCGAGCGGCTGCGTTGCAGGTCGGGTGTGTCCATCACCTGCTGGAACCAGGTCGGCTGATCCGAGAGCAGCCCGGCAGTCATAATGTTGCTGATGCTGTTGCGGCTGACCGCGGCCTTGAAGCGATTGGTCTGCGCGATGGCCCAGTTGGTCATATACCCGCCGTAGCTCATGCCGGTGATGCCCAGGCGGCTGCTGTCAAGCGGCTCGGTGCTCAGCACATGGTCGAGCCCGGCCATAAGATCCCGGTAGTCATCGCCACCCCAATCGTTCAGGAGTTTGCGGCTGAACTCCTCGCCATAGCCCGAACTGCCACGCGAGTTGGGGGCCAGCACTGCATAGCCACGCCCGGCCAGCACCTGGAACTCGTGCACATAGGCATCTCCCCAGGCCGCGGTAGGACCGCCGTGCGGAGCCAGAAGCAGTGGCGCTCGGGTGCCCGGTCGCAGGGGAGGCAGATAGAGCCAGCCCTCGATCTCCAGCCCGTCGTGTGCCTTCCAGGTGACGCGTTTCGGACGAATAAGCTGGCGGCTTTGCAGGAAGGCGTCATTGACGCGGGTCAATTTGCGCAGATTCTCGCCGTTGCCGTCCGTGCACCAGATATCGCCCGGCGTGAACCAGTCGGCGCGAATGAGCGCGATACGCTGGCCATCCTTGCTGAGCTGTGGCGCGAGATAGCGTCCGTTGCCCTTTGTCAGCCGCTCGATGCTCTGCTTGACGAGATTGATACGGCTGAGATGCACCTGACCCCGCTCCTGAACGGTGACGATAAAGGACTGACTGTCGGGATACCACTGCGGGCGCGTCAGGTAGTCGGTGCGCAGCTCGTCGATGATCCAGACCTGGGTTGTGATGGCTTCGGCGCCGGGAACCGCCGGGCGAGCTGTGCCGCTGCCATCGGCCTCCACAAGCCAGGGGGCGATATTGCTCGCTTCGGTCTGATCCGGGCTGTAGAGGAAGGCGATATACTTTCCGTCGGGTGACCATGCTGGCATAGCGGCAACGCCGTCTTCCGGGGAGAGCCGTCGAAGCTGGCCGGTTTTCAGCGTCAGCACCCAGAGGGCACTACTCGCGCTGATATCGGCATCGGTGCGGCGGTTGGCACAGAAGGCGATCTCGCTGCCATCGGGCGACCAGCTTGCGTCCAGCAGATCGACCGGTTCCGAGGTGATGCGTGTCGGCTCGCCAGCGAGCGGGAGGAGCCAGAGCTGTTGATGGCGACCGTGCAGAAAGCCTGTACCTTCTCGGTAAGCGCCCAGACGGGTAATGATCGTGGGGGCGTAGCCAGGCTGTTCAAGGTTCTGCTCGTCGGCGGGCTTCCAGCCGCTTTGGGCAAGAATCGCCCTGCCGTTGGGGCTCCAACTGAAGTCGCTGACGCCCTGTGGCAGATCGCTGAGTTGTTGGGCCTCACCGCCATACATGGTCAGAACGTAGATCTGTGGCGTGCCGCTGCGATCGCTCAGGAAGGCAAGGCGTCTGCCGTCGGGTGACCAGCGCGGTTGGGTATCGTGGGCGGTACCAGTGGTGAGTTTCCAGGGCTGGTCATTTTTGCTGGCGTTGCTTTTGACCAGCCAGATAGCGCTACGTGTGGTATTGTGGACGGCATCGCTTTCAAGCACGGTAAAGGCGATCTGCGAACCATCCGGCGAAAGCTGTGGATCGCTGACGACGCGCAATTCGGTCAGATCCTCCACGCGCATATAGGGCAGGCGTGGCGCGGTCACCGGGGCCTCACGAGCCGGGGTGACGATGGTGCCCGCTGGCTGTTGTGAGGAAGCTGTGAGCTCGGGAGCCTCGTTCTTCTCCCGGGTGTTTGGTGTCTGCTCGGGAGCCTCGTTTTTCTCTTCGGTATTCGGTGTCTGCTCGTGTTCCTCTGCGACTGGTGTGGGCTCTGCTTCCGCTTCTGATGCTGGTTCTTCTGGTGTGATGGGCGTGGGAGCAAGCTGTTCGTGAAAATCCATCGGGGCGGTCACGTTATCATCGGGTTCCAGTGGCTGCTGACCTGTGTTTTCTGGCTCGGCGCTCTCCGGTTGGTGTTGCTCGGTGTTCTGTTGCTCTGTCTCCGGGATACTGACGCGTGGTTTTGTGGTATCTTCATTAGTAGCCATATGTTCACTCCTCAACGTAATTTTCTTAGTGCTACGCCCATGCGAGATGTGATGCAGGGTCTTGTCTGGAGCTTTGATCACTTGCTCTATCTAGCCTATATATTGTACGAAGTAGTGCGAGCGAAGTTGTGAGCCCGATGCAACCGTATGCTATGATAGATATCGGCCTGCCGCTCGGGGGCTCGTGATATGCTTGCTACGGGAGACTGGAATGATTGTTCGCGATATTATGACCACCAAATTGATTACGATTGCTCCTGACGCCACGTTGGCGCACGCCGTGAATCTTCTGCGGCAGCATGGATTTCACCATCTCCCTGTAGTGCGTTCTATGCATGTTGAGGTGGAGAAGAAGAAGGTGCGCAAGACCGTTCTGGAAGGGATGTTGACGGCGCAGGACATCGATTTACAGGCCGCGCTGGCCCGACAGCGAGATACGAACGCGACGTCACAACGCCCCTGGCTGGAGCGGCGTGTTGTCGAGGTGATGCATCGTGCGCCGCTACGCGTTTCGCCAATGACCAGTGTTCCGGCTGCTGCTCAAATTCTGGTAGAACGGAACCTCAATTATTTACCCGTTGTTGAGTATGAGATCATCCAGAATGAGAATAAGGCGGTGCTGGTCGGGCTGGTAACACGCAGTGATCTGCTGCTGGCACTCTCGCGGGCAATGGGCGCGTTTGAGCCGGGCATGCAGCTTGATATCGTCTTGCCGCTCGGCGATATGGCTCCGCTGGCGCGGGCGCTGTTACTGGCGGCGGAGATGAACATGCAGATTCGCAGCGTGATGGCGGCCCCTTCGATCGGAGGCGTGCCGAATGTTGCGATCATTCGCCTGGGCACCATTAATCCCGCTCCGTTTCTGTTGCGTTTGCAGCAAGAGAGGATCCACTATGCCTTTGGCACTCCTGTAGAGGAGGGAGAGCTGCACCCCTGAAAGCGCTCGGGGAGCCCATGAAAAGAGCCCTGGTACACAGCCGGTATCAGGGCTCCAAAAAGGGGTAACAGAGTGACCAGATGATGTCTGTTATCTGAATTCGGGCTTTTCCAGGAATTCGGCTGCCCTATTTCCATTGACGTAGAATGTGATTTTCCGGGTGTCGTATGCCTGCTCTTTCGCGGCGGCAAAGAACACTCGGCGAGCCTGCTCGGCGTCTTTGCCCACGTAGAGAACCGTGTTCCCGGCCCTCACTTCATAGGTATCCTTGTTCTGCATCTCGAACTCGCTTTTCCTGACTCTTTCTGCAACACAAACCTTTTATAAGACCACATGCTTTTCAAGCGCGTAGTGATACGCGGGGGCCAGCCCCTGGTTTTCAAACCATCGCTCCAGTGCCCGATAGGCATCCAGCGCTTTCTTTCTCCGTGTTTGCAGCCATTGTTGCCGCAAAGCGTCCAGTTGCCTGAGCTTGCCTTCAAGATCCTGCTCTGAAAGCGGGGGCCGGAGCGCTATTTCGACCTCATGAAGCTGGTAGTGGGTATGCGCCAGCTCATTCAAGGCGGCCAGAATCATTTCAGCAGCTTCGCGCGGAATGGCCGCCCCCGCCATACACGCGAGATACGAGGGACGCAGCCCCCGCGCCTCACATGCTTCCTGCAACTCCTGATGGTAGATATTGTGTTTTACTCGTAACTCGTAGAGTGTTGTTTTTCGTCCCTGCATGCCACATCTCCCTGATATTCATCTTGAGGCAGACGGAAATACGCCGGTATGATATCAACCTTGAGGCAGATGGACGCAACCAACCTATTTGTTGCCTCAACACCAATATGCTTATCAAGCGCCGCCACCAACGCCTGCAAACGCCCCTGGACGCGGCCTGATTGATGATGGAGATCGCGGAGCGACACGCAGGCGAGATAGATCTGTTCTCGAAGTGCATCCACTTCAGACCTGTGCATAAGAGCCTCCTTGCTTGACTCTGCCTACTCGAGGGCAATCCAAAGACACCAGCATCGTGCCGTCGTGTCGAGATAGACAGGGACGCCATGTGACTGTAACCATTCCTTGTGTCTGGCTACGCGATCCACTGCTGATTTGTAAAACAGTGGGTTCCATGCCCCGTTATCGACCTCGCGTTGTGCTCGATTCAGCGCCTGTACGTGATAGACAACCTGAGAATATAGAGGACCAGCAGGCTCCTGTTTCACCCGCTCAACAAAGCGCCGCACCGCCTCCACATGGTTCACCCCTTTCTCGTCTTCAGGGGGATGTGAGCGTGCATAGCTGAGGAACTGCTGAAGTACATTTAGAACAGCAGCTAGCTCGTCTTTACAGGCTGTGAGTTGTGTGTAGTTTTCTTCGTGTTGTTTCATCTTACCAACCCCCATAAACTACAAGCTCCCGTTAGTGAATCGGTGATTTTAAAACATTAACTTGCTTGATTGGTGCTTTACTAATTGTTATGCGCCTGCCCTACAAGTATAAAAGACTAGGTAATGAGAATACAAGCTGTAATAGAACTAAGAATGGACTCGTTATGTTAACAGGGTAATGAATATAGGTGGTAAAAATATGTTAAATATACGTTAAGTTGAATTTACATGCTTGATATGTTATACTTTGATGCACAGGGTGAACATGTAGTCAGGATGGAGATGTGTATGAAGTACACCTTAGCAGATCTCATAAAAGATAGAGGCTTGAACTATGTGTCGCTTGCTAAGCTCACTGGCTATAGCCGCCAAACGATAAGTCAGTATATCAAAGGCAAACGACCGATGCCCTACGAGGTACGCTCACAGCTTGCAAAGATCCTGAAAGTAGAAGATGTAGACGTCTTGCTAGCAAAGAATAGATTGCTCTTAGAAGGAGGAGAAAACGGTACTACTGAAACCAGGGAATATTTTGAAAAAGACTTGTCTTTGCAGCTCATCTCAATTGCCTTTAAGCCTTATTCATTTAATAAGAGATTAGAGGCAGTTAGTAGATTGATGAACAAGTTCAGTGATATTCCCTATGAAGATCAGAAAAGTGCTTTATTAAGGGTTATATCGCTTCCCTTCGTCTTAGGAGATGCTACTATGACAGACGCAAAATATGGAGACTTCTTAGCTCAGTGTGCAACAAGTGTTGCTGCATGCTGGCAACTAAACGGGAAAAGCCAGAAAAGAGATGATATTCTGGCTGCATACAACGGAGCAAGTGCATTTTTGCCTTCTTTAGTAAGGATCGCTCAAGATTCGGCTGAACATCGTAGCGAAGCTTTAAAACTGGCAGCTCAGTGCGCCCTTCTCAAATCTTTCCTGGCATGGCATATAAAAGGAGTACAAGAAGCTCTACAAGGTAGCAGCAATGCCGTACAACTTAGTAATGATGCAGGCGACCCGGTGCTTGCTGCATGCGCTTTAGATACTCAGGCGTGGGCTTATCACCACGCAGCTATGTATAAGAAAGCATTGGCGGCTATTGAGCAAGTCACCCCTTACCTGAATAACGCAGATATTCCCCCGGTCGTACGCAGCGGTTTACAAAGTACCCTGGCTATCATGCGAGCGAAGCAAGGTGTAAAGGCAGCAGACACATATAAGGCGGCTATCGGAGCCATAGGCACAGAGACATCCGATCCTGGCAGTTATTACACCTATGCAGAGATCCTGTTAAATGGGGTTATTCTCTATAATACCCAGGAGGAATATACAAGCTCGTTACAGACAGCGGAACAGTTACTTAACGACGATCTCACCCCAAAGGTCCTAATGACCGAGAGAGCAAGGATACATACTCTCA
The DNA here is from genome assembly GCF_003253565.1 of Thermosporothrix hazakensis. GTDB lineage: Bacteria > Chloroflexota > Ktedonobacteria > Ktedonobacterales > Ktedonobacteraceae > Thermosporothrix > Thermosporothrix hazakensis. The sequence continues at coordinate 67,837 of NZ_QKUF01000020.1, forward strand.
ATTGTATGACCCTTGCGACCCTCAGGGGCAAGAGGCGGGATAGAGATAAAGCAATCTATTACTGGAAAGCAGCAATTCAGGGAGCAAGATCGATAAAAAGTGAACAGCGTTTTAATGAAGCTCTGGTGATGTACGAGATAATGAACACCATATGGAATAGAGACAAGGAAATCAAGGAATTACGAGACTTTACACAACATTGGTAGAACGTAATGATACGAGCTATCGGGAAGCAGCCCGGTGGCTCTTTTGTTTCACCCGCTCAACAAAGCGCCGCACCGCCTCCACATGGTTCACCCCTTTCTCGTCTTCAGGGGGATGTGAGCGTGCATAGCTGAGGAACTGATTCAGGACTTCCATCACAGCTACTATCTCATCTTTGTGGAAGGTGTAATTCAATGTTACTTTACTGACTTCTTTCATAAATCCAACCCCGAAAAAGTGGATGTTGAGAGTTTTTATTGTAATTCTGGTAGGGAAAGCTATTCCATTTTTATAAATATCATGCTAATGTATAAGGAGAGCGACAAAGTAATATGCTTTAAGCAGCAGTTTGTCGCGTTTTATGGGAGTCTATTCTACAGAGATGTGTAAGGTATATGGAGGGATGGTATGGAATCAAAGCAAAAATCTCTAAAGTACATTGATTTATTTGTGCTAACCCATAAAGCAAACGTCCTGAGGGATTGGCGGCTCAACAAGCTCAATTGGTATAATACTGGTGAAGTTGTACGCTTGTATAATGAGTTGCTGATATCCTTAGGAGAGAAACCTGTGAGTAAACGCTGGTGGGAGCGCATGGAAAGCTCAAATACCGTTCCAGTAGATCAGAAAAGGAGATGGATACTTCATACTATATTAAATATTCCACCTGCTTATCTTGGCTTACAAACTATGGAGATGGAAGATCTTAACAAGCTGTTCCACCCAACTCCATCAAACAAACTTCCTCCGCTGAACCTGAATGCTTATAGAGATCGCTTGATTTCTTTCTGGCAGAACCCCTACGACAGTTTTGATGAGGCGCTCTCAAGGATCTATGTACTGCAAGACTGTATTCTGTATCAAAATAGTAGAGATGAGATAGTGAGATTGCTTTGCGAATATCTTATTGCAGCAGCAAATATGCAGAGAGCGCAGGGCTATCTCTTGTCGGCAGAGAAATACATAAAAAAAGCGATACGTGTTGCTGAAAGGAAGTCATATCAGGCACAGAGAGCGAAAGCGCTGTATATGTATGCATACATCCAGGACGAGAAGTGGAGCTTGAGTATACACCAGGAGCCAAAAGATCTGCAACTTGCAATTGATCTTGCGAGAGAAGCCGTCAATATCGCTGAAAATTATGCCGTACCTCCATTCGTGGAGAGCGCTTCCCGAGACGAGCTAGCAGCTCTGTTAAGTGTGTATCCCCGCTCGCGACAGGATATGGCAGTAGCGAAACAGCAAAACGACATCGCCTTCAGGCTCACTGAGAAATATCAGCAAGAGACAGAGCCTCTCTTTCACAAGATTGATCTCAGTTGGCACATAATCACAAAGGCTGAGATGCATCTTGCCCTGAAAGAACCACAAACAGCCTTAGCAACTTTAGAGAGCTTGCCTTCTCTTCATCCCCGAATGCGTAGAACGTTAACGGCCCGGTCTGAAGAAGCTATTGCAACTATTCAAAGCGGCTATCTGGATGAAGGTTTAAAGATCGCCGAATCGATTTTACCAGAAGCAAAGAAGTCGCCTTTGCATCTCATACGCATGCATAACCTCTATCAATCTCTGCGTGAAAACGCGAAATATACAAAGGAGCCTTATGTCATCAAGTTCGGGTTTCAGTTAGTAAAAACGCAACGGCCTGATCTTTTTCAATAAGCATTTTGTAGATGCTGTAGACAAGTCATGTAGAGAGGCCCGATATATGAAAGAAGAGCCCGTATGGAAAGGACACATCTTGTCCTCTTGATGTGCTTCACGGCCCGATAGAATACTTATAGGCCAGATCAAGCTGTATAAATAGGGTAGATAGAAACCCTGCATGTATTGCTGAATGCTGATAAAAAACCATCGGAAGCAGCCCGGTGGTTCTTTTTCTGGTCCCGGTAGATTATCGCTACAGAGACGAACTGCTTGCCTGAAGCCGCTTCTCCATTCGCTCGATTGCCTCTGTCAGGGTGGGGAGCGCTAAGTGCAACGCCTGTGTGACAGGGTGCTCTTTCCCATAGCGTGACATGATATCGGCGACGCGTTCTTGCATCGAGATGGTTGCTCCGAAAGGGCTTGTAGTGAAGTCGCAGTAGATCAGCGCATCCGCAAGCGGGGATTCCTCACGCGGAAACTCGGAAAGCTGTTCTTCCAACCCTTTCAAACGAGCCTCAAAGCGGGCCTCAGAGTGATGGGCAACCAGCGATGCCAGACGTAGATCTCCCAGGGAGCGAACAAAGTACGCACCATCAAGAGGATGAAAGCCCGTTTTCTGGAGTGATGGCGCGTAGCCAATATCATGTAGATACGCAGCGCTTATCAAATAGTCATGCTCTTTGTCATTGAGAATCCTGCTCACGGAATAGGCCTGCCTGACAACGCCCTGTACATGGAGCCATCGCGCTCCGAGCGGGGCAAGATAAGATTCCGCAAAGCGGGCTGCTTGAGCGATAGTGAGCATACAAGCAATACCTCCATTTTGTTGCACTGTCTTATCATAACATGTCGCGTACACCTGCCATACGAGCAAAAAGGGCTACTTCACCTTATTTTCAGGGAGTGACAGCCTCGTCTGCAAAATAGATCTTTTGAGGAGGGCTGTAAACTCCTGCATTTCGGTCTGACACTTCTGCAATTTGACGCGCTGGATCTCTACAGGGGCGGCCAGATAGAGATCAGCGGCAGCTTGCTCGGTGGCTTTTTGCTTTTGGAGGTCGGTGGCGAACTTGACAGCGAGGACGGTGTACAATAGTGTACAGGCATTGATATCGATGAATGATCCAAAAGGGGTAAAAGCGCTGAGTGATACCAATTTCCCGGGGGATACAGAGCGCTTTTGAATCTCCGTAGAGGAGGGGGAGCTGCATGCACAATGAAAGGGCCCGCCTGGCCTTTGATCCGGCGGAATTACACTATCAACTCGGGCCACAGCATCCGTTGCAGCCGGTGCGTATTGAGGCCCTGATAGATTTATTGCGGACCAGCGGGTTATGGGATCAGCAAGACCCGGCGACGTTTTTGCCGATCCGGCAGGCCACGGATGCTGAATTGAAGCTGGCTCATACGCGTGATTATATTCAGGCCGTGCAGAAGCTCAGCGAGTCGGACGAGTTTATGATAGAGGGCGAGCTGAAAGAACGGGCCTGGTTACAGATGCGCTACGGCTTTAACAGTGACGATACGCCGCCAGTGCTTGATATGCATGATGTAGCGGCCTGGATCGCGGGTGGCTCTCTGGTCGGACTCAGCGCGATTATGGGATTGCCTGAGGGCGGGACGTTTGCCAGCGAAGAGGAGCGCCCGCTGCGTGTCTTTCATCCATCTGGTGGCCTGCATCATGCCTGGTCTGATCGGGCGTCGGGCTTCTGTATCTATAACGATGTGGGGGTTGCGATTGCCCATGTCTTGCAGGCGACCGAGGCGAAGGTGCTCTACATCGACTTCGACGCCCATCACGGGGACGGTGTTCAGAAGCTCTTCTATGATGACCCGCGCGTCATGACGATCTCGCTTCATGAGACCGGGCGCTATCTGTTCCCGGGAACGGGCGATGTGCTGGAAACCGGGCGGAGTGTCGGGCGTGGCTACGCGGTGAATGTGCCGCTGGAGCCCTTCACCGAGGATGATTCCTATATCGAGGTGATGAATGTTCTGCTGCACCCGCTTGTGACCTCATTCGCGCCTGATGTGATCGTCACGCAACACGGGTGCGATACGCATGCGTGGGACCCATTAACGCACCTCGCGCTGACCATGCGGGGTATCCGTGCGCAGGCAAAGATGGCACGCCAACTGGCCGATACCTATTGTGGAGGGCGCTGGCTGGCTGTCGGTGGTGGTGGGTATGCGCTGTATCGCGTGGTGCCGCGTGCGTGGGCGCTGGTCTGGGCCGAGATGACCGGGCAGCAGGTGCCGGAGCAGCTTCCGTCGGAATGGGTTGAGCGCTGGCGCGAGCGCTGGCAAGAACGGATGAAGCAGGATGTGGAGCTGCTGGAAGTGATGCGCTCGACAAAGGGAACGTCGACCTTCCCGAGCACCTTCCTGGATAAAGAAGAGGATTTCCCGCCGCAGCCGCGCCGCTGGTCGATCAGCAATACAAACCGGCAGACGGCGGCTCTGGTGCGTCACCTGGTGATACCGCCATCGGTGCGTCAGGCCTTTCCCTCAACGCGGCATCGCTCGCCGCTGGCGGGGCTCTTTGACCTGCTGCATCTCAATCGCGATCCGTCGCTGACACCCTCGCGCACCAGAACCATCGAGACAAAGCGTGGCCCGCTGCTCCTGCGTGACTTCAGTCCGGTGTCGCTGGTCAAGCGGCTGCGTCCCGATGATGGGTTGCGAACCTTCGCACGGTTGCCAGAGCGCGAGCATCAACTGCTGCTGGATATCGCGAAGAGTCCCGATTGCGCGCTGACGCTGGCCCACACGCCCTCGGGAGCGATCGTCGGGCAGGTAACGATTGCGCCCGCTGACGAGTGGTGGGAGGGTATCGAGAACCTCTACGAGGTCGCAATAGAGGTCAGCAGCGACTGGCGTGGCCTGGGGATCGCACGTTCTATGCTGCAATTTGCCCTTGAACTGGACGCGCTGGAAGATATGATTCTCTTCGCTATCGGGCTCTCGTGGCACTGGGACACGGAGAACCTGGGCATCTCGGTGTATCGGTATCGAGAGATGATCTCGCGGCTGTTTGGCTCTCAGGGTTTTAAGGAATATCCCACCACCGAGCCGAATGTGAGCATGGAGCCGGCAAACGTATTGCTGGCCCGCATTGGCAAGCGCGTCGACCAGCAGACCGCAAATCAGTTTTTAAGCCGTATGCTCAGTTCGCCAAATCTGGCGCGAATTTAAGCGAGCAGTAGAATGCTGTGGCGGCGCTTCTTAAGAGGCGTCGCCCCTTTTTTGGGTGAGAGGGAGAAACGGTAACACCACAACCGGTTTACCCGCTGGATCGTGTCAAGAGTAACAACAACATAATAACCTCGCGGAGATCCCGGACCTCACAGAAGCCCCCCGCTCAGGAGAGAGCGTCCCCGCAGAAGCACATCAGGCTTAGAGAACGATAAGAATGAGCTTAGAATTAGATTAGAAATCGAATTTTTTTATCTCATTTTAAGCTAAGCCCAACATTATATTAATGTTTTTAGGATCTCCTTAAAATCGTTTATAGCAGAGTTTATTCGAGCAAAAAATACTTGAATTTTCCACTGGAAAAAGCTACGCTATAAGCGACGAAAGAATGAAAGCGAGGTTAAAGCAAATTATGAGGACCCAGACAAAAGCAAAGAGCGTGAAGACACCGACCCCCGAGATTACCGACGGCACGTTAGTCAAGAAAACCATTGCAGGCGATCAGACAGCATTTGAACAATTAGTGCAACGCTATCATCTTCCACTGTTCAACTTTATATGTCACTGTTTGAATGATTATGATCTGGCTTGCGACGTGTTACAGCAAGTATTTCTCCAGCTCTACCTGTACTTGCCAAAGCTGCGTACGAATGAGCCCCTCAAGGCCTGGTTGTTCCAGGTAGCGCGAAACCGTTGTCTTGACGAGCTGCGCCGTAAGCGTGCTGTACACTTCTCCGAACTGGAAGGCTCCAGCGACGACGATGATCTGTCGCCATTGAACATCATGCCGGACAAGCGACCGCTTCCCGATGAGATGGCAGAGCGCAACGACTTGCAGGCCGCATTGAAAGAGGCGATCGACAACCTGCCACCGAAGTTCCGTTCCGTCGTGCTGTTGCGCTACGCCGGTCAGCTTAGCTTCTCAGAGATCGGGAAAACCTTAAATATGCCTGAAGCGACAGCGAAGACCTATTTTCAGCGCGCGAGACCGCTTCTGAGGGCCGCTCTTGCTACTCAGTGGCAGACGTTGACTGCGGCCAACTAGGGCAAATTTTGGCGGAATTTTGAAAATTGGATAAGAAAGCTTGGAAATCTGAAACTCTCGCCTTGCGTTGTTCGTGAATAAGATAGAACGGTGAAGAACAACGTAAGAGGGAGCACGTATGCAGCAGCCATTCGATGAATTCTATCAACAAAATCTGCCTGAAGATTTCGACGAGAATGATGAAATCGATCGCCTTTTCAGCCAGCTAGGGCGCTTTGAGCCACCGAAGGGCGTTATTCAATCGATTATGGATAAAGTTGCACAGATGCCATTGCCGCAATATCTGCCCGAGAACCAGGATGATGAGGATTTTTTTGACGCACAACAAGAAGCAGAACAGGTTTTTGATGGTTTGATTGCCAGGCATCTGCGGCTATTACCTTCCTGAAAGGCTTCGGCGAAGCGAGAAGGAAAAGAGAGATGCACACAAGAATAGTGGGATCGGCGCTCCCGATGTGAAAGAGGAGCGCCGATTTTTTTGTGTCTTCTGGCTTTTCTCAGAGTGGCAGATGTGAGAGGCGCCGTTATGGCATCGAATCCGACCCCGTTGGGCGCGGTGATCTTCTTTCCCCTCTCCTTTCAGGCGATCTGATCGGTCAGCTTGCCCCGAGCGACCAGCCAGCGAATAAACTCAAGCCGCCGATGCGCGATAGCTGCCTGTTGCCTCTCTTTCTCTTGATGGAGGGCTCGCAGTCTGGAAAGCTGGAGCATCTCTTTCTCGGCGAAGCCTCCACGACGCAGGATTTCATACTCATCTTTTCGATCCATAGAGAAACCTCCTTTGAAGCGTGGCTACTGAGAGGCGACCTTCAACAAATGCTGTACTCGGTGAAGAAAAGCCTGAATGGAGTACGGTTTCGCTAAATGTTCAAGGATGATCGATTCACCGTGGCTACGAAGGTATTTCCGTGTGACTGTGATCGAGCTGGTGGTGAGCAGAACCGGGGTTCCCGAGCGCAAGAAGCGTAACACGTCCCGGCCATGCACTGCGCCAGAGAGTTCAAGATCCAGCACTACGAGATCAGGGACAAAGCGGCGGAGTTGCGCGATGGCATGTTCGCCGCTCTGCACGGCAATCACGGTATAGCCGTGATGTAGCAGGACATCGCTTTCCAGACGGGCTAAAGAGCGATCGTCTTCCACGACGAGGATGCATCGTTGCCCATGTGTGCGGGCTTGCAGGGCATGATTGTCGCGTGTCGGTTGTTGGTTTGCCGCGTGACTCTGCTGCATAGACTCGCTTTCTTGCTACGACGGCGGCGCTGCCGACAGGACAAACTGCGATGGAGCATCTGAACTCCGTATCCCTCACTATCAAGTATACCTGAAACTGAGTGAGAATGGCGTGAAGGTGAAGAGGAACTCTGTGAAAAAAACGTGAAAACGCCCGGGCTTCATTGGGGATCGGGAGGCGGCATATAGTAGCCGACGCCAAGTTCGTTGAGCAGGTAGCGGGGCTGCGAGCGGTCGGGCTCAAGCTTGCGCCGCAGATGCCGAATGAAGGTGCGCAGGTAGGTATTCTCTTTGGTATACTCTGGCCCCCAGACCTGTTGCAGCAGCTCGCGGCGCGGGACCACTTTGCCAGCGTTGCGCGCGAGCACGCAGAGAAGATCGTATTCGATGGGGGTAAGATGGACCTCTTTGCCGCCCGAGTACACCTTGCGGCGGGCGAAATTGATCAGCAGGCCCTGTTCGCCGCCGCTCCGATAGGTGGATTTCAGCCCGTTTTCGCCGGTCAGGCTGATGCGCAGGCGGGCGGTTTCCTCGGAGCGCCGAAGCGCAACGCGGATCCGGGCCATCAGCTCATTGATGCTGAACGGTTTCGTCAGGTAGTCGTCGGCTCCCAGGTCGAGAGCGCGAATCTTGATCTGCTCCGTCTGATGGGCCGAGAGCACGATCACCGGGGCGCTGCTCCATTCACGCAGGCGCCGCAGGAAGGTGAGCCCGTCGAGCGAGGGGAGCGAGAGATCAAGCAGGACAATTTCTGGCTCAAACATGGCGGCGATATCGATTGCCTGGGCTCCATCGCGGGCCGCCTGAAGCTGGAACCCACGCGCTTTGAGCTGTGTCAGCAAGAATGATCGCATCTGAGCGTCATCTTCTATGCAGAGAAGGCGCACTTTTTTTTCCGTTGTTGCCATTGGTTTTACCCTTACGTGCTTGCTATACTTTCTTCTGGCTGCGACGAGCGAGAACCAGAGGGAAGGGAGAAAGCGATTTCTGATGATTTGTGCTTTTTTGCTTTTCTCCACGTATTTGAGTACATCTCTACTATACCATAATTCTCAGTTGTGCTGCCCGTTATACACGGGAAGGGTAAAGGAAAAATGTGCTCCCTGACCGGGACTGCTTTCAACATGCAACCGGCTCTGATGCGCTTCGAGGATTCCCTGACTGATATAGAGTCCCAGGCCGGTTCCCGGGCTCCAGCGATAGCCACCCCGACGCGCTTGCTCGCCTGAATAGAGGGACGTGCTGAAGCGCGAGAACAGCGTTTTCAGTTGCTCGGCGGCAATGCCCGGCCCGTGATCGATGACGTGCAGGGTAACAGCGTGCGGGGTGGTGCTGCCCGGCTCGGTGATCGGCTCGACCTTCAGGTAGACGTTATCCCCTTCGGGGGCATAGCGAAATGCGTTGCTGAGCAGGTTCATCAGCACGCTCATAATCAGCTCGTAGTCGCCCTGCACCGCTGGCAGATGTGGCGGCAGCGAGACCCGCAGGCCGCGCTGTGAGGTGGCAATCAGCGCTTCCAGCCGCTCCTGAAGATCCTCGATCATCTCGGCGAGCAGAATCGGCTCTACATCAAGACGCAGGGCGCCGGCCTCAACGCGCGAGGCGTCAAGGAGCTGGTTGACCATGCGCACCAGGCGCTCAACCTGCTCATCGGCGGTTTGCAGGAAGCGATATTGCTCTTCAAGCGACCATTGGAGATCGCGGGCTAAGAGGGCGGTCAGGTGGGCGCGAATATTGGCAAGCGGCGTCTTGAGCTCATGCGCGATGGTATTAAAGAAATCCTCGCGGGCGCGTTCCAGCGCTTTGGTGCGGCTGATATCGTGCAGGACAACCACGGCATCGGTGATTGCACCATCGCTGTCGAAGAAGGGGGCGGCGTTGACCAGCATGTGCATGGTCCGTCCGTCGGGCGTGTGCATATACAGCTCATCTTCGCAGGCCTCGCCATCGAAGAGGGCACGATACATGGGCCGCTGCTCGAAAGGGACGAACTCGCCTGAGGCGTTGTACATCTGGAGCGAACGAAAGACCTGCTCGACAGAGAGCCCGATCACCTTTTTGCGTGCGCGTGCGGGGTCGGTATGCGGGCCAAGCGGCGTCCCCATTTTGCGGAGGAGCTCGATCCCGCGATTGTTGATCAGGTTAATGGTGTGGTCGGCGGCGCCCACGACAATGACGCCCGAGGGCAGATGGGCTAGCAGGACCTGCATTCTCTCATTGGCAGATTTCAATTCAGAGCGGGCTTTTTTCAGGGCGCGGTTGCGTTGCGCGAGCTCTGCTGTGCGCTGGCGTACCTCTTCCTCGACGCGCTCGCGGGCGGCGGCTTCCTGACTGATATCATGATAGATGGTGATAAAGGCGAAGATGTCGCCCGGCTCATCGCGAATCGGGGTATAGCTGCACCGGAGCGTGTAGTCCTGCCCGGCGGCATTTGTCAGCTTGATCTCGTCACTCTGGTGAGCAAGGGCCCGCTGCTCAAGCTGCGCGATAAAGTCGGGCTGGTCGAGCCCCTCAATGGTAAAGCGGGAGGTGCTGCGCGTCAGCGCCTCGGTGATGGGCAGTCCGATCACGTCATCTGTCCAGCCGAAGAGCTGGCGGGCGGCAGGGTTAGCCTCGGCGATGCGCCAACGCGGATCGTAGATCACGACACCATCGGGGATGGCACTCATGACGTTCTCTTTCTGGTTGGCGCTTCGGCTTGCCATGCGGGCCCAACGCTCGATACTGCGGAAGAGGCGGGCGTTATGGATGGCGAGCCCTGCCTGTTGTGCGAAGCGTTCGAGCAGGCGAACCTCCTCGGCGGGGAAGCCGCGTGTGCGGCGGTGATAGACCTCGATCGAGCCAAGAATAGTATCACCCTGAGAGGGCTCGAAGATCGGCACACAGAGCACCGAGCCTGGCCGTGTTGGCTTGCCGCGATCGTCGATCGGGGGCAGGAGCAGATCAGGCGTCAGGCTGGTGTCGGTAATAATAATGGCGTGGTTGCCCTGGCGCTCGCGGGCGATCAGCTTGCCAAGTAGCGTGTGCTCCTGTTCCGTGGGGTGCCACTCGAAGGCCGTTGGATGCAGGCCGCGATGTGCCGCGATATGCATCGAGCGCGCCATCTCATCGCCGTTGGTCTGGTCGCGCAGCAGCACGGCGCAGCGTTTGGAGCCTACCATATCGTGGAGCGCTTGCAGGATGCGAGTGAGCACCTGCGGGAGCGCCGTCGGGCCAGCCAGCACCGAGCTGATATGGTGAATGGCGCTCAGGTGGAGTTGGGAGCGCACGCTGTCGGTGATGTCCTCAACGGTGATGAGGAGCGAGGGCGTTGCCGTTTCATGGTTGGCTGGCAGGAAAGAAGCGGGCACATATTCGATGGAGACGCGCCAGTAGGTCCGTCCCCGGCTCTCAAGGAAGCCTTCGTAGGGGAGACGGTTATACTGGACACGCTGCATGGTCGCGGCAACCTGCTTGAAGAGGGGCAGCGCATGCGGCACGATGTCGGGTGGCAGCACATCGCTGACGTGGGTGCCGGTGATCTCCTGATAGCTCCAGGGCTCGTCAAGCAGGGATTTCAAAGAATGGTTGATGTAACGAATACGCAAGGTTGCGGTATCGAGAAGCGCGATACCGATGGAGGCGTGACCGAGAATATGTTCAAGCTGTAACGCTGATTCTAGTTCCATAAAAACACTATTGCTATAGATCGCTCATGTGCGCTTTCATGGGAAAGATGCAGTATGCTTGCCTGTATGGGTTCTGGAACATCGATACTTCTATTATACTCTTTTTTCATCACTCTGTCTTCTTTTTCAGGGACGGACATCCAGGGATTTTGTGCCGCTGAGGTGTGGAGCACTGTGCTAGTTTTTTCAGGAACGGCATGATATACTACGCCTACCGAAAAAAGACGCAGAAGAGAGTTCTTGAAATACAGACACACCGCCAGCGCCGGGGACTCCTTCGGGCAGGCGGCGCGAATTGAGGGTTTGTGACTATGGATCTGCGCGGGAAGCGTGTTCTTGTGATGGGTTTGGGCCTGCAAGGCTCGGGTATGGCGGCGGCGCGATATGCCGCACAGCAGGGCGCCATTGTGCGTGTGACGGACATGAAATCGCCGGACATACTGGCGCCAAGTGTCCGGGCGCTGGCAGGGCTGCCCATCGAGTTTATTCTTGGGCAGCACCGTGAAGAAGATTTTATCTGGGCAGATATCGTGATTCGGAATCCCGGGGTGCCGCGCACGTCGCCGTATCTGTTGCTTGCTCAGGAGCATGGGGCCCGAATCGAGATGGAGATAGCGCTGTTCTTCCTGAACTGTCCGGGAAGAATTATCGGCGTGACGGGTACCCGGGGCAAAACGACGACCTCAACCCTGTTGTATGAGATTCTACGCGAGAGCGGGGCGCGGGTCGTGCTTGGTGGCAACGTGGCCGGCGTGGAGACGCTGTCGCTGTTGCCGGAGATTACAGAAGAGACGCTGGTGGTATTGGAGCTGTCGAGCTGGCAGCTTGAGGGACTGGCTCCGCATACGATCAGCCCGGCAGTCGCGGTGATGACCAATCTCTATCCCGATCATCTCAATACCTATAGCGGGATGGAAGAGTATGCGGAGGCAAAGGCCAATATTTTTCGGTATCAGTCGGAGAAGGGAATAGCCGTTTTTAACTACGAAAACCCCTGGACACGTCGCTTCGGTCTGGAAGCGCCAGGGCAGACCTGGTTTACCAGTGTGGAACTGGGCGGCAGTTTCCCGCGTGAGGTACTGGACGAGCATGGCAAGCCGTCGCGCATTGAGCCTTTCGTGTTCACTGAAAGCCCGCTGGCAGGCAAGCATAACCGTGAGAATGTCATGCTGGCGACGACCACGGCCCGGCTGCTTGGTGTAGATGATGCCACAATTGCCCGGGCGGTACGTGGCTTCCGGGGTGTGGCGCATCGGCTGGCAGAGGTGCGCACGGTGAACGGGGTGCGCTATATCAACGATAGTACCAGCACGACACCGGTAGCCGGCCAGGTGGCGATTGAGGCGTTTCGTGAGCCGCTGGTGCTGGTGGCCGGTGGGAATACCAAGCATCTACCGCTGGATGCGTGGCCGCGTTTGATCGTGGAGCGCTGTCGTGACGTGGTGCTGCTGAGCGGAAATGGTACTGATGAGCTATTGCCAGCAATCGAGGAAGAGGCCAAAAAGCAGCGAAAAGAAAATCCCGTCCGCGGCGTTTTTGGTGATTTTCAGCAGGCAATGGAGACCGCCGTTTCACTGACAAAGCCGGGTGATGTGCTGTTGTTCTCTCCGGGTTTTACCAGTTTCGGCATGTTCCAGAACGAGTTTGAGCGGGGCGATCGCTTTGTAGCATTTGTCGAAAAGCTGTAGCTCTTGCCCTGAAGAAATACTGAAAAGCTGGCCGTCGGCACAGTGGTGCTGGCGGCTTTTTTGTGGGCGGGAATGCCGGGTTTTTCGGGCAGAGCGTGTCAACGTGTCTGCTGAAACGGGCAGGGAATCGACTCGGAGCGAAATTCTGCACGATAGAGCCCGTAGTACTGCTTCTCACCGCGTAAAGAGTATAGCTTGAAGCCGTTTATAGGAGAAAGAGCGTAATGGAAAGGGGATAACCCTTTTGGAGTAATGGAAAATGGATCTGTTTTGAGTCGTACGATAGGGCTAAGGGAAGGCGGCCCTGTTTTGGGAGGTGGGACTGAAAGGGGAAGGAGGGCGCTAGCCTGAAAGGTTGATTTCTCAGGAAACTCTCAGAATTCGTCTTTTGGCGGGTTGCACTGAGGTGGTTACTTGTATTAAACTAACGGTGGTTAGGGGATCGGTCGCGTCGCCAGTACTCTGCGGAGAGTAAAAACACCATAGACGTTGTGATACGCGATCTTCAACACATCCCCCGAAGGAGATGTTGACAATGACGATGATGATGAGCAGGAAGGCGCTAGAAGATTACGGTCTGGTAAACCTGGGAACGATTCACTGGAACCTGCCTCCTGCTGAACTGGTAGAACATGCTTTAGAGCGTAAAGAAGGCCTGCTTGCGGCCAATGGAGCGTTGCGAGCAACGACTGGCGCTCATACCGGGCGCTCACCAAAGGATAAGTATATAGTCTCAAGCGAGCAAACAGCATCTAAGATCTGGTGGGGTGAGAATAACCACCCGATGTCTCCTGAGACCTTTGCGATTGTGCGCCGAAGCCTGGCGGATTACTTGCAAGGACGCGATGTATACGTGCTTGATGCTGCGGCAGGGGCTGACCCGCGCTATCGCATGCCGATACAGGTTATCACTGAACTGGCCTGGCACAATCTGTTTGCGCGCAACCTGTTCTTGCGTGCGACGGAGGCCGATCGCTTGAGCGAGCGTCCGGGCTTTACCGTGCTTTGTGTACCGCATTTCCGTTTAAATCCGCGTTCGCATGGAACGCGCTCTGAGACCGCTATTATTATTGATTTTGAAGAACGGCTTGTGCTGATTGCCGGAACAGAGTATGCTGGTGAGATGAAGAAATCCATTTTTACGGTTCTGAATTTTATCTTACCTGCTGAAGGCGTGTTGCCTATGCACTGTTCGGCGAATGTGGGTGCAGCGGGAGATGTGGCCCTGTTCTTTGGGCTCTCTGGCACCGGGAAGACCAGCCTTTCAGCCGATCCAGAGCGCCGCTTGATCGGCGATGACGAGCACGGTTGGGGGGATAACGGGATCTTTAACTTTGAGGGTGGTTGCTACGCCAAATGTATTAATCTCTCTCGAGAGTTTGAGCCTCAAATATGGAACGCCGTGCGCTTCGGGGCTGTCTATGAGAATGTGGTTCTTCATGAGAAAACGCGTGAGCCAGATTATAGCGATGCATCTATAACTGAAAATACGCGGGTGGCGTACCCCGTTGACTATATTGACAATGTCGTTGGGTCAGGAATGGCCGGGCAGCCGAAGGCGGTCATCTTCCTGTCTGCCGACTCGTTTGGTGTCTTGCCGCCTATCTCCAGGCTTACGACTGAGCAGGCAATGTACTATTTCCTCTCAGGCTATACCAGTAAGCTGGCAGGGACAGAGCGCGGCGTGACCTCGCCTCAGGCAACCTTTAGCTCGTGCTTTGGTGCGGCCTTCCTGCCGTTGCGGCCCGGCGAATATGCCAACCTGCTGCGTGAGCGCATCGAGAAGTACAACGTGCGCTGCTACCTCATCAACACCGGCTGGACCGGCGGCCCGTATGGGATCGGCAAGCGCATTAACATCAACTACACCCGGGCAATGGTCAAGGCGGCCATCAGCGGCGCGATTGACGAGGCCGAGACAATGGTTGATCCGATCTTTGGCCTGCGCATTCCGACCAGTTGCCCCGACGTGCCGAGCGAGATCCTGAATCCGCGCAACACGTGGATTGATCGCGACGGGTATGACATGCAGGCGACGCACCTCGCCGAACTGTTTAAGGAGAACTTCAAGCAGTTCACCCTGCCGTCGGAAGAGGTTCGCAACGCGGGCCCACGGTAGAAGAGGCCTTTATCAGAAAACCTGCATGTATAGAAGAACTGCATGCAAAGAGCAGAGGAGAAGAGACGCTCCCCTGCTCTTTTTGGTCTATTCGGTAAGCGTTGGCTTCCTATTTCTGGTACTGTTCCAGTAGTGCTGCTCCTCCAGTCGTTGCTGGTATTGCTTTTGAATGGCCGGCGTTGCATCGTCCCACGGGTTTTCACTCTGCTGCTGTTGCAGGACGCTGGCCTGCTTTTCGGGGACCAGAAGCTGTCCGGCCTGCTCCTTGCGCCTGGCGAGATAGTCAAGCAGACGACCGGCGCTGGCCAGCAGCAGGAAAGCAACCCCGGCCCCGACGATACTCAGCCCAACCGGCCAGTTATTGACGGTATAGCCGTTCGGATGCTCCTTGTAGCCCTGAGTGCTCAGGGTAGTTGTTTTGCCCGTTTTGCCCGCAAACGTGACCTCGACCACATGGTAGCCTTTCGCTTTGGCCCCTTGCCTGGTAAAGATGCTCTGGCTGGTGATGGGCGTGGTCTCATAGACAAAGGACTCGACGGTGTACAGGAAGTCTTCAGTTTCAGGGTCCTTGCCGGTGGGCGCCGGGAGCATCGGGAAATCGTTCATTGAGAGTTGATAAAAGACCCCGTTCGCGCTCTGTGTGGGCACGAAGTTGTAGGCTCCATCGATCATAAGCGATCGATATTCCCTCGTTCCCTCAAAGCGCTGATATGTCACAGCATGCGAGGTGGTTCCATAGTAGAGCCCCGCACCAAGAAGGATTATGCCGAGGATGATGCGTCCTGCGGTCGCGAAGAAGAGGAAGTGGATCAGGCTGTAGAGGGCCTCGACCAATGGCTTCCTCGGCTGCATCATAACCATGCCGTTTCGTCTCCATCGTGAAGTATATTCGAGACAGCCGGTTGTGGAATACCGGGTGCTCCTTTGCTATGTGTTATGATAATACAAGAAAAGGAGAAAGGCAATAATTTTCGGGTAGAACGGGAAGAAATTGAAGGGAAGGCACTGACCAGGATACCCCGGGAATGGCGCATTCGACCGTTTGTATGCAGAGAGAACGCTTTCCTTCCTCTGAATCCCGTCAGCAAGGAGCATGAAGGGATATGCAGGGAAATGTAGGGATATTTATTATAAGCGATCGGAAACAGAAAGGCAAGAGGAAGTAGAGCAAACGACGATAGCGGAAGAAATAACGCCAGGTACATTTGCGAAATTGTGAGGTATGCAATGGACAGAGGGACAACGTTTTTGCTACACTGACTGCAAGTATGTTTTTCATAAGGAGAGTGAGGAGTGTTAGCCTGTGGAGCTTTGTGAGGCCTGTTGGCAGATGCGCAGGGAGCGATTGAAGAGGGGGACAGCACATACCGGCCGTGTGAGCGGTATGTATCGTTTACCACTGTTTTCCCTTCGTCCGCTTGAATGGTTCCGTCGGGCGGCACTTCATGGCCCGAGCGCGTATTTTCTGGATGCTGAACGTCTCTGGCGGGGCGTTTGGAGGCGCCGCGTGACGTTCAGGGATGTGCAGAAAATGCGTGATCTGTTTGCGTGTGTAAAGGAATAAGTGAAATGCAACAGGAAGCCTTGCTTCAACAGATAGTGCAACAATTGAAAGATGTGCGTGGGGTGCGGGCGCTGGTGCTTGGTGGGTCGTTTGCCCGGGGGACGCAGCGGCCCGACTCTGATCTTGATATCGGGATCTATTATGTGGAGCAGCAGCCCCCCGATATCGAGCATATACGCGCCATTGCGGCCAGCTTGAACGACACGCCCGATCCGGTGGTGACAGAGGTTGGCGAATGGGGGCCGTGGGTCAATGGCGGTGCATGGCTGACGATTCAGGGGCAACGTGTTGATTTCCTGTACCGCGATATTGATAAGGTCATGGCGACGCTTGACGACTGTAACGCGGGTATCGTTATTTCTGATTACTGGCAGCAGCCAGCGTATGGCTTCCACAATTTTATGTACTGCACCGAGACGGCGATCTGTCGTCCGCTCTACGATCCCGAGCACATTCTTGAGCGGCTCAAGGTGCAGGTCGAGGCGTACCCGCCGAAGCTCAAGGCCTCGATTATCAGAACGTTCCTCTGGTCGGCTCAGTTTTCGTTGCGCTTCACCGAAAAGGCAGCGGCGGCGGGCAATGTCTATATGGTGGCTGGCTGTCTGGCCCGAGCGATTCATTGTCTGGTGCAGGTACTCTACGCGCTGAACGAGACGTTCTATCTCAGCGAGAAGACGTTGGCGCACGATCTGGCTGCATTTCAACAGAAGCCGCAGAATATGCTTGAGCGGATCGAGGCGATTCTGGGTTCGGTTGGCACGGCAAGTGAGCTGCCGGTGTCGTGCAAGACGGCGGAGGCGCTCTATGCCGAGGTCGCGGCGCTGGCTGAAGGCCAATAAAAAGCACCGCCTCTGCGTGATGAAGCGGTGCCAGAAGGTGGCGAACGGCCTGAAGGGTGGGGAAAGACCCGCCTTTCAGGCAAAGGAAGCGGGGATCTAGGCCCCGGAATCACTCGTAGCAGCTTTCTTGCGGTAGTACGTATGAATATGCGTGATCAGGGAGAGAAGAAGGTAAATATTAGGCACTGTAGCGGTGTGTGCGTGATACCACTCGCGCCCGCTGGATGGCTGCGTGATGCTGACCTCTGCGCTGTTCACCTGAATGCTGGCGTCGTTCCACGCGAGGGAATCGCTACCGTGGAAGAGGCCATAGCGGTTGATGCCAAGCGGGCCGAAGGGGACGGTGTGTCCTACCGCCAGATCAAAAATAGCCTTGCGGAACAGCCGCCGGGTGACTTCCTGCTGAATGGTTGTGCCCAGTTGCTCGATATTGCTGAAATGGTGATCGAGTACCAGCTTGCGCCCATCATGCCGCCTGATCGTGAACGAATAGCGAATCTGTTGTCCGTGCAGGCCGGGAATAGAGCTTGTTTTCTGCCAGACGGCGTCAATGTGATCCCAGAGGAAAATAAGCATCTCGCGCTGCTTGCTGACAACCAGGCCAGAAGGGTACACGCGAACCTGCCAGGAGCGCCGGAGCAGCGGAATCAGGAGGGCATACCCACCGGGAAGAAGCAGGCCAAAGCTCAGGGGCAGGTAGGCGAGCGTCCACCACTGCCCGGAGAACGGCCCGGCCAGACTGATGATCATGCCAAGCAGGCCAGTATAGAGCGCAATTGCAGAGCAGAGCAAGCGCCTTTTTGAGAAATGGATGTTATGTTCCGAGATGGCTTCTTCCGGTAGATGGGCTCTTGTCAGTTGTTCTAGCTCACGCACGATTTTTTCCCTCTCCTTTGAACTAGCATACTCATGATTTGCTCCCTGATAGAAACACGGATTACCTGCCAAAATGTGTACTCCATTACTTCCACAGTAAACAATAGTTCCTAACCTCTGATCAAAAAACCGTTGTTTCTCGTCTTACTGCAACACAGCGGCGGTATGGCTTCCCGGGCGGCGGCAAATGCGTTGTGCGCCGAAGGGAAAGAGGGTTGTTTGTCTGATCATTGGAGAGGGAGGCTGCTCACTCGTTCGAGTGATTTTTGTCCTCACTCAAAAGAGTGAACAGAGAATACTTCTTTTGTGTGATGCGGTGGGAAAAGGCAATACCATATACTGGTGATATATGGGAACGAGAATCTCTACCGTGTGGGGAATGCAGAGCTTTTGGTATCGCGCGATAGAGAGAACGTCCCGCTTTTCTCTGTTCTGATTGGTATAGAACGAGGGGGTACCGCCCGGTAGTTTCTCTGACGAAGAGGAGTATCTGAATGAACGAATATCCGAATGAAGGCCGGTATCGTGACGAGGATCAGTACTCTGGAGAAGGCCGATACAGCAATGAAGGTCAGTATGGTAGTGAGGGTCGCTCTGGGGGCCGCTCTGAGAGAGAGGAGGACCGATCGCAAAGCCGCAATGAAAATCAATCCGGTGGCATGTTCGATCAGGCACGCAATGCCGCCGAAGGCCAGGTTGATAATGTCATTGATCAATATGCAAGCAAGGTTCCGGGCGGAGAGCAGTATAAACAACAGGCGAAAGATTTCGCTTCAAAGGGGCTGGATCGGATAGAGGAGGAAGGCAAGAAGCATTCCGGTAGTATTCTGGATGAGGCCAAGCGAAGACTTGGGGGCCTCTTTGGTGGAGGCAAGAAACCAGAAGAATGAGAATGCTGCTGTAGCAAGAAGAGACCCTGGCTATCCTCTTTTCTGGGAATGCGCCGTAGCGGGGAACTATTCTCCGCTACGGTCTTTTTTGGGGTTTGATAGGCCGGGGAGAAGCCGGCGCGTTGATCGATTTGGCCGTGTGCTGATCTGGCGTGCGAAAGGGTGCATCTATTTGCAGATATCAGTATACTATTGAGTGAATGCCGTAATGCTGCGGCGTATTTCCACAATGTCGATAGCATCCTTCAGGAGGAGTGAATGAGCGAGGAGCAGAAGCCCCAACAAAACAATCCGTTGAGCAATTCAATTGATGCGGCGCGCGATGTAGCCGAGGAGAAGATCAATCAGGTGATAGATCAGTTTGCCGCGAAGGTGCCCGGTGGCGAACAGTTTAAAGAACAGGCGAAGAACATGGCGGCGCAAGGTCTGGATCTCCTTGAGGACCAGGCCGAGCAGCAGCTTCAAGCGAAGGCTCAGGATCTTCTGGGCAATCTCGGGAATATGTTCGGTGGCAAAAAAGAGGAGAAGCAATAGTCTCAGGAGGCAGGGAGAAAGAAAGCGCTCCCTGCTTTTCTTTTTTCCTGAGTGAGACGCTAGAGCAGCGGTGGTGAGGCCTCAGGATCAGTGAGCAGACTCCGAATCTCCTGCACGATTGTTCCTGCGAGCCGCAGCGCATAGAGCGTCGTCAACCAGAGAATCGCGGCGATTCCCAGACTTAACACAAGCAGCAGTTCCCCTTGAACGCCAGCGAGCTGAAGCAGAATAATGATGCTTGCCAGCAGCGTGATTGTGATGCCGCTCACATAGTAGACCCGCAGGCGGTAGAGTGCCCCCAACGGCAGAAAATGCAGCCCCGAGATCAGCCCAAAGGCCGAGAGCAGAAACCGCTCCTGATGCTCCATCAAGAGGACGGCCAGCACCACAAAGACGAGCAACGATTCAAGCAGAAAGACCGACGAGTAGCTTTTCCGGAGCGAGGGCGGCTCAGGTTGGCTTCCCTCGGGAAAGAGCAGCGTGCGCGGGATCGGGCGCAGGCGATGGCGCACCCGGTAGGTGATGAGACAGAAGGCGATGGTGATCGAGAACAGACCAATCCCGATGGCAAGTTGCAGCAGGCCACTGGTAGAGGGGAGCGCCATGAATGCCCAGAAGGCGGCAAAGAGGTTGAAGAGCATGGCGTTGTTCGTCAGCGAGCGCAGATACTCTTTGACAAGTTTCTGCTCATTGAATGGCTCGTTCTGTTGTTCGTCCATAGGAGACTGAACCTCTCATGATAGTCAGAGCTGCATTGTACCATAAAGCGGCGGCTTGTGGTTGCTGGATTGTTCTGTTATGATAGCCATATTTCAGCGTGGAGGCAGAATATGTACCTGATGACGATTGTGAATCTCTTTGCCGCGGTTTGTGCCCTGGGGCTGGCTTCCTATCTCTGGCGCAAGGGGGCACCTCAATCGAATGTTGGCTTTCTGGGTGCCAGTATCGGCTTTTTTGTGGCGGGCGCCATCAGCCCCTGGTTGACCGGCGGTATTTTCGCGATCCCGGGGCTGGTGATTGGCGCGATTTTGTTTGTTCTGGCCATCATTACCGCCTGGCGCACGCTCTCGCGCCAGAATGCCCGGGGAAGGCGCTAACTACGCGGCTTGCTCGCGAATGTGGGTCAGCAGGGCCTGCAACACTGCCAGATTCGGCACGGTAGACATGGCGATCGGCGGCACGGATGTGGTTCCCCGGGTTTCAAGCTTGAGTGAGCCGTCACGTCGCTGGGTGAGCGCTTTGAAGTGTTGCCATGAAATGTCCTGTCCTTTGCAGGTGATGCCCTGTTGAGAGAGGGTGAGCGGTCCAAACTGTTGTTCTTTGCCCGCTTCGTAGGCTGCGATGGCCTCGGGGAGCAGGCGCTGTTTCAGGGTTTCGATCAGCCGGGCGCGAAAGGTGGAGAAGTTCGTGAAGAGACCGGGGATATGGATCGTGCAGCCGTCATGGCGCCGAATCAGATAGCTGGTGCTCTGGCCTAGCGGGATGAGGCGCAGGAAGTGACGTTCTTCCTGTTGCTCTTTCACGCTCTCGATTGCATCCCAACGAAACGCTTCGATCTTATCGGGAGCCGTGAACAGAAAGCCTTCGCGAAAGGTGTAGAGCCGCCAATCATAGGCATAGGGCAGTGAGAACAGTTGAAACGCGGTCAGGAGCAGGCTACAGAAAGCCAGCGTAAAGAGCAGCGTGACCAGCAGCGTATCATCCATGGAGATGTAGGCCCAGAAGGGCGGCAGAAGCGTCACCAGTATTCCCAGACCGATACGAATATAGATCCCGGCGCGTTTGATCTGGTGCTCGGCGATGGGCTCGCCCAGTTGGAAGGCGCTGGCGGCCTGCTGAATGCTTGTTTCTTCGTTGGGGGTGGCGGTGATCTGTGCCATAAAAAAATCTGTTCCTCTCACTTCCAGATTATTGGGTGGCTAGAATCAAGAACCCTCGGCTGATTGTCAATCATCTATGGTAGTAGTATGTATTCCCTATACAATGTATCGCATTTTCTGGTAGAGTTACAAGCAAGTTATAGGCCAATTTCCCGCAGAATGACGCAAGATGCAGACATTTCACTACATTGTTTCGTATAAATGGACATTCCGGGGACAGAATGAAGGTATTCTATCAGGATGCTATTCCTTATTTGCATGGCAATCCAGATGCTTTTGTGTAGCAGTTGAGGTACTCTGTAATAGGATTTTCTTTTGATTTGTGATGCATCTGTGATAGAAAAGTGATGAAATGCAACGGTGTTTGTGTGTAGAATAAGAGCGTGGAACATGTGCAAAAGGGAGAAACATGGAGGAGGCAAATGGATAGCGCACCGGGGCGCCGGATAGCATGTTTCCACCAGAGGGACCGGTTCCTTAAGATGAAGGAAAGTGAGGACTGCAAATGGACCAGACAAAGCGGCTTTTTTTGCAGGTAGATGATGTTCGGCTCTGTTGTATGGATTTTGGCGGTGATGGCCTGCCGGTGTTCCTGTTGCATGGTCTGGCCGGGCGAGGCTCCGAGTGGCGTACTACAGCGCGCTGGTTGACTCAGCAGCATTTCCATCCGTTCGCGCTGGATCAGCGGGGGCATGGGATGAGCTCGAAGCGGTTGCCCGATTTCTCGCGGGCCGCCTATGTGCGCGACGCCGTGCGGGTGATCGAGCGGCTTGAGCTTGCGCCAGTGGTGCTGATCGGTCAGTCGATGGGGGCGCTGAATGCGTTGCTGACGGCGGCTCAGCGGCCCGATCTGGTACGGGCGCTGGTGGTCGTCGAGGCGCAGCTTGACCCTCAGCCGGGGACACCACAGCAGATACAGCGTGACCTCAGTTCCTGGCCGGTTCCCTTCCAGACGCTCGCGGATGCCCGGGAGTTCTTTGGCGGCGAGACGCTGGCGGCTCGTACCTGGATCGAGATACTTGAGGAGCACGAAGAAGGCTACTGGCCACAGTTCGTGGTTGATGATATGGTGCGCTCGATCTCGGACGTTGCGACAACCTCGTATCGCGACGAGTGGCAGCGGCTGCAATGCCCGACGCTGGTCGTGCACGGGGAGAAGAGCCATATCAGCCGGGACGCGATGGAGGAGATGGCGCGGCTGATCCCCACAGGGTGCTTTGTCGAGATCGCGGATGCCGGGCATGATGTCCACCTGCATCAGCCGGAGCGCTGGCACGAGGCGCTTGAGCGCTTTTTTAAGGAAATCCAGCTTCTGTAATTGAGAGACCGAAGGAGGGGGTTTGACCGTCCCCTCTCCTTCGGTTGGTTGTGAGCGCGTCGTTGTCGTCCGTTCGATTCGCAAGAATGTGAGGTAGAAGTAATAAATGTAGGACAGGGTCAGCATGATCAACCTGCCAACCATGCTGACGAATGCTACCGGCAGCGCACGCACAGAACTGGACAACGGGAAGAACTGTAGGCCTGATGTGCTGCAAGGAACAACCCTCAGGCAGGGATGCAGAAACGCGAAATTTCCCCATAGAAGATGCAGTATGTTTGGATGTGAGCTGATGAGGTTTTGTGCCAGGGCCTGCGTTCCCCATCGACTACAGCCTGTTTGGCGCATCTTTCCCCTCCTTGTCCGCCCGAATTTTCCCGTTGCCATGCTCTGTGCAGGTTGTGCCTCACCAGGAGGCGTTCGCGTGGTGCCAGTGCCAACTGTTATCCCGCGGTATCTGGCTCATTGCCAGACACATCAGGCTCCTGTGGTTGCAGGGGGCCCGTCTGCCTGTCAGTGGGCCGCTCCCGTTTGGGAAGCTTCTGCTTTTTATCATCGGCGAACAAAAGGTGTCGGAGGAAATACCAGGGGAGTCCCCTATCTTCGCTCGGCGAAACCGTCGAGTCGAAATGGGGGATGCCCTGTTCGCCGACGTTTGTCAGCACGTCATCGGCATCCTCTTCAACAGGGTCGGCCAGTTGACCGAGCGTAATGGCGCGCCAGTCCAGACCTGAAGGACCGGGATAGCCCTCTTTCAGCAGCTCTACCCACAGCAAGACCTGCTCGGCGAACTCCACCGGCTTGATATCCGGTGGGAAGACCGAGTTGAACAGCCGTTTCGCCGTGCGATCATAGTACTTTTTTTGCTGCTCTTTGTACATGCGCTCAAGCATGCGCATGCGCCGTTCTAGCTGCCGGCGAGGATCTTCCTCACTACCGGGGAACAAATTTATAGGGGGAACAGTCATCTTTCAGCCTCCCTGCCATCCAAGAAACGATTTCGAAATGTGTCATATGGTTTTCCTTTTCAACAACTTCCACCTTACAAAAAACGCTTAACATACAAAACAGCACTACAATTTCCTCCACTACGTTTGCGTGTATTCATTTGTGTTTCAAGCGACCCGAGCGGTGCTAGTGGCATTGTTGGTAAAGGTCCACTACCATGCGGCAGGTACCACACGTGCGCTTGACGTAGCAATCATAGCAGAGTTTCTATCTGGGTGTCAAGTGATTTTGGCTGGAATTTCTGACAGTTTTTGATTTTTCTCTGTAAATACCTAAAATTTGAGCCAATCAGGACGTAATTTGGAAAAAACGTGTGTCATTTACTGCAGGAGACACAAGGATACCTGAATCTGACGCGGCGAAGCAGAGGAACCGGCAACCGATGGTGAATAGGCAATGCAAGAAGTGCAGGAGAAAACTGCTCTCTGCTTGATACGAGTACTTCCGGCAAGCAAGCAGTGAGGCATGCACCAGGCGAATACTCCCGTAAGACTCATCTTCAGTGCAGGTGATCGCCAGACCTCCGCGCATTCGAGAAGCGCAGCGCTTTCCAGACTTCCAGAAAAAAAAAGAACCGCAACAGACATACATTCGAAATTCATGATTCGAATTTATATATCTATACCATAGATTACTTTTCAGTACTCGTAGTACTGTCTATATATTTCGAATTCGCGCGCGCGCACGCGTATAGGAGGGGATTTGTTTTCTGGCGGCGGAAAACGGACTGCTGCCGCAAAAACGCCTCGGCTGCTTTCCGGGTGGCGTTGCCGGGGAGATCCCGACACCCGTTCAGGTTGCCTCAGAGGCCGACGCAGCGCATGGGGCACAGCACGCGCTAGCGGGGAGAAAGCTGGCTGTGGGGCGATCGTCATGCCTCGGGTTCGCTCGTCGGGGAGAAACCGGCCTCACCACGCGCCGGAAGCCGCTGCATTCCTCGCTTATCGGCAGGATCGCAGAGAGTCGGAGTGCCTCCCATAAAACACGCTGTCACGATACAAAAACGTCTCCCTTTTGCGAAAAACAAAGAACGCGCAATTATTTTCGCGTTGCGTGCGATCATAGAGCCCGCAAAAAGCATCGTCTGCTGACGATCCAGGAGCCCGAGAAGCCGGTTCAAGGGCTTTGATGCCGGGCGAAAATGCCGGGAAGTAGTATGAAAATATCATGAATAAAAGCGAAAATAATTGCGCATATGCTGCAAACAGCCCGGGAAGCGTGCTCAGGGACTATAGCATCAAAAAAGCGAAAATAATTGCGCGTTGTGAGCAGGCATATTCTCCGCGCAAAGCACCATCTACTGCCGATCCAGGAGCTCGGGAAGCGCGCTCAAGGGGCTTTGATCTCGTGTGAAGATGGTGTGAAAAAAAGCGAAAATAATTGCGCGTATGTTGCAACAAGCCCGGGGAGCGCGCTCAGGGGTCATACCACAAAAAAAGCGAAAATAATTGCGCTCTCTTCTGACAGATCCTCATTTTTTCTCTGGAGTTTGCTCAACGAGATGGCCACCAGAGCACCATGAGTCCCTCTATCCCCATGTGAGGAGTATGTGAGGTTAATGTGAGCGCTGTATGAGTGCTGTGTCTGGACTGTATGGGTGCTGTGTGGGTAGTGTGTGGGTGGCCGAATGCGGAACAGAGCGCTGAAGCATCGCTGTATGGGTGCTGTGTGGGTAGTGTATCAGTTCTGTGTGAGCGCGATGTGAGGAGAATGTGAGCGCCGGCAGGAGACCCGATCGCAGAATGAACACAGAATGAGTACCGTATGATCGCTGTGTGGGTGCTGTATGGGTAGCGTGTGGGTGCTGTGTGGGTTGCAGTATCAGTGCCAGAAGGAAATTTGAGTACAGAACGACCACAGAATGAGTACCATATGAGCGATATGAGAGCGCTGTATGAGTACTGTATGGGTAGCGTGTGGGTACTGTATGGGTTGCAGTATCAGTGCCAGAAAGAGAGTTGAGTCCAGAACGACCACAGAATGAACACAGAATGAGTACTGTATGATCGCTGTGTGGGTGCTGTATGGGTAGTGTGTGGGTGCTGTGTGAGTTGCCGAAAAGAGACCCGATCGCAGAATGAGTACCGTATGATCGCTGTGTGGGTGCTGTATGGGTACTGTGTGGGTTGTGTATGAGAGAGCCGCAAACGGCGTGACGAGCGATCATGGGGCAAAGAGGTGGCAGACAGGGAACAGCTTCTGTGCTGGTGGCAGTTCGCCTCATCGAACGGTAGACATCGCAGGTTGTGATGTTCTGTCCGCTTTTGGAGCAACAGAAAGAAAAGTTCTGAAAAGAGTTGCCTTTTCTCCCATTCATATGCAATAATTGGTCTTGTCGCATATACTGGATAGTGCTTTTCTTCGGTCAGGTTCTCGGGCAGAAAAAGGATTTGAGACAGCTCTATTGAGATGAAAAAGGGAGACGTTCGACTATGCAGTTATGGCGATATGGTCGGGCTATCGAGATGGTGGGCCATCGCTACCGCTTGGAAGGGATGCTCGGCAGCGGTGGTATGGCTGATGTATGTCTCGCGTGGGATCTTGTCGGCAAGCGTGAGGTGGCGATCAAGGTCATCAAGCAGGAAAACATGGATCAGCGGGCGCTGGATCGATTCAGCAAAGAGGCGGAGAAAGTGGTGCTGTGGAATCACCCCAATATTTTGCGCGTCTACACGAACGTGCGTATGGAGCTGCTGGACAAGGAACAGGGCTCGATTCTCCCTTATATCGTGATGGAGTACGCGGAGGGGGGCGACCTGCATCGGCGGCTCACGGCGGGCCAGCCCTATGATCTCAGCGAGACGCTTCCGCTCTTTCGCCAGCTCTGTAGCGCTGTGGCCTACGCGCACGAGCACGGGGTCATTCATCGCGACCTGAAGCCGCTCAACATCCTCTTTCGCGTGCTGCCCGATGGCACTGAGCAGCCGGTTCTGAGTGATTTCGGCCTCGCCGTTGAGGTGGGAGCCACCCATTTTACCTATGCGCGTGGGGGCACGCTGCCGTATATGGCGCCCGAGCAGTTGCGCGGCGTGGTGGTGCCGGAAAGCGATATTTTTGCGTTGGGCGTGATTCTCTATCAGTTGTGTACGGGGCGCATGCCGTTTCGGCGCACGCTGGCCGATGTCGGACGCTATATCCATGATCCTCGGCCGCCCGCGCCGCCCACGCGTCCGAGTCGCCTGCAAGCGCTGCTCCCGGAGGCGCTGGATGCCGTGCTGTTCAGGGCGCTGCATCACGATCCCGAGCACCGCTATGCGGACGCGCTGGAGCTGTGGGAAGCGGTAGAGGCTGCTTTCTTCGATCCGCCGAAGCGTCATCGCTCATTTCGAGCGTTCGATGAGCGGTCTCGCCCGGCCTCGCTGGACCACGAAACGCTGTCGATGCGCCTCGATGATGATGAGGATCTCGCACTCGATGAGGAGTCGTTCAGCCCGCGGGACACGTTTATCTACCCGTCTGCTCGCCCGACGCGCGTGCTGCCCTACGATACGGAGGAGTTCGACGACCCGGAGGGGCCGCCTTCAGGGCTGCCTCCTCGTCATCGTCGCTCGATGCAGCCCGACACGCTCGATCTGGAGGATGCCGACCCCGTTGACCCGCCGTTGCGCCGCTCGCCACGGGGACGCCCGACCGGAGGCTATGCATCGCGACGCTACCAGACGCGAGGCCTGCGCTCGCGGGACTACCAGACACAAGATGAGGTGCCGCGAGCCCGCCCGGCGAGCCTGCAACAGGCCACACGCATCCCTCGTACGGCTGCCCGAACCTCCGGGAAGCGTGGCCGCGGGGTGATGCTGGTGAGCATCGTGATCGCGCTGCTGGTGGGTGGGCTGCTGACCTGGCTCCTTCCGTTCCGTGGGCTCTCTGGCTTCGGACAGGCGAGCCAGGCGACCGTCAAACTCACCGTGAGCGGGCAGGAGGTCAGCGACAGCTTCATCGTGAGCGGCGTCGAGCAGAACCCCGATCTGGCACACCTGCGCGTCACCATGCACGAGTACAGCACGACCGAGAGCGCCTCTCAGGACGCCACCGCCACCGGCCAGACAAAGACCGAAGGGGCTCACGCCCAGGGGATCCTGAAGTTCACGAATGGAGCATTTGTTACGCAGACAGTACCGGCTGGGACACAATTGACGAGTAAAAGCGGAATTAAGGTGATTACGGATGCAGAGGTGATAATTCCATCTGCGAATTCTGATACCAGGGATTTGGGAACAGTACTTGTTCCTGCTCATGCCATAGATCTCGGACCTGAAGGCAATATACCGGCTCTGGATATTGATACAACGTGTTGCTCTCAATATAACTCGATTTATGTCAAGAATGAGAAGCCGTTCACGGGCGGACAGGACGCGGCGT
This sequence comes from Thermosporothrix hazakensis, assembly GCF_003253565.1. Lineage (GTDB taxonomy): Bacteria > Chloroflexota > Ktedonobacteria > Ktedonobacterales > Ktedonobacteraceae > Thermosporothrix > Thermosporothrix hazakensis. The sequence goes on from NZ_QKUF01000020.1 coordinate 95,904, forward strand.
CATACACATTTGTGCAGCAGGCGGATGTCGATAAGGTGGCGAAGCCGCTGGCCGAGAGGCTGAAAGGGCAGGGCGTGCAGAAGCTCAAGGGGCAGCTTCGGGCGGGTGAAGCGTCGGTCGGGGAGCCGCAATGTACGCCGAAGGTGGCGTCAGAGCAACCGATAGGAGATCAGGGGCGCACCATCGAGCGGACAAAGGTCACCGTGTCCCAGAATTGCCGGGTTCTCGCGTATAACAAGCAAGAGGTCGAAACGCTTGTCAGGCAGCGTTTAAGCGCGAAGGCAACCGCAGACGCGGGCAAGGATGTGGCACTATCCGATCAGATCAGCACCACCGTGAAGCCCTGCGATTGCAAGAACGGGATGATCGTAGAGGCGAAGAGTGTTGCGACGCCGTTCTTCAATCCGCTTCAGCAGCAGCATCTGGCAAAGAGCATTGCCGGTCGCACCGTGGACGAGGCCATCAAGGCGCTCAAGCAGCAGCAAGGGGTGCGTGATGTCGTCATCGAGGTGGGCGGCGCGAACAGACTCCCGCAGGAGCCAGCCGCGATTCACTTTGAGGTGCTGGTAGGGACCTGAGCAAGGCCAGACGGGACGAGAAGCGGGCAGATGTGGGGAGAGGTCGGAAAGGGAGACAAAAATGCGCTAATCGCAGACCGTACCGGTGTTGATTCTCATAGATCGTGCGAAGGGTGGAACTCGCTGAAGAGGCGTGGCGCGACAGGCAACGAGTTCAGCGCGGCGCGGCTTCTTCCCATTTTCAAGCGGTTTGTCTATTGTTAGAAATGCGGTTGATAGTGTAAAATGTCACGATAGAAGCGCGAGAAAAAGATTGAGGTCAGAGGAAGCGGGTATATGAGACAAGGAAACGGCTCTGAAATACTGGGACCCAACGATCCCCGTAGTCAGACAATTGGCGTTATCCATGTAGCACCGAACGATGAACGCAGAAGCATTTTAATGGCGATTCTGACGCAGGAGAAATTGCAGCGCAAGCAGATTGTCCTGATCCTGCCGCACCAGAATCGTGGGTTTCAGCGCCCTGTCGACTACGACGAACTGAAAGCGATGCGCAAGAAGATCAAGGCGAACATGGTCTTTGTGGCTCCGAGTGGCTCACCGGCGGCGAATTTTCTGCGGCACCGGAATTTTCCTGTCTATTCGTCACTGGAGGGCTATGTTCAATCGCTTGATGATGAACTGGCCGAAAGCGAGCAGCGCAAGGGCTGGTTCCCGCTGTTCAACAAGGGTAATGGTGGCGCGAAAGAGAAGCAAGCGAAGCCACAGGATCAGGACCCTTCCGCTTCCCCTCAACAATCGGCGCGTCCGCATGTCGTTGGCGGCACGGCGGCAGTTGGTGGCGCTCTGCTCGGGGCGGGCGCGGCAAACGCCATGCAGAAACGCGGGCCGGGTGACGACGCCGACGATGTCGATTTCTTTAACGAGGACAGCCCGCTTGAACCGCCAAGCCCTGAACAGGTCGACGCGCAACAGGGCTACCTGCCAAAGACCCCGCATGGCATCGACGACGATGAAGGCGGCGAGACGGCTCCACTGAATGAGGAGAATGAGATTGTCAGAGCCTCGGGCGTGGCAAGCACCCGTTCAGAGCCGGATGTTGCCCCCGACGACGAGCTGTCGATTATCGACCTTCAGCCAAAGCGCAAGGCGAAAGAGACAATCAAGCTCAATCAGCCCGATGAGGTCGAACTGCACCCGCTGCCTCCCCGACGCGCTTCGGGCAAGATCGGCGCGGACGCGAATCGCAATGGGAGAAGTGGTAAGCTCCCAACCGGCGCGTTGATCGGGGCCGGTGCCGGGGTCGCTGCTGCCGAAGGGCTGGCCCGCAAGAGCGCCTCACAGAGTAAACCGCTTCCGCGCACCAGTGGCAAGATGCCCGCGATCAATGCCGCCAGTACCGGCTTTCCAGGCTCGACCCGACGCACCACGACCACGAAACGGAGCGGTTGGCCGTGGCTGATCCTGATCGCGGTGCTGTTGCTGGCGCTGATTGGCGGCTGTGTCGGTGTCTCCTACGCGAACCCGAGCCTGTTCAGCAGCGTGCAGCAGGCGTTTACCGGGGCGCAGCCGGGCGCGACTATTTCGATCACCCCTGATAGTCGCATCGTCGAGAACAAATATATTGTGGTCGGTGTCGAGAAGAACCCGCCCCCTGACACATTGCAGATTCCGGTGCGGCGGCTCAATACCAGCGCCGAATCTCGAAAGATCAACGTGACCGCCTCGGGCCATACCAAAACCCCGGGCCGTACTGCTACCGGTACCCTTGTGTTTACCAATGGCATGTCAACGGCATATACCGTCGGTGCGGGCACGGAAATCACTATCAATGGCGGTGGCGCTTCTGTTGTGACTGATGAGCCTGCGGTGATCCCGCCAAGTGATGGGACAAGTCTTGGTCAGGTTTCGGTTTCTGCTCATGCTTCAGTGGTAGGACGAGCAGGTAATATCGGGGCAATGGCTATTGATAAAAACTGCTGCTCGAACAGTAACTCAGTCTTTGTGAAAAATCCCTCTGGCTTCACCGGTGGGCAGGATCCGGTCGATTATCATTTTCTGACACAGGATGACGTTGATAAGGCGATCAACTCGGTGAAGAATGAGACATCGAGCAAGGCGCAGAGTGATCTGAAGACGAAGTTGCAGGCGGGCGAGCAGATTGTGGGGAATCCGCAATGTCAGGTTCAGCCGAACGTGGACCAGCCGGTAGGTGATGAGGGGAGGGACATACGCGAGGCGACGGTGAGCGTGAAGGCGTCGTGTTCGGCGTGGGTGATGAAGCCTCAGGATTTGAAGCAGCTTGTCTCGAAGCGGCTCCAGGAGCAGGCGGGGTCTGCTTCCGATCTGGGACCCGGCTACAAGCTGATCGGTGATATCACCACGAAAACGCAGATCAAGGCAATCCAGCCGCTTCGGATGGAGGTAACCGCACAGGGGCTCTGGGCTTTCGAGATCACGGAGCAGATGAAGGACGCGTGGGCGAAAGCGATCGCGGGCAAGCCTGTCAACGAGGCGAAGGCATATCTTGAGAAGCAAAAAGGGATCGCGAAAGGCAAAGTCTCGATCGAGATGAACGGTGACAAGCTTCCGACCGAGCTCGGACTGATCGGCTTCAGCATTCAGTCGGTGCCGGGTCTTAAGGGGAACGATGGAGTACCGAGCGGGCAACCAACCGTAACGGATGGAGATGGCGAAGGGCAGCCAGGGAACGGCTAGCAGCGGACGGGCAGGTTCTTTTGCTCCGGTCACACGACACGGCGAGGCGCGAGAAAACGCGACAGGTGGCAATGATGGTAGGTGGTTGTGTTGAGAAAAAGCGGGTTCAAGCTACAGGAAAGGATCGCGAGGAGCAATGCTGTCTCTGGAAGGCAAGCAGCTTGGAAACTATGATATTATTCGCCGAATCAGGGTGGGAGGTATGGGAGCCGTCTATGAGGGGCGGCAGCGGACCGCGTTTGATCGGCGGGTAGCGATCAAGGTGATACTGGGGGACTACGCGACAGACCGGGATATGCGGCGGCGTTTCCTGCGAGAGGCGCGGACAGTGGCAGCCTTGCGACATCCGCATATTCTGCCATTGTTTGAGTTTGGCGAAGAGCACGGCATCCTGTTCCTCGTCATGCCGTTTATCGAGGGGGGGACCCTGACCGGGTATCTGCGCCGGGGTCTGCCGGGGATTGGCGAAGTTGCCGCGATCTATCAGCAATTGCTCGATGCGGTTGAATATGCGCATGATGAAGGGCTTATTCATCGCGACATCAAATCCTCAAATGTCCTGCTTGACGTGCGGCGCAACGGTCCGCCCTATATCTATCTGGCCGACTTCGGGCTTGTCAGGATCGCGGCCTCGCGGCGGCGCAAGGGGCTGGACGATAGCCGCACCGGGCGTCCGGGAAGGCCGATCCCGCTCGATCAGGTGCCGGGCACGCCCCAGTATATGGCGCCGGAGCAGACCCGGGGCATCATCACCCCCCAGACCGACATCTACGCGCTTGGTGTCCTGCTCTATCAGTTGCTCACAGGAGATCTCCCTTACAACCACGAAGACGACGTGACCGTCATCAAGATGCACCTGTACGACCCGATTCCGCGTCCCTCTGACCGGGATACGACCATTCCCCGCGCGCTGGATGACGTGGTTCGCACGGCGATGGCGAAGCGGCCCGAGGAGCGGTATCGTACCATAGCCGAGTTGCGTGACGCCTTTCTGTCAGCAATCGAATCATCGAGATCTGGCCCGGTCATCGAGCTCTTTGAGGAGGCGGGTGGATTTGATGGCGATACCCTGACCGAGCCTGAGCCGGGTGGGCGAGCCTATCCGCTTGAAGAACTGCCCTCGCTCCCCGAGATCCCGACGTTTGAGCGCGCGCCTCGAGCGCCCGATCCCTCCCGGCGGCTGCGGCCCGCGATTACGGCGGCGCTGGTTCCAGAGCAACAGCCGGTCGTGCTGGAAAAGCGGGCGCGCCCGGTGCATACCACCGACGATTTTCAGCCGCGTGCCCGCACCACCGAAGACGTGATTGAGCCACCGAAGCGGAGAGCTGTCCCGCGTCATCGGCGGTTGCTCCTGCCGCTGCTCTTCTGCCTGATCGCCACCTCGATGCTGCTCACGCTGCTGATCTTGCCGCATGTCTTCGGGATCAGTATTTTTCCGGCGGGGTTCCCGGTGCTTGGCACGCCGGGTGATGCCATGATCTATGTCACGCCGGAGAGCAAGACGCTGGAGAATAGTTTTGTGCTCAGCGCCTCGCCTCAGAGCAAGGTGCCGAGTGTGGAGGCGCGAACGCTCCCCGATCGCGTGATCAGCAAGCAGCAACAGGGAAGCAGCACGATTCAGGCGCAGACGACGCGCACGGTTGAGGGAGCGCAGGCGCGGGGTCAGCTTGAGTTCTACAATACGAACCTGCTGCCGGTCACGATTCCCGCTCAGACCACGCTGGATGGTCCCAATGGCCTGAAGATCCAGACGCTCACCGAGATCAAAATCCCCGGACGCACCCTGACCGAACCTGGCAGGGCAACCACCGACGCGCTGGTGACGACGCCCGGCAGCGCTGGCAATATTCCCCCGGAGACGCTCAACGGGCCGTGCTGTAGCAAGGGCGTCACCGTGCGGAACCCGGAGGCGTTTAGTGGCGGCGTCGATGGGCAGGTGCTGCATGTGATCCAGAACGAGGATGTGGAGAAGGCGAAAGCCACGCTGACGGAGAAGCTGCAAAAAGAGGTCAGGGATCAGATTACGAAGGCGCTTGGCAAAGATGAGACGCTGGCCGGGCAACCGGAACTGAGCGTCAAGGCCACGGTCGATCCGCCGCTTGACACGCAGCCCGAGGCGGTCACGATCACGATTCGCGTGGATGGGCGTGGCGTCGCCTACAGGCGGGCTGTCGCCGAACAGCTTGCCACACGGCTGCTGGAATTACAGGCGAAGCAGCAGTTGAAGGACGCTTTTACGCTGCATGACACGATCAAGCCCGTGGGGGCGCTGACCGCGCGCAATGGGCCGAACAATATCATCTTCCTGACGGTGACGGTCAGGGGGACATGGCTGTATCACTTCAGCAAGCAGGAGATCGGGAACTGGCCCGAGAGCGTGAAGGGGGCCACGGTCGAGGCCGCGCTTGCCTACCTGAACCAGCAGCACGGGATCGCGAACGTTGAGGTCAAGCTACCGTTCGGGAGCGATCATCTGCCGGGCGAGATCGAGCGGATCAAGGTTGTGGTGGTGACACCAGACAGGCAGTGATGCTTTTCCTGTAGCCAGATGGCGCGGGCGGGTATATGTGCTTCGTATAGTCGAGAAAGGCGTGAAATAGGGCGGAAATATCGGGAGGCTTTTTGAGGGATGGAGAGGGCTGATTTCATGGGAGAAAGAGCGATTCAGGGGCATCGCCACCTATCGATACAGGGGGGACCTCTGAGCGGTTCAAGAGGCCCCGTTCTCTTTATTGTTGAGTTTCTTGATTTTTCTGCCCATCCATTCCTCAAACCTGTCACCATACTTAAAGATGACCACTATGACCAGCAGCGAGATGACACCAACAACAATCCATTCTACCAGCGACAACTGAAGCACGCCCGCGCCTACCAGTGTGGTCAGGAAGGTGCCAGGCAGGCGCCCGATCAGCAGGAAGAGAAAGAAGATGCTCGCGGGCATCGCGGAGAGCCCGGCCAGCAGGCAGAGCACATCATCAGGGAAGAAGGGCACCAGAAAGATGATGAGCAGCCCGAGCGAGTAGCGACCCGTAAAGAACGAGTTGTAGCGCTCGTATTGCTTGCGGCCCACCAGTTTGATCACAAAGACATGCCCGAGGAATCGCGCCAGGTAGAAGGCCAGCATCGAACCGACCACAATCGCGCTTCCACTGAGCAGGAAGCCGGGCACGATACCGAACAGCGCCCCGCCGGCAAGGGTCGTGATATTGCCGGGAATGGGCGAGACGATCACCTGAGTCACCTGTATCAGGAAGAAGATCAGGGGAGCCCAGGCGCCGAAGCTCTGCACATAGGCGCGCAGGCTATCCAGCGACGAGAAGATCTGCTTATAGCTCTCAAAGTTAGGCAGCACGTGCAGAAAGAAAAAGAGCGCTGCGCCAACGACGATCAGAACAGTCAAGGCAAAGTAGAAAAGGTTTTTCTTTGACAAACGGGTAAAATCCTTTCACTGAGTCAGAGAGATATGTAAACGGCGTGTGTGCTGTTTTGCTGCTATTTCCGACCGGAGATCCTGTTTGTCTTTAGTACGAGAGAGATGGGGTAGGAGTTACAGGAAAGGAGGAGCAAGGAAGGCGGCGCGCCAGCCCTATGACGCGCCGGAGCAACAACCTGTTACGGCAAGGTCAGGAGCTCGGGAGCGCCATCGGTGACCGCAAGCGTGTGCTCGTACTGCGCGGAGAGTTTCCCATCAGCAGTACAGATTGTCCAGCGGTCTGCAAGCATGCGAACCGCAGCCACGCCCTGGTTAATCATCGGCTCGATCGTAAAGACCATCCCCTGACGGATGCGCAGGCCAGTACCCGGACGTCCGTAATGTGGGACAAGAGGATCTTCGTGCAAGGAGCGTCCGACGCCGTGACCGGTCAGCTCGTGGACAGTGGTATAGCCGTGCGATTCGGCATAGCTCTGAATGGCGGCGCCAATATCGCCGAGGCGATTATTCGGGCGAGCCTGCTCAATACCGAGCTCCATGCAGCGTTTCGCCACATCGAGCAAGCGCTGCGCCTCCTCGCTGATGGTGCCGACGGGGTAGGTTGTGCAGGAGTCGCCGACCCAACCATTGTAGAGAACGCCGATGTCAACGCCGATGATATCGCCATCTTTCAGGATGGCCTTCTTGCTTGGAATGCCGTGACAGACGACCTCATTGACCGAAGCACAAATGGTACCGGGGAAAGGAGGTGTGCCGGGATGGCCATCGCGGGCGGGACGAGCGCCATAGCCCTTGTAGATCGGGGTCGCGCCTTTGCTGCGGATATAGTCTTCAGCGATCTGGTCCAGTTCAGCGGTCGAGACGCCCGGCTTGACGTAGGGGCGCAGGACCTCGAACGTTTCCGCGACCAGCCGACCGGCCTCGCGAAGCTTCGCGATCTCGCTGCGAGATTTGAGCATAACAGCCATAATCGAAATTCCTTCTGTCTTGTTAACGCATCGGAATGCTTGTTTGTGATAGGGCAATACCAATCGAGAACACAATGCTGTGAGCATCGAATGGCCTATAGATGAGCATGGGGTTGAAGTGCACTCTGTTCCTGTTCTGAAGGGACATTTCGTTCCCAGGAAAGGAGATCATTGACCGTAACAGAGAAGTAGCGACTGAAGTAGTGGAGGAGCTGGTCCACTGTCCCATAGTCAATGCGGCGGCTGCGACCGGTGTTCAGGGCAGCGATGACGCTGAGGGGAACACCGCTTTCGGCGGACAGACGGCGCAGGCTCAAAGGGGGCAGGCCCCGGCTGGTGCGCACCTGGTTCACGCGTGCAAGCAAGGGACGCAGCGTGCAGTAAATAGTCACGGTCAGAATCCTCCTGGCTTTTTCTAAGAACTTCGACCTGCGAAAGGCTTCTCAAAAACTCCTGATGCTCTCTGTGAATGGCATGCCTTCTACTCCGAATACAATACCAGAAGTGTACCGGGATGTCAATACACGTTGCGGCCATTCAATGGAGGAAAAAGAGGAATGGAGTAACTGGAGCATACGTGTAAGGAAAAAAGAAGAGAAACAAGGGATAGTGATTGACGGAAATGGGAGAATGCGTTAGACTTAGAACTGTTTTCTGCAAGGGCAAAAGTTGTTACAAATTACGAATCGCGAATCAACAGCGAAGAACAGGCGTGGAAGCAGAACGGTGATCGGGTGGGTTCCCGAGGCGAAAAACGAAACGGATGTCGGGAGTAAGTGGGAAAGGAGGTTGCGGCGCCTCTCGGGTGAGCGCTGCTGAGGACTGTGGAAGAGAGAAACAGAAATGCGCATGTTGAGCACTGCCCGCTGTGGGAGCCAGGTGAGAGTGAATTACAGTTGCAACGGCTTCTGGGGCCATTGGGGATTGAAACCATCATGGTGCTGGACATGCAAGGACATCTCCTCTCCATCAACCCTGCTGGCATGCGGGTGCTGGGAATCGAGGATGAGGCCCTTTTTCGCGGGAAATCCTGGTCTGCGTTCTGGGATCAAGCCTCTCAGCCCCTTGTTCGGGAGGCGGTGAGAAGCGCGCGCGAAGGGCGTGCGGACCGATTTGAAGGCTTTTTTCCGACCCTGAAGGGAGCGCCGAAGTGGTGGGAGGTGATCGTCATGCCCGTCTGGCCGCCGGGCGACACTTCCTGCATCCTGGCGATGGCGCGCGATATCACCGAGCGTAAACGGGCCGAGATTGAGCAGCAGGAACAGGCGATGCTCGCAAAGATGCGGCTTGAGCTCAGCCTGCTGATGAGCAGTGATGATCCTCTTAACGAGGTGCTGGAGCGCTGTGTCTGCATGCTCAAGCAGTCGCTTCCGGCTGAAATGGTAGGAATCTGGACGCTGAACGCGGCGGCGCAGATGCTGGAGTTGCAGGCTTGTGAGGGACTGACGCCACAGGAGCGGGCCGACTACCGCTGTCTCCCACCTGGAGCCGAGGGCCCGGGGCGCGTGACGACACAACGGCTCTACTGTGCCGAGCTTCAGGAGGCGTGGCCCGCACTGAAGCGGGTCGGGAAGCGCTATCTGCTGGTGTATCCGCTGGATGTCGGGGACCGCCTGACCGGGGCGCTGGTTTTCTGCCTGGAATATATGTGCAGCCCGGCGGTACAGCAGGCGCTCCATGTGATGGCGAATACCATCGCTGTAGGGATCGAGCATCGGAGATCAGAGGAGGCGCTGCGCTTTCTCCTGCGGGCAAGTACCGTTATCGCGTCCTCATTGAAGATCGAGGAGACGGTGCAGCAGGCGGTCGAGCTGGCTGTCCCAACGCTGGCTGATTTCTGCTTTATCGACCTGCTGTCGAAGGACGTGCTCTCACGTGTGGCCTGTACGGCGGTGCCAGAGCTTTCTGAGCGGTGTCAGGAGTGTATGCGCTATGTGCCCACGCGGGCGATGGAGAGCCACCCTGTGATTCAAGCGATTCGCTCCCGCGAGCCAATTGTTGCGCCCTATATGCTGGAGCAGTATATCCAGCGGGCCAGTACCTCGCCTGAACATCTCCAGTTTTTGCATGATATGCAGATTACTTCGGTGCTGGTGATGCCCCTCTTTGCGCGAGGGAAGGCGCTCGGGGCCCTGGTTGCCTGTTATACGCGGCAATCCGGACGCCATTATACCGGGACTGATGTGGCGCTTGCGAAGGAGCTGGCTGCGATGGTGGCCCGAGCGATCGATAATGCGCGGCTCTATACCGAGGCGCAGGAGGAGATTGCCAGGCGCAGGCAGATGCAGATTGAGCGCAATCACTTGCTGCTTCGCGAGCGTGAGGCCCGGGCCCGAGCCGAGCTACTCGCTGAAAACCTGAGCCAGCATCGGCGCTGGCTGGAACGCGTGCTTGACCTGTTGCCAACGCCGGTCATGCTGATCGAGCCACAGCGGCAGAAGATCACCTTTGTAAACAAGGCTGCGCATCGCTTGCTCTGTAACGAGGAACCCGAGCGGAACGAGCAGGTGCGCTGTTCCTGCTTTGATCTCCAGAGCCAGCATATGCAGCCGGTCCTTGCTCTGGTGATGCAGGCGGCGCGAGGGGAGTCGGTTCAGCATGTACAGCTCGATTGGGAGACGCCGACCGGATGCAAGACGGTCCTGATCGGTGCGACCCTGTTGCACGAGATGTATGGGTATACGCCCAGGGTGCTGCTCTCGTTTCTGGATATCACTGGCTTGAAGGATGCGGAGCGGCGCAAAGATGAGTTTATCGGGCAGGCAAGCCATGAGCTCCGCTCGCCGTTAGCAGCGATTCAGGCCAATTTGCAATTAGTTGAATATTTGCATCAGCAGGTTCGGCAGAGGCTGGAACCGCTGCCCGCGGAGCTGGGATCTCAGGCTGATATGATCGAGAGCCAGCTACAAAGCGCGCTGCGCCAGGTGGGCGTACAGGATCGGCTGATTAGCGATCTGCTCGATGCGTCCTCGATTCAAGAACGCAAGCTGGTCGTAACGTTTGAGTCCTGCGATCTGGTGCAGATTGTGCGGGAAGTGGTACATGATTTTCGCGTTTCGGCGCCCGGGCGCACGATTCGCTGTCAGGTGAGCCGGGAGCGGGTGCAGGCCTGTGTCGATCCGGTGCGCATCGCGCAAGTGGTCGGGAACTATCTGTCCAATGCCTTGAAATATTCGATGGCAGAAGTGGAGGTGGGATTGCGCGTGGAGGGTGAGCAGGCGCGGATCTGGGTGCGTGATCGCGGGCAGGGATTGACCCCTGAGCAGCAGCGGCACGTCTGGGAGCGCTATTATCAGGCGGAGGGAGTGCAGGTCTATGGAGAGGGTGGGCGAGGCTTAGGACTTGGATTGCATATTTGTCGTACGATTGTTGAGCTGCATCAGGGATCTGTCGGTGTCGAGAGTGAACCGCAGAAAGGTTCCCTGTTCTGGTGCTTATTGCCGCTCAAGCAAGCTGCGTTATAGGCGAAAAGCGAGCTTGTGGTGATCTACCGACAAAGGAGAAGCAAACCATTCTTTTTGTGCTGACACTTGTAGATACATTTCAAGATGTCACGGGAAAATCTGACCTTTCTATATGCAACACTTTCAATTTATGTTAGTATACTAGAAGGGCCTGGCGGGGGAACGTGGAAAGAAGGCGTCAAGAAGTGGTTGAGAAGTGGTTAAGAAGTGTGCTCAAATTGACGAAAAGGACAGCTATTCGTACTCAATGGTACCTGTATGGATATAGATTGACAGAGAAGTGGTGTAAACACAGGGGAGTGAGAGTATGCGGAGCAGAAGCGTGCATACCCCGGGGGAAAGGAGGAGCGGGTTTGAATCTGAATGCATGTAGGATCGGAGGATGTAACCGATGAGTGAGCGCACCGGGCAGCAGTTCGGCAATTATCGGCTTGTGCGTTTGATCGGTAAGGGAGGCTTTGCAGATGTGTACCTGGGTGAGCATAAATACCTGAAAACGCAAGCCGCCATCAAGATAATGTGTCAGCGGATGACCACGGCTCACAAGAAGGAATTCGCGCATGAGGCGCAGACCATTGTAAAACTGAAGCATCCTCATATACTGAAGATTTATGACTTCGGGTTTGCCGATGATATCCCCTATATCATCATGGAGTATGCCGAAAAAGGAACGCTGCTCAAGCGGCATCCCCGGGGGGTGCGTGTCCCTCTCTTGTCTGTTGTGTCTTATGTCAAGCAGGTTGCGTCTGCCTTGCAGTATGCGCACGACAACAAGATTATTCATCGGGATATCAAGCCCGAGAACATGCTTCTTGATGAGCAAGACCGGGTCATTTTAAGTGATTTTGGCCTGGCTGCGACTGCGCACAACACGATTTCGATGCAGCGGGTCGACCGTTCGGGCACTCCGCATTATATGGCTCCAGAACAGTTTCAGGGGAAGCCCCGGCCTGCCAGCGATCAATATGCGCTCGGTATCGTGGTCTATGAGTGGCTCTGCGGCGAACGCCCGTTTAACGGGGCCTCTCCCTTTGAATTGGGCTGGCACCATGCCTACGATCAGCCGCCACCGTTAAGCAAGAAGAATACCTTCATCTCGGCGGAGGTCGAAAAGGTGGTGCTGACTGCTCTGGCGAAAGATCCTCAGCAGCGCTTCAAGAGTATCCTCGAATTTGCCGAGGCCCTTGAGCAGGCTGGACAGGCCGCCAGACCGGTCAAATTGATTATGCCCAGACAGCAGGATCCCGCTCCTCAGCTTGCGGGCACACCGTTCCTCTCGCCGGGCCGTGAGGAGGCGACCGAGGAACATAGCATGCAATCGCTGGCCGTACAACCGCTGTTCCGGCAAGATATGCCGCTGGCTTCGGTTGCCTCGATGGCTGATATCCCTTCGCTCGACCTGCCTGATGATCTGGAGATTCCGCCCCACTTGCAGGAGCTTTCACCGACGCAGCTTCGTGGGCCCGAGATGTCGCCTGCACTGTTCAAAGGGCCTGAGCTTTCGCCGTCGCTCTTGAAGGGGCGCGAGCTCTCGCCGTCGGTGTTCAAGGGGCCTGAACTCTCGCCCGCCTTACAGAAACCGGCTCCCCGTTTCCCTCATACGCCCTGGCGTGCCGCAATGGGCGAAGAGCCTGTCGGAACGCTGCTGTGTGTCTATCGGGGGCATACCTCGAAGATTCATACGCTTTCGTGGTCGCTTGATAGCAAGTGGATTGCTTCGGGCAGTATGGACTGCTTCTGTATCTGGGATGGGCGAAGCGGAAAGGTCGCGTTTACCACGCCACATACCGGGAATATCACGGCCTGGGCGCCGAATGGACGACACCGGGCGATGGTGCAGTATGGCGAACTGACGGTGATTGATGCGCAGGAACATCAGAAGGTGCACCAGTATATCGAGGGCTGGATTGACGCGATGGCGTGGTCTCCCGACAGCCGGTTTCTGGCGCTTGGTGGGGAGAGCGGCAAGGTCTACATCTGGGATGTCATTAACGATCAGAGCGTGATTACCCATCGCAGCCACTCGAAGGGGATCAAATCGCTGGCCTGGTCGCCCGATGGACGCTATATTGCGGCGGCGGGTGATGACGGGCTGATCTCCATCTGGGATAACGCCCCGAAAATTCGATTTCTGGCGCGAAAGGCCAGCGTGGTGTTTCGTGGACATATTGCCTCGATTCGAGGGCTGGCGTGGTCGCCCGATGGCTCGCGCATCGTGTCCAGTAGCTGGGATAATACGGTCCAGGTCTGGGATGCCTCGACGGCGGCAACGCTGGTTCATTATCGGATGCATAGCGGACTGGTGAACTCGCTTTCCTGGTCGCCTGATAGCAAATACATTGCCTCGGGTGGGCAGGATCATACCGTGCAGGTCTGGGATGCCTCATCGGGCCAGATTATTTATACCTATGAGGGACACAGGCAGGATGTCAGCAATGTTGCCTGGTCGCCCGACGGAACGCGGATCGCGTCTGTCGATACGTTCAGTGGAGATGAGGAGGGGAATCAAGTGTATAGTGTTCAGGTCTGGCAGACGATTTAGCAAAGCGCCCCGTAAACCCCCTAGCTTTAGCTATGGGGATAGAAGGGGCGTTCCTTATGGGGTGATTGTGGAAGGGCCGCGTAGGAGGATTGCGTCAAAGTCGCAACACTAGATAGCTCAAGATATTGACAATAGGTAGCCTCATGCTGTATACTACTCCCATGAGTAGGATGAGTTACAAATCAAACAAGAATGTGCTCTATTCTTGCAAATATCATGTGGTCTGGTGCCCCAAGTACAGACGGAAAGTCCTTGTGGAACCAATAGATACACGACTCAAACAAATTATTGAA
>NZ_QKUF01000021.1 GCF_003253565.1 Thermosporothrix hazakensis
ACTGGACAATCCGGATGGCCTCATCAATCGCCGCGTCTTGCTGCCTGGTCCCGCTCACCTTGTCCTCGTAGAGCAACATGCGCGCTTTTACTTGCCTTTCTTCTGTTTCTTGATATGCTCTTCTATTGCCGTCAGGATTTCCCCATTCAAGGATCGATGATGCTGTTTGGCTATCTCTCGTATCTGTTCCAACAGATGAGCAGGGAGCCGGACGTTGAGGGATTTGATACCGTCTTTCATGTAGCTATGAAAGCACCATTCTGGCTACATGTCAACAGGGCACGGTACCCCGATGCCCCAACCCAACATAAGGAAGACCCATTCATCCCCGCCTTCAAAGGACGGGGCTTTCTGGGTCGTTCACTGTAACACTCACTTGACACTCAGCCGAATCGTTGTTATCATAGCCTTGCATTTTTATGCCCACAAACAGGACTGTGTAGAATTATCGAGAAGGTAGTTTTACAACATCCAGCAAGAGTGATCTCCCCTGAGAGCTGGCGTGGTTTGATCTGCATGCTCAGCTTTGTGCAATAGAAGGCACCTCTGTGAAAAACAGCGTCTGTACTGTGAGTGTCTGTACTCTGTCTTCGAAAGAGGAACTGTGAGGAAGGCCGCCACCCACGCCCTCCCACGTATCCGAATAAAGCACGCATCGGGGGACAGTCTCTTGAAAGGAGACGCTAACCGGCATCAGCGCGGGAAGCGTAAAAGGAGAAATAAGAAAAACATGTTTGCAGTAATCAAAAGTGGTGGAAGACAGTTTAAAGTAGCTGTCGGTGAAAAACTGGAAGTGAACCGCCTTCCTTACGAGAGCGGAAAGCAGATTGAGCTTGGCGAAGTGCTGCTCATTTCGGACGCAGACAACACCATGATCGGTGCCCCCCTGGTTGAGGGTGCAAAGGTGCTGGCAACCGTCACAGAGCATAAGCGCGGCAAGAAGGTTATTATCTTCAAGTACAAGTCAAAGAAGCGCTATCGCCATCGCCGCGGTTTCCGTCAGGATCTGACCGTGCTGTCCATTGATGATATTATCGCCAATGGCAAGAGCCTGGTTTCTGGTAGCGAGGCTGCTGCACCGCAAACCGAAGAGCCAGTTGCAGAGGTCAGGACTGAAGAGGCTCCCGTGGCCACCGAAGAGAAGAACGTTGAAGAGACTCCTGATACCGGCGCTGCGAAGAAGCCACGTCGCCGCCGCAGTGCGAAGAAGGTAGAAGAAAGCAGCACGGAGGAATAGAAATGGCTCACAAAAAAGGTATGGGTAGCTCCCGCAACGGTCGGGACAGTAATCCTAAGATGCTTGGTGTCAAGCGCTATGATGGTCAGCTCGTTTCCGCTGGAAGCATCATTGTGCGTCAGCGCGGCACCAAAATCCACCCGGGCAAGAATGTTGGTCTCGGTCGCGATCACACGCTGTTCGCGTTGATTGATGGATATGTGAAGTTCGGCCATGAGTCACGCGATCGCCGTGAAGTCAGCGTGGTCACCGAGTTCCCCAACCGGCCTTCAATCGCGGAGCTGCTGGGCGAGGAAGAAGTGACAGCAGCAACTGGCAACTAAAAAACAGTTTCACAAGAGGATGGTTCCCGTTCAGGGGCCATCCCTCTTTTGTTTTTGAGCCGCATCTTTCCCCGATAGCACAACTGGGAGAAGAGAGAGCAACATGGAAAAGAAACGGATGCTCACGGGCGATCGGCCCACAGGGAAACTGCACCTCGGGCACTATATCGGTACACTCAAAAATCGGGTCCGACTCCAGCATGAGTATGAAAGCTTCTTTATCATCGCCGATCTGCACATGCTCACCACAAAGCATGAACCGGAACATATTCGAGAAGTAGACGCCAATGCTCGTCAGTTAGTCCTTGACTCCATTGCAGCAGGTATCGAGCCGGAACATGTTACGTTCTATCTGCAATCTGGCATCCACGAGATCCATGAAATGGAAACCATGTTGCAAAATCTGGTCACGGTATCGCGGCTGGAGCGTATCCCGAGCCTGAAAGAGATGGCCCGCGCCGCTCATATCGAGATGCCCTATGGCCTGCTCGGCTACCCCGTATTGCAGGCAGCCGATATTCTCTGTGTGCGCTCGCACATTGTGCCGGTAGGCAAGGACAACGCGGCCCATGTCGAGGTGACACGTGAGCTGGCTCGACGCTTCAACAACCTCTATGGAGAAATCTTTCCGGTTCCTGAAGTGCTGCTTGGAGAGGTGCCGACGCTGGTTGGTATCGATGGGCAGGCAAAGATGAGTAAGAGCCTGAACAATGCCATCTTCCTGAGTGACACCCCGAAAGAGGTCGAAAAGAAGGTCATGCGCATGTACACCGACCCCAATCGCGTACATGCCAATGTTCCTGGCACCGTTGAGGGCAACCCGGTTTTCATCTATCACGATGCCTTCAACCCCAACAAAGCCGAGGTTGAGGACCTGAAAGAGCGCTATCGCGCAGGCACTGTCGGCGATGTTGAGGTAAAACAAAAGCTGGCCGTGGCGCTCAATGCCATGCTCGACCCCATGCGTGAACGTCGTGCCGCCTATGATGCCCCGGGACGCATCGAGGAGCTGATCTATCGTGGCACGCAGCGGGTTCGTGAGGAAACCAGGCAGACACTTTATGAGATGCAGAAGGTAATGGGCTGGGCGGGCGTTTGGAACCGCATCCGTCGCAAAGCAGAAAAATACACAGCGACGCAGGAGAAACTCAGGAGAGCCGAGTAAGACAGGCAAAGAGGGGCCTCTTTTGCCCCTCTCCAGCTTATCCCCCCGCCAGATTCGCAAACGTATAGCAGATTAACAGGATCTCAAGCACTAGCAGCCCCAGACCGAAAAAGAGGCTGACTACCGCCAGACGACGACCTTTCTGCCAGAGCGGCGGAGGCGTCTGCCAGACCCCCACCAACCCCATCATCACCGCCAGAAAGGGAACAGCAAAAACCAGCAGCGGTAACGAAGAGGTACTGAACAGGGTTGCCAGTGGCCCGAGGTTACAGGCGATCGAGAGCATGACAAAGGTATAAAGCAGGGAGAGAAACAGGCTCAAGAAGACGGTCCAGTGTGGCCGTACTGCTATCGGTTGAGAGATCTCCTGTTGATTTTGTTCTTCCATATACTCTCTCTATTTCTTCTGATAATGACAATACCGCTGATCTCCTTCTCAAAAAACCCATCGATTCCAGTATAGGCGATTATGAGAAGAGGGAAAAGTGGCAGATATTGATCTGAAATGGCATGGGGACAGGGAAGAGGTAGAAAAGAGCACCCTTCATCTTCTCACACTCTATTCATCTTTTTCTATACGTCATTCTCATTCAAGCGCTACTTCAGCTTCTCTGTTCAGCGTCTACCGCTACGAATTTACCGCCCCGGCTTCATCGCTACAGATTCGTAACAAATCTGGCATATTCTTGCGAAATCTCTACGATATCCTTTCACTCAGAACAACCTGAAAGAAAGTGAATGGGAAAAGACACATGCAGAATCATACACCTGTTTTCAACCGATTTCTTTTTCTCTTTATATCATTTCCGCTTGGTCTGATCTTTTTTGTATTGACCGTCGTCGGACTGTCGTTAAGTACTTCATTGTTGATCATCTGGATTGGTTTACCGCTGCTGCTCCTGACCCTCTTCCTGATCCGAGGAATGGCAGCGCTTGAGCGTTCCATGCTCGCCTCGCTAACCGGAGTTGTCATCTGGACGAAATCGCCTCCAACGAGAAGTGGCGGGAAAACGCGATTCATGGCAATCCTGCGCGATCCTGACACCTGGAAAAGTGCACTCTACATGCTGCTGAAGCTTCCTTTAGGCATAGTATCCTTCACTATCTGCCTCACACTGCCGATCATCGCAACGAGCCTGACAGTGATGCCACTCGTTTATATTGTCCTCACGTCCATTGTGGGGAACACAGACGCCCATATAGCGCAGATCTTCTTCAGCGATAGCTACACCTTTATTCCGATTACAGGCGTCTTCAATCTGATTGATTTTGCCAAATGTCTGGCCTGCGCTGCCCTCGGTGTGCTTGCCTGGATAGGCATAGCAAAAGTAATTCATGGAATGACAGCGCTATGGGAGGGCGTCGCCAGAGCGCTCCTCGGATCAGAAGAGACAATGAAAGGGCCAACCCCGGCCGAGCCATATGATCTTCACTATACAGGCTTGCAAGCTCAGGAAATGCGTGGCTGATTCTCACCTGAAAAAGGCAATAAAAGACCGGCGTAAGAGGAGCAGGGTTCCTGACGCCGGTCTTCACACAACAACAAACAAACAACAGGAGCAATAAGGAGGCATTGCGAACACGCTTCGGGGTCCGCTCACCCGAAGGAGTCGTCTCGCCAACAAAAAAGGATTTCATCTTTTCACGAGCAAAAAACCTGGACATCTGCATGTCCGTTCTCAGAGAGAGAAGCTTCTAAACCCGCAAGTGATTTTTCTCTGAATAACTATGTTTGTGATATTAACACGAATGGGATAGATTTTCATATAATCACACATCTTTCTAGTAGGAAAGTACCGAGAAATACGCTCCTGGCACTCAGAATCCTTACATCAAAATAGGCCCATCGGGCCTGAATAAGCCGTGAGAAACCAGGAAGGACCCTTTGTTCAGATCAGAACGTCCCTGCCTTATGAGACCCGCATTCCCCTCTTTCATATTGCCTTTCCGAACACATCATCAGATAAAGTATGAGAGGTAAGACCGGCCTTTCCCGCATCCTGTTCCATGCGACTCCATGTCATAGTGAGATATACTGATAGAAGAAGTCAGTGCGAACGTTTAGCCCGACCTGAGCACGCGCAGGCATTTGATTGTCCGATGTATTGAGGTTTTCTTTATCAGTGCTGAATGGGAGTACCGGGAAGCAGCAACCGGCCTTGCCCCGGTTGGATATGGCGTCAGCGCCTTTGTTGTGGTGAGAAAGGATGACTCATGAGAGCACTCATCAGTGTGGCGGACCGCACAGGCCTTGTGGAGCTAGTCCAGGAACTGGAAAGCCTGGGAGTCAGCATATTTGCAACTGATAACACCTGCAAAGCTCTGAAAGCAAAGGGGGTAACCGTCAGTTCTGCCAGTGAGCTATTACCGCCCGCGATGCATCTGGATGAAAGAACCATCTATCCTCTCCTGACCGCCTGTATTGCGAGGAAACAAACGACCGGACGGCATCCGAAACAGAACGGGAACTGGCAGTCTGTAGAGATCGTAGTGGCAAATCTCGCCCCCTATCGCGAAAAAATCGCACGCCCGGAATTGACTCTTAATGAGGCTCTTGAGCACATTGATCTGGAGAGAGCCGCCTTCCTCCGAACAGCCGCCAAGCACTTTCTCCAGGTGCTGGTTCTCTGTCGTCCCCGCGATTATATGGAGGTTGTTCAGGAGTGGAAGGAACAGGGAGAAGTCAGTATTGAAACACGCAAAAAACTGGCAGCGATTGCGTTTCAGCAATCTGCCCTCTATGACACAACGGTTGCCGAGTATCTATGGACTCCGGGAGAAGGGTTCCCCGAAGAACTGACCCTCCCGTTCGAGCGCGTCATGAATCTGCGCTATGGCGAAAATCCCCATCAGCAGGCGGCTTTCTATCGTTGGGCAGGCGTTTCCTGCTCCCGGCTGAAGCTTCCGACCCTCGCCGATGCAGAGCAGATTCAGGGCCCAGAGCTTTCCTACAACAACCTGCTCGACCTGGATACAGCGCTGAGCATCGTACAAAACTTCACCGCGCCCACAGCGACCATCATTAAACATACCAGTCCCTGTGGGCTCGCCTGTGGCGATACCCTTGTTGATGCCTATAAAAAAGCTCATGCAGGCGATCCACTCTCCTCAACAGCCGGCATTATTGGCTGCAATCGCCTTGTCGATGAGGAAACCGCTCAGGAAATCAGCCAGCTTTTCTACGAAGCCATTATCGCACCCGGGTACAGCAGGGAAGCGCTCGCCATTTTACGCCAGCAAAAAGAGCTCCGGCTGCTGACAACCAATACTCCTATTGAGCCTGGCAACGCCAGCACGCAATGGTTGCATACAGGACGGCCCGAGATCCGCTCGGTAAATGGCGGTATCCTCATCCAGACACCGGACGCTGTTGGGGATAAAGAAACAGAATACAGGGTGGTAACCGAACGCGAGCCCAATCTGGACGAGGTCACAGACTTAATGTTTGCCTGGAAAGCGGTACGCTTCGTGAAATCAAACGCCATTGTGCTTGCACGCAAGCTGGCAATCATCGGGGTTGGAGGTGGTCAGACCAATCGCGCAGCTAGCGTTCAGCTCGCGATTGATCGGGCGGGAACAAGAGCAAGGGGCTCGGTTCTGGCTTCTGATGCCTACTTCCCCTATCCTGATGGGGTCGAGCTGGCAGCCCGGGCTGGAATCACGGCCATTGTGCAGCCCGGAGGTTCTTCACGTGATGAAGAGGCCATTCGCGTAGCTAATCAGTATGCGATCGCAATGGTGTTTACTGGACGTAGACATTTTCGCCATTAAAGCCAAAAAAAGAAGAGGGGTTTGCTCACAAAGCATCCCCCTTTCTTCTTGTTTTTATGCTTTGCCGTTGCTGGATTTCGGGGTGAAAATCTCATCAGAGAAGAAACGAACCCAGAGTACCACGACAGCAAGGCCGCCGATCAGGGCAAAGAAGCCCATCGCTCCACCCTCTTTCGACGCACGGAAGGGGAAGAAAAGAATCATCGAGAGCCAGATCATTGTCAGGGTGACGGTCCAACTCAACTTTGTGGTCTCAGAGTTTGAGCGATACAGCAAATTGTAGAAAAAGATAACCAGCAGACCAATAAAGTTAAAGACAAGTCTGAGCGGCGTCAAGTTTGAGTTATCGCCCATCCAGTCAATAACCAGGTTGCCCGGTATAAATACAAACGTGCAGATCCAGGCCAGGGTTAAGATAATGCCCCAGATTATCTTACGAAGATCAATAGTTTGACCCACGGTATAAGGCTCCTTTCGAGGAGTATTTTGCCAGCTAAAAAGGCCGCCTGTTGCGCAAGCGTGTTAGATTGACGCAATCGTATTGTAGTCGTTATGCCAGAATAAATCAAGCGTTGTGCTCGCTGACGAGTAGGCTGCTTTGTTCGTGTGTACGTCCCCGTGGAAAATGGCGCGGTTCAAATCAGGAAGCATCCGCGATCTCATCGCCTTTTCCCCGTGACAGGTAATACGCACAGGCGAAACGAGCCGCCCATATAGCATTATGCTCCAGCAAGGCTTTATTGGCCTCGACACTCTCTCCTCCCGTCACCCGCGCCACATGATCGAGGATAAACGGGGTTATCGCAGCTCCTTTCACCGCTTGCTCTCTTGCCAGCACCAGCGCCTCTTCTATCGCGGCTTCCAGCGGTTCAGCCTCCATACTCCACTGCTCTGGAATCGGGCATGTCACCACCAGCCCCTGTAAGCCGCATTCCCATTGAGTGCGAGCGATGTCAGCAACTATCTCGATGCTTTCTGCCCGATGCGGCAACCGCCTCCCACTGCGGCGTACATAAAAAGCGGGCAGCTCATCGGTTTGCCAGCCGATCACAGGAACGCCCTGTGTTTCCAGATATTCAAGGGTCAGATCAAGATCCAGAATTGACTTTGCCCCGGCACACACCACCAGCACAGGCGTGCGGCTGAGCTCCATTAGATCCGCCGAAATATCCAGCGAGGTCGTTGCACCACGGTGCACCCCGCCAATGCCACCAGTTGCGAAGAAACGTATCCCGGCCATACTGGCGCAAAGCATGGTACCGGCAACGGTGGTTGCTCCCAGACGCTTTGTCGCCAGCGTCACAGCCAGATCGCGGCGGCTGACCTTCTGCACTGGCTTCTCAGTTGCCAGACGAGAGATCTCTTCATCCGTCAGCCCAATCTTGATCTTGCCATCCAAAATGCCAATGGTAGCGGGAACAGCGCCCTCGCGGCGAATCGCTTCCTGCATAGCGCTGGCCGCCTCAAGGTTGGCAGGATAGGGAAGGCCATGTGAAATAACGGTCGATTCCAGCGCAACAATCGGGCGCTGCTCATGAAGGGCGCTTTCAACCTCAGGGGAGAAGGCCAGAGACATGAAGAATGCTCCTTTCGCGATATCTCTGCATCATACGCAGAAAGCTGGCTTGAACCCAGGAAACAGCTAACTTCCCTGTCAACAGGAGCCGTTTGGTGGTTCTAGAACAATCCATCAACAATTGGCCGGTAAGCATACCATATATGGCAGCAGCTCTCAGGGCCATCATATCGAGTATATACAGGTCAAAGAGGAAGAGCAAGCATCCGATTTTTCGGAAAAGAGACAAAAACATCTGTATGTATCGCTGAATATTCTGTCCTAATTGTTTGCAGCGTACTTATTGAGCATGCTATATTACCCCGTGGAGAGAGAAAAACGGGAGCGAGCAGTCAGGCCGCACTATCTCCAGGCTGTATCCCCCGAAACGACCCTCCGCGTTGTATATAATAGGCATATTACCCGCCTCTCTACTGTATGGTGTATTCTAAAAGAGAACAAAACGCTTTATTTTAAAAAGAGCTTTGTATTCAGGGAAAAGAAAGGGTCTCACAGAAAAAGACCCTGTGCAATAAGGAGATGAACAGCATGGGTTTCGGAAAAAAATTGGTCTCAACCACTGCTTTTGTTGGTGGTGCACTTGGTGCGCTGGCCGTCTATAATAAACTGACAGAAACTGCCGCCGGTGAGCTGGATACAGTCCTGAGTGGAGAAGAGCGACGGTATCCCTGGAAATACGGCGATATGTATTACATTGTGAAAGGGCCACGCGAGGCGAAACCGCTCCTGCTGATCCACGGTTTTGGTCCCGGCGCTTCCTCCTTTGAATGGCGCAAGAATATCGACGTTCTGGCAGAAACGTTCCGCGTCTACACAGTTGATCTGCTTGGCTTTGGTCTCTCTGACCGCCCGGCGATCTCTTATGACGCTGAAACATATACCGACCTGATTAGTGATTTTGTACGCGAAGTGATTGGCAAGCCCACCGTTGTTGTTGCTCACGGGCAGAGCTGCGCCTATGTCGTGGCGGCAGCCTATCGGCGTTCCCAGAACTTCGAGCGCCTGATCCTGATTGAGCCAACACCAACGATGTTGCAGGAAAACTATCCAAACCCGATCGAGGCCGCCAAGCGGGCTCTCCTGCGCGCTCCAATTGTTGGTCAATTCATCTACAATCTGCTAACGACCCGGCAGGCTATTCAGTCCTACTATGACCAGCAAGGCTATCATAACCCCGGTCTGATCACCGATGAACTGGTTGAATATGTGTATACGAGCGCCCATCAGCCGAACGCACGCTATTCGATGGCGTCGTACTTCAGCAACACACTGGCAATGGACGTGCATGAGCCGCTGGCCCGCTTGCAGGTTCCCACGCTTGCCGTCTGGGGCCGCGAAGGCGTTCTGACACCCTCAGAAGCCAGCACCACATTCAAGCGCCTGAATCCACGCATTGAGGTTCGTATTCTCGATAAGAGCAGCTACCACCTGCAAGAAGAGCAGGCCACAGCATTCAACAATCTGGTCAAAGAATACGCAGCCACTGCTGTCAATAGCTAAAGCAAGCAAAGAAGGCGCGTCCTGGCACTTTGAGACGCGCCTTCTTTTTCTGCTTAGAGCGAGAACACCCGAAACTGCTTGAAAGTCGCCTTAACACTGCGTCCCCAGAGTCCTATTTTGCCCGGCTGCGCATATTGGGCGTCTTGAAAGCTGGCTATTTTCTGCCCATCGATCAAGAAGGTCAGAGTGCTGCCCCGAACCTCCAGGCGATAATGATGAAATGCAGTGTCATGTTGCCGCTTTACCGTAACCCCGTAATGGCTCTCTGACGTTGTGCTCCCCTGCACCAGCGCAAGAAAGGCTTCGTCCGCAATCTTCTGCGCACCCACATAACCTGTATAGTCTCCCGGCTCTTTTCCCGGAGCTGCATGCACCAGCAGACCCGCATCGCAGATGGTCGGTGAGATCCCGAGAAGGTTCATCCTAATAATCTGAATATCCACTTCTACGGCATAATCTGGTATGGACGGCTGATAGGGCGCAAAAATCACATCCTCAATGGTATCTCCCAGTGCCAAAATCTGCCCTTTTTGAAGCTGCCAGCCCGATGGCGCCTTCCAATCCTGAAATGTCGTCGACTGATAGAGAAGTTGGCTTTTCGGTGGCGTTGGTGTCGGCACCGCGGATGTCGGCGGCAGCGGGGTCGGAGGCCGCGACGGCTGACGCAGCAAAAAGAACGAGCTCCCTCCCAGGAACAGAAGCACAAGCAAGAACACGCTCGCCAGGAGCAAGCGTTTTCGCTTTGAACGCGGTTGCTCTTTTGAGGGAGAGAGTGAGGGTAGTTCCAGCCGCTTTGAAGGCGGGACTGTCGGTGAAAGACTCGTGGATGAAGGATGTGTCGGTGAAAGCGTTTCCGCAAGCAACGGCACCGGCTCAGGTGGCTGTGCGGCTTGCGTGAGCGCACGGGCAAACGCTTCTACCGAGGAGAAGCGTTCATTCGGATCTTTTGCCAGTGCCTTCTCTACCACGGAGACTACATCGGGAGGTAGCTCAGGAACAGCCTCGGCCAGAGATGGTACCGGCTCAACCTGATGCTGATAGGCAAGCTCGATCAACGAACCCCGAAAGGGTGGAGCACCGCTCAGCCATTCATATACCATGACTGCAAGCGCATATTGATCGCTGGCAGAGCCCGGATAGCCACGAGCCTGTTCAGGAGCCATATAGAGCGCCGTTCCCAGAACACTCTGCATGCTTTCATGAGTTGAACTCTCAATAATTGTCGCGATCCCGAAATCACCTAACAGGATCTCGCCCTGCGCACCCAGCAGGATATTCTCCGGTTTGATGTCGCGGTGGATCAGCCGACGCTGATGAGCATAGTGGAGCGCCTCGGCGATTTGCTGCACAAAGGAAAGAACATCCTTCAAGGGGACTCGTGTTCCCGACGGGTATCGCTGACGCAGCGTACCTTGTGGCGCAAAGGTCGTTACCAGATAGGGAGTACCACGCTCAATACCATAATCCAGCAGTTGAATGATATGGGGATGTTGAAGCTGTGCCACAACCTCCGCCTCACGTCGAAAATGATCTTTGTACTCGGCCACCAGCCGCGCGTGCAACACTTTGACAGCAGCCTCCGTCTGCAAATATGCATGACGGGCATGATACACGCTGGCATAATTCCCCTTTCCCACTAATGAAAGCAGATAATAGTTTCCGATGCGTTTTTGCACATTCTGCCATTGTTCTACCATAGCGCTCCCTGACACATTCTTGGATGGTTCTCCATTGCCGGTGGAAAATGCAGGGAAGAGGACGCGTTAACCGGTGCCTGCTCCTCAGAGGACAAGCTAGAGGGCAAGCACCTTAAAACTTGTCACGGTGATAACCGCGTTGCGTGAGCGTAGACCAATTTGTCCCGGAGTTTGCGGCGCGTTCTGCTCCGTCACTTCAAGCATCTTCTTCCCATCTAGAAAGAACAGAATACGGGCCCCCTTCACTTCAACCCGGTATGTATGGAACACATCATGCTCCAGATCATAGTCTTGTTCTTGAAGCATGCTTGTATTCAGGCGCCCCCCCTTCATCCCGGTAATATAGAGATTGGAAATATAGTCAAAGCCGGCGGCCATGCCATCACCATTTTTCGCTTGAACCACAATGCCGAAATCAGTCAGTAGAAACCCGAGAATATCCTTTGGTCCCTGATACTTGATCTGTGCCTCAACAGCATAATCAGACGTAGTGGGCTTATAGGGAGCATACAGGACAAAGCTATTCTCAGATTCGCCAGAACTTTTCAGCGTGGCATCATCAATCGCCTGCCACTGTCCCTGAATATTCCATTGGGTTGCCTCTTTCTTCCAATGCGCCTGATAGAGCACATCGCCCGGCTTTGGCTTCGCGGGCGTTGGCGACACCACAACCTTTGGCGGCGGAGACGACATCGCCCTGACCATCCAGAGCGCCCCCGCTCCCACAATGGCAACCAGCAGGAGAGCCGCAAGCAGCGCGTACAACATCGCTCTTTTCTTCCGAGGCGGATGCGGGCTCGTCTGAGGATAGGTGATATTACTGTGTGGCGTGTAGAGCGGCTGCCCGGTTGAAAACGACCTTTCCTGCGGGTGCGTCTCCTGTACCGCCGTCTCAACAGGAGGAGGGGGAGGAGGCGCCAAAGGCGTGATCTGCGGGCTTGAAGCCCGAGCCGTTGGCGTGCTGAGGCTTGTTCTCTCGCTTGCCTGCTGCAAAGCCTGAGCAAACGCTTCAATCGAAGGGAAACGGTGTTGTGGATCTTTTGCAAGCGCCCGATGCAACGCAGCAATAATTCCCTGTGAAAGCCCCTGATGCAGCGGGGGAAGAGGCGCGGTCAAATGCTGTGCATAGATCTCAGCCAGCGATCCCTGAAAAGGCGGGTGGCCGGTCAGCCATTCATAGGTCATAATCGCAAGCGCATACTGGTCGCTGGCGGGTCCGGGACGCCCCTGTATCTGCTCCGGGGCCATATATGGCGCGGTCCCGGTAACATCACTGGGTGCATGGCTCTGATGCGAAGTTTGCGCAATCATGGCGATGCCAAAATCACTGAGCAACAATTCAAAGTTCTTGCCCAGAAGAATATTGTCTGGCTTGACATCGCGATGGACCAGATGTTGATTATGGGCATATTGAAGAGCGCTCGCGATCTGGCGTACATTGTCAATAATGCTGGCAAGCGGCAAACGGGTTCCCTTTGGATAACGCTTTCGTAGAGAACCATACGGAGCATAGGTCATTACCAGATAAGGAATATCACGCTCAATTCCAAAGTCCAGAATGCGTACAATATTGGGATGTTCCAGGCGAGCGATCGTTTGAGCTTCCCGCCGAAAGCTCTCCATGTTCTCTCGTGCCAGGCGCATACGGAGGACCTTAATCGCTGCCTGTGTATTCAGATGGATGTGTTGTCCCAGATACACATCTGCAAATCCACCTTGCCCGAGCAATCGGAGCAGGCGATAATTTCCGAATTGCCGCCCTGAAAAATCCTCACTATGATCCGTCATAGATACCTTTCAATATATTTTGAGAAGAAGCATCGTTCTTTCCGGTACGTCTCTCGGTATGAGCGCCTTCTGCTGTTACTATACAAAATCACGCTCAGCAATACAAGAGATCGGTGAACCATGCAGCATGTAGCAAGAAGATTCGTCGTTCCCCATTCTCACCATTCTATTCTATCTCAAAGAACGCGAAAAGGAAGGAAAATTCAAACCTCATTTTTGAGCGGAAGAAGGTTACTCACAAAATGGCCAGAGAAAAACTGCCCCCCTGTTGTGCTACACATGCACAACCGGAAATGGTAAGATACGAAAAAGCAGTACAATGTTTGTAACATGCCACGCACAATTTGCTTTGTGAGATAGAAGAAATGTTTCATGCCCATAGGAGGGAGCAAGCAAGGGATAAGTGAAGAACTCTCAAATGCATTGAATCGAGTCGTGCAGATAAATAGAACTGTCATATGTAGTGGTGGTATGCGAGGAGCACAGTGTGAAAAGAGAGTATATTGCAGAGGTTGCGCAAGAGGCCTCTGATCTTCTAATGCAGATGCCCGGGTTTAGAACCAGTCTCCCGGCGCCTCCCCATCGAAGTCGCTTTGTCGACCCTCCCTGTTTGGAACGGATCAAGCAACAAAGGGGTACCTGGTCGACTGGTTCGGGCGACGGGGGATCCGGATCAGAACTATTCCGCATTGTCAGATTTTGTATCCAGATGTCCACACAACAATGTAATACATTTTCTCTTTTCCAGAACAGCAAGTAAAATCTCTCGCCTGTCAGTCAGGCTCGATCGGCATCCAGCAGGTCCGGGTACTGTCGCGGCTGAGTCAAGCGAAATGGAGAGAGCTACAATTATGTGTTTTCATCCGGTTGAACAAACCATTCCTGGACCAGGGTACTGCATTGTATAGATCATGATTGAAGGGCATATGTGGGTAGAGAGTTGTAAGGGAGAGGGAGCCTCATTTTGGATCTGTCTTCCTCTCAAGAGCGCGGAGGAGTAAGAACATGCCACAGGGCAACGGAGAAAAGATCTATATTATCGATGATGATCGGGATATCGTTTTCGCAGTGCAGACCATGCTCCAGTTATCCGGTTATCAGATCGAGACCAGTCTGAACGGTGATATTCTGGAACGCCTGCTAGTGGAGCCCGCACGGTCAGCACCCGCCATTATTTTAGTAGATATGCTGTTATCGGGAAAAAATGGCTGTGATCTTATTATCGCCCTCCGGCAGTGCACTCATACGCGCCATATCCCTGTTATTATGCTCTCAGCATATCCATATGGAAAGCAACGGGCACTAAATGCCGGCGCAGATGCTTTTCTATCCAAGCCGTTCCAAATGCGGGAGCTTCTGGCCTGTATTAAACGACTGCTATCATCGCAAGCCCGAGAGGCGACTTAGAGGGAAGCGCTTTCAGGCGCTTCCCCGAACGCTTAGCGAAGCTCTCCGAGCAGTGCACGGGCAATCACAATTCGCTGAATCTGGTTAGTGCCCTCAAAGATCTGCGACACCTTGACATCACGCATATAACGCTCAACCGGATAATCCCGAACATAGCCGGCACCGCCAAGCACCTGCACGGCATTGGTCGTCACCTCCATTGCCATGTCTGTCGCAAAGCACTTTGCCATCGAGGCGTACAGGGCGGCGTCCTGCTGTGTGTCAAGCTTATATGCGGCTTCATAGACAAGCAGTCGGGCAGCCTCTATTTTCATTGCCATATCGGCCAGCAGGAATTGCAGACCCTGAAATGCAGCAATCGGCTTGCCAAATTGCTTGCGCTCCCGGGCATAGTTTCGGGCAGTTTCAAAGGCTGCCTGCGCCACGCCAACCGCAATCGCTCCGATATTGACACGTCCGCTTGCCAGAGAAGAGAGTGCGATCTTCAACCCCTGTCCCTCGGTACCAATGCGATTGCTTGCAGGGATCACACAGTTATCAAAGATCAGTTCACGTGTGGGCGAGGAATGCAGCCCCATTTTACGCTCTGTCTTGCCAAAGGTCAGGCCAGGCGTTCCCTTTTCCACCACAAAGCAAGAGATCCCGGCCGCGCCTGTTCCTGGCGTTGTTCGCGCCATCACCAGATACAGATCAGCCTCACCACCATTTGTCACCCACATCTTGGCCCCCTGCAACCGGTACGTTTCTCCCTCCGCCAGGGCCAGACATTGCAGGCTAGCAGCATCAGAACCGGCCTCCGCCTCACTGAGCGAAAACGCCCCTAAGAGTTCCCCTGCCGCCAGACGGGGCACCCAGCGTTGTCGCTGCTCCTCATTCCCAAAGCGAGCCAGCGAGCCAGTTACCATATTATGGACCGAGAGCCCGACCGCTGTTGCCATTTCGCCCTTGCCCAGTTCCTCATAGACCAGCGCACCGCCCAACCGGGTAAGGGCGCTCCCGCCATACTCTTCCGGGGTCGTCATGCCCATCAAGCCCAATTCGGCCATCTTCGTAAAGACTTCACGAGGGAAATGGTGCGTTTCATCCCACTCCTCCGCAAAGGGAGCGAGCTCTTTTTCAGCGAAGCGCCGTACCATGTCGCGAATATCAGCTTGCTCTTCATTGAGATCAAAATTCACAGGTAGCTCCTCTTTTTCTACTCATGGAAATACAACGTTGTATCACTCTTCTAGAGGTAGCATATCACGCCGCAGGAGCGCAAGGATAGCATGCGCACTAGCGGGGTGCCTTCCAGATCTGCACCGAGCGATCCACCCCCGCTGAAGCGATCCGCGTCCCATCAGGCGACCACGCCACCGCATGGATATTGCCCTGATGACCGGGATAGGTAAAGGTACAATGATCTCCGCTTGGCTTCCAGAGCTGCACCAGGCGATCATTACCGCCGACCGCAAGCAGCGCGCCATCGGGCGACCACGCCACCGCATTTTTGGTACTTTGCGGAATGATCTCCAATCTGGTACGTGTGCGGCTTGCCAGATGCCAGATAGAGACGCGTCGCTCATTGCTACCAGTCGCGGTAACAACCTGCTTGCCATCGGGTGACCAGGCAAGCGCCTGAATCGGCCCCGCATGCTCGAATGCCTGCTGTTGCGGTGAGGATGAGTGCCATAGTGATGAAATAAGCCCAAACCACGAGCGCGACTGTGTTTTCTGGCCCTCCGGTTGCCAGACATGAAGCTGCTGGTCTTTGCCCGCTGATGCGAGCCTCGTTCCGTCAGGCGACCACGCCACAGCCTCCACAGTATCGGTATGCCGCTGGTACTTGAAGAGCGTCTTTTGCTCCATTGGATCCCAGATATGCACCTGCTGATCCACTCCCGCTGATGCGATTCGCGCTCCATCCGGGGACCATACTACGGCATGCAACGAGCGATACGTGTGCCCTTTGTAGATATAGACCAGCTCGCCGCTGGCCGCTTCCCAGACATGCACCGTTCCCTCATCGTCCGCGGAGGCAACAAAGCGCCCATCAGGCGACCAGCAGAGTGCGAGCACGCGCGAAGTATGCTTCTGATAGGTTCGCGCCTGCTGTCCGGTCGCCGTATCCCAGAGAATGACTGATTTATCAAAGCTTGCCGAGGCCAGCAATTTATTATCCGGCGACCAGCTAAGCGAGGTGACGCGGCTGGAATGGCCAAAGCAGAGAAAGAGCGTGTTTGGCTGCTTTGTGAGGTGATACTGCGCGATCTTGCGCGAGTTGTGTATACCGGTTGCCTGTTTCCCGGGTGGCTCCTTGACGGGCAGCATACCTTTGAGCAGAGGCATCGTGCGTTCAGAAGTATACAGGGTTGCAATCTGCTGCAGCTTCTGCTTGACCAGCGCCACGCTTTCGGGACGCTGTGAAGCGCTGATGCTGACCATCGAGAACACCAGATCATCCAGTCCGTCCAGAGCCGTATGAGGTGGAAGTTCAATCGGGCCGAAATGAAACGGCGTCTCCGTTGGATCATCACCCGTCAGCAGTTGATGCATGGTCGCGCCCAGACTGTAAATGTCAGAGCGGACAGTTGTTTGCGAGCGCCCATATTGCTCGGGAGCCGCATAACCGGTCGAGCCAAGCGCCGTTGTATCCTTCGCTTTCCCGGGCTTAAAGTGACGCGCGATACCAAAATCAATCAAATAGAGGTGCCCGGCCGGGGTCAGCATCACGTTCGCAGGCTTCAAATCACGAAAAATAATCGGCGGCTGTCGGGTATGCAGATAATCCAGGACATCGCAGAGCTGTAGCGAGATTTCCAGCACCTTTTCAACCGGCAGGCGCTTCCCATGAATATGTTGTAGGCGCGCTTCCAGAGTCTCGCCATCGATGAAATCCATCACCAGATAGGAGCGTCCGGTATCGGTGAACTGGTCGTAGATGCGGGGCAGATTGGGATGATTCAGGTTCGCAAGCAGCAGCGATTCACGTTGAAATGCCTCAAACGCTGCCTGCACATCTTTCGCATTCAGGTTGCTCTGGCTCATCTCCTTGATGGCAACAACGCGATTGCCAAATTGGGCATCCATTGCCTTATAGACCGCACCGAAGCCGCCACTCCCCACTTTTGCCAGAATCGTATAGCGCTGTTTTAGCTCATGCTGCGGCTCTAACAAACCGGTCAGCGTGGTAGCAGCCGGATAGATAGCGGCATTCTGTGCTTGATCCAGAGCGGAAGGAGTGGAGGAAACATCGGTGTGGAGGGGATCCCCACACGCGCGACAAAATCTTGCTTGCGGCCTGTTCGCCGCCCCACAACGATCACAGAAAATATGTGAAGAGAAAGACATGCGACCCGTTTTGCCCTGTTTTTCAAAAAAGACATGTTCAAAGAGAGGTCATCCCCCGTACAGTAGTACAAATAGATACGAAATGTCAAGCGAAAAGTTCAGGCAATCACCCATCAGGGAGGAATAGCCCTGTACAGCAAAGAAAGAAAGTCCTATCGAGTTACTGATTGGTAATTTCCCTCGTACACTTAATAAGACCGGATGTTATAATACATTTGGGCCTACAGAGGTAGGCAACATTCGAGATGTCAAAAACTCTGTGCTTTTGCAGATGAGGGGATTGCTGGAACATGGCGAAGAAGATCTTAGTTATGGATGATGATCCAACGATTGCCGACCTGCTCACAGAAGCGCTGGCCGATGAAGGCTATGAAACCCATATGACAACCCAGAGTTTGCGCTTCTATGATGCAGTCATGGAACATAAGCCAGATCTCGTTCTGCTGGATATTATGATGCCGTATCTGGATGGGCGCGATGAGTTGCGGCTGATGAAGATGGGAGTAGGCAAAGAGATTCCGGTAATTGTGGTAACAGCCTTCCTGGGAGCCGTCCAGGAGGAAGATGAACTGCGAGAAGCCGGGGTCAGGCATATCGTTTATAAACCTTTTGATCTGGAGAAATTGGTTGGACTGGTCAAAGAAACTATCGGAGAACCTGGGGGGAATTGACGGATGAGTTCCTCAGGGAAGGCTCCTGTGCGCGTCGCGCTTGACGCCATGGGCGGCGATAATGCCCCCGCTGAAACAGTGCTTGGGGCTATTCTGGCTGCCCGTGAATATGGAATAGGTGTTTATCTTGTCGGTCATGAAGATAAAATCCGCGCCGAACTGGCAAAACATGATGTTGCAGGACTGGATCTTCCCATCGTTCACACAGACGAGATCATTGAGATGCATGAGCATCCTGCAACTGCTGTCCGCCGCAAGAAAAATGCTTCAATGACCGTGGCTCTTCAGCTTGTGAGAGATGGCAAAGCCCTGGGTGCGGTTTCCGCAGGCAACAGTGGCGCAATGATGGCAGCATCCCTCTTTACGCTCAAGCGTATTCCCGGTGTCGAACGACCCGCTCTAGGTGGGATCTTCCCCATTTTAAAGGGTGGGGTCAGTTTGATTATTGATATGGGAGCAAATACCGACTGCAAACCTGACTATTTGCCACAATTCGCCTTGATGGGCTCCATTTACATGGAGCGCATTTTTAATATTCCGTCTCCTCGTGTTGGCCTGCTGGCGAATGGAGAAGAAGAAGGCAAGGGAAATCAACAGGTTATCGAAGCCCATCAGTTGCTGAAACGCGAGGCGCAAACGCTTGGCATCAATTTTATCGGCAATATTGAGGGACGTGACATCCCGATCGGTGGCGCTGATGTTGTCGTCTGTGATGGCTTTGTGGGTAACGTGGTGCTCAAGCTCAGCGAGGGACTCGGAGAGGCTTTGAGCGGCATGCTTCGCACAGAGTTAACCAGCTCCTGGAAAAACAAGATTGCCGCGCTGATGCTCCGCCCAAGCCTCCGCCAGATCTTCAAACGCATTGATTATGCCGAGTATGGCGGTGTTCCTCTGTTAGGTATTAATGGCGCCGCAATCGTTGCTCATGGGCGCTCAAATGCGAAAGCGATCAAGAACGCGCTGCGCGTAACCAAACAAACTGGCGAGACCGGAGTTGTGGACGCGATCGCGGAAGGGCTTGCTCGCCTCAATGCAGAGCAGGAGAGCAGCAAGACAAAATAGCAAGACAGACACAGGAAACAGAAAAAACGAGCGTTTCATCTGTGTTTCCAAAAAGGTAGATGAAACGCTCATCCATTTTATTTTTCTTCTTGTTCCTTTTGTTCCTTTGCCCGTTTCTTTTTTCGCTTTGCCGCCCCACCTAGCTTCCCAATCCGGCGATAGAAGTCCGGGCCCTGACTCATTTTAGTGGCATTTCCTCCCTTTTTACCCATTTCAGAAAAATGCTCAGGACCATACTTGCTAACATTCGCACGACCACCTTTTTGTGCGATGGTACGGTAATATTCAGTGCCACGCTTCTCTTTGAGAATGGTACCTCCCTTTTTCCCAATCCGGCGATAGTAGTCCTCACCATATTTTGCACGAATGGTGTTGCCACTCTTCCGGCTTGGCTTTTTCGCAGGCGTGGATGATGATGTTGGCTGTTCTTCTTCTAATGATGGCATGGATCTGGCTACCCCTCTATTGTATTCTGGTTTGTTATCAACAGATTGTTGCTCTCCCTTCCACGAAGCCAGATGTAAAGCCCCAACACGTCCCATTGTCGCTCATTCCCATCTCCCACCTTGTTACGCCCCTCGGAGACTCTCCCTGCTCGGCAGGGTCTCCACTGCTGCCCGGCGCTATTCGTTTGTTTGTTTCGCCCCTCAGCAGCTCTGAGAGGCCATTGTACGACTCATCCTCGACAATGGAGGTGAGAGAAGAAAAGTACAGACATCTTACTCACTTTCATGGGTAGCTCCGACCACGTTGTGCCATGAAAGTGGGCAAATGGCTACCATGAAACTCGCTTTTCCCTTACTGAAAAACAGTTTTGTGCTTCTGCACGGGAAACAGGCAAGTCTGGTGTGTCAGAGCTCGAACTTCCAGAGAAGAGAACTCATGCGCTTGCTGATGTGCCTCAGTTTAGCAAAATAAGCAATAAATGTCAATAAATTATTATGAAGAGAAATTACAAATAATCATAAATAAATATATTTAATTGCATAAATATATTGCACAAGCATTTTTCTTCCTAAAAATAATGAGAAGGTGCAGTAGATGCGTAGAAATAAAGCAGACAGAAGAGTAGAGAAACTCGCCTGCATCCTGCATAATAGATATGGTAAGATGAGGAAAAATGCCGTAGCCAATGTCACACCACAGGAGGCATCATGGACGCTGCACTCGCTGATGTTATCGTTGTCGATCTCACACGCATCTTCTCCGGCCCATACTGCACGATGTTACTTGCTGATATGGGTGCAACTGTCATTAAAGTGGAACAGCCCGGCAAAGGCGACGATACACGCCAGTGGGGTCCTCCCTACGCCGCCACCGAAAGCGCGTACTACCTGGGCCTGAATCGCAATAAACTCAGTGTAGAGTTAGATTTCAAGCGCCCTGAAGACAAACGACTCTTGCTCGGCCTGATTCAAGACGCCACTGTCCTCGTTGAAAACTTTCGCCCGGGGACGCTGGCACGTTACGGGCTGGACTATGAAAACCTTCGGCAGCAGAACCCGGGCCTGATCTATTGCTCGATCAGCGGCTACGGGCAGCAGGGGCCCTACGCTCACTATCCCGGCTATGATTTCGTGGCACAGGCAGAGTCGGGTATTATGGCGGTCACAGGCGAGACCGAGGGAGAACCACAGCGAGCCGGGTTTCCCGCAGCCGATATCTCCGCGGGTGTCTTTGCCTGCATTTCCATCCTGGGAGCGCTCCACGCACGCGAGCGGACGGGGCAAGGACAATATATCGATATCTCGCTGTTTGAAACGGCAACCTCGTTTCTGGGCAATGTCTCTTCAAACTATCTGATCTCGGGACAGGAGCCGCAGCGCTACGCCAATACGCACCCCAATATTGTCCCCTATCAGGCCTTTCGCGCCGCCGACGGCTATATCGTCGTCACCTGTGGCAATGACACCCTGTTTCAGAAACTCTGCACCCTGCTGGACTGTCCAGAACTGGCGACCGACGAGCGCTTCGCGACCAACCCTCAACGCATTCGCCATCGAGCAGAGCTTATCCCACAGCTTCAGGAGCGTTTTCAGCAGCGCCCCGGTAGCGAATGGCTGGAACGATTACGCGCTGCTGGTATCCCCTGTGGCCCGATTAACAGGGTCAGCGAGGTCTTCAAGCACCCACAGCACAAAAGTCGCGGCTTTCTCTGGGAGTGTGAACACCCAACTGCGGGCTCGATCACGCTTGCAGGCTCGCCTCTGGGCCTGACGGGAACCCCACCACGCCTCTACAAGGCCCCTCCACTTCTGGGTGAAGACAATGCTTACCTGCAACAGAAGGGCACGCTTCAGGAGTACCTTCAACGTAAACAAGCTCCTGCCAAAGGAATCCCTGATACAGAGAAGAGAACTTAAACGGTGTTTCCGACAGTCGTCAGCCTAAAAATTTGTTCTAAAAAAATGCCGTATTTACGCTTATCAGGGGTAATATTTTGTTTACAATCCTTCTGGACTAGGCTATACTAGCCGTGATATTCTTTCTGTTTTTGGTTGTGTCTGGAGGAAACGTTCGTGAAGATTACATGTAAACAACAGGACTTGAGCCGCGGCCTCTCTATTGTCAGCCATGCCGTCTCAAGCCGTAGCACTCTACCTATTCTTGCTAATATTTTAATAACCACTGATAACGGCCGCCTTAAGCTCTCTGCGACAAATCTGGAAATCGGTATTAACTGTTGGGTTGATGCAGAAGTGGTGGAAGAGGGCTCAACCACAGTTCCCGCAAAAACGATCACTGAGCTGGTTGGCAGCTTGCGCCCGGTTCAAATCGAGCTCTCTGCCGACGAAGAGACCCATAGCATCAATATCCGCAGCCAGGGCGTCAACACGACCATGAAGGGCATGGACCCTTCCGAATATCCAACGATCCCAAGCGCAGAAGGCGATGAAACCCCCGTACAGTTGGACGCCAAACAGGTCAAAGAAATCATTACACAGGTCGCCTTCGCCGCCGCTGACGACGATACGCGCCCGGTTCTGACCGCCGTCTACGTCGATACGCGTGACGAGCAACTGACCTTTGCCGCCGCCGACTCCTTCCGGCTGGCCGTCCGCTCAACACCGCTGCCAGCAGGCGCACGCATCGAGGACAACATCCTGATCCCGGCAAAGACGCTCACTGAACTGGCGCGCATTCTGCCCAACGAGGGAACCGTTGAGATGATCGTCACGCCGAACCGCTCTCAGGTGCTCTTCCACACACCAAACGTTGATCTGGTCTCTCGCCTGATCGAGGGAAAGTTCCCACCGTTCCGGGGTATTATCCCGAAAGAGTACACGACCCGCGCCGTCATCGAAACCAAAGAGTTCGCAGCAGCAGTGCGAACAGTGATGCCTTTCGCACGTGATAGCTCGAATATTACCCGGCTCAAACTGCGTGGGGGCAACAGCGAACTTGAGCCCGGTGAACTAACCGTCGAGGCAACCGCCGAGGATGTGGGTAGCAGCGTCAGTACCGTGCATGCCTCCATTGATGGCCCTGAACAGGAAATCATCTTCAACGTGAGATATCTGGCGGATGTGCTCGCGATCGTTGATACACCTGAAGTGGCACTGGAAGTAACCTCCGCTGCTCGCCCCGGCGCGATTCGCCCGGTCGGCTCCGAGGACTACACCTATATTATCATGCCGATGAGCGCCAATCGCTAAGGTCTCAAACATATTCAGAAGAGATGATGCAAACAGCCCGCAGGGGACCCGTTCCCCTGCACGGAGCTGAAAGCACTTCACGGACGCATTTCATGTATCTTTCCCACCTCTCGTTGAGCTATTTTCGTAACTATAAAGAGTTAGATCTTACCCTGGCTCCGGGCCTCTCTATCTTCTACGGAGATAACGCCCAGGGTAAGACCAACCTGCTCGAAGCGGTCAGCATGCTGGCAACCGCCACATCCTTTCATGCCTCAAGCGATCGCGAAGCCGTCAACTGGCATGCACCGGACCATATAGCTCACCTGAAAGGGAACGTCATTCGGCTGGAAGATGATCTTGCCATCGAAATGATCATCTTTGATCCTACACCCCCGACATTCAACGAGGAGGCAGGAACACAGCCAGTCTCTCATCAAGAACTGCCCTCCGGGATGCCACGCAAGCGCCTGAAACTCAATGGTGTTCCACGCCGTACAATCGATGTGATCGGTCAGATGAAGGTTGTGCTCTTTGCACCTGCCGACCTTCACCTTGTTGACGGCACTCCGGACGAGCGCCGCCGCTTTATTGATCGCGCTCTCTGCCAGATTGTGCCACACTACTGTCAGGCCTTGATGATGTATCGCAAGGTTGTCACGCAGCGCTCAGCGCTTCTCAAGCGCATTCGAGACCAGCATGAAGATCCGGGACTGCTTGTCTATCTTGACGAACGCCTTGCCGAGCTTGCGAACCAGATCATTTATGAGCGACAACGCATGATCACGGCCATGAATGAACAGGCTGCGCCGCTTCAGGAGGCAATCAGTGGCGGGAAAGAGCGGCTAAAAATCGTCTATCGGCCTTCGCTGAAAGTTGACCCCGCCTGGTCACCCTTCGACGCACCCCAACACTTTCTTGAGCAGCTTCGAGCCATCAGGCGCAAGGAGATCCTGCAAGGAGTCTGCCTGCTTGGTCCCCATCGTGATGATCTGGAGTTTCTGGTCAATGGCGTCAACATCCATACCTATGGCTCTCGCGGTCAGCAACGCACGGTCGCCCTCTCCACCAAGCTGGCAGAGCTCGCCTATATGCGCGCCCATACGGGAGACGAGCCGGTCCTGCTGCTTGATGATGTCTTTAGCGAGCTCGATCATGTGCGCCGCGAATACCTGCTGCAACAGGTCATCCAGCATCAACAGGTACTGCTCACTGCGACCGACCTGACAGAGTTCCCATCATCTATTCTGGAACAGGCCCATCGCTACCACGTGACAGCCGGACAGATCAGTTGAACTATCTCACGCCGCCGCTTCTACAGAACGATCCATTGCACGCAATTTCGGATTCACCAGCAGCGAAAGCGTCACCAACATGTAGATGCTCCCGGTAATGATCAGGCTGTTTTGAATCCCCACGCCATTCACCAGATAACCACTCAAAAGCTCTCCGACAGGAATGCCAATACTCGACCCGGCAGCCAGGACACCGAAGACGCGTGCCCGCATGTTTTCCGGGACCCGCTCATAGAGAATCGTGCTCAGCAGCGGATTGAGCGGACCGAGCGCCAGCCCCATAAACGCGTGGGCGATGGTCAAAAACCACATGTTCGGGACAAAGGCCATTGCCAGAAAACGCAGACCACCGCCAATACAGAAGCAGAGTCCAAAGGTCAGGCGGCGCGGCAATCTATGCCCGATCGCGCCAAAGATGATGGTCCCCACGAAGGCCGCGCCTCCCATGACACCGAAAATGGTACCCAGTGGTACCGGGCTGTGAAAGTAGTACTTCGTATATGCCGGAGCAATGACGGTCGAGAGGCCTCCATCCAGCAAGTTGGTAATCAGCACCGTCGCCAGCGTCGTGAGAATGACCGGCTCATATTTAAGAAAGGCAATCCCGCTCCCCAGATCAGCGAAATAGCCCTTTATACCCCGCTTTTCGCTGCTCTCACGACGCGCCAGAGCAACCGAGGGTACACAGGCCCCGATCAAGAGCGCCGAGAGCAGAAAAGAAACGGCATCAATCCAGAGCAGGTTACTTGCCCCTATCAATGCAACCAATGCGGCAGCCAGTGGCAATGCCAGGAAACTTGACAGGCGGCTCACTCCA
The DNA here is from genome assembly GCF_003253565.1 of Thermosporothrix hazakensis. Classification (GTDB taxonomy): domain Bacteria; phylum Chloroflexota; class Ktedonobacteria; order Ktedonobacterales; family Ktedonobacteraceae; genus Thermosporothrix; species Thermosporothrix hazakensis. The sequence continues at coordinate 25,275 of NZ_QKUF01000021.1, forward strand.
TCGGCAGCAGCCGTCGCACGCTCCATTCGAATTCCGGCCTGCTTGACCAGAGTTGGCAGGAGCATTTCGCGTCCGGTTTCGCCCGGTGCTTTCAACAATCCGCTGATAAAGACCAGCGCCAGGAGCTGCCAGAATGCCAGTATACCGAAAAGATGAAGCAATGGAATACACATGACGGTGAGCGCGCTGAGGAGATCAGAGAGAATGCTTGTGCGCTTGGAACCGACTCGATCAACAAAGACACTTCCGAAAAAGGCTGACAGCACCATCGGAAGCGTTGTGAAAAAGGCCGTTATTGCGGTTTGTGTTACGCTCCCGGTTGTCTCCAGCACAAACCAGGGAATCGCTACAAAGGTACATCTATTCCCTACATAGGAGATCGTGTTCGCAACATAGTAGGCATACAACGGTAAACGCCGTACCGAGGATGTTTCCTGCCCTTCTTGCACATGCTCTGAAACCTGCATCCAGAAATTCCCTTTCACTTGCAATTTTTCGTTAGTATACTACATATATTTATCAATATCAAGCATAATTTTACAGATATCTGCAAATTACGACATAATTACAAGCATTTTTCATCAAATCAGTGAAAGAAAATGCTGGATTTCATGAAAAAATCTTAGTTATGGGGATGATCTGCCTTTTGTTGCAAGGACTGCCACTCGTGAGCCGCTCGTGTTACTTCCTCTTCAGATGGCTCCGAAACCCCATAACGAGCCCGGTTGTAGAGCGTTGTAAGTACATGAAGTTCGGTTGTAGATGTATGAAGATGCCGCTTCAGCCGGACCTCAAATTCGCTGGCCGTTTCGGCATGGCGTCGGGGAAAACCCCGCAGCCTTGCCCAGTGGAGGAATGCGCGATAGATACGACGCATACGCCACGCGGGCGTCTCCGCCTGCACCTCTTCATATGCAGCCTCTGGGCGTGCTTTGGGCGGAAAGAAACGCTGCCAGAGCGCCAGCAGGAGTGTGATGCACTGCTGTTTGAAGAGTTGCCAGGACCAGATACTTTCACGGGTTTCATAGGGATGCGGTTTGCTCATCCGGCGATAGCGCCGGAGCTGTTGACGCAAGACCAGGAGCAGGATCAGCACAACGGCCAGAGGTACGAGATACCGAAGCGCCTCAAATAGTACCCGCGAAATCACAAACACAACCTCAGATGGTGTTTGCGCCCGACCTCCCGTCGCTGTATGCTTGCCGACATCCAGGAAATCCAGAAAACGCTGAAAAGCCAAATAGAGCGCATACAGGAGATCTGTGAAGAAGGGCCAGAAGATCTCAACTAGCCAGAAGAGAGGAGTCAGCAGGACCATTACCAGATAGACCAGGAGCTCGATCACAAAGGTATAGCCTGAACTCAGCACGTTGACCGTCTTCTGTGCCAGTTCAGGGGTCGCCAGCATCCAGACCACATACGTCAACACCGCGAAGAGGATGACAACGACGATCACCACGATCAGTTGATTGCGCTCAAACCCGACCGCTTCGGCCTTGCGTATTCCCTGGGTCATGCGTAAGAAGGCGGCGTTCGCAAGCATATGTGCAACCACGGCACAACCAAGAAACAGCGGGATCAGCACAAAAAGCGCAGGCTCATCACCCACGGTTTGCGTCACGATCCGGACCAAAAACGCCCCGATAATTACCACCAGTCCCAGACGCAATGTGCGAAAGACCTGCTCAGGATGGACGGTCTGCCGGGCAACAACCGCACAACGCACTTCCAGCCCGATCGCGAGCAGGAGAAGTGCCACAATACGGACAAACGCAGGCGAGAGGCTCAGCATATCGCTTCCTAGATGTGAGAGCCAGCGAAGGTCATAGAGCGCAAAAGCTGAGGCATAGAGGCTTCCCCAGAGGATCGGTACCAGCAGAGCCAGCACCCAGAGCGTCAGCCACAGGGTGTCCAGCGTCGCGCCGCGTGTACCCTGCGTCTCATCACGCAAGGCGGCTCCTCGTTCCAGCAAACGCGCCAGCCAACCGGTTCCCTCCATCAGCAACAACAGTCCCCAGAACGGCAAGAGGGCCGTGACCATGCCTCCCAGACGAAAGCTGGTCAGCCCCACAAGCAACGCATAGATCCAGCATGCTTCCATGCCGAGAAAAAGAAAGGGTAGGAGACGCGCTCCCACCCCCAGATCTATTTCTTGCGTGATTGGATGCCTCTGTTCAGGAGTCCGCGACTCCATAGTTCTGCTTCCTCTCCGGGCCAGGCCCAAATCTTGCCTGTTGCTGGAACGCCTGCCATTGTTGTTGTGTCTGCACCACCACATCCTGTGACGGCTCAGAGCCACTGTAGCGCGTCTGTGTATATGTCTCCGTCAGTCCCTTTAGCTCGGGCTCCCCCTGACTGATATAAGCCCGCAAACGCCGCTCAAACTCGTAGGGGGTCTCACCCTGCTTGCGGGTCACGCCACGGAGCGCCGCCCACTGCAAGAGCGCTCGATAAATCTCACGAACTGTACGCGCCATTGGAGAGCCCGCAATCACCGCAGCGGGCACCTGCTCTTTCTCGTCTTGCTTCTGCGGGAAGAAACGCAGCCAGAACGACCGTAAAAATGCCCTTAACTGGGTGGTAAAGAGCTCCCAGGACCAGATACTCTCACGCTGCTCGCCCGGGCGTTGACGCACCCGGCTCCGGCGTTTGCGCAACATACGCGCGATCCCATAAGCAAGCGCCAGCAAAACAATTATCGGCAACGCATAGCGCACGATCTCTCCAATCGCAAGCGTGGTCGGGTCCGCATCCTTCGTCGGCTGAAAGATCCCCACAGGTGGTTTATACCTCTTCTGTTCGGGCATATCAGCCAGGTCGGCCCCAAAGAGATGAGCAGCCAGCCAGCTCAATAGTGGAGAGAGAACATAGTAAAACGGGGTCACAATCCAACCCACCACGGTCGCAATCACCATCACCACCGCGTTATATGCAGGAGCAACCGCGCTCACTATCTGACCGAGCAGTTCGGGAGAGATCAGCAGCCAGGCCAGAAGCGCGACCACAGCAAAAACGGCACAGATAGCCAGAACGACCGAGAGAATATTGCGCTCCTGCCCCTCAACACTGCCAAAAAGGCCCTGGGCATGGGTCTCACGTATGAAGGACGCATTTGCCAATGCATGCGCAATAACAGTACAGCAGATAAAGAGCAGCACCACCAGAAACAGTGCTGGATCATTGCCCATGTCCTGTCCCATTGCGCGCAGGATACCCGCCACGGCCAGCACGCCTATTCCTATGCGGAAGGTCAGGAAGACCCGTCCGGGTTCAAGCGTTTGCCGTGCCAGGGTTACCGCCCTCCAGCCAAAGTAGATAGAGAGCATTAGAATCAAGCAGATGCGGTAAAACGCGGGAGAAGCGGTCAGGAAATCATGAGCCAGAGCGCCGAACCAACGCGCATCCCAGACAGCAAAAGAACCGGCGTACAGGCCTCCCCAGAGAACCGGTATCTCTAAGATAATCATCAGCCCAAAAAGCCAGATAGCATCGGCAGCCACGCTCGGCGGTTCCTTGCCTGCTTCCATCATCTTTGCAGCGCGCTTTTCAAGCAGGATAGACAACCACATTGCCCCACCAGCCAGCAATAACATTCCCCAGAACGGCATCACAGGATCATGCAGACCCAGAACATGGACACTGGAGAAGCCAACAAAAAGCGCGTAAATACAGCATATTTCCATCACCGTAAAGACCAGAGGTAAAAGCTGAGCTCCTGTACTCAGGGGCTCTCCGGTCTCCTGCGTGACTTCCTGTGTGGCGGACGGTGTTTTCATGGTTCGCTTCTAACTCTTTTCCTTTTACGCTTCTCAACCTTGCTTCTCAAAACATGTATGCATACTATACGCTGTCATGTCAACCTTGCTCACATGCCGGAACTACTGCCCTTTTCGCTTCCCCTGTTGGAGAAGCAGACACGCCTCACGAACCCGCAGGATCTCCTCAGCCTGAAACGTTCTCCCACCATAGCGAGCAGCAATATAGGCCAGCGTCACCTGATGCAATTCCGGTCCTCTGACCGCCAATTGATCCAGCAAGCGACGCTCAAACTCGCTCGGGGTTTCATCCAGCCTGCGCTTGATCCCATTCCGTTCGGCCCACGCCAGCAACGCCCGATAGAGCTCACGTATAGAGCGAATCGTTGGCTCATGTTCCAGCTCCATCGGGTATCGTTCTTGCTCGGCCTCAGCGACAGCACGAGTCTTTTTGCGGAGCAGGGCCCTGAAAAGGCTCCGTAACTGCTCAAAGAACAAGTGCCAGGACCAGATACTCTCATGCAGCTCACTCGTCACTTTGCGCTTGCGCAACGCCAGCAGAAAGCGAATCAGGAGGAGTGCAACAATCAGCGCTGTTACCGCAACCAGGATAGCGAAAAAGAGAGAGGAGTTTGCAGGAGATGCAGATTGATGATCCAGTGTCCTGAACTGCTTTATCGGTGGTTCATGCTTTTGACCGGACTTATACTCCGGGAGCACCAGCGACAGCAGCCACACCAGCGGATAGAATACCAGCGCAAATACATAAATAGCGCCCTGATAAAGCCACACCAGCGGCCTCTGGAGCACAGTCAGCAAGTTCGGCTGAATAATTGAGACAATAAGGATGGCAAGGACGACCAGAAACAAACAGAACAAACTAACCATGCTCAACAGCGTCAGATCCTGCCGTGCGACATCACCGAACATCGACTTCTGGTAACTAAGCCGCAGAAAAGCGACTCTGGAAAAAGACTGCGCAAATAACGAACTGGCAATAAATACCACAATTGTCAGGAACAGAGGGGAAAGGAATGCAGCTTTCTGCGTGGCAGCAATCACACCAAGCGCACCTAGCAGCCAGAGGATGCCGCGCCGAAATTTTTCCGTTATATCACCCGGCTCCAATGAGCCCCGGGCAAGAGAGCGCCCATGCCAGAGTATCGCCAGACAAACCACAAAAATAAGAACCAGATGCGCGATCAGCAACGTCGTATCCCCGGCGCCTGCCCATACGGTCGCTATGATCGTCCAGGAGAGCCCAGGCGTCACAAGTGCAGCACCAACGCTATACAACCCCAGAGAAGGCAGCAATCCCCGGCGTTTCTCAAGCAGAGAGACAGGGCCGGCACAGAGAAACCCCATGAGCACAAGAGGCCAGGTAGACTGAAGCGGTTCAAAAAGCGGCGCACTAAAAAGAGCGTTCGCCGCAAGCAGTAAGGCATAGATCCAGCATGCTTCCATCACGATGAGCATGAGAGGAAGAAACGCTTCACCGATACTGAAACGCGGCGTTGCTCTTTCAGATGTTCTGTTTGTTCCTTTCATGATTCAATATCTCTCCCTCTACATTCAGGATATACGTCAGGAAACCAGAAGCAATCACCATAAAGACAAACCCAATACAGTCACTCCCTTTAAATACATCTATATAAAGCAGAATTTTGTCGAGGGGAGAAAATATAAATAGCTCATATTCACAAACTTATACAGACACATATCTCACAAAGCAGAACTCTCTCTCGGGCCGCTATCCTCTCCCGGACAGCATTTCTCACCAAATGCTGGAGGGAAAGTATAAGCCAAAAGCATAAAAAAGTATGTCAGACAGCGTGAAAGGAGCAACCTGAAATGGATACCGAACAACGTCAGTTCCTGGATGATATTCTTTCTGGCATGCGTTCAGGGCGCATCACACGCCGCACCTTTCTGGAAAGAGCCACCCTGCTCGGTCTGACCAGCACAAGCGCACTTTCTCTCCTGGAAGCCTGTGGCGGAAGCGCCAGCGGTGCAAATACGCTGGTCTGGCAGAGTGAAAACGACACATCAAACACCTACGGAAAACTAACCGAGGCCTTCAATACCACTGTCGGCAAGAAAAATAATATTGCTGTCGTCTGGCGGCAAGGGCCTAACAGCACAGATGATCTCTTGACCAGATACACCACAACCCTGCGCGCCCGCGGCACCAGTATCGACATTCTCTCACTAGATGTGGTCTATCCGGCTCAGTTTGCCGCCAATGCCTGGATTCAGCCACTGGACAAATTCTGGACACCCGAAGAGCGCAAGAACTATCTGCAAAGCCCGCTCCAGGCCTGTACCTATCAGGGAAAGCTCTGGGCGGCCCCTTTCCGCACCGATATCGGGCTGCTCTATTACCGTTCTGACCTGCTCTCTCATCCACCCAAGACCTGGGAGGAACTGAGCAATGTCGCCAGGACCTTGCAGCCACAGACAAAATATGGCTTTGTCTGGCAGGGAGCACAATATGAAGGACTTGTCTGCAACTTTGCCGAGGTGCTCCATAGCTATGGCGGCGCAGTGCTCGATACCAAAGATCCCACCAACATCAAAGTGAACGATGCGCGTGGACGCGCGGCGCTCTCCACTATGGTGAACTGGGTCGGGACGATCTCGCCAGATGCCGTCATCACCTATCAGGAACAGCAATCGCTCGATGTCTTTAAAAGCGGTGATGCGCTCTTTATGCGCAACTGGCCCTTTGCCATTGCAATCAGCAATGATGCCAAACAGTCACGCATTCCCCGGCAATTTGAGATTGGAGCCCTGCCAGCAGGAGACAAAGAGGGAACAGGACATTCCACCATTGGCGGCTGGAATCTGGCCATTAACGCCTTTTTGCCTGAAGAGCGCGCCCGGGCCGCCTGGGAGTTTATCAAGTATATGTTAAGTCCGGAGGCCCAGAAGATCGCGGCGCTGGAAGCCACCTTCACCGTTACGCTTGCCAGTATCTACGGAGATGCAGATGTCCTGAAGCAACATCCAGAATTTGCCCGCTTTAAACCGATTCTGGAACAGTCTCAGCCGCGCCCAGTATCACCCAAATACACGGCAGTCTCCAACGCGATTCAGAAGCATATCTTTCGGGCGCTCAAGCATCAGGTCACGCCGGTCGAAGCTCTGGCGAACCTTGAAACCGAGCTCAACAATATCATCAATCCCAGATAAAACGCGGCATGAGAGGCTATTTCATGGTCGTGAAATACGAGCAGAGCGACAGTGAAGGGAGAACGGAATGACAACATTTACCGCGAGACCACCACAGGAGAAGAAGCTTTCTCTCTTTGATCGAATCCGCTTACAGGGGGGCTTTCTCCCCTATGCCCTGGTGCTACCAACCATCCTGTTAATCCTGATTATCGCCATCTATCCAATGCTTGACTCGATCCGTCTAAGCTTTCTGGATAACCCATTGCTGGAACACCCGGCGTTTATCTGGTTCCGGAACTACACGGCCAGTCTGCGAGATGATGTGTTTCAGCAGGCATTCCTGACCACCATCATCTTTATGATCGGAAGCGTCACGCTTGAATCGATCATTGGTCTGGGAATCGCGCTGCTGATTAACAAAACTTTTCCCGGGCGCGGTCTGGTACGGGCGGCGATTCTGGTTCCCTGGGCCTTTCCAACCGTTGTCTCGGCGCAGATGTGGCTCCTGATGTACAACGATCAGACGGGCATCATGACCTATATCCTGCGCTTTTTGCACCTGCTTGGCCCGAGCGACTCGCTGATCGGGAGCTACTGGGGCGTGATTGCCGCCTGCCTGATAACTGACGTCTGGAAGACCACGCCGTTTATGGCGCTCCTGCTGCTAGCAGGTTTGCAGGTTATTCCTGCCGAACTGTATGAGGCTGCCGATGTTGATGGCGCTTCACGCTGGCAACGCTTCTGGCGCATCACTCTGCCGATGCTCAAAGGGGCATTCTTGATCGCGCTCCTCTTCCGGGCTCTCGATGCCATTCGGGTGTTCGACATTTTCTATGTGTTCGGGCAACGTTCGGTTCCCTCCCTGGCAACCTTTGCCTCCCAAAAGCTGCTTTCGCCAATTGGTAGCGACTTCTCGCAAGGAGTTGCGGTCTCGGTCGTTATCTTTCTCCTGGGCGTCATTATCAGCCTGATCTTCCTGAGCTTTATGCGTGAGGGCACGCGCCAGCAAAGATAACACGAAAGGAGCCTGAACAATGGCAGTCCAAAAACAGGTACTAATGCCAACTCATATGCATGTAGAAGAAACCACAAAAACAACGAAAGAATGGAACTGGGGTGTTTTTGGCCGCTATCTGGCCGTCATCCTGATCGTCTTTGTGTCGTTGGCCCCACTCTATTGGACCTTTATGACCTCGGTGAAAGAGGGGCTGGAGCTCTCTGCCGCCCCACCGACGCTCTTTCCCCGAACCTTCAGCCTGGAAAACTATCAGCACGTTCTGACAACGCCGACATTCTTGCTGGCCCTGCGGAATAGCGCTATTGTGGCGGGAGCGACAACACTGCTCTCGCTCTTCTTTGGCATTTTCTGTTCCTACGCCATCGCACGCACAAACTTTATCGGAAAACCGCTTGTACTCAGTTGTGTGCTCTCGGTCAATATGTTTCCGTTTATCGCGATGGTTGGCCCGCTCTATATTCTCTTTACCGGTCCATTCTACGTCTACAATACCTACCTGGCGCTGATTATCCCGGATCTGGTGATTACCTTACCACTAACGATCTGGTTTCTGGCTTCGTTCTTCCGCGATCTTCCGGCAGATCTGGAAGAAGCAGCCCGAACCGATGGTGCATCACGGCTACAGGCGCTCTGGTATGTAGTTGTGCCCCTGACCGCGCCCGGTGTCTTTGCGGCAGCGATCCTCTCATTTATCGCCGTCTGGAACGATTTCCTGTTCGGCCTGGTACTGACCGCCGACGAGCAGGCAAAGCCGGTGACCGTCGCGATTACGCAGTTCAGCAGCGAACATACCATCGCTTATGGTGAGCTTGCCGCCGCCGCGATCATCGTCACGTTACCGCTGGTCCTGCTTGTGCTCTTTTTACAACGCCGTATTGTCTCCGGGTTGACAGCCGGTGCCGTCAAGGGCTAGCATGCGCTGTTGCGGTTGCTCCAGATGGATTGATTGGCTGCGACAGCTCCACTGTTGTAACCGGGATCAGCGTTGTATGGGTGGCATAGAATGTGTGCTACTTCTAAACACGCTTGAGAGGAAACAAATTTCTATGGAGCGGACACAGGAGATTTTTTGATCGAGGACAATGAGGCGGGATGCAACGAATCTCTTGCACCTTTGTTTGTGTAATAGCTTTCATATGCGCCCCTTTACATCGAGCAAGAAACAGAATAATACCTAAAACAGGGGAGTTATCCACATAATTGTGGAGAAATACACACAATATGTGGATAACTTTCATTTCTACGCCTTCACGCTATTGGTTGCACGTGATTCTCGACGCGCCATTCCTCAGGCAGGCTGGCAAGCGCGGCGGAAACCAGTTCCTCAGGTGGGATACTATCAATGATCGTGGTACGATCCCAGAGGACAGCCGAACGAATCTGCTCGAAGCTATATGGGCTCGGCTCAAGCGTTACGCCTTCATGCCAGAGCGACGAGGCCCAGACCTTGCGCGAATAGACATTTCCAGGCAGATACGGCGTAACAGTGGGCACCTGGAGCGCTCCGGCAATATGTCCAGGACCGGTGTCGTTCGACAGGGCAAGATCCGCCTGTTTTGCCAGAATCGCCAGATCCCGCAGCGAATCGGGCGCGACTACCAGTACCCGCGCGTTCTGGTCTACCCCCCGAAACCCCTGATACTCTTCCAGAAAATCGGCTCTACGCATCCCATCAGGGTGGATCTCATCGGGACCACAAACAATGATAAACTCCACCTTTTTTCCCGGGAAAGCGCGGGCAACATGCTCACAGAGCAACTGCATCACCTCGTCCCAGCGGCAGTAGCACTTCGCAATGACAACCGTCTGAAAGAAGCAAACGACTCGAAGTGCGTCAGGATTCAGCGTATAGCGCTTCACCAGCGTCTGATATCGTTCCTGTTCTTCCACGGTAGAAAGGCGGATCTGAGGTTGAGCATAGAGGCCATTCAAGATCCCGTCAGGCAAATCAAACAGCTCTTCCACAAAATCAACGTAGCGCCGTACAGGGCCACGATGGGCATAGCTTCGTATCCCCACCCGGAACAGATGGTCGAGAATGGCAACCGTGCAGGAATCCTCTTCGTCGCGCTCAAGCACCTGAAGCTTCGGCAGCTCATCATTGGCCCCGTCGAAATCCAGCACCAGCACCGTTTCACCGACTGCATATTCTTGCACCAGTAGGCGACGCTCTTCCGGTTGAATTGTCGCGCGTACAACCGTTATTCCTTGCCAGTACTCTTTTTGATAGAGTTGCTCATTAAACAGAGAGGCAGCGCCTTCATCTACCAAAATAGTGACGGGAGTTCCTGCCTTGCCGGCGTAGCGGAGCGCCTGCATCACCGCCTCCACCAGCGCTGTCGCAACCACGCTCTCCCCGAGCCGCCCGGCTTTTCCTCCGACACTGATAACAATATGGTCGGCCTCATACACAAAACGGTTGATTGTAGAGAGAATAATCTTTTCTGCTCGCTTCAGTCTGCGCCCTTTATCCAGCGCCCATTCATGCATAAAGGACATATCTGCATGTAAGATTGCTTCCTGGTTCACGATCCTCCAACCTGACTGAACTCAAACACACTTTATCGATTTTCAGACAAAAAGAAAGCCCATTCAATAGCTCGTACGGGGAACAGGCCATAATGAAGGAAACAGGTAAGAAGAGTGTCATAAAAATGGAGACAAAGCATAGCCCTGTTTCTGTTCGTATGCATTACGCGGTTTTCAGTGTAGCAAACCGCCAACGCTTTGTCAAAAAGAGAGACAGGTAAGAGGCGGGCAAAGCCCTGCTTCCTATCTGTCTCAAGCAAAAAACGCCTGCTCTGGAAGAGCGTGTACGTTCCTACTTTGCTCCGCGTCCCTGAGCGTAGCGCTTCTCAACCTCATCCCAGTTCACAACATTCCACCAGGCATTGAGGTATTCAGGACGGCGGTTCTGATACTTGAGGTAGTACGCATGCTCCCAGACATCATTTCCCATCACAGGATAGAGGCCCTCCATCAGCGGGCTATCCTGATTGGCGGTCGAAATGACCTCAAGGTTGCCGCCGCGATCCAGTACCAGCCAGACCCAGCCGGAACCGAAGCGCTTGGCACCGGTATCATTGAAGAGCTGCTTGAAGGCATCAAAGGAGCCAAACTTTGCGTTAATCGCGTTCGCAAGGTCGCCCTTTGGCTCGCCGCCACCATTGGGTTTCATGATCTGCCAGAACATGGTATGGTTCGCATGACCACCACCATTGTTGCGAACAGCAGTGCGGATGTTCTCAGGAACCTCATTGATATGGCGCAGCAGATCCTCTACGCTCTGGTTTGCCAGAGATGCCTGATTCTGCAACGCAGCATTGAGGTTGTTGACATACGTCGCATGGTGTTTGTCATGATGAAGCTGCATTGTCTGAGCATCAATATAGGGCTCAAGCGCATTGTAGTCATACGGAAGAGGCGGAAGCTCAAATGCCATAAGACATCACTCCTTCTTCTAACAAGAAAATAGTGAACGAGGCGCTACACCTCGTCAATTACACATCTGTTGAATACTCACCTTCCCCCTCGCAAAGGCTCACAAAGGAGAGGCGTTATCGAGTACACTTTAGTTGTATGCGATGAGCAAGACACTTGTCAAGCAGAAATGCATACAGACGACCTTACTTCACCGTACCAACCCACTCATTCACATCTCTCACTTAGTATACCCGACAGGCACAATGGAGACTTGAGGCTTCAAGCTCCGGCTATTCTCTTCTTCTATCACGCAAGAGCCATTCCAGATGGTTACAGACGGGCAGAGCGAACCATCTCAATGAATTCGCTTTCTCCGTGCTTATTTTCTTGCAGGAAGGTACGCGCAGCATGGAACCCGGCCCGCTCATAGATCTTGAGCGCTCGCTTGTTCCAGGAAAGAACATACAAACAGAAGCGCTCCGGGGTAAACATCGGACGCGCAAACTCAAGGCAAGCGCGCACAAACTGCACGCCAAGTCCCTTCCCGACCAGATCAGGACGCAGACCAAGCCCGATAGGCAACGTTCCCGGCTCGACGAACAGGCGCGGCTCATCGGTATCGGCCACGGTTGCAGCCGTTCCACAGACAAAGTAGCCGACCAGTTCCCCCTCTTCATCATGAACCGCGTAGTAGGGGCTGCGACGATCGAGCAATTCGGCAATAGTCTCCTCATCTGCACTGAAGCTATAGACCTCGTATTCCTCCTCATAGCGCCATTGTGCGATGCTCGTCGCGTCTGCCCTATCCATCAAAATGAAAGAGAATGTCATACTTCAATCCTTTCTCCATTACAACAAAACACGCCCCCCAAAGCGCGGCTAGATACCTTTGATCTCTTCAAGCGCATTTAAGAGTGCATCTACTTCTGCTATTGTATTATAGAAGTGTGGAGAGATGCGCACAACTGTGCCACGTGCCGCAACACAAATGCGACGCTCGGCCAGTGCTGCGACCACGCCCTGCACTGTCTGCTGACGCTCTGCAATAGGCTGGAAACAGACAATTCCAGAGCGCTCCCCTTCACCCATCGGGGTGACCACTCTATAGCCGAGCTGCTGTAAGCCCTTGATCGTGTGCGCGGTCAGGCCCAGGATCCGCTGCTCGACCGCCTGCATTCCTCCCTGAAGGCGCTCAAACACATGCAGCGAAGCACTCAGGCCCACCGCTGGAAAAGTATTGGGCGAACTATGCTCGAACCGCGCCGCGCCCTCCTTGAGAGGCTGTTCATAGTTGAAGAAATCCATCGGATTGCTCACGCTGAACCAGCCTCGACGCGATACCTGCAAACGAGCAAGAAGGTCCTCCGACACATAGAGAATGCCACAGATATGCGGCGAGAGCAGCCATTTATGACCGGCAGCAGCAACAAAATCAACGCCAAGCCGGGGCACATTCACGTCAAGCGCTCCCAGCGCCTGAATCGCATCGATTCCACAGATAATGCCGCGATCATGACAATAAGCCGCCACCGTTGCGACATCATTACGAAAGCCGGTCGAGAACTCTACCAGGCTCAGACTGATCAGGCGCGTACGCTCGGTGATGCGAGCACAGATCTCCTCAGCCGGAATACGCCCATCACGAACCGGTACAAACTCAATCTCAACGCCCTGTTCACGCAGATTTAACCAGGCATAGACATTGCTCGGGAACTCACCCTCAGCCAGGACAATGTGATCCCCTGCGCGCCACTCCAGCCCTTGCGCAATCGTCATCAAACCATCGCCGGTGCTGGCCGTGAAGGCAATCAGTTCCGCTGGCACATCCAGCATCCGTCCGAGGCGACGACGAGCTTCCGTGCAGTGGCCTCGCCAGTAATCCTCATGCAGCCCCCCATAACGAGAGGTATCTGCTATGTACTCCTGCATCAGGCGAGCCGTCGGCAGGGGCAGTGCTCCCGTCGATGCATGGTTAAAATAGACATGCTCCCGGGTCACAGGAAAAAGATACTCACGAGCGGAAAGCGTCGTGCTTCCCTCCTCGTCCGCAAGCAACGGCTGTAACAGCGTATCCAGATCAGGAAGAGTTACGGTCATCAATTTATTCTCCATAAAAAAAGATGAGCTCGTCACACTCAGCACAGTTCCCCGGATGAGCGTGAAGAGCGATCGTCAATCCATCGTGCTATCTCCAATTGTACTCTACAGAAGGGGCGCGTATAAGAGCAAGCAGACAAATAGCACAGGGTAACATTGAAGTCAGCTCTGACGTGAATAAAACAGGCGGCCCATAAAGATCACAAAAAACAAAGGGAAGGTGAAATCTTCCCTATCTTTCTCTGAGAAAACGTGATATAGTCAGAATAGTATTTCGTTCGCGATCGAAATTGAGAACAGGACGGCATGGTCGGAGCTACGGTATGAGTCATCGGAACGAGCAAGCAAAACAAAAGTCGAGCAAAAAAACTATCCTTCTAGTAGAGGATGACGAAAATATAGGAGAAGTACTGATCCAGGTCATTTCGGAAGAAACTCCTTACATTGCTATACTGGCAACAGATGGTTTCGAGGCCCTCAAAACGGTCAATGAGATAAGGCCAGATCTCTTCATCCTTGATTATCACCTGCCGCATATGAATGGCCTCGAACTGTACGACCAGTTGCATGCCAGACACGAATTGTCCCATGTGCCTGCGATCATGATCAGTGCACGCCTGCCAAAGGCAGAACTCCACCAGCGCCATATTCAGGGCATGCACAAACCACTCGACCTTGATGAATTCTTGCAGGCCATTGATGAGCTTCTCACTTGAGCAGGCTATTGCTCGTCAAGATGCAGTTGAGCAGCATAATCCTTATCCAGAGCGACTATCAATTGCTGAAACGCGTTGACCAACGCATGATTACGCAGACGATAATAGACAATGTTCCCTTCTCTGCGGGAAGAGACCAGCCCGATTTCTGTAAGCTGACGCAAATGTTCGGAAGTGGTAGCTGCCGAGAGCCCGATTTCACGAGCAATATCTCCCGAACGGCGCTCTGGTAAAGCGGGGGAATCGCCTTCCTGAGGAATAGCCAGTAACTCCAGAATATAGCGACGGCTGGTATCACACACAATAGAAAGAAATCTATCGACGTACTGATCCACTTCTGGGGGTCGTCGTGGTACTGATTTCTTAGTCGAATCATCTGGAGAAGAGATGTTTTTCGCCTCGGTCATAAAGTTGTTCTCCCTCATGCATAATAAATGGCGCAAACAGCGATCGGTGCCCCTGGGAAACGCATCGAAACTGACTGCTCCATTACTGATCTTCAGCAAATTATATCGGCAAACCGACCAGAAAGATAGATGGAATTTGAACAGCTTTCCCCAAAAACCACTGCGAAACGCTCTCACTATGTTATAATGCGGCAAAAGCATTTGTTCTAAGTCAAGCCCACGGAAAAGTTCTGAGGTACATTGATGGTTATAGGGAAAATCGTCAAATCCGACTCGCACATTAACTATGTCTGCCAGATTTTTGGCCCGCGCGAAGTCGATATAGTTCCCCGCCCGGCTGACTACGCTTTTGGCCGGTTCGTACGCGTTGCCATTCGTGCCGGAGAGTATGATGAAAGCATGCCGTTCAAGCAACTGCTTGGTTCCAGCAGTGAGCCTGTGACCTATGCCGTTGGCGTCATCTACGATACGATCCTGCAAAATCCGGCATATGGCACACTTGGCCCACGCCTCTCAAACGAGGCACAGCTTGAACTCTTCTCGCCCGATTATATTTCTGAGAAGGCAGTCCTGATCTATGTCATCATTCTGGGCACTATGGAAGAGCAGCAGAACGCGGATGGCAGTGTAACCGTCCTTTCGGCCTCACATGGCATTCCGCCCCTTTCGCTTGAGTTGGATAGCGAGATCGAAACCATGAACAATGAGGAAGTACGAGCCTTCCACTTCTTTCGCGACCCCGACCGCCCAGATCAGCCAGAACCGTACCTCCAGATGGGCTACCTGCCGCACATTATTGCGCAGCGGAGTAACCTCTTACCAATGGTAGTCCTGCGTATCATCGATCAACTGGAACGGCTCTTCCCCCACAATCTCGCTTTACTCTCGATCGTAAAACGAAATTTTGCCTGGCGGCTCAAAGTCGAAACTACAGGGTAACGGAGGTACAGTGTGCTAGTAGATCCAGGCCAGACAACCAGAACCCAACTTCCCACGCCAGTTGGGATCACCAAAGGCCCGGGAGAGAGCATCCACGAATATACGTTTGTCTCCCGGGACGACTTCCAGATTCTCAAAAACGGCGAATATGTCTATTATGAGCTCGACTCACCACGAGCCGCCTCACATAATGGCTCAACACCAGCCCGCCGCCGCGTGCTCGGACGCATCATCAAACGAGTTCCCCTGCGGCTCTATCCCGATACGTTTCTAGGCGAGCCGGAAATTGCGCCCGATCAGGTGGCCGCAATGGTCGGCTATCACTCGCGCACCAACGAGCTCTTTGAGCTCCATGTGGCAATCATGGGTTATTATGATCCGGCAACCGAGTCGTTTATCAATCCCTGGATTCCGCCACAATCGGGGAAGCAGATCTTCCTTGCCGATGATGCCATGCTGACAGAAGTGTTGAGCCGCAAAAAGCACCATGAGCCCGGCTCAGCCACCATCGGCTCTCTGCTCACTCGTGAACCGAACGCGGTTCCTATCGTGCTCTCGGTCAAAGATGTGGTCAGTACCCATATGGCAATCATCGCCAGCACAGGCGCAGGAAAAAGCTATCTGGCAAGCGTCTTTATAGAGGAGTTAATGCAGCCTCATAATAAAGCCTGCGTCCTGATTATCGACCCACACGGCGAATATAGCACGCTCGATCAGATCGCGAACGAGCCCTCCTTCTCGGAGTCCGGAAATTTCGGCCCCGGCTATCGCCCGACCGTCCACGTCTACAAGCACGATGAGATCAAGGTGCGCCTCTCAACGCTGCAAATGGGCGATATGCGCGCCCTGCTTCCCGAGATGACGGAGAAACAGCAATATCTGCTGAACCGCGCCCTACAGAAGCTCCGCAGCCGCAAGGGCGATACTCCCTGGAGCGTTGCCGATCTCAAGGCAGCGATCAAAGGCAGCGCCCGCCAGAAAGAGGACGAGGAGAGCGAAGGGGCCGACGATTCCAGCACGGTACATGCTCTAACCTGGCGTATTGAGCAGCGCTTTGAACAGAGCATGACGTTCGATGACAGCCTGCACCTGGACCTCCGCGAGATCTTCAAGCCGGGCCAGTGTACGGTGCTTCAGCTCAATGAGATCGACGAACGCGACCAGCAGGTGATTGTCGCAACCCTGTTGCGCCGTCTCTATCATGCCCGAATGGATACTGAGCGCGGCAAGGTCCATTCCGGTGAGTCGTACCTACCCTACCCGGTTTTCGTCCTGATTGAAGAGGCACATCACTTCGCCCCGGGCGGAGCCGAGGTCGTTTCCACCTCAATTCTCAAGCAGGTGCTGGCCGAAGGGCGTAAGTTCGGGATTGGCGTTGGCATTATCAGTCAGCGTCCGGGCAAGCTGGATGCCGACGTGCTCAGTCAGTGTCAGACTCAATGCATTATGCGCATCGTAAACGAGATCGATCAGAAAAGTGTTGCAGCCGCCATTGAAGGCGTTGGCCGCGACTTGCTGCATAATCTCCCGGCCCTCTCCAAAGGGCAGGTTATTGTAGCAGGTTCAGCCGTCAACACGCCGGTCATCTGCCGGGTCCGTCAGCGCATTACGCCGCATGGTGGCGAAAGCAAGGACGCGCCCGAGATGTGGCAGCAATACTTTAGCAACGAGAATCAGGCCCGTCTGCGTCGCGAAGAAGCCCCACTGACCAACAATCAGGGCTTCCAGTTTTTCCGCTAAAAGCCGAGGACGAACGTGACCGGACGAGCTATACTCGCAATGGGCGGGATCGCCATGCTACTCTGGATGGCGCTCGCCCTCTTTACCTATTTTGTGCCACCACACCACCTTTTACTGCTGGCACTGTTTCTTGTGCTCTTCGGCCTTGCCACAATGTGCACGCTTACTCCATGCATTTCGATCTTTGGATCACTCCTTCTCCCTCGGCTCTACCGCGCCGCTCCGGGCCATTCGCTCAGACAATCCACCCTGTTGACACTTGTGCTTATACTCAATATGATCTTAAAGGCACTGCATAGTTGGGAACCCCTCACCGGACTGATTTCTCTGGTTGCAGCTGTCATACTCGAAGCCCTGATACTTGCCAGAAAATAGGAGCAAAGCCAGAATCCTTATGCGCATCCTGCTTGTTCGTCCCGGAGCCATCGGTGATACGCTACTGACGCTGCCCGTGATTGCCGCTCTCAAGGCGTATCATCCGAATACAACCATACACTTCGTTGGACGTGCAGATGTCCTACCGCTCTTCCACGCCAGTGGCCTGGTCGAAGAGACCTCTGACTATGAAGCGCTTCAATGGAGCGCCCTCTTTGCCAGCCCGGAAACAGCTCGCCGGCTGCTCTCGCCGCAGTTCGCAGGCTACGATCTGGCGATCTGCTGGCTGCGTGATTCCGAAGGGACGATTGCACGCAATCTGACCGCCAGCGGGATTCAAGAGGTGATTACAGCACCGGGCAGGCCGCCTGCTGATACGGTGATCCATGTCGCGGAATATCTGGCTCAAACGGCTGGCGTGATGCTTGCACCCGATTTTCAGCTAACGCTGCCCCAGCGACCGAGTGGGCAGGAAACTATTGCGATCCATCCGGGAAGCGGGGGACCACAGAAGTGCTGGCCCGTTCCCTGCTTTGCCGAGGTTATTCAACATCTCGAGCAGAAGCGCCAGCCAACGCTTTTACTGGCTGGTCCAGCAGAGGCTCAACGCCTGCAAGAACTGCGCCACCTGCTGACTCCCGCCCCCGCGTTCCTGACAGAACTGATCTCAGCACCCTTACTGGATGTCGCGTATGCCCTTACCAGTTGCCGGGCCTATCTGGGCAACGATACCGGTATCACCCATCTGGCCGCCCTGCTCGGCATACCCACCCTTGCCCTGTTTCAGGCGAGTGACCCTCGTCTCTGGCGGCCTCTCGGTCAAAAGGTGCATATTATTACAATTTCTCACCAGGGAGTAGGAAATATGTCTACCCAAAGCATACTATCTCTTCTTGACTCGTTTTCTTCATAGGAAGAATTTCATCCGTTTCCCGTGCTTCTCCTGTATAGCAGGGAGTAGCCTTTTCAGATAATGAAAACCAGAAAAGAGGGGATCAATCGGCAGAAAGCAGCATATTGTTTCAGTGCTTCGCAGCCGAGAAGCCAGGCCGCAGATCATTGACAATGTATACAGCGTTCTCTGACATCCAGGGTTCCGGGAAAGAACCGCTACAGAGGGTTGCGCCCTCAACGTCTACTGAGAGGAGGATGCACAATTGATAGACAATTCTCCAGATGGGAAAAATTCGCAGTCGTTCCAGGGCAAATTGATTCTACCATCACCCGAGTCGGGGCAGGTGCCGCCCTCCTCGGAAGAAACACAAATGAACATGCCGCCGGTTCTTCCGTCTCCAACACAGGGACAGATGCCAGTGGTTACACCACCACAACACCCAAAACGACCGGTAAAACCTGAAGATCTGATTCGTCGAGCCCCGGGGGCTGCTCCGGCCTCACCATTTGCCAAAATCGGCTACTACTGGCGCAAAGATCCCGCTTATAAGTTCCTTATTATCTCGATCGTGCTTGTTCTCATCATCAGTACAGTTGCCGCCTTTGTAGCTGGGAATATTTTGAGACAGGTGCCTGACTCGCTGCAAACGAACACTATAGGGACACCGCAGATTGCCCCGACTCAACAGTCGACACCCACCGTTGAGCAGACCGTCATGCCTTCACCCACACCCTCACCTACACCGTCGCCCACACCCTCCCCCACGCCATCGCCGTCACCCACACCTTCGCCGACTGTGGCCCCATCTCCCTCCCCAACAGAGGGAAACCCGGCCACACTGACCGTGCAGATTCTCAACTATCCGCAGCAGGTGTATAACAAGACCGAGATGGCGGTGACGATACAAACCAATCAGCCAAATGCCCGGGTCCGGCTTCAGGTGACTTACGATGCGCTGCCCTATACCTATGTCAGTGACGAAACCACCACCGAGATAACAGGGATAGCCTATCCGATGTGGAAGATACGCGTGTTTCCCTTTGAAAAACACCGCACGGTCAACGCCCAGATTGTTGCTATCGCCGAAGTCGATGGAAATACTGTTCAGTCGACACCGGTAAACGCTCAAGTCCTTAATCCCTGAGCACGAACACACTTCGATCAATAAGGGCGGCACCTCTGGTATACTGCCGGGTGCTGCCATTTCCCGCTTTCCTCGCTATAATGAAAGCAATAATCGCATCTACTCCGTGATATTTTTCCGGTAACAGGCGTATATAACTGATAAAAAGAGTAGTCGGGTTCATCGCCCCCTGGCTCCGTTTCACGGAACCTGGCAAAACGGCCACTATTTCTTGCTCCACCATCTTATCTCTACCATATAGCAAAGGGGACAGAATGACACAAACAGACCCAATTCACCAGCTTCAGAGTGCAGTGCAGGCGGTGCGCACCAATGTCGGGCGGGTTATTGTCGGAAAAACCGATGTGATAGACCTCTTGATGGTAGCCCTGCTCTGTGAAGGGCACGTCCTTTTTGAAGATGTTCCAGGCATTGGCAAAACAACCCTGGCAAAATCTCTGGCGAAATCGCTCGGTTGCTCGTTTCAGCGCATCCAGTTTACGCCTGATCTGCTTCCGTCAGATATTACCGGAATCACCTACTATAATCAGAAAAAAGGGGAATTTGAGTTCCGCCCCGGCCCACTGCTGGCTCAGATCGTGCTGGCAGATGAGATCAACCGGGCAACGCCACGCACGCAGTCCGCACTGCTGGAAGCAATGGAAGAGCGTCAGGTCAGTGTTGAGCGCGAAACACTTACGCTGCCCCGTCCCTTTATGGTGATCGCCACTCAAAACCCGGTTGAGCTGGAAGGCACCTTTCCGCTGCCAGAGGCACAGCTAGACCGCTTCCTGATGCGCTTGCGCCTGAACTATCCCACCCGCGACGAAGAGCGCCAGATTCTGCAACGCTTTAAGGAACAGCAGCCACTGACCGACCTGCAACCTGTCTTGAGCGCTGATTCATTGCAACACCTGCAAACGGTTATCCGTAAGATTCATGTCGAGCCGGGCGTGGAAAACTATATTGTTGATCTGGTAACCGCAACCCGTTCCCACAACAGTATTGAACTGGGCGTGAGTCCGCGTGGAACGCTCGCACTGTATCGAGCCAGTCAGGCCTATGCAGCCGTACAGGGCAGAAACTATGTGATCCCTGATGACGTGAAACGTGTCGCGATCCCAGTGCTTTCCCATCGCATGATTGCAACCAGCCAGACACGCCTACACGGACAAGGTATGGAACAAATTGTAGACGAGATCCTTCAGCGCGTTGCAGTACCGGTGGAATCATAATGATGGGCAGTAAATCACAGGGGCCCCGCGGACTCGGGCAGGGGAAAAGCATAACGGACGCAATCTGGTATCTGGTGAGTATCGCCCTGATCATTCTGGGCATCCTTATTCACCAGCCACTCCTGGTTGTGGTGGGCATTCTCCTTTTGCTGGTAATCGGGACAACCGATATCTGGTCCCGCTACTGCCTGACAGATTTGAGCTACCATCGAAGCTTTGACCAGCAGCGCGTTCTCTTTGGCGAAGAGGTCAAAATGTCCGTCACGGTTGAGAATGCCAAGATTCTTCCCCTGCCCTGGCTGGAAGTGACCGACACGGTACCTCGCAGTCTCCCCATTGAGGAACAAGAAGTGCGCAGCGCCCCCTTGAGCAATGTAGGACGCCTGGAGAGCCTGTTCAGTCCGGGCTGGTATGAGCGAATCACCCGCCAATATACGCTCAAGTGCCTGCAACGTGGCGTTCATACCTTCGGGCCAACGCAGCTCCGCAGTGGCGATGCCTTCGGCTTCCTCAGCCAGGAACAGGAACTGAACAATCAGCAACATGTCCTTGTCTATCCGCTGGTCGTTCCTGTAACCCGCTTCGGCCTGCCAGCACGCCACCCGTTCGGTGATCGTCGTGCACCACGCCGCTTACTTGAAGATCCTTCGCGTATTATTGGCGTGCGCGAATATCGTTATGGGGACAGCATGCGTCGCGTTCACTGGAAAGCAACGGCTCGCTCGCTACAACTGCAAAGCAAAATCTATGACGCGACCACAACCTATACGCTGGCGATCTTCCTGAACATCGACACCCGCCCGGACGCCTATTATGCTATTCACCCGGAGCTACAAGAGCTCTCTATCTGTGCTGCGGCCTCCGTAGCTGCCTGGGGTCTCGATAACGGCTATGCGGTCGGGCTCTATGCCAATACTATGATGTTTCTGCCCGACGAACAAGAGAGTGCACAACATACTGCCAACCTTGAAGCTCGTCTGGCACAAGAACTGAAAAAGCGTCGCATTCGCCTGCCTCCTTCCAGCAGCGAGGATCAGCGTAAGCGGGTAATGGAAGTTCTGGCGCGCATTCAAGGCTTCTTCGGATCAGAGATTGAAGAGGTGCTTCAGGCCGAACAAGCACAGATGGCTTCTGGAACCTCGGTCGTGCTCATTACCAGCACTCTGAATGATCGCGTTGTCGATCAGCTTGCCCGGATGCGCAGGCGCGGCCATGCGGTAACGATCCTGTTCGCAGGAGATGCCCCACCTCCAACCGGAATCGCCGGAGCCAGCATCTACCATATCGGGGGAGAACAGACCTGGAAAGAGTTACTTGACCATTACAGCAAACCAGAGGCAGAACGAGCGCAGGAGCAAGAGGTAACATTTCAGTTCTAGGGCTTGACCCACAAAGAGACAAAGGGCCTACAATGGCCCTTTTCTTTTTGCCTGTTACACATCCGAAACCCAATCGGTTGCCTGTGGAAGGTATATCTGTTCCTGCTTGCCCGGGCAAATCTGCATTGACACTTCTCACAGCTTCTTCTTTCAGCAGGCGTGTAAGCCGCCGCAGCATGACGACCCATCGTGGCACGCTGTCCCGAAGTGTTTGACAAGGGACGCTCGTCAATTCCCGGCTACCTGGCGGGACCAGTTCATGAAAAGAAGCAGAGCACAGGTGAGATCTCCTGTTAAACTATGTTCACGTGCTTCGCTCCGAGGGCACAGGCTCCAGGGGCCTTCTGCCGCTTTCTGGTAATGCCTCTACCTCCATTTATAGAGGCGCTGACGTTTGATTCCCCGCTTATGACTCTTCAGGAGGACGCAGCTCACATAGATGTACAGTGTCGGGAGTTGAACACCGAGCACACGCAGACCTGAGAGCATCCTTTCAGGTTACGCAGAACGCCAGAAGTTCAATGCCAGCAAGACAAGCTATGTCTGTCTACATAGGTTCTCCGGTCTATTGCGTTCAGCCTTCAGCAGACGCTGCCATAAGCTGGTCTTCCCTCTTCCATAGACGCTTGAGCAGGAACGCGGGTTGCATACTCCATGAAAGCGAGTGTTTCTACCATGAGACCTACGTTTCCATACTGAAAACAGAGTCGTGCTTTATACTAGAAACAGATCAGCGGAGAGAAGCCGTGCTCTTTTTTCAAAAATAGTAGGGCCTCTCCCTTTTGTCAATTGCACTACACAAGCCAGATCATCAGGGGGAGCAACGTCACCTGGTGTCAAGGAAAACCGAGTAAAATCAAGCTGAATCAAGCTTTGTTGACATCAGAAAGCAGTGAGTGATACAACTTTACATGTGCGATACCTGCACATCGTGTTTCCGAAAAGCAGGTCAGACCTGTCGGTTGCGAAAGCAGGATCTTCTTTTTCCTTTGGAACACATTTCTCCCCGGGAACAAGCCGCCAGACAAACAGTTGACGGCCAGTATAAAAGCAAAGGAGCAGAGTATGTCACCGTCGATGTCTGAACACAATTCTCCACAACCAGGCAGCACAGCACAGTCAGCAAAAGGGGGATTGGAGGGAATCGTTGCAGCGACAACCGGGATCAGCAAAGTAGAAGGCCAGACCGGCCGCCTGATTTATCGCGGCTATAATATTCATGACCTTGCACGAAGCACAACCTATGAAGAGGTTGCCTATCTCTTATGGTTCGGCAGACTTCCCAACGCTCAGGAATTAAAGCAGCTCAAGGAACAGTTCGCAGCAGAACGAACCATTCCCGAAGAAGTAATGACTATCCTGGAGGCACTCCCTGCCGCAACAGCACCAATGGATGCGCTCCGTACAGCGGTTTCAGCCTGGGGAGCAGTGGCGATTCAAGGGACACCGACGATTGATCAGGCAATCGCCCTGACCGCACGTTTTCCGGTCTTTCTGGCGACATTTGAGCGCCTGCGCAAAGGAAAGAAGCCGCTTACGCCTCTGGCAGAGCTTGGGCATGCGGCAAACTATCTCTATATGCTCACCGGGCAGATTCCGTCGGAAGAGCATGTCAGAGGGCTGAACTCGTATCTTGTCCTGCTGGCAGATCACGGTATGAATGCCTCTACCTTCACGGGCCGCATTGTCGCCAGTACCGAATCAGATATTGCTTCGGCAGTGGTTGCGGCGATTGGAGCGCTGAAAGGGCCTCTCCACGGCGGTGCTCCCGCGCTGGTGCAGGATATGCTCCGCGAGATCGGCTCAGTAGAGAACGCGGAATCCTGGATCCGCAACGCCATTACCAGCGGCAAGAAGCTGATGGGCTTCGGGCACCGTGTCTATAAGACAACCGATCCCAGGGCCGAAGAGCTGCGCGAAATGGCCAGGGTGGCCGATCCCGATAGCTTCAAGATGGCCCGCACGGTTGAAGAGCTTGCCCTTGCCATTCTACAAGAGCTCAAGCCCGGGCGTAAACTCTACACCAACGTTGAGTATTATTCTGCGGCACTGATGGCCTCCGTTGGCTTGAGTGGCGATATGTTTACACCGACGTTCGCGGTGAGCCGGGTCGCAGGCTGGACGGCGCATATTCTTGAGCAGGTGAGCAACAATCGCTTGATCCGACCTGAAGCCGAGTATACTGGCCCAATGGATCTGCATTTTGTGCCACTGGAACAGCGCTCATAAACAAGGCTGAAAAACGCGTGCAAGGGCGGCCTTTGCTGGCTGTCCTTGCTCTTTTTTTGACACGCGTTATCCAAAGTACCCCATGAAAGGAGCATAGCTGAAGATGCGGACACTGGAGCCGCGTACGCGCATATCACCGACAACGAAACCAACATTATGGCAACTGTTATGGATCTGGGGACTCATCGGGTTACAGTCCTTTGGCGGCGGCGCTTCCACCCAACTGCTTGTTCAACGCACCTTTATTGAAAAGTATCAATGGATGACAATGGATGAGTTCCTGCGCTTCTGGGGTATGTGCGTCACCGTCCCGGGCATCAACCTGATCGCCCTCACTATTTTAATCGGGCGCAAACTGGGAGGCCTGGGCGGCATTGTCGTTTCCTTGATCGGCATGCTGTTTCCAAGCGCACTCATCACCTGTCTTCTTGCTATCGGCTATGCCAGCATTGAGCATCTTCCTGCGATGCGCTCCATTCAAAGCGGACTCGTTCCCGCAACCGGTGGCATGATGCTGATGATCGGTCTGCGCTTTGCCAAACTCCCACTACAACAGGCCAGCAAAGAGGGCATCAGGCAAATGATCCTGAGCATCCTCTTGATTGCTCTCTGTATGATCGCCGTAGCCTTTTTTCACCTCTCCGTCATGATTGTCTTCCTCGGGGCTGCCCTGCTTGGAATCGTGCTGTTTACCCCGCGTACCAGCAAAGAGGCAAAGGAAGAACAGCAAGCGCGTGATGAGAGTCAGAAAGAAATGGAGTAACCCGCTATGATTAACCCGCTTCTCTACTTCCTGATTTTTCTGAGAGCTTCACTTTTTTCCAGCGGGGGACTGGCGAATCTGCCTATGCTCCAGCAGGATCTACTCGGGCTCAAGTGGGCACAGCACGCCGATTTTGGGCGCGCTATCGCGATCTCTGAGCTAAGCCCCGGCCCCAGTGGCCTTTGGGTGATCGCGCTTGGCTATCTGACTTATGGCATCCCGGGCGCGGCTCTGGCCTTTATCGCTATCATCCTTCCCCCTCTGTTTGTGCTGGTTATTTCCGCGATCTATGACCGGATCGAACGCCAGCGTTGGGTTCAGGGCATGATGAAGGGTATTACGCTGGCAATCGTTGGCATCTCATTGGCTTCGGGCTGGAACCTGATTCAGCAGCCCGGCGCGGGGTGGCGTGAGTGGGCGATTGCGCTCTGCGTCTTTGCGCTTGGTCTCACCCAGAAATTTCATGTGGTGATCTTGCTCGCCCTGGCTGGAATTGCGGGATTTTTTCTCTATCACTGAGACACGAAGGGCTACCGTTTCCAGCCCGACTGTGATACTCTTTGAGAACACATATCGCACTGTTACAGAAACCAGTTCCAGGGAAAATGTTATCATGCATCAGGAATCGCTTTTCGGAACAGAACCATCAAAGGAACCAGCACAGCCGCAGAAGGGAGCGCCCGTCGGCGAGCCACTGGCCTCGCGTATGCGTCCCCGCTCGCTGGATGAGGTCGTCGGACAGGAACATCTCCTTGCACCCGGCAAGGTTCTACGCCGTAGCATCGAGAACGACCGTATCACCTCAATGATCTTCTGGGGACCGCCTGGCAGCGGAAAAACCACGCTGGCCGAGGTAATCGCCAATCATACGCATTCCCGTTTTGTGCGCCTGAGTGCGGTGTCAGCAGGAGTTGCTGATCTACGCAAGGTTGTTGAGGCCGCCAGGCAGAGCCGCTCGTTAGGAAAACGCACCATTCTATTCATTGATGAGATTCATCGCTTTAACAAGGCACAGCAGGATGCAGTGCTTCCTCACGTTGAGAACGGCGTGTTTACTCTGATCGGTGCGACAACCGAGAACCCGAGTTTTGAGGTCAATAGCGCCTTACTCTCACGCTCACGCGTCTTTGTGCTCAAGGGGTTGAGCGAGGAACAGATTGCAACCATTCTCAGGCGGGCACTACAGGATAAAGAGCGGGGCTTTGGTACGCTTCCTATCACCATTGAGGAGCAGGCCCTTCAGCAGATCGCACTCTATGCCAATGGTGATGCACGAACAGCGCTGAATGTGCTGGAAATGGCGGTCCAGGTCAGCAGGGGACAGCAGGCCGATGAGATCAATGTCACCTTGCCCATTATCGAAGAGGTGATGCAGCATCGAGCACTCCACTACGACAAAAGCGGCGATCAGCACTATGATATGATCTCGGCGCTGCATAAGGCGCTGCGTGGCTCCGACCCTGATGCTGGGCTCTACTGGCTCGGGCGTATGCTCGAAGCCGGTGAAGATCCCCTCTACATCGTGCGGCGGCTGATTCGCTTTGCCTCGGAAGATGTGGGCATGGCCGACCCTCAGGCACTCCTGGTCTGTGTCGCGGCTCAGCAGGCGGTGCATTTTGTCGGCTTACCTGAAGGCAATCTGGCGCTGGCTCAGGCCGTTGTCCATCTGGCAACCGCGCCGAAAAGTAACGCGCTCTACGAAGCCTATAAGCGAGTTCAGGATGACGTACAGAAGACCCGCAATGATCCAGTGCCCTTACAGCTTCGGAATGCCCCCACGCAGTTAATGAAAGAGCTGGATTACGGCAAGGATTACCGCTACGCCCACGATTACTATAAAGAGATGCAGATTGATGATCCGGAACGGCCTCCTGCGCTTCGCCTTCAGGAGTACCTACCCGACAACCTGAAAAATCGCCGCTACTATGAGCCGGGACAACAGGGCAGAGAGGCCAGTATCAAGCGCTGGCTTGAAAAGCGGCGGGCTGAGGAGCAATAACACAGCTCCTCCTTGCCCTGTTTTACCCAGGCCTTGCCGCCACAATCAGCCCACTTGACCAGTTCATCCGGGTGAGCAAGAGATCAGCACGACGCTCCAGAGTCTCAACAAGCGCCTCCACACGCTCCGTATGCCCCGGCATATCTCGCTCCCAATCCTCTTGCGGCGTGAGATCGTCGATCACATAGAGCCCGCCGGGCTTTAACAGCGCCAGCGTCTCCGCCAACAACATAAACTTACCAGCGGTTGTATCCGCAAAGATCAGGTCAAACGAGGCAGGCTTTTGCACACGCAGAAAGTCAGCCGCGTCCTGCACCAGAAACGTTGCTCGTCTGTCAGTGCCAAGTAAGCGCTGCGCAACCAGACTATACCGCTCTTCCTGCTCCACCGAGATCAGACGCGCTGTCCGGTTCATCCCCTCAAGAAGCCAGGCAGAGCCACATCCTGTCCCGGTTCCCAGTTCAAGCAGCATTCCACCGGGCTTCGTGGCCGCCAACATCCGCAAAAGAGAGCCGGTTTGATACTTACACGAACGGGTAAAGCCAAGCGCCAACGTTTCCGCCTCTATGCTCTGGAGGATCGCGGGGGGCGTCACTACCATATCCAGCATCATTCTCGTTCTCTCTTTCTTTTGCACAACAACCTCAGGGAATCAGCTCCTGAATCTGCTGTAAGGTGGGCAGAGCTGCAATTGCGCCTCGCTTTGTCGTTGTCAGGGCTCCCGCAGCGCTCGCTTGTCGTAAGGCGTCCAGCATCGGGATATTGTCCGCAAGTAAGGCTGCCAGCACCCCACAGAACGCATCCCCCGCGCCCGTCGAGTCAACCGCCTGTACCGCAAAGGGCGGGAGCGCCTGGTGCTCAACGGCGCCCGAGGACTCCCGGGCGCTCCACAGGCAGCCCTGTGAGCCAAGCGTAATAATCACATGCTGCGGCCCATAGTGGAGCAGGCGTTCGGCAGCCTGACGCGCTGTCTCAAGCGAAGTTACCGACGAATTGGCATATGTTGCCGCTTCAATCTCATTTACCACCAGAATATCAGCCGAGCGAAACAGTTCCGTATCAGCAAGCTGTGAAACAGGAGCCGCGTTCAGAATGGTAGTCATCCCAAGTTCCCGGGCAAGCCGTAGCCCGGTAGTATAGGTCTCGCGATTGGTCTCGCACTGACAGAGGAAAACTGCCTTATGAGAACGCCCGGCCTGCTCATCTGCTGGAGCCTCGCGCTCACGTTCCTGTTGCACCCCACGCAACGCCTGTTCAACATCGGCCACCGGAACCTGCATATTGGCGTTCGGGTTCACAACAATCATATTCTGGCCATTCTCGGTCGCAATAATGACCAGCGAAACCCCTGTCCCGGCCTTCGCATCACGCGAAACAAACGAGGAAAGCACCCCTTCTTGTTGCAGCGTGTCGAAGAAAGCATCTCCATAGGCATCTTGCCCCACACGCCCGATCAGCGTCACCTGAGCCCCCAGACGCGCCGCCGCAATCGCCTGATTGATCCCTTTACCTCCAAGCAGTGAGTGAAATGACTCGCCGATCACCGCTTCACCAGGTCGAGGCAGACGGGGAGCTTGTGCCATCAGATCAACTATCAAGCTTCCCAAGACAACAACTCTTCCCATTACGGCTCCTCCTGTATCTGAAATAGTCTTCTTCACGAACAGTATAGGCTTGAGCTATCACGATTCACAAGGGCATATCAGCTAGGATACGTTGACCAGCACGATTCCGCTTAAAATAATCCCGATCCCTATCCACTGATTCCACTGTAAGCGCTCACGCACAAAGATCGCCGCCAGTAAGACCGTGACCGCCGAATAGAGCGAGGCCAGCACGCTGACAACAGAAACCTGTGCCCCTGCCAATGAGACTCCCAGATTAAAGCCAATATAGGCAACCGTATCAAAAACGCCGATGGCCGCCAGCAACCACCAGACACCACCTCGTGGCATACGCAACGATGCCTTCCCTACCAACGAATAGCCAGCGAGCAAACAGGGAGTTATCAAACGAAAGAGGGCAGTAGACGCAACCGAGCCAAGATGGGGCGTTACAAAAAAGCCCAGAACCCAGAACGCAACCCCATAGCCAAGCGAAGCCAGAATCGCCAGCAGCACGCCCGGTGGAAGCAATCCCCGGCGAACCGGGGCTGCATGAGCTGAACCGAACGTCGTCGCAACCATAATGACGCCAAGCAACACAGCCAGCATCCCAAAGAGACCAAACGAGCTGACATGCTCCCCATAGAAAAGCGAGAGCGCCGCCGTTACCGCCGCATAGCCCGCAGAGATCGGCGAAACAATCATCGTGACCCCGACCTCGAATGCGCGATATAAGGCCAGAGAGCTAACGGTATTCAACGCAGCCGCTCCCAGAGCCAGCCCCCAGATCACCCAGGCTTCATGGGTCAGCAGATAGAAAAGCTGTCCCGTAACCAGAAGATAGAGTCCTAACGCTGCCAGACCAAAAAACTGCATGTAAAAGAGCGTTCGATATGAGCCAATGCGCCCGGCAGCAAAGCGCACAAAGAAATCAGCCGTTCCCCACCCGAGGGCAGCGGCCAGAGCTAACACAAAAGCCATAGTCCTCCTGGAACATGCATACAAAGGCAAATAAGTGAGACACAGAACAATATAGTTCTACCACATCAGTGCAGAGGAACGCATGCATGCCCACGGAGGCTTCTGCTTACATGGCACTTAGCGGGTCAATGTCAATCTCCCAATCTGGCGCATCAATCACACGCAACAGCCGATGCAGATCAGGACCGCGTAATAACATCTGCCAGCGATATTTCTCCTTGACGCGCTCGGGGAAGGCAGGAGCCGGGCCCACGATATCGGTGTCATTCATGTTTAGTAGTCTGATCCACTCGGTTATCTGCGCTTGCAAGCGCAGCGCCTCATGCTGACAGCGGGACCGCTTCCGATGAGCATACGTAAACTTCGCGAACTGGCGAAAGGGAGGATAGGCAAAACGACGTCGTACCTCTCTCTCCGCGGCATAAAACTCATGATAATCATGGCGTGAAGCGGTCTCAATACAGAAATGTTGAGGATTAAAAGTCTGAATAATGACGGTGCCGGGCTCTGATCCTCGTCCAGCGCGTCCGGCAACCTGGGTGAGCAGCGTGAACGCCCGTTCGGATGCCGAATAGTCGGGAACATTGAGAGCGATATCAGCTGAGACCACTCCGACCAGCGTAACACCGGGCAGATCAAGCCCTTTCGCGATCATCTGCGTTCCAATGAGAATGTCGGCATCACGGCGGGCAAAGCGCTCCAGCAGCTCTGCATGAGCATGCCTGTTACGCGCTGTATCACGATCCCAGCGCAACAGACGCGCCTCGGGGAACAGTCGCTGAATGGTCTCCTGGACCTTCTCTGTTCCCAGGCCAAAATAGCGAATCCCCGCGCTATGACAGGAAGGGCAGAAATGCAGCATGTTCATCTGTAGCCCGCAATAATGGCAGAGCAGAATCTGCTCGGTTGCATGGTACGTCAGGGGAATATCGCAGCGATTACAGAGCGCCACATAGCCGCAATCGCGACAGAGCACAAAGCTGGCCGCGCCACGACGATTGAGAAAGAGAATGGCCTGCTGCTTGCGTTCCAGTACCGTGCGAAGCTCCTCCTGCAAGCGACGGCTGATAATACTGGTATGGCCCGCTCGCAGCTCATTACGCAAGTCAACAATCTCAACCGGGGGGAGCGTCGCCCCGATACGTCCCTTGAGCGAAACCAGTTCATAAACGCCCTGCTCAGCACGATAAAACGACTCGACTGAAGGCGTGGCACTGCCAAGCACCACTGGAATATGGAGGATCTCGCCAAGCCGGAGTGCAGCTTCACGTGCATGATAGGTCGGTTTGGTGCTGCTCTGTTTGTAGGCGGCCTCGTGCTCCTCGTCGATAATGATAATCCCCAGATCGGGAACAGGGGCAAAGAGCGCTGACCGGGAGCCGATCACTATATCGACAGCGCCAGAACGAATACGCTGCCATTCCTCATGGCGTTCACCCGTGCTCAGCTCACTATGCATAATGGCGATTCGACCGGGGAAACGAGCCGCCACCCGTTGCACTGCTTGCGTGGTCAGAGCAATTTCAGGAACAAGCACAATGCCGCGCTTTCCCCGTGCGACAAGGCTGGCTAGCGCCTGCAAATAGATCTCCGTTTTTCCGCTTCCCGTAATACCATGTAGCAGAATTGGCGTGGGCACCTCACCCTCCTCGCCACGGGCCGCAGCAGCGAGGATCCGGTTCAATGCTGCCTGTTGCTCGTCGGTCAGTTGCAGCGGTGACGAGAGTGGGATCACCTGTCCAAGCAGAGGATCACGCCGAATCGCGATTTTCTCGATTTTGACGATGCCCTCTTTCTCCATACTGCGCAATTGCCCGGCAGTGAGACCGGTTGCCTGACAGAGGGTGTACGGCGTCCAGGGATTATTGCGATTGATGCTCTGTTGCAGCAGATCCAGCGCGGCAAGCTGTCGCTGCGCTGCCACTGTGTTCGCGTCCAGTTTTGGCAGTGCCTCACCCGCAGCGATGCCGGTCTTGCTCCACGGGCTGACGCCAGCCGGAGCGAGCGAGGAGGCTGGCTGCTGAAGCGCCTGCCTTACTTTTGCCTCACGCTCCTCACGCCACTCAAGCAATTGCTCACCGCGCGCGATCAGCGTCACAACCCGCTTCATACGGGGTTTTACTTTTGGCCCGGAAAGGCTGGGCTCACGCACAATAAACGGATTCTCGCGGATCTCGCGGATCAGCTTCTGCGCCTGCGTCGGGCCAAGCAGTTTCGTTAAGCGCTTCTCCTCAATGGCTCCCTCCTCCTGTAAGAGCCCGAGCAGCGCTCGCAGCCGTAAGGAGGCCTGATCTGTTGTCTCACCCGGCTCCAGATCATTGGAGAGGCGCAGCACAAATTGTGAGCGCCGCACCAGCCCGGGAGAGAGCATCATCCAGGCAACCAGCGCCAGAGGCGTGACATAATACTCGGCGATCCATTCCGCTAACGCACGTTGATGGGGAAGCAGTACCGGTTCTGGATCAAGCAGCGAATGAATCGGGCGCAGTTCAAAAGCACGGACGCCCTCCGGCTCATCTTCATCATCGAGAACAGGTCCTTCCGAATCGTCCAGCAATGCCCAGACAATCCCCTCAACCAGACGTTCCCCATATGGTGCGGCAACCAGTTGGCCGGGTTGTAATGCAGCCTCCAACTCCACAGGCACCTGATAGGTTAACAGTGGTTGCTCAATAGTCCACCGTGCAGCAGACGGCACAATAGCAGCTAGCATACAATACTCACATCTACCGACGCTCAAACTCGTGTGCAAGGGCAGATAAGCCAAAGTTAATCATCGTTGGCCGCCCATGACAACAACTGAACGGCGCTTTCGTCTGCTGTAACTGCTCGATCATCTCCCGCATCTCGGCAACGGTCAAAAAGTAGTTCTGCTTGATCGCAGCTTTGCAAGCGACATTTGCCAGCGCCTGTTCTTCCCAGGTCTCAGTATGACCCAGATTCTCTTCTGCCGTCAACTCCACCAGGAGTTCTTGTAAGGAGGCCTTATTCAAACGCTTGACCAGCACATCAGGAACCGCACTGATCGAGACCGTCTTACCATCCTCAATCGCCAACGCGAAGCCGATATGTTCCAGTTGAGCGCGATGTTCCTCAAGGGCTTCAAGCTCTGTTGGAGCAAGCGTGATTTCAATTGGAGTCAGCAGGAGCTGCGATAGGGGAGTACGCGCCTTCCAGTTCGCGACCATGCGTTCCAGCAAGATGCGCTCGTGTGCTGCATGCTGATCGATCAAATACATGCCGTCGGGCCCTTCGGTCACAATATAGCTCTGCGCAAGCTGGCCGATGACCCGAAGTTTTGGAAAATGAACCGGGCGTTCCGGCACAAGCGCCGTCTCCACAGGCCGCACTACCGGCTCGACGGGCAGCGCTATCGGTTCAGCGGGCACGGGAACAGGAGCGACCTCGACCGGCGGAGGCGAAACAACAGGAGGGAGCTCTTCCTGAGACGGTACCGACGTTATCTCTTCAGGCAAAGTAATCCCGAGCGTGGGCGGCATCCGAGAAGGTGCGTGCGCGGCGGTCCGGCTTGCTGTCGGTTCGGGCTGCTTCGGCTCCTCAACCGGTGCCGGCTTGACGGGTTTTTCCTGTGGGGTCACGCGGACATGGCCCTGCCAGAGACGCGAGAGCAGCGGCGGCTTCGTTCCCGTCTCCTCCTCGGTAAATGTGATCCAGGGACTATCAGCCGGGAATGTAGTCTCTTCCTTCTGCGTGGGAAGTGGCTGTTCTGTGGTCGGTTCCTCTTCTTCTACCGGCAATTCCTTTTCCCGGGCCTTTGGTGGCTCAGGAGCGCTTTTCGGCTGCCACTGTGGGAGTTGTGGATCTGCCAGCAGAGCCTTGCGTACCGCCCGTAAAATTGAGGCATATACACGGCGTTCTTTGAGAAAGCGAATCTCGGTTTTCGCGGGATGCACATTCACATCCAGCAAAGCCGGGTCAATCTGAATATTCATCACAGCCAGCGGATGCCGTCCCGCCAGCAAAAGCGAGTGATAGGCGTTCTCGACCGCTGCCGTCAAGACCCGACTCATCACCCAACGCCGATTGACAAAGAAAGAGATATGTTGCCGGGTACTTTTATAACAAGAAGGACGACTGGTATAGCCCTGTACCAGCGGGTAATCAGTATCGTCATCATGTTCGTCATCGCCGTCGACGGGCACCATCTGTTGCGCGATTTGCAGCCCATACACCTCAACCAGTACGCTGAAGAGTTTACCATCTCCGGGTGTCGCAAAAACCTGCCGATTCTCGCTAAAAACCATAAAGCGAATCTCGGGATAGGCAAGCGCATACTGTTCCAGCAAATGCAGGCAGTGGCTGACCTCGGTGTTTCGACTTTTGAGGAACTTCAGGCGAGCAGGCACAGCGCTGAACAGATTTCGTACTGTGATAGTGGTCCCTACCGCAACAGCAGCGGGTGTCACCTCCGAAATACGGCCATTCTGAGCCTGGATCTGCGCACCATGTTCAGCATCACGCGGGCGGCTCTGAAGCGAGACATCAGCTACCGCTGCGATACTGGCAAGGGCTTCCCCCCTGAAACCAAGTGAGCGAATATTTTCTAGATCATCGATAGAGGCGACTTTACTGGTTGCATGGCGCGATAAAGCCAGCGGCAATTCATCAGCAGTAATGCCACACCCGTTATCCGTCACTCGAATAAGTTGCAGTCCCCCATGCATCAGATCAACGCGTATCTGAGTTGAGCCGGCATCTATACTGTTCTCGATCAGTTCTTTCACAACGGAGGCGGGCCGCTCTACCACTTCACCAGCCGCAATCTTCGCCGCAACATCTGGCGCAAGTTGACGTATAGGCATTGTTTCTCTTCCCCGGCAATATTGTTGTCTTTAAGAACGATTGTTCATGGATGATTATAACACAGTCCACGCTCGTTGTAGAGCCCTACTTTTTTCCTGGAACCAGTTTAAGCACTTAAAAAACGCAGGAACTGAAAGTCTCTATACTATAGAGAGAACATATGCGGCCGTGCGGCTCTATCCTCAAAAATGAGCGCACAGCGTCATTCTACCAGAATATGTTTTGAATGCATACAGCCGTCACAGCCTCTGTAGTGGTTTTGCCCGGGTAAGGACAAGGAGCAAAAGCCCATGCCAGTTCTACTGATGATACGTCCATCGCACAAACAGCTTGTTCCCCGCATACCATTCTTCTCTAGCGAGCCCGACGAAGAGGATGAAGAATCGGGCTGTCCGGGCCCCTATGATGATGATGGGGATCTCGTTTTTCTACCCTAGAACAAGCGTGCTGCGGTGGCTCCTGTCAGGGTCACCGCTTTTCTCGGGATAAAGCCGCCAGAAACCTTTACTTAGGATGCTGTACAATGCTACCATGAAGAGAGAGTTCCGCTTATAGATAGAAAGGGTTTTGGCTGATGTCCCAACTGGAAACATACATCACAGAGAACGAACAGCGTTTTCTAGAAGACCTCAAAGGTTGGCTCCGTATTCCCAGTATCAGCACGCTTCCCGAGCATGCGAAGGATGTACGTCAGGCAGCCGAATACGCGGTCAATCAATTACAACGGATCGGCTTTGATGCCACGTTGATCGAGACCAAAGGTCATCCCCTCGTTTATGGGGAATGGCTCAAAGCAGAGGGAAAACCCACACTTCTTATTTACGGTCACTATGACGTTCAGCCCGTTGATCCTATAGAGCTCTGGGAAAGCCCCCCTTTTGAGCCAACTATCCGCAATGGTAACATCTACAGCCGCGGCGCAAGCGACGACAAGGGCCAGACAATGCTGATTCTCAAAGCGCTTGAAACGCTGATGGCCGTTGAAGGCAAGCTTCCGCTGAATGTGCGCGTCCTGATTGAAGGCGAGGAAGAGGCCGGCGGCGCGTCTATTGAGCACTATGTCAAGTTTGAGCATGAGAAGCTGAAATGCGATGCGGTCTTTATCTGTGATACCGGGATGCCGTCAGCCGATATTCCTGCCCTGGTTGCCGGACTGCGCGGCATTATCGCCGCCGAGATCGAGGTACATGGCGCTCGGCGTGACCTGCATTCTGGCGTCTATGGTGGCGTTGCCCCCAATCCCCTTCACGCGCTATCCCTGATTATCAGCCGCCTCAAAGGAGAGGATGGGCACATCAACATCCCCGGCCTGTATGATAAGCTGCGTCCGGCTCCCGAGGTGGAGAAGGAGTTCTGGAGAAA
This sequence comes from Thermosporothrix hazakensis, assembly GCF_003253565.1. Lineage (GTDB taxonomy): Bacteria > Chloroflexota > Ktedonobacteria > Ktedonobacterales > Ktedonobacteraceae > Thermosporothrix > Thermosporothrix hazakensis. Next base: position 61,313 of record NZ_QKUF01000021.1, read on the forward strand.
CGATCCGCTGCACCTGGGCGAAAGCATGCTCAAGGAGATGGGCATCAAACAGTTCGTAGGGGAAAACAACTATCCGCCACTGGAACGTGTCTGGGCACGTCCCACCTTCGAGGTACATGGGATCGTCGGAGGCTTCACAGGTGAAGGCTCCAAGACCGTGATCCCCGCAGTCGCAAAGGCCAAAGTCAGCCTGCGCCTTCCGCCCGATCTGAAGCCAGATGAAGTCTTTGAGCTGCTTCAGAAGGCAGTGAAAGATGTTGCTCCGGCAGGAGTCGACGTCACTGTGCACATGGGTCATGGAGGTGATGGGCTGGTCGTCAATCCTGAAGCACCGATTATGCAGGCAGCCGCCGAAGCGCTGAAAGAGGTCTACGGCAAAGAGCCGATCTACACTCGCGAGGGAGGCTCTATTCCCATAGCGGCCCTCTTCAACTCCACGCTCAATGTACCCGTGGTGCTGATGGGCTTTGCTCTGCCCGATGACAACCTGCATGCCCCGAACGAGAAATACTCTATCGATCAGTTCTTCAAGGGCGTGCGCACTGTCATCCGCTTCCTGCAAAATGCGGGAGCATAAGCCCCGGAAGGGAGCGCCGAAAGCCAGGTGTACGGTGCTCCCTTTTTCTTTTTCCCCCTCACTGACACCTCACAGGACGAAAGGAGAAGACATGATGTCAGTCGACATGCAGCGCATCCAGACCTATCTATCAGAACATGCCGGAGAGGCTCAAGAGCTTCTTGAGCGACTCTGTCGTCAACCCAGTATTTCCGCTCAGAACATCGGTATCGCTGAAATGGCCAATCTGGTGGAAACGTTGCTGCAAGAAAGCGGCTTCTCTACACAGAAACTCGTGGCTCAAGGAAGCGCCCCAGCCGTGTTCGGGGAAATTCGCGGACGCAGTTCCTTTACCCTTCTTCTCTATAACCACTATGATGTTCAGCCTCCCGAGCCGCTGGAGCTGTGGGAATCGCCGCCCTTTGAACCGACAGTCCGTGATGGCAAGCTCTACGCCCGGGGCGTTGCCGATAACAAGGCTGAAATCGCGACGCGCCTGACCGCGATTCGTGCCCTGCTGGCTCTCTATGGCGAGCTCCCCATCACCATTCGCTGGCTTATTGAGGGCGAAGAGGAGATCGGAAGCGTCAACTTTGACGCCATCGCCGAGAAATACACGCATCTTTTGCAGGCTGATGGTGCGCTCTGGGAAGGCGCGAACTTTGGCGACAACGGGCGTCCAGAGCTGATGCTTGGCGCGAAAGGGCTGCTCTATGTCCAGCTTGATGCCGATGGACTCGGGGTTGACGCGCACTCGGGCTCAGCGCCGATTCTCCCGAGCGCCGCGTGGAAGCTGGTACAGGCACTGGCGACGCTCCGTTCACCATCTGGCAAGGTACTGATTCCCGGCTTCTACGATGCGGTGAAAGAGCCCACCGAGCAACAGATTGCCGCCCTTGCGGCACAGGATGATACCGAAGAGCAGTACAAACAGGCCTACCATTTCGAGGAGTTTGTGGATGGCCTGAGCGGGCTGGAACTGCGCAAGCGGCAGGCATTTGCGCCGACCTGCAATATTGCTGGACTGCTCAGCGGCTACACAGGAGAGGGAACCAAAACGGTCTTACCCGCCCGCGCAATGGCAAAACTTGATTTCCGTCTGGTGCCCGATCAGGACCCTGAAGATATTCTGGCAAAGCTTAAAGCGCATCTTGTAACTCAGGGATACGGCGATATCCGTATAACGGCCTTTGATTATTGCCGGGCCGATATGACGCCGATTGAAGATCCCTTTGTGCAGCGCATTCAGGCCATTGCGGAAGCTTTCGCGGGCAAGCCTGCCGAGATTACACCGCTTGGTGGAGGGACGCTGCCCCTGCTGGAATCCCTGCGTAAGCGGGTCGGCTTGCCGGGTCTGTCAGCTCCGGGGAATGCCGCCTACTGGGGAAGCGCCGCTCACTCACCCAACGAAAATATCAGACTGGCTGATCTTGAGCGTGCAGTGCAGTTCAATTGCTATCTGTTCGCCTCTCTGGGAGAAGCATAAGTCGGGATATTCGGGGGCGACGTGGGGCCCTGATAGCTCCTGTGGCTACCAGGGACCCCACGTCGCTACCACGTCATGTTGAATAGCCACAGGACAATCAGCAGGACCTGCACGCGCATCTGCCAGCCTACCAGGGTTTATTCAGAACAACATCCTGTACCATCTGTTGCATCAGGTAATGGGTCACGGCATGGACACTGCCCGTTTCATGATAAACAGCAAGCTGTCGATCCGCTCCGGTCCCTCGGGGATCTTCAAGCAGAGCACGGAGATAGTTGATCTCGCGGCGACTGCCCAGATCATCAAGCACATCGTCTACAAAATCCAGCATCTCGTTCACGGCATCCCGCATCGACATGCGTCGCGCCTGCACAAAGTCGACATATTCCGCATCGAGACCATAGCGAGCGGCCCTCCATTTATTCTCTTCAATATATGTAGGAGGCAAAACCTGCGTCGCCAGATTCCGTTCATGCAGACGGGTTACCTTCGCAACCAATGCCTGGCAGAGTGCGGCCAATGCAATCGTATCTTCAAAGGTCGCAGGCATATCAGCAATGCGGAACTCAACAGTCTGGTAGAACGGATGCGGGCGAATATCCCACCAGATGCGTTTTCCGTCGTCAATACAGCCGGTTTTGATAAGTTCCTGTACGTATGTATCGAATTCCCGGGTGGACTGGAAGAGGATCGGGACACCAGAGCGAGGAAAGCGCCGCCAGACAATGGAACGCCATGACTTGATGCCGGAATCGCGCCCGGCCCAGAAAGGCGAGTTCGTCGAGAGCGCCAGAATATGCGGTAGCCAGGTACGCAACTGATTCATCAGCGGCACAGCCAGTTCATGCGAGTCAATACCTACATGCACATGCAAGCCAAAGATCAGGATTGAGCGCCCGACATCCTGAAACTCTTCCTCCAACTTCTCATAGCGCTCATTCTGTGTGCGTATCTGGTCGTGCCAACTGGAGATAGGATGCGTACCCGCACTGATCAGGGCCAGTCCTTCGGACTCAACCAGTTGTCCCAGGATGGAATGCATATGCTGTAAATCAAGGCGCAAAGCAGCGATATTCGGACAGACATTCGAGATCAGCTCTACAGTTGACTGTAACATTTCTGCCTTCATGTGTTCACCCAGGATGGACGCGCCTTTTTCCAGAATTGTGTGAATATGGGATGCAAGATGGCCGGTCTTTTTATCAACCATCTGAAATTCTTCTTCGACGCCGAGGGTGAAACGCTGCGCCATAGCACATACTCCTTCCTGCGATCAAGCAAACACAGGGTAACAGCAGACAACAAAGGAGAGTACGGTTCAGGCTTTGCGGTGATCCACACTCCTCTATGAGAGGAAGATGCGAGAAAAACCGTGTCCTGTTGTCTCCTCTCCCGTTATGCCACCCTCGGGGGACACATACGGTGGCACATACAGAACAAAGAGAGGAGTCACGACAGGCAGGCACGATCCACTCATCAAAAGAGAGGAAAGAAAAAAGCAGAGCCCAGAAACACCTGTACTTTACAACTCCGAGCCAGTTTTCAGAAGCAGAACGTGTTCGATTGTTGTGGTACTGGAGCACAGAAGCGCCAAACCACATTGGACACCTCTAGCGAAGAACGCAATTGACGCACCAGGGGAGCCGCACTACAAGTTGTTATATCCGGGACTTATAGCGTATCTAAGAATCCCTCCAGATGTCAAGGGGAATTCCTACAAACCGAACGCATACGGTAACAGGTCTTTCACAGAAAATTCACGCTCTACTCCGTCAAGGTAGATCGTCGCGTCAGGTGCCAGATCTGCCAGCCATTGCCGACAGGCCCCACAGGGCGAACGACCGGCAATCGATGCAGTCGGAGGCACATCGATGCAGGCAACCGCAACTTGAGTGATTGGGCCAGCGCCCGCACTCACCGCGGCCGACAACGCCGAACGCTCAGCACACAACGTCAAGCCATAACTTGAGATCTCGATGTTCACACCAACAAACACCTGATCTCCAGCTACCAGCGCCGCCCCTACCCGAAAATGTGAAAAGGGGCAATGGGCACGCAGAGCCGCTTCACGAGCCATTTGCAATAACTGCTGTCTATCCATACTATCCTGCTTTCCATTATATCATTACGAACTTCTACATTCAATACAGGTAACTTGTTTCAGCTTGTTTCCTACCAGGCAGGGAATTTACGAAAAGCCGGGTATGCGCATCACAATATCATAGAGAAATGAGAGCAGCATAGCCAGCAGTGGAAGCCCGATCACCAGCCCGGGAAGCACAAAATAGAGCGGCGGGCGATCCCCAAAACGATCATATCGCGGTTGCCTGGGATCATAGCAGATCGGTACTTTGAGCCAATCAACAAACTCCCGCTCCTCTAGCGGCGTTGACACGTATTTAATGTAGCGTACAGTGTCTTCTCCTCCTTTGCGCCCCCGCGCCTTATAGAGAATAGTATGCTCGGAAAAAGGCTCTCCGCGCCACCAGAGGAAGCTTCGTCCCGGCTTCACCTCGGTTTTGACGACTGCGCCTATGACGACGACGCCGCGAAAGCGCAGCACCAGAAAGCGCCAGATTAACCATTCCAGACAGAGAAAGAGAATAGGCACAAAGAGCGCAAAGACAAGCGCGTAAAAAAAGAACTGCCCCGATGCCATCTGGAATGTATATCCCTGAAATACCAAGAAGGCATGCGTCGGGTCAGCCGGATCATACCAGCAAGGAGTGGCTTTCCCGGGCTGGAAACGTGCCAGAAGCGCATTCACTTCCTCACGTTTCCGATAAATGCGGGACTCCGGCCCGTCAAATCCCTCAGCCTGAACGACGTTGCCATTGGCAGGATATACCGCATAGCGTACATACGGGGCAAAAGCGGCGGTCACAGGCCCCTGTATCGTGCGCACGCGCTGCTCCAAAATAGTGCAGGTTCCCCGCTGAAAGGCCCCATAATACAGCGCCCGGCGCACCGGACCAAAGGAAGCCAGAGCCACCACAATGATAAGGAGTATGATGACACGACGCTGATAAAAAGATCGATCCTTCACCTTTGCTACACTTCCTGATCCAGATTACTGCTTCTGCCATTGACATACGAACAGAAAGAAGCGCTTCTTCTCACATCTCTTCACAGCTCAGTTGCTCCTCCCCCGGAAGTACCAGCACAGGCGCAGATCTTTCGCTGAAGGAAACGCTTCAAGGAAGCATTATAACGCAGAATATGGAAGGTTATCTATCGTTTCCTGCACGCGCTTGCAGCAAAAAACGGGAAAATCCCCCGGGATAGCGGCTCTGCCACTCCTCGCGCAACACGCCATAGCCCAACCCATCATAATATATACCTCCGACAATGCGGGCTTTGCGGAAACGTGCTTCCTGGACATAACCAAGCTTTTCCGCCAGGCGCATCATTCCAGTATTCCCCGACCACGTCCGCAGGTCCAGCCGCACAAGGCGTTCATCTACGCGAAATAAATAATCACTCCATAGGCCAAGTGCCTCAAAGCCGCGTCCGCCGCGCCAGTAGGCCGGATCATAGATCACGATACCCACACATAACCAGTTTGTTTCACGGCTCTCCCAGTAGCTTGAAACGGTTCCTAGCATGCACTCCGTCGCCCGGTCAGCAATCACAAGATTGGTGCGTATGGGCGGGAATGCATGTTGTTCAATTTGTTCCTGCTTCTCCCGGCAAATCTCCTCCAGACGCTCGGGCGAGGGCAATGGATAGTAGGGACCATCAAACGCCTTCCAGGGGGCATCAGGACGCATCCAGTTTCGGTAATAGTCCAGATCCGGGAGCCGCCAATCTCGCAACAGCACCTGGTTTCCGGCCAGAGAGATCGGTTCCTCACTGCACATATTCAGCTCCTTCCTCAAAAATAACATATAACACTTCTTACCTCTTTTTCAACTCTTGAAAGATACAGTTCCCTACTTGCACGTAATGGAAATGCATACTATCATACAAGCAAGAGGGAGAGCGGGCGGCTTGTCACAAACATCATACCGTAAATTTCGTAAAGAGAACAGGCATCACGTTTCTCCAACTTTGTTGGGGCGCAACTCGGTAGCAATGAGCTCCTCTGACCTTTTGAAAAAAGAACAATACGGAGTAAGGAAAGCATGCACACACTCTCCGCAATAACCGCAACGCAGCCGCTCCTCGATTGGGGTTGGTTGAAAATCGGGCCACCAATCTACCTGAATATCAATCCTGTCCTGCTGCAAATTGGCCCGATCGCCCTGCGCTGGTACGGCTTGATGTACGTTGTTGCTATCTTGATGGGTCTCTGGTTCATTCAGGGATATTGCAAGCGTAAGGGCATCACCCAGGAACTTGTATACCGCCTGCTCTGGTGGTGTATTGCAGCAGGTATTATCGGCGGTCGCCTCTATTTTGTGATCCAGCAAGATAATCTTGTCGACTACTACCTGAAACAACCAATTCATATCATCGCAACCTGGGAAGGTGGAATGGCCTTTTATGGCGCGATCTTCCTGGTTATTCCTACCTTGATCTGGCGGGCACGAGTGGAACGCGTCAATCCGCTAGTGCTGATCGATGCGGGAGTCCTGTTTGCGGCAGGAGCGCAGATCTTCGGTCGGATCGGAAACTTGATTAACGGCGATATTATCGGCTATCGCAACGACCACATTCCCTGGGCAACCGTTTATCTGCATCCCGATAGCTGGGCCTGTCATAACCCGAGCACCTGTGGCGTTCCAGTTGAGCCAGCCGCAGGATACGAGATGCTCGCCAATATTGCCCTTTTGCTTGTGATGCTTTTCCTGGCGAAACGCTTCCGTCGCCCCGGCGCCCTGATGCTGGTCTACCTTTTCGGGTACGCGATTACACAGTTTGTCGTCTTCTTTGCTCGTGATAACGTAATTGTGGAGCCATTCGGGCTGGCCTGGGGCCTCAAACAGGCGCAATGGACATCACTTGTCGTCCTGATCGCGCTCCTGCCTATTACCTATCTGGTTATGCGTAAATCACGGCCTGTGCCAGAGGGAGAGACCGCGATCACCTATGGCGTTACGCAGAAGCAGGAGTCTGAGACCGCACAGCCAGAGGATACCGAGCCCAAAGAGGGGGACGAACAAATCCAGGAGCCTGACAGGACAGCAGAAAACGCCCTGGAGGAACCTATCATTCCGGATGACCAGAAAAAGCCAGAACCAGAGGGTCACCGGACAGAAAAGACCGAGCCAATTGTGAACTCAAAAGAAGAATAGCCTCGCACGTTCCCTGCCAGGCAATTCTACGAATGTTTGTCTGGCAGGTTCTTTTTTCACTCCGCGCTCACATACTACCGGCGAATAACCTCATACGTATATGCTCTATGAGAAAAGGCACAGGGACATACTATCCTCCCAATACAAACCATGCAACGCTCTGGCAGAGAAAGATGCACAGCATAGAAGATAAAGAAGGAGATCCGCATACATGGGACTGACCGTGGAGCACATCAACAAATCGTTTGGCTCATTCCAGGCCATCAAAGAGCTCTCAATGGAAGTGAAAGAGGGCTCTCTATTTGGCTTTCTTGGAGCCAATGGCGCGGGAAAAACGACTACCATGCGCATGATTCTGGATATTATCCGCCCCGACAGTGGACGAATCACGTGGCAGGGCACACCCGTCCATGAGGTTCCCCGACATCACTGGGGCTACCTGCCCGAAGAACGGGGGCTCTATCCCAAAATGATCGTAGAAGAGCAATTGCTTTTTCTGGCGCGCCTCAACGGCCTATCAAAACAGGATGCACAGAAGGAACTTGACGAATGGTTGGAGCGCTTTCAAATCAATGCCAATCGGAAAAAGAAGGTTGAGGAGCTCTCGAAGGGGAATCAGCAGAAGGTACAGTTCTTAGCAACCATCATGCATAATCCCGATATCTTGATTATGGATGAGCCCTTCAGCGGTCTTGATCCGGTGAATGCCAATGTGTTGAAGGATGCCTTTCTTGAGATGCATCGTCGTGGCAAAACAATCATCTTCTCGACGCATCAGCTCGAACAGGTGGAGGAAATGTGCGAGGATGTTGTGATCATCAATAAGGGGGAGGTTGTCGTTCAGGGCAGTGTGCGCGAGATCAAGCGCCAGCATGGACGCAACATCGTCCGTATCAAACTGGACAACGACCCGGAATGTGCCTGGCTCGACACCATAGAAGGCGTTCAGGTACTTAAGCGGCGTCAGGATTATATTGAGCTGCGCATTCAACCCTCCGTCACTCCCAACACTATTCTCGCAGAGGCCCTGCGTCAGAATGGCATGGTCACGCTCTTCGAGCTGGTTGAACCATCTCTTACTGATATCTTTATCGCGCGAGTGGGGCAAATCGCGCTTCCCGATGCCCCTTCCCACTCTGCTTAGTATCTAGAAGAAGGAAAATGTCAGACCATGAGTCAGATACCGTCACCCCCAAACGAGAAACAGACAACGCTTGCTCCAGGGCAAGGAGGCGCCGCTTCACAACACACACTACGCAATATCTCCCTGATTATCGGACGAGAATATACTACCCGTGTAAGACAGCGCTCGTTTGTGATCAGTACCATCATTATGCTGATCATTGTTGCGCTTGGAACCTGCGTCCCGACCATTATCGCCTTCTTTAATCAGGGCAGTAACGACCAGAAAACCCTGACGGTTGCAAACAATGCAGGCTCCATCGCGGGTATGGAGAACACCACACTCCAGAAGACACTCTCTGATCTCCTGAATGGAGACGCCTCACACTATAAGCTGAAGCTTGAGCAGGGAAACAGCCAGCAACTTGAGCAGCAGGTAAAAGCAGGAAAGCTTTCTGTACTGGTTGTTATCGATCGAGGAGCCGATCAGAAGCTGCATTTCAAGTACTATACCAGCAATACCGATAGTATCGATCCCGATCAATCAGCAGTGCAAGCGATGGCGCAACAAATTGCCATTCTGGACCGGGCTAATCAGCTCCACCTGACCCCCCAACAGACACAGGATCTTTTTGCCCCCGTCACCCTTGACGTTGTAAAAACGCAACAGGATGCCCGCTCCGGGACAGACCTGGCTATTGGTATGATAACCGCCTTTATCGGCGTCATTCTGATCTTTGTCACTGTCTTTATGTATGGAATTCAGGTGGCGAACGGTGTCGCTGAAGAGAAGGGCAACCGCATCATTGAGATTCTGGTCAACGCCACAACGCCATTTCAGTTGATGGTTGGAAAGGTGATCGGAATCGGCGCGGTGGGGCTGACTCAGATGGCGGCACTGACCGTTACCGGGATTCTGTTCCTGCTACTTCAACATCCTTTGCAAAACGCTCTGGGCATCGGGCAGACCGGCATTACCATCGCGCTGGCAGGCGTTTCAATTCCGTTGCTACTGCTTGTCTTCGTCTTCTTTATTCTTGGTTTCCTGCTCTACGCAACCCTGTTCGCGGCAGTTGGTGCGCTGGTCTCACGGCAGGAAGAGGTCTCATCGGCCGCGACACCTCTTACCTGGCTCTTTATGATTGGCTACATCGTGAGTCTCTACGGCGCAACAACAGCAAGTGCGATCTGGTTCAAAATCCTGTCATTCATCCCCTTCTTTACGCCAACTGTGATGCTTGTGCGCGTGGGCACTATGTCAGCAGCGCCCTGGGAGATTGGGCTGAGCATTCTCCTGATGATTGCAGGAATCTTCGTGTGTGCATGGGTAGCCGCTCGCATTTATCGCCTCGGCATTTTGATGTATGGGCAACGACCGAATATGAAGGAAATCATCAGAATGATTCGCTCGAAATGAGCTGTTGCGGGGTCCATCGGTAATGGACCTCGCTTTTTCTATATGGCCCTATAAGAAATTTGTACCAGCAATGATTGAGCTATAGGCTAAAAACTGTAGAGATATTTTCCCGATATCTACGCTTCCTTTCTTGCAAAAATAATAACATTCCTCGCACTACAAATACGAAATATTGAAAAGGCTCTCTATGCTATAATAGTAGCATGTCGGTCAGGCGGCAATGAGATCATAGCTAAAACCACAGATACGCCGAACAGGAGTGCTGGGATAAGAAACGTGGAGGGGAGCTTTATGGGGACGCTGCAAACATCGGCACCACAACGTGATTTTGAGGTCAAGACACATACATTTTTAGAGCAAGCAAGGACACGTCAGGAACTCTACCAGGAACAGTATCATCTGTTGAGAAGCCGACTGATCCGTCTGCAAACGCAACTACGACAAGCGCAGAGGCACAGCAGGACAGCGCCAGAGAGAGTGGAGCGACTGCGCACAAGCATCGCCGAGAATCAGAATAGCCTGCATATCCTGCTTTCCTGGATGGAAGATGCACTTGAGAACTACCACATCTTTCTGGAACAAGAGCGCGAGAACAGCAAGCGCTATCAGCAAGAACGCCAGAATCTGAAAAGGCTCATGCGCCAGTGCGCCACGCAGCAGCGCCGACTCCAACGAGGGGGAACACTGGATAAATACGAGTTCCGAGAGTTACAGAAGCTCATTCGCCTGATGCCAGCATTACAGCAACGCCTCAATACACTTGGCTCCTCAGAAATCCAGAGCATGCAATCACAGCTCGATTTGTTAACCCTCAAAAAATATACCGATGAAATCAGGGAACAGCTTTTCCCGACCACTACCATTTTTACCACCCTCAAAACGCTCTGGAACTGGGCACAGCGCAGCACATCCCTGACGCTCGGGAGCATGTGCATACTGGTCGGGCTCTTCCTGCTGATCAATCTCTGGACCCCTCATTTTCACCCGGGCGCCCAGTTTCATCACCTCTGGCACTATTACCTGAGCGCCCCGGCAGCCTTTACCGGGGGGATCTTTGGCGTATGTAACCTGTTACTCAGCACCTGTATTCTCACCCTGACAGGGCCAACCCGGGATATGAGACGCGAGCTACACTACCTGCGGACGCGCTTTGGCTCTATCGCGGGCTCGCTCTACTGGTTCCTGTTGCATAGCCTGCTTGGCATGCCCATCCTCGCGCTGGTTGCCATCGGGCTGGATCTTTTTGTTGGCTATCTCTTTGCCGAGGTCATGGTACATCATCTGTACATGCCCCGTTTTGCCAACAGCAACGCGATTGTTCTGGGCGTCGTGCTGAACTGGTTTCAAGCGCCCTTCGGGGGAACGCTCTACACTGTCCGTCAGGCCCTGCTCTTTGGTTTTATCCCGCAGATTGATAAGGAGATCAACCGACTTGAACTGTTACTCCAATCGCGCAGGCGTGCGGCACGTTCCCCGCGCATTCCCGACGGCTTCTACCTGAAAGGAGTCAATTTCCTGCTCATCCTCTGTATCGCAGAATTCCTCCTGGTCGGGCTGTTGCTCAACGGCTTTGGCTTTGCCTCCGGCCCCAATCCATCCCAATGGGAGATGGGCGTTATCTCGGTGCTTTCAGGCATCAACGGGATAGCCACAGGCTATCTGTTCACCTGGATAGCAACGCTGGTTATCTGGTTTACGCAGGTTGGTTGGCCCCAAAGCAAAGATGACTGGTTGAGCTTCCAACAAACCACCCTTCCGACCATGCTTCTTTCAACTTTCGGGGCAATGGCTCCATTTCTGGCAATTGTGGCGCTCTCCCTGTTTGCTTCGCCGCAGCTCAATCAGGCAGCGCTTACGCCACAAAAAATAGCCCTGAACGTCTGCCTGTCACAACTCTTCGGTGCGTTACTCTCGCAACTGGTGACCGCGTGGCAGGCACGACGAATCAGGGCCTGACGTCCTTTTCAGGAGGGGATGGAGGCAACCATTCCCTCTTTTCTTTTCGCATCCTCTTCAGGTAAATAGCCATGCACACGCGTCCAGCGAAGCAACTGCTGCATTTTCGTCTTCGTTTTTTTCCGTTGCTCAAGCACCTTCGAGACCTGCTGTATCAGCGCGCGCTTCTCGTCCAGCACGATCGCTGGATGCACCATCGCACAGAGCACCGCGTCATGTCCGAAATAGAGCCGGTCTTCGTCATATGCGTGGGCAGCAACTTCGAGCAGGCGCACAGGATCATAGCCCCCATTTGCCGCGACCACCAGACGGGCGAGCTTGACGAATTTGGGCAGCGCGATCTGTCCGTCTGGCTGAAATAGTGGATCACCCGGTTCCCCGCAGAATTGCAGGAGTGCGCTCAAGAGCTCAGGCTTGCGCACGGCCGGCACCGCTTCGGCAGGCAGATACTCGTTTTGACGCAAAAAGGCAAAGAGCTGTTGTGCCTCCTCATCGGGCGCAAAGCTCTCATATAACGCCTGATAAAGGCTGTCTGTCACCGGCTTTGCGGCAAGAAAGCGCTGCCAGCTACTTACCTGACGCAACTCATCTAGTAACGCGGGCGATGGCTCAACTGTCAACACATTCAGGGTTTCCAGCGTGCTATCTGCGAACATCACCATCCGCTCTAAAACAGGGCGAGCAAGTGCCGACAGCGGGAAAGCGCCCACGCTCATATAGAGGTTCTCACCCTCTTCGTCCAGAGGATCAGCAGTAAGCGCCTCGGCACAGGCTCTCAGGAATGGCTGTCGCACACGCCCGGGCAGGTACTTGAGCGCTTTCCAGCTATAACGCTCACGGCTGAAGTGACGATACATGCGCCAGCTCCGCAGATCTTCTACCACAGACGCATGCTCAAGTCGCCCATATGCCAGCAGCAGCAGCCAGGCTTCAACTCCGGCATAAAAGCTCGGATAGGGTGCCTGAAAGCTAGTAAGACCCGCCTGCACCAGTGCCTGTAAGCGTGCAAACGCCGCTGGTTCGGAGGAACGAGCCAGCGAGCCAAGCGGGTGCAGATGATACTGCTGATTCTCTGTATCGGTCCAGCGCTCAACCTCGGAGACCTCCCAATCGCCAGCCTCTACCAGAACACACAACGTATCGTAGAGATCACGATTCCACCAGCAGGCGAGGGCAGTGCGTCCCTGTTCGATCAGTTCTACACGCTCGGCATAGGATAGTTCCAGCAAGGCCCTGCGGGCCCGCTGATAGGCATCATACTGCCTGTCGAGAATGTACTGATGGGATGGCTCAAAGAGTGTATTCAGCTCCTCTGTACAGCCATACCACTCATACAGCCGGAACACAGAGAGTGTCGAGCAGGTTGCTGCATATCCCAGCACATTTCGCTGCGAGCAGACAAGGGGATACAGCAACGACCAAAATTCCTGTAGCTTCATGTCTGATATATTACCATCAAAAAAATCGGTTTCCTACTCTCTTTTCTCCTACTTAATAGCTATAGAGGACGAAGGACACTGGCATAGAGAAAAGCCCTATAGTATAGTAGAGGTAAAGAAAAAACATAAATACCGCATGAGATGGGTTATTTTTTCTTGTCTTGAGGGAGGAAAAGGCTATTTTAAACGTACGATGGTTTAAAAAGAACCCCTATACCTATAGTATGATTCTAATTGTTGTCCTGGCCACACTCTTTCGCTGTATACTTCTTGCATTTAACTGGCCGACAACCAATAGCGATGAGGGAAATTTGGGGATCGCGGGCATGCGCATCGCCTTTCATGGGGAATTGCCGATCTTCTTCTATGGTCAGGCATATATGGGCCCGGTAGAATCGTATCTGGCAGCGCCACTCTTTCGTTTGTTCGGTCCCTCACTCTTCACGCTGCGCTTCAGCCTTATCTTGATGTATGCCGGTTTTCTTATTGGAACCTATTTCCTGGTGCGCTTGCTCTACACCGAACGCTACGCGCTGGCATCGGTGTTGCTGCTCAGCTTTGGTTCACCCGAAGTGATCCTGCGCCTGATCAAGGCCGTCGGTGAGTATCCAGAGATGACGGTTGCCGCACCCTTTATTCTGCTCATTGCTACCAAGCTGGCCCTGACAGCCCCCACCAGAGAGCGCCCATCTCCTATGGTGCCGTGGAAACGGTACATGCTCTTTGCGCTTCTGGGAGTCATTTTCGGGGTCATCCTCTGGGTAGACCTTATCATTCTGCCCTTCGTTGTCACCGCCTCGATTTTCCTGCTGATCTTCTGCTGGCGGGAGGCACGGAGCTGGCCGCTGCTCTGCATTATCGGGGGACTGCTGCTGGGGCTTTTCCCTATGATCTATTACAATATCTCGCTGCTGTCCGATATGAAGGTATTTCTGGAACAGAACTCGGTCTCTGTGCTCCTTCATATGCATGGCGTCAGTGATGGGGTAATGGCAGAGAAACATCTGACCCTGCTCCATCAGCTTTTGGGCTCCATCATGATCGCGCTGCCACTGGCAACAGGCGCGTACCCATCCTGCCCGGATCAGGACTGGATTCTCTTTGGACATCCCACCTCTGCCACCATCGGCTGCTCAATCGCCTCACTGACCTGGGGAATTGTGTTTCTGCTGCTCATGGCACTGGCAACCATTCTGGCTATTGTTGCGGTCTGGCGTCATCGAGCAATCTTCCGTTCTCAGGATGCCGAGAAACGAGAGCTGTTTATTCTGAAGAGTGCCCGCGTTATGGTCCTGCTCAGCGCCTGTCTGACCTTCGGGCAATATATCACAAGCACCCACGGAGCGGTCTATCCTGTGACTTCAGCTCGCTACCTCAGTTGCTTGTTGGACACCATGCCCGCGATTTTCTGGCCTGTCTGGGTAGGTGCCGGGCGCCTCTTCAAAGCGATCAACTGGAAACAGCGTGCGTTGGGCATTGTCAGCAGCATCCTGCTGGCGATTCTGTTTGTAACCTTTGTGCGGGGTACAATTGGAACAATTCGAGATGTGCCCGATGCGTACCGCAACTATCAGCAACGGGATCGTCTGGTGAACCACCTGCTTTCTATTGGTGCGACCCGCATCTATTCAGAGTACTGGACCTGCAATGATCTGATCTTCCATAGCAAAGAACAGATCATCTGTAGCGTGCTGTATCCCAATCTCCGCCCGGGTCTGACGAGGTATCGGCCCTATCAGGCGATGGTTGATCAGGCGCCGGTCAAGGCGTATATCTTCCCGAAGAGCGCCGAGCATCTCAAAGCGCTAGAGAAAAAGATGCAGGGAACAAACTATAAGAAAGAGATCTTTGAAGATCGCTACGTGATTTATTATATTCCGCAATAATAAGCGGGTAAGGGATCGAATACTCGATCCCTTATTTTTTCGGTGTTGGTGTTGTATTCGCTTTCGGCGTCGCCGTGCCTTGTGGTTGGGTCAGTTTCGCCTTTTCCTCCTCCAGCTTCCGCTTCAAGGCACGCAGATAGGCCTGCGCCCCATCCAGATCGGTCTGAGTGATCGTATTGAGCTGTTTGGGCATATGTGTTACCTGATCTTCCCAGGTTTTCAGGATCTTCTCAATCGCAGCCAGTGTTTGATTGTCCTGTCTGACCGCTGCTAGCATCCCGCGCGCCGTCTTAAATGCCTGATACATCGCCGAAAGGAAATTTCCGGCAATACTCGCCCCGGCCTGAATGACAGGCGAGATGAAAACGTCATAGGCGACGCGCGTCAGCTTTGCCGCAGCCATTGCTCCATCAAGCGTAAAGCCCTCAAGGTTGTCCAGTGCCATGAGCAGCTCTTTCCGGGCCGACTCCGCACCTTGAGCCACACCCTTATTAAAGGCATCTTCAATCTGGCGCTGAACGTTTGCCCCCACATCACCGGCGATCTGTGGCACGCGGGGAGCAAGCTGATACGCGGCAATGCCAGCACCCGCAGCGGTCGCCGCTCCCAGACCAAGCAAGACCCCGCGGCGGGTCCACTTCCCCCTCTTCTTCCGCGGGCGCCCGGCCTTCTTGCCAACCATCTCCTCATACTCGTCCTCGTCAATTACCTCTTCCTCATAGGGCGCGTCATCATAGTCCTCGTCCTCAAAGTCATGCGAGGGCGGTGTGCGATGTACAGGCGAGCGCAACGAGGTGCTCCCTTGCCGCGACGGCACAGCAGGAGGCAGGACAACAGAACGCCGCGAGCGCCCGGAAGCGCTATGGTCGATATACTCATCTTCAGCAAGGTCGTCGTATCCAACATCTGGATCGGCTTCAATATCAAGAGGAGCAAGCTCGTTTTCCTCGTCATATTCTTCCATAAGCTTGCGGGTGGATGGCAGATGAGGAGGAAGGTGCACGCTCTCGGTACGACGCGGACGAGCGCGACGAGATGCAGGCGTATAATGAACGAGATCATCAGACGTACGAGGATGCCGCCTCGCCAGCTCATCCGTTTCAGGCGAGATGGCCTCTTCTTTTTCAGCCAGCTCATGCACTTTGCTGGCGATAATACGCTGTCGCAACAGTTGCCGCGTTCGGCGTGGATCGGGTCGCTGTGCTAACAGAATACCGGAGCGGCTCCCGGTCTCTTCGCGGCCGTTGAGCGCTTCACTCGATCTGGTTCCTGTTATTTTCCCGCTTCGACTACGCAACGGATCATATTCATATCCATACTGACGGCCAGGACTTCTCCGATACATTCTGCGTTCCTGTTGATCCTTTGCCATTGAAACTTCTTTCCTCCTGGATGAAAACCAACCACTGAAAAATTGAACATCTGCACACCTTTGCACAAAACCGACGAACACGGTGGGCGTCCATTAGACATTCTACAGCATCTTTTTTATTCAAGTCCAGTTTTCTGCTATAAAGAATACTTGCGCTTGATCTATTGCCTCAACCTTTCTCTCCCGAACAGGACAAATGGCCTGAGCGTCCCCAAAGCACGATACATTAGGAATATTCTGCTATCTCAGTACTCTCCCATCCTATTCTTTCGTAAGAAACCGGTAGAGGAAAAAGGCCCTCGCTTTCGGCCCATAGCGCCTCTTTTCTCAGCAGAGGCATCTGGTACGCCAGAACTATAAGAAATTGTATAGCGCAGAAACCCCTGTCGTCTTCTGCATTGGAACCAGGAATGAGACTGTATTCTCTGGCGAAAAAACGTTCCATGAGAGATTGCAGGGCTTATGTTATAATGAGAGTCAGTATTTGGCGCACCGATCAGAAGGGAAGAAACAGTATGTCAGAGACAGCAAATCACCAGGATCAGCCCATTATTGCGTGCATCACCGTGGGGGAACTTGCTGAGAACTGCTACCTCTTCGCCTGTCCGAAGACGCGTGAAGCAGTGATCATCGATCCCGGCGATGAAGCCGAGCGCATCCTGAATGCCATAAAAGAGCTACAGATCACCCCAAAATATATTCTGAATACGCACGGCCATTATGACCACATCTGCGCTATTGACGCGGTCAGCGAAGTCTATCCCGTCCCGCTGGCAATCCACTCCGCCGACCTGTATATGTATACCGACGCAGATACAGCCCGTATGCTCGGGAAAGAAGGCCCCCTGGTCAAGCGCAAACCGGACATGCTCTTGAAAGAGGGTGACCGCTTCACTATCGGCACGCTTTCGCTTGAGGTGATTGAAACCCCGGGCCATTCGCCCGGAGGTGTCAGCTTCCTGTGTCCTGAGTATTGCATTTTTAGTGGTGATACGCTATTTTATCGCGGTATAGGGCGTACCGATTTGCCGGGCGGAGATTATGAACAGATTGTTCATTCGATCCGAACCAAACTCTATACGCTTCCCGAAGATCTGGCGGTCTTTCCCGGTCATGGAGAGCCCACTTCTATAGAAGAAGAAAAATACGAAAATCCTTTTGTCAGCTTAGACTAATTACGAGGAGAAACACTACCGTGGCTGTCATCAGTGTTATTGGTACCGGGTATGTCGGACTTGTCACCGGAACCTGTCTTTCCGATATGGGAAACCAAGTTACCTGTATCGATATTGTTGAAGAAAAAATTGAGAAACTGAATAACGGCATTCTCCCAATCTATGAGCCCGGCCTTGAAGAGATGGTCGAACGGAACGTCGCAGCGGGACGCCTCCATTTCACAACGAGCTATGCCGAAGGCTTGAAAAATGCAGAGTTCATCTTTATTGCGGTCAACACTCCACCAAGCTCCGTCGCTGGTGGCGCAGATATGCGCTTTGTGGAAAGCGCGGCCCGCATGATCGCCGAGGAGCTGGATCACTACGCGATTATCATCAACAAGAGTACCGTTCCTGTCGGCAGTGGTGATATTGTTTCGCGTATCGTTCGCAACAATCTCAAGCGTCCGGATGTCACCTTCTCGGTCGTCTCGAACCCCGAGTTCCTGCGCGAAGGTGATGCAATTAAAGACTTCCAGAATCCCGACCGCGTGGTGCTTGGCTCCTCCGAGCGAGACGCCGCCGAAAAGGTCGCACGCCTCTACCTGCCTCTCCGTGCGACGATCATGATCACCGACATCTACACCGCCGAAATGATTAAATACGCCTCCAATGCCTTCCTCGCAACCAAGATCTCCTTCATTAACGAGATCGCTCAGATCTGCGAGCGCCTGGGAGCCGACGTCAAAGAGGTTGCCAATGGCATGGGCTATGACAGGCGTATTGGTCGCGACTTCTTAGATGCTGGCCTGGGATATGGCGGTAGCTGCTTCCCGAAAGATGTACGTGCGCTGGCCCACATGGCCGATGAAGCGGGCCTCCATCCTCAGATGCTGCATGCCGTCATGGAGATCAACCATGATCAGCGCCGCCTGGTTGTCAACAAGCTGACAGACATTCTTGGCTCCCTGCGCGGCTGCGTGATCGGCATTCTGGGTCTGGCCTTCAAGCCCAATACTGATGATATGCGTGAAGCGCCCTCTCTCGATATTATCCGCTGGGTGACCGCTCAGGGTGCAACCGTGCGCGCCTATGATCCTGTTGCCCGCGAAACAGCCGTCGAGGCCATGAAACTTCATTCTATTTCGCTCGACAATGTCACGTTCTGTGAAACTGCATACGACGTTGCAGAAGGCAGTGACGCGCTTGTCCTCGTGACACACTGGAACGAATTCAAGTCGCTCAATATGCAGCGTATTCGCGAGTCCATGCGCCGCCCGATTCTCATCGATGGCCGCAATATGTATGAGCCATCCGAGATGACAAATTGTGGCTTCATCTATCGCGGCATGGGTCGTGGTTCCGGCCCCGCGCCGACCATTCTACCGCCGGGAGACACCACAAGCACACTGCCAAGCGAGCCAGCGCTAAGCCTGACAGAAGGGGACTAATGCTATGTCAACTCAAGACCGTCCACTCCTCTTTACACCATTGATTCGCCAGCCGGGCGAACCTATTCCCGATTGGATCTTCGGGCCCACCGGAGTGGCCGGTCTCCCGGCCCCACTCACCCCACCTCAGGGCGTGAATGTGGCGGTCGGCATTGACATTATCGAGGTCGAGCGAATCCGAAACGTCTTTGAAAAACATGGAGAACGTTTCTTAAAGCGCATTTATACCGATAATGAGATTGCGCAGTGTCGCGGCAAGGCTGCTCGATTGGCTGGCCGCTTCGCCGCAAAAGAGGCCATCAGCAAAGCGCTTGGCACCGGTATTCACGGTGTCAAGTGGCGCGAAATGGAGGTCGTTCAGCTTGCCAGCGGACGTCCAAGCGTTCGCCTGCACGGTGTGGCAATGCTGCGCGCCAAACAGTTAGGATTGAGCGCTTTCGATGTAAGCATTGCTGATCTGGCCCAGTTTTCAATTGCGATTGCCGTTGCTATTCAAACCAGCCAGAAAGAAAACGAATGAGAGCACTGATTCAGCGTGTCAGCCAGGCCAGCGTCACTGTTGATGGGCAGCGTATCAGCGAGATCGGACAAGGAGTCCTGATCCTGCTTGGTATCGGCCAGGGAGACGGAGAAGCACAGCTCAAGAAGATATGCGAGAAGATCGTTCATTTACGCATCTTTGAGGATGAAGAGGGCAAAATGAACCGCTCGCTCCTCGATATCAACGGGCAAGCGCTGGTCGTCTCTCAGTTCACGCTCTATGCCGACGCCCGCAAAGGTCGCCGCCCGAGCTTTATCAACGCCGCCTCTCCAGCGCTTGCCGAACCGCTGGTCCAGCGCTTTCAGGAGATGATCGCGTCTTATGGGATCCCGGTTGCCGGTGGTATCTTCGGCGCTGATATGAAGGTTGGCCTGATCAATGACGGCCCGGTCACTCTCTGGCTTGACAGCGACCAACTCTAAGCAAAAGAACCAGGAAGAGGGTCTGCGCATGGGCAGGCCCTCCTGCTTTTTACCCATTTGTTCGGTTAAAACGGCTCCTCAACCCACATATCGAAAAGAGCATCATTGGAAGCACTCTCAGAATCGCTCGGATCAGGTACTCTCTTCCAGAGCTTTCCAGGCTTTAACTTCATCAGTATATCCTCGATGCGATACACAACATCATGGATACCATTTTCATTATAATATCGCACAAATTCACTTAGTACGATTATAAAATATTTTGGCATGTAATACTCTAAGTAGCCCGGTATAGCTTGCTGAATAAGATCCCTCAACATATTTGCTTCTTCAGGGGTCCAGACAAAAAAGCCAACTTGAGAAAAGAAGGTGACTTCATCTTCTTCAGGGAATAACAAGAGCAGCGAATCCGACCCATCTCCATTCTGTGCAGCTCGTCCATATGAGTACTGCTGACTTTCACGCCAACGCCACTCTCGCTCATGGGTCCAATCTAACGGATGATTCTTTTCCTGACGATTGGGATCAAGCGTGATATACCTATACTGTTCGCTCAGAGGCAACAGGTTTTTGTCGATTACCCGAATATTGCCTTGATCTTGCACAATACTTACACCTGGCACCGATAAGCCATAAACAGCGGGTCGAGCGCCTGCTTTAAAGAGTTCGCGTTTGAGCAAACATACTCCATAAGGAGCACACCAGGCATAATTATTACGAGCAACAACATATTGAAGAAAATTGATAATTGGCATCTCAGTGAAGCAAACCGCTGGTATTCCGCCATAAATAGTCGGCTTTCCATTCCGCCTACCAAACGCTGGCTTAAGACCTCTAGAAGTCACTATTTGTTTGAGCACCTCAAAAGCCTCAGGACAGGGATTACAGAGGAGTTCATTATCCATACTCCACGTAGTCCTTGCATACAGCTTTACACCATCCTTTGGAACACGAACAAAATGAATAGCCCATTCTGTAACATCTGTTCTATTACTTGTGATATACATGTAGTTACCCCCATAAATATTTCTACTGTTTATTAAGACGCTGTCGTGAAATATTTTTAAAGCACCATTTCATTACTATGATTATTAACCATAATATATATAAGTATGCGCGCTATTTACTTTATCTTCTTTAACCTTATAAAGCATTTTCCCTCAAATAGACCCGTCTGTTTCTTTCCCCTTGCGCCGTCCTCAGAGCTCCACACATTGACACAACAATAACCGTCTCTTATACTACATAAAATGAAGCGACAAAAAAAGAACCAGCAGGGCAGGATGGTCGAGTTGCTTGCTTCCCGTGAAAACCCGGGCATAGAATGCCGCCACAAAGTGTTCTCATATACGGGTGTACAATAAAGTACAGGCCACATATACCTGAGGAGCAGAGTCATACAGGCGGGCAAGCACAGGAGGAAAAGACCGCTCCTCTTATTTTAGAAATTCAGATGCGAAAGGATAGTAAGACAGGTGCTCGTCGATAGCCACGCACATGTTGACACAGAGCGCTTTGATCCTGACCGCGAAGCAGTTATCAAAGCCGCACTTGCAGGAGGCATCACACGAATCATAGATCCCGGCTGTGACCTGCCTTCCAGCAAGGCAGCGCTACAGCTTGCAAAAGATCACCCGGGCGTCGTTTTTGCCGCAGTAGGCGTGCATCCACACGATGCAACCACCTACAATGACGCTGTTGCAGCCGAACTTCGGGCTATGGCTCAGGAACGCGAAGTTGTTGCAATCGGCGAAATCGGGCTCGACTACTTCCGTATGCTTTCTCCCCGTGATGTACAGCGAGCAGTGTTCAGCGCACAGCTTCAGCTTGCTCGTGAACTGGATTTACCTTGCATTATTCACGTTCGCGATTCCTATGATGATGTGATTGAGCTGCTACGGGAACAGGGCCCGGGCCTGCGGGGAGTTTTTCATTGCTTCTCGGGAACGGTAGCACAAGCAAAGGAATGTCTGGAGTTCCCCGGCTTCATGCTTTCTTTTGCTGGCCCTCTGACAAAACAGGGGAATGAGCTTCCAGAAGTTGCTCGTATGGTCCCTCTTGATCGCGTTCTGGTTGAAACCGACAGCCCCTATCTGGTGCCAAAACCAGTGAAAGCCAGACGAAATGAACCGCTCTTCGTCAAGCATGTCGCCCAAAAACTGGCAGAGATTCGCGACATGTCCTTTGCCGAGATTGCCCGAATTACCTCTGACAACGCCATCCGCTTGTTCGGTCCAGGAGTAAATTAGAATGAAGCTTTTCAACACGCTGAGCCAGGCCAAAGAGATTTTCACCCCACTCGAAGATAACCTTGTCCGTATGTATGTCTGCGGCGTCACCCCGTATGACACCACACACTTAGGGCACGCCTTTACCTATGTTACCTTCGATACATTGAAGCGCTATTTAGAATTCAAGGGCTATACTGTTCGCTATGTTCAGAATGTAACCGATATTGACGATGATATCCTGCGGAAGTCCCGTGAGGTCGGTATGGCCTGGGATGAACTGGGACGAAAAGAGACAGAACGCTATCTCCGCGATATGGATATGCTCAATGTCAAGCGTCCCGATGTCTATGCCAGGGCTACCGAAGAGATTCCGGGCGTCATCGAGGTTATAAAGGGCCTGATTGAAAGAGGATTGGCCTATGTTAATGAGGGCTGCGTCTTTTATAGTGTACAGAAAGATCCAGATTTTGGCGAACTGGCTCGTGCGATCGGCCTGAACAACTACGAATCCATGTTGAACGTCGCGAATGAGCGCGGCAACTATCCCGATGATCAGCGCAAAAAAGATCCACTGGACTTTGTGCTGTGGCAGGCTCAGGCCCCCGGTGAACCAGCCTGGGAAAGCCCCTGGGGGCCAGGACGTCCCGGCTGGCACATCGAATGCAGCTCAATGATCCTGCATCATCTTGGACCACAGATTGATATTCATGGAGGCGGCGCGGACCTCGCCTTCCCACACCATACCTGCGAGATCGCCCAATCAGAGCACTACACCGGGAAACATCCTTTTGTGCGCTTCTGGATGCACGTTGGAATGGTCTATCAGGACGGAGAGAAGATGAGTAAATCTCTGGGCAATCTCACCCTGATCAGCGATTTGCTGAAAGAATACAGCGCCGATACCATCCGCCTGACACTGTTGAGTCACCACTATCGCCAGCCCTGGGAGTGTTATCAGGCTGACCTGCGAGCAAGTGAGAAAATTGATACGCTGTTCCAGCGGCTTCGAGCGCTGGTCGGCAAGCAGCCCGAGGGCGAGAATCTGGCCCTGCGCGAGCAATTTGTTGCGGCAATGGACGATGATTTCAATACCCCACGTGCCATCGAAACTCTGCACACCGCAGCAACCGATGCACTTGCAGCCAGCGATCACGCAACCGGCGCCGAGGTACTCCGCCTTGCCACTGTCCTGGGCCTCTGCGTCTAACAGAAAATCTCGCAAGCACCTTGAGAGGCTCTGTCACATGGCAGAGCCTCTTGTCTTGCTTAGTGGTGGAACAGGCGCACGCCCGTAAAGGCCATTACCATGCCATACGCGTCGCAAGCCTCGATCACATCCACATCACGCACTGACTCGCCGGGCTGCACAATGTATTTCACACCATATAAGGCGGCAAAATCAATGTTATCGCGGAAAGGGATAAAGCCATCAGAGCCAAGCGACACCCCCTTCAGGTTGCTCAGCCATTCTTGCTTCTCCTGCGCCGAGAGACGAGGTGGCACCTTCTCAAAGAGCTGCTCCCATTCCTTCTCTTCAACCGCGGTCAGGTCATCGCGCAAATAGGTATCGACTGCGTTTACCCGGTCCTGCCGCTTCACTCCTGCCTTGAAAGGAAGAGAGAGCGCCGCAGGATGCAGCCGTAAATACCAGTTGGCCGCTTTCTCCGCAGCGACACGCGTACACATAATGCGCGACTGGCCGCCGGCACCAATACCGATCGCCTGCCCATCATAGGCAAAACAAATAGAGTTCGACTGCGTGTACTTGAGCGTGACCAGCGAAACCAGCAAATCACGCACTGCTTCTTCGGGTAGCTCTTTGTTCCGGGTCGGAACGTTTTTTAACCACTCCGCACTCGCAATCGCATTGTTGCGCTTCTGCTCAAAGGTAATCCCGAAGACATCACGTGTCTCCATCTCTTCCGGCTCATAGTTTGGATCGATCTGCAAAATGATATAGCTTCCCTTTTTCTTCTTGCGAAGCAACGCCAGTGCCTCTGGCTCATAGCCGGGAGCAATCACGCCGTCAGAGACTTCGCGACTCAGCAATTTCGCGGTCGCATAGTCAACAATATCGCTCAGTGCTGCCCAGTCTCCAAAGGAAGCCTGTCGATCAGCGCCACGGGCTCGTGCATAAGCACTGGCAAGCGGCGAGAGTTCCAGATCCTCAACGCCATACGCCTTCTGCAAGGTCTCACTTAAAGGCAGACCAACAGCCGCGCCAGCCGGACTGACGTGTTTAAAAGAGGTTGCCGCCGGAAGCCCGACCGCCATCTTTAACTCACGGACCAGTTGCCAGGAGTTTAAGGCATCCAGCAGATTAATATAGCCGGGTGCACCATTGAGTACAGTAAAAGGGAGAGCTCCCTGCTTCATAAAGACACGCGCAGGCTTCTGATGGGGATTGCAGCCATAGCGCAAAGTAAGCTCATTCGTTTCCATGATGTGTCCTTTCGTATGCAGGATGAACCGGCAGCTTTGTTGTCCGGTACCGTCCATCTTTATCTTACACTGTGCGCTCTCGCATGAGCAAACACATCTCCTGAATTCCTGCAATTCCCAAAAGTACCATTTCACAGAGAGATACGGCAAAGCCCGGTTCTTTCTGATAGAAGAGACAGCAGGCGCAACGATTCCGCCGGCCCTGTCGTACGTCATAGTAATAGAAGCAATCATCAGACCCTTTATCAGGACGCTTTCACGCGCTCCCCGCTGCCTTCAAGGGCAGTGTAGCATTTCAACGGGGGAAGAATGGATACTCACGCAGACGATCACGTTTCCTCTTCACATATCGATATCAGCGATCTGCCCACTCGTCCGGCCTCGGAACAGCCAGCAGACGCAATACAACCGCGCCGCCCCAACAGAACAGCGCTTGCAGCCCTGACGGTTGCCTGTATCGGGGTATTTTTCACAGCGCTGGATCAAACGGTTGTGGTGACAGCGCTGCCACAAATTATTGTAGATCTCAATATCCCGATCACGCGCCTGGATAACGCCTCATGGATCGTTAGCGCTTATCTGCTCGGCTTTGTGCTTGCGATGCCACTGATGGGGCGCGTCTCTGATATCT
Organism: Thermosporothrix hazakensis; assembly: GCF_003253565.1. Taxonomy (GTDB): domain Bacteria; phylum Chloroflexota; class Ktedonobacteria; order Ktedonobacterales; family Ktedonobacteraceae; genus Thermosporothrix; species Thermosporothrix hazakensis. Next base: position 86,656 of record NZ_QKUF01000021.1, read on the forward strand.
ATGGGAGAAGGCGCGTCTTTCTGCTCTGCCTGTTGATCTTCGGGCTTGGCTCTCTCTTTTGTGGCGTGGCGCCCATACTTGGCAAATATGCCCCGCTGGGCTTTCTTAGCCTGTTCCATCTTGACCCCGCATCTTCCGGGCTCATCTGGCTTATTCTGGCGCGTCTGGTGCAGGCGATAGGTGGCGGGGCAGTGGTCCCGGTTGCAATGGCAATCGTGGGCGATTTTTACGGGCCAGAACGCCGGGGGATCGCGCTTGGTATTATCGGTGCAGTCACCGAAATTGGTGGCGTGCTAGGGCCTGTTTATGGGGCTTTTCTTGTCGAGCATTGGGGCTGGCAATCCATCTTCTATCTCAACATCCCGCTAGTACTCGTGATTATGATAGCTGGCTGGAAGCTGATTCCACAGGGAAGCAGGCTTCATGAAGGGATCGACTGGTTGGGCTCACTGCTACTTGGCATTGCCTTAACCTGCCTGAGCCTCGGCCTGGCTCAACAGGGGACCTCACTTGGTCCAGCCACGGTACAACAAACGCAACCGCAAAACAACCCGATCATGTTGCTGCTCTCGGTAGTGTTTCTGGTTGCCTTCTTGCTGGTCGAGCGCAAGACGCGCTGGCCCGTCGTAGACCTCTCGCTTTTCAAGAACCTCTCTTTTAGCGCCTCCTCGCTGGTCAGCCTGCTGGTGGGGGCCGCGCTGATTATCGCGATGGCCGATATCCCTATCTACATGGATACGGTGCTTCAGCACTCCGTGATGGATAGCGGTCTCGCGCTACTGCGCATGACGGCTTTTATTCCTCTTGGTGCGCTGCTTGGTGGCTGGCTTTGCAACGCGATTACCTGTCGCTGGACCGCCGTGCTCGGCCTGCTCTACACAGCAACAGGCTTCTATCTGATGAGCCGCTGGCCAATCAATGTAGGCTGGACACAAATCACCATCAGCACTGTAACCGCGGGCCTGGGTTTCGGGTTGGTCATCTCTCCGATCAGTACAACCGCGATTAACGCTGTACGGGCCCGACAAGCGGGCATGAGTTCAGCGATCGTGACCGCGCTACGTATGGTTGGTATGATGCTTGGTCTGGCCGCACTGACCTCATGGGCCCTGGCCTCCTTTCAGGCACAACTACAGCACTATCAGGCGCTCCCAAAAAACGCAACCGCCGGGCAATATATCATCTGGGCGCAGGGCTATGCAGTGCACGCGATCAAGACGGCCCATAGCGTCTATAACAACGTCTTCTTTGCCACCATGTTCCTCTGTCTGCTGGCAATCATTCCGGCCTTCTTTCTCTGGGGAAACAAACCACCCGTTGAGGGAACGGTACAGCTCACGAAGCCAACCCGCCAGCGAAAACCGATAATTGCCGCCACCAGTATCGCCCTGAGCGCGATTTTGATTGGTGGCGCCTTCCTCGGCTTCCTGCTCAGCCGGGATATGATGACCCCGGGCAAGCCAGACGCCTCGCTGGTGGGCAAGCAGAAGTTTCAGGTGGGACTGAATAAAGAGGCGCTCACCTCGCTTTTTACCTCGCAACTCGGGTTACAGCAGGAGACGATCAAGAACTTTTCAGTGGCTCCTGCCGCCAATAACGGGCTGCTGCTGAATATGACGCTGCACCTCGATACCAACGGACTCAAGCGCGACCTCCCGGTATCACTGGAAGGCGCTTTAACGCTGGACCATCAGCAGAATCTCCACCTGCACATCACCCATATGACACGGGATGGGCAGGCAGCCGACGCGGCAACAATCGCCCGGATGCAGAAAGCTGTGGATACCATGTTCAGCGAAGCCGTCATACCAGCGCTACGAACGCAACTGAGCGGCGTCAAGCTCGTTGCGGTTCAAACCGGCACAGGGATGCAGTGCAGCCCGAAAACGCAGATGCTTGTTCTTGTGCTGGAGGTACCCGTTCCAGCGGATATCTCAATCCCGTCAATGCCTGATACTTTCTGTCTGACCGGACCCATTGATCTGAACGCCTTGCCGCCAATCCAGCCATAGAAAGGGAAACGATGAACATTAAACGCAGCATCCTCATCGCCATAGTGGGAATCACGCTTCTCGGCAGCCTCTTTCTGGCCCCGCTGTCGGTGGCAGCGCGCCCGGAGACGTCCCAGGCCACAACGACAATCAACACCAGCATCTACCTGACGGCAGAAGCTCTGAAGCCATACTTCCAGGAACGTATCAACCAGCAGGTGCCGCAGAGCGTCAATGGCGTCATCGATTCGCTGGTGAAGAAACAGCCACAACAGCAGCAGGGCTGGATGAAAGCAATGGCCGGAGCGCTGTTACAACCCGGCGCGACCCTGACCGACCTGACCACACAGCAAGATGGGCTGGTTACCTCTTTGCGCCTGAGTCTGTATCAGGGAGACCCCAAACCGACCGACGCGCAACTACTGGTCACATTGAGCGTGCTCGATCAACAGACAATCCAGGTCAGTGCGAAGCCACTGGCACACAGCCCGGCACTCTTTCAGGGCCCACTGACCACCCTGCATGTTCCACTGGGCCAGTTGCAACAGATCACAACAACGCCCTCGTGTGGTCAGAGCGCCCTGGGCCTGGATCTCGGGCTCCCACTCAGCTTCAAGGAGAACAAGCCAGAGAACAGCCCACAATCAACAACCCTCGCGTCACTGCAACCGCTCGCAATGACACAACAGGCAGGGCTCTCAGGAACCGTGATCGAGATCCCGGAAACCTCACTTGCCTCTATCGGTAAAGGGATCGGGGCCCTCTCACTGGGCAATAACCTGTACGCCCGCAATATACAGATCTCTGTGCAGAATGGACAACTGGTCAGCGTCTCAGATATCACGCTTGGTCAGTCACTCAAACTGGGTGTTGCGACAACGCTTATTCAGCCCGACGCGGCCCAGGGGAAGCTGGCAATGAAGGTCCAGAAAACGACGCTGAAAGTCCTCTCGCTCTTTGACTTTGAAGTTGATGCCTACAATCAGCAGATAGAGCAGCAGATCAACATGCAGTTGAATACAGCCCTTGCCAACACGTTTACCGTGACAGAGGCAACGATTGGCTCAAATGCCTCCGTCCCCTGTACCGCGAACACGAGCTTGCTGCTAACAGGCACACTTAGAGCACTCTAAAAGCCAGGGCGCAGAGCGCAGGGTTTGTCCCTGCGCTCCTGCCCTTTCCTCACGCTCAAGAAGAAGCGATATCGGCAGAGGCCCAACCATGTAGTCAAATATTCCCACTTTTTCCTGCTCATTCTCTAAATCAGTTATGCTATGTTACACTTATTTTCATAAGATTGTTTTATCTAATAACGCACAACAACTCTATATATAGAGAGTCTGGAGCAATACAGAAAGGAAACAACGGTAAAAGGGGTACTCGATTAAGCACTGCTACAGGAAAATCCTGTACGTAGCCATACGTGAAAAGCATATATGTCGGTGTGTGGATGATCGGCAGCTCTGCTGATCTTATGTAGTAAGGGAGTAAAGAAACATATGGCTTCATCTGAACAACAAACCTCATCGGTTCCAATGGCGCAGGAACTGAGAACGCCACCCCCCGGGCAGATGACCGCAACCCACCTTAGAAGAGGAAATGAACGGCATTTGATCTCAGAAAGCTACGTCCCTCAGACGATGCCCGCTCTCCTGGGAACCTGGGATATGACGACAACCTTTCTCTTCTCAACCTACCTGATCTCTTGCGCGTCTGTTACCGCGCTCAATGGGGTGATCTCGCTGGTCTATCTCTTGCTGGCCTTCCTGACTTTCTATCTGCCAAGCCTGATCGCCACCATCCAACTTGGCGTTCTCTTTCCCTATGAAGGCTCGCTCTATAACTGGGCATATAAGGCGCTAGGCGGCTATGGAGGCTTCTTCGCGGGCTTCTGTGCCTGGTTTCCCGGAGTATTGATCTCGGCCAGTTCGGTTGATCTGATTATCACCTATATTCAATCAATGCATCCCGGCTGGCTTCTGCCTCCCTGGCAACAGGGCCTTGTCATCTGTGGCATTCTGCTCCTTGTCGGCCTGCTTTCAATCCAGCGCTTTCGGATTATCCAGAACCTTATCAATCTACTGGCCTGCCTGATTTTCTGCGGGTCCATTCTCCTCTGCGTCTCAGCGGTCGTCTGGCTTAGCAAAGGGAACGCTCCGGCCACCCATTTTACCGACCTGAACTCCTGGACACCGCGTATTGATACAATCTCGCTGTTCAGTATCATGACCTTTGCCTTTCTTGGCACAGAAAGCCCATTGATTCTGGCCGGAGAGATGAAGAGCCACCAGAACATCAAGCGACATCTCTGGCTCGGGACAGGGCTGCTCATCACACTCTACCTTGCAAACGCGGTCTCTATGCTGATTGTGCAGGGAGAGAACGGAGACCCCACCCTTTTCGCAATGGTACGCACTGTTGACATTGCGCTCGGGAAGCCATTTGGGACGCTGGCTGCGATCTGCATTATGGGTTCCAGCCTGGGAACGGTGATGGTCTACAACTACATGTACGCCCGTCTGCTCATGGTTGGCAGCATTGACCGTCTGCTCCCCCTCGCAATTGGTAAGCTCAATAAACATCGTGTCCCGGCCAACGCGATTCTCTTTCAAACCTGCCTGGCAATCCTCTTTACGGCCTTCATCTTTATTGTGGCTCCGCGCCTGCTTCCACATGGACAACGTGTCGCCTTCGCGATTCAGGCTTACCATGTCAGTCAGGCAGCCGCAACTCTGATCTGGGCTATTTCAACGGGAGTGCTCTTTATCAGCCTGATTGGAAACTACATCCGCCATCGTGCCCTGTTTCAGCAGCGAAAAGTGTTTCCTACGCCATTGATCTGGCTAAGCTCGATTCTAGGCCTCACCAGTTGCATCGTCACCATTGTCGATACGCTCTTTTTCTCCTGGACCCCCTTGATCAAAAACTATCAGTGGTGGTATCTGGTTGGCAGCCTCACCTTGATCTTCCTGATCTTTGCCGCGGTCGCCAGCATGCTCGCCAACAGTGAAGCCGCCTGGCAGGATATCCGCAAATAACCCAAAGGCTAGAAGGGCGGCATCCCCTTCTAGCTTTCCTCCCTCACGTTCTATAGAAGCGCCGTCTCATCCAGAATATCACTGACCTGCTTTAAGAGGCGAAGCGAGGAGTCAGGACGCTGCATGGCAATCGCCACATAGAGAGCATCGATCACGCTCAAATGGGCGATACGGCTTGTCAGGGCTTCCCGTCGGAAAGCGGTCTCTCGAGCAGTCGTAATCAACTGAATGTCGGCGTACTCTCCTAATGGCGTATTGGCATGGCTACTCAGCAGAATCGTGCTTGCCCCGGCTTCGCGGGCCTTTTTGAGCGCCATCAAGGTCTGGCGAGAACGCCCGCTATGCGAGATTGCAAAAGCAACCGAGCCCTCGGGCAACAACGCCGCGGAGACGGCCTGCATATGGGGATCAGTTACCATCGTCGCCGGGAGCCCGATGCGAAGAAAGCGGTAATAGGCATCGATGATAATTGGCAACGAGGCGCCGATCCCATACATCTCGATACGCGAGGCCTTGAGCAAGACCTGAACCGCCCGTTCCAGCATTGTTTCATCCAGAATGGAGAGGGTATCGGCAATCGCCTGCATATCGGATTGCAACACTTTCTGTGTGATCGTCAGCACGCTATCCTCTGGCCTGATATCCTCATGAATCTGGTGTAATGAGCCCGCGAGCTCACTTGCCAGCGCCAGCTTCAGATCACGAATGCCATGATAGCCAATAGAACGACAGCAGCGCACAATGCTTGCCTCACTGACATGAATGCGCTGCGCCAGCGCCTGGACTGAGAGGTGAATAAAGTCCTGCGGGTGCTGCTCGATAAAGCGGGCAACCCGCTGTTCAGTGTCGGACAATGACGAAAAATGCGTGCGCAGGCGCGCAAGGACGCCTTCGGGGATTGCCTGATACTCTTTTTCCATATCTCTTTCTCCTCGTTATCTCCTCGCCAAAACGCTCTCTCCCAGTATAGCGCCCTCTCTTCCTACCGACAACGACCTTGCGCAAAATAAAATTTCACTATATATTACTGAAAAGTAATATTATTTCACAACAACCAAAGAGGTCAACATGAGTATCTTCGCTGTTGCGCTGGTGTTGTTCTCGGCGCTCTGTCATGCGAGCTGGAACCTGCTTACCAAGAAGGTTAAAAGCGATACGGCGTTTCTCTGGCTTTTCAGTGTTGTCTCGCTCGTCATCTATCTTCCACCTATGGCTGTCTCCCTGATTTTCCAACCTCCGGTCATCAGTGCGATGCTGCTGCTGTGTATTCTGGTCAGTGCTATATTGCACTCAGGCTATTACCAGTTCCTGCAAATCGGCTACCGAAAAGGAGACCTCTCACTGATCTACCCGCTTGCACGAGGCACCGGTCCCTTGCTTTCCATGCTGGCCGCGATCCTTTTGCTGCACGAGCGCCCTGGCTGGCTATCTTTGCTCGGGGCTCTGCTCATCATCAGCGGCGTCTTTATCCTCGTCGGCAATCCAATAGCACTGTTGCGCCAGGGTATTCAAACTCGAACCGCAATCCTCTTCGCACTGCTGACCGGCATGTTTATTGCTTCGTACACGCTCTGGGACAAGTATGCAGTCAGCGTAGTGATGATTGCTCCACTGTTCTATGATTGGAGTATCAGCCTTCTGCGCAGCCTTTTCCTTGCCCCTGTCGCCCTACGCAAATGGCATACCGTTCAAGAGCTCTGGCAGCATCACCGCAAGGAGGTATTCGGGGTAGCGCTCCTCAGCCCGCTGGCCTATATTCTGGTGCTGGTCGCCATGAGCTTCACGCCTCTGACGTACGTAGCGCCATTGCGTGAGGTCAGCATCCTTTTCGGCACATTTCTCGGTGCACGAGTTCTCTCTGAAGAGGGAGGCATGCGGCGTATTCTTGCAGCACTTGTGATTGTCGCAGGCGCCGTCTCGCTGGTGCTGAGTTGATAACAAGCCAGCTGACAGGACACAGAAAGGAACAGGGTACTTGTTTTCTTTTCCAATACAAATAGCTCTGTTTTATCTGCCCAGTCAGCTTCCTCTCCCTTTTTGGGAAGCTTGCCCCTTACACAAGTTTCCTGGTATTTCTTTTTAAATTACCTGAAAATTAATGCTTTTCTAATACCTTCTGAAGCAACTTTGTGTTACACTTGAAACAACGAGGTACATACATTGAAAAGGAATGTTGCTCAAATACGCTACAAAAGAAGAAACATGTTTTCATCGACAGTAAACAGTAATGTATCAGGTGTGTGTGCACCGGGTAGAGGAGGGACAGTATGGAGCGGTACACCGAAAGCATTCATGAGAACCAGATCATCACCAAAAGCCCTTCACTCAAGCGAGTGGCATATCATCCACTGAAGAATACACGGCCCGATCAGATCAGCATCGTACAGACACCCCCGGATGATGGACTCCCCCATCTGGATCTCTATTCCGCCACTCCCTGCCTTGATCTGGAAGCCACCGTTTCCGCTACTGGCATTCCGGCTATGACCTTACGGACCTGGGAGCGGCTCTATGGGATTCCGGCAGCCTGGCGCACTAGCAACAACTACAGTCTCTACTCACAGCGGGATGTCGCGGCCCTGCGCTGGATACGCAAACAGCTCACCCGCCAGATCAGCGTACGACAGGCAATGGTCGAGTTGACGCAGCATGAACCAGGCTATGCCGCACAAAAGGGAGTCCATACGCGCCTGCAAAGGGCTCTGTTTCTTCCCGGGCGTGAGCTGCATGTACTACTTGATCCCCTGTTACAGGCTATTGCCCAGTTTGATGAGGCCGGGGCGAATCATCTGCTACAAGAAGCCTTCGACACCCATCCCGCACAGCGCGTCTGTCAGCACCTGCTACAGCCTGTCCTGTTAAAGGTGGTAGAGATGTGCCACAGCGGTGTTTTCCCCAAAGCAACCGAGGTCTTTGCCGCTAAGATCACGCGCTTACAGGTTGTACATCTGATTGAAGCGGGTTTCTCGCCAAAGGCCGCCCTTCAACATTTGAATGACCTCCCCGGACAGGCAGAAGAGGCTTACAACGCCCTACGCCAGCAACAACGACGTCACGCCTTTCACGTGCCTGAGCTTCCCCGTATTCGCTTGCTCCTGCTTGAAGCCATCCAGCAAAACGACGAGCACCATATCCAGAATATTCTTGATGAAGCTTTCTTCTATTATTCCGTCGAGGAGATCTGTCTGCATCTGCTGCATCCGCTCCTCGCGCAACAGACCTGTCTGGTTCCCTTCTCGGCCATCCTTCGATTCGCGGCGCAACATGTACAGCCCCGGCTCTTGCATCTCTTGCATGCTTCGACGGAACACCGGCAAGGCCCCGCTATCTTTATCGGGCGTACGATCTATAAAGATGACGAGCTGGAAACGCTGATGCTTGCACTCTGCTGGCAACGGCAGCGCTTTAACGTCTATTATCCCGAGCATATTCAGGAGGGAAGCCGCCTGATTCAGACGATTGAGAGCGTTCAGCCGGAGATCGTCTACCTCTCGGCCTCAAGCAGGACGCGGCTCCGCGAGCTGACCGCAACCATCCGCGACATTGGCAAACTTCCGCCTCCACATCCGCTGATCTGTTTTGGAGGCCGGGCCTTCCAGACATCGCCACATCTGGCGCGCAGCATCAAGGGAATCTTCCTCGGCGTCAATCCCTTGCTCGCAACCGAGCAACTACAAGAGCTCATCAAGCGTCTGACAGCGACTACAACAGACCCACTTTAATGGCATTATGTCCGCAAAAATGAGGCCATCGCGTCATTGACGACCTCCGGCTGTTCCTGTTGCACCCAGTGCCCGCAGTGAGCGATCGTCTGAACGCGCAGGTGCGGAACCCAGGGTTCCAGTCCTCTGGTCAAATTCAGCGTTAAAGCACTGTCCTGCTCTCCCCAGAGAAGCAAGGTAGAGGCTGAGATGACCGCCTGCTTGTTTCGCTCCCCGGGAAGAAGTTGCGAACGCATAATGGTTCGATAATAGTTCAGGGCTGCCGTCAGCGCTCCGGGCTTGCTCATAGCATCGCGATAATGCATCAACACCTCGTGAGGAAAGGCCTCTTTCTGTACGGCGCTTCGATAGAGCATTTCGCCAATCAAAGCAGCATGCTTGCGGCCCAGGACCCATTCGGGCAACCAGGGAATTTGAAAGAAGAAGACATACCAGCTTTTGCGCCGCTGCTCTGGGTTCGAGCGCAACTCTCGCATATATGCCGCAGGGTGAGGCGCATTCAGGACGATCAGCCGTTCGGTCATCGCGGGATAGCTGGCAGCAAAGGACCAGGCCAGCACGCCGCCCCAATCATGACCTACAATCGTGGCCTGCTCATATCCCAGACCGCGAATCAGGCCAACGATATCGAGCAGTAAGCTGGAAATACGATAGCCTCGGCGCGGCTTATCGCTCTCGTTATAGCCTCGCAGATCGGGGGCAACAACCCGAAAACCTCGCTCGGCCAGAAACGGGATCTGAAACCGCCAGGAATACCAGTACTCGGGGAAACCATGCAGCAAGACAATCAAAGGACCACTGCCCTGCGTGACATAGTGCAGACGCACGCCATTCGAGAGGATATGAGCATGTTGCCAGGGTTGTGCTATGTGAGTCATCGACACAAACTCCTCAAAAAAAGAAAAAGACGTTGCGGGAAGGCTGCCTCCCTGCAACGTCTTTGTGTGGCTTCTCAAGCTTACGCGTTCTTCGTATCGTTAAAGACTATCGCGCGTTTTACCTGCTCAATCAGATCGGTCACAGGGATACCACGCGGACAGGCATCGGTACAGTTGAAGATCGTACGACAGCGCCAGACACCATCTTTGCGCCCCAGAATTGATAGACGCTCGGCTGCCCCCTGATCGCGACTATCAAAGATAAAGCGGTGCGCGTTGACAATCGAGGCAGGGCCAACCCAGTCAGGATTTCCCCAGATGGATGGACAGGAACCGGTACAGGCTCCACAGAGAATACACTTCGTGCCCTCGTCAAAGCGCTCGCGCTCCTCAGGAGACTGCAAGCGCTCAGTTCCCGGCTCCGTATCGTAGGTGATCAGATATGGCTTCACCGACTTATACTTCTCAAAGAACTGGTCCATATCCACAACCAGATCTTTAATCACGGGATAACCAAGCATCGGTTCAACCGTCACCCTGCTTCCGACGTCGCGCATCAGCACTTTACAGGCCAGACGATTGCGCCCATTGATGCGCATAGCATCCGAGCCACAGATACCATGAGCGCAGGAACGGCGATACGTCAGGGTGCCATCCATTGTCCACTTGATCTTATTCAGCGTATCCAGCAAGCGATCAATCGGCTCCACATCGACTTCAAACGTGCTCCAGTAGGGCTTCTGATCTCGCTCAGGGTCGTAGCGTTTGATACGCACTTCTACTTTCATAGATCGAAACTCCTCTAGTATTTCCGTTCCTTAGGCTTGAAGATCGGGTCATCGATGAGAATAACATCTTTGTACTCAAGACGCACATCATGCGCCTTCGACCCCCGGTAAGCGAGCGTATGCTTGAGCCAGTTCGCGTCATCGCGCTTGGGATAATCCAGGCGGAAGTGAGCGCCGCGGCTCTCCTGGCGAGCCAGTGCCCCATGAACGGTTGCTTCCGCACAATCGAGCAGGAAGCCAAGCTCGATTGCTTCCATCAGTTCGGTGTTGAAGTTCTTGCCTTTATCCTGCAATTGAATGCGGCGATATGCATCCTGCAAGCCATCAATTGTATCAAGAGCGGTGCGCAGACCCTTCTCTTCGCGCTCAACATAGACCTTATCGTTCATCTCATTTTGCAGAGTTGAACGCACATTCGCAGCCGACTCACCACCGGTTGAGGTCAACAGGCGCGAGACCAGCTCACGGGAGAACCCTTCCGGCTCGGAGGGTAGAGGCACAAAGTCGTTCTCCTGAATAAACTTCGCCATATGTTTTCCAGCCCGGCGGCCAAATACGATCAGGTCTACCAGGGAGTTGGTGCCCAGGCGATTCGCCCCATGCACAGAGACACAAGCCACTTCACCGGCAGCATAGAAGCCGGGCATCGGCGTCCAGTCAGCGTCAAGGACGACGCGACCATCAATATCAGTCGGGATACCCCCCATCGCGTAGTGCGCGGTCGGCTGAATGGGAACGGGCTCGGTCAAAGGCTCGACACCAAGATAGTTACGAGCGAAGTCTGTAATGTCCGGCAGCTTCTCGGCGATCGTCTTCGCACCCAGATGGCGCACGTCAAGATACACATAGTCATCGCCAACAATGCCGTTCCCTTTGACACCGCGTCCCTCTTTAATCTCCTGAATGATACAGCGAGAGACGATATCACGCGGCGCGAGGTCTTTCATGGTCGGCATGTAGCGTTCCATAAAGTATTCACCCTTGCCGTTGAGCAGCTTTCCGCCCTCACCACGAGCGGCCTCGCTCAGCAGCACACCAACCTTGTAGAGACCAGTGGGGTGGAACTGGTACATCTCCATGTCCTGCAAAGGGATACCACGGCGATAGGCAATCGCCATGCCATCGCCCATACATGCGAACGCGTTACTGGTCACGCGCCAGGCCCGGCCATAGCCACCGGTCGCGAAGAGCACCGCTTTCGCATGGAAGGTATGAATCTCACCTGAACGAATCTCCATCGCCACCACACCACAGGCGCGGCCATCGTTGATCAGGAGATCAAGGACCAGATACTCGTTAAAGAAGCGCACCTGATTCTTGATCGCGTTCTGATACATCGTTTGCAGGATCATATGGCCGGTGCGGTCCGCAGCGTAGCAGGAGCGCATGACCGGGCCCTCGCCAAAGTTGCGGGTATGTCCACCAAAGCGACGTTGATCGATACGGCCATCTTTCGTGCGGTTGAATGGCAGCCCCCGGTGCTCCAGTTCGTACACGGCATCGATCGCCTCGCGAGCCAGCACTTCAGCAGCCGTCTGGTCGACCAGATAGTCACCGCCCTTGACAGTATCGTACATATGCCACTTCCAGTGGTCCTCTTCCTTGTTTCCAAGAGCAGCCGCGACACCACCTTGCGCCGCTCCGGTATGCGAGCGTGTCGGATAGACTTTTGTAAGCACAGCAACACTGGCATTTGGGAGCTGCATAGCCGCCATCAAGCCCGAGCCACCTGCACCAACGATCACAACATCAAACTTCTGATACATAGCTTCCAATCCTCACTATTAATGCCCACCAACACAAGCAGGGCCCCACTGAGCAGCGTTTACAGGAGAAAACGTAATCAGGGTGATAGTGCCGAGCATAAAGAAGACAAGCAACAGCACGGCAGCAAGCCCTTGCAGAGCCAGGCGGGCCTGTGGGTGACGTACATAATCATCAATGACGACGCGCAGGCCATTCACTCCGTGCGTCAGGCCCAGAGTGAGCAGCAGCCAGTCATATAGACGCCAGAACGGATTCGCGTAACGCGCAGCTACAAACGAGTACGTGGTGCACGCAACATCGGTTGTGACGTGTGTCAGCGTGATATGACCGATAACTAGAAAAACCAGTAGAATACCGGAAATGCGGAAATAGTACCAGGAAAATGTTTCAAATCCACCGCCAGCAGGCCGTGGACCACCATACAGGCGTGACAACATGTTCTATTTCTCCTCTTTTACAAGGGGTGTTCTTCCCTTTACGCTTTTTCCGACCTAATGCGTACTCATGATAGCATTCACATCAACAAACCAGTATGCGCCCTGCGCCAGAAAGGGCAGTGCCGGTCTGAGGACGAAATAGGCAAAAGGAATAAAGGCAATGATGGTCAGGACCAAAGCGGCGATAAACATTGGTTGCTGGAGCTTGACACCTCGGCGCCAAAAATCAACCAGCACAATGCGAATACCATTAAAGGAGTGATAAAAAACGGCTACTATTAACGCCAGAGACAGAAAACGGACTATAATATTGTCGAACAGTTCGATCCCCTCGTTATAGACGTTCGGACCAAAACTCAATAACGAGATATCGACGACGTGGATAAACAGGAAGAGAAGAAGACCGAGTCCTGAGACGCGATGCAGCAACCAGGACCACATTCCTGATGGACCTTTATACATCTTTCCCTCGCTTCTGGGCGGGCATGAGGGCATGTGAGGCTTTCCAGACAAAAAGAAAACCTGCTCGGCCTTTGCACTTGCTCCGCCCGTTTTCAAATGCTTCTTCCTGAACGGGGCACCGTGCCGAACCGGCAGTCCGCTGCGTGAGTAAACTTCTGTTCTCGCCAGAGAGAACCAGGCGGGTTCCGTTACGTACTACTACAAATAAATTTGTCTTCTCGCAAGCATCACAGCCCTCTGCGACCAGGCACCCCGCTGTGCTGTTACAACCAAATAGTTGTTCAATTTGGTTCAGTAAGATTGTATATGTATTATACTTCACTGTCGAGAAGCACGCAAACCTTTCGCACAGCAAGCGAGAGCGGATTCTTCGCACTTCTGCCCGCTTTGTGCAAGCAGAGCATCTACCACATCCCTCACAAAAATCGTCTTCTTGCAACTCAGCTTCACAGGCACGGGCTGCTTTATTCTTCCTTCTTTTCAAAAAGCGAGGCCCGTTTCTCGCGCAAATACTGCGCAATTTGAGCGGGCTCATCTTTGCGCAGCGCCTGCGCTTTGATGTCCGCCAACACCAGGCTCCATTGATCCTTTTCCGCTAAAAAGCGGTTATCTCGTGCCAGCAATTCGGCGAAGATGTGTTTTTCCAGCGCATGCCACAGAGAGCGATCGCGCCCATCAAACTCGCCCTCATCCGGCTCATAGTCCTGATCATTCGCCCGGTTATCAATGCGCACATGGAGCGGTCGAAATGCGTTCCGGATCATTTCTTCCATATGTGTCTGATCCAGTGCGCTCCGATCAAAGGCCAGGATCCCACTCAGGTGAAGCAATACCACAGGCGCAAGCGCCGCCTCCTGATACTCAGGACCATGCTGCCGACAGAACTCATCCAGTCGAGCATAAAGCGCCTGCGGGGACTCAAGCCCATCAACCCGTAGATCATAACGTAAGAATGGACGACGCGGGTTCTGCAAATGCTCAGCATGATGAAAGCGAGCCCGCGCTTCCGGCTCAAGCATGGGCTCCGCGGTATCGACCTGAACATAAAAATAGCCGCGATCGGTCCACTGTGTTTCCTCGGCGCTACATGTTTCGGGCGAACCCGGATTATAAATCCAGCCGCCAAAGGTATAGGGCTTGTGTACATGGCCAAGTGCCAGATAATCAACCTTGCCCTCAAGCACCTGAAACTGTCCAAGCGAGGGCAGGCCCTGAATACGTGGCACCAGACCATCAATACCAGTATGCATCAGCAAAACACGATACTCGACGCCTGCCGCCTCTTCCTCTGCCCGATGCTGGTCCAGCGCCTGCGCCATCCCTTTGATCGCGCTTTCAGTCGAGGCACCGAGCCACGAAAGCCCATAGACACGCAACCGTCCCCCCTGTAGATCAACATAGGAACCAAGCATTGTCCTGCTGTCCCACGGCTCGATGATCGGCACGGCGTTCTCATAGCGGGGAGTGAGAAGGATGATATATTGCTGATAACACAGGAATTGCAGCCATGAAAGGCCATCCCGATAATAGGTCCGATCGTGGTTGCCCTCAATCGCAATCACCGGAATACCTGCCGTCTTCAGCTTGCTCAGGCCATCGATGGCATGAAGCAGAGTACGCGCATCAATCGCTCGCTTATGAAACAGATCACCGGCAATCAACACAAAGTCAACCCTGCGTTCCAGCGCATCCTGAACGATCGCCTGGAACGCACGCGTGAAGTCATTGAAGCGCTCACGCACGCCATATTGTTCATAGCCAAGATGTGTATCAGCACAATGAATAAAAGAGGCTCGCATGCCTACCTGTTCATCCCTCTCTTTCCCGCTTCATCAGGCGACAGGACCCGTCATGAAGGCGCGAATCGCCGCCGCCAGCATAATCAACGCGACAATACAGTAGATCAGCACGTCACGCCGCGCATTCTTGCCACCAGAGGCATAGGTCAGAGCGACAGGGATCGCGAAAATGGTGATCGCACCATAGACGTAATGCAGATAGTAGAGTCCCTGTCCGCCTCCCGGCTTCAGGCCCATAAGCAGCATCACAACGCCAAGCAGGCCCTGCAAAGCACTTGCGCCAAAAGCGACCCAGAGCAGCGACATCCAGGGTTTAGCGGGCCCTTTCTTCATAAAGAAGAGAACTAGGCCCCAGATCAGACCAATGCCGCTCAAGGCAAAGATAACATAGGGTATATATTGATGAAGGAGCAAAATAATACTCAAAGTCCAACTCTCCCCCCATAACGCCTCGGCGCTATGGGCCAACGTACTACTCTTCTTTTTCGCGTGAAAAAGAGCGGTAATCTTCTTGCAATACTATAGCGCGAGAGGCAACAAGAAGACAAGCCTTGTTTTCAGGCTGTGTTTACCATGCAGAAAGCGTTTCACCAGCGGGAAGCAGCAGCTCTCAGACAAAAAGAAAGCGCCTCACCCCTCGGGGAAGAGGCGCAGCAGGATGCTACAAGCGTTCACATCGCTCCTTCATCTACCCTCGTGTTCAGCAAGTGCCTGCCGCATATACTCACGCAACGCCGGTGCGATATCGGGGCGTTTCAACGCGTAGGCGATAGACGTGGTCAACAGGCCCAGCGGTGTCCCTGTATCATAGCGGATGCCCTGAAAATTCAAGGCATAGCAGCGGCCAGCCTCCGCCTGAACTTGAATCGCATCGGTCAACTGAATTTCGCCGCCTTTGCCGGGAGGCGTCTTTTCCAGAATCGCGAAAATATCGGGAGTAAAGACATACCGGCCCGCAACCGCCAGATTAGAGGGAGCCTCTTCAATGGAGGGTTTCTCAACCAGATGTTTCACCTTAAAGGTATCCGCCGCACCCGCAACGTGTTCTACCGAAGCAATGCCGAGCGACGGAATATTTTCCTCTGGCACCTCAAAGAGACAGATAACTGAGCTCTGATAGTGCTCATATAGCTCGATCATGCGTTTAAGACAAGGGGTATCAGGGTCAACCAGATCATCGCCGAGTAAGACAATAAACGGTTCATCTCCGACCAGATGCCGCGCACACCAGACCGCATGCCCCAGACCAAGCGGAGCAGGCTGACGAACCGAGGCATAAGCTGCCAGATTCTGGATGCTCCGAACCGCTTCTAGCTCCTTCTGCTTGCCTTTTTTTTCCAGAGTACGTTCAAGTTCTGGAAATGAGTCGAAATGGTCCTCAATGCTGTGCTTGCTGGCACTGGTCACAAAAATAATCTCTTCAATGCCAGCCTCAACGGCCTCCTCAACGATGTACTGCAATGTTGGTTTATCTACAAGAGGAAGCATCTCTTTGGGGGTCACCTTACTTGCCGGAAGAACCCGGGTTCCTAAGCCAGCAACAGGCAAAACAGCTTTACGAATGCGCATCTGTCCTCCTAAAAAACATAGCGTATTTGTTTATCATAACAGATTTGCGCTCCCAATGGCGTATTTTATTGTATGCGATAGACAACGAAGCGGTCAAACCTATGTTGTATTCGCACCATCACGGCACTCATGATAAATATATTCTGCAAGGATACTGCTTGACACAGGAGTATCCACATATTAGGATACAGAATACATTTCCCTTGATCATGAGCAGCAACATTATCGCCAGGCAGTAGGAGCTATGTATCATGCCAAATCGAACTATTTATGTTGCAGAAGCTGATCTCCCTCTGTTGGAAAAGGCCCAGACTCTGGCCGGAGGGAACCTTTCCGCCGCAATTGTTCAAGCCCTCAAGCACTTTGTCAAGCTGCGTGATGTCCAGAAAGAGAACTTTGAAGAAATCACCGTTGTGACAGGAAAAATCACAAAGGTGCAGAAACGCTTCTACGGGCGTCTTCTGGTTGAAGGACGTTTCACCACAACCGACAAAACGTGCTCCGTGCTGTACAAAATCTACCTCACACCCAAGCAAAACTTCGCCGTATATACTCAAAGCGCTCCTTACTATCCCTGTCACTCCGATCATCTCTCCTCATCACAGCAACCCTCTGATGCAATGCCGCACTGGTCGAACCTTGATCAGGAGGGAAAACTTGATGTCTTTGCCAGCCTGGAAGCTCTGGCTCCTCAGCTTCCCCGAGAATTGTATGAGGCAGTTGCCTCTCTTTTACACAGTACAGACAACCACATTGAAACCCTTGATATTTAAGTCAGCAGGACAGCCTGTGTAGCGAACGTCGCTGTTCGTACCTGATAACTCAGGACTCTCACCTCCTGAGCCATTTTTCTCAGTGTAGAGGAGTGAATCGTTATTCTTATACCCTTTCAGGCGTTTCAACAAACATGAAGCATCATGCGACGTAAGCGTGTACCCCTCTTACGTCTGCATGATGCCCGTCTTTTTTGCAACTCTGCGAGACGGGCAGTTCTCTCCCCAAACTCAATACGGCTGTCCTTCATTTTTCGCTTCACCACACGTGGGCCTGCAGTGATACACATCGCTGTCACATCATTCAGTAGAATAGCGTGTAAGCTACTGAATTGGTTTTACAACAGAAGCATTCTACATGTATACCTCTGTATGCATTACATGTAGAGCAAGAATGTGCACGCAATTTAGAAAGGGGGAATAGAGTATGTCGATCACGCGCTATGACCCATTCCGTGAAGCAATGAGCCTGCGCAATGCCATCGATCAGCTTTTCTCGCAGAGCTTTGTCAATCCTTCCTGGACCACCCAAACTCCGAATGCACCAATGGACGTCTACGAAGACGAACACGGCTATAAAGTATCAATCAGCCTGCCAGGTGTCAGACCGGAAGACATCGACGTGACGGTTCACCAGAATACACTCAACATCAAAGGCGAGTACAAGCATGAGATAGAGCCCGAACAGCAACAGGCTCAAGAGAAACCGCGCGGGAACTGGCTGGTACGTGAGATCAGCAGTGGTTCATATCAGCGCTCCATCACCTTTGATCGCCCCATCGATCTGGAGCATATCGAAACAAACTACGAGCATGGTATGCTTACGATCAACCTGCCTGTAACAGAAAGCAGTCGCCCGAAACGCATCGAGGTCCGGAGCGGCGCAAAGTCACAACAGGTGCCTGTCGAAGCAGGAAAGCGCCAGAAATAAAAGAGAAGCAGTGGGGGAAAAACTCCACTGCTTCTTTCTTTTTTGCGCTATCAGGCACGCGGTCTTATGACTCGCTTGCCTCGTCCAGCCGTTCAGGATTCGAAACTTGATTTAGCCGGTTCCAGAGGACGTAATCTGTGTCCTTTTTGGCTACATAGATATGCCCCGGCTCCGCGATCATATTGGCAGTTGCCACAAACTCGCCCCGCTCCAGATGCTTGAGATCAATATACTTTGCCCCTTGCTCCAGGCGGCTCCCTTCTCCCACAGGAATGAGGCTTTTCAGTTCATCATCGGAGAGATCAGCCAGGATGGTATGCAGCTCCTTGATATCCATCGCTGTGCGTCCGTAGTCCAGAATGCTCGGGTCACGCATCCCATGATGCTCGCCAGCAAGATTATTGGCAAGCAGATCTTCCGAGTAATCGACCGAAACGCCCTTTCCTCTCGGCTCCTTGATCCCCTTATGTTCCCGGTGCACGCGCTCATCTTTGCGCGGAGTCGTCGCATTCGATTCGCTTCCACTGCGCGTCTCCCGATCCTCCATACGCTCCTGTGAATCGGCTTTGTGGGTAAGTCCCGGATGGGCCACACGCTCAGGATGCGGCTTCTCATGCTGGGCGATCACACCGGGGTCTTTATGCTCACGCGCTTCGCGCTCATATGTTTCCTGTTTCTTCGGGGTTCCGGTCGTAATTTCTGTGGTTTTCTTCGGGTTGTTATGGCCTACAAGTTTTTTTGCCGGTGCTTGCTGATGTCGTTTAGGCATATAGGCCTACTTCTCAGCACTGCTCTATTTCTCTACTTCCTTGCTCAAGGCACGTTCTGTCAGGCGAAAATGTAACCGTAACCAGCAAGAGAGAAACGGTATGGGAGAGCAGTTCTCTTTTGAGGAGGAAACGGCTTTGATATAGGTCAGCCAAAACAGGAGAAAAAGAAAATCCCGCTTTGAAAGCGGTTTTACAAAGAGCCGGTGAAGGGATTCGAACCCCCGGCCGGCGGTTTACAAAACCTGTTCCATTATAAAATGGCTTGTAGTGCGGTTTTACGGGCTAGTTGTTTGCAAAAGGTAACGGTTCATCCCTATTCTCCCTTGCAAGGGGGTGCGCATGCCTAAAATCAAAAAGCGTGAGGAGTCATCACTACAAATTCCCGTTCAGGAAGCAGTACATGATTTCTTTGCTTCTCCTGAATTTAAAAGATTGCGGCCCTCCACCAAGCAAGAATACTTCCAGGAGCTTCCTAAGTTTGCAGCATGGTGTGCATCTCATACCATATTACAGGATAAAAACAAGAAATCCTGGTATGCTCTGCCAGTAGGAAAAAAATATGAACCGATCATGTTGAATCAGATAAACCACCATGTAATTCAGTGCTTTGTTGAATACTTACAACAAACACACAAGCCATCAAGATCTGCTGCAAGTGAGATATCCACTTACACCCTGGCCAGCTATGTAAGAGTGGCTAAACGCTTCCTCAGTTGGTGTCTGGAGGATGAGCAGTATAGCGATATACTTGATGCTAAAAGCATAAGCAAAATTAAGCTCCTAACAGTGGTAAAAACCATTATCGAGGTCTTCTCGCCTGAACAGCTAGAAGCTCTTTTTGATGCGTGCAGATATGAGGAGTCTGAACATCTGCAAATACGAGATCAGGCCATCCTTGCACTGCTTGTAGATACAGGTATCCGAGCTTCCGAACTCGTTTCTCTCACTATAGGGAATGTAAGCCTAGACACAAAAGATTCTTACGTTCGGGTACTTGGGAAAGGGGGAAAATGGGGTGAAGTTGGCATGGGAGAGAAAACACGCCGGCTCTTACAAAAATACATACGTATGTTCCGAGTGCCAACAATAGAGTTTGCAATTGAAAGCCAGCTTAAAAAACTGCCTACTCGTAGCGCACAACAATTTAAGGCACAGGCGATACAAAAAGCGAATCTCTTTATGAGCCGGTCAGGAGGAGGGTTAACAGTTAGAGGCTTAGAGAGGTTGATTGAAAGATTAGGTGAATGGGCAGAAATAGAGGGAGTAAGATGTACTCCCCATACCTTCAGGCACACCTTTGCAGCAATGTTTATACGCAACGGAGGGGACATATATACGCTTTCCAAACTGCTCCGCCATTCCTCTGTGAAAGTCACAGAAGAGTACCTAAAGAGTTTGAAACAGTCAGAAGCACGGAGAGGGGCAAAGTCGGTACTCGATACCCTCTAGCTCTTTCCCTTGCAAGGGGAACTACAGAACATTTCCTCTGTAGCTTCTGATTGAACAGCCGGGCTGGTGTCGAAGGCACCTTCCCGGCCAGCAGTCCTGTCACTAGGTTCAGGACTAAGCGATATTAGTTCCTGTTTGTCTTGTGAACGACAGGCGACAAGTCCTGCCAGCTCCGGTGAGGGGCCGTCGCCCTGGCGATGGACAACGTGACGATCAGATCTATTATATCCCCTCACCTACAAATTTGTACACCGTTACTTCAAATAAGACTTCAAAACTTCAATAGTATTTATATTAATATCTTCGACTCCTACTTTTTGTAGCAATGCCTACCATTCCTCTGCATTAGTCGCAAGCTTACGGCGTTGCGCTAGCACCTTCAGCTTTCTTATTTCAGCGTCAAGATCAGCCTCCGGTTCAGGCCCGTAGCCAGCAAAGGCCAGCGCCCGCCCTAAAGCCGCGGTTTGCGCTCACTCAAGGGGAGCTGCTCCACCCTTAAACTTGATCTCCGCATCTCCATAGTATTGGCGATCTTTTACCTGGATACAAACCGAGAAAAACCAGCGATCTCCCAGAGAATACCGTTCCTGAGAAATCATTGTGTCCCCCCCCCGTCTCGGTTACAGAGCGCAATGCGCTCCGCAACTGTCAAGTATGCAGTATTACGTATCTTAATTGGCATTACTATTTCCTCCGTTGAGAATACATTCAAGAGTTTTCTCTGAAATCCTACGATTATTCCTTTTTCCATATTTCGGTAAATCTACCGCGGGAATAATTCTGTCTCGCACCCAACGCCATATAGTGGCTCGATTCACTCGCAGGCGTCGTGCAACTTCTGGAATTGTCAGTAATTTTTCCATGATGCATCCCTTAACATTTTTATGTGTTTAATATAAACTAAAAAGCAAGTCTAGTTAACCTTGTTTTGCTTGACGGGGGAGAGCCGGACAACTATAATTGCCTTAGCTGCAACAGAAAACAAAGAAAAGAGGTAAGAGATGAATAAAGGACAAATTATTACAGCAAAGCGCGCTGCGGACCTACTCGGTATGTCGCCACAATGGGTCCGCAAGCTCGCGCTGGACGGAAAAATTCCATCCTATGTCCCAGACGAAGAACACGGCGGCTTTAAACCGCGTGGTCAGGAGAAGAAACGGCTTTTTTTCTACGAAAATGATATAAAGTGTAAGGCAGAAGAAATTGAGCGCCAAAAGAGTCAGGTGCTCGATAATTTAAAGAAAAAAAATCTTCATATTACTAATGAAGAGCGACAATTAATTATCAAAACCGGAAATGAACTTATGCAGAAATATGGATACGTTTCACGTACCACGCTGCATAAAATTTTACTTCAAGAGCAACCTGATATTCCAAATAGTAAATCATTCTATCGAAAAATCCGGCAAATTGCACACGAAATGCAGTGGCCGATTCCTCCGCGGGCCCGGAATAAAAACCAGCTTCATAGATGGTAGGCTATGAAGCTGGTTTCAAAGCAGAGCAAGCCCTGCTCTGCTTTATCTGTAGGAAATGATGCAAAGATGGAAGTCAAAGACTACCATTTAAGCCGCTACGCCTGCTATCTGGTAGCCATGAACGGCGACCCTCGCAAAAAAGAGATTGCAGCAGCTCAAACCTACTTCGCCATCAAGACGAGAGAAGCAGAAATGAGTCAGGGACAGAAAATCGACCAACCGCAGACCCAGACCCCCTTGCAAGGGCTACGCGACCTCTTGCCCGTTCCCGACATTGAGGCTCTCAAGCAGGTGCTCCGTGCCGCTGAACACTACAAGCGAACCGTTGAAAACGTGCTCACTCCTCAGAGCCAGTGGGAAAAACAGCCGCCAGCTCCGACACTGCTCCTGGAAGAGCCGAATCCTGAGCACATTCAGCGTGAAATCCTGCGCCACCTGGAGCGCGTGGAGACTCTGACAGTCAACACGCTTCGTACTTCCTGCATGAAGCACTACGACACTGCAGCGCTCCAGGCACAGCTTGAAGTGCTACTCAAGCACGGCAAAATCTCATAGTTCCAGACCAGCCACAGCACAAAGTATCAGCGCATATAAACAGCAAGGAAGATGAAAGATGAATCGCAAGGACATTGAAAAGCTGCTCAAGGAACTCGACAAAGAGCTATGCAAACAGCAACTTACGTCACGCGTTCAAATCATGATCGTTGGCGGTGCGTACATGCTGACCCAGATCCGCAACCGCGAAGCGACCAACGATGTCGATGTTGTCTTTCTGCATATTGAGGATCGCCAGATATTTAAGCAGTCCGTTGTTTCCATTGCCAGGAAACAGCAGCTCCCTGTTACCTGGCTTAACGATCTGGTTGATGATTTCCTCACCGAGCTTGGCCTTCCCGGGAAGTATGTCCCCTGGAAAAGGTTCAAATGCCTGGAAGTCTATGTGCCACCAAAGGAGTACATACTTGCACTGAAGCTGCTAGCAGGAAGACAAAAAGATCTACCAGACATTGACGCCCTGGCAAAGCAACTCAAAATACGAACACGCAAGCAAGCGCAACAGCTTCTGGATCGCCACTTCTCGCGACGAGCACAGCAGATCTACGAAGTCAGAAATACGCTGGAATTCTGCTTCCCGCATTGACACTCCCCAGGCCAGAAGGCCGGGGATTCTTCCTTCATCCAGCCTGCTTGCGCGGCGCC
The DNA here is from genome assembly GCF_003253565.1 of Thermosporothrix hazakensis. Classification (GTDB taxonomy): domain Bacteria; phylum Chloroflexota; class Ktedonobacteria; order Ktedonobacterales; family Ktedonobacteraceae; genus Thermosporothrix; species Thermosporothrix hazakensis. The sequence goes on from NZ_QKUF01000021.1 coordinate 109,708, forward strand.
GCAGTGCGACGACGCGTAGCGGCAGGCTGTCCAGAAGCGTTCGACG
>NZ_QKUF01000022.1 GCF_003253565.1 Thermosporothrix hazakensis
CTTCCAGCTCCACCAGTTCCAGCAGCTCTTCATCTTCGAGCATGTCAACCTTGTTGAGGAAGACAACAATCGCCGGAACGTTCACCTGACGAGCCAGCAGCACGTGCTCGCGTGTCTGAGGCATCGGACCATCAGGAGCGCTCACCACCAGAATGGCACCGTCCATCTGAGCGGCACCGGTGATCATGTTCTTGATGTAGTCCGCGTGACCCGGGCAGTCAACGTGCGCGTAGTGGCGCTTCTCGGTCTCATACTCCAGGTGAGCAATCGAGATCGTGATACCGCGCTCTCGCTCTTCGGGGGCCTTATCGATCTGGTCAAAGGCCGTATATTTGGCAAGCTGAGCATTCGACAGCACTTTCGTGATTGCTGCCGTCAGGGTCGTCTTGCCGTGGTCAATGTGTCCAATCGTACCCACGTTTACATGGGGCTTTGTACGCTCAAATTTCTGCTTAGCCATTTTAGTCCTCTTCTACTTTTACTAGCCATTCTACATTACCGTAGAATGCGCGTTTTTGTACGACCGGGCTACCATCAGTTCGGTCGCCCTTGCTCGGTAGGCCTGTTCCCTGACTTCGGCACCGAGCCAATTTCTATGCGCAATATGTATCTATGATACGAAGATGCAGTGTGCTTTGCGCTCTGCGCTCTGGTAAATACGTTTGCGTTTGTTTGATCGGTGACAACGCTTAGTGAGGAAGAAGCACCGGGGCACAGTGCAACCTGAGGTAATTCACAGGCCCCAGTGATTATAATGCTTTCCTACGCGTTGAGGCAATACCTTGAGGCTTTCAAGGCCAAATCTTACTACTTTGCGTTCATCCGTACCTACAAGAGTAGGGCTGTACAAAAGAGCTCCCTACAAACCACGCCTACTGATTCGACTTTGCAATAATCTCATCAGAGATGTTCTTCGGAACAGGATCGTAGTGAGAGAATTCCATTGCGTAGCTCGCACGACCACTGGTCATCGAGCGCAGGTCGTTCACGTAGCCGAACATTTCGGCCAGAGGAACATGAGCCCGAACCACGGCCATCGTGCCCCGATTCTCCATACCCAGAATGATACCACGGCGGCGGTTGAGGTCGCCAATGACGTCGCCATAGAATTCATCGGAGGTAGTCACTTCTACCTTCATCATGGGCTCAAGCAGGATCGGACCAGCCTTACGTGCGGCCTCGCGTACTGCCAGCGAACCGGCAATCTTAAAGGCTGCTTCGCTGGAGTCTACTTCGTGATACGAACCATCATAGAGCGTTGCTTTGACGTCAACCATCGGGAAGCCAGCAATGATACCGTTTTCCAGAGCCTCACGGACACCCGCTTCAACGGGCTTAATGTACTCTTTCGGCACCACACCACCGACGATGGCGTTCACAAACTCAAAGCCTTTACCGCGCTCATTGGGCTCAACCTTGATCCAGACATCACCGTACTGACCTTTACCACCCGACTGGCGGACGTGGCGTCCCTGTGCCTGTGCGGGGCGAGTAATGGACTCACGATAGGCTACCTGCGGACGACCCACATTGGCTTCGACTTTAAATTCGCGGCCCAGGCGGTCGAGCAGCACTTCTAGCTGCAACTCACCCATACCTTTGAGGATCGTCTGACCGCTCTCAGGATCGGTGTGAACACGGAAGGTCGGATCTTCTTCCGCCAGCTTGCCAAGTGCAATACCCATCTTTTCCTGGTCGGCGCGGGTCTTTGGCTCAACAGCGATCTCGATCACTGGATCAGGGAACTGGATCGACTCAAGGACAATCGGACGCTGTATGTCAGAGAGCGTATCCCCGGTGAAGGTATCGCGCAAACCAACGGCTGCACAAATGTCACCCGCACGAATCTCGTCAATATCCTCGCGGTGGTTTGCGTGCATCCGCAGAATGCGTCCAATACGCTCTTGCTTGCCTTTGGTGCTGTTGAGAACGGGAGAACCCTTCTTCAACATACCAGAGTAAACACGCATGAATGCCAGACGTCCAACGAAGGGGTCAGAGACAATCTTGAAGACCAGTGCGCTGAATGCCTCATCGTCACTGACCTCGCGAGTCACAGTCTCTTCCGTGTTTGGATCGGTGCCTGTCGGCTTCGCAATATCCAGAGGAGAGGGCAGATAGTCGATCACGGCATCCAGCATTGCCTGTACGCCCTTATTCTTGAGGGAGCTACCACACAGCACGGGAACAAGAGCGCTGGAGATAGTCGCCCGGCGCAGGGCCGCCTTCAGCTCATCAACCGTAATCTCTTCGCCTTCAAGATATTTGAGGGTGAGTTCCTCGTCTGTCTCAGCGACGCGCTCAATCAGAGCATCACGATGCTTCTGGAACTCTTCTCTCAGTTCAGCAGGAACCTCGCTACGTTCAGCCTGAGTTCCTTTATCGTCAACAAAGACAACCGCTTCCTGATTGATCAGGTCAACAAAGCCCTTGAAGTCACTTTCCTGACCGATCGGCATCTGAATAGGAACGGGTACAGCGCCCAGACGATCTTTGATCATCTCGATGGTGCGCCAGAAATCGGCTCCAATACGGTCCATCTTATTGACAAAGCAGATGCGTGGCACGTTGTACTTGTTCGCCTGACGCCAGACAGTCTCGGACTGAGGCTCAACACCAGCGACAGCGTCAAAGACGACAACGCCACCATCGAGGACGCGCAGCGAGCGCTCCACCTCGGCAGTGAAGTCTACGTGGCCCGGAGTATCAATGATATTGATACGATGGTCCTGCCAGAAACAGGTAGTGGCGGCAGACGTAATCGTAATGCCGCGTTCACGCTCCTGCTCCATGTAGTCCATCGTCGCAGCCCCTTCATGCGTTTCACCGATGCGGTGAATCTTCTTGGTATAGAAAAGGATGCGCTCCGTGGTGGTCGTCTTACCAGCATCAATGTGAGCGATGATACCAATATTGCGAGTTCTTTCGAGTGAGTATTCTCTAGCCATGTTTTATACTACCAGCGATAATGAGCGAAAGCCCGGTTGGACTCCGCCATCTTATGGGTCTCCTCACGTTTCTTAATAGTTGCACCTTGACCCGCCGCAGCGTCCATCAACTCACTGGCAAGTTTATCCGCCATTGTCTTCCCGGAGCGGGAACGAGCAGAGCGAATAAGCCAACGTATCGCCAACGCAACTCCGCGATCCTTACGGACCTCTATAGGTACCTGATAGGTCGAACCACCCACACGGCGGGGTTTGACTTCAATGCTTGGCGTGGCATTCTTCAATGCCTGCTCAAAAACCTCGATCGACGGCCGCTTCTGCTTGGCCTCAATCGTCTCAAGCGCTTGGTAAACGATGCGCTCAGCCAGGCTCCGCTTGCCGTCCAACATCAACTTGCTTACGAAGCGTGTGATGTTTTTATTCCTAAACTTTGCATCCGGCACATCGGGCCGGCGCACCGCTCTTCTTCTTCTTGGCAATTCCTGCCTCCTCTTTGCACACCACTCAGAAGGTACGCGTCATCTGGTTAACGCATCGTGTGTCCACACGAACCACTTGGAGGCAGCTCCCTCCTGGTTCTGCGTACTTCCGAATGCCTACGGATGTAGTTTACTTCACAGCCACCTGACAGCACCTCGCCCCAAATGACGAGGGTTCTTCCTTCATCCAGTCCGCTTTGCTCATGGCCTTAGCAGGAAGGCGGGGAGAGGCGGTCTGTCCAGAAGCATTTCACAGGGGCAGATCCCCTGTCCGTTTCCGATTTGCCCTATCGGTACGGTCCTGTATTGCCTTACCTCACGAGGTCCAGCCTTGCAGGCCTTCTTCGTGTGATTGTTCGTAAGATTGCATTATCAAGTAGAGACAGCCTCGGAAAACAGTCTGTTTTCCGTTTCGACGGGTGCGGCCCGCCCCGGGGGAAACTGTACACCCGGTCGCGCTGAATACAGTGGCCTATGGCCAACTCCATTCCTCGCGGGCGTTTTTAACACCAGAAAAGGCGCCGACTAGATCAAGGCACACTTTTTCCTCAATCTCTGACGCCTGCCCGCAGGTGCCTTTCCCGGTCGTTTCCCTCATTTGAGCTGCGAGCGCTCAACCAGGAGGTCACCTGACATGCATCGTAGAACCGTGCAATAGACGCACGAGCTTCGCTCGCATCACCTTTGCTCTACAATGCCACAGATCTTCCAATAATCTCATCGACGGCACGCAGATAACAGGTCAAAAGATACATCATGCCGTCTCTGGCACCTAAAGTGCTAGCGCTTACCCTTTGCTGGTGCGGCTGCCTGTCCGGGTTTCGGTCGTTTCGCGCCATATTTCGAGCGACCCTGACGGCGCTTGGAAACGCCTTCGCTATCCAGCGTACCGCGGATGATGTGATACCGAACGCTAGGCAAGTCCTTCACGCGTCCACCACGAATCAGAACAACCGAGTGTTCCTGAAGGTTATGACCCTCGCCAGGAATATAAGCGGTTACTTCCATCTGGTTCGAGAGCTTTACACGAGCAATCTTACGCATGGCCGAATTCGGCTTCTTCGGCGTCATAGTACGCACCTGAGTGCACACGCCACGCTTCTGCGGCGATCCCTCAAGGCGCGAGACTTTATTCTTCAGCGCGTTGTACGAATACAGCAGCGCCGGGGCCTTCACTTTCTTGGTTTTCTGGGAGCGGCCCTTTCGGATTAACTGGTTAATTGTCGGCAAGGAACATCCTCCCTGTCCTCACTTGAGTAAGCGCGGATAGCAGGGCTATCCGCGACTTTCCATCACTTATACGCGATTGCATATGTTATCATTCCTGTTCCTCGCTGTCAAGTGTCAGACCGAGGGTACTGCCTGTGGCATTGCTCGGCAGACTATCAACGGTGAGGCCTCCGACGCCAGCCGGAACCGGCGAGACCGACTCCAGCAGTTGCGCCATCGCTTGCTGACGTGCCTGCAATTCCTTGCGGCGCTGCGCAATGCCAGATCCGGCAGGAATGAGTTTACCAATAATCACGTTCTCCTTCAAGCCAATCAGGTGATCGGTCTGCGCCTCAATCGCAGCCTCGGTCAGCACACGGGTGGTCTCCTGGAAGGAGGCCGCGGCCAGGAAGCTATCAGTATTGAGCGAGGCCTTCGTCACACCAAGCAGCACAGTCTGCGCTGTGGCGGGCTCACCACCCTCTGCCAGAATGCGGGCATTGGTCTCTTCATACGTGAAGCGATCAACCAGATCATTGGGCAGCATATCGGTGTCTCCCGGATCCTCAATCTTCACGCGACGCAGCATCTGACGCACGATCACTTCGATGTGCTTATCGTTATTATAGACACCGGTGTTACGGTACACACGCTGTACCTCTTTGACCAGATAGATCTGTACAGCCTCGCGACCCTGGATGCGCAAGACATCCTGTGGATCTTTCTGACCGGAAGTGATCGGTGTTCCAGCGGTGATCCTCTGCCCGTTCTCGACAACGATGCTCTTGGCTGCCGGGATGACATACGAGCGCTCGTCCCGCTCCTCAAAGCGGATCGAGAGCACATCACCATTCTCGCTGGCATTGTGGACGATATCGCCTTCTGTACGCGCCAGAACAGGCACAGGCTCGTTACCGCCCTCCGCAGGCATCAGGGCAATGACCTGATCCTTCTGTACATGCTCTCCGTCAGCCACCATGACCTCTGTGCCTGCCGGTAGCTTGTACTCGTCAAAGAAGACGTTGCTGGCAACAACGCGCACGGTGCGCTGGCCACTCTCCTCATCCTTGACGATCTCAACAACACCATCGATTTCGCTGATTTCGGCTTTATCCTTCGGCACACGTGCCTCGAACAGCTCTTCAACGCGTGGCAGACCCAGCGTGATGTCACCCTGTGCACCAGCGATACCACCAGTGTGGAATGTACGCATCGTCAGCTGCGTTCCAGGCTCACCAATGGACTGAGCGGCGATAATACCAACCGCTGCACCGATACTTGCCAGTGCGTTTGCTGCCAGGTCGCGACCATAGCAGAGGCGACAGACACCCCGTCGGGCCGCACAGGTCAGCACTGAGCGCACACGAACCTGCTGGATACCAGCCTCTACAATCTCATCGACCAGATCTTCAGTCAGCTCATCGTTGACTTTGATATGCTCAAGTCCGGGGATCTCTTCCGCAAGCACGCGACCGATCAGACGGCTGCGCATATTGTCGAGACCCATTTCCTTCGAGTCCTCTTCGGTAATCAGAATACCGTCGGTGGTACCACAATCCTCCTCATTGACGATGACATCCTGTGCCACGTCGATCAGACGGCGGGTGAGGTAACCGGACTCTGCCGTTCGCAGCGCCGTATCTGCAAGACCCTTACGAGCACCGTGGCTACTGATGAAGTATTCCAACACGCTCAGGCCTTCGCGGAAGTTACCACGGATAGGCACCGGAATAATCTTACCGGACGGGTTCGTCATCAGACCGCGCATACCGGAAAGCTGACGGATCTGCTGGAACTTCGCTTTCGTCGCGCCAGATTTCGCGATGGTGTAGATGGAACCGAACGGATCAAGCGTCCCTTCCACCATCTTGGTGACGTTCTCGGTGACTTCGTTCCAGATATCAACTGTCTGCTGATATTTCTCGTTTTCCGTAATCAGACCGTCGCGATACTGCTCTTCCAGCTCAGCGATCTTCTCATCTGCCTGCTCTAGCTCCGCCTGCTTGGCGATAGGCACCTTCACGTCGCTGATCGCGATGGTCGCGCCCGCCTTCGTGGCGTAGTTAAAGCCCAGGCGCTTGATCTCGTCTGCCAGCTCGGTCGTCTTGACACGACCATAGATCTTAAAGCAGTCCGCGATCACCTGGCGCAGATTCTCTTTCTTCATGGCGTAGTTTCTAAAGCGCAGACGCTCAGGCAACGCCTCATTGAAGATGATACGACCGATGGTGGTTTCAACCAGCTTGCCGCCCGAAGCATTGAATGAAGGTCGGGTTGGTGGCGCATCATCGTAGATATCATAATCACCAAGACGGACCTTGATTCTAGCCTGCAACTCAACAAAGCCATGATGATAGGCCAGCAGCGCTTCTGTCGTGTCGGTAAAGACACGGCCCTCGCCTTTCTTGTTCGGGCGCTCCTGAGTCAGGTAGAAGCAGCCAAGCACCATATCCTGGCTGGCGCCAATCGACGGCTCACCATGGGCAGGTGATAGCAGGTTACGGGTTGACATCATAAAGCGGCGCGCCTCGTCCTGTGCCTTTTCGGACAGCGGGACGTGTACCGCCATCTGGTCACCATCAAAGTCAGCGTTAAAGGCAGAACAGACCAGCGGGTGCAACTGGATCGCGCTCCCCTCAACCAGCACGGCCTCAAAGGCCTGAATTCCAAGACGGTGCAGCGTCGGAGCGCGGTTCAACAGCACTGGATGGTTCTTAATAACCTCTTCCAGCACATCCCAGACCTCGGGCTTGACCCGCTCAACAAAGCGCTTGGCACTCTTGATATTGTGGGCAAAATTCTGCTCAACGAGCTTGCGCATGACGAAGGGCTTGAACAGCTCAAGCGCCATTCTCTTTGGCAGACCGCACTGATGCAGTTTCAGCTCAGGACCAACCACGATAACCGAGCGACCAGAGTAGTCAACGCGCTTACCGAGCAGGTTCTGACGGAAGCGGCCCTGCTTACCCTTGAGCATGTCGGACAGGCTCTTCAGCTTGTGATTACCGGAACCGGCAACCGCACGACCGCGGCGCCCATTGTCAATGAGTGCGTCACAGGCTTCCTGCAACATGCGTTTCTCATTGCGAATGATGATCTCCGGTGCACCAAGCTCCAGCAGGCGCTTGAGACGGTTGTTGCGGTTAATCACTCGGCGATACAGATCGTTCAGGTCTGAGGTCGCGAAGCGGCCACCATCGAGCTGGACCATCGGGCGCAGTTCAGGCGGCAGAACCGGAAGCACGGTCAGGATCATCCACTCAGGAGAGGTGCTTGACTTGCGGAAAGCTTCCACAACCTTCAGGCGCTTGGTTGCCTTCTTGCGGCGCTGACCAACCGTTGAGTTGATCTCATGGCGCAGATCGGCAGCCAGTTTATCCAGATCAATGCTGGCGATCAGCTCGCGGACAGCCTCGGCGCCCATCCCGGCGGTGAACACATCGGGGAAGGCGTCCTTCAGCTCGCGATAGCGATTCTCCTGAAGCAGATCCATCTTCTTCAGGCTCTCCAGATCGCGGCGCAGTGCATCCAGGCGAGCTTTTGCCTCGGCACGCTCGCGCTCAAGCTGAGCCTGTGCGGTGTCGATCTGGCCCTGATATTCCAGGCCCAGGCGATCGGCCTCACGCTTGTTATCGACGATCGCGGCATCGAGCTCACGGCGAGCCTGTTCGGCGATGGCGTTGCGCTTTGTTTCGGCAACGCGTTCAAGGACCTCAATATGTTTCGGTGAAACAACCTCTCCGTCCCTGACGATCACGGTATCGCTTGGTGTGTACACGATATCGAAATCAACCACCTTGTTCATGTTCTCGCGGAGCTCGGCCAGCGTCTCGCTCTCCTCGCGACGAGCATCCTCAAGGTCGCGCTCGCGGCGCTCTTCGATGCTCTGACGATCAACCGTCTTCAAGCGAGTGGCGTTCTCGCGGATAGCATCATCGCGCTGTGTTTTCAGCGAATTGATCCGCTCAACAACCTTCTCATTGAGGTCTGTATCAAGTTCCTGAAGTTCCTGATCCAGACGCATCAGTTCACGCTGTCGCGCCTCTTCATCAACATTCGTCACCACATACAGCGCAAAGTACAGAATGCGCTCAAGGTTACGCGGCGACAGGTCCAGCAGGAGACCAATACGGCTTGGTGTGCCCTTAAAGTACCAGATATGACTGACGGGCGAAGCCAGTTCGATATGTCCCATACGCTCGCGGCGTACTTTTGAGCGAGCTACCTCAACACCGCACTTGTCACATACGATGCCCTTAAAGCGCACCCGCTTATATTTACCACAGTAACACTCCCAGTCTTTGGTGGGCCCGAAGATGCGTTCGCAGAACAGGCCGTCTTTTTCTGGTTTGAGTGTACGATAGTTAATGGTCTCCGGTTTCGTCACCTCGCCATAGCTCCAGCTACGAATTTGTTCCGGGCTGGCAAGGCTGATACGGATAGCGTTAAAATCGTTGACTTCGAGCATGCTACCTCCTGGGGTAGGGGCAAATACACAGCACCCTCATAGAGATATCAAAAGCGGTATGAGCGCACCATGTATCGTCGCACTTCCTCCCTACACTATTGATCTCCTTCGAAACCGGACAGATTAATACCTAGTTCCGGCATCACATCAATCGAGGTTTCCTCGATAAAATGTATCTTCTGCTCGTCCTCGTTGAGCACTTCTACGTTGATTCCAAGGCTTTGCAATTCCTTGACCAACACCTTGAAGGATTCGGGCACGCCGGGCTCCATAATCGGGTCACCCTTGACAATAGCCTCATAGGTCTTCACTCGTCCCACAACATCATCAGACTTGATTGTCAGAATCTCTTGCAGGATGTTTGCAGCCCCATAGGCTTCCAGAGCCCAGACTTCCATCTCACCGAAGCGCTGGCCGCCAAACTGCGCCTTCCCACCCAGTGGCTGCTGTGTGATCAGGCTGTAGGGGCCAGTTGAGCGTGCATGTACCTTATCCTCGACGAGATGAGCTAGTTTTAGCATATAGATGTAGCCGACCGTTACCGAATGATCAAACGGCTCCCCGGTCCGCCCGTCAAAGAGCTGCACCTTGCCATTTTCGGGCAGGCCAGCACGGAGCAACATTTCAGAGATATCCTCTTCGGTTGCGCCGTCAAAAACGGGCGTGGCTATCTTGAACCCTAGTTCATTGGCGGCCCATCCTAGATGGGTCTCCATGATCTGTCCGATATTCATACGGTGCGGCACACCAAGCGGATTGAGAATAATATCCACTGGTGTTCCGTCCGGCAAGAACGGCATGTCTTCTACCGGCAAAACACGCGAGATAACGCCCTTGTTGCCGTGGCGCCCGGCCATCTTGTCGCCCGCACCAATTTTGCGTTTCTGCGCAATACTGACACGGACAAGCTGGCTTACGCCCGGCGACAGCTCATCTCCCGCCTCGCGCGAGAAGACCCGGACATCAATCACCTTCCCCCGTTCACCATGCGGCAGACGCAGGGAAGAGTCCTTTACCTCTCTTGCCTTCTCACCAAAGATGGCGCGTAGAAGCTTTTCCTCAGCGGTCAGCTCCGTTTCGCCTTTGGGCGTGATTTTGCCGACCAGGATATCCTGGGGGCCAACCTCAGCACCCACGTAGATAATTCCTCGCTCATCGAGATTGCGCAGACCCTCCTCACCAACGTTTGGAATGTCCCGCGTAATCTCTTCAGGTCCAAGCTTGGTCTCCCTTGCCTCGACCTCGTATTTCTCTATATGAATAGACGTAAAGAGATCTTCACGAACGATCTGTTCACTGATCAGAATGGCGTCCTCGTAGTTGCCGCCCTCCCAGCTCATAAAGGCCACCAGGATGTTCTGTCCCAGTGCCAGCTCTCCCTGTTCGGTTGAGGTGCTGTCGGCAAGCACTTGCCCGGACGCAACATAATCCCCTTTTTTGACAATCGGGCGCTGATTGATACAGGTGCCATTATTGGAGCGCAGAAACTTGCGCAAACTATAGGTATGCACCTTCCCTTGCTCATCAATCACCTCAATGCGCCGCCCGGTTGCAGAGATCACTTCGCCACTCGTTTCAGAGACAATTACCTGTCCCGAATCGATAGCCACCTGACGCTCGATCCCGGTACCACAGATAGGGGATTGCGGTCGCAGCAGTGGTACCGCCTGGCGCTGCATGTTCGCGCCCATCAAAGCCCGGTTCACGTCGTCATGCTCAAGAAAAGGAATAAGAGCAGTGGCAACGCTGACGATCTGACGGGGCGAAACGTCCATGTAATCAATCAGGTCCGATCCAACCTCAAGGAAATCTCCCTGATAGCGCGCCAGCACACGCACATCGGCAAACTCGTTATTCTCGGTCAGTTGCGCGTTCGCCTGCGCAATGTAGAAGTTTTCTTCGTTATCTGCTGTCTGGTACTCCACCTCGTCAGACACAAAGGGCTTCACTCGCACCATTGTCTCTCCGAGAGTAGTCGCAAGCTGCTGAAACAGGCCGCTGTCTATAACAACAGGTTGTCGTGCCTGAAACAGCGTCTCCCCCTCAGGAGAAACGATGTCTTCGCGCTCACGCCCGTAGATGCCGCGCAACTCATGACCAATCAAACGGGCATCATTGGCGGCGAGACATCGATAGACCTTGCGGTAGGGCGTTTCAATGAACCCATAGGGGTTGATCTGCCCATAGGTCGCCAGGTTCCCGATCAGCCCGATAGTCGGACCTTCCGGGGTTTCAATCGGGCAAATACGCCCGTAGTGCGATTCATGGACATCGCGTACATCAAAGCTGGCCCGATCCCGCGACAGTCCACCAGGACCAAGCGCGGAAAGCCGCCGCTTATGGGCAACCTCGGCAAGCGCATTCACCTGATCCATAAATTGAGAAAGCTGGCTTCCACCAAAAAACTCTCTCATGGCCGCAACTACCGGACGGATATTGATCAACGCGTTGGGCGATACCTGGCCGGGATCTTGAATACTCATGCGTTCCCGAACCACGCGCTCCATTCTGAGCATGCCAACACGAAATTGTGCTTGAAGCAGCTCACCGACACTGCGGACCCGGCGATTTCCCAGATGGTCAATGTCATCTTTGCGCCCCTGGCCATTATTCAGGCTCACCAGCCGGCGCACCAGATTGAGAATATCGTCCAGCGTCAAAATGCGCTCGTGTTGCGGGACGGCCAGATCAAGCTTGCGATTCATTTTGTAGCGGCCCACCCGCCCCAGGTCATAGCGCCGCGCATTAAAGAAGAGGTTGCGCACCAGGGACCGTGCATTTTCCAGCGTGGCAGGATCGCCCGGACGCAGCTTTTTATAGAGCTCCAGCAGCGCATCTGCCTCTCGTTTGGCTGGATCACGATCCAGCGTTGCCTGAATGTAGCGAACCGTCGCATCATTATCGACATCGGCAAACGCGTCCAGAATCCCCTGGTCTGTTGCGAGATCAACATGCTCCAAATGCCATTGTTCTTTTGCCAGAGAAGAGATTGCTCGCAACAGGGTCGTTACCGGAAGCTTGCGCTTGCGATCAATTTTCACCGTGATCTGATTTTTACTGCCGGTTTCAAACTCTAACCATGCCCCGCGCGTGGGAATCAGTTTGGCGGCATACAACCTTCTACCGGTTGTCGCATCCTCGGCGACCGTAAAGTACACACCCGGAGAGCGCACCAACTGACTGACAACCACCCGCTCCACACCATTGATAATAAATGTGCCAGTCCGCGTCATCAGCGGGAAGTCTCCCATGAAGACTTCTTTTTCGATAACTTCTCCCGTCCCTTTATTGATCAAGCGTGCCGTCACCGTTAAAGGCGCAGCAAAAGTCGCGTCACGTTCCCGACACTCATCCTCGGTATATTTTGGCGTTCCAAATGGTTCTGGTGGTACAATAAATTCAAGACTCAGGTTCTTGCCAGTAAAGTCTTCTATTGGAGATATTTCGTCAAAGAGTTCGCGTAGCCCTTCTTGCTTGAACCACTCAAAGGAGTCTAGCTGAATCTGGATCAGACCAGGCATGGACCGTATATCCGGAATCCGTGCAAATGATACACGTTCGGGGAGCGCAACGGCCCTGGTACTTATCGCCATTATGATATACTCCTCTCACCTAGTCGCCCATAGAGGATTATGAGAGGCATGCATAGCCGCCCCTCAGAAGTGAACGGGAAAAACGGAAAACAGGAAGAACCTGTCTGCGTGCAGTGTTTTTAAGATGACGCCTGTGCTGTACGAATAGATGCCAAGAAAAAGTAACCGCGTTTCCCTCCCATATGTAACGGTTACTTTGAACCCCTCTCCTTTCACGTCACCTGAGCAGAACGCCTCGGTGGCAACGCGTCTACCAGAAAACGTCTTGTTGAGCTTTTGACGGGGCGCGTGTCGAGTGCGGTACATATCGGGGAAGAGGCAGCCCCCTTCCAGACCCATGTTGTGAGCATGACGCGCTCATTGCACTCAACCATACACAAAGCCTCATACATTCAGGAAAAAACAACAAATACACGCGTGGGACAATAAACAGCAACAAATCCACATCACCGCCCCTTGTCCTGAAAGATCGCTGAAGGGTATCTTAACAGGGGAAGTGATGTGTTCACTTTGTTTTGTTATTGAGATCTAGCCTGCTCTCGCTTTTTCAGTTTAGGGATTCCCTTGAACATTCTGATAAATAGTATACTGACACTGGCAAGAGCCAATTATACTATTTTCTCCCTGTAAAGTCAATACTTTTACCGACTCTGGCACGAAAATTGCAGCGACCCACTCCACTACACAGGGATCGCTTTGCGCTCGGCTTCATGGAGCGCCTGCTCAATTTCCTCGCCGAGGTCGGGATTCCACTCTTTTCTGGCGCTTTGCCAGCGCTCCCGCAAGAGAGCAAGCAACAGACACTGATCCTCGGGGTCCAGGAGTCGTAGATCTATCATGGTTTCCTGTTTACCCGGATAGATAATCGTCAGGACCGAGCGATCAATACGCAAAGCGGCGCGATTATCCAGCTCATAGTGCAACGCCGCCCCGAGCTTCTGCGTAAATGATACCAGCCCAACCACCCCAATCACGATAAAAACGACAGAGACAATGCTAACCACCAGCCCGGCAATGCTCAGGAGGATCGTGCCTCCTGTCGCCAGTACCAGCAACATCGGGTCACTGAGCTTGAGCGTCCAGCCTATCAGCACCGCAGGCAGGAGACCGATCAGCGCCGCGACCGAGCACCAGAAAGCTGCGTTCAGACTCCAGAAGATACTGAGCAGGTTTTGAGGTGAGAGGTCCCGCGCCTCAAGAGTATGCTCATATAGCGTAAAGACACTCTTCCGATACCCGTTATGCAGCGCGAAGAGAAAGCGGGCAATCAAAATACAGCCGCCGAATCCGATAAAGGAGATTGCGCCTAACAGCCCGATCAGGGCATCCTGCCATTTCAAATACAGAGTGAAATGGTGGTCATACTTTCCCCAGAGCCATACACAGCCACACACAGCCAGCACAGCGCAGAGCAGCAAGCCCACCATCATCAGGAGGCTGAGCAAGGTTGTGCGCCTGTACGCCGTCTTTCCCAGACGAAAGGTATGCAATGCATTCGCAGGTTGTTCCATGTCTTCCCCTCATAACAACAGAAGCAGTATATGACTTCATCCTGATCTGTCAAGCCACAACGAGGAATAGGGTGAAAGAGAATCTTTATTGTACTGATCTCTTTCCGCCATTTCCCTCCTCTGTCTTAAAAACGATTTTCCACCTCTTCGGGTTGCAAAACCGCGCTCTTCTGCCGCAACAAAGGAAGCGATGCTCAATTCCTAGCGTTTCGTGCCCCCCTGCTGCCGCAACTTATGACGCAGATCCTCAAAAAGCACTGTCTGCAAATAACGCTCGGCTCCACTGGGAAAGACGGTCACAATCACCTTATCCTTATTCTCTTCTTTTTTCGCTTCTTGTAACGCAGCCCAGGCAACTGCGCCACTGCTCAGACCAACCGAGAGCCCCTCTTCTTTCATGATTGCAATAGCCGTACTGACCGCATCCTGATCCGTGACTTTGGTTACCCGATCGATCAGGTCAAGCCGCAGGGTATCGGGAATAAAGCCAGCGCCCAGGCCCTCAATGCGATTTGGACCGGGCCGCCCACCAGAAAGAACAGCACACGAGGCGGGCTCAACCGCCACAACCTCCAGTCCGGGATTGCGCTCACGTAGTCCCTCAGCAAGGCCGGTCAGGGTACCGCCGGTGCCCACACCAATCACGATCATATCAACCCGTCCGCCGGTATCCTCCCAGATCTCCACAGCGGTCGTCTCGCGATGAGCGCGAGGATTCGCCTGATTATAGAATTGTTGGGGATACCACACATTGGGTAAGGAGGTACGCAGCTCGATTACTTTATTGATCGCGCCGCGCATTCCTTGATTGGCCGGGGTCAGCATAATCTGTGCGTTAAAGCGTTGAAGCAGCATTCGCCGTTCAAGTGGTATCGTATCGGGCATGGTCAGAATACAGCGATAGCCACGCGCCGCTGCGATCCAGGCCAGCGAAATGCCCATATTGCCGCTTGTTGGCTCGACAATCGTGCTGCCGGGACGCAACTTCCCCTGTTCTTCAGCTTCGCGAATCATACTATAGGCAACGCGGTCTTTTGAGCTCCCGCCGGGACTATACATTTCCAGCTTGGCAAGAAGCGTTGCGGGGGTGCCACCCGCAGCAGCAGAGAAACGCTGCAACTCAATCAGGGGAGTTCGACCGATAAGCTCGGTGGCATTTTTTGCCCAGGAGGTCATAATAGAGCTACCCTTTCTTCTCTTCGGGCAGCAAGGCTCTGATCGTATTAATGAGTTCGTGCATATTAAAAGGTTTACGCAAGAAAAGCCCTGATTGCAGCCCCATACGATGCAGCTCCCAATCGTGGCTTCCCGTAATCACGATAATCGGTGTATGCCTGGTCTTGCTGTGTCCGCGTAATATCTTATACAACGATACTCCGTCCAGGTTTGGTAGGCCAACATCCAGCAAAATGAGGTTCGCGCCTAGATCCGGGAGCTGATCTTTGGCCGCCTGTCCATCCGCAAAGATATGCAAACGCCAATTTCCAAAACAGCCGAGCACGTCACTGAACATGTCGGCCAGCCGTGGATCATCCTCTACGATGGCGATCAATTTTCTGGTTTCAGCCACACCTGCTGTGTCAGCCACGTTCTACCATCCCCTTTAATCTGTTCAGGCCCTTCTCTTGATATCTGGCCTCATCGTGCTCTCGCATAGGTTTGGAATGTCAACTCACGATATCAGTTCATCATATATAGTACATTGTTTCCGTACTTCCTGCACGGTGTCGTTCAGCCAGTTCTTCAATGGTAGTTGAGTTGAGAATTTCCTGAGTCAAGGTATCAATTTTTCGCCACACTTCGCGCAAGGCACAACCAGGAGAGAGTTTACAAAAATCTGGATTTGGCAAACATTCCATCGGCGGAACATAGCCCTCTAGCGCTTGCATGACCTCAGCCATCGTGATCTGTCCGGGAGGTTTTGCCAGCATGTGCCCGCCTTTGGGACCTCTGATACTCTTCACCAGGCCCTCTTTGCGCAATACCATGAGTATCTGATCCAGATATTGCTCAGGTATATATTGCCTGCTTGCTATATCCGAACTCTCAATCGGCCCTTGCCCGTAGTACGCGGCCATATCAAGCATTGCTCGCAGGCCGTAATCTCCCTTCATCGTCAATTTCATCGGTGGGAACCTTTCGTTAGGGCAAAGTGACAGGTTTACTATACTTTTTTCCTAATGTTAGCATATCTCAGTAACGTACGCGTGTCAATGGGTTTACTGCCCCTCTTCCATGCTTGCCCAATTGCCCGGATTGATTAGATTCTGATGAGAATATTGGTATTTGCTTAAATCTTCTTGCGTCCACTCTACCATGCATCTATAATGAAAATGACATTCTAAGCACTTCCATACAGACACAGCGTATTTCATTTCTGCTATCGTTGTTTGGTTCTGCTACGATAGTTCCAAGGGAGAACGGAATCTATGCAACAGGGTCTTTCCCGGCAGGCAGGTCAGGACAACAAACCCCTTCTTAAAGTTCTTGTGGTCGATGATGAAGAGAACATCATTGAGTTCATTCGTCTGGGCCTCCGTTATGAGGGCTTTCAAGTTGAAGCTGCCACCGATGGGGAGCAGGGAATCTCAGCCGCGTTACGTACTAATCCCGATATTATTATTCTTGATGTGATGATGCCTCCCGGTATCGATGGCCTGGAGGTCTGTCGCCGCCTGCGCGCTAATCCAACGACTAAAGACATTCCTATCTTAATGTTGACAGCCAAAGATGATGTGCGCGATAAAATCGCAGGGTTACGTATCGGTGCCGATGATTACCTGACCAAGCCATTTGACTTTGATGAGCTTCTCGAACGCATCAAAGCCATCTTGCGCCGCCAGAATCGCGCAAAAGGCGGAGGTGCAGCCGAAGGGGAAAACGGCGAGATCTTGCAGTTTGAGGATCTCCGGATGAATACCGCCACCCGTGAGGTTACACGCGGAGGCCGCCTGATTGAACTGACCGCAACCGAGTACAACCTGCTTCATCTCTTTATGACACACCCTCGTCAGGTGCTGGATCGCCAGACCATTCTCAATCGTGTCTGGGGCTATGAGTTCCTGGGCGAAACCAATATCATTGAAGTCTATGTCCGCTACCTGCGTGAAAAGATTGAAGATTCACCCAGTTCACCAAGACTGATCCAGACCGTTCGTAGCGTCGGCTACGTATTAAAAGGGTAGTTCGTATTCGTTCCATGTTCATTTATCATCGGTGGAGTTC
The DNA here is from genome assembly GCF_003253565.1 of Thermosporothrix hazakensis. Classification (GTDB taxonomy): domain Bacteria; phylum Chloroflexota; class Ktedonobacteria; order Ktedonobacterales; family Ktedonobacteraceae; genus Thermosporothrix; species Thermosporothrix hazakensis. The sequence continues at coordinate 17,434 of NZ_QKUF01000022.1, forward strand.
CGGTCACATGCCTGAACCACGCAACACACGTACAAAAGAACAGCCATCTTTACGCGCCGCTCATAGCAACGGAACTCATCCTTCCGTTCCTATGAGCACGCCTGCCTCGCTTTCACCTTCTTCCACAGAGAAGGACGAGGGAGCGCATGTTCGGCCTCATTCTTCCGTTCCTGCCTGGCTCCAACCTTTTTCCAGTCTGCGCGTGCAGCTCGCGACCATCTATAGCCTGCTCCTGCTCCTGGCAGTTGTCCTGGTCTATACACTGGCACAAACAAACACGCTCGTTACCGTCGTGGCTATCCTGATTATCACTCTGGGCGTTCTGGTACTGGCGTGGCTCAGCACCTTTCTGCTCTTGCGTCCTTTGAGCCGCATCACCGATACTGCTCAGGCAATTGCACTGGGAGATCTCAAGCAGCGGCAGCGGCTTCCCTTGCGCCGCCCTCCCCAGGATGAGATTGACCGATTGGCTGGCAGCCTGCATGAAATGGTCACACGCTTGGAACATGCCGAAGAGCTTCAGCATGCGGCTGAGGAGCGCTTTCGTCGCTTCTTTACCGATGCCTCCCATCAGTTACGCACCCCGCTAACCTCGATTCGCGGCTTTACGGAGGTCCTGCTGCGTGGCGCAAAAGATGATCCAGAAACGGCACAACGTATCCTCCATCTGATGAAGAATGAAAATGAGCGCATGACAAATCTGATCAACGATCTGCTGATGCTGGCCCGGCTCGATGGCCGCGGGACACAGAAAGTGCAGTTCCTTGATCTACGCGAACTGGCACAGGAAAGCATTGAGCAGGTTCGCATCCAGACAGACAAAAAGTGTACCATTTCCCTGCATGCGGCAGCAGAGACCCGCTTTGGTTTTAAAGGGAACAGAGAGCATCTTAAACAACTCTTCCTCGTTCTGCTTGATAATGCGGTCAAATATGGCTGCACAGAGAAAGCAGCCACCATTCTGCTCTCACTGGAACAACAGCAGAACCATACGGTTATTCAGATTATCGATCATGGCCCGGGCATTCCTGAGGATGAACTGACCCATATCTTCGATTCTTTCTATCGGGGCCAGCATCAGCGCATTGCTGGAACGGGCCTGGGACTGGCGATCGCGACCGCGATTGTCGAAGCCCATCATGGCACGATTACCGCCGAAAGCGAGATCGGGAAGGGAACCACCTTTACCGTCAAACTCCCTCTTCCCGAAGCCGTCATCCCTCCCCGCTGACCTGCTCTCCCTATCGTAAGACAAAAAAGAGGAGCGCGCAGCGTTTCCTCATCATGGACACACTCTGCATGCTCCCCTGTTTTTCCCGCTTCAAAAGCAAGGCTCACCACCATCCCTTGCTTTATTCGTCTTCGTACTTCTGCACAATCGGAGATGACGAAGACTCATTGCCGCGCTGCTGCTGTAGGCGCTCGATGATTTCCTTGAGACGGCGCACTTCTTGATCGTGCTGAGCACGAAGTTCCTCTATCTGCTTCTCAAGATCTTCCTGCATCTGCTCCATGCGGTCTTTCATATGCAGGATCGCCTCAACGCCTGCAAGGTTCACCCCGAGATCACGCATCAGCCTGCGAATATGGAGGACACGATCAATATCGCGGTCTGAATAGAGACGAGGACTATGCGGACTACTTCCCTTGCGTGCAGGCGAAATGAGGCCCAGTCGTTCGTAATGCCTCAGCGTCTGTTCGTGCACCTCTGCTTTTTGAGCCGCAACGCTGATAATATACCATGCGCCCTCATTTCTCTCTGGCATCGGTCACTCCTTTCGTTCGGGCAAGCAGCCACGAACCTCTGTTTCGTTTCGCCGCGCCTACGTTCACACCTCAACACCTCGGCTTCGAGCTAGCTGCTGGAACAGCCCACGCTCTTCCTCTGACAGCCGCATGGGCAGCACAACTCTGACCCGCGCATAGAGATTGCCATGTCCCTCGCCACGCAAGCGAGGCATACCCTTGCCTGCCAGTCGGAAGGTACTATGATTCTGTGTCTCAGGTGGAATGGTCAGCAATAGCTTTCTGCCATCTGGTGTTATCACCTGTGCCTCACCGCCAAGCATCGCGTTCACCAGTGGAACCTCTACATCTGTATAGAGATCATCACCCTTGCGCTCAAACTTCGGATCTGGTTTGATACTCACGATAAAGATCAGATCGCCACGCGGCCCGCCGCCTAATCCCGGCTGGCCCTCGCCCGCGATACGGATCTTCGAGCCGTTATCAACTCCCGCGGGAATCTTGACCTGAATCCGCTTGGTGTGTGCCAGCGATCCCTGACCACTGCACCGGCTGCATTCACGCGTTCCGGTAATGCCGGTGCCTCGACAGATCGGACAGACCTCTGTTGATTGGATGCTAAAGGTACGCGACGCTCCAGTATATGCCTCCTGTAACGAGACCTCAACGGACTGCTCTATGTTATCACCCGCCCGCCGCCGAAAATCGTTTCGGACAGTGGTGCGTCCTCCACTCATGCCAGCCTGGCGACCGAAAAGCGCCTCAAAGAAGTCGGAGAAGCCGGGACCGGACGGATCAAAGTCAAAAGGCGAACGATATGCGCTCCGACCGGCACCAAAACCGCCGAACTGTTCCTGCCAGTTTGGCCCGAGCGTATCATACTTGCGCCTTTTTGCCGGGTCAGAGAGCACTTCATATGCCTCGTTGATCTCTTTGAATTTCTCCTCCGCTTTTCTGTCGCCAGGGTTCACATCTGGATGATACTTCCGCGCCATCTTCCGAAACGCTTTTTTGATATCATCCGTGCTGGCTCCGCGCGTCACTCCGAGTATTTTGTAATAGTCTTTGTACTCCATATCCCGACCTCGCTCTATAGCAGCGTTCTCGCTCCGCTACTGGTTGTTCTGCGACTCAGAGGCATTCTCGTTATTTGTGATGGCCTTACTTACCTTGACGCTGGCAGGTCGCAGGGTCTCGCTCCCGAGTGTATAGCCTGCACGCACCACTTCAAGAATTTTGTCCGGCTCATCGTTCGTCTCAACCGCCTCGAAAGCCTCGTGAATATATGGGTTAAACTTCTCACCAATAGCGGCGGGCACCGGATTCACGCCCTCTTTTCGCAACACCTCATTCATCTGCCAGTGCAACATGCGTAGGGTTTGCTGAAGTTGCTGCTTGTCCATCGTCTCCTGAAAGCGCAGCGCCCGCTCTACATTGTCCATAACATCGAGCAACTGCTGAAAGAGCGCCTTCTTCTGGTGGAGCACACGGCCAGCAACATCACGCTCCATGCGTTTGCGGATATTATCAACATCAGCGCGTTCGCGTACAAACCGGTTCCAGTTTTCCTCAGCCGTCTTGCGAGCTTGCTCAAGCTGTGCCTCTAGCTCGGCAATGCGGGCCTCGGCTGCATTCGTCTGCTCGGCTGACTGCTGATTGTCGTTTCCCGTCGGCTGCTGATTGTTCATCGTCTCTTGCGTATTGTCCATCGCTCTATTCTCTCTCCTGCTTCGATCGTTTCACAAAACAATCTATTTCTATACATTCGCTTTTAGAGAAACAGAAGCAAGACATCACCTGGCTGGTGATGTGTCCTCTTCCGCTCTTTGCTTCAGATAAAGGGCATGCGGTTGTACAAAACAGTCATGCAAAAGCCACAGAGTGCTGACTGGTGTAATGAAGGAAAAGACGCTGAAAATGGTTGTTTTCCTACCGATTTAGTCTCTTCTTAGTATAATCTTTGAGTCACTTACTGTCAAACCTTTTGCGTGAGACCAGCACAGCCTGCACCGCGTCGTATGGCCTTCCCTGACATACTGAAACACGGTACCGGAAATCTCAAGCGGGAGTGACTTTCTTCCTAAACCAGGAGCAGGCTCAATCTTCGATCTGGTCCTGTTCCTGTGCATTCCAACGGGCCCCGCGCGACAGGAGAATCGGGCCCAGAAGCTCTTCTTGCGTGACCTCGACACGCTGCCACTTCCACATTTCCAGCACCGCAATAAACGTCACTACAATCACAAAACGCGACTGTTCCCCCGCCAGCACCTCGGCCAGCGAAACGGGCTCACGCTCACGCAAATACTCTGTAATCACCGCGATCCGCTCGCTTACCCGGACGCGCGCCACAGGGAGAAGCTGATCTCCCTGCGCCTCATCCCGTGCTTGCAGCTCTAAGATGCGCTGAAAGGCGCGAGCCAGAGCTTGCACTTCCAGTCCGGTCAATGTGGGCGGCGTCCAGGCAAGCTGTGCCTCGATGCCCGCAAGTAAGCCAGAACGAGCATAGGTCTGCAATCCCTCATCTTCGCGCTGCTTCAAGAGCTGTGCAATATCTTTCACCACCTTGTATTCAAGCAGATGTTGTTGCAACTCTTCGGCCATTGCAGCCGCTTCACTCGTTTCTGCATGTTCCGCTTCACGTGGAGTTTGCGGCAAGAGGCTTTGTGATTTGATAAACAGGAGCCGAGCAGCGATTGACACAAAGGCCGCCATATTCGCCAGGGGAAGTTTCTCTTCTTCCCAGCGAGCGAGGTATTCCATATACTGATCAGTGACGGCGACCAGCGAAATAGTGGTGATTTCCATCTGGCGTTTCTCGATCAGGTGAAGCAGCAGGTCAAGTGGCCCCTCAAAAATCGGCAGATGGACCACATACCGCGCCTGCTCACGTGCCGATTGAGCCTCTTGAAGCTCCTGCACCTCTTCCCCGATCTGATCGGCCATGATCAGGATACCTCATCAACCAGATGCAGTTCATGGGCTGGACCATGATCCTGATGGTGAGTCCGAATGTAGAGCACGGAACGCGCCGAGAGTCCAGCCCGAGCGGCCAGTTCAGCGCCTACATCGGCATGCCACCAGGCATAGCTTAAAGAGCGTTGCCAGCCCGGCGCCTGCTGCCTTTCAAACTCAGCAGGATGGATCGCGACCTTGCGCAGGAGTCCGGGCGCGAAGAGCTTACCGAGCACAATCACAGGGCGTGTCCAGAATGGAACCCGTCCTTCGGCTTTGCCCACGTCATGGAGCAACGCAGCAGCCAGCATATCCAGATCCTGGCACCCGCGGGCTTGCAGACCATGATAGACCCGCAGGCTATGCCGCTGGTCGGCGCTTGACATCGTTAAAAAGAGGCGTTGAGCGGCGGGAGGTAACAGACGCGCTACCTCCGCATATTCTTCGTTGGTCAGAGGTTTCACAAATCCCAGTTGTTGTTTCACCTGTCCCAAACGATACAGTATTTTTTCCAGAAACATAGAACCATCCAGCTACCTAATAAAGATAGAGAGCCGAAACATCAATACCAGATATCAGTGACAGGATGGCCCACGCACCCAGTACAATATACTTGTCCAGCCAGGCGAACGCCCCCAACCCGATCAGGCCGAAAAAGAAGGGGACAAGAAAGAAGATTGCCAGAACAGTATACATGCCATAACGTTCGGCCCAATTCGCATAGCGTTTCGCCTGCTGAACCGGCAACAGGCCGTACAGCACCTTGTAGCCATCCAGGGGTGGCAGCGGAATAATATTGAAAATCGCCAACCCAACGTTAACAGTAGCAAAGACGGCCAGAAGTTGCAAGCAACGCGTGACTACAATACTACCCACGGTGATGCCTTGAAATACTCCTGCCCCATCCAGGATGGGCGTTAACAGGCGTAAGACAAGCGCAACCACTATCCCGATAATCAGATTTGCCAGGGGGCCAGCACAGGCAACCATGATCGTGCCGCGATCTGCCCCCCCACGCAATTTCCAGGGATCGGTACGCACTGGTTTCCCCCATCCCAGGGCCACCCCGGCGAAGGGATGCAGCCCGGCAAAGAGCGCCACTGCGTACGACGTCGTTTGAAAAGCCATGAACAGACACATCAACAGCCCGAGCGGATCAATGTGCGCAGGAATACGCAGCGTTTTGCGCCCTTGCGATCGCGGAGTTGGATCACCAAGCCACGAGGCCACCACCGCGTGACTCCATTCATGCAGGGCTATCGCGACCAGAAACGAGCCAATCAGCATCAGGGCCAGTATCACATTCAACTTTATCATCATGGCCGGTACAGTCCTTTTCTATGCTAACAGGTCTATCTCCATTCCTTCTCGTGCAGAACGAGTATGGGCAAAAAGCGCCTGGGCCTCCGCTTCCATCGCATCCAACTGGTCGTCATCGTAGGTGGGTTCGTGATGGAAAAGAATCAGTTCTTTCACCCGGGCCGCACAGGCAGCTTCCGTCGCCATCTCTATTGTACTATGTCCGAACCCATGTTTGAGCTCCCGATAATCGGCTTCAGTATATTGCGCATCATGAATCAGAAGATCCGCACCCTCGATAAACTCAAGAAAATCGGGGTCACACCCTTTGCACCACTCCACGTCGGTCGCGTACACTACCCGTACCCCGGCATATTCTATCCGATAAAATGCGGCTCCATTCTGGGGGTGAGAGCGCGTAAATTTGGTCACCACTCGTAGCTCGGTATCCTGCTCTTTCACTGCTCCGGTACGGGTATGCCATTTGCCATTCATGCGCGGCTCCGCCTGACAGCTATCCCAGACAATACACTGATCATCGGAAATGGTATGGAATATGCGATGAGAGGGAAGCTGGCGAACATCTACCGGGAAGTAGGGAGGAGACATGAGCGGGACAAGAATTTGCTCGATGCTGCGTCCAGCCAACCGCGGTCCAAAAAGGTGAATGTTGGTGCGCATATCAAAAAGAGGAGCAAAAAAGGGGAACCCTACCAGATGATCACCATGTGCATGCGTGAGAAACAGCGAGAGGTGAACTGTTTCCTGCCCTTTCATCCGCCGCATCAGCTCATCTCCCAGGCGGATAATGCCACTGCCCGCATCAAGGATCAAGGTATGTGAGCCCGCCTGCACCTCAACACAGGACGTGTTTCCACCATATCGTAGCGTGTGCTTGCCGGGAGTCGGATAGCTCCCTCGCACCCCCCAGAACCGTACCAAAAAGCGTTGTTTTTCAGTCATGTCTCGCTCCTACGCGAATCTGCCATCGTATTATAACGTGAAGGATATCTGTTGAAAAGCTGCTATACATATTTCTTTCCCGGCACTCCTTACTTCTGTGAACACTGCACCATCTCACTTGATCGCTCCTGCGCTCTATTATACGCCCACTCTTGTTTCAATGGAGTGACCTCCTCCACAAACTCCCCTTCTCCCCTCACACCGGGTTGGCAACCCTCACCCTATCTTCCTCCTTCAAGAGGAAAACGTCAACTGTTCCGACTCCAGATTAGATGCTTCTTCATGCCCACTTCTGCTACTTCTCCCGACCCTCACTCGTTTCAGCTAATGGATAAAGTCTTTGAAGAAAGGGTTATCGCTAGCACCTATGAGCAGCGCATTCACAGCATCTATTTCTCAGTTCTTTTCTGGCGAGAGGAAAAAACAGCATTTCTTGCTTCGCCCATCGGTCATTGTCGGGCTTCTCTATATCCTGTTCTTTCTCTTTATGGCCCGCTTTCATGGCTTTTCGATCCTCTCCTATGTGCATCTGGGCCGCGTTTCGCATACCCCCAATACGCACACAGCAGGATACGACGGTCAGTTCTTCTATTACATCGCTCAGGACCCGCTCCACGCCGCCTGGAGAATGGATAATGCCCCCTATCGCTATCAGCGTATTCTCTATCCGATGCTGGTCTATCTCCTGAGCCTGGGCGGTATGACAGCCTTGATTCCCTGGGTGCTTCTGCTGGTGAACTTCTTCTCGATCGTGCTCGCGACCGAGTTTGTTGCCCGTCTGCTCTGCAAGCATCAGCTTTCTCCCTGGTTTAGCCTGCCCATCGGGCTCTACTATGGACAGACAACGGCCTTTGTATTTGACACGACTGAGCCCATCGCCTATTTCTTTGTCTGCCTGGGCTTTCTGCTGCTTGCCAACAAAAAGACACTGCTTGCGGCAATTGCAATGGGGTTGGGGTGCCTGTGTCGCGAAACTGCGATTCTCTTCCCGCTGGGTTACGTTGCGATTCTGGTCCTGAATCGCGAGTGGCGCAATGCCTTCATCTTCGGACTGATCTCACTGGTTCCACTGCCAGTCTGGTATCTCTGCTTGCAATTTATCTTTGGTTCGACCGGGCTCGGCTACGCACCTTCTTTTGAGCCGATCCCTTTTCAAGGTCTCTTTGTCTTTCAGGGAAATAGCCGCTTCCTCCCGCTGTTGATCCTGATGTTTGTGCCAACAGTGCTCAACATCCTCTACATTCTGATTGAGGTCAGACACAACCGCTGGAAGACCGCTACGTGGATTTCCTGGCTGCTCAATCTCTTACTGGTGATCTTTATGTCCCGGCTCTCCTATGTTGAGCTGGTCTCGGCAGGCCGTCTCTCGACGGGGCTTGTCATTGCAATGGTCTTCCATGCCTGGTATACCAGGAATAACTGGCTTCTGTGGATGGCGATGCTCTATACGCTGACATTCCCCATTTACATTTATTTCCTCTAGCGTCAGAAAAAATGAAGGGAGAGCATTGAGTGCTCTCCCTTTTTTGTTTTTCAGGGCAGCGGTGGAATCTGCGGCGTTAAGTTGATCGTTGGTAATGGTGTGGGCACCGTGGGTGTCGAGTTGATCGTTGGCGTTGGTATAGGCCTCTGGGGTGTGGCCTGTATGGTTGGTGTCGGCAATGCAGACGTGGGAGGGATCGCTGTTGGTGTCGGCGTCACAATGGGGGTGACAGGGCTCGCGCTCCCGTTGTTTCGCGTCATCATACCAAGCACCAGCGTTAGACTCCCAAGCATCAGCACAATGACAGCAACAAGCGCCAGGCGAAACCAGAGTGTACGCAGTGAATGCGCCGGGGGGGTGATCTTCTCATGCCTTCGCTTCAGGTGAACAGGCTCCATTGCAAGCCGCTGTTCTTGAGCGAGCTGAACGCGTTTCCAGGCTCGATCCAGCACCTGTTGTCGCTGCGCGGCCTCATAGTGCTGCCGAAGATGCTGTACCAGACGGCCATCACGCTGCTCAACACCCTGTGCCAGCAATTCATCTATCTGCTCATCAATGCATTCAGGGCTGAAGAATTCATCATGTGGTTCCACGGCTGCTACCTCCTCCGTCATAGGTATGATAATTGCGGCGCAAAAGGTTCATCATGCGCGAGAGCGTAGAGCGAATGCTGCCTTCGCGCTTGCCTATCCGCTCTGCGATTTGAGCACAGCGCAAATTTTCGCCAAAACGCAGCGCAAGCACTTTCTGTTGCTCAGGACTAAGCTCTTGAATAAGTCGAAGTAACAGTTCCTGTTCCTCCTGTTTCAGGCTCAGCGTTTCTGGACTTACTCCATCGGTCCGCTCATCGGCGAAAGTATCGGAATGCAGAGAGAAGCGGCGCGAACGGCGATACAGATCCACCGCCTTATTGCGAGCGACTCGCCAGAGCCATGCCTGTTGCTGCTGCACTGTCAATGTCGAAAAAGAGGTATATTCCATCGCAGCCACAAAGACGTCAGTAAGAATGTCTTCTGCGTCCTCTAAAGAAGCGCCGTACCGCCTGATGTAGTCCAGCAGTTTCGGGGCATATATTTGATATAACTGTGCCAGTTCTGCGCGATGCAGCACTTCGACCGGTCGTTGTTGCATCCCTGCTGCCTCCACGTCTCTTTGATCGTTCTCTTTATATATCGTGAGTCAATGCAAAATGCTGCATCTTTTCTCCTTGAAAAGGCTAGACCACTGGCATATACTGAAGAACAAGGAGAAAAAAATAGATATGGATTCTAGAAGCATTCTCTATCCCACGATCAAGCGGAACACTGGCGTCATCCTGCAACAAACCGACACACTGAAGAATGAGGACAGTTTTCTCCAGCCTCCCGTCAGGGGGAACTGTATGAACTGGATTCTCGGTCACATTCTCTGTTTCCGAGAAAGGATGCTCTTCATTCTGGGTAACACACAACTGGCCCTTCCAGAGACCACGCGCACACTCTATACACGCGATTCTGAACCGATTACCCGCTATGACCCCCAGCTTCCTACCCTTGAACAGCTGCTTTCAGAGCTCAAGCGGGCACAAGCCCTGCTCAAAGAGAGCCTGCAAGCTGCAACACCAGAACTTCTGACACAGGAAGTCAATGGGGATACTGTGCTCAGTCTTCTGCATCAGATGGTCTGGCACGAAACCTACCATGTAGGCCAGCTTGAGTTGCTGCGTCAGCTCGCAGGAACCAATGATAAGGTGATCTAGCATGTTCGGGAAGGCCCGCCAATGCGGGCGCTTCCTCAGCCCTGTTCCTCCGCGTCAAGCTCTTTCAGCAACTTCTGATCCTGTTTGCTGCTCAGGTCCAGCCGGGCAAAGAGATCCGGTCGGCGTTGTCTGGTTCTGCGCAGCGCCTCTTTTTTGCGCCAGCGTGCGATGTTCTCATGATGGCCCGAAAGAAGAATATCAGGAACGCGCCAGCCACGAAATTCGGGGGGGCGGGTATAATGGGGATATTCCAGCATCTGGCTGCTATGCGACTCTTCCTGTGCTGAGCCTTCGGTCAGAACACCTGGAATCAAACGTGCCACCGCATCAACCACCACCATCGCCGCCAGCTCACCCCCGGTTAACACATAGTCACCAATCGAAATCTCATCCGTTACCAGATGCTCAATGACACGCTCATCGACGCCCTCATAGTGGCCACATAAGAATGTCAGGCGCTCCTCCTGCGCCAGTTCCTGCGCGATCTGTTGATTGAACACGCGCCCCTGAGGCGTCAGATAAATGATCGGCCCGCCCTGATACACCGCCTCAATAGCCCGGAAAATCGGTTCGGGCTTCATGACCATACCAGCCCCGCCGCCATAGGGATAGTCATCGACCACATGATGCTTATCCGTTGTTGCGTCACGAATATTATGCAGCGCGATGCTCAACAGAGCCCGCTCCTGTGCCCGCTTTAAGATGCTCTCGGTAAATGGGCCTTGAAACATGCCCGGAAAGAGCGTAAAAATATCGATATGCATACACTTTTCTCTCACTTCCTCGCCTCAGTATCGCTTCAAAAGTATAGCAACTTGCCTTAGCCGCGTCTATCCTTTCTACCATTTTCCCTGAAAAGCCGTATAGCTTGTAGCATACGGCCCTCTGTGCTAAAATAGCAGTCAAAAGATAGAATTGCTAGCATACCGAGCTACTTATTGCAAACGAGTCATGTCGCACAAGCAAAGAGGACCTTCACCCTGCCACTGAACAGTTCAGGTGCAGCAGATACCTCTCTTTCTTTCTGTGTAGAGGTATGCTACACTGACAGCGGTAATTTTCTGCGAGCGGAGCCCATACATGTCCTGGATACAGACAGTTGATAACCTGCAAGATCAAATGACCATTCTGATTGGCAGCGCAATCCGTCTTCTCTGTGGCGAAGTCGGTGTCTTTGTCATTTCCAATGAGGCATTCGATCCCCGCAGTGGAACAGAATATGTTCTGTATCGTCTGGAAGAAAGCGCGCTGGCCCCTCTCCTCTCGTTCGTACAGGAGAGCCTGCAACCGACCTCGCGGCATCCTTTGATTATTGAGATGACCGAGCCAGAGTTTACGCAACAGTTGCGTGTGGGTCTGCCAGCAGATGTACATGAGCTTCCAGCAGAACTAGAATGCTGCTCGCTTGCGGTCACTGACCAGCATGGCCCGATTGGTGTGCTCCACTTTCTGCGCCCGGTTGGACAGCGTTCCTGTCTGGAACAGACAACCGATACGGAGGCAGGAGAGAGAAGCCCGATCTTCCTCTTTATCGCACAGCTCGCCGCCTCCCTGCGCTTTGCACTTCAGGCGCAGTCGTTGGTGAAAGAACAGGATCGCCTGGCAGCCATCTTTCATCACAGTACAGAAGGGCTTCTAACCGTTGATAACGCCCTGCGCATCATCGACTTTAACCCGGCAATGGAGCGCCTGACGGGCTGGCACGAGAGTGAGGTGCTCGGGCAGTTCTACTTTACGGTTTTACGTCCGCGTGATCGCCAGGGAAATGAACTGGGACTTCAGGATTCGCCTATTCTCCAATGCTTTGCCGGTCAACCACTGGTTAACCGTGATATGATTATTACAACCCGTGATGGGCAATCGGTTGACGTTCGGGTTACAGCCTCCTGTGTCCGCTCGCCGCGAGGTGAACCAGTGAGCGGTATACTGACTGTCCACGATATCAGTCGAGAACGGGAGCAAGAAGAGCAGCGCTCAACCTTTATTTCGGTCATTTCACATGAACTGCAAACCCCCATCGCGATTATCAAGGGGTATGCTTCAACCCTGGCCCGCGCCGGCTCACGGCTCAAGCCCGACGTCGTGCGTTCCCGGCTCTATGCAATCGAGGATGAGGCAGATCGCCTGAATAAGCTTGTTGGAAATCTCTTGTATGCGTCACGTATTCAAGCCCAGGGGCTTCAGATGGATGTGGCCCCCCTTCAACTGGAACCACTCATCCACCGTGTTATCAGGCGCTTGCAGGTGAAATACCCGGACCTTGATATCGCGCTGGACATTTCCCCGGATCTGCCAACCGTAATGGCAGACCGGGATCGAATCGAAGAGGTCTTGCAAAATTTGCTGGATAATGCGATAAAATATTCTCCAGATAAGCCTGCAATCACTATTGCAGCTCGTGCAACAAGTAATGATGTGATCGTCAGTGTCCGAGATGCCGGGATGGGCATCTCCTTGCGTGACCAGGAACAGATTTTTCAGCGTTTTCGGCGTCTAGGAGATCCTCTGGCACAGTCTACACCGGGTGCAGGTCTGGGGCTCTACATCTGTCGTGCCATCGTCGAGGCGCATGGGGGCCGCATCTGGGTAGATAGCGCGCTTCGCCAGGGTTCAACGTTCTCATTCAGTTTGCCACGTGAAGAGCAAGCTCATTTACCAATGGTGGTGTTTTAAATGGAGATGGAAGCTTTCGACCAACGTGATATGACTATCCTGATCGTGGACGATGAGCCGCGTATCCGCGATTTTGTGCGTATGAATCTAGAGCTAGAGCAATACCGGGTGATCGAAGCAGCCAATGGATTGGAAGCCCTGGAACAGCTACGCGAAAATCTCCCCGATCTGGTAGTGCTTGATGTGATGATGCCGGAGATGGATGGCTTCGAGACACTCAAAGCCATTCGGGAGGTCTCCACTGTCCCGGTTGTGATGCTGACGGTTCGCCAGAGTGAGCAGGACAAAATCCGTGGCCTGGACCTGGGGGCAGACGACTATATCGCCAAGCCCTTCAGCCCACCAGAACTCCTCTCGCGTATTCGTGCTCTGCTGCGCCGCTCACTGATGGCTCCTCCCGCTCGTAAGACGGAAATTGTCGTTGACAAAGACCTGAAGATCGACTTCTCGCGCCGAGAGGTCATTGTGCGCGGCAAAAAGGTTATCTTACGCCCTACTGAATACCGTCTCCTCTACCATCTTGTGAACAACGCCGGTCGTCTCCTGACCCACGAAACGTTGCTCTCAAAGGTCTGGGGGCGCGAGTATCGGGATGAGGCCCACTATCTGCGCCTCTATATCACCTACCTCCGGCAAAAACTCGAAGAAGACCCTGCCCACCCAAAATATATTCTGACCGAGCGGGGCCTGGGCTATCGCTTCAAAGAACTGGATAACTGAACTTCTTGCTTATGAGTAGATACACATCGAACTGTGGCCTTCTCCAGGAGCCGTTTCTTCTCCACAACGGAGCAAGGTGTACCTGCCAACGCTTACGGAACGCTTTTTCAAGCACAACTCAAGGTCAGGAAAGGACAACGCATGGACAAAAAACAACGTGTTGAAGCGGCATTACAGGGCCTCCCTGTTGATCGAGTTCCAGTGAGCATGTGGAGCCGCGATTATCGGCGCGAATGGAGCGCTCAGGCCCTGGTTGAAGCCACACTGGAAAGCTACAGCCGCTACGATTGGGATTATGTTCGACTGACGCCACGCGCTTGCTATCATGCCGAAGGCTGGAAGGCCCGCTATCGCCCGGCAGATAATGGCGCTACGCCGCCTATTCTGGAAAGCACTCCTATCAGCAGAGCCTCCGACTGGAAACGCCTGCGCCCGCTAGAACCGGATCAGGGGGCGTTTGGTGAGCAATTGCTTGCGCTCCAATTGATGAACCACTCGCTTGGTTTTGAAGCCTATTTTGTGGAGACCCTTTTCAATCCCTTGAGCGTTGCACGCTACATTGCAGGCAGCGTCGAGAACGTCCTGCACACCATCCATGAGGATCGCACCGCCATGCATACGGCCCTCCGGGTGATTACCGAGACGCTGACCAGCTTTGCAATTGCCTGTCTGGAAGAGGGCGCACACGGTATCTTCTACTCTACGAATGGGTGGGCGAACGCACCCCTTCTCAGCGAAGACCAGTACCGGGAATTTGGCGAACAGTATGACCTTGAGCTGCTGGACGCCATTAAGAGCCGCAGCAAATTGACCATTCTCCACAACTGCGGACCACAGATGCACTTCGATCTCCTGGCAGCCTATCCGGTGCATGCCATTAACTGGGCAATTGAGCAAGAAGGGAACCCCGATCTCCTGGACGGGATGCGTCGTTCAGGCAAGGCCGTAATGGGAGGCCTGAATACCGATCTCCTTCGCACCAGCACCTCGCCACAACAGATACAGGAGAACGTTGCAGAGATACTGGAAAAGACCGGCACACAGCATCTCTTGCTGGCTCCCGGCTGTACCCTCGCGCCAGACACGCCAACTCGGAATATAGAGGCAGTGCGTCGCATGTTGGCTTGACACTGCCAGACGCTTTGGTTATACTCGCACATATTTCTCGCCAGGACAGAGAGTATACCTGTTCTGGTGGTAATACAAATAATGATTTCTTTACAACTCGCCTGCTTGCTTGTATAGTATGGGCGTGTGGAATCACGTTTCTCTTCCTCTGCCCATGATGGCTAATAACAGGGCAGAGGAGAAAGAAAATGTTGTATAGTATAGTCGATATAGAGATGTGTAGGCAACGCAACGCGCCACGAAGACTCAACAGAAATGACGTGTTGCCGCTCGCACATCCTCTCCTTTTGGGGAGTCAAGCAAAGGTACTCGCGCCGCGCTTCTGGTGGTTTTAGAGAGGGTGAGAGTTGCAAAAAAATGGAGCGAAATCGCACTATGCGGGCGTATTCGGCGGGTGGAGTGGTCTTTCGCCTTGTCCCGTTGCGCTCTCCAGATCAACACTTCGGACACAGCAGACACAAGCGGGCGCATGGGTACAAACCTGCCAGACAGCAGACAAAAGAAGCTCGAAGTGCAGGGCATGCATCTGACCCCTCGATGAAAGAGGCCGATAGGGTAGAGGTTGTCCTTGTTGGTCGAAGCCACGCGGGCATCTGGGTCTTGCCGAAAGGCACTCCACAGCCTGGTGAGACAATTGAACAGGTCGCGTTGCGCGAGGTTCAGGAAGAAACTGGTTTACAGGTGCGCCTGATCGCTTATATCGGCAGCATCTCTTATTCATTTGTGCGCGAGCACATCCGTTATCATAAACAGGTTCGTCATTTTTTACTTGAGGCTATCGGTGGCGATATCTCGCTTCATGATCAGGAATACGATCAGGTCAAATGGTTCTCGCTCCATGAAGCCAGCCGCCATCTGACCTATCAAAATGAAGTACGCATTCTGAATCAGGCAGAAGAGATCCTCCACCGATGGCTACACTATCAATGGAAAGAAAGGCAGCTATAAGCCTTATGGAGAGCCAGCCGCAAAAGTTCTCACTTGCACGCCGCTTAGTGTTTCCCGCTAACGGTAATGATGAACTGACGCCAGGCCAGAGTAAGCGTATTATTGCAACCTGGGCCATATTGTTCACCATTCCTCTTGTTCTTATGATATTCCTTGTTGTTATTTTTGCAGGTATATCATTGCAGAGAGCGGTTATCTGGCTCGCCGGAGCAATAGTCCTCGGTTTCATACTCTTTGGCTTCTCGGCCTGGGCTAGCATCAAGGCCTACAATCAGGCAGTTCGTGCAAAGATCAGGCACGAACAGGAGAAGGCCAGTAGCACCCAGCGGAGGTAGGCAATGGATCTTAGTGTTGAAGGTAAATCAGAGCGTATTCCGCCTGGCTCACATATCTGCCAGCTTTACAGTAAAGTAACAGAGATTCCGGCAGTGACAGCACGGCTGCTCCGGGTCGGTCTGGCAAATTCAGAGAAATGTCTTTTTGCCGCCGCCCCTGCACAGGTCAAAGAACTCTGTGATGAGCTTCAGAAATTACAGGTTGATGTGAAAGCCCTCCTTGATACCGGTCAGCTTGTCCTCTATGAGGAACGTGAGCCCTTTTTAGCAGGTGGAAAACGCTTTGACCCATACTATTTGCTATCTACACATCAGACTTTTATCGCGCAGGCGCTTCGCGAGGGCTGGAAGGCCGTGCGCATCTCGATTGATATGACCTGGCTTTCAAAAGATATCGCTACTCCGGAACAAATTCTCAAATACGAGGCCGCCTCTGATGCCGTATTTACGTTTCAGAACGCGCCCATTATTGCACTGATGCACTACGACCACAGCAAGTTACTGCCCAATCTGGTTGTTGAGATGCTCAAGCTGCATCCTATCTCTGTTGTCGGAAAGTACATTAAGCGCAACCCCTACTACCTGAATTCGGAGCAGTACATGCTCAAAATTCTACGTATCAATAAGGAAAAGAATCATCCCCATGCCGGAGGTTAGTGCACCCTGGAAGACTCGCCTTCTGCCCTGCACCCACTTTGCAGGGCTTTTTTTATGCCAACCAGTCCAAAAAAGAGAGATGTGCAGCCCTGTTCTTTTCTAGAAAGACAGAGACCCACATCTCTCTTGTGCACTTTTTCTGTAATCTGTTTCGTTTCAATCCACAACAGCCGTTGAGGACTGTCGCAAAACGTTCATGAGGATAAGCAGAGGCATGCAGGCCGCCTGCTTTTCCGGGAGTACTGTCAGCGTTGTCGCCCCATGCTCCACAAACATGAACGTCTTCACGGCCTTCATTCCTCAGAACAATACTGTACTGGAGTAGTCCGCGCAAATACAGACTGTTTCTTCTATTGTCTTTTTAGATTGAAAAAGAGTTAGAGTACAAAGCTATCGGCCAGCGGGCTCCGAGCGGAGTTATTATTCTCGCGTTTTTCGCCGTTCAGATTCACCGTATTCTGCCCATTTGAGGGGCGATTCTGTGCATAGTTATTCTGTCCGCCATTGGCTGGCGAGGACTGCGGTGTATTCTGTAGCGTCTGCAAGCTCTGCAACGCCTGCGAATTGGACGAAGAAGAAGAAGCCGGCTCGGTTGCCAACTGAATAGTCTTGCCATCAATCACAACTGCAATACCAACACCACGCCGTAGATCGGCGAGCTGGCGTCGTAACTCGCGGTTTTCTGCCTCTAACGCATCCATTAACTTTTTCTGCTCAAGCAGCATCTGTGCGATATTTTCAAACCCAGCGCTAGCAGCACGATCCATTCTGGATTCCTCCTGCGTACTTCGAGTACCCAATAATTCTAAAACAAAAGCTCCCATCACAGCGCCACGCCCTCCCAACTTACTCAGGACAACAGGGACACAACACGATCCCAAATCGCCGCCGCAACGCCTGTTTTGGGCATTACCGGCAGATCCTCCATTACACCATTGGCATGAAAAAGAGTGACTTTGTTGGTATTGGTGCCAAAGCCGCTATCAGAGCGGGTTACATCATTGGCAACCAGCAGATCAAGCTGTTTTCGGTGCAGCTTGTCTTTTGCATTTTCTACCACATTTTCAGTCTCGGCGGCAAACCCTACCCGTACCAAGCGACGGGGTAGATCCTGCATCTGAGCCAGTTCACCCAGAATATCTGGATTTTTTATCAGGTGTAGTGAAAAACTGCCGTCCGTTGCCTGTTCCCCTGTGTTCTCCCCTTCCCCGGCCCCACGACCTCCACCGAGCCGTTTCTTGATCTTCTGAGAGGCCGGATGTGCCGGACGGAAATCCGCCACAGCGGCGCTCATGATCAATACATCGGCATTGGTAACGGCGCTGAAAACAGCGGCCTGCATCTGTGCTGCTGTTTCGACTCTGCGCAGCTCGACGCCATAAGGTACAGGTAACGAGACCGGCCCGCTGATAAGAACGACGTGAGCGCCTCTATCTCGTGCCTCCTCCGCCAGAGCATAGCCCATTTTTCCTGATGAGCGGTTGCCCACATAGCGAACGGGGTCAATTGGTTCCTGCGTACCACCTGCCGTCACGACAACGCGGCACCCGGCAAGATCTCCTTTCTTGCCCAGGACCAGCTTGATAGCTCCAAGCAAGGTCTCTGTATCCGGTAGACGCCCGGGGCCGATAGCCCCAGATGCCAACCGCCCAACCTCCGGCTCAACAAGAAATGCGCCCCGTTCACGCAAAAGGGCTAGATTCGCCTGTGTGGCGGGGTGCGTATACATATGTTTGTACATTGCAGGTGCCAGGAGTAAGGGAGCTTGTGTCGCCAATGCTACGGCGGTAAGCATATTATCTACAATACCGTGGGCAAGCTTTGCGATGGTATTGGCCGTTGCGGGAACGATTGCCAGTATATCCGCTTCCTCGGCCAGCCTGATATGGTTCTCTGCCGCCTCCCCCGAAGGCTCCCACAGGTCACTATAGACCGGCCTGTGGCTCACGGTTGCAAAGGTCAGCGGGCGTACAAACTCGTCCGCTTTTTCGGTCAGGACCACATCCACAAGCGCGCCGGCCTGCTGTAACTTGCTGACCAGATCGACCGCTTTATAGCATGCAATCCCCCCACAAATACCGACGATAACATGTTTGTTCAGTAACATGCAGGCTTTCTCGTTCCCTCTTTTTGGACAGTCCTTATGAGAACACCTTTACAATAGCACACCACGGTACTTTACGACAACCAACTTGCCAATAAGTACCATGCCATTTCATCGGTTATACCTCTTTTATAAGAAGGTATGAATTGTTCTCATTGATACGTATATTTATTCCTCTTAAAAGATAGGCCATAGACAAGTGCAGTTTCGATGGTTTCACCTGAAAAAGGGAACGCCTGCACACAACGTTCCCTTTCTCTCTCCTACTTCCGCACATCCTTCAGTTTCAGGCAGAACGCAATCACCACCGCAAACACCACAATCATCAGCGCCAGGGCCCCCCAGGTCAGCAAGAGGTGCTGAAAGGCCTGGCTCTGCGTGGCATGCCCGTACAGCATACTGACATAGGAGAAGTCGTCAGCGCCTAGCGAGTCACCGCGCAGACCCACGGTGGTCCCCATCGCCGCCATCGACCAGCGTGAGGGGAAGAATGCCGCCGGAATCTGGAGCATCTTCGGGTCATCAAGCGAGAAGATGACACCCGCGAAGATCACCTGCGGAATCAGCACGATTGGCACCATACTCATCGCGCGGTCATTGGTCGGCACCAGCGCCGAGATCATCAGACCAAGCATCAAACCAGCCAGGGAGGTGAGCGCCATTGTTATATAGATCTCTAAAAAGGCCGGTAAGAAGACGCTATGATAGAAGCCTGTCTTGAGCTGAATACAGAGTACCAGAATCAGGCTCTGCAACAGACAGAGCACCCCAAGCACGATGATCTTGGAGAACATATAGGGCGCGATTCCCAGGTTGACAGTACGCTCACGCCGATAGATCGGGGCCTCCTTCACAATCTCACGTGCGCCATTGATACACCCGAACATCACAGCGGCAAACGACATAATGAAGAGGATCTTCTGTCCATTGCCTCCTGAGCCCGGCTTCACCGATTCGTCTATAACCTGCTGCTTGGTTTTGCCCTTCTCCTGAAGATAGAACTTCCCCTGGGGCGAATTGAGCTGTCTTTCCAGATCGCCGCAGTCTTCTGTGATCCCACCCTGCTGTGTAAACATGTTTTTCGGGTGCGGACAAGAGACAAGGCTTGTCTCCTTAAAGATGTAGGGCTGTGCCATAAAGAAGAGTATCAAACCAATAATCGGCGCCTGAAGCAACAGGATCAGCAGGTTTCCGACATCGTTTCGCAGCAATTCCAGATAACGGATCGAGAGAATACCAAACTGCCGGAACGGATTCCCTCGCTTTGGCCGCTTGAGCGCCTGTGGCTGCATGCGGGCTGCATTCATCTGGTTTGCCGGCCCACGCTGCAACTGCTGAACCACAAAACGCTGATAATCAGGCGACTGCTTGAAGCGCATCTCCGCCTCTGCCGGAATATTGGGGTTCTCCTCGGTTGGCTCAAGCGAGGTATAGATCTCGGCAAAATCGCTTTTCCCGAAATAGGCCTTTGCACCATCCGGCGGCCCAAAATAGGCCAGGCGTCCACCTTGAGCGAGAAAACAGACATAATCACATGCATTGATATTGTTGGTAGCATGCGTGACCAGAACGATTGTATGGCCTTTGTCTGCCAGACGCCGCAACAACATCATCATCTTACGGTCCAGACCGGGATCAAGGCCCGAGGTCGGCTCATCCAGAAAAAAGACGCTCGGGTTCGCCAGCAATTCCAGCGCGATCGAGACACGCTTGCGTTGGCCTCCAGACAACTTGTTGATCAAGAGCTTGCGCCTCCCGGTCATCTCCACATCGTCAAGCACTTCATCAATACGCTGGCGAATCTGCTCATCACTGACATCTTCGGGCAGGCGTAGCTTGGCCGCATAGTACAGCGCGTGTTCAACGGTGAGTTCTCGGTGAATAATGTCGTCCTGCGGCACATAGCCAAGCTGTGTGCTGAAGGCTGCCATATTCTGGTAGTAGTCCTGTCCGTTATAGAAGACAGCTCCCTGATGCGCGGGACGCAGACCGTTCAAGGCGTCCATCAGCGTCGATTTACCAGCACCAGAGCCGCCGACCAGCGCTACAAATTTGCGCGGTGGAATAGCAATGGAGATATCATTCAACAGGATGACGTTGTTGGTTCCGGTCTTTTTCAGGTTCAGCGCGTCAATTCGAATGCCATTACTTTCGTCCTGCTGGGTGAGTTGTTCGCCCGTGTAAATAAACCTGAATGGACCAATACGCACCTCGTCGCCTGGCTTGAGCAGGTCAGAAACGCGGGTCCGCATGCCATTGACATACAGGCCGTTCTTACTGCGCAGGTCAACGATTCTATAACCGCCTCCTACCTGCTCAAGGCGGGCATGATGGGCCGAAACCTGCACATGCTTCAGCACAACATGATTGTCCGGCGCACGACCAAGCGTGATCACTGGAGCCCCAAGCGGGATCGGGCGAACCTCGGGGACTACCTCCTGTACAGCACCGGTTCCATCATTGTAAGCCAATGTAACAAAGGTGCCGTTCCCATCACTGATACGGAAGATATCGCCACGTTCCAGAACCTTGCGAAATTGTTCGGTTCCCCGAATCTGGCGCCCATTATAGACAATGCCGTTTGTGGTGCTGCCTTTCCCAGGATGCGGATGCACAAAGACAAGCTGATTGCCCTCTCGCAAAATCTGCGCATGAAATGCCGAGACGGTTGGCTTCTCAATTACAATCTCATTGGAAGGCGCGCGCCCGATATTAAATACCTGCTTGTCCGGGGTCAGCGGATAATTGTGCCGCTCAGAGTCAATATTGGTGCTCACCTCGATTGAAGGCACACCAGCGCTCTGGCCTCCTGCATTCGATGGCCGCCCCGGCATCTCACCGGCTCCTATAGTTCGGGTCGCAGTAAAGTCCGGAGCCCCGTACTGTTGTTGCGGCGGGAACGAGGGCGCGCCAGCCGCCACAGCGTTAGGCACCTGTAAGAATGTCATCGTCACATTCCCCAGGACAATCACATCATTATGCTTCAGTGGGGCCTGCTCAACCGGCCTCTGATTTACGGTCAAGACGTTCTGTGGAGCCAGCTTCTTGATACTCCACATTCCATTGTTCATGAGTAATAGCTGCGCATGCAAGCGCGAAACAGACGCATCAGGCAAAACTACCTGATTCGCCGGGTCTCGCCCGATGTTCATCACCGGAGCAACGAGCGGCACCTGTTGCCCGGCCTGTGACCCGGAGAGAATTTGCAGCGTGCCGTGGGCTTGCTGTCCATTCATACCCTGATACACTTACCGCACAGGACATTCCTGCATAGACTGTGCGGTATCTCCTTTCTTTTCGGCGGATAAACACAGGTAGAAATTTACCAGGAAAACCAATCCCTGTCTGTAATCTGGCTCACGAAAAAAGTGTGCATTATTCATCCCGGCACAAAATAGAATCCTGAGCGAATTACCTGGCCTACTGGTTCCGTTGCCTTTCGGATCTCTACTTTACCTGTGCTGGCATTCAGCGTCAATATGACAGGAACTGGAGCACCCGCAGCCTCATTCAACGGGCCATAGTAATGCGCACCCTCATCCTCACGAGTCAGCGAGCGCAACGGGAAATCGCTTTGAATTGTCCCGACATTAACATTAGAATCCAGCGTGATGTTTTTCATGCTCTCAGGTAAAGAAACAGTTACATCTCCCTTTTCCGCCGTAATATAATAGTGATATTTCTCTTTCTGCTGCTCGTTAAACGGCATTTCAAGCAGCCCGCTAAAGGTAACATTTCCCTGTCCAGTATCAATCTTTGAGCCATTCCCCAGCACCGAGCGCTCTATTGAAATATTGCCAGCACTTCCGTGCACGCGCATCAACCCCAGAACGCCAACGATATGAATATTTCCTGCGGGCGCTTCCAGATTTAGTTGCAGCGGTAGAGCATTGCTATTGCCGGGCTGCGTGGTGGGGAGCTTGATCGTGATATCAACAGAATCATTGGTCGTGCGCAGTAACTCGTGGCTATTGGGAATAATGGTATTCACCGTCAAGGTACTGTTCGGATCAGGCTGCTGCCCGAGATCCTTCAACTGCTTGCTACAGGTAAGCTGTTTGCTCTCCTGATCGGGCGGCAAGACCTCGATTTTGATATCATTGAATTTCTTTTGGGCTTCCTTCTCATCTGTTGCCTGCACATGCTTTGTTGTGGCGATCACCGGTTTCTTCGTCTGCGCGTCAACTTCCACAGAAACATTGCCGAGCATATTGCAAATTTGCAATGCCGTGACAGCAGTAAGAGGAGCTTCAACCGTTTTTTCCTGCGTAAACGGTTTCGGCCCAAGCGGCAATGGCCCGATATTCAGTCCCTGTCCCTGCGACATGCGGAAAAGATAGAAGAGACCCAGCGCACCCCCACCAACCGCAAGCAAAATACCAAAGAAGCAGCCAAGCAACAGGGAAGGCCAGGCGCTACCACGTCTTCTTTGGATCGGGCGGCGTGATCGTGTGGAGTGGCGCGGCGCGGTTACCGGGCCGGTTGGCCTGGAACGCGGGCGACGGCGCGGTGCATGGTCATACTCTTCCTCATCCTCCGCGTACTTATCATAGTCGAAGGCACGCTTGTAACGCTCCGGTTCCTCACGGTACCGACGTCTGTACGGGCGTCTGTTCCCCCGATCCATCGTGCTTCTGGCCTCTCTTTCTTTCCAAAGTAGCAGGGGGCAACGTCACCCTGTTGCCAGAACCCTTACAACATAATACGCCAGCAGGAGGGAAAATGTCAGCAAAAACTCTATGCGTGACGTGAAAAAGAAAAGGAGCTACACTGATAATCAAACCATATCTCTGCTATACTCGTATATATCAGGGAGCAGGGCCTATACTCGAGAAATGCTTTCAGGAACTTATGGCATGCGTTCACTCAGCAGCTATACAGCCTTATTTTACATAATACATTTTACGGCAGGCCATTCTGTACGTTCAAGTCCTGAAAAGGGGGCCGCATGCATCCCCGGCTATTTTCTGATATGGCACTCACTGCTCAAGACGTCATCGGGAAGAGACATCCCTTCCCTATTCACACATCTATTGCTGGAAGTGGTCTCTGAACCACGAAAGGAGCAAACGAACAACAAACGATGGACATCACTTCATTATTCGGAATCCTGGCTGTTATTGTACTCATAGCAGCAAATGGTTTCTTTGTCTCCGCAGAATTTGCCCTGGTCAAAATTCGCTCTACTCGGGTAGAACAACTGGTTGTTGAAGGGAATCGAGCCGCACAAACCCTTCAGCGACAGATTCATCATCTCGATAGCTATATTGCTGCAACCCAGTTAGGGATCACTATTGCCAGTCTGGCCCTCGGCTGGATTGGTGAACCCTCCCTCGCCCACCTGATCGAGCCCCCGTTCGCCTGGCTCGGGAAGGGGCTCGCAGAAGGAATCTCACACAGTATTGCCGTCGCGATCAGCTTTATTCTGATCACCACCATGCATATCGTTTTTGGTGAACTTGTGCCAAAGTCAATCGCGCTTCAGGCCACAGAAGGGACATCACTTTTTGTCACTCGACCTCTGGAGCTCTTCGCGAAGATTTTCCACCCTTTCATTCTGCTGATGAATGGAATCGGCAATCTGGCCGTTAAATTGATAGGTCTCAAAGTAACCAGCGAGAGCGCCTCTGTTCATACAGTCGAAGAGCTGGAAATGTTGGTCACCCAGAGCCGTAAGGCCGGTATCCTGAACTCACAGGAAGAAGAGCTTTTACGCCACGTCTTCGATTTCAGCGATAAGACTGTCCATGATGTGATGATCCCGCGCATTGAGGTTGTCGGCGTGCCAACCACTGTCACACTAGATCAGCTCAAGCAGATTATCTCTGAGGAACGCTACACGCGCTATCCTGTCTATCAGGGGAATCTGGATACCATCGTTGGACTGGTGCATATCAAGGACGTGCTGACCTATCTTGATACCCACCCGGAATCCGCTACCTTTGATATTCAACGCCTACAGCGCCCAATTCTGGCCGTTCCCGAAACCATTACGCTTGAGACTCTGCTTGCCCGGATGCGCACCAGCCGCACTCATATGGCAGTGGTTATTGATGAGTATGGCTCAACGGCAGGCATCGTCACGCTGGAAGATATCGTTGAAGAATTGGTCGGTGAGGTCCAGGACGAGTTCGATACACGGGAAGCGGGCGTACGCTCTGAAGTAGAAATGCATCCAGACGGCACCAGCACGATTGATGGCTTGATGTCTCTCGCTGGCTTTGAGGAGCGCTTTGGCGTCACGATTGAGCATACCCATGTACACACGATCGGCGGCTATGTGTTTGAGCAGATCGATCGTATTCCTCGGATCAATGACGAGGTAACGGTTGACCATTATGTTCTGCGCGTTGAGGAGATGGATCAACGCCGTGTCGCTCGTGTCCGTGTGATTCCCATCAAGAACGAGGAAGCACAGGCTGAACTCGTGGAATAACCCGGCTCTGTCAGAGATGCGCTTCTGCCACAGGAAGCGTATCTCCTCCCTCTCACATTGAACTCCGCCAAAGGCATGGCCTTGACTTTTTCTTTTTCTTAGATATACTTCTAATTAGATAGTTATCTAACAAGAAAAGGAGGGCGCAATGCCATCTACCGAACTGCTTGTGAAAACACTGACCGATGTAGAGCGGCTCAAAATCCTCGGCCTTCTGGCGATCAGGCCTCACACATTGTCTGAACTGGCCGAGCAGCTTCAGATGAAAGAAAACGTCATCGCTCACCACCTTGCGCGGCTCTCTGCTAGCGGTCTGACGCGAACACAGGATTCCACCTATGTACTCAATACAGAAACACTCAATACGTTGAAAGCAACTTTCCAAGCGCCCTCAGGTCCGGATGCATTCGCTGACTTTGCCTGCGAGGAATGGGAACGCGTTATCCTGCGGAACTTCTTTGATGGACACCACCTGAAAGAAATACCAGCCAGCTTTAAAAAGCTGAAGGTTGTTCTGAGATGGCTTGCTGAGCGCTTCGAGCCCAATATTCGTTATGCGGAACGTGAGGTCAATGAGCGGCTTAAACTCTACCATCCAGACTTTGCTTATCTGCGCCGCTGTCTGGTCGATTTTGGGTTGATGCAGCGTGAGAACGGGATCTACTGGCGACAAAGCAAGTAAGGGAGGGATGTTTGATCCCTCCCCGCAACATCAAAGAGCAGGCTTGAATGAGCGCACGGCCCAGAACAGTGCCAGCAGCGTGAGGACAAACATCAGGCCGAAGCTCAGCGGGATCTCACCGCTGAGAAAGTTTCCCTGAAACAGCGCTCGTGTGGCAGTCACCGCGTAGGAAAAAGGGTTCACTCTGGCAATGAGCCGTAAGAGGACAGGGGCTAACGACAATGGCAACATAATCCCCGACAGCAGCATTAACGGGATACTGAGCGTGCTGAGGAAAGAAGACAGCGCATCCTCACTCTGCAACCAGAGGGCCAGTGCATAAGAGCAGGCGGAGAGAAAAGCTCCCATCAGCGCAATCAGGAGCAACGAGAGTAGTACGCCGCGAATGTCCGGACGCAGCCCCATCAGACAGGCCAGCAGCACAATCAGTATAACCTGTACTAGCAGCACAAGAACATCATACCCTATTTTACTCAAAGGAAACGCCCAACGGCTGATAGGAGCCACATGCAGGCGCTCAAGAAAGCCGGAACGCCATTCCTGGAGCAGACCAAAGCCACTATAGAGCGGACCGAAAATCCCCATCAACACCATACAGCCGGGCGTAAAGGCCAACATGCCGCCTCCCGCAGGAAATCCTGCGATCCGGCTGATCGGGTCTAACAGAGGCGCAAAGAACAACAGGTAACAGGCAGGTTGAAAGAGCCCGAAGAGAATCCAGGCAGGATTTCGGAAAGAGAGGCGCACATTCCTGACAAAGAGCAGGCGCGTTTCATAGAATAGCTTCATGGTTTCCCTCCCACAGAGGTGTCTGTTTCTCAGCATCTTTGAAAGAAAATCCGGTCTGCCGTAAAAACACATCATCCAGCGAAGGACGTGACAGCGAAATGGTATGCACGGCGATTCCGGCACTATTCAGCAGTTGAAGCAGAGCAGGCAGCCGCTCTTCTCCATTTTCGACATAGACCTGTAACTTCTCAGCTTCTGCCTCAGAAATCAGCCGTAGCTCACGTACATGAGGCCGCAGCAGGTGTTCCGCCTGCCGCGCGGCGCTGCTAAGTCCGAGTGTGACGACATCGCCGACAATCTGCTGTTTGAGCTGTGCAGGAGAGCCTTCAGCGACCACCACTCCGGCATTCACAATCGCCAGGCGACTGCAAAGATGATCCGCTTCGTCAAGATAATGGGTGGTTAGCACGATTGTTGTTCCTGCGGCGTGCAGGCTGCGCACCTCTTCCCAGAGAGCCGCACGACTCTGTGGGTCCAGTCCCGGCGTGGGCTCATCCAGAAACAGCAACCCGGGTTTATGGACCAGCCCGAGCGCCAGATCAAGCTTGCGCCGCTGCCCGCCTGAATAAGTGATTGCCAGACGATCGATAAAAGGGGCCAGATCAAGCGTGTCAATCAACTCAGCCACGCGTTTCCGGGCCGCGCCATAGGACAACCCATAAAGCCGCGCCTGCAACAACAGATTTTCTCGACCGCTCGACAGGCTATCAGTGCCACCTTTCTGGCTAATAAAGCCAATCGCTGCACGCACTCGATGCGACTCGCGAACCACATTGAAGCCAGCAACCAGAATTCGGCCTTCATCCGGTGAGAGCAAAGTTGTCAGGATGCGAAGCGTAGTGGTTTTGCCCGCACCGTTCGGGCCAAGCAAGCCGAAAATCTCGCCTTCCTTCACCCGCATATGCAGGCCACGAAGCGCCTCAACCTGCTTGCCCCGACTTTGAAAGCTTTTGCTCAGGTTCTCAACCTCGATGACATCATGCATACCAATAACCTGCTCCTTTCCTTACATACATTCAGCATGTATGTAAATTACTCAAAAAAAAGAGGAGATAGCTTAGCGGCTGATTCCTCGAATAAAGCCATCAACTATCTCCTCTGCCTTTGTTTGAAGCGGCATCTGATCCGGCATCAACATCCAGAGATCGGTGATGCCATAAATGAGCCCCATCGCGGCAAACGCGGTCGCATCTACGTCCAGATCGGCGCGAGCTTCTCCGTTCTCTTTTGCCATTCTGAGAAGCTCCGCCATCCCTTCCAGCGAGCGCTGAAGTCCCTCTCTCTTTTCCTGCATTCCATCAACCATCTCGGGCAGTAGCGCGGTCTGCCAGTTCATCATCTTCTGCATAATCCGAAAATCAGCATCTTCCACCGGATAGAGCATCCAACCAATCAGAATCCGCCGCAAGACACGGAGAGGGCGATCATCGCGCACATAGAGCGGCTGTAGCTTCTCCCATGCCCGGTGATACTGTTCTCGAATCACCGCGTTGAACAGTTCGGCCTTGCCCCCAAAATGCCAGTAGACAGCGCCGCGTGTGCTCCCAACCGCACGCGCAATATCTTCCAGCGTTGTCGCGTTATATCCCTTCTCATAAAAGATGCGCAACGCCGCCTTCAGCAGTTGTTCCCTTGTGATAGCCGCCTCTTCCTTTGTTCGACGCATGATAGCCGTTCTCCTCTCACTTCTATACATACACTACGTATGTATATATTGTCAAGGGGCTATTCCTGCGGGCGACGCTGGCGTTGCGCTTTTGCCTGCTGGCGTAACCATTCATTGCGAGCCTGCTCCTCAAACGCGATCTCTTCAGCCGCATCAGAAAGGGACTGCTCGCTCTCGGCATCATCTGCCACGATACCGCCCTGACTATCAAACACCATACGCGAGCGGCCTCCCGGCTCAAACTGGCCGATTACACCATGCTGTTCCAGCAAATCAATCAGCCGAGCTGCACGTGAATAACCGACGCGGAGCCGCCGCTGTAACAGCGAGATCGAGGCACGGCCTTCCTCACGGACAACCTCTTCCGCTTTATCAAGCAACTCATCTTCCAGCTCAAAGCCACTTTCCTGCTGCTCCTGAATCTCCCAACCGGGCGCGACCTCTTGTAATGCACTCGCGATGCCCGGATCGCTTACCGCATCGCTATGCGCCAGTTCAGCAGCCTGATCGCGCCAGAATTGTACCAGCCGTTCAGCCTCTTCATCAGCCAGGAAACAGGCCTGAATACGCTCCGGTCGCCCGGCATCGGCGGGAAGATAGAGCATATCGCCACGTCCGAGCAGGCGTTCCGCGCCTCCCATATCAATAATGGTACGCGAGTCAACAGCAGAGCTGACCATGAAGGAGATACGCGTTGGAATATTTGCCTTGATCAGACCTGTAATCACATCAACTGATGGGCGCTGTGTTGCGATCACCAGATGAATGCCGGTCGCACGGGCCAACTGCGCCAGACGGCAGATCATGCTTTCTACTTCCTCGGGGGCTGCCATCATCAGATCAGCCAGCTCATCAATGATAATCACGATCGCAGGTAAATTGTTCAGCGAGGTATCGCCCTTCGCCAGCCGCTGGAGCCGCATCTTGCGATACCCATCGAGATTACGCACACCCAGTTGTGAAAACAGACGATAGCGGCGCTCCATCTCACTGATCGCGTTGCGCAACAGGGGTACAACCTTCTCGACCTCGGTCACGACGGGAGAAAGCAGGTGGGGAATACCGCTATACAGACTCAGCTCTACCATCTTGGGATCTACCATCAGCAGCCGAACATCGTCGGGCGTTCCCTGAGTTAGCAGGCTGGCAATCAGCGTATTGATCATCACGCTTTTGCCTGCGCCCGTCGCACCCGCGATCAGCAGGTGAGGCATACGGGCCAGATCACCAAAGCGTACCTGTCCGGCAACGTCTTTTCCCAGCGCCACCGTCAGCTTTGACTTATTTTTGGCCGCCTGGTACTCTCTACTTTCCAGGACCTCACGCAGCGTCACCAGCCGACTGTTCTTGTTTGGAATCTCCACGCCGACATAGGGGCGACCCGGCACCGGAGCTTCCATACGAATGGACTTGGCTTCCAGCACCAGCGCGAGATCATTCTGCAAGGCCATAATGCGGCTCACACGCGTGCGCGTCTCATAGATGATATTGCCCGCGGCGTCACGCATGGGGATCATCTTCCCGGTCTTATCATCCTTTATCAGTGCGGGCTTACCGGTCGGACGGATGCCAAAACGAATCACGGTCGGCCCGATACTGATATCTTCCGGGCGCACCTCTGCCTCGACCCGGAAGCTGCGCAGCGTCTCCTGGATCAGGCGGGCCAGCTCTGCGGTATTATCGTTATACATCTGGAGCTTGGCCGACTCGGCACTATTCAGCAACGAGGTATCCGGCACCCGCCAGCGCGAAACAATGCTCGGGGTCTGCGCCGCCCGTTCACGTCTTGAGCCACGTTGATTGGCCGGGGTCTGTAGGCGTGGATTCGACGGCGTTCCATCCTCATCGGCAACTATGGCCTGTGGCGCTTCCAGCTTTACCTTACGCCGGGGCGGCGCTTTACGCCCTTTTTGCTCAAAAGGCAGGGGCTGCTGACTCACGCTATCAACAGATGCGGCATAGTCATGAGGATCAAACGAGGGAGGAACCCGCATCGGCCCTTTCGGCACGCTCCCGATATGTTGCTTGTGTAAATTAATATCGTTGAGCGGGTCTTCATCCTCCTCCTCGAAAGGCATATCTGAATGCAGATCCACAGTCTCATCATCAGCCAGATCCTCCATCTCGGCAAGATCTAGCTGCTTGCCAGAGTGCGAAAGGATCAGAGGCTCCTGAGAGTCATCATCCTCATCCCCTATGTCGTCCGGCTCGCTTTGCTGGCGCATATAGCGACTGAAACGCGGCCGCTGCCCCAGAAATGGAGAGCTCTGCTGGCCGGTGCTCTCTTCCGCATGTCTACCAAAAAGGCCACGGAGCGAGCGATAGGTAGACAGCACATGGCCGAAGGTGATACGGAAACTGAAAATGAAAACCAGCAGAAAAGCCCCTATAAGAATAACATGGGCAATCAGCGCGTCCCATCCGAGGAACGGAAGCGCCAGCGCATCAGCCAGAGAGCCAGCTTTCCCCTGTCCGAGCCAGAGGCGCGATTCTACCAGCAAGATCAACAACAGCACAATCGAGCCAACCACCATCGGCCAGCGCATCAGCCGCGTTCTGCGCACCCCTTCAACCAGATGAATAGTGGAAAATGCGATAAGGCCAAGCGCAAAGAGGTAAGCAGTCCAGCCCAGCAGGCCGATAAAGAACGCTTTGATCGCACTAAAGACCGGAGAAGTGCTGAAGATCGTTAAAGATCCAAACAGAAGCAAAGAGAGAATAAGAAGCAGAACACCGAAAACGCGCTGCTGCTGATACGAATCCAATGTCTCCCACTGTTGCCGTATCCAATCAATAAACCGCGTATCCTGTGGACCCTGTTTCTCGGCAACCGGAGGAACCGCGGTTCGTGCGGAAGCTGCTTTCTTTTTTCCGGTTGATGCACGTGAAGCTGACTTTGTCCGTTGTGTTTGCTGCTGTGCAGCCTGTTTACGACCACTCGGGCGCGAGGTCGAGGAGATACTGGAACGCTGCTCGACTCGCGCTTTCATCAATCTGTGAGAGCCCAGTGCTCCGGCAGCACCACTGACACGCGATGGCCCTAGCCCCTTTTGGCGCTCATCGTCTTTTTTCTTTTTGCCACCTGCCATTCAGGTTTTTCCTCCTACGTTCAATACCAGAGGGAGACAACAGTTATGATAGCGCAGATGGAACATGGAAGCAAGGGCTAGAACACCGGATTCATGCAAGCAGAGCAGTACAGGACGGGCTCGAAAGCAGCCATTCTAGCGCCAGAGCCAGATAAAAGACCGAACATCAGTAATCATGACTGCTGCGGCAATAAGAAGAAGACAGAGCAACATAAAGATAAGGGTGACAAGCTTACGTAGAAGAGGAGGGAACACCTGCTATATCTCCATTCGCTAATTCGCTACATCTTTTTGTATCCTCAGATCTTTTCTCTTTCCATTATATTTCACATCGAAAATGCGCCACTCATCTCCTGTCCCTTTCGCCTGGTTCTTCCTATCCACGCTCTTTCCGCCCTCTCACAGGTAGAACAGAAAAGAGCCGCCCTGCACAGAGCGGCTCGTCTCGCGCTTACCCGCCACCCACCATCGTCACCAGTTCCAGTCGACAGCCCTCATACAAAGGTGTGGTCCCAAACTGCTCACGAGCAATGATGGTCCCATCCAGTTGCGCAACCACCAGTCGCGGCGCAATCGAGAGTTCCTGTAAGAACTCTGCAATAGTGCAGCCCGCTCGCACGGTGCGCGTCTGTCCGTTCGCGAGAATAGAAATCGTCCCATTCGCAGGCTGCTGTCCGTCGGTCATGCGTCTGCTTCTCCTTTCCTATCACTGGCTCTGCGGAGCCGCTCAACCTCTACTGAGACAGAGGGAGCTTGAAAAAGAGCCGAGATCACCGCAACACCATTTGCACCCGCCTCTATGACCTCCGCCGCGTTCTCGGAGGTAATGCCACCTATGCCTATCAACGGCAGTGCCGGATACGCCTGTCGCAGTGCCCGAATCAGCCCGATCCCTGCGGTTCTTTCACCCGGATGTGAGTGAGAGGGAAAGAGCGTCCCGGCCAGCAGGTAATCAGCGCCCGCTTCCACAGCCTCCCTGGCCTCCTCCAACGAGTGAACGGAGACCCCAAGCAGCATCTCAGGACCAACCAGTGACCGGGCAACCGCGACAGGAAGAGAGCGTCTGCCAAGCTGGAAGCCATGCGCCCCCGCAGCCAGGCCCACATCAAGCCGGTCATTGACGATCAGGGCGGTCTGATAACGGTTGCAGAGCGGCAGAAAGCGCCGCGCAAGCGCATAGAGCGAGGCTGCCGAAAGCGTATGGCCTCGAAGTTGCAGCATGGAAATCCCGGCAGCCAGGGCCTCTGTCACCACGCGTTCCAGTTCCGCGTGCGTCGGATCGGTTACCAGGCACAACTGAAAAGGATTGCGGGTAGCTTCTCTGGAATCCCGGCTCATAGGAGTCTCCCTACCTGTTCGTAGCGCTTTCATACGACACGACACCGGTTGTCGGGCTACTGGCCTGAGCATACGCGCTTCGAGGAATTCGACCCGCCAGAAAAGCGGCTCGCCCGGCCTCAACCGCCTGCTTCATCGCCAGCGCCATCAGTGGCGGTTTTCCGGCCTGTGCCACCGCCGTATTCATCAGGCAGGCAGCAGCGCCCAGCTCCATCGCCAGCGCCGCATCAGAAGGCGCACCAATGCCCGCATCAACAATCACCGGTACTCGTGCCTGCTCAATAATAATCTGAATCTGGGGCAGGTTTAAGAGTCCCTGTCCTGAGCCGATCGGCGAGCCAAGCGGCATCACTGTTACCGCCCCCACATCCTGCAACCGCTGCGCCAGGATGGGATCAGCGTTGATATAGGGCAGCACCTCAAAACCTTCCTCGATCAACAGGCGCGTCGCTTCCAGCGTGGCAACAGGATCAGGGAGCAGGTAGCGCGCATCTGGAATGACCTCAAGCTTGATCCAGCGTGGCAATCCCATCGCAGCCGCCAGCCGGGCTATCTGAACCGCCTCCTCTACTGTTTTACAGCCCGCTGTATTGGGTAGAATGGTGTATCGTGCCGGATCAATGAAATCCAGCAACGACGGTTGCCCGAGATTGGAGAGGTCAAGTCGCCGCAATGCAACCGTGACGATCTCGGTGCCGCTTGCCTCAAGGCTCGCCTTCATCTCTTCAAAATCCCGATACTTGCCGGTTCCCAGGATCAGGCGTGACCGAAACGCACGCGAACCGATTTTGAGCGTATCGCTTGTCATCATGTTGGCCTTTCTTTTTTTCAGGAGGTTGAGGAGGAGGCCCAACAAAAAAGCCGTTCTCCTCACAGCGAGGAAACGGCCAATACATCTTCACCGAAAGAGGCACAAGAAAGCGTTCCCTCCGCTGGTATGATCCAGATCAGGTACATCGATACAGGGTCAGCAACATTGACGGGTTGCACTCTCAGCCCGGCTCTCCGGGCTCCCCTAGCTTCCCTTTAAATAGATTGTACAGATTTACAGGTTGATCATTCAAAGCTCTATTGGAAAAACATCTCTTATCTAAGCATACCATATCGAAGCGGTTGCACTCAACGGCTTTGTACATTCCAGAACAGCAGCTTTTGCGCAGCCGAGACAAGAAAGCGCCCATCAGGAGACCAGTGCAGCAGGCTGCTCTCATCGTCGATACCGGCCTGAAAATCCATCTTGGCCACGCTCTCACCCGTCTTGCTCCTGAACACTGTTACCTTTCGGGAAAAGGTGTTTAACGCAGCCATCATCTGCCGATCGGGGCTCCACGCCACCTGACGTAGCAACACGATATATTGCATCTCCTGTTTCCGCTCAAGCGCCTCCGCTTCCCGCAGCGCCTGCATCAGCGCCCTGTCTGGGGGCTGGACTACCTCGATTGCATCCAGACCATTGCGGCGTAACGCCTCCTGATCATTTGAGGTGATGCCAGGCACCTCAATCCTTCCCCCCAGAATCAGGCCACGTGTCAGATAACGCCCATCAGGAGACCAGACCACAGGCGTCGCCATCCAGACCAGAAACACTGCCTTCTTCTGCTTATCCTCAATGCGAGCAACCGAGCCCTCCTGCCAGAACGAAAAGGCAGCAGAGCGATCCAGACCTATCGCATTCTGCATCAAGGGTTGCAGGCTTCCATCTGGCAGCCAGCGATAGGCCGGAGCTGGAGGAAACGTAAACCCGAATGCCTGCTTTTCCTGGATCTTTCGCGGCTTCTCAAGATAGCGCTTCTGTTTAAGATCCCAGACACCATAGCCCCATGAGCCCCACCGTTTCTTTGCAGCCAGCGGCAATGGATGGAAGAACGCCGATGACGAACCGTCCTCATGCAGGAGCAGAACTCCTTCAAGCAACTTCTCCCCTGAGCCGATCGGAGGCCAGATGAGGAACAAACAGGCAAGTTGATGGAGCTCGGGAGACCAGCGAACCAGATAGTTGCCAATGGTGCCATGAAAGCCCGCTGAGAACTGCTCACGATACTGTTGAATAATCAGCTCTTCGGGGGTGTATTGTTGCAGGCGCTTCTGCTGAACCACGTCATAGACATTTAAATAGGCATAGGAGACCTCCGAGGTCTCACAGCCACCATAGACCCCGATAACAGCCAGCAAGCGACTATCAGCGGACCAGGCCGCGTCATAGACACAACTGATCTCATCCTGCCAGCTCTGTGGTGAAGGAGAGGGAGCTTCTGGAGCCTTTCCCGGAAGTATCGCAGCCAGATCGGGCAAGGTTCCACTCAGCAGGAGTACCAGAACAGTACCAACAATCAGTGTGACAGAAAGCAATGGAACCCGCGTCTGCGGCTTTCGGACCCAGGCCAGTGCATGCATCAGAGGAGAGTGCAGGTCTCCAACTCGCTGTTTCCCCTTCGTTTGCGGTGGGGGAGGATCTAAGTCAACGATCATCAGGTCATCATCTACTGGTTCTAGATCGTTTCGCTGCTTCTCTTCCTCACTCATTAACACACCTTTCGCTGCTACACTTCATCTTTCGCCTTTCTTTTCATTTTAATCTACAGCACATAGAGAGAGCCTGCGGAAAAGGTCCGGTTTTGTGATCTACAAAAAAAGAAACTACCAGAAGGAAGCTTCTGGTAGTTGGTTTGGTGTTTTGTGATCTACTTTTGTCAGCAAGAATAGTGAGATTACACTTCCATCACGACCGGTAGGATCATCGGTCGGCGGCGTGTTCGTTCATACAGGAATTCGCTTAGAGTATCCTTGATCTTATCTTTCACAAAGGACCAGTCGGAGCCGTGACCATTCAAGTCAACAAAGGACTCAAGAACACGCTCCCGCGCACTCTCCAGCAGTTCCTCAGCATCACGCATATAGACAAAGCCACGTGACACAATATCGGGTCCGGCAATAGGCTGGCCGGTTTCTTTATCGACAGTCAGCACAGCCATCAGGATGCCATCCTGAGAGAGCACCTTTCGGTCGCGGAGCACAATCTGTCCCACATCGCCGACGCTCAATCCGTCCACATAGACATTACCTGTTGCCGTATGGCCAGTATGCTTGATTCCCTCGCTGGAAATCTCGATGATATCGCCGTCCTCGGCAACCATGATATTGTCATCAGGGATGCCTAGCGAATGTGCTAGCTTGGCATGCAAGATCAACTGGCGATACTCACCGTGGATCGGCACAAAGTACCGGGGCCGTAGCAGGCTGAGCATCAGCTTCAGTTCTTCCTGAGCGCCATGCCCTGAAACATGCACATGGGAAAGGCCCTGATAATAGACCTCCGCCCCCAGGCGAAACAGGTTATTGATGGTGCGATGAACCATCTTCTCATTGCCCGGCACAGGCGTTGCCGACAGAATGACGGTATCGCCCGGCTGAATGCGCACAAGCCGATGGTCTTTATTCGCAATGCGAGTTAGTGCCGATGTCGGCTCACCCTGGCTGCCCGTACAGATCACAACAATTTGTTCTGGATCGAACTTGTTGATATCTTCAGGACGAATCAGCGTGCTTGGCGGCACATCCAGATACCCTAGCTCGATCGCCATCTGCACGTTATTCTGCATGCTTCGACCAACCAGAGCCACCCGCCGATCATAGCGAACAGCAGTGTCGATTACCTGCTGTACACGCGAGATCAGTGAGGCGAACGTTGCCACAATCACGCGACCTGGCGCATTGGCAAAGATCTTATCCAGAGAGTCGTTAATCACGCGCTCCGAAGGAGTGTAGCCGGGAGACTCAACACGCGTGCTATCACCCATCATCACCAGGACGCCTTCATTGCCCAGACGGCCAAGCATGCCAAGATCAGCGGGCTTCCCATCAATCGGTGTATAGTCGAACTTATAGTCACCGGTATGAATAACGACACCCAGAGGCGTTCGGATAACAATGCCAACTGCATCAGGAATACTGTGATTGACCCGGAAGAACTCCGCCGTACACCGCCCCAGTTCAACATGATCTTCGGGAGACACCACGTTGATAACAGCCTTATCCAGAAGTCTGTGCTCTTTCAACTTTACGCTGATCAATCCATGCGTCAAGCGTGTCGCATAGACAGGAGGAAAATCGAGCATCGGCAAAATGTAAGGGAGGCCTCCGACATGGTCTTCATGACCGTGAGTGATAAGGATACCGCGAATACGATCTTTTTTATCAGCGAGATAGCTTGTATCCGGGATTACGAGATCAACACCAAACATTTCATCATCGGGGAACATTACCCCCGAGTCGATGATAATGATGTCGTCGCCATATTCAACGACCATCATATTCTTGCCGACTTCTCCCAGGCCTCCCAGGGGAATAAGTCGAACTTTTTCTGTTGTCAAGGGTTCAAGAACCTCCTAAAAAACACTATATCTGTAGCCCACGGCTATAAACGTCACTTTTCATATATGTATCTTTACTCCCGCACACTCAAGCAGGAGGAAAAGTCAAAATAAGCAATAATGATCCATTTAAGAGTATACTACAGTGACTATCTTAAAAACAAGCTGCAATCCTATTTTGTTATACATATCGGCAGAAAATACACATTCTGAATACTGCCTGCTCATAGAAGAAACGCTTCATCTGTGGAGAATTCCAGGCGCAATGCCGAAAAGCGAGTTGCTGACGTCTCCCTTTCCCCTTCACCATCCCTCCCCGATTATATGACAGAAGATGTCAGGAGATCTATGCTACTCTTCAATAGAAACAAGAACAGGAAACACAAAAGAGCTCTGTACTATAAGATAACACGGCCCTTCAGCCAAACATTCCCGTGGACTCGCTCTTCCTTTGGTCCACCTCTCCAATACAGAAAGGGGATTCTCTCTCTATGTCCAGAAAGGACATCACCTTCATTCCAAAGAGATGCTCTACGCTCATAGTAGCATTGGAGCTACTGAAGAGCAAGCGACCTTTTCCATCTGGAAACCCTTTCCTTTTTCATCGCTCCATCTGACAGCAAATTTCTTTTCTGTGCGCAGTAAAGCATTCACCCGCTTTTCCTCTTTTTCTTTTTGATGAAGATTATATGGCCTCCCCAGGCCGCAGAGAAGGAGAACACATGACGCAATCATTGAGTGAGAACCTGCTTTCCTTGCTTCTTGAACAGGAGACGCCACGGCGCACCGTGAAGCCAGTCGTCCAGCAAAAGGCAACGCTGGAAGCAGATAAAATAGTAGTTCGAGGAGCCCGACAGCATAATCTTCGGAATATCGATGTCAGTATTCCGCGCTACAAGCTGGTCGTTATGACGGGCGTCAGTGGAAGCGGAAAATCATCGCTTGCCTTTGATACCATCTATGCGGAAGGTGAGAGACGCTATATGGACAATCTCTCTCCTTTTATCCGGAGCTTTCTCGATCAAGTTGAGAAGCCACACGTCGACTACATAGGCGGACTCAGTCCCACCATTGCTATCGAGCAGAAGACCGTTAGTAAGAACCCTCGCTCAACGGTTGGAACGATCACCGAAGTAATTAATTATCTACGCCTGCTCTACTCGCGCATCGGGATCGCGCATTGTCTGAACTGTGGAACCGCGATTCACCGCTACAGCCCCGCAGACATTGTGTCACGGATCAGCAGACTTCCGGCAGGTACATCCATACAGCTCTACACGCCAGACCTGCTGCACCCCGGGCAACTCATTCCGAAAACATATATCACCCGGATCGAGCTTCCGGCGAATCAGGACCAGCACTGGAAGGAAGAGCTGTTCACGCTTGTTAAGCGAGCATTGAAAGCCGGGAATGGCTCGCTCTTACTGGCAACCGAGCAGGAAGAGAAGCTGATCTTCAGTGAACAGAGGATCTGCCCGCGTTGCGGCACACCCTTCCCGGAACTGGCATCCTATCAATTTAATCCCAATAAGCCAGGCGGCATGTGCAGCGATTGCAACGGCATGGGGACCCGACTTTTTGTTGATCCCCAACTGCTGATAGATCCAACACTCTCCATTCTCGATGGCGCAATCAAGTGGTTTGGCAGCCTGCGTAAGCGCTCACATACCTTCTGGCCACTTGGTAACCTGGACGATATCGCAGCCTATTACCAGATTGATCTTGAGACGCCATGGCAGGAGCTTCCCCAACACTTCCGGGATGCCCTGCTCTATGGGTCCGAAGATAAGATCCCGATGCAAATAGAGCACGATGGCAGTAATGGGCACTGGTCTTTCGAGAAAGAGGCTAAGCTTCCCGGCCTTGTCCAGCAGCTCTACAGACTCTATCACAATACTACGTCGGAAACCAGCCGCAAGCGCTATGCAACCTTTATGAGCCAGCAGATCTGTCAGACCTGTCAGGGAACCTGCTTAACGGCAGAGGCCCGGGCTGTCACCCTGGGAGGTAAGAATATCCATGAAATCAGCAATATGGCAATCGAGCATGTGTATGCCTGGCTCACCGAGCTTGAAGAAACGCTGGACAATGAAGCCTGGGGTATCGCGGCAGAAGCGCTGCATGAAGCACAGCGCCGTTTACGCTTCATGCTCAAGGTGGGCCTGAATTACCTGACGCTCAATCGAGCCGCGCCCACGCTTTCCGGTGGTGAAGGGCAACGTATCCGGCTTGCCAGTCAGCTCGGTGATGGCCTGGTGGGCGTCCTTTACGTGCTTGACGAGCCCTCTATTGGCCTGCATGCTCGTGACCTGCATACGTTGCTGGAAACACTCATCGACTTACGCGATATGGGTAATACGGTTCTGGTTGTCGAGCACGATGAACTCACGATGCGCTCTGCTGATTGGATTATCGATATAGGACCGGGAGCCGGAGTTCGCGGGGGAGAGCTGGTTTACGCTGGACCGCCTGCACAGATTACCGAAGCACCACGCTCGATCACCGGACAATATCTCAGTGGCAAGTGCAAAGTGGAATCGCCACGCGGCAAACAACGTCGTTCTCCACAGCGTGGCTGGCTGAGCATCAAAGGAGCCACCCTGCACAATCTCAAGGGTGTGGATGTGAGCTTTCCGCTTGGTCTCCTTACCTGTATCACAGGGGTAAGCGGTAGCGGCAAGAGTAGCCTGATTAATGGGACACTCTATCCCGCATTGATGCAGGCTATTCACCACACGACACCAGAGCAGTGCGGCCCCTATCGCAGCCTGGAAGGCGTTGAGCAGTTGAATAAGGTTATCAATATCACGCAGGACCCGATCGGACGAACGCCTCGCTCGAATCCCGCAACCTATGTCGGGATCTTCGATACCATTCGTCAGCTCTTCGCAAAGACAGAGGCAGCCAGAGCAAAAGGGTATACAGCCGAGCACTTCAGCTTCAACGTTGAGGGAGGACGCTGCGAGCACTGCAAAGGGCACGGACAGATCTTTATCGAGATGCATTTTCTTCCCAATGTCTGGGTCACCTGCAAAGATTGCAATGGCTCTCGTTATACAGAAGATATTCTGGCGATCCGCTATAAAGGCAAGAACATTGCTGATGTGCTCAATATGAACATTGGCGAAGCCCTCGCGTTCTTCAACGATACTCCAAAGCTGGCTCGCATGCTCCAAACCCTCTGTGATGTCGGCCTGGATTACATCACGCTCGGTCAGAGCGCAACCACCTTTAGTGGTGGTGAGGCACAACGTATCAAGCTGGCCAAAGAACTGAGCAGAATGGCAACAGGCAAAACTCTGTACATTCTTGATGAGCCAACCACGGGCCTGCATTTTGCGGATACCCAGCACCTGCTGAATGTGCTGCACCGGCTGGTCGACGCTGGAAATACCGTTCTGGTCATCGAGCATGAGCTTGATGTCCTCAAAACGGCAGACTGGATCATCGACATGGGGCCTGACGGAGGTGAACAGGGGGGCTACCTTGTCGCCGAAGGGACACCGGAACAGATCGCAGATAACCCGAAAAGTATCACCGGGCGTTATCTCCGTGCCATACTGTAGTTCGTATACATCGCATCTCAGGCGACAAGGTCATGCTTGTCGCCTGCCTGGTCCTCGGCCAGCATGCCAGATTTCTCACTGTTTTTGCCACAAGCTCAAAAATTGGGTCCAAAAAGGCTTGACGGCCAGAGCGAGTCGTGTTATATTAATTCTCGCGCCAAGGTAGCTCAGTCGGTAGAGCACAGCACTGAAAATGCTGGTGTCGCCGGTTCGATTCCGGCCCTTGGCATTTTGTATGCGCGCCGAAAAGGCGCTTTTTTTTTGTCTCTTCGAGACAGCAGCCCTCACAACCCGAAACCGTATTGTACGTACTACTTAAAAAGTAGAAACCCCATCAAGCTTTCATTTGAAAAGACAGGACACTTGCAAAATGATATCCCAACACATGCGTCAGGCTGCCTTGCAACGGCATCTGGAGCGACTACAAGAGCGTATAGATCGACGCCTGGACCGCCAACGTTTTTATGGTATGCAACAGCTCGCCACGGTTTTCCTGGGCTTCTTTCTCTGTGCGGGGGCGCTGGCCTGGAACCATTTTTTTGGCGTACTTGTCATCATCGGCGCTATTCTCTATTTCGTCTATAACTGGCGGCTGCATAAAGCCTATCAACAGAGTGTATCACGCTATCAGCGCCGTCTCGAATACCATCAACAGCAGCTTGCCCGCCTTGCACTCAACTGGGAGAATATCCCCTCAACAGGCCCCAAAGCGGAGCAGAGCGATCACCCCTTTGAAAATGACCTGGATATCAGCGGCGACTACTCGCTGCATGAACTGCTCAATACCGCAGCCTCCCAGGGTGGAAGCGAGCGCCTGCGCTCATGGCTTCTAACACGTGAACCTGACCGTGATACGATCCTTCAACGCCAGCAGCTTGTGCGGGAACTGACCCCAATGATCAATTTTCGGGCCGCGCTAGCCGAGCATTCACAGTATGCGGTCAGCTATGGCAACGAATATCTTGTAAGCGAGAGGCTACAAAACTGGGTCACCAGGACCATGAAACCTATACCCCTCTATAAGCTGATTGTTCCGCTCCTGCTCACAGCGCTCTTTCTCGGAACGATCATTGCCTATATCGTTGCCCATATCTCCCTGATGCTAACAGCCATTCCCTTTTTTCTTTGTATTGGTTGGTCAATCCTGACAACCTCTGATCGTGCAGGTCTGTATGAAGAAACGGCCTACATGAGTGAAACACTCAGGCGATTAGGCATCATCTTCAGTTTTCTCGAACGCACCTCTTTTGCGCCGCAGTCGAAGCTCCAGGGAATATGTCATCCCTGCTACAGTGGCACTGTTCGTCCCTCACGGTTGATGAAAAACCTCAAGTTGATTGCCTCTCTCTCGGGGTTCACTCAGGATCAGATAGGCAGTCTCTTCTTCAATGCGTTCCTGCCCTGGGATGCCTTCATCGCGCGCAGGCTTCAGGAGTTCAAGGCCGACCTCAGCGAGCACCTGCCGCAATGGCTCGATACATGGTATGAGCTCGAAGCGCTCTGTTCACTGGCGAATTTCGCCTATCTCAACCCGGAATACACTATGCCCCGACTTCTTCCCGCTGAAGCGGAGGGGCCACTGCTAGAGGCAACAGAGCTCGGTCATCCGCTGATCGATCCCGCCGTCCGTGTGACCAACACGACCAGCTTTGCCCGCATCGGTGACATCATGCTCCTGACCGGCTCCAATATGGCGGGAAAAAGCACCTTCCTGCGCACTATCGGCGTTAACCTCTGTCTGGCATATGCCGGAGCACCGGTGGTTGCTCGCTCATTTCAGACCCGACTCTTTGAGCTCTATGCCTGCATTCGTGTCACCGACTCAATGGCTGATGGCTTCTCCTATTTCTATGCCGAAGTTCATCGTCTGCGCGGACTCCTTCAGCGGCTGGAAGCACAACCACGTTACCCGATCTTCTTCCTTATCGATGAGATTTTCAAAGGCACAAACAACCGCGAGCGGCTTATTGGCAGCCACGCCTATATCTATGCACTGGCGCAGAAGCGGTGTGTCGGTGCGCTGACCACTCACGACCTTGAGCTTGTGACACTCAGCGAGGAATTGCCGCAGGTAAGCAATTATCACTTCCGGGAAGAGGTGGTTGACGGGAAAATGACCTTTGACTATAAGCTGCACGTGGGCCCCTGTCCCACAACCAACGCTCTGAAGATCATGCAATTGGAAGGTTTGCCCATTTCCTGGCCTGATCCTATAAAGGGCACAAAAGAGAAAAGCAAATAAAAGAAACAAGAAGAGAAATGACCGCTTTCTACCTGACGGAAGCGGTTATTTTTATCTAATATACCGCAATATATTCCTACCCTTATTTCGCATTCTTGCAAATCCTCGGCCCTGTTTGTTACAGTGTCAGGTGAAGTAGGACCTAATGCTGTAAAATGTGAGGAGTCACTAAAACCTTGATTACTCCAGTCGCCGTAAGCCAAAATAGAGAATCTTTTTTGCAACGTACAAGAGCAAAACTAGATCTTATACTGGAAGGCAAGAAACAGAAAAACACGATTGCTGTGTTGGATGGGGTGCGGGCCCTGGCCTGCCTTTTTGTTATTGCTTATCATATGATGCTCATCTTTGTACAGGATATCAA
The DNA here is from genome assembly GCF_003253565.1 of Thermosporothrix hazakensis. GTDB lineage: Bacteria > Chloroflexota > Ktedonobacteria > Ktedonobacterales > Ktedonobacteraceae > Thermosporothrix > Thermosporothrix hazakensis. The sequence continues at coordinate 60,722 of NZ_QKUF01000022.1, forward strand.
GATCCTGCGCATGGACAAGCTCCCGGTCTTCTTCGGGGCGATCCTCAACGCAGGAGATACGGGCGTCAATCTTTTTTTTATTCTTTCGGGCTTCCTGCTATTTCTTCCCTACGCGAGAGCCATTCTTTTTGAGCAACAGAAATGGCCCTCTTTCTGGAGATTCTATGTAAAGCGCATTATGCGCATCTTGCCAGCCTATTATCTCTCGCTCCTGCTCATGATTCTCCTTTTTCACCCTGCCTACCTTCAGCCCAGGAACCTCCCCCGTGTACTGGCATTTGTCACTATGTTTATGGATTCGGGCAAGACCACCTTCAAGGAGATCAACGGTCCATTCTGGACATTGGCAGTCGAGTGGCAATTCTACCTCTGGCTTCCCTTTATCGCGCTCGGGATCGGCCTGCTGGTGCGAGCAATCATGTCTCGTTCCACTCCGCGTTCACGCTTCTTTCTGCTCTCGTTCTTCTTGCTGTTGCTGACAAGCTGGGGCGTATTCTCACGCTTTGTCGGGCTTCAATTTGAAAGGCATGTCTGGAATCTACCGGCCATTCCGCCTATTATCACCCATATCTATCTTGTGCTCTCATATGGCACGATCGAGAAAGCAGGCCTGCACGGCAAATTCCTTGAGAACTTTGCGGTTGGTATGTGGGTCAGTTCGCTCTACATCTATGTGCAAGCGCTTCCCAAGCAACACAAGCAAAACACCGAGCGCCGTTTGCAAAAGCTCAGCCCCTTGCTCTTTGTGATCGGGCTACTGGTACTCCTCAGTATGTTCCTCTGGAAGTACGATATGCACCCGAAGCTCGCCACAGATCTCAACATTTTCAGAGCGCTCAATGACAATTTCGCCTACGTTTCCGAATTGGGCTACGGTCTGGGCTATGGCATCTGCGTTCTGGCCCTGCTCTTCGGTTTTGCCTGGCTGAAACGGCCCTTTGAGTGGAAACCGTTGCGCTGGATTGGTCTGCTCTCATATGGCCTGTATATGTGGCATCTGCTGCTATTGCAACAACTGACACCATTGATTCAAAGCCATGTGCACCACTGGCCCAACATCCTCATCTACCTGAGCTACGGTGCCTGGCTCCTTTTCCTGATTATTCCCTGTATGCTGTTGCTCTTCTTCCTGGTTGAACGCCCGGGGATTCAGCTTGGAGAGCTGCTGACACGCAATAAAAAAAGCCATCCAACAAAGCGGACGGCTTCTATAAACGATGAGTCTCATGAGCTCATCGCAAAAGATTGACAACTGGCTCACTGGGGCAAATACAACCAGTATCCCTCTAACGAGATCCGCTTGTATTTGCGCCCGGTCTGCTGAAAGTAACGCTCAATGTTTTTATGCACAACAGAATTGGCGGGCGAGATATCTGTTCCCGGTACATATTTCGAGGAGGCCGAGAACAGATATGCCGCCTTCGGATCATGCTGTACCAGTTCCAGATAGCCCGGCACGCGGTTTCGCCCGGGCTTCAGCTCATCACTCACCCCGACACAGGCAATGCGTTCCTGCGAGAGAAACGAAAACTTATTGCACCCCCAATAGTCGGTGTAGATGCTCTTCACACCAAGCTGAACCAGCGTGTTCACAATACGCTCGTTTCGACGCGCAATTTCTATTGCCTGCGGCACTTCTCCAAATGCGGTCAGGAATGGGCCAATCAGCGACATCACAAGGACATAGGTCAGAATAAGGGCGCATCCGCCTTTGCCCACCAGTGCGGGCCAACGCTTTTTCTCGATCTGCGCCGTAATGCCCTGCCAGAGCCACCAGAAAAGCGCGGGCAAACAGACCAGCAAACCAATGACATACCGTGCATGCACGTCAGGATCATGTAGAGAACCATTGCTAAATGCATACATATAAATCGTCAACAAAGCGGCGCCGAGCAGGCCAGCGTGTAAGATTGCCCGCCGCCATTGAAGCTGTGCCTGTTCCTCTCCTGGCGCCTGCCGCCCCTGCCTCCATGTGCGCCAGAGCGTCCAACAAGCCAGGCAGAGCGCGATCAAAAAGACGGCGCAATAGCCAAACCCCCACAGATCCATCAGCACCTGACAGCGGCGCGTATACTGCACTACAGGAGCAAGGTAGACAAACTTGCCATACAGAGGACAGAAAGGCTCACCGGTCATCAACGGAATGCTGATCCGAATCGTATTGAGCAAGCCTGTTATTTTCTGGCTCCAACTCAACTGTGAGCCACGCATGCTATTGAGCACCGACCACGAATCCTGGCCAGGCAGGGCATGCAGATTGTAATAGAGCAGCGGGAACGCGCCGATCCCCAGGCCGAGGAGCAAGAGCAACACAGGCCACCCGTGCAGGAACTCACGCCAGCAAACCACAAACAGGACCACACCCGACATACAGACAAAAGGCGCGATCAGTAAGTCACTCCAGAGCGCACAGCCTGCCACAAGCCCCCAGAGCAAGTAGAGCGCAACTCGCCACCAGCGAAAGCTGCGTGGGCGGTAGGTCAGGACGAGCAGCGCAGAGAGCACAAACAGGAGCGAACCAAACAACAGCGTTTCAGTATAGCCTCCAATCGCGCTCAACTCGCGTGCCATGACATAGCCAGAGCCCAGACACAGCAGGAGCAAGGAGAACAGAGCCCATCCCCGGGTATAGAGCAAGCGTGCAAGAATATAGGAACTTGCTAAAAAGAGCGCAAAGAGAACGACCAGACCCAACCGCAGCGCGAAGAGCGATGGGCCAAAGAGATGGAAAAAAAGGGCCCCCAGGAACGCCTGATGAGACCCCATATAGTGTTGACCATAATAAAAAATGGGAAGATCGCCGTGATAGGCAATGCGTAACGCCATAATACCAATCGTGCCTTCATCACTATTGGTCCACGGCCACCCTAGAAAAATAAAGATACCACGCATAATACTCGCGGCAAGAATCAAAGAAAAGGCAAGCACATCATGCCTGCCCAGATGAGATGATTTCATGGTTGTTTCCATATATTCCTTTTTCATTTACTCAATGACAGAAACATCCATCTTTTAGCCTGTGAGCATGTATGGTTCAAGCACCTGCATCACGTCATCTACTGTAAACGGTTTTGGCATGGTTGCATCAACCTGAAGCGCGGAAATATCCACCATATTATCAAGGGCAGACATCAGCACAATCACGTGCCGCTGACGCACCTCCGGTTCAGCCAGTAGCTGTCGGCATACCTCTCGACCATCCATGACAGGCATCAGCATATCCATAAAAACCAGAAAGTTTCCATCTCTGCGCAAGATCTCCAGCGCCTCACGCCCATTACGAGCCACAGAGATCGGATACGCCTCAAAACTGAGAATATCAACCATCATATCTCTGATAATAGGGTCATCATCCACCACTAAGATCGCACTTGGCCTCTTCTGCACCTGCATATCACTCTCCTGTTTCAACTGGTGGCTCGACACGAGGAAGATAAAATGTGAAAACAGAACCTTCTTCAGGGTCACTGCTCGCCAGCCAGATCTTTCCCCCCATAGCCTCAACATAGCGGCGACAAATATACAACCCCAGACCCGACCCCCGAACCGGCGTCGTCAGTGAACGCGGTGCCCTGACAAACTTCTCGAAGATGCGCTGCTGATCCTCTGGCAACACACCTTCTCCCTGATCCTTGACAGAGATCAACACAACAGGAATATCCCCCTGTTCTACCAGCAACATTGGGTCTTCCTGGTCTTCCGGCAACCTCTCCGCCACCTTCGCAAGCGTTGTCTCCTCGGCAAAAACCGTAATCTCGCTTTTTGCCGGCGAGTATTTTGCAGCATTATCAAGCAAATTGACCATCACCTGACGAAAGTGGAGCGCATCAGCATTCACCCACAAGTGCTTGTCTATCCGCAGGCGGATCTTCTGCTCAATATTGAACAAGAGCATCCTGGCAGCAATCTCCGCCACTGTTCGGACCTGTACCGCCTCAAACTTAAGCTCCAACTTCTTGTCAACGGCTCCCAGTTTTGCGGCATCCGTCATGTTATCAATGAGATTCTGTAGTTGCTGCGCTGCGGTACTGATCTTGGTTGCAAACCGGAGAATATCCTGCGATGAAGCACGAGAGCTCTGCCGTTTTAGCAGGGTCGAATAGCCGATAATCGCGCTCATGGGCGTGCGTAGCTCATGCGATGCAGTCACCATAAACTCATCTTTGAGCTTGTCCATGCGCTGCAATTCTGCATACGCCTCCTCACGCTGCTCAACAAGCTGAGCGTTCCGAATCGCGCTGGCCGCCTGGGCACAAATGGCAAGCAACATGCCCACATCCTTCGGACGGAAGTTTCTGCTCTCTCTCGGTACAGAGACCGAAAGCAGGCCGATAAAATCTTCCTGAAAGAACATCGGTATCATCAACATCTGTTGATCGGGGAGGGCACGCAGGAACAGGGCTCCCCCTTCGTCGCTCAACTGTGCCAGCTCTTCCAGCTTGGGCGGGTCAAGATAGAAAAACGAGGACTCGTTTACCAGTTGCTGCAAAAAGGTATCTTGAAACGGCAGACGGATCAAGCGGATCAGCGCCTCGTGCTCGCCCTTATTATAGGGCGGCTCAATCGCCGGGCGTCCACTGCCATCGTCAAGCTGGCTGACACTCGGAGGGCCATACATCGCCTGGGCAACCAGCTCTTCTTTGGTGGGCGAGAGCTGGAAGAACACACAGAGATCCACCCGTACCAGACTGGCAACCTTCTCCACAAAGGTATTGAGCAGTGCATTGACATCCAGCACCGAGCCAATGGACTGCAACGCGCTGTTAATCGCGGCAAGCTGTGCCTCACGTTGACGAGCATCACGCAGAAGATGCCGGTCACGCTCATAAAGCTTGGCGTTCTCGAAGCTTACAGTGACTATCTGAATCATTGTTTCCAGAACCTGTATTTCCTCTACATGATATGCGTGTGGACGCTTACTTGTAAGGCACAATGAGCCTGTAACCCGATTAAACATTTTCATTGGCAAGAAAAGAAACGATTGAGCGCTGCGTTGGTCTCCCCAGGTACCCATCAGTAATTCTTGATACTGCTCTCGAAGTCGGGCATCCTGAGCGGGCGAAAAGTTCAGGCGAAGCAGCTCGTTGTGGGCCACCTGCTGCGCCACAGTCCACCACATCGGGCGGTCCTCTTTTTTCGAGATTACCGGTTGCTCAGCCAGATTCGCGACAGAGTGACCATCGATCACCGCAAAGATATCGTAGATTCCCTCAGTATCCCGATCGTATAGCGTCAATAACATTGCCGAGACATCAACCACCTGAGTCGTAAACTGATAGATCTTGCCAACCAGCTCCGAGAGCTTGACCGTGGCAGGAAACGCGGTACTGATATTCTGCAAATGCTCAAGGTACTCGCTCGTCCGCTGCTGAAGCCGCTTCAGGCGCTCATTTTGTAGATAGAGCGAGATACGCTCAACATATTGCAGTGCCTCGGCTCGCTGTCGCTGCTGAAAGCCCGCGCCCAGGCCGGAAATGATCTGATACAGAACCACAACCCCTTCAACACGAGAGGGAGCGGCCTCATCACCATAGAGCACATCAACCGGGGTACCTTCCTGAACAGGCACAACCAGATATGACGTAGGAGGGATATCAATATGCAGCTTCAGGGGCTGCCCGTGATGGAAGATCGAGAGGTACTCTTCATGGCTCAAGATATAGGCTTCATTTCTCTGCCAGGCCTGCCCGATTACATCCTGACCACGCGCAAAAGCCGTCCCTACCGCGAACAGCTCACACTGCGGAGGAAGCACATCTTCAATCTCATCCATTGCAGGGCTTTCCTGTCGCAGATAACCGGAAGGAGTGGGAGCGATATCCTTTTGCAGATGCATTGAAATACGCCTCCGAGGAACTCGAAGACCCAACCCGCCCGCTTCAACATACACACTTGCATTCCGCACACGAACATGGGCCTGCACAACCATACGATCCTGACTCTCGTCATAGAGCGCGATACAGGCTCCCTGTGCGGAAAATTGCGCCATCATCTGTTGTAAAAGGAAACGCAAGAGTGGCAACAAATAGGTCCGGTTCCTGGATGCGTCAGGACTTTCCCAGGCAGAGGCAGAAGCCATATGTTTTCCCTCCTCGGTCTCGATCCTTCCTCAGGCCTAATCTCTATCAGTTTCTCTCGATTCAGTACAGCCTAGCATATCATATCTGCTATGCTAAGTGTAGTGCAGGGGAGGTGTAAATGTTGACAAGTAGCACATTTGGGCCTGGACGCTTACTTTCACTCGGAATAGATCTACTATTTCCGTGTCAACAGGAGCCAAAAAAGGAAAGCGGGTGATCCATTCTCGACCACCCGCTTTCAGATATAGACGTACGTCTATGTATCAATTAGTAGACAAAAGCAACGCCGCTTCCAGGGTAAATAGTAGAGTAAGAAACACTCCAGGGATTGGCACCCCAGTTCATGTTACTGACTGTTACAGAGCCGTCAGCATTGATGCTTTCAACGATACCGACATGACCGAGCCAGGAAGCTCCCTGTACGTTGGCCTGCAGGACAACAACAGCACCACGCACCGGTGTGTAGGAAACGTTCCAACCGAACTCGCGAGCGCGGTCAACCCACTGCCAGGCGTTAGAGTTGGTCGTCCAGGGAACATAATATCCATGCAACTGATGGAAGCGTTCATTCGCCCACCATGTGCACTGCCCATAAGGGAAATAGTTTCCACTTCCGTGCGTGCGGTTCGCCGTATAGGAGATTGTGCTGACGTTAGAAGGTGTTGTCCCCTGGGAAGAGCCACCACCATTGTTGGAAACGCTGCCAGACTGCTTACCAGGAATACAGACGTGTTGATCAACGTAAATCAGGTCCGGATTCGGCAACTTGTTGTAGGTCGCCAGGTTCTGATAGTTGGTGCCATACTGCATAGCAATAGCGCCCAACGTATCGCCCGGGCGTACAACATATGTCTGATCTCCGGTGCTACAAAGACCTGCCGCAAACGTGCTTGCGATCTGATCTCCAAATACACCAAAGGCACCGATCAGCAGCGCTCCAATAATGGCAAGGTTTGTGATAGCAAGTTTTGCAACGCTGCGTTTCTTGCAATACTGCCAGATTGTCTGCAATCTGTTCATCGATTGTTTGCCTCCATCTTTTTTCCATTGCGTGTATATGGCAGTCCCGTTATCTGCCCGCGCTATCAAGCGCGTATACACTGATGCAAATCCTTTGATGAGGCAATATTAACACAAGCAATCGATGAAACACTATGAAACACTATGAATCTAGGAGAAATGGCCTATAGGCTAAAGGACCTCCTACACTTCACCATAGACGATTTTCCCACCGAGAATAGTTGCCTGGACCCCATTCTCACTCATCTTCTCCTGGGGTACGTGCACTATATCATCTCGGAGCACAACTGCGTCGCCAAGCTTCCCAACCGTAATGGAGCCCTTCAGCTTCTCTTCTGCTCCTGCATACGCCGCACCAAGCGTATACCCCCAGAGCGCGTTACTCACAGAAAGCGCCTGATCTGGCAACCAGGAAGGACGTCTTGACTCGGGATCGGAGCGTACAGTTGCCGCATAGAGAATATGCAAGGGATCAAATGTTTCCACTGGCGCATCTGAGCCAAGCGCAATCGGGATTCCCATTTCGTGCATAGTGCGATAGGCATAGGCATAGCGATGGCGCTTACCCCAGTACCGTACAGCCAGATCACGATCAGCAACCGCATGATAGGGCTGAATGGAGGCAACGACGCCCAGGCGGCGCATGCGCTCAAGGTCGGTCCGTGCAATCAACTGAACATGTTCCAGCCGATAACGCAAGCCCCGTTCTGGATCATAGGGCCTTCCCTGCTCGGCCAGCCAGCGCTGTGCATATTCAATTGAGTTCAGTGCCACGCGGGCCGCTCTGTCACCAATCGCATGAATGGCAACCATCAAACCTAAATCACTGGCATCGCGCACAACAGCCTGCATCTCGTTTTCAGGAATCGAGAGAATACCAAAATTCCCGGGGTTCCCCTCAAAACTTTCCAGCATTGCCGCCGTCTGTGAACCAAGCGTGCCATCCGCAAAAATCTTGATCCCGGTCACCCGCAACAGGTCATTGTCCTCGTTCTTGATCCCTCGCTCGCGCAACTGAGGCAGGAGCTGACGGGGCAACACCATCTGTACGCGCACCCCAAGTTTGCCTTCATCACGCAATTGCTGAAAGATCTGTAGCGTATCCTCTCCCTCAATATCGTGAATAGAGGTAATACCCGACCGCTGCAACTTTTGCAATGCCTCTTCAATCAGGAGCCGATCCAGCTCAGGATCTGACTTTTCGACAACGCGATACATCAGTGAGGTCGCGCCTTCTTCCTGCAAGATGCCAGTTGGCTCACCTGAGCCATCACGCAAGATTGCCCCGGTCTCCGGCTCCGGCGTCTCGGCTGTGATTCCAGCCTTCTGTAGTGCCAGCGAGTTCACCCAGAGCAAATGACCGTCTTTGCTCCAAAGCACAACAGGATGATGAGGTGCTGCCGCGTCTAGCGAAGCCTTCGTTGGAAAACGACCACCGGGCCACAAATTCTTATCCCAACGTCCTCCCTGAATCCAGCGCCCCGGCGGTGTCTTTGCAGCACGCTGTCGCACCAGCTCCGCGACCTCATCTTCTGAGGACGCGTTCTCTGCATCGATATGATATGCGCGATACGCGGTGCTCATCAGATGGATATGCGCATCAATAAAGCCGGGAAGAACGGTTCGCCCCTTGATATCAATCAACTCAGCATGTTGGCCGCCAACACGTCGCACCTCGTCATTGCTGCCAACGGCCAGAATTCGGCCACTGACATCATCGATTGCCATCGCCTGAGCGCGTGGCTGTAACGCATCCATCGTGTAGATGTTGCCATTGAGAAAAAGCACTGTTGTCATCTGTCAACCCTCTCCAAGAATAGTCAGAGTTCTGCAACAAAACTGGCTACAGCCTGCGCAAGTGTTTGCGGGTGTTGTAGCTGAATATCGTGATTGGCCCCGGGCATCCAGAGCACCGAGCACCGCCGAATAGCCCGGGCAACCTGAGCCGCCATATAGCCTTTTGCCGCGGCGAACTCGGCGGCCGTCTCCAATCGTTCCGGCGGATCACCATCCGGCTTCGGTTCAGGCGCTGCTGGCACCAACAGAACCGGACAGGAAAGCTTACTATAATAGAGCAGCGCCCGGTCCTCCCACAGTGATTCTCGAATCTGTCTTCCATGTTCACGCTGTAACCGCTCTTCCACGCTCCCATCAGGCAACTGCTGCACATAGCTGAGTATAATATTTTCTATCTCGGGAGACCAGAACACCTCCATCTCCGCTTTCATCGCCTCAAGAAAATGATTCAGCGAGGCATAATGGCGATCAGGGCCCTTCTCACTTGCCCGAATGAAACGATCATGGGTCATACCAGGCCAGTGTCTGGGCTCTACATGAGGACAATCAACCAGCACAAGATGGCTGACCAGCGCCGGATGTCGTGCAGCCAGTACCAGCGCCACACGTGCCCCCCAACCATGTCCGACCAGTGCCACCTGACCAAGCCCCAGAGCCGCCATCCCGTGGACCACATCTTCCGCCACGGTCACAAGGTCATAACCCGCCTCCGGCTGCTCACTCAATCCGTGCCCGCGCAGGTCAAAGGCGATCACGAGATGTTTATGATAGAGGTGCTGTGCCACTAACTGCCAGGTATTGGCCGTGGCACTCAGCCCGTGCAACAAAACCAGAGGGATATTGTCCTCGGCACTTTCACCTATCTCTCCCGGAGCAGTCTGAGCTGTCAACGAGGAATCCCATTCAAGGTAGTGCAGTCTGATAATCTCGGTGTTGACAAAGGCACTGCGAGGTTTTGTCATGGCTAATCCCTTCATAAAGCGAAACCGACACTCAATCCGTTTCGAGAAGAAAGCAAGGCCGTTTATGTCCCGCTTGTCAGCACCAGCGGTACAGCTTTTCGTCGCTCAATTCGCTTCCATGAGGCAAACAAGCGCCGTCAGTACACGCACAGATCTGATCCCGGACGACAGGGAGATGCAATACGTGCCGGAACAGTGACAGGCAGAAAAGAAACGCTGGCCTCACATCACAAGAAGATCAACAGAACCCACTTACATGTTTTGAGATACCAGAATATCAGTACAACTCTTCTTCTATTGTACCCCATAAAGCCGGTCTACTCGCGCCTGACTCTGATGTTCTCGTGTTCTGCGCTCGCTACTTCTGTCCGGGCAAGGGAGACGAAGCGCACAACACCTTATATTTCGTGTTTCCTGCCACCTCAACCACTTTGCCATAACAGCTCTGCATGGTCGGCTCATATTTGAGAAAGCGATTCGCAACCAGATAAAAGCGCCCATTCCGCTGAAGCACCTGCGCCGACTCCCGGATAAAGCGCTCGGCAATGGTCGTCGTTTGGATGCCTCCCTGATGAAATGGAGGATTTGTCACCACCAGATCAAACCGCTGCTCTCGAACTGCCTGCACTCCATCACCGGGTAAAACCGTAACATTACGCAGCCCGCTGTTGACAACAGCTTCCTGTGCTGCCGCCACCGCAGCCAGACTGACATCAATCATTGTGACATGGCCCTCTGACGCCTGACGAGCCAGATGCACACCAATAAAGCCAGCGCCACACCCCAGATCAAGCACGCGATCCTGTAGACGCACCGGCACCGCCTCAAGCAGCAGACGCGTTCCCTCATCCAGCCGACTATCAGCAAAGACAGGCAGCGCCTCCGGCTTCGGCAATGCCAGTCCCGGGGGACGGCGCGAGGCAATCACCCGCTGCCCCTTGCTCATCACCAGCGTCTCGCCATTGCCAAAAAGCTCCTGCATACGCCGCCCGATGCTCATAATACCTCTATCCTTCGCACCTGTGACATAGAGCGTTCCACCGGGGCGCAGGGCATAGGCCGCCACCTGCAACGCGTAATACATCCAGGCATTGGAGGGCTGATAGAGCAGGTTCAACAGCGCAATATCTGCCGTTCCTTCCTTCTGATCTTGAAGATAGGCATGAAAAGGAACAAAGCGTGTGTGCTGTTCCGGTGAGAAAAGCTGCAAAGCCGCTGTAGCCGCAGCAAGGTTATCTTCCGCAAAAATGATCTCTGCACTCCCCGTTGCTTTCGCGGCAAGCTCCTGCACAAAGGGGTCAGCCGCCGAATTGAGGATCAGCACTGTTTCCCGACCAGAAAGCGAGACACTTTCGCAAAACAGACATAACGGGCGTCTCATACTCTCACTCCTTCAATCTAGCGTTCCAGCGATATCACCGCATAGCTTACGGGACCATCAGACGCTCGTCAATGAGCAAAATATGGTTGCGTTATAGCAACATAATAGCTAGAAAACATCTCTGTTAGCATAGATTTATAACAAGATGAAAAAAATGTAATCTCATTTCTTTTTGGTTTGCCTCCAAAAATGAAAAATTATTCATCATACACGTTCTTCAATTCATTGCATCGTCATAACTTCGTGTTATATTAGAGACAGAAACAAAAGGGAACACAAAACCCGAAGGGGAAGTGCATAGCTGACCTGATTGGAGCATGAGGAATACGTGGTTTGGGGGAAAGGTCAGGTGCGGGGATTGGTAGAGATGTTGACAGAGTGCACGGAACCCGAAGAGAAAGTGCATAGCTGACCTGATTGGAGCATGGGGAATACGTGGTTGTGGGGAAGGTCAGGTGCTGGATCTGGTAGAGAGACGAGGTGTCTCAGCCAGAAGAGCGCCGTAACGGACGACAGGATGTGAGCTTTTCGCCTGCCGGTCTTGTGAAAGCGTAGCGGCTGAGGCATCGGCTCTCACAAAAAGCGCATATCGGTATATATGGGGGCTCCAGTGGTAAGGGAGGAAGATGTGCGCATCTACTCGGGCCATCTATTTGGACTCAGAATGAGGGGAAGGCCGATGGGCGTGGCAGGGAAGGTGAGCGGGGAAGCAGGCCTTGATGTAGCAGGGAGGTTGGGTGTTGATGCTGAGCGGAAAGTGCAGTGATGCACTTTCTCATCAGAGATCAACCAGGAAAACCTTCTTACTCTCAGTAGTGGAGCAGGGCTTGTCAGGTGGCAGGTGGAGAGAGCAAGAAGTGACAGCGAAGACCCGGAATGCCTCGTCTGACAGGGCGGGGAGATGGGTGTTCCTGAACGAAGCAGCGGTACCGTCGGGCAGACGGGAACCGACGAGCACGCCTCGTCAAACGCTTCTGGACAGGTGGCTTCTCCTCACCGCGTCAGGAGACTGGCAGGTGAGCACGCCACATGGATGAAAGAAGAATCCACCGGTCACACCGGATGGAGTGTCAGCGATAGAACCAGCGCACATTGTACAGGGGTGGATGAGGGGATGTGGTGGACCAGAAGGGGTCCGGGGGCTTCCTTGCCTCCGGACCCTTTTTTGCTGTCAAGCAGCAGGACACATATTCGTAACAAATTCGTTATATGCTATACATACCAGCACACTATACTGGCTCCATAGCGTTTCTGAGCAACCAGAACCACGGATCTGTGGTGACACGCTATCATCACTGCTTGACCAGCTTCAGGAAAAATACATGCTTATGCAAACAACAATTCAGGCAACTGCTGAGCCGCTTTCCTCACCCGGAAAGCGCTTCTCGAAAAGCATACTCTACCTATTGCTGTCCTTCCCCTTAGGAATAGCATACCTTGTCTTCTTACTTACGGGAATCTCTCTGGGCCTCAGCCTCCTGATTGTCTGGATCGGCATACCGATTCTCTTCTTTGTGCTCTATAGCTGGTGGGGAATGGCCCGCTTTGAGCGCTCTCTGGCGATCAACTTGCTACAGGCTGAGGTGCCGCCTATTGAGATACCAGAATCCCGTAAACCAACCATGCGCGAGTGGCTGAGCAAACGCCTGATCAGCTCGATGACATGGAAAACGCTTGCTTTTCTGATACTCAAGTTCCCGCTTGGCCTGCTCTCGTTCATCTTTACCATTAACGCCTTTGTGCTTATCCTCGTTCTCGCAATCTGTACCAGCGTGCTGACGTTCCTTATCGCGCCATTTGTCTATATTGGCATCGTGATCGCGGGCAAGCCACTTTCATTTCGGTTGGGGAAACGTCATATTCACGCCGAAACCATGCTTGAGATCCTGGGAGCAGGTGTGACCGGTCTGGGACTGGCACTGTTGCCGCTCTACCTGCTTCAGGGAATGGTCTGGATCTGGAAAGAGCTGGCACGCATCCTGCTTGGCATGAACGATCAAACGCAACGCATTGCCCGAGCAGAAGCAAAAGCCCGCGAAGAGCAGGCCCGCGCCACACGCGCCGAGTTGAGCCGACAGGAGTTAATCGCCAATGTCTCGCATGAGCTACGCACTCCCGTTGCCAGCATTCGCGCTCACCTTGAGTCCTTGCTTCAGGCCACAGAGAAGCCCGGGACGCGGCCTCTGACTCCGGACACGCTCCATCGCTACCTGACCATCGTTCATCGCGAATCGGTGCGCCTGGGCACACTGGTTGATGATCTCCTCTCTCTGGCTCGCAACGAGACAGACAAGCTGCACCTGAATATGGCCTCGGTCGAAGCAGATGAGGTTGTTGAAGAGGTCTATCAGTCGCTCTTACCTCTGGCACGCAAAGAGCGTCAGATTACTCTGATTCGCGAGATCGAGCCAGGAATACCCAGAGTCAAAGCAGATCGGCAGCGATTGCGTCAGGTTCTGCTGAACCTTGTGCGCAATGCGATCACCTATACGCCCGATGGCGGCATTATCGCGATCACTTTGAAGCAGGAAAAGCTCGATCAGGTTGTTCTGGCGGTCTCAGATACCGGTATCGGCATTCCCGAGGAGGCGCTTGAGAAGATCTTTGATCGCTTCTATCGCACCGATGCATCTCGTACCCGCTCATCTGGTGGCTTTGGCCTGGGGCTCGCTATCGTCCAGGATCTGGTAATTGCAATGGGGGGCTTTATCAACGTTGAAAGCAAAGTCGGGGAGGGGAGCAGTTTTCGCGTCATCCTTCAAACTGCCTGACTTCGCACCTCGATTTATCAGGGATGCTAGACGGATTACCGGTTGAGGTTGTACACTATAGGAGAACAACAGCAGTCTGTATGTATTCCTGAAACGGGCAGGGAGAACAAACAACATTTATGGCACGCGTTTTAGTAGTTGAAGACGAAGTCGATATATGTAACCTGATTAAGAGCGAATTGGAAGCCGAGGGGCACGTTGTTTTTCAAGCATTCGATGGCCCCACCGCTCTGACACTGGTAGAACAACATATTCCACATCTGATAATCCTGGATTGGATGCTTCCCGGACTAGATGGACTTTCGGTCTGTCGACGCGTGCGCCAGAATCACCTCATGCCTATTATTATGCTTACCGCCCGGAATGAGGAGATAGACCGTATTCTAGGGCTGGAAGTCGGCGCAGACGATTACGTTAGTAAGCCCTTCAGCGTACGCGAATTGATGGCACGCGTTCGTGCTATGCTGCGACGCGTTGAGCTTGATAGCCGTCTGACACAGCCGCCTCAGCCCACTGCCCCTGCCCAGCCTGCCCCTTCCGAACCGGCCCCAACAATTGTGCATGGGACGCTGATGATTAACCAGTCAGCCCGTACTGTACAGCTAAATGGGTCAACTATCGATCTGACACCGCGCGAGTACGAGCTTCTGGTTCTGCTGACATCACATCCCGGAAGGGCCTTCAGTCGGGATTTCCTGCTACAGCAGCTCTGGGGCTACGATTATGATGGATTTGATCGTACCGTTGATACCCATATTACCCGCTTGCGCAAAAAGCTCGGCCCGTTAGGCGAGAAAATTGCAACTGTCTGGGGTGTCGGGTACCGGTTCACCGCCTGACCTCTCCTCAAAAAGAGACCAGCCATTCCTTGAGCCAGCATTTGCTGAAGTGATCGCGCACCCGGATTACCGCCCGATCCCGATAGATCTGAAACTGGAACGACGGAATAACGTGCGGTTCATCCGGTGTATAGATCAACGTCTCTCCATCAAAGCGAGTCGCGCCATGCGTGCCCGTATACCAGGGCGACATCAGATTCACAAAGCCCACATGACGCTTTCCAAGCCGTTCAGTACAGACAATTCCCGGCGCTTCCCAACCGGTATGGGTATGTCCACTGATAAAAAGCCGAACGTTATCATGCAGCGCAAGAATATTCCGCACGGCCTGTGAGTTTTCGGGAGAGAAGAAGTTTTGCAGCGAGTTATAGTCACGATGGCGCTCAGGATCGCGATCTCGTACAGTATTACGCAACGGACAATGTAAGAAGATCAGGGCCGGCTTCTCTGCGTATTCATGCAGCGTGTGATCCAGAAAAGCCAGTGTCTCGGGCATAACATAGGCATACATGGGATCATCGCCTGCGGTGGGATCGGGATAATCGAGCATAATACAGATTACCTCGCCGACCTGCCAGCAATAGCGAGGGGACTTTTCCCAGACGTGCTCAAAGGTTTCCAGATGCTGTGTGGCAAAGCCTTGCGCCGAATCATAGTACTCATGATTGCCAATCCCGGGATAAAAAGGAATATCGCCCATCTGCTCCAGAATACGCGTTTTTGCCAGTTCGTGGTTTTCTCGCAACCATGTATCAACCACATCGCCAGGTGAGACACAGAAGGCGGGCTTTCCCTCTTCTTTCCAGAGCGCTTGAAGATCATCATACATAAGTTGAAAGCGAGGCGTCTGAACCTTCTCCCAGGCGGGATGAGCCCGATAGTGCATATCGCCAATGCCCCAGAAAGAGAGCAACACATCCTGTTCTTTTGCTGTCATAGCACCATCTTCCTTTTGAAAAAATGAAAATACCGGACAAACAGTGTCCTGACACAAGCATACCCTGTTTCATGCAGAAAGAGAACCGGTGCGTGCCGCAAACGAAAAAAACCTGGCATCCTTCCAGCGGGAGTCAGGTTTTATACAGGGACGGTGCTAGCGTGCTTTGAACGTCTTCCCATCATTATAAAAGATGATCTGCTGATTCTGGATATGAACAAGCAAATCTGGCTTACCATCACCATCTACATCTTTTACCTCTCCGGTAACCGGTGTCAAATCCTGTCCATCACCAAGCAGAATCGGCCCGGGGAAAATACGTACTTTCGACGGATCTCCACCGGGAATCTCAACAACCTGAATGTGTCGATCCAGATTTAAAAAGATAAAGTGGGTTGGCTTCTCTTTACTATCTTCATGTCCAACGACAGCATCGAGATGCGAAGTACGAGGACGTCCATAATGAAGATCATCCTGATAGAGTTGCCACCAGGAAAAGACAACATTCAACAACATAAATAGTACTATAGTCATAATTCCGCCGACGAGAATAAGCAGCAGCGGACTAATCCTGCGCTTACGGGCGGGGCGCTTTCCAGGGGCGCTCTGCGGCAATTCATCATCATCCAGATCGATTGTTTCCTGCTGAAGGCCGCGTGAACGTCTGCGATATACTATTCCTGGATCATCTGTTGTATCCCGGGAAGGGGGGGCATACGCCTTATAGCGGCGCGTGCTGGTCGGTCGGCGCGTCTCGAAAAGCGCGTCATCAAAAAAGGTAGCCTCTCCTCCATTTTCTTCGATGACATCGCTTCCGAGCGGTCGTGATTTGCGGCGAACCTGAGATGAATCCATAACCGGTTCGTCCTCCTTTCTAGCATCCCGATAGAAAAGTTAGAACAAAATTTCTATATAATAGTATACCAGAACAGGGGAGCCAGTCAAGTAAGGAAACGAGAAAACAGGCAGAGAAACAACAGAGAGGCAAGTTGAACGGACGCTTGAGTTCAACTTACCTCTCTGTACGATGCGAGGCGGGATCAGAACGACACAGGATAAAAAGAGAAAACAGATATTGGTTACGCCGATGCGGCAGTCAGACCAATGCATGCGTTTACTGCCGAAAGAATGGTATGGGTCGTAAATGGTTTGGAAAGATAGGTATGAACACCTGCCAGACGCGCCTTAAGGCGGTCAACGACGCCATTGTGGCGGGTCAACATCATGATCGGGGTACGACTCAGTGCGGGTTTTGACTTCAAGTAACGGGCTACCTCATATCCGTTCATCTTGGGGAGATCAATATCCAGGATAATGAGATCGGGCAGGCGGTCTAATTGCTCGGTCGTTAAGGCACGCAGGGCTTCTACCCCATCGGGAAACGAAATAACACGAAATCCGGCTCGCCTCAAACAAACTTCCACGATTTTCCGAACCGTCGGAGAATCGTCTATAATCATCACAGACTTGTTCATAGGTTCAAATCCCCTCTGAACTTAATACATACTCTTATGCCCCATGTAAACGAGTAAACCTTTTTGACTATGTGCTCCATACATAATTATGCATACACCAAACAATCTGTTACAATGACAACTATACGACAACTATCCAACAACTTTGCACTTCAACAGAGTTTGCGTCATACTTAATCATAGAGAGACCAGGAATCCGGTTAAGGCACAATCAACCCAGACTGGAACGAATGTCAGAAAGAATGTCGCTCTACATCATCATCTTGTAGGATAAAAGCATGCACAGTCGCATATGTATGGTTATCAAGGTAAAAGGGCATGAAACAGAATCAGCGCTTAAGACGGGAACGCGAGCTACGGGGATGGTCTCAGGCAAAAGTCGCGCAAGAAATCGGAACTGATCCAGCCACAGTAAGTCGATGGGAACGCGGGCTTTCCTTTCCTTATCCTTATTTCCGGGAACGCCTCTGTGCTCTTTTTGGAAAAAACGCTGAAGAACTGGGTCTCGTTCAGGAAGAGAACAGCGACCAGGAACCTCCTTCCTCTCCCCCGATGACAGACACCTACATTTTTGATCCAGCAATTCCGCTTCCAACCACGATAGGAGGCGGCCTGATTGGACGTGACGCGTTGCTTCAGCAAACCAGAGATCGCCTCTGTCAGAGCAACGCAGCGGCCCTTGCCGCTTTGAACGGGCTCCCTGGTGTGGGCAAAACGTCTCTCGCGATTCAGCTTGCCCACGATCCTGCGATTCAGGAGCATTTCACTGACGGCATCCTCTGGGCAGGCCTCGGCCCTTCTCCCGATATCGTCAGTCATCTGGTGCGCTGGGGCAATCTGCTAGGCATTCAGGCAGAAGAGGTCAAAGAGCAGGAGAGCGCTCATGGTTGGGCCGAGGCGCTCCGCTTCGCAATTGGAACGCGCCGCATGCTCATTGTGATTGACGACGCCTGGGAACTGGAAAACGCTCTTGCCTGCAAAGTAGGGGGACCACAGTGCGCCTTCCTGCTTACGACGCGCTTTCCACATATCGCGCTCCATTTCGCCAGCGATGGCGCAACGCTGGTAAATGAGCTGGCGGAAGCTGAGGGCTTACAACTGCTTGAGCGGCTGGCACCCTCTATTGTACAGGATCACCGACCGATGGCCTGTGAGCTGGTGCGTTCTGTTGGTGGACTTCCTCTTGCGCTCACGCTGATCGGGAAATATCTGCGTGTCCAATCGCATAGCCGTCAGCCCCGACGCATCCTCGCGGCAATTGAACATCTTCACCATGCCCGTGCCCGTTTACAGCTCAGTGAGCCACGCGCCCCGGTTGACCGCCATACCAGCCTCGCGCATAATATCCCGGTCTCCCTCCAATCGGTTATCAACGTGAGTGACCAATTGCTCGATGCCCAGGCGCGGCAGGCGCTCCGCGACCTCTCGGTTTTTCCGCCCAAACCAAATAGTTTCACCGAAGAGGCCGCCATTGCCGTGTGCAACACACCGCGTGAGATCCTGGATACCCTGAGCGATGCTGGTCTGCTTGAGAGTAGCGCCCCCGGACGCTATACCCTGCACCAAACCATTGCCGATTACGCCCATCTCCACCTGCATGATGGGCGGGTCTACGAGCGCTTCGTGCACTACTATGTCGAGTATATGGAGCAGCATCAGAAAGACTATACCATCCTCTCGCTTGAACAGAACAATATCAATGCGGCGCTGCAAACGGCACATGAGCGAAACTTAGATGTTGCGTTTCTGCGTGGGGTCAAGGCATATCAACACTTTCTGCTCGCGCGGAGCTTCTATCGGCAGCTTGAACACTACGTCGAGCAGGCATACCAGATCGCCACTGCTCGGAACTGGCAGGCTGATAGCGCAACGATGCTTGCCTATAAGGGAGAAATTGCCCAGAAATGCGGCGACTATCAGAGCGCTGAACTGGCTCTACAGGAGGGGCTCCATCTGGCCCGCCAATCACAGGACGAGCGGCTTGTCATCTCGCTGCTGAGCGCTATCGGGGACCTCTTCTGTCGCAAAGGCGATTATGCACAGGCTGAACGCTATCTGCAAGAGGGCCTGCAACAAGCAGATCGTCAGCACGCCAGCATTGAGATGGCAGAGCTGTTACGCTCACTGGGCACGCTGGCCCTCAATCGCTTTGATTATGAACAGGCCGAACGCTACCTCCATCGCAGCCTTGATATCAGCTATCACCTGAATAACTTTGAGCTGATTATTACCTTGCTCAATAAATTGATGATCATCGACGGAGATAGAGGCAACTATCAGCAGGCAGAAAGCAACGGCAAAAAGGCACTTGAGTTGGCCCGCAAGCAGGATAATAACGAGAAAGTGGCCTACCTTTTCAACAATCTTGGCTGGCTCTCCTGCTTACGCGGCAATGGGGCACAGGCACAGGCCTATTTCAGCGAAGGGCTGGCGCTTGCTCAACAATACGGTTTGATCGACTATATCCCCCTCTTTCACTTGAATCTGGGTGATGTCGCCTATGATTATGGAAACGACACCGAGGCGTATACCTTCTATCAGGAGGGTATCACGCTGGCCCGCCAGATCCATCAACGGCGCTGGACAACAACGCTGCTGACCCACCTCAGCATACTTTTGAGTAATCAACGTCGGTTTCCACAAGCTCTTGAAGCGCTTCAAGAGGCGGAACACCTTGTCAGACATCTGCCAGATAACAAAGATGTGCTCTGCGAATATCAGCTTGGCTGGGGCGTCTTCCACCTGCGGCAGGGAGACTATGAGCAAGCCGAACAGTATCTACAGGTTGGCCTGGAGATCGCACGGCAGACCAACACCCATCGTTTCCTGGCAGATATGCTTGCCATGCAGGGTGAACTCTACCTGAAACAGCAGCGACTTGAGCAGGCAAGCAACAGTTTCCAGGAGATGCTTGAGCGCACACCGGCAGGGAATCGTCTGCTCCTGGCCCGGGCTCATTATGGTCTGGCCCGGGTGGCTGCACTCAAAGGGGAATACGCTCAGGCATATCAGGCAGGAAAAGAGGTCCTGGCAACCTTTGCCAGCAAAAAGCATCGTCTACTGAAAGAGGCAAAGCAGTGGATACAAACGCTTCCAGCAATAGAAGAAACACAAGAAAACGCCGACGCGATACCAAAACAGTAAGCGCTCCCCCTTTAAAGGACCCATACGAACATGATACAATAGTCCCATTGTAGACTCAGAGGACTTTGATACTACATCGTCTGATAGAATACCCTTCTTCTGCTTCTTTTACGAAGGAAGGCGTCCTCCTGTCTGGCGCGGCACAAGCTTCCCCGGATCCAATGGGATAGATTGCCGCCCCGTCAGAGTCTGTCTGAAGAAGGATCAGGCACACACGAACAAAAAAACACTCAGCACTTTTCTGTAGATTTTTAGCATGCTAGATATCATCATCAGGCTGGCGCAAGATTTCCGTGCTCAGCAAAAACAACTCTATATGGTAGGAGGAACGGTTCGCGATGTCTTGCTTCATCGCGGAAAGTCCGCTGATGCCGATCTGGCTACCGATGCCCGCCCCGAGGAGATCAAGCGCCTGGTACAACCGACCAATCCAAGCGCGGTGATCCTGGTTGGTGAGCGCTTTGGCACCGTACGCCTTCACTATGGCAGCGGCGAGCACATCAGCATTATAGAGATTACGACCTTCCGTAGTGAACGCTACAATCCAGAATCGCGTAAGCCCGAAGTGTGTTTTGGCACAAGTCTGGAAGATGACCTGCTACGCCGCGACTTTACCATTAACGCACTGGCTTGCGACCCTCTGAATGGACATATCATCGATCCCTTTAATGGCAGACGCGATCTAGAGGATCATATTTTGCGAGCCGTTGGCAACGAACCAGACAAACGCTTCGATGAAGACCCGCTCCGCCTGTTGCGTGCGGTGCGCTTCGCCGCGCAGCTCAACTTCAGCATTGAACCGGAAACCTGGCACTCCATTAAACGGCAAGCCTCTAAACTGCAAAAAATCAGCCGTGAACGCGTTCGAGACGAGATGAACAAGCTTCTGCTCTCAACGCATCCCGCGAAGGGGATTGAGCTGCTGGTGGAATCAGGATTGATGGAGTACATCATTCCCGAGGCGCTGGAACTGCGTGGAGTTAGCCAGCAGCAGCAAACCCGCGTACCGGCTTCTAAGGATGTCTTCGCCCATGTTGTGCGCGTTGTAGAGCGTTCTTCTCCACGCCTCGTCACCCGATGGAGCGCATTACTCCACGATATTGCGAAACCCCGGACCAAAACGGTTGAAGATAATAAGGTTCATTTCTACGGTCACGAGGATCTGGGGGCCCATATGGCTCGGGAGATTCTCAAGCGCCTGCACTTTGACCGGGACTTT
Organism: Thermosporothrix hazakensis; assembly: GCF_003253565.1. Classification (GTDB taxonomy): domain Bacteria; phylum Chloroflexota; class Ktedonobacteria; order Ktedonobacterales; family Ktedonobacteraceae; genus Thermosporothrix; species Thermosporothrix hazakensis. The sequence continues at coordinate 82,347 of NZ_QKUF01000022.1, forward strand.
ATCGACAGCGTTTCACGGATCGTGCGTCTACATATGCGAGCCAATGCCTATACTTCTGATTGGACAGATGGAGCGGTTCGCCGCTTGATGCTCGATGCTGGTGACGATCTGCCCGATCTCTTAGATCTTTCCCGGGCCGATATCACTAGCTATCGCGTCGACAAAGTTGCGAAAGCAGCCGCGCGAGTCGCTGAACTTGGCGAACGCTGTCAGCAACTCAAAGAAGAGGCCGAGCGGGTGCCACTGAAAAGCCCTCTTGACGGTAATGAACTGATGGCTCTCTTCAAGCGTGGCCCCGGTCCCTGGCTTCGTCCAATTAAGGAGCATTTACTGAGTCTGGTCATTGATGGTCAACTCGCTCCTGACGACAAAGAGGAAGCCGCCAGAATAGCCAGGGCCTATGTTGCCAGCGAGCACCAGGAACAAGTCAACAAAGAGTAGAAGAGCACCCCAGGCGGGTGCTCTTCCCCCCTCTCAAACCAGAGAACAGCAAGCAGGGTTTGTCCAGAGGAATATTTGTGCCGGGAGAGAGAAATGAATGTGTTGCGAGATGACATCGTACAATTTATCAACAACTATTTAAATATAGATGCGTTCCGTGATTACTGTCCAAATGGTATGCAGGTAATTGGTCGCACGTCGGTGCAACGCGTCGCGCTCGGCGTCAGCGCAAACCTTGAATGTTTTCGCCAGGCGGTAGCCGGTGAGGCAGATATGCTTATCGTGCATCACGGCCTCTTCTGGGAAAATATGCCGCGGGAAATCGGGGCAATGATGAAGGGCAGGCTGAAGCTTCTCTTTGATAACGATATCACCTTGCTTGGCTACCACCTTCCCCTGGATGCACACCCTGAAATTGGCAACAACGTCCTCTGGCTTCGTGAGCTTGGTTTTGAGGTAGAGGGCATCACAATCGGGAATGCACGCGGGAAGATGATTGGGGCCATCGGCACTGCCCCCAGGCGCATCACCCGTCGTGACCTGATCGAGCAAGTCGCCGCCATTGCTGGTGCAAAACCGCTTGTCTACGCCTATGGCCCGCAAACTATTCGTCGGTTGGGCGTTATCACTGGCGGCGGCGAGGGCTATCTGCTTGAGGCAATTGCTCGCGGCTGCGATACCTTTCTGACAGGCGAGGTAGGCGAGCCGACCGAATCCTACGCCCGCGAAGAAGGTGTGAATTTTATCGCCGCAGGCCATTATAATTCGGAGAAGATCGGTATCCAGGCCCTGGGGGAACTTCTCAAACAGCATTTTCCAGTAGAAACATTCTTCTGCGACGTACCGAACGCAATCTAGGGAGATAGATGAATCATGGCAAACCAGAATACATCCAACAAAGCCACAACCGGCAAGAAACGGCAAAAGGGAACGCGTCCACAAATTGGTGGGAGCGCAGTTCCCGGAGCACGGTCAACACAGCCCAAGCAGATGCCCACATCCAACAATCCGCAAGAACAGCAACTGGCGAGCTATAACCGCGAAATGCGCCGCCGTATGGAAAAGATCGGGGCCGGTCCAGCAGCTGAAGAGAACCGCCTTGAGAAAATGCGCGAAAAACGTAAGCGCAAGCTGGACCTCAAGAAGCAACGCGCCGCTGAAGAGCAGGAGCGTCTGAGACGGCAGCTTGCCCCCAAACGAGCGAGACTTGACCGCAAAGTCTACTACTTTATCTTTGGCACGCTGCTTCTGATCGTCCTGATCATTGTCCTCTTCCTCTTGTTCAAATAAGCAGCCCAGGGGCCTCCCTCTCGGGAGGCTCTTTCTTCTGTTTCGCCACATTCAACAAGCGCCACAAAATAGTGATATACTCAAAATGAGAGTAAAGTGAGTAGCTCTAACCAGAAAGAGGTTTCTGCATGACCTTTCTTGATGCGCTTGTCCTTTTTCTGGCGGCGGTTATGGGAGGCACTTTGAACGCGGTTGCAGGGGGAGGGAGCTTCTTCTGTTTTCCAGCCCTGATTTTTACCGGGATTCCTCCCATTCAAGCCAACGCCACAAACACAGTTGCGCTCTGGCCCGCCTCCATTGCAAGCGCGAGCGCCTATCGACACGAACTCAAAAAACAGTCGCTGGTCGCCTTGCTGTTATTGCCGGGATCCAGTCTCATTGGAGGCATTCTAGGCGCTCAGCTTCTTCTGGGCACTTCACAGGCCACCTTTACCCAACTGGTTCCTTATCTGTTGTTGCTGGCAACACTGCTCTTCGCGGTTAGCCCCCCGCTCACACGCCTGCTGCGCAAACGGAGAGAGGAGACGCAGACAGAGTCGACTGGCATCCAAAAGCATGGAATCGCCGCTCTGGTACTCGTTGCTTTTGCCCAGTTGCTTATTTCGATCTATGGTGGCTTTTTCGGCGGCGGCATCGGCATTATGATGTTAGCGACCCTCTCGCTGATGGGTATGGACAACATCCACGAAATGAATGGTATCAAGACGGTTCTGACTATCATTATCAATGGAGCCGCAGTTGTGCTCTTCATTCTCCGGGGAGCCGTCGTCTGGCCGCAAGCGCTGCTGATGATTCTTGGCTCAATCATCGGAGGCTACGCCGGAGCTTATTATGCCCGCAAAATTGATCCAAAGTATGTTCGTATTTTTGTGATCTGTATTGGCCTCGGCCTGAGCGCATACTTCTTTATCCGGCAGCTAAGCGCCTGAGCAAGAGCCTCCGGTTACGAAAAGCTGACAGCGGGTGTAATATATGGAGAGTTATTGATCTATCCATATACGCATACATATACATACATTAAAAGGAAAGAGGTATGACGCAGAAACAGAACACTCTAGAAGCAACCATCGAATCACTTTCCAGGCAACCAGAGACCCCCCCTAACAAATGGGCCGTCCTCATCATTAATTCCGTCGGCGTCTTTATGGCAACGCTTGACTCCTCAATCGTCAACATCAGCCTCCCTAAAATAGCTGAAAATTTCCATGTACCGATGAATGGCGCAATCCAGTGGGTCATTATCGCGTATCTGGTCGCAGCAACTGCTATCCTCCTGACTGCCGGGCGACTTGCCGATATGTTTGGACGCAAAACAGTCTGGCTGGCAGGCCTGATTATCTTTACAGGTGGTTCAGCTCTCTGTGGTCTCGCGCCCTCGCTTGGCTTCCTGATTGCAGCCCGTATCCTGCAAGGCTTTGGCGGCTCACTCGTGATGGCCGTTGGTCCCGCTCTTCTCACGGGCGCCTTTCCGCCACAAGAACGGGGGCGAGCGCTCGGCTTGAACGCCATTACGGTCTCGCTCGGTGTCAGCATTGGCCCGACGCTCGGCGGCTTTATCACAGCGTACTGGACCTGGCGTTGGATCTTCTTTATCAATCTACCAATTGGTATCCTTGGTCTTCTGGCAACCCTGCGTATTTTGAAAGAGACGACACCACGCAAAGAGAGCCAGTTTGATCCGCTCGGGGCAATCCTGCTGGCTGTAGGGATGGCATCGCTAACCGGAGGCCTCTCTTTCGGGCAGGATATCGGATGGAGTTCGCCAGTGCTGATCTCCATTTTTGTGCTTGCGGCCATTGCCCTGCTTGCCCTGCCGCTGGTCGAGACCCGCGTTGCGAATCCGATCATCGATTTTTCTCTATTCCGTAATCGCGTCTTTTTCTCGGCTAATATCAGCCTGATTCTCAGTTCAATGGCGCTCTTTGTGGTAAGCTTCATGCTCCCCTTCTACCTTGAGGAGCTGCGTGGCATTCCGACGCAGAACGCCGGTCTTCTGCTAACTCCGTTGCCGATCACAATCGCATGTGTTGCGCCTTTCAGTGGCGCTCTGGCCGATAAAATCGGGACTCGCTGGCTGGCTGCGGGTGGTCTGGCAATCGCCTGTATCGGTCTGATCTGTATAGGGCAGTTAAACGAGAAGAGCTCTATTCCAGACATCATCTGGCGCCTGATGCTGACCGGCTTTGGGCAGGCGCTCTTCCAATCCCCTAATAGCAGCGCCCTGATGGGTTCAGCTCCCTCCAACCGCCAGGGAATCGCTTCCGGCTTCCTTGCCACCGCACGCACGATGGGGCAAAGTATCAGCGTTGCTCTCTCAGGGACCATTTTTGCGACATTGGGGGGCGCTGCCGCCGGTCATATGCTTCAAGTGCAACAACTGACAGCAACACAGCAAGCAGAGCAGCAACATATCTTTACACATAGCTTCCAGATTGCCTTTATCGTCTGTGCAGTGATCGCTGCAATCGGTGTCTTTACTTCTCTGGTACGTGGTAAGGAAGAGAGACGGCAAAGAGCAGCCGCCTGATTGATAGGTTACCGAGGCAGAGATGTTTCGTCCTATAAGTGACACACCATCTCTGCCCCTCTTCAATACCAGGCAAACAAACCGCCTGATCAGAAGCGTGATGCCATACAGCAGAGAGCGTTATGCACCAGTACAATGGGAAAGAGAGACGGGGGGCTTGCATCAACCATCATCTGATAGTATGGTGGTTGCACACGAAATGATAACAATGATGAAGGAGTCAGCTCGTTGAACAGTGCATCCTCGCAATCATCGCTCGCAACATACCGCTGGTCTGGCAGTGCAAAGTTATATCTGGATACGCCAGCTATTTCAACCTGTGAACAGGTCGTCGTCGGTTGCTATGGCGGCAACACAAAAGCAGGAGCACAGAAGAACGAAGATGGAGCTCTGGTCTGGTGCGACAAAGAGCAGAACTGGGAGTTTGCTCTGATTGTTGATGCCCACTACACACCACAAAGCGCCGATCTGCTCCTTGATGCTATCGAAAGCATTCAACCGGCCATTGTAGAAGCATTAACGCAACCGATCTCAACCGCTTTTTTCTCACTCCAACAGCATATTGTCACGCTGCTTGGTTCACCGGCATTTCTCAAGCGCTGTCGAGAGGTTATCGGCGAAGCCTCATGTCTTTTCTGTGCCCGCAAAGATCGCTTTCTCTGGTGGTTGAATATCGGGGACTGTGTGCTTTACCTGCTCCATCCTGAACTGGCCTATATGGGACAGATTCCCCTGAATCAGCGAAGCTTTTTTGAATGGGTAGGCCGAACCAACACGTTTGAGCTTCCTGTCCCCTGTTTTTCCTCAGGCATTAAAGAGCTGCGGTTTGGCTGGAACCGTATCCTGCTGGTGACTGATGGCCTGCTGGAATATGGCTCACGGCCCTATGATAACCCTTTTCGGCTCTATCAGGCCTTTACCGACAGGCAAGAGGTACGCGAAACGAATCTCAGCGCGCTGGTTCAGCATGCGCTCAAGCGAGTTCATAAGGAGAAAGGGCGGGATAGCGCAACCATTATTGTCTGGGATTATTACAATCGCCAGGGGGCTACGTACTCCGCGCCCTAGAAAGCAGGTTTTGAGCCGTAGAAGCTCTAGAGAATCAGCATCGCATCGCCAAAACTGAAGAAGCGATAGCGCTCCTGGATCGCTTCCTGATAGACCGTCTCCATCAGGTCTTTACCCATAAACGCGCTGATTAAGAGCAGGAGGGTTGAGCGAGGCAGGTGGAAGTTCGTAATCATCGCGTCCACGGCTTTGAAGCGGTAGCCCGGCGTGATAAAAAGGTTGGTATGCCCATGATACGGGACGATTTTTCCATCGCCGACCGCCGCCACGCTTTCAAGCACGCGAACAGACGTTGTGCCAACCGCGACAACACGCCCACCGGCTTTCTGCGTCTCGTTGATCAACGCAGCGGTCGCCTCATCGAGGTCAATTTCTTCGCTGTGCATCTTATGATCTTTGACACTCTCGGTCTCGACTGGACGGAATGTATCCAGGCCGACATGGAGCGTTACAAAGCCAACGCGGACCCCCTGTGCCTGCAAGCGCTCAAGCAGTTGTGGCGTGAAGTGCAACCCGGCTGTAGGAGCAGCGGCAGAACCGCGAATTCGAGCATAGACGGTCTGATAGCGCTCCGGGTCCTGGAGCGTCTCATGAATATAGGGAGGAAGTGGCATATGACCAAGAGCCTCAATCGCCTGTTTGACGTCGAGCAGGCGATAGGGATCATCGCTTTGTAGCTCGGTCTGGTTCGGGATAAAGAGACGCACGATCCGGCCACCGGTCTCTGTGCGTTCCAGAATCTCGGCTTCCAGGCGGGTGGTCTGCTTTTCATCCTCAAAAAGGACACGTGCGCCCTCACGCAAGCGGCGTCCAGGACGTACCAGAGCTTCCCACACATCTCGACCCCGGTCCGGGCGCTCGGTCAGCAGCAGGATCTCGACAGCGCCACCGGTTTCGGCACGCTTGCCAAGCAGACGGGCCGGGATAACACGGCTCTGATTGGCGATCAGCAGATCACCGGGCCGTAGAAATTCGCCGATATCCCGGAAATGTCGATGCGCCAGAGCCCGGGTTTCGCGATTCACGACCAGGAGGCGCGAGGAGTCCCGCGGCTCGACAGGTGTTTGTGCGATTAGCTCTGGCGGAAGGTCATAATCAAAATCGCTGATTTTCAAGTCTAGGTTGTTGTCCACAGTGTCGATCGCCCCTCTGTTTCCGGCGGATGAATTTTCAGATGCTCATAGGCTGCACGCATCGCGACACGACCACGAGGAGTCCGAGCAATAAAGCCCAGCTGCAACAAATAGGGCTCATAGACGTCCTCGATCGTCTCAGCATCTTCACTGGTACTGGCCGCCAGCGTATCCAGGCCGACAGGACCACCGTTAAATTTCTTGATAATCGTCAGCAGCATATTGCGGTCGGTCTGATCAAGTCCCAGTTCATCTACCTCCAGAGCATCCAGCGCCTTCTGGGCCACTTCTTTCGTAATGGTCCCGTTCGCTTTCACCTGTGCATAATCGCGTACACGCTTAAGCAAGCGATTGACAATACGAGGAGTTCCGCGAGCACGCCGGGCAATCTCGCTGATGCCGTCCTCTTCGGCGGGAACTTTCAGGATACTGGCAGAACGAAGGAGGATCTGTTTTAATGCCTCCGCGTCGTAATACTCAAGGCGGTAGATAGCTCCAAAGCGATCGCGCAAGGGAGCAGTCAGCGAGCCAACACGTGTCGTTGCGCCAACAACCGTGAAGCGAGGCAACGAGAGACGCAACGATCTGGCTCCGGGGCCCTTGCCTATCACCACGTCTATAGCGAAATCTTCCATTGCTGAATACAGCCGCTCTTCCACGGCACGCGCCAGGCGGTGAATCTCGTCAATAAAGAGCACCTCCCCGGGCTGTAACGAGGTCAGGATTGAGGCCAGATCACCAGCATGCTCAATCGCGGGCCCGGATGTGGTGCGCAGATTCACTCCCATTTCGGCGGCAATGATATTACAGAGCGTTGTTTTTCCCAGTCCCGGAGGCCCATACAACAGGATATGGTCCACGGGCTCATTACGACGCCGTGCCGCTTCGAGCAGGATATTGAGATTCTCTTTAATCTTCTCCTGCCCGATATATTCTTCCAGGTGGCGGGGTCGCAAACTGCCTTCAATAAATTGTTCATCGTCGGTTAGATGTGGTGATACAAGGCGGTCATCCATTGAATTCTCCACCGGTGAAACTAGTGTTCTATGCAGTCTGGCTTCATTATATCAGAGATAATGCAGCGAGTCGAGGGGACGGCTCAGATGCTCATGCCAGTATGTTTCCTCTCTTCCCCGATACATCCTATTCTCAAGCACGACTTTCAGCACCCAAAAATAGATCTAGAGACCCGTTTCACTTCCTCCATAAGTCCGTATACTGAAGCCATCTCATGCATTATCCACTATTGGTTATGAAGAGTATATGACTGTTGAGTCAACGAAGTTGAAAAACAACACTTGCGTCCTGATGGTCCTTCAGGGGCAGGAACCTTTAACCAAGCTTGCACAACGCTCGGTAGGAGGGCAGTAACCCGAAATCGTATCTGATACGCAATACAGTGTCTCTCTCAAAGAGACATTCTTTTCATTATGCAAACAATCGGTAAAAAAGACCGCTCCAACACACAATCTCTCCCTCAAAGACGAGGACCATTCATCCCATCATACTTTCTATGTGTAGAGGAAGGCGATAGAGGAGCTTTTGTATGTCTGTTTTCTCACGACTCAGTCTGGCGAACAGAGGGCTAGTCGCGCTCGCCACCATTGCGATCTTGCTTGTTGGTGGCTTTCTTATTCCTCAATTGAAACAGGAATTATTCCCGTCGCTGGACTTCCCGGCCATCACGATCGTTTCCACCTATGTGGGTGCCTCACCTGAAATCGTGGAGAAAGACGTGACTGAGCCGATCGAACGCACCCTGAAAGGGGCTCCTGGGATCACCTCACTGACCTCAACATCCAGTGAGAGTGTCTCAGTTGTGACCGCGAACTATGATTTCGGCACCGATCTTTCTCAGGCTCGCCAGCAGTTGAATGACCGTATCAATCAGATACAATCACAACTGCCAGAGGATGTAAAGCCAAGCCTGCAATCGTTCAACATCTCGGACCTGCCGGTAATGTACCTGTCCGTCTCTTCATCGCAGGATTCGCAGCAACTCGCGCTTGACCTCAAGCAGAAGGTTGTTCCCGAACTCCAGAGCATTCCAGATGTCGCACGGGTCGAAATAACCGGCATTCGCGAGCAGATTGTTACCATTACCCTGGATATGAAAAAACTTGCCGCGACCGGCATTTCTCAGGAACAGATCCAGGGCGCGTTACAGGCAAATAACCTGACCCTGCCCGCTGGAAGCCTGGATGCCAGTGGAAAATCTCTTCCGGTGCGCGTTGGCAATACATTCACATCAATCAATGATATCAAGAACATCATTGTTGGCGTGCGCGCTGCTCAGATGCCCCCGACAACCGGTATCCCCGGTCAGGAAAGCATTCCGGGCATGACAGGGACACAGATGCAAACGGCGCCAATCCCGGTAAAGCTGAGCGATGTCGCAACCGTCAAGCAGGAACTGGAGCCGTCAACCAGTATCACCCATACCAATGGCAAGCCAAGCATCGGTATCTCGATCACAAAATCGAATGCGGGTAATACGGTTGCCATCTCGCACGCCGTTCAGGATCGACTGAGCGACCTTGAGAAAAAGCTTGGCAACAATGCTCACTTTACTGTTACTTCCGATCAGACGCCATACATCGAGCAATCGATTGAAGGGCTTGTCCGTGAGGGCCTCATAGGCGCAGGCTTCGCGATCCTGGTCATTCTGGTCTTCCTGTTCTCGATCCGCTCAACCCTGGTTACGGCGGTCTCGATCCCGCTTTCGGTTGTGGTTGCGCTGATCGGCCTCTGGGCGGGCAACTACACGCTGAATATGTTAACGCTGGGTGGTCTGACCATCGCGATCGGACGCGTCGTTGACGACTCCATCGTTGTGCTTGAGAATATCTATCGCCACCTGCATCGCGGCGCAAACAAACAACAGGCCGTTCTGGACGGCGTCCGCGAGGTGGCAGGAGCAATCACAGCGTCAACATTGACAACCGTTGCCGTTTTCCTTCCATTGGGCTTTGTCAATGGAATGGTAGGCGTCCTCTTCCGCCCATTCGCGTTGACCGTCACCATCGCGCTGCTGGCCTCGCTGGTTGTCGCCCTGACCATTATCCCGGTTCTGGCATACTGGTTCCTGAAGGCTCCGAGCGCGAAACAGGCCGCGAAGGCAGAAGCAGCCCATGAGAAGCCGACCTTCCTGGAAAAAGGCTATACACCCTTGATTGCCTGGGTGACCAAACACCGCATTATCACCATTCTCGCGGCTATCGTGATCCTGGTTGGTTCGCTCTTCTCCGCTACATTTCTGAAGATCAATTTCTTTGATATGGGCGATCAGCACACCTTTATGGTACAGCAGGAATTCCCCTCAGGAACGGACCTGAACAAGGCCAGCCAGGAGGTGAAGCAGGTCGAAGATATTCTGGCCCGCACCAAAGGTATTAAGAATTATCAAGCAACGATCAGCTCAGGAAGCAATAGCATGGGCTTTCTGACAGGGGGTGGCGGTGGCGTTTCAGCCAGTATTGTCGTCACAACCGAAACCTCGGCCACAACAAAAGATGTTCAACAGGATGTGCAGAACCAGGTCAAGAAGCTGAACAATGCTGAAAAAATCACAGTCTCCGAAAGCAGCATGAGCGCCAGCACCAATACTATCAAAGTGCTGGTACAGTCGTCCGATAACAAGACGCTGGAAAAGGCCGCACAGCAGGTGCTGGATACCGTCTCAAAAACCAAGAACCTGAAAAACGTGAAGAGCGATCTGGCCGCCTCCGCGCCTCTGATCGACGTGCATGTTGACCCGCAAAAGGCCAGCATGTATGGCCTGACACCTGCTCAGGTCGGACAATACCTGCGTGCGATCTACACAGGAACCAGCGTCACAAAGGTTACGCTGAATAACACACAGCAGGATGTATACCTGAAACTGGGCACTCCGGCCAAAAGCCTGAATGAGCTCAAGAACACGATCCTGCCTACCAAGACGGGACAGGCGGTGAAGTTGAGCGACGTTGCCACCGTGGCCCAGCAAAATGGTCCCGCTCAGCTTCGCCACGATGGCGGTTCACGTACCGCAACCATCAGCGCTGACGTGGCAGGCGACAACCTGGCAGCGGTGAACAGCGAGCTCTCCGAGAGCCTGAAAAAGCTTGATCTGCCGGCAGGTACAACCTATAGCATTGGTGGTGTCACCCAGCAGCAGAACGAGTCATTCAGGAACATGGGTATCGCGATGCTCGTCGCAGTCCTGATTGTTTACCTGATTATGGTCGCGACCTTCCATAGTCTGGTACAGCCGCTGGTGCTGCTGGTCTCGATCCCATTCGCAGCTACAGGTTCGCTCCTGTTAATGCTGGCAACAGACACAACGCTTGATATCACGTCACTGATTGGTATGTTGATGCTGATTGGTATTGTGGTCACGAACGCGATCGTGCTGATAGACCGGGTAAATCAGTATCGCGCTCAGGGTATGAGTGCTCAGGAAGCCGTTATCAAGGGCGGCACAGAGCGCCTGCGCCCGATTCTGATGACCGCGATTGCAACCATTCTGGCTCTGGTGCCAATGGCGCTTGGCCTGAGCAGCGAGGGTGTTGTGCTCTCTCGCCCGCTAGCAATCGTCGTTATCGGTGGCCTGACAACCTCCACGATTCTGACCCTGTTAATCGTGCCGACGCTCTATGTGATGGTCGAGGGCGTCAAAGATCGGCTCAACAGAAAGCCCGCGGTGGCTGTGGCTCATGCTAATGGCGCGAAGCCCAGGGAGCCTGAAAAAACAGGTCCACTGCACTAAGCAAAGATGAAAAAGAGCTGCCTCGGAGCGTATCCCAGGCAGCTCTTTGCTGTTTTGTCTCTGTGTTCTCAATCGGAGAAGCCCTGTAGCTTCTGCTCAAGACCCTGATTCTGGCGCTGGACTTTTGCCTTTCGTTTCTCGGCATAAGCCTGTAAGCGTTCTTTAATTGCTGGATCAGCGATCGCCAGTTCCTTCGCGGCATGAATGGCAGCATTGACCGCTCCGGCATCGCCAATCGCCATGACGGCCACTGGAGCCCCTTCGGGCATCTGCACCATCGAAAGCAGCGCATCGACACCCTTTAGCGCTCCCAGATCACGTGGAACGCCAATCACCGGAAGATCCGCACGCAGATCGGCGATATTGCCGGGCAGATGAGCGGCCCCACCGGCACAGGCAATCACCACCTGAACCGAAGGAGGCAGGTTCTCGATATGGCGCACCATCGAGCGCAGATCGCGATGCACCGAATTGATCTGCACCAAACAGGGGATGCCAAACTCAAACCGGAGTGTATCCACCGCCTTCATCATCAGCGGAAGATCGGAATCACTCCCCATCGTCACCAGGACGCGAGGCTCGCCACGTGCGGCAGAACCTACCCCTTCAGCCGAAACCAGAACGCCGTGTTCTTCATTGAGCGCCGTAGAACGAATCACCTCATGTGACATATCGTCTTTATATCGAGAGCGCAGCCCTCGCCTCCTTTGCCTGTTCATACACATCTTGCAGATTATCGCCGACAACCGTAATATGTCCCATTTTCCGGTCTATCTTGGTCTCGCGCTTGCCATAAAGATGCACAAAGACGCGCTCGGCATCATATGGCTTGCTCCATCGGGGATCCGCCGGCCCGTTGCGCTCTCCCAGAATATTGATCATCACAGCAGCGGGATAGCGCATGGCTGTAGAACCCAACGAGAGATCAGTCACTGCACGAAGGTGTTGCTCAAACTGGGATGTTTCGCAAGCCTCAATGGTATAATGGCCCAGATTATGGGGACGAGGAGCGATCTCATTCAGCCAGATCTTGCCCTGTTTGTCCAGGAAAAATTCAATGCCAAAAATACCCACGCCTTCCAGATCAGCGATCGTTCGGCGGGCAATTTCCTGAACTTCCTGCTGGAAGGCGGGATCAATGGGAGCGGGAGCAAGAACAATGTGGCAAATATCACGGGCATGGATCATCTCAACGACGGGATGGGTTGCAATCTCACCTCGAACGTTACGAGCTACCATCACCCCGAGTTCCTTTTCCAGATCGAGACATTGTTCTACATAGAGCTCGCGATCACCCAGTTTTTGGAACGCCGCTTCAATATCATCCCGACTATTGATTCGCGCGTTGCCCCGTCCGTCATATGCGTCTTTCTTCGCTTTTAGAACCAGCGGAAAGCCCCAACGCTCGATAGCGATTTCCAGATCGGCAGGGGTATCAATGGAAAGAAAGGGAGCGACAGGAATACCGCGCTGTGAGAGAAACTCTTTCTGGCGATACTTGTTCTGAATAATCGCCAGAAGCGAGGGAGCAGGATAGAGCGTATACCCTTGTTTCTGAAGAGCGCTCAGCGCCTCTGTATTGATATGTTCGATCTCATAAGTGAGGATGTCGACACGTGCAGCCAACTGCTGCAAAGCAACCGGATCTTTCAAGCTTCCGACGAGCTGTTCAGCGACAGCAGAAGCAGGACTCTGCGGTGTGGGGTCCAGCACCACCAGCCCGGGGAACCCCATCTGCTGAGCGGCTTCGCCGAGCATCAGCCCCAGTTGCCCGCCGCCAACCACACCAATATGTGTAGAAGCAACGCGTTGTGCTTCTTGCGTACTCAGTGATTGTTTCACGGAACTTTGACTCCTTGAAGTATAAGGCTGCTTTCATTTTAGGCTGTCGTCAGGATATGTGTCAAACGGGATACCGCTTGCATAACCTTCTGATGCTCTCATAGAATAAGAGAGGGTGAAACGTTGGAGAGGTGGATCTATCATTGCAGAAGAAAGGCAAAAAGGGATGTCACGTATACCACCCCGAGAAGATATAGAGCTGACCATATCCGAGCAAGCCGGAAGCCAGACAATGGAGACACTCTTTCGCGTTATGGCGCACCGTCCAGAAATCATGCAGCCAGCCTTACAGCTTGTTGAGGCGGCCATGCGTTCTGGGACAGTGGAGCCACGCCTGAAAGAGTTGCTGGCAATTCGAGTTTCTCAGGTCAACCATTGCTCCTATTGAATGGCGGCTCATACTGCTTTGGCAAAGCAGTTAGGCGTTTCTGAAGAGCTTCTAGACGCTCTTTACCATATCGACCGCTATCATCACCTGTTCAGCGAACGAGAGTTGATAGCGCTCCGATATGCGGAGATTGTTACAACCAGTGCACGCGATGTGGATGAGGCTTTGTGGGATGAATTACAGGCGCATTTCGATGATGGAGAACTGGTCGAACTGACCAGCGTCATCGGAGCATTTAACTTTTTTAATCGCTTCGCCGATGCATTACAGATTCATCCGCCAGAGCAAACAGATCGCGCTACTTCATAAGGATGAATAGATATGGCTACAACAGACGAAAAATTTCGAGCCCTGCTCCAGGATTTACAGGAATTATCTAACTACCTCCACGGGCGTGGAGACAAAACACGGGCGCTTTCTCAGCAATTCGCGGCCAATGCACAGCGCGATGCCTCAAACCGCGAATTCGATCTGAACCAGTCCCGCATGCTGGACTATCAGCATCACATCTGGCACGAGATCGGCAATAAGGTTGATCAGCTTATCAAGCTCTACGAGAAGAATAACTGACAAAAACCACCTCAGGAGAGTGCTGCTAGAGCGCTCTCCTGAGGTCGGAACTGCTTTCTCCCTAGAGCTCACCGGAACGAGCACGCGTATAACGATCAGAGAGTTCGTTCTTGGTGCGAGAATACAGTTCTCGACCCTGTGCCAGAGCTTCTTGAGCGCGGGCCCGAATCTCATCGCTAAAGCCGCCCGAACGCAAAAGTACTCCTTGCTCGCTTAACTGTGCGCGGGTCTCCTCGCCGGATTGAGGAGCAAAGAGCAAGCCTAGAACAAAACCGAGGCCCAGGCCTACGAGCAAACCCCAGATGAACTTCATTCTCTCGTTCCTTCCTTTCCCTGCCTCTACGGCAGCCCTTCATAAAACGCTCTGCCTTGATTGGCGAATCTGATACACATCCTTCGCAGTCTCACAGAACTGCTGCACCACGTCTTTTTCAATAGCTGTAAGAGATATGAGCGCAGGACCTCATCCCTCTTTCCTGGCTCATGGTTCGCATTTCTCTGCCCCACACCTCGGAAACGGATCAGGCCGCTCTCAAAAATGAATACTGCTACAAGAATAACACAGAAGGGCGCCGTACAGACATTTTCTCAGGATCAATGACCGTTTTTCTTATTGCATTCCATGTACAGGAGCCTTTCGGGACTACTGTACCCCTCATCCTCAATGGCGGAGATGAGATAGAAGTATAGACTTCCTCCCCCTTCACATGGCTGGTAGCTATCTTTCTCGTCATAGACCATCCATGAAAGCGGGTGAAGCCCCCTCTGAAACATGCTCGTTTGTGCTTCAAGCAGGTTCGTGGTTGTTACTCTAGCAGTTCCTCAACCTTATCCAGAAGAACCTGCAACTCAAAAGGTTTCCGGAGCAGATAGACATTGCCAAAGCGTTGAGGGTCGCTCTCAATGAGGCTTGCCACTTCATCGGCTTCCAGTACCGCGGCAGTATAAACAATCACCGGGATATCAGCCGTTACAGGGTCGCTTTTCACTTGCTTAAGCACATCCTGCCCGGAAATATCACCGAGCTTGAGGTCCAGAATCAAGAGATCAGGCAACTGATTCTTGACCCGTGAAAAAGCATCCTTACCCTCTTGCAAGATGGAAACCTGGTACTGCTCATCTTCCAGTACCCGACGCATGAGATGAAGCAGTTCATTTCTGTCGTCAACAACAAGTATCCGTTTTGTCACATCCAATCGGTGCAGTCAACGGGTAAAACCCGTCACACACTCACCGCCTCCTAGTGCAAACGCACCCCTAACCACTTTGTTTCGTGTTTTTGAGGCACGGTAACAACATTCAACAAGAGAACTGCACGTGAAGTACTATATCATGTCCCGGTAAACGTAGCAAGCTGTAGAGGCAAGAACCGGTTTACCGGTACGCTTTTTCCCTGGGAGAAAGATGACGAAACCCTTTTCTCTATCTATACGATTCAACCGAAGTTCAGGTATACCTTCTCTTCGGTTCATTCTCAGCAACGCTTGCATAAGCCGAACCACTTCTACAAGCCAAAAACCGTACATGAAAAAAAGGCACCAGATCCGTTCCTTTGGTTGGTCTGGTGGGAGACCGATCGTAATATCGGTATAAAAAAAGAAATGCGCGTGGTGGGACTCGAACCCACGGCAGCCCGATTAAAAGTCGGGTACTCTACCACTGAGTTACACGCGCATTGTTGAACCGATGCTATTGTAGCGTATTTTGAGGGAAGATGCAATAGGTTACCCCCCCAATTTCCGCCTGCTTTTTTCTGAGCATTATATTCACCCCCATCTATACATCAGTACAACGCTCCCCCTTCACCAATCGTGTGAGCTATAAGCGGTAAAAAGTCAGGAAAGGGGATACATCAAACAATGGCAGAACAATCTCAAGAGAAAAAGGTGCTGGCAGGCGTCGCCGTGTTGGTGAAAAATGGTGGTCGTGTCCTGCTCAATAAGCGCCACAATGTTCATGGCGCTGGAACCTGGGGACCAATCGCGGGACATCAGGAGTTCGGCGAGTCCTTTGAAGATTGCGCAAAACGCGAGACGAAGGAAGAAGCCGGTATCACAATTGACGACGTTGCTTTTCGCGTGATCACCAATGATGTCTTCGAGGCCGAACAAAAACACTATGTGACTGTCTTGTTCGACGCAAACTATGTCTCAGGCGAACTAAAAGTTGGCGCGCCAGAAGAAGAGTCCGACATTGGCTGGTTCTCCTGGGACTCGCTCCCGGAACCACTCTTCCTCCCATTACAGCATCTTCTCAATGGCGAGACCTACCCGTCACAAACCACACGCCAAAAGCTTGGCGAGGCCATTGAGATAGATACCAAACCATCAAACTGGGAAACGAGCCCCACAAAAACCGACTAACAGAGTTGTACATGCTCATCCGGTCAGAGCTTGATAGAAACGGATCTTATCGGCTCTGGCCGGTAGCTCCGCGATCTATGCGTCTCCAAACTCGACAATCATCCATGTGCCACCTGTGCCCTTCGCAACATCCATCGTCAGAAAGCGGCTCGGCTGGGCTTGCGCAACAGCGCAAATGGTGGCCGCTCTTCCTTTGGATACACTTCCTCGTTCCAGTAGTAGGCCCGGACAAGCGCTGCTTCCTCCAGAAAAAAAATGCGGTACTCCCTGGCCAGGGAACTTCCATGCTTCACGGGCTCAAAATGGACAAATTCGCGGAAAATCACACCACCATAGAGATCTTTTCCCCTGAAGCACTAGAAAGCGGCGTACGACCTGTTCTACGGCCGCTCTATCTATGGCAGAGGGAATATAACAGGCTCATCCCACTCATGCTTGCGCGACCTGACATAATCTTTCATGATTAACGGCGTATCACCAAAGTGACTGACCACCTCCTGTATCTCTGCCGTAGGATAATCAGGGGGAAGCCAGAGCATTGCCGGAGTCAATGGCTTAATCGAGCGATAATATTCGGGAAGCATATGGCAGAAGCGGTAGGCAACGGGCGAGGTGACCAGCCGCAGTCCCTTTTCTAACAACAGGCCGCAATGTTCCGGCCAGAGCATCCACCCACGATAGGCAGCAGGCTCTTTGTCTCCTACCTCCTGAACCAGGCGCACAGCCCGCTAAGGTCGCTCCTGACGTGTTAATGCATCGACGTCCGGTAGAGAGGGGTTTCCTTTCAATGTCCATACAATCTCGACTTCTTCTTCATATGCAGGATCAGGTTTCCTCCTGTCTCAGTAGTCAACACAAAACAGTATTTGCAAAGCTTCCTGCCCTTCTCAAGCCAGAACTCAAAACCATTTTGAAAACATCACCGAAAAAGTGTTGACAAACTTTCCGGCCCATGCTATTATACTCCCTGTCAACGAAAGCCGCCTGTATGTACAGGTGGTGCGGTGATTATCGCGAAAGGGTTCCACCCGTTCCCATCCCGAACACGGTAGTTAAGCCTTTCAGCTCCGACGATACTTGGCGGGCAGCTGCCTGGGAAAATAGGACATTGCCGCTCCACCTGTCCACACGGGCGGTTCTTCTTTTCTCTCTCTCAAGCTACCTGCTCTCTGCTTGCTTCCCTCCATCCTTGCTTACTTTTCCCGCTCATTCGGCTCTGGATACAAGAAGCGAACCCTTTTACGCTTCGCTTCCT
>NZ_QKUF01000023.1 GCF_003253565.1 Thermosporothrix hazakensis
CTCTGATGGCTTCCTGCGCCATCCATCCCCCTGGCTGAAGCCAGGGGCCTTCTGCCGCTTTTTGGTAAAGCGAATGGCCGAATCTTTGTCCTCTTCTGCATGATATGAGATGCAAGCAAGGAAACGTTCAACGCTGGCCTGTAGCCCTGTTTCTTCATATACTTCCCGGTGTAGCGCTTCCAGCACCGTTTCATGGAACTCAACGCCCCCGGTCAGAAGCCGATATACTCCTTGCGGATAGAAGGTTTTTGTGAAGGTGAGCAGGCGATCATGTGGGCGGCGTATCGCCATGCAGACTTCGCGCGTGCGGTTCCCTGCCTACTGTGTCCGGTAAGTGGAGGTTCCAAATGGAACGGTACGGTGAACGAGCGGTGTGCCGAAGCGCTGCACAAGTTCCTCCATTTCCTGCTGATTGATAGTCATGCTCGGCTCCTTTTTTGTTCAGTATACGCTTTATTGGCTTTCCTGAAAACAAGGAAAGTGCTCTCTGATTCCTCTGTTCCAGCCCATTTCCTGAAAAGAAGGAGATGAGAGGGGCGGAGAGCTGTCCTTTTGGGCAGGGAATATTAGAGAGAATGGACAGGACACAGTGCTCTGTATTGAGGGTATTCTATGGATACACTTTGATGAGAGGAATGAGAAAAAAGCAATGCGAATCGACTTTTGCCGTTATATACGCTGCCTGCGCTGCCCGCCTTTCGTGTTCTGAGTCTGCCTTGCATTCCTGGAACACATTGATGTTTTTGCGGTTATGAGAGCCATACAAGGAATCAGGGCAAGACTCTATGTTTCTATATATTGATATATATGTTGGTATATATCAAGTTGCTTGAATGACGCTGTAGAATAGCAAACGACAGAATAGAAACAGGTAGGATCTTCCGATGTCAAAGAACACAAAAGGTCTTGTTCTTTTCGCTCTCATGCTGGTTATGTCACTGGCAACGCTCGAATCGACGGTTATCGCGACGGCTATGCCCAGTATTGTTGCTCAACTTGGCGGGATTACACTGTATTCCTGGGCATTCTCGGCCTATCTTCTGACCTCGACAACGACCGTTCCTTTATATGGAAAGTTTGCCGACCTGTATGGTCGTAAAATAATACTCTTTATTGGATCCGGCATTTTCTTACTTGGTTCACTGGCTTGCGCCCTTTCGCAATCAATGGAGCAATTGATTGTGTTTCGTGCGATACAGGGTATTGGAGCCGGGGCAATTATGCCACTGGTGCTGACCATCGTTGCTGATCTCTCCTCTAATCCGGAGGAGCTAGCGAAGATGCAGGGTGTGATGGGTGCTCTGTGGGGAGTCTCAAGCGTTGCAGGCCCGATGCTTGGAGGCTTGCTTGTCGACTATGCGTCGTGGCATTGGGTCTTTTACCTGAATATCCCATTGGGCATTTTCGCGCTGATTCTTCTGTTCATCTTTTATAAAGAACAATTTGTGCGTCAGAAGCACCAGTTGGATTATGCGGGCACGATCCTGCTGACGGGAACTATACTGGTGTTGTTGTTCGCGTTAATTCAGGGTGGAAGTGCTTGGGCATGGACATCACTGCCAAGCCTGAGCCTGTTCCTGGTTGCGTTGATTGGTGGGGTTGCGTTCTGGCTTGTTGAGCGGAAGGCCGCTGAGCCCATTCTTCCGTTCAGCCTCTTCCGCATTCGCCCGATTGCACTGGCAACGGCAGGCGGCTTCTTGCTCGGCGCGATTCTCTATGGGCTGACGACATATATTCCGCTGTTTGTGCAAGGGGTACAGGGTGATAGCGCGACGGGCGCTGGCGTTGTACTCATCCCGTATTCTTTGAGCTGGTCTATTCTCTCGATGAGCGCGGCATTTGTGCTCAAGCGCCTGGGCTTCCGCATAATGGCGCAGGCTGGAACGTTTATTACGCTGCTTGCGGCTGTAATGATCCTGTTCTTGCAGAAGCAAACAAGCCTGATCTACCTGCTGGTAGCGATGGCGGTTATCGGTGTGGGCTTTGGCCTTGCCAATATCGTCTATACGATCATTGTGCAGCATTCGGCACCGAAGCACCTGGTTGGTGTGGCGAGCGCGTCCACGCAGTTTGTGCGGTTGCTTGGTGGAACGGTTGGTGTCGCGGCGATGGGAAGCGTGCTGAACGGGCAGATCGGGCAGCGCTTTACAGAGATAGCGGCGCATGTCCCGGCTCTGGCGGAGCAGATGCAGAAAGGGAACTCACCCGTGACGGTTCTGCTGACTCCTGAGCTGAACGCTGCGTTCTCGTCGGACGTGCTCGATCAGCTTCGGAGCACATTCGCGCAGAGCCTGTTCTGGGTCTTCCTGCTGATGACCGTGCTGGCTCTGGTGAGCTTCCTGCTAACCTTTGGCTATCGGCGCAAAGAGCTTGAGAGCTCCTCGGCGGAGAGTGAAGAGGTGGCTGCGCAGGAACAAAAAGGCTTCGTGCCATCTCATTAAGCTTCCAAAGAAGGCTGACAGACACAGAGATGCACTCTGTTGTCGTCAGCCCTTCTCTTTTTTTGGGGAGAGAGAAACCAATGCATGAGCCTATGCAGATAACGTAGAAATATTCCTGTATTTCGATTTGGTTAGATCAGGCCGACCGCGACAACCGGCCCGGTCGCGACGATTGCGACAAGCGTTCGTAGCGCGTGAAGCTGCATCCAGCGCGAGTTTGGTCCCTGATAGCGCGTGCGCTGTTGCTCAATCTCAGCGGCGGGTGTGGTGGTCAGGTCAATGGTCTCCACTTGCTTCTTGATAGGGATATTCCCCGATGCCGATAGATCCGACGATATGCAGGATCGCCGCAATCACCGGCAGCCAGAAGGCTGGATCTTCCCGAAGCAGAAACGCTGCTACTGGCAGGATGATTGCCGGACTGAAGAAGCAGAAAAGGAAGATCGGGTTCTCTATTTTCTGATCTCGATCATCATTTTAATATGCTGTGTCGCTTCCATTGCTCGCAGTGCCGGTACAATGGCAACCGGGAAGGCAAAGAAGACGCCAGCACACAGGCCGGTGCATATTCCTCCGAGAAGAATCAGCAGCGTTGACAGTAGCATCCTGTTTTGAATAGCTCCTCTCGATAGCCGTTCTGGCTCGAAGTCGATAAGAAAAGGTGGTGGTGGGTCTTATCAGGCTGGTTCAGGGTGTAGGCGGCTTCTACCAGAGGTGGATATCCTTGCCCTAAGGTTCACTGGTGTGGGGGGTGCGCGTGAAGTTGAGCAAAGCCGCTCTCCGACGGACTTGACTCGCAAGAGCGCCCCAATAGTTCAGTACCGTGACGGCTTCATTATCCACATGAGGTACCTCAGGAGAATACGAACGACGCAATTGTACAAACTGTGAGCATTTCACTATTTCTTTTCTGTCACCTATGCTATAGTAGCTGCGCCTGAATCTCTTGTATAGGTAAATATTAGTATGAAAGGATGAAGCAATGTATCGCAGTTCCTGTAGCTGTCCTGTTGATGGTCATGATGATATGATCCAGAAAGTTTCGGGAATCATAGATCAGGAGACCGTGAATACCAGCGGTTCCACCTTCTACGCTGGCAGGGCCTACCACGACAATCGAACCAAAAGCGATATATCAATGACTGGCTTTTCTTCCAGCACCAGTCAGAGTTCGTTGGCACAGATGCTCTCGTTCCCTCCGCTTGATGTGACCATGTATAATCTTTTTCTCTTCCTCAGTTGGGGAGCAGGCATCCCCTTACTGGTATTTGGGGGACCCTGTGTATGCTCGTCGGGGAATGGTGCAGCGATGCTTTTCATGCTCCTCCTTTTGGGGGGAGTGATCCTGGCAATTGTTATGCTAGAAAAGAAGAAGAGACAATACCTGCAAAAGTGGCAACCGCACTGGGCTCGTGCCCGTTATGTCTGGGAATCACTGTACTACTGTCGACGTCATCATATTGTCTTTGTGCCTGAGACCGGTGAATACGCGCCTGCCGGGCAAACGAAACGCTTCATCTTCGATGCTCAACCGCCCTCGCAGCGCATGTAAAGCCAGAACTACTACGCCTTGCTACCCACCTCAGCAACTCCTGCGAGAGGTGAAGGCATATCATTGATCGGATATCACTTCCTATTTTGATCAGTCCACAGGGTCATCTCTCGGCCAGTGGACTGATCAGCAGCCTTTCCCAACCGAAATGTGCTCACGGTGTCAACGAGAGCGCAAGCTTTGAACTGGCAAGCAGGCATTGTGAGGCAATCTCACAACGTTTATTCGGCGGCATTTCTGCTCTCCCTTAGGAGCGCATTGTTCCATGAACATCTGTGCTGGCAGGGTCTCCATCCGCTGATAGAGCGCGGCACCGCTCTTGTGTCGCCTGTGAGTGGGCCCATCTGAGGCCTGTGGAGAGGGTAACGTGCTCGTTCTGGCATGAGAAGTCTCCGCTCGCAATGGGTGGCTTGTCTGCTTTGTCGTACGTCTACAAGCCGCTCTCTGGTAATAGTGCTAGACCGGTGGGTCAGGCAGAAGAGAGCCTGAAAGAAGCTGCTTGCTTCCAGGCGGGCTGATGCGCTTAGCGTGGGGGAAGCTGGCTCACGGCATCGCTTCGGGGGCGAAGGAGCAGCACCGGACAGGGCGCATGATCGAGCACAAACCGCGCCACATGCCCGACTGACTTTGGTCCCGGCGGGCTGGCCGTTTCCAGCGATCCGCGAGAACAGAGAACAACAATGTCGGCCTGCCACTCCTGAGCCACACGAACAATCTCGCGCTCGGGCCGCCCGGTACGCTCAATCTTTTCCGCGCCATCGAGTGAGCGGCTCCCTTCCTCAAGGATCTCATGTGCTGTCATTTCCACCGCTTTTCGCATCTGTTCGCGGCGCGGCTGCGGCGGGCGCGGTGGGCGAAGGAAACGGATGCGCTGGTGTTCTATCTGCATCTCGGGGCCTATATCGGTGACATAGAGAACCGCCAGTGTTCGTTCTTCCGCTCGAAGCATATTTTTTACTGCATCACGTATCTGCTCGTTGTTCGTTCCATCCAGACAACACAGGATGCGCATAGAATACCCTCCTATAACAAAAGCCAGATAGTGACTGCACCCGCTAACAACATCAGCGGCGTCACAAGAATACCCACTTTGAAGTAATCCAGTCCTGTCACCTCCAGGTTGCGGCGGCGCAAGATGAGCAGCCAGAGCACTGTAGCCAGCGAGCCAACTGTGGTAACGTTGGGGCCCAGATCGCAACCGAAGATTGTTGCCGCGATCAGCCCTTTCTGGACGACTGGCGTGACATGGGGCAGGTGGCTGAGCGAGGAAACCATGACCACCGCCATCGGCACGTTATTGATCAGGTTGGTCCCGAGCACAGTTCCCAGGGTAGTTATTGCGACGGCTCCCAGGGTGGTTCCACCGGAAAGCTGAAGAAGCAACTGACCGAACTGTTCCGTCAGACCGGTATTTTCCAGCGCCTGCACCAGAATAAACATCCCGGCGATAAAGCCGAAGATGGCCCAGGAAATCTGCTTTCCGGTTTCTCGGAACGTGCTTTGTTTCCAGTATAAGGCACCTACAAGCAGGGCAAGAGCGCCCGCCATCGCGACCAGAGAGAGCGGCACCCGCAATGCCGACGCTCCGATATAACAGAGAGCAACCAGGCTCAGCACGACACAGGTATAGCGGAAATAGCCCTGATGTTGAATCGCCTCCGCTGCTGTGGGCAGGCGCTGGTTCTCAAAACCACCGCGCAACTGCCTGCGATAGAGCCCGAAAAACACCACCATATTGAGCCCGATAACAACAAGACTCGGGACAAACAGCAGGCGCAAAAACGTCCAGAGGTCGAGTGGAAACGCCGACAAAACGATGATGTTGATGGGGTTGCTGACCGGAAGCAGGAAAGAAGCCGTATCGGCAATAAATGTACAGGCGAAGAGATACGGGAGCACCGGGAGTCGCAGACGGGTGGTTAGGCTGTAGAGAATCGGAGTCAGGATGAGGGCCGTCGCGTCGTTTGAAAAGAACATCGAGATCAGGCTACCGAGCAGAAATGTATTGAAAAAGAGCCGTTTCCGGCTTCCTCCCGAGATCTTCGCGGTCATGACAGCTAACCAGTCGAAGAAGCCCGCGCTTTCCGCAAGGGCCGAGATGCTCATCATGCCAAGAAAAAAGAAAAACGTGTTCCAATCCTGTAGCAGGCGCAATAGAGCCGCTTCGGGGGTAATCAACCCGAGAAGGAGGAGGAGTGCCGCGCCGGCCAGTGCAATGAGCGCCTCGTTGAGTTTCCAGGGGCGCAGCATGACCCCGAGCAGCACCAACCCTGTAATCAGCACGATCAGCACAGTCTTGATCGCATGGGGCACCGAAAGAATAATAGCATATCACTCGCCTCTTCACTGTCACTGTTCTGTCTTCTTTGAGAACGCTTGTAAGAGGGGCTGAGACTCACGTGATTCTGCGATTATTTTATCATGATCTCGATGCTCCGACCCTACCAGGGGCGGCGAGAGCTTACTGTATATCGTGGATGGCGTGGCTACCGGGGCGCTATCCAGTCAACCTTGCTCAGGGGTTCCACGTTCGCGCGGCATATCGCTCTATGGAAGAGGATAAGCCGAGGGGCAAGCGCGTTGTGCCGATATATAAGGAAGCGGAGCCGTTTCGCTAAAGGATGCACCCTTTGCCAGACTGCTCCAGTCTCACCTATTCTGCAATAAACTGGCGAAAGTAAGCGACCGTAGTGGAAACGGCGTCGTTGCCATGCAGCATCTCAAGCCCCTCGGCGGTCAGGAGAGCCGCTTTTCTGGCGCGTTCAAACATTGCTTGCTCGTAAGCATGAAGCGCCTCGTCGAGCGTGGTGTGCTGAACGAGCGCCTCTGCCAGCTCAAGTGCATCCTTCATCGCTCCATTAACGCCCTGACCCGCGAACGGCGGCATCAGGTGGGCCGCGTCTCCGAGCAAGGTGACACCTGGACGGCCCGGCCAGGGTAGCCCGGTTGGAAGCATGTAGAGCGGTCTGGTTGTAATCTTATCACTGCTGACATGGATCAAATTCTGTTCTGGCAAAAGCGATTCTTGAAGCTCAGGAGCGCTCACCAGATGAGACGTTCCGCTTTGGACTGACACGGGTGCTGGAGGGTATTGCTGCCTATGCCGACGCGCAACGTGCTCAGAACCACCAGTAGCGTAGCAGTCCGATTGCAGCTCCCGCAAGAATCAGCCAGGCCGAATTGACGTTCCAGCGCAACAGGATAAGCAGCGCACCGAGCGCGATTCCCCAGGTCAATGGATCAGGAAGCGCCTGTTGCCCCAGTTGTAAAAGCACGCCTCCCATCAACGCAAAGGCCGCAGTATTTATCCCATCCAGTACCAGCGAGGTCCATACGAAGCGCCGAAGTGTGCTTGCCAGCCGATGTATCAGCCCCACAAAGATGAACGATGGGAGAAAGATGCCAAGTGTTGCCAGCAATGCGCCCTGCCAGCCCGCGATGAGATAGCCAATAAAGGTCGAGGTGGTGAACACAGGGCCGGGCGTGAACTGTCCGACCGTGATCGCGTCCAGGAGCTGCTGATCTGTGAGCCAGTGAAGCGACAGCACGAAATCGTCGCGCAGAAAGGCCAGCAGTACATAGCCGCTTCCATACAGGATCGCGCCAATTTTCAGAAAGGTGAGGAAAAGCGTAAGCAAGCCTTCAGGGGTGGCGTGCATGGGTGCGAACAGCAGCAGCGATGGTAGTGAGAATGAGAACAGGTGCAGTTTTCTGCCAAGCATCCGCAACAGTGCATAGGCGATTCCTCCGCCGAAAAGCACAAGTACTTCGTTGACATTGAGCAGGTAGAGTCCCATCAGAAGCGCCGCCATCACCACAGCAAACCAGCCGCGCAGAACCGTTTTCCCCAGCCCCCATAGCGATACGGCGACAATCGCGATGATGACCGGTTTAATGCCATAGAGCAGCCAGCCTACCTGTGGGAGTGAGCCAAAAGTCACATAAGCCCAGGCAAACGCCAGTACGATGAGCATTGCCGGAACGATAAAACAGACTCCCGCTACGATCAGCCCGGGCCAGCCAGCCCGTACATAGCCCAGGTGAATCGCCAGCTCGGTCGAGTTCGGACCAGGAATCAGGTTCACGACACCGAGCAGGTCAAGGAAAGTCTGATCATCCACCCACCGACGCCGCCTGACGACCTCCTCACGCATCATGGCGATATGGGCCGCCGGTCCTCCAAAAGCCGTGCAGCCAAGTCGCAAAAAGACCCCGGCAACCTCAGCCAGACGCCCTCTATGGTTCAACTGCTTGCTTTCGCTCATAGGCATTCCTTTCCTGCATCATATTCCCCTATCATCATAGCACAGCAGCCCGAACCTCTGCCGTATTGAGGCATATCGATTTGATGGCTTTGTATACTGTAATGGAGATGTACCTTGCGCTTCGTTTCTAGAAAGGAATCTGCCTGTGCGCTATGGAAACCCCTTTCAGCTTGGCCCACATATCAAAGGGATGGAAAGGCCAGATGACCCATTTGTGCTTCAACAGCCCGAGTTCTACGCCCTTCAGCGCTATATCGATGGGGCGAGACGGCTTCCTGCTACGCCGAAAGAGCTGGAAACGCTGACCGGCATTCCAGAGCAGAAGGCGATCGAGTTCAATGACCTGTTACGCGTGTATGGCTCGATCAAGGAATGTTGCGCTCATTTCTTCAAGGATGTCCTCCCGTTGAATATTACGCTCGCAACCGATGTCATCACCTATGCCCGCAGTACTGCCATTTCCTATAGGGCGCTCTACACATTGGCGCAAGACTATCTGCTTGCTGCCGAGGAACAGAAGCAAGCGCTGGCCCGTGAGTTTCAGGCGCTGCTGGACAGCCTTCGAGGAGATATCCAGCGCTACGAGGCTCGTACTATAGAGGTTATCGATCACTATACCCAGTTACTTGATGATCTTGAAACGGAGAAACGTGCATTTATTCCGCTCTATAGCAAGTATCACAGGCGTATGATCCGAATTGTGAAAGCGCTGGTCCCGATGCGTCAGGAAGTGGAGAAGGTGCGCAAGGAGCTACTTCAGGGCACAAAGAAGTATGAGCGGATGTATTACAAACAGTTTGCTGATATTGAGCATTACGCCTGGATACAGCTCATCGGGGCCTCGGTTTCGCAGGGCATGCTCGCTACCTATGACGACCTCGCCGCAGAATGGAAGGCATGCATGCAGAAGATCCAGAAGCAGATAACGGGGGCTTCTGAGAGCGAGCAACAGGCCGAGCGCTTTATTGAATGTCTGGAACAGGCCACGCTGAGCCTGAACGAGCTACGTACTGAAGTTATTGAGGCAATAGAATCTATCAGTGCATTACGCAAGTGCTGGCAAGCGCTTGATTATGAGCTTATCAAGATGAGTGCGGGCATTGACCAGAACGCCGCTGCAATTATTGGGCGCGTGCTTCAGGATGCCTTTGAGGCGATGATAGAGGCGTGGCAACAGGTCAGGGAGAAAGCTGAACGCTCCCGCCAGATCTCTTTCATTGTCGTTGTTCCACTGAATGAGCTGAAAACGCAGGCGAGGGGCATGAACCGACTATGATAGATATGAGAGAAAATAAAAATGATTTGATGAGAGAGAAGTAAAAAGAGTTTTCTATTACAAGAAGTGGCTGAGGGTGAAATACCGTATAGAGAAGGGAAGCGCTTGTTAGCCAGACTGAAAATATCTGGAAATTGCTCCCATTCTGATTCGGTGTTTGTTTCTGGCATGCATTGCATGATGATCGGGCGGAGGGCGTTTAATAATCAATACTGTAGAGGAAAAACTGCTTGCTTCTTTTTCCCTCCCTCTGTCGTATTATTACTAACAGGTAGGACTACCACTTCAATATGGCCTGAATCGTGTCACCTCTACAGGAGGAAATCAGCGCCCATCGCTGAGTTTTGGGGATTAGGTCGAAGCGAAAGGAACCAACATATGATAAAAGCAGCTATACTTGATCTTGATGCCCTCGTACAGAAAGGAAGTGCAATTCCGTTACCAGGCATCCCTGAGCGACTTGCCTCTTTTTCTGCTCAGCGGATTCCCCTTGCGATTATCTCCAATCAGAACACGCTGATCGAGCGCACAGCGGAGCAGAGGGCGTTTTCGCCGGACGGTGTCTCTGTGCCAGCACGTGTTGCAGCGAACATCAAGGAGATAACACAGGAGTTAGGGCTTTACGGGGTTCCCTGGTTTATCTCGCTTGGTGACGCCAATGCCCGAAGGCGAATGTCTGACGCGCAATATCAGGGGCTGATCGAGCAGATAGCGTTTGAACTGGGATCGTTTTTCCCGGAGGGTGCTCTATTTGTGAGTCAGGTGATCGGGCCCGCTCCGGCCTTATTCCTTACGATCGCGCAACATTTACAGGTAGCGCCTTCTGAATGTCTGTATCTTGGAGTCGGAGAGAAAGAGCGAGAGGCCGCCGAGGCTGCGGGCATGACCTGCGAACTGGTGCCAGCCATCGAGGTTGCAGCCTTTGAAGCGACTTTCGGGTCTTTTGAAGCCACCCTCTAGATTGCTCTCTTTACGGCTGGTTGTTAAACATTGCACGAAAGCGCCGGGGAAGTTCCCTGACGCTTTCTTGTCATGCGCTCGATGTATGCTTGAACTCATTCATCACAAGGCGGCGCTCCGCGGGCGTCACATGAATGCGTTTCCAGTTCGCGGGGTATCAATGCCAGAGATGCATATCTGAAGCGTGCTGATGAGCCTCTGTGTCAATATAATCTGGCTGGCTGTTTTGATATTCCGGGATCGTGCTTTCATGACGGGTCTGTGCTGGATCGGCCATACATTTTTCTCCTCTTCACCAGCCTGAAGGACTGGCATATATTGCTGTTCGCTCGTTCCTCGCTCATATCTTAGGGCAAAAACGCAGGTATCGCAATAGGTATTGAGCCTCCCAGGCGGTCGGCAGCATGCTTTCCTGTTTGGTTTCTCTCCGCGTGAAGTGCTGTAGATGCTGGATATACATCGAGTTGTCTGTTGACAGAGTATACCCGGGCGTGCAATACTTTGCAGGTTAAATCGATTTATTTTTCTGTATCAATGCTGTGGAAGGGGGAAAACATGAGCGAAAAAAAGCGCCGTTCCTCTGTGACAATCAGCGATGTTGCTCAAAGAGCCGGAGTGTCGCGAACCGCGGTCTCTTTTGTCCTCAATGAGCGTGATGGGGAGCGTAACAAGTACGTGAGCGAGGAAACCCGTGCGAAAGTTTGGAAGGCTGTTGAGGAACTCCACTATCAGCCTCACCTGCTTGCTCGCACGCTTCGGACCGGGCAGAGTCCAGAAGTTGCCGGGATTCTCGATGTCATGATAACGCCTCTGGGAGTAGAGCTGACCGGAGCCTTCCAGAATGCAGCCCTGCGCTATGGGTATATTCCAACCACGTATTATTGTCAGGGGCTTACTGACGAACAGAGGCAGGAGCTATATCAGCGTATTTTCGCACGTCGACCGCTGGCAATCGTTACTACCCCATTCCATTTCTCTGAAGCCGATGTCGAGCAGGCGCGAGCCAATGGTATCGAGTATATCATTTTCTACAGCTTTTATCCTGTCCCGATTGCGCACACCTGCACGCTGGTCCTTCCAATGAGAGAGCCGGGGTATCTGGCAGCGCGTCATCTTCTGGAGCGGGACTATCGCCATCTGGTGCTGGTTCGTCCCGAAGATCAGGCGCACATCGGTCAGGATTACCCGTTTCAGCAGCGGCTTGAGGGTATGCGTGAGGCTATCGCGGAGCATCCCGAGGCCGAGCAGATTACGCTGGATATTGTGCCGCTTCAGCTCTCGGCACAGGCTGCCCTGGCTTTTGTCGAGAAGCAGCTTGTCGGGCGAGCTTCCCGGGTCGGGGTCTACGCGTTCAACGACGAGTATGCCCTGTTTCTGCTTGGAGCGCTGGCGCAGCGAGGCATCCGTGTGCCACAAGAGGTGGGCGTTGTAGGGACCGATGATCTCTCGTTCGCTGAGGGGACATGGCCGCCGCTCACCTCGATCAATCTGGACGAGGCAAACATGGGCAAACAGATTGCTGAGCTGCTCCACGCGTTACATCAAGGGGAAGCGATCCCGGAGAAGCTGACAAGCCCATTGAAGCCGCACCTGATTCAGCGCCATTCGACCTGAGCCCATGCCATCCGCTTTAGTCTGCTGCGTTTCTTCCTCCTCTTGTTGCCTGATCTCATGTGCTGTACCCGTCATGCATCTCTCTTTTGCAGCGCTTCCTGTACTCGTTCCAGCCATTCATGCATCAGGGCAGTGAACAGGTGCGGCTGCTCTGCAGGCAGATTGTGCCCGGCGCGATCCAGCACCGCGAAGGTCCCACGCGGGTAATTTTCCAGAATCTGCCAGACATCGCGATAGCCCGTAACGTGATCTTGTCGACCCGTGAGTAGAAGCACCGGACGCAAAAACGGCTGGGGAAGCTTGCGCACATCGAAGGAGCAGCTATAGCGTTGGCTGATCTTCTGTAGAAATGCCTCGTCCGCCAGTTTTGCCCCGCTGAGAATCTCACGTTGAAAGCGTTCCCAGACGGCTCTGTCCTGTACTACCGCAATCGAGGCGAATTCCTCGGCGTCGGCTGCATCGAGTTCGGCCAGGAGTGCGGGGTTCTCGACCAGTACCGTTTGAGCCGGGAGATCCCGTTGCGCACGCTCCATCAGCACTCCCGGACAGAGAAGGGCCATTCCCACAACCCGGGCGAACCTCTGATGCAGGATAGCCTGACACAGATAGCCGCCATAGGATGCGCCGATGAGCAGGAATGGCTGGTCTCCGATCACGGCATCAATAAAATCAAGCACGAGGGCCAGAATGTCATCAGAACTGGTAATATCATCTCTTCCTGGTGTCCGGCCCATCCCCGGGAGATCCAGATAGATTCGTTGCCATCCTGCCTGTTGGCTGAAGAGTGGTTCCAGGCAGCCTGTCATCTGCTGATGATCGCATCCAAAGCCATGAAGACAGAGAATCGGCATCCCTGTCCCGCGCACCTCATAAAAGAGGGGTAGATCTCGAACGACGCACTGCATAATGTGTTTCCTTTCTCCGGTGGCTTCCCTGTGCGCCTCTTGTGAGCGCTTCGTCATCATGTCGAAGCCCAGTATATGACTTCTCCCGGCGGGTCCGCAAGGTGGTTTATCCCGGATCGTGGTGCACGATGAGAGAAAGGGAACTTGCCAGCTTCCTATCACAGATGAGATTATCGTGCTTCGGAGGGAGATGGTCAAGACATACTGGCTGATGTAAGCACGTATGAGATTTCTCGCTGACAAATGGCGTAAATACAGCATGCAGAAAATAGCCTACAGCACTTATGTAGAAGAGGCTTGAGCGGTGTAACAGTTTCTTGTCTCTTCTTCTGGTTCTCGGGTATACTTCTTTAGAGCAGAGAGAGTCGGGAATCTGCGCTGTAAACAGATGACAGGATAGCAATATGACGGATACTTCTTCCCTGACGCAGTGGCTTCAGACGCGACACTGCGCATGGAATACGCCAACCAGCGTGATACAGGAATATGTGCGGAAAGCGACCGGGCAGAGCATCGCCCATGCAAGCCGCCTGATTCTCGGTCAGGATAACGAGGTGTATGATGTGGTCACAACCGGGGACGAGCGGCTGATTGTGCGGATCTCCCACAAGGAGAATCATCGCTTTGAGGCTGAGCGATGGGCGTTGCATGCCGCCCATCAGGCCGGAGTTCCAACGCCGCGTGTGTTCCTTGTTGAGCAGGCCAGCTATGATGATACAACGGTGATGTTCTGTATCGAAGAGAAGTTGCCGGGCAAGTCGCTCGATATGCTGCTTCAGGAAGGCGCAGCACCCAACCATGTAATTGACCAGATTGGGGAGGTGCTCGGTAGATTGCATAGCGTGAAAGTGGAGGGTTTCGGCTTTCTTCGGCCTGATGGAACCGGCTCACTGGCCTCCTTTGCAGATGTCATGCTGGAACTGAATGGCAGGGTGCTTGAATTGGAGGTGGCAGCGAAGAGGTGGGGCGTTCCGGCCTCAACGGTTGCAACCAGCCTTGATATCCTGAATGCGCATTCTGATCTCTACGCCTTCTCGCCAGCGGCGCTCATTCATGGCGATTTTGGGCCACAGCATATCCTGGTGGATGGTGATCATATCAGTGGTCTCGTCGACATGCAGGATTGCTCAGGGAATCATCCGATTATTGATCTCGTCAACTGGGATGCATACTATAGCGAACAGATTCCGCTGAGCAGGGTTCGTGCCTCCTATGGAAATCCACGTCTCTTTCAAGAGAACTTTGACACACTGTTTCAACTGGCTCTGCTTCGCGAGTCGCTCATCATGCTGATGGTGAACGCGCAGCGCGAGAATCCGAACGGGATTCATGGGTTCATCATCAATATGGAAAGAGCCCTCTCCTCCTTTGGTCATATGAGCAAAAAGGTTATGCAGAAAGGATAGATCGATGCAGCATATCTTTCAGAATCTGGTGCAATGGATGAGCCGTCCGGAGCATGGCTTTAGTGCCGCCTCTGAAGAGGAACCGTTTATCTTTGGTGCGCGTCGCCCGGGTTTCCCGTTCAAGCGTGTTTCCGCCACGCTCGTCGATACCTGGATTTCCTTTATGCGCGGGCAGGGAATCGCACGCGTTGTCTGCCTGTTGCCTGAGAAGCAGCTTGCAGCCTACGATGATCTGCCTGGAGCCTATCGCCGCGCCTTCGGAGACCAGAACGTGCTCTGGGTTCCCATTGACGATTTTCATCTTGCGGAGGAAACGCAGCTTATAGATCAGATTTTGCCCTTCCTTGCTGAAGCGGACCGCCAGCAGACAAAAGCCGTGGTGCATTGTTCTGGTGGAGTCGGGCGAACGGGCCACGTGCTTGCTGCCTGGCTGGTCAGTTATCGCGGGATGTCGAATGAGGAGGCCATTGCTGCCGTGAAAAAGCAGGGGCGGAACGCACGCGAGTCCCGAGATCCGCGCCTTGATACGCTGCTCGATCGCTGTCGGAGCGCCAATATTCCTGGTTAAAGAATGCGAGGCTGACGCGCCTCAGCAACCCGCCTGCTAACAAGCTCCGTTGACAAGCAGAACAGTGCGGGGTATACTTTGTCAGGAACATAAATCGATTTATAGCGAGTCTCCTGTATCGCTTCAACCTCGTCTGTAAAGCTGATCGAATCCCTGAGGTTTACCTGGCTTACTCGGAGAACCTGCCCATTCTATTGAGATGTATCGATTTATGATGGTGACCGACCGTCACGAGCGTTCATGCTGCGGTGGTGATCGAACTCTCTATCAGGAAGAGCGGCACGCGTCATCTACTCTTTTCGACGATGGTATGTGTATTCCCCGACAGAGAGCGGTCGGGAAGATGAACATGTTCCAATGGACATGGAACAAAGGAGAAAGACTATGTCTCAGCTTGCTCGTTTTGCTGACAAAGTTGTCATTGTGACGGGAGCGGCTTCCGGTATTGGCCGGGCTGTTCTGGTGCGTCTGGTTTCGGAAGGCGCTATTGCCTATGGGATTGATGTCAATGAGGCTGGCTTGAAGGAAACGGTTGAGCTGGCGGAGAAACAGGCGGCTGCTGGAGGACGTGCCAGCTTTATCGCAGCCTCTATTTCGGATGAGCAAGAGGTGAAGCGTTTCTTCCAGCAGGTGGTAGAAAAGGAAGGACGCCTTGATGTGCTGGTGAATATGGCGGGTATTCTGCGCTCATCTCAGACAACAGAAACGTCGCTGGCGCAATTTATGGAGGTCATCAATACCAACCTGGTCGGTACCTTCCTGTGCTGTCGGGAGGCGCTGCCACACCTGGTCAAGACGAAGGGCAATATTGTCAACGCGGCATCCACGTCCGTCTATTTCGGTCATCCCTACATGGCGGCGTACTCTGCGAGCAAGGGAGGCATTATGTCAATGACGCGTTCGCTGGCGTGGGAGTATATTCGGCAGGGGGTGCGGGTGAACGCAATTGCCCCCGGCGGTATCGCCACTCCGCTGGCTGCTGCCCAGAATCAGCGCATGGATGGGCTGGATCAATCCCTGTTCATGCACATGACGCGGCCTGATCAGCTCTTCGGACAGCCTGAGCAAGTAGCCGATGTTGTTGCTATGCTTGCCTCAGCGGATGGCGGCTTTATGACCGGCGAAGTAGTGAAAATTGACGGGGGCGTTCACAATTAAAGCGGCCCGGGCTGCTCAAGTGTGCCAAAGCGAGAACAGCAACCTTCTTCAATGTCTGCCTATTCACAATGAAAGTGCCCTCGGCTTGCAGTCGTAATGGGTAAGCTTAAAGAGAGTTCTCAAACTTGAATAGGTCTGGCTGCCTGCTATGGCGCGTACGCGCCACTATGCGAAGTGAGAGGGTAATTTTGAAGCGTGACCTCTTGACATTATGGTTTCTCTTTGTCTATAATAGACTCACTGAGTCCATCACAGAGCAAATTCTATCAAGGCGGAAGCTCTATCAGAGACGCTGCCTGAGATTGATCTGTCGTAGATGGGGTCATCAGAGAGCATGTTTTGTCATAGTCTATTCACAGGTTGAGCCTATCATAGTCAAGAGGGGGTCACAATGAAATACTCGCAGGCAACCAATTATGCGCTGCATACCATGCTTTATTTTGTGGCGCTCTCGCCCGGAACGACAATCGGCGTTCAGAAACTGGCGGAGCTTCAGGGAGTGTCCCCGGCCTATCTCTCTAAAATTCTGAGCAGGCTGGTGAAGGCAGGCCTGATCGAGTCCACGTCCGGGATCAATGGCGGATACAGACTGACCAGCAACAGAGCCGATCTTTCTTTTCTGGATGTCATTCAGGCAATCGAAGGGACTGCTTCACTGTTTCACTGTGGCGATGGGCTCAATCATCAGACCTGCTTGATTCAAGGTGTAATGACAGATGCAGAGCACCTGATGGAAGATTACCTCAAGCGACGCAAGCTCATTGAGTTGATCGAGCGCCGATCAGGCTTGCCTCGCCATCTGGAACAGATGTTGCGGGAACAAGAGATGCCCACATGAGCATCTTTTTTTTCTCTATATTATCGACTTTAAGAGTCCATGAAGTCTTTCAAAAGGAAAGGATATCTCGCATGATTGATTGTGCCATTATTGGAGGCGGACCGGCCGGGTTGAGCGCTGCCCTTGTACTTGGTCGTGCGCGAAGGAGCGTTGTTGTTTTCGATGATAACCGACCTCGGAACGCGGTAACTCATGAGTCGCACGGCTTTTTGACCCGGGATGGGATCAAGCCGAGCGAGTTCCGGGCGACCGCGCATCGGGAAATAAGCGCATATCCATCGGTCGAAATGCGGTGGGCGCATGTCACTGCTGTTCGCAAGCAGGGCGACATCTTTGAAGTGCTTACGGACGATCAGGAGCCGCTTCAGGCGCGAATTGTTCTTCTTGCGACCGGGCTGAAAGAACAGCTTCCTGCCGTTGATGGCATCTACGATTATTATGGAACGAGCCTGTTCAACTGTCCGTACTGTGATGGTTGGGAGCTTCGGGATCAACCCCTTGTCCTCATCGCTGAGGGAGAGCGAACCTTCCATCTGGCAGAAACTATCTGGAATTGGAGCCGTGATCTTGTCGTATGCACGAATGGTCATACAGTTCTAAAGGATGAGCAGAAGCAGCTACTTCACAAGCATGGGATCCAGGTTGTGGAGGACCGCATTAGCGCATTGATTGGCTCGAACGGGCATCTGGAGCGCGTTGTCTTTGCCTCCGGAGAAGAGAGAAACTGTGTCGGCGGCTTTGTCCTGACAGAACTGTCGCAGGCTGCACCATTTGCTTCTCAGCTCGGGTGTGATATGAATGCAATGGGCGGAATTGTCACCAATCCGCAGGGGAGAACCAGCGTTCCCGGCGTCTATGCTGCGGGTGACGCGACACTGCAAGGCCCTGCACAGTTGATTCTTGCCGCCGCGCAGGGGAGCCAGGCCGCGATGCATATCAATGCCACATTGACCGAGCGTGCTTTTCATTGAGGGAAGGGAAGAACAGCCAGGGCATTCCGGCTGTTCTTCTTATAGTACGGATCAGAGCTCGCCGTTGGGAAGAATTTGCGTTTTCAGACCCTCTCCACGGCGGACACGGTCAAGTGCCTTCGAGAAGTCTTCGAGGGGAAAGGCCTCTGTCAGCATCACGCTTGTGTCAATTGCGCCGCGGCTGACCAGATCAACGGCTTGCTGATACGAGTGCAGCACAGCCATCGATCCAACAATCGTGATCTCGTCATTGTAGATGCGAAACGGCGAGAGCGCGACTCTGGCTTCACTCGGGGCAACGCCAAAAATCATAAACTTACCGCCTCGTTTCACCGCTTGTAGAGCGCTTTCAATCGCGGGTGGCACGCCTGTTGCATCAATGACGCAGTCAAAGCCCGAAGGCTCAAGTGCCAGAATATCAATGAGGTTGTTGGCTGTCTGATAGGCGCCGAGCCTCTTCGCCAGCGCAAGCCGTTCCGTGTTGAGATCGAGCACCGCGACTCGTGAGGCGCCCCCACGCAGTGCCAGTTGCAACAGCAGCAAGCCCATTGTCCCCGCGCCAACGATCAACATGCTATCTCCCAGACTCGGTTGCAGGCGATGGATACCATGGACCGCGCAGGATACCGGCTCGATCAGTGCGGCCTCTCGGTATGAGACGCGTTCTGGTATGGGGTAGGCGTTGGCAGCAGGCACCGCGACATATTCGGCAAACGCGCCGTTGACCGTATCCCCGATCGCATTCCAGTTCTCGCACAGATTTCCCTTACCCACATGACAGAAGGCACAATGCCCGCAGAAAAGGGAGGGATCAACCGCAACGCGTGTCCCGATCGTGAAGGTCTCCCCCATCATCTCGGGGACCCGGGTTCCGACTGCCACAACTTCCCCGGCGAACTCATGCCCGGGGATGATCGGGTATGGTGTCGGCGGGAACTCCCCATCTGCAATATGAAGATCTGTACCGCAAATACCACAGGCTCCCACCTTGATGACCAGCTCTTCCGGGCCGGGCGTGGGATCGGGCACACTGCCTACCCGAATGGTTCCCGGTGTATCGATAATCACGGCTCGCATGCTCTGGGCTCTCCTTTCCCGAATGCAGATGACAACGCGCTACGACCGTTCTGGCACAACAATGGGCTTGATATTTGCCGGATCATTTTTCGCGGCCTGTAGCGCTTGCTCCGTCTGTTCCAGTGAATAGTAGCTGGTGATGATCGACTTGATATCGACGTGACCCGAGGCTACCAGTGCGATCGCATCCCGGTAGGTGTTCGCATAGCGGAAGATGCCTGTAAGCTCGATTTCATTGTTCTGGATGAACGCCAGCGGAATGCTTGTTTCCTCTCCTGGCCCCATACCAACAACGACGGCCCGCCCGGCAGGCCGAAGCGAGCGTATCCCATTCTGGAGAGCGCTGCGATTCCCCGAACACTCGATCAGCACATCAGCATCCAGCTTGGCATCAGTCAGCGTTTCCTGCGCAACGTTCACGGTTCGTGTTGCACCAAGCGTTCGCGCTATCTCCAGCCGCTGAGGAAACACATCGGTCACGATCACATCGGTTGCACCGAGCGCCAGAGCAACCTTCATCGATACAAGACCGATAGGACCGGCTCCGGTAATCAGGACGCGATCGCCTCCCTGGAGCCGCGCCTTGCGACAGGCCCATAACCCGACCGAAAGAGGCTCCATCAGGGCACCTTCCTCGAATGATATCTTATCAGGGAGCGGATACGCGAAATCAGCGGGAATCGTGACGTAGTTGGTAAAGGCGCCGTCAACGGGAGGTGTGCCAAAGAACTGCACGTTGCGACAGAGATTATAGCGACCGTGACGGCATTCCCGGCACATTCGACAGGGAACACCCGGCTCGATCGCCACCCGCTGCCCGATCCTGGCCCTATCAACTCCCTCGCCTACTTCAACAATCGTGCCTGCCGATTCGTGACCCAGGATAAGCGGCTTCTGAACAAGAAAAGAGCCAATGCGCCCATGCTCGTAGTAGTGGACATCAGAGCCACAGACGCCCACAGCTTTGATTTCAACCAGCACTTCGTGAGGCCCCGGAACGGGCTTCGGCCTTTCTTCCAGCCGAATATCATGGGGCGCATAGAGTACTGCTGCTTGATTTCTCATGCTCCTGGTCCTTTCTAACAGCTATATCTTTCTTCTCTTGTTTATTGTACCGCTTCAGACGCCAATACCGATACATAGTGCAAGGCAGACAACCCAAAAAAGCCAGCCTCCTGTCAGAAGGCTGGCCGTTGGAATGCGAAGCGCTTTTAGCGAGCCGGGGGAGCGAAGACACCGAACTCGTTTCCATCAAGGTCGGCGAACTGAAGCCATTTTCCCCACGGCTCGTTAGAAAGCTCATGGGTAATGGTCACTCCTCGGCTCTTGAGCTCTTTGTACGTTGCTTCAATATCGTCTGTGTACAGGATGAAGCCTGTCATCCCTGTTCTGTCGGGGACGCTTTGACCACGCAGACCGAGGATGAGAT
The DNA here is from genome assembly GCF_003253565.1 of Thermosporothrix hazakensis. Classification (GTDB taxonomy): domain Bacteria; phylum Chloroflexota; class Ktedonobacteria; order Ktedonobacterales; family Ktedonobacteraceae; genus Thermosporothrix; species Thermosporothrix hazakensis. The sequence goes on from NZ_QKUF01000023.1 coordinate 20,461, forward strand.
GCGTTTGGGTTCCGGGTAGCGCGACTTCAAGCCAGCGCTCAGTTTCGCTCATCGGGGTATCGATGATCTTTTCAAAACCAAGCGTGTTAATGTAGAAGTCGAGTGCCTTATCCTGATCGTTGACGCCAACTGAAATGGCTCCAAATTTGGTGAACATGGCTTCTTTATCCTTTCCATTGCTCTATTGGTTTCAGTATAGCGTCTCAATCAGTCGGCGGCTTCTTTGATCTTGCTCAATATCAGGCAAGCAGGCCTTTAGAAGATTTTGTAGCCCCTCTCTTTTGCCCACTCTGTCGCCTGAGTATAGGCGCGTTTTTCTGAGGAGTCGATGGCGCGATAGAGTGGCTCTTTGTGCAAATAATCAAGGATGGTTAGAAGGTCCATTCCCTGATCAAAATAGTAGTCGAGGTCGATGGTATCGACGCGGTAGACCGAGTAGATCGCCTGCTTGACGGCGTCTTTGCGGTGTAGCGGTGGGATCTCGTATCCCTCATGGACGATGACAACCGTAATATCAAGCTGATTCAATGACATCTCCTCTCCCTCCTGTCAGGTTGTGCACTGCCTTCTAAGAGATTGTGGCAGGATACAGCGATTTTTATGTATTGAATCCGGTACCGCTTTCCTTTTATCTAACGCATATCTTGCTCATTTGTCAAGTGACAAAAGGTAGATATAGTAGAATGATAGAAGATGCTGTGAACCGATGTGAAGGAGATGTTGAGCAATATTGGATAAGCGTATTCAGTTTTATCATATTTGCCTCTCCATAGAGAGTTGAAATGTTATTCCGTATCTCTTCTGCAAGGCAAGTACATGAAGATGAAAATCGGTAGGGAGAAAGTAGTGCATATATGGTGCATCACCACAATCAAGAAGATACAAGGTCGTTGCTGGCATTCTTTGTTCTTGTCTTCGCGCTGGCTCTTCCATTCTGGCTGCCTGGCGTTTTCGTGGATCACCTGCCACTGCCGTTCCCTCTCCCGGCCAGCGCCCTTCAAGCCGTGTGCCCGATGCTGGCGACGCTGCTGTCCCGAGAGAAGCGGACCGGAAGCATAAAGCGGCTGTTTGTGTGGGGGTTCGATGCGAAAATCATCACGCGCCCGATCTGGTATGTGCCTGTTCTGCTCTTCAATCCGTGTCTCATGGCGCTTGCATATGGGGTGATGCTCCTTCTGGGAAGGTCGTTGCCCGCTCCATCTCTCCCCGTTTTGCTGGTTCTGCCTTTCTTTGGCTCTTCTTGCTTACGGCACTCTGCGAGGAGGTCGGTTAGATGGGGTATGCTGCGCCCCGCCTGCAAGCGAGGTGGAGCGCGTTGACATCTGCCCTGATCCTGGGCGCTTTTTCACCTTGTTCCCTGGCTTTCAATCCATCCGCCTGTCTGGATTGTGGGTCAGTGTCTCTCCGCGATCGGGCTGCGCATTGTGATGTTCTGGATCTCGAACAATACCAGGATTGCCGTGATACTCTTTCATTGCATGATCAACGTCAGCGAGTTCTTCTTTCCTGTGTATGGTTCGCATTACGATCCAGTGTTGAGTGGAAGCATCACAATGGTGCTTCTGTCACCCTTGCTCTGGGGGCCGAAGACGCTTGCCGGTTTTGCGCCCCTGCGACGTGCTACAGGGCGATAATTTCCCGCTTGTCGAGAAAGAGCTGACCGCCACAATAGATGTTTCGGCGGCGAAACGGTTCGGGCGTTGTTTCTTCAAGCCACTGCTGAATCTCGGGGTCGAGATAGTGAACATCGTACCACGGCGTATCCAGTGCCTGTGCTTCTGGACTCTCAAAGACCCAACGAGGGCAGGGTAGCGCGTAGAGCTGGCAGAGGTATTCAACGGTTGCTGCCAGAAAACAGGCCCAACGGCGCTCTATAAGTGTCGGATGAGCCCGGAAGCGTGGCCTTTCCGCGATCAGGTCCCGTTGCCTGTCAGTGGCATAGAGAAACCAATCATTCAAGAAATTACCCAGCGCAACCCACGGCTCCTCACCAGCACAGATGTCCTCATAGACACGCGCTATTGTCTGTAAGGGCTCTCCTAACCGCATCGGCATGGACACACTCCTTTCTCATCATGCTGACCCATCATTCTCGAAAGTAGGAACGCAACAGGAGCGGTAAGCGGCGTTGTTGCTGTTCTCCCTGAGAGATATACCGATCAAGAAGCGCCTGCGCTGAAGCATAATCCGTGATCCCGAGCAGCCGAAAGAGTGCGCTGATATCAGGCCGATCTTTCTGGCGATGCACCAGTAGCTTCTGAAGCAGCACATACTCGGGCTCGGGAAGGGAGACTTCAAGGACTCGATACTTTCGCCACGGCCGGCGCTTTTGGGGCAGATACCCGGAGGGTTGTAAGGCACCCAGACGAATGGTGTTGAACCAGAGTGGATGCAGATGCAGACGTTCAGCCACCATCTGGATCGCCTGATGAAGTGCAACGGCCAGGGGTATGCCGGTTGCCTGATCGCGCTCGCTTCCGATGAAAGGGTATACGTCAATATCATTCGTTGCTCGACGCGTATTCACGGTGATAGCAATATAAGCTCCACCAAGCAATAACACCGGCAAAGGAGTGATGATCCCTTGATCTACTAAAGCTTGATCTAACGCCTGTAGATACTGCTCTATCTCCTGTGCTCGCATCACGTTCCCCTTCCGTTCTCTTGTATTGTACTGTCAGTGCAAACTGTTTTTCAAGTATTTGTTTTGTCGAATAAGAGGCAAAACGCCGCGTACTGCGTAGAAGATGCGAGATACTTCAAGAGCCTGCAACCTGTTGCGTGCAATAAGCCTGCTCTGTGCATACATCTTGCACCTCTCGGACTGATAGAAGCGATGGACAGAGCGCTCAATGTTTGCCCTCTCCAGGAGCACCGTTCAGGGAGGGGGCGCTTATTGCCACCGGATAGAACACCATCTGAGATGACATTGCATGACATCCCTTCATAATGAGTAGAGAAAGCTGCTAAGGTGGCTGATCAGATCGATCGCTCTTTCTTCAGCATACTGAAAAAGCGGGACAGAATGCAAATCCAGAAGCCGCTTGTCCCTGGCTGCCTGCTTATGGCGTTGGCAACATAGCGAAAGCGAAACTGTACTCAACCGCCTGGGAGTAACAAGACCCAGTGTGCTTTGTCCGTTTGCCTGAAAGCCTCCGAGTGATGCAAGGAGGTGTATTTTCCCCTGGCCGTCGAGGGTCTGCTTTGGATTCCCCCGGCTGTCGAGAAAAAAGCAAGTTCAAGTGAAGAGGAAAGCCCGTGAAAAGGCTCAGAGAGCGGCTTGAGTGATATACCGAGGGTCTGCTTTGGATTCCCCCGGCTGTCGAGAAAAAAGCAAGTACAAGCGAAGAGAAAAGCCCGTGAAAAGGCTCAGAGAGCGGCTTGAGTGATATACCGAGGGTCTGCTTTTGGTTGGTGGTCCCGGCAATGCAAAGGGGGTGTATTTTTACGATGGGCGGGCGAGGGTCTGCTTTTGGTGGTGGCAAGGAATGTATTTGCAGACCCCCTTTGTGTGTGTGTGCGTGGAAATGATGGGCTATCGTCTCCCGTTGCGTGTCGTGGTTATTGTTGTTCTATGCTTGTTGCTCGCCCGCCTTCACATGCGGTGCAGAGCCCTTTCAGCAGATAGAGATGAGGTCTTCCGATTGATTCGGAAAGCGTGGCCCGGTTGGTCTGCGGGATCGAGAACGAGTGTGGACCACCACAATAGATAGGCGTGTCCAGCGTTACGACAGGTGCTCCTTTGTCCAGTTCGGCTTCTTCCTCTGCCTGATCGGCAAGCAGCTTGTCCAGTGTGGCGCAGATCCAGCCCTGTTCCTCTTTGGAAATGGGCCCGATGAGATCCGCATATTGATGTGGCTGCATCTGAACGATAATCCCTCCTGGTGCTGTGATCTCGATCAGTGGGTCTTCGTCAAGGAGTGGGGCAACGAAGAGAATGCGTGCCGGGATATCATTGACCGACAGGCCGTTCTGATGCCGCTTTACCTCTACAACATTGCCATCGATGTCTTGTACAAGCATGGCCGTTTTCTCCTCTTTGAGCTTCATCTACTTCTTGCTGCAACCCGTTTGCTGTTCTGCAAACCTGTGTTACAATGACAACAGGCAACTTCTGCCTGTTACGGGGAAGCCCGCGTGCCGAGATGCACACCCTCACACGTCGGGCTTCCGCTGGTATCGCTCATGGAGAGCGGTCCCAGCCGGGTTGAAACCCGGTCTACTGGTTTGAACGAACGAATCACTTTTCTGTATCGCTGATGTTTCTGACTATCCATCTTTCCTTGCTTCGCTTGCTTTTCCTGCCCTGGTTGCGAGAGATCTTTCTGACATAATACATTTGCTCTACGAGCTGCTTCTTTTTGTACTATGCATTCCTTCCTTTTATGTCTATCTTCATCTGTAGAGAAAAGAGATCTGTTGTTTGCTGGAATGCTTTCTGTTGACAGGATCGCTGCCTGCTCTCTGGCTTTATAATGCAATGATGCGCTTTCCCCGGTGCAGGTAAGGGTGGAAGAGATACAGCATGCAAGAACAATGGATGTGTAGGGTGTCTTATGGCTGCTCGCGCCTGTTGCTTCCTGCACGAAGAGCGTGCTTCTTGAGATCGGCGGCGGTCGATAGCAAGCGACCCTGCTCGTGAGCGCTTTTCTGTGTGTGAAGAGGTCGGACAAAAGGGGATACGCTCTCGTTATGCGGAGAGAAAAGCTGTGCTCCATTCAACAAGAGCACAGCTTTCTCCGAGATGTTCTCTCTTTGGCTTTGCCAGGATGATTGCTATGTGATTCCTTATGCCTGTTGGTCTTTGGGGTGCTGGTTCACGTGGACGGTAGCGCTCCCTCCTCCCTGAACGACGGCATTGTAATTTCCGGTGATCTGCTGAACCATCTGAGCGCCCTGTGGCACCTGCTTGATATCCGCCAGAAGCTGGCGTGCGGCCGTCACAAGCTCTTCGTCCTGATCGGCATGGATCGCCTCCAGCTCTTCCTGTAGCGTTGCCTGGCGTCCCGTCGACTTCGGCTTCGCTTCAAGCGCCTCCAGCGCCTGGCTGACATCGCTCTTTTCGCCATGTTTCTTTTTGATGAGCGCTTTCAGGGCATTATATCCCTCATCAATCACCTTCTGGCCTATACCTGAAGCAAGCGCGGTCAGGGCCGCTACTAACGCCTGTGTAACGACATCCATCCTTTTTTCTCTCCTCTATAGAAGTAGAAATTGCATTCTCTTTCTATAGACGTAGTTCTCTCTTCTTTATGAAAGAGAGGGCCGGACTTTGGTAAGGGAGGAAGCGCTTGACCAAAAGTGATACGATAGTCTACGGTGCCTGAAGCAAGAAGCGACAGGCGCGCTTGTCACCATACATGGTGGGAAGCAGAAAAAGAAAAAAAGAGGTGGCATTGGTTCTATGAAACAGAACAAATATGATGATCCTGGATTTTTCCGGAATTATAGCCGAATGCCTCGCTCGGTGGGCGGGCTTGAGGCAGCGGGTGAATGGCCGGTTCTTCGCTCTCTTCTCCCCGATTTGCAAGGGAAAAACGTGCTCGATCTCGGGTGTGGCTTTGGCTGGCATTGTCGCTATGCACGAGAACAGCATGCGCGCCATGTAGTGGGGGTTGATATCTCCGAGAAGATGCTAGAGCGAGCCAGAGAGATGACCCACGATGACGCCATTGAGTATCGACGGGTAGCTATTGAGGATATTGATTTCCCGGCGAACTCCTTTGATGTGGTCTTGAGCTCGCTCGCATTTCACTATGTGCAGCACTTTGATAGTGTCTGCCAGAAAGTGTATCACTGTCTTATGCCAGGAGGCTCGTTTGTCCTCTCGGTTGAGCACCCGATTTTTACCGCGTTGCCAGCTCAGGACTGGTATTATGGGCCGAACGGTGAGCGTCTGCATTGGCCCGTCGACCGTTATCAGGATGAAGGACTGCGCCAGGCCCGCTTTTTAGAGAATGATGTGGTGAAATATCACCGCACGATTGCAACTTATATGAATACGCTGCTTGATGTGGGCTTTACGATTACCAGAGTTGCCGAGCCGGGGCCAACCAAAGAGATGCAGGAGGCACAGCCTGAAATGCGCGACGAAACGCGCCGCCCGATGTTCCTGTTGATCTCCGCTCGCAAGAACGAGAAGCAATAAAGCGACGCGCCTTCGCGGTTGCGTGAGGATGCCATGTCCGGGCTCAGACTGAGCTATGAAACACTTTCCTTTGTCTGAATGCTCAGCGCTGAGCCCTTTTTCAGAAGAAGAGAGCATCCCCTGAGAGCTAAAGTCCTCATGTCCCTCAGTTGCATAAAATCATGGGGAGAATGCAACCCCTTCCACAGGAAATCTTCCAGCTTGAAAAAAGAAGCTGCCTCTCTTTCGCACTGCGAGTTGGTTATGTAGCAAGAGGAAAAGAAATATCAAGAATAAATGCTGGCAGCCTGGCATGAGTATGGAAAGAAAAAGAAAAATCGTATATATATAGTAATAGAAGCATATCTTATTTGTGAGTAAGAGATAGAGTAGTCAAGCCTCGTATTCCAGGTACTTTTAACAGAGCAAACAGCTATGTTTGGATGGGATAAAAGCCTGTAGGGGAGAACACGAAGCGCTATTAGAAAGGGTGTGGAAGTCTGCCGGAGGCTACCACGCTCCGGTACAGGAGGAAAGTCATGCTACTGTGAAAGTCGGCCAGTCTCTAACATACGAGGTATCGGTGTAAGGAGACCTGTTCATGGACGAACAAGAAGCACGCATGGAACAGCGAATTACTGGCAATTTCAATGCAATTGTACAGGGAGGTGGGACCGCTCAGCTTTCGGTTTTGCAACACATGCCATCGTTACCGCCTGATCTGGAGCCGGATACAGCTATTTTGGAGTCTGCAAAGCAGTTGCTTGCAACTCTGCCCGTTGACGAGCTTCCGGAGCCTGCACCAGAACGCTTACCTGCCCGATCTCGTATGCCATTGCAGCGAAATATACTTTTCACAGGACGTGAACGCGAATTACAATCGCTTGCTCGCCATATTAAGGGAGAGCAAACTGTTGCGATAGGCTATCGAGGACCTGCTGCTGCTACAGGAATTGGCGGAATTGGTAAGACACAGCTCGCAACTGAGTTTGTCTATCGGTATGGGCCATATTTTGCAGGTGGTGTATTCTGGCTCGATTGTTCCAGACCTGAGAACATGTTCGCGGAAGTGCTTCAATGTCGTGGGGCGCTCCTGCCTGAAGTGGAGACACGTTGTGCAACGCTGCCGCCAGAAACACAGGTGCAATGGATTCGGCAAGCATGGCAAACTTCCCTGCCGCGTCTGTTGATCTTTGATAATTGTGAGGATGAGGAGATATTGCAACAATGGCAGCCGCGCGGTGGAGGATGCCATATTATTGTCACCAGTCGCAGACAGAAGTGGTCTCCAGAATGGGGAGTTAAGACTGTGCTTATCGAAGCGTTGCCACGGGCGGAAAGTATTTCACTATTGTGGAAATACCGATCCGACCTGTCCGCAGAAGAGGCCGGACAGATTGCTGAAGAATTAGGTGATCATCCTCTGGCTTTGAGCCTGGCAGGCAATTACTTGCGAATCTATCGAGATGTAGTATTTCCGAGTCAATATATCCAGCAGGTACGGCAACAGAAATTGCAGCATCGGTCCTTACAGGGAAGGGGCATTCATTATTCTCCAACTGAGCATGAACTTCATGTCGCCCGTACGTTTGCCATGAGCTATGAGCGGCTTGGAGAGGAAACATGTGATGCAGTGGCAAAAGAGATTCTGGCATGTGCGGCATGGTGCTTTGCCGGAGTACCAATTCCGACAACACTCTTGAAAGCGGCGGTCATTGATAACAAAGCAGTGGCGGATGAAGAGCAAGTATTGCTTGCTGAAGATGCTTTGAAGCGCTTGCTCGATCTGGGATTGCTGGAACAAATGAAAGAGAATACTGTGCGTATGCATCGACTGGTTGTCTATTTTGTACTGGCGAATATAGACGAAGATGGGCAATCAGGGAACGAGGGAAGAACAGCACGTGAGCAAATAGCACATAGTCTCTTTCAAGAAGTGGAGAGGATCAATGCGGGGGCATCTCCATTAAAGCTGGTACCCTTACAAGCTCACGCTATGAAGTTCATTCAAGATGCAAAAGACCGAAATGAAGAGGATAACTTTATCTCATGGAGTGTTTTGCTAGGTACCCATTGGTATCGTATGGGGGCATATCGTGATGCGGAAAAATTATATAGGGAGGCATTAGAAATTCAGGAGAGGGTACATGGGCGAGAGCATCCGTCAATCGCGAGAACCCTGAATAAATTGGGGTTGGTTTGTAAAGAACAGGGAATGTATACGGAGGCAGAGCAATACTACAAGGAAGCTCTCAGCATTCGAGAAAAGGTGTATGGAAGAACGCACCACACCGTGGCAACTATACTAAATAATCTTGGGTTGGTCTATAAATTACAGAGATTACAAGATGAAGCAGAAAAGCTCTACAAGGAAGCACTGGAGATTCGGAGAAATATATATGGAAGTATGCACTCTTCAGTAGCGAAAAGTATGCATAATTTAGGGCGGTTGTATAGAGAGCAAGGAAAATATACAGAGGCCGAAAGATTGTATAAGGAAGCTTTGGAGATAAAAAGGCAGCAATATGGGAAAGAGCATGCTTCGGTTGCGACGAGTCTGAACAATCTGGGATCAGTGTACAGAGACCAGGGTAAATATACGGAAGCTGAGGAAATATACAAGGAAGCACTGGAGATTCGAGCACGAATATACGGAAAAGAGCATCCCTCGATAGCAAGGAGTTTAAATAATCTAGGCCTGCTTTACAGGATGCAAGCAAGATATGAAGAGGCCGAGCAACAGCACAAGGAAGCACTAATGATTTGGGAGAAGGTGCATGGGAAAGAGCACCCTGATGTAGTGACAGGCCTTAATAATCTGGCAATAGTATATGATATGCAGGGGAGGGATACAGAGGCAGAAAACCTGTACAGGGAAGCAATCAGCTTGAGTGAGAAACTGATAGGTACAAACCATCCAGATACAATGCAAGTTGCTCTCAATTATACGACTTTTCTAGCAAAACGAGGTAGGGATGATGAGGCGAACACATTAAAGAAGCAATATAATTTGAGGCAAAATGATGAAAAGGACATTCAATAGATGCTGGTTTGTCTCTAGAATAGAAGGTTTGAGTGAGCATTACTCACTCAAACGAAATTAACTTAGTCCAGAAGTCTTTTATCACTGTTAGACTCTTCACTTTCATCAACATCATCATCGTCGTTGTCGTCGCCGTCATAATCAGAGAGGGTGAAGGAAATGGTATGTATGCGGCTCCATACGTGAAGGGCTTCATCGTGCCATTGTGTGCTTGCTTCAAAATGAGGCATAGGTTTCCCTCCTTTTTCGTGGCAGTGATCCATACTGCTGGTAACGCCTATCGGATCCGGCGCTAACCCATCGAGAGACGACGATCAACAAGCCTGACTTTTTGCGGTAGATAGATGTGTATCAATCTCAGGTGCAGAGAAGTCAACGGCATGGAAAGGAAATGCACTCAGCGCCAGTGCCAGAATCCTCACGACACCGAATATAGTGCTATGTGGTGATGTTTTCGTGCGCTTCCTCGCTTCCTTTCGTCTCATAACAAGTATACCATGCCTCAGGCGAGAAATACAGTATCCAGGCGATGTTATCCCTTGCTTGTATGCTTCTATGCGGATGTGTTTTCTGCTTCTCGATAGGTGTTTGTTGTACCGGGGCGCTTTATGAGGAGAAAAGAAGAAAGGCTTCCTTGAGAAGAGCTATTGGCATCTTCCCTCGGAAGCCTTTGCCTGCACTGATTTATAATGCTGGCTCATCATAAACGAGCTTCTGAAAATCCGGGTGGTTGCGGAGATCCCGCCAGGCGATATCGTGGCGGACCCAATCGCGAGGTTCTGTATCTGGTTCTTGAAACGCTTCTCGTAACAGCGAGAGGGCTTGTTCGTGGTTTCCTTGAAGCGCTTCAAGCCCACCCAGGCCGTAGAGAGCGCTTCCTTTCTCCTCCTGCTGAAGTTGTAACAGAGCAGCCCGTGCTTCGGAGAGCGCCTGTGCTGCTTCATCCGGCCCTTTGTATCGAACGAGCACTACCGCAATATTATACAGTATGCCAGCCTCACCGGGATCGTCTGCTAACGCTTGCGTATAATCAGCGAGCGCTTCTTCATATTTTCCTAGATAGCTGTGGATTAAGCCTCGTTCCTGATAGCAATTATATCCCAGAGCTATAGCTGCGTTCAGGTCATGAAGCGCTTTCTCATATTCCCCCATTTCTCTATAAAGAGTACCGCGCCAGAAGAGAGCACCTGCATGATTGGGCTCGAGGGAGAGGAAAAGGTTGAAGTCAGAGAGGGCGTTATCATATTGCTCGAGGTAGTAGAATGACAGGCCGCGCAAGAGGAGAGCACCTGTATCGTTGGGCTCAAGGGAGAGGAGGAGGTTGAAGTCAGAGAGAGCGTTATCATATTGCTGGAGGAAGTAGAAGGAAAGACCACGACCGAAGAGCAGTAGATTTTCTTCCGGCATGCTGGCAATGGCCTGAGTAAAGTAGTCGATTGCTTGCGCATAGTTGACCTCTCCATAGGCTCGTATTCCAAGACAGGCCGTAAGGCAGGCGTGTGCGTGCGAAGACAGTTCTTGCATTCGGGAGAGAGTATGAAGCATCTCGGAAGTATAATACGGCTGCTCCCCGGCCTCTTCCATGCTCTTGAGAAGAGAGTGTATCAGCTTGTGCTGTGTATGCGGTATGTGCTTCTCGAGCTCTTTCGGTTGGCAGCGTTGGAGTATTTCCTGCGCAAATGATTTTTGTTCATAGAGCGCAATGGCAAAGAGGTTCATGATATCAATCCAGTGATTTTCGGGATCGGCACAGTACCAATGATAGACATAGGAGAGGGTGAGCGTACGCCAGGTCTTGCTTCTCCATTGCCGTGGGTATTTTTCCCGTTGCTGCGCATAGTATTGGGCCAGACGAGTGTGTGTGTCCGCGAAAAGCTGTGGGCTGAGATGATGGATGTGCTCAAGCATCTTCGTTCGTATAATCGGGTGATAGCTCTTGCCTTCGGCTTTTTCCTGAACATATGGTTGCTCGATAACCTGATTGAACAGGTACTCTATCTTGTCAGCAGGCACCTCCGGATACAGCACCTGAAGGATGTCCTGATTGAAGGTCAGAGGGAAGGCGAGGGTGAGCAGCACGCGTCTGAATGAGTTATCGGTATCCCAACGAAGATAGCGGTCAATGAGATCTTTTACCGGAACCGCACTATCCTCATTCTCCAAGAGCGCTGTTGCCATCCAGCTCATCATGACAGGCAGACGCTCAGAAGCTTCCTTGATTTCAGCACGTCTTTGAGCATCAAAGATCTGGTAGCTGTTCAAGAACGCTTCAGCTTCCATATCTGTGAAGGCGTTGAGGTGGATCGTTTGTGTAATGCGGTGCAGGTAGTCCCACCGCGTGCCGGGAGCACTCCGACTGGCAATCATCAGTCTGACTCTTTGCGGCTTATACTCACGAAGCTTGAGGAGCCAGTCCTGTAGCTCTTTCCGCGTCTGCTCAAAGTTATCAAAGCAGAGCAGCACCCTTTTATGATGTTTGTCGAGCGTCTCCTTGAGATCCTCAAAGAAGAGGGGGCTCAGTATGCCCTCAGGATCCCGCATCAGTGCGACTTCGTCCTTATTGCCCAGTTTTTTGACCAGATATTCGAGCCAGAGCGAAGCCTGATCCTCTATTTTTCCTGTGGTAGATATTCCAGCCCTTTGCGCAGCATAGGAACGCCATCGCCGAGGGTAAATGAGACTTTCACGGCTCCACGCCCAAGCATCCCGATGATTCCTTGAGGAGCGCTCGGGTCGTTTTCAATCTCTTCTCGCTTCTGCTGATAGGTTTTGTAGCGCTTCTCAAACTTCTTGAGATGGATATTGTGCTCGGCAAGCTGGTGAGCGAAATGGCCGAGTAGCTCGGGAATCGTTTTCTGTTGCTCGTCGGAGGTCACAGCCAGAAAGCCGAACTCGTGAGCCATCTCACCATATCGCTTCATGAGCGTTGTCTTGCCGACGCCGCCCTGTCCACAGATGTAGAATATCAAGTAATTGGATGCATTGATGTGATAACGAAATGTCTCAAGCTCTTTTTCTCTTCCAATAAATCGCCGAGACTCCGCTTGCTTGATAATTGCGTTCCAGTCGTCAAGCACCATAATCTGTTCTCCTTTTCATCTTCTACTGGCATATACGATCCTCACAGCAGAAATTCAAAGCAATGCACAAAAAGGGCTATCACCTCTTCTCCGGAGAGAGCTGCCTTCCGAGGGGAACCGGGTTCGGTTGCCCCGGGGGATGAAGCGGCTTGCCAGCGCTTCTGGTAACCTTCTGTTGGCCTGCGGCGTTTCACCAATACGAACGGAGAAGCAAAGAGGATACGTCCTATGACTGAACAGAATAGAGAGAAAAAGAACAGCCAGCCAGAGATGTTCTTTGATAAGGAAGATCCGTCGCTGCTGATGCGCCCGGAGTTGCGGCAGGGAAGCCGTCCGGGGGATATGCGGGTGCGGATCGTGCTTCCTCATCAGCATGCGTTTCGGCGGTTGCACTATGGAGTGCTTGAAGCAACCGAGGAAACAGAGGAACCGCATAGCGCCTGGGGATGGCTAAAGCGGATATTCATTGGTCCGCCGCTCCCGACAGCCCGGGCCGCAACCGAGCGTTTGACGAAAGTAAAGGCGCTTGCCGTGCTCTCTTCCGACGCGATCTCGTCTGTGGCCTACGCGACTGAAGCAATGCTGGCATCCTTGATCGCGGCGGGCTCGGGCCATCTATGGGTGATGCTGCCGATCAGTTGTATTATCGTCGGCCTGCTGTGCGTTGTGGCGCTCTCCTACCGCCAGACAATTCCAGCCTATCCTTCAGGGGGAGGCTCGTATATAGTCGCGAGGGAGAATCTGGGCACAGTGCCCGGGCTTGTCGCTGCGGCCTCGTTGATGATTGACTATGTGCTGACAGTCGCGGTGAGCGTTTCGGCAGGAGTGCTCTCGCTTGCGACTCTGTTTCCTATCCTGTCATCGGCTTTTGATATCGTCAGTATCGATGTGACGCTGATTATCCTGATTACGATCATTAACCTGCGTGGGATCCGCCAATCCGGTTCCATCTTCGCCGCGCCGACCTACCTGTTTATCGGGAGCGCGTTGCTGATGATTGTGGTTGGCGTGGTCAAATCCTTTGTAATTGAACAGCGCCCCTTGATCGGGCCGTTTCCGTATGTTGCGGCGGTCGAACCACTATCGCTTTTTCTGATCCTGAAATCCTTCTCTGCTGGTTGTTCGGCAATGACCGGCGTAGAAGCGATCTCGAACGGTATCCCGGCCTTTAAGAAACCCGAAACGCGCAACGCGTCGATTACGCTGACCTGGATGGCGATCATTCTGGGCGGGCTTTTCCTCGGGATTACAGCGCTCACGATGGCTTATCGGATCGAAGTCAGCCCGACAGGCAACCCGACCGTTATCGGTCAAATTGCACAGCGGGTGTTCAATGGCCCTCTCTTCTTTTTTTACCCGATTTTCCAGATCGCGACGCTGCTGATCCTGGCGCTGGCTGCCAACACCAGCTACTCTGATTTCCCGCGGCTGGCTTCCCTGCTGGCGCGAGACCTGTTCTTACCTCATCAGTTTGCCTTTCGTGGTGATCGTCTGGCCTTCTCGACCGGCATCGTGTTTCTGGCAACGGTTGCCTCGCTGCTCTTAATGGTGTTTGAGGGCGATACGACGTCCCTGATTAACCTCTATGCGGTCGGCGTCTTTATCTCGTTTACGCTCTCGCAAAGCGGGATGGTTCGTCACTGGTGGGTGCGGCGTCACAGTGATCGTCACTGGCTGCATCACATGCTGATGAATGGTCTCGGGGCCAGCGTGACGCTGCTGGTTGCGCTGGTGATCAGTGTGACGAAGTTTCTGGCAGGGGCCTGGATCGTCGTCGTCTGTATTCCGCTGTTTGTCTGGCTGTTTCTCAGCATTCGTCAGCATTACCTGCGTGTTCAGCGAGAACGCACCACAGAGATTCCGCTTCGGCCTAAGACGCTCAGTCATCGCTTTATTGTTCCTGTGATGGCGTTAGATGCGATCTCGCAATACTGTGTGTCATATGCTCGCTCGATCACGCCGCAGGTCACGGCGGTCCATGTGGCGTTTGACAGGAAGCGAGCCGCCGCCTTATCTGAGTGCTGGAACACGTGGCAGAGCTCGTTGAGCGAGGATGAGCGCGTTCCCCTGTCTCTGGTTGAACCAGCCTGCCATTCGTTTTCACGCTGTTTGCTTGCCTACCTGGAGCAACTGCAAGCGCAGTATCCCAACGATACGCTGACGGTCGTCTTGCACGAATCGGATGCTCTCTCTTTCCGAGAACGGCTGCATCATCATCTGGATATCCTGGCAGTGAAGGGAGCGCTCTATTCGAGCCCGGACATTGTGGTCACCGATATCATGCCACCTCAGCAGTGTGAGCCAGTACGCCCGGAGCAGTTTTCGCACCGTTTTATCGTGCCTGTCACGGGACTGGACCGGAGCACGCTGCAATGTCTGGCCTATGCTCGCTCGATCTGTTCACCGGTGACAGCGGTTCATGTCGGGGTTGAGGAGCAAGATATTGAGGAGATACGAGATAGCTGGCTCCAACTGCAACGCTACCTCTCGCAGGAGGAAGAAACGCGGCTGGTCGTGATCGAGTCCCCATATCGGTCGCTGGTGCATCCGCTGCTTGCCTACGTCGATACGTTGCGTGAACTCTATCCGACAGATACGTTTACTGTGATTCTACCAAAGTTTGTTGTAGAGCACTGGTGGGAATACCCGTTGCACAATCAGACCGCTTTTCGGATCAAAAAGGCGCTCCAGACGCGGCCTGGCATTGTTGTGACAACCATTCCTCGCTTTGTGCCACGAGATTGAAAACGGCTTCTCCGTAGCGCTTCTCTGGCAGCTTCACCGGATACATCGGCGAGGCTGCCTTTTTTCTCGAACGTGGAAACACGCCTTTCTCTCTGCGAAGCTGGCCGGTTGCCAGGCGTGAGAAAAGAGTGTATGCTTGTCATGTAGATGTCCCGCTTTCTTCCTCTTTTTCCTGAGTTTCTCTGTTCTGTTGTCTTTTTGTGATAGGGAGACATATGCAAGTATTATGTTCAATGAGAGCTTTTACCTGTACATCTGATCCGCTCAGTCATGAAGCTATTGTGCGCTATGGCCCCACATTGGATGCAGATGGGCTGGAAGTGATTTTCTATCCGCGCTGGTATCAGGATATACAGCGCGTCGCTCGTTTCCTGCGGTCCAGTGCGCTGGTGTTTCCGGTGCTTCACGCTGAAAAAAGTATCGGTGACTGTTTTGGATGCAGTGATACAGGCCAGATGGGAGTGCAGCGCTTTGAGCAGAATTGCCTCTTCGCGCAGTTGCTTGGTGTACGTACAGTGGTACTCCATTTATGGGGAATGCCGTTTTCCGATAGACAGTTAGAGCTGAATTTGCGGCTCCTTCCGCGTTGTCTCGATCTTGCTGAGCAGTATGGGCTTGTGCTGGCTATCGAGACGATTCCCTGCACCTATGCGGACCCACTGACCAATGTCAAGCGCGTGGTTGACCACGATCCTCGCGCTGCTCTGGCTACGGAGTTTCTGGCGTGACATCGTCAGCTCGATGCTGTTTTTAGCGCCTCATAGCTCTGGCGGACAAAGTTGGTATGCCATGTGCATCTGAAAGATTATGCCTGTCATCTGAAGGTGCGGCAGTATCTCCATCCAGGGGAGGGACAGATTGATTTTCGGCGCTTTGTGCAGCAATTGCGCGAGGCCGGATTTGATGGCGCTTTGAGCCTGGAAGCACGAGCCATCGATCAGCGGAACGAGGTTGAAGTTGCGCGGCTTCAACACAGTCTCCACTATATAAGGAGCTTGCTGAGGGATTAATGACCTCTGCCTGGATGCTTTTCTTTCTTCTCCTCGTAATAGGTAGGATTGTGGCATGAATATATACCTCAATCCTCTTTTTCTTGTCCTCTTTGGTTTTGTGTTGTTTCAAAATAATGTGTTATTCATTTTTTATAGTTTTTAATTTACTATTTTGCATTTAAAACAAGTTATATTGACTTTTGTAATATTTATGTTTATACTTACTAATGCTAGCAAAATTACTTTCAAGCATGGATGTATCCAGGACTCTATTTTGTGTTTTTTGCGCAGAAAACAGGGAGGTTATTTTTATGTTTCAAAAGCATATCCGCCCGCTGCTGGTGGCTTTGTTGGTTGCTTTTCTGGCACTTACGTTGACCTTTTCCTCTGTGCCGGGGGCCCATGCGGCATCGCTTCGTCCTCACCTGCCAGCTTGTTACAATGCGAGTACCTGTGATAACACCGATCCGAATAGCGTCCAGGGGCTCGATGGTGCTGCTTGCGGCAGTAATGCCTATACAGTGACAGAGAAGTATGGTGGTGGAAAGACGATTTCGCTGCGATTTAGCCGGAACTGTAAAACAAACTGGGCGCGCTTCACAAATAGCCTCTATATCCTGGGGTGGAGTCTGTGGGTTGAGCGAAGAAATGCGAATGGCTCTGTGACTCGCTCAAATGTATATAGTAGTTGGGGGACTACGGGTGGTTCCTGGAGTGACCAGCTCTATACCGATACACTTGCAGCGAGAGCCTGTGTCTCCTTAGCTGATGGAGATTGGTGTACTGACTGGGTCTAGGACCTCTCTCCTGCTCGGGAGAATTTTTCCGTGTGACAAGAGAGAAATGCTCTGGAACGACAAGAGGGTGAGAAGAATCATTCTTCTCACTCTCTCCTTTGAATAAGAAAAAGGGCATAATATTCTCCTAAGCTGCTATCTGCAAGAGACATATCTGCTACAATAAGGGAAAATACATTTGCTTGAAAGGAGATACGCTATTGAACGGGAATCTTTTTCAGCCTCCCCCTGCTCAAGGATTTCATCCGCCGATGGCTTCCTTCTCGGTTGCGGCTCCCTCCCCTTCCAACCAGTTTCCTATTACGCTGACGAAAGTCTCCCGGAAGTATGGGAAGAAATGGGCGCTCAAGGATGTCTCACTGACGATTGAGCCGGGAGTCTTCGGGTTGCTCGGTCGTAATGGAGCAGGCAAAACGACTCTGCTCAACATGCTGGCAACTCTGCTAGAACCCACCTCTGGTACCATCACGATTGGTCCATATGAGAGCCGTCGTCAGCGCTGGCAGATTCGCTCGCTGCTTGGCTTTCTGCCCCAGGAACAGGGCTTCTATCCGCAACTGACGGTGCGCGAGACGCTTCGTTACATGGCAGAGCTGCAAGGACTGACCCGGATCTCGACGCATGTTGACGAGGCGCTTGAAGCGGTCAATCTGCGGGATCGCGCCCGTTCGCGTGTGGGGTCGCTCAGTGGAGGCATGCGCCGCCGTCTCGGGCTGGCTGTGGCTCTCCTGGGCAAGCCACCGGTCATCATTGTGGATGAGCCAACGACGGGCCTTGATCCGGTGGAGCAGCAGCGCTTTCGGATGCTGCTTGGCACGCTTGGCGCACAGGGCGGACAGACTATTCTGCTCTCAACGCATATCGTGGGCGATGTGGCAACGGTTGCGGGACGGCTGGCGGTGCTGGAAAAGGGACAGCTTCTCTTTCAGGGCTCGGTGAGTGAGCTGGCACAACTGGCCCGAGGAAGGTGCTGGCTCTGGCGTACCACACTGGAACAGGTGAATGCGCTGCGGCGGAGCGGTCAGCTTCTGGTGGCTTCGCTCACGCCGATTACCGATGGGAGTGCCGCACCGAATGAGGTGATTGCTCGTGTGGAGGGTCCGCGCCCTTCGCCCTTTGCGATACCCGCTGAACCCACCCTTGAGGATGGCTACTTCTTATTGATAGGAGCGACGACGTTGTATGAAGAACAGCATGTCTCTGAAGGCTGAGCGCGCACATCGCGTGCGTGGTCCGCTGCTTCACGCCAGAAATCTTCTCTCTGTCTGTCGGTATGAGATTCGGCTACAATTGAGTTCTGTGGCAAGCTGGCTCTGCGCCCTGATCATCTGCCTCTATATGGGCGTGATAAACTGGAATATGAGCCATAACCCTGATATGGAATACTATCAAGAAACGGTCCGGCAGGGAACAGGCGCCCTCGGTATTCTGCTGTTTCTGCTTCCGTTTCTCTGCTTACTGCTCTTTCGGCGTGATCGACAACGCAAGATTACCGCACTGCTCTGGACGCGTCCGCTCTCAACAACAAGCTATGTGGTAGGTAAGTGGCTGGCAATCTCCCTGTTGTCCTGTCTGATTGGCTGGTTGGCGCTGCTTGTTGGCTGGATGATGTTTTGCGTGGTCCTGAAAACGGTTGTCTCGCTTGATCCCTGGTTGCTGCTGGCCGCAATCTATGCTGTCCGTATTCCTCTGGTTGTCGGAGTTGCGCTTTTTGGTATCTGCCTTGCGCCCTTCCCGCTGCTTGGCGTTGTGCTTACCTCTGCTCTGGTCATCTATCACTTTCTCTTCTCTGTGCATTCGATGCTCGACCCGCTGAACCTGACCGCTACCACGCTTTATTATTCGGGAAGCATCGGCACAGGGCCAGATGGGGCACTGCTCTGGGCACAAACTGGCGTGATGGCCGGGTTGGCGCTGGCGGCGCTGGCGTTAGCGGTGCTGTGCTTCCCCTTGCGTGAGCCACAGGCAATGGCGCGGCTCGGTGATCGTCTGATGCCGTTGGTGCTCCTGGTGCTGTGTGTGGCGCTCCTGGTGCCAGGCTTGCTGAATATACAGCAAACGAGTGCCTCATATCGAAGTTTGGGGAAGAATCCTGTTGAGCCGGTTGCCGCGCGTGTATCTCAGTTTCATGTCTCGGCAACGATTGACCCGAAGGCCGGGACCATCGATGGCACCAGCACGTTTACGGTGACGCCAGAACGGGGCGGTCTGACCTCGTTTCCATTCGCTTTGAATCGAGGTTTGACGATTCAACAGCTCACACAGGGATCAGCTTCACTCCCATTTCACTCTTCTGCCGGCTGGACGCAGGTTGAGCTTGCCCATACGCCTGCTGCCAAAGGAGAGCCGATTACCCTGACTGTGCACTATCGTGGTTCGCTGGTTTTTGGACGCAATGTATATGGGATGACAGGAGGCGGCAAGCAGGCAGATTCTGTGAACCCTCTTCCCTTTATGAGCTATATCGGGCAGGGGCTTGCGTTTCTGGAAGGCGCTGGCTCAAACTGGTATCCGCTGCTCTGGACGCAAGAGGCCGTACAGCAGGCATTCCGCTTGCCACTTGATACGCTGCATGTTCGCTTTCCGGCCTCCTATCAGGTGTTGAGCTCCCTGGGGACAGTGCGGCGCTCGGCGGATGGACAGTGGCTTGAAGTGGTGCAGCAGACACGCATGCGTTTTCCCGATGCTGCCATTGCGGCCCTGGCTGACGCTCAGCAACGCTCGTTTGATCAGGCGACGCTCTTCTATCGTGCTTCCTTTATGCAGATGCAGTCGGAGCAGATCTATAAGGCGTATGTGCGGCAACTGACCGCGCTCGATCGTTGGTTAGCGCCCGACAAGCAGAAAGAGCAGCATTGGGATGTCGTTGTTGTGCCGTTCCTGGAAACTCCATTGATCGGTCAGGGATTGGCCTTCGTTCCAGAGTCAAGAGTGCTTTTTGTGCCTGGCCCGCTGACTGCTTCTTTTGTCTATCGAAAAGCAGGAGACTCTATTGCTGTAAAGTGGTGGTGGAATAGAATAATGCCAGAAATGCAGTATACTGCAACAAGAGGCGATGAAAGTCTTCAGAATCCAGAACCTACTTTTATGCTTACAGGAAATTCGAGAATAAATACTATGCTTTCGGGATATAGTGCGACAGTGACAACCGATCAAGTGCTTGGCAATGGCTACCTGCAAAAAGCAATGGATGTCTGCCAGCGCTTTCATGAAAATACCCTGCCGGGTGCTGGCCAGTTTAAAGATCCTGCCCTCACAAACAAGCTCCAGAAGGAGATGAAGGATCTGGGCATAGAGATGTGTGATTCGAGTGCCCTCTATCTCTATCGTGTACAGCAGGAGATCGGACATGAGAAGCTGACCCGGTTTCTTCAGCAGTATGGGCAGCAGCCAGGGGAGAAAAAAACGCTCGATTTCCTTCAGCAGCTTGGACAGTACATCGGGCGGGATATTACGCGTGAAGCTGGTCCCTACATTTGTTCGGGGAGATCAGCAAGTAAGGAGAGTACGGACCCGCTGCAATGCGTGCGTAACGAATAGGAGTGCTTGCAATGCTTCATACACCTGTCTCACCGCTGACGCCCGGGCGCCTCTTCAGAGCGAAGACGCTATGGTATGAATTGCGCTGGTCTGTAGGATGGAGCTGGCTGGTCCCCTTGCTCCTGATCGTGGGCTCGTTGGCGCTTGCTCGCCTGACCTATGTCCCTCTCTATATGCAACGGCAAGCTGATGGTCCGCCATTAACTGCCGAGCAAATAGCCGCGTTTCAGGAAAAAGACCCCGGCCCTGATTATGTGGTGGCACTCCGCAATGACCTTGAGCGGTTTCTTCCACCCCTATCGCTCTTTCTCACGCTTGGTCTGTTGGCTCGTGAATGGCAACAGGGAACGCTGGCGCAGTTAGCGCTCCGGCGTCCTTCGCTGGTCGTGCTGTTCGGGCGCCTCTGTATTGTCCTGCTCTATCTGGTGATCTTGATGTTGCTTGCCTCCTGGGGTGCCTATTCGCTGCTGCGCAAGCCGCCGGCGGATGTCACCGTGCTGACGAGCATGTGGGAGATGCTGAGAACAGTGTTCCCCTCGATGCTCCTGCTGATTGCGATCGGGCTCTGTACCGTCCATCTGACCGTGAGCAGTATTGCCGGATACCTGCTTCCTGTGGCCCTCTGGCTTATCAACCTGCTTGCCTGCCAGTTTATGACAAGTGGGGGACAGAAGCATGATGTGGTGCTCTACCTGCTGTTTGGCTGGTACTATCATGATCAGGCGCTCAATCCTGATAACTGGTGGATTGGCAAGTTGATTTTGCTGGTGGTGGCGCTGGTGCTGCTCGGGTTGCAGCTTCCCCTTGTGCGACAGGAGGCCCGCTTTATTCGCAATACCGGTGATTGACACGAAGCCGTGGGTGCTCCTGTTCGCTATGAGCGACAGGAGGACTTGTATACCGGAGAGAGGATAGACCAGCCGCGAAGCTGGCCCTATCTTCTCGATCAGCTTTTGTTCCTCTTGGAAAACGCCAGGAGATTGACCCCACAAACAACGAGCATGATGCCCGCGAGCAGTGATGCCACGATAGACCACGATATATGAAGATATGCCTCACGGAGCACAAAGAGGAGAAACACGACCAAAGGGACGGCGCTGTAGGTCCAGAGAAAGGTGTTCTCTTTTGTGTTTGCCTCTCCATAACGGACTTGCAAAAACAGGCCAGCAAGAAAGAAAATCAGAAATCCAAAGCCTACATAATATGGGACCTGTTGCGCTTGTATCATCCATTTTCTCCTTTGCTGCTACGAGGGGGCCGGATGTTCGTTGTTCTATGCTGAGCCGGAAGCTGCCTTGTGTCTGGATAGCCGTGTCCAATGGCGGTACTGAAAACATGCGTGCCCGGAAAAAAGACCATTTCAGAATGAATGAACTGGAATATGCCTCTTTTTCATCTAAAAAGGGCTTGCTGTACGCTACTCTTGTATACGCATACGGGTGGAATGACGTATCAGTTTCACATGCTCGTCTGCTGGAGATGATCGCTTTTTGAGAGAAGAATACAGGTGAAGCCGGAGTGAAATGCAGCATTCTCGCTTGTTGTGCAGAAAATCTCAGGGGCCGGGAAAGTGGTCAGTGATGTGGAGGCAGGCTATGAGCCATGCAAAAAAACACGCTTCATAGCCCTGCTGTATGACAGATTGGCGCTTAAAGGACCTTCTTCAACGCCTCATCATAGGCTTTTGCCTGCGTCGGCGTGAACGCTTTGGAGACGCGCAGTATGACCGATCCGTGGATGTATTCATACTCAGCGAACAGTGCGCTCCCCGATTGAGAGAGAGCCTGCAAGTACTGGAAACGCTTCTGCGCGGTCTGCTCATTCTCAAATACCTCAATAGAGCCGCCTTCATCGATGCTGATTTCAGCGCCGCTGTTCGTGGTCGCTTCAAGTGAGGTATCTTTGAAGTTCACCTTGCTGGTATACTGGCCCGGCCTGCCAAGAAGCTTGTTCGGGTCGTTTTCCTCGGTATAGGTGAAGCTTTCCCCGATCTTGAGACCCTGTGCTTTCAACGCCTTCAGGATCTCGTCGGCGGTCTTCGGTTTGGCCGGTGTCGGCGAGGGCGTTGGGGTTGGCGCTGCGGTGGTAGGCTGTGCTGTCGGTGAAGATTGGGCTGGGGATGAAGTCTCTCCACAGGCGGCGAGAAGACAACACAGGAGCAGTGCAAACAAGAGGATAGTGACCTTTTTGATTTTCATGGGCAATATGCCTTTTCTAGATGGAAAGATTGAAATACCTCAGCAGTATAACGGAAGAAGCGACAAAGCACAAGGGCTTTTGGCTGCAAGCCCTAAAAAATCCTTGTTTTTGTATATATCTGCGTTTTCGCTTCTCATACATGTTGTCTTTTGCGCTCAGGACATTGTTGCAAAGGAGCTAGCAATCAGCTTGCGTGTAGAGAAGGAAGCTTGCAGCCCGGGAAGCTCCTCCTGTACCAGGAAACAACGGCGACAGGATGCGCGCAGAAAAGAAAGACCCCTCCCGGTTCTGTTCAGGAGGGGATTGTGCTCCGGAATGCGCTCTATTTTTTTGCTTGCGGTTTGGTGGCAGGTCGGGGTTTTCGTGGAGTCCAGGGAAGATGTACGAGATAGGCAAACACTGGTATCAGCATCCACGAGAAGGGCAGATAGTAGGCCCCATCAGGAAAGAACAGGAAGAGCAGGGAAGCGACAAAAACGACTGGCGGAACCAATGCGCTGCGGAGGCGATGATCCATGTGCCGCAAGATGGTCGGATCTTCAGGCGCCAGGTTGCGATGGAATCGCGTATAGAACAAGATGAATACAGAGGCGATACCACAAAAGGCCAGGTTGAGTGTATAGAAGACAGTCAGGATAGGAACGCCATAATACGTGCCGAAGAAATTGGTTGAGACGGGGATGAGCGCGATAATGAAAAGCAGGATGAGATGCGCCTTTGTTAGTCTATCATTGATGTGCTCGACGTTTGCCATCAGGCGCCGATGCGCCATCCAGTAGTTCGCGATCACAAGGAAGCTCACAATATAGCTGAGGAATTGGGGGAAGAGCTCAAAGAACTTCTCGGTGATCAGGGCATGGTTGCGCGGGTCGAGCCCTTCCGGAAGCCGGATATCAATCACCAGCAGCGTAATCGCGATGGCAAAAATGCCGTCACTGAGCGCAACCAGGCGATCCTTGCTATACCACTTCTCGGGGTCGGCCATCTGTTGTTTCTCTAACTTCATGTACTACTCCAGAGAATACGAATTAGCGGTTGTTCTGTTCGTGTGAGAGCACGCGGTAAAGGGGCCACATGCCTTTCTGTTCAAACAGCATCTGTTCCATCGCATTATAACATAGGCTGAGTATGAGTTCAGGCAAAAAGAGGGTGAATATGCAGATGTACGAGCTCATATGCCGTTTTTGGCTGTTCACGATCCATTCGCGTCCTGCGCGATCGATGATCAGGACTGTGGAGTCCTATTTTGTGCTGGATGGATGCCGGGATGTACTGGCGGTGCCGAGCGCTGGAATGGCCTGCCTCCTCTGTTGACGTGTAGCTCGAACAAGAAAAGGAGAAAAATACTGGAAAAAAGAGAAACGTTGACAGAAAGAAAGAGATCATGCTATGCTTGCCCTGTAGCTGAAAGAGCAGAAAAAAGGAAGCGATGCTACTCAAACTCTATAGATGAGCTATTCGGTTACGGGACCAGCTTTTGTTGTGATTCGTGCAGGAATCAGGTTGGGGAGGATTCGTCAGGATGCGTGTACCAGATCCTATCTCTTTCACCGATGGGCAGCGACACTATATCACTTTAAATGCGCTGGCTCATCTACTTCAGATACGCCACAGGACGCTTCGGAGATTGCTTTTCTCGTTTCACATGGTGCCACATAGATTCCCGAAACTCTCGTCGCTGTATCTTCGCGAAGAGGATGCGAGGCGGCTGTGTGACTACTTCGCGCAACTACGCAGGCATGAAGAGCAACGCGACTGCGTCACGATGGATGAGATTGAATATATTTCTGTACAGGCTGCGGCGCGCCTGTTAGGGATATCACCTGTTCTCCTGAGATGCTATCAGAAACGCTATGGCTTTGAGACAACAACATTCCCTCTATGCAGGGGAGTCTTTCTGCGTCTGGCGGACATCGAAGGATTGCAGAGGCGTACGTCCATTCTGCCTGAGAATTCAGAGGAGTTTCTGCCGATCTCAAAAGCGGCAGCCCTGCTCGATACAAGTGGGAAGAAAGTGTATGCCTATCTCCAGCGGGCGGGTGCGCCATTGTATATGCGCTCCTCCGGCTCGACGCTGTACATGAGAAAGTGTGATCTGGAAACGATCAAGGAGTTGCACGAGCGTGAAGAACGGGCCACTCGTCCCGCGCTTGTTTGTGATGAGACAGGGCAGAAGTATATTGCAATCACGTTTCTGGCAACGCTCTTCGAGCGCTCTGTGCAACGGATCAGAGTAAGAATCGCTGCCACGCCGATGACTATCTATAGCATTGATGGATCGCGATATATCGCCTATGAAGATGCGCTTCGAGTCGATATTCAGGGGGTGTTGCCAGCGGCTCCTTTGCGATGGGGGAGCGCGCAGTTGATCCAGCGTGCGGAGCTTGCCGTGCGGCTTCCGGGGCGAAAGATCTGTCTTGAGGGGTGTGACTATCTCTCGATTGAGGCCTGTGCATGGTCGCTCGGTGTTACAGCGTCGTGGGTGCTTGCCAGCGCGTTCCGCTCCTCTCTCCAGTTCTATCGGTTTCCGAGGCAGGGGAAAGCCTCTTTTCTCCGTCTGGCTGATTTGCTCACGCTGGCCCAACAAAAGCCGGTTGCCTTCTGGCTGGATGAGCATGGTGAGGAATGGGTTTCGGTTTCGGCGGCTGTCTCGCTGCTTGATTGTCCGCGTTTTCTGCTTGAGCGATATATGCAAGCGTATAGTGTCGTGCCTGTTCCCTTGCAGAAGGTGCCCGGCTTATTTATCACCAGAGCTGACCTGTCTCTGTTGCGAGGCGTGATTGAGAAGGCCGAGTAGGCTCGAGTAGCAAGAGGAGCCAGCGGACGGGTACTTCTGTGAAACGGCTCTGTCTGTTTGCGAGATGCTCTATTGATCGGGGTGGATATCTTCCTTTATATATAGAGTCCGAGGAGCGACACAGAGGGAGCTTGTCTGCCCGGGCACCTTTTCCGGTAAAGCGGTTGCTATCACTCAGGGAAGGGAAGCGCTTTTGTTTGCCCTTTCACGGGAGAAGGCGGCTGGTGAGCCAAAAAGAGCAGGATAGAAGAAGCGTTTTCTCGCCTCCTCGGGTAGACTGTCAAATAGAGATGCAGTGGAACTATGGATTGATCGAAAAGAGGAAAAAGGATAGAAACCCATGTTTGAAGATATTATTGCAACGGTGGTATTTGTACGTGATCTGGCAGGAAGTACAGCATTTTATCGTGATACACTCGAACTTCTGCTTCTGGAGGAAGATGCTACATCTTCGACCTTCCGTCTCAATGCGGGCTGCCTGATCTTGCTCTCGGCGGAGGGCGCTGCTGATCTGCTCAATACCGATGCTTCGGCGTTAAGGCTTGATGGCGCTCCTCGTGGTCTGCTGGCTGCCAGTGTAAAGAATGTGGATGCAGCCTATGAGGAATTGACCGCAAAAGGGGTTTCGTTCTTCCGCCCTCCAACCGATCAGCCGTGGGGACTGCGAACAGCGCACTTTGCCGATCCAGAAGGCAATCTCTGGGAGATCAATCAGCCCATAGCAGCAAACAAATAGCGATCCGGACCGCGTGAGGCAAAAAGTCTGTGCAAACGCGGTCCGCGCTGTTGTTAGCGGCTCCATCCCAGGGCACGGAACCACTGAAGGCACTGTGGGCCCCAGCTCTCCTGAAGGCCAAAGCCGTGACCGCCGAGGTTATCGCGAACGTAGGTGTATGACACGCCTGCGCGTTGCAGGCTCGCGGCATAGCGATCTGAGTGCGCGACGAGGATATAGCCGTCCTCGGTCGAATGGACAAGGAAGGCCGGTGATGTCTGTGCCGTGACATGGTTCTCGCTGCTGAAGAGGTCCATTTGTTTCGCATCGGGCGTCCTTCCCAGAAGCGTTTCAAAGATCTCGGGATTCATGGTGGTGCTGATTACCGGATAGATCAGGGCGTGAGCGTTCAGGTGAGAGGACTGGAGCTCGATCGGGTCTGCGGCCTTCGGTTGCCCGGGCTCGGGGTGCGTCGCGACCATGCTGGTCAGGTGGCCTCCCGCCGAAAAGCCGAGCATCCCTATTCGTTCGGGATCAAGTCCCCAGGAAAGGGCGTGATGGCGCACGAAGCGAACGGCTCGCTGAGCGTCTTGCAGGGGAATCGGATGGTGATAGGCGGGGGCATGTCGATAGCGCAAGACGAAGGTTGTCAGACCATGTTGAGCTAACCATTGCGCGACGGGAGCGCCTTCATGATCGGCAAGCATTCTATAGCCTCCGCCGGGACAGACGATCACCACGGCACCGGTTGCTCGCTCCGGCGATGGCAGAAATGCCTGAAGAGTTGGCATATCCTGTGCTGGTATTTCAGAAGAAGGGGACGCCCAGAGCGGAAAAAGAGCGTTCTGTGTCAGGGATATCTGCATTGGTTAAACCCGCTTTCTTTGTCGGATATGTTGTCGAAAGATCGTCTTAAAAGCCTGGTTTGAAAACTCTATCGCGTACGAACCCGCTTGTAAAGAGGGAACAGGAGAAAACCCGCTCGCGCCTGTAAGCTTCTTGAAGCGAGACTCGTTGTTCCAGAGAAGCGGGTCACTTGCTTGCTTTCACCGGGGCGCCTCGCTTTCTCCTGTTCTTTGAGAGTGTTGTATTCGCTTGCCTGCACGCATATGCAGGGAGCTGGCAGGCTATGGTTTCCCGCTCGGAGTCTGCTGTATGGCTCTTTGCATGCTACAGAAGTGAAGCATTATATACCGCGCTTCAAACGGGCTCTTCACTGGCAAGAGCCGGACGCATTCCCTGTTGAAGCTCATCAATAGTGCGCGCTTTGAGTCGGGCTGCTCCATGCGTGGAGCGCGGCCTGACACGGGTTCCCTTGCGTTCCGCTTCTTCAAGGCGCTGCTGTGCCCCGGCGATCTCACCGCGATACTGAGGGAGCCATTGTGCCTGAGCAACAAGCAACTCATCGGTCATCTGCCAGACCTCTTCAGGGTTGCAGATGGCGGCAACCAGCGGATCGTGAAGCATGGCCTGCTTGAGCAACGTCACGTCACCGTGGACAGCGGCCTCCATACCCATTTCTTGCACGCGAATGCTGGCGGAGCAGGTCGCGGCACAGGCCAGCGGGAGCCGCCCCACAACGGGCATATTGATCCCGGTGCCGTCAACATAGCCGGGAATCTCGATAACACAGCCATCAGGCAGGTTCGAGATGTGCCCCTGATTGATCACGTTGAAGTGTCCTCGGTACACGCGACCCGTTTCCAGGGCCTCAATAATGTAAGAGCCGTGTTCTGAGCTGCGATGGTCCGGGGTGAACTCCATTGGCGGAGCCTGAAGCCAGCGCGGGAAATCAGTTTCAAACCAGTTGCGTTGCTCGCTGCAATGCCGCAAATAGCCGCCCGTCTCGCCATGAATCCAGTCGGAGAGATCGATCCATTGCGGAATCTCGGCGGGGCGTTTGCGGTACCAGGGGAGATACTCGCTCAGGTGTCCGTTCGACTCGGTGCTGTAGTAGCCAAAGCGCCGCAAGACATCGATACGCACCTTCTCAGTTTGCGGGTATGTGGGATGTCCTTCAAAGAGTTCAAGCATACGAGGGATCATATCGATGCCGCGCCACTCTGCCTTGAGGAACCATGTCTGATGATTGATGCCAGCCGCGATGACCGCTACATCCTGACTCTTCACCTGTTCATGTTCCGCAAGCAGGCCTTCTTTCTTCGCCCAGTGTTCGATGCAACTGGCGATCTGGGCATGTGCATGCTGAACGCCGTGACAGAGACCGATCGTCCGAACGCCGCCATACTGGTTACAGGCCCAGGTGTTCATTGCCATTGGATTCGCATAATTGAGAAGGAGTGCATGCGAACTGGCGACCTCCCGAATATCGCGACAGATATCGAGCAAAACGGGGATAGTCCGTTGCGCATACATCAGCCCGCCCGCACAAATGGTATCGCCGACACACTGATCAATACCATACTTCAGGGGGATATCGATATCTGTCTGAAAAGCGTCGAGCCCTCCCTGACGAATCACACAGAGGATATAGTCTGCCCCTTCCAGAGCGCGTCGACGGTTGGTGGTCGCCTCAATCGTGGCGGGCACCTGATTGGCCTCGATATCGCGCTTACAGAGCTGCGTCACCATATCCAGATTGCGCTGTGAGATATCGGTGAACGCGAAGGTCGTGTTTGCCAGTTCGGGGACGGTCAGGATGTCACCGAGAAGCTTCCGGGTAAAACCGATCGAGCCAGCGCCGATAACTGCGATTTTCATGCGAGTACTTCCTCCTCTTCAAGAACGCTCTTGCTCTCGTTTCAGCCTTTCTCTCTCAGTATAGTCAGCAGTGCACTGTTTGCACAATGGTCTCTTTTTGCGCTGGATGGTCTATTTGTGATGGCTGAGAACGTCGGGTTGATGGTAAAAGAGAAGCTTGTATGGTATAGTTTTGAACAGCGGACATCTACCAGTCAAGGAGCGGGTTGATGGATCAACTGTTGCAGCGCTTGCGCCGGCTTCAGGCATCGCAGGAGGGCGCTTTGTATACCCCGCGCTATGGGGCGGAGGTGTATGGCGTGGCGCTGGAGAAGCGCACGGCGAGCGATTGTTATGATTGGGATGGCAGGAAGCGCGGCGGCGATGCTGCTCACCCATTTGTGGTGTTTCAGTACACGCTGGCCGGGCAGGGCTGCTATGCGGAAGGACAGACCGTCACCCGAATCCTCCCACAGACTGTTTTTCTGGCGGTTGTTCCCTCGGACAGCCGGTATTATCTGCCTCCTGACTCGCCCGAATGGGTCTTTTGCTGGCTGATTATTCGTCATCCCTATGTTGTGCAGCGCCTGATGCAGCGCATCGCGAGCGTTGGCCCCATCATGCAACTGGATCCTTCGAGTATGGTGCTGGCGCGGGTTGTTCAGTTGCTTGAGGGGATCTACGATGGCACCTTTCATGACGTCTTCGCGGAAGAGCTGGCTCTGTTTCATTTCCTGATCGAGTATGAGCGGCTGGCCCATTCGCTGAGCTATGCGCCCGATGTGCGGGAGCAGCTCTTGCAGAATGTCCGTTCGTACGTTTTGCAAACGCTCTGGAAGCCAATCGAGGTGGAACAGCTTGCGCGAAGATATGGCATGAGTCGCAGTCATTTCAGCCACTATTTCAAGCGGAACACCGGGCTATCGCCAGCTCAGTTTGTGATGCAGGTGCGCCTGGAAGAGGCCACGCAACGGCTCTTGCAGAGTGATCTCACGCTGGAAGTGATCGCCCGCGAGACGGGATTTGCCAACGCCAATCATTTCTGTAAGGTCTTTCGGCGCCATATGTATCTCAGCCCCGGAGAGTTCCGACGACAGATGCGCCCGTTTTCGCGTCCCGGGAGTCGCCCATAAGCGACGAGACTACCCCTTTCTGTCTCCTCCTGTTTACGTATTTGTTTATATCCTCCATTTCCCTGTTTACGCAATATTTACACCTTCCTTTTTATACTTGCTAGAGATGAATCATCTGTTGAAGCGGCTGACGCTGTACGGTCAGCACGGAGGATCTATGGCAAAGACGCAACAAGACAAAACGATGCAACGTCAGATGATGACGGTTGTGCTCTCAAGCACCCTGGGAACCGCGATTGAGTGGTATGATTTTTTCCTCTATGGAACAATGGCCACCCTTGTCTTTCCGAAGCTCTTCTTCCCGGAATCGGATCCACTGGTAGGAACCCTGCTGGCGCTGGTCACGTTCCTTGTCGGCTTTGTGGCGCGACCCTTTGGCGGAGCGGTATTCGGGCACCTGGGTGATCGAATCGGGCGAAAATCGACGCTGGTAGCAACCCTCTTGCTGATGGGGATCTCGACGCTGGTCATCGGGTTTTTGCCGGGCTATGATGCGATCGGGATAGTTGCTCCGCTGTTGTTAACACTCTTTCGGCTCGGGCAGGGGCTTGGCGTTGGCGGCGAGTGGGGCGGCGCCGTCCTGCTGGCGCTTGAATATGGGCATAAGGAGCGGCGCGGCTTCTGGGCGAGCTGGCCGCAGATGGGGGCACCGATCGGGCTGGTCGTCTCAACGTTTGTGGTGAACATTGTGAGCGCGATGACAGGGCCACAATTCCTGATCTGGGGCTGGCGCATTCCCTTCCTGGTCAGTGCCCTTTTAGTGCTGGTTGGTCTCTATATTCGCTTCAAAGTGATGGAGACGCCGCTGTTTGAGCAGGTGAAGGAGCAGAAGCGTGAGGCAAAGGCGCCCCTGCTGGATGTCTTTCGCTATAGCACGCCTGAAGTATTACTGAGTGCGGGTGCTCGCTTTGTTGAGCAGGCGCCATTCTACCTCTTCAGCGTCTTCGTCATCACCTATGGAACCGCCACTCTGAAAGTGGACAATAGCGTTGTCTTGAACGGGATCACGCTTGGGGCGGTGCTGGAGCTCTTCACTATACCCCTTTTCGGCTATCTCTCTGATCGCTACGGGCGTCGTCTCTGGTATCTGCTTGGTTGTGTGCTGATGGCACTCTTTGCCTTTCCCTATTTCTTGCTGATGAATAGCAGGAACTCATTCCTCATTATACTGGCCATCGTGCTCTCGTTGTTTATCTTCCATTCGTGGGTGTATGGCCCGCAGGCAGCGCTGATCGCGGAGCGTTTCGGCACCCGCTCGCGCTATAGCGGCGCATCGTTGGGCTATCAGTTGGCGGCACCCTTTGCCGGTGGTCTGGCTCCTATCATCGCGCTGCTGCTGCTGAACGGGAAAACAAGTCTTGGAGCGCTTGGACTTAAGCATGTGACTATTGCGATCGGGGCCGGCTCGTGGCAGGCCGTGGCGATCTATATGATTGTGCTCAGTCTGATCTCGTTCGTCTCGACATGGGGTCTCAAGGAGCTGAGCAAGGCCGATATCTCCGATACGCAAGCCTATACAATCGAAGAAGCGCCAGTCTCGCGTTTAGAGCCACACGAGGCCTGAGCCGGTAGCGGGGACGCCATAACAGAGCGTCCCCCATACTATGCCTGCCGGAGCAGCAACGCCGACAGAAACGAGAGAATGGACATGATAACAATAAAGAGCGCGATAGAGGTGAAAAAGGTGGAATCGGTAGACTGCGAACCGGCGATCAGCGAGGTTGCCAGAATCGGGGTCGGGCCGCCGGCGGTTAACGAGGCCAGTTGATAGCCCAGAGTGGCGCCACTGTAGCGAAGGCGTGTCTCGAAGCAGGAGACGATCAGGGCGGCCTGGGGTCCATAGAGCCAGGCAATGCAGAGGCCCAGCGAGAGCACGAATGCAGTGACGATCAGCCAGGGGTTGAGGCTTTGCAGCAGGAGAAAATACGGAAACGCGAAGACGCCCATCAGCAGCGAGCCGAGCGCGTACCAGCGCCTGCGCCCGACGTGGTCCGAGAGCAGCGCGAAGAGCGGAATTGTAATCAGGGCGACCAGGGAGGCGATGGCAAGAAAGAAATAGATCTGTTCGGGTGAGAGCGATGATGTTTGCCCGAGATAGGTAAAGGTAAAGGTGGTGAAGATGTAGAACGGCGCGTTTTCGCCTGAGCGCAGCAGGGTGCAGAGGAGAATGGGCCGCCAGTAGCGCCGAATGACCTCCAGCAGCGGTGATGAGGCAATCTGCTTGCTGGCCAGGAGCTGGACGAAGGGCGGCGTCTCCGGGATGCGCAGGCGGATGTAGAGCCCGATGGTCAGCAGGATAGTGCTGAGCAGAAAGGGCACGCGCCACCCGATCGCTGTGAATGCCTCGTCGGGGTAGAGATGCCGAAAAACGATGGCGGAGATGGTCGAGAGCAACAGCCCGATCGGAACACCAACCTGTGCCCAGCTTCCCCAGAACGCGCGGTGTTTCTCGTCGCCGTGTTCCAGCGAGAGGAGAACCGACCCGCTCCACTCGCCTCCCAGGCCAATTCCCTGCAAAAAGCGGAGCAATCCCAGACCGATGGGAGCCAGCAGGCCGATGCGCTGATAATCAGGTAGTACGCCGATCAGCATTGAGGAGAAGCCAATCAGCAGGAGCGTCATAACCAGCGTCGACTTGCGCCCGATCCGATCGCCAAAGATGCTGAAGAAGGCGCCTCCGATCGGGCGAGCGACGAAGCCCACAAAGTTTGTGGTAAAGGCGGCAATGATTGCTGAATAGGGGTCCAGCGTCGGGAAGAAGAGACGCGGAAAGATAGTTGCTGAGAAAAAGGCATACAGGAAGAAGTCATACCATACAAGGGCGGTGCCAAGTGAGCAGGCACAGATCACAGGGAACATATGACGCTGCGATTGTATGGTACGGAGAAAAGCGGGGATATTCCAGAATATCATTGACCCTCCTTTTTGCGGAGAACTGGCAATAAATAAGGTACAATAGATGCTATTATAAACGATATTCTAAAAGCATGCAGATAGCACGATTCGCTTGAGAATGAGGATAGCATGTTGCACATTCTGGAACGACGCATTAATCTCCAACTCCTGATTTTCTACAGCCTGTTTGTTCTTCCGTTGCTCCTGGGCGGCATTGAGATTTATTTCTTCCTGCGCGATACTCTGGAAAAAGACGCGCTCCAAACGGATCGCCTGCTTGCACGACTGGTCGCGCTTGAGGTCGAGGCAACCGACGCGAAGACGAGACGCTCACCACAGGCCATGACGGATCGCCTGCTTGTACTGCGCCGTCGGCTGGCAGAGGATGGTGATATCTCGATCTGGCTGCTTGATAAAGGAGGACGACCGATTGCGTCTGTGGATGGGCAAGCCGCCCCGCATCTGGATACATATAGTTCTGCTCCGGTTGCGGGAACATCCTGGATGGTCTTTGTACAGCGCCCGACAGCTTCGGCGCACACGGTGATCATCAGCTTTCAGAATAGCCTCTTCATCGCGCTTGTCATGCTTATTGTGGGCGCAAGCTGTTTCTGGTTCGTGGCGTATGGGTGGGTGATCGGACCACTGACGCGGCTGGCAAAAGCCGTCTCGCTGATTCGCCCGGACCAGACAACCCGCGTAACCGATGGGCCATTGCTGGAAAAGGAGCGGGGCCGTGTTGATGAGATCGGGCAGTTGATCAGCGCTCTTTCCACGATGGAGGATGAGATTCATACGCTGTTCCGACAGAGTGATCAGGAGAGTCAGGCACGACTCCATACGCTGGAAGCGATCATGAGCAGCCTTGAGGACAGCGTTTTGCTGGAAGACCCGGACGGACAGATTGTCTACGCGAATCGGAGTTTTTACCGGCTGGTAGGCTTGCCTGCTGGAAGTACGACGACGGGGCTCACCGAGCGGTTGTATGCCATGCTGGAAGATCCTCGAAGCTACACGGAAGCCTTGCAACGGGCCGAAGAGCGTAGCGGCCCACAGCGGTTCGATTTCCGGGTGCGCGGTTTCTATAATCGGGTTGGGCAGTTCGTGCAGAGGAGCCGCCAGCTACGGATGCGCCTGTTCTATGTGTATGATCTCGCCGGGCAGCTCATCGGGCGGGGCAAGATTCTGCACGATGTGACACAGCAGAACGACGCCGAACAGATCAAGCGAAACCTGCTCGCGATTATCTCGCATGAGCTGCGCACGCCTCTGACCACGATGAAAGGCTATGCGACCAGTCTGCTGGAAACTGATGTTGAAATGGATGAGGCGCTCAAGCTTGAGTTCCTGCAAGGCATCGTAACCGAGGGCGATCATATGGCAGAGATTATCACGAGTCTGCTGGACATGTCGCAGCTTGAGGCCGGGACACTCAAGCTCTCGCCCTCTTTCGGCTCGCTGGAAGCGCTGCTTGACGAGGTGCTCGACAATCCGCGCTATCAGCGGGTTGAGCTTCAGCTTGAGCCGGGGCTTCCGTGGCTTTATGTCGATCAGAAGCGTATCGAGGTCGTGCTGCATAACCTGCTGGAAAACGCGCTTCGTTATGCAGGAGAGCAGGCGCGCGTTGAGATCAGGGCCCACGCTCAGGCAGAGGAGCAGGACGGTAGACCGGCGGGCCTCTATCTCAGCGTGATCGATGATGGGCACGGTATTCCGCTGGAGCAAAGGGAGCGAATCTTTGAGAGCTTTTATCAGATTGATAGCGGACATCGGCGCAGCAGCAAAGGGGTCGGGCTCGGTCTGGCGCTCTGTCGCGGGATTGTGGAGGCGCATGGAGGCGCGATCTGGGCGGCGGATCGTGCGGATGGAAAGCCCGGAGCGACCTTTCATATCTATTTCCCGCCGCGTCTGTTGCGACCGCGCCCGGTCAACGTTGAGGACTGAAGGAGGTTCTCTGTGCTACACGACAAACATATTCTCGTTGTTGACGATGAGCCCGGCATCCTGGATTTCATCAAGAAGAATCTGGAAATGCGCTCGTTTCAGGTCTCGCTTGCCAGTAACGGGCTGGAAGCGCTTGACCTCTTTATGCGCAACACCTTTGCCTTGATCGTGCTGGATGTCATGATGCCGGTGATGGATGGCCTGGAGGTCTGTCGGCGCATCAGGCAGAGTAGCACCGTGCCTATTATCGTCTTAACGGCCCTCGGTGAGGAGTCGGATAAGATCACTGCGCTGGATCTGGGCGCCGATGACTATTTAACCAAGCCATTTGGCGTCGGGGAGCTGCTGGCACGGATTCGAGCCGTTTTGCGTCGAAACCACTGGGCCGACACGCCGCCCTCGGTCAAGAGGCTCCGCTTAAAAGAGATCGAGATTGATTTCGAGCAACAGCGCGTCTGGCGCAACGGGACGCTGGTTAAGCTCTCGCCGACGGAGTTCGGGCTGCTGCAAACGCTGGCGCTGAACCCGGGCAAGCTCTTTACCCATGAGGCGCTGCTGCGGCGAGTCTGGGGGCCGGAGTATCGTAAAGAGCATGAATATCTTCGGGTGTATATCGGTCGCTTGCGGCGCAAACTGGAAGCCGACCCCTCACACCCGCGCTATTTCGTCACTGAACCGGGAGTTGGATACTATCTTGCCTGTCAGGATGAAGAAAGGAGAAGAGCAGAATGAAGAGTCTGGAAGGAAAGGTAGCGCTGGTGACTGGCGCTGCTTCCGGGATTGGTTTAGCGGTCGCCCGTGATCTCGCGCAACAGGGCGTGCGAGTGACGCTCTGTGATCTGGATGCGGAGGCGGGCCAGCGCGAGGCAGATGCATTGCCAAACGCTCGCTTCTGTCGCGCCAATCTTGCACGTAAAGAAGAGCTTGACCGGCTCGTTCAGGAGACGCTGGAGGCCGAGGGACAGATAGATATTCTGGTGAATAATGCGGGCCTTCAGCACGTTGCGCCGATTACCGAGTTTCCTGAGGAGAAATGGCGCTCTATCATCGAGGTGATGCTGACTGCCCCTTTTTTGCTGACTCAGGCGGTGCTTCCTTCAATGTATGAGCGGAAATGGGGCCGAATTATCAACATTGGTTCAGTACATTCGTTGCGGGCATCGGCGTTCAAGTCCGCGTATGTTGCCGCGAAGCACGGGCTGCTCGGGCTTACGCGTGTGACGGCGCTGGAAGCCGCCCCATATGGCGTGACCTGTAACCTGATCTGCCCTTCTTATGTACGTACGCCGCTGGTGGAAAAGCAGATCAAGAGTCAGGCGGCGGTTCACCATATTCCAGAGGAGGAAGTTGTTGAGAAAGTGATGGTTGCGGAGGGAGCAATCAAACGGCTGTTAGAGCCGGAAGAGGTGGCGCAGCTTGTGACCTATCTCTGTTCGGATGCGGCCTCGGCTATTACCGGGAGCTCCCAGGTGATTGACTGCGGCTGGACTGCCCATTGAGCGAGCTGCCGGGAAGGTGGCGACCAGAAGGGAGGGAGGACGAGAACGTGTACTATGCTCGTTTTCGTTCTTCTTCTTCCCTTTGGGGGATGATAGTACTGGAAAGGGAGAATGCTTACAAAGTATGAAGGATGTATGACCTCCTTGAGAGGATAGAATATGTTCCATTCGAGACGGGGATATTGAGAGACAGCCCGGGGATAGATAATCAGCAAAGGCGTATGCAATGCAAAAATTTGTCGCATGGATTGTGAAATATTGCTACCCCCGCGCGTGGCGCGAACAATACGAGCGGGAATTGCTGACGGCGTTGAGAATGCAGCCCGTGAGCCTGCGGACACTCATCAATCTCTTTGGGGGCTGTCTGATGGCGCATCTCATGCATCCAGGCATCTGTTATTGAAGAACAGATTGGCTTCAATAGCCCTGTTTCTGAGATCGTTTTCCCGGGCGTTCACCTTCTTCTTTATCTGAGAAACATGGCAGACAACGTTCATTTTCATGCCGCTGGCCTCCTCACCGTGGCATTGGCTCGACGTCTTTGCGAGGCTGCTCATTGTATTGGTGCCTCTTTTCCTTGCCGCTCGCTTCTTTCTGGACAGGATGCAGAAGAATGTGGCAAAGACCGGAGAGAAGGCGGTTACTGGTTCCTGCGCTTCTTGCGTGCTTGGCCTTGCCCTGTTTTTCCCCTATCCGGCGCTGATTGCTCTCTCTTCTCCCGCAGTATGGTGAGGCGGGGAAGACGGAACATCGCGCTTCTGATTGTTGGTTTGCAGGTGGTGCTTCCTATCAGTCTCTTTGGTTTTCGCCTGCTGACCACTCCTGCATGGGATTGGTGGGACCCTATCGCGTTTGGTATTGGGGGCGCTCGTAGGCTTTCTCCCATTTATGAGCGTGGAAACATTGCTGTTCCTGCTGGCGCTTCAGAAAAAGATACGTCGGGCTCCATTTCGTTTGCTGCTTTCCCTGTTCTCCGTTGTGACGGCGCTTATGGCAGTGCTTCTGTTGCTCTTCGCCGCCCGCGATATCGTCTACTGGACGCATGAAGTCCCGAGGAGGCCCGAAGGTCCCTCGGGCTTTGTGCTGCTTTACCGTACCTTTTTGTTGCGATAGAAGTACATGGTGAGCGGCGCGAACAGGATGATCAACACAGCACAGACCAGCAAGACCCGGGCAATCTGATCAACGGTAGAGGTGCCATGCATCAGCCCGCGCGTCGCTGTCACCAGATGGCTGATCGGGTTCAGGTTAACGGCCACCTGCAACCAGACCGGCATGGTTTTTGGGTCCACAAAGATATTGCTCCCGAATGTGAAGATGAACATGATCATAGAACTGATACCCATGACCGAGTTCGGGGTGGGAAGGATCAGGCCGAGTGCTGTCCAGATCCAGCTCAAGCTGAATGAGAATGTGAGGATCAGGAGGACCGCCAGCAAGACCCCTGGCACACCGCCATCTGGCCGAAATCCCATTATCAGCCCCAGAATGATGACCATCAGCGCCGCGATAGAGTAGCGTACAGCATCGCCTAGCAGCGCTCCGACGATTGTGGCCGGCCCCCAGATGGGCATAGAACGGAAGCGATCAAAGATGCCCTTCGATATATCTGTATTGAGGGTAAAGCCCGTGTACATAGTGATCATGGTGACCGTCTGGACCAGAATGCCCGGCAGGAAGAGATGAAGATACTCACCTGTCGAGCCTGCTAAGGCCCCACCAAACATGTAGGTGAAGATGAGCGTCAGCATTGCGGGAAAGGCCGTGACATCGAAAAGCTGCATGGGCACGTGCTTGATCTTGAGCAACGCACGCCAGCCAAACAGAAGCGAGGCGGTCAACGCGCTGGCACCGCGGGGGCGAGCGCTGCTTGCGAGCGCTGCATGCAACTTCTGGTTATCGATGCGAGCCAGTGGGCTTGTTTGCGTGATGCTCATTGTGGTTCCTCCTCTGTTGGGGTGGCCTCATGCCCTGTCAGGGACAGGAAGACTTCATCAAGACTGGGCTGACCGAGCGAAAAGTCACTCAGCTCAATGCCCGCATGGAGCAGCGTTGTTAAGGCTTCTGTTGCCCTTTCAGGGGCCGAAACGCGCGCTGAGAGAGCGGTGGCGTCGGCTTCAAG
The DNA here is from genome assembly GCF_003253565.1 of Thermosporothrix hazakensis. Classification (GTDB taxonomy): domain Bacteria; phylum Chloroflexota; class Ktedonobacteria; order Ktedonobacterales; family Ktedonobacteraceae; genus Thermosporothrix; species Thermosporothrix hazakensis. The sequence goes on from NZ_QKUF01000023.1 coordinate 58,789, forward strand.
ATGTGGCGTGACATCGAGGACGCGGGTCAGCAGTTGCTCTGCTGCGGCTCGCTGCTCGGCTTTATGGAGTCGGATATGCAGTATCCCGGAGCCAACAGAGGCTTTCAGTTCTCCACTGGTTCCTTCGGCAATGATCTTGCCATGATCGATGACCGCAATGCGGTCTGCCAGGCGGTCGGCCTCTTCGAGGTACTGGGTGGTGAGGAGAATGGTTGTGCCCGCAGAGACAAGGGCGCTGACGATATCCCAGACCTGATTGCGGCTACGTGGATCAAGTCCGGTGGTCGGCTCGTCGAGAAAGAGCAGATCCGGGGTGACAACGAGGCTGGCGGCGATATCAAGCCGACGCCGCATCCCGCCCGAGTATTTGCTGACCAGACGATCGGCTGCCTCATCCAGACCGAAGACCGAGAGCAGTTCCGCGGCTCGCGCTCTGGCATCCGTTCGTGAATATCCAAGCAAGCGGGAAATGAGGATAAGGTTTTCTCGCCCGGTCAGCTCTTCGTCGACGGCGGCAAATTGTCCGGTGAGGCTGATGCGGCGGCGTACAGCTTCAACCTCCCGTCGCACATCATGCCCGAATATTTCAACGGTGCCGGAATCCGCGTGCAGCAGGGTCGCGAGAATGCGAATGGTTGTTGTTTTGCCCGCACCATTTGGCCCGAGGAGCGCGAAGACGGTTCCCCGCTCGACGTGTAGATCGACACCTTTTAAGACCTCTGTCTTCCCGTACGCCTTTCGTACGTCTCGTACTTCGATAGCGTGAGTCGTGTGTATCACAAGCATTCCTTCCTGATTTATTTCATTGAGAGTGCTTGTTGTATTATACGCGACCCAGGCGGAGAAAACTTCTTCGATTTTGCTCTATGCAGGCATTTTCGCTTCCCGAGGAGAGAACACGCTAAGGCGCTTCCGGTGGTGTGTTAACGATCGGAATCGTTGTTTGCTTCTTCTTCCTGCCTGTGTTTTAGCGCTTCCTTCAGCCATCGGGGCGCTTTCTCGATTGGTGCTGCTTCTCTTCTCGCGTCAGGCGCTCAGCCCGCTCATACTGCTGTTGCAAGGAAGGGACGTTGTACTCCTGTCGTTCGGCATCGGTGGTCGCGGGGTCTACATCCCAGAGGCGATAGCGCGTGCCATTCGAGGTAAATTGCGTACCGTATTTTTGCGGTTTCCCTTGATACATCAGCCAGCGATCCAGCGAGGCGGCAATAAGCCAGCGGGCCCGTGCAAAGCCCCGCGACGCAGACTTCTGCGCCAGCTCGTGTGCTTGCCAGATGTCGTCAAGCGTCTCGCCATGCTGAAAGATCATCGCGGCATGATAAAAGTCTTCTGGGGCCTGTAGCGCTCCTTGCGCAATCAATTCGGTCACACGTTGGCGTCGTTTGGCGTCGTTTTCGCGTAGCTGTTTGTACGCGGGAGTGCCGAACTCAGGATGCTGTTTGCGCTCTGCCTGATCCGTCTCAAAAAGGGATTGTAGCTCCTTGTGCATGCTTTGTCTCCTTCTTTCCATAGAGATGCCAATACATCACAGATGCCATTTCCTTATTTGAGATTATATCATGTATCCTCAGGGGAACTTGTGGTAGAATGCTATCTCCGATTGATGCCGCTGGGAAGAAAATAGAGTGGAACTATGGCTCGAACAGAGTGAGCATCATTGAGGGATATGCATAGCTATACGACGCTGCTCCCGCTGTCGACAGCGACGATTCGCCGAATGCAGGCCGCGATCAAACCGTATCCTTTTGAGCGGCTCTATGCTGCCTGGTTTGGCCGCGACATCAAAGCGAATACTGCAGGTGCTTGAAGAGGCCCGGTAACAATCGAGAGCGGGTGAAGCGGGGCAATCCGTTCACCTGCCCTTAACAAACTATGCCAGATTCCGCACATATGTTCCCATCTCCATGAGTACCTGCAAGATATGCTGTACCATCTCTGAGTGCGAGAGCCCCTTTTTATCAAGACACCACTTGATTGCGGTGCCGCAGATAGCCCAACTTATCGCGGGGGCGATCGTTTCCCTCCGCACTCCGGGATCGGTTATGGCGGTTTGTTTGAGCCAGCGAAGCAGGATCACCTCGACCTCTTCCTGTACGATTCGTTCCACTTTGTAGAGGTTATCCGGGTCACAGCGGCTATAAAACTCATTCAAAGAGGAAGCCGTCATTTCAGGTAAAGGGGACTTGTTTTTCTTGTGCCAAAATTGTATACAATAAGAAAGAAATTGTATACAATCGGAAAAGGGAGAGCCCATGTTTGCGACCGGACTTCGTTGTTTTCGTTGTGGGCGGGTACAGCCGTTTACGCCGTCTGCGTACCTCTGCCCGCACTGTGGGGCGGCTGATGATGATCCCGGGATTCTGGATGTTCTCTATGACTATGACGCGATCGCTCCCGCTTTCGAGCAGGGGAGGGAGAAGCAGCGGCCTGATTTGTTCCGTTTCCTGCCCCTGTTGCCTGTGAATGCGGTGGGGCCGGTGCTCCCTGCTGGGGGAACGCCCCTTGTGGCTGCGCCGCGTCTGGCTCAGCGTCTGGGGCTGGCGCAGTTGTATCTGAAAGACGAGACGCGCAATCCTACCCGCTGCCTGAAAGATCGAGCGACCGCCGTCGGGGTCACGATGGCTCTGGAGCAGGGGTACAGGACGCTGTACTGTGCCTCGGCGGGCAACGCCGCGATTTCGCTGGCGGGCTTCTGTGCACATCTTGGCCTTGCCTGTCAGGTCTTTGTGCCGCATGCTGTGTCCACAACGCGTTTGCGCTGGTTGCAGCGTTACAGAGCAATCATTCATATTTCGGATGGCGACTACGATCAGGCATACGCTGAGGCCGAGGCAGCAGGGCAGGAGCAGGGATGGTATAGCCGCAATTGTGCCTGTAATCCATTTCTGGTCGAGGGGAAGAAGACCGTCGCGCTGGAGATAGGCGAACAGCTTCACTGGCAGGTTCCTGATATGGTGGTTGCTCCTGTGGGAGATGGTTGTACACTTGGGGCGATCGGAAAGGGCTTTCGTGAATTGCGGCGTCTCGGGCTGGCCGATCGCCTTCCGCGCCTGCTCGGAGTTCAGGCGGAAACAGTTCAACCAGTCGTCAGCCGCTATCATGGAGTGAAGGTCGGTGCAGATCGTGGTCCGACTGCTGCCGCCTCGATTGATGTCAAAAAGCCGCGAAACTACCTGCGCTTGCGTGCCGAGCTGGATGCCAGTTCCGGCAGTATGCTTGCCGTGTCTGATGCCGAGATGGAAGAGGCTCGGTGCCTGCTGGCCTGCGAGGCCGGACTTGTCGCTGAACTGACCTCTGCGGCTTCACTGGCGGCACTGTTCCAACTGGCAAGGCAGGAGTCACTTCAGGGGAAAACCGCGGTTCTGGTTATCACAGGAGGGAGAAACGATGGCGATTCGTAATGTGCTACAACTGGGCGATCCGGGGCTGCGCGTGGTTTCGGAGCCTGTTGCCGATCCCGGGGCGCCAGAGATTGCGGCGCTGCTCACCGATTTACAGGATACTCTGACACATTGGCGGACGACCACAACCTATGGACGCGGCATTGCTGCTCCTCAGATTGGTGTTCCCTTACGTGTCATATTCCTGCATCTGGAACAGCCCTGGCCGCTCATCAATCCAACTATTATCGCGCATAGTGAAGAACAGATGGTGGTCTGGGACGCTTGTCTGAGTTTCCTCTGTATCTTCTGTCAGGTCTGGCGTTATCAGCAGGTTGATGTACGCTATCAGGATCTCCAGGGTGCATGGCACACCGTGCATGCGGAGGGCGACCTTGCGGAACTCTTGCAGCACGAGATAGATCATCTGGATGGTATACTCGCTCTGGATAGAATGACAGATATCAGGACGATGTGCACACGTGAGGAGTTTGAAAAACGCTATCGTGAGCGAAGTCCTTATGCTCGTTAGAGGAGATATGGAGACGATTGGACAGCGCCGCCCTCGGCGTGAGGAGGTGCGTGAACTGATACTTGAACGGCTGCTGAAAGGCGAGCTTGCGCCCGGGAGTCGCGTGAAAGAAGTCTGGCTGGCAAACGAGCTCGGAGTGAGCCGTACCCCTTTGCGAGAAGCGCTCTTTCGTCTTGAGCAGGAGGGGTTTGTGCGTGCCGATCCCGCTCGTGGGTTTACGGTGGTTCCTCTTACGGCGCGTGAGGTGCGAGAAATCTACCCGATTATCTGGACGCTTGAGTGTCTCGCCCTGCGCACCGCGGGTCTGGTGCATGCCGAGCAGTGCGCCGAGCTGGAACGCCTCAATGTCGAACTGGCAGAAGAGGCGGAGGCATCACAGCGACGGATCGAGCTGGATACACGCTGGCATAGAACCCTGTTACAGCACTGTCCCAATGGGCGGCTGCTGAGGCTGATCGACGCGCAAAAGCAGGTGGCCTACCGCTATGAATGGGCCTTTATGCGTGAGACCGAGGTGATTCCTGTTTCGGTACAACAACACGCTGAGATCATCGAGGCGCTCCGACAACAGGATCTAGAACGAGCTGTTGAGGTGCTGGAACTGAACTGGCGATCCGGTATGGGCATGCTGTTGCAGCGGCTTGACTGGCTCTAGTATTCGCGTGCGTATGATGGACGTCGTTCAATGTGATGTTGTGGCTCTCTCTTTGGTTGGGAAATCGAAGGGAGAGCCTTTCATATATGGTAGAGACGGCTCAACAGGCAGAAACAGAAGCCTCTTCGCTTGCATCGACCTCGCTTTTTTGATTACAATCTGAATATAATTTAGCAAATGTTAAACTGTTTAATCCTTAAAGTGAGAGCTGAGAAGCGGCGTGCCCATGCCGAAGGTGTCTCTCACTTTCTGGTATACCTATTGTCCTTTGCAAGTCTGCTTGCTATTTCTGGTGTGTATAGAGAGGTCCATGATGCAACCCACCACGCAAAGGCGGAAAGCCTTCATTCTTTTGTTGCTCTGTGGCTTGCTATGCTGTCTTGTTCTCAGCGCTTGCGGCGATCCCGTTTCTCCTGAGACGACTACGCTGCCGAAGCCGACGCTTGTCTATACCGGTAAAGACTTCACCGTCAAATATCTGCAAGGATGGTCACAAGAAGAGAATGCGAACAGGCGCCTGGTGGCTTTCCATTCCACTCCCGATAAAGATATGTACGATGCTCGCACCGATAGCACAATCACCATCGGAAGTGTTGATACTACAGCGACAGCACAGCAGTTCATTGAAAAGCAGCTCCTCGATCTCAAAACGCAACTGAAGGATTTTCAGCAGGTCCCGACGGCAACAACGGTTACGATTGCGGGCAGAGAGTGGCAACAGCGAAGCTATACGGCAACAACGCAGGCATTGAATGGGAGTGATGTCACGCTCAAAGCGGTAATGCTGGTGACGAAGCTTCCCGATCAGCGTGTTTTTCTGGCTGCCTGCGGCTCCGCACAGAGCGCCTTTGAGCAGTATCAAAAGCAGGTCTTTTTGCCGATGCTTGACACGCTGACGATCAAGAACGGGTGAGGGAGGGAAGGACGGGGCAGGAGAAACCTCAAGCGAAAATCCCGAGACAGGTGGGCCACCGTAAAGAGAGGCATTGCGAGAAAGGTCCTGTGCTCTGCCCGGCGTTCAGTGAGCGAGATCGTTCTTTTGTGTACCTTGCCTCGGATGACGCTTCCTATATGACCGGGCAGGTACTCCATGTGAACGGCGGTACCATCGTCAATGGATGAGAAACAAGGGCAAGCTGTGACGCGTTCATTGCGTTGGTGCTTGCCCTTTCAGAGCCGGGAGAGCGGGCTGTCCTTCTATCGGGAAGGATGAACTCGCGTCCTGGCTCTTATTGCTGATGCTCTTGTGCTTTGCGCTCGTTGAGCACCTGCACATAGTGGGCGTTCTGCATAATGCCGAGAATGTTGCCAAAGGGATCGACCACGGAAGCGGTGATAAAGCCTTCTCCTCGTGTGGTGATATCCTGATAAAGGGTTGCTCCCATATCGAGGAGTTTTGCCAGCGTCGCCTTGATATCGTCAACGTGCCAGTAGATGATTGCGCCTGCCGGGCCCTGCGTTGCGCCGGGAGGGGCATAACGGCTATCAATGATGCCGAACTCATGCTGATAGTCCCCGAGACGAAATTCGATATAGCCGGGCACGTGAAAGTATGGCTCAGTGTCTAGAAACCTCGTATACCATTGTTTGGCTGCTTCCAGATCGGCGGCATAGAAATTGACAGTCGCAAAACCCCGTAAACGTGTACCGTTGCTCATGAATACTATTCCTTTCGTGGCTCTTCTCACTTCGTTGTTTTCAGGATACTATAAATTGCGGACAGGAACGGTCCCTTTCTCAAAGATTCTGTCCATACCAGGGGAGACAGATCGCAAAACAGCAAGGCTCCTTCGGGAGAGGGTGAAGCGGCAAGAAAAACTCTCATCCGGAGGAGGAGCCTTTCATGTCCCTTCAAGTATTGTGTGATTCATCGCCCTCGTGAATGGGGAGCTCCAAACACATCGTGAACGGTCACGTCCAGCGGAGTGCATGGATTGCTACCGTCGGCCCGGTTCAGTTTCCTGTGCAAACTATACAAACAGGGGCTCAAGCACTGCATGCTCGCTTCCAATCAGCTCGATCCTTTGCGCTCACAAGGTTGGTGAAGCATACATTCGCTGACTTGTCCGCGATAGAGGGTATTGAGGCTTCTCGCTTATTGGTCTGCCTGTTTGGGGGACAAATGGCTCTTGTAGCTTTGATCTGATTTCGATATGCTAAGAGCCATGTTCGGATTTGATGAGTCGTCGAATGGAGGTTGTTGTGCATTATCATCTTGTTGTTGATAAGCAGATTTTTGAACAGTTCCCTGAGTATCAGGCGCTTATTGTGTATGTGGAGGGAATCCAGAATTTCCCTTCGACTCCGGAGAGCGAGGCGCTTCTGCGTGCCGCTGAACAGCAGTGTCGCTCTATCCTGACACCGAGCACGGTGCTTGAGCATCCGCATATCGCGGCCTGGCGTGATGCCTATCGCCGCTTCGGAGCGAAGCCGAAGAAGTATCCGAGTTCGGTGGAAGCCTTGCTTATGCGAACTGTAAAAGGTGATGACCTTCCCCTCATCAATGGGCTGGTTGACCTGTACAATATGCTGAGTCTGAAGTATGTGTTGCCGATTGGGGGAGAGGATTGGAGTAAGCTGACGAGTGATCTCCATTTGACCTATGCCCGCGGCGATGAGCCGTTTCAGACCATGCAGGCAGGACATGAAGAGGTCGCCTATCCAGACCCGGGAGAGGTGATTTGGGTTGACAGTACCGGGGTGACCTGCCGACGCTGGAACTGGCGACAATGCCGCCGTACTCGCTTGACGGAAGAAACCCAGAACGTGTATTTTGTGCTGGATCGCCTCGCCCCGTATCCGACAGAGACGCTGCTGGCTGCCGGCGATGAGTTAAAGTCCTATTTGCATCGCTGGTTCCCTGGTTGTACTGTCTCCACTGAATTGCTCAAGGCATAAATCCTTGCTCAGCGGATCTCAGGTTCTTGACGTTGTGCTGTGGAAAACGGGCCTTGTCAGCCCATATGATAGATCTGCAGGAAAGAGAGGAGGATAGCCCTCTCTTTCCCCATGTGCCGGTTATGCCTCAGGCGGGTAGCTCCAGATATTGAGCTGGTTCCCGTCGGGATCATAGAAGGAGAAGAGGCGAAGGCCTTCAGTGAAGCCATACAACGGAGAGGGATCGAGGCCCTGCTCACGACAGAACTGATGTGCTTCTTCGATATCTTCGGTGAAGAAGTAGGGCCGAGCGAGCAGCGGTGTTTTTCCGTGGAAGGCCTCGGCGGGCAGCTCTTCTATCCAGAACTCACCTTTGTCGATACCCATAAGTGCCCTGCCGTCATCCGGGGAAGACTTGAGAACCCCCATATTGAAATAGTTCGTGTACCACTCGATCGCTGCTTGCAGGTTGCGGACTCCGAAGCGTGGCAGGCCGTAGCCGCAGAATAATGATGTGCTTTCCTCCTGCGTCTCACTCGCAGTGACTGTCAGGCGGATGCCTTCCAGATCATAGAGATCGAAGCAGGGGAGCCGGTCCGGGCCTGTCGTGATCTCTGTGACCCGGATGCCTGCCTGTTGTAGCTTCTCACGTGTCGCGGCGAGGTTGAGGGTTGCGAGACAGAGACGGACATTGGCTTCCCGTGCGCCTTCAATCTCCCCACCCCAGACATTGATCTGTGTTCCGCCTCGAACCTGTACCAGAGGAATGGCGTTCCTGTCGCCAAACGCAAGCAGAGTTTGTCCCTCTTTCTCACTGCTCCATAAAACACGCATGCCGAAATGACGGCAGTACCAGTCAACTGCTTCCCCCATATTGTGTACGCCTATATGACCGCCCTCAAAACGTAGAAAACGTGGCATATCTTGCCTCCCTGTAGAAATAGAGATTCTCCTGCATAAGGAGTCTCTTTTCTCTTCTTTTTGATGGGAGCAGAAATGGTAATCAAGGCGCTGCTCATCTCGTTTGATAGCGGGCTTATACAACGAGCGGCGCGGCTGTCATGACACCGACTGCCAGCACAACGAGAACAAATCCGATGATAGCAAATCGTCGAGCCCGGGTGTTGTCTCCTGTTCCGGGGATTGCCAGAATGGCTGGACGTAGTGCCCCATCACCAAGACCGAGCAGCATCAGCGCGATCACAAACCCTGTAATAATGAGGCTTCCCCATGCGCTTCCGAAGAGATGCGGGAAGCCACGGGTTCTTGTGATGAGAATAAGTCCGAAGCCCATTGTGAGGGTTCCTGTATAGGTAAGAACCCGAAGGGTTGTGACTGCCAATCGTGTGAGTACTTCGCTTGCTCCTTTGCCGATGAGCGGGATGATAACAAAGGCCAGCAGCGCATAGCCGCCTACCCAGAGTGTAGCCGCTGCAACGTGCCCATAACGTATCAACCAGGAAAAGAACATGCCTACCCTTGCTCCTTCCAATCATTGTGGTGCTCTTCCTGTAAGATAGAAGGTGTATCGCTCTTCTGTACGCTCCGCTCTCGAATGGATCGATGAATGAGCCATTCACCGACGAATGCGCCCGGTGGGCCGGCTGTAAGTAAAACAGCCAGCGGAAACCACCATTTCCAGAGACCATCAAGTGCCCCTACGCTCACGATGGCAAGCAAGAGAAGGTAATTGATACCATGCAGCGGGCCCAGAATATGGACTATCTCGCGCTGCCCCGTGAGCGCTGCTGTAACAAGCGCGATCAGGAGTACAAGATCTGCCAATGCTGCCAGGCGCACAATGTGCATGCGACGAGCGATGCGGTCAGGGTGCTGGATTGCGTTCATCGCTGCTGGCTCTCTTTCTTCGTGGAAGGTCGAGTTCCGGGAACGGCTGAAGCAGGTCGTTTCCCTGCTTTTGCTGTTCCGACATGGGTGTCTCTGGCCACATCGAACACGCGATGTAGACGCATCGGCTTTGTGTTTGACTGCTTCCATGTAAGCCGGTTGCTCTCAAGGAGCTGGTCTATCAAAGGTACGCTTTCTCCCTTGTCCTGCGCGATCCCTTCAACAAGACCTTCCTTTTCGGTGAGTTCCGGAACGCCAGCTTGTACACCGAGGGAGGTGGGAATGCTGATGTGCCAGGTGTCTATCTGTGCCATATTTTTCCTCTCATTCCATGCGGCGTTACAGTGAGGCTACTCCCTCTTTGCGCCAGACTGTGCCACGTCGCTCAAACTCGAAAAGCGTTTCTACCTCATGCGCGATGTGTGGCCCGAGCACGCGTTCAAGCAGATAGCAGCCGAGGTCGAGACCAGATGTGACGCCGCCTGCGGTCACCAGATTACCATCATCAACGACGCGTGCCTGTATCGGGATTGCTCCGCTTGCCTCCAGGGCACGCATGCCCTGATGGTGGGTTACTGCGGGACGACCTTCAAGCAATCCGGCCATTGCCAGTGCCAGTGAGCCGCCACAGACTGTCGCAACGATAACTCCGGATCTATCGAGCGCTTGCTTGATCAGTGTGGGAAGGTTCGTTGCTACCGCGCGAGCGAGTAGAACGGGAATGGTATCAACCTGACTCCCATCCTCGGGCTCTTTGAGCGGTCCTGCTGCCCCTGGCACAATGATGATATCGGCTTTTTCGGGATCAAGCATGGCTGTTGCATGCAGAACAAGGCCTCCTGATCCGCTGACGACCTCACGTGGTCCTTCCGCTGAAACCAGTTCTACAGAGAGCGCATCAAGGGCGGCCTTTCCTCCTGCCCAGAGCGTTTCATAGGGTCCGATCACGTCAAGGGGATCAAAGCCGTCAAACAGCACGATTTGGGCGTGTAGCATAGGAGAAATCCTTTCATCTCGCTGTGTCAATCTTCATCATCTCTACTATAGAGCCTGCTCTTCAGACTGAACAGTGGCGAGATAGACAGAAACCGCCGGAATCAAGCCAAAAAGAACGGGTATTTTCCGGATGTTGTCAGATAGCACGAGCAGATGATATAGTGGAGGCATGCATACAATCGCTATTCTTGCTCTGGATGGAGTGATCGCATTTGATCTGTCCATGCCGCTTGAGGTGTTCGGACGAACGCGTTTGCCAGATGGACAGCCCGCATATGAGGTGTGTATCTGTGCACCTTCAGCCGAGGTTGATGCTGGAACATTTATGCTGCGTGTGCCGCGAGGATTAGATTTGCTGGCCGAGGCCGATACGATTATTCTGCCTGGTCTGGCGGTTCCGATTTCTCCCCTGCCTGATGAGGTGATGCTTGCATTACATAATGCGGCAGCCCGAGGAGCCCGGATCGCGTCTATCTGTGCGGGCGCGTTTCTTCTGGCGGAGACGGGGCTGTTGGACGGACTACGGGCTACGACCCATTGGGCGGCAGCAGATGCGCTGGCAAGACGCTATCCCCGGATAAAGGTTGATCCTAATGTGCTCTTCGTCGATAATGGACAATTTCTGACTTCTGCTGGAGCTGCTGCCGGATTTGATCTGTGCCTGCATATGATTCGGCTGGATTATGGGGCCGCGGTCGCTGCTGATGCCGCCCGAGTATCAGTGATGCCGTTAGAACGCGACGGAGGGCAAGCACAGTTTATTGTATATGAACCCCCTGCGCCAGATGGAATAACGCTCGAACCGGTGTTACGCTGGATGGAAGCGCATTGCCATCTTGATCTCAAGCTAGAAGATATAGCGGCTCAGGCGATGATGAGTACCCGAACCCTCAGCCGCCGTTTCCGCGAGCAGACAGGCACAACGCCGTTGCAATGGCTGAAGCGCGCGCGTGTCTATCGAGCACAAACCTTGCTGGAAACGACTGACCACCCGATTGAATGGATTGGCTGTCAGGTTGGATTCGGGTCTGCAACTCATTTTCGCGATCAGTTCAAGCGGCTTGTTGGTATTAGTCCCCAGGCGTACCGTCACGCTTTCCGAGGGACGGCAGCACTCCGCTGACCGATCACATCATTCTGGCCCCTTCTGCTTGTGTCGCTGCGAGCCTTCAGCCCGCGTTTGACCCCTCGATGACGGACTTGCTGCGAAGTCTGTCGCATCATGTGTAGATGGGATGGCAATCACTCTGTGCCAGGAAGAGTCTGCTATTGGTCTGCGTTGAAGAATTCCACCAGAATGGGGGCAAGCGCTTCAACGTCAACTTCATGGGTTTGATGTTCCAGGGTTTGGTGCTGTCCTTTGGGGATAGCGCGGGCCAGGGTGACCGCAGTGGCGTGCATGAATGAGAACTCGCTTGCCCCGCCATCCAGCACAAGCGTTGGAATAGTGATGCGGGCTGCCTTCTCAAGGGGAAGTGAGGCATCCTCTCCTAATGCTGCTGCATCATATGCCAGCGTAGGAGCCACTGCTTCCCACATCGGCCATAACGGATGCTGATGCATGCCTTCGAGCATCTCAGGGGGCATGCCCAGTAATGTCATAAAGAGTTCCACAGCATCGCCTCGGCGTCCTTCTGCAAGCACATGCTGCAATTGCTTCCTGTAGTTCCTCCACGCCATTCGGGCGGCTTCATCAGAGTTATATGGGGGCTCGTATAGAGCCAGCTTTTTGATCGTCTTATCAGACGAGACGGCTGCTTCCAACGCAAGGGCAGCCCCCGAAGAGATACCGAAGACAAATGCGGAACCTCCTGCTTCAGCGATGAGGGTGTCAATGTCTTCAATCTCGCGCTCGACTGCATAGGGAAATGTATCTGTGCTGTCCCCTCGCCCTCGACGATCATAATGGAATACGGTGAAGTGCTGTGTGAGCAGAGGATGAACTGCCAGTCGCGAGGTTTCTGAGTCCATTGCTCTTTGCTCGAATGCTCCACCCACAAGAAGAAGGGCCGGCCCTCTTCCTGATTGGTCGAATGCAATCGTTGTGCCATCTGCTGATTGGACTGTCTTCATCAAGGGTATCCTTTCAACGCATTGTAGAGAACGAATCTGTGATCTGGAGGAGCACACAAATGAAGGTGGCCGCACTGTCAGAATAGTAGTTTTGCACTGACAGTATAGCCACACTGGTAGAGGAATCCTATTTACCCTTCACCAGCTTTTCCAGAAGAGCCGCCAGCTTCTCATAGGCTGAGTGAACCCCTCCTTCCATGCCCTGGCTGAGCATAAGGTCACGGTCTGTGACTGACTGGAAAACGCTCTGAGAAGTGAGCCGTGTTTTCTCTCCGGGCAGCTCTTCAAAGCGTACTGTTTCCAGGCACACGTGTCCCTTTTCCGGGATCCCTTCAAATTCAAAAGTATTAATGATCAGCTCGGGAGCGTGGACCATATGATAGACGCCATGAAAACCATAGATTTCCCCATTCGTGTCGGTGTGGGTGTAGCGCCATGCTCCATTATCTCTCGGTTCAAAGGTCTCAAGAGTCATGCTGTATTCCATTGGACTGAGCCATTGGACATACAGTTCAGGATCGGTGAAGGCGCGAAAAACGAGTTCTCGTGGAGCATCAAATGTGCGTTCAATAAAGAACTCCTGTTTCCCTGGTTCCGCAATAACACGGGTTTCATGGGTTGTCATGGTGGCTTTTCTCCTTCATTTGCGCTTTCTCTTTTTCGAGCAAACGGTCAAGCGCATCAAACCGCTCACTCCATTGCCTTTTTGTGCGCTGAACCCATTGTTCAAACTCTGTCAGTGCTTCCGGGTTAAGGCGGTATACATGCCTCTGAGCGTGTTTTTCCATCTGTACCAATCGAGTCTCACGCAGGACCTTGAGATGCTGTGAGATCGCCTGTGGACTCGTGGAAAACTGCTCATAAATCGTTGTGGCCGGTAATTCGCCACGACGAGCAAGAAGTTCCAGAATCGTTCTTCTTGTTGGGTCAGCCAGTGCAACGAAGATGTCCATGTCTTTATTATACGGCCTGTACTTAATTAAGTCAAGATTTTATAAAGCGGCATTTTGATACAGTTTCGATAGGTGTAGCCGGGAGGGATATTCATGTGCTGGTTACCGAGCAAGGGGGAGGATTGTTCGCCTTGCTCGGCTCTTTGCTGTGTGGGGAGCAGGGAAAAGGATAGACGCTCTGTTATCTTCTTTCGCTGTTCTGGATACGTGCCAGGCGCTCATTATCATATTTCAGGCGTGCTTCCGCCTTGACCAGAAGCGTCTTTATCTGCTCCTGTGGCCAGATGACCACGCCATCATCATCAGCGATAACCAGATCGCCATTTCGGATAGTGATGCCGCCAATCGAGACCGCTGTGCAATCGATAGCCGGTCCGGTTTTCTTCGGTGCAATCGGCGTGACGCCCCGACACCAGACTGCAAAGCCCATTTCACGGATTTCTCGCGAGTCGCGGACCAACCCATCAGTGACAAGGCCAGCGATGCCGTGCTTCTGCATTCTCAGTGCCATCAAGCCACCCAACGTTGCGGTACGTGATGTGCTACCCCCGGCCACGACAAGGACCGTCCCGGGCGCAGGGGGCTGCTCTAACGCCTTGTGAACCGATAGATTATCGTCTCGATTTATCAGCAGCACATGAGCCGGACCCACAACCAGTGAGTTCGCTTGCAGAGGAAGGATGTTCTCCGGGAGAACGCCCTTCCCTTCGCTGGCATCAGATGCAAGGGTCGCGCTCAGCCACTCTGGAAATTGTTTCATCAAGCATTTCTCCTCTTCTTCACTTCTCTGTTTTGAGTATATCGCTACTGAGAATGGAATACAATGAGCCCTCCGCGTGCTGACTGAATTATGTGGCAATAAAGGGAGGGAACAGGTGCATGGTGTCCTTGTCATTACGGATGGATTCAGGGTGTGTAGGTGGGGTCAGCTTCTTGTCTCCCGGAGAGCGCCAGAACAGCCCTCTTTGCTTCGTGCCTTTCGGATTTCGTGAGCAGGACAGAACGGCCTGGTATGTTATACAGAGAGAAAACCCCCGCCTTTGAATGGCTCTGGCCTTTTGGGCAGTGGAACACCTCGCCAAATGGACGATGAGAAGTAGCCTCACTGCTTGCTATACTTGTCCCATGGATGCTCTCGCAAGTTAGCCGCGGGAAATAGCATGAGAAGGGGTGATCCGTTCAATGACAATGAAATTTGGTATAGCACTGCCACAGGGCACCATGATGGAGTTCGCGGGAATCAGTGATCCAATAGAGGCGTACGAGAAAATGACAGAGGTTGCGGTCATCGCTGAAGAGGTCGGATTTGAGTCGCTCTGGCTCTCCGACGTCCTCTGGTCTGATCGTGAGAACTTCCTTTTTGAGTGTTGGACCACAATGGCAGCCCTTGCTCGGGATACCAGTCGCATTCGACTCGGGCAAATGGTCACGAATAGCGGATTGCGCAACCCTGCCCTACTTGCAAAAATGGCGAGTACCATTGACGTCATGAGTCACGGTCGTCTGACAGTGGGGATCGGCTCTGGTTTTCCGCCGCTCGCGTCTCAATTCCGTGCGTATGGCTTCGATTACCCTGAAAGCGCCGCCGTGCGTGCTCGCCAGCTAGAGGAGGCGATTCAGATCTTGCTTGCTCTGTGGACACAGGAGGAAGCGACCTTTGAGGGAACCTACTATCAGGTACATGGCGCGATCAATCAGCCAAAGGGCGTACAGCGCCCCCATATCCCCTTGCTGATTGGTGGCAATGGAGAGAAGAAGACGCTCAAGCTGGTTGCACGCTACGGAGACGCCTGGCATGTCTTTGGTGATGCGGCGACCCTTGCGCATAAGTTCGAGCTGTTGAAACAGTATTGCGAGGAGATCGGGCGGGATTATGCAAGTATTCGACGGGCGGCGGTTGCGGTGTGTGTCATTGCCGATACCGACGAGCAGGCTCAGGCGAAGGTACCGGAAGCGGCAAAAGCGTTCGGTGGTGGGCTGACCGGGAGTCCCGATACCATTCGCAAGCAGATCGCTGCGTTAGAACAGGCGGGCGTTCAAGAATTGACGCTTCGGTTTCCTGTGTTGCAGGATCTGGATGGGATTCGTCGTTTCGCCCGCGAGTTCATCGGGTAGGAGGGTATGAGCATGGGTGGACACACGATGCAGGCGGTTCGTGTCTCGAACTACGGAGGGCCGGAACAGCTCAGGCTTGAGCAGGTAGAGCGTCCGCAGCCACACGAAGGTGAGGTGCTGGTGCGCGTTCATGCGGCCGGCGTGAACCCGATTGACTGGAAGATTCGTCAGGGAGTGCTACAGGCGTTCATGCCGATGACCTTTCCTTATACGCCGGGTATTGAGGTTGCGGGAGTCGTTGCGGCGGTTGGTCCCGGGGTCACCGACTTCAAGGTTGGTCAGGAGGTTTTCGGGCAGGTTGCGCAGGGAGGTTATGCAGAATATGCCATAGCGTCCGCTGATGTGCTTGCTCACAAGCCGCAACGCCTGAGCTTTACCGAGGCCGCCACGATTCCGGTCGGGGCTACAACCGCGTGGCGCGTGCTCTTTGACTATGGTGATCTGACTTCTGAGCAGCGTGTGCTGGTTGTCGGGGCTGCGGGCGGCGTCGGGGTATTCGTGGTGCAACTGGTAAAATGGAAGGGGGCGCAGGTGATTGGCACTGCCTCTACAAAGAACCTTGCCCTTGTGCGCTCTCTGGGTGCTGATATGGTGATCGATTATACGACGACCATACCCGAACAGGTGGTGCAGAACGTTGATCTGGTGTTCGACGGTGTTGGTGGGGCCACGCTGCCTCACTCGTTTGCCGCACTCAAACGCGGTGGAACGCTGGTCTCTGTGACGACTCAGCCGCCCGAAGAACTGGCCCGGGAACATGGCGTGCGGGCGGTGATGGCTCATTCTCAGCCTTCGGGCGCTCTCTTACAGCAGATTGCCCATCTGATCGAGGAAGGACGGCTCAAGCCGGTGGTGGGGAAGCGATTTTCCCTCAGCGAGGTGCAACAGGCGCAGAGAGAGAGCCAGAGCGGTCATGGAAGCGGCAGAATTATTTTGGAGATACCATAGCGTGTCGATGTATATCGCCGCGCCAACCGATTGCTAAAAGCAAAGGTGTTGCTGCATGCCCCGCATCGATCTCGGAGAGCAGCGACACCTTGCAGGTTTGTCTCTCAAGGCTGGCGTTCCAGGTGATCTGGGGCAGGTTGAACGGCGGGCTGTTGCTTCGGTCGAGGACGCCGCCACCCCGTAAGCCAGACAATCAGGCCAAGCAGCAGGAAAAGCACAAGGACCGCCGGATAATCGATCAGCGGAATCGCGACAAGCTCCCAGAGCCGCTGGACCCCACGCATACTGTACACTACGATTGCTCCCACAAGCAGCAGCAACGTGAGCCCCCATTTGATCCAGCTTTTGAGACGAAGGCCATGCATCTGTGTAATGATGAAGATAGCGGCAAAGCCAAAGAAGAACATTGGCCAGAGCCCGTTCGCCTGCATAAGCGCGACGAGTGTTCCGTGAGCCAGCACCAGAATCTCCTGCACAAATGTCCAGTATGGATTGATATGAACGCGCGTGAAGAAGAGGCTGCTCTGAAGCATCAGCAGGAACATGTAGAGGAAGCCAACCAGATGGCCGGGCGTGTTCTCGGTCGGGTGATACCAGAATGTGTAGATGATGGCCCACGAGAAGAAGTAGCCGTGATATTTCCGGGCAAACTGAATCACGCGCTGCTGCAATGGCAGCTTCTTCCCGAAGAAGAGCCCGCGTCGGGGATTCTCCATCAGCAGGACCCAGACAAGCAAGACGATGACTGACCCCTGCGAGCTGAAGACGGAAACATTGGCGGCGAGGCCATCGTACCAGAGCAGGCTTTGGAGCAGATGAAGCAGGATAAACAGGGCATTCCCGGCCAGCGCCACTTTGTTGACCGTATGCAATGTATGGCTATAGTGCAGGCGCCGAGTTTGCGCATACCAGATAACGCCCCAACTGAAGAGTTGATGCAGCAGATATCCACCCCAGGCAGTCACTTCGGCTGCGATCGTGGGCGCGGGCAGTTTCCAATAATACCATGAGGGATCATTTGCCGGCTTTGGGAGATGCGGAAAAGCACGAAGTGCAAAGCCTGTGCCCCAGATAATACCGGTAAACAGCAGACTGAATGCGATTCCCCACCAGAGTGCTTGAAGATCCTGACGAGATGATGATATCTTTTTCACGATAGTATTCCTCGTTCTGCGGCTGAAAAAGACGCTATGTGCTACGGACAGTGGTTTGCTTATCACATGATAAACAAAAAGATTGGAAGATGCAAGAGTATCGCACTCCCTAAAATGTAGAGGGAAAAGCGTGGATGAGTCTTCTTTTGCGCTCCCTCATCAATGGAGGCGTTCATCTCCTCAAGGTCGGGGAGGCCTTCGGGCTGGTAGTTCAGGGAGGGAAGCTCGGGAGGCAGAACAGGGCTGCTTGCTCTCTTTGCAGCATGGAGACAAAAGCAAAGAGGTGAGGCATATATACTACTATAGAGAGGACATGTGAAAAAGGGTGGTAAAATACGTTCTAGAGAGTAGAAGGGATGACTCCCTTCTGAAGAGCCTTTCTCGATGTGATCTCTTTTCTAGAAGCGATTGCCGTACTACAAGCGGCAATGCCTCAGGCACCGTTGAGGACGAAGCGATCAGGCAAAATGACCACATACAGACACGAGGAGACGATAGCGCTTCCTGTGAAGCCACGGTAAGGATGAAAAGCGATGGATGAGCACCTCTCAGGGATGAACCAGTATATAAGTGGCTCCTTGAATGCCATTACCCAGGGCGGTGGGCAAGCAAGCGTGAACATCACAAACGTGATACCGCCCAATATGGAACCCGACGCGGCAACCCTGCACGCCGCTCGACAAAAGCTTGAGGAACTCCCGCTAGACACTATTCCGCCCCCTGCGCCGGACCTGATTCCTGCCAGTTCTCACATGCCCTTACTGCGCAATCAGCTCTTTACCGGACGCGAGGATGAATTGCGAGAACTGGCCCGCTGCCTTAAGGGAGAGCATGCGGTAGCGATCAGTTACCGGGGTGTTGCGGCCACGACTGGCATTGGCGGGATTGGCAAGACGCAGCTAGCCAGCGAGTTTGTCTATCGCTATGGGGCATACTTTGCGGGAGGGGTCTTCTGGCTGGATTGCTCCAAAGCGGAGAACATGAGCACTGAGGTGCTGCAATGCAAAGGGGCGCTGCCTCCTGCGGCGGCGGCGCTCTGTGCATCCTTGCCTCCGAGCGAGCAGGTCGAGTGGGTTCGGCGGGCATGGCAAACGGCCCTTCCGCGTCTTCTGATCTTCGACAACTGTGAGGATGAAGCCATTCTGGAGCAGTGGAAGCCCAACAGTGGAGGCTGTCGCATTCTGATAACCTGTCGCAAACAGGAATGGTCTGCGGGTCTGGGAATCATCACCGTGCCCATTGCGGAGCTTCCGCGCGCCGAAAGTATTGAACTGTTGCGCAAATACAGCACCAACCTCACCGAAGCAGCGGCGAACCAGATTGCCGAGGAACTTGGAGATCATCCGCTGGCGCTGAGTCTGGCCGGGCATTATCTGCACATGTATCGGCACATCATCACGCCAGAGCAGTATGTGCAGAAGCTGCGCCAGCAAACGCTTGCCCACGCCTCCTTGCAAGGGAGGGGAGCGGAACGCTCGCTGACACGGCATGAACAGCATGTTGCTCGCACATTTGCCGTGAGCTATGAGCGCTTGCAGGAAGAGGCCTGTGACGACCTGGCGAAAGAAATGCTGCTGTGTGCGGCCTGGTGTGCTCCCGGTGTGCCCATTCCTGAACAACTGCTCTTGGATGCCGCTGTTCTGGGTGAAGAGGACCTGGACGAAGAGCGGGCAATGCTGGGGGTGGATGCGCTTCAGCGGCTGCTTGACCTCGGGTTGCTGGAAAGAGCGAGAGGACAGGAAGCAGTTCGCGTCCATCGGTTGGTTGCCTGGTTTGTGCTGGCTCAGGGACGAAGTAGCACCGAGAAAGTCGTAGCATCTCAGACATCCGAGGAAGAGCAGGCGCCATCTATGCTGGCCCGTGAGAAAATCCGTGCTCTGTTGTTTATGGTGGGAGTACGCACGCATGAAGAGGCTCCGCTGCAATTGGTGGCGCTGCAAGCCCATCTGTTCAAGATGCTTCAGGATGCACGCGACCGAGGGGAACAGGAACAGGTGCTTCAATGGAGCCAGCTGCTTGGTCTTCATCAGTATTATATGGGAGCCTACAATGAAGCGAAGCCGCTGTTGCAGGAAGTGTTGAGGATCTCCGAACATTTCTATACAAGAGAGCATCCATATGTAGCGAGCAGTTTGCACAATCTGGCAGTGGTGTATAAGGAGCAAGGGAAGTATGAAGAGGCGTTACCACTGTGTAAGGAAGCGCTGGAGATCCGAAAGAGGGTGTATGGGAGAGAGCATCCACATGTAGCGAGTAGTTTGCACAATCTGGCAAATGTGTATCAGGAGCAGGGGAAGTATGAAGAGGTGTTACCGCTGTGTAAGGAAGCGCTGGAGATAGCAGAGAGGGCGTATGGGAGGGAGCACCCACATGTAGCGAGTAGTTTGCACAATCTGGCAGTGGTGTATAAGGAGCAGGGGAAGTATGAAGAGGCGGTATCGCTGTTGCAGGAAGTGCTGGAGATTTATGAAAAGGTGTATGGGAGGGAGCATCCACATGTAGCGAGTAGTTTGCACAATCTGGCAGTGGTGTATAAGGAGCAGGGGAAGTATGAAGAGGCGGTATCGCTGTTGCAGGAAGTGCTGGAGATTTATGAAAAGGTGTATGGGAGGGAGCATCCACATGTAGCGAGTAGTTTGCACAATCTGGCAGTGGTGTATCAGGAGCAGGGGAAGTATGAAGAGGCGTTACCACTGTGTAAGGAAGCGCTGGAGATTTATGAGAGGGTGTATGGGAGAGAGCATCCACATGTAGCGAGCAGTTTGAACAATCTGGCAGTGGTGTATAAGGAGCAGGGGAAGTATGAAGAGGCGTTACCACTGTGTAAGGAAGCGCTGGAGATAGCAGAGAGGGCGTATGGGAGGGAGCATCCAGAGGTAGCGAATAGTTTGCATATTCTGGCAAGGGTGTATGATGTGCAGGGGAAGGATGAAGAGGCGGTATCGCTATTGCAGGAAGCGCTGGAGATCCGAAAGAGGGAGTATGGGAGGGAGCATCCAAATGTAGCGATGAGTTTGAACGATCTGGCAAGGGTGCATTATAAGCAGGGGAAGTATGAAGAGGCGGTATCGCTATTGCAGGAAGCGCTGGAGATTTATGAGAGGGTGTATGGGAGAGAGCATCCCGCGGTAGCAAGCGCTTTGGGTAATCTTGCCACAATCTATCTCATGCAAGGAAAGTATAAGCAGGCGGACCGTTTCTTTCAGGAGGCGCTTGAAATGGCGACTCGCCTCCTGGGCAAACAATATCCTGAAACTCAGAAATTGATCTGGAACTATTTTGTATTTCTTTCGGCTTTAGAGGGGCAGGGTGAGTTAGAATAACTGGAGTGCATACCCGATAACAAAACAGCGGCCCTGAGCGCCCCTGCTGGAGGTCAGGAGGGGCTCAAGGGCGCGCTCTTGTGGGGCTCTGTCGAGCGTACCTGCTTGTCGGGCAGGCGAGTTGTCACCTCTTAGCGGCCTCGCGCAGCTCTGACCAGTTCTCGCGTTGCCGGAACCACTTCCGCTGCAAAGCGCTCGATTGTTGGCGCATCATCAGCGACAAGGATAAAGCCAGTGATGCCATATGTCAGGGTGACGTCCGCAAGCTGTTCGGCCCACTGCTGTGGCGGTCCACTCAGGAAGGCCCTGCCTGAGCGCCCGAAGCGACCGAAGATGTTCAGCATCCGCCGGATACTGGATGGATCACGACCGACAGAAGCCGCTCCCTCATCAATGGAGGCGTTCATCTCCTCAAGGTCGGGGAGGCCCCCGGGCAGGTAGTTCAGGGAGGGAAGCCAGCCATCTGCAATCCGTCCCGTCATTTTCAGCAGACGCGGCTTGTACGCACCAACCCAGACACCGATATCGTGTGCCGGTTTCGGGCCACGTTTCGCCCCATTGACCTGATAATAGGAACCGTCTACCTGCACACGCCCCGGTTTGTCGGTCGCCCAGAGCTCGCGCATGATCTGAATGGCCTCTTCCAATGCGCTCACGGCCTCGCCGGGCGTCAGGCGTCGCCCGCCCATGCTCTCGATGGCATCCCAGAACGCGCCCGTCCCGATTCCGAGTTCAAAACGTCCTCCACTCAGGAGATCGAGGCTGGCTGCACTGCGAGCAAGCACCGCGGGCTGTCTCAATGGCAGATTCAGCACGTTACCGCTGACATGAATCCGCTGCGTACGCGACGCGACATAAGACAGAAGCGTCCACGTATCATGAAACTGGGACTGATAGGGATGATCCTGAAAGGTGACCAGATCGAGTCCGGCCTGCTCTGCCACTATGGCAAGCTCTACCGCATGCTGCGCAGGCTGCGCGAGCGGCGTGATAAAGGTTCCGAAAAGTAGATCCTGACCGTAATCTGTCATTGTTTTCTCCGTTGCATTTCTGGCTGCTTTCTCTACGGGATGATATTGAAGTTATCGCGAAAGACGTTTGTGGGGTCATACCGCCGCTTCAGCTCCCGCAGGCGTGCCAGCGTGCGCGGTGGAAAGGCATCGTTCAGCCGCTCAGGGCGTGTGTCTGTCTCAAAGTTCAGATAGAGCCCGCTGAAATGAGAGGCGAGGCTGTCCCATCGTGCATTCAGGAGATGACGATTGACACCAAAGGCCGTCACAGAAAAGTTCGCCGAGCGGTTCCCATAGGCGGTTGCATCGGGATCAACGTCTGCGACCGCACCTCCCACAGCACGGATCTGGAAAATGTAGACCGTTCCGCTGTTGATGAGCTCTGCTGCGGCTTTCGCGAACGCGGGCGTGATATGCTCAACCAGCGCGGAACGGGAAACCGGCTCTCCCTGTCCGTGGTGCTCGGTATCCTGAGCGTTTGCCATGATCTCGGCATAGGACGTGATAAAGACGCTCTGGTCATACATCGGCGCAAGATTGGCGATAGGTTGAAGTCGATCTATGATAATCTCGGGCTGATCGGAGTCAACAAGCGCCATGACGTACGCGATTGTTGGTTGTCCCCGGCGCGGTGGACTGATAATGAGGAAGCTGGTCAGATCACGTGGTGCTGCCTCGACGATCGCGCCCCAGCGCTCCAACAGGCTCGCGGTATCACGGGCATCGAGGATCAACTGCGCCCAACCAACTGGCCCGACCTCGTCCACCTCAAATTCAAAGGAAGTGACAATGCCGAAGTTCGATCCCGCACCCCGAACTGCCCAGAAGAGTTCCGGGTTCTCCTTGTCGCTGGCGCGTACCACGGAGCCATCTGCAAGCACCATTTCAACCGCTCTCAGATGATCGATGGTCAGACCATGCTTTCGCGCAAGCCAGCCAATCCCTCCCGCGGTTGCCAGACCACCAACCCCGACACCACCGTAGTCACCCGAACTCAGGGCCCACCCATAGGGAGCTAGCGCGGCGGCTACATCCATCCAGCGGGCTCCTGGCTCGATGCGGACCCGGCGCGTTGCGGCGTCGAGCACTTCAATCTTGTTGAGTCGAGAGAGGTCGATAATAATGCCGCCAACATTGGTCGAGCGACCGCTGATCCCATGCCCTCCACTGCGAATCGCGAGCGGGATAGCGGGATGTGAGCGGGCAAAAGCCAGCGCCTCAATCACCTGCTCGACGTTTCTCACCTGAAACACAATCCCGGGCGCGCCACCGCGCATATAGGTTGACTTGACGCGCGCATAGTTTACGTCTCCCGGCTCGATCGCGGTATCAACCAGCGAGGCAGGCACGCGGTCATACTCGATTCCGGGGTAGCGCTTGGCCCGCGCCGCCGCGGAACGTATTCGCGATGTGGAAAAGGCATCGGGCAACGCTCGGTGAGCTGCCTCACGCAATGCTGGAATAACCTCAAGCGCGAACTGTTCCATTGTGCGGGGATCGTCAGCCATCAGAATGAAGGTCCCGATGCCATCGTTCACGATCAGGGGCAGCAGGTCTTCAACCCAGTGCTGACTTGATCCCTGAAGGAAGCCCTTGCGCGTGTTTGAAAACGTGCCGGAGATGTTGAGCAGTCGGCGGATCTCGCGGGGATCCCTTCCAGCCTCTCGCGCTGCCTCGTCGATTATCGTGTTCGCTGCCTGAAGCGCCTCTGGCTTGATATAACCGAGGGAGGGAAGCCAGCCGTCAGCCTTCTGCCCGACAAGGCGCAGCATGCGCGGCCCATACGCTCCTATCCAGATAGGAATATCATGAACCGGTGTCGGCCCTCGCTGTGCTCCTTTGAGCTGGTAATGTTTGCC
The DNA here is from genome assembly GCF_003253565.1 of Thermosporothrix hazakensis. Lineage (GTDB taxonomy): Bacteria > Chloroflexota > Ktedonobacteria > Ktedonobacterales > Ktedonobacteraceae > Thermosporothrix > Thermosporothrix hazakensis. The sequence goes on from NZ_QKUF01000023.1 coordinate 82,512, forward strand.
ATGAAAGCGGAGCGGGCTATCCTCGCTATCCCAGAGCCCGCGAAGGATCTCAACGGCTTCACTCAGGGCCTCAACAGCCTGTCCGCCCGTCAGCCGTTGGCCTCCCATTGCCTTGATCTGATCCCAGAAGGCCCCGGCACCGAGCGCGATTTCCAGTCGTCCGGCAGACAATAGATCAAGGCTTGCCGCTGAACGGGCCAGCAGCGCCGGGTTACGCAGGGGGACGTTCAATACATTGGCGGCAAGATGAATACGTTCCGTCTGTCCTGCAATCCATGAGAGCAGCGTCCATGTGTCAAGGAACGCGGGTTGATATGGGTGATCTTGAAAGGTGACCAGATCATAGCCAAGCTCTTCGCTCTGTTTCGCAAGCGCAACGACGCGCTCCGGCTTTTGAGCGGATGGCGTGATGAAGGTCCCGAACTTCAATAGATGACCATAATGCATACTACCTATCCTCTTTGGTTGATATGTCAACCATTATAATGCAGGAAAGTTGATATGTCAACCAGATCGTGTATAATACAGATATGGCAAAGCAAAAACTTTCTCAGAAACAGGAAGCTGTCTGGACCAGCTATCAGCGCATGCGTCTGCGTCTGGCCGGGCAGCTCAATCAAGAACTGGCACAGAAGACCGGTCTCTCTGAAGCGGACTTTGAGATTCTTTCGCTTCTCAGTCAGAAAGCGGAAGAGCCGGTGCGGGCGCTTGCGTTGCGTTGTGGCCTGGAATGGGAAAAAAGTCGCCTCTCTCATCAGCTCCGGCGTATGGAGGCTCGCGGGCTGATCACACGAGGGGAGTGCCCCGAAGATAACAGGGGAACGGTCATTCGAGCAACTGAGCTCGGGCGCAAGCTGGCCATAGAAGCGAGAGACTGCTATGAGCAGGCGGTCCAGCGCTATGTGATGGATGTGCTGACCCCGGAGCAACTGGAAGCGCTTGGGAGCATCTCGGAACGTATTCTCAAGCAGTTGGAGAAGCCGCATCGCTCATAGCTGACTTCAGGGTCGGGAGTCGTCCGGAGAAGTGCCCTCTGTTCCAGAAGGTGCATGCTGACGAGTGCGCTGTTCTGGAACATGAGCTTCTCTTCGTTGGCTGGCGGCAGGGATGAGGGCTCCGGTGCTTCTCGGAAACCTCGACGGCAATGGGCTTATCCAGCATGCTCGTCTGTTCTTCGGGCGTGGTAGTGAACCTATTCACGGAGTTTCTCGCCGGAGAAGCCGCTTCCACTGCTGTAGAAGGGAGAGCCTGCCTTATTTTCTATGGCTCTCTTCGTGGCCTTGCGCTATCTCGTGAGTGGTCTCCTCCAGAAACACGCGCAGCAAAAAGGTACCCCACGTTCGATAAGGACGCCATGCTTCCGCTACCTGCTCGATAGCCTGCGCGTTCTCTCCATATGCCAGCGCAAAGGCACGAGCAAGCCGTGGCTCGTTCGTGGGGAGAAAGTCGGGCTCCCCGGCGCCGCGCAGAAGCACGAGCTGTGCTGAGAAATCACCGATTCCCGGCAACTGCTTCAGATGCTCAAGTGCCTGCTCAGATGGAAGCGAGCGGAGGAAGTGGGCATTCAGCTTTCCTTCTATCGTCGCCCGGGCAAGCTGCTGAAGATAGGCGATCTTTCGTTCTGTCAGGCCCGGAAAGCGATCAAGTGTGAGCAGGCGGGAAGGAGCGGGAAAGGCATATTCGATATGGCCGTGAATGTCGACACTGGAACCCAGATCTCGCGCCATCTGTGCTTTTATCTTTGCCGCCTGAGCAATGCGTATGCGATGGCTGATTAAGGCCCAGGCCGCCGCCTCATAGGGGGAATAGAAGCAGACCGGTCGCAGGCCAGGAAATCGCTCCTGAAGGTTCTTCATAACCGGGTCGCGTTGTCCAACCAGGGGCCAGCCACGACCGTCGACGTCCAGTGAGAGGATGCGTGTGACCTGTTGGCGTACCGCTTCAGGGTCTGCATTCCCATACAGGTCAACCAGAATATGTTGATCCTGGCCCCGCACGCAGACACCCGCTATATCTTCTCCGTCATCAACGGTAAATGCCAGATGCAGATGATCTGCTATCTCATTCTGATAGGTAGCAGGGGTGAAGCCCTCAAGAAAGCGAATACTGGCCTTTAGCGAATAGGGGCCAGCAGCTTCAAGGATGAGTTGTTTCATTTTCCACCATGAACTGTAATGGTATAGCCATCCGGGTCAACAAACGAGAAGGTACGACCAAAGGGACCATCAAACGGGCGTTGTACGATGGGGCTTCCGGCTGCTTCCAATGAGGCGCAAAGCTCATCTGCATTATCGCAGGCAAGCCAGAGAGCGACACCCCATCCCAGGCGAGGAACGTCGTCCAGATTGACCAATGGCTCACGAATAGCAAAGGGAATGGGAGAAGTAGCAAAAACGACGGCATTGGGCGGACTCTGAGGGGCCTCACGCAATCCCAGGACTTCGGTATAAAAACGGCGGGATGCCTGAAGATCCCGCACCTGTAAGGCCAGAAAGTCAGGACCGAGAATATGAGCCATAAACTCTCTCCTCAACGGTAGTGTTCTTTGCTATACTACTATCAGTGTGCTGACATTATATCAGACCCTGATATAATTGTCAAGCAACCTTTTGTGAGGAAGGCGAGAGAAAGATGCTGGAACATCAAGTAGGGTATCAATTGAAAAGGGCAGAGCATGCCTTACGCATGCAGATGGATGCCGCGTTGCGGGAGATCGGGCTGACCACTCCGCAATATGCGGCTCTGAGTGTGCTCAAGGAGCAGCCGGGATTATCGGGGGCAGGGCTGGCCCGCCGCTGTTTTGTGACGCCACAAACGATGAACGCAATCATTGTGAATCTGGAGGAAGCGGGCTTACTGGTGCGGCGTTCTCATCCCGAACACGGACGGGTATTACAGGCATATATAACCCCGAAAGCTGAAGAACTGGTACAGGAAGCTCACCGGCGGGTCAGAGCCATTGAGGCACGAATGACGGGGCTGCTTTCTCAGGAGCAACAACAGCAGGTGATGGAAGCGCTACAGGGCTTTGCCGACATTCTGGAAAAGGAGAGCAGAAAAGAAAGCGACCGTGCCTGAGAGCAGATGTAAACCCTGAAAACCGAGAGAAAGCCTTTTGTTCAAATCCCGTGATAGGGAGAAAAGGTATTTAGACCTATCTATCTGGATATCGATCCTGAGCAGATCGGGCTTCAAATCCCTTAATCGGGAGAAAAGGTGTTTAGACCCAGCAAAGGCTGGCTCTATCTTATCATTATCGCCATATGGTTTCAAATCCCATGATAGGGAGAAAAGGTATTTAGACGGCCGGGGTTCTCGTACCGCTTCAGAGGCCTCTATCGCCAGGCCGGTTTGCGGGAACCTCCGTTTTTTGCCTCGTTTTGCGGGTGGAAAAAGCGCCTTTTTGGGGTTAGAAATGTGCTGACCGGGCTTTTAGAGCTGTGCGGATACCTGTGCACGAGAGCGCGGGAGCACCAGGTTCCCGCAGAATGTGTCATCGTGTGTCAGAGATAAGCGGTTCCTCCGAGAAATATTCTCTCTATCAGTATAACATATGGAGATAGGTGCAAGCAAGATTATGAACAGGGCCGACAGAGCGTAGCTAGAAATGAAACAGCAGCATCTACGAGAAGCTACACATCACTGCTGTATACATGAAGGTCTGCCCGTTTTTTTTAAAGACGAAACGCTCAAAGAGAAGCTGCCTCCTGTTTTGTATAAAGCGCTTCGCGGACGTCTTCAAGCGTCGTCACGAGGCGGTAGGCTCTCGCTTGCTCTTTGTCATAGACGGTAGCCCATTCTTGCCAGAAGACGAGCAGTGACATGCAGATCCAATGGAAATCGGCTTCGGTTGGGCTGGGGATCAAGAGGGCAGGTTCTTCATAGGTTGCTTCTCCGCCGCCTGTTGCATAAATCCGGACGTGCTGATAGCCTCCTTCACCGGCGTGGTGGCGTTGCAGGACCTGCCAGACCTGTTCCCTTGAGAAATGAACACCTGAGAAGCCTTTCCCTAAACCAAACAGAATGCAGATTTGTTCGTCCTGTGGCGGCCTTGTATAGTACCGTGTTGTACAGGGAATGGCCTGCCGGACGAGAAGCGCTTCCAGTGTGGCAAGCTGTTCCTTCAGCTCCTGATCGGAAAGCACCTCATTTGCTGGCCCGGGAACACGGTTTATCTGATAAGTGAGATGCGCATTTTCGTTGAAGAAGTAGCCAGAAAGACGGAGCCGAGGAAGCATTTCAGCAACGGTATCAATAGCGTGCTGAAGATGGGCGGCATGCTCCTCGGGAACTGTGACGCTCGCTGACCAGAAGGGAACAACAAAGGCAGAGCGAAACCCCATCAGTTGCAGGCTATGGGGCAGGTCGGGAAGCTGGAACATGGGTCGAACCTCTTCTACTACGTAAAACTACGCAAAAATGAGTATGCTGATGAGGTCTCAGTCTAACAAACTTCAGAGCGCCTGTCCAGCACTTCGATATTCTGGCAGGAGAACTTTTCTCTGTGGAAAAGAACACTTGCCCGACCTGCCAGCGAAAGATGACAGAAGATGGCATCTTTCAGTGTCTATACTACGTGCAGCTACATTGATTAGAAAGGAGTGGGGGAACGCATGAAACCCTTAGCTGGCAAAGTAGCCGTTGTTGCCGGGGCAACTCGTGGTGCTGGTCGCGGAATTGCGCTGATGCTTGGGGAAGCGGGCGCAACCGTCTATGTCACTGGTCGCAGTACGCGCGAGCAGCCGTCCGATATGGGAAGGCCTGAAACAATTGAGGAGACCGTAGAGTTAATCGCCGAGCGTGGCGGTGTTGGTATTGCCGTCAGAGTAGATTACAGCGTTGATGAAGAGGTGCGCCAGCTCTTTCAACGGGTCGGGGAAGAGCAGAACGGACAGCTTGATATCCTGGTCAATGATCTCTGGGGAATAAATTCTATGCAGTACTGGGAAAAGCCGTTCTGGGAAACTCCTCTCTCGCATGGGTTGCTCATGCAGGAGCGAGCGCTTTTCACCCATCTGAGAAGCAGTTATTATGGGGCGCCGCTTATGGTTGCACGCAAGCAGGGATTAATCGTTGAGGTGACGGATGGCGTGGGATATCATTACCGGGGCAACCTGTACTATAGTCTGGCAAAGGTAGGAAATGTCCATCTGGCTGAAGCGCTGGCCGCCGAGTTGCGACCATATCATGTCGCGGTGGTTTCCCTGACGCCCGGCTATTTGCGCTCTGAGGCGATGTTGGAAAAACGGGGTGTGACAGAAGCCAACTGGCAGGAGGTGATTAAAACTGATCCGCATTTTGCCGCTTCTGAAACGCCCGGCTTTATCGGACGCGCCGTCGTCGCCTTAGCATCCGATCCCGATGTTTTTGCGAAAACCGGCCAGAGTCTGAGCAGTTGGGATCTCTCTGAGGAGTATGGTTTCACTGACCTCGATGGCCGCCGACCGCATTGGGGCAGGCACATAGCAGAACATGGGCTGTAGGAAGACGACGAAGGGGAGCAGGCAAATAATATAGCAATACGATATTGCTGAAGAGGGCAATAGTCGCTTCTCACTCTGTGGTGGGAAGCGACACTATGCCCGACGGCAGTCCAGGGAAACCGTTCCCGTGAACTGCCGCTTCTCTCTTGCCCCTTGCTGAGAGACATATTCCCCGGTTGTGCATATGAATACCGTATGAATGGACGAATGTTTGTCATTTTGCGGACCGGGAGAGCGTCCCTACTTTGCCTGCTCTTGATACCAGCGAATCGTAGCCGCAAGCGCTTCCTTCAGCGGCGTCGCGCGCAGCCCAAAGGCCCGTTCAATCGCGCTTGAATCGACAATTTGCGGCTCAGTATGCTGGTAGAAGAGCTCTCTGTATTCTTCTATAAAGGTCTGGTCGAAAATGCCTTGCTCCTGGCCATATTCAATAGACGGAATGGGGAAGAGCTGAAGCTGATAGCCCAGTTCTTGTTCAATCAATTGAATGATCGTGCGCGTCGAGACCACCGGGGCAACAGGCAAGAGCCATTCTTTCCCAAAAGCTTCGTCGCGCTCCCCGAGCGTTGCCAGGCTTCTGGCGATATCGGGCATGTAGCTGTAGCTATGCGGAAGATCGCTGTTTCCTAATACCAGAACTGGCTGTTTCGAGAGGGCTGCGGGAAAGACGTATTGTCCCAGAGACGAATTGAGCACGCGGGGGCCAAAGAAATCCGCGGCCCGCCCGATGGTAACGCGTGCCTTGCCGACCCGATGTGCTTGCAGATAGCCCCAGGCAAGTTCGGCTCGCAGCCGCCCTTTGCGAGATGTGGCGGTATGCGGTGTCTCTTCCGTCATCGGTTGTCCATGCGTTTCGCCATATAAGTACAGCGTGTCGATGACAACTAATCGTGCCCCGTGGATTGCCGCGCTCTCAATCATGTTCTCCTGGAGACGAGGAAGTATTTCAGGCCAGCGCTCATAGGGCGCATGGGTGGCATTGTAGATGACTGCGGCTCCCTGGCTGAGCTCACGGGCCACAGTGGGATTGGAAACGTCGCCTGCAATCAGCTCCGCCCCGGCGGGAACTGCTCCTTTGCCGCTGCGGTTGACCAGACGAACCTGTTTGCCTCGGGCCAGCAGTTCCTCAGCGAGAGTGAGCCCGACCGGGCCGGTGCCGAAAATGACGTGTAGTTCCTGTGATTTGTTCATCTTTTTCCCTCTTTCACTGGTAAATGAGATGTTGTGAGAAGGCTCCTCACCCTTCATGACAGCCGTTCTCAGGGGGCCCCATGTGAGACGGGCTTTTGAGTTGTTATCCGAACAATGGAAGAAAATCGAACAAAGTTAGATAACAGCCAGATGTGCCCGCACCCTTCGAGTGACGGATAGAACGACGATAGAAAATCGAACAAAGTTAGATAATGGATAAACAAAAAAGGGCTCTCGCTCAGGCGGAGGAACTCCATGCCTGTAGCAGGCTCTGAAGCGTTTGCTTGGCCAGGCGTTCGGCTCGGTCGTCCTCTTTTTGAGAGCTATCAACAATAAACAGGGTGACTAATCCGTGAAGGAGCGCCCAGAGCGCTTCAACTGCCTCCTCGGGATTTTTCAGCGTGACATTCTTGCTTTGTGCCCACCGCATAAGTGTATCCAGAACAATTTTACATGATACCTGAGCGGCCTGGACTCGCTCCTGTGAATCTAGCGCAACTCCCAGACCATGCATCAGTTGATAGAGTTCGGGATAGACCCGGGCGAACTGGCAGTATGCATCCCCTATTTTATTTAATTGTGCTTCAGGTGAGAGCGCTTCACCGTCTGTGGCGTAGCATGCCCGCTGCATGCTTGTCGTCAACAGATGAAAACCTTCGCGAACCAGCTCCTGAAGGAGATCTTCTTTGTTCGCGAAATACTCATACACCATCGGCGGGCTGTACTCGATATGTTCCGCAATCTTGCGAATCGTAACCGCAGACCAGCCCTGTTGTCGAGCGATGTGGCGCGCGGCTGCGAGAATGCCATCCCGCATAGCCTGTTTTTCGCGCTCTCGACGTTGTTTCAGGGTCATTTTCTACTTCCATTCAAAAATCTAACTTTGTTAGAAACAAGGATACCAGAGAAATTGGCAAAAGTCAAGCCGATATCGATCGTTCAAATCCCGTGATAGGGAGAAAAGGTATTTAGACGCTGTGCTACTGGCCGAGATGCAGGAACAATACGGTAGGTTCAAATCCCGTGATAGGGAGAAAAGGTATTTAGACTGCCGGGGTTCTCGTACCGCTTCACAAGCCTGTCGCTGGGCCGGTTTGCGGGAACCTCCGTTTTTTGCCTCGTTTTGCGGGTGGAAAAAGCGCCTTTTTGGGGTTAGAAATGTGCTGACCTGGCTTCTAGAGTCGTGCGGATACCTGTGCACGAGAGTGCGGGAGCACCAGGTTCCCGCAGAATGTGTCATCGTGTGTCAGAGATAAGCGGTTCCTCCGGAAAATATCCTCTCTACCAGTATAACGTATGAGGTGGATGAAAGCAAGGTCGTTTCCGCAGGCATATAAAAGCCGAGCGCTGCATTGATGCGCTTTTGTATGCTTCCTGTAGAATCCCCTTGTTCCTCGCAAAAGAGGGAGCAGCAACGAGAGAAGCCGAGCATCTTTGCTTTGCAAGGGCTCATATTTCCCGTCAGGCACACGCGTCTTCAGACGAAGAGGGAACGCTACCCCTCTCCTACCTGTGCTGGTGACGCATAAGGGCCAGATTATCTACTCCCTCCATGACGATAGAGAGAATGTCGTGCGTTGTCTGTGCTAAGGATGCAGTCTCATCCTCTTTACTGAGCTGAACGGCTGCTCCGCAAATGGTCCAGCTCATCACTCGGGCTATCATCTCCGGGGGGACACGCCATTCCTTCTGCTCCTGTTTGAGCCGCATCAGCAGGAAATTGAAGAGTTCTTGCTGAGCAGTTCGCTCAAGGGAGGAATCAATAATCCGCAGGGGGTGACAGCGATGGTATACGCGCTGGAAATACGTGAGCACAGCATAGATCAACTGGTGTAGATTTTCTCGGCTCAATGGCTCCTCTGAAGGGAGCTGCCTGGCGAGCAGGGTGCGAAAGCGCTCCTGAAGAATCGCATCGAGCAATGCGTATTTGTCGGGGAAGTGCGTATAGAATGTTCCGCGATGTATATTCGCTCGGTCCGCTATTTCCTGCACACTGATAGCGGTAAACCCCTTTTCAGCTTTGAGATCCATGAACGCTTGCTGGAGTACCTGTCGCGTTCTCTTTACGCGGCGATCGATTGTCTTCGGGCGGGTTGCCATACGTGCTATCCTCTCTGGTTTTCGTTCTTTCCTGACACTATTTGACAGATCCCCTTGTTTGTCGCTTAGGGGACAAAGCTGCTTGACTGCTTATTGTTCTTCAGAGCGATGTCCTTCTATTATAAACAGGAGTTCGGCAGATAGCCAGAAGCCAATGTGTCCCGGAACAGGAGAGCCTGTCGCCGGTCAAGGGGGTGAACGCCTTCCTTTACTCATTGAGAGCAGCACATAACTCATTGTATCTCTATATCTAAGCTTTATTCTGGAAAGAGAGGAATAGACGTGCCTTTTTTCTTTATACTTGTTTTAGCGCTAGGTACCTTTGCCATTGGCACTGATGAGTATCTCGTAGCTGGCCTGTTGCCGACGGTTGCGGCAGAAATGAAGGTCTCTCAGGGAGTTGTCGGGCAGTTGGTGACTGTGTTCGCCCTGACGTATGCGTTAAGCTCGCCCTTGTTAGCCGCTGTGACGGTGCATCTGCCTCGCAAGCGCGTGCTCCTGGGGGCAATGGTGCTTTTCTCCCTGGCGAACCTGCTCGCTTTTTTTGCTCCCTCTGCCATGTGGCTCTTTCTTACCCGTTTCCTGGCTGCGCTTGCGGCCGCGCTTTATACGCCGACAGCAATGGCAACGGTAGCCCAACTGGTTGAAGGAAAGCTTCGAGCGCGTGCGATGTCGCTTGTTCTGGCCGGTACAACAAGTGCGCTGGTGCTTGGCTTGCCGCTTGGAAGCTGGATAGGGACCCTTTTCGGCTGGCGGATGTCATTTGGACTGGTTGCGTTGCTTGGCGCGATTGTGACCGTATTCCTGGGTATCCTGTGTCCTCACATCCCCCCTGTCGAGAACATGGTGACCTGGCGTGAACGCTTTCAGTTACTCGGGAAAAAGCAGGTGTTGCAGGCCCTGGGGATTACCTTCTTTGGGCTGGTTGCCGGTCACATGCTGCTCACCTATGTTATGCCGTTCTTGAAGCGCTTGACCACCTTTGATGCTGCCACGTTAAGCATAGTGCTTTTCGGCTCTGGCATCGCTTCTGTTATAGGCAACCTGATAGGCGGTCATCTAACCGACCGTCTTGGAATACGGCAGGTCCTTATTGGAGTCTATAGCTTCCTTATTCTCAACACCTTGAGTTTCGCTCTGTTGATGCTGTTTCCGAAATCGGTCGGGGTCAATATCCTTGTAGTGGCGCTCTTCTTCCTGTGGGGCCTGGCAAGCTGGCTCGGTGCTCCCGCACTCAATAGTTATCTGGTCTCAATCGAACCTCAGGCGGCAACCGTTGTGCTTTCTTTGAACTCGATGGTCATGTTTTTGGGGATTGCGGGTGCTGGAAGTGTGGGGGGACTGGTGCTCAGTACTGCCGGGGTAGAGTACCTGGCCATTGGATCGAGCATCCTCGAAGCGCTTGTGCTGATCCTCGTTCTGAGGAGTGGCCAACGTTTGAGGCTGGCTGCTTCGTGATTGCCTGCTGCCGCAAAGCGGGGTGGCTGCTTGGAAGCTTTCTCTGCTTTGCGGTGGGTTTCTCAATACTTCTGGCTGCCTGTCCTGATGCATGTTTCTGTGAGAGCAGGCAGCCTATCCTGAAGCGGATTTATGCTCTGCATGGCTTCCCTGATACTTTGAGCGGCTGTCCTTGACATCCTGCTTTTTCCCCTGCTATACTTCTACTATGTTCATAGCAATTTAGTACATTAGTTGTTTTGCACAGTACGAGGCCGAACATGATAGAGTTTCATCTGGAGAAGCGCACCGGTGTAGCGCCATATATGCAGTTGGTGCAGCAAGTGAAACAAGCTTTGCGATTGGGATTACTCAAGCCGGGAGATCAGTTACCAACCGTACGAGAAGTAGTCTCAAAGATTGCTATCAATCCTAACACTGTTTTCAAGGCCTATCGAGAACTTGAGCATGAGGGGCTGGTAGAGAGTCGGCCGGGGTTAGGAACGTTTGTGCAGAAGAGCCTGGCAAACTCGTCAGATCCTGATCTACAGGAAGCTCTGCGCCATGAACTGCGGCGGTGGTTGTATAAGGCGTTTGAAGCAGGGCTGGAGAGTGAGGATATCACTGCTCTCTTTGCCGACACGCTTCGCCAGCTCCAGAAGGGGGATAAGCCTTCTCTCACCTAGCAAGCGTATTCTTCCATGCTAGAGTCTCTATAGCCTGGATGAGAGGATCATATCAAATGGATAGGGGAAAAGTCGTGAGTAATGCCCTGCATGCTCAGCAACTCGGGAAACGGTATGGCGCGCATTGGGCCCTGCGCAACTGCAATATCCAGCTTCCTCGGGGATGTATCGCGGGACTGGTTGGAAACAATGGCGCAGGTAAAACCACCTTGCTGCACCTTGCCGCCGGGCTGCTCAGGCCAAGCACGGGAAGCATAGAAGTGCTTGGCACACCATCGCACAATATGGCGATGCTGCTTCCACATATTGGTTTTGTCGCTCAGGAATGCTCATTGTATCGCCAGTTTACTGTGAGTGAGACCCTCATCGCAGGAAGAAAGCTAAACCCGACCTGGGATGAGTCGCTTGCCCGTTCTCTAGTTGATCGCTTCAAGCTTCCCCTGAAACAAACGATCGGGAAGCTCTCAGGTGGACAACAGGCTCTGGTAGCAATCATTATGGCGCTGGCAAAAGACCCTGAACTGCTTCTCCTTGATGAACCATTCTCCAACATTGATCCACTGGCAAAACATGAAATTGGTAAAGTGATCATGGAGCTAGCTTTTGAGCGCTCTCTTACTATCCTCATCTCTTCGCATGTGCTTGCAGATCTCGAAGCACTTTGTGATTACCTGATTATTCTTGCGGCGTCACAGGTGAGGTTGGCTGACAGCATCGAGCATATTATGGAGCAGCACAAGTTACTGATCGGGCCATCAGAGAGTTTTGAGGCTATTGCAACAGCATATCCTGTGATTCAGGCAAGTCATACCGGCAGACAGAGTACCGTCTTGCTGCGCACGGATGAGGCCGTGAGCCATCCTGCCTGGGAACAGCAGGATCTTGCGCTCGAAACGGTTGTGCTTGCCTACCTCGCCACGCGAGAAAGCAGTTGGGAGGCTCATGCATCATCGATACTCCCATCATTTCAGAAAGAGGTGTTCTCATGATCTGGCTGATCTGGCGGCACTATCGCTGGATGCTTGTACTCGGTATTCTTGCTCTTTTGATCTTGATGGCGTTGTTTGCATTGAATGTTTCTACAATGAATGCAGCATATCAGCAGCCCAATGGAGCGCATTGTTTGCAGAAAGGGGATTGTAACCTTGTGGTTTTGCCCGGGCTGACTACACGGACATGGTATAGCCTTGTTTTTCAGTCGTTTCCTCTACTGCCCTTTGTAGTGGGGATCTTTCTTGGGGCTCCTTTGCTGGCGCGAGAATACGAGAAGCGTACTCATTTGTTTGTCTGGACGCAGAGTATGTCGCGCACGCGCTGGCTGAGTACGAACCTCATGCTGCTTGGTAGTGCGGTTGTGCTTGGGTTTGGGGCACTTTCCCTCGTGGCGACCTGGTGGAGCTTTGTTCAAGATGCTACGTTTTCGTTTTCTCCCTGGTCAACTTTCATGATACGAGGAAGCGTTCTGGTTGCCAATGTACTCTTTGGCCTGTTGTTTGGTGTCATGATTGGAGCCATCGTTCGTCGCGTGTTGCCTGCGATGGTTATCACGTTGGTGCTGCTTATTCCTCTGCAAATCGCCATCTGGAATGGATATCCTTACCTGTTTCCTCCTTCAAGTCAGCTTGAATACAACTGGAAAATAGTGTACGGGGAGGTGGTGGGTATACTGAATGATAGGCTTGATGATCTGATTCTCTCGCGGGAAACGGTCGGCGCGGATGGTCAAACACCGATCAATGTACTGGATAATCCCTGCCCGGACGACAAGCTGACCGGCGAAGCGCTCAGAGAATGCAATGAAAAAAATTTCCATGAACTGGTGAAGTATCATCGTTTCAATGAACATTTCTGGCCGCTGCAACTGGCTACGACCGCTCTATTGCTGACTCTGGCAGCGCTCTGTACAGGAGTGACTTACTGGCGGGTACGGCGTTGAAGCAGGGAAAGATCGGGGGGGCCACAGTCTGTCCCTGCGAGGGCTTGGACCCAGGCTGAACGGAGGTTGTTCTTTCCGCTTCCAGCTTCTGACAGGCTTGCTGAAAGCTATCGTTTCGTTTGTGTGTATGGAATACGAGAGGGGATGTAGCGTGAAGCCACATCCTCCTTATACATTTTCTGGAAGCCGGAAAACCTGTTTTCTTCGATTCTAGCTATATAATGAACGACGCCCTCTGCATAAGCACTTGACTGCTGGTGACGAATTGATCCGGGTGCAACTTGACGATAATTCGCCCGGGTGCCTGCGTCATCGGTAGATATTCCTCGGCCTTGTCCGCGTGGGACGTATTTTTCAAGGATTTTTCTTGTCCTCAAGTACTTCAGCCTTGCCATAGGCCGCGATATAGGTGGGCCGTCCTCAACGAGCAGCGAGATGGCGGGATCGTGTTGAAAAAGCCGGTACTTTGCCCGATCCTTTGTGGTGCTGAACGAGAAGCTCTCATCATCCCATGTGTACCAGATTAGTGTGATCTGCGGGCCCTTCACAGCTCTGTGTAGTGCATCATTACACTATTTCGCTGATTGACTGACACTCCCCTGGCTAAAGCACAGGGGTTCTTCTTTCAGCGACCCGACTTGCCACGTCTCCGTTTGGAGGACGCAGGAGCGGCCAGGTCTCCAGAAGCGTTTCGCGAGTCGAGCTCGCGGGTTCCCGTATGCCCTACGGTACCGTTTGAAACGTATTGGAGTGCGCGCATCAGGATATTCAACGCGGCATTATGATCACGATCCAGAACGACACCACAACCAGTACAGATGTGTGTGCGAACAGAAAGAGACTTCTTCACTGTTGTACCGCATGCAGAACAATTCTGGCTGGTGTATTGAGGTGGAACTGCAACCACAGGGATAGCATGCAGAGCCCCGTA
>NZ_QKUF01000024.1 GCF_003253565.1 Thermosporothrix hazakensis
ATCCCAGTGTGGCTGATCGTCCTCTCAGACCAGCTACCGATCGTCGCCCTGGTAAGCCGTTACCTCACCAGCTAGCTAATCGGCCGCAGGCCCATCCCAAAGCGCCCTTACGAGCTTTGCTCCCGCAGGAGCGTATGCGGTATTGTCGGCGATTTCTCGCCGGTATTCCTCACTTCGGGGTAGGTACCCACGTGTTACTCACCCGTCCGCCACTCCCTTCCACGAGGGAAGGGCGTTCGACTTGCATGTGTTAGGCACGCCGCCAGCGTTCGTCCTGAGCCAGGATCAAACTCGCCATTCAAAGCTTTATTATGAAAATCTCACTCAGAGATTTTACAGTCAAGTTCTGTTGGCAAGCTTATCCTTGCAAGACGGAAACTTGTTGTGCAATTGGTTCCTTACCACTCTTCAGTTGTTAATGATCGCTTGAAGCTTTCGCATCCCCGCGCCTTTCGGCTTTCCCGTCCGGCGCAAGTGGAATAATATCACTACTCCATAGTCTTGTCAATACTTTTTTGGCCCTGTTTACAAAATTGGGAAAATTTCCCTTCAGCCGGGTGAAGAAGGGCCGCAGAACGCGCATCTCCTCTTTCAATACGTCTCATGCATGGTGCTCAAAGGGATTCTTTGCGTGTTCCATCGCGGTGATCAAACGGTACCACGTTTCCTTCACCGTTTCGGTTTGACGCAGAAACATCTTTCGATGCTTTCTGTTCATCATCAAACGCATGACTATGTTCTAAATAGTAACTGCCAATCAGAGCCAATCCCACAGCAAAGGGGATCAAACCGGGTAGCAGCCAGGGCCCCAGATGGAGGGGAGCCTGAGGGAAGGTATCTGGTAAAAAGAAGCCAATCGGATACAGACCTGCCATCAAGGCTATCCCCACCATACAGGTAATCAAACCGGCACGCAAAATTCCCCGGCTCCTGCGCAGGCGCCGCATAATATCCGGACTGAAACCATGCCGAATCAGTTCCATTCGTTCCCGGTGATGCAGATAGCGCAGGAGAATAATAAATCCCAGGAAGATCGCCAGCGCGAATAACCACCCCAATAAAACAACAAGTACATTCAGCGACATCAGGCACTCCTCTTTGTTGCAAAGCCTTGACGTATGGTAAGATAGCTTATAGAAGAAAGAAGTTTCGCGAATTTGGTGAAACTTTTTTCTCGTTACTGGCCTCTAATTACAGTGCTATGAAGGAATTCTCATTGCAGCCATCACACAGTTTAGGAATATCGCTCCCCCATGTTGGCGCTGCGACTACAGAACAACTGGACGATGCGAAGCTGGTTGCCGCAAGCCAGGCAGGCGACCAGGATGCATTTGCCCAACTGGTGCAGCGACATCAACGGCGAGTATTCAACCTTGTCTTTCGCATGCTTCAACAATATGAAGAAGCGAACGAGGTCACGCAAGAAACATTTCTTGCTGCCTGGCAGGGCCTATCTTCCTTTCGAGGAGACGCCCAGTTCTCAACCTGGCTCTATCGCATTGCTTATAACTGTTGTCTGAAACAACTAGAACTACGTAAACGAGAAAAAGCGCTACAGGCTGCAATACAGGAAGAACAAATTCTGGAAAAAGCTCAGGGCGATGAGCCCTCTAATGCAGCAATAGAGGCCTCGGCTTATCAACATCTTGTTCACGAGCAGCTTTCTAATCTTCCCGCGAAATACCGCATTGTGTTGATTCTCCGTCACCTTCAAGAAATGACCTATGAAGAGATGGCCGAAATATTGACTATGCCCATTGGCACAATCAAGACGCATCTGTTCAGAGCACGGAATCTGTTGAAAGAGCGCCTACAGGCATTTGAGCAGGAATGGAAATCACGAGGTTAAAGAATGCATTGCTCTAGAGCTTCTCGATACATCCAACTCTATATTGATCAACATTTACCTCTCAACAAGATGCGAGAGCTGGAAAAACATCTCTCTTCTTGTTCTCGTTGTCAGCAGGAATTACGGCAGCTTGAATGCATCAGTCGGGCCATTCAGAGCTTCGATCTGGTTCAAGAGCCGGCGGACCTGACCCACAATATTATGCAGCGCATCGCACTCAGGACCCGGCAAGCAGAGGAAGCTCGCCGCCGGCAGACCTTGCAACAGGAAGCAGAGAAACTGTTCCGCCCATCGTTTCCAGAGCTGCTGGTTGCAATCATTCTAGCCTCCGTTGCCACCATTGGCGTAATGGCAAGCGAGCCCTCGCTACGCTCTATGCTCCCTATTGGGAACGGACATGACATTCTCTCACAGCTTCTGATGACTATCTGGAGCATGCTGATGGGCATGAATAGTAACATTTTAATGCTTTCCTTCTGGGTTTTCGGCACCCTTATCGGCATCTGGATTACCCTTCTATTAGCAGGTAGTGAAGTACGTACCATCTGGTTTAAAGCTGTACTGGATCGTCTCCCGGTCTGGTAATCCGCTTTTGACCGGAGGACAGCCACCTCTGAGGGTTTCATCATGCGGACAGCTAATCAACGCCATCTTCACGAGGTAGTGGCCGGCTTCTACCAGCTCTGCCATCCTGTCCCTGTCCTGTTTCATACCATCGCAATTGCGCTCTTTGCCTTGCTCGCCGCCTGGCCTCAAGTCTCCTGGCCGCGTTTTGTGCTGGTCGTAGCCGCCCATCTGGCAATGCAGCTTTCTATCGCTATTCTCAATGACTACTGTGACCGTGAGCTTGACGCCCGAAGTGACAAAAAGAAGCCCCTGGTTCAAGGGCTGGTTCGTCCCCGGGAGGCGCTGATCGTGGGGCTCTTTTTAATTGTCGTCATGGCATTCCTCTTGTGGCCGCTCAATCGCCTTGCTGGGCTTCTCTCCTTGATCTACCTCTGTCTGGGCCAGGGCTACAACCTCGGGCTGAAATCAACACCCCTCAGCGGTATCGTCTTTGCACTGGCAATGCCTCTAATCCCGGTCTATGCTTTTGTCGGCATGGATCGCTTCCCGCCTTTTATTGGCTGGCTGATCCCACTCGGGGCGCTCTTTGGCATCGCTCTCAATCTCGCGAATTCGCTCCCGGACATCGAGGAGGATCGAGCCGGGAATGCACGAACCCTGGCGGTTGTACTAGGCGTTCGCGGATGCGCGATCGCTATCCCTCTTCTGCTTCTTGGCGGAGTGGTTATAATCGCCCTTCTCACTTTCACACATCTGGTGCCTGCAAATTTGCTCATTCTCCTGGCGACCTTTCTCCCGGGTCTGTTCGGCATTGGCCTGCTCGCGCTTCTTTTCAGGCCACAGCGCTTGCTGAATCGCAAAACAACCCGCCGTCCCTACTTCCTCTTTGTGGTCTGTATTACGCTGCTTCTAGGAGGGGGTTGGTTAGCTGGAGTCCTTTTCTGAAAGGAGGTTGCTTATGCCGCTACGCTTTACAGCCCTGGAATATCTGCTCGCCCGTTTGAACTTGCTGCCCACACCGCTTTTTGACGTTCCACTCTCTGCCGGAATCTCAACAGCGCTCTATACAGCCTGCAAGCTTGAGCTTTTCGATAGCTTGCGAACCCGAGGACAGACGGTGTCGGAGCTCGCCGATAGGCTTCAGTGTCATCCTCAAGGACTGCTCTATCTACTTCAACTGCTTGTCTCTTCCGGCTATTTGCGCCAGCACAAGGGGAGATATTACAACACACGCATAAGCCAGCGCTGGCTTGTCTCAAGCTCCCGACAGAATCTCATACCATATATTCTTCATGGACCCGATCTGGCGAATATCTGGGCCCATCTCGATGAGATTATCCACACCAACCAGGCAGCGATGAAAACGCCGTATGAAGAGAGTAGCACAACTGCTGAGAGCCGACAGCTTCTTGAGCGCCACTATGCCGGGCTGGCCGCGCTTGCCTCAATGATCGGCCCGGAGATTCTCCGGCGGGTCCCTCTGCCACAACCTGCCACCCGTCTGCTTGATGTTGGCGGCTCTCATGCAGCGTACAGCGCGCTTTTTTGCCGCGCCTATGCCGGGCTGCATGCAACCGTGATCGACCTTGAAGCCGGGGTTGAGGCAGGCACACACACGGTACAGCGTCTGGGGCTGGAACAGCGAATTCAGTTTATGTGCTGTGATATTGTGAGCGATGATTTTCCTGAGCACTTTTCAGAACCCTTTGATGTGGCGCTCTACTTTAACATCGCCCATCTGCTTCAACCCGAGGACAACCAGGCGGTACTTCACAAGGTGGCTCATACTCTCCGCCCGGGCGGGCTCCTGATCCTGGTCGATCAGCTCCCAGACCAGCGGCAACGCTCACGCCTCTCTGCCCTAACCACCCAACTGATGCAGCTCTCTGTGACCATCATCGGTGGCACCTGTCATCCATTTTCAGATGTCCGATACTGGCTGGAAAGAGCGGGAATGGAGCAGATTCGCAAACATGAAATGCTGACACCAGGAACTTGCTTCGTGACAGCACGCAAGCGAAACGAGACAAAAAAAAGAAGCGGTGACTGATCACCGCTTCTTAAAAGTCGGGGTGAGAGGATTTGAACTACCTACAGAGCTTTTGGTGACGGTCTTAGTTTCTGTTCCAGCAGATTTAGAGCGTAGGGGTAGGACTATTCTGTCTAATTTTGTCTAATAATTTCATTTTGTGTCCAATGGTTTTGCTCTCAGTTTTGCTCTCATTTGCTTCCATTAGAGAAGGTGTCAGAGCCAATGAAAAAGCCCTTATAAGGATACCAACAAATATCCTTGCAAGGGCTAGGTTTATTGAGAAATTGCCTTATTTTGCTTTGTTGAGCGGATCATAATCATAGCTTAACAAGCTATTCACTGGCTTTTTATGCTTTGGTTATGAGAACTTAGCTCTTACCCTCAGCAAGCGCTCGCTTATATTGGAGTATGAAAGGTATACCTGATGTTTTTACATCTATGATGAAAGTTCTTCTCTCTGGTGTTAAAGGCTCGATCTCAGTGAAGCCTGCGTGTTTCATAAGCCGTACCCCGTCAGGCATGTTACTACGTGCAGCAATTGTTTCTATCTCTATACCTTTTTTGCCCATTTCGATAATAATGTTTACAAGTCCACTTATCAATCTTGATCCATATAATCTTTTATCTGTCAGGTTAAAACCCGGCTTGACTCCCATTGCGTGCAAGTAAAGGTCTATTTTTTGTGGAGCTTGATCTGATTGTGTTGTGTCCAGGATATCATCAGGATTAATCCTAACGGGTATTTGTTGGGAAAGTACTTCGGCAAGTTTCCCTGTTTTTAGAGGTATCATGGCGACGTATCCTACGATTTGCTGCAAGTCTTCATCAATTAGCATATGATAAGTATCAGGGTTCTTGGAAAGTATTTTCATTCGTTCTTTGACAGTGTCTCTTCCAACTCCGAAGAGTTCTTGACTTATCTCCTGACATTCCCTCATTTCCTCTTCAGTAGTAACGCGAGCGAACTTTGTGGACTTATTCTTTCTCTGAATGATGAATGCCTGAAGTTCTGCGGCTAACATGTCAACATCTTTCTTTCGGTAGACACCCTGCTTGCGTCCAGGTGGAATAACTCGCTCAAGAGTGCCGTTGTTGACGTAATTATAAAGCATTCCATCGGTGATCCCCAATATTTTTTTAACCTGAGCAGCGGTGTAAAAATCACTGTAAAGCGGTGATCTCTTTGGTGGCATAAAAACTCTCCCATGTGTGGTTGAAAGGCTTTCTATCGCTGGCTCCATTATATTTCAACTTTCAAAAGTTAGCAATAATTGGTAACCTCTTGACAATGCGCGATCTTTCCGTGTATATTTCTCTTGTAAAGTTCTTAAAGTTATCAAAGTTATCAACCATATGCACCTTAACAACTGAATAGCGTGTGATCCTTGGAAGGAAAGGCGTGTGAAGAGGATCGAAACGGGAAACCGTGCGCGTGTTACGGCTCATAAGTAGGGATAAAGCTATATGGAAGGGGAGCCGGGATGCACATACCCTGATGGAAGTCATGTCCGTTCCATCAGGCAGACGGGTTTCATCTAGCGCCTATAGGTGTGAAGGCGAAGTAAGCGCTTATAGGCGAAAAAGGTGATTAGGTCGATGGATCGCTTCTAGGTGGAGACTGTAGAAGATATGGAGGTGTACAGAAAGGAGATTTACAGGGATCGCTAGGTTGATGTGCTGCTCATCTCGTTCTAGCAACGGGGTGAGTAGACATGAACCTGAGCGGTTCTAGGATGTTGTTTTCAGCCAGATGAAAGGAGTTACAGAATGCAAATGTGTAGTTTGAGCAATACGTTTATGTGCGAAGAAGGAACTGTAGCCAGTAGAAAGTGTAAGTCATGCGGTAAACATTTCTGTGAAAGGCATATGTGTGAAAATGGTCTTTGTGAGGAATGCGAGAGATGGGCGGCTCTTCGGAGAATGCAAGGGCATATGAAAAAGTTAGAGGAACTGGAGCAAAAAAAGAGCGTCCATACTCAGATTTTTCCGGAAGTAGTATGTAGATTTAGCGACAAGGAAGGAGAATGGCAATATGTTCTGTCAACACGAGTGGGAAGATAAAGGCAATAGGCAGATTTGTAAGAAGTGCCGTAAGATGCGTCTCAAACCTCGATCATCTGCTAGTTCTTCAAGCAAGTAGCGCAGGTTTAGTTAAGAGTTGCTAGGTTGATGCTCTACTGATCATGCATGTCATGGTCAGTAGGCATGAGCCTGAGCGGTTCAGGCTGACTGTTGAGTTACTTATTGAAAAGGAGAAGGTTTCTAATGATTACACCAGAGCAGTTGGGGAACATTGAACAGTTGCGTAAGAATGTACTCGAACTTGTCCAGAAGGGCGTTTCCGACGAATACTTGCTGACTACCTATAATCAGGTTCTACGGGTGCTCAATACGCGCCTTCCTAAAATTCGCGTTCGAGTTGATAGCAGCTCTTTGAAGGCAGAAAGCAAAGGGATTGTGACTGCACAACGCAATTCACTGCGGAAGAAAAAGACTGTTTCTTCAGGTGCAACGCAGAATCCCTCTCAAAAATCTGCATAAGTTCGCACTCGTTTTCTTTGGGGGTTTTCGTCGCAGTGGCATTGCTGTTGCGTCGCAGTAACCCCCTAAATTGTGCTTAAAAAGCCGCAAAATTTTTGTACGGAATGTGTACGCTAATAAACATTTAAATTTTTCCGCTCGATTTTCCTCACGATTTTCGTTCCGTTTTTCAGTGAAAGGAGTCAAAGGAAATGGGGAGAAGGATCGACGGGTTCCGAGATTTTATCGGTTCTCAATGGCGACGTGTCGAAAATGGTTTGAGCCAGTGGAGTAAGCGCAACCAAGCACGTCGTTTTCCTGCTCCAAAGGAAGAGCCTCCAAGGGCAGAGATTCCCTTGTCTCTTGATGATCGCTTGAATCAGAGTTTTGATCGAATGTTGCAGGAAGTTGATGAGTTGGATAGTGAAAAGTACACTTTTGAAGAACACGCAGAATACACCTGGATCGCTTTTGTGCGTGTTCTTTTACCTCTCATCTTTTTTGTTGTCTTAGGCTATGAAGACGGATTGTTTATGACGGGCTTCCACTACTTCAGTTGGGAACCGTTTATAGCGATCATGTACTTTATTGGCTATGGGTTGGAAGCTTTGCGTGTTGCAATGGTCTATTCTATGAACTTCAGCAAAGCTGCTGGAAGGGAAAAAGCCTATAGAGCCCAATTCTGGGTGTGGTTGCTGATGAGTCTAGGGTGTGGGGTTGCACAATTGGCTTCCGCTTTAGTGATTCAGTCGTTAGGTGGTGATCAGGCAATAAGTGGTGAGAATGCTGTTGCTCAAGGCGCGAAAGAGATTTTAGCCTCAATGCCTTGGTTGGTATACCTTGCCATTATTCTACGTGTTGCCTTATGTGCTATTGCTGATTGGGCTTGTA
The DNA here is from genome assembly GCF_003253565.1 of Thermosporothrix hazakensis. GTDB lineage: Bacteria > Chloroflexota > Ktedonobacteria > Ktedonobacterales > Ktedonobacteraceae > Thermosporothrix > Thermosporothrix hazakensis. The sequence goes on from NZ_QKUF01000024.1 coordinate 7,860, forward strand.
GTGGTTTTTTACATCGGAAGAAGAAAACAGTAGAGCAGAAGGCTGCTGCGATTACGGCAAGAGCGAATAACGTTTCAGCGCTTTTGCAGGCGAACCAGAATGCGCGCTCGATTATTGACAATGCTCGACAGTACCAGCAAATTGTAGAAAGTCAAAGAAAAGAACTTGAAGCCTTACGGACACAACAGCGTGAGGTGTTTGACGTAGTGTTCAATGCAGGAATGGCGCAGGTAAAGCGTAACGTTTCTTCTCAGGGAAGTGAACCAGACAATCCTTATGAAGCCAGTTTTGAGTAAGTAGGAAAAGGGAGATAGCAGATCGATGAAACGCCGTTACTGCAAGTACAGTTTTGAAGATACTCAACGCGCTATACAGCATCAACAGCGGCAAGTCGGTGTGCGTATTCTCCCGGGAACTGCCTCAAGCACTGGAAGAAGTATTCGTGTGTATTCAGAGAAACATCGGCGTGAGCTGTGGTGCGTCATTTTAGCGCGATCTTCTGATTGGTACAGATACAATCTGAACACCTATCAGCATGGAATGGAAGCGGCAATTGTCGGTACGCATGATAGTTGCATTTCTGTACCTGTTCTGGCTATGGATAGCCTGGAATGGTATGAGCCCTATAAAACACGTTTTGAACAGTCGCTTCCACCTGCAAAAGATTTTCGGCTTCCTGATAATCCAGATAAGTTTGATCGCTTAAGGCGTGGACATTATGGTCATTGTGTTTTTGTTGGGGCTTTAATTGTTGGTCGAAAAGAGGCTATTGACCGTTTGATGAGGCTTCCAGAACGAACGCGTTTCGGCTTGGAAGCAGAAGTGAAACGCCTACGGCATCGACGTCCTGGACGGCCATTGAAACTCTGAGCAATTTAAAAGGTCAAGAAACACAAAAGAACAACAGCGAGAACAAAACCCGTATGCTTTTAACTTTGGCATATGGGTTTTTTCTCGCCACACTTGCTCGAAAGGGGAGTAAAATGCTGATCATTGTTTATATTCTGCTGGTTGCTATTGGAAGTGTGTTGTCAGCTACTGCTTCAATCGGGCTGATCTGGGCAATTTGTCGATGTTTCGAGTTACAGGTGACTGCTAGTCAAGAAAGGAAGGAAGTTTAATGAGTGATTTATTGACGGTCCAAGAGGTTGCGAAGATTTTTCGTGTAGATGATACCACTGTTCGACGCTGGATTAAGATTGGAGCTCTAGAAGCTGTGACTTTACCTCATGTGAATGAAAGGACTTCTTATCGCGTCAAAAGGTCAACGCTTGAGCAAGTGCTATGTGCGGGTATTGGATATGATCAGTCTCAAGAAAAAGGGGGAAACGCATGAGTATTGCAGTGATTAGTACGGAACTGATGGAACTGATAGTAACTGTTGTGTTAGTCATTTTGAGTTTTGGTTTTTTAGCATTCTGGCATTGGCTGGAACGCAAAAAGTAAAGCGGGATTCTCTGAGAAACGTTTAGAAGCCATTCCAGAGACCCCACTTGCTGTGGTCAACCGTTTAGTTGCCCTACATGCTCATTATAGCATGTGGGGCGTTCTTATGAAAGGACTCTCACATGTTAGGTTTTACTCCTAGCCCGTTTATGTTGGCTGTTGGTGCAATACTTGGAGGAATTGTTTTTGTTTGTTGGTTAAGCGAAAGAGGTTATGACCATTCTGAGAGATCTAAAGGAGTGGTGCTTAGCCTTTGGATTGTTGTTGCGCTTATTGTAGGAGTTGTTGTTGTTTGGTTGGTACTTGGACCGACTGTGTTTGCGAAAACGATAGGATCTATTGTTCCTTCCACAAAAGCACCTTCTGGTCCTTCTCTGTCCGATAACTTGGTAAGGCCTCCAACAATTTCTGCGGAACAGATTGATAGAGTTCTTGCGGCTGCTGGATCACCTGCTATTGGCGTTGGTGAAACTATGTACAGAGAAGGAGTGAAACGCGGTATTGATCCAGCTTATGCACTTGGCTTTTTCCATAAAGAAAGTGGATATGGAAAGGCAGGTGTAGCCACTCAAACTCATAGCATAGGGAATATAAAATGCACTCCCGGCTATACCTGTTTTGGAGAGTTTAGAAGCTATCCGACTTGGGCGGATGGTGTCATTGATTGGTATAAGCTCATAGAAAAAGAGTATATAGCAAAAGGTGCCCGTACGTTATCGGCAATCTTACCCGTGTATTGTCCGGTTAGCGATGGGTGTGATCCTCAGCAGTACGCGCAGGATGTGTTGAGTGATATTGCACTGTGGCAGAAGGGGGACGTGAGATGACTGAGGATCAATGGAACGAATACCTGAAACATGCTCAGCAGGCTCAAATGCCAGTGATCCAGGTTGTATGTGTAGGGTGTTGGTATCAACGAAACCCAGAAACTCCTTTTCCTGAGCAAGCCTCATCAACACTTTGCTCTTGTTGTAGTTCATTAACTCGAACGCGTCAGCTTCCTCTTCCTGCCTGGATTGGAGGAATAAATGTCTCTTCCAGATGAATTGCAAAAGAGGTTGGAGGCTCAGTACTTATTCCCTGACGTCAGCATCCTTCGGGGTGCTGACATTATTCTAGCCAACAAATTGGGGATAACACTTGTTCCCTGTACGGGAACTCAATGCCGAGATATGTTTCTTCCACCTTGGTTGAATCCCTACGATAGACGCGTCTTTGCAGATAGCATCCTGCCAGGTAGGCGGTATCGCTCGATGTACGAAGAACGCATGTCGAGTTTACATCGACATCATGGAGCGATACTTGCGTTGGAGATCATGAGAACTGAGCAAGTGGCGTTCTTACAAGGAAATAATGATGTTCGAGGGAATCACTGGTGTGGACACTGCTTGGAACGCGCGAAGTTAATCAACCTTGGGGATACACTGGGATTTCCTGCTTTACCGTGTGTTCAGGAAGGTTACGTCTCCTGGAAACAGTTCGCTTCAACAGCGACAGATTCACGAATTTTCGAGGCTTTATATCATGCTTCGCACGTCAAAAAACAGTTAGTTACTCTTCGTTAGATGAAAGGAGAAATGCTTTATGTTGTGGAATCAATGTCAATTCGCTGGTCGACTTGGGCGCGATCCTGAAATGTCATATACACCTAACGGAAAGGCCGTCTTACGGTTCTCTATAGCTGTAGATCAAGGCAAGGATCAACCCGCGATGTGGTTGAATGTAACAGTTTGGGAAGCGTTGGCGGAGCGATTGTCACAGACTCTTTATAAAGGGGCTCCAGTATTCGTGCAAGGTAGGTTGGTACAAAGAAGCTATACCGATAAGAATGGGATAAATCGTGTTTCTACGGACGTGATTGCAACTACCGCACAGCTTTTGGAAAAACCGAAGACAAACACGACTTCGGCAAACTATGAGGCTGAGCCTCACCCGTTTTCCTCATCTCTGAAAGAACCGAGTGACTACCCCTTCTAGAAGAAAGATGGTGCCTCTTATCGCTACATAAGAGGCACTTAGGAGAAAAGGGCATGGTGAAAAACAGTAGTAAGCTTCACATTCCTCTTCACCTTCTTCAAGTATACTGCAAGCTTTTTGTTTCTCGAACCTCTGACTTTGCGCTCCAGCAGGCTGATGGAAGTTATCGGCGTGCTGGGCGCCCATTGCAGTTGCTTGATATAAATCGTCATTTGCAACGGTTTCACACTCTGGGTATGTACGTCCAGGATGAGCAGGGAAAAGTTCGCTTTTCCGTGTTTGATGATGATCGACAAAATGGCTTTGCTGAAATGCAACGTCTACGCAATCAGCTTAAGAGAGATGGAATTCCTGCTTACATGGAGCAATCGCGTCGGGGTGCGCATTTGTGGGTTTTCTGGAAAGAACCCATTTACGCGTCTCAGGCACGTGATGTATTGCTTCCTTACTGTCCTGATGGAGTTGAGTTCTACCCAAAGCAAAATGAAGGTTGCGGCTATGGCAGTCTAATTCGTATGCCTCTAGGCGTGCATCAGTTATCAGGTATGAGTTATGCCTTCCAGGATGATCAAGCTGAAATAATCTCGCCTTCTGTCTATGATGTGCTGCAACAACTTCACCTGCTCTTTCAATTTCAACGGGTTGCGGTACCTGAGTCCAGGCGCTGTTCTCTGGTTGCATTGCAGTTTGACAAGAGGCTGTGCAGTACCAGAAACCAAACAAAATCGTTAGCCTCTTCCACTGCAACAACTCTTGGTCCGTATACAGATATTCGCTCATGGTGCAATGCTCAAAATCCCTTTGAAGTTATTGGACGTTACGTCCGCCTAAATGATCAAGGTATCGGGAGATGTCCATTTCATGAGCACCATAAGCATGCAGATAGGAAGCCGTCGTTTAAAGTTTATAAGCCGAAAAAAGAAGGCGGTTCCTGTTGGTATTGCTATACTTGGCAGCAAGGAGGCAACGTGTTTGACTTTCTATGCCACTGGTATGGCCTAAGTGCGAGAGAGATGTGGAAACGCATACAGGAAGGATACAATCATGAACGCAACTAATCATAGTGAAGAGCAGAATAAGCGTGAAGAAAATGCCGAGAATGATCAAGTTTTGACTCTTGAGGCAGCGAACAATCTAGTCTTGCTTTGGCAAGGAGTTGCTTCGAGTATAGAGCAGATCAACATGACGGCAGATTTTCAAGAGAATGACGAGTATTGTTGGGAACATGGAGGACGGCCTGATTTTGGAGGTTGGGCGTGTCAGCATCAGGAACATAAAGAAGTTCATTGAAGTGGTTCTTTAGGAAGAAAGGAAATGGAAATGATGAGGAATCTGGTCCTCTTTCTTATCTCTTGTGGTTTCGCTGGTATGTCTTGGTATAGCTTTAGTTTTACAACAGATGTACTTGGCATTGTATATGCAATTGGAGCCTTCGCGTTTCTTCTATTGTTTTGTATCAGCGTAAAGTTGAAGCGATCCCAACAATAGCAGGGGAAAATGATGAAATTGGAACGGCTTGCAGAAATGGACTATGAAGCAGCACAGTCCGAGAAGCGAGACAAGCTAAACGGTCGCTTACAGGTATGGTCTTTGCTTATTGCTCTTGTTGGAGCCTTTGGTTTGGCAAGTGTCCAGTCGGGTTCAATTGCTTACATTGTTGGAGTTTTGCCCTTACTTGTAGCCTGCTTGGCACGATATGTTCGCCATAGTGAAGCGGTGTTAGATCAAGTTAAGGAGTACCTTTTTCAGAAAGAGCTGGAATTGAAATATACAGGCTATGAGTGTTGGCGTGTAAAACACAAGCAAGCAAAATCAGGAGAACATCTACGGGCCTTCCGAAGTTGCGCTGTTCTGATAGATGTGATCGCGACAGGATCATTGGCTATTCGGCTTGCAGAACATTCTATCGTGCTCTCTGTTGTGGTTGTGTTCCTGGAAGCATTAGTGATTTGTTTAACCTGTTATTGGTTAAGTGATACCAAACGCAAGTGATGTTCGATCCGTGTATGCCCTTCTCAGCGTGAGCTAGAAGGGTTTTCTTTTGGAGGCGAAGAAATGGGAACCCAGAAAAAGCGAACACGAAAAAATTGGTTAACAGGAAGCTTTGGAAGTATTCGACAATTATGTAAAGCGGTTCACTGAAAGTAAAGCAAAAGGAGAGGAAGTATGAAGGTAAAAAGAACAGAGAAAATGAAACGCGATTTTTCGATTGAATGCCTAAGAGATGTGTTAGATAGAATCAAGCAAGATGCGGAGAAAACTACTTTCGAGAATTTTGAACAAAAGAATGGCTTTTGCGTAACCAAATTGCTTGATGTTCTTAGTTGGTTGCAACATGTAAGTACTCTTTCAAAAGGAGAGATAAAACTTATTGAAGAGATTCGAGCAGTGTTGGAAACCATTTTGTATGGGAATAGTGAGGAGTTTCCGTTTTAACACGAAGAAGTACAGAAATATTCACGTGTGGAGCTGAAAGAGCCTTTCTCGTGCGAAGGCTCTTTTTGTTTTGCAGGAGAAAACTATGAGAGTAGTAAAGCCCCTATCGGAAGCCACTGCCATTTATGATGTACTTTCAAAGTTAAAAGTAGGAGATCTAGTTCCAGCATGTGTTTATATACGCGATTATGTTGACGGGCAGATTCCCTCATGGCGTGTTGCTCACATTATTGAGTCGCCTCCTTCACGAAGAATCACCGTGATTGATCCTGACAATGTCAAAGAACCTACTTTATGGGAAGAGGAGTCTTGGATAGCTCTTGATATAGTTGCCCTTCCCTCGAAAGTCCTTGCAACGGATTTGTATTGTTTTACAGGAAAACCTCACTATACTAACATGTTAGGTGATATTCGCCAACATGGAAGGAAGATTTCAGATTTATTTGAAGAGCAAGGAGAAGATTATGTCTGACTGGTTCCAATCAATTGCTTTTGTTGCCTTTTTTCTGTTATTGCCTTTGGCTCTTCGTGTTGTGTTTTCGTGAAAGCGTTAAAACCATTGAAGGGGCGCGTCCTAGTAACACGCGCCCCTTGACCTACAAAGAAGAGGTGTAGAAATGGCTTGTAGAGCGGCCTCACTGTTAGCTGGCCTGGATACAGTGATTGTGAATGTCAAACAGGCGGACGAAAATCGTAAACCGATACAGTCACAAGAAATAAAGGGAGAGATTATTGAAGCTTTGCAAGTATGGCAACAGCAGGCTTTAAACAAGAATGAGCCTGTTCCAACTGCCTGGACGCATGAAGGAAAAACGCTTTTAATGTACCCTAGAGGTTCTGCGACATGGATGTACTTGTTGAAGAATGGCGATATTGACTTGTTGATTGGATCGCGTTTGAATACAGGTTCATTAGCGAGAGTGAGGTTTTCTAGTGAATATCTGTGGCGTGCTGGTCCAGATATTGCGGTTGCTGAAACGGAAGTGTTTTTGACTCTCATGTTTCAAGAAATGTTGTATCTTCAGCCTTCAGAATTGCACCTAGCTGCTGATGTTGTAGGGCTTCCGTTGTCGTCTCAGAACTATCGAAAAGTGTTTGTTTCACGGGCAAGAAAAACAAGTGAGATCAATCGGTTGAATGAGGCAATGTACAACGGACATCAACTTGAGACTATTCGCTTTAGCAGGCACGGTAACGCGATTAGTGCAACAATTTATGATAAGTGTGCAGAGATTGAGCTGCATTCTCCTGGGAAACGTTGGTTTTATGATCTGTGGAAAAATGGAGGTTGGGACGGTGAAGAGAAAGTGTGGCGTGTTGAGTGTCGAGTAGAACGTGAAGCTCTTCGTGAAATGTTAGTCCAGGAAGCGCGCATAGGAGATATTTATGATGCGCTTAACAAGGTTCCTTCCATCTGGGCTTATTGCGTCGGAAGTCCAGGTAGTACGGAAGGTTGGTTACGTATGGTTGCACCCAATGTTAATGATCGCAATAAATGGCGATGGAAAACTGCTGATCCGTGGAAAATAGCTGTTCAGGAAGCCTTTACTCGACATTGGCGTAAGAGTGATGATATTGCAGCGATACAGCGAAAACGTAAACGGGAGGCAAATTTGAAGCGAGCTGAAGCTGCAATTGCAGGTTATATAACCACGTATGCAGCTTGGGATGACAGTGTAACAGATGATGATGATGCTTCAGTGATCTTTCATAAGCTGTATCAACAGGTTATGCAGAAGTGGGAAAATGACGGTGTGGACTTCCAGGAAGTTCGCGCGAAGAAGCAGTTGCTTTATCATGAAGCTTGAAAGGAGAAAACAATGAAGAATTATTCTGATCCAACTGCATCCATCTGGAATGTTGAAAGACGAGTTGGAGGACCAACATCCTACTTTCTCGCTATTCTTGATGGAGAGAAAAAGATTGCATGTGAGCTGAGACACAATCCAAAAGATAATAGTTTTGAGGTTTTGCCATATATACCACTTGAGTTGGACTACACTGTTCATGATGATTGTGATCATGAAAATGATTTTTGTCTTTTAGAGGATGATCCAGAAATGTGTTGGAAGATGATGGATAATAACGCAATGCGTTTAGCATTTGAAAACTTGGAGAGAGCAGAACATCAATTACGTCAATCTAAGGTTGCAGAGAGACTTTTGAAAGAAAAAGAATATCGAGAGTAGTTTATTAGAGTTAGTGTAAGTTTAAAGCTCTACGCGGTAGATACAGGCGTGTAGAGCTTTTTTAATTATAAAAAACATGCTACTCTTATCCGGATGAAGTCTCAAATTTCGGCGATTTGGGTGTTTCCAGTCAAATTTTGATGTCAGTGGAACAGGCTCAAATAGTAATATAGCTTTTACTGCATAAGGGGATGTACGCATGAAAAAGCAAGAGAAGGTTTTAGCTGCTCAACAGCGCTTAATGTCTATTGCTGAAGTAGCCAACTACCTTGGTGTTTGCCGTCAAACAGTTTACAACTACATTTATCGCGCAGGTATGCCTTCGATCAAGGTAAGAGGGGTAAGAAGAGTGAAGTTTGAAGCCCTTAATGCTTGGTTAAATGGACATGAGCAAGTGCTTGTTTAGGGGGTTTTCATGGCAGAAAAAAAGCGTCGTGGGCATAATGAAGGCTCAGTTTACTTTGATGCAAGCCGTAACCGTTGGGTTGCGGCTATCTCAATTAGTCCTGGTAAGCGGAAAAAGTTTTACTTTGAGAAGAAACAAGATGCGGTTAAGAAAAAGAATGAAGCTTTAAGAGAGTTAGAGCAGGGTACCTTAGCCACTGGAACACAACGAAAGCTCGGGGAATATCTGGTAGACTGGCTAGAAAATGTGCATAAGAGTAAAGTCCGCGTTGGTACCTATGTGAATTACAAGAAGAAGATCAAGTATATAGTTGATGGTCTCGGCAATGTTTGGTTACAAAAACTTACCCCCGAGCAGGTACAAGACTTTTTACAAAAGCAGCTTGCCAATGGTCTTTCATCAAAAACCGTTCATGAGATACATGGAGTTCTGCGTCTGGCATTGAAGAATGCCTTACGTTGGGGATTGGTGTCACGGAACGTATGTGAGGTAGTTGATCCACCCACAATTGTAAGTCGTGAAGCAGTACCTCTTTCAGTGGAGCAGGCACGTATATTAGTAAAACATGTGCGTGGTCATCGCCTGGAAGTCTTGCTAGCTATGGCTGTAGTTACTGGTATGCGTCGAGGTGAGCTGTTAGCGCTACGTTGGTCAGATATTGATTTTGAGCGTTGCCGGTTGTTAGTATCGCACTCAGTTGATTATATCGCAGGATATGGTTATGTGGTTGGCAAACCAAAAACAGCAGCAGGCAAACGGTGGGTTAGCTTGCCCGCGTTTCTTTTCAAGATGTTAAAGCAGCACCAGTTTCAACAGTTAGAGATGAAACGTCTGACAAAAGAATGGAAAGATAATGATCTGGTATTTCCTAATCGTCATGGCGGTTATCTTCATCCTAACCATATGGGTGAGCAGTTTAGAAAACTTCTGAAAGAGGCCGGATTACCTGCTATTCACTTCCATGACCTTAGGCATAGTGCAGCAACAATTTTGTTATGTATGGGAGTGAATGTGAAGGTGATCCAGGAGTTGTTAGGGCATAGCGACATTTCTGTTACCCTGGGCGTATACGGTCACCTACTCCCGTCAATGCAGCAGGCAGTGGTTGATACATGGGAAGATGTATTCGGCAATACTGATAATGATAGCGAGAAGCAAGGATAAAGCAGTTTTGCTCTCAGTTTTGCTCTCATCTGAGGTTTTCTGCTGAGTCAGGGTTTTAGCTGCTACAATGAAAGAAGGCGTAAAGCGGATTCAGGAAAACGCCTTACGCCTTTTGATTAGTCGGGGTGAGAGGATTTGAACCTCCGACCACTTCAACCCCATTGAAGTGCGCTACCGGGCTGCGCCACACCCCGATTCTTTCGGACGGCTTTATTATAACAGATATGTTTTGAGCTCGTCAACCCCCCTTTTCAGAAAAAACCAACAAAAAGAAAAGAGATGAAGAAGGCTAGATTGCCATTGCAGCTCGCTCCTGACGCCTCAGCAGCCAATATGCCACCACCATTGAGGCCACTGTCCAGATGCCGAACACCAGCAGATCTGCCCATATCGCGCTCACCATATGCACATTGATAAAAGCAAGATACAGTCCATCCGCAAAATAATACGTCGGGAAGAGCTTGAGCAGGTTCATCAGAAAGCCCTCCGGGAACCAGCCAATCCCCAGGAAAATGCCCAGAAATGCCGGGAAAAAGGTTAGGAGCCAGAGGATACCAGCAACGCCACCAAGGGCGCTCCCGGTATGACACACACAGACACAGATAAAACCGAGGCTAAGCGAAAAGAGCGTGAACAGCACGATGAAGAGCAACTGCATCGGAACCAGGCCCGAGAAGCCCGTCAACAGGGCAAGCACTATCAATGAGGCGGCCATCTGATAGAGAAACGCAACCAGAGCCCGCGCCTGAATCACAGTGGCAAAGGATGAAGGTGCAAGCAACAACAGACGCAGGATCTTTTTCTCTTTCTCCTCAACAAATATAGTAGCCGCTATCGACAGCGAATATTGATTCGCGACCAGACAACCAGCAACCGCAAAGGTCTTTTTCAATATATCCCACGGTCTTTCAGAAAGAAAGGTTGAGGAGGGCTTCACCATCAGTTCTATATGGATAGGCTGATCATGCCGCAACTCCGCAATATACCTTCTCAAAACGGCTTGAATCTCGGCCTGAGTGCTCTTCTCTGACTCGATTCCCCTGAGATACAACTGTACATGCGGCTCCTTGCCCTTTTGAAGCTGCTGTTCAAGATCATCCGGAATCACAATCCCGACGGTATATGGCTCGCTCTCGTCCTCAACACGCTGCGAAACCTCAGTAGCAGAAAGCGCTTGTGTCACTTTGACACCGGGGAATATCTCCCCAAAGAGTTGCTCTATACGCGCATCACTATGCTTCTGATAGAGCAAAACAGCAACATTTCGTGTCCCTATTAGATTCGCAGCCAGCACAAAAAAAGCCGCTATTACCAACGGCAAGACAAGCGTTAAGGCGCTAGACTTATTGACAACACTATCCAGAAGATCTTTGCGGGCAATCGCAAGTACAGCTCGAATATTCACCAGATCAACCTCTCCTGAATGCTCTGATCAGCTAAAACTGTACCATAGAATCACTTGTCACGTAAAGCAAACAGGGAGCGCACTTGATAGACACTCCCTGTTAAAGCAGTTAGAACTGTGCCGCACTTTTTGCTTGCCTCTTGAGTATCAAAGTGGCAAGTACCAGCAGCACGACCGCACATGCAGCAATCACAGCCATATCCAGAAGCACAGTACCATTCCAGCCTGCATTCTGTACCGCTCGTGAGAAGCCATCCGCCAGGTAGTAGGTAGGAACTGCCCGCGCAACATAGGTCAGTGGGCTTCCCTGCAAAAGAACGGACATGAAATCTGAAGCCAGCATCGCAGGGAAGAGAAACAGCATCGTCATCACTCCGGTAAAGCCACCTAGAGAGGTTGCCGTCTGAAAGATACAGCCAGCCAGCAAACCCATCGATAGCGAGAAACAGGCCCCAAGCACGACGAAGACGCCAAGCATCGGGATATTGCCGGAAAGGCCCTTCATTGCGATCAGAACAACAACCGTCATGATGAGCTGGTAGATCAGCGCGAACAACAACTTTGCAATAAGAATATCCGCAAAGGACGCAGGAGAAACCATCAGCATCCGCAGGGTCTTTTTCTCCTTTTCCTCAACCAGTAGATTGGGCACAATGGTCATACCCGTTAAGAACGACATCAACAGCGCGATTCCGCCATAAAAGCCATTCATCTGCTGAGTCAGTGAGAGCTGATGAGCATCTGGCGGATTGATCGTGACGACGGAAAATCGCACCGGTACCGGGTTAGACAGGGAGGACGCGTAGCTATTCACCACGCTCATCAATGTGGTCTTTGCGGCTGCTCCCTGCGGAATCTCGCTGCCATTGATGTAGAGCCCGAGATCAGGATGTGCGCCTTTCCGTAATAGCGCATCAAAGTCCTCTGGAATGATAAGGCCAAGAGCATATTCAGATTCTTTTTTGCTGCCATTTGGTCCAAATGCCGTCTGCACCGCCTCAGCCGTATCTACCTTAGTGACTTTTGTCTTCTCATAGGTCTTGCTGATCACCTGTTCAAGAGCGGATTGCGACGGATTGTACACCAGTATATGTGTTGGCTTATCAGCATTGCTTAACAGGCCAGAAAACACAGCGAACAGAATCACCATAAAAATCGGTGCAAGAAGACCAAACAATGTCATTTTGTTGGCAATAGTATCAATCAGATCTTTTCGCAGAATAGCCAGAATAACACGTGCTCTCATGTTTTTTGCTCCACATCCAGATTTCTATCAATATATGCACTATGCCAGACGAGTTCCGGCGATCTTCACAAAGACATCTTCCAGCGTCGCTTCATTTGAATGAACCGCCAGCACTTTCCCCTCCGCCATCCATTGCATCAGCACGGCTTGCTCGGCAGGCTGATCCATATGAATGAGCTTCTCTACCAGCGAGCCAGCTTCTGACAGCGTGACCGTCATTGTACGCTCACCATGTTGCAGCTTCAGATTACGGGGCGTATCATTGGCAACCAGTTGCCCATTCGCAATAAAGGCGACTCGATGACAGAGCTGGTCAGCCTCCTCCATCATGTGTGTCGTCAACAGAATCGTCATCCCTTCCTGGCTCAAGCGGGCAATGGTACGCCGCAAATCACGAGCCGTAATCGGATCCAGGCCACGGCTTGGCTCATCCAGAAAGAGCACCTCTGGCCGATGGAGCAGGGCCCGAGCAATCATCACGCGCTGCCGCATGCCGTTTGAAAAGGTACGGAGAGGCTCTTTCGCCCGATCGCGTAGCTTCACCAGTTCCAGAACCTCATCAACCCGGCTGACCGGCACATCATACAGCCAACAGGCGAACTCAAGGTTCCTGCGCGCAGAGAGTCGCTCGTACAGATTAGGATCTTCAAAGACAACGCCGATATGTTGCTTCAGTTCCCTGTTCTGCCGAACCACATCATAGCCAGCGACTTGCGCCCGCCCTCCGGTTGGATCAATCTGTCCGGTTAACATCCGAATTGTTGTAGTCTTGCCCGCACCATTATGACCCAGAAAGCCAAAAATCTCACCACGACGCACGCTAAAGTTAATCCCTTTCACCGCCTCCTTTGCCCCAAAAGTTCTGCTCAATTCAAAAGCTTCTATCATCAATTCGCTCATCGTTTCACTCCTTCACTAGTGTCTGTCGTTTTCCTTTTTTCCCCTCTCCAACGTCCTGTGACAACTGTACCTGGTCTTAACAGGACCGCGCTATATATTTCCGCTGAATGGAGTAAAAAACAGGCTAACAGGAGCCTCTCAGTGCTCAAAAAAACAAAGAAATGGCTGAATGGAGCGGAGAAAGAGGTCAACAGCGAACCAGCAATACCGGTTTCTGAAGAAAATAGAGGTATTTCTTTCCAGAAAGAGAAGGCTTATTCCGGCTCTGTTTTCTATGCTACAATAAAGCAAATCTCTTGAGTGCAGAGGACTGTATGCTACAGATACACCGACTCGAAAAACAAATAGAGGGACGCAGCGCTCTCTCTATAGAAGAGCTAACCATTCAAGCGGGCGAGATATGGGCGCTGGTTGGGCCTCCTGGAAGCGCGAAAACTGTGCTGATTAAAATTCTGGCGGGGCTCCTTCTGCCAAGCGGTGGCCATATCACCCTGAACGGCACAGATATTCATCTCAAGCCAAATATATGCAAACACATCAATGTTCTTTTCGAGGAAGACCTGCTCTATGAGCGCCTCTCGGCACAGGCAAATCTCAATCTGTACCGCGAGATCCGTGGCCTGCCAGCCACCAGTGTACATCAGGCACTCTCACTTGTCGGTCTGAGCGATCAGGTCCATACACCTATCTCAAAACTCTCACCCTCAGCACAGAGACGGCTGGCCTTTGCCCGTACATTAATGGGACAGCCACAGGTTATTCTGCTTGATCTCCCCATCTTACGCGCTGACCTGGATACTACAACTCTTTTTGCACGCTTACTCGAACAACAAGCGCGAAACGGAGTAGCCATTCTCCTGACCTGCGAAGATCTTTCATGGTCCGGTCGGTTCTGTACTCATATTGCCGAAATCGAGGACGGGAAGATTATTGAGGTGCGCCACACCGGAGAGAAACAGCCCTCGACCAAAGAAGCGGCACACTCGGACGAAGAGAAACCAGCACGGCGCGAGGTTCCATATAAGGTGCCGGGCAGAAAAGAGGATCGCATCATGCTTTTTGATCCAGCCGAAATTCTCTACGCAACCAGCCGCGATGGAAAAATCATACTGCGAACAGAGCGTGATGAAGCAGTCACCAACCTGACTCTGCAAGAGCTGGAAGCACGGCTCCAGAAACGCGGTTTCTTTAAGGCACACCGTGCCTATCTGGTCAATCTGCAAAGAATCAAAGCGGTCATCCAGTATACCAGAAACAGTTATACACTGCTACTCGACGACGCGCAGGAAACCATGATTCCGCTTAGCAAGCAGAGCGAAAAGGAGCTACAGGATTTGCTTCAATATTAAAACTCGCTTTCAGCTAGACTTTCTAACGCAAATCTGCTACACTATATTTAAGCATGTTAAGCTACCATATATGTGTCAGAAAGCTATCGGACCGCATATGAGCCGATACAGCATAGATGTCATGTGAAAGGCGAAGAAGGGGAGAGTAGACGCATTCTACATCTGCGCAGGGAGAAGAGGTCAGCGACTGAAAGCCTCTTCGCAGGAAAAAGCGTTGAAGTTCACCCCTGAGCCGACTATTGAACCTCCGCGGGCGGAGTAAGTAGATAGTTCCGGGAGTCCCCGTTACCGGACATTCCAAGCGGAAATTCGTATGCGATCGTTCCCGTATCGGGATACGCGAATTTCAACATGGGTGGTACCGCGGAGTTTTCATTACCGGCTTCGTCCCTGAGACGTTGTCCGGTTTTTTGATTTTTGGAGGAAGGCATGATAGACCAGAACGAAGCGTTGCTCGACCAGCTTGAGCAAATACGCACAAAAGCCATTGCTGAGCTTGAGCCTGTTACGACAATGGCAGAGCTGGAGGAATGGGACATCCGCTACCTGGGGCGTAACCGTGGCGAACTGAAAAATATTGCAGCCGTCATGCCCAAATTGACCAAAGACGGGCGACGCGCTGTCGGGCAGAAGATGAATGCTGTCAAGTCCGAACTGGAGAGCCATCTGAAAGCCAGACGCGAAGAGATCCGCCAGAAAGAACTGCTCGCGACACTGGAAAAAGAACGCATTGATGTCACGATGCCAGGCCGACATCTACCTGTTGGCCATATGCACCCGTTGACACGCACGATCCAGGAAGTGACCGACGTCTTCATGAAGATGGGCTTCCAGGTGGTTCAAGGACCCGAGGTAGAGACAGACTACTACAACTTCCAGGCGCTGAATATCCCGGCAGATCACCCATCTCGCGATATGCAGGACACCTTCTGGATTGTTCCCGGCGAACTCCTGCTGCGCACTCAGACCTCACCGATGCAGATCCGTGTGATGAAACAGACTCGGCCCCCGGTTCGGGCCGTTGTGCCCGGCAAGGTCTTCCGGAACGAGGCCATTGATGCAACCCATGAGGCCCAGTTCCATCAGATTGAAGGCCTGCTGATCGACGATCAATGCACAATGGCAACCCTCAAAGGCTGCCTTCAAACCTTCGCCCGTGAGCTCTACGGAGAAGGGCGTCAGGTCCGTTTTCGGGCAAGCTACTTCCCGTTCACCGAGCCAAGTGCCGAGATGGATATTAGCTGTGGCGAATGTAACGGGAAGGGCTGCCGCGTCTGCAAGTACACCGGGTGGGTTGAGCTGCTCGGTTGTGGCATGGTTCACCCGAAAGTGCTGCGTGAAGTTGGCTATGACCCGAAGAAGTATCGCGGCTTCGCCTTCGGCATGGGCGTAGAGCGCATCGCCCTGGCAAAATATGGCATCAACGAAATTCGCCTCTTCACCAGCAATGATTTGCGCTTCTTGCGCCAATTCTAAACTGCTTTTTCTCGCAACACAGGAATTATTCCCATCAACAGGGTGTGAACCATATAAGGAGTTTTTGACAGCATGAGAGTACCGCTTAGTTGGCTCCGGGAGTATGTTGACTTCGATATGACTCCCGAAGAGCTGGCCCAAAAGCTGACGATGGCCGGGCTCGAAGTAGAAGCCATTGAATACATCGGCAAAGAATGGGGCGATAAAGTTATCACTGCCCAGATTGTCCATCTGGAGAAGGTCGAAAAATCGGATCACCTGAACTATACAAAGGTCTCAACCGGAACACAGGAGCTCAATGTTATCTGTGGCGCTCCAAATATCAAGCTCGGCGATAAGGTGCCTCTGGCTCTGCCCGGAGCGCGCGTAGGCGACCTGGTTATTCAGGAAACGAAGAAGATGGGCTATGTCTCACAGGGCATGCTCTGTTCTCCGCGTGAACTTGGCCTGGGCACAGACCACAGCGGCATCTACATTCTTGACACGGATACGCCACTCGGCGTGAAACTTGCCGACCTGATGAGCGAGGTCGTGCTTGAGTTCTCGATCAAGGCCCACCGGGGCGACCTCTCCTCAATTATCGGCATCGCCCGCGAGGTTGCTGCACTTACCAGACAGCCACTTCGCCTGCCGCCAATGGAGGTGCAGGAGCAGGGAACGCCAACTCCAGATATGGTCAAAGTGACCGTCGAGAATGACGAGCTCTGCAAGCGCTATATAGCACGCGTGATCAGTGATGTGAAGCTCGGACCATCTCCATCGTGGATGGGCCGCCGCCTGCTGGCTGCTGGGATGCGCCCGATTAACAACGTTGTCGATATCACGAACTATGTGATGCTGGAACTTGGTCAGCCTCTGCATGGCTTTGATTACGATCTGGTCCCGGAGCATCATATCATCGTTCGGACCGCTCACGAGGGGGAGACGCTGACGACCCTGGACGATGTGAAGCGCCAGCTCACACCCGAGATGCTGATGATTACTGACCCGACTGGACCGACCGCCATTGCTGGCGTGATGGGCGCGGCCCGGAGCGAAGTCAACGACAATACCTCAACCGTGCTGCTGGAAGCTGCGAACTTCCAGGCAAGAAGCGTGCGGCGTACGTCGACAACCCTGGGGCTGCGCACCGAGTCGTCAGGGCGCTTTGAAAAGGGCCTTGATCCGGAGCTGGCCCGCCTGGGCGCCAATCGCGCCTGTTACCTGCTGGCACAACTGGCAGGAGGCACAGTGCACCCCGGCGCAGTAGATCACTATGCCGCGCCTCCTCAACAGCGCAAACTTCCGTTCTCGATTCACGACATCGAGTGGCTGACCTCGATGCAGGTAACACAGCAAGAGGCCTGCGATGCGCTTGAGGCGCTTGGATTCTCTGTCGAAGCACACGACGATGGCAAAACCATGACGGTGACAGTCCCGACCTATCGCCCGGATATTGAAGAGGAAGCCGATCTTGTTGAGGAGGTGATTCGCAATATCGGGTATGATAAGATCCCAACCTCGATGCCAACAGGTGGGCTTCCTGAGCCGCTCCCCGATCAGTGGTTCGAGCGTGAAAAGCTGGTACGCTCGCTTCTAGTCGGTGCTGGCCTCAATGAGACTATCACCTATGTGATGACTAACCGAGCCCGCACGCTCAATCTGCTGGCTTCCGCCGACAAGGAGTCCGCCCGCTACCTGTTGCAGGCTCCCTCAGGTACTGGCAACACAGCCGGTGAGCTGGCCTCGAACGCCGCCAGTACACAGGCTCTGGTAGCCATTGACCCGAAGGACCTTCCCGCTGTGGTGATCGTCAATCCGCTCAGCAAGGATCTTGATAGTCTGCGTCTCACTCTGATGAGCAGCCTGATGGAGATCATGCAGGAGAATAGCAAGCGCAACGAAGCAGGTCTGCGCTTCTTCGAGATCGGACGGCGCTACCTGCCCGCTCAGCAAGCAAATGAGCAACCAGACGAACGACGAAGCGTCAGTATCGCTATGAGCGGTCCCGCCGCCATCTCCTGGATCAATGAGCTGTCGCGCCCGGCAGACTTCTATGATCTGAAAGGCGTGATCGAAACCTTGCTCGAAGGGCTCCACATCTCGGAGTATCGGTTCACACCGACACAGCATCCGACCTTCCATCCCGGTCGCTGTGCACTATTGGAGCTGCCCCGAAAAGGCCCCGATGGCGAAACCATTTTTAGCCCTGCCGGCATCCTGGGCGAGGTGCACCCTGTTGTGCAGCAGCGCTACGATCTGCCGCACCGCGCCTACCTCAGTGAGATTGATCTAGAGCGGCTCTTCGAGGCAGTGCCTGAGCGGATTGTCTATCAGCCGTTCTCGCGACAGCAGGCGCTCACTCGCGACCTCGCGATTATCGTGGATCAGCAGGTACTGGCGCAGGAGCTTCAGGGGGTCATTGAGCGCAACGGAGGCGAACTACTTCAGCGCGTCTCACTCTTCGATGTCTATACTGGCGATCCGATTCCCGCAGGCAAGAAGAACCTGACCTACTCGCTGGTGTATCAGTCACGCGACCGCACGCTGAAAGATGCGGAAGCAAACGAGCTTCAGGACAAGATTATCCAGGCCCTTCACGACCAGTTTGGGGCCCAGCTACGCCAATAGGCACATCTTCAATAGCAAAGGCTCGGGAACTGTCAAGCGCTCCTGAGCCTTTTCTTCTGCAAGTACTATCAAGTTACTTTCCTTGTGACGGAAGACTCCATTACCCGTTACAAATTATAGAATTGACAGCATGAAGAAATACATCTGCTCCGTATTTCTTGCATTCACTAAGATTTATGCGGGAAGTGGTCACGTAGTGTAGGTGAAATACAAGTTATGGGAAAATGCCTCTTTTGTAACAATCCCTGTTACAAGCATTTCGTCGTCTGTTTTGATTGCTATATGACAACGCATGCCGCAGAGGAGGGGACAGATATTGCCGAACGGCTGACACGCCCGGTCCCTACTGTTCCCCTACCTCCACAACCAGGGCCATTCACAACCGAGTATCAGACCACACCATGCGATGTTGTTGAGGAACCGCCCCGGATGCCCGGTGGTGAGGTAACATTGGATGAACACGCCGCGACCCCTCTTCCTCCCGGTAGAGGGCAGCCAACGCCGCACGCCTTTCCACCGCTATCCCTCGGGCAAAAAACGCTGTTTCCTGGTTCCCATCCAGCGATGCAAGCGCCGCCACAGCAGACCGGAAACCCACCGCCCGGCCAGAAAAAATCTCAATTTATTGCATATACAGGACCACTTCGGGCCCGCCAGCTTCCGGGCGTCAGGAAACCCGCGACGCAACAGCCCCAAACGGGCAAGAAAAAAAAATGGGTACGTCTTGTACTCACCTGTTTGCTGCTCCTTGCCATGCTGATTATCTTTATTGATGGCATTCTGGTAGGCATCGCATATTTTCAGCCAAAGAAAGAGACAGCCTCGGGCTCCTCCGTTCCTGTGCTCTCCCTTTCGTCCAGTAAGGCAGAATACGGGCAACAACTTACTATTTCGGTACAAAACTTTAAGCCACAGACCCGCGTGTATTTAAGCCGCGACCTGCATGAGCCCATCAAGACCGATACCGGAAAGTCCGTTGTAAAAGTAGGAGATGACGGAAAAGCAGAAGCCAGAATCACGATTGATCGAGGCTGGAAGCCCGGCCTCCATGCGATTCAGGCTGAAGATATTATCTCGCGCTTTACAGCCAGCGCCGCCCTGCGTATCGCCGAAGGTTCGGCGCAACCGGCCATTTTCCAGCTCAGTACGCGCACGCTGGATATGGGCCTCGCCTATGAAGGTGCGAACACCATTCAAATGCTGACCCTCTCTAACGGAGGCAATGGTAACATTACCTGGACGGTCAGTAGTGACCAACCCTGGCTTCAGGCAACGCCCAACCAGGGAAGTTTTAGCAGCTCTCAGGTCATTGCGGTCGGCGTTCAACGCGCTCACCTTGCCCCGGGCAAGTATACGGGTACCCTGAAATTTACCTCGAATGTTGGCCTCCCGCAGACGGTTGCGGTCAGCATGGAAGTACAGGCATTGCCCACCAATCCAGGCGCGGTCCTTCAGGCAACACCTGTTGTGATGGACTATAACGCGTTCGATGGTAACGCCGACCCCAAACCCCAAACGATGGTAATCAGCAACCCGGGTACAGAGCCGTTGTACTGGAAACTGAACAGCATCATTTCTATTAAAACCCTGCATAGCGATGTTATCAAGGAACTGCACGACCGGGATGATAATTGGCTTCGCCTGGACCAAACCTCCGGCACGATTCCACCACAGGGGAGCGCAAATATTCCGGTCACCGTTAATAGCAAGAATCTTGTTCCGGGAACATACCTGAGCACGCTTGTCTTCAGCGTTAATGAGGGCCAGAACGCCTATAACAGCCCGCAGAGCATTAGCATCGCTCTGACCATCCAACCACGTTGTGGGATTACAGCCGGGATCGGTCAGCTCTCGTTTGTAACAGTCGCCGGACAGGGTAATCCAAGCAACCAATCAATCACGTTGAGCCCTGTAGGAAGCTGCCAGGAAGCGATTGACTGGAACGCGACGGCCTCGACCAACTGGGTCACGATTGCACCGGCAAAGGGACAGATCAAAGATGCAGCTAACCCGGCAACCCCGGCAATCAGCATCACAGCCAATACCTTTTCACCCGGAACCTATTATTCCAGCATTATCATTCGCACCCCACAGAGCACCCTGACCATCGCAATCAGCTTGCGGGTGCAAGCGGTGCTGACACCCAATTCACCCATTATGCGAGCATCACCGCTCAATGTGAACTTCGCCGTCAATCAGGGGCAGCCAGCGCCTCCGGGGCAGACCGTCACGATTACCAATACGGGCAAGAGTCCTTTAATCTGGGATGCCAGCGTTGATAATCAGGTATCCTGGCTCAGTGCCTCACCGCTCAAAGGCTCGATCCCGGCAGGTCAGACCGGGCAGCTTCTCCTGAGCGTGGATCCGAGCGATCTCACTCCCGGCACCTATGTCGGGCAGATCGTGCTGCACGGCAAAGATACGCATGATAAAGAGGCAGGCGGGAATCCGCAAACCATCACAGTTAATTTCACAATCTCGCCGCCCTGTTCTATGGCACAGCCATCGCAGAGCACTATTGCATTTAGCGCCATCCAGGGCTCTGCCAACCCGGCCAGCCGCGTGATTACCTTCACCGCGACCGGAAACTGTAGCTGGCCCCTTCAGTGGCAGGCCACAGTGAGCAGCGATGCACCCTGGCTCAAGGTCACCTCCACCGATAGCTCGCTGAACGGTACGGGGACCACTGCGAGTGTCAACGTTCAACCGGACATCACAGGCCTGACGCCCGGCAACTATACTGCGCAGGTGACACTCACCGCACAGGATCAGGACCGACAGACGGCAAAGGGGAGCCCGCAAACGTTCCAGGTCTCGCTTACAGTGCTTCAGCCCTGTACTCTACAGTTCAGTGCGACCGAGTTCGCGTTCACGCAGCATCAAGGGCAGGCAGTTGATGCACAGATCCTCACACTCAGAGAAACCGGAGCCTGTGCCTATCCAATTACCTGGACCGCAAAATCCGATAGCGACTGGCTCTCTGTCACCGATAGCGGGCAGGATAGCGGGAATGGCAGTGGTATCACCATCGGCATCAAATCGACCAGTCTGGCCCCCGGGAGCTATAAGGGCAATATCACGATTAGCGCTACAGGGAACGGAGGCGCGACCGTTCAGGGTGGACAGAGTATTCCGGTCACGTTAACTGTGGTTGGGAGCACCGTCAGCGGAGTTGTTGTAGCCTGTCAGGACGGCAATTGCACCAAGAGCAGCCCACTGGCAGGAGCGACCGTTACCCTTTCCGGTAATGGCGGGAACTACAATGCGACCGCCGATAGCAACGGGAACTTCATTCTCAACGGGGTCGCTAACGGCTCGTATACCCTGACGGCAAACGGCACACAGGATAACAAACGGTATGCGGTCAGCATGAACCTCACTGTTTCCGGGGATACATCATCGGTCAGCTTGAAAGCCGTGGCTTCTGGCTAAAGCAGACAAACCCTGTTTCCTCCTCTGACAGCAAAGAGAGTCGCTCAGGACAGGGCGACTCTCTTTGCTTCTACAGCTTCCTAGCGATTATTTCCAATAAACGAATAGATATATGTTAGATTCACAATGACAATAAAGGCACATACGAATAAAAACAGAGATCCGAGGAACCATGTGGCAGGCACTCCGAGAGCCAGTGCGAGAATCAGAGCGAGAAATGCCACCAGAATAACGCCAAGCGAGACCAACCCGAGAGCAAAACGCCTGTCCTTCGTCTGTAGACGAGGAACCGAAGTCGCCGCATATCCCTGCCATGCAGGCTGCTGCGGAGATGGGCCATACGCGGGCATCTGTGGCTGACTGTTCCCTCTCGCTTCTGGTGGATAAGAAGGTCGCTGGCGTTCCTCATGGACAGGCTGTCTGGACTGGCTCTCTGGCGGCATAGGAGGCTTTCCCGGTTCCTGTGTCGGCGGGCGAGAGACTGGCGACTTCGATTGCGGCTCAACCGACCGCTTCTCCGCTTCCTGTGTCGGCGGGCGGGAGACTGGCGGCTTCGATTGCGGCTCAACCGACCGCTTCTCCGCTTCCTGTGTCGGCGGGCGAGAGACTGGCGACTTCGATTGCGGCTCAACCGGCTGGCGAGTGCTCACGCTTACCCTGGGAATCGGCTTCCGCTCAGGAGGAGCGGGTTTCTGCCTGTCAGCCTTCTGTTCCGCTTCGGGCTGCTTCCCCTTTTCGCTCGACTCGTGAGATGGTTGCTTGATTTCGTGCTGTGGCGTGGCTGCTTTGCTCTCTTGCGCCGATTGTTGCACCGGAGGCGTTAGAGAGACATTCACCTGCACTTGCTTCGACTGCTGCGATACCTGCGGACGTTGAGGGACAGACCTTGCAGGCTTTGCGACTCCTTCATTACGTCCAGGACGCTGAGGAATTGGATTGCGGTCCAGTTTCTGAGGAGTGGCTTGCACCTCATCAGTACGCCCTGCATTTGCCTCGGTCGCCAGTCCCTTTTCTTCACCTGTGGGATCAGTATAGAGCATACGAACCTTTCCTTCATGTGCTGTTTTCTTAAAAAAGAGAGAGTTCCAGGAACAGCTTGTACTTTTAATAATATCTGTTCATGCCTATATGTCAATACGAGTAATGACAGCGCAGATACAAAACTCTCGAATTCAGGATACTATAGGACTTATGGGTTCTCTATTCTCAAGCTCTATGATAGAATAAGCAATAACACATTTTCATACAGCAATACACAAAAAGAAACAAAGGCCGGTGCAGACCATTTGAGTGGAAGGGGCGAACGGCGTTTATTTCACTGGAAGCCTGAAACCGAGAAGCACAGGAAGGGTTGCGCAAGCTTCACCTTCAGGCATTGCGCACCACAGGTCAGATAAGCAAATATGGATACACAGGTATGCGAAAACACAGCCATTCCGTCAATCGCCCTTCAATACCGCCGCCATCAACACGAAGAGCCGGTCATTATTCGGGACTCCATCCTGAAGATCATCCATATCAATCAGGACTCATAAAAGCCTATATACCAGAAAAATCGGCGCCTCAGGCAGAGCCAGAAACAATCAATCTGCCTCCGGCCCCACAGCGTATACAATATGCTGCCCGCCCTCAGGACACGGTTCGCGTTGTTCCACGTCCTCACCAGAGGAGGCGTCGCAACATCGTGTTTCTCCTGATAGCCGGCCTTTGCTTGCTTCTCATCATCACTGCAACGTTACTGCTTTTTCTTCCGATCGGTCGCCCATCCACTACCGCAAGCCAGCAGTCACTTACAGCCGTACCCGATCAGTTGCGCATTCATGATCTTTTCACCCTTACAGGTCGAGGATTTGGGCCAGAGCACTGGATTGATTTTACCTATGACGCAAATCAGAAAATCCTTGCCAGTAACGGGCATGATCTGCGTGCCAGAACCGACAAGCAGGGCAACTTTACCGTACAGATTCAGGTGCCTGAGCACTGGAAAGTGGGCTCACATAGTATTCATGCCACCGACTACACCCTGCGAACCGCAGCAAACGTCCAGATCACCATTCTGGCCGCTGCTCAGGGAGAACCACATCTGCAACTGACCACCGAAACGCTGAATTTTACAGCCCATCCAACCACACCAACCGAAAGCCAAACTCTCACTCTGAGCAACAACGGAGGAGGCTCGGTACACTGGCAAGCAAACAGCGATCAAAGCTGGCTCAGTATCTCGCCAAATAGCGGGAGCTTCTCAGGGCGAAGCGCCGTTCAAGTGACGGTGAACCGAGGCGGCCTTGCTCCGGGAACCTACTCGGGACAGCTCACCTTCCGCCAAAAAGAGGGTGACACCGAGGAGGTGGTCAAAGTGACGCTGAAAGTCGAACAAGCCCAGAAAGAGGAGCTCAACGTCTCGCCCTCTGTGCTCTCCTTCGTCGTGACCACAACGGCCACCAGCTCAACACAGCGCCTGACACTGCGAAACGCCGGCACAAATGCTATCCACTGGTCAGCAAAGGCAAAAACAGGAGATGGGAACGACTGGCTCAACATCTCACCGCCTGAAGGACAGGTTACCGCGAACAGTTCTATCCAGCTTGAGGTACAGGTTCAGGCCACACAGCTTCCTATCGGCTCTTATCAGGGTACCATCCAATTCACAAACGGGACTGCGGTTGCCGTCAATCTCTCCGTCATTGCAGCCGGAAACCTGGTCGTTTCACCGCCATCGCTCACCCTCAGCACAACAGCCGGACAACAGACAACAGGAGCATCCTTCACCCTTCAGAACAGCGGAGACGAACATATTCAATGGCAGGGAACAGCAAGCACCGAGGACGGCGCGGACTGGCTCTCGCTTGAACCTGCCCAGGGCTCACTGAGCGCTGATGAGCAAGCCACCATTATGGTGCATGCCAACGTTAGCTCGCTCGCAGCCGGAACCTATCAGGGAGTCATCACGCTCCAAAGTGCCGAACAGACAAAACAGCTCACTGTGACGCTCAATATCACTCGTCCGGCCACACCGGAGCTGACCGTCCAGCCTGGAAACCTGCGCTTTATCACACAGGAAGGAAGCAACGCGGACGCACAAAGCATCACACTGACGAACAGTGGCGCAAGCCCACTTCACTGGCAGAGCACACTTGAGGGAACGGGCGCGTATCTATTCAGCATTGATACCGCCGAAGGAAGCCTGCCCGCAGGGAAAAGTGTCACGATCACCGTCAGTTCTCATGTGTCACCAGCAAAGCCTGGAACCTACACGGCAACCCTGGTTCTTCAGAATACTGAGGATCCTGCCATGAAGCAAACAGTCACGCTAACCATGATCGTCAACCCAGAACCAACACCGGCTCAGGGAACCCAGAGCAGCAAGACCCTGGAAGAATCGTCAAAGCAGCCTCAACCACTTCCAACCAGTACAACAACGCCTTCGACATCTTCATAGGCTTGCTCGTCCAGCGGATCCCATTGCATCAAAAGGCAGGGGCTCGCTGTTCATCGGGCGCCACACAGTTTCGCAACGAAAAAGAAACAAGTGGCTTCCCAGGCGTCTTCCGGGCCTGCACACTTTGGTTGACGCTCCTGAGTGTCTGTGCTATATTCTGACCAGAAATGGCGGGTGCTGATGCGCCTCCTCATTTTATTTTGAACCACTGGCAACCAACAAAACGGAGGAGAGATTCGTGCCAACAATCACCTATGTGCGCGAGAACGTGCAGGTACAGGTTGAGCCGGGCGATTCTGTACGCTACCCTGCATTGGAAAACGATGTGCCCATTTATTGCGGTATCACCAAACTGGCAAACTGCCACGGCAATGGCGTCTGTGGTACCGACAGAGTAGCAGTATCGCCAAAAGAGAACACCAACGAGCTCACCTTCATGGAAAAGTTCTGGCTGAGCAAAGACCTCAAAAAGAACCCCAATATGCGCCTTGCCTGTCAGGTGAAGGTCTTCGGGGATGTTCAGGTAGAAACACAGTGCAAATAAGCCTATTTGCGTATCGAACTGGTGACAAAAAACCCGCCCCTTTCCTTGTAGAGTGAAAGAGGCGGGTTTTCTTCTTTTATGCCATCACTTGACCGCAAAATAAATTCTCCAGGCTAATTTTCCTTCCCAATATATTTCGATATGCCCAGCGAGCGGAGTCAAAAACTTGAGCGGCAATTTCAGCTTGGTCAGGTCACTTTTACTTGACTTTGCCTGAATGTCTTCCTCGTACTCTTTATACGGTTGTCCATTCGTAAATATTTTAACGGATATCGTAGATGGGTTCTTCTGCTGCACGACATTGGCAACCAGATAAAACTCAGTATTGGGCAAGAAGACCGTATTCGGGAAAAATGGTTCTCCGTTTTCGTCCACCTTTGCCGCCAGCAACGCCAGTGTCACCGCATCTTTGGCGGGACCCGCCTCTTTTGGCTTGGGATTGCCAATGGTTGCTGTCGGTGAGAGTTGAAGCGCAGGCGGGGCCGAAATGCCGATAAAGCGCTGAAACGCATCCAGTTTCCCACTTGCCTTCGCGTAATAGCTCACCCCTCCGCACAACAAAAGCGCCACAATCAACACACTCAACACACCGCTAATAATGCGATAGCGCGGGATTAACGGGCGCGGCTTGGTATACATCGGCGGGATATAGACCGAGCCTTCCTGTTCAGGCAGCGCAGGAAGCATCTCCTCGACCCGCTGCATTGGCATCATCAACGTGGATGTACTCCCGGCGGGCTGCATCTGATCTTGCGCAGGGACTGGCAGCAACGACACAGGCACCTGTCCATCCTGCCCTTGAGGTACGGCGTTCCAGTCTTGTTGCTCCTGTATGCCACTCCAATTCTCCTGGGAAGAGAAGGGAATCTGTGGCGGAGGAAAGGCATCTTGAGACGGGAATTGCATCTGTGGGGGAAACTGGGCGCTTGTATCCTGATCCGCGGCTGGTCCTACTGGCGATCCCCCAAAGGAGAGCTGCGGCACTTGTTCCCAGGGATATGCATCGTTTTGTTGTACAGGAGAGACTGGAAAGGCCGTGTTTCCAGGTGAGGCCGATACCGGACTGACCATTCCCCACTGATTGCCCTGATTTCCCCCCGATAACGGCGAAGGTGCCCCACAATGGGGACATGGCATGCCATTCGCATCGCGCACGTTTTTGCAGTTTGGACAGAACATTAGCTTCGCCTACCTCATAAAAAAAATACAATCTTCACAACCATAAACAAAACTAACATTGAAAGGGCCGTTTATCAAGTAATAGAGACCAGCATAGGGCAAAATGGCTACACCTCTTTCCGGCTCTCTACATATAATTCTGTATCATTACGGCACACGACAATCCACTTGCAGGGAGTGCAGACCACATGATACATTGTTGAGAGAGCATTTCACGGGAAACGTAGAAAAACCGCATCAATGGATCAGAGCTTACCAATGAAAGAGTCCCAGGAAGCATATTACCATCGTCAGGCGGTTGAGCGTCTGGCACAGCATATCCCTTTTGAGGTCAACAAGGCCGCAAAATCCGAGCAGATCGAAATGCTGCGCGGCCTCGTACTCCGCTATGGTGGAACCATGAATCCTGCCCTTTTTGGCTTTGAGGCCCGCTGCGAACTTGAACGTCTCGGTTTATGGCATCGTATAGGAAACGCATATGAGCAAGAAGACAATAGTGATAACTGGGTGTTCTAGTGGTTTTGGCAGAGCAACCGCTATCACCCTGGCCCGTCGGGGTTGGCATGTTTTCGCCACTATCCGCAAACAAAGTGATAAAGAAAGCCTGCTTGAAGAAGCCCTGGGTTATGGCTGTCAGCAGAACCTGACACCCCTTTTCTGTGATATCAGCGACGCGCAACAAATACAGCAACTTGCACAACAGGTGAAGGAAGCACTTCAGCAAGCACATGGCACCGATGATATTCCGCCACTCGATGCCTTATTGAATAATGCAGGCACAGCCTATGCAGCCCCCCTCGAATTATTACCTATCGACGATTTTCATGCACAACTTGATCTGAATGTTACAGCCCATCTGGCAGTCACACAGGCACTGCTTCCAATGATCAAGGCCGCCCGAGGGACGATTATTTTTGTGAGCAGTATTTCCGGGCTCTTTGTCGGCCCGATTACCTCCGCTTACTCGGTCAGCAAGTATGCTATCGAGGCGCTAGGAGACGGTCTACGCCTTGAGCTGGCTCCCTTTGGCGTGCGCGTCTCATTGATTGAGCCCGCATCCAGCCCTACCAATATCTGGAACACCAGCATGCAACGCTCTCAATGGCTCAATGAACATAGAAACGGGCCCTATAAGCCGCTACTCACCTTTATGGAAAAAATGGCCCTCGATTCCAGCAAAAAGGGCTTTCCCATTCGCGTCTTTACTGATACCGTGATTCGCATTCTGGAAAGCTCCAGACCAAAGGCCCGCTATGTTATCCCACGAAGCGCACTGGCAATTGTGACGCTGCGCCGCGTCTTACCGGATACACTCTGGGATTCGCTGGTCCGAAAAGTATTACGCTGGTAGAGATACAGCCCTTACAGGCGTCTTTCGGAAATGCTCTCTCACAATGGTGTGAGCAGATAATACCCCCTCAGAGCGCAGCTACCGGGCACAGTGCTTCCTTGCTTTCTATGTGCTATGATTAGGTTACGAATCACCCGGTCTTGTGCCAACCAACCTGCGGGGATTCCCTGATTGTTCTAGAGCTCCCAGCATTTCTTTTTGGTGTGCTCAAAAATAGAATCTGCCTTATTTTTTTATTACTGTCGAAAGGGGACAGAGATGCTCAAAGATACATTGTTGTATCTTGCTCAGAATCAGAGGCTACGAGAGTTCGCTATTCAGAACCCGGTAGCAAAAGGCGTGGCTCGTCGTTTCGTGGCCGGTGAGACCCTCGAAGACGCCGTTCAAGCAACACGAGCCCTGAATCAAAAAGGCTGCTCGGTCGCGCTTGATTTGCTTGGCGAGAACGTCTACACCGAAGCTGAAGCCAAAGAATCCACCCGGAACTATATCGCAGCCCTGGATATTATCCGAAGCACCGGCATAAATGCAAACATTTCAATCAAACTGACAGCCCTCGGCCTGGATATTTCCCCCTCCCTTTGTGAAGAGAACGTCACCGCAATCCTCACAAAAGCCCGAGAGTACAATCTATTTGTCGCGATTGATATGGAGGGCTCAGCCTACACCGACCGCACTATCGAACTGACACTGAAGATGCGCGAACAGTTTGAAGAGGTAGGAACAGTCATCCAGTCATACCTTTATCGAAGCAAGGCCGACATCGAGCGCCTGATTGAGAAAGGTGTGCGCACCCGGATTGTGAAAGGTGCCTACAAAGAGCCACCTAGCATTGCATATCAGAACAAGCAAGATGTCGATGCCAGCTATGTCGAGATCATGAAAATGCTGCTTTCACGTGGGAACTTCCCGGCCATCGCCAGCCACGATGAGGCGATCTTGCAAGAGGCACGGCGCTTTATCCGTAACTATGGCATCAGTCCTTCGTCATTCGAGTTTCAGATGCTTTATGGCATCCGCCGTGATCTACAAGAGCAACTGGTGCGAGATGGCTTTAATGTACGTGTGTATGTGCCATATGGCTCACAGTGGTATCCCTACTTAATGCGGCGCATGGCAGAGCGACCAGCAAACTTGATGTTTGTTCTCAGCAATGCGATCCGGCGCTAAAAAGCACAAAAGCACAAAAATATATTAAAATGAGGGACAAAGCAATGATGAGTGATTGCCTGTCCCTCATTCTTTCTTCTGAGCGTCAGGCCAATGATAGGAGCAGAAACCATGACGACTTTTGTGGTAGCTGTCAGTGTCGCTGATGTGCGACGCGACCCGGATAAAAGTTCGGAGCAGGTCACGCAAGCTTTAATGAATGTTCCAGCAGAGGTTGGCGAGAGTCAGGGAGATTGGACCCATATCACGCTCTCTGACTATGAGGGGTGGATTCAGACCAAGCATCTGGCAGAGCCCATCTCTAAAGGATTTACCAGAGTCGGTGAGCATTGCGGCACACCGTTGGATCTGGTCGCAGTTGTCACCGAACCCTATACTTTTGCGTATTCAGAGGCTGACGGAGACGAGATCCAATGTAAACTCTATCTCTCCACAGTCCTCCCACTACTCGACACCACCCATAGCAGCCGCGTTCAGGTGGCACTCCCCGGCGAGAACAGCGCATGGGTTGAGCGCACAGCGGTAAGTCTCCGCCGTGAACAGGAGAAATACCCGCGCGAGACCGTCAGAACTGCCACCGATACAGCTCGCCGCTTTCTGGATGTGCCCTACCTCTGGGGTGGCGTCAGCTTTGAGGGAATCGACTGTAGTGGCCTGACACAGCTTTGTTACCGCATGGCCGGGTACGTCCTGCCCCGAGACGCTGATCAGCAACATGACGCCCTTCCCCATACTGTCACGCGTGAGGAGATGCAGGAAGGCGATCTGATCTTCTTTGGCTCGAAAGCAATCACACATGTTGCGCTGGCGCTCAATAACAGGGATTTCATCCACGCATCTGGAAGAAACAATATGCGCGTCATGATCAATAGCCTGGATCCCAGGAGCCAGCTCTACCATCAGCGCCTTGATGAAACCGTCTGGGCAATCAAGCGCGTTGTCGACTAAAGCTTGTCTGGAAAAAGGGAGGCTCTTTGTATGCCTATCTTACCATTCAATGGGATCACTCCCAGAATCGCGGATGATGTCTTTATTGCTCCGGGAGCAATGATTATCGGTGACGTGACGATAGGTGCAGGCTCAAGTGTCTGGTATAACGCGGTGATTCGGGGTGATACCGCTCCTATTGTGATTGGCAAACGGACAAACATTCAGGATAATTGTACCCTGCACACTGACCCTGATGCCCCGCTCACCATTGGTGATGAATGTACTATCGGTCATAACGCGATTGTCCACGGGGCGACGCTTCAGAATCGGGTTCTCGTAGGCATGCATGCGACAGTGCTTTCACATGCTGAAATCGGCACGGAAACTATCATCGGTGCGGGTGCACTTATTGGCGAACGCAAGCAGATCCCCGGCGGAGTCCTGGCACTTGGGCTTCCCGCGAAGGCAGTGCGAGAGCTTCAGGAGACAGAAAAGCAGCAGATCGCGGCAAGTGCACAGCACTATCAAGAGCGAGGTCAGCAACATCAACGCTCGCTTGAAGAAACGGCTGATGGAGCCCGGTAAGCCAACTTATACCTGCGACCCGCTTCCCGCTCCTGCTTCCCACCTCTAAAAAGTGAGCCCGGTACAGAAATGTTGTACCGGGCTTTGCCTGCTAGCGACCTTTTCTGACGTTGATATCTCCGCCGCTCGAAGATGCTTTGATCGTTGCTTTGGGTCCAGTACCCACAACGTTACTACCAAACTCATTGTTCACCTCGCCACCGGTGGTCTCCAACTGGGCCGCAAAGGCCGAGTTCTCAGGCAGGTTGAGCGTGACTTTACCACCGCTGGTATGGAAGGTGTAATCCCCATTCACAGCCAGTGTTCCCTGAAAATCAATATCACCGCCGCTGGTATTGACTTCAACGGTCCCCTGGAAGAGACTGTCTTTGAAGGAGATATCACCGCCACTCGATCGAACGCTACTATTGCCGGATAATGCCACATTCTCTGCCCGGATCGTTCCACCATTGGTCTCCACCTGTAAGACACCATTGGTTTGCGTCAGGGTAATATCACCGCCCGAGGTGTGGATCTGGGAGGCTCCTGAGAGCCTCGAGTTCGACAGGCTGACATCGCCCCCCATCGTTTTGAGATCAAGCTTGCCATTCACGTTACTGAGATCAATGTCACCGCCGTACGTCACAATATTCACATCTGCTACTGCGGGAACCGTGATTTCAAGGTCAACGTCAGCTCCATTCAGAAAAGACACCCCATCAATATTAGAGGTGACTTCAATGGTGTTGCCATTCTGTTGATAGTTCACCGTGGCATTCGCGGTCGGTAACAGGCCGAAGGAATACTTTGTTGCTTGAATATGAACGCTATCAGTATTTCCCACCTTCACATGCACATCTCCCGCGCCATTGTTCACAATCAGATGAGGCGCCTGCTGCCCTGCCTGTAGCGTAAAGTCGCGATTCTCCACCCCATTGACCCGAGAGAAAAACGCTTTTCCTCCGGCCAGGGCAGAGAACAGTAAAACAACCAGAAGCAAGACGATCCACCAGCCATGTTTGCGGCGCTGGCGTGGTGGCTGCTGACTCCTTCGTTGCTCCTCAACGGGATGAATTTTCTCCCCGATGTTCTCTGCACCGGGCACTCCATAACCTTCGGCATAGGCAGCTTCCTCACGCGGATCAATCTGCCGTTGTTCACCCATGCCTTCCTGTCGGCGAGATGTCTCCTGTGGATAGAACATTGCTTCCTGGTTGCTCACAACTCGTTTGCTCCTTCTCTACTTCTGGTTATTAGTGACCTTGAGGCGGCATCTCCTGTGGATACTGAGCCTGTGGCTGCTCATAGCGTGCATAATCACTCTGAGACTGTGATGAGGATGGATATTCATAAATCTTCCCGCCCTCAGTATAGGTCTCGTTCTGGGTTCTGGGTGCCTGATAGCCCTGCTCATAGGACGACGGCTGGTAATATGGCTCCTGCTGTTCAGGAGGCCGCTGGTAGGTTGGCTGACCGTAAAAGCGTTCTCCAATCGTCTGGCTGACAGCCTTTTGCTGTGAACCGAGAATACCTGATAGCACGATGATAATCAGAATGCCCGGCCACCAGAAATTGAACAGGGCACAGACAGCCAGGCCCACAAGCCAGACAACTCCGATAAGTCCTCCCCATACTGCCCTCGGGTTTCCGCTTGCAAGCGACCCCAAAAAACTTGTTGCGGCAAGCACAAGGAGAATGCCCGGCCACCAGAAATGAAACACCGCACAAAGGATCAGGCCAATTATAAAGACTGCCCCACTAAGACCGGAAAAAGCGCCCCTTGATCTCATATATCTCTCCTCTCAAGAAGAACGTGCTATCCCCACTTCAAAAATCATAAATACAAAAACGTTAATTCATCCTATTATATCAAACAATCATTAGATATACGGAGCGCAATCGAATTAGTTCGATGGCCAATACAGGACATATAAAAAAAAGGGGCACGTGGTGCGCCCCTTGAAAACACTTCTCTGTTTAGTCCGCGCTCTTTTCTTTAGAGCGAATAACCCAGGAGAAAGGCAAGCGCCAGATATAAAGGCCAACCAGATTGGTCAGGAACGTCACAATCGCGAAGCTGACCTCAACTGGCGTGATAAACACCTGACGCAGTCCCATTGCCCCAGCACAGGCCAGTAGCCAGGCAATGCCGGTACGCGCCGCCATCTGGCCCGGGCGACGCTCAGTCTTGCGGCTAAAGACGCCCAGGAATGGAGAGATCACAAACCAGGCCACCGCCAGCGGCCAGGTCACACGCAGCATATTCTCGGCGTTGATCTCTTTCTGGTGCATTTGTAAGCCAATAGCCCCGATAATGAGGAAGACCAGCAGGTCACCAACCGCCAGCCCGAAAATGCGCCCACCCCTGGCTTTTCTCCCTGAGGAAATCGCAGGCGCGTTATGTACGCCGCTCTCTTTCACTGCCATTTCGCCTTTATTCCTCCTGTTCTTGCTGCTCACGAACCAGTTCTTCAACTGCCGCCAGCTCGGTACGCGCTCCGCGGAGCCGCAAAGCGATAACAACGACATATGCCATCAGGATCAACCAGCCCAATGCATAGGCCAGCATCATATATGTAAAACCGTTCATTTCAGGTTCACCTCGTCAACTAGCGCATTACCAGCAAGCGTAGACGCTGAGCCAGCGTTTGCAGACGCTGGAGCTGATACACCTGCATCACCAGGAACACATAGAAGATCGTAAAGGTGAGCAGTACAACCAGCATAGTCAACAGCATTTCCGGCGGAAGCTGACTGACCTGAGTAGGATGTTGCCCACGCCACCAGTTCACCGCCAGATAGATGATCGGCACATCAATCGCGCCCAGAATCGCCATGACCGCCCCGACGCGCATGCTATCCAGCGTTCGCCCCATATAGCTACGCAGCATCAGATAGCCGATATACATAAACCACATAATCAGGGTGGCGGTCAGCTTTGGCTCCCAGACCCACCAGGCGCCCCAGATCGGGCGTCCCCAGAGCGAGCCAGTCACCAGAGCAATCGTGAGGAAGACAGCGCCTACCTCAGCGTTTGCCCGGGAAATCCAGTCCCAACGCTCATTGCGCCGAATTAACGCAACAATGCTGGTCACTGCCAACAGCACAAAGGCCAGCATCCCGACCCAGGCGCAGGCAAGGTGCAGATAGAAAATGCGTTGTGGATCTTTTTGTAGCGCATCAGTTGGCGCATAAAGAAAGATCATCCAGGCAGAGATCAGCCCCCCGATGAGTGAGAGTCCCGCAAGAACCAGCGAAACAAGGGGAAGTTTTGTATCCCTCTCCTGGCCTGCCACCCGCGCGGCTTTGCGCTCGGCAGGGAGTGTATGATCCGTTAAGGCCATAGTTAGTCCTCAATGATAAACTGAAACGCGAGCGTCGAGACGCCCAGGAAGATAACATCAAAAGCAATTATCAGGCCAAGCCAGGGCGGCTCATTCGGTAGCGGCGCAATTAGCGCTTCCGTCAGCCGAACAGCTCCGATCATGACCGGCACCACCAGCGGAAATACCAGCAGCGGTAACAGGAGCTCTCGCGCCCGGGTTGTGGCTGCCATCGCTGCACACATAGTTCCAATGGTCGCAATACCAACCGTTCCAAGCAGAACCACCGGCACCAGTGCACCCACAAAAATATGTAAGTTGAAAAGGACAATATACACGGGTAACGCCACCAGCTCTACCACAAAGATAAAGAGCAGGTTCCCGAGAAGCTTCGCCAGAAAAATCGCTCGCCGATCCACCGGACACAGCAACAGCCGATCCATCGACCCTTGTTCCTGCTCCATAGCCATCGTGCGGCTTAAACCAAGTATGCTCGCGAACAAAAAAGAGACCCAGAGCACCCCGGGAGCAACCGTTGCTTTATCATCAATGCGCAGATCAAAGACAAAATTAAAAATGACCAGTACCAGCAGCGCAAACATGCCCATACTGAACCACGTTTGCTTACTGCGGAGTTCACAGCGAATATCTTTCCAGAGTATAGCAAAAACCTGTAAGAAAAACTGCTTCATAGCTTCCTGACTCCACGCATCTCAGACGCGTAGCTGTTCCTGCACATCGGCCAGCGAGATAGCCTCTGTAGCATCCTGCAAGGCGACCTTACCGCCTTTCAACAGGACAATCCGTTCGCTTAACTGAAGCGCTCGTTCAAGTTGATGCGTGGTAAAGATTGCGCCACCTCCCTGCTCAATATGCTCCTGTACCAGCACATCAATCAACTGCTGTCCCTCCTGATCCAGCCCGGTATCAGGTTCATCAAGCAAGAGCAGCCGGGGAGCATGTAAGAGGGCCCGTGCCCAGGCCACCCGCTGGATCATCCCACGCGAGAAGGTCGCGACCCGGTCGTGCATACGCCGAGCCAGTCCGAGCCGCTCTAACAGGGCCCGTCCGCGGGCATCTGCCTGCGCGACATCATAAAGCCGTCCAAAGAACGTCAGGTTCTCTAACGCGGTCAGTTCCTCATAGAGATAGGCTTGATGCCCGACAAAACCAACCAGCCGCCGAATC
This sequence comes from Thermosporothrix hazakensis, assembly GCF_003253565.1. Lineage (GTDB taxonomy): Bacteria > Chloroflexota > Ktedonobacteria > Ktedonobacterales > Ktedonobacteraceae > Thermosporothrix > Thermosporothrix hazakensis. Next base: position 43,584 of record NZ_QKUF01000024.1, read on the forward strand.
TGTTGGGCATCACGCACGCTATCCAGCCCGGCAACCGTTACCGTGCCACCGCCCGGGCGTGTCAGGCAAGCAAGGATCCGTAGCAGCGTGGTTTTGCCCGCCCCATTCGCGCCCAAAAGTGCCAGCCGTTCCCCGGGACCAAGCATCAGGTCAACGCCTCGCAGCACTGGCTTCAGACCAAAACTCTTGCGCAACCTTCGTATTTCAACAAGAGCGCTCATCAGCGCCGTGCCCCCTCTGTCTTTTTGTCGAGCAAGGAACGCAACTGCGCCTTGAGCCGGGCTCGTTGCTCCTCATACTGCTTCTTTTTGAGCTTGCCTTTCTCAAATTCCCTGTCGAGTTTCAGCAAGGCGGTCAGTAATTCCTGCTCGCGTTCATCATCTTCTGGCTGCTTCTCCTGCCGCTTCTGAGATGCGGCCTTTTTATCTGCGTTACGCGTTGCCTTTCTGGCAGCCTCACGCCGCGAGCGATACACAATCCAGGTCAGCAGGATAATCACCAGCATCAACGCGATAATCACGATAAGCCAGATCGTTGACGAGTCTAGCTGAGTTCCCTGCGCGTTCTGTGAAGCAGTGCTCGGAGCCTGCGTATTCACGACGGGCAGCCCTTCCAGGCGCACCTTGACCGACTTCTCTTTCGTCAGTGCCTGTGCCTTAAAGACGTTGTAGGGATGTTCTTCAACCGTTACCACGCCATCAGAGGCGACATCCTGCGAACCCGCCGTTGTATGGAGATCCGTTGGCACCATAAAGGAGACCTGCACCGTTGGGTAGATCGCATGATATGTCAGGTCCAGTGTGTCGCCTGTATAGGGTACATCATACGACAGCGAGAACTCATTGTCACCCGGCAGCACAGCCGCATCGGTTGCGAAGCCCTGATCGGACTGAATAGAACGATAGCCAGCGAATCCCTTCACCAGCGAGATATTCGTTGCGCCCTGCGGCAGCGAGAAGAAAAGCGCGTTGGGGCGGCCCTTTGAGGCATCAAGCGAGCCCACAAAAGCTTTTGTGTTCAGATTTTTGAAGGCCACAATCTCGGAGACACGCACCATCCCCGTCTTTTCATCCACCGACTTCACCAGCAGCGTCGTCTGGACAATCGCCACTTTTGACGCGTCCGAACTGGCCTCATAGACAGTGAGGTTGACCTGTTGCTCCGGCTTCGTGCCAAGTGAGACCGGCTCAGTATAATAGTGAGCGTTCTGGTAGCGGATATAGACGGCATAGCTGATCGCTTTGTCAGTATCGAGCCCGGAGAACGAGAAGCGTCCGTTGGGGTCAGTAATTGCGGTCGTCACATCCTGCGAAGAGCCATTCTGCGCCTTCTGCAATGTCACTGTCTGCCCGGCAAGCGGCGCGTTCTTGTTTGAACCGTCAAGCAACTGCCCATAAATACGCCCTGTGGTTTGGGCGAACGCCGAAGAGAGCGGAGCCAGAGCGGCCAGCACGCCAACAAGCAGCAGCAGAATCAGAAAACTGCTTCCTTTCAGCAAGCACTTATTCATCATCTGCCACCTCTTTCTTGCTCTTTGCTTCTATTTTTTTCATCTGCTCTAACTGTTCCTCGATCAATGCATCCAGCTCTTTTTCACGCTCGTATCGTGTCTTAAAGGCAGTCAGGGCGCGGCGCATATAGCGTTCACGCAGCGTACGATAATCTGGCTCGACAATATTTCCCAGTTGATAATCAAGCTCAACCTCACGCAGCGCAGCTCGGGCTGCCTCATCTTGCTCCACAACAGGCTCTGGCTCCGAAGAGACAGCCACCTGGGGCGCAGCCGTCCGCTGAAACAACGGATAGAGCACAAATACCAGGGCCAGAATGCCCAGAACAAGCGCTATTACAATTGCCATACTACTTCGCCTCCATTCCAGAGGCTTTCCCCTGTTTTTTGCTTTGTGCAGGCGAGCGAAACAGGATATCCTCTTCCGCCAGTTCCTCTTCTAGCAAGGAGCGATACGGTTCCAGCTCCTCGCTGACCGGCTGTTCATTACCCCCTGTTGTCTCTCGTGCCACCGCCCGCCAATCACGCAGGGTCGCAAACACCAGCGCGAGTCCACCAAGCAGCAAGGCCAGCGGAACCAGCCATGCAAGCAGCGAGAAGCCCTGCCACTGGGGTGCCCAGACAATGTCACTGCCATAGTGCTCCTGAAAATACGTCAGGACTTCCTGCTCGGATTTTCCGGCAGCCAGTTGCTCGCGAACGGTTGCCCGCATCTGCCGCGCCAGATCAGTGGTTGATTGCGCGATCGACTCTCCCTGACAAACAGGACATTTAATCTGCGATGACACGGCCTGTACACGCTCATCCAGCGTTTGGTTTGAGGCCGCTCGAAACCAGAGAAAGGACCAGACCGCCGCGATCAACACCAGCCCCCCAGCGGTCAATAGCAACCAGCCACGCCCCTGACGCCGACTCACCTGCTTCATACAGCCACCTCCGCGCTTTGCTTCTCATCCTTCTCGGGAACACTCATCCGGCGCTGCGAGCGTACACGCGACCCCTGTTGCGCCGCAGGCCACCAGCAGAGCAGCCCACCAAGTAGCATCAAACCACCACCATACCAGATAAGAGGGACCAACGGATTCATAAAGAGCCGCACACCAACTTTTGTCGGGCCATCCCAGTCATTCAAAAACACATACAGATCATTCAAGCCAAATGTCGTGATCTCAATCTTGCTGACCGGCTGGTCCATCTTATGGTAGACCTCGCGTCCGGGATAAATATACTTCAGTAGCTTCCCATCGCGCCAGATCTGGAACTGAGCCGTCACCACTGTTTTCCCGGTCTCTTCCTGCTGGAGATTGCCCAGAAAGACAAGCTGATAGCCAGCGATCTCGGTTTGTTGACCGACCTTCAGCGTCACATCATGCTGTATCTGGAAGAACTGAGAGGCAATCACCCCGATCGCCAGAAAGACCAGCCCCAGATGAACAATATATCCTCCGTAACGCTGCCGATAGCGCTTGAAGAGCATAAACACTGCGACCGGGTAAGACTCTCCATGCTTGTGACGAACACGCGCACCGCGCCAGAGTTCATAGAGGATCGCAGCCCCGGTAAATGCACAGATCGAGAAGGCAATATTTGCCAGCACGTTGGTAATACCACACAGGGGCAGGATGATCGCGCAGAGCGCCGCCAGCACAAGCGGTACACCGATATTACGCCAGATCACCGATGTTGAGGTACGACGCCAGGCCAGCAGTGGCCCCACACCCATCGCCAGGATCAGCAAAGCGAACAGCGGCCCGTTCACTCCATTGTAAAATGGAGGTCCCACAGTCATCATCTGCTTGTTTAGAGCAGAGGAGAGCAGCGGGAACAGCATACCCCAGAGCGTGGCAAAGGTAATGCCAAGCAGCAAAAAGTTATTGAGCAGAAACACCCCTTCACGCGAGACGATCGAGTCAAATTCCTGATCTGGGCGCAATCTGGGAAGACGGAAAAGAAAGAGTCCGGTTGAAAAGACAATCACGACAGCCAGAAAGACCAGGAAAAAGCCACCAATATCTGAATACGCAAACGAATGCACCGAACTAATCAGCCCGCTGCGAACCTCAAATGTACCAAAGATGGTCAGCGCAAAGGAGGCAATAACAAGGAATAAGTTCCAGACCTTCAGCATTCCCCGACGCTCCTGCACCATCGTGGAGTGAAGAAAAGCCGAAGAGGTCAGCCAGGGTAACAGGGCCGCGTTCTCCACCGGATCCCATCCCCAGTAGCCTCCCCAACCAAGCACGTGATAGGCCCACCAGGCTCCGACCAGCAAGCCCGCACTCTGAATAGCCCAGGATGCCAGCGTCCAGCGCCGAATAGCCCTCAACCACTCGCTATTGAGATGCCCGGAAATCATCGCGGCAACAGCAAAGGCGTAAGGCAGGGAGAAGCTCATGAATCCAAGCAACAGCAAGGGAGGATGCAACAACATGCCAGGGTCCAGCAACAGCGGATTCAACCCCACACCATCAGCCGGGATGGCAGTCAGCCGTACAAACGGGTTAGAGACCGTCAACAACATCAGGACCAGGAAAAGTTGAATGCCCATCAGTGTTGCGATTACATAGGGAACCAGCACGGCAGGCGCACGCTTGTAAGTCAGAACGAAGAGAGAGGTAAAAAGACCAAGCGAGAAAGACCAGAACAGTAATGATCCCTCTTGCCCACCGTAGAGCGCTGCCCAGACATAATACCAGGGCATACTTCGGCTGGAATGCTCTGTCACATACCGAACACCAAAGTCATGCGTAATAAAAGAGATCACCAGCGCCGCAGTTGCCAGCACCAGAAACGCTGCTACAACCAGCGCACCATGACGCGCACTACTGGTATACTGTGACCGTTTCTTCCATGCGCCAATCACAGCCAGAACCAGTGTCAGCACGGCAAAGAGTGCCGCCAGAATCAGCGATATAAAGCCAAGTTCAGAAAAATACACAGCGATCCTCGAAGAAGAAGTGCTACTTCACTACAGGGCTACGGCGTTGGAGTGCCAGTTTGAAATTTTGATGGGCATTTTGCCAGCAAGGTCTGTGCCTGAAAAGGGTCGCTTCCGGTATAATGTCCCTCAACAACGACCTGTACTCCGTCCTTAAAGATATCGGGGACAACACCGCTATACACAACCTGCAACGTCTGTCCGCCCTCAACGATAGTAAATCGAAGCGTGTTCGTCTTTTCATCTTTAACAATCGATCCTGCCTGTACATTACCGGAAACACGCACGGAACGTGTGTTGCAGCTTGTACACTGTCGGAGTTCCTTGACGGTTAAATAATAGGCAGCACTCGCCTGAGTATTGGCATACACAAGATAAATGACCGCTCCAAGAATGGCAAGACCCACAATAAGGAGCCCAACCGGAAAGCGTCTGGAGCGCCGAGGGATCGACTTTGTTTCTTCAATCGCGATAGCAGACGGCACGTTGTAACCTCCATCAGCGGGGTGCAATCGTTGCGATATAGAGAATATTCAACAACGCCCCCAGTATAAATACACCTATTCCAAGAGCGAGCATCAACTGCGGAGCCCTCTTCGAGAGGCGACTTGTTTGTTTTGCCAGTCGACGAACCTGGCTCTGACCCAGATAGATCACCAGAAGCAGCATCGCGGCAACCAGAACCAGCTTCAGACCCAGAACCAGGAAATAAGGCCAGCCAAGCGCTGTCATCGTCAGACGATCAAAAATCAGATACGCGCCACTGAGCAGCAGGACACCCGCACATATCTGTGTCATCTTGTGAAAGAGGGACGCGATCTGTGCAGCCACCCCTGGAGCGGGCCCACCGTTGCGCAACGCAGGCATAATCACGAACTGATACATCACGCAGCCCCCGACCCAGAGGGCAGCGGAGAGTACATGTGCGACACGCATACAAAGCTCAAGAGCCAGCACAGAACACCTCAACCCTCATCACAGGCCGAATTTCTTCAGCGCAATATCAAGCGTCTCTTCTGTGAATGGGCCATATCGTGCCAGCACTTTGCCGTCGGCAGAGATAAAGAAGGTCTCGGGATAGCCCCGAATGCCGTAATCCTGCCCGACATTGCCATTGAGCGTATCCTGCACATTCTGATATGAAATACCGTATTTTTTGATAAACGCATGCGCTGCACTGGAATCTTCATACACATCAATGCCAAGCAAAACCACACCTTTTTGCTGCAACCGTTCCTGCCAGGCTTTTTGCAGGGCAGGCGCTTCCTGCTGACAGGGAGCACACCAGGAGCCCCAGAAATTCAAGATAACCATTTTACCCTTCAAATCGGACAGGCGTAGCTGCTTACCGTCAGCGAGAGATTGAAGGGTAAAATCAGGGGCAGCTTTGCCGATCAGCGGGCTGGGTATTGTCCCCTGTCCATCAGCAGCAGGCGATTTGGTCGCTGGAGTAAAAAGCTGTGTCGCCAGCAAAATGATCAACCCGATATTCACGGCAGTCACAATAGAGAAGACCAGAATATTGCGCTTGCGTGAACGCTGTTGCAATGCAGCAGGCTTATTGATAGGCTCCGCGGTATTCTCTTGCTGTAATTCGTCCCGAGTCGTTACGTGTTTTTCTCGTATTTCCATGCTTTTGACGATACCTCTAGACTCCTCACATCAGAAGCCCGAAACTCCCTTGCGGCTTTCTTGCTATATCAACGGGCAGCCGCGATAGCGCCTGAAAAACAGGTTCTCCTTTTGCCTCATGCTAACGAAAAAGGCTCCTTCTTTCTCAATCGGCACATGCACAGTCAGCCAGAAGGCAAAGAAAAGCCTTTTCTTCAAAGAAGAACTCAGTGTGATTATGGTGCTTTTGCCTGATAGGCAACTTGCAACAGGGGAAGCTGACCTTACAAAAACCTGAATAAAACAGTCAGACGAGGAGAGAGCCTAAGAGGGAAAGAAAGACCTCCTGCCCGGCCACGTGTTGGCTGTCAGGAAGTCTTCCTCGGAGAGATACAGGTTGCCTCAGAGAGCTGCGCAACCCGCGCTGGTGTGCCGCTGTACTTGTGTCTCCAGGGCATATTCTACAATTCATCCTATAACGCTTAGCGCTTCTTGCCATGTGCCTTCGCTTCAGCAGTTGCTCGGCTCACAAACTTGCAGAAGCGGCTTTCCTGTCCGCCAGAAGTGGTATCCTGATAGAGGAAGGCAAGTTGATTCTCATCAAACTTCTGGAAGAACTCATCCCAGCTAATTGGCTCAAGCTTCTCGTCACCTGTACCATATCCCGGAAAATCAATACGCAGCACGCCAGCCTGCCCGCCTGAGGTCGTCCCTTTTACCGTTGCGGGCTGGCCACCGCGGGCCTCAACCCACTTCTTAATTTCTGCATGATCTGTTGTGGTTCTGGATTCAGAAGACATATCTACCTCCTGGGGCTGTACTTACATCGAGATCACATTCTGGGTTTTCTGTGTTGCCTGTTCCCTCGACTCACAGAACAGCGTCACCATTGCGGAATTGAAGGCCGGTAAATCTTTCGGACTGCGACTTGTCACCCAGTTCTTATCGCGTACCATCTCCTTATCAACCCAGTTGCCACCAGCGTTCCTGATATCATCCTGAATGGTGTAGTAGCTGGTAAGTGTGCGTCCCTTGACACAGCCCGCCGAAACCAGGAGCCAGGGTGCATGACAAATCGCTGCGATCGGGCGTCCCGACTGATCAATCTTCCTCACAAATTCCTGTGCTTTCGGATTTACGCGCAAGGAGTCGGCGTTAAGAGCGCCACCGGGGAGCATTACCGCATCAAAATCGTCTGGATTGGCATTGTCCAGCAGGAGATCAACCGGGAAACGATCTGCCTTTTCATCATGATTCATTCCGGTGACCTGCCCGGCTTGTGGCGAAACCACAACCACCGAGGCCCCGGCCTGCTTTAATGCTTTGATTGGCTCTGTAAACTCCGCCTGCTCAAAATCGTCAGCTACAAGCACTGCAACACGCATACCATCAATTTTATGGTGAGTCATAAAAGAAACCTCCCTTCTGGCACTCTGGAAGAGTTTCGAGAATGATCTTGCTCTTACTATTCATCCTCGAAATGACACGAAGGGAGGGAGATAAAGGTTACAGCAACCCGAACGGGAGAATGAAACAGCGGCTTGCCGACCTCTCGCAGCCAGCAAACCAGAGGAGATGATCTGTCTTGATGCTTTCTTGCTACCCGAGCGTCATAGCGCCTCTGCAATGCGGGGCGCGGGCTTTACATCCAGGAGCCAGAGCAGGAGCGCCGCCAGCACGATCAGCACGCCGATCAACGCGACCAGATACTGCGCCAGCATACCTACAACGACCAGAAACAGGCCCGCAGCGGTCACCACCGGCCAGATGCTCGGTGTAGAATGTGTTGGATAGGCAGCCAGGAGCAGTTCTTCGGCACGCTCTTCCGTTTCCGGGCTGCGGGCGGCCTGTGACAGCAACAACTGCCCGATCGCCTCATGCAGGACACGCGCATCAAATGGCTTAGGGAGGTAAATGGGCTGTATCTCGGCCGCACCGGCAGCGGGAAGCGCAGGCACCGAGATAGGAGCCTGTTGCACAATCGAATCATCCCAGGAAAGGACCACAAGGGGTAAATCTGCAAAGCGGGGATGACTGTAAATAGATTCCAGCGCCGAACTATCGGTCCGAATTCCACCGTCAACATCAAGAATCAGCAGATCAACGGTCCGGGCAACTGCCAGGGAAACAGCAGCGGGAGAAGAGACAGTGATAACATGATAGCCCTGATGCTGCAATCCAAGCGCGATCAGTCTGCCCATCGCGACATCAGGTTCAATCAAGAGGACGTTGGGTTTTTCCCCCTGTGTCTGACTCATGGAAGCTCCTCCAGGTAGCGAGTAAAATCAAGACGACCAAGCGTACTACCACTATAGAGGATAGCCAAACCACATAGACATCAACTTAACAAAATAGGGTAAACACCTTACAGGAACCTGAATAAAAACGCCTGCAATATCAGGTGTTTACCTGATATAACAGTCTGGCACCACAAGCCGGTACTCTTCAGCAGCACCAGTTGAGGGCCAAAAACAGAGCAATTTCAACTATCGCCAAGCAGAACGCTTAAAGCTTCATCAGCTTATACCCGACGTCAGGAACCGTGACGATATATCTGGGACGACGAGAATCAGCCTCAATCTTGCGCCGCAACCGACTGATATAGACCCAGATGAAGTCGACATCGCGGTTGTATTCTGGTCCCCAGACCTTCTCAAGCAAGAGCTCATGTGTCACAACGCGCCCGGCATTCTGCGCCAGCACGTTCAGCAGATTATATTCAGTGCGGCTCAACTGAACCGGCTTGCCACCCACTGTCACTTGATGCTGTGCGTGGTCAATTTCCAGCTCTCCTGTGCGGAAGATGGGCGAGCGAGCAGGCTTTTCCTCGCCCGCCGCGCGCCGCCGCAAAATGGCTCGCACCCGGGCCAGCAGCTCCTTCATACCAAAGGGTTTCATCACCACATCGTCACAGCCCAGATCGAATAGATAGACCCGTTCATCTTCGTCACTATCATCGTCGCAGAGCATGATGATCGGGATCTGCGAAAACTCGCGCAGCCGCTGCAACAATTCAACGCCGCTCATATCGGCCAGCCGAGAGGAGAGCAGAATAATATCAGGCTCGTCAAGATCAAGGTGGCGCAAGAACTGGATGCCATGATTGACCGTATGGACACGATATTGCTGCTCTTCCAGGTTCGCACGAAGATAGCGTGTCAAACGCTGATCGCTCTCGGCAAGCAGCACGTGGACGCGGCGGTCCTGGCGCAGAGGAGCGGTACGCGATGTTCCCAGCGTTAACGGTGCGGTGTCCTGAAGCGCGGGCAATGGCGCCGTCTGTTGCGCGGAAACGGTAATCTTTGGCGCGAATGGCAACGTAAAATAGAAGCTTGCACCCTCTCCCGGTCCCGGCGATTCGGCCCAGATTCTCCCTCCATGAGCCTGTACAGCCGCGCGAGCCGCCGCTAAACCAAGCCCGCTCCCGCTTGACTGCTCATCCCCATGAGGAACATGGTAGAAGCGATCAAAGATACGGTCAAGATGCTCCTGAGCAATGCCAATGCCCTCATCCAGAATGCCAATACGTGCCTCCACCTCGTTAATTTCCAGACGAACAGAGATCACTGAACCGGCAGGAGAATACGCAACTGCGTTGTTTAACAGGTGAGTCAGAATCTGTTCCACACGGAGCGGATCACACATCAGCATGGGGACATCAGGCATGATACTGAGCACAAAGCGATGGTTCGGAGAGTGCTTCTGCCAGCGGCGAATGAACTGATCCAGCAACTCGGCCAGATTGACCTGTGTCAGCCGGAGCGGCTGCGCTCCCGAGTCCAACCGCCAGACATCCAACAGCGTATTCAGCACTTCATACAGGCGATCTGACTGTGTATCGATCATCTGCAACATCTCACGCTGCATCGCAGGGTCCCAACGGGCCGAACTGCCAAGCAGGGTCGTCGCGCAGCCCTTGATAATTGCCAGCGGTGTTTTTAGCTCATGGGCGGCACGCGCTAAGGTCTCGCCCTGCGCCTCGGCAGCCGAGCGTTCCAGCGTGATATCATCAAAAAGCAGCCCGCGACCAAGCAGCATCCCACGATTATCATGAACCGGAAAACTCCGAATTCGTAACCAGCGAGCCGCTGCATCAGCCAGCGCCAGATCAGTACTATATTCCTGTTCAGGGTGCTGCCAGAGATTTTCCAGTTCGGAATGCGCCTGGCGTGGATCGGCAGCCAGCGCAAGCAGGTGGTCACGGACACTGAAGTCTTGAGGCGTAACCAGATCACGCTTGCTGATCTGCAACAACCGTAAGGCACTTGGATTTGAATAGATAACTCGCTGTTGATTAAGCAGCATAAAGCCGCTGGTCATGCTTGAGCAGACCTCAGCCAGAACATGATATTCGCGTGTAAAAGCAGCCGGGATCATAGAGTAATCAGAAAGCTGCCCCGTTGCAGCATAGAAATCTCTCGTCCACCAACTTTCGCTGGACATGCAGTAATACTCCGGTTCGTGGAATCACAGTTTCATCTCACTGAGTTGTACCTATTTTAGCAAAAAAAGTCAAACTTGACAGGATATTGGCACAACTCACACAGAGGAAAGAACATCAGTGTGCAAGAAGAGGGAGCAAAACGATAATAACCAGATGGAGAATCATAAAAAGGAAAAAACTTGCCGCGATAAAAAAGAACCAGCGCCTATCGCTGAGGTAGGCCTGTAGCTCGGTGGGATAGGCTTTCGGCCATCGTTCCGCGGCAACAATCCCCATAGCCACCCGCAAGCGCAGGGGTGACTTTACCGGAGAGCGGCGCATTTCCTCAAGCAGAGCCCGATAGCAATGTTTGCACAACAGCCATGACTGGCGCGGCTCTGGAGCCTCTTCCGCCTCAGTTACTTGAATGGGCTCAAACCAGATACGCTGGTCACAGACGGCACAGTGGATCGGCCTCCATTTCCTGGTTTTTGATGCCCGTGTATTATAGATAGCCGTTGAAGTTCCGGTCTTGTGTGTTGTCTCTTTCATCGAGAAAGGTCCTTCCCAGGGAACGACATACCTTTACATCGTCGTAAAATATTGAAGAGATCCATCCCTAGCAATAAAAATCTACACTCCATCATTGTAACATATTTTAAACGGTATATCTTCCCTCTTCGTTACTTCATTCAAAAAAAAGAGAGAGAGCTTGACTGAAGAGGAAAAGAGAACCCGGCCCCCGGCAGGGAACCGAGCTCTCTTCTCACTGTTTTCTACTCAACCGGGATTAATGACCAGCAGGGATCATAAAGAGCGGCAGCAGATAGACGACACTGAAGACGACAACCCAGACAATGTCGACAAAGTGCCAGTACATTTCAGCCGCCTCGATCGCGAAGTGCTTCTTCGCTGTGAAGTCACCGCGAATAGAGCGGATCAGACAGATCAGCAGGAACAGCACCCCGATCGTCACGTGCAGACCGTGGAAGCCGGTCAGCGTAAAGAAGGCCGAACCGAACGCCTTCGTCTGCATCGTGAAGCCCTCACTATAGAGTTCTGAATATTCAAAGACCTGGAAACCCAGGAAGATAACGCCCAACAGAATGGTTCCGATCAGGCCCAGAATCAGGCCCTTTCGATTCCCCTTAAGAATAGACTTGCGAGCCCAAATTGCCGGGAAACTACTGAAAAGCAGAATAGCAGTGGCGATAATCGGTTTCTGCCAGGGCAAGTGTTCCCCATTGACCAGCCAGACGAACTGAGGATCGCCGAGCTGCAAGCCACGGACCTCAAGGTAGAGATACGCGGCAATCAGGTTGGCGAAGATCAGCGCCTCGGAGGCGATGAAGAAGATCATACCCCACCAGTTAACGTCATGACCTACTTCAGGATGCTCCTCAATAGACGCGACCTGCCCACCATGCACAACACTCATGATTAGAACTCCCTAACCAGATTATACAAAGTTTCGTTCGTGGTCTTCTCAGGAGAGGGAAGAGACCAGCCCTTCCCCGCTCCCGAAAGCATCAGCGCTGTTTTCGCTGCTTCGAGCCCTCCCTGACCCAACCAAGAATACACCCGAGCAGGAGAACCACACCGATACCAAAGACAATCGGGTTAAAGATAAACCCCACCAGCGTAATGGAAAGAGCAGCCGTTGTCAACAAGGGCCAGAGACTCGAATGGGGGCTGATATCCTCCTCGCGAATCTGGACGACCTTCTTCACGCGCTTCTTGCCAGTGCCCTGTTGCTCTCCCCCCTCCTGTGAGGCGGAAGAAGCAGGTGTCTGCTCAGGGCTCTGTTCCGCCCGAGCATCCTCAGAGGACTGCTGCTGGCGGGTCTCTTTTTCTTTATCCTCCGATTGTCCAGGGTTTGTCATCGTATGCAAAACCTCAAACCTCTTACTATCCAATCAATGGATAACGGACTTCCAATCGGCAATCTCCGGGTTCTTCTTATCATAGAACGGGCGGCGGCTGCGCACAATCGGAATAGTCAGGAAGTTATACTTCTTCGGTGGCGAAGTCGTATCCCATTCCAGAGTAAAGGCATCCCACGGATCGCTTGGCGCTTTCTCACCCTTCTTCAAGCTGTGAACAAGGTTGATGAGGAAGATCATCACGCCCACACCGACCAGGAACGCGCCAATTGTCGAGAGCAGGTTCAGCTCATTCCAGCCCATGTTTGCCGGATAGGTATACACGCGGCGCGGCATACCAAGCAGACCAAGCAGGTGCATGGGGAAGAAGGCCAGGTTCAGACCAATCATCAGCACCCAGAACTGAAGCTGAGCCAGCTTCTCGTTCATCATGCGACCGGTCATCTTCGGGAACCAGTAGAAGATACCACCGAAGATCGCCAGAACGCTACCACCGAAAAGCACATAGTGGATATGAGAAACAACGAAGTAGCTGTCAGTCACCTGATAGTCGAACGGCACAACCGCCAGAGCGGCACCATTCAAACCACCGATCAGGAACATGCCCACAAAGCCCAGAGCGAAAAGCATCGGAGCCCTGAAGCGCAGATTTCCTTTAAAGATCGTAGCCAGCCAGTTAAAGATTTTCACCGCAGTTGGCAGCGCGATCAGCGATGTGCTCGAAGCGAAGAACGCCTGTGCAATAGGCGGCAGACCAACCGCGAACATATGGTGCGCCCACACAGTAAAGCTCAGGAAGCCAATCGCCACACCAGACCACGCGATAAACGTGTAACCGAAGATCGGTTTGCGCGAGAAGACCGGCAGAATCTCCGAGACCATACCGAAGGCAGGCAGGATCAGAATATACACTTCGGGGTGACCAAAGGACCAGAACAGGTGTTGCCAGAGGACCGGATCACCACCATACGCAAAGCCATAGAAATGAGTGCCGAAATGGCGGTCCAGCAGCAGCAGAGCGCTTGCAGCGGTCAGGCTGGGCAGCGCGAACAGCAGCAGGAAGGACATCACCAGAATCATCCAGCAGAAGAGCGGCATACGGTTAATGCTCATGCCCGGAGCGCGCATCTTCAGCATGGTGACCACAAAGTTCAAAGAACCGGTGATAGAAGAGATACCAAGCATGGTTGTGCCGAGAATCCAGAAGTCGGCATTCATGCCCGGCGTACATTTATAAGCATGTACACCACAGGCGTCTTTGGTCAGGCTAAGCGGAGCATACATGAACCAGCCACCGTTAGGAGCGGAGTGGAACAGGAAGCTAAGCTCAATAAAGACGCCACCAAAGAGCAGCACCCAGTAGCCAAAGGCGTTCATGCGTGGGAACGCCATATCACGTGCGCCAATCATCAGTGGCACAACGTAGTTACCAAATCCCGACATCATCGGCATCACGAACAGGAAGATCATCGTTGTGCCGTGCATCGTGAACATCTGGTTAAAGGTTTCCGGGTCGAGGACCTGACCATTCGGCAACGCAAGCTGTGCCCGGATCAGGAGAGCCTCCATGCCGCCCACCAGGAAGAAGAAGAAGGCCGTGACCATATACATCAGACCGATCTTCTTATGATCGGTTGTTGTTAGCCACTCACCTATAAAGGTTTCGCTAAAAGGCTTTTCCCGAACTACAGTGGTAGTTCCATCACCAACAGTGCGAACTGCCATGAACAAATTCCTCCAAGAATCCAGCCTCTCACCCTCGTGGTAAGAGGTAGACACGGGCTGTTACCCTATTTCAGACTCTCCAGATATGCAACGAGAGCCGCAATGTCATCCTTTGACAACTGTCCAATGACCATATCGTTACCCGGTTTGACTTTCTGGGGGTCTTGCAGCCACTTCGCCAGGTTACAATTCGAGAGATCACCACCCGGCTGACACTGGTCTACGTTGTTTTCAAGCACACCACCAGCGATCAGCTTACGGCTTCCAAAGTGCGTCAGGTCGGGGCCAATCAGACACCCGTTCTGCTTCTCTGGATTTACACATTGAACGGTAGGATCTTCCTTACCAGTATAATTCTCCAGAACGCCTACAATGCCGTGGCAGGTCGTACACTGATCCAGATAGAGCTGCTTTCCTTTGGCTTGCAGATCGCTCGAGGGATTTGCGGCGGCTGCCTGCTGCTCTCGCTGCCAGGTCTGGAACTTGTCGAAGTTGTCGGTGACAACGACATCAAAGCGCATATTCGCGTGCTGCACACCGCAGTATTCAGCACAGATACCGGTATAACGTCCCGGCTTATCCGCTTTGAATGTACGCACGTTATCGTGTCCCGGCACAACGTCCGTTTTCCCGGTTAACTGGGGAACCCAGAAACTATGGATAACATTATTCGAAAAGAGCTTGACTTTGACCCATGTGTTGGGAGGAACAACCAACGAATCAGCAGTTGTGATCTTGCTATCGGGATAATAGAATTCCCACCACCACTGATGACCGTAAGCCGTTACCTCAACCGTTTTTCCTTCTGGCTCCTTCGCAACATCAAACAGGCCCTGAATGGTGATGAACAGGATCACACCCAGCAGAATTGCCGGAAGCACCGTCCAGATAATTTCCACCTTCAGATTTCCATGCCACTGTGGAGCTGGAGGAGAGTCGGGGCGCTCACGGAAGCGGAAAATAGAGTAGATCAGCATGCCTTCAACACCGACAAAAATGATTGCCGCGATAATCAGCAACAGCCAGAAGACATTGCTCTCTCTTCCCGCGATCGGGCCCGCCGGGTCCAGCGTTGAGGGAGATCCCCCACACGCAGCTAAAAGAATCGTGGACAGGGCCAGTAGAACCCCGGTCAACGCCAGAGGCTTTGTCCCACGAAATACAGGCTTCCTCACGTCTCAATCTCCTACAAACAGTGTTTAGACTAAGGACATATGATGTCTTTTTGCAGGGTCTTTCTTCTTTCCATTTCGCTCTCGAAAGAAGCGGCCAGCGCCTGGTGAAACGACCAGGAACAGGCGATTTTCCTCCATTTTATGGACAGAGTGTATCCAGATAGCCTAACAGGAAGCTTTCAGGCGTTGAAGGAAACCTTACAACAACCTGAAAATATTCTGCATCTGGAGACACGAGAAAGCACCTTGTTCAAGCTGATGAAGCAAGGCTTCCCCGGGAGTGAGTATATTCACGTTTCAAACAGACCCGGCTTCCCTTTTCCTTCAACAGGCAAAACGTTATAAGGAGCGCTCTCTTCCCTTGATTTCCTCATCCACAACCTCGCCCTCGGTATTCGTCAGAACCGTGATGATCTCCTCATCCTCCTCCGCTTCGGCTAGCGACGCAGGCCCTCCCTCGCTGACACCATAGAAGCGCTTATCTTCTTCTTTTTGCTTCTGGTCCTGTAACTGAAGCCAGCGTAAGAAGAGAATACTCATCACGATAATGTTCAAAATATTTCCCGGCACCCACATCACCAGTCCGCCAAGCTGCTGATCAAAAGCGGGCGAGAAGCCCCAGGCACGTACTGGCTGCTTGATATAGGGTGCATAGAGAGGCTGCATAAAGGTCAGCCCCGCGCCTAGCAGCATGGTTGGCATGCCACTGAGGAAGAGGTAAAGAATCTGCCCGCCTATTGAGAGCCGGGGCAGCCCTTCCTTCACAGGGCTCAAGAGAGGCCACCAGTAAATAGTGGCAAAGACAATAAATGTCAGATGCTCCAAAACGTGAAGACTCTCGTTCGTCAGTGTTTCGTTGTAAAGTGGCGGAGCGTGCCAGAGGAAGAAATCACCGAAGAACAGAGTAAAGGCCACAAAAGGATGCGTTAGAAAGCGCCCAAACTTCAGGATCGTGCGATCTTGCAAGATCGGAGCAATCAGCCACCCTGGCATTCCAGCCACCATTAAAGGAGGGCCTACGACTGTTATTAACAGGTGTTGAACCATGTGGGCGCTAAATAAATACTCGTGCCCGATCTCATCGATCGGCGAGACGACCGCGAAAAAGATCGCCAGCACGCCACACACAAACAGAATGACCTGTCCTCGCGACACGCTGTCAGCGAGGTGATACTTCTTGCGCAAAGGACCGACCCCGTACAGATAGAGGCCGATGACAAGCGCACATCCCAGAATGACCGATGGCGCAAACGTCCATTGACTGAGCCAGTAATCTAAACCTAAATTCGCATTCACGTAAAATGGCCTTTCCAGTACATCCTTCGTATCATACTATAACAGGAGTAGCAGGGCGGGGCAAGAGCAATGAAAGGGTGCAGTCGAAACGTTCTACATTCACGTTCAGGTATTTGTAAGGTCCACTTTTCGCATTGCAAGGAAGCTATCAGGAAAAACGACGACAATGAGGAATGTCGTAGTATCGAGCTTACTTGCCCGCTTCATTCCATTTCCGGGCCTGCTCGTGAATGACGACTCCCGGCACTCTTTGCATATCTGAGTTGCTCCCTAGCGGTTGCCTGTATGCAGCACCAGACAGACAACAGTGCTCCAGGTTGGACAAGCCATTCTTTTCCGCTGCGGAGCGCTTCTCATTCGTTTGTATGACACAAAACGATTACCGGTCATAGAATTTCATACCCGGCGATAGCCGGGGCTTCCCGGTGGCACAAGCGACGTGCTCAAGCCACTCTGAATCGAACTAGCAGAGGAAGAAGATTGTATGCAAGCGGAAGCTGTTCCAACAAAGTCTGAGCAGTGGCGTCAGATCTTTTCAAGCTATCTTAACCTTGTCAAGCCACATGTCACCGTTCTCCTGCTAGGAACAACGGTTGCCACAATGGCAATTGCCGCCAGAGGGCTCCCCCCCATCGGGCTGGTGATTGCAACTCTGATTGGTGGCTTTATGGCAGCAGGAAGCGCAAACTGCATCAATTGCTATATTGATCGCGATATTGATCAGGTCATGGGCCGCACACAGCGACGCTCCCTTCCCTCTGGCAAGGTTGAGCCACGCAACGCCCTGATATTTGGAATTGTTCTGGGGATTGGTTCCTTTCTTGTTCTGGCTCTTTTTGTGAACCTGCTCAGCGCCGTGCTGGCATTGGCAGCAAATCTCTTTTATGTCTTCGTCTACACGATGGGACTCAAGCGCACCACCGCCCAGAACATTGTGATTGGCGGCGCTGCGGGCGCGGTTCCTGTGCTGGTCGGTTGGGCAGCAGTAACAAACTCAGTCGATCTCCCGGCCATCTGGCTCTTTGCGATTATCTTCTATTGGACTCCCCCACACTTCTGGGCACTCTCGTTGCTGATTCAGAAAGACTACGCGAAAGCGAATGTTCCGATGCTGCCAAATGTAATGGGAGAAAAAGAGACGCGCAAGCAGATCTTGCTCTACTCCTTGCTGCTTCTGGCGGTGACGCTGATTCTCTTCTTGCTCGGCACAATGGGGTACATCTATTTGATCTCGTCACTGATCCTCGGCGGCATCCTGATCTACATGTCCATTCGACTGCTTCGAGATGAGTCGAAGAAGTGGGCGCGTACGATCTTCTGGTATTCTAACTGCTACCTGGCCCTGATCTTCGCGATTATGGTGATCGACCGCGTCCTTCCGCTGTAGGAGTGTAAGGTTCAAAACAAGGATTCGATACAACTATGAACTGGCGTCTTGCATCCCGACTTTCCGTTATCACCCTGACCGTGCTGGTGGTGATTGTAATTGTGATCGTACAACGCAATGCCTCTCAGACAGCGGGCCCGGGAGATACAGGAAATACAAACGATTCCAATCTACATGGCACCTCGCTTGATAATAAGCCCGCGCCCGGCTTTACTCTGACCGACCAGAATGGCAAAGAAGTCAAGCTGGATTCTTTTAAGGGCAAGCCTGTGGTGCTGACTTTTATGTACACGAGCTGCCCGGATCAGTGCCCCGCAGCCGCCGAGAAGCTGCGCAGCGCCCAGGAAATGCTTGGTCGTGAAGCACAGAATGTCTCGATGATGGCGGTCAGCACCGATCCCAAAAATGATACAGTTGCAGCCGCAAAGAAGTTCACCAATGACCATAGGCTCAAAGCGAACTGGCATTTTCTCATTGGCTCGCGCGAGACACTGAAACCAGTCTGGGACGCCTATCATATCTATGCTGAAACAGAGCAGCAGACCGTCGCCCCGCAACATACGATGGGGTTGTATCTTATCGATAAAAAAGGCCATATGCGTACCTTCCTGGGAAGCGAGTTTACCCCTCAGGATCTGGTAAGCAACCTTCAAACACTGCTACAGGAATAACCACAGACAGGGAGGCTTCCCGTATGGCAAGCCTCCTTTTTTCTCCCCGCAACAGAACGTTCAGTCAAGAAAACACAACCGATCTGCTGTTGACGCCGCTTATCTGATCGGTTATGCTGTACATCAGGCCTCATTGTCAAAGTGTCCTTGTGCTGAAAACACTGAGTAAAGAATTCTCAAAAACTATGGAGAAAGAGCAACAGTCATGGCGCAAGCTGCTAGGCAAGATCATCAGTAATCCCCAGGAAAGACAACAGATAGCAGACGCCCTACAGCTTCACCCCATTACACTCACCCGATGGGTCACGAATAAAACGACCCCTCGGCTAGAGAGCCTACGTCAGCTACTAGACATCTTACCCTCACGACATCAGAAACTTGCGGAGTGGATTATAAAAGAGTATCCACAATTGCAGCGAGAGAAATCTGCACCGAAGGCCCCGGACCTGGAAATTCCCTCCTCCTTCTATGCGCAGGTTCTTCATACCCATAGCAGCAGTCCGGCCATTCGTCGTTCATCCACCCTGAGCCAGTTGATTCTACAGCAGCTATTATTGCACCTTGACCCGGAGCAGCAGGGGATGACCGTCTTTCTGGTCCAATGCGTACCGCCATTCCCACAGCAAAAAGTGCGGAGTCTGCGCAAAACGTACGAGAGAAGTACTCCGTTCCAGCCCATGCAGGAGCCACATACCTGCTTCTATGGGGCAGAATCACCAGCCGGAAACGCCACCATCACAGGACACTACATTCTCATTCAAACTCATACCAATCCACTTGAACCTGTTCCACGCAACGTCACTGATGCGCTGCTGCGAGAGTCCGCGGCTCGTAGCGCCCCCGGTGGGAGCATGCTCGTCAGCCCGATTCTCCGCGTTGATCGGGTCGCAGGCTGTCTCTGCATCTGTAGTTCGCGCCCCGAGTCATTCACACAAATGACAATCGACATCGCCCAAAAATATATTGAACTGCTGACTCTGGCCTTTGCGGAAGATGAGTTTTACCAGTTGACAGATCTTGATCTGGGCATCATGCCTCCCTATACCCAGCAGCATCCTCTGCTTGTCAGTTTTCAGCAGCGAGTCACCCGGCGTATGCGCCAGGCGCAGCAGGAAGGGCAGCTCTTTTCGCGGCAAGAGGCAGAGTTTCTGGCATGGAAAGAGATTGAAGAGCAGCTCCTTTATCAACCGTGGAAAGAATAACCAGAGGGCGCCAAACCCGGGTTGCTTGCACGAAATGAGTATATTTGGTATGCTTAGTTTAAGGACAAATATAAGAAATAGAGCGTCCTCGCGGCTTGTATCATTCTCAGAGGAGAACACAAAATTATGGATACTTCCCTTCAAGGTGCGAATCTCACACTGGACGAGCGACAACAAAGCCTTGAAGTGCAGGAACAACAGGAAACATTAGAGGCCGAGAAACATATCCACCTTCCGAAACCCAGTCTGTGGCCGCTGATTCTGAGTGCAGCGATCATGGTCACTGTAGGCGGTATGCTTGGTTTCCCGGATAGTGCCTTGCTGACCTACATTGGCGCTCCGCTTATCCTTGTTGGTATCCTGGGCTGGGCTTTAGAAGATCCTATGGGAGGATCACACGCTGCGCCTGCTGTCCAGCAAGCGCCGATTACCAGTAAAGAGGCACGCGAGATTCTCAAACACGCCCGTGAGATCGCACAGCACATGGTCACTGTGAGCAGCACCGCCTATAGCACACACCTGGCAAAGGTCGAACTTGAGGGCGAGAGCGAAGATGGTGTGACCCTGGCTCTCTACGGCAAGGTTGAACTTGAGGCTCAGCGTAGCGAGATCGAAGCAGCAATTCGAGAACTGCCCGGCGTCAAAGCAGTCCACAACTTTATGATCGCTGAAGATGCCATTCTGCGGCAGGCATACGCGAAACTGGATGCGCTACGCGCAAAAGGAAAACTTGACGGCGCTTCCAATATCTCCATTCTGGTTGAAAACTATATCTTGCATCTCTATGGCGATGTACCAAATCGCGATATGAAATATGCTCTTGAGCGCGAGATGGTTGGTATTACAGGCGTCAAGGTGGTGGTGAACCACATCGGTTTGAACAAGGATATCCCTGGTAATCTGGGGAAAACCCGCAACGCCTAGCCGCACAATCTCCATTTTTTCAAAAGAGACGCCCCCACTTTTTCCAGACAACGGGGGCTGTCTCTTTTTTTGGCTTGCGTTAGCGTTTGCGCAAAAAAGCCGGAATATCAATCACATCTCCCGAAGGAGTGTTGCGGCTGGTATGCGAGAGATCGGGATTGAGGCCACGGATTTTGCGCTGCATGCCTCGTTGCTGCACGGGACGCGCGACCGGATTGGGTGCAGGCACCTCTTCAGCGGTCGGGTTCGGCCCGGGGATCTCATCCTCATGGTCATAATCATCATTGACAAAATCGTCCGGATCATGGGGCGATGGCACCATTGGCGAAATGGCGCGATGTCGTCCGGTATCTGAGAACGATGGCACCGGCGTTTGCAGCGAGTTCGGCGTGGGCAACGGACCGGTTGGATGATTGGCCGCGTTCATTGGAGGCGGCGTCATCGGCGTTGAGCCAGCGTATCCCGGCGTCCGATACAGGTTCGGGCTGGACGAAGAGCCTGCATTATGGTTCACGCCTGAATTGCCGCTTGCGCTTCCGGCTAGCTGCTGTTGATAGGACGACTTCCCTTCAGTGCGAGAGGGAGACTGCGGCATCACAAACGAGCTGGTATGATTCGTTCGCGCCCCGGTGGTGTCAAACCCGGTCGCGATCACCGTGATCTTGACTTTCCCATCATAGGTAGGGTCCTGAACCGCACCAAAGATAATATTGGCATCGGGATGCGCCGCCTGGCTGATAATATCGGCAGCCTCGTTGACCTCAAAGAGCGTCATATCCATGCCACCAGTGATATTGAAAAGTACACCACGAGCCCCGCTAATATCGATATCCAGTAGAGGGCTGGCAATTGCCAGTTGCGCCGCATCAATCGCCCGTGTATCTCCACTGGCCTCGCCGATTGCCATCAGAGCAGAGCCAGCCGAAGACATGATCGTCTTCACATCAGCGAAGTCCAGATTGATCAACCCGGGCACCGTGATCAGATCACTGATGCCTTGAATACCCTGGCGCAGCACATCATCTGCCAGTTTAAACGCCTCAGAAAGCGGCGTCCGTTTATCAGCAATATGCAACAGGCGATCATTGGGAACAGTTATCAGTGTATCGACATGCTGCTTCAGATTAGCGATGCCCTCTTCAGCAGCGAGCTGACGCTTCTTCCCCTCAAAGGTAAACGGCTTGGTCACCACACCCACCGTCAAGGCACCGAGCTCGCGAGCAATCTGGGCAACGACCGGACTTGCACCGGTACCAGTTCCGCCCCCCATGCCAGCAGTGATGAAGACCATATCCGAGCCCTTCAAGGCCTCATAGATATCCTCAGCATTCTCTTCAGCAGCCTTCGAGCCAACGCTGGGATTACCGCCCGCACCGAGGCCACGAGTCAGCTTCTCACCGATATGGATACGCTGAGGAGCCTCCGTCAGCAACAATGCCTGAGCATCCGTATTGATGGCAATAAACTCAATACCTGTCATATTCGCCTGAATCATGCGATTCACGGCATTGCTCCCGCCCCCGCCGACGCCAATTACGCGAATCTGAGCGAAGCCTTCAAGTTGTTGATTATCCAAAGGTAACATTAATCGCGGCCCCCTTTCGAGTTTCTATTATGTAGAACGTACAATATCACATTTCTCTCAACAACCATAATAGAAACCTCGCTTATGGAAAAAACGCACGTACTAAACGGCCCAAGAGGCCAAAACGAGACTTGAAATCGCCGGGAGCTCCTGGAGGATCATATTCCTCTTCTTCGACCAGAGAGCCATTGCGCAGGCCCCACATCAGAAGACCAACTGCGGTCGCATAGGCGGGCCGATTAATCGAGTCAGCCAGTCCATGTAATCCCAGTGGCATACCAATCCGGGCGGGGAGGTCAAGCGTTCGATTCGCCACCTCTACAATTCCTGGCAACTCAGCGCACCCGCCGGTAATCACAATTCCCGCAGGCAGTAGCCCATCGTAACCAGACTTCTTGATCTCTTCGTGAACCATGCTAAACATCTCTTCCACGCGGGCTTGAATGATTTCTGCCAGTAACCTGCGCGGAACCAGATCATTACAATCGGGCATAAACTGCGATAGATCTATCATATCATCTGGCTTGATCGCCTCCGGGTCGCAGTGCCCATATGTCACCTTGAGTTCCTCGGCAACCGCTGGCGGCAGGCGCAGACCGATCGCAATATCGTTGGTAATATGGTTGCCCCCGATTCCCAGTACAACAGTTTGCCAGATTGCCCCATCCGCAAAAATAGCAATATCGGTTGTGCCACCCCCCACATCGACCAGCGCAACTCCCAGGTCCGTTTCTCCTTCGGCCAGCACGGCCTCACTCGAAGCCAGAGGCTCCAGCACCAGATCTTCTATCTCAACATGTGCCCGATCCACACACTTCATCAGGTTGTGGATAGAAGAAGAGGCCCCGGTAATAATATGCGTCTCTACTTCCAGACGAAATCCAGACATGCCAATGGGATTCTTAATCCCCTCTTGCCCATCGACTACATATCCCCGAGGGATGACATGAATCACTTCCCTGTTCGCCGGCAAAGAAATTGCCTGCGCAATCTCGATCGCCCGGTTGATATCATTCGGCACAATCTCGCGATGTTTAGGCGAGATAGCGACAAATCCCTTGCTATTCTCCGATTCAATGTGGCTGCCCGCGATGCCGACATATGCTGAAGCGATCTTCTTACCAGAGAGCCGCTCAGCTCGATCCAATGCCGCAGTAATGGATGAAACAGTCTCGTCAATGTTTACCACCACTCCACGGCGTAACCCTTGTGAAGGACAGGTGCCGACACCCACAATGCTCAACTTGCCATCACGATCAAGCTCACCAACCAGGACACACACTTTTGTTGTTCCAACGTCGATACCGACAATCACCCGCTCTTGCACGATAGACGCTCCTATTGGGCGGTACAAATGAGAGACGCGCTACGAAGACGACAGGAGGTAGCCACCTCCGCCGGGACTCGGCGTACCACTGCGTCACCACACCCATCTTTCCTTTACCGTTTTTCCTCTTGTTTTACAGTATAAATCGGACGATACCCGTAGCGGAGATCAATAGTTGCCAGCGAGAGATGCTTTCTCTGAGCCAGAGCGAGTATACGTTCCAGCGCCTGAAGCTTGTTCTCCACCGGGTTCAGATCGTCCGCGCTGCCCAGATAGGCAATCCACCCCTCAGCGCTTTCTACTCTAAACGAGCCCCATCTACGTTGCGCTCCCGGCCCACTCGTGGTATTAGCATACATTGTACCATCATAGCGTAATTGAAACCGTCCAATACCGGTCATTTTCTGTAGAGACGCAAAAACATCGCGCGCGAATTGGATTTCAGCACGATTCAGCCGCATTCCCGGGCGGATAGTGGCGTTCTTGCCCGCTTGCAGTACACCCGAGGCCGCCAGAACAACCGGCAGCTTCTCAGCGCCCTCTGTATCAGCAAGCGGCGCCACAACCACCCCTTCACGATCAATGCTCCATGCCCCCTCCGGCGTCTGCCAGAGCAGGACCGGCCTGCGCTCAACCACATGAATAACCAGTTGATCGGGCCATTGTTTGCTTATGTCCGCTGACGCGACTGCTGGGAGCGCCTCTATTTGCTCCTTCACTCCGGGAATATTGACGAGAAATATATTTCGACCCCTCACGCCACTATTCTCGATTGAACGGATCAAGGCAGGATTCCGCGTCCCTACAACAGCCAGGCGTTTGATCTGAAAGGCATTACTGGTAAACGCAAAAAAGAGCGCCAGAAGAAGTACAATGATACCGACCAAAAAGAGAAACGGTTTCCAGGTAATGCCCCCACGGCGTCCAGCTCGTGCCGGGGTATCTGCGCTTTGTCCAGCAGGAAGGCGACGTACCACACGACTCCCGGCCAGCCCGTCCAGAACTGTGCTTCGTCCCACTGCCCCCCCTGCATACGGTTCATCCGCTTGCTTGCGGGGACGCCGGACAATGGGAGCAGCCACATTCTGCTGTTCCCGCGCCTGCACTCGACGGAGCTCGGTTCCTTTCCCACGACTGCCCTTCGTCGCTTTGTGCTCCGGTAGTCGCCTTCTGTCGGTCATGACAATGGAGCAACCTTCCATTCGCCGCGAAGCTCGACTTCCAGTTCCAAATTGACCCCGAACTGTTCGAGCACGCGATTATGGGCCTCACGAATTAAGGCCGCGACATCGGCAGCTTGAGCACCACCAAGATTGACAATAAAGTTGGCATGCCGCTCCGAAATCTGCGCCTTTCCTATCTGTAGGCCTTTGATCCCCGCCATCTCAATCAGGCGAGCCGAGAAATCTCCAGGTGGATTCTTAAAGACCGAACCGGCGCTCTTCTGGGGCGGCTGCGTGACCTTACGATGATGCTTGTACTCGCTGATTTTTGCCTTCAGCGTCTGCGGATCATCGCGATGGAGCCGCACGCCAACCTCCATAATCACTTCTGCCGGCTCAATTAACCTGCGTGGAGCCGCAACCGGATACCCATCCTCATCAAATTGAACGCGACGATGGGCACGAAAGCGGCTATGGCGATAGCTCAAAGCGAGGTCAGCATGCGGATAGCGCACCACTTCCGGCTCAATTGGTGTCTCTTCACACAGCCGCGCGTCCAGGACATCCACCCATTCAAGGACCTGTCCCAGTTCGCCCTTATGCGCTCCCGCATTGCTAATGACCGCACCGCCAAGCGTTCCGGGAATACCGGGGCCAAATTCCAGCCCGCCCCATCCTTTTGCAGCAAGGTCGTTCAACAGGCTGGGCCAGCTCACACCCGCTCCAGCCTGCAATAAGGCAGTTCCATCTGTCTGCTCTTCAATGGTATAGCTCGTTAGAGCGATCTGGGCCACAATACCACGCACGCCTGCATCAGCATACAATACATTGGTTCCGTTGCCCGTAAACAGGATAGGCCAGCGATGCTTGGAACAGAGCGTTACCAGATCTATCAGGTCCTGCCGCTTTTCAACCTTCATCCAGATATCAGCCGGTCCCCCGACGCCAAAAGTGCAGTGTCGAGAAAGCAACTCATTGCGGCGGATGCGCTCGCCGAAACGTTCCTGCAAAATTGGCAAAGCTGTGTCAATATCGAATGTCATGTTCTTCCCTCTATACCTGATATGCTCTGTCCTGCAAAAGCAGCTCTGTCACCATATAGATATCACCGGCTCCCATAATAACGACAAAATCGCCGGGTTGTAACATCTCGCGAAGCAACTGCACGGTCTCCCGCACCGTGCCGCCATAGAGAATCCGGGCCTCCTGCCCCGCGAAACGAGGCCGTTGTGCAATCTCGTTCACCAGATCCCGCGAGTGAATCAATCCCGTATCAACCTCACGCGCCGGGTAGATATCGGAGATAATCGCGACATCCGCAGCATCGAATGCTGATAGGAACTGCTCAAAGAAGGTCTTTGTCCGGCTATACATATGCGGCTGATAGACGGCAAGTACCCGGCTTCCGGGATAGCGTTTCCGGGTCGCCTCAATCGTCAGTGCAATCGCCGTCGGATGATGGGCGTAATCATCCACCAGCGTGATATCAGCCAGTTGCTTACCCTGCACCTGCAACGCGCCCTGATGGCGAATCTCGAAGCGGCGGCGCGTTCCGGTAAAGCCCGCCAGCGTCCGCGCCAGCGAGGCGGCATCAATACCGAGCAGATAGGCAGCCGAAAGCGCTGCCAGGGCATTCTGCACATAGTGCAGCCCCGGTAACTGCAAGGTGATGCGCTCTTCCGGGAACGCGGCCACACCATGCGCCTCCGCATTGCGCACTCGCACACGGAAACTGGTTTGTCCTTCCAGCTCTATATCATATGCCTCAAAAAGCAGGCTCTTTCGCGGTAGTTCCCAATCAGCCAGATTTTTCTCTCCCGCTATACTGTAAAACACGGTTCTGCCCGGCCAATCGACGAGCCGTTCACAAAGATCGCGGCATCCCTGGCTGTCCGCATTCACGACAATCGTCGGCTCTAGTGGCCAATCGCCCGTCAGGTCCATGCCCCGAACAAAGCGCTCAAATGCGGTCAGGAACGCCTCATAATCCGGGAAAAACTCTGGATGCTCGTACTCGATTGCGTTGATCACTGCAAGACGCGGATGATAATGCCAGAAGTTATGGTTGAACTCATCGGCTTCGTTCACAAAATACTGGCTCTGTCCCAGGCGGTAATTCGCACCAAAACGCGGCACCACCGCGCCAATCTCACAGGTTGGATCGAGTCCGGCATCAACCAGCATCAGCGAAAGCATGGTTGTCGTGGTACTCTTGCCATGCACGCCACAGACCGAGAGCACACATTTCCCCTGCATCAACTGGCCTAAGAGCTCCTGCCAGGTCATGACGCGAATTCCCCGCTGCTGCGCCTCCAACAGCTCCGGGTTCTCCGGGTCGAGTGCAGTCACCGCCGGACTGATAATCAGGGCGTCTATGCCCTCCAGATGCTCCGCGCTATGGCCAATCGAGACAGAGATTCCGGCCTCACGCAGGGCGCGAGTGTTGGCGGACTCGCTTCGATCGCAACCAGTGACCTTTGCACCCTGCTGAAAGGCCATCTGCGCCACTGACGAGATGCCATGCCCGCCTATACCCATAAAATGAAAATGCGACTGTTTCAAATGCTCAGTACCTCATTCTTTGCTGTTGTTACACCCGATACATGTGCCATCTGCGCGATCTTGTCGGCAATCGTTGCGGTGGCATCCGGGAGAGATAGTTTGCTGACGGCCTCCGCCATCATCTGTAGCGCGCTCTGCTCAGTAAAGAGACGGTTTGTCCGCTCAAGCAGTGCCTCAACCGTGAATTGATCATTGATAACCACCTCCGCCGCGCCCTGACGCCCAAACATTGCGGCGTTCGCTTCTTGCGGTGATGCACCAATTCCGGGAGGCAATGGCACAAGAATACTTGGTTTGCCCAGTACCGCCAGCTCGCTCAGGGTTGATGCTCCCGCCCGACAGACAACCAGTTCTGCGGCCTGCAATGCCAGCGGCATTTCTTCTGACATATAGGGTACCAGATGATAGCGTTTTCGTACCTCTTCGCTGCTCCCCTTCAGTATTTCATCGGACAGAGAGCGCGTTTCTTCAAATAGTTTCTTCCCGCTGATCTGCAAGACCTGACAATGGTTGAGCAGTTCAGGCAACGCCTTACAGACCACCTGATTGAGATGCCGCGCCCCCTGACTCCCTCCAGTCACCAGCAAGAGCGGGACAGCGGGATCAAAGCCCAGAGCCGTTCGTGCCTCCTGTGGTGTCTTTGAGCGCACATCGAGAATTTCCTGGCGTATAGGGTTACCAACCAGTGAGGTCTTCTGCGAAGGGAAAAAGCGCAGGGAGTCGGCAAAGGCAACCGAGATATGCGATGCCAACCGCATCAGGAGCTTATTCGATAGATTGGGGGGAACATCTTGCTGATGCATTAACAGGGGAACGCCACTCAACCGCGCTCCCAGGCCAGCCGGAACGGCCACATAGCCACCACTGGTAAACGCTACATCAGGATGAAAGCGCCGCACAATCCCGATCGCCTGCATCATCCCGACCGGAACACGCGCCGCTTTCTTGATCGTTCCCCAGGAGACATAGCGCTGCAATTTCCCGGCTTTCACCGTTACCAACCGCAAGCCTGCCGCCGGGACAAGTTGCGTCTCCAGGCCATCATCACTCCCCAGAAATAGGATATCCGCATCATATTTTTCTTTCAATTGCATGGCAACCGCAAGCGCCGGATAAATATGGCCTCCGGTGCCACCTCCAGAGATCAATACTTTCATACAAGCATTCCTTCATACACGCTCTTTAAAGATAGCAGACGTTCATTTTCAAAAAGCTACAGATCGCTTTTTCTACGCTTCAGACGGAAGGTTTCGGTGATGGTGCGCCGCGAGAGTAACGGAATTTCCGGTTCCTGGATATAGCGCGAAATATTCAGCAGCACTCCAACTGCCGCCAGGGACACAATCAGCGAGGTGCCGCCATAGCTAATAAATGGCAAAGGCACCCCTGTATAGGGGACAGAGGCCGTCGAAGCGCCGATATTGACCGCCGCCTGCAAGACCAGCCAGGTAGTCAATCCTGTTGCCAGCAGAGCCCCGTAGACGTCCTGTGTCCGCCGTGCCAGACGAAACCCTCGAAAGGCCAGAGCCAGAAAAAGCACAATAACGATCGCACCACCCACAAAACCTAACTCCTCGCCCAAAATCGCAAAAATTGAGTCTATATGTGGAAACGGAAGATACCCCGTTTTTTGTCTACTTGCTCCCAAAGATAGGCCGAAAAAGCCACCCGAGCCCAGAGCAAGCAGAGACTGATACAGTTGTAAGTTAATATTAGTAATAAATTCAGGTTTCAACGGATTGAGAAAGCCAAGAATGCGATAGAAGCGGTAGCCGCGAAAAGCAAGCGGCACAAAGACCAGCAGCCCACAACCAACCGCCAGCAGGAATTGCGCAATATTTGCCCCGGCAGTGAAAAACATCGCCGTCGCCAGCCCGGCAATCACAATCGCCGTTCCCATATCGTTTTCAAGTAATACCAGCCCGAGAATCAAGCCGACCAGGAGCACAAACGGCGTCAGGCCATACAGAAAACTCCTGACCTGATTCCCTTTTCGGGCTAACCAGTCAGCAATATACAGGGAAAGCGCCAGCTTGGTCAACTCGCTTGGCTGAAATGAGAGGGGACCCAGAGTAAACCAGCGGGACGCGCCATAGGCATTCGTTCCGAACACCAGCACCAGTACCAGCAAGGGGAGCACAATCGCCATCCCCACCAATGAAAAGCGGCGCCAGATTCGATAATCGATCCGCATCGTCACCAGCATGGCAATGACACCAAGCAGCGCCGAGATTAACTGTCGCTGGAAAAAGTAGGATGGGCTTCCATAGGCTCGCGCCGAAATAAACGAGCTGGCGCTATAGACCATAATCAGGCCAATCATCAAAAGCAGCAGCACCACGACCAGCAAGACAGAGTCAAACTTCCCAGGAACCCGAGGTAAACGCAGTTCAAGATCAAGCTCACGTAGCTTTTCAAGCTCATCTTCATCTACGCTCTCTATATCTTGAACCGCAGACCCACCCTTCCGGCTGGAAAACAGCCCCTCACTCATCTCTGTCAGTTGAGAGAAAACACCCGGAGCATTCAAACGGTCTTGCATTGGAGGCAAGCGCTTCTTCGCCGCAGGAGCATATCGAAAGGCCGACGCCTCAGCAGCATTGCTCATCCGCTGCTGCCGCCTTGTTGTCTGGCCTCGAGCCTTCTCAGACTGCTGGCCCACCCTCTGTCGCGCAGCTTCCAGAGCCGGAGAACGCCCGATAGGGAAGGCTCGTTCCTTGCGTGGCCTTCCCGCTGCTGCACGCTCGCTCTGACGCCCTTTCACAGACTTTGCCTTCTTTTGTGACATGCTCTCGCTTTACTGGAACAGATATTCAATTACAGTCATCCTGAGGAGTTTTCCTGTGTAGCAATGAACCGAGTGGACGGGCCCAACCCGGCCTATTCCCCTTGCTTCTGCTTTTTGCCTTCTTTCTTCTCCTGGTCTTGTTCTTCCTCTGGCATTATCTCAAGCATGCGCTCTACCTCCTGAGCGCTCATCTGAAGACACACTTCCTGCAGGTCAACCTCCTCAACCCCTTTTGCATGGGCAAGCGAGGTCCAGGGATCACTCTTCAGTTCCGGAATTTGCTCCGCTTGCTGCGAGTTCGGCCCGACCGATTGCCCTAGCAATTCTTTCCAGGTAGCGCTCAATTCAGGTTCATCGTACTTCGGTTCTTGATTCTCTTGCTGCATAGCCTATCCCTCAAGCTATCTCAACCCGGAACAATCCCTACGATACAGACCGATCCGGCTCTATATGGTAATACCACATCAATTGTCGCCCGATCTCGCCCCACAACGGGGCAGCCGCGGTTCCTCCGTAAATCGTCTTCTGGGGATGATCCAGCTTCACCAGAAGCGCGAACTGAGGATTCGAGGCCGGTAAAAAGCCAGCCATTGAGGCAACCGTCTGATCATCAGAAATGCCCTGCGTGGTTGCCGTGCCACTCTTCACCGCGACACTATATCCCGGAATTGTTCCCTGCCTGTTGTGATCAGCAGCGCTGACCAACATCTCCTGAAGTTGTTTTGCCGCCTTCTCCTGCAACACCGTGCGCAGGACATGCGGCTGTGTTTGCTGTATCTTCCCATCCATTTCAGTGGAAGCCACCAGATACGGCTGCATCATCCGGCCCTGATTGGCGATCGTCGCATAGGCCATGACAACCTGCAATGGCGTCGCGGTAATCGCCTGCCCGAATGACTGGCGTGTGAGATCGGTCGGCGTCCATCCCACACTCTTCTCAGTGCGATAGGTCCCCGCCTGTTCAGCCCCACCAATCCCGGTCACCTGCCCGAACCCGAATTTTTCCAGATACGGGTAGAAGAGCCGAGCCGTCAGCAGGTCATGCGCGATCTTTGCCGCCCCCACATTCGACGAGTTCGTCAGAATATCGGTCATGGTACTTTTTCCGTATGCTTTCCCCTGCCAGTTGCGTACAGGTGCGGCATCCTTAAAATAGACTATACCGGGATCAACAAATGTTTGCCCGGGTGTAATCAGGCCCTGATCCAGTGCCATAGCCAGCGTCACGGCCTTCATTGTCGAGCCTGGCTCATAGGTACAATACATTGCCGGATTAAAATACACACTGACGGAATGTAAACACCCCAGTTTGTTATAATAATCGCTATAGTGATTTGGATCAAAGGACGGCACACTTGCCATAGCCACAATGGCACCTGTCTTGACATCGACCACAATGGCACTTCCGCCCTGCGCATCTACCTCTTTCACACGCTGCGCCAGCGCCGTCTGAACAATATACTGCATCGTGCTATCAATCGTGAGGGTAATGTTTGCCCCCTTGACTGCCGGTTGCTGAGAGCTGGCCCCCACAATCAACGGATTGCCGTTCAGATCGGTTTCAGCCGTTAAGCTGCCCGGCTTTCCTGCCAGCATCGTATTATATGCTCCCTCAATGCCATACAATCCGCCCTTGTCCGGCTGCACATATCCGAGCAGTTGTGCCGCAAGGTCACCATTGGGGTACACCCGCACCGGGCGCGGTTCCAGAAAGACATATTGCAGATGGAGCTGACGCAGTTGCTCGCTCTGCTCCGGCTCGATCAGCGTGGCGATCCGCACTGTGCTGAGACCAGAAGCAAAGGAACGTGATAGCTTCTCTTCGGGAATATCCGGCAAGACCTTGCGTAACATGCGGATCAGTTCGGCCTGCTTGTGCTGCGCCTTCTCTGCATCTGGTATATCAAGCGCAAGCTGATACGGCTCGATATACACATCGTCACGAATGACATTCGAGGCGAGGAGATGCCCATTGCGATCAAAAATCAGGCCCCGGGGCGCATTGACCACAAGGTTCTGACGATGCTCCTCCTCCGCCAGACGCGCCAGATCATCATGACGGATAATCTGCCAGTAATAGAGACGACCAAGCAATGAAAGCATGATGAGGCAAACCAGCAGAAAAAGGACCATTTGCCGGCTACGCGCGCGCTGTAATTTTGCACTCATCCGCTCTCACTCCTTCCGACAGACCACCGAGTTATGGCTACTTCCCCGGCTCCGGTATCGGACGTAGATGAGGGACAACAATCACCTCAACCGAGTTGGGGTCCGCCTGTTTCATGCCCATTTTTTGCGCTTGCTCAACAATATGAGAGGGCGAACGCTCCTTCGCGAGCTGCTCCTGAAGGTCCTGGTTCTTTCTTTCCAGCTCCTTCTGTGCCAGACGCAGATTCTGTATCTGTTGATTGGCAGCCACAGCACGTCCCTGCTGGCTCAAATAGAGGACAGCCATCAGGCCAATGAGAAGAAGGCTGATAATACAGAGAGTAACAGGCCCGATCCGAAAGAAGAATGGATGGAGCTGGCGACGCCGCCTCGTCGCCAGAACAGGTGTTGTAGGAGCTCGCTTTGTCGATTCTCTATGCTCTTTACTCATAACGCCTTTTGTTCCTTCGAGCTGCCGGTTCGGAGACATCTCTTCTACAAGGATCAAAGAAACAGACTACGACTGGATGATCACTTCTGCTGCACGCAATTTCGCGCTCCGTGCACGCGGGTTGGCGCTTACCTCCTGTTCTCCGGGCACAACAGGCCGCGACGTCACAATACGCAAACGAGCTTTATGTCCGCACACGCAGACCGGCATTCGAGGCGGACAGATACAGTCTGTAGCCTCGCGCCGCATAAAATCTTTGACAATGCGATCCTCTAGCGAATGGAACGAGATAATCACCATCCGGGGCGCGGGCCCCTCGGCCTTCCCCGCACTGAGGAGGTCAAGCATATGCGGCAGCGCCTCTGTCAGGCGTTCCAGTTCCTGGTTAACCGCGATCCGCAGCGCCTGAAACACGCGGGTCGCCGGATGAATTGCTCCCGGTTTTGCATGCACCTCAGCCGCAACCAGTCGCGCCAGTTGGGCCGTGGTCGTGAGAGCCTGCTTCGCCCTTTCGCGTACAATACGCCGCGCAACCTGACGCGAGCGTCGCTCTTCACCATAGCGCCAGAAGATATCTGCCAGTTCTTCCTCGCTGGCCGTATTCACCAGATCGGCAGCAGTAATACTTTGCTCACGGTTCAGACGCATATCAAGCGGGCCCTCGGCGTTGAACGAGAAGCCTCTTTCTGGGCTATCCATCTGATGGGAAGAGAAGCCCAAGTCGAGCAGGATTCCCTGCACAAAGGGAAGCTGTGCCTCCTCGGCAAACCGGTGCATATCGGCAAAGTTGCCATGCGCAAGAAGCAGGCGACCCTGTTCAACATAATCAGCGAGTTGCTCACGCACCCGGGCGATAGCCTGACAATCAGTATCAATGCCGAGCACGCGTCCATCAGGGGAACTGCGCTCAAGAATGGCTCTGGTATGTCCGCCACCACCCAGTGTCCCATCTATATAGATTCCTCCCGCTGTAGGCTGCAAATAGGTCAGCACCTCATCCATCATCACCGGCACATGCTGCGTTTGTTTCATAATCATCTGTTGTTCTCTAGTGTATTGCAAAGGGAAATACCCTTTCCCCTGTATCGTTTTTCCTGTACTTGCTGCTGGTAGTGCCCGGAGCGCACGCTTACTTGTCGGGCAGTACCCATCGGGCTTCCTGACGCGTAGATAGATAGACATGTCCTCATGCCTTTACAAATAGCAGAAGCCTCCGCCATGTTTCTGACACTCTAGCAGAAACAGGCGTCTCGCGCCACCCATCAAGCATAGCCGGGCCAGGCTCACCAGAAAAATTCCCTCTTTCCTCCAGTTTATTGTAACACCAGAGAGCACTTCAGAAAAGAGTCTTAACAATGAATTTTCGGCTCAGTCATAGATAACTTGTGGAAAACTCTCTGTTCAGTAGTAACAACACGATAGAGAAATACCTATTTTAGGCGAATGCATATATACAATTAGATATCATATAGAATATTGTGTGTATCTCTGGCAAACCGCCTCGGTTCACCTGACAGGAAGCTCAGGTTGCGCTCTTTTTCCTGCTCTTGCTTGTTCCACATGTGAACATAAAGTGCTCATGCTTCTCTGACAGCGGGCCGCCCAAATCTTTCAGCGTAAACTATGTCTGCACTAGAATCTTCCTGCTATACCCCTTTTTGAGATTACACCTATAGCAGAATCAACGGAAGATTTGGATGCAGTATTCCTGTATTTCCCTCCTCTAAATACT
The DNA here is from genome assembly GCF_003253565.1 of Thermosporothrix hazakensis. GTDB lineage: Bacteria > Chloroflexota > Ktedonobacteria > Ktedonobacterales > Ktedonobacteraceae > Thermosporothrix > Thermosporothrix hazakensis. The sequence goes on from NZ_QKUF01000024.1 coordinate 78,085, forward strand.
GGATTCTCAGGCACATCTCAGCAAAAAACAGAAGCAAGCACTACCATTGCTCCGCTGCCCGGGATCCATTGTTTCATGCTTGCTCTTCCTGTTTCTAAGGGCAGGAGAAAAGTTGTTCCCTGGCAAACAGTTAATTGAGAAGATGATATGCTATACTAAAAGGCATGACAAGCAGAAATAACGATACTATCATCAGGTTTGAGATCCCGATCCCATTCCCACTCGGCACAGTTAATATCTATGCGATCGTTGGTGAGCATGGATGGGCTATGATTGATACCGGCATGGGCACCCCGCCGGCCCGTGAAGCGCTGGCAGAGGGCCTAAAGCGGGCGGGACTCTCCCTGAGCAACCTGCACGCCATAGTGCTGACTCATCATCACCCGGATCATGTCGGCCTCTCGGCGGAGCTTCAGGAGGCAAGCGGGGCCACCGTCTATATGCACTCCATCGATAGATCTGCACTTCACTATTTTCAGATGGAGCATATGGCGGAACGGTTTGCAAAGACCTCCCACTTCCTCGCACGTCACGGGCTCCCGCGAACCGAGCTCTGGTACACAAAGGTTGAGCCGCGTATCATGCGTCAGTTGATTCGTGTCCCGCGCGTTGAACAGATCACCCCGGTTGAAGATGGACAGCAGATCAGTCTGGCGGGCACCTCCTATCGTGTGATCTGGACGCCAGGGCACTCAGATGGGCAAATTTGCCTGTTTCGAGAGACAGATGGGGTGTTTCTTGCGGCTGACCATATTCTGCCCCGAATTTCGCCAAATATCGGCCTTTACACAGAAGAGGATCGACCAAACCCACTGGGTGACTATCTCAACTCTCTGCAAAAGGTTGCAACCTTCCCCATCCACACCGTCTACCCCGGACATGGAGAACCGTTCGCCCATCCTGAGGCACGAATAGCCGACCTTATCCGTCATCACGAGAAGCGCTGCAACCAAATTCTACATCTGCTTACAGATGGTCCTGCGCAGGCAGCTACTATTACAGATCGAATTTTCGGCGACCGCCTGAAAGACGATGAGACGCGGCGCATGGCAGTAGCAGAGGTAGTCGCCCATCTGGAATATTTACGTGCACAGCAACAGGTACATCTACAGCAATCGAGCGAGGATTTTCTGCAATACACAGCAATATAATCGAGCAAAAATCGCTCAAAAAATGAGCAGGAAACAACCCGCTTTTCAAGCCATTTTTCGTCCGCTCCAACATATATGATCCCGCTTCTGGAGCGGATTTACTATATATATTCAAATCTCTATCCATAGTGACACGCTTGTATTTCTCAAATTCGCGTGTTATACTGCCTATCGGCAGTGAGGTTGTAGTGTCGCTCTAGAAGCCCGGTAATATCGGGGATAAGGAAAGCTCAGCCTTATTCCACTGAAACTACAAAAAGAGCGACAGAAATGATAGTTGCAAGGAGGATTAAGTACCTATGGCCGAAGGAAAAACCACAACATCTCAGACTATTGGTCGTCAAGAACTTTCACGGCGTATCGCCAAACAGGCAAAACTCTCACAGAAGCAAGCCGCAGAAGTGCTGGAAGCGACCTTAGACGCAATCCGCGAAGCGCTTGAAAACGGCGACGAGGTTCGTCTGGTCGGCTTTGGCTCCTTCAAGGTACGCACCAGCGCGGAGCGCAAAGGGGTCAATCCACGCGACGGAAAAGAGATCATCGTTCCGGCAAAAGAGCGTGTGCGCTTCTCTCCCGGAAAAGAACTGTCAGAAGCTGTTCTCAAAAAATAACGCATACTTTCCCAGAGGACAAAACGGTTTCAGGAAAGAAATAAGGAGGTTTTGTAGGCGACTTTACTCGCTTTCATGGAAGACACAGACCGGGTCACAAACAAACCTCCGTCAGGGACTCCTCGCCTTGTGGCGAGGAATCTCTTGAGGCCTTTGATTCCATGAACGAGAGTGAAAGCCTGCATTCCTCCCTCACCTCTCAGGGTGAGCCTTGCAGCAGTGTTTAGCATTGCTGAGGGTTGGAACAAACAAACAAGCAAAAGAACAAACAAACAATCAACCATGCTCACTGCCAGCAGCAAAAACCCCTGGCAAGATACTCGGAGGCAAGCGGAAGAGTGCTCACTTTTCCACTTGCCAGGGGGTCAAATCTTCTTCATAATTGCATGGTTCCTTTTTGAAACGTCAGCCCGCTGATAGAGCGACTCCATCAGTGGCGAGAAAAGCGATTGCGTATGCTCACAAAAACGATCAACAAAACAGCGCTTACTCTCCTTCAAGGCAATATTGTTGAGGTAGAAGCCGAAGCGATTGTCAACGCGGCCAATTCGGGGCTCACCGGTGGTGGCGGTGTCGATGGAGCAATCCACCGTGCAGCAGGTCCAGCGCTCAAACAGGAATGCCAGAGAATCGGAGGCTGCCCGACTGGAAGTGCGGTTGCTACCTCGGCAGGGTACATGAGGGCTCGCTATATTTTTCATGCCGTCGGCCCTGTCTACGGCCATCACCCCAACCCTGAGGCCTTGCTGAAAAGCGCCTATCAGGCCTGTTTTGCTCTGGCGAAGCAATATCACGTGAAAAGTATTGCCTTCCCGTCACTGAGCACGGGAGCATACCGCTATCCGCTGCCAGAAGCGGCGTTGATCGCGCTGCGCACAACGATTGAACAATTACAGCAACCAACCAGCCTGGAACATGTGCAGTTTGTTCTGTTCGATCAGCGAGCCTATGCAATCTTTGAACGAACCTTGCACAATCTACTACAACCCTGAGAACGAACGAAAAAGGGCAATCATAGAATTTCCTCCACGGCTATTTTGCTCTTGATTGCCCTTTCGTTTTCCCACCTTGCTGCCCGCTACAGCTATATCTATCTATTTGCAAGTTCACCCATACTGAGATATGATACACCTCAGTATTTCGTTTTTATCTATCTGTTTCCCTTCATCATGAACGTAGTTTCAATCCCCGGCAGTCTCTCAAAGAACTGCTGCACATCTCCTCCTCGACGGGAGATGAGAGAGAAGGGCAGGCTTCAGCTTCATGGATAGCTTCACAGGGCAGCAAATTCCATGAAAGCAGATGAGGCCGCTTCTAGAGTCTATTGTATTCATTGCAGAACCGTTTCATGATTCAACGCTAGAGTCTCAGGAGCCAGTCTATGTTGTATCTGAAAAGTGACCAGGAAATAGCCGCAATGCGCAAGGCAGGCCTGGTCGTCTGGCATGCGCATCAGGCCGCCGCCGCCTTGATCCAGCCGGGCATTACCACTGCTGAGATTAATGAAGCCGTCGAACGCAGCATTCGTGAACAGAACGCGACTCCACTCTTCAAAGGTGTTCCCGGAAAAGTTCCCTTCCCCGCCGCAACCTGTATTTCAGTGAACGAGCAAATCGTACACGGGATTCCCGGGTCCCGTCGCCTGCAAGAAGGCGACATTGTCAGTATCGATATTGGCGCAAAACTCAATGGCTGGTGTGGGGACGCCGCAACTACCTACGTCGTCGGACAGGTCGATGAGAAGAAACAGAAACTCCTTGAGGTCACGGAAAAGGCCCTGAAAATCGCGATTGAAGCCATTCCTCGCTGTCGGATGTGGAGCCAGGTAGCCCAGCGAATCGAAGATTTTGTCCACAAGGCGGGCTTTGAGGTCCTCGAAGGGCTGGTTGGTCACGGTATCGGCTCAGAGATGTGGGAGCCGCCCCAGGTGCCAAACTATTATACTCGTCAGTATCAGATCAATGGGGATTTCCCGCTACAGCCTGGTCTCGTGATCGCGATTGAGCCAATGGTCAGCTATAGTAGCCGATCCTTCCAGACACTTCCCGACCACTGGACGCTGGCGACCGCCGATGGCTCTCCCAGCGCCCATTTCGAGCATACTGTTGCTATTACCAGGAAAGGCCCACAAGTGCTTACAGCAGGCCCTGATGGGAAAGGATGGGCCATCTCCTGAGCGCATGCATCCCTATTCATTCTTGAAATGTGGAGGATAAAACCCAAATGTCATTTGCAGCTCGTCGAAACACCTTTATGCAGCGGATGGATGGTGGCGTTGCCATCTTCCGAAGCTGTCCCCCCTATCAACGGAGCGGCGATAGCCTGGAGTTTGCCTATCGTCAGGACAGCAACTTCTATTATTTAACCGGCTTTGAGGAACCGGAGTCTATTTGTGTGCTGGCCCCCGAACACCCGGAGCACCACTTTATCCTTTTTGTTCCTCCTCGTGATCCCAAAATGGAGACCTGGACGGGACGCCGTGCAGGCCCCGAAGGTGCCGTCAAAGACTATGGCGCGGATGTGGCTTATTCGCTTGATCAGCTTGATGAGAAGCTCCCCGAATATATCAAAGGATGCAAAAATCTCTATTATAGCAGCGGAACAGCCTCCAACTACGATACCAGCCTGCTTGAACTGCTTCAGCGCTTCCGACGCAAGGGACTGGCCCCCCGGGCGATCATCGATCCGCAGTTCATTCTCAGCGAAATGCGCGTCCGCAAGTCACCCGAGGAACTGGATATCCTTCGTCAGGCGGCCAAAATCAGCGCGGAAGCCTATCGCGAGGTCTTAAAGGCCTTGAAACCGGGAATGCATGAATACGAGGTGCAAGCCATTCTCTCGTATGTCTATCAGAAACACGGGTCACCCCGGCACGGTTATGCGCCTATCGTTGGCTCAGGAGCCAATAGCACTATTCTGCATTATGATACGAACCGCCGCCAGATGCAGGATGGTGACCTTGTGCTGATTGACTCCGGTTGTGAATATCAATACTATAGTGCTGATATCACCCGTACCTATCCCGTCAATGGGCGCTTCTCCGAGACACAGCGGAAGGTCTACTCAATTGTGTTGAACGCGCTGGAAAGCGCCATCGCGATGGTCAAACCCGGCATCACTCTGACCGATATTCATAACCGCACGGTTGAGATTCTGGTTGAGGGCCTGATTGAACTGGGAGTTCTGAAGGGAGAGGTCCAGCAACTGATCGCGGATAAAGCCTATGCCCCCTTCTACATGTACGCTACCTGCCACTGGCTCGGTATTGACGTGCATGACAAAGGACCCTACAAACGCTCCGGTCTGTGGGATGAGGACGTCAGGCTTGAACCGGGCATGGTCTTCACCATCGAACCGGGCCTCTACTTCGCAGAAGGAACAGAGGGCGTCGATCCGGCCTACTACAACATTGGCATTCGCATCGAAGACAACGTGATCGTCACCGAAGATGGCTGTGAAAACATCACCCTCGATGCACCGAAGACCATTGAGGAGATCGAAGCACTGATGGCGCAACGCGCCTGATAGCCTGAGAGATCTACCGCATTTCTTTTTTCAGCTCACGGAAAAAGCCGGAGAACCCCTGTTTCCAGGTCATCTTCTGCTTGTTCCGTGCAGCTTCTTTCCGGCGTCGGATCTCCTCGCGGAGCAAGCGATAGCGCATCTCTTCGAGAAACTCGATATCATAGCGAGCGCGCTTCGCCTCATTTCCAAGCGTATCATAGGCCTCATTGAGCTCTTTGATACGGTTATCCGACGCCTCTTTGTTTAGATCCGGGTGATACTGCCGCACAAGGGTGCGATATCGCAGCCTGATTTCCTCCTGCGTGGCAGTTCGTGGTACACCCAGAATAGCATAGAAGTCTTTGAGCGCCATCACACACCTGTACTACCGAAACCACCTCGCCCTGTGCCAACTTCGTCGATCTCACGCCACTGTGCTTGCGCTACCGAAACAAAGATGCCTTGCGCGATTCGTTCACCTCGTTCAACAATCACTGCTTCATCCCGGAAGTTATACACGGAAATACGCAGCTCATCCCCCTCTCCACAATAATCCTGGTCGATCACCCCCACACCATTGGGCATTAGCAGGCCTTTTCGTTTCGCCGTGCTACTGCGCATAGTCAGCATCAGCATATAGCCCGGCGGCGTCTGCACAATCACATTGGCAGGAATCAACGCCAGTTCCCGAGGACCAACAGTCATCGTTTCACGACAGAACAGATCAAAGCCGACTGAACCGGCGGTCGCATAGGTTGGCAAGGGCAGAGTTGGATCAACTCGCTTAATAGCTACTTGAAAGCCATTCTCAATATCACTCATATTGCTATTCTAGAGAATAGATACAGAGGCGTCAAGTATGAGGGCTCTGGCACAGGAAAGCGGTATCAGACGCGTCCCAACCTGATCAGAAAGATGCCACTCTATCATTTCTGTACAGAGGCTTCAAGCATGCCAAAGGTCGATCTATTCTCTCATTTAGCATTTGATACATCTATATTTCATCTATCATGAGTCTATTTCTCACTTTATAATCGTTCTCTCTTCGACAGAGCAATCACTTTACCCTTAAAGCTCCTCATTCAATACAAAACATTTCACGCTCACCTGTACATCCTTTTGTATGTCACAACAACAGACATCCATTATCAGAGGCAAAGCATATTGACACGCTCTGGATAATAGAGGGAAGTATAGAAACATTTTCTTATGCCGATACAATGGAGTATGAAACATGCATCCTCTTTCTCCGCCATGAACTTCTCATTGAAGCGTTTGCTCGTCCAGGGGAGCCTAAATGCCACTCTGGAATGATGTCTAACGTATACACTAAAAAGGATAAATTTTATACGGTTTTGTACATTTTCACCAGAGTATAGCTCAAAAATGAGTCAGAAGGACTAGAATGAGAGGGAAGCATGCGTTATAATTGGAGTAGGAATAAATTCCGGCCTGACTGTGTTTTCTTAATGTAGCAGCAGCTCTTTCTGGGCTGTTAAGTGTAGCAATAAACCAATATTAAGCAGACAAACAACCAACGGAGTTAATTTGCACGTCTTTGCATTCCTCCCACTCGGCGCTCGGACAGAATGGTCCGGAGAAGGCTCGCTTTCCTGAGTTGAGTGTAGGACCAGACCGACAGACCTATATCTTGCTGCTTAGGATATACAATTTTTCATGGAGGGCGCACAATGATAGACATAAAGCGTGCGACAGGATCTACGCTTAATTTCCATAAATCTCAGAAAACCTCAGATCCGAACAAGCGGTTTGACCCTGTCGAAGATCTGCTTGCACAGGATCTTGACTATACAGCGGCGGATGATCTTCCAGAGAACTTTAAAGATGATGACCTTGAGTTGGATGAGGATGAAGCTTTAAACGATCTGGAGGCTGGTTCTCTTGACCTTGCTGATGATTCTGCCTCGCTTGTCATAGAAGATGAGCACGATGATGTCACCTCCGCTGATTCCCACGATTTAGATGAGCCCATCCTTGCCATTCCATCTATTGAGACAGGAGAGGCCAGTAATATGCGCCGCTCCGGTACCCGACGTCGTCGTTCAGAAGATCATGACGAAAATATGGTCAATGCCGCCGACGCCGGTGAATCCGATGCAGTGATGACTTATCTACGCGAGATTGGCCGTGTGCCGATGATTACCCACGAGCGCGAGATTGAGTTAGCCAAGCGCATTGAGGCGGGCGATCGCGACGCAATGAAACAGTTTATTCTGGCAAACCTGCGTCTTGTCGTCAGTATTGCCAAGCGCTATGTCGGTCGTGGTTTGACTCTGCTTGATCTGATCCAGGAAGGAAATATCGGGCTTATTCGCGCCGTTCAGCGCTACGATTGGCGCCGCGGTCACCGTTTCTCCACACACGCGACCTGGTGGATTCGACAGGCCATCAGTCGAGCTGTTGCAGATAAAGGCCGTACCATTCGCCTTCCAGTCTATGTCAATACTGCGCTTAACCGAATTCGCCGCGAGCGTCAACGCCTTCTTCAGGAGCTCGGTCGCGAGCCTTCCGAGCAGGAACTAGCCGAGGCTACTGGACTGGACCCTGTCCGCATGATGGAGCTCCAGGCAGCACCAGGCGCACCGGTCTCGCTTGAACTACCTGTTGGTGAAGACGATGACCAGGAACTCGGAGACGTCCTGCCAGATACCGAGTCGGCCTCGCCGGAGGAACTGGCTACGACCCAGACCCTTAAGGATGAGGTCCAACGCGTCCTGGAATCCGTGCTGACACCACGTGAGCAACTGGTCTTGCAGCTTCGCTTCGGTCTGGGCAATGGTCAGGCGCATCCGTTGGAGCAAGTAGGCCGCGAACTGGGTATCACCCGTGAGCGTGTACGCCAGATTGAGGCGGGCGCACTGGCAAAGCTTCGCCAGCCTCCCGTGCTGGAACGCCTGCGCGGCTAAAAAATATATCCTCTCAAAAAAAGAAACACCTGCTGGGTGAGTCCCCACAGGAGGGCGGTATCTTTTTCGATCCATCCTCCCGTGGGGACTTTACTCATTTCTGAGAACATGGTAACTCTTCTGGGCATAGCGTCAGGGCATTTTTTGCGGTAACATATCTTGCAATTCACAGATTTACACGTACCGCTTATAATAAAGCATGCCCTGGGTGGTAGCCCTTCATACACTCTTTCTACCAACTTCATCGTGTTATCCACAACGAGTAAGCGGACCAGGGCATCCCCTTCTTGCCTTGCTACTCCTCTTTCTTGATCTTCTTCCCCGTATCGCGCTCAACCGAGAGCACATCCTTGATCTTCTCAAGCCGCTGAAAGATGCGAGGCAGAATCTCAAGGTTATTGATTTCCAGCGTCGCGCTCACAATGATCTGCTCGCGACTCAGCCCCTGACGCGTATGGAAGGCGTTCAGGTTAATCCCGTACTCAGAAATGACGGTCGCGATATCCCGGATCAGATCAGGGCGATCACGCGCCAGGATAATGATCGGGGCGTGATAGCGCGTCTGGCTCATGCCCGTCCAGTTCACGGCAATCAGGCGATCTTTCTCCCCTCCCTTTAAACGAGCAATATTCTGACAGTCAGCACGGTGCACAATGACACCTTTGCCCCGGCTAATAAAGCCAACAATTTCATCACCGGGCAGAGGATAGCAGCAGTTGGCCAGCCTCGTCAGCAGGCCTTCAACGCCCGCTACCTGTAAATTCGCAGGCGCCTGACGTGTGGAAGACGGTGGCGTCACCTTTCCTTCTGGCTCTTTGCTCTCCTTCGGTTCGCGGGCCTGGAGATGTTCCTGCACCTTCGCACACACAGTATGTGCCCGAAGATCATCAGCGCCGACAGCAGCCAGAATATCATCAAACGACTGCATCTTCAGTTCACTGCACAGCATATTCTCAATCTCTTCATTGATGAGATCAACGCCCCGCAGGTTCATCGTTTTGAGGGTATGCTCAATGCGCTCACGCCCGATCTGAATGTTGATGTCACGCTCGTGCGTCTTCAGATAGCGACGGATCTTATTGCGAGCAGCAGCCGTTCGTGCAAAGTTCAACCAGTCCCGGGTAGGATGGGCGCTTCGATTGGTCACAATATCGACGATCTCGCCACTTTGCAGCTCATAATTCAGCGGGACCATCCGCGATACCAGGCGATCACCGTCCGCCCCTTCCACATGGGTAATGATGCGCGCTCCCGCGCACTTATCGCCAATCTTGGTATGAATACGATAGGCAAAATCCAGCGGCGTCGAGCCAACCGGCAGATCTTTTACCTCGCCCTTTGGCGTAAAGACAAAGATCTGCTCCTCGAAGAAGTCATCCTTCACCGCCTGCACAAACTCGCTATCGGTATTGCCAGAGGCGCGTAGCTCCTGCTGCCACTCGGCAAGCTGATGAATCCAGGTGAGGAGCTCCTTCGCAGAAGATGAGGCCGTGTCACCGACATCCTTATAATGCCAGTGCATCGCGACACCATATTCGGCCATCTCGTGCATCTCATGTGTGCGGATCTGGATCTCGACAAGCTGATCATCCAGACAGAAGACTGTGGTATGCAGCGCGCGATAGCCGTTCGGCTTGGGATTTGCGATAAAGTCCTTGATGCGTCCTTCCTTCGGCTTCCAGAGGCTATGAACATGGCCGAGGGCGACATAACAATCTGTAGTAGAATCAACCAGTATCCGAAACGCTATCAGGTCATGAATCTGGCTCACATCGGCTGCGGCCTTCAGAGCCTCCAGATCCCCTCCGACATCCCCGGCATTCCGTTCCAGCTTCTTATAAAAGCTCCAGAGATGCTTGACACGCCCGGACACCTCAGCCTTCACGCCAATAGCCTTCATTTCTTTGCGTAAGACATCGCAGATGCGGTCCACATACGAGCGCCACTGTTTGCTCTCGGCTTCAACAATACCACGAACCCATTCATACTTTTCTGGCTCAAGGATCTTAAAGGCGAGGTCTTCTAGCTCACTCTCAATGCGCGACATACCCAGACGCCCGGCCAGAGGCGCATAAATCTCACGCGTCTCCTGGGCGAGGTTCAGCAATTCCTGCTGATCCCCCTGATAGTCAGGTTTACACATATAGCGCATTGTATGTAGCCGGTATGCCAGCTTGAGAGCGACAACGCGGGGGTCCTCAGCCATCGCGACAAACATCTTGCGCACCGTTTCGGCCTGCTGCCGACGCATCGCCTCACGAACACGCGGCTTCTTGCTCTCTTTATTCTCTGTGCTACTGGCAACACCTGGACTACTGGCATCCTCTTCACTGCTCTTCTGGGCGCTGAGCGCGCTCTGTTTCCGCCGTTCAAGGATGTTAAATCGCTCCATGCTATAGATGACATGGGCAGTCGCGCTACCAACTATCTCTTCTACCTGTTCAAGAGGGAGAAGATCCGCATCTACAGCCTCAAAGAGCAATCCAGCCATGACGCCGATCGCATCTATATGCATCTGCGCCAGAATCAGGGCAACCTCAAGAGCATGCTCGATCAGAAGGATTCCACGTTCATCGACAAGATCTTGATAGCTGTGCACTGCCAGCGTGAGCGCCTGTTCAATTTTTGTAATGTCGTCTGGGGGTGCCACATATTGGCGTACCAGGGCAAGCAGTCTTCTCTCTTCTTCTGAGTGATCGCGTGCCACAACTTGTTGATCTAGAGACATATTAACCATGACCATACATATGCTAGGTAAGCTCTCCAGAATACTCAGTAAAATCCGTACCTACAGCTTTCGTCACAAACAATGTTTCACTACAACCAGCGGGCTGGTTTCGGGACAGCAACAAGCATCCTGTTTTGTACACGACAGCAGACAGTGGTTAAGCGCAGTTTTGAGTGAGCCAGCCTCAACACCATACCAGCAGCAAGGGCTTTGCTCATACTTCGTGGCAACTGACAGTACTACCAGGTACATCGAGTAAACACTTGATGGTCCTCTCTTAGTACTAACACGCTGCCCTCAGAAAAACATTTCTTTACGCAAACAGCATGGTACATTTTGACTAGCCCTAACACATTACTTCTACCAAACAAGAAGGAGGGCTATCGAGGAAAATCGGTTTTAATGGCTTGTCAAGCAGCGGTCAACACTCACAACGTTCTTTACCTGACGCAGGCGCCGCAGAATACGCTCCAACTGATCCAGAACCCCTTCAGCGCTTATTTCCAGCGTGGCGGTAATCACCGCTTTTTGTGAAGAAGCATTGGTCGTCGAAGTGACTGTCGTCATGTTGATACTGGCGTCTGCCACAACCGCGGCAACGTCACGCAACAATCCAGAGCGATCATGCGCCACAATCGTAATAGGTGCAAGGTATGCCTCCGGTGCAAGCTGCCGCCAGTGAACCTCTACCAGCGAACCCGGATTCTTCTCGCGTACAGCGTTCAAACGTAAACAATCCGTACGGTGAACATACATTCCCTGATTCGGACTCAGGACACCTATTATTGTATCACCTGGAATGGGACAACAACACTCAGCCAATTTGACAAGGTCAGCCGCCTCATTCTCCTGATAGCCAGATTCCACAGCCGGAGTCTCGGTACACACTGGCTCGCGTATCTCGCCTTCGCGCTGCAACAGCGGAAGTAGCAGCTTCTTGACCTCCTCAACGCTGAGATCCTCGCGTCCCATTGCAACATAGAGATCATCGAGTGTGGCATAGCGGGCAAGCGCGTTTCCGCTCCCCTCTGCCCGTACACGCTGCAAGAGCTGTTCGATATGCTCATTGATCCCGGTCGCACCCATTGTCTTGAGGGCCAGATCCAGGCGTTCACGTCCTAGTTGGAGGTTGATCTCGCGTTCATAGGTTTTGAGGTACCGTCGAATTTTGTTGCGGGCCGCATTCGTGCGGGCAAAGTGAAGCCAATCGCGGGTGGGATGTACAGCCACATTGGTCATAATATCAACAATCTCGCCGCCCTTGAGCTCATAATCCAGCGGAACCAGGCGCGTGACCAGGCGTCCGCTCTCATCCATGTTGGTGATAATGCGAGCACCGGCACAGTGATCACCCAGATCGGTATGGATGCGATAGGCCATATCGAGCGGTGTGGAGCCCCGAGGCAGATCCTTGACCTCACCCTTTGGCGTAAAGACGAAGATCTGATCCTGGAAGACATCCCCTTTAAACGCCTCGACAAACTCGTCAGCGCTCTCAGGAAGCTCCTGCTGCCATTGGCGAAGCTGCTCAATCCAGGCCACCATCTCCTTATAGGAGAGCTTCCAGCTATTGGGCGAGCCTTCTTTGCCCATGCGATCTTTCAGATACCAGTAACTGGCAATTCCATAGTTGGCGGTTCGCTGCATATCATGGGTGCGGATCTGAATTTCAGCCAGGCGATCGTGCAAACAAAAGACGGTTGTATGGAGGGATTGATAGCCGTTGAGTTTGGGGGTAGCAATGAAGTCTTTAAT
>NZ_QKUF01000025.1:0-34744 GCF_003253565.1 Thermosporothrix hazakensis
AATATCTTGCACAAAGCGCTACAGGGTACCGTCGGGCAGACGGGAACCGACGAGGGTGTCTCGTCGAACGCTTCTGGACAGCCTGCCGCTACGCGGCGTCGCACTGCGACGCCGCGCAAGCAGGCTGGATGAAGGAAGAATCCCCGCCCTTCTGGCCTGGGGAGTGTCAATTGTCCAGCTTCCAGAGTTTCGCGTTCGTGAAGTCAATCGTCGTGGGCGAAGAGCCACACAGAATTGCGGTGCCGATCTGCCCGGAATGATCTTCTCGGCTGGTCTTATACACCTCTTTTTCGTTGACGTAGAATGTCAGATTGGAGTCATCTGCCTTGACAGCCAGCTTGACCGGGAAGCTGACCGTTTCGGGTAGATTGCCCTCTTTCAAGCTCTTAAACTGCTCGCTCTCATCAACTGCAAGATCTTTATGCTTGTATAGTCCGAAATGTTTGCCATCTTTGGTGATCAAGAACATAAGCGCGTCTTTGGTGATATGCTGCCAATCAACCAGAATACCGCCCATGCTATCTGGCGCCCCCTGCATGTCCTTCATCGTGATTTCATAGGTATAGTTTGTGAATACTTTATCACGGCTGCACATCAGATAATAGTCTTTTTCTGACTCTTTCATCTGATAGGAGCTATCCGCGAAGTTACAACCCTGGCCTGTATACCAGTTATCATCCGAAGAGTTCAGTGATTCGTCAAAAGCAACATCTGCACTGAAAGGATAGTGACTTTTCGCCTGCTCTTTCTGGAACCCCTGAAACATGTTCCAGGCAAAGATACCGCCAACAATCAAGACAACAACGACTGCACTGATAATACAACCGAGCGGATTTGTTTTGCGACGTGGAGGCTGCTGCATATATGGCGGCTGCATCCCGGGTCCATAGTTCGGCTGCCCGCCAGGGCCGTAATTGGGCTGCCCTCCAGGGCCATAGTTCGGTTGCCCTCCAGGGCCGTAATTGGGCTGTCCTTGTGGTGGTGGTGGTGGATACGCTCCTCTGCCCTGCGGAGCATACTGCGTCGGCTCCAATGGCTGATATGGTGGCTGATTATTATCATACGGATTTGACATACTGGCCTCCCCAATGTATTAAAAATACAGAAAACTATTCCTGTAATGAGATCGCTTCTCTCTCATCTTTTCCAGAAGCGTCAGAGAAAAACGGAAGTGCGGCACCTTCTACCTCATACAGGCGCTCTTTTCCACGTGGCGCTGCGGCACTCTCGTCTACATCTGAAAACAGCATAACATGTACATAGATCAATGTCTGTGAACTATTCCGCAATCTCGACGGGCATTCCGAATTTAGCGCGAATGGAGTTACTGCAAGGAAGCCCCAGAAACCAAATAGCATTATTCACGAACATCGATATGAAGCCTCATCCACCTGCTACAACGGACAAGCCCGGGAAGAGTAACAGCACAACCGCTCATCAGCAACTGTATGACAGCTCGTGCCATCATCTACGCCTGCACGCTCGCCTCTCCTTCTGAAACGGTTCTTTTCTCTTTTCAGGTTCAGCGCCGCCTGCCTCCTGCGAGTGTCACAACGCACTGTCCATTATACGCTATGCATCGGCGCACGTAAATCGGGAAACGGTTAGCAGCTCTTTTCCCCGAAATAATCTTGTTTTTGCGTATTTTCTGACATTCATAGAAAAAACGGTACTGGGAGTGCCGACGGTAGATTTCAAGGAAAAGAGGATCCGGCCAGCCGACCGGATCGCCAGGCCGCTTAGCCGTCCCACTCATGCCGGGGGGCCACCGTTGCATACTCGCGCATGGAGATGATAGCGCCATCCCTGAACCTGGCCAGAGAGGCCCCTTCAAGAGCCGCTACCTTGCCTTCATGGGTACACTCGAAAATCCACTCAAAAAAGCAGGAATCATCGGCCTCATGCAGGTCCAGAATTTTCCAGCTATTGACTATATTTCCTTCGTGAAACCACGAATCAACCCAGCGTGCGACCATATCCTTTCCTCTAAAAGTAGAGCCATGTGCCTCTATAATGACACAGGCAGGATCAAGACAGGAAAGAATCTTTTCTCGATTCCCCTCCTGCCAGCCAGCTACATATGTTGAAATTGTCTGCTGCATATGTGACATACTCTTCTCCTCTCAAAATAGTTCATATCCAGCCGTTGTAGCATTCCTCCTTCTATTGTACCGTATATCGAAAGTTTTGTCTGCATACAAGAGACACACTTCAAAGGCCCGTTTTCTACCGCTTGACAGAGTCAGCCCTTTGGGGCTATAGTAAGAGGTGTATTCGTAACCATATTGGTTACAGATAAGGGTGCATTGCTACAATGAAAGAAAGCAGCGCCTTTCTTTTTCGGCCTATTTGTAACCAGAGCAGTTTCAATTTCGGAGGGAAAGACACAATGAAGATAGCATTGATTGGTGGAACCGGTCGCATCGGTCAGCGGATCGCCCTTGAAGCGCTCAAGCGGGGTCACGAGGTGACCTCGATTGAACGCAACCCGGAGCGCTCAACGATCAATGATCCGCATTTCAAGGCAGTGCAGGGAGATGCTCGCGACGCCGCTCAGATAGCGAACCTGATCGCGGGTAACGACCTGCTGATCAGCGCGTTCGGCACCGCAGGCAACCAGCCAGATAGCGTGTTAGCAGATGTCGCCCGGGCGCTGATTCAGGCAGTCAAGCAGACAGGGGTCAAGCGCCTGATCGTCGTTGGTGGGGCCGGTAGCCTTGAGGTGGCTCCTGGCGTGCAACTGATGGACACGCCCGAGTTCCCCGAGGCCTGGAAATCCAATGCGCGCGGACAGGCCGAGGCGCTGAAGGTCTATCGAGCCTCTGATGTCAACTGGACCTATGCCAGCCCCGCCGGGCTTATCGAGCCGGGTGAGCGCACCGGCACGTATCGTCTGGGAACCGATCAACTGGTGACCGATGAGAAGGGCGAGAGCCGCATTTCAATGGAAGATTTCGCGGTCGCCATCCTCGACGAGGTTGAGAAGCCACAATTCGAGCGCCGTCGCTTTACTGCTGCTTATTAAGCATGCAACGCAACTCAGGCCGCTCTGGCTTGAGTTGCCCCCCGCATGATGTTGCTTCTTCGCGGCTCAAGCGTTTCTGTAATGACGGGCCAATTTGCCAGAAAGGAGTTCACCATGCAGCCACGAAAAACCGGAGGAACCCGGAAGGCACTTCTTCTCTATGGAAGCATTACAGGAACGCTACTGCTGTTGCTTTATATTCTTCTACGCATTTTCGCGCTATTCTTCAGCAATCAGTGTATTCTGATTCTCAGTCGTATTTTCTATTTCCCGCTCGATTATAGCTACTTTGTGATTGGATTGACTCTCAGTATCCTCAGTGCACTGCTCGCTGGCCTGCTCTATTACTTGATGGGCAGGAAAGCGACAGGGCGAACCTCCAGTATCAGTCGAAGCATGCGTACAGCGTTGTGGAGTATCTGCCTGTTTCTGGCACTCAGCCTGGGGATTGATTTCCTCTTCCTCTTCGGGTCACCACAGATGCTATTCGGAGGCGTGAGCGTGCTCGATATCATGCTACACGCGCTGATCCGGCTCCTGCTCTGCGTTGGCTTCGGACTCCTGATGACCTATGTGGGAGGTCGACAAATCGAACGGAGCTTGCGCCTGCCCACCCTCTAGCATGCGCTCAACGCAGAGCTACAGAAATAGAGAAACCCCGGGAATCTGCCCGGGGTTTGCAGATTGCACTTTTTAGGGATGTTCGGCAATAAACTGTTCAATCTGCCGGATCTCACTCTCGCTCAGGCTGAAGTCGAGCGCGGGAGCCAGCTCTTCAATCTGGTAGGGCTGGCGAGCACCGGCAATCGCGGCGGTCACCGCTGGATTGTGCAGCGTCCAGGCAAGCGCCACCACACCAGCCGAAACCTGATGAGCCTTGCCGATCTCACCAAGCAGCGAGGCCAGTTGCAGATTACGAGACAGGCGCGGCTCCTGGAACTGTTCGGCATGCTTGCGCCAATCGTCCTCGGGCATCTGTGCGACGCGTTCGGGCGTCATGCGGCCTGTCAGGAGACCGGAGGCCATCGGAGAATAGACAATCACCCCGATATCATGCTGCTGGCAGTACGGCAGGATCTCTTGCTCGATTGAGCGATTAAGCAGCGAATAAGGCGGCTGAAGCGTCTCTACAGGCGCGATCTTCTCGGCGCGGCGCAACTGCTCCACGTTAAAGTTCGAGACGCCGATATGGCGCACCTTGCCCTCTTTCTTCAGCTCGGCGAGTGTGCTCCATCCCTCCTCAATATCGGGATCGGGATTCGGCCAGTGGATCTGATAGAGGTCGATCACATCGATGTCGAGACGGCGCAAACTCTCCTCAACCTCACGGCGGATCGAATCGGCCTTCAGGCTGTTGCCAATGTTGCGCTGCTCATCCCAGACAAGCGAGCATTTGGTGAAGATATAGGGGCGCTGGCGTCCCTTGATTGCCTGTCCGACCACGCGTTCGGAGCGACCAAGCCCGTAGACGGCTGCGGTATCGATCCAGTTGATTCCCAGATCGAGTGCACGCTGAATCGTCTCAATTGACGCCTTGTCATCCTGCGGTCCCCAACCAGAGGACCAGTTACCACCGCCGATCGCCCAGGCTCCCAGGCCGATTGGCGTAATCTGCATCTCTGTACGACCAAAACGACGAGTTTGCATATCACCTCCAATGACAATCATCATTGTATGTGTGTTCCACACACCTTACACTCTAACGTCATCAAAAGCTGCATGTCAAGACCATCTAGAGCAAGCACCCAATCCTTTATACGAGGAAGCAGATAAAAACGATACCGCTCAACGAATTTTTGCGCCAACCCGAAAATTGGGCGTTTTGGATGTCCCCTTTTCGCCAGAGCATCGTATCTAATAACAAGAGAAAAGCGAATACATTGACGGCTGAGGCATGCGTATGGTATGCTCCGGAAAATCTCTGTCCCGCACAGATCGGGTAGAAAGGAGGTGCCCCATGCAAGCTCGTTTTTCTTCTCTGTTTGTTTTCTCTGCACGTCGACTTGAAAACATGAAAGATAGGAGTACCTCCGTTGAGCGAAACCGCATTATTGATTCTCGATGTCCAGATTGGCGTGGTCGCCGATGTTGCCCAGACCGAGACGCTGTTTGCAACGATAAACCGCTTGCGTGAAAAGGCGCGGGCCCAGAACGCACCCGTCATCTATGTGCAGGATATCGATGTAGAGGGCCCTGATTTCGCCATTCATCCCGCTGTTGCTCCCACGGCAGACGATATCATCATTCGCAAAGCCGGCAATGACGCTTTCTTCGAGACACCCCTTCAGGAGACGATGGAACGGCTTGGAATCAAGCATCTTGTGATCACCGGCTGTAAAACTGATCGGTGTATTGATTCCACCTGCCGCATAATCGGCAATCTGGGGTATGATGCAACGCTGGTGAAAGAGGGCCATTCGACCTCTGATAATGACGTGCTGCGAGCTGATCAGATCATCGCCCATCACAACCATGTCCTGAACGGCTTTGGCGTACGCACGCATGGCACACTCGTCAGGAGCGTCGAAGAGATTGAGTTCCTCGATCCCTGGCCGGGGCATCATCAGAGATAGCGAGCGCTCTGTAAGGGCGTTCGTCTCTTTTCCCGACATGCGAAGGAAGTCTCAGGAACGTTGACACTTCCTTCGCGGGTCACATATAGTGGAGGCAAAACTGCTACTATGTATGAGGAGAGAATCAATGCTTGTCCATCTTATGCTGAAAGTGGTAGCCACTGCTCTTCTTCTTCTTACAGCACTCCTTTTCTGCTTTTTCGGGATCTTCAAAGTCAGGGGAGGAGAACCACGCCTCTATTTGCTCTCGGCAGCAGCAGGCGAGGTCGCTATGGTCATTCTCTTTCTGATGACCAAATGACAGCCTTTTTCTTTGGGCTTTTCGCTCTGGACTCACCTGGATATTTTCGGAGTGCGCTCTACGCGCAATGGGTTGCACTCCACCCCCCTGGCATGCCAAAAAAACCCTGCTGAAACTCTCTCATCCGTCGATACAGTACACACAGGGGAACCCTCACAGGCAAGCCGCTATTGTGCACCCGACATCGGAATAAACGAACTACGCTTCAATCAGCAAAAAACCATCTTACCTGCTATTCTCTTCAAGTATTTCGGTTTCTACCGAAATAGAAATCACTTGAACAGGCTGATGATTCTGTTTACAGTACTTTTGTTTTATGTTACATTTTCCATACTTAACAAAAACCCTCCACTGTTTTATAATAGCAGAGGTCAAACGATGGACGAAGGAGGTTGGGCACAACATCTATTGCTAGAATGTTCTATTTCTCTCTTCGTTTTTGCAGGAAGAAAAGCATTGTCCAAAGGGTGACAAAGATGTTATAGTATGGAGGGGAAGCCATCCGCATTCCCCCCATTAAGAATGAAGCGAAGCGGTATAAAATGGAGAAGTCACGACAAAGCTCAACCGAGAAGCAACTGGAGCAGTTCAAATACGAAAAGGAACGCATGGCCTTTGCACAACAGGTTGGCAGCATTGGCACGTTTGAATGGGACCTACAACGAGACATCAATATCTGGACACCAGAACTCGAAGCGCTCTACGGGCTCCAACCCGGCGAGTTTGGCGGGGATTACGCCAGTTGGTTGACATGGGTTCACCCCGAAGATAAAGAGCAGGCAAACGCCAGTTTACAGGATGCCATTCACAACACCGGGGTCTTTGAGACCGAGTTTCGGATCATTCGTCCTGATAAGCAGGTACGCTGGCTCCAGGCTAAAGGGCATGTGCTGTATAACGAGCAAAAGCACCCCGAACGCATGATCGGCGTTAATATTGATATCACCGAACGTAAAGAGGGCGAAATTCAGCTTGCACGGCAGGCAGCGCTATTGCAGGCCTCCTATGATGCGTTTATCGTCCATGACAGGCAAAATCGTGTTCTCTACTGGAATCGCGGCGCTACGGTGATATACGGCTGGACAGAGGAAGAAATACTCGGCAAGACGCTCTATCAGGTCCTGAATACACAATTCCCGATTCCGCTGGACGCGCTCTATGAGTTGCTTGAGACAGAACCCACCTGGGAAGGTGAGCTGCTTCATACCAGACGTGATGGTTCACGTATCGTCGTGGCCAGCCGCTGGAGCCGGGTCGAAGATCCACATACAGGCGAGATCAGCTATCTGGAAGTGAATCGCGATATCACCGAACAGAAACGCACGCTGGAGCATATCCACTTTCTGGCAGAGGCAAGCAAGCAGCTTGTGACCGCCAAAACGTATCAGGACGCGCTGCACAGTACAGCACAAAGCGCCGTCCCGACTATTGCAGACTGGTGTCGCGTTGATCTGCTCGATCAGGGAAATTTGCTTGAGCGGTTGACAATCGTCCATCCCGATATCTCCGCAAGCGCGCCGCTTGATCCACCACTGGCCCAGCTCGCCGAGAAAGCAATCCGTACAGGCAAGTCGATTCTGAACCCCCGCATTTCGGAACAGCACTTACGGGAACTCACCAGAAACGAGCAGGAATATCAGTGGCTGCGTGAGCAGGGAGCCGTTTCTTCCATGATTGTGCCCTTTACCGTGCAAAATGAGGCCGCGGGCGCGATTACCTTTGTTTCGGCAAAGGCCAAACGCAGCTACAGTGAAGTTGATCTGGCCGTCGCCGAAGAGCTGGCAAGCCGCATCGCGCTGGCGCTGGAAAAAGTGCGCCTGCTGAAACAGACCCAGGAATTTAACGCTCGCCTGGAACAACTGGTGCTCGAGCGTACGGAAGAGCTGGCACGAAGTTATGAAAAGCTTCGGCAGGTCAATACCGAGTTGCAGCAAAGTAATCAAGAATTGCAGGAATTCGCCTATGTTGCTTCTCACGACCTTCAGGAGCCGTTGCGAAAAATTCAAGCATTTGGTAATCTGCTTGAAGAAGAGTATGGTTCTAAACTGGAAGATGGCAAAGCCTATCTCGATCGCATGCGGAACGCCGCAGGCCGTATGCGGCGCCTGATTAACGATCTGTTGACGTTCTCTCGGGTGACCACAAAGGCCCAACCATTCACTGAGGTTGACCTGAACGAGATTGCTCAAGACGCGCTGGACAATCTGGAAACACGACTTGAGGAAACCAGGGGAAAGGTAGAGATAGAGAAGCTCCCCACGATCACCGCCGATCCGTCGCAAATGCAACAGATATTGCAGAACCTGATTGGAAACGCTCTCAAATTTCATAAACGCGATGTCCCGCCACGAGTCAAAGTCTATGCAGAGGTAAGCGGAGATCCGCCAATCTGTAAACTCTACGTTGAAGATAACGGCATTGGCTTCGATGAGAAATATCTTGATCGCATCTTTACCGTTTTCCAGCGTCTGCATGGACGCTCAGAATACGAAGGGACCGGTATTGGTCTTGCTGTCGTGCGAAAAATCGTTGAGCGGCATGGCGGTATTATTACGGCAAAAAGCGCGCACGGAGAAGGCGCCACCTTTATTGTAATGCTTCCAGTACACCCGAAGGAGAATCCGTCAGATGGAGGAAACTAAGAAATCCATCGTCATTCTGATGGCTGATGACGACGAAGATGATGTTATGCTCACCGAGAAGGCCCTGCGCAAGGGAAAGCTCCTCAACACGCTCCAAAGCGTGCGCGATGGGGAAGAGCTGCTCGATTACCTGCTGCGGCGTGGCAAGTACAGCGATCCCGATTCATCGCCTCGTCCTGGCCTGATTCTGCTTGATCTGAACATGCCCCGCAAAGATGGACGAGAGGCACTTCGTGAGATCAAGTCACATGACGATTTGAAGAATATTCCAGTTGTTGTGTTTACAACGTCAAAGGCAGAGGAGGACATTTACCGATCGTATCGACTGGGAGTTAACTCCTTCATCACCAAACCGGTCACTTTCGAGAAACTTATTGATGTGATGCAGATGCTCGGGAAATACTGGTTTGAAGTTGTCACTTTGCCTCAAGAGGAGAAGTATGGAAAAACTACTGACAAGGCTGCTTCTGATTGAGGATGATGAGGAGGATTATCTGCTCCTCAAACGCCATCTCGCCAAGATTCCAAACACCCGCTACGAAATCGATTGGACAACCGATTACAACGCAGGCCTTGATCGTATGCTGAGTACCGAGCATGATATCTGCATGCTTGATTATCGGCTTGGCGCGCATAACGGCATTGAGCTGATTCGCAATGCTCGCAGTCAGCACTATGCGAAACCAATCATCCTGCTGACCGGCGCCAGTGAGTACGAGATTGATATTCAGGCGCTTCAGGCTGGCGCAGACGATTATATCTCGAAAACGCAGCTTCAAAGCGAGCTCCTCTATCGCGTCATTCGCTATGCTATCGAGCGTAAGAAGGCCGAGCTAGAACGCGAGAAGCTGCTGCGCGAGCAAATCGAGAGCAAAGAGCTAGAGCAGCGGCGCAATGAGTTCATCAGCATTGTTACGCATGAGCTTAAGACACCGCTCACCAGCTTGAAAGCCTATGCACAACTGCTTCGCAGGCGCTTTGAGAAGCTCGGCGATGAACAGCTTACGCGGCAGGCAATGCGCATGGATTCGCAGATTAACAAGCTTACCGGCCTGATCGATGATCTGCTTGATGTGACCAGAATCGAAGGGGGCAAACTCAAGTTTTACGAAGAGTTCTACGATTTTGACGCCCTCGTTAACGACATTATCGAAGAGATTCAACCCACTACCGATAAGGTGACGCTGATCCGTGAAGGCAGCGTTGATGCAGCCATCTGGGGCGACCGCGAACGAACCGGACAGGTGATTACAAACTTCCTGTCAAATGCGATCAAGTACGCTCCCGAAGGGGAACGCGTGATCATCAGAACGTGCGTGGATGACCAGAATGTGACTCTCTGCGTACAGGATTTCGGCCCCGGCATCCCGAAAGAGGAACAGGAGAACCTGTTCACGCCCTTCTATCGGATCGAGCAGCCCAGTCGAGGAGCGATTCCCGGTATGGGTCTGGGTCTCTATATCTCGGCTGAGATCATCCAGCGCCAGAACGGGCGCATCTGGGTGGAGAGCGAAGAGGGGCACGGCTCAACCTTCTGTTTCAGCCTTCCACTCCATCGCGCTCCTTCAATCCCTGAAGCTGCGATTACCGAAGCCTGACGCTAGAGAGAGCGGAGATAGACAATGTGCTGCTGCTCATCAAGCACACGCCTTTCCTGTTCAACGACCCTGTATTTCTGGGCTGCCTGGACGGCGTCCCTGGTCGCGTTCTCTGTATCGGCAATCAACACCACGCCAGCAAGCGATATCTCCGCTGGAAGCAGCAGCACGGCGTCCCCGGGCGCTCTGGCGCCCGAAAGCTGGCGAAAAACGACTGACCCCGCTCGATAGCTGATCGTCCCGTCCTGATCGTACACAAAGGTCATGGTGCGCCGCCAGGGACTCAGACTCTTCCAGAGCACTTCCCGCACATGTTGATACTTGCTATACAGAAGCTTACTCCTTTCGCAATCCACGCGAATGCGCAATACGAGCGATTTCGTCGTAGACGTTCACCTCTTCGCCCGCGAACTTGAAGAGCAGTCGCATGGCCGTCTCGTCGCTCACCCATCCCTGCATCTTCGCCTCGCCAAGCGCCAGCACCATTTGATGCATGGCCGTCGCCAGACTCTGATTGTCATCAACGTCGATTTCGGGCATAGAGATTTCATAGCGCACATTGATGTGTCTGCTCAGCCGCCCGGCCTCCTGCGCCTCAAAGATCACCCGATCCAGAATACAGCTCAGAATGTGCCTGATAACCCGCTGACGGCGCTCAAATTTGAGCAGGGTGGGAAGGGTCATCTCGGAGGCCGTCGCCCGGTTCCCGTGGCTGGAATCGGCCAGATAGTGTTCTGGCAGGCCCGCCCCGGCCGCGATCATCAATTTAATCGCGCGCCCATCCTCGCGGGCATCGTTCGCGTTGATGTTCGGCTGTACGGCTTTCCACTCTTCCGCCTCATTGTGGATAATCACACTGCCCGGCTCCGGTGGATAGGCGTATTCCAGCCGCTTGCGGTCGAGCGTGCGCCGATCGGCTCCCCGAACCGTCACATCATAGAGAAAGGCGCTTTTATATTGATTGATACGCACGCGATCGGTGAGCCAGTCTTTGTAGCGTTGCAGCCAGGGGAGCAGCGTTATCAGGTCAGAAGAGCCACGTCGCTCGTTCGATACCTTGTTGATCGCGAAATGCAGCATCTCTTCACCAGCACGATACCAGGTCTCCTGCTGCGAGAAGGCCCCGGTCGGGCGCTGCCGAAAACGAAGCGGTGTTTCGATATCCTGTGGATCAGTTTCAATCTCGTCGATCAACTGTGGATCGATCAACCGAATGCGCACTGTGCCATCGTATTTATTGATAAAGAAGCGCACAAAGATCTCGCCATACAGCGCCAGCTCGGTACACATTTGATAGATACGCTCATCCATCAGATTGGCGGGATCATTCCAGAACGTCCGCAAGACGTCGCGTACACGCGGGTGTTCGGCGTCGATTGAGATGCCCTTTCCAAGCACGAAGGCGGTGGTCATCTCAATAATGGCGAAGGCGAGCGGGTTTGTGTGATAGGCCTCGTAGCAGCGGGCATAGATGTCCCGTGGCTCATGAGGGGTATAGACGGGACTCAACGCCCGCCAGGTTCCTTCTTCTTCGCGCTCCTGAACACGTCTGAAAGGTCGCTTGAGCCATTGCAACATAGTGTTTTCAACTCCTTTCCAGATGCACGCCCCCTGCTTCGATACGCAAAGGGTCGGGCGCATTTTTGTGCGGAAAAAAAGGAGAGACGCCGCTTCCACCTCCGGCCCCGCATCCCCGCGACGCCTCTCCGGTCAGTAAAGAAAGCCTTCTGCTCCTGTGATTGTGTACCGTGGCTCCGTTCTCTCCAGCTTTTTTTACTGTCCCTGCCCGATAGTATACTACAAAATGAAACACATGTACATACTTTGAAGCATGCTTCTGCAATATATCAATAAAATTCGATTCACCCATCTTCAGGATACACACAATTGCTATCTGTTCTGTTGCTTGAATGATCGAATGAGACTTGCTTTCAGGAGAGAATGGTCTATCGATCTCTCGTTGCAGTGGTGTTTTCATGGGGCCATCCTCTCTCTTACAAGGGACCATCCAGGTAGCGAGGGCGAGGCCGGACGATCAGGCTGCGCTCGGCGGCGGGAAGCATTGATTTCAGCGCCTCGGCACAGAGGGCAAGGCTCATCACCATGTCATCATGTCCCTCTGAAGGGTCGACCGAGAAGGAGAGCAGTCCTTCCCCTGCCGAGGCACAACGCGTCAGGGTCAGTTGCTTCCAGCACTCGGTGTAGAGCGGCGCGGGCGCTCCCTCGGGACGATAGAGCGTACAGCGTCCGGCCTGAATCAGGCTGAGCAGGTGATAGGCAAGGCGGCTCTTGGACTGGCGCGTGAACTGAAATGGCTGGACACGCTCCCCACCAAAGCGCTCGCAGAGCAGAGAGGCCAGGCCCTCGCCAAGCCCCGTCCTATCAACCACCAGCCGCCGAATATTCCAGCGCTCGATCAGATGCGAGAGGGCAGCATATTGAGCAAGGTGCGTCATTCCGTTCCAGCAACAATGGTGCACAATGTGCAGACAGGGAAGATCGAACTCGTTCCAGCTCACGCGAGCAATCGTCAGCACAGTGCTATCATGCGACTCCGCTTCCCGAGCCTCGCCACCGATATCGAGCCCGGCAATGTACAGCGCCTGCTCGTCCGGTTCGGCCTGCCAGCAATGAGAGCCCTGAAGCTGCTGAAGCTGCACTTCACCCAGAAAGCGCCCGTTGTTATCGAGAGGCTGAAGCAGGTATTGCGTGCGAATCGAGAGATGATCTGCTCCCAGGCGCGCTATCTCACCCTCAACAAAGGCCCGATAACGCGGGTTGATGGCGGCAAGCGTGGTCCAATCGTACTCGAAATGCCGCTTGATGCCGTCCTGCCGTTCAAGCTCAAGGTTGTGGGCCCGCATGCGCGCAAGCAAGGTATCATCCGTCCAGGCGGTGCCATAGAGGACCGTCGTGGCGTTAGTAGTACTCGCCATCGGCTTCAGCTCGATATCGAACTTTTCGGGTGCGACATCTTGCGCCTCGTCGACTTCCAGGAGCAGCGAGGCCGTCGCGCCCACGATGTGGCTTTCGCGCCCGGCAGAGAAAAAGAGCACACGCGGCCCGCTCTGTCCGGCTTCTGGAGCAGGCGCAAGACCCACGATGTAGCCGTAGGATTTCCAGAGCCGGGGCGCGGTCAGCGGCGCCTCGAGGAGGGAAAGCAGGCGCTGCCGCGAGTTCACCACCTGAGGCTTATAGGTGGGGGCTGCCTTAACAATGCTGCCCTCATCCATGCAGAAGAGCAGATAGGCCTCAAGCACGGCGCTGAGCTGGTTCTTGCCCATCTGGCGGGCGAACATCACGGTGAAGGTGCGTCCGGCCCCGCTCAACACCGATTCGAGGATTGCGTCCCCGACCTCTTCCTGATACCAGTACAGCGGCCTGCCAAGCACCTCGCGGGCGAACCAGCCTATGCGCCGCTCCGTCATCCTCTCCCCTCCCTATGCCTCAAGCAACGAGATCGTCACCTCATAGTTACACTCAATCGGCCTGTCAAGCGCCGCCAGTTGCGTATGCAGATCAAGCACGCGTTCCTCATAGCTGTCGAAGTAGACGGGAAGCGCGTTGCCACCAAGCGGCTCGACAAAGGAGATCGTTCGCCCCACATTGTTGAGGTAGGAGGCGCGGAGCCAGTCACGATACTGCTGACCGCTCACGCCCGTTCTCTGGCCGTTGTAGCGCTTGAGCCCATCAACACACAGCAGGGTCATCGTCCAGACGCGCCGGGCCGGGCCGCCATCGACATAGGCAAGACCACCGTCGAGACGCGGCGTCGCATGGCTCAGGCGCGACTGCTTCATCACGTAGGTGCCGGGCTTCAGAAAGTAGCCGACGTTATCCAGAAGCAGTTCACAATCACGACCAATCTGCGCCATACCCCGTTTCTACTCCTTTATCTGCTGAATGCGCGTGGCGATACTGCCGCCCTGCACATCCTGAATCAGAACCAGTTCCCCCTGAATGTCGACGCTCATGCCGCGGTTCCGCATTGCTGCACAGATTGCCGCTATCACCGCTTCGAGACGGGTCTTCTCGCGGGCGATGGTGTCCAGGCGCGCCCGAAGCGTGTCGAGCTCGGTGTTGAGCGCATCGATGACCCGCTGCTGTACCTCATTTGCGGTGCGGGTTGCGCCGGTGCGCCAGGCCAGAAAGCCGCCACAGACCGCGCAGAGCGTCATCAGAATACTGACCGTGCTGAGAGCTGTGTTTACTGTCTCCATGCTTGCTTTTCCTTTCTACACGCGTTCACCCCAACGCACCCAGGCAGTGGACGTAGACTCGATGCGAAGCTGCTCAAGCTGTTCGAGGAACTGACGCATCTTCTGAAGCGCCGCGATGCGCCAGGCGACAGGAACGCTCGTATCATCGAAGCGATCGCCGAGGGCCCCATCCTGAAACCGAAAATTGTCGTTCGTCGGCACCTGATAGGCCTCCATCGCATAGGCGCTTGCTCCCAGAATAATGAGCTCCTTGTGCTGCTCGGGGATCGTGCTGCCGTAGTCGTCGAGCTGGTGGCGGGTCGCATAGAGCACGCGAATGACCTCGCCTTCGGTGGTCGGCAGCTCCTCAGGCGGGATCAGCAACGTAATCAGGATGCCATTCTGTGTCACCTGCTCGGCGAATGGCTTCTCCTGCTGCGGCCAGAGCGGCACGCCCGAGGTGTTGACCGTTGGTGGGAGCGGTCGCTTGCTCAGTTCCTCATCGGGCATGGTATCGACATAGGTGGTCGTCGCGTTGTCGGGAAGCGTCGCCAGCAGGTGCAGCGACGTGTCACCCACCAGCGAGCGATAGATGTTACGAGCAATCACACGGTTCGGCGTGCCCGCGGTCCCCCTGACAAGCGGCGCGACCGGAATATCATTCAGCACGACATAGCGATAACCCGAGGCAGTTGTAATCGTCGCGATCGCGCCGGGCGTCGTTTCGCCATTCGCGGTGATATAAGAAACAGCATAACGATATGTCCCGATAGAAAGCCCATCACCTGCACTCAGTGCCGCATTCACCGCTTTTTCAGGCGGAGGAAAGGCTGAACCATAGATGTGAAACGGGTAGAGCACCCGATCCACCCGAAGCGGCGGCGCGACGGTTCCCGTCAACAGGTAAGAGCGCTGCGCGGGCTGCGTCGCAAGGTCAGCGGGGATAATATGGGGAGCAACCTCGCTGTATCGCGTCACGGCTTTCTCGATCGCGCGGTCAATATCGCGGTTGGTCCAGCGCGATCCTCCTGCATCAAAAAGGTCAAGGCGCACCAGATCTTCAATATCGTTGAGCGTAAACGTCATACCATCCTCCCATCAACTCCACATATGCGCTCACGGAAGCCCTCCGTGCACCTGGAAGGCCTTCCGAATGTAGTCTCTATTTACACAGGTATTGCAGCACTGGCAAGGCGTTGCGCAGAGCGTTCTGCATCGGCTCAGTGAGCCCTACAGGCCGAGCGGCGAGCTTGGCTTTCAACTCGGCCACTTCCTTATTCAGCGCGGCGGTGCGAAGCTCATAGGCCTGTAATTCCTGCCCGGTCCAGGCCTCAAAAACGCCTCGTTTGGGTGTCCACTCAAGCGTGGTCCAGCGGAAGCGTTGGCGCGTGCCGCCTCCCAGGCTCGGATTACTGATCTCAACGGGCGTTGCCCCATGCTCGCTCTCAAGCGGCCAGTTATCGGCATGCCATGCGTGAGCAAGCACGTAGTCGCGAAAGCCCTGCACCACTTTGACCCCGTTCGGCGCTACAAGCGTCTTGCCATCATCTTTCCAACCGGAAGGAACCATTGCTGCACCACCTTTCACAAACTCCCACAACTCGGCCCACGGATACGGCCCCGGACAGCCTGAACGGTTGACAGGGTCTATCGAGAAATGGCCTGTAATGCCGCCCCGGGCATCAGCGAAGCGCGGCGGAATCCCCCACCGCTGGCAGATGTCCGCAATCAGACGAAATGAGGCGGCTTTCTGCTCGGTTGTCAGCGAGTCGCTGTTATCCTGACTTGGCTTCACATGCTCAATGGCGATGGTGAGCAGGTTGGGATTGAGCCCCATCTGCGACCACCATGCGTCATGATGGACGCCATCACCGCCTGTACCCGGCTCTCCGGTAATTGCGCCATTCGCCCACGCTGCATTTATCTCATGCACGCATTGAATCACCTCACCATCACGCCCCACAATATAGTGTGCAGAGGCCTCTGTGGCGGGATCAGCGAAGTAGTCGGCGCACTGGCGGGCAGTGGTAAAACCCGCGGTTCCATGCAGAATAATCCATGCAGGCTGCTGACCCTCACGACCCACCCAATGATGCGCAGCAGGCACGAAAAGCGCTCCGTGAAAATCGCTATTCCCCATTATCTTTAGCTCCATGAATAGAAGAGGTAGAAAAAGAGGAAAGGCACTGGCACCCTCTACAGTCAGTATACCGGTAAAAGCTACATAATGCAAGAATATGCAATAAATTCGATCCAGAGTGAGAAGCGGGTTCTCCTTTTTTAACGCGGCTTTTGGGGACAGAATATCGGCCTTCCCGCGGCCAGTTCAAGAGGAAATGCAGCGAGCGGCAATCGAGTTGCTGAGCGAGTATTGCTTGCTTTTTTCGAGTTTTTGCATTAGAATAGCACTTCATCTGAAGATTTGATGCAATGCACAGAAAAGGCAGAGGTTGAGTGATGAGCGTACAAAAAGTGAAATGTGAAGGATAAGACCGCACCGTAGACCCGTTTGTTTTCTAGTAATAGGAGAGATCGTTATGCAACGGGAACCTTCACACTCGATGAATCACGTGCACCTTATCCCCGAGCGAGAGACCGACGAGAGGCAAGAGGTCGAGCAGCTCCGGGCCGAGTTGACCGAGTATCAACAGCAAATAGAGCGGCTTCAGATGCAGTTGCGCGAGAGCTTTGCGAAAGCGCCACCCGAGCGCGGACGCCTCCTGACTGTCTGGCTGCTGCTGCTGAGCGCGTTCTACCTGGTGAACATCTGGCTGGTATTCATGGGACACGCCAGCACCTCTCAGCTTCTCATCGGAACGATGGGTCTTATCGGGATCGTCGGCACGTGGCAATTTAAGAAATGGGGCTATGGGCTTTTGCTGATTACCTACGCGCTTGGTTTGCTCCAGAGCTGTGCGCTGGCGACGGTTGCCCATAACACGCCTTTCGCCCTCATTTTCCTGATCGCAACCCTCATCGGCGCGGCGGTCATCTCGCTGCTGGTGTCCCTTCAGTGGGATGACTTCTCCTGAGAGAGCCGGGCAAGGGTTTTCCCTCTTGCCCGTCTTCTCTGTTTCCTGCATACTACCTCTATATCCCAAAAACAGGGAAAATGAAGAATATGCACACTCACTCTCTGGCGCTTGACGAACTGCTCTGTATCAGTCTGGAAGCGACCAACCAGACAGGCCTGGCGACCTCAGCAGTTAGCCTGCTATGAACGATCTCAGGCGGTCTCACCCCTTCGTTGATGGAAACAAGTGTACGGCGTTGATCGCCGGGCTGATCTTTCTCGAGCAGAACGGTCAGGAGCTTCACAACACTCAAGGCGCTATTGGTCCGGAGATCGAGCGTCTGGTCATCATGCATGACGTGCCCCTATCTGCTTGATTGGCGTACACCTCGTCTTCACGCCAAACGAGAGCCAGCAACCGACCCGAGATCTACCGTCACACATCTCTGCACAACCTACGCCAACGATCTCCGCTATCTGGCCAAACACTGAACTCTGCATGTGCCTCTCGCTCCTCTGAAGAAAAGCAGGAGGCACTATCCATAGAACCTTCTCTCGACAGCGAGAAAAGAGAACGAGTACTACTCGACTCGCAGCGTTTCTAGAATCGAGGTCCGAAGCTCGGGCTGAAGCGTCTGCGCCGTCTCAAGTATTTCTTCATGCAGTTCTTTCACAGCCGTCACCGTTTGATAGCCTGCCTCTTCGAGTTCCTGTAGAAAAGCAACGGAACGACTCACCACATGCGGCGATTGGAGCATCAGGCCGCGCTTGAAGAAAGTCCGTGCCTCTGCAACGCTTGCCTCTATTTCCCCGATCGCCCGATAAGCCCGAGCATAATCGAGCGGACCCCAGGCGTGCAGCCAGCGGTTATTGTCCTCCTCAATCTGCCGCTCGATGTCGGGGCGCAGCGCAAGCGTCTTCAGCGGCTCTCCAATGTCCAGATAGCCATAGCTTGCCTCAGCCATCACGCCACTGAGAGAATGATAGAGAAAATCGGTACCATCGCCATAGGTCGTCAGCTTGCTTGCAAGGTTTCGAGCAGCCTGTACAGCACGCTCAAAGCGCAGGGCATCATGACTGCTGGCATACACACGAGCAAGATAAGCATGTATAAACACGGCTATTTGCTTGCTTGTCTCAAATGAGCGATCACGAGCCAGCTCAAGCGCCTGAACCGCATCCTGCTTCTGGCCCAGGCGCTCAAGCTCGGTCCCCTGGCACATCAGTGCAAGGACGATGGCAGGCGTATCCTCTATCTGCTCGGCAGCACGTTGCATCTGCTCGTACGATTGCAGCGCCGCACGATACTGCTTCCGCTCAACCTGCACCACCCCAAGTAGCTGATAATATTGGGCAAGCAACATAATGTACGTGCGTTCTTGCTTGATATTGCTCGGTAGCTCGGTTGCGCAATAGGTAAACAGGGCTCGAAGCCGCTGTACAACCTGCTCCGTGTGCGGAAGTGCCACCGTATAGCGCAGACGCCAGGCCTGATGGATCAGGCATTCAACCAGTTGCAGCGTCTCCTGAAACAGCGAATGCCCGTGTTGCCGCTGGAACTGGCCAGCAAACGGGTTGAACTCCGACAGGCCGAACTTCCAGAGCGGGACCGCCAGCACCTCGCTCAGGTGGCGAAGCTGCTGCTGATCGGTGATAAGCTTCTGCCCGGCTTCGACCGCCTTCACATAGCGCACACTGACACCGCTTCCGTCCGCATACCACTGCGAGGCGAGCCATTCCTGCGTCTTCCCGAGCCGTTCGCGGTACTCTTTAATCACCAGTCCGTGGTGGTAGGAACTGCATTCCACAAAGCCACTCCCTTTCAAGGGTACCAATTGGTACACCCTTCTCCACAGCTATCACTACAAGAGATGCACAAAAAGTGAACCAGGAAGTACATTGTGTTCGCACTATAAAATTCTCTATTACATAGGTAGGTACAAGAAATAGTATACCACATTTCAATATGCAGCGTCTTTGACACGAACAGAGGCGATTGAAGGGAAAGGTGGATATGATGAAACAGCAAGCATGCCAGGATCCGCTTCTTGATTTCAAGGCATCATACACGGAGCTTATCGCGGTCAATGCGGCAATCCAGCGCTACTATCACATGCTACAGATGCGCCGCGTGGCAGGACAGAAGGTTTCGGATGGAGAGGCACAAATGGAGCAAATTCTTGTCCATTTTCAGCAGAGACTGGTTCAACAAATACGCTATTTTCAAGCGATGCAAGTAAAAGGAGCAACACCGACTTGATCAAAGGGAGAAGGGAAAGGTGGAAGTTGTGAGGCAGAAAAAGAAGGTGGAATATGTGGTTAAAGGAGGGAAAAGGGTCCTTTATCGAGGGACAGATGTACATGCTGCATGCACCGTGTTTCTGGAAGCGGCCAAAGATCCCACATGGTTTAAAGCGCGAATCCAGCTTTTATTGAATGGTCAGGAGTTAGCCGTCTTTCTGAAACGGTATCATTCCTGATATAGTGAACCTTGCTCTATCTACTCCTTATAGAATAGAACCCTGTAGGAGAGAGCCCCCTGCGTCTGTACATACACATATGCTTTCCCCTCAGCTATCTGTATGTACAGACGTTTCTGTAAATAGAAGAAATCAGCGGACGAAGCGTGCCATACGAATCAGATCAACATAGAGCCCGGGTGCCAACTTGACTGCTTTACGAAAGCGCCCCTCCTCCACGAAACCGAGCCGCCGATAGAGCCGGATCGCGCCGCTATTGGTGGCGAATACGTCCAGATTGACCTTCTCAAGCGTCGGATGCGCCTTCACCCAATCGAGCAAGGACTGTAGCAGCAGCGTACCGATACCCATGCCGCGCCACTCCTTTTTGACGGCAATGCTAAAGCTGCCGGTGTGCTCGAAGCGCTTGAGGCGCTCACCTGTAAAAAGCAGGTAGCCAACGAGCGTATCACCACACCGGGCAACCAGCGTTAACATGCAGGGATGTTCAACCCGCCGTATCAGCCACACAGATGCCTGGTTGCTTGATACCTGCATCTCTTCGGGTAACGTCACCATCGTATCGCCCTCGCTCAACACCTCCTGGTTCAGCAGCATAAGCGGCTCGACATCTTCTCGCTGTACGCTTCGTATCGTTAAAACGTTTCCTGGAGCAAATGTATAGCTATGCGGTTCATAGGTTCCCATCATTCCTCCTGCTCAGCCTCATCAGTATTACACTTCTTCTATTCTTCCAAAGAATGCCACATCGAAGCGAAAAAGGCAAATCATCGGGCCGCTTCTCAGGTGAGAAAAACCCGGCTCGAACGTACTTCTTTCTGAACACGTTTTTCCGGTTGAAACGGAGACAGGTATTCCAGTATTTCAAGAATGAGTATCCCCGGCACCTGCTGAAAGAGGCTTGATGCTGTTCCCCTGGCATCTACTCAGTTCTATCCACCTCCAGTAGCGGCATCAACCAACCTCCCAGGCTTCATGCCGAACTGTGTGCTGGCGACAGAGTGGCATACTCTACGCCATATTCGCGCATATCGCGCTCTTTGAAAGCGGGTTCGCCCTGCTTCTCAAGCTCTCTGTCACAGTTGTGGCGGTTTCAAGCAGCATGGTTCTGCAGCCCGATTATCTCAGGCTCACGGCAGGCACCGTTATATACTCAACTTCTTTTTTTATCTGTACTGCACTCTGTATCGATCTTGTGGATCATCTTCTGACCACGCCACTTCTAGAAAAGAGCGAAAACAGCATACACAGAAAATCAAGAACACAATTGCAGAAGTTGCTGTCTCTCTACCTGACATTGCATTTTCAGAACCAGGAACTTTTTGAGTTCGTGGCACTCCTGAAGCAGCGGCTCCTGCGGCCCGAGGTGCGCCCGGATCAACTCAGGCAGCCCCGAGCGCCCGCAAAAGAGCGCCTGATACAGCTCCTGCGCGTTGTCGCGCCCTTCCGGCACGAACTTGAGCAGCGGTGAAAATGCTGATTCGTGCAAGGCAAAACATTCGAGCAAGGAAAGCAGTAATTTACAATAATGGATTTTCTGACGCTGTTCCTGCTCATATTGCAGTCGTAGCTTGACCTGCTCGAAGAGATCGAGAAGGGAGATATCCAGGAGGCGACACCCGATGGCAGTGTAGGCAACTGTCGCCTGATCGCCTGCATTCCAGAAGCAATCCCAGAGCAGGTTTTCAAAAAAAGGTCGTCCCTGCTCTCCATACAGTGCAATGCCGAGCACAAGGCCACTGTTGCAATCCGTCGAGGCTGTGGTTGAGCCAAGCACAAAGAGCTCCTTTGCCAACTGCGGTCGCCCGGTTTTGACTGCAAGGGCAGGCAGGAACTCGCTCTGCCACCAGCTTTTTCCGAAGCACTGACGTATCTCCGCCTCGATGTCTGCTCGCAGCCCGGCACAGGGCAGGTGCAGGAGCCCCAGGCAGGCTTCAGGAACGCCCTGACGCGCATAATACCAGAGCGCCTGTTCAGCCGGTTGGAACTCCATGTAGCCCAGTGAAAGCAGAACCTCTTCTGGCATATCATCCCGCAAGATATCCTCCTGAAAGCTCGCCATAAAGAGGCGCTGCGCCAGCTCCGGGCCACCCAGAACGCGAATGGGAAGCAGCAGCTCTTCCCGTCTCCCTGGATTCTGCAAAAAGAGCGAAAGGAGCGCTTCAGCATCCTGAGCGGAGCCATAGAGCGCGATTGTTGCACAATAGGTACGGGCAATAGCACTGTGTATCGACACACATTGGTAGAGATCTATCAATTTTCTAGTGGTTTGTAACACGCGATCAACCATCCCCTTTCTTCATAGAGGTGGAATAGAGGTAGAAATTCGATAGGGAAGAAAAAGCGCATTCTCTTCTACATGTATCGCATGATAAACCATTATTGGACAATATTCAAGTCTTTTTTCGGCTACAGCCCTCGATACCACCACGCTCTCTAGCGCAGCTCTCGCTTATTGTGCAAACCGTGCAGGAAGAAATGATTGCATCAGTTGAGGCTGCTCACGATTGAGAATAAAGTCAGCTATAACTTTTCCTGTAATTGCGCTCAACATGACACCCACGCTGTTGTGACCGGTCGCGACAAACACGTTCTCCCACCCGGGAAGCGGCCCGAGGAGAGGGCGTAGATCAGGCGTTCGAGGACGTATGCCAGCCCACGCCCTCACCATTGGACTGTCTGCAAGGGAGGGAAGCAGCTTACAGGCCGACGCACGCAACCATGCAACCCCTTCTGCAGTCACCTGCGGCTGAAGCCCGGCCTGCTCTTTTGTTGCGCCCACAAAGACCGTCTCACCTTTAGGAATAATGTAAGCGCCCTCACCAAAAATGATCTGCTGTACCGATTGCTCAGGTTGCTTAAGTGCCAGCATCTGGCCCTGCAACGGCTGAACTGCGAGCGGGGCATGCAGCCATTGTCCACATATAGTTGACCACGCACCCGCCGCGAGCACCAGATGTCGGCAGGAGATCTCAAGTCCCTGGGCTGTCTGGAGACCTGTCACGCGCTCCTGCTGGATAGAGATATGACAGACGTCCTGTTCGGTATAGAGGTGCGCGCCAAGCCGTTGCGCAGCTCGGGCGTATGCTTGTACAAGCGCGGGAGCTGAGATATGGCCCTCTTCGGGAGCGTAGACAGCGGCAAGCACATCGGGCGAGAGCATCGGCACCCGCTGTCGAGCCTCGTCGCCACTCAACCAGCACGGAGAGAAGCCAAGCGTCTGCCATGCCTCGTAGCGCTTCCGGAGGTGTGCCACCCGCTTTGGATTTCGCACAACACGTAACGCTCCCGTTTGTTCATAGCGAACCTGCATCTGTGCCGTCTCTTCCAGCTCTGGAAGCAGCGTCAGCAGTATATCCAGGCCAGAAATGAGCAGCTCCGCCAGCGGCCCTGGTGCGCTAAGAGGGCCCAGTGGGGCGAGGAGCCCCGCCGCCGCGCCAGAGGCCTGTGAACCGATAGCCCCCCGTTCAAGCACCAGCGCGTCAATTGCATGTTTTCTCAAATAATAGGCGACGGCACAGCCAATAATTCCACCGCCAATAATGGCGACATCGGTTGTGTGCTTCATTCTGTTCTCGACTCATACTCAAACAGGTCTTCAAATACATCAGTATAGATCATTTCTCTTCCCAGAAAAAGAGGAAAAATGTTCTAGCTAAAAGAGAGCGTTTCCAGCGCAACTTCTCCGCTATCTTCCCTTTACAACTCATTTAAAAATCGATATACTGAGAAGGAGAGTGCTCAACCGGGAGAGCATCGATCCGACAACAAGCGAGTTATATGTGCGTTGAAGCCAAACAATACACAAAAAAGATGCTCGCGTGTTAACGGGCCACGCGAGCAACTCAACTCACTTCCTGTACAGAAAGCCAGCAAGTAAGCTGAAAGCAAAGTTGACACAATGTGTCAGAGCTTCAGAATGGAGGCAAAAAAGATGCTCATTCTTTCTCTATTTTAAGGCATTATTCGATTAGATGTCAAGTGGATCTTTTTTTGCATCACCTTCATAGAAAGCGTGTTCAAAAAGCGGAAGAGCTGATTCAGGCACACATTTTCAATAGCATCGATTTTCCAGGCAGCATCTTTATGTATCAGATGCACATCAGACATATGAGCACCTGATGTTTCATCAAGTATCAATATGGCTTTAATCCGTCTCTTTTACCCGAGGTGCAGCTTCTATCAGAAAGGAACAGAGGAACGAAGTACTACGTGATTGGCACAGTTACCTGATAGGGCGTTGTACCGTGTTCCAGAAGAGAGGATAAAGTAGCCTCAATTTTTTATGTACAGGAGACAATGCCTATGAGCAAGAAGAATCGACAAATTGTGCTGGCAAGTCGTCCACAAGGATGGGTACAGGAGAGCAATTTTCGTCTTGTCGAGACCGATGTACCCGCACTCAAAGATGGTGAAGTATTAGTCAAAAATATCTATCTTTCACTCGATCCATATATGCGAGGTCGCATGAACGCGACGAAATCCTATGCCAGTAGCGTCGAAATTGGACAGGTTATGGTCGGGGGGACCGTTGGCAAGGTGGAGGCCTCCAAAAACCCGCAATTTCGGGAAGGAGACGCGGTACTTGGCTATTTTGGCTGGCAGGAGTACGGGATCTCCGATGGTAAGGGCCTGCAAAAGTTGCCTGAAAGCAAGGATATTCCGCTCTCGACTTATCTGGGGGTGCTTGGCATGCCGGGACTGACCGCCTGGGTCGGCCTGATCGAGATCTGCCAGCCAAAACCGGGAGAAACAGTTGTCGTTTCTGCCGCCTCTGGCGCGGTGGGAAGCGTGGTCGGACAGCTTGCAAAAGCTCATGATTGCTGTGTAGTCGGTATCGCGGGCGGGCCTCAGAAGTGCAATTACATCGTCCAGGAGCTCGGGTTTGATCAGGCGGTCGATCATCGTGCCGGGAATTTACAGGAAGATCTGGAAAAAGCCACGCCGAACGGCATTGATATCGATTTCGAGAATGTTGGCGGCGAGGTGATGGATACAATACTCGGCCGTTTGAATACATTCGCCCGTATCGCGCTGTGCGGCATGGTCTCGCAATACAACGAGACACAGCCGGCTCAGTTCCGCAACTTCGGGGCGATGATCGCCAGTCGCGTCAAGATGCAGGGGTTCCTGGTCGGTGACTATCAGCATCTCTGGCCCCAGGCCCAGGAAGAACTTACTTCCTTGCTTCAGGCCGGGAAGCTCAAGTATCGCGAGAGTATCGCGCATGGCGTGGAGAACGCGCCAAAGGCGTTTATAGGCATGCTCAAAGGCGAGAATTTCGGCAAGCAACTGGTGAAACTCTCCGAAGAATAGCCACTCTTCAGCATCCAGCCGAGCAGTCAGAGCGTGTATTCCTCAAACTGCACTCTCTCCAGGCTGGATGCTCCTGCACTATTTTTCGCATATTGCCTTTTTCAGTGCGCCCCCTTTTCGTGTTGCAGTATAAAGCGCTGTTGCACCCACTGTGTAATCAGGTCGAGATAGCCGGGCGCAAGGGACTGCTGTTCAGGGGGTAGCAGAAACGAACGATCCATCTCGCGAAAACCACCTGTCTGGCTCAAGAACAGGGCGTGATCGGCCTGAGGAATGGTCGTTACAGTAACATCAGGATTGTGCTTGAGGGCAGAAGTATAGAGGCGGGCGCACTCCTGTCCGTTGATAATTGTGTCACGTTCGCCAAAAACGGCCAGGAACGGGCAACGAACCTCTTTCAAGAGCGAGAGTATATCGCTGTGTGCCTCTCCATGCATATGCTGCTCATAGCGCTTCTGATCCCAGATCCCGGCATCTCTGAGCCAGGGTTCCTGCAACATCAACCGTTGCAAGCTTTCAACCAGGCTATAGGGGGCCTGGGCCCTTTGCAGAAATAAGCGAATTTTGCTGAAAGCCAGTGCTCGATCAACGTCAGTGAGCTCATATCCTTCTGTCAACAGGTGATTGGTCACACGAAACAGTTCCTGCTCATCGCCGATGTCAGGCGGAACCGAGGCAGCAATCATAAACGCAACGGCCTCTGAAGCCAGCGTATAGATCAGGGGAAGGATCTGCCCGGCCTGGCTAATCCCCCAGAGCCCGACCTTATCGGCAGCGATATCGGACCGCCTCCGAAGCCAGTTCAGCGCTGCTACACCCTCTTCTGCTCGCTCCTGCTGACTTTGCGTTGTCCAGTCGCCTGATGAAGCGCCAATGCCGGGCTTATCCCATGAAAGCGTGGCGATGCCCCGTCGCGTGAAGGCCTCCCAATAGTGAGGAAACATCCCAAGCCCATCACGCGCCATCGAGCCAGCGCCCGGCAGAAGCAGCACGGCAGGAAAGGGGCCGGAACCCTCCGGCAAGCAAAGCGTTCCAGCAAGAACAGTGTCCCCGTTTTGAAAGGCGATCTCTTCCTGTCGATATGACAGCATGGAATGCTTTGACAAAGAAATCGTTTCACTCCTTTTGTAGAATCTGTTACTCGAAAGTATACCAGATATTCTTCTCAAAAGTATAGTCTCATGCGGACACGTGCGCATATACGTCACCGCTCTCCCTTTCAATAAACGGCCAGGCAGAGCAGTTTTCACTCCCCGTTCCCGGGACAAGCATAGAGGTCTCTCATTGAGAAATAATCATATAGTTGGCTTGATTATTCGGGAAATAGCAGGTGCTCATTCTCGCTTCAAAATACAGGAAAGCAGCCATTGCTCGGTGATATCTCTTTTCTATCAATAGTGCAGTACTCCATTTTCTTCCTTGCACACATGTACAAAATACCCTATACTCTTCAAAGAAGTTACCCTTTGGAATGGAATACAGAGCAGCCAAACATGCAAGAGGAAAATGAGCGCGACAGCTTCAGCGACTCAGTGAACATCATTGACACAGGAGCAGTGTCAGAAGCCTTTCAGCCAGCCTGGAAGATTACACCAGGCAATGCAGGTAGAACAGCCAGAGAAGCGCGTTCAGCCTGACAACCACTAATCGGAGTATCGCTTTATCATGTCAAAACATACGCAGACGGAACCAGAAGCTCGCAAGCCAGCCACACCCCGTTATCGGCTCTGGCTCTGCATTGTGGGCCTGGTTGCTTTTTTGTTACCGCAATTACTTCTTCCCGGAGGCTTGCTACAGCGCCTCATCTTGAGCCCATTCAGCTCGGGGGGCTTCGGCTTTATCCCCGGCGTCATGCTCCCTGAAGCGCAATATCAAATTCCGCTCCTGCTGCTGGCGGCCCTGTGCATGATGGTTGTCTGGCAGCGTACGGTACACAGACCGGGACGCAAGCCAGGAGCCCGCCGAGGCGCAATCGCAGGCCTCTGGACCGGACTGCTTATCCCTCTGATCTTTACCATAGCCTCTCTCCTCTTCTACATCATAACCACGCCTCAAAATGCTGACACTAACTCTTCTATACAAATGCTGTTCTGGATCCTTCTGCTTGCTATACCTCCCAGTATGGTTGTATTTGCCCTCGCCGGTGCTGTGCTCGGTTTACTGGAACAGCGCTTTCACTGATTCTCTCATTTCACGAAAAATAAAAGAGCCTGTATCGACCATTTATCTATACAGGCTCTTCGTGGCATCCAGAGCGCTCGTCAAATAGTTCCTATCGCGCAGAGAGCAAGGGTGCTCTGCCTACTTTACCTGGAACGTTTTGACAGCAGCAAGCTTTTCATCACTGCACGAGGATGTGCTGCACCAGTAGAATTCAACGGCACCATATCCAGATTCGTAATATTCATGCGAATAGTAGCCACCGCCATACTCGCGGCCCATCTCAAGCG
Organism: Thermosporothrix hazakensis; assembly: GCF_003253565.1. GTDB lineage: Bacteria > Chloroflexota > Ktedonobacteria > Ktedonobacterales > Ktedonobacteraceae > Thermosporothrix > Thermosporothrix hazakensis. Next base: position 27,598 of record NZ_QKUF01000025.1, read on the forward strand.
GCTCTCCCGTATCGGGTGGATCTCCGTTGAAGTACCATTTCGTGGTTACATAACCCACCGCACCCTCTTCAACATCGAAACTCGCGTATATAGTTTGTCCAGAGTTAAAAACATCATACGATGTAGTACCGTCTTTAGAGTCGGTAAGAATAGTAATTTTGAATTTTGCTTCAGCACTGGACGAAACAGTATTGCCGGAAGGCGGGTTGAGCTCGGTATAGGGCGTCGGCGAGAGCGCGTACGCGGCGGTTGCAGTGATTTCAGCCTCGCTGGTCGCCGTTTCCTCAGCCGTTTCAGTCGCACTATAGTTGCTGGTCTCGAATAGACCGAGACCAAAAGCCCCGCCAAGCGCAAAAATACCGGCGCAGACACAGGCACCAATTAACAAAAGCGCTCCTAGAATAGAAAGAGTGACAATAAGACCTGTATTGCGCTTTTGTGGCGGCATGCTGTATTGAACCGGCTGGCCGCAGCGGGGGCATGCAGGAGCGCCAGGCGGTAAGTCAAATCCACATGAAGGGCAACGCATACAAAACTCCTTCTCGAATTCATACAGATAGAGTTGTTCCGTGGTGGGAGGTTCAGCAGAAAGCGAGATGTCACTTTCTGCCACACCGAAATATTTCCATCTAAAGATCAGCAGCAATTATCATAACAGGAAAGATACACACTCGCCAGCTTCTTTAAAATGAAGCCCGTCACAATTTGGTTTCTTTTGAACGGATTTTTCTTTCCCAAGAAAAGGGGCCAAGGATAACGGATGAGCTTTAAAAGAGAGGTGAGAACAAGCGAAGGGTGTTCTCTCATAGCCTTTTTCGTCTGCCATGTGAAAAAATCGCATTGAAAGTAAAATCATATCGTTTTATACTGTTTTATAGGTAATTGGAGCCTGGAAGTAAAGTGAGGGAGAAATGCAAAGAAACACACATCGTTGTAGCGGCTTTGCGGAAGTGAATGGAACACGGCTCTATTTCGAGATGGCCGGGAAAGGACGGCCTCTGGTTTTGCTTCACGGGCACTTTTTAAACCATACTCTCTGGAATATGCATTTTGATGTGCTCGCACAGCATTACCGCGTTCTTCGCTTTGACCTGCGTGGTTTCGGTCAATCCGCTCCCTACCTGACGGAACCGCGTCCCTTTTTCTGGCATGAGGATCTGTGGCACCTCCTGCATTACTTCGAGTTGAAACCTGCCTCACTGATTGGCTTCTCGCTTGGTGGAAAAGTCGCGCTCGATTTCGCCCTATCACAACCGGATATGGTAGAATCTCTCGTCCTGGTCTCGACCGGCGTCAGCGGCTTTCACATCAAAGAGCGCACACGAGGAAAACCGCTTGAGGACGCTTTCCATTCGATCGAGCAGGCATTAGAACAAGAGGATCTTGAACGAGCAGCAGACCTCTGTCTGCGCACCTGGACGATTGGTCCACATCGCACGGAGGAGCAAGTCAGCGCCAGAGTTCGCAACTTTATCCGGCGCGGCACCCTGCACCAATGGATGAATCAATCCCACAAAGTGCTTCAGCCTCTGGAGCCAGCTCCACCCGCATTTGAGCGTCTTGAAGAAGTACAGGCTCCCACGCTCATTCTTGCTGGCACCCAGGACGTTCCGGCCAGCGTTGAACTGGCGGAAATCCTGCGCAAGCGCATCCGCAGGGCTCGCAGAGTGCTCATTCCCGACGCAGCACATCATCTGATCCTGGAACATCCTGAGCTGTTTAATCGTATCGTGCTCGATTTCCTGGCAACATACCGATAAACAGAAAAAGGAGATGTCCCACCTCCGAGACATCTCCTACGCACGTTCGACGAGGCGTGCCTTTTCCTTTCCTTCTTATCAGGGCTCTTCGACTCTTCTATATTTGCTGCCTTCGCTCAAGTTTGAGCGCAAGCATCGACATAACCAGCGCCATACAGACAATGAAGCAGAGCGCCAGGCGTAGCGAAGACGCCTCAGCCAGCCAGCCAACCACAACCGGGCCGCTTAATGACGAGACGTAGCCAACACCCGTGATTAGCGCTATTGCGGCTCCTCCATGCAAACGCCCGGCAGCTCCGATGACCGTCGGCGCGATGCCCGCAACACCAATGCCGAGCAGGGCAAAGCCCAGAAATGCGGTCGGCGTCGTGGGAACCAGCAGCGCAAGCCCTAGCCCTGACGCAGCCAGTAGAGCCGCCCCACAGACAAAACGACGCGGCCCAAGCAGAGCGACAACCCGATCAGTGCTGAATCGCCCGATGGACATCGTAAACGTGTAAACAGAGTAGGCCAGCGCGGCAATACCGGCGCCACTCTGCACCGTGTCACGCATATAGATTCCGCTCCAATCGCTCATTACGCCCTCGGAGAGGAAGGCACAAAAGGCGATGACTATCAGAATCAGTAACGCTCCTTTTGGGCGCAGCGAGGCCGTTTTGTCCTGCTTCTGATGCTGCTCTTCCGGTACAAAGTGCATGGTTGCCAGCAAGCCACCAATCAGCTAGACAATACTCATCAGGCCAAAATGGAGCCAGACCGGCATATTGATTGACGCGGCGCCCGCACCAATCAGCGAGCCAGCGACACCCCCGAAGCTCCAAAAGGCGTGAAAGCTCCCCATCAACGGACGATTGTATCGCTGCTCCACTGCAACGCCTGCCACGTTGATCGCGATATTCGTCAGGCTGGACCCAAGGGCATAGACACCAAGCATACAGGCAAGCGCCCAGACGTTTGGCATCATCCCGAGCAAGGGAAATAAGAGACAATAAAAAAGAAATCCTATAAATGCAGTTGTACGAGATCTCAGGCGTACTACCAGCGTCCCGGAAATGGGCAAGCTGAGCAATGAGCCACAATTGAGACCGAAAAGCGCGATCCCGAGCGTTCCCGGCGTCAGATGCAATTGCTCGCTGACGGCAGGAATACGCGCCGCCCAGGTGGCAAAAGTCATCCCGGTAATGAAAAAGGTCGTCGCGACCGCGATACGGGCACGGCGTGGGGTTTGCCTCCGGATGCTCCCAACGACGGCGGGCTGCTGCGCGAGAGATTGCGGTGTAGAGAGTACTATTTCTTCCATCACCACTTCGACGGTTTTCCTTTGACAAAAGTAACAACCGATCAGTATTCTCGGCAACGTAGCTCCGTCCGCCCGAGAAGAGCCCTCCTCTTTGCGCTCCTATGCAGCATTCGGCATATGTTCACCGGATATGGCTTTTCCCCTCCTCGCTTTTTTGTCCATCATTCCCCCTACAGCTCGTTTCCGCATGGAATATGAGCAGCGTAGAACGGCATCTGATCCGGGCTCACGGCATCGAGCAAGGTTCCTGTATTTTGCCTCTTTTGTTGCAATATATCATATTAATATGGTAACTCTATACATTCAACGCTATCATCCTTTTTGCGAACTCTTTCGAGCAGCAAGACTTCATATGGCCTATCCAAACAATATCGGGTGACCTCCTCCCTGGCGCTGTTTTTCCGGCCTAGGATGGAGAAGGCTACAAACACGTATTGCCATTTTTACAGGATGGTGCGGCATGTCGGGCTACTTCGCGCCTGGCATAGCATCGCAGTTGAACGGCGTACCTGGCAGGGGGATCGGTACCCGCTTCTACCTTCCCTGCGCCCCCTTCAGGCCGTGCACCGGCCAGGCTCGTGGTACGGCCTCATTGGAGCAGGGGACGCGATATGTACATTGAAACCGAAAAGAAGGTGAGACGGCTCCGCAAGCGCCGCATCGCCCACCAGTATCGCGTGTACCAGAAACGAAGCGGTCGGTTCTGAGAGCCGCTTTGTTGCATTTCCGGCGAGCAGGCTACATGAAAAACGTGGTTTGTCCGCCTGCTAGAACATCTGGGGATACGAGAGCCGCGCCCGTCGGACGAACCAATGCAGGATCTCAGGAAGCGCTTCCTCCCGCACAAGCTGCGCCACCGGGAAGCGATACAGGCGGCCATGACGCGCAAAGTAGATGCCAAACGAGTTGATTGCGTGCTGTTCGGGAGCGCCTGCAATCCCGCCCAGACGATACAACAGATAGTAGCCAAGCAACTGATCCACATATTCCCTCTTCACCCGCAAGTATTGCGTGGTCTTAATATCAATCATACAGTCATCGAGGATGAGGTCAACATCCGCACCCTGCACCAGAGCCGATGCACCAAAGCTCGGGTTCAGCAAGCAAACCGTCTGCGACGAGAGCTCGGAGCGCGGCACCAGCGCAAGCAATTGGCGTAGATCCTGAATATCGAGCTGCTGAACGATGCCAAAGGGCTGATGGAGCCTCCCCATGCGCACAAAGGGATCGATCTGCGCCAACAACAGCGCCGACCAGAGCAGCGCGTCTGAAGGCTCGCCATCCTGCATATAGCGGGCAACGCGGTCCTTCGCCTCCGCGACGATCTGCACAGTCAGCGCGGCGATTGGAGTTCCGTAGGTCGCTTCAAGCTCGTCGTAGAGCAGCGTTGTTGCCAGCTCGGCAATCCAGGGCTGGGCGACGGCGTGCGTATAGGTTCGCTGCAAGGAGAAACGTAACAGGTAGTCAAACGCGGTTCCGACAAGGGCGTAATGGCGCGTGAGAGGAGGCGCGATCGGCTCTCCCTCCAACGGCGGCCCTGTGAACGGGAACGCCTTTCTCAGCGCGGCTTTCACATCCCTTTCGGCGATAAATTGGGTCAGGCTCATGCCCCACTCCTCTCACTCTTCACCCCAATTGGCAGTCTATTGTATCGCATCGAGCACCAGCAGTCGCGGTTCATACTGGCGTCGATGCTCCGGACAGAGCCAGAATATGTTCCCATCCGGCGTGATCGTCTTCGCAAGCCCACCCCACTCACAGGATGGGTCAGCCACCTTTAAGAAGCTATGCAGCGCACGTAAGGCGGCCCCAACAGCCGGTTCAGCCCGCATAAAGTGCGGATCGGGCAATCCCCGTTCCAGCTCATCATATTGCGGCAATGTGGATGGAATCAGCGAGACAAGCTCTTCGAGCACGGCAAGCGGCTTCTCATAGGTTTCCTGCATCTGCTCGTTATAGAGCGCTCCCAATGCCTGCCCAAGCGGCACCCCATGCCGGAGGAATTGCACGACGTAGTGGAGCCACGGGTTCACCTTCTGCCACCACTCCTTCGCCTCGCGGACCGGGTAGCCCTCACCAATGGGATGCGGGCCCGATGGATGCTGACAGAGCAGGATCAGCCTGTATTCCCGGCTAACCCAATCTTTCGGGTTCCACCACCTCCGATCTCCACAGGTCAGGTAGAAGACGTTCGGGCACTCGGCCTCAAGCTGCTTCATCTTGAAATTCCACTGACGGGCGAAGTTGCGATTGAGCAGCTCCGCCATCTGCTTCAACTGCTCCCGAAGCTGCCTTGTCTCTTCCCGGCTAGCATGCACATCGCGAAGAAGCTGCTTCTGCCCTTTGAGCAGATCGTGCATAATGAGCTCATCCGTACTCGGGTGAATGCCGTATAGCAGTTGCGATACCGAGACCTCCTCGAAGCTTTCGGGACATTCCACTGTCGCACGTTTCGCCTTCCATCGGCGCTCAAGATCCTCATAACGATGGTAGCGCGGGCACGGCTGCGCACCCGGCTGCTTCCAGTGGCAGATACAGGGAACCTCGCGCCGCATCTTGAGCCCTTTGAAGTCCGATAGAATCTGCTCGATGGTCGCTTTTAAGATGACGAAGAAGTTATGCGGCGCAATCCCCCAGACAAGCAAGCGGAGTTCACGCGCCATCGGGTTCAATTCGGCGCGAGCCTGATGGCCGTCGTGTTCGAGCAGGACGCCATCGCGCCAGTGCAAGCCGCGGGTATAGCGATGGGTACGCACGATAAAGCGGCTCATGACGCCGGGCGGCACCACTTCAAAGCGGTAGACCATCTCGACCTGCGAGAGTCCATCAGGCGGCGATGTGGGCCACGGATCAAGCTTGACCGGCGGCTCAAACGGGAGCAATTGCGGGACAAGGCTTTTTGTCGATACATTATCACGGCCCTCAATCTCAAGCTGATAACTCAGGTCGAAGCGCTCCATCAGCCGCAAGAAGATCGGATACAGGTGCGGCTCGTACTCGTTGCCCTCATCGTCTCGTGCCCAGATGCGAGGCAGATCTTCGTGCTTGAGAATACCGCTTGCCTGCCTGACGGCCTCATCGGTCAGCACGAAGCTGATTGCCTTTGTGATCCAGTTTGGCTTGAGCACGACCAGATTGCGCAGGATCATATCATCCCCGAAATACATCAGCTTGCCAAGCTCGTGCAGATAGGTTCCAAGCGTCCCCTGGGCAATTATCCGCTTGATGCCATGCGCTCTGGCGATATTGCAATATTTTTCAGCCGAGATATGGTGCGGCTTTGCTTTTTGGAGTGACTGTTCAAACTGCGTCCAGCGCTGCGGCCAGAGCTGCCCGACGAGCGGCAATTTTTCTGCCTGCTCAAGAATTGCTGATTTCAATGCATCGATCCCAGTACCATCCCTGTTGCTGACCGGGAAGAGACCGACAAGCTGCTTGTAGGTCTGCTGATATTGCTGATAATTCAGATCTGGAGCCCGCTCATCGGTATGCGTCGCGACCAGCAGAACCGGCGAGTCGGGCGCGTGAAGCTGGATCAGGTCAAGCCAGTAATCAAGCCGACTCTGTTCGACGCCTACACGCGCGTTCCAGACGAGCAGGTAGAGCGTGCGACGGCTCAAGAAGAACTGATGGGTCGCGTGATAGATATGCTGGCCGCCAAAATCCCAGGTATTGAGCGTGAGCGAGCTTTCAGGGAATACCAGTTGCTCAACGCGAATGCCATGCGTGGTCGCCGACTGAGCCTCGAAAGCTTCAGCGCGTAGAGCCCGCAGGAGCGATGTTTTCCCGGTCCCGCCCTCACCGATCACCATCACCTTCGCCTCACGGCGCTCCTTGCCATCTGCTTGCAATTCCCGGAGAAAAGAGCGTATCGCCGAGGTTCCCTGCTCCACGATCTCCGGAGGCGGCATGAGCAGTTCATCTGTACCACGGAGCCCAATATCATCAAGCATCTCAAGGTTGCCCAGTTCTACCGGCAGGCGCCGAAGTTGTCGGTTGTCGCTTAGATTGAGCTCCCTTAACTGCTGCAACTTCCCTATCTCCGCCGGCACCTCCCTTAGCTGGTTCTCTGAGAGATCCAGCCTCC
>NZ_QKUF01000025.1:35024-89221 GCF_003253565.1 Thermosporothrix hazakensis
CCCTATCTCTGCCGGCACCTCCCTTAGCTGGTTCATTGCGAGATCCAGCACCTCTAACTGCTGCAACTTCCCTATCTCCGCTGGCAATTCTTTCAGTCGATTCGCAGATAGATCAAGTTCTGTTAAGTGCATTTTCCCAATTTCTGGAGGAAACTCCGTCAACTGATTATCAGATAAACATAATATCCGAAGACTTCTCAAGTTCCAAATAACAACAGGTAAATTTGTAAGCATATTCTTACTATCCTGATATAGCTTCTCTTCCTGCGGGAAAAACACCCTGTCAACGATGAAAACATCATCATTTTCCACTGCTAAGCTTTTGTTATTGCCTAAATTCAGCGCTCGTAGCTCCTCCAGCTCAAGAGTAATTTTTGGGAACTCAGTCAACTGATTATTACCAATAGAAAGCGCGGTTAGTTGCTGGAGATAGCGGAGCTCATCAGGAAGAGTGATTAAGAGATTATAATCCAGAATAAGGGATTCTAGAGCAGTCAGATGAGCAATCTCAGGAGGAAGTGAGGATATTTCATTGAAACTTACGTCAAGCACCCGCAGGTGTGTCAGCTCACAGAGCGAGGCGGGAAGCGTGGTCATCCCGGAACCAGAAAAGCACAATTCGGTCAGGTGGCCGTCTTCGTCGAACTTGGTGTCACACTGCTCAGGCAGGTATTCTTGCACGAGGCGCTCGACAATTTGCCGGTCGGTCAATGGGGTCGTCACAGCTAGCACATCCTCCACAAAAAGAGCGTAGAACAATATTTTCAGATGAGGCTATTATACACGCTCCTTCATCTCTTTACAAGTGGCATTACTTTTTTCCCCTTCAACTTTCACAGCGTCTTCTTCCTACGGCAATCGCTCTTTGCACCGGTAATGAGTATATCCATTCAGTACCACCAGCACAGTCTACGCTTCTGAAGCCCATATCTTCCGATTTTTCAGGGATCTGCTATAGAAGAAAAGAAGAGCTTGAGCGGAATCACATGGGAGCATTCATATGAGGCGAGGAGGTAAAGGCGCTTCGAAAGAGGTTGCGTTACTATAGAAGAATAGTTCCGCTGTCAGAATCATGCCATCGACTGAGCGTTTTCCGCTTCCTTGCTCCGTTGTTACACAATTTCAAGAACTTCTGTCGGAACTTTCGGCTATTTCTTCACTTCTTGCTTGACACCCCCCATTTTCACCGCTATACTACCGGCAGCCCGGAATTCAACCATAAATATAGACATCAGGATATGGAATTGATTACACGATTGCTTATTCTTGGATTACTCATGCAAAAGCCGCTGTCCGGATATGCGATCCAGATATATTTGCAGCGAGGGCAAACCGACCTGTGGGCCGGCATCCAGTCCGGTTCGGTGTATCATGCCTTGAAGAAGCTGACCAGGGAAGGGCTGATTGTCATACAGGCAACCGAGCAGACCGGCAATCGCACAAAGGTGATTTACGCGATCACCAACGAGGGGAAAAAGGTGTATCGCCAGCTCCTGCGCGAGAGCCTGGGCACGCCGTTCTTGCACTTTCCGACAGGAATTTATGCCGCGCTCAGCTTTCTGGACGACCTGCCAAGAGAAGAAGTCATACTGGCAATCGATCGACAAATAGAGCTTCTTGAACAGGCACTCACCCGCTGGAACGCGTGTGAAAAAGAGAACGAAGCCACTCTTCTGCGCTCTCTGGAACGGGTTCCGACCTACATTCATTTGCTCTTTGCGAACGCCCGTCAGCATATCGAGACCGACCTTCACAGCCTTCGCACCCTGCGCGAGCTTTTGCCAACCATCGAGCCGGTGCCGCTTCTCCCAGAAGATGAGGCATTTTAAGCGCTCGCACACTATTTTTCTCTTTCGTCCCTTCCTTTTTCTACTCAAAAATAGGGGTGCACCCTTGCAGGAGACTCACAGCCACCTGCCACGTCTCCCCGACTAGAGCCGATTCATCGGGGAGTCATATAGCGAGTTGGCAAGCAGCGTGAAGATGGTTTCCTCTTCTTGCATCAGCTCGTCGAGGCTGCGAGTCTTCTGCTTATCAATTGGCTCTAATTGTGGCTTGAAGAACTGCTGGATCTGCTGCTCGATTGTCTCCCGTGCAGGAAGAAGGGTCGCCATTTTGTTGGTGATCTGTGTTGCAAGTGTCATCATTTTTCAGTATCTCCTTTGTTGTTTTCTCTTGTTGGTAAGGAGTATACCGGGGATTTGTCGCAGGCATATCGCTGATTTGTCACAAATCTGTCGCGTTTGGGGGAGAGCATGGAAGCGACGAGAAGGGGAACGGATCCGCCCTCTCGCCTGCTGTATTTCTGCAATTCAGCTCGTCACCCACTCGACATGGTGCGCCTCAATCGGGTCTGGAACCTCTAGCTTGCTCAATAGCTTGAAGATGACCGACTCCGGCACGCCAGCCTGTCGCTCTCGATTGCGCTGAAGCAGCTTCTCAAGCGGCGTCTCAATATAGATAAGCCGCACACGCGCCCCATATGCGACAAACAGATCAATCAACTGAGCGCGAAGCATCCGGGTGACATTGGTCGCGTTCCAGACGAATGAGCGCTGTTCCCGCAGCAGCTCCCGGGCACGCTCCTTTGCTTGCTGCACCACGCGCCCCTGATCGTCCTCCGGAGAGACATGCAGCTCCTGACGCAGCGCATCAAGCGAGATGACAGGCCAATCCTGGTAGTGCTGCTGAAGGTAGGTGTCCTTCCCGGCACCAGGCAAACCAGCAAGCATCACTACCTCGCAGGTCGTCGCGTCGTAGGCGTCATAGGCCGGGTCGCGGCGCTCGCTATGAAAGTACTCGAAGCGGCTGAAGTCTGATGAGAAGCGGTACGGAGCCTCATAGCAACCAAGCTCAGAACAGAACTCACGAAACAGTGCCACGCGGTCCAGCAGTTCAGCCTGATCGTCACAAATGCGTCCGCGCACGTCTGCCTCGGCCAGCAAAGCCAGATGATCCAAACGCACACACTGACTCGCCGCCAGCAGCTCCTTCTCCTCGCGATCGAAAAAGTGCAGCGGCAGGCCATGATAGCGAACCAGGCGAACAATATACTCGCGCATGGTGAGGGGTAAGCATTCATCCAGGCCATCACCGCTCATCAGCAGCCGCCGCGCCAGGAGCCCCCCGCGACGTGCATGCCCCTTTGACGTGATGCGCCCGTTAGCTTCGATTTTCGTGCAAAGCGGCTTCGCGATATCGTGCAACAATGCGGCAGTCAGCAGGACGCCTCGTTCAGCTTCGGTACAGTGAAGCAGCTCAACAAGCTGCATCATCGCCTCAAAAACCATCCTGGTATGAATCAACACATCGCCCTCGGCATGAAAGCGAGCATCCTGAGGCACATCGTGCAGTGTCTGAAGCCAGGCGAAGCGGCTTCGTACGCCATCCCAACCGGTCAGCGGATAGCCGGGAAAGCTCCCGGTGAATAGCAAGCGATCATCCATTGTCATCACCTCCAAACAGCGATACATCCGCCCGCAGTTGGTTCGGCAGAATAGGCCGCTCCATCCAGTGACTACCCGAACTCAACAAAGATTGCAGAAAACCCGCCCGAACGTACTTGTAGCGCTCCTTCACAACCCCTTCCTCCTCCACCTTGATGTACAACCCCTCCATCAGGCCGCTGGTATCGGTTTCCTCCAGGACGCGCTCAAATTCCAAACCGCGCGATATACACAATTCCTGCAAGCGCCCAAGTGCACCAGCACCGATAAAGTGTGAGGGGCCGATCAGCGCAGGAAGCGGAGGCAGCTCCTCATAGATTCCTTCCGTCAGCACCTTGACCGAGACGATAAAAGGAAGCGAACGAAGCAGCTTCCGGCGCTGCTCCGTACTGAGAAAGACGGAGCGCGCGGTATCGTATATATCAAATTCCAGGAAGTAGTGAGGCAACTCAGTATAGAAAACGGTATGTTTCGCATACAGCCATTCTCCAAAAAGAATGTAGCGATCTTCAAGTACCTCATATAATTCCTGCATATACCGATACGACCATTGCTTGAAGAGATGAAACTGTCGCTCGCGAGGCCCACCCGTCAGAAAATGCCCACGACTTTGCAGGAATAGTTGACCATTCTCATCAAAGCGAAGCGCACAGTTTGCACCATCCATCTTTTCTTCAATCACAAGATAGCGTCCTTCCAGCTCACGCAGCGGAATCACATACATATCTTCATCGCCGCGCTGCACCCCCGAACCAACAAGATGAGGAGTTCGCGGATACTTAAAAAGGTCCATAACAGTTCCTTTCGTCTGACTACATCTGGCATCATCAACGAGGAAGCAGCATGGAAATCCATGGGAAAGGGCATGAGGAGCTGAATGAGGAAGAAATGAGCGCCTCAGAGGAAGTCATATTGCAGCTTCAGAACATTCGAGACACGCCATCGTACCGCTGAGGATTATGCATTTCCTCAACGGACAAGCCCTTCACAGGATGTTCCATGCCAGAGAGTGAAGGCATGGTTTCATGAGGTGTCTGTTAGTTCGTCTGCTCCATGTGCGCTCTACTCCGACGTTTTCGCGTCTTTTGTCAAGCATACCATAACATCGATCCAAAGACAAGCCTGATCCCATCCATACATTTTGACATGCAATGGTATAATATACACAGTACAACATTCTTTTCCTCTTTTGGGTGCCAGACAAGTAGATGGGGTCGCGGCGGTCAGGCTGCTTGCTTGCAGAAGCCTGTCGCGCCTCAGGAGGAAGGTTGGGAGGATGAAGGAGCACCACACGGAGCCGCATGACGGCCATTCCCACGCTCACATCATCATCGAGGATGCGCGCATTCTCGAACAGCGGCAGACCAGCCCGGGTCATGCCGTGCGAGTCACCGTCATCCAGGGCGGCATCTCGAAAAACGGCTATGCCTATGATGAAGCCGCGCTTCGTCGCATCATGGAGCTTCTAGAGGGCGCTCACGCCTATGCTGATCATGCCGGACCGGAAGCAAGCGGACGGAGCGTGCGCGACGTTGTCGGCTTCTATCACGATGTGCAGTTTGTACCCGGCAATCCGGCCCGGGTTGATGCAACACTGCACATCCTTGAAGCTGCCGACTGGCTCTGGACGCTGATTCGTGAGGCATGTGAACTCGGTCGCCCTGATCTCATCGGGCTCTCGGTCGATCTCTATGGTCACTGGCAGCATGATGATGATCTACAGGCGAAAAAGGTAACGGAGGTTCTTGCGCTCAACTCCTGTGACGTGGTCACTCGGCCGAGCGCAGGCGGAACGTTCCGACACATCATTTCGGACGACAGTATGTATCGACAGCAGGAGGAATGGGGAAATTCTATGGAACAGCAACCAATCGAAGAGCAGCGCCGTCAGCTTGAGGCGGCCCTTCAGGACGTCCAGCAGCAGCGTTGTGAGCTCGCACTTGAGCGCACGCTTCAGGAAAGCATCCTGCCCGCTGCGCTCAAGACACAGCTTCGCAGCCGCTTCTCAGGCCGCATCTTTGAACAGAGCGAGCTCGAACAAGAGGTCAGCAATGCGCTGCACCTGATGGCCGAACTCTCGCGTGACGGGCTGGTTCGTGGGAATGGCATCGAGAAAGCCGTGATCTCCGATGTGATCAGCGAGGCCGAGAAGGTACAGGCCGCCTTTGATCGCCTCTTTGATCTCGACATCGACACCGCACGCCTGGGCAACATCCGGCCCTTTGCCGGCATTCGCGAAGCCTATGCACGCGTCACCGGTGATAGCTCCGTCGCAAGTGGGCTCAGCAGCGCCTCAACGCTTGGTATGATTCGCGTCTCAGAGTCCGCTCCACTTGCTCGCCTGACTGAGGCGGATACCACCACCGCCAGCTTCGCCTATCTGCTTGGTTCATCGATGAATAAACGCCTGCTCAAGGACTATCAGGCCTGGCCCGCCGACTGGATGCAATTCGTTTCTATCGTGCCTATCAAGGATTTCAAGCAGCAAAGCCGCGTCCGCATGGGCCACTTCAATAGCCTGCCGATCGTGCCCGAGAATACGGCCTATAGCGCCGTCTCCCTCAGCGACAGCGCCGCCGTCTACGTGCCGCAGAAGCGCGGGAATCTGGTCTCGATCAGCCGCGAGACGATCCTGAACGACGATCTCCAGGCACTGCGCCAGATCCCCGCCAGGTTGGCAACCGCTGCCGCTTATACGCTTGCTGAATTTGTCTATAGCTTCCTCAGCAGCAACCCGACGATCTACGATGGAAGCCCGCTCTTCAATACCGGGAATCCGCATCACAACGCCAGCGACAAAGCATTGAGCGCAGAGGCGTTACAAAGTGGCGTTTCGGCCATGCGTGTGCAGACCAACACCGCTGGCAAGCGCATCGGCCTGCGTCCACGGTTCCTTGTTGTCCCGCCCGAACTGGAATGGCAGGCGATGATCCTGACACGCTCCGCCCAGTTGCCAGGCTCCGCCAACAACGATGTCAACCCGATGCAGGGCTACGTCACACCAATCATCAGCGCCCAGTTGAGCAATCCGGCACAATGGTTCCTCGTGGCAGATCCTCGCATGATTGATACGATTGAAATCGGCTTCATCGGCGGGCAGGTCAACCCGGCACTTTTCATTCAGGATCAGCCTACAAGCGGCCTGAACTTCACCCAGGACATGCTCACCTACAAGATTCGCCACGAGTATGGCGGCGCCGTCGTTGATTACCGTGGCCTCTATCGAGGCGCATAACAGGCGATTTCGTGCCTGCTCTCACCAACAGGGCAGGCACTCAGAAAGGAGATGAGAACACATGCTCAATCTGGCTGAACTCCTGTGGGGACGCTTCAATAGCGGCACGAGCGTACAGCCCGGCACCTACCTGACGCTGCGCACGCTCGCCTATGTGCAACTCACAGAAGCAAGCTCACTGCCAGCAGGTGGCACCTGGCACCGCATCTCAAGCGATACGACGCTGACTGCCGCTGACCTTGCGACAACGGTGAATAGTGTCCTGCATACGGCCTATACCGCGGCAAGCTTCCATGCCTATAATGCCGCCTCCGATGCTGTCCCGGAGCCAGGCCAGCAGGCCAACGACGCGTAAACCTATGGCTCAGATCATCAAGCGCGGCCTGCTTCTCGGCTTCAATGCAAGCAGCTATACGGCTATGGTCAGCATGCTGGATGGGAATGTCATTCGTGATATTCCCGTCGCCACCCACATGGACCCCTCATCGCTGCTCAGTGGCGCGGCCTGTGCCGTCCTCTTCTTCGATGAGAACAACCATACAGACGCGGTCGTGCTGGCTGTCTATCCACAAGGGAACTATGGCGTGCCGACACCGCTTCCCGGGCGCGTGACCATGCTCATTCCGCCCTACAGGCCGTATAATGGCACAACCTTTGAGGCCAACACCACGACGGTCGCTACCTTTACCGGCGGCTCAACAGGCATCCCGGTCGGCGTGCGGGCCATTCTTTGCTCACTACAATCCGCTCCGACCTCGGGCGCAGGCTACGTCGTGCTTAAACCAACCAACCTGACGCCAGACATCGGCATGGGGATTCAAACCTCGCAAGGCAGCGTCGCAGGCGTCTACGAAAAGGTCTTCGGCATCCTGCCGATGGCTCCTGATGGCAAGGTCAATGTACGCACCATTAACGCGAAATGTGCCGTTGTGCTCGAAATCACTGGCTATATACTCTAGAAAGGGGCTGATATGGAGATAGAACCGCTTCAGCAGCCGTCTCGCCTCGAGATCTGGGTCACGCGCCTCGAACAGACCGCGCTCCTGCTCCTGAGCTCGCTCGATCTTGAGGAGATGAGCACAAAAGAGCGCTTTGCAGCCGCTCTCAAGTGCATCGCGCTCCTGACACGCCTGCTACAGCGACTTGAGCGCACTGAGATGGATGCATCATTGCAGCGTGCAATGCGAGATTTACAGGTAAAACTGCGCACGGCAGGTCCTGTGACCTTGCCATAACACGCTCTGAGTCTGCTTTTATGACAGTTTGATGAAAAACATGGCATACTCAATGACAAACTTTTCATAGAAGCAGGCTCATCTTGAAACACAATGAAACAGAAAAACATACAGAGAAGCAGCAATCTGAACAGACGCTTCTTCCGGTCGCTCAGAAACAGCCCATCAACGAGCAGAAAGATGAAGAAACAGACATGTCACGATTCATACAGATAGATATAATAATCCCGGGTAAAGGGACAGAGCCAGGCAGGACAGGCTACCGCGCTCCGCGCATAGCAATTTTTGGACAGAAGGCAGGGACTCAATGACGAAGCATACACAACACACGCACATCGGCGTGGCCATCGCAAATACCGAACTGCGCCGGGCCATTATTCGCGCTCTGAAGGACGAAGGGGAAAAGGAGGTACACGAAATTACGCTGCTTTTGCTCGCGCAGGCCGAACATCCCGCCGTTCGCTGCCTGATCGCACAGCTTGACTTCCGTCAGAACCCGAGGGGGCTTGCTTGTATTCTGCGAGATCGCGGGATCGAGCCCATTTTTCTGACACCCTCTCTCGATCAGTACAAGCAGTGTCAGGAAAGTGGTATCGAGGCGCTTTCTATGCCTTTTCATCTCGTTGAATTGTTCGACGCCATCAGGCACACGCGCGCACGCCTGACACAACCAATCTTAACAAGGACGGTGATGCATGCGCGATCTCAGTGAGACCCTACAGGCCGCTATCCGCAGCACGCACCGCGTTCCCGCCCTCGCGCTCACCGTCGAGGATCGTGTGCAGCATTTCCCGTTGCTTCACGCCCTCGACAACACGGATGACGTGGTGCAAGATGCCTGCATCGCTGCCGACAAGAGCATCATTCGCGTTTGGGTCGATAACCCGCCCTCTGGCTCCATTCGCTGCACCTATCGCTACCAGCGCATCACCGATCCCACGCAGCTCAGCCAGTGGCAAAGCTCAACCATCTTCGGCAGCGGCACCGATCTCGATCGCGAGGGCGCATGTGCCGTCTCGCTCAATCCCGGCAACATCTTGCGTGCCTTCGGCTTCCGCACGCTCACGAACAATACATCTCAGTTGCTCGTCTGGACCTCAACGAACAACGGCCAGACCTGGAGCACCAGCCCCACCGTGATCGCCACCTTTAGCCCGAGCGCGAACATCAAGGGCATCTCCAGCGCGGGCAACAATGACGTCTTCTTCCTGCTTGAGACGACCGCCGGCATTGTGGTTGCCTTCTGCCTCTGGAATGGCTCCGCGTGGAGCGCGCCACAGCAGTGGAGCAACGTGCCTGCCCTCGCAACCTTCGCCAATGGCAGCGGGCTGGCCGTCGCCTGGCTTGGCGATCGCTACCATCTGGTGATCAGCACCAAAGTCAGCTTGCTCAACTACTCCTACTGGCCCGGCTCAGGACAGTGGTTCATTCACACCGAGATCCTCGATTCCAGCTATACCGGCACCATTCATCTCTTTCCGCGCATCATCTTCGATCCCGGTTCACAGCGCTACTTACTCGCACATATTCAGAACGATAACGGCGTGCGCTCTGGTCTGGTATCACAAACGGTGCGCGTGCGCAGCGCCACCGATCCACGCTACTGGAGCAACGGGGCCTCCTTCCGTGATGGGCTCCCCGGACGCGGCGTCTCGCTCGTCTCCCGGCCCGACGACGGCGTGTACCTCATCACGGCACGGCGCGTCTACCGCTCCCCCCACTTTCGCTATGAGGATGAGAATCAGTTCGCCGTGTTAACCAATGCCCTGCTGAGCTATGAGCGCGTCGAGCAGCTCAACCAGCCCGCACGCATCGAGATCACGCTTGATAACAGCAACGGGCAATGGAATGATCTCATTGGCTCTCAGACGCGCTACCGGCCCATCAACTTCAATGCCTCGCTCTGCCTCTACGAGGGCTATCGCACCAGCTCCGGCGACGAGATCGTACGTACCGGCACCTACCGCATCACGCAGATCGCTCTTGAACGCGCGCCCAACCGCCACCTGCTCAAGCTGGTCGCTCTCGATCTCTCTCGCCAGCTCGATCACGTCAATCTCCATCAAGATACTATTCCTGGCTTCGGCGCACGCTACATTATCACGCGCATCTGCTCACGCGCTGGCATCCCCGACCCTGATATTCCGCTCTCCGGTGGCGACCTTGATTCACCCATTCTCTCGTTTCTCTTGCCCACCGGCCAGCCCATGCGCGCCGCCCTCGATGAGATCTGCATGATCTACCAGCTCAGCTACTTCCTGGATCCCGACGAGCGCCTGCACTTTCGCTTCCTGCCCGCCGATGAGGCCCCCGTCTGGTCCTTTCAGCCCGAGCTCGAAACCGTCACCTTTACCAGCAACGCCGATCGCGCTAACCACGTGATCGTCTCAGGACGCGCCGCCTTCAGCAGCTCAGCTACCGTCAACGGCGAAGCCTACGACGAAGCCAACGTGCATCACACCGGCATCGAGCGCCTCGCCTATCGCGCCGATCCCAAGATCAACGGCTCGGACCGCTGCACTGCCGCTGCCCTTTCCCTGCTCAATGAGCAACGCACACTCGCGATGCAGCGCGTCCTCACCGTCCCCTATCACCCCGGACTCGAACCCGGCGACGTCATCAGCGTGAGCGACCCACGCAGCGCCTCCACTGGCAACGTGCGTATCGTCCGCCTCGATTCACGCTATGACCGCGCCTCCGCAACGTACGCTCATCGCCTGCACTGCTCCGGTACGTGAGGAAGGAGATCGCAATGTCATAACATTCAGCAGAAAACAAACAACTGAATACAAAGAAATATTGATACCAGCTCAATACAGACAGGAAGCCAGCTCATTCACCAACGCGTCGCACTCTCGCTTCTGTTTAAGGAGGAGATCACTTCGAGCGCATGTGTTTCCGTATCGAGCAGGGCCGGTGTCCCGGCTTCAAGGGCGCTCAATGGCTCAGGTCTGCGGAGTGTACGCGTCTTTCCAGGCATGGAGAGGCCCAGAAACATTGTTCTCCCTGCTGTCTGGCGCGGCCCGATTAGATGGTGCAGGTGCCCGGCCAGATAATAGCAGGATTGTAACCGCTCTACCAATGCGCTCACTTGAGTGGAACCCTGAGTCTGGCCGAAAAAGCCCTTGCTGATGCCATAGGGTGGTTCATGTGTGAGCAGGACGTCCAGCGAAGCAGGATCGGCGTGAAGCAGGCGCTCATAACGCACGGTTATCATGCTCGGTTCCTTGCTTCTCTGGTGCATCCGGCTGCTCAACACCTCCAAAAACCGCTAGCTTGATCCCATCGCATTCCAGCATCGCCTGGAGCATAGTGGAACAGGCCAAAGGGATCAACAGGAATCAGCTCCGTCTGGACACCACCCGAGAGCTTACGGAGCCATGCTATCTCATCACGATCGCCACGAAGAAAGATAAGTGGTAGAGATAGCCTCTGTTTTACGTCTCGAAGCCGCTGCGCTAGCTCCCGTTATGCTTTCATGACATGGAGAAAATCTAGCTCGGCGGGATCGTTGCCCGCGAATCGAAGGAATATGACAGGATAGCGGATCATGGTTTCCAGGCGTTTCACTCCAAAATCACCAGGCTGAACAATCATCCCTACTGGTAGGCGCCCCTGTAAAGCCAGGACAACAGCTAGCAGGTGATAGGCCCGGCCATGAATATCGTCGCAGAAAGCACCCTTCATAAGTTACTCCTTCTACTCTTTATTCAGTAACTTTCAGCACATTTTATCAGGATAAATGGAACAAGATCGACTGGCAAATGAGCCGATCTAAAGACATAAATTGACATATAGCAGGGATAAAATGAGCAAAAGTGTAATAAATAAGACAAAGCACACTATCAGGAGCGAAGTTAAAAATCGTAATGGCTGCACCACATCTGCACCAGAGCGACCAGCCTCATGAATCGCTTCTGTCTCCTCCTCCATCGCGCCTCTTGTGGAGAGGGAAGCAGTCTTCTACATCTTCTACATATTCCCTTCAAATAATGCAGACAAACACCTATGGTTGCGGTATAATACAGCGCAAGTAAGCGAGAAGGCACACCCGGAGGATACTATGCAAGACGAAACCGTCCTTTTTCAGAGTAAGTACAGCAAAGCTATTTTTTATCGGCCCTTGATCCTTTTTGGAATTTGTCTCATTGTTTTTCTTGTTGTTATAATTGTTCCACCCAATGCAGCATTAAGTAGCTTCTTCCTCCTCTCGTTCGTTGGCATGATATATACGCTGGTGAATTTCCTCATCCGAATATTGCGCTATATGCAAAACACGTTTGTCGTTACAGATCAGCGCGTTATCGTCACAACACGAGGGAAAGAGATGTATCTTCCTCTTAATCGCATCAAAGAGGTTGAACGGGATAGTAAGAATAAATTCCCTTTTCCGTTTCATATCCACACATTGCGTATTTATGGAGTCGGAGGGAGCAAGGCCGTATATCATGAGGTCGAAAACGACGAGGAAATGCGGCAGGTGATCGAGGGGCTTCTGAAAAAGGAACCTGAGGAAATGCGGCAGGTGATCGAGGGGCTTCTGAAAAAGGAACCTAAGGCAAACGCCGGCTAAACGCGCTTCTATGGCGCTCGCACACTCCCTTTACCAGGAGAAGGGCGATCTCTTCAATATACACAAACATCGATCTATACGGTATACTGCATCCGGGCTTGCAGCCTACCTCTTCTGGCTGCATCAACCATATAGATAGAAAAGCATTCCTGTGAAGATTGTTTGTGTATAGTAAAGGGAGTATATGTTTCGTCAATATTCACTGCCAATCATTGTTGCACTGTTACTCTTCCCGTTCCTTGCGTTTATAGTGCTGATCCCGTTTGCATTTCGTACATATAGACAATTTGGTCAGCTTCCCCGCTGGCGAACGTTCGTCTTCTATACCTTCATCTACTATAGCTTAACCATGTGCCTGTATATTATTCTCCCGCTACCACAAATTACACCAGATTTTTGTACAATCTATCAAAAATCTATGCAACTTCGGCCCTTCAACTTCATAAATGATATTGCCAGAGAGGTCCCAGCGTGGACAGCACGCAATGTCCTCACCAGCGGGGCATTTCTGCAAATCTTCTTCAATATATTGCTCTTTGTGCCATTTGGTATCTACATGCATTATTATTTCGAGCGCTCTTTTCTCTTTACGACGCTCCTCGGGTTCGGCATCTCGCTCGCCTTCGAGACCACGCAGCTCACCGGCATCTGGTACCTGTATCCCTGCCCCTATCGCCTGTTCGACGTCGATGACCTGATTGTCAACACCTTCGGCGCGATGCTCGGGTACGGCGTCGGGTACATGTTCCTCCTGTTGCCCTCGCCACGCGGAAAGAGAGCAACCAGCATGCTGCGAGTGCGGGTCTCCCGCCGCTTCCTTGCCTGGTTCTTCGACCTCTCTTTTATCTCTATTCTAAGCCTTATTGCATTCCTTGCTGTGATGATTATCTTCTACACGCTTACAGATATTCATCCCTCAGTTACTCCTTATGCACAGCTTATTCTGCAAGCTTTCACCTGGTTTTTCTCCTTCATCGACTTTTTGATCTTACCACTGCTATTACGCGGATCAACCATCGGTAAATATATTGTTGGTATCACCCTTGATGACAATCAATTCCGTAAGCCACGGTTCCATCACTTTTTTCTCTACTATGCATCGTATATGTTACCGCTTACAACGCTTGGAGTCGTTAATGAATATCTTGCTGTTTCCGGTAAGCAACACCTTTCAGATACATCAGTATTGCTACTTCACCTCGGGCTCTCTCTGCTGTACATCGCGCCGATGATCCTGCGCAAAGATATGCGACCCAGCCTGGGACATATTCTTTCACGCACACATGATGCAGTGATCGAGTCAGAGTGCTATACCGTGCCGCTGTCTTATTACCGAGAGGCGTAGTATCAGGGCGCACTCATTCTCCTTTTAGCTGAAAAGGGTCGGCATCTCTTCTGTCGGCCCTTTCCGAGTGTTTTCCCATTTCTACCGGCTCCACCTCACTCCACAAAACACCATCGATTTTTCTGCTCGTCTGGCTTCTTGCTTTTCGTTGCACCCTCGCACTATAATAAGTGCAGGACGTTCTTTCGTTTCGAGAAAGGAGGAACGCGATGAGAACGATTCAACGAATTGAAGCGGTAACTGGTCTCATTGCGGGCTTGCTCGGACTGGTGCTACTGGCTTATGTGCTTTTCGGCCCAAGCTACCAATTTTTAAGTAGTCCAGATGGAGGAAGTGGCAGGGCATCGCTCTTGCAAGCCGGCATTTCACCTCTCGCAATTGTGTCGCTCAGCCTGCTTGCTCTGGTGCTGCTCGGGATCGTGTTTGGTTCAATACAACATAGTCGGACAGCGGCTTCAGGCTGGCGCTGGCTGCTAGTCTGCTCGGTTCTGCTCCTTGTCATCCTGAACATCCTGTCACTGCCGAGTATTGGCCTGTGGCTCATCCCGGTTACACTGCTCGCGCTTCTCACGCTTGGCTTATCGCTCACGAGGGCCCAGCAGGCAGCCTGAACACGGTTTTTCGAGGGACGTTTGCGCGTCCCTCATGACCGAGGCAGGACAAAAGTCCTGCTTCAGCGCGATAATGTCTTGACGCGCTAGAGGCCCATCCTTCTCTTTCTCCGGAAAAGCTGTGCAGAAATTCGGCCCCATACGTTTAAATAAAGGTATGAAGGAACATCTCTCTTCTTCTATAACCTGAAGGAGATTCTAGAATTGGAGGAACTATGGGCCAACGCGAGACTGTAGCGGAGCACCAGCAGGTACGCGATCTCTATATAAATGGTGAATATCTGCGCAAGAATCCCGGCTGGCATACAGAGGCCGCACCCTGGAAGGCACGCGCAATTCTCCAGATGCTTCGGCGAAACCGGCTCGATGTACGCTCCGTTGGCGATATAGGCTGCGGGAGTGGCGAAATTCTGCGTCTTTTGCAGCGCTCTTTATCCCCGGAATGCACCTTTCATGGCTATGAGATCTCGCCTCAAGCATACGAGCTGGCAAAAGAACGCGAAAACGAGCGCCTTCATTTCCATCTGGCCGATTTTCGTTATGAGCAGGATGCCTCGTTCGACCTGCTCTTATTGATCGATGTCATTCAACATATTGAAGATTGCTACGGCTATCTTCGCGACATCCAGCCGCGCAGTACATATACACTCTTTCAATTCCCGATCGATATTACCGCGCAATCTGTGATCCGCAATCAGCTTATCACGTTTCATCGAAACTACGGACACATCCACTTTTTTGATAAATCGCTTGCACTCAAATTCGTGCGAGACTGCGGGTATGAGATCCTTGATGTTCGGTATACGCTTCCACCTTTAATGACACGACGTTTCCCCAGGAACCCGCTTCAGTGGCCACGTTATACCGCACAGTTTCTCTGGCGGGCGCTGCGCCGCCTCCCTGGATGGCTACTTTATCAATTCAATCCTGATCTCGCGGTCCGCCTTTTGAGCGGCTGGCGGCTGATGGTGCTCGCTCACAGGCCTTAACGCCTTCTGGGAAGAGAGCAGGCAAGATCTCTCTTCCCATCATTCCTGTTATACATCTCCCTATTTCTTACCCCCTACAATGTGCTATACTCAAGATATGATTCCTCATTTCTCTTCTACGCGAAAGGATGTAGTATGCACAAGAAGATGCTCTTTCATAGTGTTCTGCTTGGAGCGTTGTTGACTGCTTTCGCCATCTTCGGCAACCTGCCAGCCAGGAGCGCGGCCATCAATACGGTCATCCAACACGAAAACATGCCGGCTATCAAGCCGCAGCGGGACGCAGTTCCTGCCTTCACCCTTCGCCAGGTCACCGAGTACCTGAAAACGCAGCCTGAAGGACAGGATCCGCGCTACACGCTGAAGCAAGCACTCTTTGTTTCTCCCGACCGTCTGAACGCCATATTCCATAATGCCTTCTTCGACAACAATACCCGCGCCACATCAAAACTCTATTGTTACATCGAATTTCAGACAGATAAACCGATCAATGCGCTTATCTCTGTATCACCTGATGTGAAGCAGGTGCCGCAACTCACCCGCACCTTCTTTGTCTTTGATGCAGAGACCGGTAACCTGATCGCCCGAGGCGGCTTCGCCTGATCTTCCTGATATTCGATATATAGAAGAATCAGGAAGCAAAAAAGCAGGTCGGGTATTGCTACTCGACCTGTCTGCTTGATTAGCGATTTGAGAGAACCGTGTTGATCCTCTCTAGAAGCCCCTCGACGGCTTCCCGAGGCATTCCGAAACCGATCAGTTTGAAGAACGGCATTTCACCGGCGAACGGAGAGTCGAGGAAGTCCGCAAAGAAGGTACCCTTGAGCGTCTCCTTCACTACAGCCAGCGCCTCTGGATATTTCGCGATCTGCTTGATATAACTCGTGATGGTAAGCGGGCGGAAGGGTTCATGTGCGTTCATCTGAATGGTCGTGCGCAGCACAATGTCGGCGCTCGATTTCCCAATCAGCAGCTCAAATTCACCCGACTCGATCACCCATTCACGATAGGTACTGTCATAGTACGCGAAGTCACGCGGTTGTAGCGTCAGGGTGACATCTTTTGCCTCGCCCGGCTCCAGCGCTACTTTCGCAAAGGCTTTTAGCTCTTTCTCAGGACGCACAAGCCGCGACTCCACATCACGGACATATAATTGCACTATCTCTTTACCGGCAACGTTTCCGGTATTGCGTATTGTGACTGTTACTTCAACCGTGTCTTTCTCGGTTGTCTCAGTACGATTGACTCGCAGATTACTGTATTCAAATGTAGTGTAAGAAAGACCATAGCCAAAGGGGAAGAGCGGCTTCATCTTCTTGCGGTCATAGTAACGATAGCCGACGAAAAGCCCTTCGGCATAGCGCACATGGCCTTCCTCGCCCGGATAGCTCAGATAGGATGGAGTATCCTCGATCCGCTGCGGGAAGGTCTCGGTGAGCTTGCCAGACGGGTTGACCTTGCCAGTCAGCACATCAGCAACCGCGCCACTGCCTGCCCGCCAAGGCCAGCCTCAAGCACCGCTTTCACGTCAGCCAGCCACGGCATCCTGACAACCGAGCCGTTAAAGAGCACCACAACAGTGTTCGGCTGCACACGGCAGATATCAGCAATCAAGCGGTTATGAGATTCAGGAAGATCAATATGCGTGCGATCATACCCCTCAGACTCGTAGCTATCGGGCAAGCCTGCGAAAATCACAGCGACTTCGGCCTTCTGAGCCAGCTCAAGCGCCTCCTGATGCAGCTTCTCATCGCCTACCCCCTCAGCGAGATAGCCATCAGCATAGGAAAGCTCAGCCTTCCCGGCGAGCGCCTTTTGCAGCTCATCATAGGCGTTGTCAACACGCGTTGGATTCATCATTGAGCTGCCGCCGCCCTGGAAGCGCGGTTGACGGGCAAAGCGACCAATCACAGCAACCGACTGAGCAGCAAGCGGAAGGATCTTTTCCTCGTTCTTGAGCAGCACAATAGACTCTCCGGCGGCTTTCCGAGCCAGCGCATGATGAGCATCCTTATCGAAGGTGGTGCCCTCTTTGCGGTTTTCCTGTGCACGAAGAATCAGCTTTAACACGCGTTCAGCAGCCTTATCAACGGCCTTTTCTGAGAGCTCACCCTTGCGAACTTTCTCCGCGAGCGCCTGAATGTCGCGACCAACGCCCGGCGGCATTTCCAGATCAAGGCCCGCCTCAAGCGCCTTCGCCTTGTCATTCACCGCGCCCCAGTCGGACACTACGACCCCTTCAAAGCCCCATTCCTCCTTGAGGATATCGGTCAGCAGCTCCTTATGCTCGGTTGCAGCCGTGCCGTTAATGCTGTTGTAGGCCGCCATCACCGTCCAGGGCTGTGCATTCTTGACCACGCGCTCGAAGCCTGCCAGGTAGATTTCGCGCAAGGTGCGTGTATCGACATCCGCACTGATACTCATGCGCTCGAATTCCTGGTTATTGCAGGCGTAGTGCTTCAGGGATGTGCCCACGCCCTGGCTCTGGACGCCACGCACGAAGGCCGTACCCAGTTCGCCAGCCAGCACAGGATCTTCGCTGTAATACTCAAAATTACGACCACCGAGGGGTGTGCGCTTGATATTAATGCCAGGGCCAAGCACAACCTGCGTGCCAAGCGCCTGCGCCTCTTCTCCAATTGCGCGCCCGACCTCCTCAACAAGCTCTGTGTTCCAGGACGTCGAAATAGCGGAGGCTGATGGGAAATTCGTGGCCGGAATGGGGCCTTCCAGCCCGATGTCTTCGGGGTTCTCCGGCTTGCGGAGCCCGTGCGGTCCATCATTGACCGTGATCGAAGGAATATTCAGGCGCTCGATTGCGTTGAGCTGCCAGAAGTTTCGTCCGATGGTAAGAGCAAGTTTCTCTTCTAGAGTCAACTTCTGTACCAGTTCGCGTGCTTCCATAGCATACGCTCCTTCTTTTGTTATTACCTTTTCTGTACATAAGAAACAAGTAGATCGATATGCAACAAGAGCATCTCCTGTGGATCTATGCCCTGTTCCTGATGGAGGATATGACCCCGGCAGATCATGCGCTGCTGCATACTCAAAGACGTGTTTCCGATCAACGCTGCAAGGGTGTTGGCAGGAATATCTGTGCGGATCGAGCCATCCCGCTGACCCTCCACAATCAGGGACTGAAAGACCTCGCTTGACCGCAGAAAGTCGCGATAGCGCGCCTCCAGCTCGGGAGAGGGGTACGAATCACGATAGTAGTGATCGAACAGGCCGATAAACTGGATGTCTTCCGGGTGGCTACTCGCGAAGTGGCACATAGTTAAGAGCAGGTCGTGCAGCCTCTCAAGCGCGTTCTGGCCATGAAGCTGCGCCTCCTCAGCAAAGCGATACATCTCCGAGAGAATCCTGATCTGAACCTCAAAGGCAAGCTCATCAATGGAGCGATAGTACTTGTAGAGCGTCACGCGGCTCACACCTGCACGCTCGCTAATATCCTTCATGGTGACGCCTGAAAGATCTTTCTCAAGAAAGAGTCCTCTGGCTGCTTGAATTAGCTCCTCACGCCGTCCGACGCGTTGCTGCTCTAATGTTTGCTGCCACTTCTGCATACAGCTTCCATCCTCAATGCTATACATTGTGTATACACTCTTTACAGTATGTAAACCCTTAGCAGTAGTGTATGCCAGCTCAACAAGAAAAGTCAAGAGGGAAACGACACGCCTGTTTCTCTGCTTTCACGACTGCTACCAGCAAGGGCGATCCCTCATCCAGGAGAGGAAGCAAACACACCCCCCTTTATCAGGTCGGGCGCATTTTCTCGAAAGACAATATATGGCTTTATCCCGCTTGTGCGGCTGGATGAGCTCTATTCTTTGCCTGCAAATCTGATCGCCATTTTGATGCACACCTGCTGAAGGGGTCGGGTGCATTTCTCCCGAGGCAAAAACGGTCTCATTCCGCCTATAGTGCCAATTTATCCGCTTATATCAATGCGCCCGACCCTCTCTTCGGGTAAGTGCACATTCTCGGAGGTGAGTCCAAAGCGGGTCGGGTGAAATCGCATGCGAAGGGCAGCGCCCTCGATGGAACCAGCCTCGTCTTCTATACACACCCCCTTTACAGGTCGGGCGCATTTCTTCCCACCAGAAAAAAGCTGATCAAATAGCCTCTAAAGCCATAGAAGCAGGGCTTCTCTATCACCTTCCTCGCGTGCCACCAGATCGTGACATTGTGAAACGTTATGAGCAGCACGGGCAGAGGGTCGGGTGCATTTTTCCAGGCGAGAGCACACCCTTCACACGCCACCTCACGGAAATGCGCCCGACCGCACGGACTCAGCTTCTGCGGGCCGCCTGATTACAGGCATCCTTACATATGGGCGTGTATAAAACCGTTTGAGCGCTCTACAGGCTTCAGGGTCGGGTGCATTCCAGGCTTCTGCTTGCTGATTTGCTACCGAGATGCCCATCAGTTCAAGGTGCGTGTATGGGTCGGGGGATTCTCGGGGCAACAGGGCGGCCTGTAGCGCGGCCTGCGATTGGCCGGAGTCTTTTTCTAATCTCACCACGGTCAGAGGTGCGCTTGTTCTTTGCTGCACACGCCCTTCCCGGGCTTCCAATGCCAAAAGAGCCCGTTTTTTCTCGGGTTATCGCATACACGTGCCTTTCCTTTTTGCACTCCCGAGAACCAGAGAGCAGCAACAGGATATACAGGCAGTTCAAGAGGTGTTAGAGGTGTTTCTATACACACCCCTTTCTGGGAGTCGGGTGCATTTTTTCCCTTTCAAATTTGTAGCTTGGTCGGCTCTACAGGCTTCTTTGTCTCGATTCTACTTCGTTACCACCAGGTCTATCGGTCGGGTGCATTGCCCCAACACCATTCCCTTTGCAGAGGCCACAACCCCGTTCACCGGTCGGGTGCATTTTTCGTCTTATTTTCATAGCTCGTTCGGCTCCAGAGGCAACGCGATCCCGATTTACTCTTACAACCACCACAACAGGTCGGGTGCATTTTCAGCAGGGTGCGGAATAACCACTCAATGGGCCTGCCATGCGGAAAGAAGCCGCATTGTGCTCTGCATCAAGCTCTTTCTATAACGGCCAGACGTTTAAAAGGGCATACGAGCGTCCTTACATACGGGCTTCTGTAGGACCGTTTGTATGCACTATCTCTGTCACAGGTCGGGTGCATTTTTTCTTCCCTTTTTTAGTGCTTCCTCTAGCTCTACAGGCCAGCGCAGCATCTATACTTCTTATGCCCACCCCCGCGATATCGGTCGGGCGCATTGTCCCACGCTCCCCCCCTTTCTCTTGCAGAAAACCCACTCTTCCCCGGGGTCGGGCGCATTTTCTTCAGGTGGAGCGACCCACATAAGAGCACAATGGAAGCGAGGTCAGCACGTTTTGCACCCGACTCAAGCAGGGGGGATGGTACCGGGAACCCGACCCGACATGTGGCGCGATTTTCAGGCATTTCATGCAAATACACGCCCCCAACCTCACAGACGGGTTCATCGAACTCCCTGGCTGTTTGGCAAACACACGGCCCCTGGTACTATTGGGTAGTCACTCGAATTTGCACGCCCCCGACCCCCATCGTACTACGGTCGGGCGCATTTTTGAGCACGAATTGACGAAAAACTCGTCTCTTTTTCACCCGACCACCCTCCTTCAAGCAGAAAAGAAAAATGCACACCCCCCACTACGGTCGGGTGAATTTTACTACGGTCGGGTGAATTTTCCCACTACAGTCGGGTGCATTTTTACGCTCAAATGCACGACAGGGGCTTGCATTTTTAGCACTAGGCAAGCCCATTTTTCCAGAGTAAGATATTTTCAGAGAGTTGCTGAGGTGCAATGCAAAACAGGAACTCGCTTCCAGGGCGGCGGAGTACCGCAACAGCAGTACCTTGATCACAGCATCACGATCTGCTGCACTTAGTACGAGACAACAGGTTGTCTACTACCGGGCAAGTGTCAGGGAGTACGCCGCAGACACGGGTGCATTTCCTAAAAAAGGGCTATATTGCGATGCATATACATAGATACGCCTATTTAGGTATGGAACCGGCGAGTGCTCTGCTTTATAATACGTGCAAAAATTTTAGCTCGAACAGAATTTATAGAAAACAGTACTTACAACGAAAAAATAATCTATTGGCAGGTAGTTCATTTAGAAAAATACTGGGAGGTAGGTGTGAAGGTGAAGCTTCCCGACAGTTCGGGGCAAAATAACATTTTCTGTCCCGGGTGGCGATCCGCTTCATACGCACCCGCAGGGCTAGATGAACATGTGGGAAAGGATGTATAGAAACCGTGAGTTCGGAAACTACCGTCTTTAGTGTGACGTTAACCTTTTCACAAGAGCATGTCGATTTTCTCGCAAATTCCCCCTCTTGTCGCCTGATTCGGGAAGAGTGCTTTCATGGGCGTATCTCTTTTGAGGAAGCTCTTTCATATGCCCGCATGATCTATAACCGAGAGCACCATACAAGCCAGCAGAGCGAGCATACGGGGGGAGATGCGCCCGACTCCACCCATTTCATTCACATTTCGCGCAAAACGCAGGATCTCCCACCAGTGTTTCAGGGATTACAGGGCTTTAGGAGAGCCTGTAATGCGCTTCAAAAAGTCCTGCCATTGTCCCTGTGGCGCGTCTGGCTTACCTGCGTGCTGTTCAGCGGACTCGATGAGGATCCCTACCTCGGCACAGCGGCGCTCTCGGACTACACGGGGCTTTCGCAGCGCGCCATCCAGCTCTATCTTCAGGTCATGCTTCGTCTCGACCTGCTCAGTTACTATGTCGGGCCCGAGACGAAACGGGAGGGCAAGCACGTCAAGTGCGTCAATGTGCGTCACGAGAATTTCAAAAAAGCTTACGCCCTGGCCTATCAATATCTTGAGTGGACAAAAGATCCGGAATACGTGCCCCCTTCGTGGGAGTACGTCGATTATATCAAGAGACATGAGCATATTCGCTCACGCGTCGAGCGATTCGAGAATTACCGGCGTATTCTAAATGGAAAGCGCCCCGGGCGTAAACCGAAAGAGCCGCAAAATATCACAATTGTGTGCAGAAATCCCCATTGCCGCGCCTGCTACGAGAGCGAGGAAGAGGCCGCGCAATACCTGCCGCCTGACACGTTGAAAAAGCCAGCTCCCAAACCTCAAGAGGTGGACGACCTGACTATACTGGCTCGCGAGATGGAGCAGATTGATCGCGAGTTGAAAAACAAAGAGCGTGGCAAAAAGGTTGCACGGTTGCCAGAGAATGTCCGCACGGTGAAGAAGGCTTTGCTTGAGCAGAAGGATGCAGCGGAAAATCAGGAAGCAGACATTGTTTTCACCGATAGCCGCGACATTATTGCCGCAACAATGCTAAACAAGCTCCAGGAGCCACAGGAGAAAGAAGATCCCGCAATAACGCAATTCTTTTTAAATATAATTGCGCCCTATCGAAATAGTAATCAAGAGTTTAATAGTTCGACTATACATTCGAATGTAGATGTCGAGGGTGAAGATTTGCTTGAAGACAATTCGGAGGCAACCGAGCAGCCCTCTTTCCAGCAAACAAACAATCACCCGGGCGAAGTAACCCAACAAACAACGTCACCCTCTACTCCCTCTCAGCCATCGCAAACCAAGCGAGTAGTCGGGGGTAAAGCGAAACGTAACAGTAAAGCAAAGCAAAAAGGTACCGTAGACTATAAGAAATTCGGTGAGCCTGAAAGCCTGGATAAATCAGCTCTAGAAGCAGTTTACCACGCTATTCGGCACAATGCAAAGGCGCAAGCGAGCAGTGTAAAACTACCAACCGCAATTTATCGGTTCGGCGAGGACATCTCTGCCCAGTTCCGCGATACTCAGCAACGCTCGACTGTTAGCTATTTCCGCAACCTGCTCAGTGGCGTTCTGGAGTGCGCTCGCTTCCTCAAAATCGACGTCGAGACCGTGTACACGTGGTACTACGACGCCATGCAACACATCCGCGAAAAGGCGCTCCGAGCCTCGATTTATGCGCAAGCAGATGGCAAGCCGCATCGCATGCCGTGGTTCAATCGCGTCTTCGCAAATCACATCTGGCTCTCGGTCAGACGGGCTCTGAAACTGGGTCATTTACCGCCCCATGAGGATGTGGACGCCGAGCCACATAATTCCCCTATGCCCGAGCCTGTAGAGCTACATGAGCCCGTTCCTGAGGATCGTGTGGTTGAATCGACCTTTGAGGCTGTAGAGCAGCCAGACGAGGAGTTTGACGATCAAGCAAACGAGCAGCAGGGAGACATCCCAAGCAAGCAGACAGAAGAGCAGCCTGCTGAGGGAGCGAATGAGCAAGCAGAGAGTGCTGCTGACGAGCAGGCAGACGATGTTGTTGACGAGCAGCCAGAGGATGTCGTGGAAGAGTTGTCTGACGAGCAGCCAGAGGATATCGCGGACGAGCAGGCAGACAATGTTGTTGACGAGCAGCTAGAGGATGTCGCGGACGAGCAGGCAGAGGATGCTGCTGACGAGCAGCCGTTTGAGGATGAGGCGGTGCGTGAAAGTACGCTGGTGGCGCTTCGTGGCTTGCGCGACACGGATGAGTTTGTGCTGCTTAGCCCGTTCTTCGAGACGGTGAACAGCTTGCAGTACGCGTGGACCTATGCGGTTGCTTCAGGTGAGATCGACATGCTCTATGAGCAGCCCGAGGCTGAAGCAGAGGACGTAGTATCCTACTACGACGCTTCAGAGACAGCCTGCGTGGTTCCCGAGTTTCCCCGGGTGCAGCGAATCGAGCCGAAAGAGCACTTCCGTAATCCGGTGCAATTCAGCAGATATCTCGCGCAAAATGGAGCATATAGCGCGATCCCGCTGAAGGAGCCCTGTCCCGATTGTGGCTGCCCCATCGGCTATGTTGCCGAGGGCCTGCGTCCCGTCTACATCTGCGGTCGCTGCTACCCGAACGTGATGTGGACCAACCGGGCGCGTGGCGAGCTTGAAGAGTACATGGCATACCTCGTCGAGCTTGAGCTGCGGTCCGAAGATCCCTACGCATAGGTCGGTCGGTTGCATTGTTGAAAAGGCGTGAAGGTCGATGCTATACTGTGCGAAAAATGCAATACGATTGCAGGAGGTTCCAAATTGCATATGCTGAATGAACATCTCGAAAGTAGCTGTGTGCAGAAGACGTTCGATAGGGGATACGCCACTGAACTGGCTTTGTTCCTGGGTTTATCTCGCTGGAAGTTCTCGCTTGCCGCACAGTGTCAGGCGTATACGCCCTCGGCTCCCACAGCAGCAGATCAGCTTCGGAGCGAGCACGCGGAGGTCGCGATTGCGCAGTTGCTCAGGCTCATTACCCTGCATGTGGAAGCGCTTGAGTACGCCTCGCAGCCGCATCACCCCTACATCATGGAACTTGGGCGCTCGCTTGGCTTTCCGATGGTTGAGACAGTTGGCTTTACGCTTGATGCGGGTGAAGCGTCCTGGTTCCGCTTCTTTGGCGCATGGACAGGTGATCCAATTCAGCACGGTCTGCTTGTCTCGCGAATTCATGCGCTGGCGATCGAGGCGATTACCGAGCAAATCGGGCTCCATCAGCGGGAACTCGCGGCGGAGATGGCGCAACTGGCCGCCTTTTCTAGCGATTATCGGCAGGCTTTTCGGCGAAAGGAAAGCGAGCTCCGGAGGCTGAAGAAGCGCGTTCATGAGCTTGAAGCGGAACGAAAAGCCCCTTCTTCTCCCCATGCTGCTGGTTCCTGACAAGCGGCCAGGCATATGTGTTACCGGATATGAAGAACCCGTCCAAAAAGCCCAAAATTGAGCCATTTGGAAGCGGGAATGTGTAAGGGGATATCCTTGAACCAGAAAACGCCAGAAAACGCCAATTTGACGGCATCCAGCAGGGAAAAACAGGACGCGATCGCGCTGCCAGTACTCATCATTGTCGCCGGGTTACCTGCAACCGGAAAAACAACCCTGGCACGACGCCTCGCTGAGCGCTTCTCGTTGCCACTTGTCACGAAGGATGCCATCAAGGAAACGCTCTGCGACGTGCTTGAATGCGCGTCGGTTGCGCAATCATGGCGGCTCGGGCAGGCAAGCATGCTATTGCTGTATCAGTTTGCGGAAACCCTGCTCGGAAGCGGGCTGAACTGCATTGTCGAGAGCCCATTCTACCCGGCATACGCGCACCCCGACTTTCAGCGTTTACAGCAGAGAAGCCCGTATTACCCGCTGCAAATCTATTGCCATGCGGATGTAGAAGTGATGCTTGAGCGAATGAAGCAGCGTATTGCCTCTGGTGCACGACATCCGGGCCATATGGATCAGGCGCGGATGCCCACGAGCACCGCTGAATTGCCGTCGCAATGGAGAATGGAGCCGCTTGAGATCGGAGGGGAGCTTATCATGCTTGATACAACTTGCTTTGACGCCATCGCCTATGAGGAGCTCTATCAGCGGGTGAAGCGCGTGCTTGATCGGTAAAAGCGGGAGACAACACAAAAAAAGCCTCTCCCCGCACGGTCGCGGGAAGAGGAGAAATGCGGCTGGATTACCAGTTGCCGGTGCGGCCTTCTTCGTAGCGCCTGGCAACTTCGTCCCAGTTGACGACGTTCCACCAGGCATTGAGGTACTCCGGGCGGCGATTCTGGTACTTGAGGTAGTATGCGTGCTCCCACACGTCGTTACCCAGGACCGGGTAAAGGCCGTCCATCAGCGGGCTGTCCTGATTCGGGGTCGAGATGACCGAGAGTTTGCCGCTGCGGTCGAGGGCCAGCCATGCCCAACCAGAGCCGAAGCGCTTGGCACCTGCGTCGTT
The DNA here is from genome assembly GCF_003253565.1 of Thermosporothrix hazakensis. GTDB lineage: Bacteria > Chloroflexota > Ktedonobacteria > Ktedonobacterales > Ktedonobacteraceae > Thermosporothrix > Thermosporothrix hazakensis. Next base: position 61,217 of record NZ_QKUF01000025.1, read on the forward strand.
GAATGCCTGCTTGAACGCATCGAACGAGCCAAAGGTCTCATTGATCGCGCTGGCAAGCTCGCCGGTAGGTGCGTTGCTGCCGCCAGGCTTCATGATGTTCCAGAACATGGTGTGGTTCGCGTGGCCACCACCGTTGTTCCGCACGGCTGTGCGCACATTCTCGGGAACATCGGACAGGCGCTGAATCAGCTTCTCAACGGGCAGGGAAGCAAGCTCGGGGAGATCCTTGACGGCGGCGTTGAGGTTGGTAACGTAGGTTGCATGGTGCTTGTCATGGTGGAGCTGCATGGTCTGTGCATCGATATATGGTTCAAGAGCGTCATACGCATAAGGCAGGGGTGGTAGTTCGTAGCTCATACTTAAAAACCTCCATAGGCACGCCGTATGACGTGCGTCTCATTACAATGACATTGTGCTGTCTGGCTTAGAGTATACTCCTGCTAAGCGCGCAGTGCACCGTCCTTTCGGGCAAGTCACCCTACCAATTTGGGCTAGTGCTTATCGCTCCAGCAGCTCGCGTACCTCCGCCTTGCTCATCTTCCCTTGAATCCAGAATGGCTGGACGTGGACGTTCTCACGTGGCCACCCACGCTCATTGATCAAATAAGAACGGATCGCCAGACATTGCCCCGCTTCGCCTGCAAGGTAGGCTTTGCCCGGCTCCTCGGGGAGATCCAGCTTGCGGATCGCTTGAACCAGCGCACCCGTCTCGGAAATTGGTTCGCCGCGTCGATGGACCCAGGGAAGCGGTCTGACACCTGCCGGGGTCGGGATCTCACCTTCTGGAAAATCGGACTCTAGAGCACCGAATATACGCATTTCTGAGGGGAGAAGGCCGATCTGCGCCTGCACCGCGACCGCTCCCGTTTCTTCGGCGGCGAAAAGATAGTAAGGCGCTTCAGGGTCGATCGTGTACGTACTTTTGGGACCACGATAGGTAATCTCGTCACCAACCTGTGCGGCTTGCGCCCAGGCCACACCGGGACCATCGCCATGATGCAGCAGGATCAGCAAATCGAACTCGCCTGCTTCGGGATCGATCTGCCAGAAGGTGTAATGGCGGTGGAGCTTGTCGTGCTCGATGGGAAAGACGCCGATGTGTGAGCCGGGTTGCCAGGCCTGCTCGCGACAGTCCTCCGAGCGTATGCGAAGAAGCAACATGTTCTGTGCGATCATCTCTCGCTTGAGAATGACGCCATGACGAAAGGCCATACGGTTCGGTTGTAGTTCGGCCATATTCTGTGTCTCCATACTTCTCTGCTCTCTATTCTACTAAGAAGTTCTGTACAATGGCGCGTCAGAAGCAGCCTTCCTTTTTATTTAGGGTACCCTAATATCCGAGTTGTCAGGTAGGATATTAACATGCTCAGCGATTGCTTGTCAAGCAAAAAAAGGCGAAGTATCCAGGGGGATTTTGGCTACCTGTTATTTTTGGGAAGACATGTCAACAGGGGAGATTTTTGTCTGGTCTATTCTTTATATAGAGTACTGTGGAATGCGTGGTATTTGTTATCTTGTTTTCTGCTATCTCAGCGCGCGGCTGTGCTCCGTTGCTGAGGATAGATGAGTATCTGTCTGCTTGTCTGTGTATCCCGGCTCTGGACTGAAGCTGCCAGCGTTGGCTATCATGTGCCCGAGGTACAGGAGAGGAGGCGCACGTCTGGCTCCTTTGCCCTTCGCACGCGCCTGAGGCGGGTTGGGTCAGTGAACGTTTCCGAAGACATTGAGCACGACAACGCCCACGATAATCAACAGGACGCCGAGAACGGTTGCCCAGTTGAGCGCTTCACGGAAGAACACTATCCCGATGAGCGCAATGACCGCTGTGCCTGCTCCCGACCAGATTGCGTAGGCGATGCCAAGCGGCATATGTAGCTTGAGCGCCTGCGATAATAAATAGAATGCTGCTCCATATCCGATTACAACAATAATGCCAGGAAGCAAGCGGGTGAACCCCTCCGATGCCTTTAAAAAAGAGGTTGCAATGATTTCAGAGACAATCGCTCCTGCGAGAAAAAGAAGAGAAATCGGATTCATAGCTGTTCCTTTCATTGTTTATTGTTCCTTTGTGGTCAGCTCTTCTAAGAGAGCAAGCACGCGCTGGCGTAGCTCTCCTTCTGGCTTGCCAAGCCCGAGCAGATCAGCGAACCAGAGGCCATCAGCGGCGAGGCGCACCAATGTAGCAAGTGCAGGGTCAACGCCATCCTGTACAGCCCGTTCCTGCCAGGCTGCAAAGCGCTGCTGAAGCTCTTGCAACAGGTCAGGCTCCTTCAGCAGGCTGACCATCATTGCTGACGTCAGATCGAGTTGCTCAGGATCGGAGGCTGCCTTGACATAGGCCCGTAGCCAGCGGCCGGGTTTCTCTTTCTGCTCTTCCTGCATATACTGATGCAAAAGCCGGTCAAAATCATCGAAAGAGGACTGTTCCAGCGCCAGGAGAAGCGCCTGCTTGCTCGGAAAGTGGTAGAGCAGCCCGCCCTTGCTCAAGCCTGCCTCATGAGCGACCGCGTCGAGTGTCAGGGTGTTTGCTCCATCGCGCAACACCACACGTAGCGCCGCTTCCAGCAACGCCTGACGGGTGGCGGCAGATCCTTTTGTATCACTCATCGTCAACCTCATTGGTACAAACCGTCTGGACGGTCAGTTTTCATTGGTTTGATTGTACCGTCTGGACGGTTGGTTGTCAAGGGGTATCTTTCTTTGTCGCGATGAAGGATGCAGCCAGAAATAGAGAGATGCACAAAGGCCACAGAGATACTGTTCCTCGCTTCCACGAATACATGAGATATATTGCATATATGATGCTATTTCCCATTTCAGGCAACTCTTATTGATAATAAAGACAGAGCCGGCGATAGCCAATATGTCCTACTTTTGAGAAAGCGGTCTACAAGGCCGTCTCTTCTGTTAAGACTGCCCGGGAAGCGCGGGAAACGCCATTTGTCGTGATCGGGATCGATGTACCCCTTGCTTTTCGACTGGCTGGTCACCTATACTTGAAATACTTTTGATACTTTTGTACAGGATCCTTTGAATGTTTGTCGGTAAGCCAGCGTGAGACGCGCTATCGATGCTCTTAGCGGCTTGCTTATGAGTGCATTAGAAAAATTGAACATTTCAATGCTGTTTTTGTGGAAAGTGTGCAGAAAGGATTGCGGCATTTTATGGAAAGTGAAGTAGCGAAGCTTCTCCAGCAGATCGAACTGGAATACTGCGCGGCGCAAAATGGGTTGACCGGTATCTCCTGTGGTTCCTCGCGACATCAGTTTATCACAGCACGTATGGAGGCAATGAGCACGCTTCATTCGCGCCTTCACACGATTGTCGGTGAAAACGCGATCGCGATGATTGCGGAAACGCTCGAAAATGTGCAGAAGCAACAGAAAAAGTAATCTACCAGACCTTTGTGAGAGGATCTATGCGGCTTTACATTCTGCTTACAATTATTTGATTTTTCTATCATAGATCTCTCACAATTGGCCTGTATAGTTATAGACAAGATAAGGACACGCCCTGACTGCCTCTCTTCCGTCTGGAGCAGGAGGTGTTCTCATTGTACCCTGCCGCTGCCCGGATTGCCCGTTCCGGGCAGCTATCCCCCCTTGAATTCTCGATATGGTAAAGAGGTGGTCCCGCTCAATGGAGCCAGAGAGTGGACCACCTCTTCTCGTCGCTTGCCCGTTTAGAGCAGCGAACGCACCAGCCCACCATCAACCGGAATCGTGGTCCCCGTAATGTAGCTTGCCTGTTCCGATGCCAGAAACGCAACCAGTGAGGCCAGCTCTTCGGGCTTTCCAAGCCGCTTCATCGGGATATCCTGCGCGAGATCACGGAGCGCTTCTTCCTCGCTTGCACCCGCAGCGGTCCGCGAGAGCACGCTTGAGCCGCTCCGAATGCGGTCTGTCAGGATGCGCCCCGGACAGACGTTGTTGATGGTGATATTGTCAGGGGCGAACTCGACCGAAAGGGACTTGGTGAGGCCAATAACGCCCGGTCGAATTGCGTTGGAGAGCAGGAGTCCGTCGATTGGTTGCTTGACCGATGTACTGGTGATGTTGATAATGCGTCCTCCACCGCTGCTACGCATATGGGGGTGAACTGCTCGAATCAGCCGCACGGTGCTGAGCAAGGTGAGCTCGAACGCGGCCTGCCACTGGGCGTCATCGAAGGACTCGAAATAGCCAAAAGGCGGCCCTCCGGCATTGTTTACCAGGATGTCAAGGCGCTGAAATTGTTGTACGGCTGCTTCCACTATAGCTTGAATATCTGCGGCTTTTGTCACATCGGTTGGGAGTGCAAGTACCGGCACGTTGTAGCGCTGTTGAAGCTCGTCTGCGGCCTGCTGGAGCGTCTCTTTGTTGCGTGCGCCCATAACGATAGTGGCTCCTTCGGCTGCCAGAGCCATCGCACACGCTTTTCCTATTCCCTTGCTGGCGGCCATGACCAGCGCCACTTTTCCCGTAAGACCCAGATCCATGCTGTTTCCTTTCCAGTATTTATGCTGCAAACGCTTCGGCAAGCAAGCGAAGCGGTTCCCGCTTGGTGACACTATGTAGCGAGACAATGACTTCGTCGACGCCCGCTTGCTCAAGCTTGTTCAGGCGCTGCCGCACCGTCATCGGGCTACCAAGCAGGCCACGCACGCGCATTTCTTCAGGCGAAAACTTGCCCGGTCCGCCTGTGACGATTGCGTGTGCCTGCTCATCAGTTGCGGCGAGAACGCCATTCACAAATATTGTATGCCGAATTTCGCCAGGATCGCGCCCGTATTCCTCGCAATACTGTTCAAGTAATGAAAACTTGTGCTGTAGTTCTTCAAGCGAAAGATGCGTAAAGTTGCAAGCGTTGGCATAGCGAGCAACCAGACGCAGTGTGATCTGCTCACCTTTGCCGCCGATCAGCAGCGGGATATGGGGATGCTGCACTCTCTTTGGCTGGTTGATTGCTCCCTGAACGCGATAATAGCGGCCCTCAAAGTGGACATGCTCCTGCGTCCACAGCGCCTTGAGGATGGTGACGGCCTCACGTAGCTGGCGCAGGCGCGTCGGCGTGTCGGGAAAAGGGAAGCCATACGCGTGGCATTCCTGCTCGTGCCAGCCCGCTCCAATGCCCACTTCAAGCCGCCCGTGGCTCAGCACATCGACGGTGCTTGCCATTTTCGCCAGCAGCGCAGGATTGCGGAAACCGTTGCAGGTGACGACCTGGCCGATGCGGACGCGCCGTGTATCGCGTGCCAGTGCCGCGACGCTCATCCAGCACTCGAATAGCAGCTTGTCGGGCTGATAGATCGAGTTCATATGGTCGAAGAGCCAGACCGAGGAGAAACCAAGCGCTTCAGCTTCCTGAGCCACTCGCGTCATTGTTTCATAGGCTTCAATCGCCTCGCGGGCATGCGATTCTTGCGGCAGAAAGAGACCGACCTTCATGTGTGCGTTCCTCTCTATTTGTCTACTATACCTCCATTGCTTCTTTTGTTAGTATGTCCCGATTTGACTATTTTGTCCAGCTCAGGCGAAAATAGAAAGGAAAGCAGCCGCATGTCGCGCCGGTGCCACCGTCCCGCGATCAAAAAAACGCTACTCCTTTTTCTTCTTCTTCTTCTTTCTCTCTTTGCTGTCGGCTTTAAAGCTGCTCATGGCGATGTCGTAGACGCCGACAATCAGCCCGCCAACGCACAGCAACGTGAGAAAGGCCAGGAAGCCGCCAATCATGCTGAAGCAGAGCCAGGCAAGCGGGAGGAAGGTGAGCAACGTGACAATGGTGATGGCGGTACGTTGGGCAACGTAGCGGGGCCGCTCGGCTTCGAGGTCTCCCGTCGATTCGGGATAGATCTTGTCGCGTGCGCCCTCGTGTAGACGCACCGCAAGCCGTTGAGCAAGCGCGTCGATAAAGGCGTCGTCATAGGGGAACTCAGCTTGTTCGGGGTGTACGCGTGGTTGCTCTTCGTACATGCCTTTGTAGCCCTCGTAAGGCTCGATTGGTTGGTAGTCGCCAGACTGTTCTTGCTGCATGGTTGCCAATCCTTTCGCGGTGATCCCTCCTTTTGATGAGATACGGAGGAGTCAACGGAAATGTTGTGCACGAGGCAGACAAAAACATCTGGCGCGTTCGGTGTTGTTATTGCGTGTTTTGCCGCCAGATATAGATCAAGTCGGCGGCCCAACGATAGTGATCGCAGGTGTTTTCGCGAATATAGTCGCCAAGCGTCCAGGGAGCAGCCCAGGCGTAGCGATCCTTCGCATGAATCTCCTCCTCGCTCATGCCCGCCACAGTGCGGTAAATTTGCTCATAGGAGCGATAAAATGCGCGGAGAATGGTGGAGGTCGGTTCATCGCGATGCGCCTCAAAGAGACGCGTATTCAGGGCGTGCAGATCCTCCCAGCTCCACGAGAAGCCAGGGGCGGGTGTTGCCGGGCGAGCACCGCGCAGGCCCGCTCGATACCAGTACAGAAAGAGTTGCTCCCACCCGGTCAGATGGGCCAGCAGATCCTTGACCGACCAGATGTCGGTGACACCCGGTCGCTGCATTTCGTCTTCGGTCATGGATGCGAATGAAGCAATAAGTGCGTCGTGCTCATGCTGCATCTGGTCAAGCATGTCGGCCTTGCGCAGGCGCTCAATGGCGGGATAACCAATCATGAAACACCTTGTCCTTTCCTCAACGACACTACTGCTGCCCATTGTACAGATGTTCCAGGGGAAAGTCAAGAAGAAATGTTCTACTCAAAAAGGATACCACAATCACGACAATCTTGCGACAATATCGTGATCGTTTTGTGACAGAGATGCGCGAGGCTATTTCGTGAGAAAGCGGACAGCCTTCTATGTCCCGGTAGACACTGTTTGCTTTCTCTCTCCCCTCGCTTCTGGAGCTGCTTCATATGGCTCGCCTTGTTTCCCCTGATAGAAAGAAAAAGGATGTTACCTTTCCATTGCTGAACTCATGCTGTAGACACTTGTTACAAAATCGAGCAAAAGTCGTGCACATTCGGCTGTAAATGGAGCAGAGATACTATCTGCGTGGAGTTGATTCTAGTGAGAAGAGAAAAGGAGCCATAATGTTTTTCAGCGATCCTCATCTTGCATATCCAGTACGTGTCGAGAAGCCGAATCCCGTCTTTGCAAAAATGCTGCAACAGGCGATCGGCGGCATTGAAGGTGAAATGCGTGTCTGTTTACAGTATCTGTTCCAGGCCTGGGGTTTCCGTGGGCCCGCCAAGTATCGAGATATGATCTATAACACGGGCACCGAAGAGATCGGGCATATAGAAATGCTCGCGACCGCGGTTGCACTCAATCTGGAAGGCGCACCGACGCATATGCAGGAAGAAGCCGAGGCGGCCAGCCCTGCGGTGGCAGCGGTCCTCGGCGGCATGAATCCGCGTCATTACCTCTCGGCGGGCCTGGCAGCGACCGCGGAAGACAGTCAGGGCAATCCCTTCAATGGCTCATGGGTTGTGGCCTCGGGTAATCTCGCGGCTGATATGTATGCGAATGTGATGGCTGAAAGTACCGGGCGCTTGCTCGCCACGCGGCTCTGGGAGATGACCGATGATCCCGGTATGAAAGATATGCTTGCTTTCCTGATCGCGCGAGACACGATGCATCAGAATCAATGGCTTGCAGTTTTAGAGGAGCTAGATCAGCCGTTGCCGGTGCCAGGCGACTTCCCACAGGGGAAGGAAAAACAGGAGTTCAGTTATCAATTCTTTGTGCAATCGAAGGTCGCTCCGCCGGCAGATTCGCGCTTTGCTCAGGGAACCTCGGTTGATGGGAAGGGCCAGTTCCAGATGGTCGAGGCGAAGCCGCTCGGCGACGTGCCGCAGCTTGCACCAGCGCCGAACGAGTCGCACACGACGGTGATGATGAAGAATCCTGCCCGTATCAAAAAATAATCAAGATATATTGATGGAGAACGGCCTATCCAGTGCGGATACGCCGTTCTTCTTTTTATGGAAATGCGTTCTAGTAGCTGGTGCGGCGGCGGCGCCCCTCTGGCAGCTCGCTCTGAATCGAATCCAGATAGCGGCTGATCAGGCTGGATGGCGGTAAGATGCGCCACTCCGAGGCCAGCCAATCGCGCCCCCAGTGCGCCTTCTGCTTGTCAATCGGTGTCAGCAAGCTGACCTCTCCCACGACGCCCTGTTCGAGCAGCTTCATCAAAGCGGCCTCGACACGCGGGACAAAGCGGTTTGTCAGGTGTCGTGTGTCAATGGGTATCATGCTGGCGGTCAGCAGATCGCGCATGACCATCGGGTGGGCGTACTGACCGGTTCGGGCATGCTGGCGCCAGTGCTCGGTGAGAAACAGCGCGATTCGCAGGGCAAGTTGATCGTTTTGCGGATTGAGCTGAAAGACGCGCCGATCGATCTCGGCAAAAAAGATGTTCCCGTGCTCCTCGTAGGTGTTGATCCATGCGCCGGGAGCGATGAAGTAGCCTACGATCTCTGACTGCTCGCCTGTCTTCACTTTTTCGACCGAGGTGACGCGCAGGTAGGGCCCATTGATGCGGAAGCGCTGGGCGCGGCCTCGCACGATCACGGTGTGATGTCCGCGCAGGTAGCAATGTTCGAGCAGCTTCACGTCGAGAAATACCTGTTGCTTGTGCTTCCACTGGAAGCCGTCTGAGAAGCGTTTTTCCGAGAGGGAATAGGTGCGGCTATGCTTCTGCACACCGCGCCATTCAAGGATCTCATCGACGCGAATGGCCGCACTGCCGTCTTTGGCGAGCTGACGTTCACAGCGCCGAATGTTCCAGAGACCAAGCAGAATACGGGCGGTCAGGATGGTGCTTTCGCCCAGGGAGCGGATTCGTTCGAGGGCTTCGTTGAGCTCTAATGGGTGATCCGGGTCTCCGAAATAGACATGAAGTTTATTTGAGGCAATATAACGCATGCGCTGAAATTCAGGTTCTTCCTCCCATTCTACTTTGCGGGCCAGGGTGGCTTCACGAATGGCGCGATCCTCCTGGTAACTGGTTGTAACCAGCGATTCAGACGTTGGGATGTATGGAAGCTGCGTCATGAGCGCGCGCAACTCCTGTTGATCGGGGGTGACGGTGGGCAGCGTTGTCAGGGTGGGATCGAGGGTCATCATGGTCTCGATGCTGCTTTCGATCACCGTTTCGGTTGCGGGAAAGGGGAGCGTTCCCTGTATTGGAAGCATTGGCAGCGCGGGCGACTCGGCAGCATAGAAGAGGCGCGTAATCTCTGTAACGCCCTGGTCTCTGTATTGCTTGATTTTGGCGCGTGAGGCTTGCTTGGTGCCGCGAAGATGCAGGCCAGAAAGCCAGGCTGGTAGCTTTTCCAGCCAGAGACAGTTCAGGCGCTGTGTTCCACCACGAGTCCGCGCAGGAAGCAGGCGCAGCCCTTCTACCAAACCTGGCGTGCGCTGGATGCGCTGAAGCTGTCCACGGGCGTTAAGGGTAAGTGCAGCGCAGAGATTCGGCAGACTGATGTACAGACGATCGCTTGCAGTAAGGAGAACAAGCAAGCTATCATCCAGAAATTGAACGGTTTGTTGCGAAATGACTTCTTCATCCGGTGCGAGCGCTCCCGGCTCTTCCTGAGGGTTGTGAGGCAGGTTGTTGCCTCCCTCAGTGGCGTGATCTTCCATCAAGGCTTTACGACCTCCAATGTAGAGAGGAACTGAGTGCACATCCCCTGTTTCAACGTCTGTTCTCTTTGCATTGTGCCTGCTCCTCTCCTGTTTGTCAAGGTTCTCCCCTTTTTCTAGCATACGAGCGGTAGCCAAATGGTCCGGTTTTTCGCTACCAAAATGGGTAGAATCAGGGAGAACATCATCTTGACGCCTGAGACAAGAGCCGGTATAGTGTTAAAACATATATCTCCTTGCGCCTTCTCTACACTTTTTCTATGCGTTTGTGGTGAGGAGAGAGAAGCAACATATGGCACTTCAAGCATTTACCGCCTGGGTTGAACTAAAAAGAGAAAACTATATCTGCATGATTACCTTTCGTCGCAACGGCGAAGGCGTCCCCACACCTGTGTGCTTCGCGGAACAGGATGGCGTGCTCTATGTTGGCACCGATATTCGTGCAGGCAAGCTGGCGCGGGTTCGCGAGACGCCGCGTGTCTCTGTCGCGGCCTGTCGAGCCGACGGAAGCGTGACCGGCAATTATATTGAAGCAACCGCCCGCGTACTGGAAACGCCCGAAGAGATCTATCAGGCAGAACGGGCAATCACTCTGAAATATCGCTTTAAGCGCATCTTGCTCTATCGCTTGCTGAAAGGGCGACGCTTCTGGCTCCAACAGCCGCCTGAGAAGCGAGCTTATATCGCCATCGAGCCATTGAGCTATTGATACGCATAGGGGCATCCGGTACGATACAAATAGGAGATTGAATTGAGCTCTCACGCCGCTTCAGAAGATGGTTGAAGCGGTGAAAGGAGGCTGTTTGCTCTCTCCTTTTTTCTGCTTGCCTGTCGATATTGGATTCTAGAATATCGGATCGGAGGAAGCTTGCCGGAGGATACAAGATGAATGTCGACTTCTCTGAGGCAATAACAGCATATCCTGTGCAGTGGTATCAAAAAATGCAACAGGAACACCCCGTTTTCTACGATATGGAGCGGAAAATGTGGCATATTTTTCGCTATAAGGACATCTACGAAGCGCTTTCTACTCCTGATACCTTTGCCTCCCGAATCGAGGGAAAAGAGAGCCAGACCGAGCTCTCGCGACGCTCCTATTTTCGCACGCTGCTGTCGCGGGTCTTCAGCCCCGATCTGGTGATGCTTGGCGAGAAACGGCTTGTCGAGCATGCGCATAGCCTGCTTGATCGGGTGCAGGCGCGTGGGCAGATGGACTTCGTCGCTGATTTTGCTTCCCCCTTCGCTTTTCGCGTTTTAGCTGAAATACTTGGTATCCCCTTTGAAGATGAGGAAAGCCTGCGCTATTGGTCTTATTTCTTTGTGCTCGATGAGCATGAAGAGGAGCGTCAGAAGTGTATGCAACAGATGGACGCTTATTTTTCCCGCCTGGTCCAGGTCTGCCGCCGTAGCACGAGCGATGGGCTGATCTGTGCGCTTGCTGAGGCTGTCGTTGATGGCCAGCGGCTTGCTATGGGAGAGCTTGTCGCCTTCTGTGAGCTGCTCTTTGCGGGAAGCCTTGAGCCATTGGCGCACCTGATCGGAAGTACGCTCCTTTGTCTGAGCGAGCAACCAGAGGCGTACAGCGCGGTCCAGGCTGATACAGCGCTTCTGCCCCGGGCGTTAGAAGAGGTGTTACGCTATCGTTCCCCGGTGAAGTGTGTGACGCGCAGAGTGCTTCAGAAGACGCAATTGGATGGGTATGCGCTGGCCGAGGGAGACATTGTAAACCTCTGGTTGGGTGCCGCAAATGTTGATCCCGCTGCTTTCCCCCACGCTCACCGCTTCGACATCTACCGCGCTTCAAACCCTCATCTTTCTTTCGGGCATGGAATGCATTACTGTCTTGGGAAACCGCTTGTGCTGATCGGGGTCGCGACGGCATGGAAGGTCGTCCTGCAACGCCTGCCCGGGCTCCATATCGAACCTGAAGCCCGATTGCAGGCCGTTCCAAGCAGCTTTATTCTGGGCGTTCAGCATCTGCCGGTGCGCTGGTGAGCGATTGGAGCCGTGCCACTTCAACCTTGCTTCGTTCGCGTTCGAGCAGAAAGCGCCCGATGGCGATTGCCCAGGCAACTGCGCTGACACAACAGCTCAGGGGAATGAGGAATGCAAGCAACTTGCCGACTGTGATACGTGATGATGACATACTTCTTTTTGATCCTTCCTGCTGTAAGATTGGCAAAACAATTGAGAGGGTTCTTCTCATTTCTGCCCTCTCAATCGTGCAACAAAATGTGTCAGATTGGCAAGCACCTACCGGTTCAGCTTATGTAGCAGGTTCCAGAACTCATCATCTGGCTGCACTTCGCTTCCCGGGCCGGGTAAGACCTGCTGACAGTGCTCCCCTTCATAGATTTCCACGCTCAGCAGTGGTAAGCCCCATTGCGTGAAGTGGAGGGATGTCGTGGTCAGCTTCTTCTGGCGTTTCTCCTCCTCGGTCGAGCAGCTAGCAGCTTTTTGGGGGAGCCTGGTTATTTTTGTGTAGAGCTGCTGCATAATCGGTGCATCCTCGCTTTGCGTATCGATAAACGAGCGCATTGAGATCTCTGGGCCGCTCACGGTGACGGTCAGGGCGTCGGGACGTCCCGGGGCATAGTGAGCGCTTTTACTGATGTCCTGCACCTGTTGCATGAAGGCGTCATTTACATAATAGGAGCCGCCGCGTGCCTGCTCGTTCCCTTCCAGGCGGGCGTATTGCTTGTCGATGGTGCCGGAAAGCGTGCCATGTGCTGTAAAAAACGTGATCTGGTAGGCTGATTGCTTCTCTGGCTGATGGGGATCGCCTTCAGGTACGGGTGGTAGCTTGATGAGCGCGTCATAGAGCGCCTGCGCCTGTTGTGCCGAGTCGATCAGCGCCGTCTGGCCGTTGTGCAGGAGGGCGAGCTTCTGTACAGTGGCCGGTGGAGCCGCCTCACGCAGCACCTGATCGAGCAGTTTCCAGAACTCGGGGTTCGTATCGCGCTGCTGTCTTTCGCCTTGAATTATGACGGGTCGACAGCCATAGCGTTGCGCCTCAGCCTCAATCAGCGTCTTTTCGTCTGCTTCAGTGAAGATGAGCGTGTAGCGTGGTCCCAGTTCCATTGTACAGGGGCGGTTCGGGTCGGTCACGACGGGTAATGCAGAAATAGTCGTATATAGCTTGTGTACGAGATCCTGTCGTTGCAGTGTAAGCTTTGTTGGTTGCTTGTTCGGTACCGATGCATTGATTTCGATCTGCACTTTCATCGCTTTCTCCTTTGTTGGCAGCGCCGGCGCTGCGGTTTGTCCGCACCCGGCCAGCAGAAACAGCAGGCTTGCCAAGAGCATTCTTTTCAAGAATAGTACCATAGGAAACCTCTATAGATGAATTGATGTGCGTGTATTCATAGCTATGACGTCTCAACTTGCAGTTTTGTTCCCGAGGGTGCCGATCAAGTTTCAGTGCAATGGGCATGCTGTGGGAACGCCTATGCTATACTTGAGGAAAAATGGGAGACTCATGAGATGATTATTATGATTAATGGCTCGTTCGCGGCTGGCAAGTCAACGGTTGCGAAACTGCTTGTAGAGCGGCTGCACCGAAGTATGCTGTATGATCCGGAGATGGTGGGTATCCTGCTCAGGGAAATCGTGCGCCCTTTTGAGGAATGTACTGACTTTCAAGATTTGACTCCCTGGCGACCGCTGGTTATCGAGACGGCGCGGCATCTCAAGCAGGTTTACGGGCGCACTCTAATTGTCCCTATGACGCTGTGGCATCGCCCCTATTTCGAGGAGATTCGCGACGGATTTCGTCAGCTTGATCCGCACCTGTACCATTTCTGCCTGACGGCGCATCGCGAGACGCTCTATCGGCGCCTCAGCCAGCGGGAGCATACTGAGCAGGCGCGGGGATGGATCAGCGAGCGGATCGAGCGCTGTGTACCCGCCTTCGCCTCTCCAGTATTTGCCGAACACATCCCTACAGATGAGCGAACGCCCGAAGAAATAGTTGAGATCATTCTTGCAAAGATCAATTGAGCTTCCGCTTGCTCTCCTGCTTCATGAGAAGAACCGGAGAGTGTCGTGCTTGCTCTCCGGTCGCTTCCTTACCAGTTTGTCAGACGTTTCTCGGTGGGGAGAGGGAACCCTTCAGGCGTGATGACATACACAATGCCATGTGAGTATTTCTGCCATACACGTTCAAAGGCGATCCGATTATAGATGATCCTGACTGCATCATTTGTCGGGCCTGCTGGATCATTTGTAATTACGTCTCCACTCTCGGTGAAACCACGAATCACCAGCAGATGCCCATCTGATGACTCAATCGGCGTCCCGGGAAGCTCGCCGTGCTTGTAGGCCACGCTGGCAACCAGCGGCACGCCTGCTTTGATCCACTGCTCGACCTGACTCAGCGAGTAGAGCCGTGTGACGAAGGCTCGCAGTCCATGTGCTCCGGCATACGCGGTATTGAACGGCCAGTTGCCTGTTCCATCATAGGTGAAATCGTAGCAGCCCTTCGCCGCTTCCGGGACCGACTGAACCAGTTCCGGGCGAGCGGTTTTGTCGGCCCAGTACGCCATCACCATGCTGGTTGAAGTTGGACTACACCAGACCTCGCCTCCGCCTCCGAAGCCGAGTCCTCGATATTCCGGGAGAACCTGAGAGCGCATCGGGACGTTCAGCTCTTTTCCCCAGACTGCTCGATCTGGCTCGATAGTGGGACTCTTTTCTGCATCGAACGAGGCGATAGCTGTGATTCTTCTTATAATCGGGCTGAGTGCAGGGTCAGTTGTAAAAAGGGTGACGCTGAGTTGGTATGCGCTTGCTGGTATGCTTCCAGTCAGAAACGTGTCGGTCGCAACCTTGCCGTTGCCGTCATCCTGCCCGTCGACGCTATGCCGCTTGACCGTTGAGAAATCCGCTGCCCACACCGGCAGATTGTACCAGCGTGTCCAGGAGTCCTGTTTGAGAGCGCGAATGTGGAGCTGAAGCCAGGTCCCGGGCCGAGTCTCCGCGTTCCATGAGGCGACAACGCTGGTAATCGGCTTTTGGGGCGTGATGACTGGCGAGGTCATAGTCCCGAAAAAGAAGGTGTTGCCGTTATAATAGTTCTCGTTGTTATACTTGCCTGCTTTGTATGGATCGCGTCCCTGGCACAGGCGGGCCGTTGTGTCATATTGCAGTGCGCCGCCGTCGATGTCCACCGCCGAGCAGGTCATCCCGGGCTGTGGGCAGAGGCGTGCGCTTGCCTGGGGTGAGATGTCAACCTGCACGCCATTTAGCGACCAGCCAGAAAAGTCGTCCTGCGTCCAGAACTCGTCATATTGCTCCGTTTGCACGCCTGCTGATCCCTCCGCTGTTTTCAAAGGTCTCTCCTTTACATTGCACTTTTCATCCAGCCTGCTGAAGTACCGATCGATTTTTTCGAGATGCACTTCCAGCAGATCACTTTCCGTCTGATAGTATAACATGAAATGCGATGGATCCTATGTGCATTTTTTGAGTACGATGATGCCTTGCTTCTTCAGAGCAAAAATTGCTACAATCCGGCATGATTCTGCAGCTCTGCCTGCCTTTCTGCTTGAAGAAGGCTGACAAGCCCTCGGGAACGGTTTGCCCTCCTCACAATAGGACGAGTACTCAAAGGGCGCTTGTAATGTCGTTCTTTTTATGCTATACTGATGACATAGTATAGTATGACAAGAAGGACGAGACGGGCAATGCATGCACCTGCTGCCCATCTCGTCTCCTTTTTTTGGCTCTTCGTCCATATGCGTATTTGATTTTTCCTCTGCCCCTGCGTCTTTTCCTGTAGAACACCCGATATTCCCTGCTCAAATTTTCGGGCGCTGATTCTACTACCAAAAAAGGGCTATGAGTGACGTTTACCCCGAAAAAAGAGGGAGACTATGCGGAAGAAACATCGACAGCTCTTTATCATGTTCACAGGCCTGCTGTTTGTCTGTTTGCTGCTATTGCTGACTGCCTCTCCGGCTATCGCCGCGATCGGCGTGATTGAGGCGAGGCGAAGGTGCTTGATCGGGCAAAAGTAACGGAGGCAGCGCAGCGCATCAACTATGCGGTGAATGTTCGCACAACGAACGCCTTCAATGGCACGAAGGAGCTTTTCGCTTCGCAGACGAAAGAGCAGGCGGACAGACTGCCGAGTACTATCATTATAAATATTGATACGAAAGCACGCCACCTGGCCATTTATGGGGGCTCAGAGGTCCCCCTGAAGAGCGAGCAGTATGAGGCAGCGATATCGGCCTTTCGCGACAATATTCACGGGTCAGACTATACCAGCGCGACGGTGGCGGCGCTCAACTCGCTGGCTCAGGCGTTGGAGAACGGGAAGTCATATTCTACGCCGAGTTCAAGCTACGATTCCGAAAGCAGCTACGGTAGCTATGATCCTGGATGGAGCCGGTCCGATTCTTCCGGCTGGCTTGCGAACATGCCGTTTGGCATGATTGCTTGCTGCGGGCTTTTATTCTTTTTTCTGGTGAGCTTTATCATCGGTCTCATCAGGCAGGATAAGGGCAGTTATCCTCGTAAGGTGTCCTATGGTGGCTTCTATGGCGGGAGCAGCTACAGTGGCTACGATGTTGGCGGAAGCAGCTTCGATTCATCGTCGAGTTTGAGCTACGATTCCGGAAGCAGCTACAGTAGCTACGATGTTGGTGGAAGCAGCTTCGACTCATCATCGAGTTCGAGCTACGATTCCGGAAGCAGTGGTGCAAGCGGAGACTTCTAGCTCCGCTTGATCTGTGACCCCGCTGGAAGCTAACACCCGGGCTGTTGGCCTGGAATTACTGTTTGCCTGCTTATTCGTCTTTCTTTGAAGAACCCCCTGCAAAAAATACGAAATTCTTCTATCATCAAATATTGGAGGTGGAATGTATGCAAAAGAAGAAACATCGTCAGCCCTTGCTTCTCGTTGCGGGTGCGGTTCTTGTCTGCTTGCTCTTCCTGCTGTCTGTGCGCCCGGCTTTCGCCACTTTGGGAACCTTCGAGGATGAAGCGAAGGTGCTCGACCAGACGAAGGTGCGAGATGCCGCCCACCAAATTGAGTATACAGTAAGTGTCTACACAACGAAGACCTTCGATGGCAGTAAAGCAGCTTTCGATGCGGGGACAAAGAAGAAGGCGGACCGGCTTTCAACTGGCATCGTCATAAATATTGATACGAAAGCGCGCCACCTGGCCATTTATGGGGGCTCGAAGGTTCCTCTAAAGAAGGATCAGTATGACGCAGCTATTTCAGCCTTCCGGAACAACATGCATGGATCGGACTATACCAGCGCGACGGTGGCGGCGCTCAACTCGCTGGCTCAGGCACTGAAAGGCGATACATCATTTTTCAGCCAGCTCTGGGCCTCCGTGAAGGGCCTGGCCTCCTGCCTCGGAATCGGCTTTCTGATTCTCGTCGTTGTGGTCATTAACATCATCTGGCCGTCGCGCCGCCGGAGCTGGTACGGTCATCACCACTATTCCAGCAGCAGCTACGATGTTGGCGGGAGCAGCTTCGACTCATCATCGAGTTCGAGCAGCGATTCCGGAAGCAGTGGCTCAAGCGGAGACTTCTAACCTCATTCTAGCGATGATAGGAACAGAAGATGCCCCGGAAACTCTATCATCGCTAGATCTTGCTGAAGGGGCCGAGTTTCAGTATATATCTGCTTTTACATCTATTAATTGAGGGACTCTGTATACTGAGACTGAAAAGAAAGCAAAGAGGAATAAAAGTGGGAAGAGTGAAAAGGATAGCAGGATGTATGACTTCTATCTGAATGATCTGAGATGTGGGATAGAGAAAAATGCTGGAAAACGGGATTTTCGCATGCTATTTCTCAAGTGCATCTTCCCTTTTCTGGTTGCTCTCTTGCTGGCATTTGCCCTCACGGAGCGGGTCGGGGCTGATTCCGGGGCTCCTGTTCGCTTCTGTGAGCTCTCGCTTGCGCCTGTCGAGCCGGGTCAGACCGAATCGGCCATTCAGCGTTTCTCGTGTGTGGATAGCCCGAGCGTTGCGGACGAACACCGGATCTGGCTGCTGGACCTCTATCAGCACACGCACTATGGGGGAAAGGTCTTGCATGTGACGGGGACGGTTAACGCCTGTCAGCAGCACGCGTCCTATGCCCTGTCCTCGCTGCCTGTAGAGAGCAATGGTTTTCGTTGGGATAAGACTATTTCTTCATTCAAGCTTGCCCCACAGCACGACTGTCTCTATACTGCTCTCTACGAACAGAGTCAATTGAGAGGGACCTGTTTCTACTATAAAGGGAATGTTCCTCTTGTGAGTAGTCGCTTGAATGATCGCATCGCGTCCTTGCAACTCAGCGCGGATACACCCGTTACCTGTTCTCCCGCGCCTCTCTAATCCCGGGGAGCGCCTTTCTTCTGTACCTCAAAGTCCCCTTCCCTGAGGGAGCTACAACGGGAAGGGGACTTTTTTATGTACGGTTGTGATTACTTCTTTTTGCGGAGACCGGATATCAGCGCGTCAAGGGACCAGCCACCTGCACCCATAATCATCAATGCAAGCGAGATGCCGACGGTCAACAGGAAGAACTCAATGCCTTCGCCTGCCTGCTTACCTGACCAGTTCATGAAGAAGCCGTTGTGTGCGTGTATGAAGAAGATCGCGCCGAGCTGTGCGCAGGCAATGCCAAACGCCGCGACACGCGTGAGCAGCCCCGTGAGGACACCGAGCGAGCCGAGGAACTCGCCGAGGATGACCAGAATGCCGAGAATGGCCGGGATGCCAAGCATGCCAAAGAACTGAAGCGTGCCACCGACCCCGCCTCCGCCGAACCAGCCAAGCATCTTTTGGGCTCCATGCGGGAATATGACGATTGCCAGGGCCAGGCGCAGAAGCAGCGTCGATATATTGAAGGTGGGGTTGCTATTTGTCTGGAAAATCTTCATAAGAAATGTCTCCTTATTTCTACGTATATCGATCAGCAAACATGGTCTTCTCAGTTGCTTGATCGGCCTCCAGTTTTCTTTCTTTGGGTGTTCGCTTGCTGGATTGACAAGAGCTGTTGTATGGCAAGTGACAAGAAGGAGCAGCCCCCCTATAGTTCTGCTCTGGCATGCGCACAGCCTGTTGTCGATCCATCCTGCTATAACTGGCGTCGCGCCCGTTGCGAGCCAGAGAAGGGAGGATGGCTTGCACAAACGCTCGTATCGCCCATGATGGACGGTAATTTGAAACCGCTGTGGTTACGAATAGCGATAAAAAAAGGGCGCGTTACAGCGGCTCCCCGGGCTGATTGACAAGTTCAGCCTGCTGGTGTGCCATCCGAAGGACCTGGGTAATTGTGCGTTGTGCAAGCTTTTGCTCAAATGCCTCTTCTGCTTCTCCGAAATACACCTGTAGTACTCGGGAGATGTTGCGCCCTATAGGGCATTTTGTATTTGGTTGGCTATGATGCATGGCCAGAAGGTGCCCTTCCGGTTCAATTGCATGATACACGTCCAGTAGCGTAATCGCATCAGGAGCACGCAAGAGTCGCCAGCCGCCCCCGACACCGGGGTGTGAAGCCACAAGACCGGCTTTGCTCAACCGGCCCAGAATCCGCCGAATGAACACGGGGTTGGTGTTCACGCTTCCGGCGATGTATTCGGATGTAATCGGCTCATCGCCCGTCACATCGGCGAGCAGGGTGAGCGTGTGTATGGCAACCGCGAACTGGCTGTTAACGGCCATGTCTGCCTCTTTTCTTCCGTCGAAATCTGTAACCAGTATAGTTCCGAATTGGGGAAACTGTCAAGGGGGAAGGGCTTGAGATGGCTCTTCCCTTTGTAACCATTTCTTATGAGATGAGCTTTTCACCGACAACAGGGCAGAAATGATAATCGCAATCTACCTATTTCTGATGGTGGGCTAGAAAGAAAGCCGGAATACAGAAGCATATCCCGGCTCGACTCTGGATGATTTCAGTTGTAGGGTTCGGGCAGAGGCTCAACCTGAACAGGATGCAGCCAGAGCCGTGAGACGATTTCCTGTGCCTCGATAGGGTTGCCGCTTGTCCAGAAGCGTGCTAAGCCCTCATCTGTTTGCTGGCGAAGAAGCTGACGCTCTTCCAGCACATGCCGCAGGTGACGAGCAACAGCAGCTCCTGTGTCGATAAGCTGTATATCAGGACCGAGCATTTCTGACAGGAGCGGACGCAGGTGGGGAAAGTGGGTCGAGCCAAGCACCAGCGTGTCTGCTCCTGCGGCCAGAAGAGGCGCTGTATACTCTTCAGCCAGGCGGCGCGTCTCGGGGCCGGTCAGGTCGCCTGCTTCGACGCGCTCGACTAACCCGGGAGCGGGCTGTGTGACAACAGTGATGCCGCTGCCAAAGCGCTCTAGCAGCGCGGCGAAGCGTGTGCTGGACAGCGTCCCGGAGGTTGCGAGCACGCCAACGACCCCGCTTCGTGTCGCGGCTGCTGCCGGCTTGACCGCTGGCTCCATCCCGATGATTGGCACCTGAAAGCGAGATCGTAATAGGGCTGCCGCCGCTGCTGTGGCTGTGTTACAGGCTATGACAATCGCTTTGACGTCATATTCAAGCAGAAAACGCGCGATTGCCAGCGAGCGCTGCTGCACATACTCTGGCGACTTTGGCCCATAGGGGACATGCCCGGAGTCCGCGACGAAGAGCAGGTCTTCATGCGGCAGGAATGCCCGAATTTCGCGCATAACTGAAAGGCCGCCCATTCCAGAATCAAAGAGACCGATTGCTTTTTGCTGATTTTCCATACAGAATAGAATCCCCCTTTCTCTCATTTTAAGAAGAGTGCATGGGCGCTGGTGTGTGGTGCTTGTGTTTATCCGATGCATCATGCATCATCTCTTCCATATAAAGTGCCATTTGCGTCAGTGTATAGGGGCAATCATTTTCCAGCCACCATGCAATAATAGATATCAGCGCGCCTGCATAGAATTGCGCAAAGAGTGGAAGCGGCACAGGATGTTCCCATTTCTTCGACTCTGTGTGTTTGGCTTCAATAAAATCTGCAAGATAACCACGCAGCAGCCGATGAAACTCACTTACACTATTTCCGCAGAGCATCAGGCGGTAGAACCGCTCATGTTCCAGTACATGTGTAAGAAGCAATTCATAGCGGTGAAGTGATGTTTCCTCCGGGGTTGCCTGTATTTGTTGTCTCATCTCTTGCTGAAGGACCTCATGCATACTGCGCATGCCTCGCAACAGCAGGTCATACTTATCCGTATAGTGTTTATAGAATGTGGTGCGGTGAACCATTGCGCGATCACAGATATCTTTGACGGTGATCGCATCGAACGCCTTCTCCGCCATGAGCTCAGTTAGCGCTTCCCAGAGTAATTTCTGTGTGCGTCTGACCCTCAAGTCGGGCGGTTCAGGGAACGAGTTCATAGACATCATCTCCGCTTGTGTTGATTAATCGACATTTCTGACACATCTGTTTCTTGATCTTCTCCGCATTTCGGACTATAGTAAAAGCAGCGACACTTGTAAAGATAGTATACACCTGTCGAAATTCGTTTTCAAATCAGGAAAGGAATCGTATGACACAGCAGATAAACCTGATATCCCCTGCCTTTAAGGCGAATCCATTCCCAGTTTTTGCTATGTTGCGTGCTCAGGCTCCTGTAATGGAGTATGTCTGGCCTGACGGTCAGCGGCGTTCGTGGCTGATTACCGGCTTCAAAGAGGCAGAAGCCGCACTCAAGGACCCGCGGATTGTGAAGACGGTGCGTAGTGTGTACTCTCAAGAGGAGCTGGCTGAGAAGTTTCCCTGGGTGCTGAACCAGACGGAAGAGCAATTGATGCTGAACCGGCATATGCTTAACGCTGATCCTCCCGACCACACGCGCCTGCGCACCCTGGTGAATCTCTCTTTTACCCCTCGCCTGGTTGAGCAGTGGCGTTCGCGCATCCAGGAGATCGCCGACGAGCTGCTAGACGCCGTTCAAGAGCGAGGTGAGATGGATGTAATCGATGATCTGGCTTTCCCCCTGCCGATTCGCGTTATCTCCGAAATGCTCGGTGTGCCCGATGAGGATCGCACGAAATTCCGGTATTGGTCCAATATCATCGTTGAAGCAACCGGTGATCCACAGGCGTTTGAGCGGGCTGCTGATGATATTACTGCTTTCACGCGCTATGTGCATGATCTGGTGGAAAAGAAGCGCAATGATGAATCTGATGATCTACTCAGCAAATTGATCAGAGCTGAGTCGGAGGGACAGAAGCTCTCCAAGCACGAGCTTGTAGCGATGGTGTTCCTGCTTATTGTGGCAGGACACGAGACCACGGTGAATTTGATCGGGAACGGCATCTATGCACTACTTCAGCATCCCGAACAATTAGAGCTACTGAAGCAGCATCCTGAGCATATTAAAACGGCAGTAGAGGAATTTCTGCGTTATTACAGCCCGGTAATGACGGCTACGCAGCGTTGGGCTCGTGAAGATATGGAATTTGGCGGACAGCAGATCAAGCGCGGTGACAACGTATTGATTGTGCTTGCGGCGGCAAATCATGATGAGCATGAGTTCGCGGAGCCGGACAAGCTCGATATCACCCGAAAAGAGAATCATCATCTGGCATTTGGTAAGGGAATTCACTATTGTCTGGGTGCTCCACTGGCACGCCTTGAGGCCCAGATTGCTGTGAACACGCTGCTGAAACGCATGCCGAATGTGCGTCTGGCTGTTGATCCTCAGCAGGTGCAATGGCGTCCGGGTATCTTGCTGCTTGGTTTGAGCAAGTTGCCTGTCACTTTTTAGTATCGTCACTGTCAGATAAAAGTGGGTATATTCCCAGGCTGAAATGACATCACTACGTAAAAAAGGTGAATTGTTTCCCTGAAAAGAGGAGTGGTGAGCGGGCTGCATGTCGCTGGCATGCAGCTCACTTATTTTTGGCAGAGGGAGCACGGTTTAGATATGGTATGCTATAAAACAGGAGTATTGTTATGTGTCCGCTATATCTGTATAGAAAAAGGAGTACACAATTTTTATGAATCGCTTCTCTTGTAAAGCCTTTCTTTTCGATCTGGATGGTGTGCTTGTTGACTCGAACGCAGTTGTTGAACGGGCGTGGCGGCGGTGGGCGGATCGCCATCAGATGAATGCCGAGGAGCTTTTATTGACTATTCATGGACGGCGTGCTGTCGAAACGATCCGTGATGTTGCACCTGCGCTCGATGTGGAGGCTGAGGCACAATGGCTCTTGCAGACCGAAATTGAAGATATAGAGGGATTGAAGGCGCTCGACGGTGCGGCAGATTTGCTTGCTTCCCTGCCTCCTGAACGGTGGGCAGTTGTCACATCGGGCACGCTCGCACTGGCAAAGGTCCGGTTGGAAACGTGTGGTCTGCCCTTGCCGCGAACGTTTGTCACAGCCGAGCAGGTGCGCAACGGGAAGCCCGATCCCGAGGGCTATTTGAAGGGGGCTGAGCTTCTGGGCGTTGATCCGACAGAGTGTATTGTATTTGAGGATGCTCCGGCGGGCATTGAGGCAGCTCGGAAAGCGGGTGCGCGGGTTATCGGAATCACACATACCTACCCGGCTGCGCAGCTTCAGCGGGCACATTCCTGTATCTCGACGTTGCGGGCGCTTCAGGTGCGGGATGATGGTGAGCGCTTTGAAGTACAGTGTGAAGATATCAGGCAGATTGCATAAATACAGCGAGCGAGGAGGCGGTCATGTTCTGGTTGACCGCCTGCTTTTTTACTGTTGGGCGAGGAGCTTTTTGAAGTAGGTCCATGACGTTTCGTTTGGACGGGTGAAGGTGCGCGGAGCCTCTTTATACTGTGGTTCATGCTGCTCCACATAAGCGCGCAGGTGTGATGGCAGGTCTGCATAGCCGTTCGCCAGCTTGTAGCCTCGGCACTGATAGACAAGGTTGCCCGGGCGGTCGGCCATCTCCATCCACGGGAGCCACGGACCAATGCGCGTCCATGAGAGATGGCAGGGAACCGAGGGCAAATCCTCATTTTCGAGGTCGCTTGTTTTCACGTAAAACTGGAATAATTCAGCACCCTGATAGAGATCATTCTGCGAATACTGCGGGTAATCCTTGCGCGAAAGTGGTGACGGGTACGTGAGGAAAATATCCAGATTCCAGCACTGTATATCATCGCCGACTGGCGTGACAGGAACCGTGAACGGGCCTCGCGGGCCGTTGAGCAGCATTTCCTGATTGACGGGATCATTCCAGACATGCACTACGCGCACCTCTTGCTCGGTGAATGGGTTCTGCCAGCGCTCCAGAATCTCACCGGTGCGTGGGTCTTCATAGACCGACACCTCACGTGAGAGATGCTGATAGCCGCCTTCAACCGGCACAAAACGACTGATATTGTAACCTTCAAAGCGGAACAGCGGCTTGTTTTGCACTCCCGGAATCATACCGTAAATTGAGCCGCTCCAGTAAAAGACGACATCTTCTTGCTTGAGTGAGCCGCGCAGTTTTACAAAGTGTGTGAGCATCTGTTCAGGATTATTCAAAGAATTGGACTCCTTTCATACTGCATAGAGCGGGTCGCTTGCTTCACCAGGAAAAGAGCAAGCGACCCGGGTGTGTTAGCGTACGGATTTGATTCGCCAGACCAGCACTGCGCTGAATAGTGCAAAGATCGCACCGACGACAAAGAGCGCGCTATAGCTTCTCTGCGTAAGAGCAAGCACGCCTGAACCGATCATTGGTGAGAAGATCTGCGGGAGCGCCAGGGCCAGGGCGATAATGCCGATGTCTTTACCGCGATCCTCTTTGTTCGGAAGCACCTGCGTTGCCAGGGCAGTATCAACGGCAAAGAAGGCACCATAGCCGATACCGAGCACCACGGCCCAGATTTGCACTGCGATCCAGCTTGTTGCGAAGGCCGGAATCAGGAAGGAGATCATGACCAGCAGCGCGGCGGCTGTGACAACCGGCTTGCGGCGCTGGAGCTTGTCCGAGATGATACCACCGACAAACGAGCTGAGCAGCATGGGAACCAGCAGTGTCGACTGGAACGCCAGAATCCCATCATTGACGGTTTTGCCCGGGAACAGTTTCTCATATTGCAGTACATCTTTCAAGTAATACTGTAAGAAGGTTGTGACCGCAAAGTACCCGAGGAAGAGAAGCAGGCGGGTGACAAAGGCCCAGGCAAAGTCTGGATGCTTGCGCGGTGAAACCCAGAATTTTTTCAGAAAGGCGCCCAGTTGGAAGGGAGGCACCTCATTTTTGCTGATTGGTTTCTCGCGGTATACCAGGGTAAACAGCAGGACCATCACAAGGACGATGCCCATCAAAACGTAGTACGCGCTGAGCTGGTTCTTCTTAAAAATAACAGCAACAATAATACTACCGAGTACGGCTGCCAATGGTGTCGCCAGCCCGACATAGCTGGAAAGCAGGCCGCGCTGTTTCCTGGGAATGCGGTCAGGGATAATGGCTTGCAGCAGCGTGGTGATTGAGTCAGCAAAAAACTGCACCAGGAACCAGCCGAGAGCAAGCATCCAGATAAGCTGTGAGTTCGCCATGAGGAGCAGGGACAACGCGACACAGACGGCGCTGATGAGCATCCAGAAACGGCGGCGGCCCAGGCGGGCAGTCGTTCTATCACTGATCGCGCCAATAATCGGGGCCGCGATGACCGAGGCGATACCGCCAACCGCTTCAACCCAACCAAGTGTGATCTCGGAGGTGTGGGGGTCAAGCATGCGGATTTGCAGCGGCAAAAGCATAATAACGGTCGGCAGGATCGTCAGATGTCCACTGATAGTGGAAAGAAAATAGAGGATCTGGAAGGGAAATGAGACCTTCCGCTGTTCGTCTGTTTCTTCTGGCGGCGTAGAAGAGTGTGACGTGGGTAGAACAGTTTCAGCCATAAAGGAAAAAGTCCTTTCCAGTAAAAAAGGATAAAATAAAAAATCGCGGTATCGGCTTTATAGATTTTCTCCGCTGGCTTCTCTAGATATAGCAGAAATACTGATCTGCCTGGATGCCTGCATACGGAGAGGAAAGAGCAAGCTATGTGAACCGTGATCAGGCGCTCTTTCCTCTCCACATATAGTGGCGTGTGTCAGTCACCCATTGTCGGGTTACTGCTCCTTGTTGGGCGAGAGCCAAATGCGAAGAGCAGGCGCTTCCCGAGCGGTGTCTGACATTGTGGAAGAGCGACTTGCTTTCCTCGGCGCATCGCTTCGATATAGATAGAGATCTGCTCGACCTCGTTGCGCGTCTGAGCAAGTTCTTCGCTATCGCGTGCCAGCCTCTCATAGCGGGCAAGCAGGTTGTTCAGCGAGCGGCCTATCTGCCAGATCACATCATTCGAGTGAACCGGAGCGCGTACGGCATAATTGCCCTGAGCAGCCTCTTTATGGACGTGAAGAATCTGAGCAATGCCAGCCTCAAGGCGCTCATGTTGCTCTGCCAGTTGCATCGATTGTTCGGCCATCACCTGCCTCGCTGCGATGAGCTCTTCTGCTCTATCTGCCCGCAACAGGGTTCGCTCCATTGTTGCCATACCGAGCCAGCTTACCAGTGCAACCGTGAACAACACGATTGACGGGCGTAAGATGATGATAAAGCGTCCGCTACTCTCGATTAACTGGTGCGTTTCGGGTGGGACGCTGCCGAAACAGACATGCCAGATAATAAAGACTATATCCAGTATGACGAACGGAAAGATCATCGAGCGTGGCAGAAAGAGACTTCCTATCAGGAGTGGATAGACGAAAAAGTCATAAGCGGCAAAAAGATCAGCACCGTTCCTTTTCGACATAACAAAGGTGATCACGCACATGACAACAATCATAATGCAGCTTATGAAGATCGTTCCCGCTATTTTTGTCCTGTTTGCTCGATTGAGCCAGCTTACGAGGGCAAGGATGGGCACAAACGAAAGAACCAGCGGAATGCTGGGCAGGGGGTTGCGAAACGCCAGGATCAGATCAAAGCAGAGGAAGCAGGCAATGACGAAAAGACAGTAGCCAAGAAGCTCCGATTTGCGTAGCTCTGCCCGTTTGAATGGACTTGACGTTGTCAGTTCGTCACGTGGCGGTGCCGTAAGATTCAGCCACCATCCCCAAAAGCCCTTACGTGGCTCTACTAGCGGCTGAACCCCCATCTGAAAATAGTCCGGTTTTTGATCCATACATTGTCCTCTTCAGTATCAGTGGAATCTCTATTGAAGAGCGCCTGACAAGAATGTTGCCGCTCTCCCCCGTTTTGAGCGGCAACAGATATCGCAGAACAGAAACTTCAACAGGAGTTGAACAGTGCCTCATGCACTTTTTTCGTTTTGCGATGGTGGTGTTACACAGGAATTATAAACAGATTGGGGAAAAGAAGTCAATGGAATAGGAATGGGTTACACAGGATTTTAACAAATTTTTAATATCATCTCTCGGGAAAGAGGTGAATAGCGCTTGCTTGTTTCCATATAATGAAGAGGCGCTACAGGTGATTGTGCTGCTCTATTGCTGTGGGATCGCTCCAGGAGATTACTTGAAGCCCTTGAATTGGTATCGCTCCTTTCACCAGAATATGAGGGATACCAGAAAAGAACCCTCTTTGAAGTTTTCGCTGCACTAGGAGATCATACCAATCAAGTGTTTGTTGTGGGACGGTGCTCAATTCTCTGTAGTTACTGTGATCGAGCCATTCTACCTTTTCTTCAAGAATTGTCTCCGGAGATGGGCCAATGCTATCATAGTAGATAGCTGTTGGTAGATCACGAATATATTCCAGTGGAATGCGAAGAAAGGCCTTGTCTGGAGATACAGGTATACTGCGATATTGTAGTTCATGGTAAATGTAATAGGGGTGCAATGGCAGGCAGAAAATCACATCATTCCAGAGGCAATTCAGGCGCGGTATCCGCAGTGACGGGAGTTTTTTTCGAGCAGGGGTGTCATTGTATTTCTGGATCTCGCGATCATAAAGAGCAGGGTACAGCTCTTTGAGCATATTCAGCGGATACAAAGTGTCGCCTTGCAGTGCAGGTGAACAACAATGATAGATTGCAGGCATAGGTGGTCTTCCTTTCCTTGCTTGTATTTTCGGGGGTGCAGTCGAATTATCCCTTTCAATATATGATACGCCTGGACATGAACAGCAATGGCCCTTTGACATTTCCATTGATGCCTGTTGTGCTTGCGAACATCGGCTCCTTATGATGGAAACGCCTGTAACGCGTCTTGGTCAGAATATTTTCCATCTCTTACAGGGACAAAAAATTGCATCATCCATCGCTGGCTGTCCTTCCAGGTCGCGATAATGCAGGATGCCATTTTCGCTGTGATTCTGTTCCTTGATCACAATGGTATTGTGCCTTATAGGGAACGCGCGGATGCTGATCCCTCTTCCTTCGCCTTTCCGATCGGATTCGAGATCCCGCTGCCTCTTCCTTCGCTTGCGCCAGCCCTTTCTGATCGAGTTCGAGATCCCG
>NZ_QKUF01000026.1 GCF_003253565.1 Thermosporothrix hazakensis
ACATATGATTGCCTACAAAGCCCAATTGTCGGGAAGTCTGGTGATCACGGTCGATGCCAACAACACGAGCAAGGCGTGTCCGATGTGTGGGCATACCTGCGATGCAAACCGTCCTAACAAAGGGCTCTTGTTTGTCTGTCAGAAATGTCACTACACGCTCCATGCCGATCTGGTGGGTGCGAGAAATCTTGCGATGCGAACGGTACTCATCCGGCAAGACTGGATGAGTACGGGTACCTTGTCAGAGTGCCCTGATGTGTCGGATAAAGAAGCCAAAGCAGAGCGCCTTCGTCGGTACTCTGAGGTGCGGTGGAGTCTAGACACAAGCCCCCGTTCTTGAGACGGGGGTCTCTGACTAGCTTGCTCTTGGACAGAAAGGTTGGATCAATGCAGTATCCGCCCACAAAACGCGATACGGTCGTTGACATCTATCACACGATCTCTGTTGAGGATCCCTATCGCTGGCTTGAAGATCCGAACGCACAGGAAACGCAAGTGTGGTCAGAGGCGCAAAACGCTCTGACCCGTTCCTTTCTCGACAGCTTCCCCAAACGGGATTTCGTCAAACAGCGTCTGACAACGCTGATGAACTATCCTCGTTATGGCGTCCCACAACGAAAGGGGAAGCACTATTTCTACACGCATCTTGCAGGGTTGCAAAATCAGCCCGTTCTGAAACGCTGTACCGCCCTGGACGGTCCCGCGACCGTCGTGCTTGATCCCAATCGCTTCAGCAGTGATGGCACGGTCGCCCTGGAAAACATCTTCTTTCATAAAGACGGCTCGCTGCTTGCCTATGCAATCTCACAAAACGGCAGCGACTGGCAGGAAATCCGCATCCTTCAGCTTGAGAGCGGGCAGGAGTACAAAGAAACCCTGCGCTGGTGTCGAGCTCCCGCGCTCACCTGGAAAGACGACGGAAGCGGCTTCTACTACAATCGCTATCCCGACCCGACCGGCCTTCCCTCAGATGAGCAATCAACCAATATGAAGGTGTACTGGCATCGGCTCGGCACGCCCCAAAGCGATGACATCCTTGTCTATGAACGGCCCGATGCCAAAGAGCTGCACTTCGCCCCCTTGCTTACCGACGATCAACGCTACCTGACGCTGCATGTCACCCACGGCACCGACATTCGCTCGCGCTTCTATTATCGGGACGAAACCACGGGCGGTGATTTCATTCGGCTCCTGGACGACAACGATGCTCCCTATACTTTTCTGGGGAATGATGGCCCGCTCTTTTACTTCCTGACTGGATATAATGCCCCCCGCAACCGGATCATCGCTATTGATATTACACAGCCAGAACGTGAGCACTGGCGTGAGCTTGTTCCTGAACAGGAGGCTACGCTGACCAATGCATTGATGGTGAACGATCAATTTGTGCTGTGCTATACCCGGGATGCCCATAACTCGCTTTCGCTCTATCGCCATGATGGCACCTTTGAGCGTGAGATTGCTCTACCTATGCCCGGCACTGTTCTAGATATAGCAGGCACACGGACGCAAAGCGAGCTCTTTTTCGGCTTTACCTCGTTCCTCGCGGCTCCGACCATCTATCGCTATGATTTCACCACACACACGCTTGCCCTCGTGTTTCCAGACGAGAGCGGCTTTCAAGCAGAGCCCTACGAAACGCGGCAGATCTTCTATACCTCAAAGGACGGAACCCGTGTCCCGATGTTCCTGACTCATAAGAAGGGGCTGGTGCTTGATGGTCAGAATCCTGTGTTACTCTATGGCTATGGCGGCTTTGCGATCAACATGATGCCATCCTACTCACCGCTGGTGGTTGCCTGGCTTGAGAGCGGCGGGGTTTATGCGCTGGCGAATATCCGGGGCGGCTTTGAATACGGGGACGAGTGGCATCGAGCGGGCATGCTGGATAGGAAGCAGAACGTCTTTGATGACTTCATCGCCGCTGCTGAATGGCTGATTGAGCAGCACTATACCAATCCGAAACGTCTGGCAATCTATGGCGGCAGCAATGGCGGCCTGCTGGTGAGCGCCTGCATGACGCAGCGCCCCGAGCTCTATGGAGCGGTTCTTGCCTCTGTGCCGGTCACGGATATGCTGCGGTTCCATAAGTTCACGGTCGGGCGCTACTGGATTCCAGAATATGGCAACCCGGAGGCAAGCGAGCAGGAGTTCAAGACGCTCTACGCCTACTCTCCGCTGCACAACGTCCGGGAACAGACCGTCTACCCACCGACCCTGCTTCTCACCGCCGATACCGATGATCGGGTTGTTCCGGCGCACGCCAAAAAATTCGCGGCAGCACTACAGACAGCCAATGCAGGCGAGGCGCCGATCCTGTTGCGTATTGAGCCCAAAGCGGGACATGGGCACGGCAAGCCACTTTCTAAACAGATCGAGGAGTTCAGTGACCTGTTGATCTTCCTGTACAAAACGTTCGAGATCGATCCGGAACCACAGAAAACAGACTGAACTTCCCGGGGAGCATTCTCAGATGCTCCCTATTTTGTCTTCTGCATCAGTCTGGTCCCAGCAAGCAGCCGCCGTAAACCATATTCAAACTCATCTTCGGAGCGCCGGGCCTCCAGTGCAGTTGCCATTTCCTTGACGGCTGGAAAGTCTTCCAGCGCAAGATTCTTCAGATCTGACGTTCCCGGTTCCACACCCTGAAGCGTGCCAAAATCGAGAAAGGCATGACCGATCACAAAGCCAACGAGGCTGTTCACGGTATAGACTGCCTCAAGGGGCGCAAAACCCGCTTTGCGCAGAGTCGATAGCAGATGCTCCATCGGGGCCAGACTGCCAGCAGTGTTCACTGGTCGCGTCGCGACAATCGGCAAAACCGCGGGATGGCGTTGTAACATCTGTCGAAACTCGTACGCCACCTGGTATAAATACTCTTCCCATTGATCGGGAGGCAAGGCAGGCAGTTCAAGCTCCTGTAGCAGCAGTTCAACGATCCCATCAAGCACGGCTTCCTTCTTCGCCACATATCGATAGAGCGACATTGCTTCAACCTGCAATTCAGCCCCTATTTTACGCATGGACAGCGCTTCCAGCCCATCACGATCAACGATGCAGAGGGCAGCATCCAGAATTCTCTGGCGGCTCAAAGGCGTCTTTTCACCGGCTTTTGGGCGGGCCATATCCATTCTCTCCCTTTGTCGTTTGAGCGAGTACTGATCGCATGAGAAAAGTTTACATTGTATGTTTTTCATTTGTCAAGGAAGCACTTCTCTGTCAATAAATTCATGCATGTTACGGCAGGTCCAACAATGCGTTGAGATAGATAGCGGTATACAAACAAAGAGATGTGCATATCTTTTCGATGTGCAAACATGTTGCATTTTTCTATGTGTGGATGTGGAAAGGATAGGAGATGTTAAGATGCAATCACCGCAACATAAACGGCTACGAGACTTTGGCGCATTTGAGTTCTCCCTGCCCGCTCAGAACCATTCCGCCCCGCTTCAACAGCCCCTGTCAGGCAAAGAACCAGACCCACTTCAGCCTGAGACGACGCTTCTGGTACAACACCAGACAGAGTGTCTCAAAGCCGCTCTTCTTCGTCATCGAACCGTTCTCTTTCTCTTTGTCCGTCTGAGTTTCACCATTACAGGCTGTTTCTTCCTGATAACTCGTGTCATCTGGTCATCATTTCCTCAGGCATTGGCTCATATACAGGGCAGTCTGCTCCTGATGGGTGGCCTTATCTCACTTGCAGGAATACTGATTCAGGCCTATCGCTGGCGCAGCTTATTGCTGATGGAGCGTATTCACTTTGAAATGGCAGATCTGATCAAGCTCTACCTGCTTGGCACCTTTTTTCTCTATCTTCACCCGGGTGGAGCCCTCAGAGGTGAGGAGCTGAAGGCCCGCTATATCGGGAGGATTGCCCGAAATCTACATGGCACGCAGCATGCAGCCGTACGTAATAAACTGGTCGGCTTTTTGAGCATGCTGCTTCTGACCATTCCTTCGCTGTTTTTCGGTGCTCAGTACCTCAGCCCCCCTCTGATTCTCTGGTTTATTGTCCTGACACTCTGCACGATAGCCGCGATCAGCGTTGCCCTGCTGCTGGCGCAACTATTCCCGGAACTGGCATACGGTCCCTGGTCGCAATACCCGCTTATGGTAACCCTGATGAACACAGGCAGCATCCTTAACGCGACATTGCGGAAGCCCCACCGCCTGGGCAAAGCCCTTCTCTATAGCACGCTCTCATGGCTCATCGTCTTGATGAACTGTCAGGCCTATGCACTGGCCCTGGGTCTCCAATTACCACTTGCAGTCTGTTGCCTGGCGCTTGCCCTGGCTGAACTCCTGAACCATCTTCCACTCTCCTATAATGGTTGGGGAGTGCGTGAGCTGGCCTTGATTAGCGCCTTCATGGCAGCCGGCATTTCCAGCGGCCAGGCGCTCTTACTGACCCTGATCCTTGATGGGCAACTTCTCGGGGCGGCGTTCCTGGGAAGGCTCATTCTTCAGAAGCTACAGCAGAAGCAGAGCCGGGTATAGCCCGGCTCTCTTTCATCCGAAAGTCCAAAGCCCGTCGCGGCACGCCAGAGCATATGATATGATACTGACAGCCAGTCAAAAAAGCATTAGTGATGCATTCTCTTTGTTTTCTACCCTGAATATATGTTCTAAATGTATTTCTATTTGTCCGTTGTAAAGGAGGCAAGGTATGGGGATAGATTTCGCGCATTTACATGTCCATACAGAGTACTCGCTCCTTGATGGCTTCAGCCGGATCAAGAAGCTGGTTCAGCAGACGAAAGATCTGGGCATGAAGCATCTGGCGATCACCGATCACGGCGCCATGTACGGAGCGATCGAGTTCTACAAGGCATGTAAAGCGGGAGGAATCAACCCCGTTCTTGGATGTGAAGCCTATCTCACAGAAGATATGTATGATCACTCCAAGCGCTTCAGTGATGACTATCACCATCTGCTTGTGGTTGCCAAAAACAATACCGGCTATCGCAACCTGCTGAAATTGACCACTATTGCCAATACCGAAGGCTATCACCACCGCCCTCGTATCGACAAGAAAACGATTGAGAAATATGCCGAGGGCTTGATTGTCACGTCCTCCTGTCTCTCGGGCGAAATCCCCAAGATGCTGCTTGCAGGCCAGAAAGAGCAAGCCTATAAAACGGCTCGCTGGTATCAGGATGTTTTTGGGAAAGAGAACTTCTATCTGGAGATTCAGGAACATCATGGGGTCTGGGATGGAAAGGCCTCTCCACAGACCGAGGTCAACCATCTGCTCTATGAGATGCACAAAGATCTCCAGATCCCGATGATCGCCACCAATGATCTGCATTATATCAACGCCAATGACGCACATACGCATGATGTCTTGCTCTGCATTCAAACTGGCAAGCAGCTTGACTCCCCCAAACGTTTTAAGTTTGACAGTAAAGAATATTATTTAAAGAGCCCCGAAGAGATGCTACGCCTCTTCCCGGAGCTTCCCGACGCGCTGATCAATACCGTCCGGCTGGCAGAGCAATGCGAGGTCAACCCGCTCGCCTACAAAGCCCAACTGCCAAAGGTAGAGGTCCCACCTCAGTACAGTTCCGACCGTGAATTCCTCTACGCGCTTTGTCTTGAAGGCGTTAAGGAGCGTTTCGGTGAGCTGACCGAGCCGATCAAACGGCAACTTGACTATGAGTTTGAACTGATCGTGCAAAAGGGCTTTGTCCCCTACTTCCTCGTGGTGTGGGACTATGTCAACTATGCTCGCTCGCACGGCATTCGCTGTTCCGCTCGCGGTTCGGCAGCGGGAAGCCTGCTTGCCTATGTGCTTGGCATCACCAACGTTGATCCCCTGCGCTATCAATTGCTCTTCGAGCGCTTCCTGAATCCGGAACGCGACGACATGCCTGATATCGATATGGACTTCCCGGACGACCGCCGCGATCAGGTGATTGCCTATGTCTCGAATAAGTATGGCCCTGAATGTGTGGCACAGATGGTCACCTTCAACACGATGGCTGCCAAGCAGTCGGTCAAAGATGTGGCGCGCGCGCTTGGCCGCCAGGATCTGGGAGACCGTATCACCCGTCTGATCCCGACCGGCCCGAAGGTGACGCTTAAGGGCTCGCTGGAAAGCGTCAAAGATCTGAGCGACCTCTATGAACGCAGTCCTGAGGCCCGTGAGATGATCGATCAGGCGCTTGAGCTGGAAGGCTCGGTCCGCAATACCGGTATTCACGCGGCAGGTGTCGTGATCGGCAATGAGGCTCTGGATAAGTTCGTTCCACTCCAGCTCCGTGACTACAAGGATCCGAGCAAGGGCCTGATTACCCAGTACGAGCAGATGCACCTTGAGGAACTCGGCCTGATCAAGTTTGACTTCCTGGGCCTCTCCAACCTGACCATTCTGGATAACACGCTTCGCTACATCAAGGAATCGCGTGGCGAGACCCTCGTGCTGGAAAAGATCCCGCTGGACCCGACAGGCGATCCGGTCCTTGATGAGAAGCGCAAGAAAGCGTTTGATCTGCTCGCTGAAGGCGAGACAACTGGTATCTTCCAGCTTGAAGGCGCGAAGATGCGCGAGTACATCAAACAGTTGAAACCGACCTGCATCGAGGATATCACTGCGATGGTCGCGCTCTACCGCCCGGGCCCGATGGATAGTATCCCCGACTTTATTGCTGCTAAACACGGTCGCAAAAAGGTTGAGTATCTGGACCCCCGCCTGAAAGAATGGCTCGAAGAATCCTACGGCATCATCGTCTATCAGGACCAGGTGCTGCTGATCGCCGTGAACCTGGCCGGGTTCTCCTGGGGCAAGGTGAACAAGTTCCGTAAAGCCCTCAGTAAGAAGAAGATGGACGAGGTCGAAGGCTACAAGAGCGACTTCCTGCAAGGGTGTGTCCAGAACGGGGTGAAGCCGGATATCGCGGAGAAGCTCTTTGAACTGATTCTGCCGTTCGGTGGCTACGGGTTTAACAAGGCGCACGCCGCCAGTTATGCCGTCGTCGCCTTCTACACAGCTTACCTGAAGGCGAACTACACCGCCGAGTTTATGGCCGCCACCATGACGACCGAGGCAGCAGATGCCAAGAAGATCGCGAACGCCATCGCCGAGTGTAAGCGCATGGGCGTTGAGGTCTTCGGCCCCGACATCAACAAGAGCGAGCGCGGCTTTACCGTTGAGGGCAAAGGGGTACGCTTTGGCCTGCTGGCAATCAAGGGCATCGGTGAAGGCCCGATTGGCGAGATTCTCCGTGCCCGGCAGGAAGGAGGCCCGTTCTCCTCGCTGGCCGATTTGTGTACCCGCACCGATCCCAAATTCGTGGGCAAAAGCGTGATTGAGGCACTCATCAAAGTCGGTGCGCTGGACTCGCTGGCTCCCAATCAGCGCCATGTGCTCCTTGCCTCGGTTGAGCGCGCGATGCAATTCGGCAAGAGCGAGCGAGCCGCCAAAGAGCGCGGCCTGATGAGCCTGTTCGGTGATCTGGAAGAGGTCGGCACCTCGCTTGAGTTCACGCTGACAACCGATGCGGAGGAGATCCCGCGCAAGCAACTGCTTGAATGGGAAAAAGAACTGCTCGGCCTCTATATCTCGCGTCACCCGCTGGCATACCTCAGCGATATTCTCTCCGAACGCACGACCCACTCCATCGGACAGATCGCGGAGGAGCTTGACGGGCGTAAGGTTACCATCGGTGGCCTGATTAAAGAAGCGCGGCGGATCACTACGAAAAAAGGCGATGAGATGTGCGTGGTCCAGATTGAAGATATGTTTGGTACGATCGGCGTTACCGTGTTCCCGCGCACCTATGAAGAAACCAAAGAGATGTGGGTTGAAGATACCGTTGTGCTGGTGAAAGGCACTGTGCAGGTGCGCCGCGATGAACCGGGCATTCTCTGTGATAGTGTTGAACCGCTCAAAACAGCGGAAGAGGCCATGAACCGCAAGCTCTATCAGGTCTGGCTCACGATTCATGTCAGCGGCTCCGATACCCTTTCGGTTTCAAACGATATTCTGAAAGTGCAGGATGCGCACCGCTACATTACGGAGCGTCCTGGACGCGATCAGTACGAGATTCTGGTCTGCAATGGGGAATGGCAGGCACGCCTGACACCCACCAATAACACCATGCAGTACTCTGAAGAACTTCATCACAAGCTGGAAGAGACGCTCGGCGCCGGCTCGATCGAGGTCAAGGTCCTGAACTAGGGCTGGCATACCGGGCAAAGCACAGGGGTCCAATAGCTCGCATATTGGACCCCTGCCACACGCACTCAAGAGGGTGTGCGACATCCTTCAATTTCTGTGGCACAATTTTCTACGATAACGCACGCATAGCGAAGAAGTCCCCAGGTTCTACCCGAAACCACCTCTGCGGACTACGAATTTGCCTTCCAGGCGTTATAGTAGATAGAAACCTTTCTACAAACTGCAACGTAGTATTTCTAGTGCAGGATAATAAACCTGTTTTGGGAATGGAACCTTTCAAAGGTAGCTTCGCTCACACTCATGGAACACACAATCCCGGGTTGTTGACAATCACCGGCACATCTTCTGACCGCTACCGCGAGGTTGCGTTTTACAGCAGGGTGAGAGACCGCTGCGGGTTGAAAACCAGATGATAACAGGATACGATATCCGCTGAGTACTTAGGAGAAGGTTGAGAAAAAACCGTGGATTCTGAACGCCAGGGTCCCATCACAGACCCCAACACGCCAAATCATTCCGACGCATCTGCCTCTACGCCCTCTCATCAGGAACATGTTCAGGATAGGGAACGTATACAGCCTTTTTCGTTTCCTCGTACAGCAGATGTAGGATATATCGAAGAGCCTATCTTTAAAGAGCATATCACCGGCTACTTGAATAATGACAAACCTACGGCAGCCGATGGGCAAGAACCACCAACCACGCCGGGAGCGAGCGAACATTTTGGCTCACCTCCGCCTTTTCAGCATATTCCCTATCAGCCACCGTACCCGAACTATTCCTATTCGGTACCGAACTATCCCTATGCGCCATACATGCTGCAACCCAGACGCGATGGGCAACGGCTCTATCAGCTTATTGTAGGCATTCTTGCGCTGGTTTGTTCGCTTTTGAGTTTTCTTGGCGGCCTTATCTGTCTGTTACTCTTGCCCCTGATTATCCGCGCTGCACAATACAGTCGGGAATTAACACCAGACCAGGAGTTTGCCAGCACAGCCCTGCTCATCACGTTGAGTATTGCTGGTCTGGGTGGTGGACTCTTCAGCTCATATCACAGCCTACGGGCGCTCTTCAAGAAGCGGTCGGCAAACTTTCAACTCCCCTGGTTCTGGATCTTTTTCGTGCTATACGGGATTGTCATCGGGATTGCCTTCGCGATTGCCTCCACACAGACTGAGTTTCCTGGCCTTCCAGTCGCGATGACTCTCATTATCCTGGCAGCGCTCCTGCCGGCCCTGGGTTTTCTGGCCCTGGGCACGCGCATTATTCACTATCCGAGGCGAGCACTCTGGCCCACGACATGGCGACGCTTTACCCTGTCCCTGACCAGCGGCGCAACGCTCTCCATCCTTCTTGCGATGATTTTAGAAATGGTGGTGGGCTATATCTTCATGCTGCAAATTGGCATCGGTTCAGATATTCTCTCACAGGATAAACTCCCAACAGATCCGGGAAAGCTCTTCTACCTGTTCATCTCTCTGGCAGTGGTTGCCCCGGTAGTTGAGGAGCTGGTCAAACCAATCGGAACCTTTGTCATGCTCGGGCGGATACGCAGTGCCGGGGAAGCGTTTATCATAGGTCTGGCCGGTGGCATCGGCTTCAATCTGGTAGAGACAACCATGTATATCAGCCAGGGCTATAATGACTGGCTACAAATTGCGCTGCTCCGCAGTGCCGCCGGGCTATTACATGGCTTCGGCGCAGCAATGGTGTCGCTAGGCGTGTATTATCTCTTCCATCCGAAGGAAACGGGGAAGTACAACCATATCCTACTTGGTATCCTCTGCATCGCATATGCGATCTTCCAGCACGGCCTATGGAACGGTTCAACACTGCTTGAGACCATTCCGTTCTTCGCAAACACACTCACGATTGGAACAGCCGAGCTTCCCGTTATGATCTTTGTCTATGCCACTCTGGCCCTTCTGATGCTGGCATTCTTCGTGTTTGTCTCTTTCAAACTGCGCGGAAAGGTCCCGACGGACAACGCCTCACCAAACCAGCAGTCAGTGCATATACAGCAACCTGCCGCCTTCTATCCGCAGCAGGTTCCGGGAATGTCATACAATCGTCCGGCAGGCCTGTAGCATCACCGCTACAGCCTTCCGGCTCTCCCTCACCACATGATCTCTCTATCGTCCTCATTCCCCGTACAGAAGTGTTTCTGGAAGGTCACATAGAGCCCTGCATCCTCCCGAAGAGCAGCGAATGCCTCAGCACGAGATGGGTACTCAGGTGGCCAGCGCACATTGAGTATCTGGAACGTTCCGGTCACTCCCTTTAGCATATCCTCGATCATATACCGATGCCACCACAATAACGTTTCTGGAAGCCGTTGCGGCAAGAAATAGCCTGCGTCCAGCGCCTCTATTGGGCAGGGCTGCAAGGTCCCTCCTGACGGATAGCCCGCGAAGAGCATTTTATGCCCCCTATCAAAATGAGGCGTTGCATACACCCCGACCAACTGTGTCAGGTGAACGTTGATTCCCGTTTCCTCAAAAACTTCTCTTCTGGCCGCCTCGGATGCCACCTCTCCCGGTTCAACCATGCCTCCTGGCAAACTCCAACACCGGAGATCTTCGCGCTGCATCAGTAGCACACGCCCCTCTTCTAGAAATAACAGCGCTCACACTCAACATCGCCATAGACCTGCCCTCTTTTTCATAAATGAACATCTCTCTACACTTCCCGACGAACGCGAGCGAAGGTCGGTCACGGCTCTTCCTTCGGGCTTGATTTTCTCTCCATAGTTCTATATACTGGTTCTATTGGGCGTGTGAACGCTTCGCCCACATACCTCATGGAAAAGGAGCATCAACAGACATGCCTCAATACACCTCTATTCATAGCGTGGCAGAGGGGGGGATTCGCTGAAGAAGAGGCGCGTTCTATTCCAGCCATCAGAGTGAGAAAAGCTCTCTATTTTCTCTTCTGCATTAACTTCATGAACCTTTTCTGAAGGCCTCTTCTTCACCGAATCCCCGCACTTTTTTCACCTCATTATACCTCACACCTTTTATATGCTGCGCTGTCCACACGCATTTTATTCTGTGTTCTGACATGTTATCAAGAAAAAGGATACTCGCTTTATGTCCTTACAGCGCTTCAATTTGCCCGCATTACCTGTATACTTACTTATTGTCTCAATCGGAGCATTTGCACAGACCACCGTCTTTACCATGAACATGCTCTATCAGGTCGAGATGGTCAAATTGAATCCCCTCCAACTGGTGCTTGTCGGCACCTCCCTTGAAACCGTGTGCTTTCTCAGTCAGGTTCCAACCGGCATCATTGCCGACCTGTATAGCCGCCGCCTCTCGGTAATTCTTGGTTATCTCCTGACCGCCTGTGCGTTTCTGCTCGAGGGACTGATACCACGCTTTGAAACAATCCTGTTTGCACAGGTGCTCTGGGGAATTGGAGCCACCTGTATTGATGGAGCCCAGGAAGCCTGGATTACCGACGAAATCGGCGAGGCCCAGGCCGGCCGCATCTTCACTCGAGGCGCACAGCTCGGCCAGCTTGCCTCACTCATTGGCATTCCGTTCAGCGTCTGGCTTGGCTCAATTCGTCTGAATCTGCCGGTAGTGGTGGGCGGGCTTATCTGGCTTCTTCTCAGCCTTACACTGCTCTGGGTGATGCCAGAAAAGCACTTTCAGCCAACGCCAAAAGCGGAGCGAAACACCTGGCACTCAATGGGTCGCCAGTTGAGCGAAGGGAGCAAGGCTGTTCGTCGCAGTCCGGTACTGCTTGGCATTCTTGGCGTTACCTTCTTCCTGGGGTTGAGTAGTGAGGGCTTCGATCGCTTGCAGACTGCCCATTTTGTCAACAACTTCCAGTTCCCCTACTTTTCCTCGGTAATCTGGATGGGTATTATCAACGCGGGAAGCCTGATCCTCTCTATCATCATAACGGAGATTATCAGGAGGCGCATCGATATCACACAGTCGCATCTGGTCGGGCGCACCTTGTTTGTGCTGAACCTGGGCGTTATCGGGGGCATCTTCTGTTTTAGCCTGGCCAGCCACTTCTATCTGGCCTTGCTTGCGTTCTGGAGTGTTGAGCTGCTGCGCGGAACAAGCCGCCCGCTCTATATGACCTGGATCGCGCAAAATAGCGAATCCAGAGTCCGGGCAACCGTTTTCTCGACTGCCGGCCAGGTTGACGCGATCGGGCAGATTGCTGGAGGCCCTGGCGTCGGCTATATCGGTGAACGCTTTGGCATTCGTGCGGCTCTCTTGACAACAGGGGCGCTGTTAAGCCCGATTATTCCATTCTTCATCGCGGCATTGCGGAAAGAAAAGGTACCCGCCACAATGGAGCCGATCGAGGCAACCCTTCAGAGCGAGCAGCACATATCGCTTGACGACTCCCAAAAAGATATGCTATAGTCATGATAATCATTGCAAAGAGCAGAAAAAGCTGTGAAAGGGACAGATTGAGTAGTCCGCCCAACACGCAGAGAGCAGGCGCACATTGGTGAAAGCGCGGCTGTGGGCCCACTCAATGACACCCTGGAGCCAGGCAGTGAACCGGCCAGAAACCATACTAGCTGTCTTCGGGTCGCGCCCGTTAGCGCGCAACGGTTCCCTTTGTACAGAGAGAACCGACTGAGGCCATAAGTTATTATGGCAAATTGGTGGTGGCACCACGAGAAGGCATTGCAATTTCAGCCCTCGTCCTCCTGAGAGGATCGAGGGCTTTTTGTTTGCAAGGGAGCGCGTATGGATTCAGATGACGACGATAACGCTCACGATTGACAGGAATACACCTGACGTCACAACGTGCGGAGGACAGGTGTATTCCCCTCGTTTCTCCTCCGACAAAGACTGAAAGGTGGTTTTCCATGAAACGCACACGTACAACCGCAATGAAGGAACATATTGGGGAGCGAGTCCGAGTTCAGGGCTGGCTGCACTCGCTTCGTCAACTTGGCGGGATTAACTTTCTGGTTATTCGCGATGGCTGGGGGACCGCGCAAGCGGTAGCAGAGACGCCGCAGGAGATCGCCCCATTGGAACAGGCAAACGCCGGAGTAGAGAGTATCATTACGGTCGAAGGCCGCATCGAAGCGATGCCTCAGGCCCCCGGAGGCGCGGAATTACACGACCTGCATATAGAGGTGCTCAGCCCGATTCAAGAGGTTCTCCCCGTCACCTTGAGCAAGCGCAATCTCAAGGCCAGCATTCCGACTCTCCTCGACCATGCCGTTCTGACCAATCGCCATCCACAGCGCCGAGCGATCTTTAAGCTCAGCTCGGCCATGCTGTATGGTTTTCGGCAGACGCTCCTGCAACAGGGCTTTACCGAGATCCAGACGCCGAAAATTACCGCCTCGGCAACGGAGAGCGGTGCAAACGTCTTCAAGCTTGACTACTTCGGCAGGCCTGCCTACCTGGCGCAAAGCCCTCAGTTCTACAAGCAGATCATGGTAGGCGTCTTTGAGCGTGTCTTTGAGGTTGGCCCGGTCTTTCGTGCGGAACCACATGACTCAACCCGTCACCTCAATGAATATGTGAGTCTGGATGTCGAGTTCGGCTTTATCGAGGACCACTTTACGGTGCTGGAAATGTTGCGTGTTGTACTTGCAGGCATCCTGACCACGCTGAAAGAACAGTGCGCCGCAGAACTGGAACTCCTTCGGGCTGAGGTTCCGG
Organism: Thermosporothrix hazakensis; assembly: GCF_003253565.1. Lineage (GTDB taxonomy): Bacteria > Chloroflexota > Ktedonobacteria > Ktedonobacterales > Ktedonobacteraceae > Thermosporothrix > Thermosporothrix hazakensis. The sequence goes on from NZ_QKUF01000026.1 coordinate 13,837, forward strand.
CCATCCCGGAACAGTTCCCCCATATTCACTTCAGTGACGCGCAGGAACTCATTTACAAACTGCACAAAGTGGACGTTCGCGGTGAGCCAGATCTTTCCCCACAGGATGAGCAGTGGCTAGGAGCCTGGGCCAAAGAGGAGTTCGGCAGCGACTTCCTGGCAGTGACAGGCTATCCAATGCGCAAGCGGCCATTTTACACGCATGCCGATCCACAGCACCCGGAGTTCTCTAACTCCTTTGACCTGCTCTTCCGCGGCACAGAACTGGTCACAGGCGGACAGCGTTTGCACCGCTATGAGGATTATCTGACGGCCCTACAGAAGGCCGGGCTCCCGCTGGAACCGTTCGAGCATTACCTTGAGGCTTTCCGCTATGGAATGCCTCCACATGGAGGCTTCGCAATCGGCTCAGAGCGCCTGCTGATGCAGTTACTCGGCCTGCAAAATGTGAAACTGGCAGCCACATTCCCACGCGACCTGACACGCCTTGTCCCCTGAGTACGTTGCGTGCAACCAGCGATACATGTTCTGGTTGCACGCTCCCTATTCCTCGATATCAAGGGAAATGCAGCGGCTCATCCAGGAGAGCAGCGGCATCCCCCGAAAGAAGTACGTCAGGGTTGGCAAAAAACCCAGAGAGAGACGCACCAGCCACTCAGCAACCGTTTGCGTTGGCAACTCTTTCCCATCAGAGGCCCGCTGCAGCGCGATACCAAAGCGCGCCTCCGCCAGGAAGGTGCCAAAACTGTTCCCGAGCAGACAGAAGAATTGTGGGTTCTCCAACAGCTCCACAGGCTTATAGAACCAGTTCACCAGCTCACGATAATCTTCAGGCACACCTTTCAGTGTATGCGCCAGCGCCACCTGAACTTCAGCAGGCGTATAGGGATGCACCTGCTGCTCATGATAAAACGGATGATCCTGAAAGCACTCGGAGAGCGTTGGCACAAAGCCAAAATCCTCGTTAATATGCTGCTGAACAAGCAAGCGGGTCGCGATTAATTTTCCATCGGAGGGGCGCTGCCATTCGACACCGTACACCTCCTCGCACAACTGGATGCCAAATGTGTTATGCAACACCAGGCGATGCAGGCTCCCGGGGACATATGCTTTTGTCTGGTCTAGAAATTGATGGAGCGGGAGATAATCGCTTTCACTTCCGCCAAACTGCCGGGCAGAAGAACGAGCATGATATAGAGCATGAACCATCAGTGCACCTCATCATATGGTGTCACTACGCCCTCTCCTGTCACGCCAGAGCGCTTTTTTCGCTCCGCAGGCCTCTCTTGATAACACGTTTGCTCTCTCTTCATGCAGCATCCTTTCTCCTATACAACTATCGTTATTTGTCCTTTCTTCCCCTTCCATCGAAAAGCGGTAACCATCGCGAGGAGAAAGCCCACCGAACGCAAAAGATGATCTACAATAGAAAGAGGAAAGATGGAACAACTTAGAAGACAAAGGAAAGGATTCTTATGTCTATCGAGATTGTGACATTGACGACAGAAGCTGAACTCATCCCTTTTCAGGAGCAATTGCGTCAGGTCTATTACCGTGCCTTTTCGCTGCCGCCTCATAATGAGAGCCTGGCAGATGCACAGCATTTCGTCTCGCGCCAGATCGTGCACCATAGCAAGAACGAGCATTTTCGCTTCTGTATCGCACGTTCACTGGAGACGGGAACACTCCTCGGCTTTATCTACGGCCACACCACAAAGAAGGGGCTCTGGTGGCACGATCAGGTAGCACCATACCTGAGCGAGGCACAATATCAGCAATGGTTTAGCAACGGGTATGAGATCGTGACATTCGGCGTTGATCCCGCAGCTCAGAGGCAGGGAATAGGAGGAATGCTTCATGATACGATTCTCTATGGTCTCCCTCATCGTACCGCGATTCTCTCCACGCAACACGAGAACCTACCTGCCCGGCGCTTCTATCAGAAGAGAGGCTGGCAAATCATCTTACACGATTTCTATTTTTCCGGCAATCCGCTGCCCTATGTCATTCTGGGACGGGCACTTTGAAACGGACTAACGCTTCTCGTGATCTTACCAAAAAGCGGCAGAAAGAAAGCCCAATGGAGGACACGTATAGATAGCGAAAGAGCCAACCTGAGACACCCATTCTCCGCGATCAGGGTTCGGGGGCTTAAAAAGCCCCCTAGAGATCCACATATGCAGAAAGAGTATTGCCAAACTTCAACACTTTTCTGTTATTCGGCTCCATTTTCTGGCATTGCTTGTATATTTGATGGAGCCACCCCACATTGCTTTTAGAGGTCGTGTCATGGTGCAGTTCCAAACATTTCAAAGCTGCTTCACTTGCAGCCTCTACGTCCCCTTGCTCTATGCTGATCTTCGCAAGAGAGAGATAATAGTCCTTCAAGCCACACAGGTTGTTCGGTTTGATGTTTGATTCGGCAAGGACAAGGCACTCAGTGGCATCATTTATCTCCCCGTAGTCAGCCAGACTGTAGGCTCGCTCCACTAGCGGCTTATAGAGCCCGCTAAACAAACCGTTGCCAACCTCGACATTGTTGTGCTTACGGCCCCATTCAGCAGCCTTATCAAACATATGCAGGCTTTTTACCTGGGCCTGTTTGTCTTTTTCATATAAAGCTCTATATGTATATGCTTCACCTGCTGCTGAATAGAGTGAGCACTTTAGCGTATCAGGGAGTCTCTGTATAAACGAGTGGGCATGCTCAACGTCATTGGTGGCCTTTGGATATTTATCCCACTGGATGAAAACGCGGAATCTGTGGTATAGCGATGAGGCTAGTAGAGATGGATTGTTCAGTTGTTCAGCGAGCTTTACAGCTTGATTTGCTGCTGCTACAGCGTCGCGGTATGACCCCCTATCACGTGCGCTTGCAGCGGCCACCTGATAGAACTGGCACAATAATGTAGCTATTTGATCTTTCTCAACGCTTGAAGAGGCCTCACGCACCATATTTTCCAGTTGCCAGACCCATAACGCTGATTTTTGAGTGGCAATCTGGAAATCGCCAAATCGATACAGTGACCATGACATAGAGAGAACATCTTCATATGCCATCAGCCTTTGACTGTCGATATACGTGATGAGCGGCGATGCAGCATCCGCCACCATTGCCACCTGCAAACCAAGTAGCACAGGAGAGATCCTTAAAATGTCTGCAAGCAGTTTCCGTCTTTCTGTATCTTTCGGCTTATCCTTATTCTCTGGACTCAATAGCACTCTGATAAACCTTTCGGATGGCCCCATACAGGCGTGCAAGTTCTGCTTTGGAAAGCTTTGAACGACGCCAATATGCATACAGGACTTCACCTACCGGAAAAGCTCTCTCCTACTTTTTGAACAATCCTGAATATTGGCAGAATAAAAGCTGCACTCCTAATTCGGCCACCTCTTCGCTATGACGACCGTAGGGAGTCTCTTTTGCGTTCTCATAGGTACGGGTAAGTACAGGTAGATGCACAAACGAGTGCATTTTTTTCATATCTTGTAAAGCTTGAAGTGCCATTTCTATAGCAATCTCTTGGTAGCCCATCGCTTGATAGGCTTGTAGCCTAATGAGCGTCATGTTGAGACTTTCGTAAGCATAAAATCTTTTCCGATTTGGATGAGAAAGCTTTTCCATCTCATCTGCAATCTCTATAGCGTTACGAGGTGATTTCAGTTTAGGTGTTTCAACGAAACCTTTTCCGAGATTTTGGAACAGAAAGAAGCGATCGTGTTCTAATGTATAAATGCCATTTTCAAGCCGCCCGCCATCTATAAAATGTTCCGATTGTTCTATCATTTTTATGGAGTGCTGTACATCTTTCTGGCCAGTTGCTTGTCTTGCACAAGCAAGACCATAAATGACTAGTATACGTCCTTTAATAGAAGTTGGTAGTGCTGCTGCTTTGGCTCCGTCGAGAGCCGCTTGCAAAAGAGGTGTCCCCTTTTTTAAATCCCATTTATCAAAGTAGAACTCTCCCTTACGGTACAAAGAGATGATTTCTAGGTCTTTAAGACCTTCTTCACGAGCGAGAAGGATAGCTTTATCTAGATGGTCTAAGGCAACAGATGATAGCCCTAATTCGTTAGCTAAATATGCCCGTCGAATGTGACAAGCGCACAGCAGCTTTTTCATTTTCTCTTTTTCTGGTGATGATGTGTACAAAACATTATTGTGAAGACTTTGAATTTTGTTCGCCAGATCCTTCATTGCCCGATGCGGCTCTTTCGGTCCCTGTTCCCAATATGATAGCAGAGCTTTTTCAACGATCTTAGCGCTTATCTTTTTAGAATTGGTAGGAGGTGTTTCATCCAATGCACCCACAGAGAGGTCAAGACCCAACAACATTGGAGGTATATTAAGAATCTCCGCAAGTACCGCTCGTCTTCTCATGTCCTTTGGTACTATCCCTTCTTCGATGCAATAAATGGTGTTAACGTCAACTGACTTACCACGTAACGCTTCACCATATAATTTAGCTACTATTTCTACACTCCAACCTTTTTCTATTCGTGCAGCTCTTATTATTTTCCCTATCTCTTTATTAGAGAGGGAACTTTCTTGAGAAAGCAACACTTTTCAACCCCCTTGTTGTCTTATTCGGTAATAAGTATAGCGTTGCTTTCTTTTTTTGTAAATTCCAAAAAACCGGTTGATTACATTCCGTTTTTGGAATTATCCTCATGTCCTTGATTTACAATACTATTTGCAGTAGACCGACATATAAACACTTGCTTGCTATACATCATGAAACATTGCAACGCTGATTTCAAGGGGGGCTCATGGCAAACATGTTAAGAACGATATTCTTGAGGGAAGATCTAAAGCCGCTAGAAGAGCGATTCCTGCTCTTTCTGGGATGCCGCTTAGATGGATGCCCCGGTGAAGGAAAATCCGTTGTTCATTTGCCGCAAGAAGCTACCCGGCTTTCCGAAAGCAGAACCCCGATGAAAGACTTGCGGCTTGTGTACTTTCCCCTCAGCAACGTCACCATAAAAGAGATATACAATGTTTATTGCCAGCTCAGCAAGATCATGATCTCTCCTCGTGATCTTACCGCTTACAGAATATTGATAGATGAATGGCAGAAAGAAAGCCCGATGGAGGACACGTATAGATAGCGAAGGAGCCAACCTGAGACACCCATTCTCCGCGATCAGGCCCAGTATAGAGGGAGTAGTTTTTCTGCTACTCCCTTGTCTCCTAGAATATGTCTACAAGTTCATTAAAGAGGATCAAAACTCCTAACTCAGCTACGGCCTCGCTGTTCCCATAAGAAGATTCTTTAAGCTTTTCATACAACACCTTCATAGTGGGGAGATGAACGAAGGTTCGCATATTAAACATATTATTTACAGCCTCTTTAGCTGTCTCTGTGGCTACTTCATAATAGCCCTGTGAGAAAAAGGCTTGTGATCTTAACAGATTACAGTTCAGTACGACATACTGATTAAATCGCTTCTTGTCTGGATGTTTTTCTTCCTCTAACTCATCTGCTATTTCAAGCGTCTGATGGGCATTCTGAAGATTTTTGACCGGGGCTTCAATAGCTCCTTTCCCTTGCATTTGTAGATAAAAGCTACGGGTATTAGCAAGAGTGTAAAGCGCCGCCGTTTCCAGTGGCCCTTGATCCTCTCGAACAAGCATTTCACTCTTATCAATAAACTTTCTCCCCTGCTTGTAGCCTTCCTGAGTTCGAGCAATGCGGACCTGGGCAAGCCCATACAAAGCCATTATACGGCCTATCACGTGTGGAGGAAGAGGAGTGGAAAGAGCCTTATTATATGCTGCTCCCAGGTATTGGCAAGCAGGTTTGAGGTCACGTCTATCGAAAAGATATTCTCCCTTTCTATACAATGCGATTGTTTCCAGATCGTCAAGCTCCTCATCTTTTGCCAGACGAACAACTTTTGAGAGGTGGTCAAGCGCCTTATTGTGATACCCCAGTTCACCACAGATATAAGCTACTCTCATATGGCATGAACATAACAATTTTTTGGCATACTCTTTTTGTGGACTGGTCATGTACAAGACATTGCGATGGAGCAACTCTATCTTTCCAGACAGATCTTTTAGCGCTTTGTGAGGGTCTTTTGCCCCTTGTTCCCAGTAAACCATTAACAATTTTTCAATTCCATTGAGGTTAACCTTCTTTGTGGGGCTTATCAGCATCTCATCTTGCAAACCAGAAAGCCCGAGCGCTGCGGGTGGGATGTCAAGAAGCCTTGCTAAAACTGCACGTCTTTTCATATCTTGTGGTATTTCCCCCTTTTCTATCTGGTAAATTGCATCAGAAGAAACGGGCTTTCCTTTGATCGCCGTTCCGTAAAGTTTCCCTAAAAATTCCGCACTCCATTTCTTGCCTTTACGTGCCTTCTTGATAATTTCACCTATCTCCTCACGGTTTGAAATAGGATTTTCTGGAGAATGCAATGCCATCATCAACCACCTTGTTGACTATTTTTATCTCAATTATAGCGTTGCACGTTTATCTTGTAAATCCGAGGAGATATCATATTTACATCCCTATTAACTCGGTTTTTAAAATAGGGTCTGTTTTACAATACTATTTGCAGTAGACCGACATATAAATGCTTGCTTGATATACATTATGAAACATTGCAACGCTGATTTCAAGGGGGGGGCTCATGGCAAACATGTTAAGAACGATATTCTTGAGGGAAGATCTAAAGCCGCTAGAAGAGCAATTCCTGCTCTTTCTGGGATGCCGCTTAGATGGTTGTCCTGGCGAGGGGAAAAGTATCGTTATCCTACCAATCGATGCCGAAAGAGTGCCGAAAGAACGCACCCCATTGAAAGAACTAAGGGAGATTATATTCCCTGACCATCATGTGATTATACGTGAATCACATGAATACTATAGTAGATTAAGCAAGCTTATTATTTCATCAGTGGATATTATCGCGTACACGCTGTTAGTTGCAAACTGGGATAAAGACCTCCCTAAAAGGGGGCACTATGGATAGCGAAGTAACCAGGTTAAAACAGCAGATTGAACAAGAATATCAAGCAATGAAGGAAGGGCTCACGGGGCTTTCCAGTGTCGCCCGACATCAAATCATCTACCAGCGCTATGAGAACATCTACCAGTATATGGCGAAGCTGGAAAAGCTGGTAGGGGAAGAACCGGCCCGCGTCGCTGTGGTGACGATAGCTGATCGGGTGATTGAAGGAAGGGGTGAAGTTTGAACGGAATCAAGTCACAGAAACCACCCGGCTTTGATGAGCGAGGGCGTTGGCACCTGACACTCTCCGATTGGGAGCTTGTCGCCATACAGGACGCGCTGTTCTGGCGGCTCTCCCTGCTTCAACAGCAGTATCCGAACCCGACAGAGGAACATCGGTACCTTGCCTATCTGCTTGAAAGTGTTCGAAATCGGATTGGGCTACTTTTGCAGTTGTCTGGATTGACAGATCAGGAGAAAGATTTGTGGAAATGAGGATACTCACCCAGGAAGAGCGTGAACAGGCAACGGCCCGCGCTCATCGGGCAATGCAACGACACTATCTGCTGTCTTGTACACGTTACGCGAATGCCATTTCGCGTGACGAGAGAGCTATGTGGGCACAGGAGGCAAAAGATGCATTATCCTACCTTCGTTATCACACCATCCCGGTACAGGGACAGGAGGGCTATCTGATGCCGCAGAACTTCAGGCCGTTTTACATCCCGGAGCAACACGTTATTCATCGTGTCTTCAGTTTTGACCTGACCAAAGAAAGGCCCGTTTTGCGAAAGCACCACATAAAGGTGAAACCCTATAGGGAAAAAGGGCTCACCCCGGAGGGCACACCCACCTATGGCTATTTTTCCCTGTTCCTTCCACAGACGGTCCGGCTCGAACAGCACACGGAAGAGAAGGACGACGATATGTACTGTCAATTATGGGAAGGGGAAAAGAAGATAGGGACAATTGTCCGGCCATCGCGCTTTGTTGTCTTCCATCTGGTTTGGGAAAAAGAGGAGGTGCAAAATGAGGCATGAATCCCCCATGAACCCGGTTCCACTCCGATCTGATGCCCGTGACACGGCTCTCTATCCACCAGAAAAGCTAGTGGATAGGAAAGCGAGAACCCGCACCGTGCCCGGTATGTTTATCGGGGTGATCGAATATCTCCGTCATGCCGGCTGTGAGGTGACACCCAGTGCCGACAGGGAGCAAATGACGCTGGTCTATCCAGAGGGAACCATCAGCCAGTATCAGGGCGTCCCCATGACATCGCCTGAATACAAGATCACATTGCCCAACGGCGATGTGTTGACAGAGGCATATCAGAGATGTGGGTTGGTCTACCTCTATATGGATGAGGAGAAGTTGGAGGACTTCCTGAACAGACATCCAGATATACAACGACTGGACGCCGAGGAGCGAAGAAAGTGGGGGAAGGAGCGAAAACCCGAGAAGAAAACTCCCTCTTTTTAACTGTCGGGCTATCCGGTGGAAGCCCCGGGAGACTCCTCCCTCTGCCTCTTCCCGGGGCTTCTTTTCAGACCAACTCGGATATCCTTTACACTGCCTTTTGCTGGCAAGCCCGTATGAGCGACCCTATCAACCCCCTGCGGGCTTGCTTTTCAAAATAAGTTACTGCTTGCTACCCGGTTTGTTGCTTGTTCGGTCTAGATAGTCCTGAAGGGCGGCACGACTTACCCGCCACTCTTTATTGTTTATTTTGTGAGCTGTTATTGTACCTTGTCTGAGCATTTTTTGTACAGCTTTCTTGTTGAGTCGTAGAATGTCACATAAATCCTCAACGGTTAACATTGGCTCTGGCTTTTCCGGTTCCACCTTTGGTACCCCCTTCCTTTTTTACTATTGTAAGTCTTCTCCTTTTAAAGATCAACAAAACGAACCCCAAAATAACTTAAGATAACTTAAAGGGTTGAAAAATAACCAGAAAGATCTTATACTGTCTGTAGAACTTGCAGAAAGAGGAGGTAAGAGCAAGACAAGAGCAAAAAAAACCGCCTGCTGTCACAGGCGGTTGACAGAAGAGTGGTAAAAAAACGTACTAAAGCCTCTTCCAGTGCTATCGTAGCACGTGGCGGGGGCAGTTGGCAAGGAGGAGCAATGATGCTGAAACACGCAAGGTTGGTAGCGATGGAGCCATTTAAAACGGTTATCGGGTATTCAACGATTGTATCCGGCAGTGACGCATTCCAGGGTGGTTACCGCGTCGGTGCGGCTTACTACAACCGTCATTTTCGCGGTAAGCCAATGGACGCAGAGGAAACACACGCGTTTCTGTTGGAACGCATGATTTCACAGATAGAAACACGTGATAATCGATTCCAGGAATGGAATTTCGGCTTTCTCCTGGGATTTTCACACGCGATTGTAGCGAGTGAGGATGCGACGAAGCGGCTGCTTGAGGTATCAATTTACTTTGACCCTCAGGAATATAACCTGAAAGCTTGCCTGCTTCACTATCGGCACGTTTGGGCTCAACTTCATGATTGTCAGATATGCCGGTCATGTGGAAAGAAGGAAGCGAGAGGGGAGAAATGAAGTTACGACATGGCGGGTTCACTTTGGTGCAGAAACCAAACGGAGACATGGCTATCGCTGCTCTCATTCGGGATGAGCATGATCAAGTGGTAGCAATCTTGTTTGAGCCCTCTTTAGCGGAGGTAGTGGTGTTGGCCCCCCTTTTCCGGGAAGCAGCAGCTCTTATCGAGAGCCTCGTGCAGGCCGGAAAGCTCACCCCACACCTGGAGGGGCGGGCAAAAGAAATCGTTTCCCGGCTAGCGATTGCCAGACAATTCTACACCGAGCCACCACAGGCGACCACACCTGCGCAAGAATAGACGTATCAGGGCCGGGATTGCCGGCCCTACCGTAGAAGTGGCCGGGTACGTTCGGATTTCAAAGAGCGAACATGAATATAACCAAATTGAACAAAGGACTCTATACAGCCGTGCTGAAAATGCCGAGCCGGGAAAGGCCGGGCTGCGCCGACCCTCCCTTTTTCTGCTTAACCGGCAGCGGGTCCCCCCTCAAGCCCGGGCTTTGTCATACTGGCAGGATCAAGAATGCGGTTCAGTTCTTCCTCTGAGAGATCGGTCTTCTCGCGTGCAACCTCACGGATCGTCTTGCCAGTACGGAAAGCCTCTTTCGAGATTGCTGCCGCCGCATCATAGCCAATGACAGGGGCCAGAGATGTACAGATCGCCAGACCTTTCTCGACCATTTCTGGTCCCTTGCTGGTTGCCTTCAGTCCCTTGACGCACTGCTCGGTGAAGTTCCGCACAGCAGCAGCAAGCAGGCTGATCGATTGCAGCAGGTTGTAGGCTGCAACCGGGAGCATCACATTCAACTCGAAATTTCCCGATTGCCCGGCAACAGTAATAGTTGTATGGTTACCAATCACCTGAGCGCAGACCATACAGAGCGACTCGGCAATGACCGGATTGACTTTCCCGGGCATAATCGAGCTTCCAGGCTGCACAGCAGGAATTTCCAGCTCACCGAAGCCTGCACGGGGCCCGGAACCAAGCCAGCGAATATCATTGGCAATCTTCATCAGGCTGACTGCCAGCGTGTTCAGCGCGCCGCTGGCCTCTACCACACCATCGATCGTGCTCTGCGCCTGAAAATGGTTGCTGGTCTCGCGAATCTCGACACCATTCATCTCGCTCAAGCGCCTGCATACGCGAGCCGAGAACTCTGGATGGGTGTTGACTCCGGTGCCAACTGCCGTCCCGCCAAGCGCAATCTCAGAGAGTTCTTGCTGTGCATGGCGCAAGCGGGCAATACCACGCTCTGCCTGTCCCGCATAGCCCAGAAACTCCTGGCCCAGACGAATCGGGGTAGCGTCCTGCAAATGGGTGCGCCCGGTCTTGACCACATCCATAAACGCATCAGCTTTTTCCTGCATTGCCGCTTTCAATTCCTCCAGGGCAGGAATAAGCTGTTGCTCAATGCTCACCAGAGCAGAGACATGAATAGAAGAGGGGATAACATCATTTGAGGACTGGCCGAAGTTCACATGATCGTTTGGGTGTACTTTGCGTGACCCACGAGAGCCGCCGAGAAGCTCGCTGGCCCGATTCGCGATCACCTCATTTGCATTCATATTGGTCGAAGTACCGGAACCGGTCTGGAAAATATCAACGACAAAATGTTCGTCAAACTTGCCGTCAATCACTTCTTGCGCGGCCTTGACAATAGCCTCCGCGATCTGGTGATCAACGGTTCCCAGTTCCGCATTTGTCTGTGCTGCCGCAAGTTTGATTTGCCCGATAGCGCGAATAAATTCCCGGGGGAAGCGCAGATCACTGATCGGGAAATTCAGCACAGCACGCTGCGTGCTTGCCCCATAATATGCATTGACAGGTACCTGCATCTCGCCCATAGAGTCGCGCTCGATGCGGGTCTGTTGAGTCTGTACCATAATTGACTACTCCTCATTGAGTATTTTTTTATGCTTTCTGCATTATATCATGGAGAACGACCGACAGATAAAGAGAATGACCAGTTGCAACACAAACCATGCGCTCACACGTACCTGATAATAGAGGGCCTCTTTCACGACCCATTCGTCCCGGTTCAGAGAGCCACAGTCCTTCACATTTTCACTATACAGGGCTCCTGGAATCTCAACGGAACGAACAGCTATACGATCAGACAGAACCGAACAAGGTACAGCAGAAAGGCTATTGTATGCTTTTAGAAGCGAATGTCCGAAAAATGCTTGTAAGCGGTGAGCAGTGGGGTGGCTGGAAAGGTTATCAACTTCCCCTGAGTTCTGACTATGTCACGATCTGGACCCCGATAGGAACCGCCATGCAATGGAAACCGGGAACCTGGATCAGCAAAGCGTACGGTATCTCTTATTTTTGGCCCGATCAATGGTATACTATACACCTCAGTTATTATCCTGATGGCCGCTTCCGCGAGGCCTATTGCGATATTGTCCTGCCCAACCACGATTATACCAGTAGTGCACGCGAGTTGATCTATACGGATCTGTATATTGACGTTGTTGTGCGCGATAATTTCAGCGTCTTTACCAAAGATCACGAGGTCTTTGAACGGGCCGCACAACAGTACCCGATCGTCAGACAGGTACAGAAACAGGCCTATCAGGCGCTGGAACAACTGGAACAGCAGGCGAAAACCTGGAGTGGGCCCTTTAGCGTCCTGCCGCGCCGCCTGCCAACAAAAGATGTGATGACTCTGCCTGTAGAGCAAATACGCAAAGCCTTTCACGCGGCATTGCAAGGGCCTCAGAATTCAATGTAGTCTTGTGGTGAAAACAATGATTCCAGAAGAAATACAGCAGCGGCTCCGCCAGCACGGCATCACCGATCTGGACGAAGTCGCGCTTCGTCAGGCGCTCGAACGGTACACTCCGACCTACACATTGATTCGGCTGGCTGACTGGCCTGCTCGGCGCTGGAAGTGCCGTTATCGTCTTCTACTATCCGAAAACATGTATGATGCCCAAAGCGTGCCAGAAGCCTACGCTCGCGGAATTCTGGCATTGATTGACCGGGCCCAGCAGGCTTCATCATAGCGTTTTGCAAGGAAGAGAGTTTTCGGGCGTATCCTGTCGGAGCAACCAAATAGTAATGGTTCTCGGCCATACATTTTGAAATCTGAATATATCTGTGGTTATAATAGGCTTGTCAAACGTTATTTATAATAGACATGGGGATAGGCAAATATCTCCATAGAGTCGTTTTTGTAAATCTGTTTTAGAAACGAACCAGACAAACTGAGAAAGAAGCTGAAAAGGGAAAGGAAATACCGTTACTATGCTGCGTACCATGTGCAAAGGGAAAATTCATCGTGCTACCGTCACCCAGGCCAATCTCAACTATGTTGGCAGCATCACGATTGACCAGGACCTGCTCGACGCCGCTGGAATCTTCCCCTATGAAAAGGTGCAGATAGTCAATATCAACAATGGCGCTCGCCTCGAAACCTATACAATTGCCGGTGAGCGTGGTTCTGGTGTCATCTGCCTGAATGGTGCTGCGGCCCGTCTGACTGCGGAAGGTGATCTTGTTATTATTATTAGCTATGGTGACTTTAACGAGGAAGAAATTCGCAGCCTGCGTCCGCGGATCGTTTTTGTTGACGAAAACAATCGAATGACAGAAAGAAAGATCGTTCCCCTTCACGAAATGCTGCCAGCAGAGGCAGATGAAGCGATGGCACTCTTCTAAGAGTCCCGCTTCGAGTAGGTTCATTCGACCCCGGTGGTTGAATGAATTACTACTTGCCCGCAGCCTATCAAACGTTTGTAAGGTATTTCCTTTCCCTTTCCCCCACTCCCTTTCCCCGGCTTCAAGCCCCGCGAAAAGAAGGTATAATAGATATATGCGCATTACAGCCTTACAAGCACAGGTACACAATCCAGAACGGGTCAACATTTTTGTTGATCATACCTTCCTCCTCGGTGTCCATGCCCTGCTCGTCCTGCAAATGGGCCTGAAGGTCGGACAGGAGCTAACAGAGGCACAAATAGAACGGCTGCGGCAGGAAGAAGCCCTTCAGCAAATGCTGGACCGCGCCATGAACTATCTGTCGCTGCGACCACGAAGCACCCGGGAAGTGAAGAACTATCTGCGGCGCAAGAACGCCCCTCCCGAGATGATCGAGGGAATTGTGCAGCGTCTGCATGACCTCAACCTGCTTAACGATCAGCAGTTTGCCTCTTTCTGGGTCGAGAACAGAGAACACTTCAGCCCGCGGGGCTCCTATGCCTTGAAGAATGAACTTCAGCAGAAAGGGGTACAGCGCGAGATCATTGACACACTGGTCGACGGGGAACAGGATGAGGAGCGAGCGCTGCGGGCCGCCGAGAAAAAAGCGCTCTCTCTACTGCGACAACCGGGAATCGATTATCCTGCCTTCCAGCGGCGGCTTGGCTCCTTTTTGCAGAGACGCGGCTTCAACTATGAGATCACAATGCGAACCGTCAAACACTTCTGGGAAGCGGAAAAGCAGGAAAGCATCGACGAACCTTTCGAGTGAGAGAGAAAAAGACTCCTCCGAGAACGATTACTCAGAGGAGCCAGTCAGTCATGCTTTCGGCAGTTGTACCTGCGGGATATTCGTTGGTTCAGCCGTCCCTATTTTGATCTGTTCAATCTCCGCTGGAACCATCTCACCAAATGAAACCTTGACCACAACATTCGTGGGATCAACGCCCGCCTGTTTTGTAATATAGGTGCGGGCTTCCTGTACCTTCATGCCTTTGATATGTTCCTGAATATTTTTCAGTTTTTCCGGTGTTAACCGGTATTTCGCCACTCCTGCGACAGGAACAGCCAGCGTAATCGTGCTATCAGTGCTGTTCTTGACCACTGGTTGGCCCACTTTTGTATAGGTCGGCATGAGCTGAAAACCGTCCCCGGCCTCCTTTTCCAGCATCTTCTGAGCCAGATTTTGCGCCTCGCGATTGCTATAATAGTTCGCAGTTCCCTGAAGAGTCAGTGTGACCGAAACCGTCTCGCTTTTCTTGCCTAACTCAGGCTCATACGAGCCATCCTTACTGATAAAAGACGGCTCACCAACCATCACCGCTCCCCTGTTTTGCAGGTCAGTCGTCATCTCCTGTTTGAGCTGCTCTTCGAGCTCCTGCTTGGCCTGTAGAACCAGATTATCCACGTCCTCGCTTGATACCACCTTCGGGCATTTGATAAAGCACAGAAACGGGCGGCCAGTGGCCGGCCCGGTCTTTGTCGTTGTTTTCGTCTTTGTCAATGTGCTTAGAGGAATCGAGGCGGAAGCAAGATCAGGATTCTGAATTCCCGTTCGTGCCGTCAGGGTGACGACCTTATTGAGGGGTCGCACCTGCGGCGTGATGGTCACTGTGGCTGATTGCGCGGCCTGAAACGTAAAGAAACTCAGGGCCACAACGACCAGCACCAGGATCACTGTCAGAATAGAGAGCAAGGGCAATAACGAGCGCTTACGTCGCTTCGGAGGCTGACTGTTCATCCCTCTGCGGTTACTCAACATCGCCTTCAAGTCGTCTGGAGCAACCGAGGAGGTCGGTGCATCATGATCGTCAAAGAGGCCACCTCGTGGAGGAGGAAGAATAATCTCCTCACGCGGTAAGACAATCTGCTCCTGCACGTTTCTCTTCTTCGGCAAAGGAGGCATTGTCGGGACAGCCTTCACGCGGGCCTGCTTTGGGGGCTCACTCACCTTTGTATCAGGCTCAGATTGTTGCGCTCTGGGGACCGGCCGGGGGGCCGTTTCCTGTCGCGAAAGAGAGGCAGGCAGTTCCTCGGGAGAGACGTTCAAGGCCAGATAAGCTCGCTCGAACTCCTGAAGCAGCTCATCGGCGCTGGCAAAGCGATCGCCCGGATCAGGAGCCATACTGCGCTTCAGCACCTCAATCATCGGCGCGGCAATTCTGGCACCACGAGCCTCGGATGGGAGTTTGCCGGTCAGCATCTGAAAAAGAATGACACCAAGCGAGTAGATATCATTGCTTGGGGCTGAGATGCCGTTTGCTCGTTCGGGAGCCATATACTCGATTGTGCCTATTTCCCGGCCATTCTCAGTTAAAGGCGGGCTGGCAAGCGAGCCAAGCATAGAGGCAATACCAAAATCGATCAGGCGCACATAGACCTGATCGCTGTCATCTGCCGTATCAAGCAGAATGTTGCTCGGCTTGAGATCGCGATGAATGACGCCCCGCTTATGAATATAGGCAACGGCCTGTACCAGCGCGGTAAAAAGCTGATGGATCTCACCATAAGAAAGCGGTCCACGTTGCAGGCGCTGTGCCAGGGTGCCCCCCTGAATATATGGAGTCACCAGGAAAAGGCGTCCCTGCTCTTCGCCAAACTCAAACAGAGGGAGAATATGTTCATGTTTTAGATGAGCACTTACCTCAGCCTCTCGCAAGAAACGTTTCCGCGCAACCGTATCGTAAGCCAGATCGGAGCGAATGATCTTCACCGCCACTTCACGCCCGAAGGCCGTACGTTGACGCGCCAGATACACTTCTCCCATGCCACCCACGTCGATGCGTCGAACCAGATCATAGTTGCCGAATCCGCGCACCTCGCCAGCGAGACCGAATGGCTCTTTTAGAGGTTTTTGCTGTTCTTTCATCGGCCTGTTTTTCAGAATACCATTCAGCGCTTTTCAAAACACACTTCTGAGCACTCAAACGGTACATGTGACAAACTTTCGCCTATGTGCAGTATAGCATCTAAAAAGAAAGAAGGGAAGTGTATGTCATTCATCAGCGGTTATCCCCTTGCGTAATGGCAAATGATGGTGTATGATAATGACGGTTCGCACTCTCACCTATAGAGTGCTAATTCCAGATCTCAGCAAAAAAGTTTTAGCAATACAACAGCAATTGCGGAGACAAGCAGACAGACAGGGAAAACGAAAAAGGAGTAGCCAAAAGTGAGTGTCAAGCTTCAACCACTTGGTGATCGCGTTGTTGTCAAACCCCTGAATCGAGAGGCCGTCACAAAGAGCGGCATTGTTCTGCCCGATACAGCCAAAGAGAAGCCCCAGGAGGGCGAGATTCTGGCCGTTGGTTCGGGAAAAGTGCTGGACAACGGGAAACATGTTGCCCCTGAAGTCAGCGTTGGTCAGACCGTTTTCTTCGCCAAATATTCCGGCACAGAAGTCAAGCTGGAAGGCGAGACCTACCTGATTATGCGCGAAAGCGACATCCTGGGCATCGTTGAATAAAGCGAGCCCGACTATCCATAGTCAATCTGAGCGTTGAATAGTTCATCCGAAACGTAGGAGTTGAGATACAGTGGCAAAGCGATTACAGTTTGATGAGAAGGCACGTTACTCCCTGAAAAAGGGTATGGACGTTGTAGCAAACGCGGTTCGTGTAACCATCGGTCCAAAGGGCCGCAATGTCGTCCTTGATAAGAAGTTCGGCGCACCGACCATCACCAATGATGGCGTTTCTATTGCCCGCGAGATCGAGCTGCCCGACTCATTTGAGAACATGGGCGCCCAGCTACTCAAAGAAGCGGCAACCAAGACCAATGACGTTGCAGGTGATGGCACCACCACCGCAACCGTGCTGGCACATGCGATTGTCACCGAGGGCCTGAAGAACCTCGCCGCAGGCGCAAACCCGATGATCCTGCGCCGTGGTCTGGAGCGCGCGGCAGATGCCGTCGTCGCCGAAATCAAGGCAATGAGCAAGCCCGTTGAGACCCGCGAGCAGATCGCACAGGTCGCAGCTATTTCCGCCGCTGATCCTGAAATCGGCGCTCTGATCGCTGAGGTCATGGAGAAAGTCGGTAAGGATGGCGTGATCACCGTTGAAGAGGGACGCGGTATCGTGACCGAGAAAGAGTATACCGAGGGTATGCAGTTCGATCGCGGTTTCATCTCCCCATATATGGCCACCAATCAGGATCACACTGTTGCCGAACTGAATGATCCCTATATCCTGGTCACTGACAAGAAGATCAGCGCCATTCAGGACATTCTGCCCCTGCTCGAAAAGGTGTTGCAGAGCGGCCGCAAGGACCTTGTTATCATTGCCGAAGATATCGACGGTGAAGCCCTTGCCACGCTGGTTCTGAACAAGATGCGCGGTGCCTTCAATGTGCTTGGTGTCAAGGCTCCGGGCTTCGGCGAGCGCCGCGATGCAATGCTTGAGGATATCGCTA
Source organism: Thermosporothrix hazakensis (assembly GCF_003253565.1). Classification (GTDB taxonomy): domain Bacteria; phylum Chloroflexota; class Ktedonobacteria; order Ktedonobacterales; family Ktedonobacteraceae; genus Thermosporothrix; species Thermosporothrix hazakensis. Next base: position 31,469 of record NZ_QKUF01000026.1, read on the forward strand.
CTCTGACCGGTGCATCTGTGATCACCGAGAAGAAGGGTCTCAAGCTTGAGAGCGCAACCCTCGATGATCTGGGCAGCGCCCGCACCGTGACCTCGACCAAAGAGACCACCACCATTGTTGAGGGCGCAGGCTCCAATCAGGCCGTTCAGGCTCGCATTGCTCAGATCCGTGCCCAGATCCAGGAGACTACCAGCGACTACGATCGCGAGAAGCTCCAGGAGCGCCTGGCGAAACTGGCCGGTGGCGTTGGCGTCATCAAAGTTGGCGCAGCGACCGAGGTCGAGATGAAAGAGAAGAAGCACCGCGTTGAGGACGCTCTGTCCGCAACCCGCGCCGCAATCGAAGAGGGTATCGTTCAGGGTGGCGGTTCCGCACTGGTGATCGCATCTCGCGCCCTTGATAAGGTTCAGGCCGAGGGTGAAGAGGCAACCGGTGTCACCATTCTGCGCCGCGCTCTCGAAGAGCCTCTGCGCCAGATCGCAACCAACGCCGGACTTGACGGCTCCGTGATCGTGGCTGGTGTCCGCAGCAACGGCAAAGAGGGCTATGGCTTCGACGCGCTGAAGGGCGAGTATGTGAACATGTTCGAGGCCGGTATCATCGACCCGGTCAAGGTGACGCGCTCCGCTCTACAGAACGCGGTCAGCATTGCCGGAATGGTGCTCTCCACCGACACGCTGGTCACCGATATTCCTGAGGAGCAGCCCGCAGCCAATCCCGCCGCCGGTATGGGCGGAATGGGCGGCATGATGTAATCTGCCTCCTGATCAGACAGCAAGAAAGCGAAAGGGGTCTCTCGTATGAGAGGCTCCTTTCTTTTCTCCTCATCTACATAGGATTTTCCCTATCAAAATAAGAAGAATATATATATTGGACTTTATAATCCCGCTGCACTATACTGAAACAGGCAAGCAGGGAAGCCCTTTCTTCTCGCATTCCCCCGCTTCTTTCTTCAAAAAAACCAATTCAATGCTGCAACTCAAAAGCATTAAGAGTCAGTGGAGTCTATATGATACCTGTAGCGAAAAAGCCGTTCCTCATCTCTGAAGAGCCATCCGCCTTCATGCAAAAACTCTTTGACCGCGGACATGAGTACCTCCCGCAAATTCTGCATATTCTGAGAATCACGCTGGCCGTTACCCTCTCCTGGGAACTCGCACGCCTCCTTGTCGGGCAAAGCAATGCCTCTCTCGCGGCAACCGCCGGGCTTGTTGTCACGCAGGCAAGTTCAATACAGACACTCCGCAAGGGCATCGAGCGCGTGATAGCTGTCCTGATCGGGAGCATTCTGGTCCTTTTCTTTCTCTCGTTTCTCCCGCTAACGGTCTGGACACTCTTTCTGGTTGTCTTCTGCGCTCATGTGCTCGGCCTGCTCTTCCAGAGGCGCGCCGCCTATGTTGCCGTTCAGATCCCGATCACTGCACTCTTCACGCTGATTACCCTGACGACCGATCCACACGCTACCTCGTATCCACTGATGCGCCTGCTCGGGGCCTGTCTCGGGGGCGGGATTGGCCTGTTCATCACACTCCTCTTCTCGCACCCGTTCCATATTTTTCGCGCTCACGCTGCCAGCCAGAAGGTGCTGACAGCCTTCCCTCAAACTGTCTCCACGCTCTCCGCCGCGTTCTCCGGGCAGTTCAACGAGCAACTCCAGACACAGCTAGAACAGCAGTTACAGACGCTTGAGCGACAGATCAGCGCAAGCCGTCAGATGGTCTCGTTTGCCCTTGAGAGTGCCCGCCTTGATCTCTGGGCCAAACCAGCCCGCTCACTCATTGCCAACCACACCCATATACTCAAAACGCTGGAACAGCTCCGTCTCCGTATGCAGCGCCTTTTCTCGCTCCTGACCGGTGCCGCTTGCTTTGCTGCTCCCGAAGAACAACGCTGGTTGATGCGGTATAGCCGCCTCCTTGAACTCAATGGAAAGCTGCTTCGCCTGGCACTGCTCGATGCGCAGAAGCAGCCGGAAGATTTCGAGGAACTTACCCGCATCGCCCTGGCAGAGACGCAGCGCTGTCTGCGTCACCTTCTCCACCCCGATACAGGGATTATCGAGGAGGAGAAACGTGTTATGCTGCATGCGGCGATTCTCTACGAGCTGGATGCAATGCTTTCTGAGATCCAGCACCTCCGCTGAGTGTTTCACGTGAAACAGTCCTTGCTTTCTTTTCCCGAGGAGAGGGACCATGTTGCATCGGCGTTTCACGTGAAACAGGTCCTTACCCTCGCGCTATCGCTGACCCATCGCAGCTGGAACCTGCCAGTACCGGCGCGTCTCCAGACTATCACCCGGCTGATTGGCATTTGAAGCCAGCAAGCCAGCGTGTTGCAGCATCTGCAAGACTTCCAGCAGCTGACCAAGACGGACCGGCTGAGAGGAAGCATTCAAAGTATTCAATTTCCCCTGAAGCTCAAACAATGTCATCCCCTCCCCTTCATGCTCTGGCAGGACCGTCTTTACCAGCATCGCGAGCCGTTGTTGCGCTTCCCAGCGGGCCCGCTGTTCTGGCGTCTTCCGGGATCTTTCTGCCGTACGAGCCTGAAATTGTACCTCAAAATAGCAGTGTGGAGCACCACGAGTAACACAGGAAAGCTCCTTCACATATACTTTTTCCTTGAACCGCTCCGCAGCTCCCTCTACCGCACCCCAGAACCAGCCACAGAGGGCTCTGGGACTGTCGTACCGGAACAGAATTTTAGAACGGGAATGATCCTCCGAGAGATAGGTATAGTTGAATACCGGAGGAGTCAGGCCATCGGGGCCCTTTGCCATCTGGATATGTGCATCACGCATCAATAATACAAGGTCCCGCGCACAGCTTGTTTGCGAAAGCAGAAAAGCACAATGGTGACGCGTCAGCCCATTGGTAATGAAATAGTGTCCGAACTGGCGCAGCAATCGCTGCTGATGGATACCGGTTCTCTGACTGACGACCTGTAGACCGTACATAAATGCATCATCTGCAAAAACCCGACCCGCCAGAGGACGCGCTTCTACCTGCCCAGCGAGCGCCTCGCGATACGCCTGTAAAACGGCCGCATCGAAGTGACCCGCAAGATATTTTTCCCAGGTCGAGAAAACCAGTCCTAACATGCCTTCATCCCTCTCTATCTCGTTTTTTTCTCATGGTTTCACTCATTATATAATTCAAAAGTATCATACCGCGTTGTGTAACCGTAACGCAAGAGGACAAGGCTCATAAATCTCTGCTGGCCAGATCACAATAGCATCACAAAAAGCTGATACTGCCTCCTACCGGGGTAATGGTACATTATTACTAGAATGAAAACAGCCGAGCCTTCCCATTTGTGTTCTCATCCCTCGGTGTGGTATTCTCTGCATGGCAGAAAGATACGTAAGAATAGAGAGTACATCGATGTCTCTCAAAGAAAGGGCTGCTCATGCCTATTGATTTTCATGCCACACGGAATCATCGTTCATACGCTGATCGCCAGGCAGACAGCACATGGCGCGACTTTATGCGCGCACTTATCACAATCGAGGGAAAAGATATCGCGGATATCGGCTGTGGAGGAGGCATTTATACTGCTGCCTTCGCCGATATGGGAGCCGCCCATGTTACCGGCGTTGACTTCTCCGAAACGATGCTTCAAGACGCCCGCGAACAATGCTCCGGCTATGATACCGTCTCCTTCCAGCAGGGGGACGCGCTGCACACCGGTCTGGCGGACGCCCATTTTGATGTGATCCTGGAACGGGGACTGACACATCATCTGAAACAGGAACAGCTTCCGGCCTGCTTTGCCGAGGCATATCGCCTGCTCCGCCCGGGTGGCGTGCTCTTTGTACAGAACCGCACCCCGGAAGATTGTCAGCTTCCTGGAAGCGACACAAACCCACGTGGCTATTTCTTTGAGAAGTTCCCTCGCTTGCTGACTATTGAGACCAGCAGGCGCCCAAACAGTGTCACAACAATGGCAGCGCTACAGCAGGCAGGCTTTACCCGTATTGAAGAACGCCACCTTTGGGAAATTAAAGAGGTGTACCCGAACATTGAGAAACTGACCGAGCATATTCTAACCCGTAAGGGACGTTCAATTCTTCACGAGTTGACCGACACAGAACTACAGGAGCTAGCCGAGTATATACGAGAGCGTTACAGCGATCAGCAGGGCGAAATTGTGGAGCAATGTCGCTGGACTGTCTGGTGCGCATGGAAGGCCTGATACCTCTCTGAACAGCGGAGAGCCTTCACAGGTCAGTTGAAAGGGCCAGGAGAAACGTGCTCAATCAAAAAAACGGGGCAGGGAAAGAGTTCCTGCCCCTTCTCATGCTAGAGGTTATAGATCTGTGAAAACTTGTTGGTCAGGTAATCAACAAGATACTGTGGGTTGGGCGCTTCTCCGGTAACGCGCTGAATCAGCTCTTCTGGCTGATAGATCGTGCCGTAGGCATAGAGGTTCTCGCGCAGCCAGTTCAGCACGAAGGAGACATCACCGCCAGCCAGGCGCTCATCAAAATCAGGATATGCCTTGCGCAGCGTGTTATAGATCTGGGCGCTATAGAGATTGCCAAAGGTATAGCTCGGGAAGTAGCCAAAGCCAGAGGTCCAGTGGACATCCTGGAGAATACCATTGGCATCGCTATCAGGAGTAATACCCAGATAATCCTGATATTTAGCATTCCACATTGAGGGCAGCGACTCTACCGAGACATCCTCATTCATCATTGCACGCTCCATCTCAAAGCGGATGATAATATGCAGATTATAGGTTACCTCATCCGCCTCGACACGAATCAGGCTGGCCTCAACGTTGTTCAAAGCGCGGGCAAACGTTTCCGCAGACACTTGCTGGAACTGCTCGGGGAAGCACTCGCGTACAAGGCCGAACTGTCCCTTCCAGAACGCTGTAGAGCGACCAATAATGTTCTCCCACAGGCGGGACTGCGACTCATGAACGCCCATCGTCGCGCCACTTGCCAGCGGCGTACGTACCAGGGTCGGGGCCACTCCTTGCTCATAGACCGCATGGCCGCCCTCGTGAAGCGCACCCATCAGGCCCATCGGCAAATAATCTTCCTGATAGCGCGTGGTGACACGCACATCAAAAGGAGAACCAAAGCTGGTGGTAAATGGGTGTGCGGAGACACGCAGTTCGCCCCGGTTGAAATCATAGCCCATTGCCTTCAGGGCCTTGATGCACAGCTCCTTCTGCTTCTCAACATCGAAACGCTGACCACTCACGGAGCTCATATCGACCTTGTTGCCGCTCTGCTGAATGCGCTTGAGCATGGTCTTGCTGACATCGCGTACCGGCTCAAAGAGAGCCGACACCTTCGCCGCAGTAAACCCGGGCTCGTAGGCATCAAGCAGGGCATCGTAGCGCGTCTCTTTGTAGCCCCAGCGATCAGCCACCTCACGCTGGAACTCGATAATCTTTTTCAGCTTGGGAGCAAAGAGACCAAAATCATTATTCGCGCGCGCTTTCACCCAGGTATTGAACGCATCAACGCGCGCAATCTCCATCTCCTTCACCAGTTCGCGGGGCAGTTTGACAGCGAAATCATACGCGCGGCGGGTGTCGCGGACCAGAGCGCGATCAGCATCAGAGTATTGAGGCTGATGAACCACATCCTCCAGGCTCTTGAGCAGCTCGCCAAGCTGCGGAGAGGTCTGCCGATCATGCACCAAGCCGCTCATAGTTGCCATCTGATGACCGCGGACCTCGTTGGCACCATCGGGCATCGCGGTCTGCTGGTCCCAGTCGGCCAGAGCGGCGAGAGAACTCAGATCGACGATCTCCTGTACATATTCAAGCAACGTGTTAATACGGTCATCACTACGTGTAAAGTCAATCTTCTGTTCTGCCACGTGCTATTGTCTCTCTTTCCTGTTTATGCAAACACATCAATGAAGTTGAACAAAGCAAGCGTGAGGCTGATGATCCTCACGCCCGAGGGATAGAATGAACATGTCGTCTCTCCTGCACAGACGCAAGAGAGCGCTTCTCGACCTCACCTCAATTATATCGCAGCAGCAGAGTCCTCAACTATGCAAATTTTCGATTTCTACCGGCTCAACCTGCTCGGCCAGCTCAAAGCCGAACACCTTTGCGTAGAAGTACAGTTCTGCCTCTTGCGCCCGCTTGATCGAGTCGGCCCGCCGGAAGCCATGACCTTCGCCTTCAAACTCAATATAGGCAACCGGAATCTTTCTGGCCCGCAGTGCCTCAACCATCTTTTGTGACTGATCGGGCGTCACGATCTTATCATCAAGGCCCTGGAAGAGAATCATTGGACAGGAGAGCTGCTCAACGTGGTTCAGCGGAGAGCGCTCACGATAGAGATCAGCACACTCGGGATACGGGCCAACCAGACCGAAAGTATAGCGTGACTCAAACTTATGGGTGTGTTCGGCCAGCCCGATAATATCGCTGACACCGAAGAAGCTGGCACCGGCCTTAAAGACATCGCGGAACGTCAACGCCCCCAGGGTGGTATAGCCGCCCGCACTTCCCCCACGAATCGTCAGGCGCTCTTTATCAACCAGGCCCTGATTCGCCAGATAGAGCGCTCCATTCACACAATCGTCGATATCCACAATGCCCCACTGCCCCTTGAGCCGCTCACGATACGCCCGCCCATAGCCGGTACTGCCTCCATAGTTGACATCGAGAATGGCAAAACCACGACTCGTCCAGTAGAGCTTACTTAAATCCAGCACCGCGACCGATTGGCTGGTCGGTCCGCCATGACTCCAGATCTGCAACGGGGGAAGCTCGCCCTCTGGAGCCTCATATGCAGCATTGCGAGGCGGATAATAATAGCCATAGGCCGTCTGGCCGTTTTCGGTCGGAAACTCGATCAGTTGCGGCTCGGTGATGATGCCCGGATCAAGGGCGAGCGTGCTGGAACGCTTCAGCACAGTCGTCTGCCTACTTTGCAAATCCAGCGCTACGACCGAGCGGAACTCGCTTGGAGACGCCCCGATAAAAAACACGTGTTCTGGGGTCACCTGCACGTCTGAGATGACGGTATAAGGAACAGGGATCGGGGTAAACTTTTTGGTGCGGGTATCCAGGCTGGCAAGCTTATCCTGGCCCTCTGTATAGCGACAGATAATGGTCTGAGCAGACGCGAAGCCATAGGTAGACATGCCAAAAACCCACTGTGGAGAGCCAAACTCAGCCTGCATCTCATGCATCGGCTCTATCGTGCCGTCAGCGTTTAAGCGATAAATATTCCACCAGCCCGAACGATCAGAGACAAAATACAGAACCCCATCAGGAGACCACTGCGGCTGGAAAATAGATTCGCTTTCGCCACCTGCAACATGCTCGGCATAGCTGACATAGCCATTTGCATCAATAGAGCCAACCCAGAGTTCACAGCCATCCCAGGGCATATTGGGATGATTCCAGGTCAGCCAGCAGAGTTTTGAGCCATCAGGGCTCAGACGCGGCGTGGAGTAGAAATCATTCCCCGCCACGAGCGTGCAGAGCTTGCCACTACCATCAAGCGGCACACTGACAAGCGTGTTTGCTGGATCATGATCAGAATGCGTGTGGTCCTCACAGACACAGATCAGGCGTTGCCGCTGCTGATCGACCACCATATCTGCATAGCGTTTCCGTTCGGGAGGGGTAATCGGCTCCGGTTCCGCGCCCGGTTGCAAGCGGTAAAGCCGCTGATCACTGAAGTTCGCAAAAAAGACCGTATCCTGACTGACGGCGTAATCTCCCCCACCGTACTCGTGAACCATTGTACGAGCATTCAACGGCAGAGGCAAGACATCGACCTGTGACCCGTCAACGTTTCGCTTTACAATAGCGTTGCGGCCCCCTTCAGACGGTCTCCCCTCAATCCAGTATACATTCTGTCCATCAAGTGCGATCTCGTTTACTCTAATGGTCTCCGATACAAGCATATCAGTTGTGATGGGAGACTTCCACGAGCCGTAAGGGGTAATATGTGGCTTCCTCATACCAGATTCAATTCTCCATGCTTTTTCTTCATTCACATAGCTATCTTAACACAATTTTCCAGTCACTATCTAACCTGGCGCTTGCAATAGCCCAGGTGCGCCTCAACCGAAGTAAAAACGCAATTGTATTGCTGAGTTTTCATTGCCTGTTACAGCCCATTCCTATAGGATGCTCTCATTCTTATTGTCGACAAAGAGAGAACCTTCGTCATCGACACTCCCCTTTTTCCTTAGAGGAATATAATGCATCCATCCTCAAAAGTGAGTCCCTCTTGCTTCCCTATCAGTAAAAGTATATACAGCTTACTTTCATCTATGACAGCTCTGCGACAACTCTATGATACTGTTATGACAATCATCGACGATAATAGGCAGTAGCAAGGGGAAAGTGTCAGGGCACTCTTCGGCTCTGAATCAGTTACAGCTATTGGAAAGCGAGTAGAAAGACCTATGTTCTATGATCTCTTAAAAAAATGTGTCAGCCTTTTCTTTCATCTGATCAATCTCATCACCGGCAACCGAATTCCACCCTTTGGGAGCGCAGCAGTCGTCGTTGAACAGAACAATCGCTATCTGGTCGTTCGCCTCCCGGGGAATCGCGTGGTCTTCCCAGGTGGCTTTATGAACTGGCGCGAAACACCGCAGCAGTCAGCAGAGCGTGAGGGAGAAGAAGAGACCGGCATGAAGATCCAGGCAGAGGATTGTATCAATGTCTACTCGCTGGTCAGCGACCATTGGACCAACATGAGCACCAATAGTTTTGTCTTCTCGGGTGAGGTAGTTGGCGGGCGGCTACATCCAACCGTTGAAGGATCCGCCTGCTGGATGTCGGAGCAAGAATTGCGCCTGGTGATGAGCAAGCATTCACTGCGCATTCTTGATGATTATCTCGCCTATCGTAAGCGTTCCCAGCAGAACCAGCAAACCTCTCATCCAACCGTAACCCGGGTCTCCTGAAGCGCTCTCTGCGGCAAAGGAAGAGGGCCGGGACGTACTCGTTCCCGACCCTCAAAAACCGCAACCAGTTTTGTCACTTCAACATTGCTTCTGCCGCTTGCCGGGCTAGATCAACCAGCCAGAAAGGCAGCACAGTCCCCATCGCCAGCGCTCCAATAACGGACAGTCCCAGAGACAGCCAGGCCATCCAGTTCAGATTGTGCCTCGGCTCATCATCCACGACCTCAGCGACCACCCCGGACTCAACCTTCACCTCTTTCTCAGCAGCGGGCTTCACCGCAACAGCAGTGCCACCCCGTGAAGGTGTGCTCAGTTTTCCGGAAGCACGGCGCACCGGCGTGGCCGCAGGCGCCACCGCGGGCTGAACCTCTTTTTCTGGTGCCTCCATAAACATGGTCGCGATAAAGCGCAGGTAGTAGTACATACCAAAAACGCTCGCCAGCACGCCGATAATCAGCAGTTCGGGATGCCCACCGACCAGAGCGGTATAGAACAGATAGTATTTTCCAGCAAAGCCAGCCATCGGCGGAAAACCGGCCAGCGATAGCAGGAAGAAGGCCAGCAGACCAGCCAGCACCGGGCGTCTATGCCAGAGACCACGCAGAGCGCTTGCATCGCTGCCGGAGTTGTCCAATCTCTCAAGGAACGAGACGACCCCAAAAGCGCCAACGTTGATAAAGGCATAGCAGAACAGATAGAAGAGAATGGAGGCTATTCCGTCGACGCCGCCAACAACGATCCCGATCATCAGGTAACCAGCATGCGCAACGCTTGAATAGGCAAGCATTCGCTTCACGTTCTTCTGCGCAACCGCCATAATGTTGCCGCCGACCATCGTTAGCACCGCGATCGCCCAGATAACGGGCATCCACGTCGCATGCGCCGGCAACAGCACCACATCAAAGACGCGGGCAAATGCAATCAACGCGGCCGCTTTTGTGCCCACCGACATAAAGGCGGTCACGGGAGCCGGAGCGCCCTGATATACGTCAGGCGTCCAGGCCTGGAACGGCACAGCCGACACTTTAAAGGCAAAGCCGACCGACATCAGCGCCATCGCAACCAGCAACATAGCCGGTGCAGCATTCCCACCCTTCATTACAAGCGAGACCGCATCCGCGGCCCCCCGAAACGACGTGCTATTCGTCGAGCCATAGGTCAACGCGATCCCATAGAGCAGGAAGGCCGAGGCAAACGAGCTGAGCAAGAAATACTTCATGCCTGACTCCTGCGAGGCCCTGCGGCGAGCCACAAAGGCGCATAGAATATACAGAGCCAGCGAAAGAAGCTCAATGCCCAGAAAGACCGTCACAAAGTTCGTTGCCGAAGCCAGCAACATCATGCCAACAGTCGCAAACAGGAACAGGGCATAGTATTCACCCTGATGAACCAGTTGCAAGCGCTTCAGGAACTGGGGCGAAAGTAAGATACCCAGGCCACTTGCAGTCAAGAGAATCAGATTTGCATAGAGCGCCCCATAATCCGAACCCACCATGTTGTTAAACGCGGGTTGATGGTCGCCCATGACAAAAAGCACAATGGTAGCGGCAATAGCGCCAAGCACTCCCAGGAACGCCAGGAGAGGCAGAACAACAAAGTTTTCCGGCCCGGTATCCTTCGTGCGCTTTCCTCCCGCATGCGGGAGCACCACATCCACCAGCATAACCACGAGTGCCATGCCTACCAGGACCAGTACTGGCGCTATTCGCCCCCAATCCGCAGCGGAGACGGTATATGTGAACGTCATAAACAAACTCTACCTCGTAGTAGGAGGTGCCCGCCCACATTGAACAGGCACCCCGGCGGCCTATTTCACGAATAATACGCCAAGATTCTGAATCGTATTCGCCACCGACGAATGCAGCAACGCTGTAATAAAGTTCGGCTGCAAGCCGATGTACACGATCAACGCCAGTAATGGTAAGATCACCACAAACTCGCCCAGACGAATATCAGGCAATGCCCCTTTCCGCAACTGGGCGACAACCGGGCCCGCTTTGGGCAGGCGTCCAACCATCATACCCTGGAAGAAGCGGAGCATATACCACGCTGCCGGGACTACCACAATGGTCGCAATAGTACCAAACCAGACATTGTTACGGAATGCCCCGAGCAGAGACAGGAACTCACCGGTAAAGCTGTTGAGCCCGGGCAAGCCAAGAGAAGAGAGCGCCGCAATCAGCATGACTGTTGCCAGTACCGGAACCTTTGTTGCGATGCCACCAAAATCGGTCAGTTTGCGTGTTCCGGTGCGCTCCTCAATAAAGCCTGCGATCAGGAAGAGGGCAGCGGTAGTGATACCGTGGTTTACCATCTGTAGCACCGAGCCCTCGGCCCCCTGAGCATTAAAGGCAAACATACCAAGCATAACCACGCCCAGGTGACTGATACTGGAATAGGCCAGCAGGCGCTTGACATCAACCTGTACCAGCGCCAGGACCGCACAGTAGAGAATACCGATTACCGCCAGCGTGCGGAAAAGCGGAGCCAGATCCTGGATAGCCAGCGGGAACAACGGAATGCAGAAGCGCAGGAAGCCGTACGCGCCAGCTTTCGACATCGCACCGGCGATCAGGGCGGTCACGGGAGCAGGAGCCGCGCTATAGGTGTCGGGCTGCCAGTTATGGAACGGCACAAACGGGATCTTTACCGCAAAGGCAGCAGCAAACGCAAGCAGAAGCCAGATTTGTGCGGTGTGATCCAGCGAGAGCTTACAGGATACCTGACCGGTCGCCGGATCAACGATACCATTGAGTAACGTTCCCAGATCGAGCGTATAGGCACAACCAGTCGAACGCTGGTAGAACACACCAAGCGCGATGATTCCTGCCAGCATGAGCAAGCTACCGACTGAGGTAAAGATCACAAACTTGAGCGCAGCATACACGCGGCGTCCACTTCCCCAACTTCCCACCAGGAAATAAGCCGGAATCAGCATCAACTCCCAGAAGATGTAGAAGAGGAAGAGATTCGACGCGGCAAAGACTCCAATAATGCCGCCCGCAAGCAGGAGCATAAAGGCCATGTAATGCTTGACCTTTGTCTCCAGCCGATAGGACGCACCGATACAGACCAGAGCCAGCAATGCGGTTAATACAATCAACACAACGCTGATACCATCAACATTCAGCGTCAGGTTAATACCAATTGCCGGAATCCAGGGAAGACTGATACCATAGGTTGCTTCACTGAACAGGCTCACCGTCTTCTGTGCATATACCAGCGCCAGGACCAGGCTGCCAAGCAGGGTCAGCCCAGAGACAGCCAGCGCAAAGCCTCGGATCAGGCCATGTCGGGCCTGCGGCAAGAAGAGTGTAAGAATCCCTCCTACAATGGGGAGGAGGACGACCAAAGGAAGTACAATCTGAAACATATGACTTCTACCCCCTCATCACCACGTAGTACAGGATGATCAACACAACACCTACCAGGATAATAAACGCATAGTTCCGCATGTAGCCGGTTTGTAGTGTGCGCAGCCCTGAACTGGTTCCCCGGAAGACCCCGGCAATACCACGGCTGACGCCTTCCAGCGTGAAGTTTTCCAGCGCGGTAGTCAGACCGCGACCCAGAGCCAGAATCGGCTTCACAAGGATTGCATCCAGAAGCTCATCAACATAATACTTGTTGAAGAGCAACTGATAGAACGGGTTCCGCTTCTCTCTGTACGCATAGCCCTTGCGATAGATGGACCATGCCGCGCCAAAACCAATGGCAGCCGCGACCAGGCTCAGGATCACAGAGACCCATTCCATCCCTCCAGAGAGGTGCGGAGCTTCAACGCCGTGGAAGATTGGCTCAAGGAACTGTCCGAACGGAGACCAGAAGGGCATACCGATCAAGCCGCCAACTACCGAGAGAATACCGAGCAGGACCAAAGGCGTCGACATCACACCCGGCACTTCTCTGATCTCATAGTACGGAACAGGAGTGGCGTGGTGCCCCGGCTCCTCCTCTTCCTCCTCTTCTTCTTCATGGCGACGCACCACAGCCTGCTCGCCGCGATACGTTCCAGTGAAGACAATGAAGAACAGGCGGAACATATAGAAAGCCGTCAGCGCAGCCGTCAGCAGGGCAAGACCCCAGAGCACATAATAGACCGCGTTCCCGGTCGACATAGCCTGCGCGAACAGCGTGCTGAGAATCTCATCCTTACTCCAGAAGCCAGCGAACGGAGGCACACCACTGATCGCCAATGTCGCAATCAGGAAGGTCCAGGCCGTGATAGGCATCCGCTTCCAGAGGCCGCCCATCTTGCGCATATCCTGCTCATGAGCAAGCGCGATAATCACCGCGCCCGCGCCCAGGAAGAGCAGCGCTTTAAAGAAGGCATGCGTCATCAGGTGGAAGATGCCCGCGCCATAGTTATGTACACTCTCGGCCATAAACATGTAGCCGAGCTGACTGATTGTGGAGTACGCCAGCACCCGCTTGATATCCAGCTGGACCAGGGCAATCGTCGCGGCAAACAGCGCGGTCAGGCCACCAATAATGCCAACCACCAGTAGCGCAGTGGGAGCCAGTTCAAACAGCACATGCGTGCGAGCCACCAGATAGACACCGGCAGTAACCATCGTCGCAGCATGGATCAGGGCACTGACCGGAGTCGGGCCCTCCATTGCATCCGGCAACCACATATAGAGCGGCAACTGCGCCGACTTGGCCGCACAGGCCACAAAGAGCAGCAGACAGATCACGATAGCGGTAGTGCTACCCGCTGCCAGTTTCGCGGTATGGCTGAAGACCTCCTGATATTGCAGCGATCCGAAATTGCTGAAGATCAGGAACAGCGCAATCATCAGGCCGAAGTCACCAATAATATTGATGACGAATGCCTTGCGAGCCGCCGCGACAGGCGCGGGACGCTGATACCAGAAACCGATCAGCAAGAACGATGCCAGACCGACCAACCCCCACCCGACAAGCAGGAACAGGAAGTTGTTCGCCAGGACCAGCAGCGCCATTGAGAAAATAAAGAAGTTCAGGTAGGCGAAGAAACGCCAGAAACCGGGATCATCTTTCATGTACCCGGCGGAATAGATGTGAATCAGCAGGCCAACCCCGGTGATCACCAGCATCATTACTGCCGTCAGGGGATCATAGAGAATGCCGAAGTCGACCTTGAATTCGGACGCGAGGCCAGAGGCCATCCACGTATAGTGAACGACGTCGCTCACCCGTTGATCTGGCGCGGTGCCGAGCATCACCAGAAAGTTCAACCCGGCAGCCAGAAAGGAGATGCCACAGGCAGCCCAGGCCACCGTCTGGATCACGGCCCGCGAGAATACCTTGCCCAGCAACCCCAGAATGATAAAACCGAGCAGGGGAGGGAGCAACATCCATAAACCAAAATTCTGCATACTTCCCTCTCTTAGCCGCGCAACATATTCATCTCATCTACATCGATGTTGCGGCGCGTGCGGAAGATGGTGACGATAATTGCCAGTCCCACCACGACCTCGGCTGCCGCGACGGTGAGCACAACAAACACAAACATCTGTCCATCTGCCGAGTCAAGAAAACGTGAGAAAGCGAGAAAAGAGAGATTGACGGCATTCAGCATCAACTCAATCGACATAAAGACAATCAGCGGGTTGCGCCGAATAATCACACCCAGCACCCCAATGGTGAACAGGACGGCGCTTACCACCAGATATGCCGACAATGGCGGCAAATTGACAACTGCTGGCATCAGCATTCCTCCCTACGACGACCTGCGCCCGAAGACCAGAGCGCCAATGATCGCGACAACAATCAACAAACTGGTCACTTCAAAGGGGAAGGCAAAGCCATGAAAGAGCGCCAGACCAAAAGCCTGGATATCTCCCTGCTTCTGCACAACCTGTTGCAGACTCTCATGCTGAGTTTGCATGATGCTCCCCGATGAGACCTGTGAGTAGATCAGGTAACTCAAGGCGCCCACCAGAACGATGCCAAGCAGAATACCTGCATACCGCTGCCAGGAAAGACGATTCTTCTCCATCTCTTGTGTGTCCGGTGAGAGCATTGTCACTACAAAGAGGAAGAGAACCATGATCGCACCGGCATAAATGAGAATCTGCACCACGGCAATAAACATCGCCCCGAGCTGGAGATAGAACATCGCCACAAAGAACAGCGTGAGAATCAGGCTGAGCGCGCTGTGTACCGCGTTCTTAAAAGCGATAACTCCTATGGCAGAAGCAATGCTGGCAAGCGCCAGCACGCCGAACGCCAACATATTTGCTATATCAGGTGTCATAACGAATTCCTCATCGAATCGAAGCCGAACCAAACGCTGACACGCTACCGCAGCCCGATACCGTGCCAGCCCTCACTTACAGCGTCCGTCTGTCGGCGTCTTGCTCCTCGTCTTCTAGCAGGACAGGGCGCTCGGCTTTCAGGTTTCCCATACCGACCGCTGCCGCACTGGCCTGTGCACCATCAAAGACCAGATTTGCCTGAGGAACAGGCTGCTCTTCTGCCTCTGGCGGTGCGGGATCAGCCCACACGGCAGCGGAGCCGATCGTTGACTGTCCGACTGGCTCAAGCAACTGTTCCTTATGATAGATCATATCTTCCGGGTAATACGAAGCCAGCTTATATTCTTTTTCCAGGGTAATGGCGCCGGTCGGGCAGGCCGCCTGACAGTACCCGCAGAAGATACAGCGCAGCATATTCACATCGAACACCCGGGCATAGCGCTCACCCGGAGAGACGCGTTGTTCCTCGGTATTCTCCGCCGCCTCAATATAGATGGCATCTGCCGGGCAGGCACCAGCACACAGATAACAGCCAACACAGCGCTCAAGCCCATTCTCATAGCGATGGAGCACATGACGACCACGGAAACGCGCCGGCAGTTCACGCTCTACCTCTGGATACGAAACGGTGGTAGGCTTACGCACCATATTTTTGAGGGTTGTTGCCATCCCCTTGAGAATTTCCATTGACATTGTAGATGCTCCTATCACGCGGTCCGAGCCGCCCCTGCTTGCAACCTTTGATACCCCCGGAAACAGGCAGAGTGATGGCTCGGACGGTGTCTTTCATGCTTTCATATCACGCGATCCACTTCACACGGAACAAGGTGCGACGTGACGCTATACCTGCACAGGTGTTGTGTCTTTCTCAGTGGAGCCATTCGAGGGTGCAGAGGCCTCAAACTTCACCAGGCGCACGGTCGCAGGCAGTACCAACTTGCCTTTCTTGCTATCCTCCTCAAAGCGCAGCCCTTTGATAACCTCATATCGGCGCACCAGGAACAGCACAACAACAATCACCAGCAATCCGGCAATACCACTGACAAACCAGGGCAGATGAAGTGCAACCGTTGTCGCCGTAATCACCGCATTTAACGCGGCCAGCGGTAACAGAAACTGCCAGCCAAACATCATCAGGCGGTCATAGCGAATACGCGGCAGAGTTGCACGCAGCCACATGAAAATGAACAGGAAGAAAGCGACTTTGATAACGAAAAACACCACCGAAAGAATGGGCGCAATGTTTTCCAATCCGAAGAAGCTCCAACCACCAAAGAACAGGGTTGATGCCACAGCGCTGACTGTGATCATGTTGATGTATTCGGACATCTGATAGAGGCTCCAACGCAGCCCCGCATACTCGGTCAGATATCCAGCGGTCAGCTCTTGCTCCGCCTCTGGCAGGTCAAACGGGGCACGGTTCACCTCGGCAACACCCGCAATGGCATAGATCACAAAGCCAAGCGGCTGCGCTACCACAAACCAGATGCCCATATCACGCTGCATCTGCACAATACCGACCATGCTCAGCGTTCCAGAGAACATCAGAATGCCACCCAGCGCAAGCCCCATGCTGGTCTCATAGGAGACCATCTGTGCTGCACTGCGCAATGCGCCAAGCAGCGAGTAGCGGTTTCCCGACGACCAACCGCCGAGCACAATGCCATAGACAGCTAACGACGACATGGCAAGCAGCCAGAGCAGGCCAATATTGACATCGCCGATAAAGGGGTCCCAGGGCCCCCGCTTGCTGACATCACCACTCCAGGGCATGCCGATAGGGATCACTGCAAAAGCCGACAGCGCCACCACAATCGAGATCACCGGAGCCAGCATATAGATGAACTTCTTCGCCTGAGCTGGCACCAACTGTTCCTTAAACGCCATCTTGATCGCGTCTGCCAGCGGTTGGAACATACCGAAGGGGCCAGCGCGGTTCGGCCCCAGGCGCCCCTGCATGCGTGCCAGCACCACACGCTCGATCAGCGTCATGTAGGCAAAGATGGTCAGCAGGATAAAGATCAGGATGATGCTTTTAATGACCGAGGCCACGATTTCATTGTTCAGGAAATCAAGCATGAGCAGCCTCCTTTTCCTGCGTGCGCAGTCCCTGCATGCCCAGCTCTTCATAGGTCAGGCCGAGATAGAACGGGTTGCTATCGGCGATCTCCCGGAAGATCTCACGCGGGCCGGTGTAGTTCCACTGCGCCCCCAGTTTGTGCGCGACCGCCTGTAAGATCTCCCAGTCAGCCTTTGCCCCCGGCAGCGGACGCAGCGCCTTGCGAATCACCTGCACATGGTGATCGACATTGGTCATAGTGCCATCCTTCTCGGCAAACGTGACCGCCGGCAGCACCACATCAGCCTGCTTTACCGTCTCGGTCAGCTCGATATCCTGCACAACCAGAAATTCCAGGCTCTGTGGCAGCGCATCCACATGGCGCAGTGGATTCGCACCCATTACATAGAGCGCTTTCAGGCCAGTGCCATTCAGCATCTCCGAGTAGGTCATACCGATTTCAGGGGCGAGCTGATAGCCGGGCAGCGCATCAGGCAATACGCCCATATCGCGGGCGCCAAGCGAGTTCGCATCCTCAAAGAGCGGGCCCACCCCAGCACCGGGCTTATCGATATTGCCGGTCAGGAAAGCCAGCGCCTGTAGGTCGGTTGCTAGATTCTCCGCGCCCTCCTCCAGCGTTGCCATCTCGTCGTACAGCACGATCGCAGCTCGGGCATCAACCAGCTCGCTCGCTGTCGCCTGTAAGCGCTTGACAGCTTCCTCGCCGAAAGAGCGTTCCGCCTCTTCCAACTGCGAGGACTCGCGTAGAAGCTGGCTCGGGACATCTTCATAGCCCTCAACCTTCACGGCTCCGTGCTGCACAGCATATTTCAGTAGCAGCTTGGCGGCCAGGCCAGCACTCTTCTCAGGGATTGTAATCTTCGTGACCGCATAGAGCTCGTTCTTCTCGAAGCGATCCATCTCGGTCGGCTGATCGTTGATAATGATAATGCGCGTGCCGTTCCGCATCGCCTTCTTGAGGCGCAGATTGAGAATCGGCTGACGCTGGTATGGATCGGAGGCTACCAGGATAATGTGCGACGCCTTTTCCATATCAGCGATACTATTGGTCATCATCCAGGGACGCCCGGTCAAACGATCACGGGGACCCAGGAAATAGCCGTGATGGTGATCGACGTTCGGGGTACCCACAACCTCACGCAGCAGCTTCTGGAAAAGATAATTTTCTTCGTTTGTGGTTCGCGTTGAGCCAATGCCACCGATTGCCTTCGCGCCATGCGCATCGCCGATCTCTTTAAAGCGTTGTGCGATATAGAGCAGCGCATCTTCCCAGGAGGTCGGGGTCAGTTGGCCATTGCGTCGGATCAGCGGCGTGCGCAGGCGCTGCGGGTTATTGATAAACTCAAACCCCCAACGACCACGGTTACACAGCCAGCCATCATCAATCGCGTCGTTGTTGCGCGAATACAGGCGAGTCACGCGGTCAACACGCACATCAACGCGGGCATTACACCCTACGCTGCAATTGTTACAGACACTTGGAATACGCTTCAATTCCCAGGGCCGCGCCTTAAAGCGATAGCTGGTCGCGGTCAGCGCCCCAACCGGGCACATCTCAACTGTGTTGCCCGAGAAGATCGAATCGAAGGCATGTCCAGGGGCCGTACCGACCTCTGTACGGTAGCCTCGTTTGACCATTACGAGGCCATTGTCCATCGAGATCTCTGAACTGAAGCGCGTACAGCGTTGACAGAGCACGCAGCGCTCGCGGTCAAGATTGATGTCCTTGCTGACAGGAATCGGCTTGGGATAATGGCGCTTATGCAGATCAAAGCGCGTGCTCCCCGGGCCATGACGCAAAGTGAAATCCTGCAAATCGCACTCGCCTGCCTTATCACAGATCGGGCAGTCCAGCGGGTGGTTAATCAACAGGAATTCCAACGTGCCACGGCGCGCCTTCTGCACTTTCTCTGTCTTTGTATGAACAACCATACCCTCACTGACCGGTGTTGTACAGGCGGTCTGTGGAGGTTTGGGCATTCCCTCAACTTCGACAAAGCACATACGGCATGCACCCAGCGGCGGCATCTTGGGATGATAGCAATAAATCGGGATCTCGATGCCAGCCTTCTGAGCCGCAGCCCACACCAGCGTACCAGGAGGCACCTCAACGGGAATGCCATCAATGGTAAGGTGTACGAGTTCGTCTTTCTTCTCTTCTGACATAATGTACTTCTACCTGTTCAGGCGGCTTCTTCGCCGTAAGATGTCAAACGAGCATACGTTTCAGGTTTTATACCAGCGCGGGCTGACTGCTTACCATACAGTGTCCGTGTTTGACATGATACTCAAACTCTTCGCGGAAGAGACGCACACCACTGGTAATCAAACTGGTCGCCGCGTCACCGAGCGGACAGAAGGACTTGCCACTGATGTTGCTACAGATATCTGTCAGCAAATCGATATCCTTCATCTTGCCCTCGCCATGTTCCAGGCGTTCCAGAATCTGCGTGAGCCAGAATGTTCCCTCGCGACAGGGCGTACACTTGCCACAGGACTCATCGCGATAGAACTCAACCGCACGCAAAATAGCCCCGACAATACAGGTATCTTCGTTCAGCACGATGACGCCGCCCGAGCCAAGCATTGAGCCAGCCGCGGCAATCGACTCGTAATCGAGCGGAGTGTCCAGCTTATCAGGTCCCAGGAAGAAGGTCGACGAGCCACCAGGGATAATGGCCTTTACCGCTTTGTCTCCCAGGACACCGCCCCCGTACTGCTCATCATAGATCAGGGTGCGCATAGGAATACCAAGCGGCAGCTCATAGTTACCGGGCTTCTTCACATGACCACTGAGACAGAAGATACGCGTTCCTTTACTCTTCTCCGTGCCAAAGGATGCATAGTAGTCGGCTCCATGACGGATAATGGCAGGAACCGTACAGAGAGTTTCGCAGTTATTGATCACGGTCGGGCCACCATAGAGGCCAACCGCAGCCGGGAAAGGCGGCTTGAGGCGAGGATATCCGCGCTTCCCTTCCAGTGACTCCATCAAAGCGCTCTCCTCACCGCAGATATAGGCACCGGCGCCCCGATGCACAATGATATCCACGCTGAAGTCAGAACCCAGAATATTCTTACCGATCAGGCCGGCCTCATAGGCTTCTTTGACGGCTCTCTCGACCTGGCGGGCGGCCAGGGCCAGTTCACCGCGAATGTAGATAAATGCAGTCGAAATGCGACAGGCATAGCTGGTAATCAGCACGCCTTCCACGAGCAAATGCGGGATCTTCTCCATCAGCATCCGGTCTTTGAACGTGCCCGGCTCACTCTCATCGCAATTACAGCAGAGGTAGCGCGGTTTATCGTTCTTGGCCAGAAAGCTCCACTTCATGCCGGTAGGGAACCCCGCACCACCACGCCCCCGCAGCCCCGACTTCTTCACCTCTTCGATCAGTTGGTCGGGCTGATACTCACGCAGTGCCTTCGCCAGCGCCTCATATCCGCCATACTGGCGATAGACGTCCAGCGTATCAATGCCGGGAACATCAATATGTTTCGTTAGAAATTTTTCCATCTCTGGCATGCTATCGGGTTCCTCCCCTACAACCGGGCTTCGGTTCTGGGCTCATATTTTTTTGCCTTTAACTCTTTGTCCAGTTCATCCAGCAATGCATCAGCATCATGGAGCGAGACATTTTCCACGAACTCGCCATTGACCTGCAACACAGGAGCGGTACCACAGGACGCCAGACATTCCACCCCCTGCAAGGTATAGTTCCCATCAGGAGTCGTCTCGCCCGCCTTGATCCCGAGTCGCTGTTCCAGATGCTGCATGAGCTTATCGCAGCCGCGCAGATAGCAGGAGATGCTGGTACAGACCTTGATCACCTTCTTGCCGGGAGGCTGCTTATGATACATGGTGTAGAATGTCGCAACGCTCTCCACATCATCGGGCGTAATACCGATCACATCGGCGACCGCATCGATGCCCTCACGGGTAATATAGCCTTCTTCTTCCTGTGCGATATAGAGCGCGGGCAACACCGCCGAACGGGCAGCCGGATAGCGCTTCGCCAGCTCACGCATGCGCTGTTTGGCCTGTTCTGAAATCATCGGTCAACCTCCCCGAGCATAAGATCAACGCTACCAATAGCAGCAATGACATCTGAGAGCAGGCTTCCCTCAATCATCACTGGAAGCACCTGCAAATTGCCAAAGGAAGGAGCGCGTACATGCATACGGTACGGTTTGGGGCTGCCGTCGCTTACCATATAGATTGCAAGCTCGCCCTTCGGAGCCTCGGTACGAACAAAGGCTTCTCCCTTCGGTGGACGATATCCTTCCGTAAACAGCTTGAAATGATGGATCAGCGCCTCCATATTGCCGGTAATCTGCCATTTCGGCGGCGGCGCGACCTTGCGGTCAAGCACGCGATAAGGGCCAGTTGGCATGCCATCGAGCGCCTGGCGTATGATTTTCATGCTCTCTTCCATCTCAAGCATACGCACCAGATAGCGATCATAGACATCGCCATTTGAGCCAACCGGGATATCAAACTCAAACTTCTCATACCCTGAATAGGGGAAGACCTTGCGAATATCCCAGACCACGCCACTGCCGCGCAACACCGGGCCGGTCGCACCATAGGCAATCGCCTGTTCTCTGGTAATCTTACAGACATCTTTGGTGCGATCAAGGAAGAGCTGGTTGTTGGACAGCAGGTCATGATACTCATGCAAGCGCTCCGGGAAGTAGTCCAGAAAATCGCGCACCTTCTGATCGAAGCCAGGAGGGAGCTCGGCCTGCAAGCCTCCGGGACAAATGTAGCTGGTCATCATGCGAACGCCTGAGACCATCTCAAAGATGTCCAGGATGACTTCACGCTCGCGGAAGCAGTACAGGAACATACTCTGTGCGCCCAGGTCGAGAGCCGAGGTGCCAAGCCAGATCAAGTGGCTGGCGATACGTTGCAATTCGGCCAACACCACACGAGCATGCTTGATCTTCTCATTGATTTGATCTTCAATGCCGAGCAGCCGTTCAACCGAAAGACTGTAAGCCAGGTTATTGCAGAGTGGAGACAGATACTCCATACGGTCTGTCAGCACCAGCGCCTGATGATACGACTTGGACTCGGCGGTTTTCTCAATCCCGGTATGCAGAAAACCAATATCAGGAACAGCCTTCACAATGGTCTCGCCATCGATGGTCAGGATCAGGCGCAACACACCGTGAGTGCTCGGGTGCTGCGGTCCCATATTGATCGTCATAGTATCGTCATGGCGCCCATCGACCAGAGGCGATCCCTCTTCAAGGGAATAGGACGTTCCTGCCGGGATACTCAACTTTTCTTTCTGCTGCATAGACATCCTCTTGCAGATAACCGTTTAAAGCGTCTCTTCGTTCGATTGTGGAAGCGTTCCCGGTTCCTGATTGGGATTCAGCACACGACGAGGATCATCTACCTGGCGGCCCTCTGCACTACGAAGCGACTGTTCATAATAGGAGCCCACACCGGGATCAACGTCATAAGGAACCTGCCCACCCCAGTGGGGCTCAGGGAGATCAAAGCCGGAAAGGGGATAATCTTTCCGCAACGGGTGTGTTGTCCAATCGGGCGGCATAAGGATACGTCGCAGGTCGGGATGGTTGCTGAACTTGATCCCGAACATATCATAGACCTCGCGCTCATACCAGTTGGCGGCGGGCCAGATGCGCACGACGCTTGGAACAACAGGGTACTCTTCACCGCGCTCACCAACGCGTACTTTCAAGCGGATGAAGCAGCGGTTTGAATACGACAACACGTGGTATACAACATCGTAACGTGGTACACGCTCAAGCCAGTCGAGAGCGGTAACGGTCTCCAGAAAATCATAGCCCAGCTTGTCGCGCAGATGCGCGCAAACGGTCAGAAGATATTCTGGTTTGAGCACAATCGTCTGTTCGCCATTGGATTCGACGATCTCAACCACAGCTTGCGGGAACGTTTCCCGTACCACATCCACTGTCGAAGCTGCTGTTATGACCATATATCTACATCCCTACACTAAAACATAAAAAGCCCGAGCAGGCCAGTGACGTCGTTTGGTCCCTGAAAAACCCGCCTAAACGCCAGAAAGAGGGGGTAAAACCTGTTTCCCCCTCTGTGGTTTGCGCCAACCAGCAGGCATGTTTCGCTCAGGTGCGGGCTTTTCTCTCTCCTCCAACGCTTGGCCCGAAACTCTTCGTGGTTGTTCTTGTGGGTGTCCTGTTCACCCGGCTTCTACTGGTCCTCACCCACGGGACCCACCAGCTTGAGGCCGCTGGCTTCGAGTGGATCAGGTGGATTGGGGATACCTTCACGGATCTTGCGTTGCAATTCGGTAAAGCCAAACAGCAACATATCAGGCGTCGGGGGACAGCCAGGGACATAGACATCAACAGGAACAATTTTATCTACACCCTGTACGATTGCATAATTATTAAAGACGCCACCACAGGAGGCGCATGCCCCCATCGAAATAACCCATTTCGGATGGGGCATCTGGTCATAAATCTGCCGCAGCACAGGAGCCATCTTCACCGAGCAGCGCCCGGCAACAATCATCAGATCAGCCTGACGCGGTGAAGCACGGTACACCTCGGCTCCAAAGCGAGCAAGGTCGAAACGACTTCCAGTCGTGGACATCATTTCAATAGCACAACAAGCCAGACCAAATAGCGCGGGCCACAGAGAAGAGCTACGGCCCCAATCAATCAGTTTGCTTACCTGAGTGGTCAGAATGCCGAAGCTGCCATCCTTGTTATGGACGTTCAACTCTTTGCGCAAGCGCGGCGTCTGCGTATTGGAATACGTCTGTACTGGCTCCCAGGGATTCTTTACTCCCATGTAAAAGCCCCTTTCCGCCAAACAAAAATGTAGCCCACCGCCAGAACTGCCAGAAAGACCAGTAATTCGATAAGCCCGAACACTTCCAGCTTATTCATCAGGACGGCGAGCGGATAAAACGAGACTATCTCAATGTCAAACGCGATAAAGAGCATACCTGTCAACAAATATTTGACAGGGAAGCGTCGCTTTGGCGGCGTAACCTCCTGGATACCGCATTCGTATGGCGCTAGCTTTGCCGGTGTCGGTTTTTTCGGTCCCAGAATGCTTGAGACAACCATTACCAGGATGCCGAAGAGTACAGCCAGCGTAACCATTATAAAAATGGGGAGTGGTGTTCCCATAAGACGGGATTCCTTTTTTATTCCGTAATAATACGCCCTATACACACATCGACATGTACGAGCTAGTGTCAAAAATACACTTCCTCAGTGTCTATTGTAGTATAGTCAAGGGGGAGTGTCAAATTGCCTTTTCATCCCCCAGAAAGGGCCACCACCTTTGATTTTTCTTGCCTTTCCACGTTACCATGATACAGGGAGAAATACCTTTACGCCTTCTGGCATCTTCAGGTGACGCTCTTTTCACTTGCTGAAAAGCAATAACCCATCTGGAGACTACCCGATGATCCGTCTCCAGACCCATCACAGTTCACGCACAATTCTGTATACTGGGGAAGCATACACAATTGAGACAGGATCGCGACACTTTTGACAAACTTTTTCGACACATGACACGTATACTCTTCTGAAGAGTAAGTGCTTTTTCGGGGCACACGTGGCCGACCATTGCCCTGTTTCCTGTTATCGCATCTCTGGCATGGATTACGGCGCGGCGTTCCTTTTTTCCTTAAATAAACATGGTAGAAGTTTTTCTGTTCCTATTCTTTACTCATGATTGGAAAGCTACGCCTGCATGATTACAAATACCAATTCACATGAACAGAGTCCTCCAAGGGAGCTCGTAAAAAAGCCTGAAACCACACCAAAACTCAGTATCTCATCCCTGGCGGTCATCATTTTGTCGACCCTGCTGCTTCGTGTCGCCGGGCGTGTGAGCTTTATTATTCTGACCTTCTACCTGGGAGAGCATTTTGAATCGGCCTTCCTGGTCACCCTTGTTCTTGAATCCTACTACCTGACTGAACTGTTTCTCTCTCCCATCATCGGCAGCCTTTCAGACCGCTTTGGCCGCCGTCCCTTCCTGGTCTTTGGTCCGCTTCCGGCAGCTATTGCTGTCTTCGGCTTCTTCACCATCTCGCGCATCTACCCGAGCCCGAACGCGGATCAGTTCAATCTGCATCTGTTGATCCTGCTCGGCGTCATTCTGGTTGGGCGTCTGCTCGAAGGTGCCACCACTGGCATGAATGTGCCCGGCACGCTCGGCTATTTCACAGATGTGACGATTGGTTCTGAGAAGCTGCGCGCGAAAGTAAATACCGCTTTTGAGGTCGTCACGGTGGCCGGACTGGCGCTAGCAATCCCGCTTGGTGGGGCAATCAGCAAAATGGCCGGGACGACGGGCTTCCTGATCGTGCTTGCGCTCTACTTGACCATCGTCGCTGTGTCCTTCTTCGGCATAAAAGAGAGCCATCACATCGGTGAGCAGCAGACAGCGTCTCACCCTTCGATCTGGGAAGGGTTCGCGATGATCCGCCATCGCCGCATCTTCACCTTTATCCCGGCATGGTTCGCCGTGAACGCCTTGATTGGCGCACTCCCGAACCAGATTCTGCTGATTATGACCTATCCAGAGCCCGCCGCCAGTGCACGTCATCCGGGACAGCTCTTCTACGGCGGCTTCGATCGCATGGCATCGACGATGTGGGTGGGACTGTTCGCGCTCTTCTTCCTGATAGGAATGGGCCTGTGGATGTTTATTGTCCCGCGCATGCGTCGCTCAACCGTGATGTATATCGGTCTCTCCGGGCTGGCCCTGCTGATTGCCTCCCTCTCGATCGTCAATAGCCTGAGTGGCACGATGGAGAGCCTGCCTGCCGGGATACTGCCGTTTGCCATCTCGATGCTGGTGCTTGCGGTGGTTGGTCTGCTGCTGCTGGCTGGCTTTACGCCGGTAGCGCTCTCTCAGATGAACGCCATTGCTGAAAGCATGCCTGGCAAACGTGGCGCGGTCATGGGCCTGTACTCTGTCGTGCTGGGTATCGGCCAGGCACTCGGCCAGGGTATTGGCAGCATCTTTGTCGACTGGCAGGGCTTCTATGGCCTGATGACCTTCTCGGCCCTGATGCTGATCGTCTCGCTCATCAGTGTGACCTACATGCGCGTCCATAAAGATGATCTACTGGCAACCGCCGCCCATTAACGGCCGTTCCTCATGCCCCCATTCGTTATGGATGGGGGATCTTTTTTTTCTCATCATAGGTAGAAGCAATTATACGAGCATTTTAGAATTGCCCGCATTTTCCCGGAATCTCCTCACCCGGTTGTGATAAAATGAGCGCAATATGAACCTGTGGGCCGATATCGATCACAATGAACAAGAACAGAGCAGAACCGGAACGGTGACACGCCGAACGCGCCGTCTCACCGAATGGGACGTACTGTCCTCAGTACGAGAGTGGCTGGTAGAACACTATCTTCCGGCCTATTGTCGCTCCCTGATCGCCACACGTATCTTTCGCCGCTGCTACTGGATTGATGCCCTGGGGCTTGAGACGCGTGCCCTGTCCTCTCAGTGCAACGGGACAGGCAAGCCCGCGGCGCTTCAGCCTTTTCTCTCGCTCACAAACAGCCTGAAGCAAGAACACGCATCTTTTCAGTTCTCCGCCCTGCTTTTTGCTCCCGGCAAGCGGAAGCATACCGCTCAACCCCTGACTCTTTCTGGCAAAAGCACTCTTTTTCAGCTCCCCTGGCCCAATGCAGCGACAACCATACTGCAACAGCTTGAGCAATCGCCAGCGCTCTTTCTCCTTAACCCTCTGAGTCCAAACCTCTTTCGCTATGAACAGCTTGTACCACTCTTCAGGCGGACAGCTCCCACCGAGCTCTGCTTGCTGATTTCTCATCAACAGGTCACGGCCCTGATGCAAACAGCCCAGCATTCAAGCGAGGTTGCGACACAGTTGAAAGATCTTCTGCGCAGCGATCGCTGGAAAACACTGCCGCCCGCAAAGGCCGTTTCAGGCTTTCTCACGCTCTTTATGGCAGTGATGAAACGTCACTTTTCCTTCCCAATTCAGCGCATTCCGGTCCTGATGCAGGTCGGTCCGGCGCATGTTGCGGCACAACCCTATACGCTCCTGTTTGCCACGCGCCGCCAGGATAGCCTGCTCTGTATGAATGACGCGATTAGCTTCTATCGGCAGCACCTGTACAGGGAGAGCTGTCGGGGAGTTCTCGGGGAAGAATGGTTTCTTGCTCAGGAGCAGGAACGGCGGGCAACCGCCCTGCAACAGCTCTATGAAGAGACGCTCCATCTGGGTCGAGGGCAACGTGTGCGCCGCTGGCCTGATCTGCGGCAACAGCTTTGCCTCTCGCACTTCGGGCACTTTTCGCAAGCTGATTACAATGAGATCATCCAAAAGTTATTATTGAACAAAGCTGTATACTGCGAATGGAGGAGATCAGGAGCAGAGCAGCAGCACACAGCACTCCCCGGGAACGAGGATATATTACTCTGGAACGCATAAAAGGAAGTAAGGCATAGAAGGTGTTACCAGGGGGAAACGTTGGGCATGGGGAGACCCAACGTTTTAGCAACACCTCCTATATATAATGTACGTATTTTCGCGGCATTTGGTAGCATAATTACAGAAGCAAAAGTGTTCTTTTTAAGAAAAGCTATTACTCACATGTATGCACCGCCTGGTCTGGAAAAGGATGACATACCGTGAGTAATAGGGATAGCGGAGCAAAATTGTGGATAATAGCAATATTTCAGCGCGTAATACGCTCAATGAACTAACAGGAGCAGAATGGCTGTATTTTACGAAGAGCATCCACACCACGTCCTATCCGTCAGCATACGGACATAAGCTACGCAAGCAGCACGGAGCAAATAAGCCTCCACAGCTTATGTGCCAGTTAATCGAGTTTTTCACCAAGCCGGGCGCTCGAGTGCTCGACCCATTCGCGGGCGTTGGCGGCACGCTTATTGGTGCCTCCATCTGTAAAAAGCCACGGCAAGCCATTGGAATTGAGATCAACCCAAAATGGATAGAGATCTATCAACACGTGCTTACCGAGAGCGAGGGGACCCTGCTACCGCAACAGATGCTTTGTGGCGATTGTCTGAAGCTAATGCAGGACATGGAATCCGCTTCCTTTGACTTTATCGCGACTGATCCTCCCTACAATATCCATCTTGAGCAAACCATGTCAAACACCCGCTACGCCGCGAATCATGCCAACCGGCGGACCGATTATGATATGCGCTCCGACCATCCCGCCGATCTCGCCAATCTTCCCGATTATGAAGCCTATCTGGATGCAATGGGGCAGGTCTTCGCGGAGTGTTATCGCTTGCTCAAGCCACAGAAGTACATGGTCGTGATTGTGCGCAACGCCTATCAGCGGGGAGAATATATCTTCACACATGTAGATCTCGCCCGGAGAGCCAGACGGTATGGCTTTATCCCCAAAGGCGAGATCATCTGGTATCAGGTAGGAACGCGGTTACGCCCGTATGGCTACCCTGTTGCCTACATCCCGAATATCGCGCATCAGTATATCGTCGTGCTCTACAAGCCAAAGGAGCAA
The DNA here is from genome assembly GCF_003253565.1 of Thermosporothrix hazakensis. Taxonomy (GTDB): domain Bacteria; phylum Chloroflexota; class Ktedonobacteria; order Ktedonobacterales; family Ktedonobacteraceae; genus Thermosporothrix; species Thermosporothrix hazakensis. The sequence goes on from NZ_QKUF01000026.1 coordinate 60,232, forward strand.
CATTAGGCTATCTGCTGCTTGAGCAAGAGCTTGCGCATCCACTCAGGGGTATAGATCTGCCCTTTCCGCTGCGCAAGGCGCAAGAAGTAGACGGCGAGAAACACGCCGAGGCAGAGCGTTATCAGGCTGCCCTCAACGCCGAAGCTGCCACCAGTCCAGATCTCGGGACCGCTCAGGCTTGCATGCAGGATACCGGGAAACGCGATTCCGGAGACAGGCGCGCCCAGAATGGTTCCCTGCATCAGGTTCCAACCAAAGTGAGCAGCGGTCACGGCCCAGAGGCTGCGCGTCACCATGTAAATGGCCGCGAACGTAACACCTGCTTCGACCATGATCGTCAGCGCGCTGAGAATGGTAGCATGCGGGTTTAACAGATGCGCAAGCCCAAACAGTGCCGCGCTGAGCACCACTGCCCCCCAGGACCCGACGATCCGTTCAAGAAGTCGAAAGATGATACCACGAAAGAAGGCCTCTTCATAGATTGCTCCGGCCAGAAAGAGCAGCAGACCGTGGAGCAGGAAAGCGGGGATCTGCCCCGGCGCGATCATGCCCGTTACCCGATACCAGCCCGGCAAGGCCAGCAACCCCAGAACTCCCGCCACCAGGATCGAGCCCCAGAAAAGGCCAAGCGCACTATCGCGTAACGCATGTCGCGGGGACAACCCCACACCCTCCACCGAGGGAAGACGCTCGGGCCAGCGTTGCGCAAGCAGCAAGGTAATGACCCCGGCCAGTGCCGAGATCGCATAGAGAATGACATCCTGCCAGCCACGCGGAACCTCTACAAAGAGCAACCCCAAAGACAGCAGCAATGACAGCACGAAGAACAGACCGAGCTCGATCAACAGATGCATGAACGGTAATGCCAGGAGTTTTTTCACAATGTCCATAACGCCTCCTTCACTCTCCACTAACAAGCAAACACTATTTGAAAAAGGGTAAGACCGCATGCTACAATAAACCAATATCTTTTACGGTCGTCGTCTAACCCTCACAGATGAGTGCTGAGTTTATGTTCATGTCGTAGCTACATGATCCGTTTTCTGGCCCTCCTTCGTTCTATAAGAAAGTCGACTCTTCGCCAGAAGCAAACAGAAGAGCAGTTTTCATGTTGAGTATAATAGCAGGAATACGAAAAAAAGCGAAGCATTTCCCCGAAAGAAAAGAGAACGTCTATGGTACGTCAACAAAAGAACAATAATAGCCGAAACAAACATACATACAGGCGGCCAGTGGAAGCTGCAACGCCATATCAGCCGCCATTTGAAGAAAACGAACGCGTTGATGAAGTTTTGCTGGAAACAGATAGCCAGCGCCGAGGAACGAGTATTATTCCCTCGATTGAGCATGGAGAAGGCTATCATGAGGCCGGAACCAGAGATGTCGAGATGTATATTCGTACCTACAATACCCTGTTGCGCAGTTCCGGAGAGATCAATTTAAAGGCGCTGGTTCAGGCACACTATAACATCGATTCGAGCCTGCATCCCGACGCGCGCTCGGCCAAGCCCGATATGTCAGCCTTCATCTATAGTGTGCTGCGGCTTCCCTCTGCCATCCTGCACTGTAATCTGGTGTTGCTCGGGCAATCCGAGACGGTCTTTCTGAACCAGGGCTACCATGTGGACCAATGGGAAGCCGTGACCGCGCCAGCCCGCCGCCGCAAGTGGTTCTATGATGGAAAAGAAACGCTGGCCGTCTATGTTGCTAGCGTCAGCGATACAGATGACATTGTGCCGATTCTGGTTGCTTTCCAGATTGAGTGGAACAAGATCTATTATCTGCTCAACGAAGATCCAACCACGATGAAGCTGCTTGAGACACGAATGGATCGAAGTTCTCCCGTCTTTACCGAGATCAGCAAGGTGGTCAGCGAGCGGCTGCACATTGCCCGGGATGACTGGCAACGGCTTGAGGTGATCTGGGGTGATCAACTCTGGCACAACCTGCTGATGATTGGCCACCAGCGCAAAAGCTTCCGTATGCGTATGCTTGGTGGCTCGCACGTTGGCTATGTGCGGGCAACGCGTCAGTGGTGGGCACCGGTGGAAGCAGTGCTCGACAAGCTCCAGCTCAACGATCGCCCGATCTACTTTGTTTCCAGTAACACACATAGTCTGGTCAATCTGGTCTCTGGCAGCATCATTGAACGAGAAGAAGAGCTTACCCAGTTCGCGCTTAAGGGGCCGGATCGCTACCTCACTGAAGAATGCCGCAAGCTACAAGAAGGCATCGTGCCGGGCAACTGGCATAACTTCCTCTACTTCGTGGCTCGCGAGTGGGGGCGCACGCCGCAGGGCCAGGAGTTCCTGAAGCAGCGCGAGCAGCAGGAGCAGGAACGCGGCATCTGGCGTGTCAACGCACGGCATGGGCTGGAAATCGATGCCCAGATCTTCGAGCTGGCAAAGCTCCAGCCATTCGAGATTGACCCGCGCTGCCGCATGCCTCATATGAACCTGTTGGCCGAGAGTCGAGCGATCATTCTCAATATTGATTATCCGCTCGGGATGGCCGCCTACCGCATGATGCGCGAGATCATGGAGAATACGACCCAGATTCGAGGCATCTATATTCTGGGGAAAGCCGCAACGCTCAATGGCAGCATCGGCGATGTGATGATCTCCAATGTCGTGCTGGATGAGCATAGTCAGAACGTCTACTGGCTGGACAACCGCTTCAATGCCAGCGATGTGCAGCCCTATCTGATCTATGGCTCGGTGCTGGACAATCAGAAGGCCGTTTCGGCAAAAGGAACATTCCTGCAAAATCGCCAGTATCTCGACTTCTACTATCAGGCCAATTACACGGTCGTCGAGATGGAAAGCGGCCCCTACCTGAACGCCATCTACGAGGATCAATACCTGACCCGCTACCCGATTGGCGAGAATATCAACTTTGCCAGTTTGCCTTATGAACTGGGTATCCTGCACTACGCCTCAGACACGCCCTATACGCGTGGCAAGAATCTGGGCGCAGGCAGTCTCTCCTACTTTGGCATGGACTCAACCTATGCCTGTACGGTCGCGATTGTGCGCCGCATCTTTGAGCAAGAGATTCGGCGGCTGCAAAGGACTCTTCCTGAACCAGCCCACAAGGAAGAGACGCAGAGCAAGGAACAGCGGGAGAAAACCAGCGCATCCTGATCGGATGTTGCTTTTCAAGGGAGAGGATAGCCCCTCTCTCTTCCATCCCTTTCTATTTCAGGAGAACAATCGTTGTCTACCAGACATACACTGCACGGGTTTACCCATATCTATGAACCAACGCAGGCCAGCGAGCGCCCGGTGCTGATCCTGTTCCACTCGATGGGCAGTAATGAGGAAGATATGCTCGGCGTCGGCCGCCTGCTTGATCCACGAGCCGCCCTGCTCAGTGTGCGTGGCAAAGAGCAGGAAGAGGGAAAAACGCGTTACTATCTGCGCCAGCCCGATGGCTCACCTGATCCACTGAGCGCTCGTCAACGAGCCAATGAGCTGGCCGCCTTTCTAAAAGCGGCGGAAAGCGCCTATAACATCAGCTCAAAGAAGCGTCTTGCGGTGGGCTACTCAAACGGCGGCAATATGGTAGCCGCGCTTCTACTGCTACACCCGGAGTTGTTTGATGGCGCGATCATTCTGCACTCACGGGTTCCCTTGATCCCGGATGAGCTTCCAGACCTCAGCGGGAAGCCCCTTCTGCTGACCGGCGGTTCCGCGGATGAGCTGATCCCGCCCAAAGAGGTACAGATCATGGAATACCTCTTCAAGAAGGCAGGCGCGGATGTTACCACATTCTGGCAGAGTGGCGGACACAACATCAACCATGCCGAGATGCGCACCGCGCAGCGCTGGCTGGCAGAACACACGGCCAGCTAAAACAGCGAAAGGGAGAAAAGCCTGAAGGCTTTTCTCCCTTACATCATTTTATCGTGTCTGGCGCATATGCTCTTTGATCGCCTCAACGATTAATTCATGCTCAACCAGCTTGATACGCTCCTGTAGCGACTCCTCGGTATCATCAGCCGCAACCAGCACCTCGCGCCGACAGATTGGGGGGCCGGCATCCACAGCCGGGATCACATAGTGAACGGTGCTGCCCGTCACACTGACCTTTGCCTCGAGCGCCTGCCGGGGGGCATGCATTCCACGGAAAACGGGAATCACCGTCCCGTCAGAGGTCGTGTAGGTCTCGCCCTCGCCGCCATCAGGAATCAGGGCCGGATGCAGGTTGATGATCTGCCGAGGGTACTTCTCGATAAACTCGGCGGACAGAATACGCATAAAGCCCGCAAGCACGATCAGATCGATAGCAAATAGCTGTACCAGTTCATGAAGTTTGTTCTCCCACGCGCTCCGCTGCCGCCAGGGCAGATACAGGACTGGAAGCTTATGCTGAAGCGCCCGCTGGATACCATAGGCGTTCGCCTTATTGCTCACCACCAGAGCGATTTCAACACCCGGCAAATGGCCCCCTTCAATCGCATCAATGAGCGCCTGAAGGTTACTTCCAGAACCAGAAATCAAGACGGCAAGACGCAAGGTGCGCGGTGCCTCACTCTCACTCCTCACGTTTCAATGTCCTCTGTTCTATTGCACATTACCGCCCGCGTAATGCTCGATGAGCAATATCGCGTCGATAGTGCATGCCTTCAAAAGAGATCAGTTTCGCAGCCTCATAGGCTTTCGTAACGGCCTCTTCCAGAGTTTCACCGCGAGCCGCAACGCTCAGAACGCGCCCGCCAGCCGTAACCAGTTGCCCGCCGTCAAGCTTTGTGCCCGCATGAAAGACCTGCACGCCATCGAGCTGATTGGCCTCCTCAATGCCACTGATCGGCAGTCCGTTCTGATACTTGCCGGGATAGCCACCGGAAGCCAGCGTCAGGCTAACCGCAAAACCCGGATGCCAGAGCTCTTCAGGCGTGACCTGCTTCCCTTCAAGCACATCCAGCAGATCGGCCTTCATCAGAATCATAAAGGCCTGCGTCTCAGGATCCCCGAAACGTGCGTTATGTTCCAGCACCATCGGGCCATTTTCTGTCAGCATCATATTGCTGTAGAGGACGCCCTTGTAGGTGATATTGCGCTGCTTTAACGCCCGCAAGGTCGCTTTGACAATGCGCTCTTCCACCTGCTGCGCTTGCTCCTCACTCACGAAAGGCAGCGGAAGATAGACGCCCATACCGCCGGTGTTGAGGCCCTCATCATTATCGAAGGCGCGCTTGTGATCCTGGGAGAACTTCAGCAGCACATAGTCCTCACCATTACAGATCGCGGTAATGCTGACCTCATCGCCCTGTAAATAATCCTCAATCACCACGATATCGCCAGCCGCGCCGAAGACGCGCCGAACCATCATATCCGCTAACGCTTCCTGTGCGGTCTGCATATCCAGCGCGACAATTGCGCCTTTGCCTGCCGCATTGCCGTCAGCTTTCACCACAACCGGTGCACCATGTGCCTCAAGATATGCCTTTGCCTGCTCATAATCGGTAAATGAGCGGTGCTGAGCGGTGGGAATGCCAGCCTCGCTCATCAGTTCTTTGGCGAACGCCTTGCTCCCCTCGATCGCGGCTCCTGCTTTATCGGGACCAAAGACACGGAGCCCACGCTGCTCGAAGATATCAACGATTCCATCAATCAGCGGCGCCTCAGGGCCAACCACCGTATAGTCAATGCGGTTTCGCTCCACAAAGTTGGCTAAAGCCACCACATCCTCAGCGCTGATCGGGATGCACTCTGCATGGGGCATCATGCCAGGATTGCCAGGAGCGGCGTATACTCTGGCAACGCGTGGGCTCTGGGCCAGCTTCCAGACCAACGCATGCTCTCGCGCCCCTGAACCAATAACTAAAACGCGCACGTTTTTCATTCTCCTTTGCTCTATTTCTTCCCCTTGATAATAGCATCGCGAGGAACGAAGCTCAGCGGAGCCGGACCATGCTTGCGCTCAATCTGCGGATCAAACGGCCAGCCCTGCTTTTCCATACAGCCATAGCAGAACTCCCGGTTGAGCAACTCGATGCCTTCCTGATCGTTCAACTCATACGCATGCGCTCCGGCACTATGAATAGCGCGTCCCAGGCCGGGCAGACTCAAATAGCCCAGGCTCTCGACCCCGATATAGTCTGCCACTTCCTGAATGCTGCGCCCCGCCGCGATTAATTCGGTATCGCGTGGAATATCGATCCCAAAATAGCAGGGATGTCGCAACGGAGGCGAGCTGATCCGCAGATGGATCTCCTTCGCGCCATAGTTGCGCAATGCCGAGGCCAGCCGCTTGACCGTGTTGCCACGCACGATAGAGTCATCAACGATGATCAGGCGTGCCCCCTCGATCTTCGGCCGCACAAAGTTAAACTTCAGATCAACCTCTAGCTGACGTAAGCGCTGATCCGGTTTGATAAACGAGCGATCACTGTAGCGGTTCTTGATAATGGCCTGACTGTAAGGAATACCCGAGACCTCAGCGTATCCCAGAGCAGAGGGGATAGAGGAATCCGGAACGGGCACCACCAGATCAGCTTCAACCGGGTGCTCGCGTGCCAGTTCACGGCCCAATGCCTCACGCACAAAATAGGTGTAGCGGTCATTCAGGCGCGAGGTAGCGTCGGAAAAGTAGATATATTCAAATACACAGAGCGAGTGTGTTGGCAGATCGATCAGCATTTCGCTCTGTATACCATTCTCATCAATCGTAATCAGTTCGCCCGGCTCAACCTTGCGCACAAAAGTAGCTCCCGTGCGATCCAGTGCACAAGACTCCGAGGCAACGATCCAGCCATTGCCCAGACGTCCAATACAGAGCGGACGTAGTCCCCAGGGATCGCGAGTCGCGTAGAGCTTGCCGTTCGCCAGGATCACCAGACTGAATGAGCCACGCAACATCTGCATGACCTCATACATGCGATCACGGAACGTTTTTCCCTCGACGGAGAGTAATAGCCAGGCAATCACCTCGCTATCTGTTGTTGAAGACAGCGCTTCTGGTGGGAATGCATTCCGTAGCGTTGCGGCATTGACCAGGTCGCCGTTATGAGCAATCGCGATCGATTCCGCCCGGCCACCGACAACAAAAGGTCCGGCATTCTCGACACAACTGGAACCGGTTGTAGAGTAGCGCACATGCCCGATGCCGCATCTCGACCAGGGAAGATTTGTTCCGGAGTCGGGGAACACCTCGCGGACCTTCCCCATACCAACGCGATGCGAGATGGTGCCATCCTCGTTGTATACAGCCATGCCCGCGCTCTCCTGCCCACGATGTTGCAGAGCGCTCAGGGCCAGGGTAAGATAACGCCGCACATCCAGACTAGCATTGTCCTGTGGCGTATAGATCCCCACCACACCACAAGCCTCATGTAGTCGCTCCATGATAGCTCCTCTCTGGCATACTACCAGACGTATTCAGATGGTTCAGCCATAAAACCATGAAAACGCAAGACATTACAACTTCAGTCTGCCGGTCAGATCCGCAACCAGTGCGTAGCGGTCGGCAATATCCTGTAAACTATCCGCGGTGACTTCGCGTAGATTGCGGTACACTTGCTTGTCCAGCATGCGGTTTTTATCGCCACCGGGCCATAGACGCCAGCTATCATTGTCAATGACATCAGCCACCAGCAGTGTTCCTTCAGCGGTGCGACCGAACTCAATTTTCAGATCGACCAGCACAACATCAACGCCAGCCCAGGCCTGCTCAAGCACCTCAAAAACCTGACGGCCCATATTCGCCATCTGCTCAATCTCGGCCTCGGTAGCTATACCTGACTGAACGATATCCTGCGGCCAGATTTGAGGATCGTGGCGTACATCGTCCTTTAAAAAGGTTTCAATGAGCACCGGGTCAAAGCGCGTTCCCTCGCTCACCTCGGGATGCCGCTTGAGAAACGAGCCAGTCGCCAGCCGACGCTGTACATGCTCTATCGGGAGCATCGAGCAGTGACGTACCAGCAGCGTCACCTCATCGACCTGGCGGACAAAGTGTGTGGCAATGCCTGCCTCGTTCAACAGGTGAAAGACATTAGCCGTCGTCTGCGTGCTCCAGCGAGATTTTCCAGCCAGCTCATTGCGGCGGGCGCCATCACCGGCGGTAATAGCATCCTTGTTCACGATGTAGACCAGCGAGCTCTCTTCAGGATGCGCGTAGATCTTCTTTGTTTTTCCTTCGGCAAGCAACGGCCCAAATTCAGGCTTCTCGTTCATCTCATTCTCCTTCCACAAGTAGAGAACCACAAAGAGGGCGAACCTCACGGACCGCCCTTCTTCAAGGTCGTATCGGTCTATTGAATGACGACACCCTGACCGGCCTCGATACGACCGATCTGTATCAGTTCAGGAATGCGGCTTCGGGCCTCTACTGCTGCCTTAGGGGATAGGACCAGAACCATGCCAATGCCCATATTAAACGTCTGATAGAGCTCCTCTTTCGGCAGGTTGCTTAAGCGAGCCAGTAACTGGAACAGGGGTGGAGTCTTCCACGAAGCGGTCTGAATCACAGCCTGCAAGCCAGTTGGCAGAATGCGTGAGATATTGCCCTGGAAACCACCACCAGTAATATGCGCCATTCCTTTGATAATCCGTCCACGAATCGCCAGGTAGGAACGGAGATCCATAATCTCATGGAGATAGCTTCGATGCGGTCGCAACAACGCATCAACCAATGACTCACCAAGTTCCGGCAAGACGGTATCCAGCGAGTACGGAGCCAGCAGTTTACGAGCCAGAGAATAGCCATTTGTGTGCAGGCCATTAGAAGGGAAACCAAGCAGAACGTCGCCCTGCTCGATCGTTTGCGGGTTGGTCATCTCATTGCGCTCAACGACGCCAACAATCGTCCCGGCCAGATCAAAGGCCCCCGGAACATACACATCCGGCATCTCTGCGGTCTCGCCCCCAATCAGCGCACAACCGGCCTCCTGACAGGCCTTCGCCACGCTCTCAACGATCTGCGAAACCTGGACCGGGTCAAGCTGGCTGGTTGCGATATAATCGAGGAAGAAGAGCGGTCTGGCTCCCTGTGTCACCAGATCGTTGACCGAATGATTGACGATATCATAGCCAATCGTATCATAGCGACGCGCCTGTGCGGCAATCAACGTTTTCGTCCCTACACCATCCGTAGAGGCAACCAGCGCGGGGTACTGCATCTTTTTCAACGCCTCGGCGCTGAAGGCTCCAGCAAACGCACCTATCCCGGCCAGCACTTCGGGCCCATGAGAGGCCTGCACCGACTTTTTCATCAACTGCTTGGCCTGCTCAGCAGCGTCGATATGCACACCACTATCAGCATAAGAAGTAGCGCCTGTATCGGCTTTTTTGGTCGGCGTAGGGGCGCTGACCGCGACCATCGTTCTGGAAAACTGCTGAGCGTAGCTATAGGCATTCTGGAAGATAATCAGGCCATCGCCCTCACCGTTCGCCAGTCCCCGATGCTGCGGATGTTGCAGTGCGGAGACATAGCGCTCGGGATGCGGCATCAGGCCGAGCACGTTCCCCTGCTTGTTACACACGCCCGCAATGTTTCCCGCGGAGCCGTTCGGGTTCTCGGGATAGCTCACTGCCGAGCCGGTACGCCCGGTCGCGGTCGCATATACCAGCGGGACCATGCCGTTTGCCTCCAGATCCGCAATATCGCCAGAGAAGACAAAGCGTCCCTCCCCATGCGCGACCGGAATTTCCAGCGGACGATCAATATCCCGGGTAAAGATACAGGCGCTTGGCTGCGTCGCCAGCGTTGTCCAGCGGCATTCAAAGCGAGCCAGTTCATTTTCAGTCAGCGTCGCGCGTTGGGGCAGTCCGGTATCATCGAAGACGCCGGGCAACAGGCCAAAGCGCACCAGCACCTGAAAGCCGTTACAGATGCCAAGCACCGGGCGTCCCTCATCAACAAACTGTCGGAGCTGTTTCCCGAGATGCAGCATCAGCTTTCTGGTCATCAGGTTTCCTGCACCCAGATCATCAGCATAGGAGAAGCCGCCAGGGAGCAGGAGAAAATGGTAATCAAGCAAGCGATCTGGCTGCTTACTCAGCTCATTAATATGCACCAGATCGGTATCAAACCCGGCCAGACGGCAGGCATACACCGCCTCACGATCACAATTTACTCCGGGAGCACGTAGAACAATAGCGCGGGTCATGCCTGCCCTCCTTTCCAGGCTTCCTGGAGCTCTTCAACACTCAGGTTGATCAATTCTTTCTCGCCATTGACAATCACAAAGCGATCATCCTGCGTCACTCTGCCCAGATAGGTCAGATTCGCAGCGCCTCGCATCTGCAGTTCAAAGGCACCAACCTGCTCGGGAGTCACCTCAACCAGGAAACGAGTCTGAGATTCACTGAAGAGACGCACCAGATCGAGCGCAGCGGGCGTCACTTCTCGTAGGGTTGGCTCAAGGCGCTCCTCGTCCTTCGCTCTGACATTCAGCATACCAACCTGAGCGACATCGAGGCGCACGCCAAGCATACTCGCAAGTGACATCTCAGCCGCCGCAACAGCCAGACCACCTTCGGAGAGATCATGACAGGCACGAACCAGTCCCCTACGAATGGCCTCTCCAAGTGCTTTCATAGCCACAAAGGCAGTGGGAATCTCGACCTGTGGCACCTCGGTTTGTGGCAAGACATTATGCAGCGAACCCGGATCAACAACCTCACTCAGATGTGAGCCAGCCAGTTCATTGCGCGTGCGTCCAACCAGATAGAGCAGGTTTCCAGGCGTCTTGAGCGCCATATCTACCGTCTTTGCCGCATCCTCAATGACACTGACCGCCGAGATCACCAGCGTGGGGATCACTGGCAGGCGTTTGCCATCGGCACGGTACTCGTTATTCAGGCTATCTTTTCCAGAGATAAAGGGCACTTTGAACCCGACAGCGGCATCATAACAGCCCTTCACCGCACGGACCAGCGTGCCAAGCTGCTCGGGGTCAGTCGGATTGCCCCAACAGAAATTATCAAGAATGGCAGTTCGCGTGATATCGCCGCCAACAGCCGTAATATTGCGCAGTGCCTCATCCACCGCATTGACAGCCATATGGTAGGGATCTACCGTGCCATGCAGCGGATTCACACCATTTGAGAGTACAACCCCGGCCCGCGTTTCTTCACCCAGAACCGGCTGAAGAGGCTGAAGCACGGCGGCATCACCCGGGCCATTGCCAGCGCGTCCAACCAGCGGCTTGCGAATGGTCGCCCCCTGAACCTCGTGATCGTATCGGCGCACAACATCTTCTTTTGAAGCGATCGAGGGATGACGCAATAGCGCCAGCAAAGCGGGGCCATAGGAGCTACCAAGCGCATTCGCAGATGCAACAGAAGTCGTCGACGCCGTGTCGGGCCGCTTGCGCGTCCAGGTCGCCTCTAAGGTGCGCAGCGGGCAACCATCATGCAGAAATTCCATCGAGATATCTGCGACAACCTGCCCCTGATAGGTCACAGTCAGTCGCTTGTCGCGAGTAAACTCACCAATCACGCTGACCTCAACCTCTTCGATCTCACAGATATCTAGTAGCGCTTGCAGTTTCGCGGGAGGAACCGCCAGTACCATGCGCTCCTGCGCTTCAGAAAGCCAGATTTCCCAGGGCGCAAGTCCCTGATACTTCAACGGCGCATGGGCCAGCTCAACACGGGCGCCGGTCTTTGCCGCCATTTCACCCACCGCAGACGAGAAGCCACCCGCACCACAGTCGGTAATCGCGTTGTACAGGCGACGGTCACGCGCCTGGATCACCGCTTCCGTGACCTTCTTCTCGGTCATCGGCGCACCAATCTGAACAGCGCTACCTGCCTGCGTATTCAGCTCATGACTCATCTCGCCAGAAGAGAAGGTCGCACCATGAATACCATCGCGTCCCGTTCGCCCCCCCAGTACAACAATCAGATCGCCGGGTTGAGGCGCGTTGGGATGACTTCCGTGAGGTAACACACCCAGACAGCCGCAGAAGACCAACGGATTATAGATATAGCCCTTGTGATACAGGATGGCTCCGTTCACGGTCGGAATGCCCATCTTGTTTCCATAGTCGCGAACGCCGTTGACAACGCCACTGGCGATACGACGCGGAGAAAGGACGCCCTGCGGCAACTCTTCGACAGGTGTATCAGGCGGACCAAAGCAGAGAATATCGGTGCAGGCAATCGGCTGAGCCGAGACGCCCAATACGTCACGAATGACGCCACCAACACCGGTATTCGCGCCGCCAAACGGTTCAATTGCCGAGGGATGATTATGTGTTTCGACCTTAAACGCCAGATCATGGCTTCCGGTAAAGCGAATAATCCCGGCGTTGTCGCTGAAGGCCGAAACAAGATAAGGATGCTGCACCTCTTTGGTTGCACGCATGATATAGCTCTTCAGCAGGCCATGAATGGTTTCTTGTGCCTGCGTTTGCCCCTGCTCGTCCTGTTCGCGATACTCAATCGTCGCCTTGAAGGTCTTATGCGAACAATGCTCCGACCACGTTTGTGCGATTGTTTCAAGCTCAACATCGGTCGGCTCGCGTCCAAGCTCACGGTAATGGGCCTGAATCGTGCGCATCTCCTCAAGGTTCAGGGCAAGCAAACCGGAACGACTGAGCTCGATCAGCTCATTGTCATTCATCCCGGAAATGAAAACAGTCGTCACATGCACCTTCCGCTCGCTTGCATCCGCTTGCGCGACAGTGGTTGGCTGGACGACTGGTTGACCTTCGTTGCCTCCGCTTGCACGGTCCCCTGCACAATGGATCTCATAGGTTTGAATAACCGGATTAAAGAGCAGGGATTGCGCGATAAAACGAACATCCTCCTCGCTTAAGCGCTGATCAAGCAAGAACCGCAGACCGGTCTCAACGTGCTCAAGCCCCTGAATTCCCAGCATCTTCGCGCCTTCGATCACGCTTTCGGCCAGAGTATCAGTGACCCCTGGATGGTAGAAAACATCCACCGTATGCACGTCAGCAGCATATCCTACCGGTCGAGCCTCCTGTACAACGGGATCAACAAGCAACTGTTGCTTCAATTGCTCAAGATCCGTGTCACTCAGGGAACCGGAAAGGTGATAAAGCTGAGCGGTACGGATAAAAAGAGGGGTGTCAACAATCGTAGCGAGTGAAGGAAGAGAATGAATCGGTAATTGCAATATATCCTGGACAAGCTGCCGAGCATACCCATCGTATGAATCGGAAGTTGCCCGTACCTCTATTTGATATAATGTCACTTTTCTTAATCCTGGCTGGCTCTGGAAAAAAGGTCCTGTCAGAATGTTGTCCCACCAGACCAGTTTACAACACCTCATCCGATGGGACATGTTCATTGTAGCACTAAGTTTACACGGTGCGCAAATTACCATGAGCAATAAGTGTGTGCCTGACACTTATTGCTCATCTGGCAATGCATCCTGTTCTCAGAGTGCGCGTGCAACGTATTTATTCCTGGTGCGAAAGGCGTTGAAGCAGCGCCGAGAACACGTTGGCCGATTGCGCTTTCCCATACGGTGAGGAGAGATGGAGCAGGTACACGCTGCCACTGCCCGGAGGCCAGTCAAGCTGGTGGCGCGGATCATAGGCGACGATGCCCCGTTCAAACCGCTGAACAGCCGTTCCCTGCCTGGGGTAGAGTTCCCCGGTACGAGGGAGCCCCAGATAGGTCAGGCCATTGAAGCCATTTCCACCAAAGGAACGATAAAACTTGAGAATGGCCCCATAGATAGTCAGGCCGTTTTTCTTACAGCGCCAACGATCAGGGCCCGCGTCTTCAAAGTAGTTTGCGACCTCCGGATGTGAGAGACTGATCATATCTCCCTCCTCTAAAAAACGAAAGAGATCGTCCCAGGGATAGGGCCCGGGACAACGGCTTCGATTCACCGGATCAAGCGAAAAGTGGCCGGTAATGCCGCCGTCACCATCAGCCTTCCGCATTGGGATGCCATGACGCTGGCAGATGTGCAGAATGAGACGAAAGCTTGCATCACGCTGCGCATCCGTCAGCTCGTCCGAATTATCGGTGCTCGGCTTGACATGCTCAATGGAGATCGTGACATTATTAGGATTGACGTCTGTCGGCCACCAGGGATCATGGCCCGCGGTCAGACCGCCGTTGGCCCACGCCCCGTCCTTTTCGCTGACACACTGTACAATGGTTCCATCCTGACCCACCACATAATGGGAGCTTACCTGACTATCCTCACGCTGGAAGTAATAGCCGACTTCCTGTGCTGTATGAAAGCCCGCAGTACCATGAAGTACGATCCATTTTGGAGAGTGACCGTCCCGATTCGGGAAGTAATTGGGGGAAGGTATCCAGACCACACCATCCTCATCCATACATACACTCCTTCGATCCTATTGACTCAACTATTCGACGAGTAGAGGGATGTGAGTCAATTGCACTAAAAAGTATACCTAAAAATTGTCAGCTTGTGAAGGGATTTTGTCACAAAAAATCCGTGAAATGGAAATTTTCGGGAGGCACAGCATTTCAGCATATGCCTCCATATATCAGAGGAAAAGATTAGATGATGCCCTCCAGTTCTCCCTTTGGATCGCGCAGCATCAGTTCAGCAACCGCCTGATGAGGGTCCTGATTGTCAAACAGGACATGACTGAGTTGTTCGGTAATAGGTAACTCCACGTGATAGCGCTTTGCAAGCTGAAGCGCCGCCTTCGTCGTAGTGACGCCTTCCGCGACAGAATGAGTAGATTGCAGAATATCAGCAAGGCGCTCTCCCGCAGCGAGCCGCCGCCCGAGCTGCTGATTGCGGCTCAAAGGGCTGGCGCAGGTTGCGATCAGATCACCGATCCCGGCCAGACCAGAAAACGTCAGGGGATTGGCTCCAGCAGCGATCCCCAGACGCGCGATTTCGGCCAGCCCACGTGTGATAAAGGTTGCCTTCGCGTTCTCGCCATACCCCAGACCATCGTTCATCCCTGCACCAATCGCAATGATATTTTTCAATGCGCCCCCAAGCTCAACACCGACCACATCATCCGAGGAATAAACCCGAAAATAAGCTGTCGACAGCAGATCACGGCAGGTAATCGCAACAGCGGGCTCGACCGCAGCGACAACAGCGGCTGTCGGTTTCTCCTGCGCCACCTCCTGGGAGAGATTGGGGCCGCTGAGGGCCGCAAGCCGTTGGGCCGCGTCCGGAATCTCCTCCGCTACCACCTCTGTCATACGCTTCAATGTGCCTATTTCAATTCCTTTACTGGCGCTCAGGAGGAGCGTCTGCGCCTCAAGATAGGGCTTGAGCAGGCGCAGATTTTCACGCATGCGCTGTGAGGGAGTGACCAGGAGCACGAGATCTTTCTGAGAGACTGCCTCAGCGATATTGGACGTTACTTGAAGTGTGTCGGGGAAAGGAAAACCGGGCAGGAAAAGTGTATTCTCTCGTCTCTGCTGCATCACGCTTGCCCGCTCGGGCCGATGCTCCCAGAGGGTCGTAGCAAGCCCTTTCTTCGCCAGAAGACGCGCCAGCGTTGTTCCCCAGGCACCGCAACCGATCACACCGATAGCTACCATGAAATGTTCTCCTGACAATTCAGAATAATGCTTTTGCAAGAAGGACAATGTTTTTCTGGTTCATTGTAGCATAGCAGAAAAGCGAGGAATAGCCGTCAAAGAGGAAGACAGGTAATAGGAGAAAGGAAGGCAACCGGGAGGCTACCTCCCGGTTCCTGATATGCTAGCGGAGATGCGGAGCCGCAGGCACGCGCCAGTAGCGCCGACGGTCAAGCGGCTCATTGGAATTGAGCCCGGTGCTGGCAACCAGACCCGCCGCCTGTAGCTGCTGTAGTGCGATCAATAACGCGCTCGGGCGCAGGGTAGACGCCTGAAGCAGCTCATGTTGTCCCCGTCGCATGATTGCAAGCAGGTCATACAACATCAAGGCCTGCTGTGGATCCTCTGGGAGCACCTGCAACACCATTTCCGCCAGTTCTCGCTGTCGCTTCCGTTTACGGTTTGCTTCAGGATCCTGGAGACCCGATCTTTTGCCGGGAAAGAAGCGAACCTTCAACACACATGCCTCGGCTCCCTGCTTCATACATGCCAATTCTTCAATCTGAACCGTCTCCCCATAGCGTTCAGCCGCTCCCTCGATTGCTCCATAGAGCAGCGAACACAAGGTACGGCCATTTTGATAGATCAAGAAAAAGGCTAAGGGATCATCAGGAGCCTTTTCGTAGCGGAAAAGCGGCGGCGTTACCATTTCCGATGCGCGATGCATCTGCGCATGAGCCTCGCCCATTTTCAACAGCAGATCACGCCCGCTGGTCACAGAATCCAGCAGATAAGCACAACGATGGTTGGTGGTAATATTGGTGATAAAATAACGCCCATATTCCCGTAATAGCTGATCGACTGACACCCCTTGCGCCTGAGAAGCCAGCATGACGCCCCGTACGACCTCTTCATCGAGGTAAATGTGTTCAATCAAGGGCTGGTTATCCTGTGGTTGACCCATACTATCGCGATACCATGACAGAAACTGCTCGCCATAGCGCTCGCGTAAGTATTTTTCCCACGTGTAGACAACTAATCCATGCATATACTATTTTCCTTGCTTCCATTCCTTCTTTTTATCAATCTCTCGATAAAACCGCCAGAGAAGCCGTTACTACAACCTTTCAACCGTACGTTCGCTCTCGACGGCAAAAGAGCCCTGTCACCTCACCAAAGCTCAACTGTCGTATGTATGAGACGAAACGAAGTACGAAGGGGCGGTTGTGTTTGTATTCGCGCTGGTAAACACCAGATGCTGCTTTTTCCGATCCTGATTAAACCGGAGCTCTTTCTGAATCTCGACATCAGTCACGGTCAGGGCAACAATCCGTTCAGCAGCAGGGAAGTGGTGCAAACGATCAGGCGGAACATCCGCACGATCAAACACCTGCGCCTGCCCGACAATACAAACAGCCATCTGAGAGACATAATCCGGTACAAGTAGTGCCGCTTTTCCCGTTTCGAGAATATTCCCTATAGCCTCAAAAGCTCCATTCCCTCGATAGTCAGGAAGTAAAATGGTCCCGCGTGGACTTGCCTGATTCGGCGGCAACGTCACAAGAAAACCTTTTGAGCCCCCACGGTGATTGAGCGCGTATTGTCTCTGCTCATCGACGGAACAGAGAAAACAAATATGACGCTGCGCCAGATAGGCACGTACCAGAGGAGAGAGGTACGTATCACCCGCTCGTTTCACTGCTTCTGCCAGTGCGGCTTCACCGGTTGAGATCTCGGCGGAAGCAGTCAGACCGGCAACCGAACTGCGTACATAGCGAGAACAATGAAAAAAGGCTTGAGTTACATGCAGCAAAAGCCAGAAGGAATCGCTTTCCTCACCAAGCATCACCTCGGCCTCTCCCTGAACGCACAACCGCTCGCGAGTGGCGTGCTGCACAAAGCAATAGCTGAGCTTGACGGGTTGACCTGCTAACAGTTGATGAAGAATACCATACAATAGGTGTGCCGAGCGGTAGCGCTCGTGCATAAAAGGGATTTTCAGGACACAGGTATGAGCATCAGGGGTGAGAATGAAACCTCTATTCCCCGCAATAATCATACTACGCGGCTCCCATTGCATGCCGGGGCCAGAGACAACGCAGAATGATTGCCGTGAAATAAATGCTCGGGCCTCATCGCTGAGATAAGGCGTTTTCTTTCGATCGAAATCGGCTCCTGAATCCTGCGTCCCCCAACGTGCCCGGGCCTCCATTTGCCCTTTAGAAACATGCATGAAACCTGCCTCCTTGCGATATTAAAGTCAGAGCACAGCTACTGAGAATGGTGGAGAACCAATTGTAGCAGAAAAGACGAGGCACCCTTTTGCGAAAATGTTTCTCGCTTCCCCGTGTAGCTGCCTCTCGCAGCTCCCACATCGGGATATGTTCATACAATCACTTTGTGTGTTCCAGTGTATTCCTTCCGACCTGTAGATATAACTATACACATCCTTACTACGAAACAGCAAGCTTTCTCGTATCGAAAGGGTACAGCTTACCTATTTTTCCCCCATCATTGTCGTGAAAAAGGTGCCAGAAAGGAAAGCATCGCACCTTTTCGGGGAGATGAAACACGACAATGATAGAGGAAAGCTCTTTTACACGTTATCGCTTCTCGGCTGGACTGCTATGCTCTTTCTCTGGCTCTTCGGTTCCGCCATAGACGGAGGGTTTCAGGATCCCGATATAGGGAAGGTTGCGATAGTACTGTGCGTAATCCAGCCCATAGCCAACAACAAACTTATCTGGTATCGAGAAGCCGAGATAGTCAACAGGAACTGTCTTGGCCCGGGGCCGCTCCTTATCGAGCAGTGCACAGATACGCAGGCTCAGCGGATTGCGGCGTTTCAGCATGTCCACAAGGTATGCCAGCGTTAAACCGCTATCGATGATATCTTCGATAATCAGGACATGTTTATTATCAATGGGCCCTTCGAGATCTTTGACAATACGCACAATGCCGCTGGACTGGGTGCTATTGCCATAACTCGAAATAGCCATATAATCGATCTCCAGAGGCAGCTCAATCGCGCGGGCCAGATCGGCAATGAAGGGGACTGCCCCTTTCAGGGTACCAAGTAACAGGACGTTTTTGCCGCGGTAATCCTCGGTAATTTGCCGCCCCAACTCCTGAATCCGCTCCTGGATTTGCTTTTCAGTGAATAAAACTTCTGCGATATCTTCGTGCATGAAAACCTCTCTTCCGGCATTCTTTATTTTCTATTCTCGGACAGCACAGGCATTTGTTGAGTTGAATCAAAATAAACCAGAGACAAACGAACAATCTGTCGCGTCTCCGCCGTCAAACGGGCACGATGGTCAATGCCAATTCCCGCCAGCCAGACACAATGTGACTGATTGAAAAAGAGCGGAATAGAATCGCGCTCAAATCGTGGAATATGTCGATCAACCAGAATATCCTGTACCTTCTTCTCATGGTTCATTCCCAAAGGCTGCATCCGATCACCCGGTTGCCGCCTGCGTATCCATAAACCATCCCGGGCGCAGGCTCCATCAATATAGACAGTATACCGATCGGAGGGTAGCAGCCGCCAGACTGTTGACCAATCCTTCCGGCGCACCGCATCCCGGACCAGCTCAGTAAGCTCCACTGGCACCAGTTCGGCACTCGCTTTCCAGTGCATACCGGACAGCAACCGCGTACCGGGCACAGAGAGAGCCACCGGGAGGGGTTCCACCTCGACGCCTGTTTGTAGAACTGGTACCAGGAAAAAGCGCACCAATTCACCATTGCGCATCAGGCGTATCCGCTCCGGTAAATGGAATGAGTGCTCTTCACCGGTTTCCTGCGCAAGCAACTGTTCGATCAGCTTGTAATGGCGTAATTCCAGCGGCGACTGTCCGCCACACAAACGTGCGGTCACGCGGCGCAACAGATGTCGCTGAAGGGACAGAGGCAAGGCCAGCAGGGCAGCACGCCGAAGCTGGATCTCGTCCGCAGAACTGGAAAGAACCACCGAATCCCAGCATGCATTGATCTGTGCATCAATCCAGGCAGCATCGACCTGCATCACCTCTGAGGTACGCAGCAGCGTCGCTCGAAAGCCGGGATTGATAGACTCTAACAGAGGAAGCAACTCGTGCCGAATACGATTCCTGAGGAAACGAATATCGCTGTTGCTTTCATCTTCGACCGTGTCCAATTGATGCTGTGCACAATAGGCAAGCGTCGTCGCACGATCAAGCGTGAGCAAGGGACGAATAATATCGTGCTGCACAGGCTGCAAGCCAAGCATGGCAGTAATTCCACCACCTCGTAACCAGTGAAGCAGCAGCGTTTCAACCTGATCGTCCAGGTGATGCGCGACCGCGATGCGGCTCCCGGGAACCACGGAGCGGAGGAAGCGATAGCGGGCAGCTCTGGCGGCATCTTCAAGAGAGCGCCGCTCACGTCGCGCCAGTGCCTGTACATCCTCGCTACCCAGAGTGAAAGGCAGTTCCAGAGAGGCCGCCAACTGAGCCACAACCGCCGCATCTCGCTCGCTGGCCGAGCCACGCAACTGGTGATTCAGGTGAGCCACATGCAGGCGCACTGCGGCGAAAGCTCTTCCCGGTCCACAAAGGCGCGACAGGATATGGAGCAAACACACCGAATCTGTTCCCCCGGAGACAGCAACAACCACTGTCCCTTGCTCTGGCAGGAGCTGGTGTTCAAGAATATATGTTTTCACCGCCTCAACAATCGGGGCGGTGTCTTGTTCAAACTTCATAGTAAATTGCGCCTGGCATTCCTGTATGATACGATATAGATTAATTATAGAGGCAGAGTAGAGGACTCACAAGAGAGATAGTATCGCAAAACGACGAGGGTTGCATTTACAATGGCTATTCGTAAAATCATTACCATAGAAAATCCGATTCTGCGGCAAAAAGCGAAAAAGGTACGTCGCTTTGATCCTTCCCTTCAAAAGCTCGTCAACGACATGTTCGAGACTATGCACGCAAATAATGGCGTTGGTCTGGCCGGTCCCCAGATTGCCCAATCGATCCGCGTGCTGGTCGCCGAGTATGAAGATGAAGAGGCTGGAAAGCATTACAAGACCGCGCTCTTCAATCCTGAAATCATCAAAGCCGAAGGCGAAGCACGTGGAAGCGAAGGCTGTCTGAGCATCCCGGGATATCTTGGTGAGAACATTCGCCGGGCCACAAAAATCACAGTGAAGGCCCAGGACGTTCACGGCAAGCCGGTCAAGGTTCAGGCCGAGGGCTGGTTTGCTCGTATCTTGCAGCACGAGATCGACCACCTGGATGGCATCCTCTTTATTGATCGACTGGACAGTCCGGACGACCTATACGAGGTCAAGCCCGAGGATCTGGAAGAAGCCGCCGAGGAAGCGCCCGTGCTTGAATAGAAGAAAACGAAAAAGAGCTTGTTCCGCACAGGTAACAGGCTCTTCTTTTTATTTCATGCCTGCTCAAAGGCCCGGCCTACAATTTCTGTTGTTTCCGCAAAATTTGCACGCTCTGTTTCCCTAATGCCTGCTCACACTCCGGACAGACATAGAAACCCTCATCACGGTAGTGCAGCTCACTGAGAGGAAAGTACAGGTAACAGATGCCACAACGGCTTGAATCCGGCTGGCTGGCAACCTGGCGATCATGCTCAAACAGCTCACGAAGTGATTCCAGCATCTCTTCAAAATCAAAGGGTGACGAAGAATAGCTGAAACGCTCAGAACCTCCTGTCAGTTGTCCGGTCGGATGCGTTGCGCGCTCCCGCCGCGGATTGTAGCCATTCCCTCCAGTTGAGCTACTACCCATTCCTGAATGACTATGATAATTGCTCAAAGCAAGATTCTCCACGCTTCTTTACAGACTATAGGGTGCGCTCTATCCGCTCATTATATCTCGAAAGCGGTATCTTGTCGATAAACCACAAGCTTCGGCGTGTAATCGAGCAAGTGAATAGGCTTTGTACAGCAAAAACACAATAAAAAAAGGCTTGCCGATTCGGCAAACCTTCTCACGTATGAAGTAGCGATTGAAAAAGCGTATGCCTCAATTTTGCCGAGCACATCAAACAGCGCCAGCGAAGTCGAAATCCATAAAGCATGCAGGTGAAACAAGCCGTTCGACCATTAGTCCCGTTCCGCTTCGCCTGTTACCAGACGTCCACGCACGGTCTATCTACCAGATCTTCTTTCTGGGGTCTTGGCTCCCTCCTCTCAGAGAGAGCGGGAAGACTCTTCTTGGGGTCGGCTTCGCGCTTAGATGCTTTCAGCGCTTCTCCTTTCTTGACGTAGCTACTCAGCTCTGGCCCGGGCAGGCCAACTGACGCACCAGCGGTCAAGCCATCTCGGTCCTCTCGTACTGAAGATGACTCCCCTCAATCTTCCTGCGCCCACGACGGATAGAGACCGAACTGTCTCGCGACG
>NZ_QKUF01000027.1 GCF_003253565.1 Thermosporothrix hazakensis
GTGACCGGGTCCATCCAGCTGCCGGAAGGGGTAGAGATGGTGATGCCTGGTGACAACATCGAGATGACGGTGGAGCTGATAAACGGTATCGCAATGGAAGAGGGCGTGAAGTTCGCCATCCGCGAAGGTGGACGCACCGTCGGTGCTGGCTACTGCACCCAGGTTATCGAATAGGTTTCTTGCAGATAAATCAGGAGAGGCTGTCACAATAGCCTCTCCTCCCCTGTGAGAGACCATTTCCAGGAGAAAGAAATGGCAACGGGAACAAAACAGCGAATTCGCATTCGCCTCAAGGCGTTTGATCACCGCATTCTCGATCAGTCGGCAATGCAAATTGTGGATACCGCACAGCGAACCGGCGCTCGGGTCTCTGGACCAGTGCCTCTGCCCACGAAAATTAACAAGTATACGGTGATGCGCTCCACCTTTATTGATAAGGATGCTCGCGATCAGTTCGAGATTCGCACGCACAAACGCCTGATTGATATTGTGGATCACACAAACAAGACTGTCGAAGCCCTGACTCATTTAAATCTGCCCGCAGGCGTAGACATCGAGATCAAGCTGTAGGAAACAAAAACCTGACGGCTGTAGTGACCGAAAGTACACGAAGCGAGTAACCGGGCCTGAATTTCTGAGAAGAAACCAGTGCTCAGGGCATTATTGTGTTTTTTCGATGCCACGGCTCGGTGAAAGTGGCGACGATACAATGCGGGTCCCTACAGATGAGTAATGGCATTCAGGATCATGTGTCCATCTACAATTGAGCATGAGCGCTGAATGTATAGGATGAGGTAAAAGAGTATGTTAAATGCGTTGTTGGGCAGGAAGGTCGGCATGACCCAGGTGTTTGGACCGAACGGATCAGTCATCCCGGTGACGGTTATTGAAGTCGGCCCCTGCGTCGTCACCCAGATCAAGAAGGCTGACCGCGATGGCTATGATGCGGTCCAGATTGGTTTTGAGCAGGTCACAACGAAGAATGTTACACGGCCTGTTCTGGGACATCTCGGACACAGCCTGCCACTACTGAAGGCACAGCGAAAGCAGTTACAGGCTTATCAGCAAGAGCAGAAGGCCAACACTGAGAAGAGCGAAGAGGGCGAGGAGAAACTGAGCAAGCAGATGCGCAAACTGCTCAAGATTTCTGAGAATCGCCAGCGCCGCCCGGGACCGGAACTCGGCCCGTTCCGTGTACTGCGTGAGGTACATCTGCAAGAAGGCATTACCCCGGAGCAAGTGGAACTGGGGACAGTGTTTGATGCCAGCATCTTCAATGATGGCGAAGTTGTGGATATCGTGGGAACGTCCAAAGGTAAGGGCTTCCAGGGTGTCGTGAAGCGCCACGGTTTCGGTGGTGGTCCCCGCACTCATGGTCAGTCTGACCGCTGGAGAGCTCCTGGTTCAATTGGCTCTGGAACTACTCCGGGTCGTGTACTCAAAGGCACGCGTATGGCTGGTCGAATGGGAAATGCACGCGTGACCGCGAAGAAATTGCAAGTCATACAGTCTGATCCTGAGCGTAACCTGCTGGTGGTAAAAGGTTCTGTGCCTGGTGCCAATGGCGGCTTGCTCATGATTAAGAAGCATGTGATGAGGTAACCGACATGCCTTCGACAACAGTGTATAATCTGGCCGGAGAGGCCGTAGATAAGCTCGAACTGAGCGAGCAGGTTTTCGGAATTACTCCGAATATGGCTGTATTGCATCAGGTAGTGACGGCACAGCTCGTCAACCGCCGTCAGGGAACAGCCTCGACCAAGACGCGCGCAGAGGTTTCGGGTGGTAATAAGAAACCGTATCGGCAAAAAGGGACGGGCCGCGCTCGCCAGGGTAGCACCCGCGCACCGCAGTTCCGTGGTGGCGGCACCGTGTTCGGACCGAAGCCGCATCCCTATCATCAGGATGTGCCCAAGAAGATGCGCCGTCTGGCTATTCGTTCGGTATTATCTGATAAGCTGGCGAATGAGAATCTGATCATTGTCAACGATTTGAGCCTTGAGCAGCCGCGCACCAAAGATATGCTCGCCATTCTGGAGAAACTCCCAACGAGCGAGGGCAAGCGCGTGCTGATGATGCTGCCTCAGCGTGACGAAAACGTTGTTCTGTCGGCGCGTAACATTCCTACGGCGAAAGTGCAGCATGTTTCCTCGATCAACGTCGTGGAACTGCTCAAGCATGATTTTGTGGTCATGCCGATTAAAACCGTGAAATGGATTGAACTGGTCTTTGGCGAAGGTCTGAGCGCCGAGGAAGCCAGCAAAAAGATCGCTGAAGAGACTCCGGTTGAGTCTGGTAGCGAAGCGTAGCGAGGAGGGAAACTGTGGAAATCACAGAAGTGCTGCGCCGCGGAATTGTCACCGAGAAGACGGTGAAGCAGCAAGAGCAGAACAAATATACGTTTGAAGTGGCACTGAAAGCTACGAAAGTGGACGTTCGTCGTGCTATTGAGACGCTCTTTAATGTGAAGGTTGAGAAAGTCAACATCATGCGCATGCCTGGTAAGGCTCGCCTGCTCCGCAGAAGAGGGGCGTACCCTCGACCGATTGAGGCGCGCGAGTGGAAAAAGGCGATTGTCACCCTGAGCGAAGGACAGACAATCGACGCATTGAAGGCGTAAGGGATAGAGAAGATGCCAGTTAAACAGTATCGACCAACGTCTCCCGGGCGTCGTGGCATGTCTGTCTCGACCTTCGAGGAGATCACAAAGACAAAGCCAGAGAAGTCACTGACCGTTAAGCTGAAAAAGCACTCTGGCCGCAATAATCAGGGTAAGATTACGACGCGACATCGTGGCGGTGGGGCAAAGCGTGCCTATCGTCTGATTGATTTTAAGCGCAATAAGTTGGGCGTTCCTGCTCGCGTCGCAGCGATCGAATACGATCCGAACCGCACAGCCAATATCGCGCTGCTGCATTATCTGGACGGTGAAAAGCGCTATATTTTAGCGCCCGTTGGTTTGAAGGTTGGCGACCAGGTGATGGCCGGCCCTGAGGCCGAGATTCGCCCTGGCAATGCGCTGCCGTTAAAGAATATTCCGACCGGTACGACTCTTCATAATATTGAGCTGGAAATTGGCCGGGGCGGTCAGCTTGGCCGCAGTGCCGGTAGCGCCATCCAGCTTATGGCGAAAGAGGGAAATTACGCGCTTCTGCGTCTGCCCTCTGGTGAGCAGCGATATGTTCATATCCAGTGTATGGCAACCGTCGGCCAGGTAGGAAATGTGGATCATGAGAACCTGACGATTGGTAAAGCCGGTCGAGCCCGCCACATGGGCCGCCGCCCGACCGTTCGAGGCTCGGTGATGAACCCGCGGGACCATCCTCATGGTGGTGGTGAGGGTCGTGCACCGATTGGTGGTAAGCCTCAGACGAAGTGGGGCAAACCTGCGCTGGGCTTCAAGACTCGTAGGAACAAACGCACTGATCGCTTCATTGTTCGCCGTCGCAATGCGGGCAGGAGGAAGTAAGTAAATGTCGCGCTCAAGAAAAAAGGGACCGTACATACACGAATCGCTCAGGAAAAAGGTTCTTGCGCTCAGACGCAGCGGCGAGAGACGCGTAATTAAAACCTGGTCTCGCGCTTCCATGATTTTTCCTGAAATGGTCGGAATGACTATTGCTGTACATAATGGAAAGACTCATGTGCCGGTTTATGTAACCGAGAATATGGTGGGTCATAAGTT
The DNA here is from genome assembly GCF_003253565.1 of Thermosporothrix hazakensis. GTDB lineage: Bacteria > Chloroflexota > Ktedonobacteria > Ktedonobacterales > Ktedonobacteraceae > Thermosporothrix > Thermosporothrix hazakensis. The sequence continues at coordinate 3,686 of NZ_QKUF01000027.1, forward strand.
AGGAGAATTTGCCCCCACAAGGCATTTCCGTGGTCATGCGGGTGGCAAGAATGAAAAGACCACTTCGGTGAGGTAGAGATGCAAGTCAGAGCTATTGCTAGAGATCTCGGCATATCGCCGCGCAAAATGCGTCTGGTTACAAACGCGGTGAAAGGGCTTCGCGTGAATGAGGCTCTGGCTGTTCTTCAGTTCTTGCCCAACGCAGGTGCGGAGCCTGTACGGAAGGTGGTAGCCTCAGCAGCGGCAAACGCGGAGAACAACTACAATCTGAATCCAGATGACCTGTACATTTTGAATATTGTGGCGGATGACTCATTCCGCATTAAGCGTGTGAAGCCACGTTCACATGGCCGAGCAGCCCGCATGCTGCGCCGTTTCTGCCATGTGACGGTCATCGTCTCGGACGACCCGGCGGACGCAGGCCGCTAAGTTAGAGGAGGATACTCTTGGGACAGAAGGTACACCCCATAGGGTTCAGGCTCGGCGTCGTAAAAGGCTGGCAGTCCCGCTGGTATGCCGAGCGGAATTATAAAGACGTTCTAGCGGAAGACTTTGCTATCCGCAACATTATCAGTAAAGAGCTTTCCGGTGCCTCCGGGGCTCGTGTTGACGCTGCGATCTCTCGTGTAGAGATCGAGCGTGCAGCACCAAAGCAAGTGCTGGTGAAGATCAATACCGCGAAACCCGGTATCGTGATCGGGCGCAGCGGCGAAAAGGTCGAACACCTGAAGCGCTTGCTTGAGGCGAAGACGCAGAAACGCGTCCGCATTGAGATCATCGAGATCCGACAGCCTGAGCTTGATGCATATCTGGTAGCACGCACCATCGCTGATCAGCTTGAGAAGCGCGTGGCCTTCCGGCGTGCTATGAAACAGGCTGTTCAGAAATCCATGCGTGCCGGCGCAAAAGGCATTAAGGTCATTGCTGGTGGCCGTCTGGGTGGCGCGGAAATCGCCCGCACAGAAAAGGAAGTAGAGGGCAGTGTTCCTCTGCATACCCTGCGTGCTGACATCGACTATGGTCTTGCCGAAGCGCATACGACATTTGGTGTTATCGGTGTGAAAGTCTGGATCTATCGCGGGGACATCCTCTCCAGCAAGCGCCGTGAGGCCCTCACTGCTGGTGCAGGCGTTGCTCAACCTTCCGCCCCGCGCGAGACTGGCGAACGCCGTCCAGAACGCCGCAGAGGCGAGGGCGGCACACGTGGTCAGCGTCCTCAGGGAGACCGAACACGTGGTGGTGAGCGCCCCCAGGGCCGTCGTGCACCTGGCGAGCGAGGGCCACGTCAGCAGGGTGAGAGATCCCGTCCGCCGAGAGCACCTCGCGGTCCACGCCCACAGGGGGAGAGACAGCCGCGGGCAGCACAGCCTTCCGAAGTGCAGCAGCCTCAGGCACAGACACCACCTCCTGCTGAGCCGAAAACACAGTCCGAAGGCACGCAGAGCGAGTAGAGGAGAGCGAAGCCATGTTACTGGCACCATCGAGAACTAAGTATCGTCGTCAGCATCGTGGTCGCATGAAAGGGGTTGCCACTCGTGGTGCAACCCTTGCCTTTGGCGACTTCGGTTTGCAGGCGCTTGAACCTTGCTGGCTGGAAGCCCGCCAGATTGAGGCCGCTCGTATCGCGCTTACCCGTTATATGAAGCGCGGCGGTAAAGTCTGGATCCGGGTATTCCCTGATAAGCCAATCACCGCCAAACCTGCTGAAACCCGCATGGGTAGCGGTAAAGGCGCTGTCGATCACTGGGTTTCCGTTGTTAAACCCGGGCGCGTTATCTTCGAGATCGCAGGTGTGAGCGAGGAAATCGCGAAAGAGGCCTGCCGTCTTGCCAGCCACAAGCTTCCGATCAAAACACGCTTTATCACACGAGGGGAGGCGGAGAGTGTCGAAGCTTAGCGAACGCAAAAAGCAGATCAGCGAAATGAATATCGCTGAGGCGCAAAAGGAACTCAAAGAGGCACGGCAGAAGCTGTTCAATCTCCGCTTACAACAACAGCGTGGAGAAGTGAAAAATACTCGTGTTTTTGCGCAAACCCGGAAAGATATCGCACGCCTGTTGCATCGTCTATCGATGTTGGAGAAAGAATAATGACGCAGCAAGTCGCAAACACCACGCCTGTCTCTACGCGCCGTGTGCAGAAGGTCGGGCGTGTGGTCAGCAATAAGATGGACAAGACGATTGTCGTCGAAGTCGAATCCCTGAAAAAACATCGCATCTATAAGCGAAGATATAAACAGACCAAGAAGTTTTATGCGCACGATGAGAATAACGCCTGTCAGCCTGGCGACCTCGTTCGCATCGAAGAGAGCCGCCCGCTGAGCAAAACCAAGCGCTGGATGCTGGTTGAAATCCTTCAGCGTGGTTCTGGCATTGTACCCGTCGAAGAGGTTCTGGCCGAAGATGAAGCTGAGCAGTCGGCGGAGGGAGAAGAGTAAATGATCCAGCCACAGACACGCTTGAAGGTGGCCGACAATACCGGAGCTAAAGAAATTATGTGCATCCGGGTGATGAGCGGCTCTGCAAAGAAGTATGCAGAAGTGGGCGACATTATTAAGGCCTCTGTAAAAGTAGCAACACCAAACGGACAGGTGAAAAAGGGTGATGTGGTCAACGCGGTGGTTGTACGCGTCGCAAAAGAATATGCCCGTAAAGATGGGTCGCATATTCGCTTTGACGAGAATGCAGCCGTCATTCTGGCTCCTGGTAACAACCCGCGTGGTACCCGTATCTTTGGCCCCGTCGCTCGCGAACTACGTGAGAAGAACTTTATGCGTTTGGTTTCGCTTGCACCTGAAGTGCTGTAGCGAGGGAAGAAATGGCAGTAAAGCAGAAAATCAAAAAACCCTTGCACCTTGCAAAGTTGCGCATTAAGAAGGGCGACACCGTCCTGATTCTGGCCGGCAAGGATAAGGGGAAAGAGGGAACAGTTTCGCGGGCTATCCCTCAGATGAATAAGGTCATTGTTGAAGGCCTTAATACCGTCAAGAAACATGTGAAGCCGCGAGGACAGACACAGCAGGGCGGCATCATTGAGAAGGCGATGCCCATTCATGTCTCGAACGTGATGCTCAAGTGCACTGAGTGCAATACCCCCACCCGTGTGGGCATTGAGCGTCGCGAGATGGGACAGGATAAGAAAATGCGCCCGGTGCGCGTCTGCAAAAAGTGTGGTAAAGTTATTCAGGATCGGACGAGGAGTAGTTAAACGTCATGGCAGCACGCTTGAAAGAAAAGTATCGCCAGGAGGTTGTGCCAGCCCTGCAACAGGAGTTTAACTACAAAAATCCGATGCAGGTCCCTGCCGTCAATAAAGTTGTTATCAATATCGGCATGGGCGAGGCAATCCAGAACGCGAAGGCGATGGATGCCGCTGTCTCTGACCTGGCTGTTATCACCGGGCAGCGTCCCGTGATCACGCGGGCAAAACGCTCGGTCGCTTCCTTCAAATTGCGTGAGGGGATGCCGATCGGGTGCATGGTGACCCTGCGTGGTGAGCGGATGTATTACTTCCTGGATAAACTGATGAATGTTGCGCTGCCCCGCTTGCGCGACTTCCAGGGTGTTTCGCCAGAGGCTTTTGATGGCCGCGGAAACTATACGCTTGGTCTGAAGGAGCAGCTGGTCTTCCCGGAAATCGACTACGATAAGGTCGACAAACTCCGCGGTATGGAGATTACTATTGTAACAACGGCCTCTTCTGATGAAGAGGGCCGACGGCTGCTCTCTTTGATGGGCATGCCCTTTAAGAAGCGATAATCTGGAGGGCGAAAATGGCAAAAATTTCGATGATTATGAAGTCGCTCCGCAAGCCCAAATACAAGGTGCAGCAGCATAACCGCTGTCAGGTCTGCGGTCGACCCCGTGCATATATGCGTAAGTTCGGCTTGTGCCGCATCTGCTTCCGTGAGCGTGCGCTTCGCGGTGAGTTGCCCGGCGTCACGAAATCGAGCTGGTAGTCGCGATTTAGTGGAGGAGATTCCATGAACATGACCGATCCCATTGCGGATATGCTTACTCGTATTCGCAATGCGATAAGAGCACGGCACACTCGCGTACTGATTCCAGCGTCGAAAATGAAGCTGGCGCTTGCGCGTGTGCTCAAAGAAGAAGGCTATATCAAAGATATCGAGATCTTGAAAGATAATCCGCAGGGCACGCTTCGTCTGACACTCAAGTATGTCGACAAGAAGCCGGTGCTGAACGAGCTCAAGCGCGTCAGCAAGCCGGGCCTGCGAGTGTACACCAAGCGTATGAATATCCCTCGGGTCCGCGGTGGTCTGGGGATTGCCGTTCTCTCGACGCCGCAAGGCCTGATGACTGGCTCTAAAGCCTATAAGCAGGGTCTCGGTGGCGAGGTCATCTGCTACGTTTGGTAGAGGGAGGTATTGTATGTCTCGTATTGGACGGGCTCCAATCCCAGTACCACCCGGTGTGCAGGTGAACTGGACCGAAGATAATGTTGTTTCGGTAAAAGGTCCGAAGGGAGAGCTTTCGCGCAAGATCGATCCGGCTCTGATTCTTAAGCTGGAAGATGGCAAGCTCATTGTCGATCGCCCTTCCGACAGCAAGGAGCATCGCTCAAAGCACGGCCTGTATCGCACGCTGATTAGCAACATGGTAGTTGGCGTTACCACAGGCTTTAAGAAAGAACTGGAAATTCATGGCGTCGGCTATCGCGCGGTGAAGCAGGGAAATAACCTGGTGATCCTGGTCGGTTACTCTCATCCCGTTGAGGTGGAGCCCCCCGCTGGCATCACTCTGAATGTTGAGGGCACCGATCCCGGCACGAAGGCAACCCGCATCAGCGTGAGCGGTATTGATAAGCAGCTGGTTGGCGAACTGGCAGCCAGCATTCGCCGGATTCGCAAGCCTGAACCCTACAAAGGGAAGGGCATTCGCTATGCTGGCGAGAAGATCCGCATGAAGGCCGGTAAGGCCGGTAAAGTCGGCGGCAAGAAGAAGTAAGCTCTTATCTTGAATATATCCGGGGCGCACGGTACAGAGCGCGAGAAAGTCGCTGTTGTACGGCGCCCGGAGCCTGAAAAACTCTGTGGTTCTGTAGGCAAAGGGTGGTGTTGAGCAAAGAGAAACGTAGTGCCGACCACGTCTCTCATGTCTGTTCCCACTACTCTGTGTTCTCTGAGAAAGAAAGGAGATGCGAGAGCTCGCACTTGCGAACTTTCGCACCTGAACTATGATTAAGAAGTTTCATGCAAATCAGGCGCGGCTGCGGCGGCACCAGCGGATGAGACGCCATCTACAGGGCACTACGGCACGTCCACGCTTGAACGTTTTCCGCAGCGGAAAGCATATCTATGCACAGCTGATCGATGATACTACGGGCCACACGCTGGTTTCGGCTTCGACAATTGAGGAGAGCCTGCGTGGCTTCCAGCCTGAACCCGCGGCCCCTGCCGCTCAGCCAGAGGTAGCGCAGCAAGAAGAGATTGTCGCTGTTGAGGAAGTGGCGGCAGAGGCAGCCACCAGCAAAAAGGCAGCGAAGAAAGCGGCAAAAGGCAAGCAGCAGCCCGCTGCTCCGACTGCTCTCCCTGCCGCCCAGAAAAAGCCGAAGAGAACTCCGGTCGAGATGCTGGCTCCAATCGCCAGTAACCGGAAGGTTGCTCTTGCACGTGAAGTTGGCAAGTTGCTGGCTCAGCGCGCACAGGAAAAAGGTGTGAAGCAGGTGGTTTTTGACCGTGGAGGCTATGCCTATCATGGGCGAGTCGCAGCACTCGCTGAAGGCGCTCGTGAAGCGGGTCTGGATTTCTAAGGCCACGGAAAAGCCTTTTTGGAGGATGCCTTAACGAACAAGGCAAGGAGAAATATGGCGAGAATAGATGCATCAAAACTGAACCTGGAAGAGACTGTGGTGGAAGTCAGCCGCGTCTCCAAGGTGGTCCAGGGTGGCCGAAACTTCAGCATTCGTGCCCTGGTAGTGGTCGGTGATCGCAACGGTCATGTGGGCTTCGGCTTTGGTAAGGCCAGCGAGTATACAGAGGCTATCCGCAAGGCTGTCGAGGATGCGAAAAAGCATCTCGTGGAAGTTCCTCTGTCTGGCACAACGATTCCATATCTGATTAAGACAACTTTTGGCGCTTCTGAGGTTCTGTTAAAGCCTGCTGCTCCTGGTACCGGCGTTATCGCCGGTGGTGCGGTACGTGCTGTTGTTGAGGCTGCTGGCATTCGCGATATCTTGACGAAGACGCTTGGTAGCACCAATAAGGCGAATACGGTGCAGGCGTGCATGAAGGCCCTGCGTGAGCTGCGCGCTCCCGATGAAGAGGCTGCCCGCCGTGGCAAGACCGTTGCCGATATCCTGGGCAAGAAACGCGCCGAGCAACTGGCCGCCGCCGCTACTGCCGCTGCTGAGCAGGCCGCCGCTGCAAAAGCTGCCCGCGAGGAAGAGGCACGTGAGAGCCGCGCTGCCGGTCGCCGTGGCGGTGAGCGCCGCGAGCGCCGTTCCGGTGGCGAGCGCCGTCGATAGGAGAATGCAATGCCAAAACTACGTATTAAATGGGTAAAGAGCGCAATCGGCTACCCACAAGATCAGAAGGATACGATTCGTTCGCTGGGCCTTCGCAAGCTCCAGCACACTGTTGAGCATGAAGATCAGCCCACGATTCGTGGTATGATTCGTAAAGTGCAGCACCTGGTGCAGGTTGAGGAGACGGAATAAGTGAGCCCGATTACACTTTCCAATTTGCGGCCCGCCCCTGGTTCACATAAGTCCGAGCGTCGCGTTGGTCGCGGCCACGGCTCCGGTCGTGGCAAAACTGCCGGACGAGGTACCAAGGGTCAGAAGGCGCGTTCCGGTGGCAAAATCCATCGCGCTTTTAATGGCGGCCAGAACCGCCTGTCAAAGCGTTTGTCGTTCGTTCGTGGTCAGGGCAATAGCAATGCCCCTTTCCGCGATGAATATACTATAATAAATGTTGTAGCCCTTAATCAGTTTGAAGCAGGCTCCCAGGTGCGCCCCGAGGATCTGGTTGCACAGGATCTGGCTACGAAGGCGCAGAGCCGTGGCTTGATTAAGATTCTGGGAGAAGGCGAAATTGATCGTCCTTTGACGGTGTATGCCCATAAGTTCTCGGCCAGCGCACGTGAGAAGATCGAAGCGGCAGGTGGTACAGTCGAGATCATCCCGACGAAGGTCTATCCGAAGACCAAACGCCGCAAAGACGACAAGGCTGCAACCGCGAATCAGCAGGGTGCCGGGGAGTAATTCCCTGGCCTCTTGCTCGTTGTTGTCTCTGTGAGGCTTTGTCTTCCAGCCCTTCCCTCGGGTGCCTGCTCTCGGGCTCTCGGGGTGAATGGCGGTTGGAAATCTTGCAACACGCATCTGCGCCAGGGACCCTGTACTGCTTGCAAGGCGGGCAGGCGCTTTACTGCTACCCGCGGCGTCTGGTGACGTGAAAGGAGGCTCCCATGTGGGAAAAGCTGCGTAGCATCTGGACAGTACCCGATCTACGCAATAAAATCCTTTTCACGCTAGGCATGTTGATTCTCTGCCGTGTCCTGGCCCATATCACGATTCCCCTGACCGGGGAAGAGCGAACGGCTCTGGTTGCTCTCTTCCAGGGCAAAACGGACCCCAATCTCGGCCAGCTTCTGGGTCTGCTGGATATTTTCTCTGGCGGCTCCCTGCAAACCTTTTCGATTGTTGCGCTGAGTGTGTATCCGTATATCACTGCCACTATCGTTATGCAGCTCCTGCAACCCATTATCCCGGCGTTGCAGAATCTTGCCTCTCAAGGAGAAGCCGGACGCCTGCGCTTTAGCCAGATCACTCGTTGGGTCACCGTTCCTCTTGCGTTTCTGCAAGCGGTCGGACAGTGTGCTCTGTATCAGCAGCAGAATGTGCTGAAGCACTTCAGCCTTGTTGACCCGCAATACGCGTTGCAGTCATACTCAATCCTCTTTTCTCTCACCGCCGGCGTGCTTGTCCTGGTCTGGTTCGGTGAGCTGATTACGGAAAAGGGTATCGGAAACGGGATCTCCATTGTCATTTTTGGCAATATCGTGAGCCGGATTCCGAATACTGTCCATCAGGGCTATGTTTCTGCCACCTCCAGTGGAGGCAATGGCAGTGGCATCGTCAGTATCGGCATTTTTGTGCTGATCGCTCTGGTGACTCTGGTCGCTATCGTCTATATTTACCTGGGACAGCGCCGTATCCCGGTTCAATACCCGACGAAGCGCATGGTTGGTAGAGGCTTGTTGGTAGGCTCGGCGCAAACCACCTACATTCCCATGCAGGTCAACAGTGCTGGTATGATCCCGCTGATCTTTGCTCAGTCTATGATGCTCTTCCCGGCGGTGATCTCTAAATTCCTGACAACCAGTAGTATTACCTGGCTGAAAGATGCTTCTATTTGGGTTTCGACCTGGCTTGTCAACCCCGGTCTCTGGTACTACTGGCTGATCTATGGCCTGCTGGTTGTTGCCTTTACCTACTTCTATGCTTATGTGATGTGGCAACAACAGAATATTCCAGAAAACCTGCAAAAACAGGGAGCGTTCATTCCTGGTTATCGTCCCGGTCAGCCAACAAGCGATTACCTGTATGCGATCCTGAACCGCATCACGCTTGGCGGCGCTCTGTTCCTGGGTATCATTGCGGTCCTCCCCTTTATTGCGAATGTGGGTGGCAGCCAGTTACTGGGAACGGCGTCTCTCTTGATTGTTGTGGGCGTTGTTCTGGATACAGTACGACAACTGGAATCTCAGATGGTTATGCGTAACTATTCTGGTTTCCTATCCTAAGGGGAGTCAGCCGGAGCAGTGGCTGTTTCACTGCACTTCCATCTCTGGTCTGGTAGGCGTTTGTATGGGAGTGCAACGGCGCACTCCCTTCAATTCCGTCGGAGGAAAATCGTGAATATCATCCTGATCGGTGCTCAGGGGTCCGGAAAGGGAACGCAAGCCGAAAGGCTCGCTCACAAACTTGGTATTCCCCACGTTGCTAGTGGTGATCTGTTTCGTAAGGCGATTGCGGACAAAACGGAACTGGGTGTACAGGCAAAAGAATATCTTGACCGCGGGGAACTCGTCCCCGATGATATTACGGTCGCTATGATTCTCAAGCGTCTCAGTGCTCCCGATTGTGCCCGTGGCGTCCTCCTTGATGGCTTTCCGCGCACGATTGTACAGGCTCAGGCTTTAGACAGAGGTTTGGCAAGTGCAGCTCGCTCGGTCGATTGTGCTGTCTATCTACAGGTGCCCCGCGACGTTCTGGTCGAGCGCCTCTCGGGACGCTATATCTGCCGGGCCCATCAGCATCCCTACAATATTCGCACCAATCCCCCGAAAGTTCCGGGAGTCTGCGATATTGATGGGAGTGAATTGTATCAGCGCGAGGATGATCGCGGCGAAATGATACAACGTCGGCTTGACATCTTCTTTGGCGAGACAATCCACCTGCTCGATTACTATCAACAGCAGGGAAAGTTAATTGAAATTGATGGAAATCGCTCGATTGAGGCGGTCCATCAGCAGCTCTACTCCGCTATTATGGAGCGGGTGGGCGAGAAAGAGCGCGAGTAAGGCGGGCTGTACCCTGTCGATACAGGGTACCCCTCTTGACAAATGCGCTGTTTTCACGCAAAGTCTCGTGAAGAAAGATATCTCCCCTCGTGATAATGAGGGGAGAGCGCTCTTCTGTAGAGTGTATGTATTTGATCCGGTTGCAGCCGTGTTCCTGCTTGTAATCCTGAGGCCCGCACATGCTTCAGGGTCTCACTGATGGAGGATGAAGAAGAGAAACAATGGCACCTATTCTCAAATCAAAGGAAGAGTGTGCGAAGATCCGGGAGACCGGACGCATTATTGCGGCCATCCTCGCCGAGCTGCGCTCTGCGGTGCGTCCCGGTATCACGACTGCGGAACTGGATCATCTGGCAGCAGAGGCCCTGAAACGCTTTGGCGCAAAGTCAGGCTCTCTGGGCTATCATGGTTACCCTGCTTCTATTTGTACGTCTGTAAACGAAGAGGTTGTACATGGTATTCCCGGACCACGTGTGTTGCAGGAGGGTGATATTATCACGCTCGATCTGGCTGCCAGCTACCAGGGCTGGTATGCCGACTCCGCAGTCACGGTTCCGGTTGGCTCTGTCTCTGCGGAGGCCAAACGCCTGCTTAAGGTGACAGAGGATGCCTTGTACCGGGGAATCGCTGCTGCCCAGGCTGGAAATCGTCTGCATGATATCAGCAGAGCGATTCAGCACCACATTGAGGCTGCTGGCTATTCGCTGATTCGCGAGTATGGTGGGCATGGGATCGGTCGTAGCATGCACGAGGACCCCGATGTGCTGAACTATGTTGAGCCCGCCTATCCGAATATGCGACTGCGGCCCGGTCTGGTGATCGCGATTGAGCCAATGGTCCTTCTGGGCTCCGAGGCAACCCGCGAGCTGGATGATGGCTGGACAGTCGTCACTGCCGATGGTCGGTATGCGGCTCATTTTGAGCATACTGTGGCTATCACGGATGGAAACGCGGAAATCCTGACACTGGGAGCGTAAGAGAGAAACGGAACGCTCTTTTTTCCGAGGGTGCTTCCCCCCTCTCGACGTCCAATGGAAAGTATGCTATAATCCGTAGTTGGCTGCAGCAGTAGGTACTGCTGCCCTTTTGTACTTCTAAGAGTATCGAAGTTTTGATTCTGCCCTGTATTCGGATGGATCAGAAACTATCCGTGTGCGCTCCGCGTTCTCGGTTCGTCCGACAAGCACAACAGTGGACGCGCCCGCTCCGAATGCGGCAAGAATGCTGAAAAGTAGTACCTCAAGAAGTAGAACAGACGAAACTGGTAAAAGCCGAAACCCCGGGCGTGGGGCGAACGGTGTTTTGAGCGGAGAAAGACTTTCTGTTCTGGGGCTTTTCAGGCGCATGTGTTGGCTGCCATATGTGCTCTCCTTGCAAGCCGGAACAGAGATAGAGTAGAAAAAAAGTCTGTCCGCAATCAGGAAAGGATGCTATGCCTAAGAGTGACGAAATTTCAGTAGAGGGTACTGTTGTAGAGGCCCTTCCAAATGCCATGTTCAAAGTGAAGATTAACGAGAATCACGAGGTCCTGGCTGTCCTCTCAGGACGTATTCGCATGAATTTTGTGCGTATCGTTCCAGGCGACAAGGTCAGAGTTGTGCTATCCCCGTATGACCTGAAGCGAGGCCGCATTACATGGCGTGTGAAAGGTTGATGTGGAGTTAAGGCATCCTTCTATATCCTGACGCCACTGATGCCTGAAATCACCTGGGGCATTGAGTGGTGAAACGTAGAGTATTCAGCGTTTTCTGGAAGCAAGCAAAGCGCAAGAACAGAAAAGACGCGTTGTCATGCTTCCTTTTTGCCTGCATGCCGCTCTTTCGTGCTGGAGGGTGGGGCCGGTGAAAAAGCGCAAGTGTCGATAGATTGTTGAGGAGGGCAAATTCATGAAAGTTCGCGCCTCTGTAAAACCACGCTGTGACGGTTGCAGGATCATTCGTCGCCATCGTGTGGTAATGGTTATCTGTAGTAAAGATCCAAAGCATAAACAGAAGCAAGGCTAAAAAAGGCGTAGTAGGCTTCTCGTCTTGCCCATGGGTGAGACTGAAGAAAGCCTGATGCTGGAGGGAAAGATGGCAAGAATTGCTGGCGTTGACATTCCCCGCGAAAAGCGTGTGGAAATCTCGCTGTGCTATATCTATGGAATCGGGCTGACGACAAGCCGCAAGATTCTGGAAAAGACTCGCATTAATCCGGACACTCGTGTAAAAGACCTGACCGAAGAAGAAGTCAATCGCCTGCGTGAAGTAATTGACCGCGAGTACAAGGTTGAGGGTGATCTGCGCCGCGAAGTTGATATGAACATCAAGCGGCTGATCGAGATTGGCTGCTATCGTGGCATGCGCCATCGTCGCAACCTTCCAGTGCGAGGACAGCGCACACGCACGAATGCGCGCACTCGCCGTGGGCCAAAACGGACTGTTGCTGGCAAGAAGAAAGCCACGAAGAAGTAATGCGGGAGAGAGTGAGAAAGAATGGCAGACAAGAAAAAGACTACTGGCAGGGTCAGGCGGCGTGAGCGCAAGTCTGTGCCACGTGGACAGGCCCATATTCAAGCAACCTTTAACAATACCATTGTTACTCTTACCGACCCCAACGGTAACGTTATTGCCTGGGGTAGCGCTGGCGCTCAGGGCTTCAAAGGCTCGCGTAAGAGCACCCCGTATGCTGCTCAGGTAACGGCTGATAATGCCGCTCGTAAAGCAATGGATCACGGTCTCAAGCAGATTGATGTTTTTGTGAAAGGACCGGGTTCCGGTCGCGAAGCTGCAATTCGTTCTTTGCAGGCCGCAGGGCTGACCGTGACTTCGATTACCGACGTTACACCTATTCCGCACAATGGCTGCCGACCGCCGAAGCGGCGTCGTGTCTAAGCTTGCTGTTATCATGCTGTGCGTGTGAGGAGGAATCATTTAGATGGCACGTTATACCGGCCCGGTCTGCAAGCTGTGCAGGCGTGAGGGGGTAAAACTTTTCTTAAAAGGTGACAAGTGCATCCAGAAATGCACTCTCGATAGACGCAGCACTCGCCCCGGTCAGCATGGTGCGAGTCGCGCACGTAAGGAATCCGTGTACGGCAAGTTGTGGCGTGAGAAGCAGCGGGTTCGCCGCACCTATGGGGTGCTTGAGCGCCAGTTCAGCAAGCACTTTGAGGAAGCCGCCCGCCGCCCTGGTAAGACCAGCGAAAACCTGCTCCAGATCCTGGAGATGCGCCTTGACAACCTTGTCTATCGTCTGGGCTTCGCCGACTCTCGGGCGCAGGCGCGCCAGCTTGTCAATCATGGCCATTTCGAGGTCAATGGACGCAAGACGGACATTCCGTCCTTCATTGCCAAGCCGAACGATGTAATCACTGTGCGCGAGCACAGCAAGAGCATGGAGTACTTCAAGGCTCGTGCTCTCCTGCTCGATCAGAAGAGCATTCCTTCCTGGCTTTCCCTGGATAAAGATGCGCTTTCTGGCCGGGTCCTGTCTCTGCCTTCACGAGCAGAACTTGAGCTGCCGTTTGATGAACAGCTCGTTATTGAGTACTATCAGCGGTAACACGTTGAGTCGCGGTGGGTCTGTCCCTGTCCCCTTCCTCTCGAAGGCGCTCAGGGATGTTAGAAGCTCTTGGACTACCTGCGGTTTCGCTATCTGATCCCTTCGCAATGCGGCTTGACTGGCAGCATTGGGTAGAAGGGGTCAGTGTTAGGGACGAACTCTGGTAGAAAAAGAAAGGCGGGTTAGAACCTTGCTAGACAACATTACTCTGCCTCGGATTAAAAATACAAAGACACAAGGGAATTATGCAAGTTACGATATCGAGCCGTTAGAGGCGGGGTACGGTATGACCCTGGGCAACGCGCTACGGCGTGTTCTGCTGTCATCTTTGCCCGGTGCAGCAGTGACCTCGATTCGCATTGAAGGGGTTCAGCATGAGTTTCAGGATATCCCCGGCGTTATGGAGGATGTCACCGATATTGTGCTGAACGTCAAGAAGCTGCGTCTGCGCAGTTTCTCTGACCATGCCGTTTCTATGCGCCTTGAGGTAAACGGTGAGCGCGAGGTTACGGCTGCCGATATTGTTGCTCCCAGTACGGTAGAGATTGTCAACCCCGACCTCCATATTGCGACCCTGGATAATGAAAATGCCCATCTCGATATGGAACTGGTCGTTGAGACTGGACGGGGCTATGTTCCTGCCGACTCGAAGGAAGATCAGCCGATTGGTGTGATCCCGGTCGATGCCATTTTTAGCCCGGTGCAAAAGGTCAACTATACGGTTGAGCATACTCGTGTCGGTCAGATGACCAACTACGATAAAATCGTTCTTGAAATAAATACGGATGGTACGATCACGCCGGATGAAGCTCTGCGGCAAAGCGCGGACATCCTGGTACGCCACTTCACTTTGCTGGCGAACTACCGTGCGTCCTTGCCTGAGCCTGAGAAGGCTCCGTTGAGCAGCTTGCCCATCCCTCAGAAGATCTATGATACTCCCATCGAGGAACTGGATCTCTCGGTCCGCGCCTATAACTGCCTCAAACGCAGTAACATCACAAAGGTTGGACAGATCCTCTCGATGAATGAAGAAGATCTTCTTGGTGTGCGCAATTTCGGTGAGAAGAGCTTACAGGAGCTGCGCGAACGTTTGCTTGCTCGCAACTTCTTGCCCAATGCTCGCACCAGTGCTGTTGGGGCCGATTTGGACGGCGATCACGAAATGGAGGAATGAGTTGAGGCACCGAGTTGCCGGAAACCGGATGAGCATGCCTGAGCCGCGCCGCCGTTCTGCGCGCCGCAATCTGATGGCTGGCCTCATTCGGTATGACCGCATTAAAACAACTGAAGCACGCGCGCGTGCTATTCGCGCTGAAGCGGAAAAATTGATCTACGCAGCGGTTCAGGGCCGCCAGCAGGCATGGGACTACCTGACCTCTGTTGTTTCCGATAAAGAAAAGGCCGAGCAGATCCTGGCTTTCGCTCGCAAGGGCCGCTTCTCTCTCAAGGCGTCTATTGCCAGCAATGAGGAGCGCGCCGCCCAGCTGAAAGCTCCTCTGACCGAGAAGGGACGCAAGTTCCTTGAGGACAAGCTTGCTGCTCGCCGCGAAGAACTCTTGAAGATCATCTCCAACGAAGATGAGGCGGAGAAGGCGCTGAATGCGGCTTACCAGGCTATGGTGATTGAGCTCCGCGCGCGCCGCAAAATTCTGAAGGCCCTGCCCGATGAATTGGTGGTAAAGAAGATTTTCGAGGAACTGGCTCCGCGCTATGTCAATCGCCGCGGCGGCTATACTCGTATCACCAAACTTGGTCGCCGTAAGGGTGATGCCGCTGAAATCGCTCAGATCGCCCTTGTCTAAGCTTTTTTGAAAGGGCGCACCCTGGTGCGTTACCTGATTTGACGTATGAATATTGCGTGCGGTATTGAGTATGATGGTACCGACTATCATGGCTTCCAGCGTCAGCCCAGAAGCCACGGTGCAACGGTACAGGGTGTACTGGAAACTGCGATTGAGCGGATTTCCGGGGCTTTCTCGGTCGTTTCCAGCGCAGGACGAACCGATGCTGGCGTGCATGCAAGCGGACAGGTGATCAACTTCCGCCCGCAGAAGCTGCTGCGTCCTGACGCCTGGCGTCGCGCTCTCAATGCCGTTCTGCCTGATACGGTTGTGGTTCGCTGGGTTCGGGAAGTCCCCGAGACTTTCCACGCCCGCTTTAGCGCCTTGAGCCGTTCCTATCGCTATTCGATCTGGAATGATGCCGCTCCTACCGCGTTGCGGAGCCGCTATACGCTGTTTTGCCCGCGCGCGCTGGATGTTGCGCTTATGCAAGAGGCGTGTCAGTTTTTGCTCGGGACTCATGATTTTGGGGCCTTTGGTCATAGCCCCTATGACTCTGACCCGACAAAACCAGGACCACATCATTGTATTCGTACGATGTTGGAGGCCCGTTGCACGCGTGATCCGGTACAACCAGAACTTATCTATTGTGATTTTTCTGCCAACGCCTTTCTCACGGGGCAGGTTCGCAGAATGGTCGGCACTCTGCTCCTGGTCGGTCAGAAACGACTAAGCGTGGCGGAGTTCGCCGAGATTGTGCGACGGGCCGAGAAGACGCACCCTGGTTCAGCGGCTCCATCGCATGGGCTGTGTCTGGTACGGGTTGAGTATCCTGAAAAATTTGGAGTTAATGCATAATGAGAAAGACATATAGCGCCAAGGCCGCTGATCTGCAACCCAAATGGTATGTCATTGATGCCGAGGGGCAGGTGCTGGGCCGCCTGGCATCGCAGATCGCGCAGATCTTGCGCGGCAAGCACAAACCCACCTTCACTCCGCATATGAATTGCGGCGACTTTGTGATTGTGGTCAACGCCGAAAAAGTCGCTGTTACTGGCAAGCGCCTCGATCAGAAGGTGTACTATCGCCACTCTCAATACCCCGGCGGCTTGAAACAGGAGACGCTGCGTCAGCGCCTCTCCGGTCGCTTCCCGGAACGCGCTATCGAGCATGCTGTTCGTGGCATGGTGATGCATAATCGCCTGGGCAAAGATATTATGAAGCGACTCAAAGTCTATGCTGGCCCAACACATCCACATGAGGCTCAGAAGCCGGTTACCTGGACAGGCCCTCAGTCCCTGTTGCAGCAGGCCGGTCAGGAGAAGTAAAGAAGAGGAGATCCTACCTTGGCAGATACCAATAGAGGTGACTACTACTACGGTATGGGACGGCGCAAGACGGCGGTCGCCCGCGTGCGCCTCTTCCCAAACGGTGATGGTAGCGTGACGGTCAACGGCAAAGCCGCCAACGATTATTTTGGTGGCCGCGATGCTTTGCTTGCTACGATCACGGCTCCCTTCCGCGAGTTGAATCTTGACGGGTACAATATCACCGTCCGTGTTGTGGGCGGTGGCACGAGCGGTCAGGCTGGCGCCATTCGCCACGGTCTGGCTCGCGCTCTGGTTCGCATGAATCCCGACTTTAAGGCGGCTATGCGTAAAGCCGGGTTCCTGACCCGCGATCCTCGCATGAAGGAGCGAAAGAAGCCTGGTCTGAAACGCGCTCGTAAGGCTGCTCAGTACACGAAGCGTTAGTTTCTCCGTGCTTATCTTTCAAACAGAAAATGCATATGCTCCCTGCCAGTGTTTTGCCCTGGCAGGGTTTTTTTTAACCACTACATTCAATGTGTGAAGGAGCTTGTATGGTGGAGGATAAGTCTTTCTGGCTTTCCATCCAGAATCAGGATTATGATGTTCCTGATGGCTATTCTGCAACCTCTCTACTCTCTGCTTTGTTGCCCGCGCTTGGCTCAAGTGATCCCGAGTTGCGCGATACGCTGTCCTATTCGATCCTCGCTCGCTGGATCGAACGCGGTCTCTATACTCCCGCAGAGCTGCGCTCGCTTGCTCGTCGCATGGAAGAACAGCTTACTGTTGGCCTTGGGGAGTACGAGACTGATACGGTCTTCCTCCGCTCATTCTCGGTCTTGATCCTGGCTTGTGTGCTCGAATATGACAATGAGCATCCCTTCCTGACCGAGGAGGAAATTCGATCCTGTCTGGAAGCCGCGCTGCTTTATTTTCGGGCCGAGCAGGATCGTCGCGGGTATGTGCCAGGTAAGGGATGGGCGCATGCTATCGCTCACGCGGCTGATCTGTTGCTGACGCTGGCGCAGAATCGATATATGCAAAGGGCTGATCTTATTCGTATTTTGACCGCTATCGCTGATCTGATAACAGAACCGATTCCGTTTGTATACCTCTATCGCGAAGATGAGCGTCTGGCCTATGCCGTGATGGGCATATTGCGGCGCGATCTGCTGAACGGAGAAGACCTGAAGCTGTGGTTGCGGCGGCTGGCCCAACCTCCCGGACTGGAATTTTCCTGGACACAGGAATATACCAGTGAAGAACGGGTAAGCGCTTTTCACAATACGCAGACGTTTTTACGTAGCCTTTATTTTCAACTTACCCTGGTTGAGCGTCCTCCTGCCATTGCTCAGGCGCTGGTGTATGAACTCGTTCAGATCTTGCGTGAGATGGATACTGGCTTTTATGAGCTCTCCTGAAGAGGATATGAAAAAAAGCAATGCTGGCAGACATCAACAGCCTGCCAGCATGCTTGGCTTCATTTTAGTCGGTATTCTCGGCGCTCACAAGGCTGTACACCGGGGTACACCACTTGCGGTACTCCGCTCGCTTGCCGCGCACGATGTCAAAGTAGAGTTCTTGCAACCGGGTCGCGATCGGGCCAACGTTGCCGGTACCGATAGGGCGGCGATCGATCTCTATAACGGGTGCGATCTGTGCTCCTGTGCCACACAGGAAGACCTCATCTGCGTTATAGAGCTCTGTTCGATCAACCACACGCTCACGGGTTGGAATCCCGAGTTCGCGCTGCGCTACCTGTATAACGGTGTCGCGCGTAATCCCGAGGAGGATGTTTTCTGAGGGGGCCGGGGTGACGAGTTCTCCATCAAGATAGAGGAAAATGTTTTCAGCGCTTCCCTCTGACACATGTCCCTCGTTGGTGAGCATAATGGCTTCGTCAAAGCCGTTCTGAAGGGCTTCGCTCTTAGCAAGCGCTGCGTTCACGTAGCCACCACACACTTTTGCACGGGCCGGGATCGCGTTATCATCTATACGCCGCCAGGAAGAGACACCACAGCGCAAGCCGGTAATCTCAATGTAGTTTCCCAGTGGCTCAGAGGTGATAATGCAATCGTCCTTCAGGCCGTGAAGACGTACGCCGATAATCTGATCGCTTTTATAGATCACCGGGCGCAGATACACGTCCTCGCGTTGCCCGTTGCGCCGAACCAGCTCAGTGCTGATTTCGATAAACTCATCAACTGTGTAGGGGAGAGACATTTGTAGGATCTTGCAGGAGCGTTCCAGTCGCTCAAAATGCTCGCGAAGCCGGAACAGGTAGATCTGTTGATCCTCTGCGTTCCAGTAGCCTCGAATTCCCTCGAAGCAGCCAGTCCCATAAGCAAAACCATGTGTGCGAACGGATATTGTCCCCTGTTCAAAAGGGAGAAAATCCCCGTTCATAAAAAGGACTTTTGCACCCATACGCTTCTGGCAGAGAGCAGCGCCGTTGCGGCCCCCTGCATCCTCCTTTGTCTGTTGCTTGGATATCTTCTACTACAAGTGACAGGCAGAGCAAAGAGCGCCTTACAAGATCTTTTTCCCGAGGGCCGACAGGATAAGCTCGACAGCAAGCCGGGCGGTCGAATTTTCGTGGTCCAAAATAGAATTCACTTCTACGATATCCATCGAGACGATTTGTCGTGAGTCGGCAAGAACCTCCATTGCGGTATGAGCTTCCCGATAGCTCAAGCCGCCCCGCACTGGTGTCCCCACTCCCGGGGCCTCACGTGGGTCGATTGAGTCCATATCAAAGCTCAGATGGATCGGGCGGCCATTGCGCCCCGCTATCTCAACTGCCCGTTTGCTTACCTCAAAGATGCCGTAATGATCGATGTCCGACATCGTGAAGACGCTTACATGGTGCTGCCGTAACAGCGCTTTTTCTTCGTTGTCAAGGTCACGCGCCCCAACAATCACAATATTTTCTGGCTTGATCTTTGGAGCCCATCCTTTGATATGGGTGAGCTTGTGGTTGCCCAACCCGGACAGTGCTGCTAAAATCATACCATGAATATTGCCTGAGGGGGTGGTTTCTTCTGTATTAAAGTCGGCGTGGGCATCAACCCAAATGACGCCAAGGTTCTTATGCACACTGGCAACACCGCTGATCGAGCCGAGTGCAATACTGTGGTCCCCTCCAAGAATCAAGGGGAACTCTCCGTCCTGCAATGCCTGCTCGACTGTATCGGCAAGTTCTTCTGATGCTTGAACGATTGGTTCAAGATACTTGAGCTTTGGATGTCCGACCGGGCGGCTTTCCGGCTGAGGAATGTGAATGTTGCCTATATCATGAACGCTGTAGCCGAGACGTCGAAGTTGTTCGTTCAGTGCGGCATAGCGAATTGCGCTTGGACCAATATCTACGCCGCGTCGATCTGCTCCCAGATCCATGGGAGCGCCAATAACACGGATACGCATATAGAAACCTCTTGTTCAACATTGAACAATGTTATTTTTCTATCCCCATTATAGTCATTGCTCTACCGTTTGTCTATGGTTATTTCGTGTATCCAATGCGCATGGCTCTGAATGGGGTACCATTGGTTGTCTGCACGCTTGCATTGGTATAATCCTTTTCATGTATACGTTCTACAATCAGGTAGGAATTATTTGATGCAAAACAGAAAACCAGGGAGTGAGATCCTGAAATAGTTTAGTTGCCCGCGAGACATGTTATGCCAGTTCCCGGGATACTGGAAGAGCCGGGGGCGCCCGGACAGGCGGCAAGGCGGACTGTTAGCGCAGGCTTGATGATATGAGGATTTTTGCATGCTGCGATTTTTTTCTTGTTGCGGAAAGTGAGGTACACCCCGATGTTTTCTTTTCGATCACCCGGGCGGTTCAGGCGTGCCTCCTCACTGCTGCTCTCTTGCTTGCTGCTGCTGACGGTGGTTACTGCTTGTAGCTCTGGTGGAAGTAGCGGAAAGACGTCGAATGCTCAATCGCCCCTTGCGGCGGAACAAGTCTTGAAATATCCAAATGTAGGTATTTCCGATCCTGCATCCCTTGACCCTGCTCTGATCGCCGATGAGAATACGCGTCTGATTGCTTCGATGCTCTATAGCGGCCTGGTCAGGCTGGACAAGAATCTTAATGTGCTTCCAGATCAGGCAACCTGGGATATTTCCCCTGATGGCAAAACCTATACGTTTCATCTCAAATCCGGAGTGCGTTTCTCCGATGGCTCTCCGGTGACGGCTGGCGATTATCTCTATTCCTGGTCCAGAGCGCTCTGGCCGGAACTGCAAGCTCCGCATGCTTCTCTGCTTGAAATCATTGAGGGAAGCGAGGCCGTGGTGACGGGGAAGACAAAGGAGCTCAGTGGCGTGCGGGCACTGGATGCACATACGTTGCAGGTAACGCTGGTTCGACCCGCTCCTTATTTTCTCTCTGCTCTAACAAATTGCGTGTTTATGCCGGTGAATAAGAAACTCATCGAGCGTTATGGACAGCAAAATTGGTCGCTGCATGTTGCGGGGGAGGCCGTTGGCACGGGACCGCTGCGGGTGAAGCAATGGTTCCATAATGTGAAGATGGTCTTTGAGCCAAACCCGTTCTATTATGGGAAAAAGACACAGTTAAAACAGGTTGATATGCTCTTTATCAATGATCCTGTGGTGGCTTTGAAGGCGTTCCGGGCCGGACAGTATAGTTTTATCTGGAAGATCTCTCAGGGCGATCAGAATAATGCTCGTGTGATTAAAGGCTTTACCAGCGCTTCTCTGGCTCAGACCAGTCTGCTTTTCTTTGATACGACAAAGCCGCCGTTTGACAATAAAGCCGTGCGTCAGGCCTTTGCCTATGCGCTGGATAAACAGGGGCTCTCCGCTTCAATGTGGAAGAATGCCGCTATCCCTGCCCCGACGATTGTGCCGCCGGGTATTCCGGGCTATCAGCCTGATGCGACCGGCATTCCCTATGGACCAACGAAAGCAAAGTCGCTCCTGCAAACAGTCTACCCGGATGTGACTAAATTCCCTGATGTAACGTTCTCATATCCGAGTGCACAAATGACCTCAGGAGAAGCGGGTACATTACGCAAAATGTGGCGGGAGGCACTCGGCATCAATGTCGAGCTCCGCGCAATGGAGACAATGGCATATAACCAGGAGGTTCGTCAGCACCAGGTCCAGCTCGGGTTTACACAGTGGAGGGCGGATTTCCCTGATCCCTATGACTGGCTGTATACCAATCTCTGTTCTTCTTCTCCTATGAGTGAGGGGTTATGGAAGAACGCTGAGTTTGATCGGCTGGTGAAAGAGGCTGAGACCAGGACAGGCAATGAGCGCCTGGCCCTGTATCAGCAGGCTGAAAGGCTCGCGATCGAGGAAGCTGGCTGGTTGCCACTCGGACATCATACGCAGGCTGCGATCATTCCTTCCTGGCTCAAAGGGGTCAGTCTGAATGCCGCCGGGCTCTATTTTGGAGACTGGTCAGAGGTCGCTCTTTTACAACACTGATCGCGGTAATGACCGACCAGACTAACGCGCGTTCGGCTTGAAAGCAATGAAAGTCTGGTGTTATACTGTGGATGGATTTTGAAAGGCATTCCCGCCCAAAACAGGGCGGGTTTTCCTATGCGCTCTCATTATACTTTTTTGTTCCTTGAAAGAACGGTTTATGTTGGGAGTTTCACCACTACTCAGTGAGCAATGGTGCTCCATGTGCAATGCAGCAAGCTGGCCTGAGGTGGCCGGTGCCTAAGGAGGTACTTTCATAATGGCTATTGATGTGATGAACCCGTACGAAATGGCGGTTGCTCAGTTTGACGAAGCTGCGGAGCGACTGGGCTTATCACAGGCGATGCGTGCAATTCTGCGGAAACCAAAACGCGAATTGATTGTCAATTTCCCTGTCCGCATGGACAACGGCGATGTTGAAATGTTTACAGGGTACAGGGTACAGCACAATATTAACCGGGGACCGGCGAAAGGTGGGATTCGCTTCAGTCCAGAGGTGTCGTTAGACGAGGTGCGTGCTCTGGCGATGTGGATGACCTGGAAATGCGCGGTTGTTGGCATTCCCTACGGCGGAGCCAAAGGCGGTGTGATCTGTGACCCGCATAAGATGTCTATGGCTGAGATCGAACGCCTGACGCGCCGCTATGCAACCGAGATTTCGATTCTGATCGGCCCTGATAGCGATATTCCCGCTCCTGATATGAATACCAACCCTCAGGTGATGGCCTGGATTATGGATACCTATTCCATGCATCAGGGGTATTCGGTGCCGGCTGTGATCACCGGGAAGCCACTTGCAATCGGCGGGAGTGAGGGCCGCCTTGAAGCAACCGCTCGTGGTGTGCAGGTGGTGGCACTGGAAGCGATGCAAGACATGAATATGCAGCCTGAGAAATGCCGGGTTGTGATTCAGGGCTTTGGAAACGTTGGCGGTATTGCTGCCCGGCTGCTACATGAGTCCGGCTGCAAAGTCATCGGCATCAGCGATATCTCCGGTGGTCTCTATAATCCAGATGGGATTGATATTCCGAAGGCTACCCGCTTTTCACGCGAGCATGGAGGCCTGAGAGGTTTCCCTGAGGCCGAGGAGATCACCAATGCCGAATTACTGACACTCCCCTGCGATGTGTTGATTCCCGCGGCGCTGGAAAATCAGATTACCGGACATAACGCGGCTCAGATCAATACTCGCCTGATTATTGAGGCGGCGAACGGACCGACAACGCCTGAGGCCGATGCGATTCTGAATGAGCGCGGTATCACGGTGGTGCCTGATATTCTGGCAAACGCTGGCGGTGTCACGGTGAGTTACTTTGAATGGGTTCAGGACCTGCAACGCTTCTTCTGGGCTGAGGATGAGATTAATATGCGCCTGGAAAAGATTATGAAGCGCTCATATCAGGCTGTGAAAGCAAAAGCAGAGGAGCAGCGAACGAATCTGCGCATGGGAGCGTATCTGCTGGCTGTTGCACGGGTAGCAGAAGCGACAGAAATTCGCGGTGTATATCCGTAAGCGTGGTTTCTTGCATCTCCATAAAAAAGCGAATGCCGGTGTACGGGGTTTCCTACACCGGCTTTTGTGTGTTTTCTGTCTGCTCGCTCGGCTGAATATCGAGAATTTTGATCCAGGTTTCGGTGCGGTTCTCATCCTCGGAGGCCTCCAGGCTGAAGATGATATCCACGTGTTTGACCCCCTTGAGCCGCTCAAAAAGGTGCCCACCTCTGGGGACAGTAGCCCAACGTTGCTGACCGTGTTCTTCGGGATGCTCCAGCAGCACGCTCAGATTGAGGCGCTCAGAGCGTCCGGTAACCCGACTCCGAAGCAGGCGTAGATGCTCCATTTTGAAGACTGGCTCAGGATTACTATTGCCAAACGGGCCAAGCCGGCGGATCTGGAGATAGAAATCATAAGTGAGCTGCGAGAGGGTGATCTTCTCAAACACCAGGTCAATGGTGCGGGGCTGTCCGGTAATCAGCCGTTCCAACTCTGCCTGTTCCTCCTCGTCTTCAGTCTCCTCAACGATCGCTGTGAGCGGCGAGCCGGTCCAGTTCAAGAGATGCTCATACAGCTCGGGAATGGCGTCGCTGGCAATCGTAAAGCCTGCTGCCTGCGTGTGGCCGCCAAAGCGCACAAATTCGCCGGGGAAGCTGCGCAACGCCTCAATAATGTTATAGTTCTTCTGGCTGCGCGCTGAGCCCCGGCTGAGTTGGGTTTGCTGATCATGGCTGACAACCAGCACGGGTTTTTGCAGCTCATCGGCTAGCTTTCCGGCAACCAGCCCGATAATGCCTTCGTGCCAATCCTGGCCGCTAACCAGAATTACCGGGTGCGCAGGGTGTTTCTGTGCCTCTTCACGCACAAAGCGCATCAGTGTCTCGGTTTCCTGTTGCCGGCTCAGATTCAGCGCATTGAGTTCGGCTGCGAGTCGGGCGCCTTCTTCTGGATCGTCGGTCGTGAGCAGACGGAACGCAATGCCTGCATCTTTCATCCGGCCCGCGGCATTGATACGAGGCGCCAGGCTGAACGCAATATCGCGCTCACGAATTGAACCCAGGCGCAACGTTGTATGCTTGATCAGCTCCAGAAGGCCGCATTTTTGAGTCCTATTGAGGCGTTGCAGGCCAAGCTGTACCAGAATATGGTTTTCGCCAAGTAGGGGCGCTATATCAGCGATTGTGCCGATTGCAACCAGGTCCAGTAATTCCAACAGCTCTTCTTCTGGTCGCTGATAGACCTGATAGAGCGCCTGAGCCAGCTTGAAGGCAATGCCAACCCCACAGAGATAGCGTTCTCCATAGGGACAATCAGGACGCCAGGGATTGACCATTGCGACGGCGGCGGGCAGTTCGGCTGGCGGGTGATGGTGATCCGTGATGATGACATCCATAGCGAGCGAGCGAGCATAGGCAACCTGTTCAACATCGGAACTGGCACAATCGGTTGTGACGATGAGGGAGGTTCCGCGGGCCTTCAACATATCCAGGGCGGGAAGGTTCAAACCACAACCGTCATGCAGGCGGTCGGGGATATGGAAGCTCAGCGGGGCATCGGGCTGTTTCAGGCGTCGCAGGGCGCGATAGAGCAGGGCCGAGGAAGTGACACCGTCGGCATCGTAGTCCCCATAAACCGTGATATGCTCCTTGCTTTCCAGTGCCTGCTGTATCCGTGTGACGGCTTTCCGCATATCGATAAGCTGAAAAGGGTCACGCGTGTCCTTGAAGTGAGCGTTCAAGAAGCGCTGCATCTCTTCAGGAGAGGTAATCCCGCGATTATGCAGCAGTTGTGCCTGTACAGGTTGGATTCCGTATCGAGCCGCTTCTTTGAAGAGGTCGCCCGGGAGGCAGGGCATTACCTCCCATGATGGTGATGCTTTTGTTGATGATCGCTCGTGTGATGCCACGTTTCCTTTATCCTTTACTAGTCAGGTAGCAGTCGTAGAAAAACTTCGTTCCCGAGGAGCCTGCCTTTCTTTGAGAGGCGTAACCAACCATTCTCGTGCTCTAAGAGTCCAGCTTCCTCAACGAGCTGAAGTCGATCGCCAACGAAGCGGGCAAAGGGAAGAGAGAAGCGCTGCTCAAACGTGGGCAGATGCAGCCCCTGGGCGGTGCGCAATGCCAGAAAAGATGTTTCGGCCATTGCCTGTTCAAGTGAGACGGTTTCGCTCTCAACAATGGGAAGCGTACGGGCCTTGAGTTGTTTGATATACTCGCGCGGCTCGCGCTCGTTGGAGAAACGCTTGCCATCGAAGAACGAGTAGGCTCCCGCTCCCATCCCAATATAGGGGAGATTCTGCCAGTAGGTCAGATTATGCTTACTCTGGTGTCCGGGGAGCGCCCAGTTCGAGATCTCATAGTTCTGGTAGCCAGCGACGCGAAGGTGCTCGTCCGCGTATTCATACATATCTGCGCAGAGGTCCTCGTCTCCGGGCACAATGCGCTTCTCTTCAACCCATTTATAGAACGGGGTGCCTTCCTCAACGATGAGCGAGTAGAGCGAGAAGTGTTCCGGGTGGAGCTCAAGCGCCTGCTCAAGCGTGTCACGCCAGTGTTGCATGGTCTGACCGGGCAGGCCAAACATAAAGTCCAGATTGATCGAGGTGAATCCGGCGGCCCGTGCATAGTGAACGGCCTGCGTGATCTCTTCCGGGGTATGGATACGACCGAGCGTTTTTAACAGGTGAGCATCATAACTCTGAGCTCCCATACTCAAGCGGTTGATGCCAGCCCGGCGCAATCCTTCCAGTTGCTCCTGTGTCAGGGTGCCGGGGTTGGCTTCTAGCGTGATCTCAGCATCCTCGTCGACAGCAAAGGCCGAGCGGCAGGCATCGAGCAGACGAGAGATCTGTTCGACGCTTAACAGGCTCGGGGTGCCACCTCCAAAAAAGATAGTACGTGAGCGACGCGGAGAGCCATCGGGTAGGCGCGCCATCTCGCCTGCAAGCTCTATTTCTGTTAACAAGGCGCGAACATAGGGCTCGCGCATGGGAAGAATACCCGCGTAGGTATTAAAGTCGCAATAGTAGCAGCGGGTATGGCAGAAAGGAATATGGAGATAGAGAGCGGCGGTTTCAAGCAGCCTCTGGATCTCCGTTTCTGGTTTGGTTGTACCGGTTGCAAACGTGGTCATATCTTTGTGTTTCTCTTTTGATGAAAAGAGAGCGGGGAAGGTCGAGCACACAGTGTTTGTACTCGCTGGATTCCCCGCTCATTGCTATGGTGTTTTTGCTGCGTTACGATGATTGGACGGTTGCCCTGCTCTATCATCCACCATAGGGCGACTGTTGCGTTGGTGGCGAGACTGGCAGATTTGACGGCATATTAGCCGAATCCAGCTTCATCTGATCATCCACCTGCGAGATCTTATCACCCAGGCGGGCCTTTTCTTTGAGCACCCAGACAGTATAGGCATTATCTTTCACGTTCTTCAGCGTCTTCTCGTCGACGTTGCGTGATTTCTCAATGCCTGTGATTTTGAGAATACGATAGGTGCCACCGTCGTTAATCACCGGGCTTACCTCGTTCACAGTTCGCTTTGGATCGAAGAGCCAGAGATCTCCGGCTACGCCGACCTTCGAGACGCGGTCAATCGAGTACTGGCCTGGGATCATCCAACCGAGCTCACCGCCTTTGTCTTTGGTATCGGAATCCTTTGACTGCTCTTTCGCAAGCTTGGCGAAGTTGGCCCCTTTCTTGAGCTGGTCGAGCACTTTCTTCGCAGCCTCGGGCGTGTCAAGGATGATATGGCTGGCCTGAACCTGATAGGAAGGCGATGTCACCTGGTCGGCCTGGTACTTTTTCATGTTATCCTGGCGCACCTTCACAGTGAGCATATTGCGCACATCCTCATTGCTCAGGTGGTTATCCTGAAGGAATTTGTCATAGGTCAGCGATTTCGGCATTCCCTGTTTGAAGTCATTGAGTGCCTTATCAACCATCTGCGGCGTCGGGTTAATTTGATTGCTCAGAGAGGCGTGCTGAGGGTCCGCAAGCCACTGGCGAATCAAAATGTCCTCAAGGAGAAGATCGGTACTTTCCGCGCCGACCTGTTGCTGCGTGTAAAGCTGCTTCTGGTTTGGGATATCGTTTTGTACAATCGCGTTATAGCGCATTTGCAGATCATTCAGCTTTTTCTGTTCGGTATCCTGCTTTGCCTTTTTCTCGTTAAGCTGTTTTTCCAGGTCGGGCTTTGCGTCGGCAGAGCTGCTTTTCAGCTTGTTTTGCAGGTCCTCAACCTGTTTATTAAGATCGTTGACAACTTTCTGCTGTGGATCGATCTGCTTTTTCAGATTATCGCTTTTTGTTTGAAGCGCTTCGATATCATTGGCGCGCAGCTGGGCTTTGACAGCGACCATTTTGCGATAATCGGCCTGTGGAACTTTCTCACCGTTTACCGTGACAAGCGGGCTATTGGGGATAACGATATTGATATTGATCCAGAAACCGACAAGAAGAGCGACAATAATGACGGCGAAGACGATAACAAGGGACCAAATAGCGCGGCGTTGTAGACTGAGTTTTTCTTTTTGGGAAAGGTGCCCTCCCCAACCAAATATCAGAGGTTTGCCGTCGCGGCGTGCCTCAACGTGCGCCGTCTGTCGTTGATATTTGCGAATTTTTGCAGAGCGTGTAGGTCGCTTATTGCTGGGGCGACGCGCTGCCTGAGTTTTCATTGAAACCTCCAGTAAGGATATCCCTGGCCGAAGCCGCGTCAGGAGGAACACAAGACGGTGAGACAAGAGCACCGGGGTGGTGTCTCTTGCCTCCTCTTATCCGTCACTACATCCCACGCATATGTTCTGCTGTGTAGGGGAGCAGGGCCATATAGCGGGCCTGCTTGATTGCTGTGCTCAAGCCGCGCTGGTGTTTGGCGCAGGTACCAGTTTTGCGGCGAGGTTCGATCTTGCCACGATCGGAGATGAACCGTTTCATGAAGCGGTTGACATCCTTATAGTCAATCTCGCGAATATGCTCGTGGCAGAACTGACATACCTTACGGCGTGAACCGCGCTCACCGCGCTCCCGACGCGGACGAGGCGACGGTGTTGCCGGAGCGCTTGTGGTTGTAGCTGATGCTGTATCCGTACGTTTTTGCACGAACTTTCTCCTTCATAATCAGAAGGGATGCGCGTCCAGATCTCCCAGGTCGTTGCTCATATCGAGGAAGGAGTCAGCGTCATTACTGGCAGCGGGCTGCTGGTTTTTCGGCGTCAGCATTTCCATATCGGTTGCGGTCACATCAACCGCTGTGCGCTCGACATTGTTACTGTCGGTGTAGCGGCGGATATTGACCCGACCTTCAATGTAGACTTTGGACCCTTTGTGCAGAAAGCGCGAGCAGGTCTCGGCCAGCTGCCGCCAGGCCACGATATTGAACCAATCTGTTTCACGCTCACCGCTTGCAGACTTTGTTCTTTTGCTTACTGCCAGTGAAAACTTGACCATTGCTGTCCCATCGGGCAGATAGGACAATTCGGGATCGCGTCCCAGGTTCCCGATCAATATAATCTTGTTCATGTCTCAGCTAAATCCTTTCGACTGCTTCCAGCCCGACTCTTCTTGCAGGAGAACGAACGAACTATCCCGGACGACTTGACTGATACTAGGCCTGAACGGACTCACCTTCGGAGCTGGCCGGTGTGGAAGACTCTTCCTCTGTAGCCTGAGGGGCCTCTTCAGCAGGTGCTTCCTGAGCGGGTGCTTCGGTTGCCTCTGTCTGCTCGGCCTGTTCTGCTTTCGCTGCTTCTGCGGCGGCGGCAGCCTCGGCTGCACGTGCTTCGCGGGCCTCGCGCTCGGCTCGCTCTGCGCGCTCCTTCTGGACAGCCTTCGGATCGCGTTTCTTGACCATGTACCGGAGAATAGTTTCCGTGACCTTCATTGTGTACTCAAGTTCGCTCACGGACTCAGGGGTCAGGATCATGTCAATAAAGATGTAATATCCGTCGCGGTGGCGCTCGATGGGGTATGCCAGACGCCGGCGTCCCCACTGATTTACCTTTACAATCTGGCCGCCATGATTAGCGACGATCTGTTCGATACGCTCTAAAAGGGCGCGTATCTGATCTTCGTTGGCTTCGGGATTGAGAATGAACCCGAGTTCATAATCTCTACGCACGAAGTCAACCTCCTTCCTTTGGGTTTGCTTCTGGTCTGACACGCGGTGTCGCCAGAGCAGGTGGAGCATCAACCATTGTTGACGCATAACAGATGCCGCACGTTTCCCCTTTCTCCCAGTGACACACGACTGCTTACCAGCTTTTCTGCTGTTGCGGAGGCTGGCACCGACGTTGTCTGGAGAAATAAAGGCGGTTTAGCGGCTCACTACTGTATTTTTCCCCACTACGGGCGTGGGATGAAATGCCTGTTCCTCTGTCATCATATGATGATACAGAATGCTTTATGATGAAACACATCACGAGCGGGCATTTAATACCACGCTATTATAGCATTGTTCGCTATACCTGACAATAGAGTCGAGCAAAACCACGAATTTCGTTCGAGCGTTAGTTCTCCTTCTCATCGCTCTATTCTTTTCATACTCCGCAAAAGTGGCAAAGCGGAAAGAACCAGGACATTTGAGGCCAGCAGTTGCGACTGTCAATGCTCTTATGTTATAATGCGTTGCGCAAGCGGGGGCATTCTTGAAAAAGGCTTCTCTGCGCCTTTGATGGAACAACGTTTGAAGGGTTTTGACTTGTTTGAACTCCTCTCAAGAAGTCGTCAGGCATCTTCCCGAATGGAACTGGTATAGTCTGACGTTGTCTCTGAGGGGGCGCATTCCCCGCGGATCAGTAATAAGGAAGAAGAGAGAAATGAAGCAGAAACTGAAAACACACAAGGCAATGGCAAAGCGGGTTTACCGAACCGGCTCTGGCAAGTTCCTGCGCCGTAAGGGCAATATCAGCCACCTGCGCCGCAGAAAATCGGCAGCCGCAATTCGCGGTTCTGACAAGAAGTTCCAGCTTGCAACGGGCGATACACGCCGTCTCAAGCGTCTGCTTCCTTACGCCTTTTAGGCTTTAGCGAGAAGAACGGAGGATTCATAAAGAACTATGCCAAGAGTTAAGCGTGGTGTAACCGCTCACAAGAAGCATAAAAAGTTTTTGCGCATGTCAGAGGGTCAGCGCGGAACACGTCGCCGTTTGTTCCGTCCTGCACATGAAACCCTGATGCGCTCGATGGCGTACATGTATCGCGACCGCCGTAACCGCAAGCGCGACATGCGCCGCCTCTGGATCACACGTATCAATGCGGCAGCCCGCATGCACGGCATCTCTTACAGCGTTCTGATGCATGCCATCCATGTTGCAAATATTGATGTGGATCGCAAGATTCTGGCTGAGATGGCTGTCAACGATCAGGCTGCTTTCAGCTCGCTCGTTGAAAAGGCAATGGCAGCCGTGAAGTAGCAGGTTGGACGTTGCACGTTATTCTGCAATAAGCATTTTTCAATCGAGGGTGCGCCGGATCATTGATTCCGGCGCATTATTTGTTCTATGACGTTTCTTTCCAGTCCATCGAATCCACGTATCACCCGACTCCAGAGCCTGCATACAACGCGTGGACGCAAGAAGACCGGTCTGTTCCTGATGGAAGGGCCACACCTGTTGGCTGCCCTGCTGGATGCGCAGTTGCTCCCGCAAGAGGTCTACTACCATCCCGCTTTACTTGAGCGAACCCCTGAAGGGCGGGACCTCTTGCAACGTATCCTGCGGCTGCTCCCGCAACAGCGCTTGTTTGAGGTCAGTGAGCGCGTGATTGAAGCGATTGGCGAGACCCAGACCTCTCAAGGTGTTGTCTGTGTGCTGGCAATGGCGGACTTTGCGCCGGAGCCCGTTCGGGCGCGACGGGCGGGGGGTAAGCGTCCCGCCCTGTTGATTCTGGATAATCTGGCGGACCCGGGCAATATGGGGACAATTCTGCGTACAGCTCTGGCGGCTGATGTCGAGACGGTCCTGCTAACGCCTGAGTGCGTGGATTATTTCAATCCAAAGGTTGTGCGGGCGGCTGCTGGCGCTCATCTCCTGCTGCCAGTGCAGCACAATATGAGTTGGGATGCAATCACCGAAGCGGTGCAGCAGCATTGTGGGGGGCGTGTGCTTCTGGCAGAGGCTGGGAGCGCGCAGATGTATTATGATCTGGATCTGGCGCAACCATTTGCGTTGGTGATCGGCAACGAGGCCCACGGCCCTTCTGCCGAGGCACGCCAGCGGGCAACAGAGTCCATTTCGATTCCCCTTGCTTCTGGAGTGGAGTCGCTGAACGCGGCAATGGCAACAGGGATTATTCTGTATGAGGCGGTGCGTCAGCGCAGGCAGGGACGCGCCTTCCCAATCTAAAACGCAAGCTGACAAAAAAGAGGCCTCTCATCAAAACGTGAGAGGCCTTTTGCTTTTTGATCTAGAAGCCTGATTGTGGCCAGCGTGGGCTGCTTCCCGGGAAGGATTCAGGCGTTTGACTGTTGTTGTTTCCGGCTGCCTGATGCTCACCCGACCAGGAGGGCAGCGGCGGTGTGGACTGGTTCCAATCCCAGTTATCAGGGAAGCTGATCTGATTCTCCTCAAACGAGGCCGGTGTAAACGCGGGCATTCCCTGGGGGAGCGAATCGAAGGTCCCTTCCTGAACCTCAGCGGGCTGTGCGGTCGCGCTGACGGTACGGAATACGCCACTGAAAGTCAGCGGGTTCTCGCTGCTATCCTCTGCGGTGAGACCCATACCACTGTTTGCCATGTAGTATTCTTGATCTTCACGCAGTTTGAAGGCTTCCACCGAGGCACGGAGCTGCTCAACAAGGCGGGCGAGGCGTTCCATGTTTCCGGACGCTTCGCGGGTATTGACGCTACTCTGCTTCGTGGATTCGGCAACCT
The DNA here is from genome assembly GCF_003253565.1 of Thermosporothrix hazakensis. GTDB lineage: Bacteria > Chloroflexota > Ktedonobacteria > Ktedonobacterales > Ktedonobacteraceae > Thermosporothrix > Thermosporothrix hazakensis. The sequence goes on from NZ_QKUF01000027.1 coordinate 35,691, forward strand.
CATGCATGATACGCACGATTGCGCTGGATGATTGGAGCTGTTGCATGGCCGCTTTGTTAATGTTTTCAACTTCGCGAGCCTGATGTTCAATGGCGGAGAAGATTGAGCTCAGTGCGATACCGGCTTCCTGTGTCAGTCTACTACCAGCAGCAGTTTCGCGCTGGGTTTCCTGCATCGAGAGGGCCACTGCGCCGATCTCTTCACGAACGCCGCGTACGATACGACCGATACTGGTTGCCTGATCCTTTGCGCGTTCTGCCAGACGGCGGATGTCGGCTGCGACCGCGCCAAAGCCTTTACCGTTCTCACCTGCCATAGCTGCCTGAATAGCGGCGTCCAGTGCAAGACGGTTCGTCTGGTGCGCGATGGTGGTCATTGCCTCAGCGATTTCGTCAATCTCACGCGAGCGCTCGCCAAGCATCTGGACTTTCAGCGCTGTGCCCTGCACGTTCTCGTTAATACGGCCCATTCCTTCTACGGCCTGTTGTAGTGCGTTACGACCACCATGAGCGTCTTCACGCGCTTTATTCGCAACATCGAAGAGCATCTGTGAGCGTTCTGCCACTTGCCGACTTGAGGCTGCCATGTTCTCGACCTCAACCCCGGCTTCGCCCATCTGCTGAATCTGGACGTCAGCCGTTTCCACAAGCTGCGTCATACTGTCAAGAATGGTTGAGGTTGTTTTTTCAACTTCGCTTGCCACAACTTTGACGCGGACAACCAGGCTTCCAAGCTCTTCCACCATGTAGTTAAAGGAGTCGGCCAGCACTCCCAGCGCGTCAGCCGTGACCTCTGCCTGTACGCGCAGATCACCTTCACCGACACCGCTGACCTCGCTGACCAGCTTTTCGACCTGCCCTTGCAGCGAGTCGCGTTGTGCCTGCGTCTCCTGGATCAGGCGTACGATGTTGTCGAGCATGTTGTTCATCGACTGGGCAACAGTGTAGATCTCATCACGGCCCTGTAGCTGTGCTCGGGCATTGGTCTCACCTTTGGCGATCCGCTTGGTCAGGGTGGCCAGATGGAGGAGCGGGTTCGTGATGGTCAGGTTCACGATGTAACCGATGAAGATAACGAAGACCATTGTGACGAGCAAGGCGATAATGGTCGCGAAAATAAGCGCGTTGGTAATAGATGGGCCTGTTGTGGCGGTCTGGGTATTTATCTGGTTCGCGATGGTATCGATCTGCTTCCAGGAATCATTGAGCGCCTTAAATGCATCATCCAGCGCTTTCTTGTCTGCATCGGCGGTTGGGTTGGCGGTAATGGTCGATGCCTCCAGATGCTTGAGCAGGTTGTTCTGCGCATTCATGAAGTCAGGCCAGAGCTTCTCGCGCACGTTCTTGAAGAGCTTCTGTTGTTGATCCAGAATGCCGGGGTCGGGGAGATCCTGGCTCAGGGTTGCTTTAATGCGCCCCATTTTAGCCGATGTATTGACTTCATATTCTTGCGTGAATTTGGTGATATCTTTATCGACCTGTCCTTGCTTCTGGTGGACCTCCTGAATAATGGTCGGAAGCTGTGCCTGATATTGACTCTGGGCCCAGATAGGATATTCCAGGCGGGGTTGTGTCGAAAGATCTTTGAGTGCGGTATCAATGTGGGTGCTTTGTTGTACCATCGCGGCGGTTAGCTTCAACTGCTCGCTGCGATCGTTGACCGTGTTGGTAAAGAACCATCCCAGAACCCCGATCACAATGCCGGGGATAACCGCCGCCAATAAGAACGCACTGAAGAGGCGGCGAAAGATAGGGATGTTGGAGATGAATTTTAGCATGGTATGCAGCGTCCTCCATAGGCGGCAGGTACTTCTGACAGTTTTATGTACGAGTCAGAAAAGTAAGGTAGTGTTGTACGGCGAAATAGCTCAATGCCAAAAATAGATCAACTTGCAGTGTACCCGACTTTTCGTGGAAATGAAATATTAAAAAGTGCGAGTGGCCTTTTTTTCCTATGCATGTGCGGAAATGCGTGCTATACTGTGGACGAAGAGAAAACTCAGAAGTCGAAGGAGCCTTCAGATGGATACACACTCTGTTGCGCACTGGCCGTTTCAAAAGGTGCTGGTTGCGAATCGCGGTGAGATCGCACTTCGTGTGATTCGAGCCTGCCGCGAACTGGGCTTACGCAGTGTTGCGGTCTATAGCGATGTCGATAGAAACGCGTTGCATGTTCGTATGGCCGATGAGGCGTATCATATTGGCCCGGCGGTGGCAGCGCAGAGCTATTTGTCTATTCCAGCGTTGCTGGATGTTGCCAGACGTTCTGGGGCACAGGCGGTACATCCTGGCTATGGTTTCCTATCAGAGAATGCCGAGTTTGTGCGAGCCTGTACGGAGGCCGGTCTGATCTTTGTTGGCCCGCCCGCTGAGGCGCAACTGGCAATGGGTGAAAAGACAGCAGCACGGCGGACCGCCAGCGAGGCTGGAGTTCCCATTGTGCCGGGTGCGATGGCCGACGTTGCCGATGACGCAGAGGCGGTCGCTATCGCCGAGAAGATCGGGTATCCGCTTCTCTTAAAGGCGGCGGCTGGTGGTGGCGGCAAGGGCATCCGTTTTGTACGTGACTCGCGTGAGCTGCTCCCCTCATTGCGAACGGCACGAAGTGAGGCCATGAGCGCTTTTGGTGATAGCCGGGTCTATCTTGAGAAAGCGATTGCGCCTGCCCGTCACGTTGAGGTTCAGTTTATCGCCGATACACATGGCAATGTGGTTCATCTGGGGGAACGCGAGTGCAGTATTCAGCGTCGCCATCAGAAACTGATTGAAGAGTCTCCGTCTCCGATCGTCGATGCTGAGTTACGCGAGCGCATGACGTCTGCAACCATTAACCTTGTGCGCTCGATTCAATATGTCAATGCGGGCACCGCTGAGTTTCTGGTTGGGCCCGACCGCAACTTCTATTTTCTTGAGGTCAACGCACGTGTTCAGGTCGAGCATCCCGTCACGGAATGGGTCACGGGCATCGATCTGGTGCAGGAACAATTTCGCGTCGCTGCCGGGTTGCCGCTCTCCTTTACGCAAGAGCAGGTGGAACTGAGAGGTTCCGCAATTGAATGCCGTATTTCAGCGGAAGACCCCGAAAACCGTTTCCTGCCCGCGACCGGGACAGTACAGGCGTTGCAGGAGCCCTCAGGTCCGGGCGTACGTGTGGATAGTAGTCTCTATGCCGGGTTACAGGTCCCGCTCTACTATGACCCCTTGCTCTCCAAGTTGATCGTCTGGGGGAAAGATCGCATGCAGGCTATTGCTCGCTTGCGTCGTGCGCTGGATGAGTATCATATTGTCGGTGTCCGCACGACGATCCCGTTCGCCCGCTGGCTGATGGATCATCCCCGCTTTATTGCCGGTGATATGTCCACCGATTTTATTGCGGAGGAATGGGACGCCCGCTTGCTGCAAAAGGAGCCGGAGGCCGAGGAGCAGCTTTCAGAAGAACAGGTTGCTGCGATCGCTGCTGGCCTGCTCCTTCATGCAAAGATTGAGGATGAAAAACTCCGTCGCCAGCCGCTGGCGCAGAATGGACATGAGGGGCGCAGTCGCTGGCGTGATGCCGTGACACGCTGGTAGAAACGCTACAAGAAAGAAGGAGCAGGGGTATGAGTAGCGCTGCTCCTTCTTTCTGTTTATTCCTTGACCGGTTCCGGCAGCGTGAACGCGGGTGGGTTCTGGCCTTTGCGTTTGGCGGCTGCCTCTTTCAGCCGCTCAACCGACTCGTAGGGCACATAGCGTGCGCCAAGCGGTGTCGGGTGGATTCCGGGGCCGTGGAAGTCGGTGCCACCGGTCGGGATCAGATTATACTCCTTTGCAAGCGCAAGCAATGCCTGAACGTCTTCATCGCTATAATCCCCGTAGTAGGATTCCAGACCGACCAGACCGGCGTGACAGAGCTCAGGTAGCCAGTTACGAAGTTCGTCCAGTCCGGGCAGCGAGACCGGATGGGCCATCACGGGCAGGCCGTTGGCGCTGGCGATCAGGCGCACGGCATCGGCGGGAGAGAGCTTGTAGCGCGGTACATAGGCGATGCAGCCGCTTCCGATATACTGCTCGAAGGCCTCTGCCACACTCTGAACATAGCCTGCTTCAACCAGGGCCTGTGCAACGTGTGGACGGCCTACGGCACCGGCTGCCAGCTCACGTACACGATCCCAGGAAATGTTGATGCCGTTCTCATTCAGTAGCTCGACCATCCGCTTGCCTCGCAGTTCGCGGGCATCACGCAGTATCTTAATGGTGGCCTGGAATTCGGGACGCTTATATTCAAGATAGTAGCCCAGAACGTGAATTTCGGATTTGCCGACTGTGGTGTTAATCTCGATGCCTGGGATAAACTCAATGTCGCGGGCTCTGGCCGCTTCTGCCGCTTCGTCCAGACCGTTTGTGGTATCGTGGTCGGTCAGGGCAAGCACGCGGAGCCCCGCTTCTTGCGCTTTTTCCAGCAGAATTGTGGGGGAATAGAGTCCATCGGAGGCTGTTGAATGTGTATGTAAATCGACGGTGTTATGCATAGATTGTTTGTGGTCCTTTTCTCTTATCGTGAAGGGTGGCCGCAAGGGCCAAGCCGAGTATGGACCTGGCCTTTACGGACACCCTTCAATTGTATCAGGTCAAATCGCGCGGACTAGCGAGCGTAGTCGACAGAGCGCGTTTCGCGAACCACGCACACTTTGATCTGGCCAGGATAATCGAGGCTCTCTTCGATCTTGTGTGCGATATCGCTGGCAAGCTGTGCCGCCGCATATTCGTCTACTTCTTCTGGCTTGACAATAATGCGGATCTCGCGACCTGCCTGAATAGCAAACGATTTCTCGACACCGGTAAAAGAATTCGCGATATGCTCCAGCGCCTCAAGTCGCTTGATGTAGAGATCAACCGTTTCGCGGCGAGCGCCCGGGCGAGCGGCTGAAATCGCGTCGGCGGCCTGTACAATAGCTGCTTCGAGTGTTTGAGGTTCGGTCTCGCTGGCATGGTGCGCGACGATGGCGTGAATGATCTTCGGCGATTTGCCGAAGCGGCGCACGATCTCGCCACCAACAATGGCGTGTGGGCCTTCTACTTCCTGATCGACTGCTTTGCCCAGATCATGAAGCAGAGCTGCCGTCTTGCAGACATTGACATCCGCGCCAAGCTCATGCGCCATTGTTGCAGCCAGAATAGAGACCTCCACCGAGTGAGCAAGGACGTTTTGCCCGTAGCTGGTGCGGAAGTGCAGCCTCCCCAGAATCTTGAGGAGATCGGGCTGAAGGCCATGCACATTGGCTTCCATCGCGGCGTTTTCACCGGCCTCGCGAATAATGTTGTCCACTTCCTGACGGGCTTTCGCGACGACATCTTCAATACGAGCCGGGTGAATGCGGCCATCAATAATCAGCTTGGTCAGGGCGATACGGGCAACTTCTCGGCGCACCGGATCAAAGCCGGAGAGGATCACTGCTTCGGGGGTGTCATCAATAATCAGATCAACACCGGTAGCTGCTTCCAGCGCCCGAATATTGCGTCCCTCGCGGCCAATAATGCGCCCCTTCATCTCGTCGTTCGGCAGCGGCACCACGGAGACCACGGCCTCAGCGACCTGATCCGAGGCGCAGCGCTGAATGGCGAGAGTGATAATTTCGCGGGCGCGAGTCTCGGCTTCAACACGGGCCTGATCCTCGATCATCCTGATCCGCTGCGAGGCCTGCGTTCTGACCTTTTGCTCAATTCTGCTGAGCAACTGTTCTTTTGCCTGCTCTTCTGTAAGCTGAGAAATGCGTTCGAGTTCCTGAAGCTGCTGCTGTTTGAGCTTTTCCACCTCTTCGCGGAGTTGCTCTAGCTGGCGCTCTTTGGCGGTGAGCTTCTTGTCTCGCTGCTCAATCTGCTCAAGTTTCCGCTCCAGCGCCTCCTCTTTGAGCTGAATCCGGTGCTCCTGGCGTTGTAGCTCTGAGCGGCGCTCTGCATTTTCTCGCTCTATGGTCGCGCGGAAGCGTGCCGTTTCTTCTCGCGCTTCACGGAGGGCCTCACGCTGCTCTGTCTGCACTTCCAGAAGTCGTTGCTCGCTGGCTTCTTTCAGGGCGCGCAGGCTCTCATCGTATTGTCCTTTTTTCTTTAATGATCCTAGCCAGTATCCGACGAAAAGAGCGAGCAAAGCTCCGATCACCAGAACGACAATAGCCAGGATAATATCTGTTGCGGTCACGTCGTCCTACCTCCAGTAGTGACGGTAACAGGCCTGTAATAAGGCGAGTATGAATCCGTTATTGCTGTTATTAGCACATAATCTCTCTATTTGAATCATCAGAATACTGTGGGATTTACAAATGTATACTATGCGCCAAGAATACTATACTAAGAGTGTTAACATTACGTCAAGCACAAAAAAGGGGAAGATTTTCTCTATCAGTGCAAGAAAGTATTACTGAAAGTAGAAAGATGCACTTTCGCAGAAAGAGAAGAAAGGCGAATGCGGAGGCCGGGTAGACGGTATTTTATACCGTCCAATGCCCGGTCATAAATTGTAGGGTAAAGAATGCCAGCAATGGCAGGGAAATCATCAGATAGCCATTATGAAACCAGGGTTTCTTTCCTAATCGTGCCAGAATGATGAAGCCTGCAAAGATTTCCAGCACAAACCGTTGTGTTGAGGCAAGCGGATCGTAGCCGCCGGCGCGTGGCAGGCTCGGCCAGAGTACCGAGTACACCAGTGCCAGGAGACCGAAAAGGATGAAGGTCCACTGGTGTCGGGCGAAGCGCTCTTTTCCGAAGATTGCCATCAGTAGCAAGACCAGGAAGCCAAGCAGAGCCACCAGATCAATAATGTTATGGGCCGTAAAGAAGGTAAAAGGTGAGTGCGTGACAATCTGCTCAATGGTCAGGTAGATTGCCACAAGCGGAAAACTGAGCGATTCACGCCAGAACACCTGTGCATGCATAAACGCCAGCGGATCGCCGATACTGTAATAGAGCCCGAGCATGTAAATCCCGAGTGCAAGCGGGATCAGCAGCACGGCTATCAGATTGGGGATCTGTCGCAGGACATAGGGAAGAAGGCGCCGTTCACGCCAGCTCAGACAGAGTTCGGGCCAGTGCTGACGAGCATATTCACAGACAAAGATGATCGCAACGAAGGTGCCAATAGAGCGGGTCAGCATCGAGAGCGCTCCGATAATCGCTGCTGTCCACCAGGCGCCACGCCGCATTGCATAGAAACTGGCGATCATAAAGAAAATAAAGAGGGACTCATTGTAGGCCGCAAAGAAAAAGTGTGCAGTTGGAAAGATAGAGAGATAGAGCACCGTTTTATGCGCGGTTTCACGATCGAACTCGGTCTCAACGAGCCGAAAGAGGACGACCAGAACACCGAGAAATGCCAGGTTTGAGATCACCATCCCGGCGAGCAGCAAGCTGTGTGAAGGCATGATCGGCTGAATCAGGCGCATCAGAGCCGGGAAGAGTGGGAAAAAGGCCGCATTGTCGAATTTGAGATACCCGTCTGCGGCAATACTGGTGAAACGCACGGCATCCCAACGGTGCCAGGTGTAGAGAAGCGCCGACGCCGAGAGTTTCCCGGTCCAGTAGTTTGGCACAAAAAAGAGTATCCCCCCAAAATAGGTGAGTAGAAGAAAAACGAAACGTGTGATAAGGTATATAGGGAGAATTGAAAGTGTTGCCTTGAACCAGGGAGCAAGAAATGCAGGCAGCGCTCGGGATAGTTTTCTGTCCTTTTCTATCTTATCTTGTTCCTTTGAAGTATCTTTGGTTGTTGTTTGCATAATAAAAATACCTGCCAGGCTTTGAATTTGTCATCAGGTCTACTACTAGTAAAACGGTATAAAAGCGGGTCTTTCCAGTTCTTCAGAAGATAAACTGGTACTTATTTCTTGTTCTGTCGGAGCAGAGACGAACACTTGCTTCTGTGCTGCCCCTGCATGTTCTGCTCAAAAGGGGCGCTTTGGAGCACATTCGTTATATAGCTTTTGAAAGTATAGCGGAATTTGTACATGCTGTCACCTTTCCAGGGAGGATAAGTATGATGAACCAGCAAGGATCGGGAACCGGTCCCCTTTCTAAGGGGTCTTCGTCACGGGGCACTGGTCCCCTGTCGGTTTTGCGGAAGACACATGTTGTAACGTGCTTTCTTATGAGGACTGATGAGCGCCCGGCTCGTATTTTGCTTGCTCGTCGGAGCCAGCGTGTGGGGAGTTATAATGGGGCCTGGGCCGGGATTAGTGGCTTTGTTGAGGAGGGAATGACGCCCCTTGAACAGGCCTATACCGAGATTCAGGAAGAGACGGGGCTGAACCGCGATCAGCTTCGCTTGCTGAAAACCGGTGCGGTTGTACAGCATGTAGACGAAGCGTTGGGGCGCCATTTCTTTATTCACCCGTTTCTCTTTGAGGTGGTGCCGCCGTTTACGATTCAACCCGATTGGGAGGCGACCGAAATGCGCTGGATTGTTCCTGATGAGCTAACACGCTTTGAGACGGTTCCGAAGCTGCCAGAGGTCTATCAATCGGCGTTGCATGGAGAACCCGCATAGTGCCGGGCGAAAAGAGGAGGGCGCGGGAGGGGAAAAGCTTGCTCCTACCCGCGCTTTTGCTTGCCTGGGGTCTAGAGGCGCTCGATCAGCGTCGCGATGCCCTGGCCGACGCCGATGCACATGGTCGCAAGCCCATAACGTCCGCCGCGCTGTTCAAGCTCATACAGCAGTGTGGTCATTAATCTGGCTCCGCTACAACCGAGGGGATGACCGAGGGCGATTGCGCCTCCATTGACATTCACTTTCTCCGGCTCGATGTCCAGTTCGCGGATACATTGCAGCACTTGAACCGCAAAGGCCTCATTGAGCTCGATCAGGTCGATATCCTGAATGGTCAATCCAGCGCGTTGCAGCACTTTGCGGGTAGCCGGTATCGGACCAAGCCCCATATAGGAAGGATCAACTCCTGCCACTGCCGTTGCAACTATGCGCGCACGGGGATGCAGCCCAAGCGCTCGGGCGCGGTTATGTGCCATCAGAACCAGTGCCGCGGCCCCGTCATTGATGCCTGCCGCGTTTCCGGCGGTTACGCTGCCGCCCTGGCGAAATACCGGCTTGAGAGCGGCCAGCTTCTCAAGCGTGGTGTCAGGGCGTGGGTGCTCATCCTGAGAGACAACCTGCGCTTCTCCCTTTTTCTGTGGGATCGTGACCGGTGTGATCTCAATGGCGAAACGCCCCTCCTGTTGAGCCGCAACAGCGCGTCTATGGCTGCGCAGGGCGTAGGCGTCCTGCTCCTCGCGGCTGATATGGTAGCGCTCCGCGATGTTCTCGGCGGTCTCACCCATGCTGTAGGGAGGATACAGCGCTGCCAGCCGCGGATTGATAAAGCGCCAGCCAAGCGTTGTATCTTCCAGTTTGAGAGAGCGTGCGAACGCTGCGTCACTTTTACCCAGGACAAAGGGGGCGCGCGTCATGCTCTCGACGCCGCCCGCGACGAAGGTATCTCCGTCTCCGGCCTGGATGGCATGGGCAGCGCTGTTGATCGCCTGCAAACCGGAGCCACAGAGCCGGTTGACGGTCTGCCCGGCAACCTCAACGGGCAAGCCTGCAAGTAGAAGAGACATGCGGGCGACATTGCGGTTATCTTCGCCCGCCTGGTTAGCGCAGCCAAAAATGACATCCTCAACGCTTGCTGGCTCGATGCCAGCGCGTTGAATGGCCTCTTTGATGACCAGCGCCCCGAGATCGTCGGGACGGACATCTTTGAGAATGCCGCCGTAGCGCCCGATTGGAGTGCGTACCGCTGAAAGGATAACCGCCTCTTCCATCGTGAACCTACTTTCGTCCAGCTAACCTATTTGCCCTGGAAATTCGGTTTCCGTTTCTCGATAAAGGCTCGCATTCCCTCGCGCATGTCTTCGGTAGCGAAGAGCAGGAAGAAGTTTTTCCGCTCAATCTCTAATCCCTCTTCGAGCGAGGTTTCAAAGGCCGCTGCTACCGCTTCTTTGGCCAGGCGAACCGCGATCGGTGCCTGCTCAGCAATCTTGTGGGCCAGCTCCAGCGCAGCCTGAAGATGCTCTCCCCGGGGAACGACCCGGTTGACCAATCCCAGTGCCGCCATTTCCTGCGCTGTTACCTGCGCGCCAGTCAGCACCATTTCCATCGTGCGATACTTCCCGAGCGTGCGGGCAAGACGCTGTGTGCCTCCTGCGCCGGGGATGACGCCGATGGCGATTTCGGGCTGCCCAAACCGAGCGTTTTCGGAAGCGACAATCATGTCACAGAGCATTGCGAGCTCGCAGCCTCCGCCCAGGGCATACCCGCCGACGGCGGCAATGGTTGGCTTTTTGATTTGCTTGATGCGTTTCCAGCCCTCAAAGCTGCCAAGCATCATGTCTATAGGGGACTTATCGGACATCTCTTTGATGTCCGCTCCGGCGGCAAACGCTTTCTCGCCTGCCCCGGTGATGACGATACAGCGGATCGCATCGTCGCGATCAAATTCCTCTAACGCGTCTGCCAGTTCGTTGACAAGCTGGAAGTTGAGCGCATTGAGCTGATTTGGGCGGTTGAGCGTAAGGATGCCAACGCGCTCATCACGTTCGGTGAGGATATACTGATACTGTGCCATAGTCTCCCTTTCACATAAAATAGCGTCCTGTACAAACAGAAAGAGATAGTATTCTCTCTGTAGTATACGACATGTGTGGCGGCGTGTGTTGCCTCACTGATTGACAACTCGGATATAACGTACCGTCACAGTCCCGATAAGGCAGTAGAGAATAGCCAGCGTAAAAAGCAGTTGAAAGCCGAGTGTGCTTTGTCCGATGCGGTAAAAGTGGTCGATCAAAGGGCCTCCAATGACTGGAGCGATAATCTGTGGAATTGCGAGCGCGATGTTCCAGACGCCCATATCCCGGGCAAAGGTCTCCCGTGATGGAAGGGTGTCGGCAACAAGGGCCCAGTCCACGCTTTGATAGGCCCCATAGCCAAGCCCGAAGATCAGCCCGGCAGAGATGACGATGGGGAGCGAACTGGAGACGATGAAGATGAGCCCAACCAGCGCCATTAACGTTCCCGAGATATAGATAATGCGTTTTCGCCCGAAACGGTCCGAGAGCCAGCCCGCGACAAAGGCGCTGATAAGGCTGGTAATCGAAACGAGGATGATAAAGTTGCTCGTTTGCAGGGCAGGAGAATCAACGCGCACGACATCTTGCATGAAGTAGAGTAGATAGGTCTGGATCGTATACACACTCAGCATCACAAAGAGCCGGGTGACAAGTACCCAGGCAAAACTGGGAGTGCGGCGCGGCGAGAACTCAAAGATGCGTAAGAGGCCAATAGCCGCGATGATCTCAAGAATTACCTGTTGCGCTTCGCTGCTGATCTGGATGCCGACGGGTCGCAAAAGATTCCAGAGCGCAAGCAAACCCCAGACAAGTGCAAGGCTTAGCAGGGTGATACCAGTCGTTAGCAGGTGCGAGCGCGTGAGCCAGGGCTTGCGCTTCGGGGTCTGCACGGTAACGCTCTCGCCACGCTCACGGACGACCAGCACCGTGACAAGCATTAGCACAAGCAGGACAACAATCACAATGCCATAGGCCAGCCAGAGACCGGTGAAATACGTTGGCTTGCCAGTATCGATAAGAAGCCCCGAAACAAGCGTCCCACCGATGGTCCCGGCAATCTGAAGCAGGCCCATTGTGCCGGACACCTGTCCTCGTTGTGCGGCTGGCACAATATCGGGGAGGAGAGCGTGAAAGGGAGCCTGAACCGCGTTACTGGTAAGTTGGACCAGGAGATAAGCAAGCATTAACTGAAGCAGATCAGGTGCAAGCGCCATCCAGAGCAGGGCCCCGGCATTCAGCAGAGTGCCAATCAGGATATAGGGCCGTCGCTTGCCCAGGCGCGCTAGCCGTCCCGTTGTTCGATCGCTTAGCAGCCCGAAAAACGGGTTCGCGAACAGTGCGACAAATGCGCCCGGGATCAGCACAAAGGCGAGCGCTGCACCCTTGCCGGGCTCACCAACCAGCTTGAGAACCTGGCTTGGTAGGATGATAAAGCCCAGGGCTGCCCAGTGGAAGCTCAGGCCGAACCAGAAAATACTGATGGCGAGAATCTGGGACCAGCGCAGGCGTGGGGAAAGCTCAGTATCCATTGGGTGGTGTTTTCGCTCCTTCCAGACCATGTGAGAATGCTCGTATTCAACGAGTATACGGTCTAAGCTATGCCGGTAGGCAGGGGCATTTGTCCCATATGCGCTTGATCGATGAAGTAATTTGCTGCATAATAAGGGGGTGAAGTCCTCCTTTGCTTGAGACCAAAAAGAGAGCGCTCCTTGCTACGAATGACGATAGTACCTTTTCCTTTCGATTTTGTTGACACCAACAACCCCCTTTGTTAGAATGGCATACCCCTATATATTGTTGAAAACACCCTACTGTAACACAACATGTTGGGAAATTCCCCCCTTTTTGCTCTTGACTGGGTGAAGGCTTTATGTTACTGTAATACCACGTAAGCAGTCGCAGAGCTGCAAGAAAATGTGCGCTATTGCGCTTGCTCTAACTGAAGAGTGAGCGGCTTCGGCGCGAATGGAATCAACAAGTGTTTACCACCTGGCAGCATTTGCTGTCATCTGACTTGTCTTTCTCAAAATAAAAACGTTCTGAAAATCCTGCCTTTTTGAACGAAGTTCTAACTCCTTTTGACGAGGGGTGTTTTTATGCCCAAAAACAGGGTGTGAAAAGGCGCAAAATACAATTTTATACTTCTTTGAGGCGATAACGGGGCGCGTACAGCCTGTGGTTTTCGGGCTGTAATAGGTAGCGTGTTCCCTGCTGTCTGGCCTGATCCACGAAGGGACAGGCTTTTTTGATTGTAATTTTACGAGAGGTAACAGGCGATGTCTCAAGTAATAAGTTCAAGTAACGCAAACTCTGCCACTCAGTCGACACAGCACGATGTGCCCGCTTCCTCCAGAGGATATAGCCCGGAGGCGCTGCGCCGTATTCTGGATGAGGTGTGTCATGGCTTCGGACCAGAAATAAGCGTGGATGAGCTGTTCCAGGCAGTTCATGCATCGGTTTATGCCGGTATTTCTGATGCGGAGTTGTGGCAGGCGATGATTATGGCGGCCCGCACAAAGGTTGAGTTCGAGCCCGCCTATACCTATGTTGCAGCCCGTATTTTGCTGGTTTCGCTCTATAACGAGGCGTTGCAGACGACCAACGAGAATCGTGTGCGTCTGGCTGATGCCGCCGAGTTCTACAAGACCTATCTCAAGGAATACGTCGAGTTTGGAACCAGCAACGGCTATCTGGACCCGCGCTTCAAAGAGTTTGATCTGGAGAAACTGGCAAACGCGATCCATCCAGAACGCGACCTGTTCTTTGCCTATCCCGGCCTGCAGATTCTGTATGATCGCTATTTCTTGCAGCATAAGGGACGCCGCTTTGAGTTGCCTCAGTTGCTGTGGTTGCGTGTGGCGATGGGGGTAGCGCTGAGTGAGAACGAGCGTGAGACACGCGCCATCGAGTTCTATGAGCTGATCTCGCAGTTCTACTTTACGCCCGCAACGCCGACGCTCTTTAATGCCGGTACTGCGCACCCGCAGCTTTCGTCCTGCTATCTCACGACCGTTGATGACGATCTGTTTCATATCTTTAAGTGCATCCAGGATAACGCCCTGCTTTCCAAGTGGGCGGGAGGCCTGGGAAATGACTGGACACGCGTTCGTGCTCTCGGTGCTCATATCAAGGGAACCAACGGCATCAGTCAGGGTATTATCCCGTTCTTGAAGGTTGTTAACGATACCGCGGTTGCTGTCAATCAGGGAGGCAAGCGCAAGGGTGCCGTCTGTGCCTATCTGGAAAACTGGCACCTTGACGTTGAAGAGTTCCTTGACCTGCGCAAGAACACCGGTGACGATCGCCGCCGCACACATGATATGCATACCGCGCTCTGGATCTCTGACCTCTTTATGCAGCGTGTGGAGCGCAATGAGCAGTGGACTCTGTTCAGCCCTGATGATGTCGCCGATCTGCATGATCTCTATGGTGCGGCCTTCGCCCGGCGCTATGAAGAGTACGAGCGCATGGTTGAGGAGGGCAAGCTGACGCACTATCGCCGCGTTTCCGCTGTCGAGCTCTGGCGTAAGATGCTGACGCGCCTGTTTGAGACTGGCCATCCCTGGATCACCTTTAAAGATCCGTCGAATGTGCGTTCGCCGCAGGATCATGCGGGCGTTGTGCATAGCAGCAACCTTTGCACCGAGATTCTGCTGAACACCTCAAACGATGAGACCGCTGTTTGTAATCTCGGTTCGATCAACCTTGCCGCCCATATCAATGATGGCAAGCTGGATCATGAGCGCCTGCAAAAGACCGTCCGTACGGCGGTGCGCATGCTGGATAACGTGATTGACATTAACTACTATCCGACTCAGGAGGCCCGGAACGCGAACCTGCGTCATCGTCCGGTCGGCCTGGGCTTGATGGCTTTCCAGGATGCGCTGTATAAGCTTGGCATCAGCTACGCCAGCGAGGCCGCCGTTGAGTTCGCTGATCGCAGTATGGAAGCGATCTCGTACTATGCCATCCTCGCCTCAACGGAGCTGGCTGCTGAGCGTGGCGCTTACGAGAGCTACAAGGGCTCCAAGTGGGATCGTGGAATGCTGCCGATTGATAGCATTGCCTTGCTTGAGCAGGAGCGTGGTGAGCCGATCGAGATGGATCGCAGTGTAACAATGGATTGGGATAAGGTGCGGGCCGCTGTGAAAGAGCATGGCATGCGCAACAGCAATGTGATGGCGATCGCACCAACAGCAACGATTTCTTCCATTGTCGGCGTCAGCCAGTCGATCGAGCCGAGCTACAAGAATCTGTACGTCAAGAGCAATCTTTCCGGCGAATTCACTACGGTGAACTCGTACCTGATCGAAGACCTGAAAAAGCTTGAGATCTGGGATAAGAACACACTTGAGGCCCTGAAGTACTTTGATGGCTCCCTCAAGGAGATGACGTTCCTGCCCGAGGATGTGCGCATGCGCTATCAGACTGCGTTCGAGATTGAGCCGAAATGGCTGATTGAATGCGCAAGCCGCCGTCAGAAGTGGATTGATATGGGACAGTCGCTCAACCTGTACCTGTTTAACCCGAGCGGCAAGAAGCTCAGCGAGATGTACTTGCTGGCATGGCACAAAGGCCTGAAGACGACGTACTATCTGCGTACGCTGGCCGCGACTCAGGTCGAAAAGTCAACGATCGATATCAATAAGTTTGGCATTCAGCCGCGCTGGATGAAGAACGCCAGCCCATCCAGCTCGATTCAGGTCGAGCGTGAGAAGCCGCAGTTCCAGCAACTCCCTGAGACCATGTCGATGAATGTGTGCTCGCTGGATGGCGACTGCGAGGCCTGCCAGTAAGAGATTGTGCGGGAGTGGGGAAATACTCTCCCCACTCTTCTTCCTGAATGCTAGTACCGAAAAACTGTGTAAGGAGCCACCTTGTAACGATGAGTCTTTCTTTTGATGATACCCCGGCTCAGTTGCAGCGAGCCAGTGAAGAGAGAGCGCAGAAAAAGCGCCTGATTAATGGCTGGCATGTCGATGTAAACCAGTTGATGCCGTTGAAATATCACTGGGCCTGGGAACATTACCTCAATGGTTGTGCTAACCACTGGATGCCGACTGAAGTTCCCATGACAAAAGATATTGAGATCTGGAAGTCGGACCGTCTGACGCCAGATGAGCGCCTTGTGATTATGCGCAATCTGGGCTTCTTTGCGACGGCTGAGAGCCTGGTGGGCAATAACCTTGTGCTGGCTATTTTTAAACATATCACGAACGCGGAATGCCGCCAATATCTCTTGCGTCAGGCTTTTGAGGAAGCGATTCACACTCATACGTTCCTCTATATCGTTGAGAGCCTCGGGCTCAACGAGCGGGAAGTGTTCAACATGTATCATGATATTCCCGCAATCAAGCGCAAAGATGAGTTTGAGATGCAACTGACTGCCGATGTGCTTGATCCCGATTTCTCAACCGAGACCTTCGAGGGCATGCAGAAATTCCTTGAAAACCTGATCGGCTACTATGTCATTATGGAAGGTATTTTCTTCTATAGTGGCTTTGTGATGATGCTCTCGTTCCACCGCCGGAACCTGATGACCGGTGTTGGAGAGCAGTTCCAGTATATCCTGCGTGACGAGACCATTCATCTGAACTTCGGTATCGACCTGATTAATGGCATCAAGGCTGAGAATCCAGAGTTATGGACTCCGGAGTTTCAGGCGCATGTGGTCGATCTGATCAAGCATGCGGTGGAACTGGAAATCGCTTATGCGCAGGACTGCTTGCCGAATGGAATTCTGGGTCTGAATGCTGATCTCTTCCGCGACTATGTCCAGCATATCGCTGATCGGCGTTTGGAGCGCATTGGCTTGCAGCCGATCTACCATTCGCCACATCCGTTCCCCTGGATGAGCGAGACCATCGATCTGAGCAAAGAAAAGAACTTCTTTGAGACTCGCGTCACCGAGTATCAGGCGGCCTCCACGCTTGAATGGGAGTAAGATGAGCACCTCACCCGTGCAGACAAACTGAGGTCTCCTCTCTCTCGTTGTCATCTGCCCCGGAACATGGACACGTTCCGGGGCCTTTTTCTTTTTTGCTCTGGAACATGTACCGTAAGCAAAAGCTATGAGAACGTGGCATAATATCATCTATATTGTGTATTATAGCTGTGCAGTGGAGAACATGCCAGAATGAGCAAATTGATGACGATGCGTGATGCAGTGGCGCATTACGTCCCTGATGGTGCCTCGATTGCGGCAGGAGTGGCGTTGGAGCCACTGATTCCCTTTGCCTTTGGTCATGAGCTGATCCGCCAGCAAAAGCGTGAGCTGACGCTGATTGGTCCGATTTCTGATATGCTCTTTGACCAGTTAATAGGAGCGGGCTGTGTCAGCCGGATTCAGGCGGCATGGGTTGGTAATGTGAGCGAGGGCCTGGGTCATTGCTACCGACGTGCTATTGAGAAGGGCGTACCGCGTTCGCTGATGGTACAGGAGTTCAGCAATCATACAATCGGGCTGGCTCTACTGGCTGCCTCACTCGGCGCGCCATTTATTCCCACTCGATCGCTGTTGGGAAGTGATATCCCCCGCCAGAACCCGCATTTTCTGCTCTCTTCTTCTCCTCTAGATGGTTCCCCGGTGCTGCTTGTGCCGGCGCTTCGTCCTGATGTCGCCCTTATTTCTGTCCAGCGCAGCGATGAGCAGGGCAACGCGCATCTTTGGGGAAATCTCGGTATCAGTCAGGAAGCGATGCTCGCTGCGCAAACTGTGATCCTGGTAGCGGAAGAGATCGTTGCGCGTGAGGTGATTGCCAGTGACCCGAATCGTGTGATCGGGCCATCCTATAAGGTCAGAGCGGTCGTTCATGAGCCCTGGGGAGCGCACCCTTCTGCCGTTCAGGGCTATTACAACCGGGATCACGCCATGTTTGCTGACTACCATCAACGAACGCGCACGCAGGAAGGATATCGGGCGTGGCTTGAGGAATGGGTTCTAAGCGTGCCGGATCGAGCGGCATATGTCCAAAAACTTGGACAGGAGCGCCTTGCAAGCCTCCGGGTTCGTGAACACCGGTATGCTGCTCAGGTTGATTATGGCTATTGAGGAGGGAGTCATCATGCCTGCTACTCACTATTCGCCGCGTGAACTAATGGTGGTTTGTGCTGCCCGCGAGATTCGCGACGGTGAAAATGTCTTTGTTGGGATGCGTCTGCCATTGCTGGCCTTCGCGCTGGCAAAACGAACGCATGCGCCCAATTGTATCGGGCTCTTTGAGGCTGGCATTGTGCGCGACACGCCTTCCTCCGAGCTTCTGTATACGATGGGTGACGCACCTAATATCACTGATGCCCTGTGGACGACCGGCACGGTAACGCTTCTGGGCTTGATGGCCGCCGGTGATGTGCAACTGGGCTTTATTGGCGGGGCCGAGATTGATCGCTATGGCAATCTCAATACCTCAGTTATCGGGAACTGGCGTGACAGACCCCGGGTTCGATTGCCGGGCAGTGGGGGCGGCGCTGATATCGCTTCGCTGGCGCAACGGCTGGCGATTATCATGCCCCATGAGCGCCATCGCTTTCGCGAGCGGGTTGATTTTGTAACCAGCCCGGGCTATGGCTATCCTGATGAGCATGGCCCGGCAGGCGTCTCCTGGCGAAAGCGAGTCGGGTTGCCGCGTGGCGGCCCGGTCGCCCTGATTACCACAATGGCGGTGTTTATCTTTGATCCCGAGACTGGAGAGGCGCTGTTACAATCCTATCATCCGGGAACGAGCATCGAGCAGATACAGGAACAGACGGACTGGCCGTTGCGCCTTGCTCCTTCTTGCCGTGAAACCAAGCCACCAACGGAAGAGGAACTACGTCTGATTCGTGAATGTGATCCTCACGGCGTCTGGACTGCCTGAGGCTACGACAACGCCCCATAGTAGGTTTTCTGAAGCTTCCGAGCAAAGTTTCTGTCAGGATGGTATCCGCCGCATTGCCCGCGCTCCTCAAGCAGGAGCTTGCCCACCAGTTGCAGGCGCAGGGGCGGCCATGTGTTGTTGCTATCCGCGCCATAGCGCCAGAGATAGCGCTGCTCATATGGCGTGAAACCGGCCTGGATGCTTTTGTCATGGATGAATTGCTCCGCTTCTGGTCGCTGAAATGGTTCAAGCGTAATCTGCTCAAAGATATTGAAAAAGCTGCTGGTATCTTCCTCGCGTTTCAAATAGGTTGAGAGCGGCAGGCAGCTGGCAAGCACCAATACCAGCCCATAGGTTCTGGTGAGCGAGCGAAGGTTGCGAAAGAATGTGGCCGTAAAGTGACGCTGTTTACAGAGGGACTCAAACTCATCGATGCAGAGAACGGGAACGCGGTTAGTCGCTCGAAAGAGTTTGAGTCCCTGTTCAAGTGTAAGCAGGCCTCTTTCGCGTATCTGAGCGGAGAGTCCGAGCGCCTCAGTGGCTTCACGCGCGAAGCCGGTAATGGTGCGACAGCTTGGCGTTGCAGCGTCGAGATAGCCGATACAGAATCTGACTCCCAGTTCTAGAGGTGCACTGAGGCGTAAATAATCGATCAGCCAGGTTTTGCCGATACGACCCGGGCCGACAATGATAGTCGAGGCCTGACGGGAGACACGATGGATGAGGGTCTCTCGTGCCCGATGTCGTCCGTAGAACTCATGGATATCGGTCAAGGGCTCATTGAAGAGAAACGGCGAGGCGTGCCGTTTTCGTTTGGGGGGATGTGCTATGGTGAGCGAGATCGATGGAGCAAGTTGAAGGAGTCCCAGGTCCTGTGGGCTTCTCCCGTACAACGAGCAGAGTTTCTGCCGAAAATGCCGGTTCGGAACGGTAATTCCGCTCTCCCATCGACTGATGGTAACTCCTGTGGTGCCGAGCCGCTCGGCCAGTTCTTCCTGTGTCCAGCCCAGAGATTCGCGGGCGCTGCGGAGTAGCTGATTAGGTATAGCCTCTTCTGGTTTTTTCACCTTTTCCCCTTCCTTCTGTTTGCGTAAAGCAACACTCCTGATACCACGTAGAGAAGGTGTATCTCCTCTGGAATGCAGTTGAGAATACCTGTATTGTAGCACTGGATTTGGGGAGTGGAAATAGCTGTAAGGAGTTTCCGGGAGAATTTAATGTATTTTTTATACTGGACATGAAAAAAGGATGAGCACTGAATGGCTCATCCCTCTTGCATTGTATTGATGCATTTAGTGGGCAACAGTGTACCCTGCATCATCGAGTGCTGCTTCAACGTCTTTCATGGAAACCTGGTCAGGCTGGTAGTCAAGCCGGACGGTCTTTGTGTTGAGGTCAACATCAACCTTCTGCACGCCCGACAGGCCGCCAAGCGCTCCCTTGATTGCATGAACACAGTGATCGCAGCTCATATCGGGGACAGAAAGCACTACTTCCTGAATGTTTGCCATGTGAATGCCCTTTCTCTGTTGCATGAGCGCAAGGCCCACGGAAAAGTCGTTGTGGTTTGTCTCCCAACCCCCCTGGGTATGGGTACGACTTGTAGTATATCACGATTTGAGAAAGCAAGCAAGTGTTACAGCAAATGAAGCCCTCAACGGTTGTGCATATTCCCTCTTCCTGTATGATGAAAACAGAGCTCCGGGACAATGCGAGAAATTGGAGGCATGTTTGTCAACACCTGATCGACTCTTACAGCTTATAATGCAGTTACAGCGTGAACGCAGTATCGCGCGGGGCCGAAAACGCCTGCTGAACTATATGCGTACGTGCAGTCAGGCGAGCTATGTTGCGCTCTTCGCTCTGGAGCCCGAAGAACACCTGCTGATGCTGCTTGCCTTCAATGGTGAGGCCCCAACAGATGCCAGCGCGCGAGTTCCAGCAGGCGGCTCTTTTGAACGGCTGATTCAGCAGAACGCCACTGGTGGGGCTGTGGATCTGACGCAGCTCTTGGATGCCAACGTTGAAGAGCGTAGCTGGTGCTGGCCAGAGGGAGAGATGCGGATACAGCCTGTGCGGCTCAGTCCAACACGGAATGGTCTGATCATTTATGGCTTTCAGACGCGCAGGAAAGTCCCGTTCAGTGATGAGCAGGAGCTGGAAATGCGGCTCTGCAATACACTGCTGCCAATGTATCTGCAACAGACACGTCCAGTTCGCCCGAAAACACGACCCGGCAGTATACCACTTGAGGAGCCCGAAGAGAGGGTTGAACTGACAGAGGAGCAAAAGCAGGCAGTTGAGCGGGAACGCGAGCGCATTGCCCGCGATATTCACGATGGACCCGCCCAGAATATCACGCTGGCTTTGTTGCGCATAGAATATCTTCAACGTACCATCAAAAAAGCGGAGGATCTGCCCGAGCATCCGCTACTCCTTACAGGCGCTGAGGAACTGGAAAAAGTGCATGCGCTCTTACAGGAATGTGTTGAGGAATTACGCCATACCGTCTACTCGCCACAACCCACCTCGCTGGAACAGAAAAACATTGCGGTTGCACTTGAAAACCTGATTGGTGACTTTCGGAGCATGAACCCTGAAGTACAGGTCAGTTTTGTCTGGCAGGTTACCGGCTTACAGGATAAGGTGCCTGCCGCGGTACAGGTTCCGGTCTATCGCTTTATTCAAGAGGCGCTCAACAATGTCAGCAAGCACGCGCAGGCCAGCCGGGTAACCGTTAGCATGCGCATTGCTCGGGGCTCTCTTATTGTCGAGGTACGAGATAACGGTAGAGGAATCAGCCCGGAAACGTTGCAGAAGCTGAACGAGGAACAACCGGGTGAGCGTCCCTTTGGGCTACAAACGATGCGCGAGCGGATTGAAAACGCGGGTGGGCACTTTGAGATCCTGTCACAGGTCGGGGAAGGCACCATTGTGCGCGCCCGCTTTCCTGTCCGGGGAATTGCCGCAGGAGTATCGAACCTGACAGAACGGGAGCAGGATGTGTTGCGTCTGGTGGTGGATGGGCTCTCGAACCGGGCAATTGCTGAGCGGCTTTCCATCAGCATCGATACGGTGAAATCGCATATTCACCATATTATTCAAAAGATGCAGGTGCGAGATCGGACCCAGGCGGCAGTTCTGGCGATGCGCTATGGCTGGTTATAGGAACCCTGCACCTCCTCGTCAGTGAGCAGACCATGCCGCAGGGCAAAAATGGCGACCTGGGTCCGATCTCGCAAGTGCAACTTCTGAAAGATAATCGAAAGATAATTTTTCACCGTTTTCTCTGAATACGAAAGCTTTTCCGCAATCTCCTTATTGCTCAAACCCGCGGCGACGTACCGAACAATTTCCAGCTCTTTTTCAGTGAGTAGCTCGGTTGATTGCCCTTCGGATGAGGCCTCGGCCAGTCGGCGGTATTCGTTGACGATGGCCCGGGTCATTTCTGGCTCTATTGCCAGCCCCTCAGCATGCACCTTACGGATCGTTTCGGCCACTTCCGCGGCTGAAGCGCTTTTAGGGAGATAGCCTTTTGCACCATTCTTCAGCGCCTGAAGCATATATTGATTTTGTCGGTACATTGTGAGTATGATTACCGAGATGTCGGGATATTCCTGCGTGATTTGTCGTGTCAGGGTGATTCCATCAACGACCGGCAGGTTGATATCAAGCAGGATCACCTGCGGCTGGATCTGGCGAATTTTCTGCATGGCCTCAAAGCCATCGCTGGCCTCGCCAACAATATCGATATCCTCTTCAAGGGAGAGGAGTTGACGGAGTCCCTCACGCATCAGCGTATGATCGTCTACCAGAAGCACACGAATTACAGCGTTTTGAGTGGCCGTCTCTTGCTCTGTTCTGGTAGGGGGAGCCCCTGCTGATGGTTTGGGAGCGATCTGAGAGAGCGTGGGAGACTGCTTCTGTTCACCGATTTTGGTTTGATGCATAGCGACTCCTTCCGGGTTTTCAGCAGTGAGGTTCTTGTGAGCGAATCTAGCTTTCATCAGTAGTATAGCAAGCAAGGAAAACGGGATACATCACCCGGAAGAGTGATTTTTAAAGAAGCGTACAGGGCAAGAACGATTTTTTGAAGGATGGGACGCATGATGAAAGAGCTATTTGAGGAAGAGCAGACGTTAGCAGCAATCTCAGCTGAGGTCCGCAGGCGCTTTGAGGCTCGCCACGATCTCGCGCATGGCTGGGATCATATTCAGCGTGTCTATGCACTTGCTCTCTATCTTGCGGAGCAGGAGGGAGCGAACCGCTTTGTGGTCGGACTGGCTGCCCTGATGCACGATCTTGGTCATGCGGCTGAAGAGACGGCCCTGCATCACGCAGATCTCTCGGTAGACCTGGCGCGCCAGCTTATGGAGGCGCAGCATGTGCCGACCGGGGTTCAGGAAGCGACCGCTCATGCAATTGTCGCGCATAGTTTTAGCAGGGGAGTGGAGCCCCGGACGCTGGAGGCCCGGGTTGTGCGTGATGCCGATAGACTGGATGGGCTGGGCGCGATTGGCGTTGCACGATGGGCGATCACTGGCGTGACCCGCAAGCATACAGGCTTACAGCTCTATCACCCTGAAGACCCGTTTGCTGAAAGTCACCTGCTCGATGACCATCGCTATATGCTTGACCATTTCTATCAGAAATTGCTGATGCTGCATGAGCACATGCTGACAACCACGGGAAAGGCGCTGGCAGAGCAGCGGACGCGCTTTATGCAATCCTATCTAGAACAGTTACGGCTGGAACTTGCTCTGACTCAGGGTTGAACAAGCCTGAAATTGGTAAACGAGGCATCACCGCTAGTAATTGGGGCAAGCGTTCCGGCTGCCAGGGCTACCTGGCCGCTACTATAGCGTTCATCCTGAACCGTGCCCACAGGCGTCCCATTGATGTACAGTATGAAGGTGGAGCCGGTTGCGATTGCCAGCAGCGTGTTTACGTCACCGGGACGAATCGCCGGGCTGCTGGTCGCTGCAAGCAAGTAGACATAATTCGCCCCGGCACCCGCATCGTGACGCCGGAAGAAGAATTGTCCATCGCTGGTGATTTCAAAATCATAGAATTGCTCCCGCTGCAAGCGCAACAGCAGCCCGGCATTGCTGCCAGAGTGTAACTGCACATCGACCTGTATCGCGCTATCAGTGATCGTGTGGTTGAGTAATGCGCAGGGTTGCAGATAATTAGTTTGCTGCACCACGCTATGATAGCCATTCTCGGTGAAGCGGCAGCGGGTACCATCGTTTGCCCAGTTCTGGTTTGCTACAGTGAGTGGGTCAGCAAACAGCGGAGGACTGGCGGCGATGGTTGCTGGCACATCGGTTGTCGCGGTTGCCTGCGCCTGTGGCGTCCGGTCCTGCTGCGTGGGTTGTGCGCTGACTGTTGGCTGTACGGTGTTCTGAGGCGAGTGAGAGAGGAGATAATACAATGCTGCCATCGGGACGCCGACAATCAGTAAGAAGCCGACCAGTACGATGCTGACAATGATACGATGGCGATGACGTGGTGAGCGTGGTGGAACTGTGCGTCGTACTTCTGTAGGTCTGAAGGTCTCGGTTGAAGGCGTGTTCCGAGTGTGGGTAGTAAGTGGGGGCAACTGAAATGATGAGGTGCTTGGCTTGCGAACAGTCGCCGGTGCCGCTGTTTCGGAAAGGACAAACTGCTGCTGCGTCCGAGGAGTAGGTCCTGTTGTCTGTGATGGAGGTTGTATCTCAGGGTATTCCAGTGCCTGCTGAAAGTCTGCTGCAAGTTCGAGCGCGGTCTGATAGCGTTTCCGGGGATCTTTTGCCAGTGCGCGAAGTAACACGGCATCAATTGCGGGTGAGAGTTCCGAGTTGAAGACCGAGGGTCGGGGC
Organism: Thermosporothrix hazakensis; assembly: GCF_003253565.1. Classification (GTDB taxonomy): domain Bacteria; phylum Chloroflexota; class Ktedonobacteria; order Ktedonobacterales; family Ktedonobacteraceae; genus Thermosporothrix; species Thermosporothrix hazakensis. Next base: position 59,994 of record NZ_QKUF01000027.1, read on the forward strand.
GGCTGCTCTTGCAGTTGTTTCCAGAAGGTGGAGAGCGGTGTTTCGCCCAGAAAGGGCAAGTGACCGGTGATCATCTGATAGAGGGTAATGCCAAGTGCATAGATATCGCTGGCTGGTGTGGCCGCCCCTTCTGCCAGCTCAGGGGCCATATATTCCGGGGTGCCAAGCAAGGTCCCTGTCTGAGTCAGTTCTCGACTTCCTTCAACCGATTTCGCCAGGCCAAAATCTGCCAGATATGCATAATGCTCGTCACGTAAGAGAATATTTGAGGGCTTGATGTCGCGGTGAATGATTCCTTCGCAGTGGGCGTAGTGGAGTGCGTCGGCGACCTGAGCTAAAAGCTGGTTAGCGTGTTCCAGTGAGAGCGGTTTTTCTCTGATCCATTCTTTCAAGGTGCCGCCAGGTGCGTAGAGAATCACAAGATAGTGCCATTCCCCCTCGGTATCGTAATCATAGGCCGGGAGGATATGGGGATGTTGCAGTTTATCAATTGCGGCTATTTCTCGCCAGAAGCGTTCCAGATAATCGGCGTTACTTCTGTGCACTACTTTGACCGCGACCTCACGTTGATGCGCCTCATCATAGGCCAGATACACTTCTGCCATGCCTCCTTTGCCAAGCAGGCGGCGTAGATGATATGGGCCTAACATCGAATGAAGCAACGAGTCAGGCATATGCTTTTGAATCCCTTCGTGACCTTCTCTAACGTCATATCATTTCACTCTCGATACGTATAGGTGCAGTATAAGTTTTTATGTGTTTTCTGTCAACCAGAACGAGTACAATCGGCTTGAAAGGGCTGTACATGCCAGTTTATTTCTTCTTCTCTTTCTCTGGCTTATGCTGCTTATCATGCTCTGGCTGTTGTTTCTGCTGATGCTTCTGTCGGGTGGGCGGCTGCTTTTTTTGTTGCTCGGTTGCAGCAGGAGGCACTGTGAGGCCTGGATAGGGGACGGCGTTCAGTGGATTGCCTGATTTCCCATCGATGCCGCCGTTTGCGGTTCCCATTGGTGTTGGATTGTGACTACCTGCTGTCGGCTGGATGCTCGAAGAATTTGGCTGTTCTTGTAACAGCGCTGGAAGCTGTAACAGAGAGAACAACGAGAGCAGAAGCAGTGGCACCGCCAGCACTCCTGCTGTAATCAGCATAGGCCGAAACTGCTTTGCATCTGGTGCTTGAAGCAAGCTATATTCGTCCGGTTCTGGATGAGGCACGGGCCGTTTGCCCTCAAGGACAGCAGCTTGATAGGCTTGTGCAAATTCACGAACGGACGAGAAACGCTCATGTGGATCTTTTGCCAGCGCACGCAGAATGACTTCATCAACAGCAGGCGGGATCTCCGCGATATGTTTGCTTGGAGGGACAGGGTCTTCTGCAATATGCTTTAAGAAGGTGGTGGATGCGGTATTCCCCTTAAAAGGAAGGCGGCCCGTCAGCATCTGATACAGGAGCACTCCAAGTGCATAGAGATCGCTCTGTGGAGTTGCCTCTTCATCGACTAGCTCTGGAGCCATATAGTCAGGTGTACCGATAAGGTAGCCACTATCGGTCAGGCGTTCCTCTTCATTGGCGGCGAGCTCGCCGATTCGGCGGATCAGGCCAAAGTCTGCCAGATAGAGATAGTGTTTGTCGCGCAGTAAAATATTTGAAGGTTTGATATCACGATGCACAAAACCCTGTGTATGTGCATAATGGAGTGCACTGGCTAACTGTTCAAGCAGCTCTCCGGCTTCAGCTAAGGAGAGCGGGCCTTGTTGTAAATACTCGCGGAGCGTTCCATCCGGAATGAAGGGGGTCACCATATAATACCAGGGACCACTTTTGCCGTGGTCAAGCACCGGGAGGATATGGTCATGATGGAGCTGTTCCATCATCTGGATTTCGCGAAGAAAACGGATGACATAGTTCTCTTGATTACAATGAACCAGTTTAATAGCGACGAGTTCTTCTGTGTATGGATCACGAGCAAGATAAATATCTGACATTCCACCTTTTGCCAGGTGACGCTGGATGTGATAGTGTTTGATTCGCTTGACCTGTTGGACCTCTCGCATAGAACTCTCGCCCTTCCTAATGAAAAATATTACAGCCCTTTTATTTACACAATACAGGGTTACCAGAAATACACGTGTCGCCAGGTTGAAATGTGTCAGGGCATGACCATAAGCATATTCGGGAGGGCGAGAGTATTGGCTATCAGGCCACAGGGAGAGAGCGCGTCAGGAGCCGCTGCCAGTTTCCATGCATGACATTGGCAATATCCTCTTCCTTATAGCCTGCGGCGCGAAGGGCGTCAGCAATCTTGATGATATCGGCAACCGTATCCAGTTCCTCTGGCGTTTCATCACGGCCAAATCCGCCATCAATATCGGTACCGATCGCGACATGTCGGGTATCACCAGCAAGCTGGCAGACATGATCGATATGCCGAACGACCTCATCAAGATGGATGGGGAACCGATTGGCACGGGACCAACCGCCTCGCAGGAACATGTTACCGGGAAGAATACCGATCACTGCATCTCGTTCGATCAGGGCGCGAATCATCTCATCGCTGATTTGCCGATCTGTGGGGGTGAAAACGCGACAGTTGCTGTGGCTGGCGAGAAGCGGTCCAGAGAAAAGGTCGAGCGCCTGCCAGAAGCTTTCCTCTGCCAGGTGCGAGATATCCAGGATCATACCAACACGCTGCATTTCCTTCAAGAGCGCCTTTCCGGCATCAGTCAGGGGGCCGGGCATACCAGTGCCGCCACTGTAACGGGTGCCTCTCCAGGCCAGCCCGAGAATGCGCACGCCGCGCTGGAACCATTCTTCAACCTCATCAGGGGTGCGAATCGGATCTGCTCCCTCCATCAAAGGAATAATGCCGAAGGGGCGCTGTGGATCGTCTGCGCTGCTGGCTTCCCAGGAGGTAAGAAACGATTGAAATTGCTCCTGCGTGAGGATCAAAGAAATACCGGGCTCTTTTGCCAGCTCATGATAATAGGTGAGCTGCTGCTGTCCGATGCGATAGGCCTCTTCAGGTGTTGTATAGACCTGTGTCAGACCGGCGGGAACTCCATCGGGAAAAATAAAGGCTGGCTCAACAAAGATCGTGCCGAAGACGACGCCGAAGCCGCCCCGACGGAGCTCGGGAAGCCCAGACATAGCGATTCCGCCTGCGCCTTCTCCCGAGGACGTGTGCCCTTCACGCTTGCGCACCTCATGCACGGAGAGACGGATGTCACGTTTCCACTCAAGGGCATTGTAAGCAATGTCTTCATGACCATCAATAATCAGCATAGAAGGTGTCTCCTCTGTTGCTTTTCCTGATATGATACAATCTTTTTTACAAATTTGGTGGATTATCAGTTGTCAGCGAAAGCAAATGGGGGAATCATGTCAGATCGAATTGTCTATTCTACCGACAGCGGAAGAGTGACGACCTGTCCACGATGCGGGCAGCCCTATAAAAAATGCCGCTGTGATGAGGGCGGCACGGCAGAGAAGAAGCCGGTTGATTCTGTAGTGCGACTGCGCCGAGAGCGCAAGGGACGCGGCGGGAAGACTGTTTCTATCATCAGCAATGTGCCTGAAAGCGAGCAGGTCAGCCTTGCACAGCAGTTGAAGAAACTCTGCGGCACGGGCGGAACCGTCAAAGAAGGAAATATTGAAATCCAGGGCGATCACCTTGAGAAGATACAGGAGAAGCTTACCGCGCTGGGCTATAAGGTCAAACGTACGGGGGGCTGAGTTGCGCACCCTCGACAGGCCGGAATCCGGGATACGAGCGGGTTCCGGCTTTTCTTTTTCTTGCGGGCTGCCGATCGATTTCCGTTTTTGATTGAGGTGTATGGAAGAACAAATAAAAGGGGTACGACTTTTGTGATTTGCTTCATGTGCATCTCAAGTAAGAGAGGGAACCTGTATGAATCTGAACGAGCAGTTTGAAGAGTTTCTGGCAAGATTAGGTGTAGAAATGGAACGTCCAGAGGAGAGCTACTATAGCAGTGGCGATACAACACCGGAAGTCTCGATTTTTCAGGCCTCCCGGGATCATTATGGCGTCTTTTATCGTCTGGATATTGTCGAGCAGAAACCGGAATTGCGGGTGATGGTTCCTGTTGATCGTGGTGATATCAAGGTAGAAATCTATCTTGTGCGTCTCTCCGAGCGTATGCCCTTGAATGCGTACTTCCGGGATCTCACTGTCTATACGGGAAGTGCTGCATATGAGCGGAATCGTGAGGCAGCGCTTCAGCACATGCTCTATGCGGTTGCGGAGATGATGAAGCAATTGTTCTGGCAAGGAGACATGCAAACGTTGAGCTTTCCCGAAGAGATTGACGTATATCCTCTGCTCGTAAATGATGAAGTACAAAAGAAGAGCAGGAAAAAAAGATAGGCACGGGAGAGTACTACTGTAAACAGCGGATATGGTGCACTCCTTTCGGCTATGGTACACTGTATGTGTATTTATAGAATAAACTACAGCCCAGCTTAACTTCAGCGGCGGGCTGAAAGGAAGTTGTACCGCGATGCCTGAACATATCGAAAAGATCGGGAAAGAAGCAATTGAGCACCTGGGGTTGAAGCATGCCGCACGCGAGCAGGCATTGCCTAAGGCGCGCCAGGTGATCCGCTATTGCGCGAATAGTATTCGCGCGACTCATCGCCATGAGTCCGCTACTGCTGAACAATTGATCGCTCAGGCTGCAAGCCTGCTGGCCGAAATGAGAGAAGATCTGCGGGACCACCTTGATATCTTCTTTGCTGGTTTTGTCCAGGATGCGCAAAAGGAATACGCAGAAGCGGTTTGTTTCTCCGCACTGACACGTCATCGCTCCCTGCCAAATGCCTCTGACCTCAACATCGGCTGGGCAGCGTATCTGAACGGGTTGGCGGAGGCTGTGGGCGAACTGCGACGGTACGTGCTGGATCAGCTCCGTCGTGGCAACTTTGAAAGCTGCGAAACCTACCTCGGCTATATGGACGACATCTATTCATTGTTGATTACCGTTGATTTCCCCGACGCGATTACCTCCGGTCTGAGACGAACCACAGACGCAACCCGTGGTATCCTTGAAAAGACTCGTGGTGACCTCACAACTGCGGCCAATCAGGTGCAGTTGCAGCGCTCGATGCAGGCGTTGCAGGAGGAATTGCGTAAACACCAGCAGTCATAGTCGAACAATTGGCTGCAATGACGTACACTGTTTTTTCATCTCTGTGAGTAGAGATATCTGCTACTTCCGGCATTTTGTTTTCTCTCATGCCGGTTGTACTATAGTAGAAAATATGTATGTATTAATGTTTTAGTTTCTCTGTTTTGTATACTAAGAGCAGTACCGAAACGTGTTGCAACGGGATATCAATCTCCGGGTGGTGGCTGAAAACAAACTGGTGGAAGTGAGGGGGGGAATGAAGATCTGAGTATAGCCCAATCCATGCTGAGAGGGGAGCTTTTATGGCAAAGGAAAAAGAAAAAGCGAAGGAACCTGAAGTTGTAGAAAAGGCCAGGCAAACTGAAACACACGATACTGAAAGAGAAGAGAAGCAGCAGGCATCAACCCAGGTCGTGACAGCGGAAGCGGTGCGTGCCGAGGAGGTGCCGACGATCGCGATGAGCTCGCTGCAAGCAATTGACACCTTAAAGCCAGAGGTTATTGTTCACTCGGTCGAGCCGACGAATGAAGTGGAAGCGCCCGTTCCGCTGATCGCTACGACCGGCGAGTATAAGCGCTCAATAGGGGAGTGGGTACGGGTCTGGTGGGATGGCTTACGGCCTGCATATCTGTCGCTGGCGCTCTTGCCGCTACTGGTTGGTAGTGCCCTTGCATGGACGCAGACTATTTCAAAAGATGCCATGTTTGGTCATTTCCGCCTCCTCCACTTTCTGGGAGCGCTTATCGGCGTGCTGCTGCTTCAGCTTGGTGCCAATCTGATCAATGATTACTACGATTATGTGCATGGGGTGGACACCAGTAACACGCTCGGGCCGGGTGGGTTGATTCAACAGGGCTTGATCAAGCCGGTGCGGGTGCTGATTGTCGGTCTGGTGTTGCTTGGCCTGGGAGCGGTTATCGGGGCCGTCGTCGCCTTCGCTGGTGGTCCGCTGGTCTATGGGCTCGGGCTCCTCGGTGTGCTCGGCGCGTACTTCTATAGTGCTACGACAAAATCATTATCAGCGCTCTTTCTGGGTGAGCTTGTCGCTTTCCTGATCTATGGGCCTTTGATTACGCTTGGGGCATACCTGATTCAGGGCGGAAAAGCGCCGCTCAGCGCTATCATTTATAGCCTGCCTGCTGGCTTGCTAGCCGCTGCAATCATTCTTATGAACAACATGCGTGACATCGAGGGGGATCAACAGGCCAGAAAATATACGGTGGCGACCGGTCTCGGCATCAAGCTCAGCCGCTATGTGTATCTGGTGTTGGTGTTGGCGGCCTATACCGTCGTGATTGTGCTCGGTGTGCCGCCCCGCGCGCCTCACTGGATCTTGCTTGCACTCTGGTCATTGCCTTCGCTCTTTGTTGCGATCAGTGGCGTGCTGCGCACAGACGTCACCACTGGCTTTCAACTTGTTTTACGCACGACACTCAAGTTAGAACGACAGTTTCTTCTCTTACTGGTGCTTGGCATGGTGATAGCTGCCTTGCTGCCGCTGGTACCGAATATACCGATGCTCCTTTTACCATAACAAACACGAGGAGAGAAAAGGTGGGATGTTGTTTTGCCAGAAACAATGTCCCATCTTTTCTTTTGTCGGTGAAACTGGCTTTTGATGTCATGTCGCTTCAAAAGTCTGCTCAAAGATCCTGAAGAAGACCACACACACTATGACCATTCGGGCCATTTACAAGGATGATACACTGTGTTACACTTCGCTTAGGACGGCAATGCGAAACAATACTGATATATTTCAGAAAAGAACCGAGAACTGACTGGCGAGAACAATGTTCGCCACTGTGTTTGAGAGTATGTTTCACAAGGAGGTGCTTTATGGCTGGCTGGGAAGAAGAACTAGCTGTACTACTGGAAGAACTGGGAGTAGAGCAGGAAGAGCCCAGGGCTCACCTCCGACCGGGGCGCAGGTCTTTACGGAGCGAGGCGAGACGCAGGGACCAGTTAGCTGACGCGTTGGGTTGGGGAGAAGGAAGTATCACAGGTGATGAGGATTGGACTGATGATCTCTCCGCAATGCGCCGTGAGGTTGACGCTATTGTCAATCAGGTGATTCTGCTGATGCAGCGTGGCACGCTTGATCCTTCGTTGAAAGAAGATGTCATGGTTGTGTTGCGTGCTCTGCGGCGCCGTGCTCCCGGGCTACAACAGTCCATCGGTGATGAAGCCTATCTGGAATCTGCGTCCGCGATGTTGCACTTCTGCCGGCTTGTTCTGCAATTAAGTGAGTTCGCGACCGAAGATCGTCAGTAATATGTAGCCGCGATGCCCGGTTTTTGCGCTCTCCGTGCGATTTTTCCGCGTATCCCGACTGCCGATAGGCCTGAAATACGCTGTTCCCCTTTGATTGTTTTCCCCGTTTCAAGAGAAGAACCACAGTTTCTTGACATTCTGTGATATGAGCTGACATACTATATTTTGTGCCCGGCAAGGGATGCCGGAACAATCCACCTACTTATTCTCAGCATTGTTGTGAGGTGTTTTATGGGACTCAGGACTGAAGCGGAAACCAGGCCTTCTCTCAGTGATACGTTGCTAGAGACAGGGCGACCATATATCCAGAATTTGCGTACACGAGCCGAGGAACTGGCTGGTGAGCTGGCCGAACGTGGAAACTGGCTGGCCCAGTTAGTTGCGGAGCAGGGTAACCGCCTGGTGCATGATATGGCCGAACGTGGTAAGGAAGCCCGGCGGGATCTCTCGAATCCAAGCGAGGCCTTTCTAAAGGAGCTGGCGAAACGTCGCAAGAAGGCCGCGCTCGATTTTGCCCGCTATAGCGAAAAGGTGGCCCTGGAATTGAACAAGCGCAGCGAGCAAGCCGCCCGTGATCTGCGTCACAAAAGCGAGGAGATCAACAACGAGCTGAATCGCTACAGCCAGAAGTTGGCCCGCGATGTGCGCACTGGCAAATTCTGGGCAACGGTTGGGTTTGGCGTCGGGCTGGTTGCAGCCGGTGTCGGTGCCTTCGTAATGATCCAGAAGTGGCGCAAGGAGCGCGTCGAAGAGGGCGGGGAGCAGATCCAGCGTGAACAGAGTGGCCTGTTGCAGCAGGAGCAGGCTGAACTGAAAAATGAAGTCCAGCAGGTGCGCGAAGGGATTGAGGAGTCTGCGCAACAGCAAACGTCTGTTGAAGCTGTGCCACAGGATGAGCAGCCGAACGCGCCAGAAGAAGAAGGTCAGAGCTAGCCAATATCATCGGACCATTTGTATACCTCATTAAGGAGCGCTCCCATCAGGAGAAGGAGCGCTCTTTTCGCTAGAATAGCTGTGTTTTCGGGCCGTCAGCCTTATTGAACAGATGAGCGTTTGCGATATTGCCGGGGTTCTTTGCCCTCTTCAAAGCCTTCATTGATGATGCCCCGCTGCATAAGATAACGGAGGAACTCCAGTTGCCGCTGCAAGCCAGAGGCCTCGCCGGTTTCTGAAGAAGAAGGGTACTGTACAGGTTGTATAGAATAAGATAGAGCGTAGGGTGAGGGTGATGGCTCTTGAGCCGGGGGCAGGGATGAAGACTCGGGGGGCTGCTCTTCTGGGTCCTTCTTGCGTTGCGTTTGGGCGAAATCCGGGAAGACCTCCTCTCTACTCTGATCGACAGCGATTGACAACATGCCTGTTTGTGGTGCATGGCCTTCCTCCGCAGCGTACCGTACCGGTTCCTGTGCCAGGCCTGCATTGCCGTATGCCTGGGCGGTTGTGGTCGCTGTGGTACGCCTCCACGGCCACCAGGCAAACAGTTTTTGAAACCACCGTTTGACCTTTTGCGAGATCATGACGCTCAACCCTCTTCAATGGCGTCGAAAAACCATACCGGTTCTCGACAATCACGCACTAACCGTCCCACCGCGCAAACTCTTGCATTTGCTTGTTAGCGATGCTTTTTTCTCTCGCTTCGCTCAATCAAGCGGAATGGAAGAAAGTGAATACCTCTGAGGAATATAGAAACATAGTAGCATATCAAAGAGGCCACGTCAAACGCACTTGCAATTTCACGGGTCCCGTGCCATAATCAATAAGTCAGGCTATGTTAAGATGTGGTGGAGTATGCCATGTCGCTGAAAAGGCGCTGTTCCTGTTGCGTTTGTTCATCTGTACAGCGCAATGGGAAACGAGACAAAGGGTGTGAGAGCGTCATGGAGAGGTGATGTCACCTGTACGATAGCCTGATACGGGAGGAGACGTCATCGCTTTGTAATAACAGAAAGAAGGTGTCGGCATGCAGGAAGATATTCTTGGAACCCGACGGACAGCTGTTCCAGAAACATTTGTTACCTGTGCGAGATGTGGACAGGCAACACTTGTACGGGAAGCTCGGGTGATTGAAAGCGATGTACTGTCAGATGGAACTATATCCGAGTTCGTGTACATCTGCCCGGATTGTCAGAAAGCGATTGATGCGGGCGAAAAGGATCTCCCCGTTGAGTGAGGGGGTCTGATCGTCTTGTAGAGAATAGATCTGGCAAAAGGCAAGGCGCTACAAGACAGTAGGGCTTTGGCTTTTGCCTTCTTTAGGTTCAAAAGAGCATCCTGAAGCAATGAAACGTTTTACCTGCAATGGCTCTGCCATTGGGACAGACATGTATGCTTTGCTTCGGGACGAGGCGGCTCTACCGGAAAGCCGGTCTTGACTCAGGAAAAAGTGTGGCATATGCTTTCTCCACAGCGTCCTTGCACGGTTGCTGTTTCCCTTTCGGGTGGGCCTTCTGATGCGCTTCTGGTAAGGCCGCCTCTTTGTCTCGTTATGCGTATCACAGGGAACAAGGGGAAGGAATGATACAGGCAGAAATGGCCAGGGTTGTGACGGCTCTCCGGGGTCTCTGAGTTTTGGCAAAGAAAACAAATAACAACCAATCGAACTGAGCATATTGCAAACATACAAACGATAGAGGGAAACGATGCGGATGCGTTATAAACAGGTGACGTATCGTTACATTGAGGGGTCACAACATCGGCTGGAGCAGCATTACCGCCGCCTCTTGCATGATGCCCTCAGACAGGGTCAGTCGTCTTTGGTTCAGAGCTCTACTACCTGGCGACCTCTGGCCGATATTCTCGAATCACCTCAGCGCATGCTGGTAAAAGTCGAACTGGCCGGCGTGCAAGAGGACGAGATTGAGGTTACTCTGTATCAAGATGCACTTGTGGTCAGTGGAGTCAGACGAAACGCGTCTGAATATCAGGAGAGCCTCTGTTATCATGAAGCGCAGATTCGCTATGGCCCTTTCCGCCTTGAAGTCTTTATACCCTATCCTGTAAATCGTGACGCTGTAACGGCCCGCTATGAGTGCGGCTTTCTATGGGTTGATATTCCAAAACAACAGATTGAACAGAAGCCGCTACCGTCCGATATGCCAGATGAATAACGTGTACCCTGCGATAACGGTTTTGGAGTTTTGAGGATGCAAAAGAGCGATCAAGAGCGAGACTTGGAACAAAAAGAATTACAATCTGAAACTATCCCGATTCAGAATCAAGAACATGAGATCAATGCAGATGAGCCGCAGGGTGGCAGTGAACAGGTTGAAGCCTCTTCTTCTGCTGCTGATGAGAAGAAGGAGCCCAAGAAGCGAGTGAGAAAGACTGCGCGAGCGAGCACAAAAGAGACGAAGGATGCTCAAGAGGAGCCGAGGAAAGAACGGACAACGCGCAAAGCTCGCTCGGTTGAAGAGCGTTCTTCAAAGCGTCGGCGTGAGTCTGAGCCCACGGAAGCTGATGAGGAACAGATGGTCTTCCCTGAGGTGCTGCCTGTCCTGCCGCTCAAAGATGTGGTCGTCTATCCCTTCTCTGTCCAGCCCCTGGGGGTGGGACAGGAACGCTCAATTCGTCTGATCGATGATGTGATGCGCAGTGATCGCCTGGTGGTGCTTGTTGCGCAAAAGTCCGCTGATATCGAGCAAGCAGGACCTGACGATATCTTTAGAATCGGTACGGTCTCTCGTGTTGGACGCATGTTCCGGATGCCCGATGGCACTCTGCAAATTGCTGTTCAGGGGTTGGAACGTGTTGAGATCAATGAGTTCACCCAGGAAAAGCCCTACCTGATGGCCCGGATCACGCCGCGACCGGACGTACAGGAAGAGGATACCGAGACCGAGGCGCTGAAACGGAATGTCATTAGCTACTTCCAGCGTCTGGTTGCTCTGGTGCAGAATGTGCCAGAAGGGGTTGCAGCCGCGACGCTCAATCTGGAAGAGCCGCGTCAGGTCGTCTATGTCATTGCGACCTTTGTACAGATGGATCTTGAACTACGCCAGAAGCTGCTGGAAATCGATTCCGTTCATGAGAAGCTGGCGCAGTTGAGCAGCTTCCTGACACATGAGCTGGAAATCCTGGAACTGGGCAAGAAGATTCAGACCAGTGCCCAGGAAGAAATGGGTAAGATGCAGCGCGAATACCTGCTGCGTGAACAGCTCAAGGCGATCCAGCGCGAACTGGGTGAGGAGAGCGAGGAGCAGGCTACTGTCAATGAGCTTCGGCATAAGATTGACGAAGCCCATATGCCCGAGGAGGCTTTGAAGGAAGCCAACCGCGAACTGTCACGGCTGGAAAAGTTGCCCACGGCATCTCCAGAGTACAGTATTATTCGGACTTACCTTGAACTGTTGGTCAGCCTGCCGTGGAGCAAGGGTTCAGGTGAGAGGATTGATGTGGCCCATGCCCGCCAGGTGCTCGATGAAGATCATTACGATCTGGAGAAGATCAAGGAGCGTATTCTTGAGTATCTCGCGGTGCGTCATCTGAAGGAAGAGCGCCAGCGCGCTGAGGCCGCCCGCGAACGCGAGCTGCAAGAGGGCGAAGAGGAAGAGCAAAAGGGGACCACGCAGCCCTTGCAGTCACAGGAAGAGAAACGGGTCATCAATCGTGAACCGATCCTGTGCTTTGTTGGCCCTCCGGGTGTTGGTAAAACCTCGCTCGGTCAGTCAATCGCGCGGGCCCTCGGTCGGAAGTTCGCTCGTATCTCGCTTGGCGGCATTCGCGATGAGGCTGAGATTCGCGGTCATCGTCGCACCTATATCGGTGCAATGCCTGGCCGGATTATTCAGACCCTGCGTCGGGTCGAAACCAATGACCCCGTGATTATGCTGGATGAGGTCGACAAGGTTGGCGCGGACTGGCGGGGCGATCCATCCTCCGCGTTGCTTGAGGTGCTTGATCCCGAGCAGAACTACAGCTTCCGTGATAACTACCTGGATCTGCCTTTTGACCTCTCAAAGGTTATGTTTATCGCGACGGCAAATGCCCTTGAGCCGATTCCTGCCCCGTTGCGCGACCGTATGGAAATCCTGGAGCTGTCGGGCTATACTGAGGAGCAGAAGGTCCACATCGCTCGTAGCTATCTGCTACCCAAGCAGTTAGAGGCGAACGGTTTGAAGCAGGGTGAAATGACCGTTGATGACGACGTCATCCGCAGGGTTGTGCGCGAGTATACCCGCGAGGCTGGTGTGCGTAATCTCGAACGCGAGATCGGGACACTGTGCCGCAAAGTAGCAAAACAGATCTCGGAAGGCCAGCCCAGTCCAATTCATGTGACGGCAGATGATGTGCCTGAGTATCTGGGACGTCGCCGCTTCTTTGAAGAGGCTGCGGAGCGCCTTGACCGGCCTGGTATCGCTACAGGGCTGGTCTGGACGCCGGTCGGCGGCGAGATCATCTTTGTTGAGGCTGCAACCATGCCCGGCAGAGAGGAGCGCCTGATTCTGACCGGTCAGCTTGGTGATGTGATGAAAGAGTCGGCGGCTGCGGCCTTGAGCTATGTTCGCTCAAACGCGGTGGAACTTGGTTTACCCCGCCACGTCTTTGAGAATCAGAACATTCATATTCATGTGCCCGCGGGTGCCATTCCGAAGGATGGTCCTTCTGCCGGTGTGACGATGGTCACGGTTCTGGTCTCGCTTGCCAGCGGGCGTCGGGTGCGCTCGGATGTCGCTATGACGGGTGAGATGACGCTGCGAGGGCGGGTGATGCCGATTGGCGGCGTGAAAGAAAAGGTGCTGGCGGCGTTCCGCTCCGGTATCCGCACTGTAATTCTGCCGCAGAAGAATGAGGCCGATCTGATGGAGGATCTGCCGAAAGAGCTGCGCGATCAGATGCACTTCGTCTTCGCTACAGATATTCGTGACGTACTTGAGGCCGCGCTTGAAGATGAGCCGGTCAGCAAGAATGGCAAAGAAGACAGCAACGTACGGCGCAAGCGCAAGAAAGATAAAGAGAAAGAAAAGGCGGGCGCTCACGCCTGATACAAGCTGCTAGCGAGGGGATCGCGTTCTTCTCTGAACGTGGTCCCCTTTTTTACCACTGAAAACGGCCTGGATAGGCTTCCTCGCGGATGCTGGCATAGTCCGGGTTGCCGATAATGATATGATCCAGCAGCGTGATATCCAGCAGGTGTCCGGCCTGAATCAGTTGTTCCGTTACCTCATAATCCTCTTCTGAAGGTGTGGGATCACCACTCGGGTGATTATGGCACACAATGATATTCGGGCAATTCCGAATGATGGCATGACGAAAGATCTCCGAAACGCGCAGCATCGCGCCGTTCACCGTCCCCTTATAGCGCTTCACGTGCTCGATGACTTGCTGCTTTGCATCAAGAACCAGAATGTGAATCTCTTCATGGTCCAGATACATCATTTCCATACGGAGCAGTGTGGCGACATCAGCCGCTGAGCGAATCCGATAGCGCTGCATTGGTTGCAGGGTACTCAGGCGTTTCCCGAGCTCCAGCGCAGCCTTCAATTGCGCTGATTTTGCAGCTCCCATACCATATTCATTGCAAAGCTCCTGAAAGGTTGCCGTGACCAGGCCGCTCAGCCCCCCATATTTCGCAAGGAGCTTCTGCGAAAGCTCAATCACGTTGTCTTGTTTGGTACCTGTGCGCAGAATAATCGCGAGGAGGTCAACGGTTGAGAGCGTCTCGGCTCCGCCTTGCTGTAAGCGTTCGCGTGGGCGGTCATCGACAGGGAGATCATGAACGGTCGCGTGATACTCAACGGGTGGTTGATCTTCAATCAGGTCAAGCATTTTTTGTTCTCCTTCGGGGAATTGTGTAGATAAGATACCATTACTCATTCACGGATTTACATACTTTTCTTTGAAAATAGGAAAAATGGATTATAAAATATTTTTCTTGTGTAATAAAGATAAAAACAGTTTGTATTGATTTGAAAAGCAATCGTCCGGTTGTCCCCGGAAAGCTGTCAACTTTCGAGAGCCAACACGATAGAATAAAAAAACAGGCAACAAGAAGCCAGAGAAAAAATCTATCCTCCTCTCTCTGATAAAGAGATCCCCTTTCTCCTGTCTTGATGGCTCTTTCTTGTTCAATCCCATGAATTTGGATGCAGTGATGATATATGGATGTGCCCCCTGGTGCATGTCCACTTCTGAACAGGATGTCAGTTGAGACGAAGAGGGATCAGACAATGTATGCCGAGAAGAAACAGAACGCGGAAGTGCGGACCGGAGATCTGGACCTGGAATGGTCACTTCCTTCAACGGAAGGACTGCGTATCACTCTCCCGGCAACCGGCACACTTGGGGATACTGAAGGGCGCAAACCGGTCGTAATTAAAGGAGGTGGGAAAAAGGCGAACGGGATGTTCCCCCCGCCCAAACGAAGGCGCTATATCGTTCATCTTGCCGTTGTTGCTTTTCTGGTGCTGATTCTTGGCGGTACGCTGGTAGCGGTACAATCAACCAGCTCCGAGGCGAAGAACACACCTCGGGTGTCGAGCAACAAGGCCGCCGAGCTACTATTTAAGTGAAGCACCCCATGCATAAATGCAGGGGCTTCTACAGCTACCCCACGGGGGATAACTGTGGGACACTTCCTGCCCCTTTTGATTTACGGTAGCGGATGAGTATGTTAAGTGCCGCATTGTGGTCACGGTCCAGTTCACACCCACAATGCGGACAAGAGTGCCAGCGGACACTCAAATCCTTCTTCACCACACACCCGCATGATGAGCAGACTTGGGAGGTATCTTTGGGTGCCACTTTGACGACGGTACAGCCAGCTTCTTCCGCTTTGCTTGCACAGAGAGCAACAAAGGCACTCCATCCTGCATCCAAGATGCTCTT
>NZ_QKUF01000028.1 GCF_003253565.1 Thermosporothrix hazakensis
CTGATGCAGGATACGGAAGAGGAGGAGTTGAAGGAGTATCGATCAAAGCGCCGTGCAGAAGTGTTAGCAGAAGCGGATAGGTTGAGGGATTTTGATGATGAGGCGTATCAAGGGTGGGTGAATGAGGGATTTGGGGAAGTAGAAGAGGAACTTCGTAACATGAAGCGGGCTTTATATCGACAGAAGAAGAGAGATCGTTTACGAGAGGTAATTGAGGACATGAATGAAGGGAGGGTTTTTTTATCGGGACGGGTAATCACACTTTGGCATTATCAGCGACAACAGATGAGGTTTGTTGGTTAGCAAGGAAGTGAGGTGTGTATGAAAATAGAGAAAGCAATTAAGGGTTATATTATTGATTGTCGAACACGCGGGCGTAGTTATCGAACAATTGAATGGTACGAACAGAAATTACGGGTGTTTGCTGATTGGATGAGGGAAGAGGAGGAGATAGAGGAGCTGGAAGAGGTATCGACATTGCATCTGCGTGCATTTGTGTTGCATATTCAATCAATTCAGGTAGGGCGGCCAACGGTGAATAAGAATGGAGATCCGTCAGAGATTTCGCCATTGACGGTAAAGGGTTATGTGCAGGTGGTGAAGGGGTTCTTTAATTGGTGTTACCAGGAGGAGCTAATAGAGAAGAATCCTGGGGCGCGTTTGCAGTTACCAAAGGTGCCTGAATATGTGATACCAACGTTTAGTAGTGAGCATATTAGAATGATGCTGGCAGTTTGTGATACATCGACGGCGCTAGGGTATCGAGACTATACCATTGTGTTGCTGCTGTTAGAGACAGGAGTAAGGATCTCAGAGTTGTGTAATCTGAGAATGCAGGATGTACATGAGGATTATATCAAGGTAAATGGGAAGGGGAAGAAAGAGAGAGAAATAGGGATATCAGCGGGTGTGAGTAAATGTTTATGGAAGTATATTAATAAATATCGAAAAGCGCGTGATGAGAAAGAGGATAGGGTGTTTATTAATCGAGCCGGTGTTCCTTTGACTCCTACAGGAGTGGATCAGGTACTAGATGATCTGAAGGAGAGGGCAGGGATCACAGGAGTGAGAGTGTCAGCGCATACATTCCGGCATACGTTTGCTCGGATGTACCTGGAACAGGGAGGGGACTTGTATAAGCTTTCGCTGCTGATGGGCCATAGTGATGTAGAAGTGACTCAGGAGTATTTGAAGGATTTTAAGAAGAGAGAGGCACGGCGTGAGCAGGATCGTTTTTCTGCTGTAAATGCTCTGGGTGTGTTAAATGGTCGAAGAAGGAAGAAGCGTTCTGACTTGTGACAGTAGAGGTTGTTCCCGGTTATTACTGTCTCCAAAATGGCTTTGGGACAGTCGGTTATTGGTAAAAATGACTCTAAGGGGTTGTTGTTAGAGCGACACCCTTTAGAGCTGTTTTCGCGCTTTTGGTGGGGATTGAATAAGGTAACTGGATGTGATATTATAGTGATGCTCGGGGCTGTAGCTCAGTGGATAGAGCGTCGGTTTCCTAAACCGTGCGTCGGAGGTTCGAGTCCTCTCAGCCCCATTCGAGTAACACGGTGGCTTGTAGAGCCACTTCTTTTTTTGGCGATTCTCGGCGATTCTCAAAGTGTGTCATATCCTCATCTCCATTTCGAAAAACCTTTGCTGTGTCTCCTGAAAAACCATTGCTGTGAAGAGCTGTATTAAAAACAGCCGATGCTCTATCCACTGAGCTACAGCCCCCATAAAGCAAATCAGCAAGAGCAGCTTGAGGCTTTTTACCAGAAACCGAGTGTCGGAGGTTCGAGTTTCCTCCCTTCTTTTCTGCTGACTGATGGTATTTGATCTGCTGGATTGTCCTCTCTAACTGGTCGTTCCTGTTCACTGCTGTATTTTCAGGTTTCTCTACGTTCTTAATATAGAAGAGAGTTATTGTCTCTCTTTCTTATGTATTACTTGATAACCGACAATATCTATCTCTGTTTTGCCTCTTCTCGAAGATCTGACAAAGAGCTTGTAGGAAAAATATATGTTTGAATATATCGGGCGCACTGTCGGGAACTATCGTCTGCTGCGCGGTCTCGGGCAGGGAGGCTTTGCGGATGTGTATCTCGGAGAACACCTTCACCTCGGAACTTATGCTGCCATCAAGATTCTACATACACGTCTGGCTAATGACGCTGTTACTCAGTTTCGCACTGAAGCTCGTACTGTCGCACAGCTTCGTCATCCCAACATCGTGCGTATTCTGGATTTTGGCATTGAGCAGGGAGCCCTTTTCTGGTGATGGACTATGCTCCTGATGCCTCTTTGCGCGAGCGCCACCGTTATGGGGAGCGGGTTTCGCTCTCTGCTGTTCTCGCTTATGTCGAGCAGGTTGCTGATGCTCTGCAATTTGCACACGACCGCAAGGTTATTCATCGAGATATCAAGCCTGAAAATATGTTGGTGGGGAGCCGACAGGAGATCCTCTTAACCGATTTTGGTATTGCCGTAGTTGCTCATAGCACCAACTCGGCGAAAACTGAGAATTTTGCCGGGACGCCATATTATATTGCTCCAGAGCAGGCCATGTCGCACCCGCGTCCAGCAAGTGATCAGTATGCGCTTGCCGTGGTTGCCTACGAGTGGTTGGCCGGGCGGCGTCCATTTGATGGCACCTTTACCGAGATCGTTGCCAAACACCTTTCAGCGCCTCCGCCCCCGATGGGTTCCCATGTCCCGAATGCGGTAGCGCATGTCCTGATGAAAGCGCTGGCAAAAGATCCGCAACAGCGTTTTTCCTGTGTCGCTGAGTTCGCGGTGGCGTTGCGGGAGGCGACGGTTGCAACCTATCCTCTTACAAGCGTTGCGTTGCAGCGGTCCACTGTTGCTGACGCCAGTACTGTTGTACATGTTTCGGAACAAATGAAGACGGAACGGGCAAGTGATGGACTGATGCAACAGCAGCAGCTTGTGCTCCCCGCAACACCCGCACCTGAAGCCGAGAAACCGCTGCCAACGCCCGCGCACACCGAAGAGAAAACCAGGATGGCTTCACACAAAAAAACGCGGCTATGGAAGCTGTTCAGAGCGCTGCTCTGGGTTGTGCTCGGTGCTTGCCTGGCGCTTCTGTTGTATGCGAGCAGGAACAGTAGCGGCTCAATGACAGGGGTGGAGATAACTGTTGTACTGGCTATGCTCCCGCTCTATATCATGTTGACCGGGATTCTGTTCGGCTGGTGGCTTGGTCCTTTGCTGCTACTCCTTCCATCGCTTGCATTCCTGCCTCTGGGGGCTTATATTGACGGACAACTCTTGATCGGGCTGATTGTCGGGGCCATGTTCTGCTCATGCTTGACCGGATTTCTTGCGTCCCGGAAAGGGCGACCCCGCTTCAAACGAGCCTGGATCGGTATCAGCATCCTGCTCCTGCTCTGTTCCCTGCCGCTCACCTGCATCCTATATCCACCCTCTGGGCCTGAGAATCTGCTTATTGTGGTGCTGGGGGGTGCTTCTGCCAATTGTACTGGCCCTGCTTCCTGCCGCCTTGATCACGTGGAATCGTTCCAAGCGCGAGACTGCGGCCCAAAAAGAGAAGATGGCAAGCGCTTGAAGCCTTGCCATCGTGGATCGCTCAGGGATGGTGTAGCCGCTGTTTGACCTGCTGACAGGCAAAATGTATGAAGTCCTTTGCCGCGGCAATTGCCGGGAGAGGATCGCGCCAGTCTACATAATCGTAACACATCGGCTGGAAGAAGGTCAGGCCAAAATCCAGGAATGCCTTGAGGGGAGGTGCACCGTCTGGCCGTCCCTGGCGCAGCATGGATGCAAGGGTTGTGGTAAAATCACCACGCAGATAGCGCATCCATAGCCCCGTTTTGTAGCCTTCTACGTGGGGAATGGGCTCTCCACAGGCCCATTGATAGAGCATATAAGGGAAATCAACTCCTGCCCGAATTGCCAGCTCTATTGATGCTGAGAGACGCGGGTTGATCTCCATCAGATAGGGTGTCCCTCGATCATCGCGGCGAAACTCTACTTCTGAATATCCTTCCAGAGAGAGTGTGCGGACCAGTTGTTGCGCCTGCTTACCCGTATCTGGCGGTACGGGGATACTCTGACGCAGGACAGAGGCTCCGCCAAGAGGGGGATCTGTGCGTTTGGCCCATTGCGCGAAGCAGGCGTAGAACCGCTCATGTGCGTAGAAGACATGAAGCGCTTCCCGGCGTCCTGACAGATACTGTTGAATCAGAATGCCGGTTCCATGTTGCAGGAGCGTGGTAGCGTGGCGATAGGCTTCCTCCTCTGTTATCACCAACTGGCTTGTCAGGCTTTGTGTTGGTTGAGTCTCCCATGTCCACGAGAGGGCAGGCTTCAGGATTGCTGGTAGGCCGATGTCACGGAGCGCCGCTTTGATATCTTGTTCTTGTGTTACGGTGACAGTGCGTGGAACGGAAAGACCTTGCTCACGGGCCATTTGAAGCGTTGCCTCTTTATCCAGCGCGATGCGCAGACCGGGAGCGGGACTCAAGGCGAGACGCACGCGCTTTTCCAGTTTAGCCCGGTAGCGGTTTATGATCTCGGCTGTCGCATTGGAAGAGACGAACAGTACCCTGGGGCGCGTGTACTCAACACAGCGCTTGATTGTCTGGAAATAGATCTCCGCGCTGTCGCCTGTCGGGCAGATATAGGCTTTTCGGCACCAGCGAGACTCATAAGCGGGAGCATGACGTGTTTGATCCATCACTGCAACCTGTAAGCCACGCCGACCCAGTGAGCGGACTGTTGCCAGTGCCTGTCGTAAATGCGCTTCCAGGATGAGCGCGTCATAGAGATAGGTGGAATGCTCGACTTGTGTTGTCCCTCGGGATGTCTGAAGCAAGGTCTGACTCATGAATGTTGCCCCTTCCCTATCTTCTGAAATTGCCTGACAACATGAGCTGTAACACGTCTGGCAGTGGCATCAGCCCCGAGAACAAAGCGATAGAGCGGGCCCGCGCCCAGAACGGAGCTAAATCCCACAAAGTAGAGATTGGGAACGCTGCTCTCAAAGAAAGGAGAAAGCAGAGGTGCTTGCTCGTAAGTGCGGATGCGTGAGAGCAGCGCGTTGTTGAGCATTGGCACTTTCCTGAGATCGCAGCGATAGCCTGTCCCGAGAATAATGTGCTCGACCGTAAGTTGCTTGCCGGAGGAGAGGCGCAGTTCGATTCCACGGTCAGTCTCATGCATATCGACGATCGGTTGTGCCTCATGAATGGTAGCCTTATTCTGAACTCTCGGTCGGAGCCAGGAAGAACCCATCGGCCCATAGAGCCTGCTTGTGACGGTTGCTTTCAGCGATTTAGGCAGCTTATAGAAGGCGTACGGGAGCTTTTCCAGTGTCCAGCTTACCCAGTCCGAGTTTATCCCGGCCCTGGGATGAAGAATGCGGTGCAGGAAGGTATCATCGGGTGTTTCGCCTTTAATCCAGGTCAGCGGACGGCGCGAGATCAGGTGTACACGCGCTCCGCATTCCTGTGCCAGTGCGGCAGTTTCCAGTGCGCTCTGTCCGCCTCCGATGACCGCGACCTCTTTATCCTGAAAGCGTGTGAACTGCTTATGGGTCGAGGCATGAGAGACCAGTTCGGGGCTGAACTTTTGAAAGGCCTCGGGCTGATAGGTATAGTAGTGCAGGCCGTGTGCCATAATCACAACCCGGCTGGAGAGCTTCCCGCCATCGTCCCGGGTTAGCAAGAACTGCCCATCTTGCTGTTCTATATCTGTAATGAAGGTTTCCTGGATCTCAGGAACCAGTTGCTCTTGAAACCAGAGTCCATAGCGAATAAAGAGCTCAATCGGGAGCGGCTCGCCTGGCATGTAGCCAATCTCGCGAAAAAAGGCCTTGATACTGCCTTTTCCAGTTGGATCAGAGAGGCTGCTTGCCCACCATTCCGAGCGGAGCCACATGCCGTCGGGCATATAGTCCCGCCAGAGCTGAAGCGGTTTCCCAAAGATCGCTACTCGAAGGCCGTGATGCAACAAATGCGCCGCGATTGAAAGTCCATAGGGCCCGGCTCCGATAACCACCGCATCGTATGTCATTTCTGATGTTGCTGATGAAGCCGGTTGTTGATCTAATAGCTGTCTCATATACGTCCTCCTTACAGAAGCTCTTGTGTGATAAAAGCAAGCAGACAACCTGTAGAGACTTCCGCGGCAACCGAGCAGAAGCCTTAAACGCGGCCAGTGTAGACAGCCTCCTGAATGGCGTCGAGGGAGGAATCATCTGATGTGTGGTGCATAGCCTGGTAGACCGTGCGGATCATGAAACATGCCTCGGTGCAGGCTACTGTGAGCCACCCCAGACTCAACCCGACCAAACCTCCCATCCTGGCTCCTAGCGCAGCCGCTCCCAGTTCCACAATGCAGCAGAGAAACATAGGAAGCACTATGTGCAGAATGCGCTGACGCAGACGATAGATTGTGACAAAATGATAGCGTATGGTTGCTGGAAAAACGCTTAAGCCCAGAATTTGCAGACACAGGACGGCCTGCTCATTATGGCGATAGCCAAAGAGAGACATCACAAAACCGGCGCACACAAACAAAACCCCATACGCGATACCACTGAGTGGCACGGAGAGGCCAAGTGTTATCCGAACGTTTGACGTCAGGCTCTCCGGGTGTGCCGCCGCCCGCGCGTTGAGTATGGTGGTCAGCGCAAGCGGGATCATCGTCAGGAAATTGGCGATCATCCAGGCTGAATAGAATATTGCATTGGTTGTTGCCGAAAGACTCATCGTCACCAGCACAGGTAACAGCAGCGGCGTTGCCTGAAGGGCCAGATTGAAGAGATAGTGCTGTCCGGCAGTTTTCCCCGGTTTTTTCAGCCAGTTCCAATCACTCCAGATACGCATTCTGTGTCTGTGTTGTCCCTTTATCATCCAGTATAAGAAGAGCACCATCATTGAGCAAACATTCCCGATGATCCAGGTTACATAAATACTCGCCCATGATTTATGCAGCAAACCAAGTTCAACGGGAAGCAGCGCGAGCAGCTTGATGCAAGCAAACAGAATATTGCGCAAGAGCTGTTGCGTGCCGCACAGCAAACCGAGGAGCGCCTGATCCAGAACGAGTGTACAGGCTGTCAGGCTTACCCCGGTTGCGAAGAGGAGGACGGTCATGATGCTGGTGCGTAGTTCATGAAAGTGAGAGGATAAGGACGGAACCAGCAGGGCGAAGAGAATTCCGGCAAGCGTTCCCATCAGGCTGGCGAGTAGCAGTGAGGCCCCGATCAGGGAGGCACGTTTTTCAGTTGTGCGGGGCAGCTCGCCAATCAAAAAGGTGCCCAGCCCTACCGTACTGATGGTACCGAGGAGCATCATGGCGGAGATGATTGCGGTACTGATGCCTACCACGCCCTTTGGGAAACGGAGCGAGACAATCCACCAGTAGATAAAGCCCATGCCCGAGGTTACCACGCTAGTGCCGATAAGTGAGCCAGCATTTGTCAGCAGGTCACCGTAGGTTTTGAACCAGTATTGAAGCTTTGCTTTCATCACTTCATCCTTCCACATTATCGCCGTGTCCGGGTGAGCGCCGCGCTATAGCTTCGGAGGACCTGTTTTACCGGAATGCGGGCCCTGATATACATCCGCTTCAGTACGGGGGCCTCTTCCTCCTGGTGGAGCAGCAGCCGGAACGCTTCGATACTCATGCCTGGCGTAACCATCAGGCGCTCAAGGCTGAATGGGTGTGAGGTAACGGCACAGGTCGCGAAGTTGACGGCACAGGCCGAGGTAAAACCAAGCTGCTGTACCAGTTCGCGAACATCGGGTGTATAGTAGCCGAAGGGATAGGCAAAGCTACAGATCTCCTGTCCTAAGCGCTGCTCAAGAATCAGTTTGCTGAGCGCGATTTCTTCTCGCGCCAGGGAGAGTGGCAGAAGATCCAGCGCGGGGTGCGTATGGGTATGCGCTCCGCACTCAATCCCGGCCCATCTGATCTCCTCAATCTGGGCCCAGTTGAGCATGGGGCGTTCGGTCTCGTTCTCGGGGCGAAGCCATGTACTGGTTTTTCCGATATAGGCCGTGGTGATATAGAGCGTAGCCGTAAACTGGTAGCGCGTCAGGATGGGCAGCGCATAATCATAGAAATCGGCAAAGCCATCATCAAACGTGATCACAACCGGCTTCGCGGGAAACGGTATCTTTCCCTGCATGGCCTTGAGGCACTGGGTCACGTTGAGTGGCGTATAGCCATTGCGATGCAGGTAATCCATTTGAGCCGCGAACATCACCGGGGCAACAGCGAGCTGCTTGAAGCGCGGGTTCGCCGATTGGGAGATGCTATGATACATGAGAATGGGGATATACCGTTCTGCGGTCTTCATCAACATACCTGATCCTTTCTTCCTGTGGGAACCTGGTGGCCTCTTTGCTGGTACGGCAACAGCATCGGTTCCGGCATGCTGCCATAGAGATAGCCCGTCACGGCAGCACCAATCCCTGCCAGAATTGTCAGCGCCTTTTGCAGTGATACTTGTTCGCAATGAAGCAGCGAGCGGATAAGTAGCGCGGGCACAATACCGAGTAGCAACCGAAAGGTATAGCTTTGCTCGGTCGCCAGACTTGCGTGCTGGCCGACAAAGCGGGCGATCATCGCTTTGGAGATGCCTTCCGCGAAGCAGCGTTGCACGAAGTATTTCCATGCTATGCGGCTCTGAGGCACCCGGTGATAGACCCGGGCCTCGGGCTGATACAGACAACGCATCCCCGGCTGTTGCTGCTGCACGCGGATACATAGTTCGGTCTCCTCGCAGCCAAGCGGCAGTGTTCCGATACGCCCGATATGGCTGCGAAAGCC
This sequence comes from Thermosporothrix hazakensis, assembly GCF_003253565.1. Classification (GTDB taxonomy): domain Bacteria; phylum Chloroflexota; class Ktedonobacteria; order Ktedonobacterales; family Ktedonobacteraceae; genus Thermosporothrix; species Thermosporothrix hazakensis. The sequence goes on from NZ_QKUF01000028.1 coordinate 8,809, forward strand.
ACCAGAGCGCTTCAATACCTCCTTGCGAAATGCCATATTTGCGCCGATCACATTCCGTACGATTGTGTTCTGTTCGGGCATGCCTCGATAGGTACAGCCAACTACCCAGTAAAACTCCTCCGGGAACCAGCGTGGTGTTTGGCCGGGCCAGAGAGGAAGTATCGAGCCTCCAGTAGCTGCAACTGTGGGATCTGTGAAGCCTTCTATGAGCTGTGCAAGCCATGACGTGGTGGCGATCGCGTCATCGTCGAGAAACGCAATCACGCTACCCCGGGCAACATCAAGACCGGTATTGCGCGCTCCCGAGAGGCCAGGAGCATGGTGGTTCTCCACTACCTGAATGTCCGGCATAGAGGCTTGTAGTTGCTGATAGAGAGTCTGATTATGGTCGCTGACAACGATAATCTCTCTGGCCGGAAGGGTTTGCCGTCGAACCGAGGCAATGGCTTCCTGAAGGGGCTGCCAGCGGTCCAGACTATAGGTGCAGATGACTACTGAGACATCTGCTTTCTGTGGTTCCTCCACAGGCATCGTCCTTTCCGTTTTTATACCGATATCTTTTCTTTCGTGTGAAGCTGCGTAGGAAGCGTCTTGAGCGGCTCTGTATGCACGGTTTTCCCCTGGCGCCACTCATGCACAATGGTACTGAGGACGCGCCAGCCATCGCGGATTGTATGCAGGTTGCTGCGTCCATAGATGCGTAGATTCTCGATACTCGGGATCTCTGCAATGCCAAGATGCGCCTTCAGCATGCGGAGGTAGAGCTGTGTTTCCACCTCAAATCCCTCGCTGTCGAGCTGGATCTGATCGAGGCAAGAGCGCCAGAAGGCCACATAGCCATAACAGAGGTCGCTAATATTGGTGCCAAACAGCAGGTTGACGATATGGCAGAAAATGGCGTTCCCCAGGCGGCGGAGTGGCGTGATATCGAAGCTGCCGCCGCCCGGCTTGAAGCGTGATCCTTTAACGCAGTCATAGCCCTCCATCAGGGCACTGACGAAGCGCGGAATCTCTGTCGGGTCTGCCGAGCCATCTGCATCGAGCATGATAATGATGTCCCCCCGCGAGACGGCAAATCCAGTGCGGAGCGCCTCGCCTTTCCCTCTCCCTGCCTGGGTAACAATCTGGATGGAGGGAAGAAGCTGTCGGGCTACCTGGATTGTATTGTCTGTGGAATGCCCATCTACCAGTATGACCTCATCAACAATGGATGGGAGTAAGGGCAAAATACAGGGGAGGTTTTGTTCCTCGTTCATTGCCGGGATTATCACACTGACCCGTGGTTTCTGTGTTCTTCCTGGTCGTATTTTCACCTTTTGTATCACCTTTCCAGAGCCGTGTAGCCAGACGTTCAATGCTCTTTGCGCTCTGCGTGCTGGCTCCATCACAGAGCCAGTAATTCTTGCTCGTTGATACGGCTTGTTATGGGCAAAAAAGAACAATTGTTGGCTTTAGTATACGAATACGCAGGAAAGAAATATGTGCGGCTATCTATTTGGAGACTGCATATAATTAGCACGAAGCGTTTCTGCTTCTCCGCATTTAGATGGTGCGTAACCGTTATCCCACCCCTTTGCGATACCCTTGTTGTTGGGTGTGTATACTGGAACTGGCAGAGAAACGCGATGGTGAAGAGATTGCCCATGTAGAGCGTGAAGTGCTTTGAGGGGAGGTTGTAGATGTCCGTTGAATCTGACGTGGTAAAAGTGTTGATGGTGACCCCGCGCTACTCTCCTTCTGTTGGCGGAACGGAAACGCATGTGTATGAGGTCGGGCGGCGGTTGGCTGAGCGAGGCGTTGCGCTGACACTCCTGACGACTGCTCCGGCTGGATCCGCTCCCTCTGTTGAGATGGCTGATGGCATGCGCATTATTCGCGTGCGGGCCTGGCCTCCACGGGGCGACTACTTTTTTGCTCCCGGTATTGAGACGGTCATGAAGAGCGAGAACTGGGATCTCGTCCATTGCCAGAGCTGTCATACCTTCGTGCCGATTTTGGCGATGCGGACCGCGCAGAAACTCGGCCTTCCCTATGTGCTGACGTTTCATACCGGAGGGCATTCTTCTCAGGTGCGCACGTTGTTTCGTGGCCTGCAATGGCGTTTGTTGAGACCCTTATTTGCCGGGGCACAGTACTTGATCGGGGTGTCACAGTTCGAGGCCGCGTATTTTTGCCTGAAGCTCGGGCTACCTGTGAAGAAGTTTGAGGTGATTCCTAATGGCGCGTCTGATCTGGCTGCCTATCTCCCTTCAGGCGAGACAATCACACCAGAGAATGCGCTGATCGTCTCGGTGGGACGGTTAGAGAAATATAAAGGACACCATCGGCTGATTCTGGCGCTGCCGGAAATCCATAAGTATTGTCCTGCGGCCCGGCTTTTGATCCTGGGACAGGGGCCTTATGAGCTTGTTTTGCGCGAGCTGGCGAAATCAGCGGGCGTTGCCAACTTTGTTGAAATTCGCTCTATTTCCCCTGCCCGACGTGCGGAACTGGCGATGACTCTGGCTCGTGCCTCGCTGGTGGCGCTGCTCAGCCAGTATGAAGCGCACCCGGTTTCGATTATGGAGGCGCTTTCGCTGCGCAAGCCGGTTCTGGTTGCCAACACGTCGGGCCTGAGCGAGCTTGCCCGTTGGCCTCTGGTCAAAGTGATTCCTTTAAGAAGTTCGGCACAGAAAATAGCGCAGACGGTTGCTGAGATTCTTGCATGGCCACCCCGGGCAGAGGACGTTCCTTTGCCTACCTGGGATGATTGTGCCGAGCGGTTGCTGACGCTCTATCAACGTGTTGTAAGCGAGAGGAGGGCACAATGCGTATCCTGATGCTCACTCAATTTTACCCGCCAGTAATCGGCGGAGAGGAACGACATGTCCGCAATTTGAGCCTGGAACTGGTTGCACGCGGCCATCAGGTGGCGGTAGCAACACTCTGGCAGGAGGGCTGCCCGGAATTTGAAGAGGACCAGGGAGTACGTGTCTATCGTTTTCGGACGACAACGCAGCGCTTTTCATCTCTGTACAGCGATCCACGGCGGACACATGTGCCTCCGTTTCCTGATCCCGAGGCAGTTCGCGCCCTGTCCAGGATCATGCACCAGGAGCGCCCGGAGATTGTTCACGCACATAACTGGCTGGTCTATTCGTTCCTGCCTCTTAAGCAGCAGTATGGCTGCCCGCTGATTTTGACGCTGCATGATTTCAGTCAGGTCTGCCCAACCAGGCGATTTCTCTTTCAGCGAGAACTCTGTGAGGGACCGAGGCTGGACAAGTGTCTACAGTGTAGTGCACAGCATTATGGCATAATGAAAGGCATATCGGTCGCACTGATGCATCGCATCGCGTCAGCTACTGCCCGTCAGGGAGTGGATCTGTTTCTCCCGGTCAGCCGGGCTGTGGCGGAGGGCGCTCGGCTGAGCGAGCTAGAGTTACCCTTTCAGGTGATTCCGAATTTTATTCCTGATACCGTGACCTCACTTTGCAGTTCAAACGCGAAGCTGAATCGGTTATTGCAGCAGCTCCCCAGGAGAGAATTTCTGCTTTTTGTGGGAGATGTTGGTTATGATAAGGGCATAACGACGCTGCTCAATGCCTATGCCGATATGGCCTGTAACGTGCCACTTGTCCTGATCGGGAGAGCTGTGGCCGATTCTCCTACTGAACTGCCTCCAGGAGTGATCTGGTTGCGGGATTGGCCCCATCAGGCGGTAATGCATGCCTGGCGACGGTGTGCTATTGGCGTTGTACCGTCGCTGTGCCCCGATGCCTGCCCGACAGTAGCAATGGAGGCGATGGCCATGGGAAAACCCGTGGTTGCTTCGCGTATTGGCGGTATCTCTGACGTTGTCGTCGATGGCAAAACGGGCGTGCTGGTTCCTCCCGGGAATGCTCGTATTCTCCGTTTTGTGCTTGAATGGCTGATGGAGAATGACCATTTGCGAGCCCGGATGGGGGAGCATGGCAGGCAGCAAGTCACCTCTTTTCTGGCAAGCGCGGTCGTCTCACGCATTGAAACTATCTATCGAGAGGTCATACAGTCATCATGAATGGAAGTCGAGGGCGTGCAGAGCGAGCCTTGTTTGTGCGCTTCATGCTGCTACTCGTCTTCCTGGCCGTTCTGCCGCTGGCATCCTGTAAGCTGGAGGGGCCATCGCTTGAGGTAACAAAACAGAGCTATCTCAGCCGTTTTTCGCCAGGGATGTCGAATGTTGATTCCAGTTTGTCCTATCCCTGGAAAACAAACAGCGAGCAGGCGGTTCAACAGGCGCGGGCGCTTGCCTCTCAGGGGCTGACCTTCGTGAACAATTTCCTTATGGGGTGGGGCTCAGATAATCCCTGGCCTGATCCAGCTAAGCCAGAACCGGATAACTGGGCCTCTATGGATCGCAAGCTTGAGCTGGCGCGACAGATGGGAGCGCACCCTGTAATCTCGCTCTGTGAGGCTCCCTGGTGGATAAAGGGGGAGTTACGTGGAGATGGCACCACCAGATTGCTGACCCCCGCTGATGATTTTGCTGAGGTGGCCTATTCCTCGCGTGTGCTTGATAATCAGATGGACAACTGGCTGCATCTGGTGCGCCGAGTCGCCGAGCGCTATATGGTCGCTCCCTATAATGTCCGGTTTTTTCAGATATGGAATGAGTTTAAGGGGTACTATAATCCCGCGACCAACAACTGGGATGTCAGCACATCGCCCGGGGAGCCCGATGGCCCCAATGCGAAGCACGGATATACCTATATGTACAACCGTGTGTATGAGACGCTGAAGATGGTCGCGAAAGAGCTCGATATCAACCCTTCAGCGATCTTTGTGGGTGGACCCTACATTGTGGTGAACACCTGGCTGCATGCGCAGAAAGCCAGCCATCCCTCGCAATTTATTCGCTCGTACGGGATGTATGATAACCGCGATCTGGCCGCTATCAGCTACTGGCTGGAACATAAACGGGGAGCAGAGTTTATCACGTTATCCGGCAACAATCGCAATCGGGACGATGTTGAAGATGTGAATCCATTTACAGCGGCAGAAAAGTTTGCCGATGTGGTGCGCTGGCTTCGCTCGCTGGATGCGAACCGCTATCCCGGAGCGCGTACGTTGCCGATCTGGTGGGCGGAGTGGTATGCCGATAGCTATCAACCAAACGAGTTACAGGGAACGCTCGCGGTCAAAACCTATGCCATGATGCGCTTTATCGAGGCGGGTGGCTCGGTCGCGTTGATCTGGGGTGGTAACGGAGAAGGAGAGTCCACGCCGTTGAATGGTCTCTGGACATCAACCGCGGTAGAGAATGGAGGCCGACCGCTGCCGTGGTTTATGGTCTACAGGGTGCTGAACAATTGCTTTAGCGCCGGGTCGGTGATCTATCGCACGTACACGACTTCGCCCGATATTGCGGCGCTTGCCGGGCCGATAAAAACCATTATCGTGAATAAAACCGCCGATACGCGCACAGTGAACTTTGAGCGAGAGTCACGAACGCTGAAACCGTATGAGGTACTGATTGTGGATACAGCGCGTATCTCTACTGTCCTGAAAGAGGGAGGCGTTCCCTCGCTTCAGCCAGCCTGCCAGGCCCTATTAGAGGAGACTGCCAGATAAGAGTATCGGAGAAAAGGAGCGTTATGAGATTACTCGGGTATGCTTATGAGGGCGTTTTACTGCGTGACAAACTGGTATCGCTTACTCACATCTACCTTCAGGATAGAAGGCGAAGGTGGATCGATAGCACTGCTCTGCTTATTCTGCTGCTTATCTTCTTGCTCTGGCGCTTCTCTCTCTCGGATGTACAGTTAGAAAGGATGACCGGTCTAGGGTTAGTATCAGCCTTACCGTTACAGACGCTTGGAGCTCTGGGGCTTGCGGTCCTCTGCTTTGTGGTTCTGCTACAATTGAAGTCGCTGCGGGAGCCGCTGCTACTGCTCTATCTGCTCACGCTCATTTTTATGCTCTATGGAATAACGTCGGTACTTGAGGAGGTGCCGCGTTTCGCGACGGTCTATCGACATGCGGGCTATACCGAGTACATCATGCGTAACGGGACCGTGGATCCCAACCTTGACGCCTACTTTAACTGGCCGGGCTTCTTTATCTTCGGAGCCTTTCTGACCCGGGTCATACACGCGCCTGATATTCTCGTGTTTGCCGGGTGGGCGCCGCTTGTGCTGAACCTTGCCTATCTTGCCCCTCTCTATGGGCTTCTGGGTACCTTTACCACCAATAAGCGGCTGCTCTGGTTGGGGTTGCTGGTTTTTTATCTGGGCAACTGGATCGGGCAGGACTACTTTTCGCCACAGGGGCTTAGCTTCTTCTGCTATCTGGTAATTCTGCTGATCCTGCTGCGCTGGTTCAGGGGAGCAACTCAACCGCTCCGGGTGCCGAACTGGCGCCGGCTACAGCCCGCGATCGCACTATTGAGGCGCTATGAGCATTGGAGCAGACAGACAGACGAAGTTCCACAACCCTGTACACGTGCCCAGCGGATTGTCTTACTGACGCTGGTATTACTCCTTTTTGTGTGTGTGGTAGCCAGCCACCCGCTCACGCCCTTCTTTATGATTGCCAGTATCACGGCGCTGGTGCTGCTGCGGCGCTGTCATCCTATCTGGCTGCCGGTTGCTCTGTGCGGGCTCACGCTTGCCTGGATGGTGATTATGGCACAACCGTTCTTGCGCGGCCATATGCCAATGGTGACGGGCCATCTGGGTCAGGTCGCAAGCTCGTTTTCGGCGAATGTGACTGCCCGGGCGGTAAAGGGGAGCCCTGAGCATATTTACATTTCATCTGTCCGCATCATGATGACACTGACTCTCTGGGCCGCGGCTGTGGCGGGCTGTCTCCTGCGCTGGCGGCGCGGCCAAAGAGACATCACGCTGATCGCTCTGGCCGTGACTCCATTCCTCCTGATGATTGTGCAGTCGTATGGTGGTGAGATGCTCTTGCGGGTCTACCTGTTTGCGCTCCCCTTCGCGGCTTTCTTTGTGGCCTCGCTTTTGCAGGAAGAACTGGAGAAGATCCCGCTCTGGCGTTGTGGTCTGGTGGCCTGTGCTGTACTGGCGCTGTTAAGCAGTTTCCTGTTTACCCGGTATGGTAATGAAAAGATGGATTATATCAGTGCGAATGAGGTTGTCGGGTTGCGCTATCTCTATCGCGTGGCGCCGCCGCACTCACTGCTGATGGAGGCCTGGTATGGAGCACCCTGGCAATTTGAGCGCTTCGAGCAGTTCAACTATTTCTCGGCGAAGGATGTCATCAAGTATAGCCCGATCGCGCTTGCCAGTAAAGAGCACGTTGAGGCGATTCTGGATGTGATTCGGCGTGAGCAGCCGACAGAGGTCTATATTCTCTTTTCCAAAAGTCAGGAGGCAGCAGCGGACCTGTTGAATGATGTGCCCTCGTTTAAACTGCGGCAACTGGAACGAGAGTTGCTGCGCTCGGAGCGCTTTCAGTCATTCTACCAAAACGGAGATATTACTATTTTGCGCTACGTGCCGGAAAAGGAGAAATGAGATGGCTCGAACAACAATCTGTGCGTTGCTGATTTTGCCGCTTTCGTTTCTCTGTGAGCCGTTGATGATCTCGGGAGGCTGGTTCTGCAATCTGCTCCTGTTGGGCTTCCTGTTTCTGGCTCCTGGAACGATCGTGGTCAATTTTCTCCGGCTTGAAGAGCCGCTTCTTGAAGGGATTCTGGCGCTGACGATGAGCATTGTGTTGATGATGCTGGTGACAAGCGTTGCCCTCTATACCGGGCACTGGTCGATTATGGGAATTGTGAATGTGCTTGCCTGTTTCTGCTGTGTGGGGGCCGCGATCCAATTGCTCTCTGTTTGTTTGCGTGTGCTGGAGCGGCTGCCCGTATCATGAGGAACAACCCCGCTCAAGGTATGTCCCTCATGGTACGGCTTGGCTCAGGCGAGCCCGAAGAAGGAGCGACAGAGTGCCGCGACGCCGCGCAGGCTCGACATAGGAGTAAGAGGCTCTGTCAGTGGACCGCGGACCAGCACCGGGACATATTCCCGTGTATGATGGGTGCCATATGTCGGGTCATTTCCGTGATCCGCCGAGATGATAAGCAGGCTCTCGTCATCCAGACGGGGCAGGAACTCGCCGAGCCACGTATCAACCTGCCGCAGAATATCGCGGAAGCGATCCACGTCCTCGGCATGGCCGGAGAGATCTGTTTCCTGAACAGTGGCGACGATCAGGCCGCTTTCCAGGCGCTCCCAGGTCTCATTGATATCCGAGAGAACACCCGGCGTATCGACCGTCGGGCGGCGTGGTATGCCTTGATCTCCGGCCGCGACGTCCGCGACTTTCCCGATCAACTCCACTGGATAGCCCGCCTGCATGAACTGCAAGGGAAGCTCGTCATCTGGCTTGAAACCGACACCCAGGTGGCGCACCAGATACCCTTCTTTGTAGAAACCAACCTCTGGTGTAACAATCCCTGTTCGGCCTTCCGACGCTTTATGGACTGCGCTTAGAATGCTCTCAGGCGAGATCTCGGGCGAACCGAAGGCGATAACGCGCGGGTTGCGAACCTGTGTGCGCACTACCTCACCAGCACGGACCAGCGTCTCAAGATCGACAATATCGAAGGTGGCTGCAAGGTTGATCGCCATGCCGGGCTCATTTTCCAGATTGTCCGAGACGAGAATACCATTATTGACCCAGAGCGCTCCATTGTCCGCGATGGGGTGTACTATGAAGCCTGCCTGTTCGAGCGCCGGGATCAGGAACTCAAGGCGCCCGCGAACGGTGTCGGGGTGGGTTTCGGGGGCCGTGCCGCCTAGCAGCTCGTTGTGGCCGAGGTAGCTATCAGCACCGGGATAGCCAAGCGCTGCCCGCCCGACTGCCGGGCCGAAAGTGCCATCGGCGGCCTCAAACAAGCCAAGTGCTGCTAGATGGGGGAACGAGGCGCGTTGCTCCCGACTGATAACATGGTTGGTAGTGTTGGCCCCCTGTTGCTGTTCAGGAGCGTCTGGCATGGCTCCTATACCCAATCCATCCAGAATGCATAATACTGCACGTTTCTTTGAGATCATATTCATAACGCTTTTTTCTTCTACTTTCCACATAATGCTCAGTGAAATGAGAGAAGCTTCCAGGTGCCGTGCTCATCCTGCTCGACAATAGCGCGATAGCTTCGCAACACAAAAAGCTGGAAGCGGAAGGACATCACCACGGTATCACCGCAGTGGACGCGCTGTCCCTCAGGAAGCTTTAGCGTGCATTGATAATCGATATATTGTGCGGGTGGGAATTCGATTGGCAGGGGCTCTCGCTCAACCAGCTCATCAACGCTGCTTCCAACGAGTGCGCCCCGGGCATGGGCACGAGGGTAGAGGCCGCCGCCGTAGACCTGCGCTTGATCGGGAGCAATCGAGGATATCTCGCTAACATAGACCGTCGCGGGAATCTCATCACAATGCCCCTGGCTCTGTTCCGGTGTGGTGCCGGTCAGTGCATGGCCGGGCTCTCCATGTGTGCCGCCATACTGCGCGACCAGTGACAGAACGCTGCGCGAGGTGTTGCCGGGCAAATTGATCTGCTTCAGCGTAAAGCCCTCGGCCTTCAGGCGCTCAATGGCGATCTGCACATGTTCCAGATTCGAGGTCGGTTTATAGCTCAGGCTCTGCTCATCCCAGGCGAAACAGGGATAGCTGGTGACACCGGCAACTTCCAGACCGGGCATATCGGCGATGCGCTTTGCCGCTTCCTGAACGTTTTTGGATGTGAAGCCGCCCTCCTGTCCCGGAAAGAGATCATCACCCGTGATGCGCAACAGAACCGGTTGCGTAATATTGAGTGCACTGGCGATGCGGCTGACCTCCGCTGCGGCTTCCAGATCAAGCACCGTCCAGACTTCCGGGCGGGCCTGCTGCATCACTTTGGGAATGGTGTGGAAAGGGATCGGGACAAGGTGTCCCACATGTTTGACTGGAACCTGTTGTGCCATCATGGCCTCTGCCCCCATCCAGTCAACGGCAACGGCAGAAGGGATGCTTTCGCGGATAGCCTCCATAATCTCTGCATCGTAGCTGAACTGCTTTGCCATAAAATAGAGCTTAAGACCCAGTTCATGGGCCCGGGAGGCGATCATGTGGGCGTTCTTGCGAACGGCTCCCTTATCGATAACGAAGGTATTGGGCGGAATCATGCCCTCGCGGTGCAATTGCGCTGCAAAGCGGATCAGCCCTGGATTGCGTTTGCGGACAGCGTCAAGAAACATGGTTTTCTACCTCTTTTTGCGCTTTTTCGAGAATTGCCAGGACCGTCTGGGCTCCGGCTCGCATCGGGTTAATGCGTATCCAGTGGCGGGCGTTTTCCTCTCCCAGTTCAGCGATCATTGTGCCTGAGACGCGATAAAACATAGGGACGAGCTCATAGCGTGACATTGCGCCGACCGGGAAGGGAGCAGCGCCAAAGCGGGCAGCCTGCTCAACAATGCGGGGTCCTATCGGCTGCTCGAAGCGAACCAGAATGACCGGAGATTGCACATTGGCGATGCAGGCTTCACTGATGCCTGCCGGTTTCTGCTGGCGAATATGCTCAACCACAGCGGTCGCTGCTTCCTGGGTGAGCGCGTTCTGAACAAAAACAGAGCTGAGGCCGAGCAACACTTCCTGTGCCTGATAGCCCTGAACACGGGTTCCTCCCGAATACATATCGGCCCGGATACGTGCGCCGATCGCGGAGGTGCAGCAGACAATGCCGATTCCCTCAGGACCAAGCAGCTTGAAGGCTGAAAAGGCGCTGGCATCGGCTCCCATCTCGACACCGATCTGTGGGGTATTGGCAACAGCATAGTTATCGTCGATCACGATCAGTACGTTCGGTTTATGGGTTCGCACAAGCCGAATCACCGTTGCGAGGTCATAGCTATCTTTGAGCTGCTGGCGTGTGTGCTGAATATAGACGGCCTGAACCTCTTCATATTCAAGTGCCTGTTGAAGCTGCTCCTGATTGTTGAAATCAACCCGCACGGCCTGATAGCCCGCGGCCCGAAAGGTAACGCCTGTGGTGGAGTACAGAGGCGCATCATGGATCAGGACCCGGCTTCCTGATGCAAGCATCGCGAACAGAACCGCACGAATCGCGCCTGTTCCGGCTCCGGTGACCAGAACCGCATCTTCTGTATGGAAGAGACGAGCCAGTACCCGCTCGACTTTTTGTGTGAACTGACTGCCGCGTCCATCAATGCCAACGCCCAGTTCACCCCGTGTCAGCCATTCGTTCCCCTGAAATTCTCGGGTGATGGCCTCTATCAGGCGCTCCTGGAGCTGGCGGGCAGTATTCAATGTTAAGGGTGCAAGACGTGAAACAGTTAACATATGCCCTATCATCCTTTCGTAATGCCGGCACCCGCAAGGAAGGCGCGAGGATTCTCAACGGTCATGGCATAAATTGCCTCTTCTGAGACCCCAGCAGCGCGCAGCATGGGCAAGAAGGTCTGAATGAGATAGGCATAGCCCTGTCCACCATTCTTGCGGAGGTACGGGTTACGTGAGATGTCACAGGAGAGCAGGATGCGATGGTGTAACCCTGCCTGAACAAATGCCTTGATATACTCAACGCGGCGCTCGTCTGGCGCGTAGCTGGTCTTACCCACTGTATCAAAGCCAAGATAGGCCCCCTGCTCGGCGATGTGGAGAAGAGTATCCAGCGACGGACAGAGATCCTGGTGTCCGATTAGAATGCGCGCTGGCTCAACGCCACCCTCAAGGAGCAGATCGAGCTCATCCTGACCCCCGGTTCCCAGGTGGGCGTGGGTTGTGACCAGTACAGGATACTTTCGCGCCACCTGTGCGGCTGCTCGAAAGACGGTGGCCTCCTCCGGGAAGGGAGGAGAGCCGGTTCCGCCAATTTCGCCAAGCAACATGGGGCGCACGCCTGTGCCATCCATGCCAGTAAGTAGCTCCTGTTCGAGCGTGTGAGCGATCTCATCTATGGTTGCGGTCGCCAGAAATGGCGGGTGGAATCCCTTATGATAATAGCCTGTTGCGGGAATGATCTGTACGCCGGTTGCCTCCTGAATCTCCCGAAGGCGAGCCACGTTGCGCCCCATTCCCAGGCAGGTTTGCTCAAGAATGGCTGCAACGCCCAGGCGCTTAAGCTCGCTGACCTCCTCGATGATAGCGTCGAATTGATCGAGCTTTCCGGCTTGATCGCGCTCGGTCGTCAAATCGATGCAGAGATGCTCATGTGCGTAAATGATTCCATCATTGAGCGGTTGCAGTCCCGCAGCCGTCTGTATCATAATTGTAGACATCGTTCTCCTCGTTGCACTGTGACTGGTTGGCAAAGGCGTGTGTGTGCTTTCTTTACTTGGCAGCTAGCGGTGTGAAGAGATGCGCATATGCCAGAATATTAAAGAGAATACCGGCGATAATCACACCAACTGGTCCCGCTGCCATGCGCACGATGGGGCGGCCAAAGGCTTCGTTGAGCGCGTAAATACCACCGACAACGGCAATGCCAATGCCTCCCGCCATCGCGTTTCCTGCGGCGATCGAGCCAAAGAGAATCGCGACTTCAAGCGTCAATGTGATCGCGTTACGGATTGTATCCGAGGCATCACGGACGGTGCTGAGCTTCGATAGTCCTTTTGCAAGGTAGCTCAGGACAAAGACCTCAAGGCCAAAGAGCAGCGCGCCGACAATGGCTGCCAGAATCGGGTTTGGCAGGAGATAGGCGATCGGATAGATCAAGGTCGAGCCGACGATCTGATAGGCGCCCGAAGCCACAGCGGTTGTGACTACCAGCGGGATAAAGCCAAGTGCACGATAGAAGTCGACCTGTGCGGCGTTTGCATAATCACCTTTTGCCAGCAGGTAGCTGGTCGCCTCACCGCCTCCAAACTTATGCGTATTAACCAGAACGGCCAGCAGAGCGCCCATAACCATAAACATGGGCAGGTATTTGCGCAGGCGCTTCGCGTTGGCTGCAAAGATAGAGTCCGTCTCGTCCTCCACATCTTCCGCGTCTTCTTCACCGGCCTCGGCTTTGGCTTCCTTGCGGTTTTTGAACTCCTGAAAAATAGCGATGATAACCAGGATGATCATGCCTGCTGCCATTGCGGCTGCACCAGGATTAATAGCCGGTACCCACTTCATGATGACAAGCATGACCGCAAAACTGATAATCGCTGCAATTGAGCCGCGCAGTTTCCCGAACTGCATTGCAATGGCAACCGAGGGGAAGAATGCAAACAGATAGAGAATCGGGGTCGACATCTGCTGCATTGCGTCCAGGAAGTTCACTGGCAGGCTGGTTGCGGCTGAAGTAACAGCTCCCAGACTGAAAACGACAATGGCCCCCCAGGCCGCGCCCAGGATCGGAGCAAGCCATTTCTTGGGCGAAATAATGCCCAGGATATCTGATGGCAAGAACAGAAGCCACGGGTTCAGCACGCTCGAAGAGAAGGCGATCGGCACGCCCAGACCGAAGATAAAGCCTGCTGACAGTCCGAACGCGATGGACGACATCTGCGGGCGTTTGAGCTCTCCCTGGTGGAAATCCAGCAGGAACGGGCGCACACCGTCGTTAAAGACTGCCAGTGCCATGTGAGAGAGCAGTGAGGCAAAGGCAGTGCAGAGAATCGTGAAAATGATAACGAGAGGGGGAAGATGGAGGGTCATGATGCCCCTCCCTTCTCCTTGTACGACTGAAGGCCATCAACCAGAACAGGGACAATGGCGTTGATCTGGTCAATGGAGAGGCCAAAAGCCCGTACACCAGAATCAAGCAATGAATGTACATCTTTTGTCGTCAGTTTGCTCTGGCGTCCGAATGTATGACATTTCTGTCTTCCCATAAATGCAAGCATTGCACCGAGAGATGCGCCCGCTCCTGTATGGCAGGTTCCGATATAATATGCGTCTTTGTTGCGTTTCATGGCCGGACCCGCCTCAAGGTCGCTGCTTGCGATAATCTTGAGATCCGGGCTGCGGCGCTGCTCTAGAAGCCGCTTGACGTCAACTTTGCCTACACCACCTACATAGATTGTTAACATAGCTTCTTCGCTCCTATCTTTTCTGTTCTAGAGGTTCCCGTATCAAGTGAAGACAAATGATCTTCGATGATCTGTTCAGGTTCTTTGACGTCCTTTCCCTTGACGGATAGGCGCTATGATGCGCCGATATTCTCAAGCATCGGGTCATTGTAGTGTAAGAAGAAGGCGCCCAGGTGAAGCAGAAGGAAGTCCACTTCCTCATCAGGCAGGCTCAGGTGAAGCTCCTGCTGAGCCTGAGCGCGAATATGCTCTGCCCACGGTTGCAGGATGGAGAGCTGTAGCGCCTCCTGGTGTACATCGGGATCCCAGGTGTCGCCTAATCCTTCACCTTTGCGTACGCGCTCTAATGCCATCATCAGGTGGCTGGCCAGTGTTCCGGCGCTTTCCTCTGTGCAGGGGTGTTTGCTGCGCTCCTCAAGCCAGAGAAGCATATTCCGAACAAATCCTGCAATGGCAGGCGCAACGATTTCTTCCTGCTCGAATAGCTGTAGGCGCTCCTGGATTGTTTGATCCATCGAACCTCCTGTTTTCTGGTGCTGTCCCTAGTAGAGCGGCAGCCGTTGACGCTGATACACTTCTTGCTGAATGGCGGTGATCTTTTCCGGTGAAAAAATACTCATCAGAACTTTGCGCACGGGAGCATCTTTGAGGGCAACAATAGCGGCTTGTGTGGCGCTATCGCGTTTTTTGCTGTCACCTTCGAGTGGAAAGATCTCTATTCCGGCGGGGAGAACTGAGGGAAGCCCATCCCGGTTCCAGATCAGTGCATCACAGAGTCCTTCTTGCAGAACATCCAGTACCTGAAGCCGATTGATGGCTACGGTCTTCCATTCGGGATGAATGCGCAGCTCCTCCTCTGTCAGCAGAAGTTCATCAAGCGAAACCGGTTCAACGCCAATTCGTCGAATCTGATCTCGGGGGACCGCGGAAACAAGAATGTGTTCCATCAGATAGGTGTGAACCGGCAACTGTGTGATAATGGAGACATCTGGATTCTGCTTGATAAAGTGCTCTGCGGCCAGCAGCGACATCACGGCGTAATGGTAATGACCTTTGCGCACCATCTCCCCCCGTGTCAAAGCACCGCGCTGATAGGTCATATTGAAAGGAAGCCCGGTCTCTTCCATCTGCGCGTGTAATGCGGTTGCAAGCCCTTCATATCGCAGCGTGTAGGGCAGCGGCATTGAGCCAACAATCCAATCATTGCCCGCGTAGCGCCAGAGCTGCTGATAGTCGATCTCTGTAATGCTGGTTCCCCGTGAACCTCTGGCCTCTATCCGGATCGCTCCGGTACGGGTCAGGCAGTTCAACGCTTCCTGAACAGTGCCGTTCCCGACCTTCAGTTCGCGTGCAAGATCCATTACTCTTGGAATGCGGTCTCCCTGGTTATAAGCAAGCAGAAGTCGAGCGATCGCGAGAGTTGTTTTTCCTGTCTGCGAAAGAAAGCCATCTGTTTCCAGAGCACTCATTTCTGTCTCCGTTTCAATATTCAGTATACTGTATAGTATAGGAAGAAAAACTAGAAAGTCAAGCTTTTTTCTGAGCTGCGAGGCGTTCTAACCTCTTTCCCTGCCTGTATATCGGGTGGAAAGAGAGATTGAAATTCATTGGTGGTGTCTCTGCTCCGACGTTTCATAGACGCGAGTGGCGAGCGCTTCAACGGTTGCCATTACCTCTTTCAGGACGGGCTTTTGTTTGAAGTAGAGCACTTCCCCGGGGACATCTTGCAGCGCCTCTCCACTGAGGTTCACGCCCTCATAGACGAGTAGCAGTAGATGTTGACAGCGGGCAGCACGCACCTTTTCGACCTTGCGCCGCAGATAGTCGGGATGCCAGAAACCCACCAGCTCAATCAGGACGCGATGCCCCTTGCGCTTATGGGTCAGGGCAAAGTCGGGAATCATGACGGTATCGCCCAGAAGCAGTACCTCATCTTCACGGCTGAGTTGCCATTGTCCGCGCTCACTGCCGAACTTCTCTTCAAACTCGTGTGCAAAATCGGCCTCCAGGCGGCTATCAAAGAGTCCGCTTCGCTTAAAGTGGGAATGGAGCGGCATTGTGTGATCCAGCCGGTAGGTGACGGGTGGTTGTTGGGGCAGGTGGATAGTGGCGACAAGACTCCACTGATCGCAGTGCAGGAGCGCGGGCAGAAAGGCGGCAAATTGTCGCCCGTAGCGGGTGGTTGCCGAGACAAACGGCGAGATTGGCCCATCCAGCTCCAACAGATAGCCGGACTGTAAGGGGTGTGCCACAAACATGAGCTTAAATAGCTTGAGATACTTCCACAGATCTTTATAGCCGCCGTGTACCTTGATCTGCACCTGGCTTGCCCAGTAGAGAACACCGCGAGCCAGTTCCAGGTTGTAGCGGCTCAACAGTTGTTCCGGGGTCCAATCCGGCCCGGGCGAGGTGAGCAAATACGCAGCGGGACGGTCCGCAAAGAGCGCTGTGTCAATCTGGGTGGCATCAATTCCCAGATCGTGCGCACTGGCCTGTAAGATTTCTTCGCGGGTCTTCTGGCCGAAAAGGGATGGTTTGGAGAAGACCGGACCGTACGAGAAGAGGCGCTCACGCAAGACCAGGGGTGGCTTCGGCGTCGGGCGTGGCTCGAAGCTTGCGGCGTCGGTCAGCACTTTTGCCAGACCGCGAATGGTCAGGTAGTCCGTGCGATCACTTTCATATTGTTCGAGTGCTGCGTTCCAGCTCTCTCGTGGCCGTCCGGTTTGCTGTTTGAACAGGGAAATCAGCTCGCCTGCTGTGGTCAGCCAGTGCGGATCTGTGGTGTCCACTACATCAATTGAAAGGTCTCTGGCTCGAAGTCGGAGTCGTGGCCGAACCAGATCAGCGGTCAGCATGGTTTTATCCCTCTCTCTTCTTCCAGTGGGCGCGTCGGCGTTGAGCGCGACCCTCTTCAAGCGTTTTTCGGGCGATGATCTCAAAGAGCTGTGCCTGTCGGTTCTCGACTTTGCGCAACACGCGTCCAAGCCGCTGAATGTATTCGCGTGCGCCCGAGGTGCCGCCAAGCACGACAGCAATTTTGGCTTCGGGCACGTCAACCCCTTCATTGAGCACTCGAGAGGTTGCGATCACCCGATACTGACCTTCACGGAAGCCATCCAGAATATGCTTGCGTTCGGCGGCGCCGGTTTCGTGGGTGATAGCCGGAATCAAAAAGCGGCGTGACAGCTCATATACTGTGGCGTTTTGTTCGGTAAAGATCAGTACACGCTCCTGGCTGTATTCATGCAGCAAGGCTTCGAGAGCCTGAAACTTTTCTGCACACTGCCCGATCAAGCGGAGCATATGCTGACGAGCAAGGAGTGCTCGTCGTGCGGCGAGATCCTGCGTTGAGCGCCGCATCAATTCCAGCAGCCAATCAGGACCATAGCGCTGCGGAAGGCGCTGAGAGTTGATATAGTCTGTGTAGAGCTTGTGATCTCGGTTATAGCGCTCGCGTTCCTCGGCTGTCAGGTTCACCCGAATACGTTCTGTACGATACTCGGCCAGTTGCAGCCCTACCAGTTCATCGATCTTTTTCGTGTAGACAATCGGGCCGAGCAGGTCTTCAAGGCTGCGCCGTCCGTTTGTCTGTTCTTGCGCGTCGGGATAGGTAGCGGTCAAACCCAGACGGAGTGGAGCCGGAGCCATCAGCGCGGTCTCGCTCCATGAGGGCGCTGGAAGATGGTGTACCTCATCGAAAATAATGCACTTAAAGTGATTGCCTGCCTCAGCGATCAGGTCTCCGGCTGAGTGATAGGTGGTGACAGTTAACGGCAAGATCTTCTTTTCGCCTCCATAATAGACACCGATCTCGGTCTGAAAGGCGTTTGTCAGGCGACTGTACCACTGGTGAAGCAGGTCAATCGTGGGAGCGACAACCACGGTCGCACATCTGGCACGGTGAATTGCGTGTTGTGCAATAAAGGTTTTCCCGGCGCCGGTTGGAAGCACAATACTGCCGCGTCGCCCGGCCTTTTCCCAGGCCGCCAGCGCCTCCGTTTGATAATCATGAGGTTCGCGCTGTTCATGCAGTGTCAGATGCAGCGTGTGCCAGCGGGGGACAGAGTCGCGGATTTTCTGCTCCCGGAACCAGGGAACCAGTGTACTATAGTGATAGGCCTCACAGCGCCAACGTCCCTTGATAAACCGGAAGGGAGCAGGTGGGCAGGCGTCGGAGCCGATTCCCTGTAAGACCAGTGTGCCACCATGAAAGAAGACCGATGTACTCATGTCCTTTATCATAACAAACTGCGGGTGAACAGCGCAAAAGGGAAGGAGGGTTTGAGATGCGCATAGTATGGAGCCTGCTGTTGCTTGTTCTGTTGCTGACTGGCTGTGGAGAGCCAGCGGTACACTGGAAAGAGATTCAAGTGTTTCATGGAAAAGGGAGCGCGGTGTTAAACAGGCTAGGGCTGCGTGTTTCCGGTATCTGGGCAGTTCGTTTGAGCTGTCGAGGTGAGGGGCATGTCACGGCAATGCTCTACCCGCTCGACGTTGGCGGCTCGTTCAAGTGCGGGCAGACCAGGAGCGCCTTTAAGGTTCAGGAGCGCGAAGGGACCCTGCATCAGCTTGAACTGGTGACTGATCCTGCTGAGCAATGGCAGGTACAGCTTTTTGTCTGTACAGGAACGCTGGCTTCCTGTCGCCAATACCCGCCCGAGACGCATGCTAAGGGAACACCTTATCAGTTTGTCCGAGCTAACGGTATAATTGACAACAATAGAGCCACATATTCATATGAAAGGGCAGAAATAAGCTGCAAAGAGATATGGAGGGTATTTTGACGTGTACTTTAAGGCAATAAAGGAGGCGCTGGGAGAGCCTTTTTTTGAGGATGAGGCTGTATTGCTCTATCAGATGGATTGTCTGGCGGCGCTGCAAAAGCTGGACGCGCCGTTTATAGACCTTACTGTTACCAGCCCTCCTTACAATATTGGCAAAGAATACGAACAGCCATTGCCTTTAGACGACTATTTATACTGGTGCCAGTGCTGGATGGAGGAGATTCATCGCCTGACTCGCACAAATGGCGCTTTCTGGTTAAACCTCGGGTATCTCTCAATCCCTCATCGGGCGCAGGCGGTGCCTATCCCCTATTTACTCTGGGATCGCTCGCCCTTTTATTTTGTGCAGGAAGTTGTCTGGAACTACGGAGCGGGCCTGCATACGCGCAAACGGTTCTCGCCGCGCAACGAAAAATTTCTCTGGTATGTCAAGTCGGAACAACACTATACCTTTAACCTGGATGCTGTACGAGATAAAGACGTAAAATATCCTTTTCAAAAGAAAAACGGAAAGCTGAAATGTAATCCACTTGGGAAGAATCCCTCGGATGTCTGGCAAATTCCGAAGGTCACATCCGGGCAGAAGCGCAGTTCAAAAGAGCGAACAGCCCATCCGGCGCAGTTTCCCCTTGCGCTGATAGACCGTATTATCAAGGCGTGTTCTCACCCCGGTGAGCTGGTACTTGATCCGTTCATGGGATCGGGGACAACCGCGGTCGCGGCGCTCCAAAACGGGCGGAAGGTGCTTGGCTTTGAACTCAACGAGAAGTATTGTTTGATCGCCCAGCAGCGTATTGAACGATATCTGGCCGAGGTACAACCGGAGCTACCCGCCGTCTCATAGAGAGAAGCCATCCAGCAAGCAACTGGATGGCTTCAACGGGTTCTGCCTTAGTGCGTGACTTCCTGACCGGGTGTCCAGCGCAGATTGGGCTTACGCGCTGCCAGTGCCTGATCAAGGCGCCCGACCACCGTAGTGTGGGGAGCCGTTTTCACAAGCTCTGGATTGGTGCGGGCCTCCTCTGCAATCTGCTTCATCACCGCGATAAAGGTATCCAGCGTCTCGCGTGTCTCTGTTTCGGTTGGCTCGATCATCAACGCCTCGGGCACGATCAGCGGGAAGTAGGTTGTAGGCGCGTACATCCCGAAATCGAGCAGGCGCTTCGCGATATCCATTGCCGTGACGCCTGATTCCTCCTTCTGCCGGCGTGCTGTTGCCACGAACTCGTGCTGACAGATATGAGGATAATAGATCTCGTAATCCTCTGAGAGTCCATGCTTGACGTAGTTGGCGTTCAGAATCGCACTCTCCGAGACATGACGCAGGCCATCGGGGCCATTGGAGCGGATGTAGGTGTATGCTCGAACCAGTACGCCGAAGTTGCCCAGATTGGCGCGTACCTTGCCGATTGACTGCGGCCCCACCTCCTGCCAGTAGTAGCGTCCCTGCTCGTCCTTCGCGGGCAGGGGACCGGGGAGGAAGGGAACCAGATGTTCTTTTACGCCAATAGGGCCAGCACCGGGGCCGCCACCACCATGAGGAGTACTGCACGTCTTATGCAGGTTAAAATGCACCACATCAAAGCCCATATCACCGGGGCGAGTGATACCCATAACCGCGTTTGCGTTTGCACCATCATAGTAGAGCTGGCCGCCTGCCTCATGCACGAGACGGGCAATTTCCAGAATATTCGCCTCAAACAGACCAAGCGTATTGGGATTGGTCAACATGATTGCCGCGATATCGTTCGCGTGTGCGTCCAGGATCTGGCGCAGGTGATCCATATCCACGCCGCCAGTTGCCTTGTCTGATTTCAGCTCAACCGACTTGTAGCCTGCGAGGGTTGCGCTGGCCGGGTTGGTGCCGTGAGCGTTGTCCGGGATCAGCACCAGATGACGGTGACCTTCGCCCCGGCTCTGATGATAGGCCTTGATCAGCATCAGGCCGGTCAACTCACCATGAGCGCCTGCGGAGGGTTGCAGGGTGACGCGAGTCATGCCAGCGATCTCCGCGAGATACTGTTCCAGCTCATAGACCAGTTGAATCGCGCCCTGCACCTGCTCAGCGGGCTGAAGCGGGTGGATATGCGCGAACCCGGGCAGCCCGGCCATATCCTCGTTCACCTTTGGGTTGTACTTCATAGTACAGGAACCAAGCGGATAGAAGCCGGTATCAACACCGAAGTTGCGCTGTGAGAGATGAGTGTAGTGGCGCACTACCTCGATTTCGCTGACCTCGGGAAGCGGCGCCTCTTCCTGACGGAGCAGGTGAGCGGGCACCAGATCTTCAATGGTTTCGGTCGGGACATCCATTGCAGGCATATTGCTGGCGCGGCGACCGGGGGCGCCCTTTTCAAAAATGAGTTTCTCTACGCTCATGCCTGCACCTCCTTCAGAACGGATACCAGATAGTCAATCTCTTCTTTGGTGCGCGTCTCCGTGACGCAGAAGAGCATGCAGTTTTCCATGTCTGGATAGTCTTTGTCCAGCGCATAGCCGCCGACGATTCCAGCCTGAGTAAAGGCCTCTTCAAGGCGGGCAAGCGGGACGGGGGATTTGATCACGAATTCGTCGAAGAAGGGAGCAGTGAAGGGAGCTTCAAAACCGGGCAGGGCGGTGATCTGGCGGAAGGCGTAGTGCGCTTTCTGCAAACAGAGCTGACCGAGTTCACGGAAGCCTTGCTTGCCAATCGCTGCCATATAGATTGTTGCGCCGACCGCAAGCAACGACTGATTGGTACAGATATTGGAGGTTGCGCGTTCGCGGCGAATGTGCTGTTCGCGGGTCTGAAGAGTCAGCACATAGCCCGTTTGCTTGTCGCCGCCCTCTTCTACCGTCTGGCCTACGAGGCGGCCCGGCAGCAGGCGCATGAATTTCTGTTTGGATGCCATGAAACCGAGGGCCGGAGCGCCAAAGCTCATGGGGTTCCCGAAGCTCATGAGTTCGCCAACCGCGATATCCGCGTTGTATTCGCCCGGAGGGGCAAGCACACTGAAAGAGGCGGGCTCAGTTGCGACCGAGATAAAGACGCCTTTCCCTTTGTGGGCGATTTTCTCGATTGCTTGCATATCTTCGATAGAGCCGAAGAAGTTCGGCTGCTGGACCACCACGGCGGTTGTTGTGGCTGTTACCGCTGCATCGAGCTCCTCAAGGGAGGTCACACCATTGCGGGTTGGAACCTCTTTCACCGTAAAGCCGCGGGCAAAGGCGTATGTTTGCAGGACGCGGCGGTACTGGGGATCGACGCCAGCAGAGATAACCACCTCTCCCTTACCGCCCGGACCAAGCGCGATAAAGACTGCTTCAACCATTGCGGTCGCGCCATCATAGAGGGAGGCGTTTGCTATGTCCAGACCGGTGATCTGACAGACCATCGTTTGAAACTCATAGATGGTTTGCAGCATCCCCTGGCTGACTTCAGGCTGATAGGGTGTATAGGAAGTGACAAATTCCGAGCGGCGTTGCAGGTGGGGGACTACGCTCGGGATCGCACGGTCATAAGTACCGGCCCCCAGGAAAGAGATAGCAGTGTCAAGGTTGCGATTTTTCGCGGCCATCCTCGTTACCACACGGCGCAGGTCGGGTTCCGAGAGGGCGGCTGGAAGGTCAAGAGGGCGATTGAGCCGGACATTGGCTGGAACAGGAGCCAGCAAGTCCTCTAACGACGAGAGGCCCATGCTCTCTAGCATCGCCTGCTGCTCTTCCGGTGTATTTGGTACATAACTCATGGATAAAACACTCCGGGAGATCGAGAAACACCCCTGGTGGGGGTGCTGCTCTGGCTTTTTGTATTTACCTTTGGGCATTCAGCGGCATTCACTGCGGGCAAACGTTACACAACATATGGTGTTTCTGAATGCAAGGTAGATATCTATCTTTGAATAAGCACAAAAAATATCAGGAAAAACGGTAAAATAATTTTTCCTGTAAAAAAGTATTTCAGGCACCCATTGATATTCAATTTGTGGGTGGGGAACAGAGCTGTGCTCTATCAGACCCCTTGATTATATCTCATAATTGTCTGGCATAGCCAAAAAGAGAATACATGAATTGCGTACCCCCCATTTGGGCTAGAAGAGGAGCATAGGGGAGTTTTTCCGCCTGCAACTGAGGGAGGGTCTTCCTCGCCTGGAAGTGTCAGGAGGCGAGGAAGACGGAGCAGGAATTAGCGGCCCTGAAGGTGCCGCAGATAGTCTTCTGCGCTCAGCAGTTGATCAACTTCGGAAGGATCGTTCAGCTTGATCTTCAGCATCCAGCCCTGTTCATAAGGGCTATCATTGATCAGTTCGGGATGCTCTTTCAACTCCGCGTTTGCCTCGATCACCTGACCACTGACCGGGGAAACGAGCTCAGAAGTCGCTTTCACCGACTCGATGTCACCGAACTTTGCGCCAGCGTCAAGCTGCTCGCCACCGTCCCAGGGGAGCTCGATATAGACGATATCGCCAAGCTGGTCTTGCGCGTAATCGGTCACGCCGATCACAGCAACATCACCCTCAAGGCGAATCCATTCATCAGTTTTTGTATATTTCAGGTTTTCAGGATGGTTCAGGCTTGCCATCGATGAATCTCCCTTCCTTACTCTCAAAAAAGTAGGTGTATTATTTCTATTGTGCGCGTTTATAAAAGGGGAGCGCAACAATCTGAGCCGCAACACGCTTGCCGCGTATATCGACCTGGATCTGTGTGCCTTCAACCGCGAATGGAGTCTCTACATAGCCTAGACCAATATTCTTCTGTACTGTTGGTCCGGGGGCGCCACTGGTCAGGATGCCGATCTGTTGATCACTGGCATACAGGGCGTAGCCTCCGCGCGGTATTCCTCGTTCGATCATCTCAACGCCGACCAGCTTGCGCTTGAGCCCTTCGGCTTTGACCTTTTCCAGGGCTGCGCGACCGATGAACTCGCCCGGCTTTTTCAGTTTCACCGTCCAGCCAAGCCCGGCCTCCAGCGGATTGGTCTGCTCGTCAAGCTCGTGTCCATACAGACAATAAGCCGCCTCCAGGCGGAGCGTATCGCGGGCGCCCAGACCGGCTGGAAGCAGACCATGAGGCTGACCGGCCTCCAGGAGCTTGCGCCAGAGTGCAACCACGTCAGCCGAGGAGCAGTACAGCTCAAAACCATCCTCTCCGGTATATCCGGTACGTGAAATAAGACATGTATAGCCGGCCACCTGTCCTGGCAGAAAGTGATAATACTTCAAGGCAGAGAGGTCGGTGGAGGTAAGAGGCTGAAGAATGGTTTGTGCGAGCGGACCCTGTAATGCAAGCAGCGAGGTGGTGTCAGACTGGTCGGTGATGGTTACGCTGGCGAACTTGGTCGCGTGTCCCTGAATCCAGGCAAGGTCCTTTTGAATGTTCGCCGCGTTGACGACCAGCATAAAATGCTCTTCGCTCAGTCGGTAGATCAGGAGGTCATCGAGTGTGTTTCCCTCGGGATTACAGAGCTGTGTATAGAGCGCCTGATGGACCGCGAGGCGAGCGACATTATTTGGCACCAGATATTGTAAAAAGGCTTCGGCGTCTTTTCCCTCAACCTTGAACTCTCCCATATGACTGACATCAAACAGACCGGCCTTTGTACGAACGGCCTGATGTTCCTGGAGAATCCCGCTATACTGGACGGGCATTTCCCAACCGCCAAATTCAACCAGGCGAGCTCCCAGGGAACGATGTTCTTCATAAAGAGGAGTACGTTTCAGTTGATTGACCGCATTGTCCTGCGTTGACATAGGTGTTTTTTCTCCCATTGCGCACTGCTGGTGTGAGCAGACGCTGTGCGCAGCTAGATATCGCTTGTCACTATAGCAGATTTTGTTTTCAAGAACAATATAACACAAGATCAGGAATCCATTACTGTGGCATGAGATTGAGCGTGAAGGGTGCCCCGTATGTCCACTTGCTTTCCAGTCGTTCCGCAGAATTTGGTATAATAATAGAACAACTATAAGCAATAGAGACGCTCTCTTTTTTTTCTATTATCTGTTTTAGAAGGAGTTCATGCAGGCATGGACGTGAACCCAGAGACTCAAAAACGGCAGAGCTCGGGGGATAATCCAGTTCAGGAGCAGAGCCCGCAGGCAGAGGCGCGGCAGTATCCCGAGCAGGCGTCTGAGTTGCCACAGGGAAGCCGCGAGCAGGAAACGCTCTCGACCGAGGAACCAACCAGCAAAGCAGTTCCCCCTTATGCGGCGCAGGCTACTCAGCAGGAAGTCCCCACGACGCCGAGCGAGGCTACCTTCAGACCCGTAAGCACACACAAGCCCGTCATTGAAGAAAAAGGATATACCGGGGCAACACCCGTAGAAGAGGTGACACAGAGAGTGGTTCCGGCGCAGCCTGCTGGTTCCGTGAATAATGAGCAGACACAGCGAATCTCGCCTGCATCACCGTCGGAAGAACAGTCTGTGGTGGCTGCCTCCGCGGAGCAGACACAGCGAATCTCGCCCGCATCACCGTCGGAAGAGCAGCAACAGGGATCTTCTGTGGACGAGGTGACGGTACGCAGGATGCCTCCCCGGGGAGGCGTGCAGCAAGCTCCGGTAGCTCCAACACCGCCTGTTTCCCCGGTTGCCACACCACAGAATGGCCCGGCAGCGTTTCCGCAGGTTGTCTCGGTGCAGCAGGATCACGTCTATAGCGAGCGCTTCGGCCCACCACCCGAAGAAATGATGGCGGTCAGCGGGTCGCAGCCGTGGGGCTACCCGGCGCAATCAGGTGGGCCACAGTATCCCGCTCCTTCTGGTGTGTTTCCACAGCAGGGCCCGGGGATGCCACCGCCATACCCGTATGGATATCAACAGCCGTATCGGCAGCAGCCGCGTCGCTCTCCTGGGAAAACGATCTTTCTGGCATGTTGCGCTGTGCTGGTCCTGGTGCTCTTCGGGAGTCTGATTTTTGCCTTTTTCTCCTACCAGGCCCAGGTAACAGAGACAAATAACAAAAATGCGACCGCAACCAGCGTTGTACAGACGGCTACCGCAGTGAAATCAACCTATCCATTCAGCACAAAGCTGGTCCTGAATCAGCCGCTCAACAAGAATGAGGCCGAGTGGGATGTGAACGGGGATTGCGCTTTCCAGCAGGATGGCTACCATGTGCACGTCAAATCGGATGCAGCCACGTTCTGTGGGGAAAGCAAGCAGTTCTCGAACTTTACCTATGAGATCACCGCAAAGCTGCTTGAGGGGAGTTGGGCAGGTATCTATTTCCGGGCCAACGTGAACGGAGGCAAGTTGTACGCTTTCCTGGTCTCATCTAAAGGCTATAATATTATCAAGGGGATGGGGGTCTACTCCGATATCATCCTGCTCGCAAGCGGGGATAGCGTACCCTCTTTCCAGCAAAATGGAGAGAATAAAATCAGCGTTGTGGCGGAGGGCGAAAGCCTGCAATTCTATGTGAATGGGACTTTAGTCAATAGAATGAGCGATTCATCTCATACGAATGGCAGAATCGGTGTGATGAGCATCACCAATATGAATGAAGCGACCGCTGAGGTGGTCTATTCAAACGCGAAAGTGTGGGAACTGTAGGTCAGGCAGGCAGTTAGCAAAGCGATAAAGGGGGAGCCGTTCGGCTCCCCCTTTATCGTAACACTACTCTTTCCTGCTTTGTGATCTGAACGCACGATTAATCATGCTCAGGGACGGGATACCCTTTGTTCCCTCCTGTTGAACCGAGAACGACGCAACACAATTGGCATACTCGACCGCCAGTTCGGGATCACCATTCTTTGAAAGGTGGATCAGGAAGGCGGCAGCGAAGACATCGCCTGCGCCGGTCGGGTCAACCTCTTCTGCTTCATAGGCCGGGAACTGTTTTGTCTGACCTTCGTGGAAAAGGGTCGCGCCATATCTGCCCTCAGTGGCGACAAGAATTGGCACCATCGTACTCCACTCGCTGAAAAGGGCATCTGCTTCCTCGCGGCTGTTGCCATTAGAGGACAGAATATCTTCGTAGCTCAGGATCAGAACGTCGAGAGAAGAAAGAACTTTCGGGGCATCGTGCCAGGCTGTGGGCCAGATGCGGCCATCAGCATCCCACTGGCGGAGCCAGCCCTGTGGACTGGCAGCGATCAGCGCATCCGGGCGCCGGGGGAACAGGGAGGCGAAGTCTGTAGGAAGCTCCTGAGCGAGTGGGCCCAGAAGGACGATCGGAGTATTCCGCCAGGCTTCGGGGACGTCACGGGCTTCAAATGTGTCGGCCCGAGCGCAAAGATACTGTATCCGTACGCCCTCCGTGTACTGGTTGATAAAGGTTGTGGTGACGGAAGACGGACGAATATGTAACGCGATACCCGGTAGGTGAGAAGGGAGCTCAATGCACATATTCGGGTCGGCGCACGTAATCACACCGGTCGCAAGGCCCAGATGCTGTGCAGTAAGAGCAGCATAAGTAACGGTACCACCGAGTGTGTAAGTACCGTCAGGGCGTAGGTCTTTCGATACATGACCGATAGTAAGAAAATCTGGAACCGGTAGCATAGATCAGGCCCTTTAAACTGAAGTGTGGGAGGGCGACCGACCGGAAAAAGCTTCTGATACAACAAAAAGCTATATATGCAGGGGGGTCGCCCTGCGAGAAGAAAACCGAAAATTACCTGCCGGGACGTTTGAGAGAGATAACGACGCGACGTTCATCGCCTTCGCCGATACTTTCTGTTGTGACATCTGCACTATCTGCAAGCGCAAGGTGAACGATTCGGCGTTCATGCGGTGGCATGGCTTCCAGCGCGATAGAACGGCGATAGCTGCGCACCTGTTGTGCCACACGTAGAGCCAGAGAGCGCAGGTTCTCCTCACGTCGTACGCGGTAATTTTCAGCATCGACAATAATGCGGAGACGATGGCCAGTAAGATGGGCAACGATCAGGTTAACCAGCAATTGAAGTGCTGCCAGCGTCTCACCACGGCGACCGATGAGCAGGCCAAGATTCTCATTGATGCCATGAATGTTGAGTGTCAGCGGGCTGGTAGAGCGCACCTGTACGGTGGCCCGGATATTCATATAGCGTAAAATATGCTGAAGCACATCGACCGTAATCTCAACATCCTCGCGGGATGGGGTTTCGATGAAAGGCAGTTCTGAGTTCTTTTCAGCAGACGCGGCAGCGGCAACACCGGGAAAGTTGCTGGAGGCCAGGAATGGAGCATGTTCCTCCTCTGTAGCTTCCTCTTCCTCCTCTTCTTCCTCCGCTTCATCGCTGTACTCATCGTCCTCATACTCATCGTCAGCCTCATCCTCAAGGTACATTTCATCATGGTCATAGAGTTCATCATCATCACTACTCGGGCCAAGAATGGCGTCGGCCATTTCTGGTGTGATGACAGCGCCAGAGGTCGTGGGGGTCGAGCGAACGGTGGCCCGGATTCGCGCCTCTTTGCTCCCTATGCCAAAAGTACCACGCACAGGCTCTTGCAAGACCGTAATGTCAACCTCGTCCCGGCGTTTGCCCAGACGTAAAAGAGCCTGGTGTATTGCTTCATCTATACTTTTGCCACTAGCCTCGATACTTTCCACAGTTTCCTTGCCTCCCTAAGTAAAGAACTAGAGTCTATAATTGCAGCCTGTGTGATGAATATTGTAACAGATTCTTGCCTGAAGCGCACCCGGTGTCACCAGAAAGATATAATCACACAAGAGATAGCAGGATCAAGGGTCCTTTTTCCGGTGCCCGATCTCTCAGGAGGGTGTTTTAGCACTTCGCTTGCTTCCTTTACCTGCAAGGGATACGATCCCCTCCCAGCGGATAGCGCACAGGAGGGGACCTTTTTGCATTATACCTTATTTTGTTGGAATAGTCTCAGCGTTTGTACTAGCGATGGGTACGCTGCGTGTTGCGTCTGCGCGCTGAGGCACTGTTCCGCGAGCGGCGCTGACTTCCGGTCGCATTGTGGGCATTTGAGCGAAGTGTGCTGGTTGACGAGCTTTTCTCGGCTGCAACCGGAACTTCTTTGCCACTCTTTGCCTGGGAACCTTCGCGCCCATTGGCTTCAACTGTGGAAGCGGGTAGTGTTTCGACGGCCGGTTTCACCTCTGGCTTTTTGGGAGTGCCGATAAGCAGTGAGCCCCAACCGGTGACAAAGTACTGCTGAACTGCCTGGAAGACAGACGAAATGGTCCAGTAGAGCGCCAACCCTGCCGGGAACGTAAAGCCGAAGAAGGCGGTCATGAACGGGAAGATGTATTGCATCATCTTCATCGACTGGGCCATTGGATCTTCTGGCGTCTTCTTATCCTTGTCTGCCTGCTTGTTCTGCTTTGGCATGCTCATGCGCAGCGAGACAAAAGTTGCCAGACCAGCCAGAATCGCCAGCACCGGGCTTGGCTTGGAAAGGTCGACTGACAGCACGGGACTGATAAAGGTCAGCCAATCAAGGTGGAAATTAACCGGGGTAGTGAAGTGGGGGACCCAGGCATACAGTCGGTCGTTGATTGCTTTGAGCAACTGGGTCGCAGAGGAACCGTGCTGGCCAAATGCACCATAGACGGCATAGTAGAGACCGTAGAGCACAGGAAGCTGTACCAGGGTGGGGAGACAGCCGCTCATCGGGCTGGCGCCTGCGGCCTTGTACAATTTCTGTGTCTCTTGCATCATCTTTTGCGGGTCGCTGGCGTACTGCTTTTGCAGCTTCTTCAATTCCGGCTGGATTTGCTGCATCGCCTTTGACGACTTGAGCTGCTTGATCGTAAGCGGGAAAAGGACGAGCTTAATGATAATCGTCAGAACGATAATGGAGAGGCCCAGATCTCCGAAAAGATGATATAAGAGCATCAATCCATTAAAGATGGGCCTGGCGAATATCATATCAAAAAATGCGCCAATAAATTCAAACACGAGTTTCTTCCTGCCTTCCTCGCTCTAGTTTCCCGCCCAGTGTTTCCGGAACCGGATCATAGAGATCACCGTGATAGAAGGGATGGCAACGGCCTATCCGCTTGATGGTAAGCCAGCCACCACGTAAAAAGCCAAAACGTTGAATTGCCTCATACCCATACTGGGAACATGAGGGTGTAAACCGACACGATGAGGGCAGGATCACCGACAGCGTGTGTTGGTAGAGTTTAATGAGACCGAGAGCGATATATTTCACGGTTTGTAACCTTACGCCTGATTACTCTGCCGAACTTCTCCTGATTGAGAAGGTGCGAGTAGATGCGCCTTACGTAACACGTATACAAGTTCTTTCTGTAGTATACGCAGATTCACGGCCACGCGTTGTTTTTGTGTCTGTGGATCGAGTTGAACTGCCGTCTGCCGTACACTAATAATTATATCGGTCTGTTCTGGCAAAAAATTAAGGTGAGGTCGGATCGCCTCTGACAATAGCCGTTTCAGATAATTGCGTATGTTTGCTTTGCGAGCAACTCGTTTGCTCACAACGAAGCCTATACGGGTGTGGTGAATGCTATTCGGTGCCCATGCGAGGATAAGCAGCCGAGAGGAAACACTTCTTCTCTGCTGCCTTACTCGCATGAAATCTGCACTTTTCTTTAAACGTAAAGCACGTTGAAGAGCCACGGTGGACTGAAGCCTTTATGTTAGACGGTCAGTTTCCAGCGCCCTTTTGCGCGGCGGGCCTTCAGAACACGACGACCATTGCGGGTCGCCATACGCTTCATAAAGCCGTGCTCACGTTTGCGCGGGATGCGCTTTGGTTGCCAGGTACGTTTCATTGACCAAAAATCCTCCCAGTTCGGATATCCCAAAGATTATAGCGAGTAATAAGTATACTGTCAAATGCTATAATCGGACAGAGCTGTTTCCCGATTAGGGGGTTTTGAAACGTAACACGACATGTCCCAGTCGAATCTCGTCGTTGTCATGCAGCTCGACAGGCGTTTTCTCCTCAAGGCGCTGGCGATTGAGATAGGTGCGATTGGTGCTTCTCTCATCTTCCAGCATGTACTTGCCGTTCTGCACAAAGATGCGAGCGTGCAGGCGTGAGACGCCTCCCTCTTCGCCGCCATGTGGCGTCAGATCGACGTCGGGATAGATGTTACTGACCGCATCCTCGCGTCCAATCGTAATATTATCTTTGCCGCTGAGGTCAAATTCCTGATTGTCGGCCTCAACGATCAGGCGGGCCTGAAGCCCTGTGCCCGTGGCTGCCGGAGCGGGCTGAACATCGGGCGGTTCTGGTGCCGGTGGTGCCAGTGGCTCCTGAGGCTGAGCAGGCTGTGCGACCGGTTGGGGGGCACCCTGCAAGCTCACTCCACAGTTGGA
Organism: Thermosporothrix hazakensis; assembly: GCF_003253565.1. GTDB lineage: Bacteria > Chloroflexota > Ktedonobacteria > Ktedonobacterales > Ktedonobacteraceae > Thermosporothrix > Thermosporothrix hazakensis. Next base: position 39,827 of record NZ_QKUF01000028.1, read on the forward strand.
GCAGAAGGCCTCACCTGCCGGATTGCTTGCACCACACGAAGGGCAGATCTGGCTTGCACCCTGGTTTGCATCCTGGCTGGCTGCTGGTGGGGTTGGAGGCTCTGGAGCTGCTGTCGATGCGGCAGGCGCATTCCCCAGAGGCTCACCGCACTCATCGCAGAAGGCGGAGCCATCTGGATTCTCATGTCCTAAAGAACAGCGTACTGGCATGATGCTATTATCCTTCCTCTTTCGTACATTGTAATGTATGGCAACTGCTGGTAAATCTCTTTTCTCGGGAGAACCAGACGGGCCTCTCTTATCTTACGGTTTGCTCCTTGAACCGGTTGCTGAGTCGTTGACACACCGCCCACTTCCAGGCGGGGGATACTTCCTCCATCCATGTGGCGTGCTCGGCTGTCTTTGCGAGACAGCGTAGAGAGGCCAGGTGACCAGAAGCGTTTCACGATCCGCCGGAACCGTTGGTTCTGTCTGTCCGACAGGACCACTCTGTTGCTTTGCTTTCGACAGGGAGGCCCATGCATTCCCGCCTTCTCAAGAACGGAGCTTTCTGGCCTTGCGTATCTGTACAGTCTCCTGCTGATTCTCCTGAGTTTGTTCACGTATACACGCTATATAAACGATTGATGCCCCTGTCAGGGAACAGGGTTTCCCCTGCCTCTGTCGTCAGGGGAGCAGGTCATCAAGGCGCTGTGTGAGCTTACGTGTCTTGTTGCCGATCGATTTGACCTGATCTGCCGAGATCTGTTGGCCCTGATTGATCTTCTCAATCGCTTGCTGTGTCTCGGCGTCAAGCACTCTGGTGACGTTGGGCGACAGCTTGGTTGTCACTTTCCCGCTGCGCTTGTATTCGTCAAGCACGCGTGTAACGAGGCGATTGGCCTGCGCTTTCTCGGCAAAGTTCATGACTTTTGGATTCACCTGACTGATCAGATTGGCATCACTGGTGAAGGTGACAGTGATATTCTCGCGTATGCGCTCACCGACCAGGCCGCTGATGGGCACATCATAGGAGAGCTCGGCCTGTGCAATACGGAATAGTCCGGCGGGGCGGGGCTCAATCATCAGCTCAATCAGAACGGCCTGCGGGGTATCTTTTTCCAGATCTCCCAGTGGCACAACAACCCGACGGTCTGAAAGCGTCGAGGGATCAAGATCTTGAATGATCGGAAGCACTTTGACAGCGCGGCGTGGTGAGACGCCAGCGGGCAGGTTGAGGGTCATGGTTGTGTTACGGACCGCGACCGCAACCGCGCTCTGTACCTGCTGCTCGAAGATGCTCATGGCATCGGCCGGGGTGCGGATAAATTCGGCGGGCATACCACCGCTCAACTGACCGATTTCGTCAAGCAGATTCTCATCCCAGTCTGCCCCGATACCAAGCGGATAGATGGAGATTCCGGCTGCGGCTGCATCACGTGCGAGCTGGCGACAGCGGTCATTATCGCCGTAGGTGACACCATCGGTCAGCAAGATCATGCGGCTGACGGCATTGGGGATATTCCAACGGCGCAGCTCTCCCAGTCCCTGAATCATGCCGAGAGACATGGTTGTTCCACCAGCGTCCTGAATGCGGTCGATGGCCGCCTTCATGCCAATGGGGTCATTGGCGGGCATTGAGGGAATGATCACCTGAGCCGTGTCGTCAAAAATCACAACTGAAATGTAATCGGTTGGCTCCAGACGGTCGATGACCATCTTCACGGCTTCCTTGACATTGCGCAGTTTCGCGCCCTTCATCGAGCCGGAATGGTCAATGACCAAACAGAAGTTCAGCGGCATACGGACCTGAGCCACAACATCGGTTGGTTTGGCTTCACACAGGACGTATGCAACCTGGCTACCGCCAGTGACTGGCATATATTCTTTCCCTACCTGGGAAGTAAACGTTACCTCTCCGGGCATAGTCTCTTTAGCTCCTTTCGCGTTCGGCTGCCCCTAGTATATCATACCTGCTTATCGCACAAAAACAACGACAGCGCTTATATTGTCTTCTCCGCCGTTTATATTCGCTGCATCAATCAATTCCTTACAGGCGGTATGCGGATCGGCTGAACGATTCAGAATCTCTTCAATCTGCGGATCGCGAACCATCTCCCATAGGCCGTCAGAACAGCTTAACAGAATATCACCGGGATGGAGCTGTTGATGAATGATATCTACCTGTACATTCTGCTTATCGCCCAGACTGCGGTAGATCTGGCTGCGCTGTGGATGGCTATAGACCTCGTCTGGCTCGATCAGACCACCAGCGACAAGCTGCCCGACCAGAGAATGATCTGTGGTGAGCTTATAGAGTTTGCCGTCACGCAACATATAGGTACGGCTATCCCCTACATTAAGAATATACGCATAATCATCAACAATCATAAAACCGGTCATAGTTGAGCCGGAATCCGTATTTGTTTTCTGGTTGACCTGGTAGATGGCGTTATTGGCTTCCTGCACGGCTCGATTTAGCAGTGCGTCTAGTGCCTCGCTCTCGGCCTTCTCCGCGACCTGGCCCTGCTGCTCGGTCTCAAGAGGAGGCAGGAGCAGCGCCTGTGTGATCTGGTTTGCCATCGTGCTGATCGCGATGCGGCTGGCAAGCTGGCCATTGTCGTGACCGCCCATGCCGTCAGCGACCACAAAGATGCCCGCGGTCGAGGCAATGGACTCATGTACGCGCTGTAGGTGAAGCACGAGCGTGCTGTCTTCGTTGGGATCACCGCGGCGCAGGTTACCTGCATCTGAGGCGCAGGCTGCGATCAGTGCAAGGCCATTCGGGAACGCTGGCTGAAGATCCTGCTGATGTTCGATAATGTAGGTCTGGTTGTTCTCAACAAAGGTGTCTAACATCGTATTGTTGAGCCGGGTATCCTCGATAGGAGGCATATCAGCCGCGAACTCACGCAGGATATACGAGGCGTTGCGCAGCTCAGCACCGCAATCCATACAGAAGTCATCGTCTTCCGTGTTTTTATCCGAGCCACAGTTCCAGCATCGACGATAGCTCTGGCGATCAAGCACCTCATAGACATGCTCATGTTGTGTGATCTCCAGCACCTCGGCGACCTCATACCGCTCCTTTAGCACCGTCCCGATGGATAGGACCGGGAACGTGGTGCTCTCCTCAGTCGCTTCAGCCGAAGGGGGTGGCGGTGGTGGAATCAACCCTTCCGGGTTCTCCTCCGTGATTTCTGGCTCGGCTGGTTGGGACTGCTCATACTCGGTATGTGCCTGATTGTCGTCAGAAGGTGGTGTTACCTGCTCCATTATGACCTCTTCCGTTGTTGTAGTCGTAGCCGTGCCTGCTGGCACCGCTGCATATGTTTCCAGGCTCTCTACAGAAGGTGCCTGTGTTTCTTCTCGCTGTGTTGCGTTTGCTTGTGGCTGCTCGGCTTGCGGCTCCTCCTGAGGCGGGATGTGCTGTTCGGCGCTTTCTGGCTCCTGCATCTCCTCTTTGGGAGAGGGAGTCTGAGCACTCGGGGCCTCTGCGATATCCTGTTGTTCCTGGGCGTATTCACCGTGACGCTCTCGTTCGCGCTCAAGCTCGCGTTCCCATTTGCGCACATGGTATTCTTTCATCTTGTTCGGCGTCAGAATCTGTGTCGGATACGCGTTGGCTTCCTCTAGTGCGGCCTCAGAGGAGGGCTCGACCGACTCCTGCTGAGCCTCATCTGTTGCTGGCTGCTCGTTGGGCTCTTCTACTACCTGTGTCTCTGGCGCTTCAGGAGCGGGAGACAGGACCTGTTGTTCTACGGCTTCAGCGGAGGCTTCCCGGGTCGTCGAAGGCGTGTCGACTGTCGTTGTGGGGAGAGCCTGACCACAGCCTTTACAAAACTTTGCATGTTCACGATTCAATGTATGACATGACGGACAGTGCATCCTGCCCTCCTTTAGAGTTGTTTTTGTAGTCGTCGGGCTTCGGTATTCTGTGGATCGTGTGCCAGAGCCTCTTCGACCATCTTTCGGGCCTCATGTTTTTTGTTCAACTTCAGATACGCTGTTGCTAGCGCACTGTAGGTTTCCGAGATCCGGGGGTTTGCCTGTCGCGAGCGTTCCAGTGCACCGAGCGCATATTTCCATTCACGATTATGCATGTGGGCTCGTCCCAGTGCGTACCAGGCATCCCAGAGTGACGGATCAAGTCGTGTTGCTTGCTGAAGCGTCTTGATTGCTGCCGGGATTTGTTTTTCTTCCAGTTGGAGACGCCCAAGCGCTGACAGCAGCAGCACATGATTGGGATTGATTTGCAGGCCATCCTGGAACCAGGTTTCGGCGTTGCGTTTCATTCCCTGCTCAAGGGCAATGCTGCCAAGCTGGTAGTAGATTGCCGGGTCCTGAGGGGCGAGAGAACGCGCCTTTTGAAAGGCCGCACTGGCTTTCTCCAGGAGCCCCAGATCCCGGTAACAGAGACCAAGCTGAAAGTGAGCGTCAATGCCATCTGCTTTATACTTTAAAGCCTGCTCAAACTGTTCTGCGGCGTAGCGCATATTGTCGGTAAAGGCTTTTTGATTGATGCTGCGGACGGCCTGCCCATACTGACGATACGAGCGACCGAGGTTGTAGTATGTGTCGTATGGCGGAGCACCAAGACTGAGCGCCTGCTTGAAATGGCTGACCGCGCCAGCATAGTTTTTGCTGGCCAGTTGTTGGAGCCCATCCCGATAGGGCTGCATGGGATCACCCATCGAGGTCGCAGGTCGTGCCGCGTTATTTGAGCTGACCGGACGGGCCCGGATCGGTTGACGAGCGACGGGCCGGGGCTGAATTGGCTGACGGACGGGGCGGGCCTGAATACGCGAATGCCGCTGCTGCGGAGGCGCGACGGCGACACCCTGAACCAGTGGTTGTCCATCTCGCTTGCAGAACTTCGCGCCAATACGATTCTGATAGCCACACTTTGGACAGATCAGCCCGGAGACAGCGCTTCCGGCTGGTGTGGTCGAGATGGTGGCTTTGTTGGGCATGGACGGAATCTGCACGGTTGTCGGGGTGAAAGGCACATTGGGCAGGCAGGAAAAAAGCGCGGTACGCATGGCATCGGCATTTTGAAAGCGGTGCGCGGGCTCCTGCTGCATGGCCTTGATAATAACCTGCTCCACCGGGCACACCGTTTTCCCTCCGACCTGAATGGTGCGGAGAGCGGGATTCTTCGCCAGGATACTCCCCGGTGCTGGTGTTTGAATGGGCTCGGGTTCGTAGTTGGTCAGCAGATGATACATGGTTGCGCCAAGCGAGTAGATATCCGAGCGCGCATCTGTCTGAACCAGCCGACCGGGATTGTCGGCGGAGCGGCGCTGTCCGGGCATTGTAATGGAGCCGAGATGCTCGGGTGACGCGTATGAGATGGTCCCCAGGTTCTCGGTATTGGTGCGCTTGTTGGGATCAAAACGGCGCGCGATTCCGAAGTCGATTAACTGGACCTCGTTATCAGGCGTGATCATAATGTTACCTGGCTTCAGATCGCGCAGGATAATGGGCGGTACGCGTGAATGAATATAGCTGAGCGCCTCGCAGACCTGGATCATCCATTTGATGACCTGTTCCTCGGGGAGCGGCTTATTTGCGTCCTCAAGGATTTTCTCCAGGCTCCGTCCGGGGACGAACTCCATCGCAAAGTAATAGTTCCCCCGATCCTGGAAGGGAAGCTTCAGAGAAGCAATACGCGGATGCTTCAGGTCACGAAGTAACTCGATTTCTTTATGAAAACGATCGATCGCTGCATTGCGCTCTTCTTCGCTTGTATTGGGATTAACGAGTAACTCTTTGACTGCATAATAGTATGGGGGATTGGTGCCCACCTGGGCAACTTTATAGACGGTTCCCATCCCCCCTTCGCCTAATATTTGAACTATTTTAAATTTTCCATCAAGGATTGTACCGATCGGGAGAGCCATACTCCGTGCGCTCAACCTTTCTGAACTAATATCCCCTATAAGTGTAAGCAACGTGCAATAGGCAGTCTGGCAGAGTGTTGGGAGATGCCTGATGCGGTTCCGCTATCTCACGGTGCAGCCTCCCCTCGGGTCAGGAGGGAAAAGATGCGCGCTTCTCTGTTCGTTTTGCATATGCAGGCGTAGATATACCGGATCAACAGGCGTTGACATGCACAATAATGGCGGTAATGTTATCCTCGCCGCCGTTTCTGTTCGCCTGTTCAATCAGCTTATCGCAGATTGCCTGAGGGGAGCCTGTTTCGATAATAATACGCTCTATGTCTGGATCGCGGACCATTTCCCACAGGCCATCCGAGCAGAGGAGAAACGTGTCTCCCGGCTGTGCGATTTCATGGAACACATCAACTTCGATCCGGGCATTGCCCCCACCTAAAGAGCGATAGATCAGGTTGCGCTGTGGATGGGTATAGACATCGTCCGGGGCGATCTGGTGGGTTTCCACCAGACGTTGCACAACCGAGTGATCTTTCGTCAGGCGTGTGAGCTTGCCCTTGCGAAAGAGATATGTGCGGCTGTCACCAACATTGCCAATATAGACGTGTTCGCCCTGAAGTAATGCCACAGTGACGGTGCAGCCCAGACCCCGGGCCGAAGCCTTTTCTTCACCGTATCGGTTAATCTTCCGATTGGCCTGCTGGATAGCAGCCTTCAGTTGCTCTTCCATCGCCTGAGCCATATGGGTATCTGCGAGCTTGCTCGTTTGCGGGGACTGTCCCTGATTGCTGGTGTCGGCTTTTTGTGTCTGCTGGAGCACTGCCCGGTCTATTTTGATTGTTGGTTGTTCTGAAATTGGCTTAAAGATGTGATCCAGGCCCTGGCTGATTGTTTCGACAGCGATACGGCTGGCGATTTCACCTGCCTTATAGCCTCCCATTCCATCAGCAACAATAAAAAGACCACGGTCGCCGTCTTCCGCCGACTCTACGCGCTTATAGACGTAGTCTTCATTCTGTTCTCGTTGTCGACCGACATCGGTTTTATCAGCGGCGGTGAGTTTAAACTGCATTGGTACGTACCTCACAGGAGCAGGAATGCTTTTAGAGAAATTTCCATGCTCACTATAGCATATAGCTAGTATATATGACAATTGAGACATCCCCGCGTGTGTGCATATATGAATATGATATGTATATACTTTCTTCTCTATTTATGTGTATCAGGACATGTGAGGCTACCCGTACGGTGCTCCTGTCTTTATACCCATTCCATCACAACTGTGGGATTACCTGCGAGCGAACAGAGATGATAGCATTCTCCCTTCTGCCTGTGCGCTACAACTGCAATTGTCTATACTCAATACGCGCCAGCCCGCAAAAGGTTGTGCAAACCAGTAGCTCATTTTTCCTTGAAAAAAGAAAAGAGGAACCGCATGCCGGGCGGCTCCTCTCCTGTATCAGCTTTTCGCGGGAAGGGCTATCGTGTCTCTTTCTCGCCACGGGCACGGAACTGAAGGCGAATTCCTGTTCCTTTGAAACCGAAGGCGTCACGCAGCCGGTTTTCCAGATAACGAGTATACGAGAAGTGTACGCTTTCCGGGTCGTTCACAAAGAAGACAAAGGTTGGCGGGTTGACCCGGGCCTGAGTCGCATAATAGATCTTGAACGGTTTATGCCGGATAATGGTTGTGTGATGATGGCGAACTGCTTCCTGAACAACCTCATTCAGACGTGAGGTGGAGACACGCAGGTAGCGCATATCGGCGATATTCAGGGCCGTGCGCAGAATCGATTGAACATGATAGCCGGTTTTGGCCGAAGCAAAGATCACCGGGGCATATGGAATAAATTTCAGATCTTCTTCCAGTTGCTTACGCATCTCCTCGGCCTCTGGAATCTCCTCATCCGGGCGCGGGTAGATGCCTTCACGCTCCGCGGCGCGCTGTTGTTGGGCCAGATCCCATTTATTCACGATTACGATCACGCCTTTGGACTGTTCAAGAATCTCGCCCGCGATGTGGGTATCCTGAGCGGTCAGGCCCTCGGAAGCATCAATCAGCAGCAGGGCAATGTCGCAGCGCTCAATAGCCCGCGATGTGCGCAGCACGCTGAACTTCTCGATGCCCGGCGTGATACGACCACGGCGCCGAATACCGGCGGTATCGATCAGCTTGAGCTTGCGTCCTTCAAACTCGAAGGTGGTGTCAATGGCATCGCGAGTTGTGCCGGGAACATCGCTGACAATCGAGCGTTTGAAGCCCAGAATGGCGTTCAACAGCGAGGATTTTCCCACGTTCGGACGCCCAACAATCGCGATGCGCGGAATCTCTTCCTCGTCCTCTTCCTCTTCTCCTTCCTCTTCGGGAGGCAGTTCTTCTACGATGCGGTCAAGAAGATCGCCGGTGCCAATGCCGCTGATTGCAGACACAACAATGGGCTCTCCCAGGCCGAGGGCGTAGAACTCAACGGAATCCTGGCGGCGGGCCTCGTTGTCTGCCTTGTTGGCGGCAAGAATAACCGGCTTGGTTGCAAAGCGGCGGAGTAAGTCCGCAACTTCTTCATCGGCGGCGGTGATCCCGGAACGGGCATCAACCATAAAGACAATCACATCGGCTTCTTCAATCGCAAGTTGCGCCTGCGCCTTGACGTGATCCATGATATCGCCTGGTTGCCCTGTGAGCCCGATCTGTCCTACCGGAACACCGGAGCCAAGTTCGAGGCCACCTGTGTCGATAAGTGTAAACTCGCGCCCATTCCAGTCGGTATCACCATAGAGGCGATCACGGGTTGTACCAGGCATATCTTGAACGATGGCGAGACGCTCGCCAATCATGCGATTAAAAAATGTGGATTTGCCGACATTGGGACGGCCTACAATGGCGACAAGTGGCTTCATTGCGCCCTTCCACCCTTTCTATGTAGTTTTAAGAAGGGCATCTCAGCACTACCCGAGATGCCCTTTGCTCTCTTGAGGACTGTTGTTTGTTATAAACGGTATGATATCAGGAGGCATTATAGCATAAACTAACGTTCCTGGGTATGAGAGGTAAAAGAATAAGAGCTGTTTCAGCGTAGAGAGAATGGATTTGTTCTGTTTCCTTTCATCAGTTAAAGAGCTCAGAGACTGAGCGGCCGTCATGAATGCGGCTGATCGCGCCTGCAAGCAGTTCTGAGACGGAGAGGACAACCAGTTTAGGCAGGCGTTTCGCATCCGGTGAAGGAATGGTATCGGTGATAACCAGCTCCTCAATGGGCGCTTTTGCGAGGCGTTCAATAGCGGGTCCAGAGAAAACGCCGTGGGTGGCGCATAGATAGATCTCGCGTGCTCCGTGCTCTCGGACCATGCGTGCCGCCTGCGTGATAGAGCCGGCAGTATCAATCTCATCGTCAACGATCAATGCGCGGCGCCCCTCAACGTTACCAATGAGTCCCAGGGCTTCGGTTGTGCCATCGTTGCCGAGGCGGCGCTTCTCGACAATTGCCAGAGGTGCGCCCAGACGATCGGCCAGCTTGCGGGCCTTTTTCGCGAACCCTTCATCGGTGGAGACAACCGTCAGATCAGAGATATTCTTGGCGGCGAAGTAGCGGGCCTGAATGGTTTGCGCGGTTAGCTCATCAACGGGAATGTTAAAAAAGCCCTGGATCTGACCTGCATGCATATCCATTGAGACAACACGCTGTGCACCAGCCACCGTAATACAATCTGCGATCAGGCGGGCGGTAATGGGCACACGCGGCTGATCCTTTTTATCAGTGCGGCCATAAGCGTAGTAGGGAATAACAGCGGTAATTCTGGCGGCTGATGCTCGTTTCAACGCATCAATCATGATGAGTAGTTCCATGATTGAGCGGTTGACTGGTGAACTGAAGGGTTGAATCACAAAGACATCGTGTCCGCGCACATTTTGATTGATTTTCACAAAAATATTTTCATTGCTAAATTGAAAAACATCCGCCTTCCCGAGCGGAATATGCAGATGTTCGCAAATGTCAATTGCCAGTTGTCGATTCGCGTTCCCGGTAAAAATACTTAGTTTGTCCACAGGGCACCTCCTGGTTTTTCAGTATACCATATCAGGGAGGTGACCGCACCTGTTGACATGTACAGAGAGGAAAAAGGCTCTCACGCTCAAAAGGACCACCAGAAAAGAGATGCCGCTTCAAGAATCAGGAGAAGCGGCACTCTGTTGCTTTGCCTAGTTGGGCGCTTCCTCCGGGCTGGAGATGAGGATTTGCAGGAAGCGGCGAATTGCCCAGAAGATAAGGAAGTAGATGAGCATGGCAATGAGGGTTGACCACTCAAATGCCTGATCTTGCCGAATAGACGGTGATGGCACAATAGAACGGAACGGGAAAAGAATGATATCGGTCAGCGAGTACAGGAAACCTGCAAACAGGTTGCCGCTGGATGCGCCGATCAGCTTCAACAGGAAGCGAAGCACAAGCGCGACTTCCAGGACTGTAGTAAACCACTGGAGAAAGTCGATCAGCTTTCCGATCGCATATTTCACGGTGCGAGCCTCTTCCTGCCGTTCAAGGTCAATCTCAGGGGCAGGATCACCCGCAGGTGGCGGTTGTTGCTGAGGGGGAAGAGAAGGTTGCCGCATGGGCAGATCCTCCATCCGTCCCGCCCTGTTCTGCATATCTGCCTGACCGGTAGGTTCTTCATAGGGATTATTGCGCATCCTGCCAATCCTCCAACACGCGGTTATGGCATTTCTTCAGCCCACACTGCGTGGCCGAAGAGAATGCGAATACCTGTAGCAAACAAGGGCGGACAATAGAGCAAACAGCATACAAGCACTATCCGCATTGTTGTCTCAGCTCTTAGCTACATTGTCCTGCACGCTGCAATTATAACATTAATTCCGCTCTTGTTGCTACAGGTATGTTTCGATGTTTTCTTCTCCTATTTGCCTCCAGGCTCAGGATTGGCGGGGCAGCTTACATCATTTCGCGCCAGCAGGATCACGCCATCTGTCTGTTTGATGGTACAGAAGAGATGTGTTTCGCGAATCTGGTTGAGCATCTCAAAGGTACTTCCGCGCATATCGGCGGGCACAATATTGCGCACATCCACAATTACATACTCAACGGTATGCATATTGCCGTCAAGCGTGAGATAGGTGATAAACGGGAAGACGGTCACATATTGCCGTCGTGTCAGATGTGGATTGAGCGTGGCACTGGCCGAGACCGAAGCCGTATCCGGGATCATGGTCAGCAGTTCTTCAATGCGCTGCTCCCGCGTGCCGGGTGTATGATCCGCGAGCAGCCAGTTGTATTTAGGATACATAATAAAGTTGTTGAGTAGCACCATGAGCACTACCAGCCCACAGATCACCCACTGCATCACGGTAGGAGTAATGACCCGCGAGAGGTCGGTCATCCGCTCATGAAAGCTTTTTCGGCGCAGGGCTCCCTCTTCTACAATTGCCAGCACGCCGGGGCGTACCATCGTCACCGGGCGGGTTGACCAGAGGTTGCGAGCGGCGCGTGTCAGGGCAAGCTGTATGCCTTTGATTGGCTTGACTACAAAGCCCGGCCAGCTTGAACGCTGCGCCTGTGCTGTGTCGCCGACGATCAATGGAATCGGCTCAACCGTTTCGCCGTGGCGAACCTGCCACCAGGCTACAAAGCGAGCCAGACCATGAATTGTGGCAAGCGTGACGAATGGAATAATGGGAGCATTGTAGTGATAAATGCCGCTGTAAAGCTGCGGGCTATTGGTGTTTAGCAGATTAATCGCCAGATCGGGCAGCGCGGGTAGTAACCACTCAATGGCCAGCAGGCCGAAGAAGCCGCCACTGCGGAACAGGCCAACCAGATAGAAGAGGCGATCCAGCGTTACAAAGAAAGTGAAGAGGATCATCGGGTGACGCAGGATGTTCTTGATCGCGTCTCCGGGGGTGTCGCCAAGCTCTACATAGCGATACCAGAAATTGTTCCCCTGATTGCCAGGGTAAAGCTGCTTCATCAACAGAAACGCGCCTGCACTCCATGCGATGCCCCCGACGAAGAGGGCAAGGCCGAGCCGCGGGCGCTTGTACTTCCACATGACCAGCAGGCCAAAGAGACCAACTACAGCAGGAATCTCTTCCTTACAGGAGGCCGCCAGAACACAGAAGAGAATAAAGAGCACAAATCGTCGTTTTGTCAGCGCCCAGGCTGCAAAAAGCATGAATGGCGCAACCAACGCGACCGGGTGAAAGTCAAAGATATTCACGCCGATCAGGGCTGGCGAAAAGAGATAGCCAATCGCCATCCCGGTGGCCAGATAGGGAAATCTGGGGATAAAGTAGCGTGTTAGCGCATAGACTGGGAGCGCTCCGAGAGCCAGCATAGCGGTCTGGAGCGTCAACAGCATACGTGGATCGGCCCAGATCAGATAGAGCAGCGATATCGGCAGGAGAATCGGTTCGACATGCTGGGCTAATCGCAGTGGCGGGCCGAACCAGTCAACTCCCTGGTTTGTCCACTGAAATGGACGTCCATGCAGCGTATTCCAGACAACCTGATCCATATTCCCCAGGTCAAAGGCTGTAGCGCGGAACGTGGTATAGCGCAGGATCGATTCATAGTTGATCCATCCGAAATAGACCACTATCGCGAGACAGGCCAGAAGAAAGGCAAGGCGTGTCTGGTGTTTTTGTAGAAAAGAGAAGGAGAACCGCTTCATCAGACCTCAAATAACTAATATTGATTGCCAGATACCGAGCAGCACAAGGATAATAAATCCCCAGACAACGACGTGTTCAACCCAGGTTCCAGTTTTGAACCGCATATCAGGTCGCGGGGGAATTCCAAAGCGTTTACGGTACGGCCAGAAAAGGGGGACCCCGCCCTCGGTTAAGGAATCACAGGCGATGTGGACGATACATCCAAAAAGGACCCCGAAGAATACAACGTGCGATAAGCTTACGATATGCGCAGGAGCCTGTAAACCGCGCGTACCCAGTAAAAATATTACCACTTGTTCCAGGCCGATGGCCAGCAATGAGCCTAACGCTAACCCGAGAAGGCTATGAAAAATCGTTCTATGCCCTGCCACATGCTGAATTGTCCTACTGATCCAGCCAAAACGACGACCAAGCATGCTTCGTGCGTTATCAATATCTGGAAGCAACGCGCCGAAGCCAACTGCCGAATAGAAGACAGCTTTTTTCACGACCAATGCGAGGGGAACAGATGTAGCGAGTGTCAGAGGGTCTCCTGAGAGGTGAACGAAGCTATCCAGTACAACGCCTGCTGCCAGGCCCATTAAGAGGTGCGAGCGACCTTCCATGATCTTGACTCTCCTGCTTGCGCGGTGTAAAGCGCTTTTTCTCCATTAACGAAACGCATAGGTTATTGTAGAGTGTTCTCGAATTGCTGTCAACTGAAGTTATTCGCCCTCTTGCATCGGGAGACACACGAGGTGCAGGAAAAGAGGAAGCGACGCCTACGAACGGCGCTGTGAAAGCGAGAAATCGGGACGTGCCATATCCTGAAGCAGGCAACGTACCTCATCCCGGAAAGCGCCCTCAGGAGAGGCGAAGTGGAACAGGTCCGCGAACCAGAGGCCATCAATCGCCAGACGCAAGATGGTTGCGTAAGCGCGTGGAAGTCCGTCCTGTTCGGCGCATTGTTGATAGTACAGGAATTCCTTGCGGGTCGATTCGAGTAGCACGGGGTTATTACTGAGTGCTGCGATCAGACCACTGATAAAGTCTGGCTCATACCCGGAAAGATTACAGGAGGTTTGAGCAAAGGCACGGAGCCAGCGCCCCGGGGTGTCATCCTGCTTTGCGAGCTCTTCGTTCAGCCGCGCGCGGAAATGCTCATGAAAAGCGTTGAGCATCCCTTCAATGAGGGCATCTTTGTTCGGGAAATGGTACAGCACTCCGCCCTTGCTGACCCCGGCTTCACGGGCAACTCCTTCTATCGTCAGATGCGAAACGCCGTCCCGATGCACAATGCGGCTGGCCGCTTCCAGAATGGCAGCTCGTTTTGTTGGATGTTGTCTTTCCATAAAGACACTATGCCATTAGAGCATGTTCTTGTCAAGCGGAGGGCAAAAGAAGCAGCTTCCGCAAGTCATAAGTGCGGAAGCTATAAGGTCATTCATCATCCGGGAGCCCGACCAGAACGGAATTCTCTTCGATTTTGACCGGAAAAGTGATCAGGTCATAGCGGGCAGGCCCGCGCAACACTTTTCCATTGGTGATATCAAAGCGAGCCCCATGAAGCGGGCAGGTAATCACGCAGCCATCAAGTTCGCCGCGATTGAGCGGGCCACTGATATGAGTGCAGTTATCAGAGAAGGCATAAATGGTGCCATCGATTTTCGTCAGGCAGACCGGCTCGCCATCGATATCAACGGGATACAGCTTCCCCTCTCGTATGTCTGAGAGGTCGGCTGCTTTGATAAACTCGGTCATAAAGCCTTTTACTCTTCTTCGTCCTCATCCAGATCGGGACGCTCATAGCCGGCTACCGCGAGGCCACGATGCAGGACACGCAATGAAAGGAAGGCACATTTTGTGCGGGCCGGACTGATGGGAATGCCCAGTGCTTCGAGCACCTCATCCTTGCCAAGTTTGACCACTTCCTCGATCGGCTGTCCTTCGATCATTTCGGAGAGCATGGAAGCTGATGCCTGACTGATGGCGCACCCTCTTCCCTGAAAGCGAACCTCGGTGACAAGGCCATTTTCAACCTTGAGATCCATCGCGAGCTGATCGCCACACAACGGGTTGTTATCCTCCATATGTACATCTGGCGCTTCCAGGGTCCCATAGTTACGCGGATTCCGATAGTGATCTAGAATATATTCGCGATAATAATCCATTGACATTGTATCTGCCTCCAAAGGCGCTGCTGCTCAGCGCACAGGGGTACTGAAATGAGAATTGTGTAAAAGTGTACACCTGTGAGGCTGGTTAAGCAAGCGCGTTGGTCGAAAGTTTAGAGACCTGCTGTCGCCTGGAAGATCTCTTGAGCCTTCTGCAAGCCCTCTGCCAGCGTATCAACATCGCGTTCATCATTGTAGACATAGAAGCTGGCGCGAGCGGTTGCCGGAATGTTGTAGCGATCCATCAACGGTTGAGCGCAGTGGTGACCGGCTCGAACGGCAACGCCGACTTCCATATCAAGGATTGAGGCGAGATCGTGCGGGTGTACTCCATCAAGCGTAAAGGAGAGCACGCCACCGCGCTGCTCAACATCTTTCGGACCGTAGATGGTCAGGCCAGGAATCGCGCTCAGCCGCTTGAGGGCGTAAGCGGTCAGTGCTTTCTCGTGCTGGCGGACCCACTCCATGCCAAGCTCATTCAGATAGTCAACGGCCACGCCCAGCCCGATGGCTTCGGCGATCGCCGGGGTTCCTGCCTCAAATTTGTGAGGGAGATCGGCCCAGGTGGACTCGTGTAGCTTGACCGTGCGAATCATCGAACCGCCACCCATAAAAGGCGTCATGGATTCCAGCAGCGGGCGTTTCCCATAGAGCACACCTATGCCGGTCGGGCCAAGCATTTTATGTCCGCTGAAACAGTAAAAGTCAGCATCAAGATCCTGCACATCGACCGTCATATGTGGCACGCTTTGTGCTCCGTCAACCAGCGTGATCGCTCCAACTGCATGCGCCTGTGCGACCATTTCTTTCACCGGATTGATCGTTCCGAGCACGTTTGACATGTGGGCGAAAGCGACCAGTTTCGGCTTCTGCTGTAAAAGCTGCTCGTAGACATCCAGACGTAGCAGGCCCTCTTCGTTGACAGGGACAAATTCCAGCCGCGCGCCCGTGCGCTGGGCCAGTAACTGCCAGGGAACCAGATTACTATGATGTTCCATTTCGGTCAGGACGATCAGATCGCCCTGCTGAATATGTTCCCCACCCCAACTGTACGCTACCAGATTGATACTTTCGGTTGTGTTGCGGGTAAATATGACCTGTTTACTCTGACGTGCATGAATGAAACGAGCGATCTTCAGGCGGGCCCGTTCAACGGCTTCGGTTGCCTCTTCGCTAATTTCATAGACGCCGCGATGGACGTTCGCGTTATAGGTTCTATAGTACTGATCGAGCGCCTCAATGACCACAGCAGGCTTCTGTGAGCTTGCCGCGCTGTCCAGAAAGACCAGACGCTTTCCGTGTACCTGCCGCGAAAGAATGGGAAAATCCCGGCGAATATCCTCAACGCTGCGGTTTGTTGTGTTCTTCTCGCTAATCATCGTATACTCTCCGCCAGACGGGAACCAGGGGGAAGAAAAGCAAAGGGTACCCGTAAACAGGTACCCTGCTCACCAAATTAGTATTCTGAGAGCTCAATCTCGTCCTTGTCTCTGGTTGAGTCATCCAGATGGACCGCGCCCTCATCAACGCCCTCGATCTCCCAGCGCTCCTGAGCGTCGACCCAGGTGTCGGCCTCGGTCTCATAAGCACCGCTCATGCGGGAGATAATGCTGCGGCGCAGACGGATACGCAGGTTCTCCAGCGGAATACGCTGAAGGACCGGCTCAAAGAAGCCCTGCACAATGATGCGCTCGGCCTCAGGACGGGGAACGCCGCGAGACATCAGGTAGAAGAGCTCTTCTTCGTCAATCTGACCGGTGGTTGCACCGTGGCTGGCGCTGACCTCATTTGCCGCGATCTCCAGACCGGGAATGAATTCGCCGCGTGCCTTCTTGCTCAGCATCATGCCGTGCGCCGAAAGGAACGACGCCGTCTGCTGCGCGTTGGGACGCACGCGGATCATACCATCGAACTCGACGCGAGATTCATCTGTCAGCACGCCTTTGACCAGTGTCTCGGCGTTGGTGGACAGGCCCACATGGTCAGACAGCGTGTTGATCTTGTAGCGCTGATCGTGGTCGGTGAAGAAGATACCAACCAGTTCAGCGGCGCTGCCGTTGCCCTGAAGACCCGCACCAATCTCAACAAGATTGAGCTTCGCCCCCAGATCCGACATCACGAAGGTAACGCTCCCGTCATTCTCAAAGACCGCGTTCTTGTTCGTGATATTCCAGGTGTTCTGGTCAAGGTCCTGTAGATAGCTGAACTCAACGCGGGACTCGCGCTGGGCAAAGATCTCAACGGCGTCGCTGACCAGGCTCGGCTGATCGCTGGTCACGCTGGAAGAGAGCTCTTCAACGAAGCGCACGCTACTCTGGGGCTCGGTCACAACCAGTGTATGCGTGAAGGTCGCGGAAGACGGCGCATCAATCCAGACCTGCGAGAGAATCGGCTTTTCGATCTCGACGCCCTTTGGCACATAGAGGAAGAAGCCGGTTGTCCAGAAGGCGGCATGGAGTGCGGTATACTTGCTGGCATTTGCCGGAATGCACTCGGTCATGAAGTACTTCTGCACAAGCTCTGGATACTGCTGTACGGCCTTGTCCAGAGGCAGCAGGATCACGCCCTGCTCCTTGAGATCCTCATCTAGCTGTGTGTGCACTACCGACGAGTTATGCTGCACGATCAGGCCAGAGCGGTCATTGACCAGCGCTTCCTGCAAGGACTGCTCAATCTTCGCGGGCAGCTTCTCACTTGGATCGGGAACATAAGAGGTGAGCTGCTGGAAGCGGAAGCCTGCCAGCGCCTTGAGGGTGCCCAGGTCACCACGACGGCCCAGAGGCGCGGGAGTCTGCTCATAGAGCTCCCAGGCTTGCAGGCGCTTGTCCAGCAACCATTCAGGCTCCCCGCGCTGACGCGATAGCTCTACCAGCGCGTCTTTTGTGAAACCTGTAGTTGAGACATTAAGCATTCGCGGACACTCCATTCTCTTCGATGGACTCTTTCAGCCATTCGTAGCCCTTCTCTTCGAGCTCAAGGGCCAGTTCTTTGCTACCGGACTTGACGATGCGGCCTTCGTACATGACGTGCACAAAGTCAGGCGTGATGTAGTTCAGCATGCGCTGATAGTGCGTGATCAGCAGGATGCCCATGTTCGGGCCACGCAGCGCGTTGACGCTCTCGGAAACAATCTTCAGGGCGTCGATGTCAAGACCGGAGTCGGTTTCGTCCATCAGGGCAATTTCGGGCTCCAGCAGAGCCATCTGCAAGATCTCGGCGCGCTTCTTCTCACCACCGGAGAAGCCGTCGTTGATCGAGCGGTTGATAAAGCTGTTGTCTACTTTGAGCAGCTTCATCTTCTCCTGCAAAAGCTTGCGGAATTCACCAGGAGGAATGGTTTTGCGCTTGCTTGCTTTGCCTGACGGGTTCTCACCCTCTTCGAGAGGCTTGTTGCCTTCGCGAATTGCCTCAAGAGAGCGGCGCAGGAAGTTCGCAACGCTGACGCCGGGGATAGCCATTGGATATTGGAACGCGAGGAAGAGGCGCATACGTGCGCGGCGATCAGGCGAGTACTCAAGGATGTTCTCACCTTTGAACCAGATTTCTCCCTCGGTGACTTCATATTTGGGGTTGCCCATAATCACGTTTGACAGAGTGCTTTTGCCAGAACCATTTGGGCCCATCAGGGCATGTACTTCACCCTGGCGCACCACAAGGTTGACGCCACGCAGAATGGGCTTGCCTTCAATATTGGCGTGAAGGTTTTTAATGACAAGTTCAGATCCCATTATTGATAACACCTTCCTCAATTATGTTCGGTGCGAATGCAGGCTTTCTTTCTGAATTCGCAAAAAAAATCGGGACAAAACAAATGCGAGTCCAGGACAACAGAGCATACGAGCTCTGCTGAGCGGCCTGGTGCCTCTCATCTATCAGATAGGGACAAAGCGCAGAAGCGTTTATGCTTCCTTCTTTCCGTATTGCTTTGGATCCAATGGATTTACTTGTTCGGTGCCTGTATCAGGCATTCTCACTTACCCTGGCAGAGATGGAGACTCAGTTTGCTTCTTGAGAGAGCCACCTGTGCTGATAGACGGGCGAACATCTGAAAGCGAGATAAACTGGGTACTGCTCTGCTCCTGGTTTTCGGGAAAGCGGGCTGACTCAGCTACCAGATCGGCCAGTGTGATGGTGTCGAGCGTTTGCGCTACGGCATCTCGCACCCGGGCCCACAGGTACTTTGTCTTGCAGGAATCGAGAAAACCGCAGACCTGAGACATCTCGCCTTCTGTTGCACAAATCATCGGAGAAATTGGTCCTTCGAGGACACGTACAACTTCACCCATCGAGATTTCATCCGGGCGACGACTCAAGCGATAACCACCATGTGCGCCCCTCGTACTGATGACCAGTGGCGGCTCTGCCTCGCGCAACAGCTTCACCAGTTGTTCCAGATAGGCCAGTGGCAGCATCTCCGTCTGTGATATGTCAGTCAGTGAGCGGGGACGGCCACCGTAATGCCGAGCGAGGTCTACCATGATCCGCACGCCATACTCGCCTTTTGTAGATACACGCAACATTGTGGTCTCTCCCTTTCTCAACATGTATTGCCAGGTGATACATAGGTATCATATGTGGTCTGCACTATGCGAAATTATTCCGACCTGTTAACTAGGATATATTCTAGCACTAGAGGATATGGAGCGTCAACATATTCTGAGGGAAAAGCAAAGATGCTACCAGGCATACAAAAAAGGCATTTTATCGAGCGTCCCTGTTCTCCTGCGCATAGATCAGCGTTCTTCTGTTCACACTTCGCAAAAAATAGCTCATAATAAAGGATGAACCATCTGGCTGCTTGCGTTATGAGACAAATTGCATCAATTTGAACACTATTTACCTACTGGTTGAGACAAAATACCGTCCTGAAACGATCTTACTATACGAGGATTCGTTTTTTGAGAACAGGTAAAAGTGCTGAAGTGGCCCGTGAACGCTTCTCCGGGCCGTAGCCCTTGCGTTTTTATGGTGATGTAGAGAAGTGTGAAACAGGGTACAATACCTGATATGGAGTTTGGCGCAATGTCTGTGGGTGGATGGTATCGGTGGTTTGAGTGTCAAATGGGCCGTAATGGGGAACTACTATCGTATGCGAAACGTGTAGTAGTTAGTAGTGGATGTTTGACATTGTGTTGACTGAAAGTCCTCGTTGAAGCAGTTCTGCTTTCTTTTGAAAAGCGCATCAGGAAAAATTCTGCTATGGAACAAAATACATTTATCGGTCAGCAACTCGGCAGCTATAAAATAGTGGAGGCGCTTGATAGTGGTGGCTTTGGTAGCGTCTATGTGGCGCAACATGTGATCCTGACGCGCCGCAAAGTGGCTATCAAGCTGCTGCATACCGTCTATCTCAACTCGCGCGAAGTGCAGGAACAATTCCTCGAAGAGGCGCGTTTACTTGAAATTCTCAAGCACCCCTATATTTTGCCGGTGCTGGATATAAATATATATCAAGGATTCCCTTACCTCGTGACAGAGTATGAAGCGCGTGGCTCGCTGCGCCGTCGCTTGAAACAACTGAAAGGGCGTGCGCTCCCCTTGAACGAGGCACTGCGCATTCTCAAACAGGTGGGTGAAGGACTGGCGTTCGCCCATAAACAGCAGATTGTGCACCGAGATATCAAGCCCGAAAATATCCTCTTCAACCAGGAGGGTGATGCTCTGCTGGCAGATTTCGGGTTGGCAATCGTGCTCAGTAACGCCAGTATGAAATCAGTCAGTATGACCGGTACTCCGCGCTATATGGCCCCGGAACAGTATCGAGGCATTATCAGCAAGGCCAGCGATCAATATGCCCTGGGCTGTGTTGCCTATGAGCTGTTAACCGGGAAGATGCCGTTTGAGGGCTCGGACCCGGTCGTGTTGATGTATAAACATGTCACGGAACAGCCTGTACCGCCGCGTGAGCTTAACCCGGATATTCCGGAACATATTGAGCGGGCCGTGCTTCGGGCTCTCGAAAAGGATCGACAGAAGCGCTTCTCCGATGTACAGGAGTTTGTGGAGGCGTTGAAGGCAACGACAACGCCGCTGGTGCCCTTGCCCGAGAGCAGCTATAAAACGCAGACGCTGGTGGAGGAAGTAGGCGGTGTCGATGAACCGCATATGGCTGATGATGGTCCGGCTGAGGAGCGGCCAAAGACTGACGAGCAGGACGCGGCTCCTTCCTCGGCCCCGGATGAGGCTGATGAGGATACACAGGAGCGTGAGCAGGTTCTGACTCCTCCCCATCTGGAGGAAGATACATTCTTCTGGCCCGAGGATGTCGAGAGTAAGGAGAAAGCCCCTGTTCAGAAAGAGCCTCAGACACAGGAAAAGCTCGATGACATTATGACGATTCTCATCGTGGATGATGGAAAGGCTGAACAGAGGCTGGAAGAGCAGGAGACAATGCTGATCCCTATCGATCAGGTTCAGCAGGAGAGCGAACAGAAAGAGCGTCTGGCAAAGATTGAGACGCTGGTGCCCGAGAATACTCAGAAGAAAGACATTCAGGAGATGGAGACTGCCAGCGTTGTCGTTCGGCAGGCCTCTGATGAGGAGGAGTATATTCCAACGGTATTGACCAGGCAAGTCACGCCGGAACCGCCTATGACTCCCAGGCCGGTCATTCCAACGCCAATGCCGCGCACGATGGCTCCGGCCTCACCCCCTCAACCACCGGTGAAGCATGGACAGGGAAAGCAGAGTCTGGGCAAGGAGATTCAAAGGGCCTTTCGCACGCCGCAGGTGCTCTTTGCGCTGACTGCTCTGCTCATGATCGCCAGTATTGCGTTTGCGCTGCTTGTCAATCCGTTGCGCACATCCTTCGGTGAGGGGCAACATATGCCATCTCCTGCGTCGCGCAATGTAGTGACGCCCGGGACAACGCCATCGACGCAACAGACGGTGCAGCCAGGAGTGACCCCGGCTGATGACGGGAATACGGATCAGTCCGAGTATGGTGGTGGAGATAACCCTTCGGCAACGGAAACACCAGATAGTCCCGTTTCAACCGAGGAGCCAGTAAACCCTGAGCCGACGCAGGGCGTCACGCCGACTGTCGAGCCAACACAGCAGCCGACTCAGGAGCCAACACAGCAACCGACTCAGGAGCCGACGCAGCAGCCGACTCAGGAGCCGACGCAGCAACCAACGACGGTGCCGACGCAGCAGCCAACGCAGTCAACCACACCAACTACATAATCCAGGGAAAGGCAGGGGCTCACTAGCGCCCCTGTTTACTCTCTCTGCAAGAGTCTCGGAAGATACTGACGGCTATAGCCGCGCAGGTGATGGGTTGTACCCTCTAAGACAAGATCGAGACAATGAAGCAGCCCTTTGCGCGGCTCGCTGAAGTCGATATGCCGATCACCCTGTTCATAGTAAAGCTGAAATGCATGCATGTAGTCATTCTGGCTGATCTGGCGTAATAGGTTTTCGGCCCTCTGTGTCGCCGCTGAATGGCAGGAGCGACCCCTATAACAGGGAAGATAAATCCTTTGATGTTGATGGGCCGACCAGATATGCCAGTAATCATCTGGATGCGAGGGGCTATAGAGCAGGCCATCAGGCAGATAGATGATACAGGGAATGGACAGGTCTGTGATTTGCCAGACTTCTGCCTGACTGGAGAGCTGTGTGAAGGCCCGGGAAGCAGTTGTCAGGTTGGTGAGGTAAAGCGGCGCTGGCGAGAGAAAAGAGCGATAGCAGGGGTGACCGAGCAGCAGTGAGGCGAAATCAAGCCGTGTCAGATGCTCGTACGCGATAAAGTGAAAGCGGTACAGCAGGCTCTGGCATTCACGTGAGATACAGATAAAGCAGGTCAGGCCGTGGCGGTGTGGAAACCGTTGGCTGATAAGATGCAGCCGACAGTGGGGCGAAACGGTTGCCGCTGATGCTAGCCAGCGTTGTACCGGGTGTGGGAGATTGGCGATCCCATACGGGAGGTTCTTTGCCTTTTCTAGCAGAACCCAGAGCCGGGTATCTGTGGGAGGTATCGATGCCTCTGGCTCCGTAGTGAATGCGAGAGTTTCGATAGAGTTCATGCAGTCCTTTCCCTTCAACTTCCACCTGTGGGCTTCTGTCAGTTCTGTTCTCTGCATTCTACAACAGCAGAGAAGACAGGGGATAGAAGCGCGGGAAATATATGCCGAAAGTACTCTTCTAAAGTAGAAGCGGTACCGATGCCCGGCTGATGACACCGATACCGCGAAAGCGTAGAACGTGACAGGAGAATCAGTGTGGTTTTTGTCCGACGATAATCTGACGCGTTCCTTTGCCGAAGGGCTTAAAGGTATAGTCACCATAAATGGCATCAATCGCAAAGCCCGTACTGAGGAAGAGCAATTGAAGCTCGCGCGGGAAGAAGACATGCATCTCCAGCTTGGTCAGATAGCGTTCATTTTCTCCTGTTTCAAAGTATTTCTCATGGACCCAGGAGAGGCGCTGAAGCTGTTCATTGGGGTCATACCGTCGGGTTGTATACACATGCATGGTGAACTCGCCGTTTGGATCTTCAAGCTCATCTTCCAGATAGACGTGTGAGGGATTATTCAAGGCATTGCTCAGATAATCGAGGTCGGGGAGCTGGGTATCTACCACGAAGTAGCCACCGGGGGCAAGATGGTCATAGGCGTTTTTAAATGTGGCTATCTGGTCTTCAATCTCGAAGAGGTGGCAGATAGAGTTAAAGGGAAGAAAGATCAGGTCGTAGAAACCCTTTCGAGGGAGCTGGTAGCTGGTCATGTTGCCTTCATAGAGTGCAACGCGCTGCTGAAGCTCAATGGGCTGTAACGCAAGCTTGCGCCGATAGGCTTTAAGCATCGAAGGCTCAAGGTCCAGCCCATCAAGCAAAAAATCACCCGGACCCTGGAGCAATTCCAGGCCGATCCTCCCACTGCCACAGGCCAGCTCAAGCACGCGTTTGGGTGCAAGGCGCTGTAGCAATTCCCGCCAGAACGGCACATCCTGTTCTGACTGTGATTGATATTCCAGGTCATAATCACTGACCTGCTCGTAAAATTTCCCCACTGCGTAGGGCATAGTTGTATACCTCTTGATAGAAACTATGCATTGTCAAAGATATTAGATGCCTATTCGTCAGGTTTTCAGGGCACCTTTTCAGTGTTCCAACACGCTCACAACCGCCTGTGCCGAAGTGCGGCCCAGCATGCGAAAAAGAGAGGAAAGAGTTTCGCCCTCTGAACCGGGTGTTCAGAGGTGGAGCGAGCTTTTGTGCCGTGCGGTTACCACTCCTTTACCTGATGAATAGCGAGGATAAATCCGTAATAGAGAGTAGCACAGAGTCAATAAACTCTGCAAGAGGGAAGCTACTCATTGATGCATAAATCAGCCTGGCAGGCTGTTCCTGACAAACAGGAAACTTGTCTTAATCGGCATTGCTCTCCCTTACCTTCCCCAATTATCTGAAAAAATGTGATGTTTTTCCACTTTTCACGATATCTTTTGTAGAGGTTACTCCATATCGGGGGCCTGTTACTATTTTCTTTCCTCTTTTTTTTAAAGCAAGGATTATGTTATAAAGATGATCTGGAAAAAAATGCAAATGAATGGCAGAAAGCATACACGACGAGCAGCATTGGTTGGTGGGATACACCTCTCGCTGCTGGCGTTATTGAGTGCCTGTAGCCCTGAAAGAGCTCAGGGGAACCAGCCACCTTCCGAGACGAAAACGACCCCAACGCCGACAATTAGCCCCGGCTTAACGAAGCAGGGAGAAGAACAGCTTGCGCTCTTCCAGAAACGCCTCGAATGGCTCACAAAAGCGAAAAAGGATAACAGTACCTATAAGCAACAGTATGAGGCTGACAGACAGGCACTACAGAGCGCAAAGACAGATAGTGCGTATCAGAAGGCGCTGAACACACTGAAGAAGCATCTGGATGACTGTGAAATGCCTGCATTGCAGGCCGAAATTATCGTGCGTCGGGATCAGCTTCAACAGGAGGTCGAGCAATGGGGCAAGGAAAACTACTATCAGAATCCCTCCTCGGGTATCAAGTATGCGCTTGGCTTTGAATATGGCGTAGAGGGCGCAGTCTGGCAGATCAATCAGGGTCTGGAGGGCAATAAGACGTTACAGGATGGGATCTGGTATTTTGTGCCGGGCGAGGTAACACTTGAGGCCTACCGCCAGATGGTCAAAGATCTGGATATGTACGAGCTACACTTCCAGTATATGAAGCAGAACCGCAAAGATACTACACCCTATGATCAGCCGCATGAGGTTGATTTGCAGATGATGAAGCGGTACGGCAAAATGAACGAGCGCGTGATTGTGGTTTCCCTGGCCGAGCAGGTGATGCGGGCGTATGAGAATGGCGTGCTGAAGAAGGCCATGTATACCACGACCGGGCGGCCTGAATTCCCGGCTGTCCCGGGCAAATGGCACGTCTTGACCAAGAAATCTCCTGATCTCTTCACCTCAAGTGCTCCTCCGGGAAGCCCGATGGCCTATCCGCCGACACACCTCAACTATACGGTGCGCTATTGTTATCCTGAGTATTACCTGCATGATAGTGATTGGCGGCTGGATTATGGTCCGGGAACTCAGTTCCCGCATGTTGACTCAAGCGGCAACGAGTCGGCCAGTACCGGTTCACATGGGTGTATCAACTTCCCGGTTGCTGAGATGAGCTGGATTTATGAGTTTACGGATATAAATACGTGTATCCTGGTCTACTAATGATCCCTTCGCGTGGGCGCTCCTCCTCCTGATGGGAGCGCTCTTTTTTTTGTGCTGTTTGTCTGCCCACAATATGATGACATATACTGAATGCAAACAGCGTGCTGGATTTGTGTGAAAGGATGAGCGTCCGTGACATCGTTTCGTGAGCATCCGGTGTATAACCGAATTGAAGCTGTACGGAAAGAGAAAGGAATTTCTCGCGAAGAGCTCGCGCAAGCGCTGGACCTTCGTTACAGTGAATTGGGGTTTATTGAGACCCAAAAAGTGACGCCCGGTCTGGCTCTGGCGCTACGAATAAGTGCCTATCTGGGGGTACCGGTCGAGTCGCTTTTTTCGCTCACACCCTACCAAAGCGAGTGGCTGGTCTAGCGCGAGTCAGGAGGTCGGGAAACCTGATACAATAGGGGCCATAGACGCATTGACTGGTTCAAGAATGCCGCTGTCTGCGGTAAAGAGAGGAAAGAAACTGCGCTTATGCCGTATACATCAATTCGTGAAACCGCCGAGGAGATACGCGCCGGGATTATCACGCCAACAGAGCTGGTTGAAGAAATATTTGCCCGGATAGAGCAGGTTGAGGGCGAGATTCAGGCCTTTGTCACTCTGATGAAGGAGGAGGCGCTTCGGGACGCGGAGCAGGCCGAAAAAGAGCTTCGGACGGGGCTGTATCGTAGCCCCTTGCAGGGTATTCCCATTGCGGTTAAAGACCTGATCCATGTAAAGGGGGTGCCAACTACTGCCGGGTCTGCCATATTGGAGAATCACGTTGCCACAGAAGATGCAGCGGTTGTAGAGCAGTTGCGTAAGGCCGGGGCTATTATCATTGGCAAGACACGAAACTTTGAATTTGCCTATGGGCCGTTCTCGGCGCCGACCTGTAACCCGTGGAACCATTTGCGCTCGGCGGGCGGTTCCAGTGGTGGTTCTGCGGCTGCGGTCGCTGCTGGCATGTGTTTGGGCGCGATTGGTACAGATACCGGCGGCTCTATTCGGGTGCCATCGTCTTGCTGTGGAATCACTGGTCTCAAGCCAACCTATGGCCGGGTCAGTTGCTACGGAGTGATCCCTTTAAGCTGGTCGCTGGATCATGTGGGGCCAATGGGGCATAGTGCAGAAGACTGTGCGCTGTTATTCGATGTGATCGCAAAGTATGATCCACGAGACCCTAATAGTGTCTCTGGCCCGCCCAGTGCGCCTTCACGTTCAACGGCCAACTTGATTAAGGGTGTTGAGGGGCGTGGTCCGCTTTCGCTGCAAGGGCTGCGGGTAGGCGTTGTGCAGGAGTCATTTGTTGCCCCGCTTGATCCAGAGATTCGCGCTGCCTGGAAAGCTACATTGCGGGTGCTGGAAGAAAATGGTGTTGAGGTTATCGAGATCGAGGTCCCGGTTCCAACCATAACGCTCTATCGTACTATCCAGAAGCCAGAGGCGACGCTTGCCCATAAGCAGCAGGGATGGTTTGAGCAGCAGCTTGAGAAGTATGGCGAGACCGTGCGCACCCGCTTGCTGGAAGGGGCGCAGATCAGCGCGGTTGATTATGTACAGGCGCTTCATGAGAAGTGGTCGCTGAGCGGGAGTATGCGTTCTGCCCTGCGCCAGATCCATGCATTTGTCTTGCCGACGATTCCTGTTCCGCCGATTCCTCTGGAGCACGAGGGGAAAACGGTGGTTGTTGACGGCGAAGTCAACAATGCTGCTGATACTCTGTTGCGTCTGACCATGCCGTTTAATATTACAGGGTTGCCGGCTGTCTCGTTCCCGGCGGGCTTTACGCAGGACGGGCTCCCGATTGGTATGCAGGTCGTTGGCAAGCCGTTCGAGGAGGCAACAATCTTGCGGATGGTTCACGCCTATCAGCAGTTGACCGACTGGCATCGGCGTGAGCTGCCCGCTTAGAAGAACGAAAGCGCCAGAACCGCTTCTCTGGCGCTTGTATTTTCTCCATAAATTACGGGAATAGCGCAATTCACCTCAAATTGGGAAATAAGCCACAGACAGATACTGGCAGGTAGGGTAAGATAGGAACAGGAAAGAAATATCCTGAAGTATTCTGTGATTCGTGTAAAGTGTAGAAGGAGTGGCATTACAAGGGACAGCCCGAAAGAAGAGAGGAAGGAGCCATTGCATGGACAAAGCAAGAGAGCAGGAGGAACAACAAAGAGCCGCTGCACTCCAGCAGAAGCTGGTGGATGAGCTGGTGTATAAGGGGTTGATTACCTCGCCCCGCGTGCAGGAGGCGTTTCGGGCGATTCCTCGGCATCTGTTCTTGCCGCATGTGCCGCTTGAAGAGGTGTACCGCGATCAACCCATTGTCACCAGAATGCTGGACGGAAAGGCGATAAGCTCTTCATCTCAGCCCGCCATCATGGCACTCATGCTGGAAATGCTGGATCTCCAGCCGGGGGCGCGTGTGCTGGAGATAGGGGCAGGTACTGGCTATAACGCGGCCCTGATGGCATATCTTGTCGGTGAAGAGGGGCAGGTGGTGTCGGTTGACATTGATCAGGATCTTGTAGAGACGGCGCAGGAGCATATCCAGGCAGCCGGGTTCCCACAGGTTCAGGTGGTGCAGCGTGATGGCTTCTTTGGCTATGCGGAGGCTGCCCCTTATGACCGTATTGTTTTGACTGTGGGATCAGTGGACATTGCGCCCGCCTGGTATGAACAATTGAAGCCCGGGGGCAAGCTGGAACTCCCATTAAATCTAAATGGACCACAACTAGCTGTTGTGTTTGAGAAACAAGAAGGCTATTTTGTGCAATGTGTGCAACGACCATGTGGCTTTATGGGGCTGAGGGGACTGCTGGCAGATACCGTACAGGATGTGGAAATAGAACCGAATACGGTGAGTGTTAGAGTGGATACAGAGAGCGATATCAGCCAGATCCGCCGCTTATTGCGCAAAAAGGGCCGGGACACCCTGCCATCTGTACCCGTCTCGATTCTCGACCTGTATGGCGGCCTGTTTCACTGGTTAATGGTGCGGGTACCGCATATCGGCTTCCTCTTAGCAAAGGGAGCCTTTCTTCAGCGACATTGTCTGCCTTTACAGGGGAACTGGGGAATGACGCGGGAACGCGCTCTGATGGCTCCGTGTCTGTTTGATGGCAAGGGGTTCTGTATGCTTGTATGTATGCCTGCTCATGAGCCAGGCACTGAGCCTGATCGCATTGTGATTCGTTCCTTTGGCGACGGGCGGAATCTGATTCAGCTTCTGGATCAGCAGATCCGACTATGGGTAGAGGCAGGAAGACCATCTATTGAAAAAGTATTTATGAAGGCATATCCACGTAGTGAACACTCTATCGGTGCGGCAAACGAGGTGGTAGTACCCCGGCGCTGGCATCAGTTTCTATTTCGATGGCAATGACACACTACAGGAAGAGGGGAGTTTATTGTTATGCTGCCTGTTGTCGAAAAAGCTACTGATAAACAATTTTTACGCTCTATTGCAAATCGAGAGTATAGTGTTCCTGATGAACTGGATCCGTTCGAGTTTGCGATTGCACTGCTTCAAAACCTGGGATCACCTGATGAAGAGTTGCGTGATGAACTCAGCTATATGATCCTTGCCAGTGGCATTCTCGCGCAGAACAAGCTGAATGGAGAGCAACTGGAACAACTTTTGAAGCTGCTTTTGAGCCAGGAACACCTGTTTTTTCGCATTGGCGAGGCCGGTACTGATTCAGTCTTTATGCGAAGCTTCTCTAACCTTATTATCGCGGCCATTCTCTATACCGATGCAAAGGTGCCAGCCCTCTCGCCAAAGACAGTGAAGCAGACAAAGAGCGCATTACTGCGGTATGCCCGAGAGGAACGGGACTGGCGGGGCTATGTTGAGGGGAAAGGATGGGCCCATGCGATGGCGCATCTTGCTGACGCGCTGGACATCTGTGCACAAAACCAGCATATCGAGCTTGATGATCGTAAGGATATTCTGCGCACCTTAAGTATGTTGTGCAGGCTTCCGGTGCCGCTGTTCAACGAGGAAGATGTTCGTCTGGCCACGGTGGCATATCATATGATCCTGGGGAAACAGATAGAGCAGGAGTTTCTGCTTCAGTGGATTGAGTCCTGTTATGTTCAGCGCAAAGCTGATGTCTCCTCATGGAGAAAGGCGGCAAATGCCAAGAACTTTCTGCGCAGTCTCTACTTCCTTTTGCTCTGGGATAACATCGCTTTGACGCTTCTAGAGCCAATTTCGGCAGTTTTGCGGCGACAGGATGAACCATATGTAGAGGGGGAGTAGTAGAGTAGACCAGATGGGGATTGAGGGCGCTGATTGGACTGAAATAGTGTTGGACACTGTTTCTCGGTGTCCAATATTACAAGCGCGGTTGAGTGGTCGCTTGTGGATGGTTATTGAATAAGGGCTTCAACGGTGTTCAGAAAATCATCCAGATCGAACGGCTTGGTCAAAGGCACAAGATCGCGCTTTTTTACTTCCTCAAGGGGAGGCATTTGTGAGCTCATAAGAATCGTCGGAGGGCATTTCAATTCGGCCCTCGCTTGCAGACAGTCATACAGCTCAAGTCCGTTCATTTCTGGTAACAGGTAATCCGTAATAAAGAGATCTGGTTTGACGCGGGCAAATGCATTAAGAGCTTGCTTTCCATCCGTAACCAGCAGGGTTTGATATGGTGTCTCCTGACTCAGCACCTCTACCAGCATTAAGCCTATATTACGATCATCTTCAACGACAAGAATGGTTTTTTGAGATGGAGCCGCAGGGCTCTCTTGTTGTTGATACGCCTGGACCATATGAACCCTCCCTCTCATAGAAAGAAAAAAAGCGTTACATTTGTAGAGACTTTAAGCTGTATTTTTTTAGATAGAAATTCGATTAATTGCTGATTGTGATATTTTTGCGTAAAGTATCTATACGTGTGATATATATCCTTACATCATACAATAGAGTTCTCTTAGAATACGTAACAGAGCGAAAAAACGTTTCGAGACTTGTGGTACTGATTGACGATGCTAAGAGAAGCGCTTTTGAGCCAGGAGCGAAGGTAGAAGTGCGGAAAAGGGGTTGACAGAGTGTGGTAGAGGCTGGTATAATCCTTCTTGCCGATAAGGCTAGCCGGTGTAGCTCAGGGGTAGAGCAGCGGTTTTGTAAACCGCCGGCCGGGGGTTCGAATCCCTTCACCGGCTCTTTGATTCCAGGTGGCTTGATAAGCCACTTTTTCTTTTTTTGGTGTGTTGACATTTTCAACATAACCATTGCTCCTTCTTTGAAAACCGTTGTCTTAGCGTAAACAAAACCGCTGCTCTACCCCTGAGCTACACCGGCTTGGTTTTCTAAAAGGAAGTATACCATGTTTTATCAAGTTTGACGCAAGTTTCTTTTATTTTTAGCCATTTAAGTAATACCTCACAATCTTTCTAATTGAGCACTGATTGTGCTTTTTTGCAAGACTATTTTAGACCGTGCAAGGCAAGGAGTAGATCAGAGTCTGTAGTTTGCGTTCCACAAATTTACTCCAGGCAGGGCGGAAAGCCGATGAAGAGATGTGCAGAAACTGAAGACTACAGATACTACAGACTACCCCCTTAAAAAGTCTGCACTTTTCGCTTTAAGTTATTTGGACTCAGTTTTCGATACCTGGCGAGGCCTTTAAAGAATCTGCACTTTTTGCCAGAGTATTCTAAAAAATGGAGGTTTGGCTTTTCTGATGAAGCTTCTCAAGCACCGTCATCCACACAATCTACAGAAACTGCAGAACTACAGAAACCAAAGAAACGCCCGAAAATGGTCTGTAGTTTTTGCCGTGCAAGGGGATCCTACAAACAAAAGTCTGTAGTTTCTCCTCTTTACCTGCAGCTTGCACTGGCTTGTAGAGCCAAACGAGCAAAACTACAGAAACTACAGACTGCAGAAACTCAAGAAACGCCCGAAATTTGTCTGTAGTTTTTACCGTGCAAGGGGTAGAGTACAGGATGTCCATACAACACTGTCTATTCTAAAATAGTTATTATTTTAAATAATAATATTATTATGATAATAATATTATTATGAATATAATTATGTTGTACTTACAACAATCTTGTTACAACAAGATATCCTATTAGAGAGAATATTGTACGGACAACATGATGAATCTTCCAGGGAAGAGAGACAACCCCTTGCACGGAAGAGAAAACTACAGACCTTTTTCGGGACTTCTTTGATTTCTGTAGTTCTGTAGTTTGCAACTTCATAGGCTTTACAAGCCAATGGAAACTACAGACAGGTGCAGAAAAAAAGGGAGAAACTACAGAAACCCGTCTGTAGTTTCTCCCTTGCAAGGGGTAGGCTCCGCTTTCACGCGTGGGGTGCTACAGAAAGTATATCTTTGGTGTCAGAGCCAGCATGACGACGCCAACGGGAAAGCCCACAACGGTAGCGCAGACCATAAGTGCAATGAGAAGCCAGGACGTTCCGAGCCATGAACCAATGACACAGAAATAGAGAAGTCTGATGAGGAGAGGCAGCTTCTTTTTTTGTACATTGACGACGTTTACCACGTTTTGCACCTGGGGCTGAACCACTATGTGCTGAGGTGGCATCATCACCTGTTGCTGTGGATACAGAGGTTGCTGCTGCATCGGATAGGACGGCTGTTGCGGATAAGATGGCTGTTGCGCTGGATAGGGGTGTTGAAGCGGTTGTTGTGGCGCGTAGGGCTGTTGGGATGGCTGTGGATAGGTTGGCTGCGGTGGCGCGAATGTCGGTTGTGAAGTATATCCTGCTTGATAGTCATGAGAAAAATGCTCTTGTGATGAGGGATGTTGATACATAGGTTCCTCCAATGAATGTATACATTCAAATGAATATCGTCTTTTCACTTAAACGTAATGATGAGGCGAAAATAACATCGTTTACCTGTTTTGATTTCTTTGCTCCCTTGCTTTTTTGTTTCCTCTCTCAACGTGTATTTTTTCGTTGTTCATGCTGGCCTTCTAGCTGCTTTACTATAAGAGCCATCGCCTCCTCTCCTACCAGCTCCCTCAAATGGCTATGAAGGTCTGCTATCCGTTCCATTCGCTTTGTAATGAATGTGTGTTGAGATGTGCCTTGCGCCAGGCCAGTCAGTCCACGTTGAGCTGCTTCATATTCCTCGCTGATCTGAGCCAGTAAACGTGTAACTTTGCTGTTTTGTGTCATTGCTCCCTCCAACCCTATGAACCATAATGGTTTTAATCATCCTGGTTATAAACATACGATTACTCACATCATGTTATCAAACATCGTGAAAAATACCATGCTATTCTAAATCAGGGTGGCTTGGTAGACTCCTCTATAGTTGAACCAGGGGAGTCAGCATGCTATTTCGTTTAAAAGTCAAAGAAATCGCTCAGCAAAAGGGACTGAGTCAGAGGCAGCTTTTTCTACAGTCAGGGGTCGATATCACGATTATCAGGCGAATTTTCCACAATCCGCACACCAATATCACTCTGGAGACGCTCGCGAGAATAGCGAAAGTGCTGGAGACGGACATATCTGAGCTGGTTGAGAGCGTGTCAGGTGACGAGAAGAATGGCGAGGGAGTATAAGAGCCCCCTGAAGGCGTCGTAACATCGATATTTTGCCGGGATGCATAAATCTGTGCACCCCGGCAAATGTATGCCCGAATTTTGGCCAATTTGAGATGGTAGAGCGTATATCAGCATCTGAGTTTGTATTGTCTGCTTTCCTTGCTGATGACCTTGAAAACACCTAGATCATTGGGTGCAGGAGCAACAACTACAGACCTTTTTCGGGGGGTTCTTTGGTTTCTGTAGTTCTGTAGTTCTGTAGGTTGTGTGGATGAAGCATCTTCTCAAATGCCCAGAGGGCTACGAATCTCGGTCTTATTGTTGAACATTTTATCTCCGCAATAGATATTGCGGCGTCGGAACGGTTCTGGCGTTCGTTCTATCAGATACTGAGTTTTGGCAGGGTAATACCAGGGAATAGGGAGCTTGAAGTTGAGAGTTTGCGGCCAGGCCGGGCAGGGAACGTTGTATTTCTGGCAGAGGTACTCAACCGATGCGGCGCAAAAGGCGGCCCACTGGAGCTGTGAAGGGGTCGCCTGCTCTGGCAGGTGAATTAGTTCAGAGACAAGCTGAGAGCGATCATCAACGGAGTAGACGAACCATTCGTTCATGAAGTTTCCGAGAGCGATCCAGGGATCAACGCCCTGACAAATCTCTGCAAAGGCTCGTTTCATGGTTTGCTTCTGATAGTTCATAGACGTTCCCTCCTTATACCCATTATACGATATGAGGAGGGAAGGGGAAAACTTACCAAAAAGCGGCAGAAGGCCCCTGGCTTCAGCCAAGGGGATGGATGGCGCAGGAAGCCAGCAGCGGCAGAACGTTCCCCTTCGCTTGACAGAAGACAATCATTGTGTTAGGATACGCGAAGATAGTGAGGACGAACAAGGAGCAAGGGATGCTGATCTACGAATACAAGCTCGATGGGTCGAAAGCACAATTCGCCGCCATCGAGGAAGCCATCCGCACCACCCAATTCATTCGCAACAAGTGCCTGCGCCTCTGGATGGATGCACGCGGCGTCTCCAGGAATGACCTGCAGCGGTATTGCGCTGTGCTGGCCAGACAGTTCCCTTTTGCGCTCTC
>NZ_QKUF01000029.1 GCF_003253565.1 Thermosporothrix hazakensis
CCACAGGATACGCTTCACGAGCTCCGATATGCCCTCGACCACGTCCTTTCGATCCTCGACGGAGTGCTTGAACAAACGTCGTAAAAGCTCGTGCTGCCTCCTCGACGGTCTTGCCTGCCTTTGTTAATGTCAAAAACAAGACAGGCTTCGCTTCTCGAATGAGCTTCCGCCACAGATCAACCTTTCGCGGCCCACAATACAAGCATTCCCACCTGTTACACCGTGCTCGTTGCCGTTCTCCTGTCTCTATATTTATCCAAACATGCCGCAATGCCCACGTATCAGGACACACAAATAATGTCTCTAACCCATACTTTTCTGCTGTTTGTATTTGCTGCTCAAGTGTCACTTCCTTCATAAACATACCTCCACTTCACTTTATCATAAAATGCTTTTCAAAACTTTCCTATTCTTCCCATTTCCTTCCGTGTTTTTAAATGTGTGATTTGTTCTTTATAGAGTCAAGGGAAGGGCAGGCGGGTTGTACGCCGTCGACGCGGGTTGCAGAGAGGGAGCGCGACAGGGATGGGGTACGGTTAGCGGCGGCAGTCGCGCGTACAACCGCAGCAGACGAGCAGAAACCGCTACCCCATCACGAAGGCCACACCCCCTACCCAGGCTAGAGATGTTTTTGACCACCACCACCCACCACCATCGCGTCCCCACCGTATTAACACACCGTCTACGAATTTCTTAACATATGCTTTTCTTAACCGAAATACCAATATTACCCGTAATTAACAAGAGAGATGGGAGCATGCCAACATGTATACATATCAACATGCTTCCACCACTTATATATGAAAACCTCACAACGAAACACGCGCATCTACCCGATAATAAGAAACCCCTCCTCGTATCTGGAGTACAAGTTGAACAAAAAGCGCATGACCCAAAGAAGCCAGAGCAGCATCATACAACGCCAACGCTGAAAACCACCCGTGGTAATATCCTATAAGCCACTGAAACGGGCATGTCGGACGAAACACCCCGTGCACCACTTTCTGCACAACATCCAAAGCACCTGGAAGATGCAGCACATACTGCTCCTCCCTGCCCTCTCCCACATCCTCTAAATGAATTTCTAAAAAACCCTCAAAACCATCCTGACACCCGTCAAAAAATGCCTTATGGTCAACAACTACCTCACTCAATGAAGAAGTATCAAGCATCATACTAGGCACAAAAACTGGATACTCATACACAATCTGCACCTGTTGCATCAGTCATCCCTTCCTTGCAACTGAATGCCAGGCTTACACACCTAGCACATCAATAACCTGAGATTGACAGACTAAGCAGGAAATGCCAGAATAACACCGAGCCTAGCTCTACCAAAGCAAACGCTCAACGGGTTGAGCTAAGGAAGTACGGTCCTTAGCTCAACATTTCCCACTTAATCACTCTCTGTATCAATGACCTAATTATCTAAGTCTCATAGTATCAATATAAGAATAATACCAACGCAAATTATTGTCAAGTCTCATAGTATCATTTTCACGCTAATTTCACAGTATCCATTTCGTTAATTTTGTGATACACTGGTACCAAAACAGCTATATAACTGGTTCTCAGATAAAGCACTCAAAGAAAGAGAGGAAAACAGATGAACAAAAACAAAGAAAATTACTACACTGCTGATGAGGTTATGAGATTACTAAAACTCCCTCGTGCAAGCTTTTACAGAGAGGTTGATGCGGGTGAAATCCCATATGAGATTGAGCCAGGTAAAAAACGAGGCAGAAAATACCCTAAAGAAGCTATAGACGCTCTTTTGCGTTTAAAAAAGCAAATGCGGCCTACCACCACTTTTGGTAAAACCACAAAAGCCGAACTATGGACGCGAATACAACATAGCCATCGTTTATATGGGGATGATTATGTTCCATTCGATGTTGCACTAAAATGGATGTCACGAAACGATGATATATTCATGAATTTACGAGCAGGAAACCAAATGGTAGGAGGGGTGACTATCATGCCTCTAGATGAGCAAACCTGCATAAAACTCGTTAACAATGAAATGAATGAAATAGATATTCCTCTTACGTCTATAAAGAAGTGGACCGATCCTGATTTATATGCTTATATTGCAACTATTGCTGTCTACACAGAAGATAGACAGGAGTATGGAGCAGCTTTAATTAGACATACCATCAATTGGGCAAGCAAGCTCTATCAAGAGCATGATATAAAGAAATGGTATGCCTACGCAGCAACTCCCGAGGGAGAAAGAATATTAAAGTTTCTAGGCTTTGTAAAAGTAGGACAAAACCCTAATCGTTTAGGTTATGTACTTACACCAGAACAACACCAAGTTAAATATATCAAAAGCCTAATTGACAAGATAAACGAATGGTAGAGACCGATACAAATAAGATGGATAAACAACCAGCAAGCCTATATACTGCTCACAGACGTTATCCAGAAAAGAATAGAAACATATTAATTTATTGCTGGATCATTCATCTTACCCCTTGTAGGATACTCAAAAAGAAGTCCTTACAAGGGCTTTTTATTAAGTACCAGCACTCTTCCCTTAATGAAGGACAAAACATTAAGCTAA
This sequence comes from Thermosporothrix hazakensis, assembly GCF_003253565.1. Taxonomy (GTDB): domain Bacteria; phylum Chloroflexota; class Ktedonobacteria; order Ktedonobacterales; family Ktedonobacteraceae; genus Thermosporothrix; species Thermosporothrix hazakensis. Next base: position 2,567 of record NZ_QKUF01000029.1, read on the forward strand.
GAACAAAACAAACTAAAATCAACCCCATTAATCCAAGCCCTCGTAAAGACATCTCATACAGATGTCCTTACGAGAGTTTTCCATAACCAAAAGAAGACAGCCACAAAAAATACCTGGGAAGAACCCAGTTGGCCTAATCCTCAATTTTACCCACAAAAAAACCTGTCTCAGACTACTCTTTAATAGTCCTGGACAGGCTTCTAAAGCTTTTCTTAGGTGGGCGATGAGGGATTCGAACCCCCGGCCTACTGCGTGTAAAGCAGCCGCTCTAACCAGCTGAGCTAATCGCCCTGACAGATGAAAAGGCACCCAAAATCTATACTGGATGCCTTTTCAGAGAAATGCCCTCGAGTGGACTCGAACCACCACGCCTTTACAGGCACAGGCCCTCAACCTGCTGCGTATACCATTCCGCCACGAGGGCATAAGCTATAACCTCATTTACGTTTGCCATAATACACCCTCAGAAGCAATTTGTCAACAGGTTGTAGACCTTTTTTTTGCCCTTTTTTAAGATTCCTTGATGGTATTCATCCGATAGCGTCGGAACGAGCGTCGCGTACCTGCTTCAGGCGGTCCCTTTTGCTCCTGTAAGTTTTCTACAGGCGAATACTCAAAAGGATCGATCAACGTCACAACCTCATCTGCCTTCTCGATAGCGGGAGAAAGTTGTTCAGTACCACTGCGATAGCGAGAAAGCAGTCCCCCATGCGCAGGAAGACGCTCCAATGCATCTGTTTGACGTTCCTGTACTTCCTGCTTCCGCACAGCCAGCTTTAACAGGGGCGGACGCACAGCCAACTGTTTTTCAGTGACAGGGCTCTCCTGCAAAAATGGTAGAGCCGTGAAGTCTGTCTGAGGCAAAGGAGTGACAGGAAGTTTCTTCATCGCCATATTGTCCGGTAGTGGCTCCGTCATACCCAGAAGCAGATCTATCATCAAACGGCGCTGTCGTCTTCGCTTGATCTGTGTAACAATGACAGGAACCAGAATACACACGAGGGCCAGCCCTCCGCCCGTCAGCCAGAAAAATTGAGGCGAGAAGACAAATGGGGCCTGCGGCTGTACTTCAGGCTGTTTTTTCGTTGTCGGGACCTCTTGCTTTGTTTGCCGAGCTGATTTCGTGCTCACCACGGTTGGCTGTGAACTTGGCGTTTTTATCGGCGTCGCAGTTGGCGTTGGTTCCTGTGTTGGCTCAGAAGACGGCGTTGGTGATGGTATCGGAGCTGGCGCTTCCGCACGATACTGGGACATCTGCTCCATCACCTTTGCAGCCCACTCGGGAGCATCAGCGGTGCCCACATACGTACTGCTGATATCGTACACAGTAGCCGTCCCACGATCAACGTAGCCATTCCGAATTAACTTGAACCAATCCCAGACAGCTTCTGTATATGAGGGGTAGAGCGTATACCCATCATACGCGGTTGGATAACCCGGATTGCCACGTACACTGCCCGGGTTCAGATCGGCCAGGCCAACACCAGCAGCGCCCTGATTGGTTTCAGCCCACCAGACAGCCAGAGCAAAAGCATCATCAATATTGTACTGAGAGGCAGCCTCCACAACAGCCTGACCGGTTCCTACCATCGGGCTTCCGTTTCTTCTGAAAATGGTCTCAACCGTCTCAGCGGAAAGCGTGGGAGGACCGATTACAGAACTGCCACTGGCCTTCATCGGCGCTCCATGCTGCATCTGCCAGAAGAGCGTAAAAGCGCCGCCAAGCAATATCACAGCCGTTCCTCCCCAGAGGAACAACAGCGAATGCCAGCGTATTCGCATCTTATGTTGTTTTCGTGAAAAAGACATACAATACAACCTACCAGGATATACTACTATACAACTTAGTTAGATATAGATGTTTTTTCCTCTTATAAACACCGGCATATTACCGGTCTGAATCGTTTTATATAGAAAACTGGTGTTTTAGCACCTTAACAAGTGCTATCACACCAACGAACCAAAAAATGAAAGACATGCCTGTGTTATTGTACCATACCGATTGATTGTGTACTGTGGAAACTGTAAGTGAATAGGTAGTATGTCCCACAGGGGTATGCTATACTGAGGTCGGCAAAGTGTAACGAATCGGGATTGAAGAGACAACAGACGGGGGGATTACCATTAACCAGCATAACGGCCAAAGGCATACACAAACAGGACGTCTTGGACGTCGCACCCTCCTGCACAAGCGCTACTTAATCGAGCGAGTGATAGGACAAGGAGGCATGGGAGCCGTTTATCAGGCTCGTGATCTCAGGCGTCAGGCAGTCTTTGCCATTAAAGAGATGAGCCTGTCTATGATCCCTGACAATGAACGTGAACAGGCCATCCAAAATTTCAAAATTGAAGCAAAAATCCTGTGGGGCCTTAATCACCCCAACCTGCCTACATTTACCGGCTTCTTTTCGGAGAATCAGCGCTACTATCTCGTCATGGAATACATAGACGGCTGGACACTGGAAGAACTGCTTGAGCGCAACGGAGGGCCATTTCCCGAGCGCCGCGTCCTGGGTTGGGCCCGGCAGCTCTGCGATGTACTCGAATATTTGCACAGCCAGCATCCTCCCATTATTTTTCGCGATCTCAAGCCGGGAAACGTGATGCTCACACGCGATGGACAAATAAAACTCATCGACTTTGGGATCGCCCGCTTTTTCCGCCCCTCTGTTTCTCAGGACACTCAGAAACTCGGGACCCCTGGCTTCGCGCCTCCTGAGCAGTACGGTAACGCCCAGACTGATGTGCGCTCAGATATTTATTCGCTGGCGATGACCCTCTTTCAACTGCTGACGGATACGGTCCTGAAGGAAGACGACTTCGGCCTGAAAAATATACGCCAGAATTACCCGCATCTCTCCCCAACCGTTGCACGAGCGCTCGAAAAAGCATCGTCTAAGGAGCCCGAAAAACGATTTAGCAGCGTAGCTGAATTTCGCAGTGCCCTGCTCGGAGAGCATACCTTCGCCTTTGAGAGCGGTGAACAGGTTTCCACCCCAGAAGAGTTGGCCGCATTTTGTCGCTACTACCCGGAAGAGGTCGCGGACTATCTCGCCAGCGGTGAGATCGAGGTCTGGCTTCATGAAATCGGCGAGAAAGAGCTGGCCCGTAAGGTTCATTACATCAGCACTGTTGTGACAGATCCATTTGAGGCTGTCGAACAATTTATTCGCCTTGTAGGCTCTACCTCATCCTCGCGCCCGGTACGTCATCGCTCATCACAGCATAAGGCTGTGATTGCGTCGCCCCTCCCAGAAAAAGAGCACGAGCGCGGAAAAACAGGCAGTCCGCTTCGGCTGCTTCGTAAAGCGCACACCACATTGACAGTGCAACCATCGGCGCTCGATTTTGGCGAAGTCTATGACGAGATCTCTCCTCCTCTCACACTCACCATCAGCAGTGAGCAGGATATTCAAGGCTCAATCTACGTCAGTGAGCCCTGGATTTTACTCGATCAGGACGAATTTGAGGGCCCATATACAGAAGTGACCGTCTGCGTCAACCGCGAGCTATTGCTTGGAGGCACACATTACACCGGATACATCACGATTGTACCGGGAACCGGAAAAAATGGTTCAGGGAGGGCAACGAAAGTCGCGGTCAAAGCCACTGTCCCCGGCCAGCTCCCCTACTACTGGCGCAGGCGCAGCGGGAAAACCATCGGTGCCGATCTTGACGAAGAAGAAGAAAACTATGAGATCGAGGAAAATTATACAGCCAGGCAGGTACAACAACAGGCGCAAGCAGACGAGCAAAACAGCTCCCCCGTTGACCAGGACCTCACGCTGAAATATGGCTCTCCCGACGCTTCCAATGGCTGGGAGCCTGCGGACGTTCAATGGAGTTCGCTTCGTGCCCGTCAATGGGCAGAATATACTCGGACCTTCTTCGGCGCATTAATGGCCGGAAGTATGGCATATACCATTCCTGAGGGGCTGTTACAAAAACAGATTCAGCCTTCCGATCCGGCCTTCATTCTGGTTATGAGCCTGATTATTCCAGCCTCCGCCCTGGGAGCAATCTGCGGTAACTGGAAGCGAGCAGGGTTACTCAGCCGCATCTGCACCGGAATGACTAGCGTGCTGATCGGGCTTGCATTTGGTTCATTACTCCTGCGGCTTCTGCCAGCTCCCATCTCGCTGCTAGCCTGTTCACTGCTCAGCGCAGCAATAGCTGTCATCGGGATCAATGAGAAAACCTGCGAGATATTGACCGATGCCATACGCTCAGTTCATAGCCTGGGCAAAAGAGTTAGCTTTGCAGTAGCGGGCCTCTGTGGTAGTATCTTTGGGTTGCTCCTCACTCTTGGTTTTCCTCCCACAATCTTCAGTTTACTAGGGATTGCGGCAGGAATAGCTATTGCCATCCTTCAGATGTGGCGGGTAGACTACCTGATAAACAGTGAAGAGCAGTTCGCTGATACGGAGGAAGAGTAGTGACAGCACAGAAGGAAGTAGCTCTCCCGCAATTGATTGTCGTTCTGGGTCCGACCGCATCCGGTAAGAGCTCGCTGGGAATCAATCTGGCTCAAACCTTTCGGGGAGAGATCGTCTCGGCAGATTCACGCCAGGTCTATCGGGGCCTGGATATCGGTACAGCCAAAGTTACACCAGAGGAGCAACGCCTTGTCCCCCATCACTTGCTTGATGTCGCAGATCCTCGAGAAATCTATACTGTAGCACAGTTCAAACAGGCAGCAATGGAAGCCATCGACGGCATCATTCACCGGGGTCTTGTGCCTTTTCTCGTTGGTGGCTCGCCGCACTACATTCAGGCCGTTGTCGACAATCTGGATATCCCCCAGGTCGAGCCACAGCCCGCCCTCCGTGCAGAGCTCGAACAGCGGCCCTTACCCGAGCTGCTGGCACAATTGGAGGAGCTAGACCCCCAGAGCGCCACAACAATTGATCGCAACAATCCACGTCGCATCATTCGAGCGCTCGAAGTCTGTCTGATAACCGGAAAGCCATTCTCCGCACAACGCCGCCTGGCAGATCCCAGATATCACAGCCTGCTGCTTGGCATCCATTGGCCGCGTGAGATCCTGTATCAGCGCATCGACGAGCGCGTTGACATACGTATGCAACAAGGCATGGTTGATGAGGTCAGAAAGCTGCTCGCCGAAGGAGTTCCCGCTGAGCGTCTGGACGCAATGGGATTGGAATACCGCTTCATTAGCCGCCTGCTCCAGGGACAGTTCACAGATCAGGCTGAGATGGTCCAACGGCTGAAATATGCCATTCACGATTTTACCCGTCGTCAGCTTACCTGGTTCCGCAAGGAAAAGCGCATTGTGTGGATTGAAGGTGGTACAGATGTAGAACAGCAAGCTCGAACGATAGTCAGCGACTTCCTTAAACAGAGACAAATACTTTGATAGAAAAGAGGAGCCGTTCCCGTGGGGAAGGAACGGCTGAAACTTGTAGAGAGGCAGTGGGGCAATTTAGGATAGTAAAAATGGGTAGACCCTGGTACCTAAAAAGTGGGCGCTCAATCCCGATCCCATTCATGCCTTTAGAGTTCTCCACCCCTATGATAAAGGCTGAACATGAAGTGAGCCTGTGAAGAACCTGAGAACAGACTGAGAACTCATAATCAAACCACAAAGCGAAAGAAAAAGCCCGCCGATCTGGCGGGCCTGTTGTTTTTCGCTTCGCTTCAGGAGAGAGTTTGCGCCGAAATCGCGATCTGTGCAGGATCGGTATCTGTTTCCTGCCTGCCCTCTGTTGGCAGTGAGGCAGATAAAACGCTCTGCACAGTCGGGAAATTGCTTTCCACAATCATGCCATTGTCCATATACACATGGTACGGGAACATTGCTGGATCAAAGGTATTGCTATGCGAGATCAGGATAATCTGCTCAAAATGCTGACCCAGAATGTCACCGGTCACCACATCAACCAGCGCCCGTGAGCGACCACGATCAAAGGAACTCAGCGGTTCATCCAGCAGGATAAAGCCCGGGGCAGCGCCTAGCTCACGTGGCAGAATGGCAATTGCAAAAGCCAGACGAAGCGCCAGCGAAAGCTGATCCGCAGTACCAGCAGACAACCGGGACTTCGGCAAGTACTCGTTAGCCGCAGGCTCCCACACACTGACCTGGAATGAGCCGCCCCCAATGACGCCGGCCTCTTCCTTCGTGCTCAGTTTCACATCGTGATAGCGCCCGCCGGTAAGCAGGGGAAGCAATTGCTGCATATAATACTCGGTTCGAGGAACCACCTTTTGCAGCAGGCGCTCACGGGCCTCCTTCAACACGCGATTACCGTGCTTCTTCACAAGGAAGGCACGCTCAAGCTGTTCTAGATGCTTGCGTACCTGTTCCAGCTTCAGCGGGTTCTCGCCAATCTGAAGGGTCTTGCTCAAAGCCATTTCTTGTTTTTCCAGAACGTCTAGCTCTTTTTCCAGTTCGCTCCGCTCGTGCTCCAGCCGGCGCTGATCCTCGGGCGTGTATTTGGAGATCAAAGGCCAGACGGTTGCCAATCCCTGTAACGAGTAAGACTTCGGCTCAGGCCGCTTATGCTGGCGCAGCAAGGTTCGGATAACATCCTGCACATATGTGATTTCCTGACGACAAAGCTGAATTTTCGCCTGAGCTGCTCCCTCTTGATTTTTCAGGCGAGCGAACTCCTGCGTAATAGCGTCCTCGTCTGTTGATGCAAGCTCTTGCTGACAGCGTTCGCGCAAAGCAAGCAAATCTTCGGCAAAGGGTTTCGGCGGAACAATCCAGCTTCCCAGAGAGTTGCTGTACTTCGCCAGTTGCTTATAACGCTCGCTGAGCAACTCCTGTAGCTCTTTAACCCGGCGCGTATTGGTATCGAGTCGTTCCTGAAGCGTCAGCTTATTGCCCAGCGTAATCTGCAACTCTTCCAGTTGTCTGCGAGCCTGGATTTCCGCGTGATTGACCGCGGCCTGACCAAAAGTCAGACCCAATGTCGCCACACGCTGCCGTAGCGAGGTATTAAGATCCTGGAGCGCTTGCTTCAGTACCACCTGCTGTTCTTTCGCACGCTCAAGCTGAACCTGCGGGTTGTTTGATTTGTAGCGTTCCGCCCGTTCCTGCATCGTCTTCTGGCGCTGCTGCAAATGCTGTAGAGATGCTTCGAGCTCCTTCACCTGCTCACCCAGATCGGAGGCAGCATCAAGCTTGCCATCGAGCGCAGCAATCTCGCGTTCCGTATCTTTCAGCGAGCTTTCAACCAGAGTTTCCAGTTGAGGAATATCGGCTGAGCCTTCCTCGGACGGGGCCGTCATGGTATACAGTACATCCGCAGGCTGCAAACGATCATCCAGACTGGGCAGCGGCAGACCTTCTTGTCCGGCCAGAAGCGTAATCTCCTGGTGCAGGAGTTGTATTTCAGACTGAGCTTGCTCCAAACGCTGCTCTAAATGGTCCCAGTCATGTTGTTTGCGCTCTTCTTCAAGGCGTGCATACTCTTTGCGCAATCTGGCTACAGCTTCCATTGTGACGCTTACCTGGTTACGTGCAAGACTGGCCTCTTCACGCTTGCGCATCGCCTGCTGTTGAGCTTCAGCCACACTCTCATCAAATTCGCCCACTTTTCGCAGAAGCTGCTGTGCTTCCTCAAGCGAGCGAGGAATAGAACCACCGAGAGACGTAATTTCGCGCTCGATACGCTCAAGCGTCTCTGGCTTCAGATTCGCAGAGGCAGCAACCTGTGCCCCCTGCATTTTCTTGTACTCGCTCATCGCGGTCAGAATCTGATCCTCAACCTCTCTTTCAGAGGTGCGAGCCTGCTTGAAATTATGGAAGCTAAAAGTTGCAGCGATAAGCGAAACTGCCGCGACAATGCTGGCAATAACACCGGGAATTGGTAAGCGCGGGACAGCAAAGGCAAAGGCAAAGATCGCAAAAGCAGTTGCAATCAGAGCAGCCAGGACTGAAACCACCAGTAGCACACCAAAGCGCCCTTTACTGGTTCGAGCCTCTTCCAGAGCAAGCTGTAACCGCTCCTGATTCAGCCGCGCCTGTTCGAGCAGGCTCTGGGCCTCTCGCTGCCCCTGCATCATGCCTTTCAGGCGGTGCCATTCCTCAAGTTGCTGTCGCAAGCCAATCTGACGCCAGCGTTGTTCCAGCTCCTCAGCCTGTTTCTGGGCCTGTTGAGCCTCTGCTTCTGCCAGCGCAAGTTCTTGCTCGGTTTCCTTGAGCTCCTGAGCTGTCTTCTCAAGCTCTTCGCTATTGCGTTGTGCATCTGTTCGCTCATTGAGAGCCTGTAAATATTGTTGTTCCTGCTTACCCAGAGTCGTAAGGCGCTCAAGCAGGTTTTGCAACCGCTCAAGCCGCGCTTCTAATTGCGGGCGACTGTGACGCCGCCGCTCTTCCAGCTCCTGTAGTGTCTGGCGAACTTCCTGCAACCGCGCGGTGGTATGCTCAATTTGCGTCTCAACGGATTTGAGATCATCCTGAGTCTCATCATATTGCTTCAAATCCTGCTCAAGCTCTTTAATCGCATCAACCGAGGTCAGCAAATCGTTCGACATTCGCTGGAGCGTGCCAAATGAACGCATCAGTTCGCTTAACTCAGCGACACGCTTTTCCAGCAGGGGCAGTTCTTCCTGTTCGCGCCTTTCCAGCTCGGCCAGTTCTGCTTCAAGTTCGGGAATCGACTTACGGGAAGCTGCGATATCTTCGTATGCCGAGATGATCTCTGATAGCGTGGCCTCGGCCTTCTTGAGCTGCTGAATACGGCTCTGGCGCGTTCGTAGTTCAGAGCGCCGTGTCTTGACCTCTTCCAGCGTTACCTCTTGCTCAAGAATCTCATCCTCTTGCTGCTTAACCTCAGAGAGCCGCAGGTGCACATTTACCACATCAAGCGCAACCTCGACCTCTTCCAGACGGCGGCTGAGCACGGGGAGACGATGCTGTACTTCGGCCAGGCGTACACGTTCGCGTGCAAGCTGGAGCTGTTGTTCATCTTCATCCGTCACCCGGAAATACTCCAGCAGGCTGGTGATTTTTCGCAAGCCCAGAGCCTCACGCACAATCTTCTCGCGTTCCTCACCTGAGAGCAGTTCCAGACGCGCGAGGCCCTTTTGCTCAATGAGCCAGGAGTTCCGCAGTACCTCGCCGGTCAACTGGCCCAGTTCCGCCTCAATGGTTTCATTCGCGATCTGAAGATTGGTAATGATTTCCTCATTCGGGATACCAAGCCGTCGAATGCTCAAGGTAATTTGTTGCCCCTGACCGCGCTCTATACACCGCTTTATCAAGAGCTCGGTTGTGCTGACAGAGAGAAGCAGCGTCACTGTAGCCGTTTGCGCCCCAAAGCTGATCAACTCATCCAGCGAGGATTGCTGCCGTGCGTCGCTAGCCAGAGGCTTCCCATACAGGGCAAAATAAATCGACTCAAGCAATGCGGATTTACCAGACTCATTCGGACCCTGGATAAGAATAGATCCACGTTGAGGAAAGTGAAGATCCAACTCTCGCAAGAGGCGGAAGCGCTCGACTGTTAAATGCTTCAAAATAATCATTGATTTACACTCCGTTCGCCAGGCCCAAATCAAAGCCCTATAAGAGCTCGCTCAACACCGTCAACTTCTACCTTCTCATCTCTTCCAGAGCTGATAGCACTTCTTCCTTCGTCCACTGAAGGATCTGTTTTTCCTGCTCATCAGAAGCAGTATTCATCCACTCGTCAACAATAGCGCTCACTTCCGAACGCAGCGACAGGCGTTCACTGCTTTCCAGCACAATGGCCTCCTGATCGGGAAGAAGAGAGAGCGCACTATCATCAATGGCCAGCGCAAAACAATGCTCTTCCCCGTAGCGACGAATTTGATTCAGATCCAGATCATGATAACGGCTTCTTGTCAGTTCGCCTTCAAGCCGAAGCTGAATCATCGTGTCAGAGTGACAGAGAGGCCGCAAACGGCTCAGGATCGCTTCTGTTGGCAACGGGTCCTGCTTCGCAGGGTCGGCAGGCCAGAGTTCATTCACAGGAATAGAGAGCTGTTTCACTTTGAGTGTATCAACCGGAATATGATTGCACCAGCGGATACCATCAGCCGCGAGGCCCATGAAGAGAAAGCCCGGGGTGGCGTCTGGTACAGAGAAATCAACGTGCTGTGTCGCCCCGGCAACAATTACCTCGGTCTGCCCGAGCTGGAAGCGACAATGCCCGTGATGGAAGCCTGCCAGAATATAGCGAAAAGCTGACAATTTGGTCAGAGCAGCCCGAGAAATCTGCGTACGAGAGGCAAGGAGAGGGCTCGAAGAAGCTAAACCCTCGATAGGGGCATGCAGAAGGAGGAGGGGAATCGTGGCCCGCTCAATCTCATCACTGATGCGAATCTGCGCCAGCGGGTCCCCGTTCTGATCGGGCAAAACTCCAAGCGCACAAACGCCAACCTGTTCACCTCGAATAGAGAAAAACCGGGGTTCCAGCAGGTTATCAGATGGAACCGGAGAGAAGTACTGAAGCGCTCCCAAACGCGCATAGCTCATCTGAGGCGCGGGAGTCACATCATCAAGCGGAGTATCATGCACACCACCGAGAGCAAGGGTATGTACACCCGCTTGCTTCAAATTTGCCAGCCTCTCGGCGACGAAGCTGCGATCGCGCTCGTCAGGCATCGTCGTATCAAAAAGATCTCCCGCTTGAATAAAAAGATCAACGCCTTGCATCACAGCAAAATCAGTCGCTTGCTGAAAGGCCCGATGTAACCACTGGCGGCGCTCTTCCCGTTTGCGTGATTGTTGTTCAGTATAGCCCAGATGGTTATCTGCGGTGAACACAACCGTTACAACATCACTACGCGCCTTCTCAAGTTTCGTTTGCTCATCCCGTTCAAACATATTCTCTGCCATCATAAGTCAATCCGTACGGATACTGGTTCTATCCATCCTGTCACATTCAACAGCCAGTTCTATTCAGCTATCAGATAAAAGATTGAGAGCTTCTCGCGTCAGAAGCGTTTTCCTGTACTCTCTCAGGAAGAGAGCACAACTCCACCATACCTGGAAAAGAAGCGTAGAAGAGCGATGGAGCGGAAACACACTATCTCACATCTGCTCACTATAGATCAGTGTACAAAGTCTGAGCAGGTTGCCAAATCCAGCCGGATACGATGTTGTGAGATTAGTACTCTTTTCTCAACGTACTCAAAGTGAGTCTATCACAAAATGAGGTGATTACAAATGAATCAGGCGAGAAAGAGGGACTATTGGGTGAATGGCGAGCAGAGGTTCAATCGCGCGTGAGATCAGGACATACTATAAGCCAAAAGTACCCCTTCTCGCGCTCGGTCATGGACACATACCAGAACCAAATATTAATATATAACGTACATACAAGATGTAGCGACACCTTGTAAAAGCGGTTGCCCGCAGGCCATTGCTGGTTTTTAGAGAGCCTGTGCAGGGGATCGCTTTCTGTCTATATTGATAGTCAAACCCAGGATAGTCAAACCCAGGATAGTCAAATCCGGAATAGTCAAGTCCAGGGCTTAACCCCGGACTTATCAAGCCGATAGTGAAACACGAGACAGGAAAACAGATACACTCGAAATACAACTCCGGATAGGACGAATAGGAAGCGAAGCGCAGCAATCGCTCCATGATCCTATGAGCTATCTCGGTCGCCCGCAACGACCAACTTGTTGAGAGGGAATTGAGGCTCTTTTTCCTTATCTGCAAAGGCTTATATACATCTTCCAATTTCTCACATAGATCAGGAAAGAGAGCCGTGAAACACATCAGGGAGCTACTGAAAAACGATGGTTGCACTTAACCATAGGTGGGAGAGCAATGTGGTGGAAGCACAGGAAATAATAGGCGCTCAGGAAACGAGGAATGTTCTCCTCTCGTTCGCGAAGAGCATTCAAGAGCGAGATCTTGTTACCTATGAGCATTCCCGCCGAGTCGCTATTTATGCCAGACGACTGGCGCTTTTTCTGGGTTGGAGCGAGAGTGAAGCGGAAGACCTGGCATTGGCAGCGCTGGTCCATGATCTAGGGAAAACCTGGATCAGCAATAATATATTGAATAAGTCAGCCGCTCTTTCAATAGAAGAGCGACGTACAATGGAGCGTCATCCAGTTATCGGTGCAGGAATCCTGATCGGTTGCGATGTTGACCCTTTCTATGTCCAGGCAGTGCTACATCATCATGAAGCCTGGGACGGTCATGGCTACCCTTCCGGACTGAAGGGAAAAGAAATCCCGCTCAGTGCTCGTATTCTGACCATAACGGATGTGTATGACGTGCTGACCTCTCAGCGCCCATATAAAGCCCCTCTCTCTATGGATGCAGCACGTGAACGCATATTACAGTCGTCAGGTGCAAGCTTTGATCCAGTTATTGTACGCGCTTTCTTAAATCTGCTCGATACCACGCCAGACTTTACCGTTACCCAGACAGCAGATGAGCTATTAGAGCTAGAACGCCCGGCATCTGCACCGATAGATGTTCGCTCTCCTTCTGACCTCAAGCTTCAGTTGGCAGACGAATTCTAGTGCATATATCCTGGCAGATATCGCGTTGAATACAGATTGTGGTGCAGAAACATGGACGCGGCCTCTTGTCGAGCTTCTTGATAATATCTCCCTCATCTAGCTCGACAATGCCATATTTTCCTCGCACCGCTCCAGAGAGAAAGAGACTGCATTTCTCGATAGACTTCACTCTTATCCTGCAACGCCAGTTCTTCGTTCGAGATATGTGCCTCGGGTTCTATCATTCCATGAATAAGCCCCCATTTTTCAATCAAGCCAGCATAGGACCTGTCTTTTACCATTGCATGGAATGTCATCTTGAGGGCATCCATAAGCACACGATCATCTTTACGTACAGCGATGCCCTCCAGCGTGCGATTCTGTATTGTTCCCGCTAACTCAAATTGGTCAGGATAGATGTGCAAAAAGTGATCGGCTAATGGAGCATCAATATAAAAAGCGGCGACTTTCCCCTGGCTGAGCAGTTCCAGCCCTTTTTTCGGATTCGTCTCCGTCTTTATCGAAATACTCTGCTTTCCGTTCTTGCGGCAGGTGGCGCTTTCCAGCATCAGATCATCTTGCTCAATCGTCTCAGAGAGCACGCCAATACTTTTCCCACACAGCGCATCTATCCCGGCGATCCCCGCAGGATTCCCTTTCTGGACCAGTAATGCCTCACCCCCTTTGAAATAAGGAATGAAGTCTACCTTCGCCTGAAGGTCAGGGGTGATTGGCAGTGCCGAGATAACGACATCGATTGTTTTCTGCTGCAAGTTATCGATCAGGGTGGAAAAATCGAGATTGACGATCTCTGCTTTTAAGTTCAGGCGATGAGCGAGCATTGTGATGAGCTCGATATCAAAACCAGCCGGTTGCTGGGTGACAGGATCTTTGTATTCCTGGGGAGGATAGTTCAGATAACTACCAATGGTGAGCACTCCCGGTACAAGCAATGTATTCGGGGGAAGCTTTGGTACCGGAGTCGCTGTCGAAGCATTGTGCGAGACTGAAAAGATGTCTCCACTGCACCCGGACAGCAGAAAGAGCAGCACCATACAATAGGCCAGGAGGCGATAGAGCCTGAAGAACCTGCTTCGGCCTGCTCCCGGCTTGGTCTGCAAGTAACGCGTAATAAATTGCAACGCGGAACCTCTCCTCTACTACCTGGACAGACACCAGACCGCAAACGAACATCCATATTCTGCTTATATTACGCACTTCAACTACTATTCTATCACGGGATGGGCTAAAAGAAAGAAGAAAGCCTCATATTGAGCAAAATCTTCAGGAATCGGATGATTGTTTTTTCTCCGTCTGACAGAACACCGAACGGAACATATCTATCAGCATAAGTTTTCTCCACTTATCCACAATTTTTGTGGATAACTTGTGGAGAAAGTGGATAACTGCATCCCGAAGGACCTTTCGTATCGTTTGTTTCGCCCAAGCAATCATACAGGCGAAAGGGCTTACAGTGCCGTCTTGTTTAATAACTCCAGACTTATATAACTGTATATAACTGTGATATGATATGGCTCAACTCATCTTTTGTCAAAGTTATCCACAGAAAATGTGGATAACTTATCCACAATTCATCCACATATATCCAATCCACATAAAGGTGAAGCAAGGAGACGGTGAAAATGGTGTGAAAGCCAAAAGTTATCCACAGAAAATGTGGATAACTTATCCACAATTCATCCACATTTCCACAAAGCTGTGTTGAACGTCACGAGTTATCCACAGAAAATGTGGATAACTTATCCACATTTTCCACACAATTGAGCAAAGCTGTGTTGAACGTCACGAGTTATCCACAGAAAATGTGGATAACTTATCCACATTTTCCACACAAGCGAGCAGTGTTTTGTGGATTAATCCGCAGCAAGCAAACGTCGATAAAAGGCTTTTTTTTAAGAGTTATCCACCAGGCAACCTGTAATCATTGGTACCACTCAAGTTATCCACATTTGCTGTGGATAACTTATCCACATTTTCCACATATCGCAACGATATATATATATTGCACATGCGAGTTATCCACAATTTGTGGATAACTTATCCACAGTCTATCCACAATCTCCACACAAGCGAACGGTGATCTGTGTATTTTTCCTCATTTTTTCGACTTATCCACATTTGCTGTGGATAACTTTTCCACAAACACCGCTCACTTGGTGGATAACTTTGCGTATTTTTCCACATTTCTCGGAGTTATCCACAATCGCTGTGGATAAGTTATCCACAAATTCCACATAAGCAGACATGCAAATTCATTTTTATCCACAGCCCTGTGGATAAGTTATCCACATACAAGCGATCGCTGATTCCGCCGAAAGTGTGTAATTTGTCCATATATTATCCCTCAAATTGCCCGTTTTTGGCAATTATTGTGACTTCTTTCCAAAAGTGCTGCGTATTTTTCCACATTCCATAGTTAACTCTCAACTTATCCAAAAGTTATCCACAATCGTTGTGGATAAGTTATCCACAATGGCCGATTTTCTGTGGAAAACCTGTGGATAACTCTCCCAAAATCACACTCTTTTATGAAAATCTGTACAGGAAGAAAGATGGCAATCCACAGGTTTTCCACAGGTTTTCCACAACTTATCCACAGTCTATCCACCTCTTATGGCATTGTGGATAACTTTTTCAGGCATTTTTAAGGCGAGGATAAAACGGCTCCAGAAGCTGTGTGAAGCAAGCTTCTAGGGCTAAGCAGTGAAAATTCCGGGGAAAAGAGAGTCTTAACAGGCTTAAAGTGGCTTCCTGAGCCGTATGAAGCAATAATCCAGGAGCATTCACAAAAAGTGTAGCCTGGCGTTCCGCTCTATCGACCATAAAGCGGCTCCTGGAGCGGCCTGAGTGCCAATCCGGGTCGGTTTCCCCGGAGCATTCTTATTCTGAAAGTACGTTTGGTATGAAGTGGCTCTGTGAGCCGTTCGAGTGGCCTGCTCTCTCAGGTCGCTTTTAATGCCAGAGAGGCCAGCGGGGCTGAAAAACAAGTTATCCACATTATCCACAGCCCCTACTACTACGGCTTTCTTTATTTTATATTTTTATTGATTTATTTAGATATTAATAGTAGTTCGTCGTTTTCGCGTTTCGGCATCGTCGAGCTGGCAGGATTTTGCGGCCGCTCGCTTTGCTTGTTGCGGGTGGAAGGTTGGCTGCCAGGTCCATGTGCTATTGACCCCCTTTCTAGCAACAGCGAAAAGACTGCTTGCTCTTTCCGAGAGCGAGGCTGTTGATTGTTGCTTTCTCCTGCTCACTTGCTTCTGGTACTACTGGCGGAAATATGCGGCATCTGCCTGAGGAATTCGGTACAATGTGAAGTGTGATTCGGCTGAACTCGATAGTCGTATACAAAGGACTATCTGTGCGACTTTCTGTGACATAGCTCGTTATATCTGGTTAGACAAATGAAATACAGCCTTTTATTGGAAGGCCAGCAGCGCATTTGAGGGACCAAAGGAGTATGGCAACACTTATCGAGAATATCAAAAACAAAATCGACATTGTTGAGGAAATCGGCCTTGTCGTTCCCCTACAGAAATCGGGCAAATCGTTCAAGGGGAACTGTCCTTTCCATAACGAAAGGACACCCTCATTCTACGTCTTTCCCGAGACACAAACATGGCGCTGTTTTGGTTGCAATGAAGGCGGAGACCTCTTCACGTTCGTGGAAAAGCAGCAGGGTTTGGATTTCAGAGAAGCGCTGCGTTATCTGGCTGAAAAGGCGGGCCTTCAGCTCGAAGACTATGGTTCGCACTTCTCTCCGGAGGACAGAGAGCTACGCGCCGTAAAAGAGCGGCTATACAAGCTGAATGAAGATGCGGTTCTCTGGTTTCATCAGATGCTCTTGCGTGCCAGAGAGGCTGAAGAAGCGCGTGCATATGTTAAAAGCCGGGGAATCTCTCCTGAAAGCGTGCTGGAGTTTGCACTTGGCTTTGCTCCTGATCGGTGGGAAGGCTTATCACGCTATCTGCTGGACCGGGGCTATACCGAGGATGAGATTGTGCAGGCGGGCCTGGCTCGCAGAAGGGAAAGCGATGAGGAAAGAGGAAACGAGCAGCAGGGCGGCATCTATGACTACTTTCGCAATCGTCTGATTTTTCCTATTCGCGATACCCGAGGTCGGGTTATTGGCTTCGGTGGAAGAGACCTGGGCGATGGGAAACCGAAGTATCTGAATTCGCCCCAGACGCCCTTATTTGAGAAAAATAATGTCCTGTATGCGCTGGATGTTGCCCGTGAGGCGATCAAACAGGCAAAGCAGGTGATCATCGTCGAGGGATATGTTGATGCTATCATCGCGCACCAGTATGGAACAAAACAGACAGTTGCTTGCTGTGGCAGTGCAATTACTGAAAAACATATCTTACAGTTGAAGAAGCTCACCAAGCAGGTGACGCTAGCACTCGACCCTGATGCTGCCGGGAATAAAGCAACCGAGCGCGGCATTGAGGAAGCGCTGCGCGGGTTTGATCGGACGCATGTGCCGGTTCCGGTGGTGCAGGGCTCAAACGGACAGCGGGGTGCTTCAAGGTCCCAGACACGCGGAATTATTCGCCTGGAGGAGCAGGTTGACGCGGAGATCAACGTCCTACAACTTCCGACCGATGAGGACCCGGATGAGTTGATCAGGCGCGACTATAGCTCCTGGTTGTATGCCATCAATCATCCTTTGCCATTGATCGATTGGTATTTTGTCAGTAAGACTGCTGGCCTCGATCTCCACTCTCCAACGGGGCAGACGGAGGCCGCGAGAAGACTATTACCAGTAATTGGCCTTCTGAGCGATAGAATCAAAAGAGATGCGTATATTCGCAAGCTGGCAGGCATGATCGGTACAAACGAGCGAACGCTGCACATGGAATTGCAGAAAATACTCAGAGAACAAAAGGGAGGCAGTGTTACTGTACCCCTTCCTGTACCGTTAGAGAGAAAGAGTGCTGGAAAGAGGAAGAGTCAGCAGGCTGTAAGCTCGCTTGGAGATACGTCGATAACAGGTGTAAGCGGAGGAAGAAGCGCAAACACAGAACAGAGGAGTAGCCAGACCGGAACGACAACGGTACTTGACAGAAATATGGCAGATAGGCTAAAATTGGAAGACTACCTGATTGGGCTACTCTTGCAAGATCCTGGGTTAAGCGCCTATGTTTGTGGTATAATTACCGATGGTGACTTCGCCGGGACAGACACGCGAGAGTTGTACCACATTCTCAATTCTGTGTATCAACAACGTGCTTCTTCCCCCTCTTTTGAACCCTTAGAGCAAGTTGTGCCAACTGCATTACAGGAAACCTTGACCAGAGTACGACAGCGTGTTGAGTCAGTCTCTTTTAAAAATGGAGATGGCCTGGTGAAAGAGGTTGTGCAGTGCGCAACCCGGCTCAAGCGAAACAGACTGTTACAACTGAATACAGAGCTCAAGTTTTTGATGAATGAAGCGGCTGCTGCAGGCGATATGGCGTCGCTTCGGCAGTTACAACAACAATTGCTGGCAATACACCGGCAACTGCGTACCATTAATTCCGCGACACATCTCCAGGGGTAGCCTCCGTTGTCTGGATTTTCCGGCGCTTTGTGAGATGTGCTTCACTCATTCACGAATGAATTTAGAGAGGTTTTCTGGGAGCCTTTACACTCCCGGTCAGGATGGACTAATTTTCTAAATAGAATATGGACCAGGAAGCAGGAAAATCTATCTTTTGCTTTTATTCTTGTAAGCCTGTTTTCTGAAGGGGGATGCCAGAATGGTGAATCGGGAACAAGATGTTATGGATCGAGTACACAATGGGCATGTAAATTCGGGGTCATTGGGGAATATGTTGGATATTGAACCATTTGATGATGGTTTATTGGATGTAGATATTGATGAGATCGGTCATTCCGCTCATGCTACCGTCGGCGGCAATCAGATTAACGCTCTCGATGATGCTGAGCCTTTTGACCTGTTTAAATTACAGGACGAAGAGCCTATGGATGCCCTGGACCCAACCAAAGAGCCGCCAGCGGACTGGGAGCCCGGCCCAGAAGACGTTGTTGATGTTGATGCCGAGATCCTGGCTGACCCCAAGTGGGAAGACCTGCAAGACGGCTTTAGCATCGGCGTTACAGATTTTGAAAGCAGCCTGGACGATCCCGTGCGCATGTACTTGCGCGAGATCGGCCGTGTGCCCTTGCTGACCGCCGATGAGGAAGTGCGCCTCGCTCAGTTGATGGAGCGCGGGAAAGCTGAGCGCCTGAAGCCCAATCCTGTACAGCGTATCATCATTGAAGGCGAAGAGGCCCAAAAACGCTTGACTGAAGCAAACCTGCGCCTGGTCGTAAGCGTGGCTAAGAAGTATATTGGCCGTGGTATGAACCTGCTGGATCTTATCCAGGAGGGGAATATTGGCCTGATCCGCGCTGTCGAGAAGTTCGATTATGCGAAGGGCTTTAAGTTCAGCACCTATGCTACCTGGTGGATTCGCCAGGCCATCACCCGTGCGATCGCCGATCAAGCTCGTACTATTCGTATTCCCGTTCATATGGTTGAGACAATCAACCGCCTGATCCGTATTAGTCGACGCCTGCTACAAGATCTCGGGCGTGAACCGACCTCCGAGGAAATCGCCGCTCAGATGGATATCAGCGCGGAAAAGGTTCGCGAGATTATCAAGGTGAGTCAGGAGCCTGTCAGCCTGGAAACGCCTATCGGTGAGGAGGATGATAGCCACCTGGGTGATTTCATCGAGGATCATACTGCTCTGGCTCCTGCTGATGCCGCGAGCCATCAATTGCTTAAGGAGCAGGTTGAGGATGTGCTGGAAAGCCTGACCGATCGTGAACGCAAGGTCTTGCAGTTACGTTTCGGTCTCGACGATGGTCGCAGCCGCACGCTGGAAGAGGTCGGGAAGGAGTTTCATGTAACGCGTGAACGAATTCGCCAGATTGAAGCAAAGGCTCTGCGAAAGCTGCGTCACCCGAGCCGCAGCCGCAAGCTGAAAGATTACCTGGATTAAGAGGCTGGCAGATTTTATGGAAGTCAGGGCAACCTATAGGGGGAAAGGTTGCTGCGTTCTATTGGTACTCGATTGTTACCCGATAAGCAAGAATTCGAGGATGCGATCTCTTCCGGTCGCATCCTTTTTCATCCCCATTCTGAACGAATGGCTTTCACTGGCAAGAGAAGTCAGGTTGCCTTTATGGAAAAGGTTGGAGGAAAAGTTGTATCCGCTCTCGACTATGTTGCTTTCACCGATCTATTGTTCTGATATATGCTCTTCTCCTATGGTATTACGCCTATCACGCCTTCTAAATGAAAGTTATCCACAATTTTTCTCCACATATCCACAATGGAGTTGATTTTCTGTATATATCATCTCGATATATACTATCGTTCTCTGCTCTGTGCTGTAATCACCGAAAATCATTCTCAATATTCTCAGATGTATTATTGCATAAAAACAATACATATGCTATTTATATGCATAAGAAGGCAGAAAGTGGAAGCAGCGTCGACCGTGATTGCCAGGCTCCCCTGTCTGAGCGCTTTGGAGGCGATCAGGCTCCGCAACTGGGCAAACGACCACTGTGAGAAAACCGCGTTTGGCTGTGCGCTGCTTCTGACTGGTGTGCTTGCCCTTCTTACGGAAGGCTCGCTCACCAATATCGGTGAGCTGTTCCAGTCCGATCAGGCTGCGTGGAAGCCGCTGGGTGATGCGTTTGGAAACGACATGCTTGGTGTCCTGTATCAACCGTCTCTCTTGTCCAGAGATCGCCACCAGGCGACGCGTTGCTGAACGAGTGTCTTTCTGTTGCAGATGCTTTCTCAGTCTTGCGCAATGGTTGGCTTTGGCCCTGACCCGCTTGCCCGAATGGAAGGTGCTTGTACCCGTATGGGGCTACTCACCGCCAGAGAGCGAATGCCTGCATCCATCCCGACCACCTGCTCTATGCTCTGCGGTGTGGGATCAGCGACCTCGCAGGCCAGTTGGGGCGCTCGCAAAGCGATAAATTGCTCTTTCGTTGGCTGGAGTTTGAGTTTGGCGGTGATGACCGTTTTTATGCCTTCAATCCTCTCAATAAAGGATAGGTGTGTCAAGCAGTATGAAGAGATTGGCATGTGCTCTTCCCTCACAAGGGAGACCCATTCCCCTCCCCCCTGAAGACGGGAACTTCCTGGATCGCTTCCGTAAAAACCTGATACCTCCTGTTATAATGGTTGAGATAGCGTACTTTCTGGCGGTTTTGTAGGAAATGGGTAATATCTCTTCTGCAATTTCTTCGGTCCATCTCTATACTCTGCTATGATAGAGAACATAACAGAGTGTTTCAACATACCGCATTTTGGGCAGTGAGCGTAGCCAGCAGGACCTTCAAGAGATCCGGATGAAGTAGTGATATATGTCGACGGAGCAGATGAGATTGAACAAATGGTGTCATCCTCATACGGTCCTGATTCTGTCAGGTCAGGAGGGATATAATGCTTGAGTATGGTGGGCCTCTTTATCTGATCATTGGCAACGGCATTGCCGGCATAACCGCCGCTGAGGTACTCCACAGGGAAGATCCTACCGCCTCGATTGCTATACTCTCGGAAGACATCCGACCGACTTACTATCGTCCTGCCCTGAAAGATTATCTGCGGGGAACGCTCTCTGAAGAGAAGCTCTTTATGCATTCTGACGCCTTTTATCAAGAGCGCCAGATTGAGCTACAGCAGGGGTGTGTCGTCCGGGTAAAGCCCGCACAGCATCGGGTTGTGCTTGATAATGGGAGTGAGATAGGCTATCAAAAGCTCTTACTGGCTTGTGGAGCACATCCGACACGTCTGACCTGCGCTGGAAATGAGCTTGAAGGGGTCGCAACCCTGTACTCTATCGACGACTATCAGTCTATTCTCCGCCGTCTGGAGAAAGTCAGGCATGCTGTTGTGTACGGGAGTGATCCACTGGCAATAGATACGGTAGAAGCGCTGCGGAAACGCAAGATTACGGTAACACACATACTCCCGAGCTCTCTGCTGTGGCCTGATATGTTGGATGCAACGGCCTCTGACCTGATTTTGCAAAGAGAGAGGCGCGATGGTGTGAATGTACGCCTGGAAGAAGACATTGTTGAGATCAAGGGGCGGCGTGGTCGTGTGACAGGGGTTGAGCTTGCCAGGAGCACACCTATTTCCTGTGAGCTGGTCATTGTTGCGAACGGCTTTGAGGCAAACTGTGAATGGATCAGGCAAAGTGGTATCGCGTGTGGTAAGGGGGTGCGGGTGAACGCGCGAATGCAGACGGGAGCCCCTGACATCTATGCTGCCGGTGATGTTGTTGAGATTATTGATGCTTCGACCGGGCGCGCTCGTATCCTTGCTCAATGGTATCCCGCTTTGCAGCAGGCACGGGTCGCAGCATTGAGCATGCTTGGACGTTCTGATGTGGCGCTCTCTGACACGTACTACTATGCATCGTTTCTTTATGGAGTCGAGTTCGCGGCAATAGGTGTAACCAGGCTGGCGCGGACGCAAGGCGTACAGGAGGTGCTGGCAGAGCCCAAAGCCGGCGAATATCGTAAGCTCTTACTGCAACAAGGGCTTCCGCTTGGCGTCCTGGCCATAGGCAATCGCAAGGGAATCATGGATATCAAGCGGGCAATGGATCACCGAGTTGATCTCTCGCCTGTGCAAGATCAGATTTTCTCTGCTGATTTTCGTCTGGGGGACTGGCTGGATCAGCAGGGGGTTCCGCCACTGTTTGCACCTGCTCGAAAGCGGGAGGAGAAGCGCAAGCATGGGCAGACAGCTTCGCTGATGCCAGTGCCAGAGCGGGATACTCGATCCGCTTCGTCTCCACTCACTGCATGGCTTGTTGCTCAAGGTGAGGTTGCCGATATTGTGGACACGGAGAAGCTCTATCTGAGCCAGAAAGAAGCCTTTGTTGTTGGGAGAGAGCCTGATGTTACGCTGATGATCGATCGCGGGACGATCTCTCGCTTTCATGCTGAAATTCGCTTCGCAAATGGGGTCTACTTGTTGAAGGATCTTGAGAGCACTAACGGTACTTTTGTGAACGGTCAGCGCTTACCTGTAGGTGCTGCTTATATTTTGAAAGATAGAGATGTGTTGAGCTTTGGCAGTAATACCCGGTTTATTTTCCGTCAATCCTGGAAAGATCAGCAGGCTGTGGAACCCGTGCAACAAGGCAAGCTCACCGGTGGAAGGGGGATGCGTGCGGCCCATTTCCTGACAGAAGCTTCCCCGACCGTACAAATCAAGGCCGTGACCGGACAACTGCCTGTACCTGAACTACTTATTTGCCCTCATTGTGGAATTGCGAATACGCGGTTTGCTCGCTTCTGTGCCAGTTGTAGCAAAACTCTTACCGTATAAGGAGCTGGCAATGACAAAAACGTCCGCTCTGCCAATTGGGTTAGCGCACCGCAAGGATCTTCGAGCGCTGACAACGGATGAGATCCGTTTTGAGATAGACATGTGTATCGGCTGTGATCGCTGTATGCAGGCATGTCCGGTTCCTCTTTCCAACAAAATGACCATTGCTGAGCTCAATCAGGCGACCATAGGCGATGAGATTCCTCCGTTGGTTGCCCGCTTTATCCATGAGTGCGTGATGTGTGGTTCCTGTGTGCCTGTTTGCCCTGTCGGGGATCATCGTGACTTATTAATGTTGTCCTTGAAGCAGCGTCTGGGGTCTTCCTGGGATGAAAAGGCTGATACCGCACATATTCTCAGCAATTTGCCCCAGGGGTGGAATATCCCATTATTGCTCAGGCGGCTTCGTGAGCAACCTGCACTTCGGGATGCATCGGCGGTTCCCGACAACTATTTGCTCCATCTGGTTGCGGCATCGACGCTGCACGTTTTTTCCTCTGATGAACTCCTGGTGCAAGAAGGTACCTTTGGTAATACCCTCTATCTTTTGCTTGCAGGAGCGGTGGAGCTATTCACCCACGATGCTGCCGGGAAGGAGATATCGCTTGCGATCGTTCGGCGGGGCGAGTACATTGGTGAACAGAGCCTGTTTAGTGGTCAACCTCGCTCTTTCTCTGTCCGGACCAAGCGAAATTGCATTATGTTGGAGGTTCCCGAACAGGTCATCCAGCGTCTGATGGAACTGGTTCCTGCCGTTCAGCATTATTTCGAGGGCCTTTACGCTGCTCGTCTAACCGAAACTATTCTGCTGCGCTTGCCCTTATTTGAGGGCGTGCCTGCCCACGAGATCCACGCCCTGGCTACCAGGATGATCATCAAGCACTATGAGCGAGGGGAAAGCTTATTCAGCGAGGACCCTGACGCTCGTCCTTCCCGCGAATCGCTTCATATTCTCCTGGATGGTTTTGTGAAAGTCTCTCGTCGTACTATGCTGAAAGCTGCTGAAAAGGGGGCAGGAGAACGGGTAATAGCTTATCGGCAATGTGGCGATTATTTCGCTGGCGGGTTGGATATGTTAGGTGATAAGCAGGCGGTTTCTGTCTCTGCAATGACTCGGACCACTGCGGCTGAGCTCCCTCGTTCTGTGCTGTTGCAATTTCTTCGTCGCTATCCAGAGGTGCGACAACGTTTTCAGGAGCAGATGCAACTGTACAAAGAATCAAAGGTGGCTGCATACAGTGCTGTTTTTGAGCCATTTGGCAGCGCTCTGAGCTTTGCAATCGAGACCGATAAAGCGGCACGACATGGGCTCCATACGCTCGTCAGTGATGGCGTTATCGAGGGCACAGATGTTCTGGTGATCGACCTTGATAAGTGTATCCATTGTAACGAGTGTGAGGAGGCCTGTGCGCGCAGGCATGGTCACTCGCGCATGAACCGCAAAGGAAAGGTAGTCGGTAACCTGAGCATCGCTTCGGTCTGTCGCCAATGCCTGGATCCCGTTTGCATGTTGTGTAGCCGCGCCGGGATTGCGCGTTCGCCAACCGGAGAAATCTATATTACTGAAAGCTGCATCGGCTGTGGTATCTGTGCAGAACGGTGTCCATATCACTGCATTTCTATTGTGGATGTAGAGGAGAAACCGCAACAGGGGGAAAATCTCTGGCAACGCTTTAGCTCGTTCTTCTTGCGTGGGGGCAAAGAGCGGGGGCGTCGTACTTTGCCGGTACTTCAGCAGCGAGTTGCACCGGGGCCGTTTGATGTGCAGAAACCCCGAGACCTGAGCGAGGAAATGCGGAAGAAGGTCGCAGTGAAGTGTGATCTTTGTGCCGGGTATGAGAATCAGGCCTGTATTCAGGCCTGCCCGACTGGCGCAGCGATCCGTGTGAACCCTGTTACATTCTTTGGATCAACTGAGGATATTTTGAGCCGGAAAGCACGGTAGAAGAGGGGGGCAAACGCTTTTCAATGCTTTTACGATCTTCACAATCAACGAAACGAGTTCGCCTCTGGGGCGTACCCGATTCACGAATGAAATGGCTCTGGCTGCTGTGCGGTATTGGTATCTATGGGGGGGTCCTCGGTGGTTACCTGTATGTGAAATATACACAGCCTGTCACTAATTTGGCACAGGAGCCGCTGCGTTCGTTTGGTTTTGTGACGCTGGTGCTGATTCTCTTTGCGGCTTCCTATTCGTTACGGCGGCGCTTGTTGCGGGCATTGCCAGGAAAGGTGCAGAGTTGGCTCTGGATGCATATTGGATTGGGCACGACGACGCTTCTTGTTGCCCTGATGCATAGTGATTTTGCCGGTATTACCCATGCTTTCCTGGTGCAGTGGAGTGACCTCTTACGTGCGTATGCGGGCCCGGGGGCGCTTCTGGCGCTCTTTGTGCTGGTGCTGAGTGGTGTACTTGGTAAGCTGCTAGATATGTTCTACACGGGGCGTATTGTCCGTGAGGCCGGAACAAATGGAGTTGGGATTGCGCCAACTGTTGAGGAACGGGTCCAGGAGCTTACAGAGGCAGTGGAGCGCCTCTGTGCAGGCAAATCGGAGGCTTTCAAATCTTTTTGCCGGTTGGCTCTGCGCGGTCAGAGAGACGCGCAGCGTACAGTTGCTGTTGCTCCGGTTGAACACCAGGATTTTCAGCGAGTACGTGAGATCCTGCGTAAGCGAGCTTCCCTGCTTAGTTCGTTACGGCGTATGAGGCATGCTGAGCGACTGATGAGGCGCTGGCGTTGTGTTCATGTGGTGCTGTCGTTACTAGCTTTCGCCGTGATTCTGTATCACTGTTGTATGCAGATTCTGGTAATACTGCATGTAATTTGACGCCCCTGGCTGAAGCAGAGAAAATGCTTCCTTTACCAGGCAGGCTTGCTCATCTGCCTCTCATGAGACAGTGAGGAGAGGCCAGGGAGTCCAGAGGCGTTTCATGGTCCTGTCGCTTGTTGGTTCCCTTCTGCCGGTACCCTGCAAGGCTTTGTGCAAAATATTCATTGCGACATTGTGGTCACGATCAGGGGGATTTGTAGATGAGCATCCATTTTGGCTTGTTCCCCCTTCTCTGTGTGATTGCAAGAGCCATAATAGTGCCAGGAATGATTAATGATGCAGCACCATCGCACTTTTCTCTGTGTAAACATGTTGAGCAAGAAACGCCTATTCAGAGCGGAGATGAGTGACAGAGTTTTCCCGGACTGTTCATTGTGCATGCGTCTTTTCACGTGTCTGGGAGTAGGATTTTTGGCTGATATCTTGTCTTACCCGGGGGAGGATGTTGGACAATGAAGGGGGCAATACAGTGGTTTGAGAAGCTGCATTGAGAGGTGCGGATACAAAGAAATGGAGAGGCTGTTTTGATCAGCCTCTCAAGTGGTTTTACTGTTGTGGCTCCTGGGGAATTCCCAGTACCTCCTGAAGGTTATTTGTTGGCGTTGCTTGCTCGGGAGGTGTGATGGTCACTGGTTCGTCGAACTTGCTGAGATCTATTACCAGATCGGAGGTCGATGTAATATCACCTTTCTGGGTTGATTGGTTGGAGATGGCAGACGGATCAAGGGCCATATTGACCTTCATTTCGGTACGACGCACATAATGTTTGTTCTGATCGATCCAGACATCAACTGTTGAGTTGAAGGATTTTGTTTTATCGATCACTGTTTCAATATCCTGCTGACCAAAGTAGCCCTTCAGTTGCGGGCTGTTGCGCAGTAACTCTTTGAAGGCCTCTTTGTCCAGATCAGCGGAGATATGACGCATGTTCTCGCCACGAAGCGACTGAATACCTTGATCTTTGATTTTCGCGTGTTGTAAAAGCCCGAGCATGCTTTGCTGATCGAGCTGGTATGGGCCGCCAGGAATGCCTGCTTGCTGCATCAGGACCTCTTTATCCAGGACATACCATTTGCCCTGCTGGTTCTGAATGTAGACCTTATTGCCTTTCATGATCTGGACAAGCTGCGCATTCTGCTTTCCGCTTGAGAGCGTATAGTTGATTTTAGCCTGATCGGGCATGCTGACGTCACCGTTTCCTTTGACCTGAATTGTGATATCCTGTGTCTGAGCGGTGGTCGGCATGCTCTGCGGCGTCTGTTGTATTGGGTTCTTGACCTGATTATTTGCCTGCAACTCCAGATGAGCAGATTTGAGCTGTTTCATTGCTTCAACGCTTTTCTGGATCGCTTCCAGCGGAGTTTCATTTGCTGTTTGAGTCGTTTGGGTATTGCCTTCTTGAGGGGCACAGGCCGCTAGAAGGAAGACCATAAGTGCCAGCAAGAGAAAGGAAACATTTCTTTTTTTCCACAATTGCATATTCCCTGCTCCTCATCTCTGTTCTATATGAGAATTGTTTGTTTATGAAGACTCTTTGATAAATGATCCTGCTTTTTATGATCTGTAGTAAATACGGAAGAGACATGTAAAACGGTTTCATAGGTTCAAAAAAGTGACGTACAGCATACTATCTGGAGATCCAACGGAATAGAGAATGAATATGCGCTATTATGCTATAATAACACCTGTCCATGAGAACAGAAGCGCAGAGATTCAACAGGTATGGAAGTTGAGCGTATTGTTTCAGGTTGTGGCGTAGCTCATAGCGTCGGGCACGCAAGCAGGCTCATAATATATGAAAGGAATGCGGTTTGTCTCTTTTGGGAGGCTACAATAAGAAAATACTGGGTAGGAGTTATAGCAGAAGCCATTGCTGACGATAAAATCCTGCTGGAATCGTAGAACATAGAGAAACAGTATCCGTCTCTCTGCATCTTCTCTTCCTGAGTGGATGAGGCAGGCCTTTTCGATGGGTGCGCTGATGAATCGGCGCCGAGGCCGGTTATTGATGTTGTGAGAGCTGGGAAGAGGGTGCTCATCGGAATGCTGTTTACTTGAACCCCCTTTGCTGAAGATGGATATTGAGCCGAGGCGAATAGTCCTCAGGGTCTTTTTCAGGGTATAGAGGGTTGTATCCAGGGTACTGGTTTATAGTAATTTCGGGTTCTTGCTGTTTGTCATTTGGTGCTTGTACAGAAAAACAGCAGTAAGTCCTCGTACGAAGAAGGTGCAAACTGGACGGCTTGTTTGAGAACGGCCTGTTTTCGCGTCTATTGTAACCTGGGCTTTGAACGAAACGTATTTCTTCTGTATTCTATTCGTAACAAGCTATAATACAATTGGCGGCACCTTTCTATCCATGAATACGCCTTAGGATAGGAATTATCAGTTATGAATCAAGAGAAAATTGCGCAAAATGCCTCTTCTTCCCTGTACAGGATGAATCGAATCGTGGTACTAGGGATGACCTTTACTGTTCTCCTGGCCCTGCTCTTGAGCAATACATTCATCACGGCAACCGCGAAAGCCGAAGGAAGACCGGGAGGAAATGTCGAAGATCCCGAGGTCAGAGCGGTTGTAATCGCAAAACCCGCAGTAGTGCGTATTGCAACCACTATTTTTGCTACTGTTACTGTGCGAATGAAGTCAGGCGAAACGGTGAAATTCCCTCAAGGAAGCAGCACAAGCGAAAATGCTGTTGGCTCGAATTATGCGGGGAGCGCTCTGGGAAGTGGAACCTTTATCTCCTCTCAAGGCGATATTCTTACCGCAGACCATGTTATCAATCCTCCAAAAGATGATTCGCTCGCTCTCTACTTTTATCAGGTGGCCGCGCCTGACATCGCGCTTTACTTGAATGAACATGGAGAAAAGGGAACCACCGCCGAAGATGTTGAAAACCAGTTGAAGAGTGGGCAACTGAGAGGGGCAATCGATATCACCAAGACGGAGAGCGTTGTTTTCCTGAGCACAGATTATACCGGTCCGTTAGATGCATCTTCGTTCCGTGAACTGCCCGATTTTGTACAGAAACCTGTTGATAAGGTATATAAGGAGAGCTCGATTGAAGACAAGGACATGGCGATCATTCACGCCGCGTTTACCGATACTCCTCATATACAGCTCGGTGATTCTTCATCGGTACAGCAGCAAGATAATCTCACCATCATTGGTTTTCCTGGCAATGGCGATGTAAGCGATACGCCAACAAATATGTTGACTTCTTCAGTCAATAAGATTACTGTTTCTTCGATCAAGACAACGAATAATGGCACACGCTTGATTCAGGTCGGGGGCAATGTTGAGCATGGAGATAGTGGCGGTCCTGCTCTGGATAGCAAAGGAACCGTTGTCGGGATTGTCAGCTTCGGGCTAGATAGCGGCGGCCGCGGAAATACAAGCTTCCTGCAAACCAGTAACTATGCACGCGAATGGGTGGAACAGCTTGGTCTTGATACTAAACCGGGGTCACTGCAAAAGCTGTGGAGTGATGCGATGAATGCCTACGCCTCGAATGAGGCCGGACACTGGCATAAGGCGCTTGATCTGTTCAACCAGATTGAAAAGAAGTACCCTGATTTTAAGGCAATCAAGTCGTACCAGGACTATACAGAAAAGCAGGCTGCTACTGAGAAGGTGCCGACGACCAATCAGAATCAACCTGTGCCGGCACTCCTCTCTTCACCGATTACGCTTGCTATCACGATTGCTGTCATCGCATTTGTTGCGCTGCTCTGTATCGTTCTGGCATACCTGGTGATCCGAAGTGGCAACCGACGAAAGGTGCAGCCTGCTCCTTTCGCTGGTGGAGCACCCTATTCAACTGGTTTTGTGAACGCGCCCCCTCAGGGCCAGTATAATCAGTTCCAGCGCTATGCTCCGGTGCCGCAACCTGGCCAGCAGCAAGCGCCATCTCAGTTTGATAATAGTATGTATGCGTTTGGAGCTCCTCCGTCCCCGGCTCCATCTTCGATCGCTGATGAGGTTACTGTGCGGCGTGCTCCGGTTCCTCAGCAGTCGCAGCCAAATAGCCCAATGGCGCAGCCTGTGCCAAAGCAACAACCAGCGAGTTCGAGTGCCGGGTTGAGTGTCTGGCCCTGTGGGCATAGTAATCGGCCGGAGGCTCGTTTCTGTGGAGTTTGTGGTGAACCTGCTCCGCATACTCCGCCCCCGCCACACCACGTTGAGCAGTAAAATATGTATTGAGAGCCAATCTCTTGTTCTTGAAAAGAGGTTGGCTCTTCTTTTTTGTTGCGTCCTTGTCAGCGTAACCTGGTTTCTGAGCGGAGCGTTTCACGTGAAACACCAGGGCTGGAAGAAATCGCATTGCTGTTTCACGTGAAACATTGTTGCTGGATATACCTCCTGTTGCTGTGGCTCTTTATAACGACGAACTGTTTCACGCGAAACGATTGCTCTCTGCTCAAGGAAATAGAGAGTATCACTGTTTCACGTGAAACATCCTCATCGAGGGTTTGCGCGCTCGCTCTTTTGGGAGCAGAATATATGCATCTATGGGACTCCGGGGGCTTCGGATGAGATGTAGAATTCAGTGTTTCACGTGAAACAATCCCGGGTTGAACCGGGCCTCTATCCATATCAGGCCACGCTCTCTTTGTTTCACGTGAAACATTCACCTCTGAAAAATGCCGCTGATTACTGCTGATCAGTGCTTGCCTCCAAAAAGGCGCGCGATCCTGAACGCTTTCAGGCCCCGGATAAAAGGGAACGTTGCTGCTTTCCGGCCTATCAGACTGTTTCACGTGAAACAGCGAGGTTAGCTTTCACCTGGAGAGATTGAGGAAGCGTTTCACGTGAAACATTTCCTTCGCTCTTGCCATAAGGGGGCATATATTGTTTCACATGGAACAGTACCTCTGCATCGAAAGCAGTGCTTGCCTGCTGGTTCCTCTTCTAGAAGCACACGGACTGAAAGCTCAATCCATCGGCACTGCTTCCATAGGCATACAGTGTTTCACGTGAAACGCGTCCAGGGCAATGCTTTTTTTCAGCAATCTATTGTTTCACATGAAACAGAGAACTGAGATTGATACTGCAAAGGCGGGTGCTGCCAGATGGGTGGAATTGGTTTGTGCTTTATCCTACAGGACTGTTTCACGTGCAACGCAGAGGAGACCGTTTTGAAGTCGGAGATCGAGAGAAGCATTTGTAAAGGGTGTGTTTCATGTGAAACATGCAGCCCTCAAATTCCTGCATTGTTTCACGTGAAACGGAGAGTTGTTTTATGGAACTGGATAAGAAAAGGCCGGGTCCTTGTAGAGAAGGCCCGGCAGAAATGGTATATCGATTTTAAGCGCCCATAATATTGTAGCCTGCATCAACGAAGAGAACCTCGCCAGTGATGCCTCGAGCCAAATCACTGCACAGGAAGAGCGCCGTATCACCAACTTCGCTTTGCTCGATATTGCGGCGAAGTGGTGCGACCTGCGCGGCCTGATTGCGGAAGCCGGTGAAACCGGAGATACCGCGAGCTGCCAGCGTGTTGAGAGGGCCTGCAGAAATGGCATTGACGCGAATATTGTGTTCGCCCAACTCGTAAGCCAGATAGCGAGTGCTGCACTCAAGAGCGGCTTTCGCGACAGCCATCACATTATATTTCGGCATCACGCGTTCACTTGCCAGATAGGTGAGTGAAACGATGCTGCCGCCACCGCGAGCCTGCATCATGGGGGCGGCACGACGTGCTAAAGCGATCAGAGAGTAAGCGCTGATATCCAGAGCGGTGTGGAAGCCTGCGCGGGTTGTCTGCACAAATGGATTTTCGAGTTCGGAGGCGGGAGCGAAGGCAACCGAGTGAACCAGAATATCCAGTTCACCATTAAAGACTTCGGCTGTCTTTGCGAATGCCTCATCGATCTGATCATCATATTGGACATCACAGGGAAAAGTAACGGTGCCGGGAATCTTTGCTGCGAGCTCTTTGACATACTTTTCCATGCGATCCTGATAGGTGAAAGCAAGCTGGGCACCTTGAGACGCGAGAGACTGTGCGATTGCCCATCCAATAGAGCGATGATTCGCGATGCCAAAAATAAGGGCTTTTTTGCCTTCCAGTAGAGACATAAGTAACCATCTCCTCTCAAGAAATAAGCTAGCCTATGCTAGCTTTGAACAAGGGTATCTCGATTTGTTTGTTTTTAGCGCTCAACCGGGTAGCGGTGATCGAGCCAGCCAATCATGCCATTTGCCAGATTGTAGACTTTCTGGAAACCAAGCAACGACGCAATTTCTGAGGCGATCGAGCTGCGATGGCCTGACCGACACACAAAAATCACCTCTTTGTCTGTCGGTAAATGAAGTTCCTCCAGGGCTTTCCCGAACAGATAAATCCCCTTGCTATTGATAGGTACAAGTTGAGCCTGTGCAATATGGCCGCTCTGCCATTCCTCCGGTTCACGTACGTCCACAACGTGAGCGCCGGTTTCGATCATCTGCTTTGCCTGTTCTGTTGAAATTGTTGTATAGGGCAAAGCCGCTTCCTGTTCTTCGTATGCCATATATTATTTCTCCCCGGTAGTCTCGCTCGACTCGCTTTGATACTGCTCTAGCCAGAGCTTTCCCAGGAGAGTCGGCGCGAGTATATATTCGTCACCTATAAACGAGAGGGTCAGTAGGCCCTGGTCTTCCATTTCACGAAAATCATCGGTGATGAGATAGAAGTCATGCAGCATGCGGGCTACATCGCTTTCCGGCAATTGTTTATAGATCTGTAAGATGCGTAGCACCGCCGCATACTTGGGACTACTGTCATCAATCGCTCGCATAGTGAGCACTCCTGGTAAGGTATCCCGGCACCACACGTTTTCTTTCCCCTTCCCTTTGAGCAAGAGGGAGAGGTCTCATGGCTCTCATTGAGCTGAAGACTGTTTATGGTGTTGGAATCCCTGGAAAAGAATATGTTCTTTCACAGTGTAACAAATCCGTTTACTGAGGGCAAGGGGAGCGGAGTAGCATGGTATACTATAGCGTCTGATAGGTTTTATCAGGCGCAGGCAAGGTATACATACACGTGTTCCGCGCGCCTTTCCCCTTGTTACTCCTGGGGAATGCCTGTTTCGGGCTCTCCGTGGGGAAATGGCGTTAGATATAAAGAGAGAAGCAGGAGGAATCAGGGAGAATGACAGACGAAGTTCAACCGGTCGATCCATATCAGAAACCGCCTACAACTATTCTTGCCAGCACCGTTATTCGCAATATCAAGCAATTGGTCACGGTGGCGCAAGCTCCTATAGAGGGAGCGAGTGGCCCTCTACAGGTCCTTGAGCAAGCGGTTATCGCTGTCCATAAAGGATCAATTGTCTGGATAGGGCAGGAAGGAGTGAATGAGCCGCACTTTGTTGCGGATAATCCCGAGGATAGCAACGGTATTACTTTGATTGATGCCCGGGGAGCCGTGATTACACCGGGTTTTGTGGATTCCCATACTCATCTGGTTTTTGCTGGAGATCGCTCTGAGGAATTCCATCTGCGCCGTGCCGGGGTCAGCTATGGGGAGTTGCTGGCTCAGGGACGCGGTATTTTAACAACAATGCAGGCGACCCGAGAGGCGAGTGAGGAGGAACTACAGCAGTCCGCTCTGGCACGTCTGGCTTCTGTGCGTCAGCACGGTACAACGACGGTAGAGGTAAAAACTGGCTATGGCTTGAGTAAGGAGACTGAGGAAACCTGTTTACGCGTCATCAATAGCCTGAACGCCACCTGGCAGGAGAGCTTGTCTTCTCTGGACAGTATTCGCGTGGTTCCTACTTTTCTGGGAGCTCATAGCGTTCCTCCTGAATATCGCGGACAACGACAACGCTATGTCGATCTGATTGTTGAGGAAATGCTACCTGCCTTTGTTCATCTATCTCGTTTTTGCGACGTGTTCTGTGAACGCGAGGCTTTTACTGTCGAAGAATGCCGTCGTATTCTGACGCGTGCAAAAGAATTGGGCTATCAATTAAAAGTGCATGCCGATCAACTGACACCCGGCGGCGGCGCTCGTCTTGCGGCAGAACTCGGTGCTACTTCTGCCGATCATCTGGACTTTGCTACTGATGAGGATCTGGATGCGATGCGCGAAGCCGGAGTCGTCGCGACATTGCTGCCGGGCTGTTCTTATACACTGCGCACTCCGTATCCGTCCGCGCGCCGTTTTCTGGATCGAGGCTTACATGTGGCGCTGGCTACGGACTTCAATCCCGGCACCTCCTATTGCGAGAATATGCAGATGATGCTTGGTCTGGCAATGTCGGCTATGGGTATGTCTCTGGAAGAGGCACTGACCGCCACAACGATTAATGGAGCGCGCGCTCTGGCCTTACACGATCAGATTGGCAGTATCGAGGTCGGGAAACGCTGCGAGCTAGCTCTGTGGTCCATTCAGGATTATCATGAGATTGGGTACCACTTCGGAGTGAATCTGATACACTCGGTGCTGATGCCAAAGTAGCTCCGTTTCACGTGAAACATCCCGAGGCTGCCCTTTGAAGCGGTTAGTGCAGAAGTGTAATTTGTTTCACGTGGAACGCTACACCTTTTGCCCTTGTGAATAGCTCCTCCTTCGAAAGAGTGTTTCACGTGAAACGGGAGAACTGATCCGTGCTTTTGAAGAAAGGCCTTAAAGCGGAGAGTGTTTCACGTGAAACACTCCTCTATCAGGGAAAAGAGGTTGCCAGAATGCAGGTCTCTGTGTTTCACGTGAAACATTCGGACCTTGCGCTCCGGAAAGCGGTTTTCCTTATTAAGGGGGAATGTTCCACGTGAAACATCAAGGAAACCAGAAATCCCTGGCAAATCTCTTCATGAAGAAAAGTGTTTCACGTGAAACAAAACTCTCTTTCCCCTAAAGGAAGAAGTAGCCCTTTCAGACTGCGGATCTTTCGTGTGAACCATTCGCCCTTTGTATTCTGGTAAACAACTTCCCATAGAGGAGGGATTGTTTCACGTGAAACGGTCAAATTCCGTGCATGAAGGAAGGGCGTAGCATCAATTCTGATCCGGGACTGTTGCGCGTGAAACATTCGGACGTTGCTCCCCGATAAAATAGTTCTCCGGAGAGAGAGTGTTTCACGTGAAACACTCTCTCTCCGCACCGACTATGTTTCTCCTCTTTTTGACGAACTGGCCTATGCTGGAAGTGAATAGGGGAGCTGGTTTCTCGATGGTTGCTTAGAAGCGCACACAAAGAGGCCGAAACGTGCTATTGTAATAGTGTTTGCTGGAAGTGACTCTGATTTGCTTCTGGCCATCGTCATTCTACTCTATTGGCAATGATGCCAGAAAGGAAATTTCTTCTATGACGAAGCGTACAGCATCAACTGTTTACCATGACGCAGACTTCCATCATGAGAAGCATATTGATCAGACTATGCGTGTGATTGATGGGGAGGCGCTAAAAATAGAGGATGTGCATGCGGTTGCGCGCTATTTTGCTCCGGTGTCGCTCAGCGAGCAGGCGATTCAACGAATCCAGGCGGCTCGTGCTGTAATCGATCAGGTGGCTGCTGAGGGACGGAAGATCTATGGCATCACAACCGGTTTTGGACATCTCAGCAGTGTACGCATTCCACAAGATCAACTGGTTGATCTTCAACATAATCTGTTACGAAGTCATGCTGCTGGTGTGGGTGAGCCACTCAGTAAGGAAGTTGTGCGCGCAATGATGTTCCTGCTTGCGGCAAGTCTGGCGCGCGGCAATTCGGGTGTGCGCGTTGCTGTGGTACAGCAGCTTGTCTCTCTGCTCAATGCAGATATTGTTCCTGTGATTCCCTCTCGTGGTTCTGTGGGAGCAAGTGGCGATCTGGCTCCGCTTGCCCATTTAGCACTGGTTCTTATCGGGGAAGGAGAGGCCTGGTATAACGGACAGCAGATGAGTGGAGCAGAGGCTTTGCAGCAGGCGCAACTTTCGCCACTTCATTTGCAGGCGAAGGAGGGACTGGCCTTAATTAATGGTACCCATTTGATGGAGGCAATTGCTGTATTGACTATAGTCGATGCTGAGGCCCTTTTACGTACTGCTGAAGTTGCCTGTGCGATGAGCATCGAGGGGTTGATGGGAAGTCATATTCCTTTTGACGAGCGGATTCATCGACGCCGTGGACAGGTAGGACAGCAGGAAACAGCGGCTCATCTTCGGCATCTTCTGCGCGATAGCGAGATTGTGTTAAGCCATGCTAACTGCTCA
Organism: Thermosporothrix hazakensis; assembly: GCF_003253565.1. Classification (GTDB taxonomy): domain Bacteria; phylum Chloroflexota; class Ktedonobacteria; order Ktedonobacterales; family Ktedonobacteraceae; genus Thermosporothrix; species Thermosporothrix hazakensis. The sequence goes on from NZ_QKUF01000029.1 coordinate 38,416, forward strand.
CGGGTTCAGGACCCCTATACCCTTCGCTGTTCACCTCAGGTGCTGGGTGCAGTTCGCGACGCACTAACCTATTGTCGTACCATCTTTGAACGGGAACTGTCCTCGGTGACGGATAATCCGCTTGTCTTCCCAGAGGAGGGAGATGTCTTAAGTGGCGGGAATTTCCACGGTCAGCCTCTTGCGCTCGCTCTGGACACGCTGGCTATCGCGCTTGCTCAACTGGCAAGTTTCTCTGAGCGCCGAATCTATAATCTGATGGGGCCGCATGACTGGGATAAAGACGGCGCTCCTCTGTTCCTGGCACCGGACCCGGGGCTAAACTCAGGATTTATGATTGCTCAATATGCTGCGGCAGCTCTCGTCAACGAGATCAAGATCCTGGCTCATCCTGCGAGCATTGATTCCATTCCTACCTCTGCCGGGATGGAGGATTTTGTCAGTATGGGGGTGACCAGCGCCCATAAGCTGTTGCGCTTAATTGAGCTTACACAGCAGGTTGTTGCCATTGAGTTAATGTGTTCCGCTCAAATGCTGGATTTCCGTAAGCCGTTAAAACCCGGGGCCGGGGTGCAAATCGCGTATGCCCGAGTGCGTGAGCGTGTGTCGATGCTTGAACATGATCGCGTTCTGGCCCCAGATATCGCAAAGCTTGCAGACGCTGTTCGAGAAGGCGCCTTTGCCGATATTTAGGAAAGAAATACAAAGTCTGTTTCACGTGAAACATTTTTCTTCGATAAGCGACTTGCTGAAGCGGGTAGTGTTTCACGTGAAACAGTATGGGAGTACGATCACTGCTTGCTCCTGTGACTATGCTTCTGGATGGAGATGTTTCACGTGAAACATGAAGCTTTGGCCCATCGGGACCTTGTGTCTCGTGCCTCCCCCATTGTTTCACGTTAATCACCTCCTTCTGAAGGTGGAAGCTTGTGTCTGGACTCCACCGCACCTTAGCCTCTCTTTACAGGGGGCTACTTTGGCTTCCTTGTCCGAGACATCAGGGATAAGTGACTCGTGCCTCGTTCTCCGTTTGAAGCGTGTGTCAGTTTAATGCGCAAATGGCTCTTGCTACATGCTGTTGCACGGTACCATTCGAGGAAGAGCGTGTCAATTATTTTGAAGCAATTATCATGGTTTGAGAGGATCATCTACTGTTCTCTCTTTGAGATGCTTCTGAGGCCGTTGCAGCAGGCTATTCCTCTCTCGTCTGAAGACAGAGCACCCTGGCCCGCTTCTGTGAAACACCTTCCCTCGTATCTTCCTGTTTTCGCTCGCTGCTTCTGTGAAGGGTGTTCTGAAAATAATGCGATCCTCCGTTCGATAGAGAAGTCCTTTCACGCGAAACGACTGGCTGATTTTCCCTGTCTTGTTCTCCAAAGGATCAAGAAACGTTTCACGTGAAACAATCTCCGTGGATGGATGTGTGCAATCGGGTTTAATAGAAGTGGAGCAGTAGAGTATCCCACAGAAAACCTCCGGTATCTCTGGATTATGCTCCACTGAGCGAATATGGAAGAGAGTGTTTCACGTGAAACGGCTGGACTTTCTCTCGGATATTGGCTCTGCTTTATAAACAGCGGTTTAGTATTCTGATCGTTCTATATCCTGAAAGCTATGATTATGGCGCAGTGTTTCACGTGAAACAGTAGCACCGTCTCTCAGATGTGTAATCGGGACAGGCTTTACATGAAATAGCCCTCAATCGCTGCTACCGTCTGGTTGGGGATAAAGGTAAGGGAGTGTTTCACGTGAAACGCATAATCTCGATGACCACCATCTTATTCATGATTATGGTTGTCTGATGTTCCATGTAAAACGCTCATGCTATTCTCCTATTACTATCTCTTTACGTCCTTCTTTACTTTTGAAGTGTTTCACGTGAAACACTATTTCACAGAGAGGTGAACTCGTGCTCTGTTAAAGCAGAGTTGCCCGATAAAATATTCGAGCATAGCTTGATGTGCCTGCCTCCAATAGTGAGGGAATGTTTCACGTGAAACACTGCGACGCATTCCCTGTTCTATGTCCAGGCTCCTGGTGGTGAGCTGATAGAGTTTCCCATAAAACGTTTTGAGAATCCAGGTTTTTCCCTGGAACTGTTGTCAGGGCAGGAATGTTTCACGTGAAACACTGAGGAGCATGTGGCAAGGGCAGGCCAGGTATGCAAGCGAAGCGCGAAAAAACAGAGCGGATCCACATCAATCTCATATGAACCCTGTTGTTTTGATCTCCTCTCGCCTGGCTACTATATGCCTGTTTCACGTGAAACATTTCTGCCAATTCACGATGTCCAGAATCTCTTTTACGGAGCTGACAGTGTTTCACGTGAAACATTCTCTCTTCCTTTCATCTGATCAGACATTGAAGAGTTTCACCCGGCGTGATGAGGGTTGCAACATCTGGATCGCCGTACATGAAAGAGAGAGCGAAAAGCCCTCGGCAATGTTTCACGTGAAACATTCAATACATCACTCGGCCTCCATTGACGACGATGATCTGTCCAGTAATATAGGCGGCGGCTGAAGAGGCAAGGAATAAGGCCGCTCCTGCGATATCATCGGCTGTCCCCCACCGTTGAAGAGGAATTTGTTCGGTGATTTTTTTCCGAAACGATTGACCGGCTTTCTGTTGTGCCCATTCGTTTTCAATGAAGCCAGGAGCGATACAATTGACGCGTATATGGGGAGCGAACTCAACGGCCAGACAGCGCGTCAGAGCAATAATCGCGCCCTTGCTCATAGCGTAGAACTGGTTAGGCAAGCCGGGGTCGCCTTTCAATGCGCCATCATAGCCGATATTAATGATGCAGCCTTGCTCGGTCAGCGTATGTCTCTGTTGTAGTTCGCGGCAACAGAGCCAGGTTCCGCGGACATCGACATCCATAATCCGCTGAAAAAGGTCGAGCTCGCTCAGTCCTCGAACCTCTGCGGAATTGACGCTGACGCCAGCGTTATTGACCCAGACATCTATAGGGCCGAACGCATGTTGAGCCTGAAGCACCAGTTGACGAATGTGCTCCGGGTTGCTGAGATCAGCGTATAGCATGGTTGCTTGTCCACCGATGTGCTGAATTGCCTCAACAACGTCCCGGGCATGCTGCTCAGAATGCGCGTAGTGTACCACGACATGGGCTCCCTGTTCAGCAAAGCGCAGAGCCAGCGTTTTCCCTATACCGCGACCGGCACCGGTAATAACGACGCGTTTTCCTTCTAGCATCATCTCTCTCTTTCGTTTCACGCGAAACAAGTCTGATCCTGGCAGATAGTGCGAGCAGGATCTGCGAAAGCGTGAAAAAATATCTATCTTTTATTATAGTGGTATCCAGGCGAAAAGCCAGTCAGAGCGCTTACCGGAGTTTGCTTCTGAAGGGATACGGTTGCTGAGCATCCGAGCATGGAGAGAGAACCTGTAGATGTATAGTCTTATAGAAGAGAAAACAGCGGCAGGGGTTATCGGTGTAAGGAAACATATCGAAGGGGAAACACAAGGCATACAGGTACTGTATCTGTTCTCTATGCCTCTCTGGCTTCTTGCTGTTCAGTGATAGCATGTGTTACACTTGTAACGGTAGCATTGTCAACGGAGACAAGGGCTTATATACGAGATGCGCCCTGTAAGCGCACGCACTTGGAAGGGAGTTACTAGGTGATGACCCGCAATACTCATGTAGACTCGCCCGCCGCTTCAGCCTCAGGCGACCAGTACGCGATTCTACGTCAGCTACGCAGCCAGCTTATTGCTCATTATCGACCACTTTTGCAAGACGGCCCCGGGCCTATTCGCATTATGGCGCGTATTGTGACGGAACTGGAACAGGCATGCCGAAAACAGCATATTTCCGAAGAAGTGATCCAGGCAGAAATAGTCAACCGTACAATCGGAGATATCAATTTACGGCTGGTTACTGAGTGTGAGGGTGAACCTGGCGGTTCTGGCGATTACCGTTTGCTTGCGGATGAACTGGGGGTTGCACTCCCGGGTGAAACGCTCCCTTGTGGCTATACTGCAACTGGCGAAACCTATCTCTGGCTGCGCAACCAGATGATGGAGTGCGAGCGGCTCTTGTTAGAGCACAACTTTGACCCCCGCATTTACGATATTTATGGAACTGGAAATCCTCTCTTGCGTTCCTGGCTTGCCCGGGATATGCAAACCCTGTGGGGATTGCCTGTCTCTTATGAACAGCTTTACCTCAGTCTTGGCGCTATGGATGGGATTGATAAAGTCCTGCGCGGTCTGGCCCTGACATATCGTTCTCAAGACTCATCTGGATATGGTATCCTTTTCCCTGAGCCGGGCTTTGGTGTCCCAGAATGGCAGGCCCGCTCGTATGGTTATGAGCTCTATCGGATTCAGACGCGTGAGGAAAATCGCTTTAAGTTGTCTGCTGCTGAGCTGGACCAGGCTCTTCAGGCTCATCCTGATATCAAGCTTGTCTATCTGACCATCTCAAATAACCCGACAGCTTTTGCGTTTAACGCAGACGAACTTAATGCATTGCATGCTGTACTGCGCCGTTACCGGTCTCAAGGAAGAGATATATTAATATTGGCTGATCTGGCGTATATTGGGACCGCGCCCCCGCAGGAAGATCAGGCGCGTATGGCAACCTTTATTCCAGAGGATATCCTGCAACATACGATCTTTGTCAGCAGCCTCTCCAAGACAAACACGTTAACCGGGGAGCGTTTTGGCTGGGTCACGGCTGGAAGTAAACAGCTTGCGAATGCTATCGCGGCTTGTTGGACGAACAGCACGGCATCCCTTCCCGGTGAATGGCAGCTCCGTTATATGGCCTATTACAGGTTAATCCAGGAACGCCCCTGGCTTAACGAGAAACTGCGCAGATTCTATCGGCTACGCCGCCGTCGCTTCATCGAGCAATTAGAGACAATCAATCAGCAGCAGCGGCTCTTTGAAGCAATCTATCTCGATGATGATGCAACCGTTTACAACTGGAGTAAATTTGCTCCGGGTGAAGATGCATTTTCGTTCTTTGAAAAGACGGGCATAGCAGGCGTACCGGGATCTGGTTTCGGATATACCGATCAATATGTGCGCTTTTCAATAGGCTTCCTCCCGGTTGAACAGTCCACGATGCCTGTCACAGGTAGATCATAGTCTGAAGCGGGCCTACAGCTTACGTCGTCTACATCTTGATTCATCATGGATTAGATGATACGCTGTTACGGGTGATATGCTATGCCATATGCTCGTAGGTATCAGGCTTTTTCAGATACTGCACAGCAGGACTGTAATCAAGGTCATCTCTGCATATCTATCAGGCTGCCGCGTATTCTGTGTGTGCATTGCGGTCCTTCCTGATAAAAAGGCATACTTCTACCTGTGAAAGACCTGCTGTTCCTGTTCAAGCCCTTATCACTTAGCGCAGGCAGAGCTGAAGCGAGAAGAGCACTCCACGCGTGAGGAGAAATGAAAGTGTGTGCTTTGGTTTTCCAGGTACACTATCTTTGACCTCACTTCTTGCATGGAGATGCGATTCTGCAAGCGGACTGGCGGAAAAAGGCTGGCAAGGGAGTGGTATGTCTCTGCATGCTCTTGCCTCTACCGTCATTGGTACATTGTGTGTTGCTGCCTGTGAGGACCGGGTACCATGTGCCAGGAGTAGAACACTTGCTGTCGCTGGATCGCACCTGTGTATTCGGCGTGTAACCTGTCCAAATATATTACGCTATAAAGGAGAACAGTTGTATGGCTCTTCGTGTAGGTATCAATGGTTTTGGACGTATCGGGCGCCAGTCATTCAAGGCGATGCTGGAGCGTCACCCCGAAGAAATCGAAGTTGTCGCAATTAACGACCTGACAGATACAAAGACGAATGCTCATCTGCTGCGCTATGATTCCACCTACGGGCATTTCAAAGGTGAAGTTGAGGCAGGAGAAAATTACCTGATCGTCGATGGCAAGAAAATCACCGTCACTGCCCAGAAAGATCCGGCTCAGATCCCCTGGGGTGATATGGGGGTCGATCTTGTGATTGAGTCCACTGGCCTGTTTACCGACGCGGAAAAGGCGGCTGCTCACCTGCGTGGCGGTGCAAAGAAAGTCGTTATTTCTGCACCGGCGAAAGGTGAAGATATCACAATCGTGCTTGGGGTCAATGACAACATGTACGATCCCTCGAAGCATCATATTATCTCTAATGCTTCCTGTACCACGAACTGTCTGGCCCCGGCTGCCAAAGTGTTGTTTGACAACTTTGGGATCGAGTACGGCCTGATGAATACCATCCACTCGTACACTAATGACCAGCGTATCCTTGATGTTGTGCATAAGGATCTGCGCCGTGCCCGTGCCGCTGCTTCCAATATCATTCCAACCACTACTGGTGCAGCCCGCGCTCTGGCTCTGGTTATCCCCGAGTTGAAGGGCCGCTTCGACGGTATGTCTCTGCGCGTACCAACAATGACCGTTTCCGTTGTCGACTTCGTTGCTACCACAACCAAGCCTGTTACTAAAGAGGCCGTAAACAATGCCTTCAAGGAAGCAGCCGCGGGTCCGCTGAAGGGCATTCTCGGTTACACTGATGAGCCTCTGGTTTCCAGCGACTTCCGGGGCGATTCGCGTTCCTCAATTGTTGATAGCTCGTTGACGATGGTTCTTGGTGAGAAAATGGTCAAGGTCATTGCCTGGTATGATAATGAGTGGGGCTACTCTTGCCGCGTGGCTGACCTGGCGAACTTCGTTGGTCAAAAGGGTATCTAAACCATGAATAAAAAGACGATACGCGATGTTGATGTAACCAGCAAGCGGGTTCTGGTCCGGGTAGATTTTAATGTACCACTGGATTCAGATCTGCACATTACTGATGACACGCGCATTGTCGCCGCGCTGCCCACTATCAACTACTTGCTTGATAGGGGGGCAGCCGTGGTGCTGATGTCGCATCTTGGCCGCCCGAAAGGGCAGGTTGTCGAAAGTATGCGCATGAAGCCAGTGGCGCAGCGCCTGAGTGAACTGCTCAAGCGGCCAGTGGAGACGGCTGATGATTGTGTCGGACCAGACGTCGAGGCGAAAGCAAAAGCGCTACAGCCGGGTCAGGTCCTTCTGCTCGAAAACCTTCGCTTCCATAAAGAGGAAGAGAAGAATGATCCTGCGTTCGCGAAACAGCTTGCGTCCCTCGGAGAGCTCTATGTCAATGATGCTTTCGGGACCGCCCATCGGGCCCACGCTTCGACTGAAGGAGTAACCCACTATCTGCCGGGCGTTGCGGGTTTCCTTATGGAGAAGGAAATCAACTATCTCGGCGCTGCGCTTGAAAATCCGAAGCGCCCTTTCAAGGCTATTATTGGTGGCGCGAAGGTCTCCGATAAAATCGCGGTTCTGGAGCGTCTGCTAACGCTTGCCGATGGTATTCTGATCGGTGGCGGTATGGCGAATACTTTCCTGAAAGCTCAGGGATATGAGATCGGCGACTCTCTTTTTGAGGAAAGCAAGCTCGATGTGGCGGGCTCTTTGATCCAACAGGCACGGGAGAAAGGTGTTGAATTCCTTCTGCCTGTCGATGTCGTGATCGCTGATCGCTTTGCCCCTGACGCGAATCATAAGGTGGTCTCCTTCGACGCGGTTCCTGCTGGTTGGCGCATTCTGGATATCGGACCTGAGACGGTGGATCGGTTCCGCAAGTCGCTGGCTGAAGCTCAAACGATTGTCTGGAATGGAACGCTCGGGGTGGCTGAAATGCCAGCGTTTGCCAAAGGCACAAACGCGATGTGCACTATTCTTGCTGAGCGAACTGCACAGGGCGCAACGACAATTATTGGCGGCGGAGACTCCGCGGCTGCTGTTGAGCAGGCCGGGGCGGCAGATAAGATGTCCCATGTCTCGACCGGTGGCGGCGCTTCTCTGGAATTTCTGGAAGGCCGTACCCTTCCCGGCGTGGCAGCCCTACAGGATAAATAAAAGCGAAGAGGAGAGTTCCGTATGCCTACATCTCGTACTGCCATTATTGCAGGAAACTGGAAAATGAATTATGGTCCGCAGAAGGCATCTGAATTTACGATGGAGATCATGCCTTCTCTGGGCCAGTTGATGCGCTCGTATCCGAGAATTCTGTGTCTTCTCTGTCCTCCAGCTATCTCGCTGAGCTCCGTGCGCGAGGTCGTAGATGCAATGCCTGCCCCGCGTATCGAACTGGGGGCACAGAATATGTACTACGAAGAGAAGGGCGCTTTTACCGGTGAGATCGCTCCTGCAATGGTAAAGGAACTCTGTACTAGCGTGATCCTGGGCCACTCTGAGCGCAGAACCTATTTCGGTGAAACAGATGAACTGGTAAATAAGAAAGCTCGTGCCGCTTTCGCCCACCGACTGCGACCGATTATCTGCATTGGGGAAAATCTGGAACAGTTCGAGTCGGGCTCAACACAGGAGGTAATCCGAACTCAGATACAGGGTAGCCTGGCCGGTTTTACCCCTGAGCAGGCTGCACGAGCTGTGATTGCCTATGAACCAATCTGGGCGATTGGGACCGGTAAAGCTGCAACGGCGGAGCAGGCGGGACTTGTTGTTCACTTTATTCGTGAACAATATTCCGAAATGTACGGCACAGAGGCCGGAGACGCGGTACGTATTCTCTACGGTGGCAGCGTCACTTCTGAGAATATTGCTGAGTTCATTGCCCATCCCGATATTGATGGAGCACTGGTCGGTGGCGCAAGTCTCAAACCCGACTTTGTCGAGATTGTGCGCAAGACGATAGATGTCATAAAGGGCTAGGCTCCCGGGAGGGCTGAGTTTCGCATGAGCAAGCTGCTTGTGCGAAACTTGCTTTTTTTTGGCCGGTCACAACACGAATATCCCACTGTCCGGTGAATGTGGTCGCGACCATTTCCTGTAGCGCCTGCTGATACAGGTTATCGAATCTCGTTTGACTGACTGTGCCGTTCTTCGTCAGAAATGGCTGGATAAGCTGTAAGAAGGCGGCTATGTTCTGTAACATCCCGTTATGTGCCGCTGTTCCTACCGAAAAGTTGAGGGGATAGACTGTCTGCGAAAGAATGGTGAAGCCGCTCTCCTGTAGGAGTGAGGCGATATCCAATGGCTTTCCTAGCTGGTGTGGCGTTCCGACCGGTGTACAGCGAAGCCCTTTTTTCTGCAATGTTTCGGCATAATAGGCGCTTAGCTGTTCCAGTGCAGGGCTGCTGGTGCGGCATGGGTCACATTCAATCATGCATATGAACGAGTCGTTTTGTAGTACACGATGACACTCGCTTAGCACAAATGGCCATTCTTCGTCCTGCACAAAAGATGCAAGGAAGCGCATATGAACCAGACAGAAATAGGCATCCGGAAAGTCGAGTCCCTCTCGAATATCCATCTGCACAAAGTCTATGTTATCCAGATCCTGGACCTGGGCATGTGCATAGTCTATCTGCCTTTTGTGGCTATCAATGCCAATCACATCAAAATCGGGATAGGCAAATGCCATATCCAGCGTGCAGGCTCCCCCTCCACAGGGGATATCGAGAATACGCCCGGTCGTTGGGAGCAGCATTGAGGTGTTTTCTGCCGCATGAAGTAGATAGGTGTTGATCAGCTTATTCTGGAGTGTCTGACGTGTCATTTCAACTGGATTATCTCTATCTATAATGGCTACTTTGCCATATTGTGTAATGTCGGAGGCTGTGAACATGGTCTCTCCCTCTGGATTTGCTCTTAAAAAGAGTTGTTGCTGTTCATATGACCTGTTATGTCTACATCTATTGCTATTTGTCCTTCGCTTTTCTGGTAAAATAAGCTATTCTTGTTTATATAATGTCTTATCAGAGAGAAATTGTCAAAAAATAAGAAAACAAAGTAGCAAAAATAGAAGCTTATAGAACATGTGTTAAGCTGGCAGGCAAGCATAGAAGGAGAACATGTTCATTGTTGAGTTAGCGGGCGATTCAGTTGGAGCGTCGGGTCTGTTGTCAGCTATCTGGAAATGTCGTATTATAGTCTGCAAAGGTTGTTTTTCTCATCTTTCACCAATAGATATTTCATCTACTTATTCTGTTCGTCTGAAAAGATGAAGGGATGGGCTACGCACAAGGAAGATCTGAGGAGGAGAAAGAAAGTAAGCAATGCAAACGAGTATGCCGCAGGAACTCCAACTATTGTTGCGCCATATCTATGAAGAGGGACAGCAACATGATGCTCGCACGCAGGAACGCCGTGAAAAAATGCTGTTGTTGGAACCTGAAACAGCGCAGGTACTCAGCCTGTTGATTCGGAGCAGCAAGCGTAAACGCATTCTAGAGGTCGGGACCTCGGCTGGCTATAGCACGATCTGGCTTGCCTGGGCTGCTGGAGAGCAGGGGCATATACTCAGCATTGATCGAGAGGCGCAAAAGCATATGCTGGCTGATGCCCATTTACGGCAGGCGGGGCTTCGTGAGCAGGTGACATTGCTTTGTGGCGATGCGACCGAGGTTATCAGGGATCTGGAAGGACCGTTTGATTTTGTCTTTTTTGACGCTGATCGTTTCAGCGCTCCTGCTCAACTCTCGCTACTCCTCCCACACCTTGAGCGGGATGTGATGCTCTGCGCTGATAATGTCCTTTCCCATCCCGAGGAAATCGCTGGCTATCTTCAGGCTATTGCGGCCCTGTCCGATTTTGAGCACCTTGTGCTTCCGGTTGGCAAGGGCTTGAGCATCGCCTATCGTACCTGAAATCTCTCTATTTTCATCTTTCTTATGGGCTTTGAACACTTTTTGATGGTGGAAGGGAATTCGGAATGATGAAGAGTCCTGGAACGCTTGCTCTACAGAGAGAACCGGCGTTCTTTCCTGAAATTCTGCTGGCTGATCTAGAGCGTTTACAGAATGACTTAATTGATTTTTTTGCAACAATTACCCCCAGATCCTGGGTACACCGGCCTTCAAAAGAGGGCTGGACGCTTTTTGATGCGCTGGTCCATGTCAGCACTGCTGCCGAACTCTATCTTGAAGCGCTTGAAAAGGCGTTAACCGGTGAGCCGTTGTCGGAGGGAAATGTTGAACTCCCGGTTCCTGTTCAATCTGATGTTGATGGCGCTCAGGTGACCATGCCTCAGTTATTACTCCATTCGTTTCTCAGCGCTTTGCAGCGTACGGCAGCAATTATACCGCACTTACGGGCCGAGGAATTTTTGCAGTCAGCTCCCCTGCATTTTGCTGGACGCTTTCCTGTTGTCGCTGAACTGTTGGCGTTACAGATTATTCATCCCGCGCTCCTTCATACGGCTTTATTGTCAAAGGCTATAGGGGCAAAACCGCTCTGGAACGAATATCCTTCGGACTACCTTCAACGGAATATCCTGCGCCTCTTCGCGATCATGCCGGTTGTCTATCGACGAGAACTCTTTCCCGATGTTCAAGGGGGCGTGAACTGGCATATTGGTGGCCCGGCTGGTGGGCACTGGTTCCTTCTATTTGATGAGCAGGCCCGTGTGGGGAAAGGAAGCCTTGCTCATCCGGCGCTCTCGCTCTGGTTTCCCGGTGCGCATGCATTCCTGTTGTATATCACTGCACAGATAAGCATGCGCCGCGCTCTGGCCACCGGGAAAATGATGGTCTGGGGCAATCTGCGTACGGCTGCCGGTATACGAGGGCTGCTACCGAAGCTCTGCCTGATTTGACTCTTGTCCCGGCTCAAGTTAGCAGATGAAAGGCGTACTTTGGGTAAATGCTTCCTTTCAGGCTCGGATCTTCTCGTTTGCGGTTTCTGTGGGCTCTGCTTTGATCGTTGTGATTCCCAGATAGCGAAAGGGCATTAAGACTTCTTCTGGCACGGAGGCTTCGGTTACAAGATGCGTCAACAATTTGAGCGGTCCGACAATGTAGGGCGTTGAGGAATTGAGCTTCTCTGCTGAAGCAAGTGCGACCACTTCGGCGGATCGTTCGATCATGACCTTTTTAATATAGAGCTCCTCACGCTCTGTCGTGGAGATACCTGCCTCTACGTGCAGCCCACAGATGCCAAGCAGGCAGATGTCGGCCTGATAGGAACGCAGCGCCTCTACTGTCTCTATGCCTGCTGTTGTCTGCGTTGATTTTAAGAGCGGCCCGCCCAGAAGAATCATGTCTACATTTGGATGCTCGGCAAGCTCCATCGCGATGGCCGGGCTGTTGGTAATCACTGTTGCGTGGAGCGTATAGGGGATGGAGCGAGCTACCTGTAAGGTTGTTGTTCCTCCATCCATAAGAATAACTTGTCCGTCTCGTAAAAGCTGTATGGCGGCTCGGGCTATGGCTGTTTTTCCCTGAATGGTTTGCTGTACACGCTCACTATAGCGTAAGCGGGGCGCACGCAACACGGCTCCGCCGTGAACACGTTGAATCAGCCCTGCTTCAAAAAGATCTCTTAAATCTCTTCGGATGGTATCTTCGGAAACGGAGAGAACGTCACTGAGCTCGCTGGCAAGCACGCTTCCGTCCTGATGCAGCATTTCCAGAATACGTTGCTGTCTCTCTTCTTTTAACACAGTGTTCTTACCCCGCACATACGTCTCTGATCTGCCCCTCTATGGACAGTGGTAGATCCTTTGATCCTTCCAAATGGCGCAGATGATTTCGTTGACAAATGTCGATATTTGCGTGTATTATCTTGGTTATGCATTATATTGCGTTTTAGTGCCGGGGTCAAGGAAACAGTGCTGTGCGTATGATATTGTCATCTCGTATTGCAGGCGTTCCTTGATAGGTTATTCCTGGTAGATTATGCTCAGGTATTATAGGCCGCTTTTGCTTTCTCATCCTGGAAAGAAGGTTCCATGCCCACTGGTGAAAAAACTGTCCGATCACAAGAAGTGCATACCCCGCATTTTTATCGCATTTTTGTCGCCGTCGCATTCTATACTATCTTTATGGTTGGGGTGAATGATGGTGCGCTGGGGGTGTTGCTTCCCAACATCAGCGCGCATTATCAGGCCAACAATGCAACTATCAGCCTGCTGTTTCTGTTCAGCACATTCGGGTATTTGCTTGCTTCTTTCAACAATGGATTGCTGGTTGCTCGCTTTGGCAAAGAACGTGCGTTATTATTCGGTTGCCTCATTTTTTGTGCCAGCTTTCTGGCGCTCTGCCTGGCTCCACCCTGGTTTTATGTCCTGTTGCCGCTCTACCTGATGCTTGGATTTGGGATTGCGCTGCTGGACGCGGGGTTGAATACCCTTATGGCGATGCTCCCGCGAAGCACAGTCTTACTGAATTATTTTCACTTCTTTTACGGCGTTGGTGCCTGGCTCGGGCCAAACATCGCCACCGGCGTGCTTGCCCTTCGCTTTGGCTGGAACTCCGCGTACGCTCTCTGGCTGATTCTCGGGCTGATCGCTCTGTTCGGTATGGGCTGGACCTTCCGTAAACAGAGAATCGCGGGCGGGAATCAGGAACAGAGCGAGCGTGGGAGTGGACGCGGGCTGCTCAAGGCCACACTGAGTATGAAGAGTGTCTGGCTGGCGGCTGGTTTCCTGTTATTCTATGTCGGTACCGAGGTTACGCTTGGTTCCTGGGGGTATAGCTTTTTAACGAAAGAGCGACATGGGGATCCCGTTCTGATGGGTCCGGTTGTTAGTGGCTACTGGCTCGGTCTTGCGATTGGACGGCTGATACTGGGGAAGCTGACCGAATATACTGGACCAAAGAATATGGTGATATATTGCCTTGCTGGAACGATCCTCGGGTTGCTGATCCTCTGGCTGGTTCCGGTGCAGACGATCGCCATCTTTGGCTTCTTTCTGACTGGATTCAGTCTGGCTCCGATGTTCCCGATCGTGATTGCCATCATGCCGAAGTTTGCTCCACACCAGCTTTTACCGAGCGCAGTGGGCTTCTTGACCAGCCTGGGAAGTATGGGGGCGGCGCTCTTCCCCTGGTTGGTCGGTACGATTTCACAGTACTTTGGTCTCTGGATATTGATGCCCTTTACGGTCGTTACCTCTCTGCTAATGTTCCTGTTCTGGCTGTTGCTTCACGCGGCTCCTGTGGCTCAGGAAGAGCAGGCATAACCGCGTGAAACTCTCCGGTGTTTCACGTGAAACATACTTTTCGATCACGCATGCAATGGAGACGTCTGGCGCGTAATGGTGAAATGTTTCACGTGAAACACTCTTCCCTTCTGGCTCAATGCTGAAAAAGGTGGGCAAGCAGGCGAACCCGTGTTTCTTTTCCCCAGAGAGCAAGCATATGTTCGTAAAGCGTGTAGCATTCGCTGAAAGCAAGCTCGCTATTAATGTGTTGCGCTGCTCTGGCGGCCGCTTCCAGATAAATACAGCTTTGAATCATGTTGCCAAGCATGATAGAGGTATAGGCCCGGTGGCGTAGAAATTCCGCTCGCACTCGCGGTGCAGGCGCGGGCTGGATACCGTCAATTTGTTCAAAGGCTTTCCAGGCAAGGCGGGGCTTGCCAAGACGCAACAGAACCAATCCCTGATAGAGAAACAGGATCGTGCGGTCACAGCGGGTAAAAGGGTAGCCGGGGTCCATCTCTGGGGTCTCTGGAAAGACGGTGACAGCCAGTTGCAGGAATTGCATAGCTTCCTTTTCACGGCCCATCGCTGCCTGAATTTCGGCCAGACCGGCAAAAATACGACTATGAAGCAGGGGTGAAATAGCGTCTCTGGTGATATTGATCAGCCGGAGCGCATCATTATAGGCGACAAGGGCAGAACCGATCCGTTTGCGCGTGGTAAAGATGGTGGCGAGATGTATTTGCGAGGCAATATAGAGATTCCAGTCTCTGGCAATCTGGCTGTACACCAGCGCCTGGGTGCCGTGAGCCTGAGCCGAAACAAAGTCGCCGTGTTGCAGTTGAAGCAAGGCGAGGAGTTGATAGAGCTGTGCTGTCAGTGTGGCTGCTCGCTGCTGTTCCGGTCCGGGGTACAGGGTGATTTCGCCCAGTTGCAGAAGATAGCCCGGAAGTACGCGCTCAAGATCCGCTTGCCCGCCTTCCTGATAGGTTTGCCAGCTTGTCGCGATCGTGGCGGAGCAGTGTTCCAGCTTTTGGCGAATCGCTTCCAGTTTGTAGCCCTGCTGTTTTTCGATTCGGGCCTGACTCTTTCGGGCCTGTAATGTGCCTGAAAACCCGAGCTCTTCAGGGGTCATCTCAAAGACGCTGCATAGTGCGCGTAAAGAAGCGTGACGCGGTACCTGACGGCCTGCTTCCCATCGTGTATAGGTATTGGGACTGACCCCTACTTTGTGACTGACAAATTCAACTGTCCAGCTCTTTTTGATTCGCGCCATTCGTAACAGGCGGTTTGGTTGTTCCATAGCATCTCAACCTCGCGTTTTATGCACTAACCACCATTTATAAAGCCTTTTCTTTCTCGCGTCAAGTAAAAAGATATTAAAATATCAGAAACAAAGAAAGTCTTCTGCTCTCTATTGACCATAGCAGGTCCTTGCCTGTTTTTCGCGTTGCTGACCGCTGCTGGCCTTTCTGAGCCCTTGCTGTTGCGAGGTGGGGGAGGAAATCCAGAGGAAAATTTTCTGTTTGCCAGAAAAAGGCCAAAAAAACTATTGACTAAACAATGCAATTAGTATATACTACCAACTGTCAACGAGAGGCGACATTCCTCGATAGCTCAACGGTAGAGCAACCGGCTGTTAACCGGTGGGTTGTAGGTTCGAATCCTACTCGGGGAGCCGAGGGTCACGAAAGTGACCCTCCTTTTTTTTGTCTTTCTCGTGCTCTGTCATTGGGGGGAAATGCGCTCCCGTTTGCGCTTCACGATTTGAATAGCTATACTGTAAAGGGCACAAGAAAAAGGTGACTGCATGTTTTAATAAGGATGGTGATTCGTTTGGTCAACAGCACTCGTATCAACTATCGTCAGATGTTTCTTCATCTTCTGGAATCGCTGCCGCTGGCAGCCTTTGTTGTTGATCGATCACTGTCGATTCGATATGCCAATCAACCTGCCCTACACTTTTGCTCGCTGACTCGCTTGCCCGAGCGAGCCTGCCTTTCCTCGCTTTTGAAAGAACCTGCCGTGCTTGATCTTGTGCAGGAAGGAATCGAAAAATCGGCTCCTGTACGTGAGCTGCTTGAACCTCAGGGAGAGAATATTTCCTGGAAAGTAGCTGTTACTCCAATGGTGCATGCGGCAGGCGTCCCTTCAGAGAAGACCCCCTATCAGTTTTTCCTGTTAACCATTGAAGATATCAGTGAAGTTCGGCGTCTCGAGCGAGCGCAGCGTGATTTCCTGACCAACATCTCTCATGAACTGCGCACGCCTCTAACCTCCGTTCGCCTGCTGACGGAGACGCTTGAAGATGTCATCGATACAGATCCGGAGCGGGCACAGGAGTTTGTTGAAAAAATCGAGACCGAGATCCATTACCTTTCCAGTCTGGTCGCTGAGATTTTAGAGCTTTCCCGGCTGGAATCGGGACAGGTTCCGATGATGATAGAACCGCTGGAGGCCGAACAGCTTGTTCGTGAAGTAATGGCCCGTATGCTCCCCCTGGCACAGCGCCATCGGGTACGCTTGCTGACTGAGATTACAGACGGCCACACGCTGGTTGCCGCTGATAGCAAGTTGATTACGCGCGTCCTGTTCAACCTTGTACACAATGCGATCAAGTTTACGCCCTCTGGCGGCAAGATTGTACTTGGCACGCACCCGCTTGCGGAGCAGCATATGCAGCGTTTCTTTGTGCGCGATACCGGTGTTGGTATCCGTGAAGAGGAGCTGCCACGCGTGTTTGAGCGCTTCTATAAAGCGGACCGTGCGCGTTCTAAAGCGAATTATATGGGGCCTGGCGGTGGCGGAACCGGGCTGGGTCTGGCGATTGCCCGCCAGGTTGTTGAGGCTCACGGCGGACGGATTTTTGCCGAAAGTAAGGTTGAGAAAGGAAGCACCTTTAGCTTCACCCTTCCTGTGGTGCATGATGCGGGAAGCAATGCCCTGAAATAATGTAGTGAATACGTGCTTGTCTCTCTCCTTTGTAAGGAAAATAAAGCGATCTCTGCCTTTTTCTCGTATATTTAATTATGAGTATTGTTCTTCCCGTGCAATGTACTTGAGGCGCAGGAGGTCGCGCTATGGAGCCCGAACCAGGGAGCCGCTTACATTACGCAAGCAAACAACAGCTTCTTCATGTACTGGAAGTACTGCTTGCACGTCATCCTGAATTGCAAGCTGAAGTGGCTGCAACTCTGCATTCCCTGGATGCTCAACCGCAGGAAGAGGATGCCTGGGAAGCGGAAAGAACGCTTGATGCCTGGGATGATGATGAGGTTATTATTATCCCTTCCCAGAAACACCCTTCATTGCCACCAATGGATTTAGGCGCTTATCGACAACGTATTGACAATTATCCCGTTCGCCTGGAACAGAAAGAATCGTTGAAAGTGCTTCGTGCTGACCTGGTAGAATTGCTGCATGAGGCAGAGCTGCGTACGGTGCATTACGATTATTATAATGCATTGGGACTTTATGCTTTGATCCTGGATGCACGGTTGTCTTCTCGTAATACCCAGATTGACCGTCTGTTCGATGAGGTCATTGATGAATTTATTCCGTCTCTGGCGGCATTGCTCAGTGAAGCCAGCAATTCGGTTGGGTACGACACGTCTTTTCGCCCTTTGCTCTCAGATGAGGAGCGAACTGGCTGGCTGAAGCGCCTCTTTGCTTTCTGGCTGAAACGCCTGGAGCAGCGGCGGGGAGATGATGAGCTGGTTGAAATCATGTACGATATGGCCTGGAATTCGGATGCCGATTTGCTGCGTCAGCTTGCGGAGGAGGAGCTATCACGACTGAAGGATGAGGGACCATCGAATATTGTTGACTTCTCTCGGCAGTATCGCACTCGCCTGATTGAACGGTTTCTACACGGAATTCCCTTTTCCTGAACGATTGAGAAATGCTGTAATTTTAAGCATTTCTTTATGTCGAATAGGTTGAAACTTGCCTCTCGCTTATGGTAACATCCTTACTATAAAATGTGTCTTTTAGAGATTGGTTGATACTCAGTGATACAGCCGCTGGAGAGGAAGAAACCTTCTTTCTCTCCATCTGGCCGTTTTCTTCTCTTGTGTATTTGCCTGTAAATTGGGTACAATTGGTGGGTAGATGGGTTGTAGAGAAAGAGGATACTAGCATGAGCAATAAACTGGTAATGGTTATAGATGACTCCGCAACGGTGCGCAAGATCATTGAGACATGTCTGGGCCGCGCTGGCTTTCAGGTGTGCAGCTTCAATGATGGTGTCGATGCAATGCGCTGGCTAACAACCAATTCGGATGCACAGGTTCCTGATCTTGTTCTGCTGGATATAGGTCTCCCGAAAGTAGATGGATATGAGGTTGCTCGTCGCCTGAAAAATAAACCTCAGTTTGCCAATACTGTCATTGTGATGCTCTCACGCCGTGATGGTGTCATCGATCGCTTGAAAGGCCGCCTTGCCGGGGCTAAGGATTATATTACCAAGCCCTTTAAAACGCAAGAAGTGGTTGCTATTGTTGAGTCGCATCTAGGTTCCCCTATTTCTAAATAGTGACAGGTTTCTTGTATGGAGAGTGATTCCGGGATTGGTCCCGTTCGTTTTTATGCTCACTCCCTTGAGCACATCAGTGATGAGGAGTTCTGGCAACTGGCGTCTGAGGCCGCGCAGAGTTCTCCTACTGCTGTCCCCTCGGCTGCTCAGCAGTACCTGTTGTGCACGCTTCGGCGTGGCCCCTGTATCCTTCCACAACAGCCTGTGCGCGAGGTCATTTTTCCCCTACCTGCCTGCGCGCAACTCCCTTTTTCTCCTCCCTGGTTGCTCGGGTTGATAAGCTGGCATGGCGAAACGATCCCGGTTGTAGACCTGAATATGTATCTCTGGCGCGCACCTGCATCTGGCGATGCGCGTGATGGTTCCCTTCTGGTTGTGCAGAAGGATCAGCTTTCGGTTGGCTTCCTGGTCTCTACAGTTGTTGCGCTGACGCTGGATGCTCAGCAGATTCTTCCTGCTGGCGCCGATACGCCTTTCAACCATCTTCCGCCCACAGCCCTCAAGATGGTGCGGGGCGTTGAAACACTCCTGGAAGAGCAGACCCTGTTGCTGGATATAGGTGCTCTTCTCCCCGAGATTGTGCAGCAACTGAGCGGAGGAATGAGAGATGTTGAGGCCTTGTAAGGAGATGCTGCCCCGAACGATTGTATTTCTCGCTACACCTGGTTGAGCGATAGAGCGCAGGAGGAAGATGGCATTTTCCTGCATTGTGCAGGAATCTGCCAGGATCACCATGTATGAGGATTTTGAAAGATGGCAGGAGGACGAGCCAGACTCTGATTATCCCCATGAGGAGACCCTGACCGAGGATGATCTGGCCGTTCTGAGAGCGTTTGAGGAGATGGATGATTCACGGCTCCCCTCCTCTGCAACTGGAGCGAACGAGATTTCGTCACCTGCTGAGGGGGAAAATGACGACGATATCCTGACTATTTTTGTCTCGGAGGTTGTGGAAGACCTGGCGAAGGTACAGCATGCTCTCACACACCTTTTGGCCCACCCTGCCGATCTGTCGGGCTGGAACGCTATCAAGCGAGCTGCACATAAGATTCGTGGTACATCTGGCGCGGTTGGCTTCACCCACCTCTCCGCCATTGGTGATCAGACTGAGCTTCTGGCAGAACGGGTATTGAAGGGGGAAATCGTCGGGGCCGAGGCCCTCGGTGTGCTCGATACCGCTGCTGGAGCGCTCGCCCGGACCGTTGAGGAGATTATGAATGCCGGGCAGGAACCCGAAACTCCGTTGCACGAGTTGCTTGCTCGCCTGGATGAACTGAACATCAGGGGAGAACCAGCACCTGAAGCAGCGCATTCTTCGGAAGCTCGAAACGACGTGACGCAGCTTCCACAGCCCGAGCAAAGATTCTGGGACGAACGACTTGGTCAATTGATTGCGCAGGCTGATCGCGTTGTTGACTTGCATTCAGCTCTGGAAAACGCGCAATTACAGGTACAGTCTGCTCTACAGGACTTACAGGCTGCTCGCACGCGTCTGCGCCGACTTGAGCCTTCGCTTTCGACCCTGCTGTTTAACGAGATCCCGCTTCATCCTGCACAGGAACTCTCGGCCTCCTCATCATTGATTAACCGCATCTTACAAATGAAACAGATGCGACAGAACAGAGCACCCGAGACTACTGAGAGCAAACAACAGGTTCCACTGGAGAAGCTTGAAACCTGGGATACGCTGGACATTGAGCGCTATACCGATAAAGATCTGCTCTTTCGGTCACTGTCTGAAGCAATCATGGATGTCTCGGTTGCGACCGCACGAGTACAGACGGCCTATGCTCGACTACAACAAATTCTACAGGAGTATATGCAGCAATCGGAGCAGGCACAGCAGAGCGTCCACCAGCTTCGGTTGACCCCGCTACGCGTACTCTTTGATCGACTGGCTACGATTGTTGGACTCTACCCGGTGCTTCAGAATCGCGTGCACCTGGATCTACAGGGGGAGACGCTAGAAGTTGATTATGAGATTCTGATGGCCCTGTTTGAGCCGTTGGTTCACCTGATGCATACCTGCCTTGCTGGCGTGCTGGAAGATGATCTCACCGTTTCCGAAAAGGAGCATTCAATCCGCTTGCATGCTTCAACACATAACGGTGAGATCTGGCTGGAAATTGGGTTTTCTATGAGTGTTCATGGGGGGGCGCTGGAACACGTTCAACCCGCTATCCAGAGTCTGCACGGCTCAATCACCCTGTCGCGTAATGATATTGGTGGCATCAGCTTTCAGGTGCGTGTCCCTGTTTTGCGTGGGAAGCAACGCTGTTTGCTGATACGAGCCGGAGATCAACATATGGTGGTCTCGCTTGCGCAGATACAGCGTGTTTCTGATGGCAAGGGCGAAGCGCTGGACCGCACCTATTATTTGAATGATCTGCTAGCCCTTCCTGCTGCCACAGAAGCGGAAAAGCGTGTGCCTACGGTGCTGATATTAGAGCAGGTTGGCGGCTCACATATGCGCGTTGGCGTGAAGGTTGATGAGGTTGTTGGAATACTGCATGTGATGATGAAGCGTTTACCTCCCTATCTTCAGCGCCCGGGTATCAGCGCAACCGCAGAAGATGGCAAGGGGAGCGTCTTGCTACACCTGGATCTCTCAAAGCTGATTGCGTCCTCTGTTTCTATGCGGCGCAATGGAGGGGAACCACATGCATCGGTCGGGCAACCGTTACGCCAGCCGACTGTGCTGATTGCGGACGATTCGGTGTCGCAACGCCAGACCTTTCTACAGGCGCTGAAACGGGAGGGTTTTGTTGTGCTGGAAGCCAGTGACGGGCTAGAAGCGCTTCAGCAGTTGCTTGAGCATATTCCAGATGTCTTTTTGCTGGATATCGAGATGCCCAATCTAAATGGGTATGATGTGCTGAACACGATGCAACTCTATCCCGAGCTGGCCGAGGTCAAGATAGTGATGCTGACCTCGCGCTCTTCAGAGAAACATAAGAAGCGGGCGCGAGAGCTAGGGGCTCATGCCTACCTGACAAAACCGGTCGCTCTGGATGATCTGCTTACAACGGTTCGGCGCTATCTCTCATTGCCAGTCTAATAGAGCGCTAGAGGCCATGTTGTCGCAAAAGCGCTTTGAGCATATCTGCTGATAGTGGTCCCTCGTGCACCTGCTTGATAATGCCATTGCGATCGAGAAGGAACGTTGTCGGTATGCCCCGAATGTTGTAGCGCTGCCAGACACTGGCATCCTGGTCTTTTACGATTGGGAAGGTAAGATGCCGCTTTTCAAGAAATTGGCTGGCGTCATCTTCGCGAGCTTCGACACCAAGCAACACAATATCGTTTCTGTGTTCTTTGAGTTCATAATATGCCTGTTGAAGATCTGGCATTTCGATCAGACAACTGGCACAGCTCATGCTCCAAAAATTAAGTATGACGGTTTTTCCACGAAGATCGCTCAAGCTGATATTCTTGCCTGTATAAGCAGGCAGGGTAAAATTAGGCGCGGCATTTCCCGGCTTCGAGCCAACGATAGTATCTCCCTGCCTGCTCTCTGTTGTGGGAAGGAGTCCGGTTTTCTGTGCTGGTTGAAGTAGCCCAATGATAATCAGGAGGATGGTTCCTACGGCAATCAGGGCAGCGCTCAGGCGCATAATGGTTTTTGCTTGCATGGGATTCCCCTTTTATACCCCTACATAGCGCGCTCGGGGCCGAATGATCTGCTTCGTTTGATATTGTTCAAGCGCGTGCCCGATCCAACCAACTGTGCGACCGAGTGCAAAGAGCGTCAGAGCGCTTCCTTCGGGCAGGCCCAGCACATGTGCTAACGCAACAAGCCCCAGATCCAGACTCGGGCGTTTCCCTGTCAGTGCATAGACGGCCTCAATAGTCGCGTGGATCAGCCGCATCGCCGGGTGATGCTGATAGTCCTGTTCAAGCTGATGCAGCAGAATCGCCCCTCGGGGATCACCGTTGGCATAGAGCCGATGGCCGAAACCGGGAATACATTCACCCCGTTTCAGACGCGAGGCGACAACCTGGCGGGCCAGTGGCTCTGTCCCGATCTCACGTAGCAAGCTTTCAACCAGCATAATACTCCCTCCATGCTTGAAGCCCTGCAAGGCTGCCAATCCAGCCGTAACCACAAGGTAGGGTTGAGCATCTGCTGAAGCCACAACACGCGCTGTAAATGACGAGGCGTTGAGCTCGTGATCCGCACTGGCAATAAGTGCGGCATTGAAGAGTTGCTGCGTGGCCGGAGCATCGGGACGCCAGGTTTCCTGAAGATGGGCGGCAAGGGAGCCGGTGATCTGGCTGTTGTCGGTGGCAACGGCAACCAGCAGCTTCAAGATGCGCGCTCCTGTACGCATCAGATTGAGCGATTGGGTATCGAGATCATACGAAGCGAGATCATCCTTCATTGCCAGTGCCAGCGCGATTTGCAATCTTTGCAGTGGAGCCAGCTCTTCACCCATTCGTTTGATGGTATCAAGGTAGTGTTGCAGGGGGAGCGCTGTCTGTGTGGTAAAGATCTCAGTCTCATTGGCACTTTCTCCGCTCCAGAGCAGTGCCGCGACCTGTTCAATACTGCATTCGGCGGCCAGCTTCGCGACATCCTGTCCTCGATAATACAGCCCGGTCTCTGTAATCTGGGTCAATGCCGACTCCAATACAGGCGTGCCCCAGTGAATGGCTCCGTTCGTCAGAGGAATCGGGTCTTTACGATACGATTTGCGATCAAGCAAGCGCTGTACGTCCTCAGCGAGATAGAGCTTGCTCTTCTGTACCTGCTTTTTGAGCCAGTCTTCGCTATGCCCTTCACGTGCGGCCAGCACGCGAAAATAGCCAATACGTTCCGATTCCGGAACCGGGCGCAATTTTCCTCGGCTCACATATGCATAGACTGTTTCGAGGCTAACACCTAGTGTGCTGGCAACCTCTCGTGCTGTCAAATAATGCCGTCCTTCTACCATCGTTTCCTGTCCCTTCTTCCGCAATGTCAGAACTTCTACAAAGAAAATAGCATAGATCGAGGTTGGCGTCACTAGAGCGCTTCCTGAGAAACCATCTTACATTGACTGTATTATCAACCTTGACAGGGTTGATGTCAATTCACTACAGTAAAGGTAATGGATCGTGTTGATGTGGCTGGCAGGGGAGATAAAAATAGACAATGATGTTGTGATAAAGGAGATCAGCGTTGATGCGAACTATTCCTGATCCGGAGCAACCGGAGTACTTTCTTGAGAGTTTTCCGCGTGATGCCTTCCCTGCCTATGTCTGGACTGAACGCCCGGCAACTTTGCCTGCCGACGTCTGGATGACTGAGACGACGCACCGTGATGGGCAGCAGGGTGGTCTTCCTTTGACTACCGAACAGAGCCTGCGCATTTACGATATTATGTGCCGTTTTTCCGGGGCATCAAAAGCGATTCGCCAGGCTGAGTTTTTTGTCTATCGTCCTTCTGATCGTAAGGCATTGGAAGGTGCTCTAGAGCGGTATCGTGCGGGGGCACCCATCGAACCAACTACCTGGATTCGTGCGACTGCCAGAGATGTCGCGTTGATTCAGAGTCTCGGCATTCGTGAAACCGGAATGCTGGCCTCCTCTTCTGATTATCATACGTTCCATAAGTTCAAGCCCGGTGGACGCAATCAGGCAGCACAGACGTATCTGGAAGCAGTCCGGCTGACGCTTGAGGCCGGTATCCGCCCGCGCCTCCATCTGGAAGACGCAACACGAGCTCCGATGGACTTCATCAAGCCCTTTATCGAGGCAGTACAGGAACTGGCGGCTCCTTATGGAAATGAGCTACGCCCGAAGATTCGCGTCTGCGATACGATGGGTCTGGGTCTTCCCTATGAAGATGTGGCTCTGCCTCGAAGTGTACCCCGGCTTATTAAGGAAATTTGCACGCTTGGCATACAATCTGAAGATCTGGAATTCCATCCGCATAATGATACCTGGCTGATTGTGGCGAACTGTCTGGCCGCTATTCGAGCCGGTTGTTCTGTGATTAATGGCACCCTGCTTGGTAAGGGCGAGCGTACTGGCAATGCGCCACTGGAAGGCGTGCTGTTACATGTGCTTGGCATGGGCTATTTTCAGGAGCAGCGGCCCGATTTTACGGTCTTGAATGAGTTGACTGAACTCTACGCCGAAATGGGCGAACCGATTCCGCCCAAGTATCCGCTGTATGGAAAAGATGCGCATCGGACCCGCGCTGGCGTCCATGCCGATGGCCTGAATAAGTTCTGGTGGATGTATGCCCCCTTTAATGTCCCTCAGTTACTTGGGCGCCCGCTGGAAGTATCTCTAACAAAAGAGAGCGGACTTGCTGGCTTGATCTTTGTGATTCGGCAACATATGGGCCTTGAACTCGCAAAAGATGATCCCCGCTTGCTTGCTATTCACAACTGGCTGATTGGCGAATTCGACAACGGACGACAGACAAGTGTGGAGTGGGAAGAGCTACACCCAATCGTGGAACAGCATCTCGGCAATGTGCCTGCTTGATTGTATATCCTTTATCTCAATGCGGAAGCTGGATATCTTCGGATGTCCAGCTTTTCTCTTTTCTCGAATCCGAATGTTTCACGTGAAACACTGGGCTCAGCAGTGAAGTCAATGGTATTACCCATGATTCTACGCTTTAACATGTGTAGCACTCAGATCAATATATTTTTCATGGGTGTAATAATTCCCGTTAAATAGATAATTCCCCTGATTTCCCCCGCCTCTCAACCCACAACTAGCATTTCTCAAGCCTTTATTTGTGGGAGTGAGGGTTCTCTTTCTGTAAATACTACTTACGATAGAAGTAGCCATTTTTGGAATACAAGATAGTAGTTTCTAACCGTTAGATAAACAATATTCCTTAAAGCCTATAAAGTTTTTAGAGTCTTTCTTTCTTAAAGAAGGGAGTATTCTCTATGTCCAGAATATCGAAGCAGCAGTGTTCGAAGCGTACTACTGCGAAAAAATCAACAAAGAAAAAAACACGACTGATGAAACACTTAAAATATGACATCAGCACATACATACGAGTACTGTTTATAGTAAAATAATGTGCGTAGTTGTATACCTTATTACGCATGATTTGGGGTTAATTACGGCAATTTCACCAATTTTATTGTCATATAATACAAATAAACAAGACCGACAGAAGTAACTGTAAGATAAACAAGAGTGCAAACCACAATCCGATAGATCCTCTTTTGCCTGGTTCATGTGAAACATCAGGGATTCAGAAAAGGGAGTGCAAAGGAAATGTTTCACGTGAAACAGTAGTGCCTCAAAGAACTGTCCAAAAGGGAGATGCATACTGCCCTGTTAGCCGGTGCTTCTGCACTGGCACTATGCTAGAATAGGCGTTGTGAGGGGATCGGAGAGGAGAAGCGATACACTTCCTTGTGGGAAAGGATGAGATTATATGAAGAACTGGGTCTGTGCGACTTGCGGCGCACAATTTTCTGAGAGCGAGCAGCCTCCTGCTCATTGTCCGGTATGTGAAGATGACCGGCAGTATGTTGGCTATAACGGGCAGCAGTGGACCACGATTGAAGAGTTGCGGGCGAAAGGGCATCAAAATAAAATTGTTGAGCATGAGCCGGGCTTAATCGGCATCGGTATTACTCCCACCTTTGCTATCGGTCAACGCGCTCTGCTGGTGCAGACACCTCAGGGAAATGTGCTCTGGGATTGTATCCCGTTCATCGATGAGCAGACGGCTGAGTTTATTGAATCACATGGTGGTATCAAGGCTATTGCCATCTCGCATCCGCACTACTATACAGGCATGGTGGATATTGCAAAGCGCTTTCATGCAACGATCTATCTCCATGAGGCCGATAAGCACTGGATTATGCGTTCTGACCCATCGATTACGCTCTGGTCTGGGGACACCCTGAAGCTAATGGAGGGGATCACGCTACTTCGGCTTGGTGGTCATTTCGCCGGTGGAACGGTGCTGCACTGGGCACAGGGAGCCGAAGGGAAAGGGCTGTTGCTCAGTGGAGATATTATTCAGGTGGTTTCTGATCGGCGCTGGCTCACCTTTATGTATAGCTATCCCAATATGATTCCCCTGCCCGCCTCCGAGGTGGAGCGCATGAGCAAAGCGGTGGCCGCCTATCCATTTGAGCGGTTGTACGGTGCCTGGTTCGAGAAATATGTTGCAGCAGATGCCTATAATGCTGTACAGCGCTCGGCAGAACGCTATATCAAAGCCTTGCAGACTCCCTTGAGTCTCAGGCCGGAGGCGATCGAGGGAGCGCAACAATAACCGACAAAAAGAAGGCCGGTGTTTACTCACGCCGGCCTTCTTTTGTGAGGACGATACAGAGCGTGATTTCAGGCGATTTCAAGTCTGGAGGCCAGCATACTATGCTGCTGCTTCCACAGTCTCCAGTACATTCCTTCCTGACGCAGTAGCTCTTGATGGGTTCCGCGTTCAACAATCTGGCCCTCCTGGAAGACCGCAATTGTGTCGGCCATATCCATGTCAATCAAGCGATGGGTAATCAACACGGTGGTGCGCCCTTTGCGGAGCTCGCGGATCGCCTGAAGTACCTTTCGTTCAGAGACCGGATCAAGGTTGACTGTGGGCTCATCCAGGAGCACAATGGGCGCATCCTTTAGGAAGGCCCGGGCAATGGCAAGGCGTTGCCGCTCGCCTCCACTGAAACGATAGCCCTGCTCACCGACACGGGTATCATAGCCCTCAGGAAGTCCACTGATAAAGTCATGAATCTGGGCCTGCTTCGCTGCGCGAATAAGCTCCTCTTCTGTGGCTTCAGGCCGTGCGAGAAGCAGATTCTCTCGAATGGTTGTGTTGAACAGGTAGGTCTCCTGAGAAACGACGCTGGTTATGCGAGTAATATCTTCCTGCCGAAAGCGGCGGAGATCGTAGCCGCCCAGGGTGATTGCTCCTTCCTGATACTCCCAGAAGCGCAGAAGCAAGCGCAACACGCTGGATTTTCCTGCCCCACTCACACCAACCAGAGCTACACAGGAACCATCAGGAATATCCAGATCAATGTGATGCAGGGCGGGCATATCTTCAGGAGTATATCGAAATGTAATGTCTTTCAGTTGAATATCATAACGCCGAGGCTCTGGCCCTGCTTGCTCTGGCTCTTTGATAGTTGCAGGAGTATCGGCAACCTCAAAGAGGCGTTTCGCGGCCTGAAGGTTGCTTCCCAGATCCTGCCATGCCGCAGGTAGCGGTTGAACTGCCTCAAAGCTGGCAATGGTCGCAAGCATGAGAGGCGCAAGCATAAAGCCGTTCAGTTGCCCGTTCAACACCATCGGGATCGCCAGCAGCAGGATCAGCACGCCTGTCACATTAATAAGCAGGTTTGTGATTGTCGCTTGGAGACCACGCATATGCGCCAGCCGCTTCTGTAGACTTATGAGCTGGTTATTCAGCTTCTGGATCTGGGCGAGCTGCCTTTCTTCCATGCCAAAGGCGACCAGATCGGCCATTCCTTGAATGCCATCCACCAGGTATGAGGATAATTGTGCTCGTATTTGGACAATCTGCTCGCCTGTATGACGGCTGAGTTTATGGGTCACAAAGGGGACCAGCAGACCAATAACCAGATAGAACGCGATGTAGGTCAGCGCGAAAATTCCGGCATAGGCTCCCAGGAAGAGAAAGACACCGATACCAATCAGAATCGCGATCAACGGAGGCGCGATCACCCGCGTATAGAAGTTTTGCAGCGTATCAATGTCCGAGACAACGCGCGAGAGTATATCGCCGCTGCTCTGCTTATTTTGCGAGAATGCTGCTGGTACAAGTGGCTCTATCGCCGCGTAGAACCAGACTCGCAGGTTGGTCAGCAGGCGCAGCGTTGCCTCATGCGTTGTCAGGCGTTCGGCGTAGCGAAACACTCCCCGAGCGATGCCGAAGAAGCGCACACCGACAATGGCAACGTTTAGCGCCGCTATCGATGGATGGAGCGCCGCCATTGAAATCAGAAAGTTCGATGTGCCCATCAGGCCAATGCCGCTGGCAACTGTCAGTGCGCCAAAGAAGATGGAGCCAAGCATCCACTTTCTGACGGGCATGATCAAAGCGAGCAGCCGTGCTGTTGTATGCTTCATAACGTTGCCTCCTCCTGGTTATAGGCGCTTACCAGTTGCCGATACAGCTCGGAGCGCTGTATCAATTCACTATGGGTTCCGCTGGCGGCTACCCGTCCTGCTTGCAGCACGACAATGCGATCTGCGGTATACACGGTATTGAGTCGGTGCGCTATCACCAGCACCATGCGCCCGCGTCGTAGCGTCTCGATTGCCTGTAAGATCTGAGCTTCAGTATCGGGATCAAGGGTTGACGTTGCCTCGTCAAGCAGCAGGAAAGGGGCATCTTTAAGAAAGGCTCGTGCCAGACTAAGACGTTGGGCCTGTCCGCCGCTCAGCCGTGCGCCGCGTTCGCCTGTGACCGTATCATATCCCTGGGGCAGTGATTGAATGAAGTCGTGTAAGTGCGCTTTTCGCGCGGCTTCAATGACCTCTTCCCGGGTTGCCTCTGGACGCCCGATACGAATATTATCTGCAATGCTCATATTGAACAGGTAGGGATGTTGTGGCACCCAGGCTACCAGTTGTCGCCAGTCTTTTGCCCGAAACAGGTGGATGGGTGCGCCATCAGCCAGAATTTCACCGCTATCTGGTTCCAGAAACCGTAGTAACAATTGAGCTAGCGTGCTCTTGCCTGCGCCACTGGGGCCGACCAGCGCCACGGTCTCGCCTGCGCGAATATCGAAAGAAACATGCTGCACGGCTGGTTGCCCTTCTTCCTCCTGTGCATAGCTATAGCTGAGGTTATGAAGCGAGAGCTGTGCTTGCAGCGTTGGTATCTGCGGCGCCGCTGGCGTGTGGTGCGCGGGAAGCGGTATTTCCAGAATATCGAAGAGGCGTTGTGCTGCTGCGGCGCTGTTCATACTGGCATGGAACTGGCTGTTCAATGAGCGCATGGGCAGGTAGAATTCCGGGGTGAGCAACAGAATGAAGAAAGCCTGTTCAAATGGCATCATCCCGTAGAGCAGTCGCAGACCAATCTCGACCGCGATGATGGCTGTACTGATGGTCGCGCCCAGTTCCATAACCAGCGATGAGACAAAGGCAATCCGTAAGACCTTCATGGTTGCTGTTTGGTAGCGCTCGCTGACAATCTTCACGCTTTCTCGCTGTTCCTTACTGCGTCCAAACAGTTTGAGCGTCGTCAGCCCTTGCAGCACATCGAGAAAGTGAGCGCTCATCAGGCTCATTTCGGACCAGCGCTTTTTGGTCAGCGCGTCCGCTGTTTTCCCGATCAGGATCATAAAGAAGGGGAGCAGCGGCAGGGTGACCAGCAGCACGATCCCGGAAAGCGTGTCGAAGAAGAAGACAACAACCAGCATCAGGCCAGTAATGATAACAGTTGTAATAACCTGAGGAATATACTGACTGAAGTAAGCGTCAATTGCTTCAATCCCTTCAGTCAGCGTGGTCGTCAATTCGCCACTGCGTTCACCACGGGTATAGGCTGGTCCTAGAGCCAGCACATGTTGAAAGACGTGTTCGCGGAGTCTGGCTTTGACTGTTCCAGCAACCGAATGCGCAACCGCTTCACTGACCCAGTGAAGCAGCGCCCGCCCGACGATAGCAACAAGCAAGAATGCCAGAGGCACCGCTACCTGAGCGAGTGCCTGTCTGGCAAGGAAGACATGGTTTATGATGCGGGTGGTGGTGAACGCCTGAAGAACGGTGAAAAGCCCTGCCAGCGTGCTGATTCCCAGAAGGATTGCAATGTATGCCCACAGATGAGGCACCTGACGTAACAGGCGAAAGTCTTTTTTCATGGTGCGTTACCACCTTTATAGTTTGCTAATAGTGGAGCGAGTGCCCTCCGACACGTTTGCGGAAGACCCAGTAGTTCCACGCCTGATAGAGGAGCACAAACGGAAGGGCGCTCAGACTGACCCAGCTAATAATTTGCAGTGTATATGAGCTCGATGACGCGTTGTAGATGGTCAGGTTCCAGGCCGGATTCAGGGTCGAAATCATCACGTTCGGGAACATGCCGCTCGCGATGACAACCGCTGTGAGGAGAATGGTCACACAGCTCATCGTAAACGCCCATCCCTCGCGCTTTGTCAGCAGCAGGAGCCCGGTCGAAAGAATTGCCAGGGCACTGATAACCAGGACGCCGACGCGGATAGCATCGAGGCGCTGGAACGCGTTACTGCTCAGGTAGCTACCGACGACAAACACTGCGGCCAGAACAACGGCGGGTAGCCAGAGCCGTCGAGCCGCGCGACGCGCTCGCTCCATGATCGGGGCCTCTGTCTTCAAGCTCAGGAAGATGGCTCCGTGGAGCGCGAACATAATTACAAAGGCGCAGCCGGTCAGCAGGGCAAAGGGCGAGAGTTGATCCCAGATGGTGCCCGTGTATTGCATCTTCTCATTAATCGGAGCGCCTGCAATAAAGTGCGCGATGGCAACACCCCAGAGGAAACTGGGAACGATACTTCCCACAAAGATCATGGCATCCCAGAAGCGACGCCATCGATTGGTCTCATGTTTGCTCCGAAACTCGAAGGCAACACCGCGCAGAATAAGCGCTACCAGAATCAGGAACAGCGCGATATAGAAGCCGCTGAAGAGCGTTGCGTACCAGTGCGGGAAGGCGGCAAACATCGCGCCGCCCGCTACGATCAGCCAGACCTCGTTCGCATCCCAGAAAGGACCAATCGAATTAATGACGACTCTGCGTTCTTCGTCCGTTTTGCCCAGGAATGGCAGAAGAATACCGACGCCATAGTCAAAGCCTTCCAGCATGAAGAAACCGGCAAACAGGACGGCGATCAGGATAAACCAGAGGATATGCAGATCCATAATAGTGCGTTCTCCTTCCTGTCTACCGCACACCAAGCAGATGGATCTCGTCGGGCTTCACAATGATCTCTTCCGTCTCGACTTGTTTGCGTGCAAACTTGATCATTATGAATCCATCGACAACTGCGAGTGCCGCGTACAGTAGAACATAGATGCTTAGCGTGAAAAGGATCATTCCTGCACTGACGGTTGTTGAGACGCCATGCGCGGTCTGCTCCACACCGTAAACCAGCCAGGGCTGACGACCCATTTCGGTCAGTATCCAGCCGCCAGCGTTTGCTACATAGGGGAGCACAATCGAACAGATAAGCAGGATCAGGAAGAACCGCTTCTGTGCAAGCTGCTTTTTCCAGAGCAAGAAGGCCGCGGCAAGTGAGAACAGGATCATGAGCACGCCCGCGCCGACCATGAAGCGGAAGCTCCAATAGGACACGTTGACCGGTGGAATGTAGTTACCAGGACCATAGGTATTCTCATATTGCGCTTGCAGGTCTTTAATGCCTTTGACTTCGCCTGTGAAGGTGTTGTTCAGCATGAACGAGAGGCCAAAGGGAATTTGAATATCAACAATGTTACGCTGATTCTTTTCATCGATAATAGAGAAGAGGGACAGGCCTGCCGGGTTCTCGGTTTCCCATAAACCTTCGGAGGCTGCGGTTTTCATCGGTTGAATATGGACCAGATACTGTCCCTGGAAATGACCGGCAAGGGTAACCACAATACTGCCGATCAGAGCCGCAATAATCCCGATTTTGGCCGAACGATGGAAGAAATCGGTTGCACCTCGCTTCTTAAGCAGGTGATATGCACTCACCGCTATGACAAAGAAGGCTCCGGTAACCAGCCCGCCGGCGATGATATGGGGAAGCCGTACCCAGAGTTGAGGGTTGGTAATCAGAGCCTGGAAGTCTGTCAGTTCGGCCCGCCCGTTCCGAATCGTATAACCGACCGGGTTCTGCATAAAGGAGTTTGCTACCAGAATCCAGAAGGTCGAGAGGTGCGTGCCTAAGACAACCATCCAGATCGTCGCAAGGTGTATCTTTTTCGGCAGATGCCCCCACCCGAACATCCAGAGACCGAGGAAGGTTGATTCAATAAAGAATGCAAGGATACCTTCAATCGCAAGCGGGGCACCAATAATATCACCGACAAAGCGGGAGTGCTCAGACCAGTTCATGCCGAACTGGAATTCCTGCACAATGCCGGTTACAACGCCCATCGCAAAGTTTATCAGAAAAAGCTTGCCCCAGAATTGGGCCATTCGCTTATAGGTGTCGTTGCCACTGCGCACATAGATTGTTTCCATTATGGCGATCATAAGGCCGAGCCCAAGCGTCAGCGGCACAAAGAGGTAATGGTAAACAATCGTTGTGCCGAATTGTAGTCGTGCCAGTGTGACTGGATCCATGTGTTCAATAACTCCTTGCCTACCTGTTCGTCCCATCCCAAGACGAACCTTTATCTGCGTTACAGTTTCTCTCTCGTCGCTTCTATAGTGCCATAGGAAGCTCTCTCTCGGCATCGGAGGAATTCCATATTTTAAGGCCACCTTTTCCTGATTTTTCTCATCCGGAAAGTACCTGACAATGTAGGGATACTCATACGGAAAACTCCTTAGTGTAATCAGTACACTTTAGAGAGACCGGAAAGCTCTACTGTGCTGGGGGGCGGAAAACACCTTAGGGGAATTCGCAAAAACTCTACTGTATCCCCTAAGGTGGTGCTGTAAGGATGGACTTTTCTGCATGGCAAAATAGGATTACTATAAACTGAATGGAAGAATAAATGAATGAAGAATAAGAAATGTATTGTTCAATGAAAGAGGTATCCTGTTTCAGAGAATTCTCGGATCAATGCTGGTGCAGACCTGAGAAGAGATGCGCAAGCACAAGGCTTCTCCCTGCGTATATTGCTATCGCGAGTGCAATAGAGCCGCCAGTTCTCGCTGAACGCTCTCTCGTTGAAAAAGAAAGGATATCTGCCGATAGCATGGAGTAGTTGCGTTTTTACCGGTGAAGCCCCTCATTTGATGAGCTTCCTCCCGGTAAGACAGATGGGTGGATGGGAAGAGCTTCTTCGTTCCTTTTGTTATAGTAAAGCGGTGCATCCGTTTCGTTCTCTTTATGAGAAACCAGACGCTTTTCAGATTCGTTCCTTGTATTGGTACTGAGGTCCTATAGTATTATGTCTTGCTTGAGCGAGGAAAACGTAAGTAGTACACTATCACATATGTCTAACAAGCAAACAACCTACGAATGGCATCCCTTGACGGCGTGGCGGGTGATGCTGGAACATGTTGAGGCTGAATCGCCATATAACGTGATCCATCGCGCTGCCTGGGCCAATGGACGAACGGCCATCTATGATGTCTTCACTCTCTGTCAGGGTGAAATGCCTTTAGTCCAGTTTGAGATTATGCGCATGATGTCTGTCTCTGATGATCGTAAGCCTGCGCCTCTACGGGTGCTCTTAAATAAAATTGGAGCGGAGATTAAAGTCAATCTGATCGAGCGTACGATCCGCCTGGCTGTTCCGGCGGCTGCTTCTCCTGGAGAAGAAACGCTCACAACACAGCGGGATGCCGTGCTCTCTGGTTCTGAGAGATAACAAAAAACAGAGTAGTAGAAGCGTTTTTTTAGTCGTTCTTATTCTGATTATCAAAGTGATTGAGAAATGATCCTTGCGAGGGAAGCAGATACGCTTCCCTCTTTTTTATCCCCTGCTGGCTTTGACGAATTCGAGAAAGAGCAGATAAAAAAATCTCCCCCAAAAACGCTTGACAAATTTCCAGGAATATGCGATATTATGTAAGCCTTCGATGGAGAGCTTGAGACAATAAATCAGTCAAAGGCCTCCGATTTCTGTAACTGTACCACGGTAATGTGGTTCTTCAAGGGACAGTAACATTTCCCCTGATTATTAAGAGTCGCGGGATATGTATGCCCATGACACAGTTATGGAAAAGGCAGAAGAACAAAGAAAACATCAGGTGGAGCTTCTGGCTTCGCCATCGCACATAGAAAATTGAATAGTGTATGCTTCAATTTTGCTGAGTATAAAATCAGACAGCAAAAGCGAAGTCGAGATTCTTTAGCAAACAGGTAGAGAACAAGCGCACAAGAGTACGAGGTGGATGCCCAGGTGCCAAACGCCGATGAAGGACGCGGAGACCGGCGAAACGTTCAGGGGGAGCTGCATCCAAGCGATGAGCCCTGAGAATCCGAATGGGGCAACCCATCCAGAGTGATGTCTGGATACCCCTTGCTGAACCCATAGGCAAGGTGGAGGGCAGTGGGTGAACTGAAACATCTCAGTAACCCGACGAAAAGAAATCAACCGAGATTCCCGTAGTAGTGGCGAGCGAACCGGGAAGAGCCCAAACCATTCGTTCTTCGGAACGGGTGGGGTT
>NZ_QKUF01000030.1 GCF_003253565.1 Thermosporothrix hazakensis
GTGCGGATGGCTTCCTCGATGGCGGCGAATTGCGCCTTCGACCCATCGAGCTTGTATTCGTAGATCAGCATCCCTTGCTCCTTGTTCGTCCTCACTATCTTCGCGTATCCTAACACAACGATTGCCTTCTGTCAAGCGAAGGGGAACGTCCTGCCGCTGCTGGCTTCCTGCGCCATCCATCCCCTTGGCTGAAGCCAGGGGCCTTCTGCCGCTTTTTGGTAATCTGACATTGTTAAGCGACACATCCAAGGGGAATGAAGAGAAAACGTTCCTGGAAAAGCGGGATATGAAGGGAGGCTTTGCTGAAAGCCCGCTGGCGCTGAATCATGAGCTGGCTACACTGGATCACTGGAATCAGGAAACTATTGAGCGCCGTATAGAAGAGTTGGCCTATTTGGCTTGTGAGGTATGGCAGATACCACAGCTCCCCTCTGCGATTATTCGACGTTATTCGCGCTCATGGAAGAAGGGGGCTCTGGCTGATATCATCGGTCCGGCTGAGTATCCTCGGGCCGGCTTTGTTCCGAAAGGGGTGCGCATTATTCAGGGAGCGGAGCAGCGGTTCTATCTCTTCAGGCTTGTAGAGGGAGAATGGAAGCAGTATGGTGATGGTGTGAATGTCTGGTATACCGAGACCTGGCAGAATGTCCGGCAATGGATTCGGGATATACCAACGATTGATGAGGTGTCAGAGGTTGTTGAGAGCCAGCTTGTGCTTTCGGAGGATTCAGGAGAAGCGTTAGACTATCTGATACTAGAGTCTGCATCAAAGAACTCGTCTCGTATTGGATATCATCTTTATCTGCAAGGAGAAATTGGAGCACTTTTTGAGGAGATAGATAAACGTATTCTTGCTTTGAGCGAACAGGTAAGGCGAGAGGAACAAAAGCACTACATTGCATATAAGCTAGACAGCAACTTTGTTGATATCGAGCCAAAGAGGAAAAGTTTGAAGCTGATCTTGAATATGCCTTTTACGGCAATCAAAGATCCGAAAGAGATATGTCGAGATGTAACAAATATCGGGCATTATGGAAACGGGGATGTCGAGATACGATTAACAGATTTCAATCAGCTTGATGATACAATGATGTTGGTGCAGCAGGCTTTCCTGTGGCGAATGCAATTATAGAGGAATAAAGCTGTTTCGATTGAGGAAATACCGATCCCCTCTTCTATAGGAGAATTTTATTTCTATAGAAGATATTCCGTGGCTTCTTCTCTGATAGCTCTGAGAAGAAGCCCGCTCTTTCGTTATGCAATTTTATGGTAGGCAGGACTTTTTCCGGTGCAGGGTCCTGCCTGTTTATTTGGATGCGAAAAAGCTTTTGCGATTTTAACTGAAAACGATGCTGGTTTTTGATTGACGCTGTTTAATACGGAGACGAGAAATAATGGAAGGGTGTATATATGATGTTAAATTGCAGTATACAGTATTTTATGGCAATGTCTGTGAAACAATTACTTGTCACATGTGATAGAAGTAGATAAAATAAAAGGAGTGCATATATCTAATATGTTTTAAGTGTGAATGTAGTGGGGCGCTTTGCTTTTTGCAGCACTGGTGGGGGAGAGGAAACCATATGTAAGCATAATAAAGAAGCGGGTCTTATTTTTTATAAGATTTGAAGCAAGGAGCCTCAGGACTGCGATTTGATTAATGTCAACAGCAAGTAGCAAGTCGTCATAGGTGAGCAGGCAGGTATGGAACAACACGCTTCATTGTTTTTCTCATGGGCCGCAATGTGTTGTTCCCTTCCTCGCTTTTCAGGAAAACGGTGGCGCTCTGGTTCCTGGACAATGGACTCAGTGTTTGGAGAAGTGCGTGAGATTGGTTCCGAGGCAACTGTAGTCGTGCTCTCCTGGGACATTGGGCTGCTGGCATTTTTCAGAGGTACGCAGTGCCGAAAAATATCATTTTTCCTGGGGACTGGAATGATTTATATCAGATTATAGGGGGCGGGTATTGAAAACATGGACTTGAGCTTGAGGAGACACTGCATTTCTTTGCAATTGATCGAGAAATGAGAGGGATACTATGGGCGCTTTTGACGTATCATCGAAGGTGCATATCCCGGCGATCCCACGAACCTTTGTCCGCCGGAATCGGTTGCTGTCGATTTTAAAAGGGGCTTTAGATGGAGAGCATGAAAAGGAGTATCGAGTGATTTTGCTCTGTGCTCCCGGGGGATATGGCAAAACGACGGCACTAGTTGATTATATACGACAGGCGCAGTTGCCCTGTTGCTGGTATACCCTGGAACCGATGGACGCCGACGCAATCACCTTTCTGCGTGTGCTGGTCACAAGTATTCAGCATGTCTTTCCTCATTTTGGCAAGTCCGTGAGCGCGCGTCTCTCTGGAAGCGCTTTTTCGGAAAGTGAAGCCTTGTCCGGGCCGGTCTTAATGGATGCTCTGCTGACCGCGATTGAGAACGAGATTCAGGAGCATTTTCTTCTGGTCCTCAACGATTTTCATGAGGTGAACAACAGTGCGCCTGTGCTGGAGCTTCTCAATCACTTCCTGCGGAAACAGCCACAACACTGTACAGTCGTTGTTGAGAGCAGGGCTGTGCCCAGATTGGAACTTGCTCCGTTGCTGGCGCGCCGGGAGGTGTACGCTATCGGAAATGCGCATTTTCGCTTCTTGCCAGATGAGATATGTGAGCTGGCACGAGTACAGGGAAGCATTACGCTTACTTTGCAGGAAGCGGAGAAGCTGGCCCATTCTTTCGATGGATGGATTGCCGGTATTTTGCTTGGCACCCGGCTCGGTGAGGGGCAGATGTCGCCGGGGGGTGGCAGAATTCTTTCAGGGACATCAACGCTACGACTAGAACGACAACAGTTGTTCGCCTATCTGGTACATGAGGTGTTCAAGAGGGAACAAGAAGTGTACGCCTTTTTGAAAGAAGTGGCGATCCTGCCGCAGATGGCGCCGGAAGTTTGTGACGCGCTCTTGCAGCGAAATGATTCTGCGAGCAGGCTATCCTATCTTGAACAGCAGGGGCTTTTTGTCAGTCAGGTGGAAACCGACGAGGGGCCATTCTTTCTCTGTCATCCAGTTTTGCGTGATATGCTCTGTGAGGAGTTTCAGCGGGAGCAGCCGGAACGATACACGGAATTACAGCGACGTGCCTCAGAGTTCTTTTGCCAGAGAGGTGAGTATCAACAGGCGCTCTATCATGCACAGAGAGCAGGCGAGTATGAGCAGATGGCGTGCCTGCTTCAGGACGCATATCAACAGAGTGTAAAGCGTGGGCGCAGTTCTGAGGGATTGGCACACTGGATTGATGATATTCCTACAGATATCTGGATGAAGTATCCGCGGTTGCCGTTGATTCGGGCAAGCCTCTATCTGGCACAGGGCGATATCGCTCATGCCCTGCCACTATTGACTCGTTCCCATGAGCTGGTAGATAACGCTGCTGAAACGATGGAGAGCGAAGACCGACGGTTGTTACAGGCTGAAATCGCCCTCGCTCGAAGTAAGGCGCTCTTTTTTTCGGGCAACTATGTACAGGCACAGATACTCTGTCAGCAGGCTCTGCCAACCATACCTGCTGATGAGGTACCGCTTCTGGCAGAAGCTCATCTGCGACTGGGAATGTGTGCCCAGATGCTCGGGTGTTTTGGCGATTGTATTCGTGAACTTCAGCAGGCGTTGCGGCTCTGGGGGTATGGCATCGCGGCGAAACAGACAGCACTACTGCATAGCCAATTGGCAAATACCTATAGTCTGATGGGGAATCTGGCGCTTGCAGAGCATCATTACCGACGCGCGATGTCCTGCCTTGAGGAATTGCATGATGATTATGAACGGGCCAATACGCTCATCGGTAGAGGCGTCACATTACAGCGATACGGTAAGTATGATGAGGCAGTCACTGTCTTACAGGAGGCGTTAGATCTGGCGCGAAAAATTGGCTTTCGTCGCGCAGAGGCATATGCATTGGTTAGCCTGGGAGACGTATATCAGGATCAGGGGAAATACGATCAGGCGCTACTCATGATGGAGGATGGGCTATCGCTTGCTTCTCAGCTTGCTGAACACTATCTGGTTGGCTATACCCATAATACACTTGCAATGACCTATCTCCTGATGGGTGATCCCCACACCGCTCTGGTTCATCTTGCGCAGACAGAGGCTACCGCTGACGAGAAGACAAGCTATCATAACGAACTTGGGGCGCTGGTTCGCGGTACTGTGTGGCTGTATCAGCAGGAATATCAGCAGGCAAAGACCTGCTTTCTTGCTCTGGCTGAAACATTGCACGCAAAAGGCTATAAGCGCGAGTTGGTTCAAGTGATGGTGCGCCTGGCTGCCTGTTATGGGGCATTGCAGGAAAGAGATGAGGCGGTCAGACATCTAGAAAGGGCGCAGCGGCTTGCGGAGGAATATCACTATGAAGCATTGCTCCCTCTGGAGCTTGAGCGTCTGCCCGGGATCGCTGAGACGTTGCGGTTTCAACATGAAAGGGACTCCAATCGAGAGCTGCCTGTGAAAAAAGAGGCTGTGCCGCAGAATAGAGAGCCGCAGAGCCGTGCGAAGATGCCGGATGCATACTCTCGTCTTCAGGCGGTGAAGACAGAAGTTGTGCCGAAGCTACGTATCCTGGCGCTAGGAGAACCAGTAGTGTTACTGGAAGGGAAGCCTATCACGCGCTGGCGTATGGCAAGAGCAATGGAGCTATGTTTCTTTCTGCTGGATAAGGGAAAGCCTGTGCATAAGGAGCAGATTATGCTGGCTCTCTGGCCGGAAGTGGATGAGGCAATAGACCAGACACTCCGTTCAACGATCTATTATCTGCGGAAAGCGCTTGGTGAAGGCTGTATCTCTTACCGCTCAGGATACTATGCGCTGAACTTGCAGGCCCACTACGGCGATGAGGTTTGTTATGATGTGGCGCAGTTTGAGGAATACTATAAAGAGGCAAAAGAAAATTACGAGGTGAAAGAGTTTGATGAGGCATATGAACTCTTTCTGCGGATGGTGCATCTGTATCGTGGCGATTATGCGCAGTCATTTTACCATGACTGGTGTATTCCTCGACGTGAGGAACTGCGGCTAGCCTATCTGGATGCTCGGCGGCATCTGGCATTGATTTGTTGGAAGCAAGGAGAGTATCAGGAGAGCGCCTCTCACTGGCAACAGATGCTGATAGTTGATCGTTGTATGGAAGAGGCGCACTATGGATTGATGCGCTGTTATATGCAGATGGGAAAACGCAGTCTCGCATTGCGGCAATATCAGCGCTGTGCGGAGGCGTTACAGGAAGAGCTAGGGATTGAGCCCGGGGAACGCATTCAGCATTTATATCAGCGGCTGACCGGGCAGGTCCGAGAGTAGGAAAAGAGAAGGGTCGCCACGTGAGCGACCCTTTTGTTCATGTATTTCATTTTATTGGCTCTCCAGGAGGAAAAGGGTCTCCCTGTATATGGGTGAGGGTGATAGCCCTGTCAGGAAGAGCGTCGGCTGAGGTTGCAAGAAATGTTGCAGTTGCTGCTGAAAGGAACAAGAGAATGAGGGTCAGGTGCAAGATAAACGGTTTGATTGAGCAGATGGTGTGTGTTGCTTTCATTGCTGTCCTCCAGGTCTTTTCTAAGAGTTGCTTTTTCCTTTCACTTTCAGCTTACTTGATTGGTGTTAACACTGTATGCGCGTGGATAGGCTTACTGTTCGCACCTGTTTACAGCGAATCGAGAGGCAATACCTGCTTGTATGTCTATTGGCAATGATAAAGGAGGAGGCTTGTGTCTGAACTCTACTGCACCTTAGAGAACCGGTGCAAGCGCTCTGCTTTGGCTTCCTTGTTTGACACATCAGGGACAAGTGATAAACATCGAGTTGAGGAAGTTGCTGTCCCGGGCTGTGGCATCAAGATGTGAGCAGTTCCCATAGGTGAGGGGAACGAGCGTTATGAGAGGCATAGGAGAATGAGGGTGCTTGCCATTGCAAACACCCCTGATGAAAGGAAGGAGGACTGACAAGCTTCCTAAGCCGCCTGATAGCGGCGCAGAACGAGTGAATGATAATTGCCTGAGCCTGTTACCGAGTAGCTTGAGATCAATACATGCTCGGGAGTGGCGGGGCGCGCCGCACCATAGACATAGTCGAGCGCTGCATATTCTTGAGGCTCCCGCAAATTAGCTGTGGCAGAGATAAAACCATCATGCAACGCTGCAATACCGGCGATGATATTGAGTCCTCCGGCAGAGCCATGTGTTTCGCCGAAGATTGACTTAGGGGCAGTGACGGGGACGCGATCGCCAACGACACGGGCGAGAACCCTGGCCTCAACTTCATCAACGAGAGGAAGGCCGTTCGCAGCTGCGAAGACTGCACCTAGCTGTGCCGGTTCAATCCCGGCATCGAGCAGGGCGAGTTCAAACGAACGTTGCCATTCAGTTCCCTCTTCGTTGATGCGGGCGACGCGGAAGGTATCGGCCGTCATGCCAAAGCCTGCCAGTTCGGCATATGGACGGGCGCCACAGGAGCGAGCTGCCTCTTCGCTCTGAATCAAGAAGGCGGTACTGGCTGCGCCTATATTCGTGCCGGAGTGCGAGCGATCAAAGGGGCGCAGGGTGTCGCGACTCAGGAAATTGGGAATACGTCCGAAGCCTGCCAGCATCGGCTCATTGCATTCATCGGAACTTACAACAAGGATTGTATCAACGACACCGCGCTGAATCAGACTGTACGCGTAGAAGAGGGCACTGATCGTTGAGGTGCCGGCTGCGGTGATCGTTGACGTTGGCCCTTTGATCTTGAAATGCAGGGAAACGTGCCCGGCAGCGGCATTCATCACGGTATTCGGAAA
Source organism: Thermosporothrix hazakensis (assembly GCF_003253565.1). GTDB lineage: Bacteria > Chloroflexota > Ktedonobacteria > Ktedonobacterales > Ktedonobacteraceae > Thermosporothrix > Thermosporothrix hazakensis. The sequence goes on from NZ_QKUF01000030.1 coordinate 6,822, forward strand.
GAGGCGCGGGTTGGCATTCTTCACTCCCTGCTCAATCACGGTGCGGTAGAAGGACTCAACCGTTTCAACGGGGCCAGTCCCGGTTGCGAAGAGAATCCCCACCTGTTCGCAGTTGTGGCGATCAATCTTGAAGCCGCTATCAGTCAGAGCGAATTTCGCTGCTGCAACAGCCTGTTTGCTGATCGTATCCATCTTCCGAAGAAGGCCAGGGTTAATGATCTTCTCATAGCGCAGGCCACGAATCATACCCGCCAGCAAGCTGCCGTAGGGCGAGGCGTCGAACTCAATAATAGGCTGGATCTGAGATTGCCCCTCGCGCAGACGAGAGAAGACCTCAGCAGTCGTGTTGGCTCCAGCAGCAAGAGCGCCAATGCCACTGATAACAACGCGCTTGTGTTGCCACGCGTGTCCATGCCCGGCCCGAGGATACTTGCCAAAGATAATACTTGCATTATTGCCGCCAAAACCGAACGAGTTTGAAAGAATGATGTCCAGTTTGGCCGGTCTGGAGTGGTTGGGCACGAAATCCAGGTCGTAGGTGCGTCGCTCTTCGTCGAAGTTGATGGTTGGGGGCAGGATGCCATCCTGCAAGGCAAGCACACAGGTGACCCCTTCAATTGCGCCGGCAGCACCCAGGGTATGCCCGATCATCGATTTGGTGGAACTGATAGGAATATCCTTGTGCTCCTTTAAAAAGGCGCGGATGGCCTTTGGTTCAATCATATCGTTGGTGGGCGTGCCAGTCCCATGCCCGTTGATATACGAGATCTCATGAATGCTAATGTTAGCCATCTCGACGGCTGTGCTCATGGAGCGGATCGCGCCAGAGCCGCCGGGATCGGGTGCCGTCTGATGATAGGAATCAGATGAGAGGCCATAGCCCATCACCTCTGCCAGAATAGTGGCGCCGCGCGCCTCAGCATGGGATAGTCGCTCAAGCACAAGAATGGCCGCGCCTTCGCCCAGATTGAGGCCATTACTCTTGCTATAGGGTGCGCAGGCTTCAGGGCTCAGAGCCGAGAGGCTATTAAAGCCGGAAAATGAGAGATGAGAGAGCGGATCGACGCCACCGGTAAACATGACGTCTGCTTTCCCACTAATCAGGAACTCAGTGGCAAAACCAATGGCATTTGTGCCTGCTGCACAGGCGTTTGAAATGACGCTTTTTGGGCCTTTCAGACCAAGATCAATGCTGATCAGATCTAATGGCGCATGCAGGGTGTAGAGCTGAAGCAAGCGCGGATGCGTTTTATGAATACCCCGCTTAATCCACTGCTCATGGAACATCTGCCCACTGACCATACCGCCAAGCGAGGTGCCCAGGACAACCCCGATACGATAAGGGTCGAGCTGTTGTACATTGATATGAGCATGTTCCGCTGCCTCTCGTGCGGCAATCACTGCCATCTGGCCGCAGCGGTCCATAAAGCGCATTTCTCGTTTGGAAAAGTAGCGCTCAGGGTGAAATTCAGTCACCTCGCCTGCGACATCGGTCGAAAGATTGGTCATATCGACGGTGTGGACCGAGCGGATGCCACTGCTCCCGCGTACGACGTTATCCCAGAAGGCTTTCTGTCCAATGCCATTAGCGCAGATGACGCCAACCCCTGTGACGACAATTCGTTCACGCGTCATATGAGCCTCCTTTATTTTGTATCAGGCGTGTTGCTCAAACATCGGTGCGGCGACCGGTTCACGCCCTTGCTGAAAGGCCAGGATGTATTCAGCGATCTTATTGACCGAGCTCAACGAACTGATATCATCATCGCTCACCGAGACCTCAAATGCCTCCTCGATGCCGACCACCAGTTCAAGCGCATCCAGGGAGTCCAGGCCGAGACCGCGGCCAAAGAGCGGCTGATCATCCGTTATCTGACCTGGCTCACAATTGAGTTCAAGGTATGAGACCAGCAGGGACTTGATCTGTTCATTGAGGGCTCGGCGCTGTAGTGCCTTCTCCCTCGTTTCCTGATAGTTGCTCATGTCTTCCTTCCTTTCTTTCTGGGTAGAATGGTATTTATGCTTTTTTTGCCTGGGACGTATGCTCTGTCTCAGCCAGATAGCGTTCAATTTGGTCGCTGATATGTGGCGGCAGGTGAAACAAAATGCGTCCGTCGGTACGCATCAGGACATGTGAGGATGCGCCCTCTGTAAGGAGCTGATGCCCTTGTTGCCGATACACACGATAGGTGAAATCAAAGCGCGCTTTGACCGGTTTTTTGAGAACCGTTTCTACCTCGACTATATCTCCGTAGCGCGCCGAAACGCGAAAGTGACTGCTACAGGTAACAACCGGAAAATGAAGCGTGCTCCCATCGGGCAGCGCCTCCAGATTCAGTCCTATCTGCTTTGCCAGGGTGACGCGCCCGATCTCATACCAGACAAAGTAATGAGAATGGTGAACGACGCCCATTGGATCGCATTCCACGAAGCGTACAGGAATAATTGCTCTGGCTTTCAGTACCATCACACAACTTCTTTCTCTCCTCTTTTCAGACAGTGTTTATGTCCGGACCTGCTGGAAGCATACCCGAGTTCTGTTCACACCTGGTTGCCTTTGAATTCGCAATTGTAGATTCCTGCAAGGAGGCTGTTTGACTGCTGAAGCTCTACGGGTGCTAATTCGTGCGAACAGTTGCAAACAAGAAGTGAATTGAGGCGGAGTATGCTTTTTCTGTCGTTAACCCCCCTTCTTTGCAAGAAGTGAGCGTGTAAGGATGAAGTGCTATGTCATGGCAAATAATCAATGAGTTGCTGATCTTGGCCAGTGTGGATGCTGAGTTTTATCAGGAACTGATTCAGTGCGGAGCCGTTGCGGCGTTGCGACGAGGCTTTCAACTTACTGAAGAGGAGCAAGCGGCTTTCGAGAATCTGCAGGTGAAAGATGTCTACGAGTTGAGTAGAGTCGTCATAGAGAGAATAGGATATAAAAAGTGACAAAGGAGAGATCATTGCAGAACACAACCGCCACCCTTCAAGAGACGAGTTCTCAACAGAGAACAAATTGGTTTGCTAGTTTTGGGGGCCTGATCCCTATCGTGCTGATGATCCCGCTGCTGATGTTGCAGCTCTGGACGGCCTGTATTGTTGCCGCGATCAGCATTTCACTGGTGACGATTCTTTATAATCTGAGCCAGAAGCGTGGCGTGACCAGCCTGGAAGCGCTCTCGTTGTTTTTCGGTCTGGTCAATGCTGTGCTGTACTTTGGGTTCCAGAGTACCTTTCTATTGCAGCGTCTGGGCGCATTCATTTATCTGTTGCTGCTTGTGCAGGTGATCCTCTCATTGGTGCGGGGTGTTCCCTGGACTGAGCAGTATGCGAAACGTTCGGTTTCGCCGGAGCTGTGGGAGAATCCGATGTTTCGGGAAACGAATCGGTTTCTAACCATTGTCTGGGGATGCGCATTCCTGGTAGATATGGTGCTCTCTATAGCCTTTACTGGTTGGCTAGGCAATATCGTGCCAATCGCTCTGGTGGTAGCAACGGCTGTGGCCACACCCTTTCTGACCAAATGGTATACCAGCCTGCGGACGAAGCAGAATTAAAGAGATAGTCCTGTCAGAGGACGCGAGCCATCCATAGTGGTGCACTCGCGTCCTCTGCTTTCTCTTGAGCGAAAATGCCAGGAGGCTTCTAAATGGAGGCACCTGGTCTCGACCTTTCGACGAACGCTGGCCCCTTTTCAGGCTATCAGAGGTTCAACTGATGCGAACAGATTGATGACTCGGTGTGAACGAGAGGCGGGTATGCTTTGAGCGAAGTCAGTTGGAGAACGTGAAGCGGATGGGCTGCAACTGACAGGTATTGTTGGAATATGGAGACAGAGAAGAAAGCCAGGTGAAATTCATGGCGATGATAGTAGAGCAGGCTCCCAGGCAGGGGAAGTCTACTGATAAGGTTGAGAATGTGATTGAGGCTCGTGAAATTTATAAGAGCTTCGGTGCTTTTCAGGTAGTAAAAGGGGTCAGCCTGGAAGTGAAAGCCGGTGAAGTATTTGGACTACTCGGGCCCAATGGTGCCGGTAAAACAACGCTGATCTCGGTATTAACCGGTATCCTGACTCCTGATAAAGGTAGTGCGACCATGTGCGGTTTTGATCTGGTGAAAGATGCGCGCAAAGTCAAAGATGTTATCAGCCTGGTACCGCAGGATCTCACGATTTATCAGGAGCTATCGGCACTGGAGAATCTCAAATTCTTTGCGCGTATGTATCATCTTGCGGGCAAACTGGCAAAGGAACGGATTGATGAAGTGCTGGAGATTGCCCGGTTAACCGATGTGGCGAAAAAGAAAGCCGGGACCTATTCGGGGGGCATGAAACGGCGTTTGAATCTGGCAATCGGGTTGCTCAATCATCCGCGCCTGCTCTTTCTGGATGAGCCAACTGTTGGCGTTGACCCGCAGTCGCGTAACCATATCTTTGAGTGTATCCGTATGCTGGTGCGGGAGCGCAATATGAGCGTTTTCTATACCACTCATTATATGGAAGAAGCGCAGACGCTCTGTCACCGGGTGGCGATCTATGATCATGGGCAGATCATCGCGCTAGGCACGCCTCAGGAACTGATTCAGAAGATTGGTGCGACTCGGTTGACTTTCAGCATAGAGGCGCTGCCCGAAGATGTGCTTGAGCAGGTGCGTGAGCTGGCTACAGTGCAGCAGGCTGACTACAGCGAACAGATCCTGACTGTTGCGGCTCCAGCGCCATATCAGGCGGCCCGCGATGTGATCGGTGTGCTTCAGCAACGGGATGTGCCGGTGACAGATATGCAGACGCAGGAAGTCAATCTAGAAACCGTGTTCTTGAGCCTGACGGGCAAGGCATTGCGCGAGTAAAGCATTCGCTATATCTGATGAAGGAGATGGGGTTATGACCTTCTGGCATGTCGCACTTAAGGATATCCGGCTACAGATGAAGGATCTACCAAGTATCCTGTTCCTGTTTCTGACGCCGTTACTGGTGATCGCGGTAGCCGGGTATGCTCTACCAAACCTGAGCAACAGCAAGACCTATAGCAAGTTCCAGATCCCGGTGGTGCAACAGGATACCGGTCCCTATGCGCAGGCGCTGGTCGATGCACTGAAAAAGAACTCGGCGCTTGAGATTCTGACTACCTATACCGATGAGGACAAGCAAGAACATACAATGACGCTCGATGAGGCGAAGAAGCGGGTCCCGGATCTGAAGGCGGCAATAGTGATCCCTGAGCACTTTTCTGATGATATGATCCAGCAGCGGCCGACCCGGATCACGGTACTGACTGACCCGACAGATAAGGTCGTGCCGCCCGTTGTCAGCAGTGTGGTGAACAAGATCACAACCCAGATGACGCAGACAAAAACGCTGATTGAGGTTGAGCAGGAAGAAAACAAGGTGGGCGAGAACTATCATCAACCCTCGGCTTTTGATGCGACGGTTCCTGGCTATGCGGTGATGTTCATTCTCTTCAGCACGACCTTTGCCGCGGCCTCGCTGCTGACCGAACGCGAAGCGGGCACGCTACGTAAGCTGAAGACGCTGCCAATATCGAAATTCTCGATTATTCTGGGGAAGATGCTGGCAAACTTCCTGGTTGCGCTGTTACAGTGTGTCGTCCTGTTTACTGCCGGTCACTATCTATTCGGGATGTGGCTTGGAAACGATCTGCTGGCTCTGATCACGGTGATTGTGGCAACAGCCTTTGCTGCGACCGGTCTGGGTATGTTGATCGCGGCTTTTATCAAGACGAGGGCGCAGGTGACAGGTGTGGTGACGCTCTGTGTGCTGGCGATGTCTGCTCTGGGAGGCTCGTGGTGGCCGCTCTATATCGAGCCGGAATGGATGCAGAACGTCGCGAAGGTCACGCTGACAGCCTGGGCGATGAGCGGCTTCAATCAGTTACTGGTGTATGGTAATGGTTTCTCTGCGGTTCTCACTCCATTAATTGTGCTGGCCTGTATCGGTATTGGCGGGGTGCTGATTGCAACGGCCCGTTTCCGGTACGAATAATGTTGAGCGTTCAGTGAAAAGGATGAATGCTATATGGAGTACGCGTTTCTCTTCCCCGGGCAGGGGTCGCAACAGGTCGGAATGGGCAAAGATCTGTACAGAAACTATGTGATAGCCCGAGAGACCTTTGAAGAAGCGAATGACATTCTGGGTTTTGATCTGAGCAGGCTCTGCTTTACCGGTCCACAGGTGACATTGACGGCGACCGAGAATGCGCAGCCAGCGATCCTGACGATGAGTGTCGCTCTCCAGAGAGTGCTGACCCAGGAAGGAATTATTCCGGGTATCGTGGCCGGGCATAGCATTGGCTCCTTTGCCAGTCTGGTGGCGGCGGGCTGTCTTCCCTTTGCGGATGCCGTACGCATTGTGCGGCAGCGAGGGTTGCTGATGGCGGCGGTACAACAACCCGGAAGTATGCTGGCGGTGGCCTCTGCCGACGAACTGAAGCTGAAAGAGGTTGAGAAGATGGCGCGGGAGCGCTTTGGGCTTGATATCGCGGCGAACAATAGTCCCGCACAGTCCGTCTTCTCGGGTGCGGTTGAGAGCATCCAGGCACTACAGGATGCCCTGGCCGACCGAAGCGGTGTGCAGGCGAAGCGTTTTTCGGTTAGCCAGGCTTTCCACTCGCGCCTGATGGGTGAGAAGAAGCAGGAATGGGAGCAATTTCTGAACGACTATCCTCTGCTGACCGCTCGTATCCCGGTCGGGTTAAACGTGCAGGGCAACTATACAACCGATGTGAGCGAGATTCGGAAAGATCTGGTTGAACAGTTTACCAGAACAGTGCAGTGGCGCTCGCTCTTCCAGCACCTGCTTGATCTAAACATCACACAGCTCATTGAAGTTGGCATGGGGCATACGCTGGCGGGACTGGCCCGCGCCTGGCCCGGTCGAATAACGGTTCAGGTTACAGAGAGTGTGCCGCATCTGGCGAAGCTGATCAAGCAGGCGCAGAAGCAGCAGCTCGCAACCCGCGCAGCGTAGGAGGATGGTATGCGATACGCGTTTCTCTTTCCCGGTATGGCCTCACAGCGCGAGGGAATGGGTCGCGATCTGGCAGAGCGTTGGCCTGAAGCGCGTGCGGTTTTCTCACAAGCAAGCGCCGTGCTGGGTTATGATTTCGCACAAAAGTGCTTCTATAGCCCGCTCAACGAACTGACCAGTACACAGGAAATGCGCCTGTTAACTATGTTTGTGGTGAGCGTGGCGAGTCTGCGGGTACTGGAAGGGGCGGGGTTAAGGCCTGCGATCGTTGCGGGTGCCAGTGGTGGAATCTTTGCGTCACTGCTTGCCGCTGATGCTATTGATTTTGCCCAGGCAGTGCGTGTGCTGGAGCAGCGCGGGCGATTGATCGCCTCGATCCCACCTGAAAAGCGCGGCTCTATGCTGGCGATCATCACGGCAAACGAGGAAGTCATGCAACAGGTGGAGCTGATCGGGGGCGAGGAGAAGGCGCACGTGGGGCTGTATAACAGTCCAACACAGATCGTGTTTGCCGGATCGGATGAGGTCCTTCGGCGGGTACGGGAGCGGGTACGGGGCCTGCGAGGTGTCTACATCCCGAGACCGGAGCGCTTCAGTGTTGGGAACGCGCATCACTCGCCACTACTGATGGTAATTCAGGAACAATGGTGCGAACTGGTCAACACGATGACGATCCGACAGCCTCGAATCCCCGTTCTGTTGAGCGGCTTTAACGAGGTGACGACCGATCCGCACCGGGTGCGTGAGGCACTGCTTGATCTGAATGGTGGCGCGGTCTATTGGCGGCAGTCGTTTAGCCGGATGCTTGAGGAGGGGTACCGGCTCTTCCTGGAGGTTGGTCCCTGTCAAACATTAACGAAGCTGGCCAGCGCCTGGAAGACACCACATACGGCTCTTCCCTGTGGCACCGTCGCTGAAATAGAGGCAGTCTTTACCCATCTGAGCGAGAAGCAAGCAGCATAAGAGGAGCAAGGCAATGTTTACCGGAGAGGAAGTAGCGCTAGTAACAGGCGCATCGCGCGGCATTGGCAAGGCAGTCGCTCTTGATCTGGCCTCCTATGGTGTGAAAGTCATGGTACATTATCACAGCAAGGAGGAGGAGGCGTTGCAGGTTGCTGACCAGATTGAGCGAGCTGGCGGCACGGCAAAGATCTTTCAGGCAAACGTCGCGGATGAGGCCGCAGTCCAGCGAATGTGTCGTGAAATTAAAAAGGAGTATGGGCGGCTGGATATCCTGGTGAACAACGCCGGGATCACGAAGGATGGCTTTGTCACGATGATGAGCGCAGCCAAATGGCAGGACGTTATAGACACCAATCTGAAAGGGACGTTCTTCTGTACGCGAGAGGCACTCAAGATTATGCACCGGCAGAAGCGGGGCGCGATTATCAATGTGGCCTCGACCAGCGGGGTAGTAGGGCAGCCTGGCCAACTCAATTATTCAGCGTCGAAGGGTGGCCTGATTGCCTTCACGAAAGGATTGGCGCGTGAAGTGGCTCCGCAAGGAATCAGAGCGAATGTTGTGGCTCCGGGCTTTACCGAGACTGATATGACCCGACAGATGGAGCCGGATGTGTTGAAAAAATATCTGGAGATGGTTCCCCTGGGCCGGATCGGCAAGCCGGAGGAGATCGCGTATATGGTCTCGTTTCTGGCCTCGTCAAAGGCCGCCTATATTACCGGAAAAGTCTTCATTGTCGATGGCGGTTTAGTGACTGTTTGATACGAAAAGGAAAGGAAGGAGAAAAACAATGGCAGTATCTCAGGAGCTGTATGAGAAGGCACTGCAGCGGCGCATATTGAACGAACGAATCAAGGAATTGCTGGTGAACTCACTGGAATTGAGCTGTGAGCCTGGCCAGATAACGGATGACCAGCCGCTCTTTGGTCGCGGTCTCGGCCTGGACTCCCTGGATGCGCTTGAACTGGTGGTCGGCATCGAGGAGGCATTTGAGGTCTCGGTGAGCGATGATGATATCAGTTCGTTGAGCTCGGTCAATAAGATCGCTGAATACATCCTGGCCTTTCAGCAAGGGCGTGAACCGGTCGCCGCACCGATGTTTGAAGCATAGGGAGAAGGAGTAATGTCATGAAGACGACATTAGGAGCAGACGAAATACGAACGATGTTACCCCATCGCTGGCCCTTCCTGCTGCTGGATCGTGTGACCGAGCTGGTGCCAGACAAATATGCGGTCGGGATCAAGAACGTGACCATTAGCGAGCCATTCTTTGAGGGCCATTTCCCGCAGCGGGCAATCATGCCCGGGGTGCTGATTGTGGAGGCGCTGGCCCAGTTAACCGCGATTGTCTACTGTAGTGGGCACCTGGCTCGGGCCGAAGAGTGTGGGGCTGGTGCGGCGTTGGAGGAGGTGGCAGATCATGTAGGCTATCTGGTGATGATTAAGAGTATGAAGTTTATGCGCCCGGTGGTGCCGGGAGATCAATTAACGCTGAAGTCGAGTGTCGCAGCCGGTCATGGCGTGTTTTCCCAGGTTAAAGTCTCTGCGCATGTTGGACCGCATCTGGTTGCAGAAGGTATCCTCGGCGTTACGCAGGCTCAGCCCGAAGAGCTGTAGGAGGTGATGTATGTCAGGCTCCATCGCAATTCGTCCATTGCAAGAGGCGGATGTTGAGGGCGTGGTTGACCTCTATAATCGGGGAGGTTTTGGCCCGATTGCCGGTGGACAGGCGTTAACCGGCGCGACTTTCCGTCGCCTGTTAGAGGAACGAGGCACCTATCTGTTTCTTGTTGCCGAGAGTCAGGAGCCAAACGCAATTGTGGGCACGCTGGGCCTGTTTCAGGTATCGGAGCAGCGAGTTGCACAGCCTGAAGAGGTGTTCGCAGGGAGCTTCTTTATTCACCCGGAGTTCCGTAATGGCTCGATTCCCAACCTGCTCTTCATTGAGGCGTTGCGAGCCCTGATTCGCGATGGTTATAGCTGTATCAGCGCGACCGTGAACCCGGCGAACACAACAGCCCTGGCACTTTATAAACGTATGGGCCTTTATCGCACACGGGCAAGCAGCATCGACTACGATGGGCAGATTGAGCTGAAGGGATATCAGCCGCTGATTATGCGCAGTATCAAACAGATGGTCCCGGATTATCTGACTACGCTGCCACGAGTTGAAAGCTGCTGGCGCTTCCTGGCTCCCAGGCAGTCACTGCGCTCAACCGGCTACGATACCGAAAGCTGGAACGGCCTGGAAGTGATTACCTACGAGATTCATTTTGAAGAACATTTCTATCGTTTCCGGCTGGATGTCGAGAGCAATGGACTGGTGGAGTTACAGACAAACGCTGTTCATTTCAGCTTTTATCCAGAGGCCGGGCCAGAGGGTCTGGTTGGTGAAGAACTGAAGCTGGTACACGAACTGACCACCCAATGTGAACAGGCTTGTGCTGTCAGCCGGGCTGATGGGAGCGAAGTGCTTACACGGAGAATATTCGGTCCCCACCAGCACTGGCGGTATGTGGAGCGGCTGGTCTTTCCACAGCCAGGACGGCACGTTGTGCGCTGTACCTTGCATTTGGAGAGCTGCTCGCTTGATTTTCAGGTAGGCGTCAGATTATTGACAGGTGTGCATGCCCAGCGAGTGCGCCCGTTAGTCCATCTCGTGCCGGGAACTGAGACGGTGCGCGTACCGATTTGTTTGCAAAATGCAACGCAACGTCCCTGTTCACTGTCTGTTGTTGCGCCCTCCTGGGCCCGGTGTGACAGCATAACTCTCGCAGCAGAGAGCGCTGCTGAAACGGCGCTCTCCTGTGAGGGGGTTCCAGAGGGCGTTCATGCCGTCGTGTTCGAGGCGCAGGCAGAGGATGGAACCCGGCGGCAACTGGACCCGGTAATGTTACCGGCGCTACGTCGGGGAATGGCGGTCAGCTACCGTGAAGAGAGCGGAGCGTATGTGCTTGAGTCGACTGCTGTAAGAGCAACCATCGATGCGAAGACAGGTCTGATGCATATCTGGGATAAGGGTGCAAGCAGGTTAGCTCTGTATGAGGCATGGCCCGATGTAGGGCCGCCATTCCCTGGCGGCTTGAAGCGAGGTAAGGTGCGTAGGCTTGAGGCATGCTGTGAGGCAGATGGCACGCTGACGCTACAGGAAACGCTGAAAGATGGCAGCTTGCTCAGGCGAACGCTGCGGCTGCGTGATGATCATCTGCTGGAGATTCAGCAAGCATGGAAGCCAGCTCGGAGACGGCAGGCCAGGTTGAAAACGTATGGCTGGTGCGCTCTACGCCAGAGTGTGCTTACTGTGCCCTTGCGTGAGGGCTGGCAGACGAGACCGGTAATCTATGGGGAATATCCCTATGCAATGCACGAGTTTGAGGCTATTCCGAGTGCAGATCTGCCGTGCGAGAGCGCGGCTTATGCCGAAAACTGGTCGGTGTTTGAAGAAGCTGGTCGCTGTACAGGGCTGCTCTGGGAGCGTGCCGCTGAGATCTGTTACGGGCTTCATTGGATGCCGTCGCTATTTTTCGAGCTCCCGGAGAAAGAAGCTATCTTGCCTGGCTACGCCTACTATATCGGGCCTGGTGGAGCAAATGAGGTTCAGCGTCACTGGCAGACCTGCTATGCTCATGGCCCGGTTGAGGCGGAACAAACAGCGGTTTTGGCAATGCAGACGCCTGAGACGCGACCCGCTATCGAAACGGTGCTGGAACGACTCTCGGTGCAGGAGGCGCCCGCAGTGCGACTTACACCGGGCGGGACAGGACAGACCCGAGGCTATCAGGTTGATAACGGAGTGGTACGTTTTCAGGTCGCGCCAAAGTTTGCCGGGAGCATCTACAGTTTGACCTTTCAGGGGGCTAATCTGCTACAAACAGCGTTGCCTCGACCGCGTCCGTTTGGTGAAAACGCGTCCTGGTTTGGTGGTATCCATCCCTACAGGGTCAATGAGCGTACTAATTTGCTGGAGAGCTTACTTTGTGATGGTGAGCGAATTCCTGAATATGAAGTCCAGCCATATCAGGAGCTGGATGCACAGGGGCGAGCCTGGGAGGGCGTGATCTTGACTGCCGGTGCACTGCGCATCGCTTATTCTGTCCTGCCAGGGACAAGTATGCTTCGGTTGATGGCTGAATATCACAACACGCGGGCGGTAACTGAAACCTTTGATCTCCTGTTTTATGCCTTCTTCCGAGCGCTGCATAGTCGCGTGCCGAAGATGCTGTACTATGAGCGGCAGGGGAAGGGAGCGTATCTGAAGGAGGAAAAGCGAGGCAGGCGGGTCTATACCGGACGCAGTTGTGTTGTGACGCTGGGGCGAGACGTGGCTGTAAGTCTCTGCGCACCGGAGATTGCAACCTATGAATGGCCAAAGGATGGTTTTCAACATGCCCTTCTTCATCATTTTGATGTGGCACCAGGAGAGACACAACGAGCATACTCATATCTCTTTGTCTCAGATTCGCTGGAACAGGCTTTCAGTGTCGCAGGCTTTCAGCGGAGCCAGACAGGCAGTGTGAAAGGATGAATGGAATGCGAGTCATTTTTGTGGCGTTGAGCAAGTTCAGTGTAGGAGAGCTGCATAACGCGCTCTGCGTGGCCCAACAATTGCAGCGTCGTGGGGCCGAGGTGCTCTTTTTAACGCCACCTGAGCAGCAAGCGTATGCTGAGGCTGCGGGGATGCAGGTAAGAGTGCTGCCGCTGAAGCTTCATCAACAGATACAGGAGGTGATAGAAGACTTTCGCCCTGATGCCGTGGTGTTGGCTGATTACTATCTACTGGATATCGAGAGCGAGATACTGGATCTGGAAGCTCTGTTGCGTTTGCCGGTTCCATGCGCCACCTTTGACTCGTTCCGGTGGGCGCCAGAGCCGCGCACAGTTGAAAACAGGTTGATTCGTCCACAGGATGAACGCCTGTTTAAAGGCAAGTTTGATCGTCTGGCACGGGTGCGAGCGCTGCCCGAGGGAGTGCAGATCTTGCGGGCCTGTCCGGTAAATGTGCCGACAAAGCCTGAGGGACGTGTCATCTCGCTCAAGATGTACGAGCAGCCATTTACGATCACGGAGGCGCGGCGTCGTGAAGTGCGTCAGCGCCTGGGGGTGCGGGAGGATGGCGAAAAGCTGGTGATGTTTGCAAAGGCTTCCTGGGCGCTCAAGGCGATGTATTACCGCATGTTGCAGTCTGGTGGGCGTGCGGCGCGCCTGACCTATAGTTATGAAGATTTCTTGCAAGAGCTTCTGATACATTATATTGCGGAAGTAGATGCACCGGTAACGGTGGTGGGAGTAATGCCGCAGGGGAAAGGAGAGGTGTATAGACAGGAGCAGAGGCGCTTTGTAAGTATGCCCTTTCTTCCAATGAACGAGTTCACCGAACTGGTGCTCTCTTGCGATCTGTTTGTGACGGATAATATGCCCTCCAGCGCTACGACAAGGGCCGTTTTCGGGCGTGTACCGGTCATTGTGCTGACTAATACGCTGCTCACCGGGACGCAGGATGGCTCACCATTGACCTTCCCGGAGCATCTGCGACTTTCGGAAGAGGGTGCGGCGCTGATCCAGAAGTGGAATAGTCTGCTTCATGGCGGAATTTATCCCTTTACGATTTATCCAAACGGCTGGATCGACGAATTACGACCGCTGTTTCAGAATAACCCGTATTGTACCACACTGGTTCAGGCGGAGATGTATGCATTGAGCGAGACTGCGCACTGCTTCGCGGAGCTGCTCTGTAACAGGAAAGCCCGTGAGGTGCTTCAGGCGCGGCAACAGGCATATATCGAACAGGTCGTTGGACTGCCGCCAACCTATGACCTCTTTGAGACATGGATTGCAACCATGAAAGGAGTATATGCATGAATACCGGATTACTGACAGTGACACACGAGCAGGCAGTGATGAAAGATGAGGCGGGCTATGGCATTATCGCTTCCTTTGGTGATGTCATGAAAGAGTACGCGGCCATTCGCAGCAGTGTGGGTATCTTTGATATGTCCACGCATGGTAAATTCCGGGTCAGCGGAGATGAGCATGTGGCCTGGGTTTCAAAAATGGTCAGCCGGGATATCGAGTTCTTGAATAGCGAGACCGAAATCTTCGCGCTCTGTCTGGACGAAGAAGCAAAGCTGCTTGGTATCGTGACACTGTACAAGTATGATGATGCGATTGTGATTGAGACCGAGACCACCGACCGCAAACGTCTGACGGAGTGGTTTGAGCAACATCGGGAAGAGGGTGTTGAGATTGAGGATATCAGTGATGAGTATGCGCTGATCGGGCTTGAGGGACCACTGGCTTTTAAGGTGGCGCAAACACTGCTTGATTACGAGATCAGCAGCATTCCCTTCCAGGGCTTTGTCGAAGTAGAGCGTGATGGCGCCACCCTGTTACTGGCCCGCACTGGCTACACTGGCGAGTATGGGTATAAGGTCTTTGTTCCGGCGTCTGTGGCAGGCGAGGTCTGGCATGAGCTGTACGCAAAAACACAGGAGCTTGGCGGAACGCAGTGCGGAAGTGAAGCGCTGGAGATCACCATGCTGGAAGTGCGACAGCCAATCGGCCATATTGAGGCGCGTGAGATCCCCGTTCTTGAAGCTGGTCTGGGCTGGCTGATCGATTTCGGCAAGATGGATGCATATATCGGTCAGGAGGCAATCAATGAGCAGGCTGCACAGCCGGTTGAGCGCCGAATGATTGGCTTTATCGTCGAGAAGCAGGCACAGATCGAGGCGGGCGATGCAATTGTGCTCGACGATCAGGTTATTGGGCGAGTCGTCACAGCTTGCTATAGCCCGACGCTGGATGCGATTCTTGGCCTGGCGCTGAACAATGAGCCGTTCACCGTTCCCGGTTTAACCTGGACCGTGCGCACCGCAGAAGGCACTGAATATGCGGCTGAGTCTGCTTCTTCGCCGTACATTGTGCCAAGATCCTGGAAAGTGAAGATGCTCTAAGAGGGCGATTCCGAGGAGCAGCCAGCTCCTCGGGTTCCCTTCCGTGCAGGGAGAAAAGGAGAGACGCTGATGAGTATAGCTATCGTACAGGAGTGCCTGGAGATAGAGGGCGTGGTGCTGAAGAAGTTGCAGCGGCATGCTGATGAGCGCGGTTTTTTCCTGGAGCTGATTCGTCAGAATGACCCGTTTTTTGCCGAGGGCTTCGGGCAATTGAGCCATAGCAAGATGTATCCGGGAGTGGCGAAGGCATGGCATATTCATAAAACACAGGTTGATTGGTGGTATGTGGCGCTTGGACGGTTGAAAGTGGGGCTTTCGGATCGGCGTCCTGATTCCCCGACGTTTGGCAGAACTATCACCCTGTTTCTGGGTGAGGATCTTGAGCCTGCGGTGTTAAAGATCCCACCCGGGGTGGCGCATGGCTGTAAGGCGATTGGCGGTGTTTCGCATCTCTTCTATGTGACATCAAGCATCTATAACCCGGAGGAAGAGGGACGTATCCCGCATGATGATCCTGAGATAGGCTACGACTGGAAGAGCGGAGCGACGATCAAATGAAAGCGTTAGTTTTAAGCGGCGGCAAGGGAACGCGGCTGCATCCGCTGACCTACACCAATGCCAAGCAGTTGATTCCGGTGGCCAATAAACCAGTGCTCTTTTATGCGTTGGAAAAGATCGTCGCTGCCGGCATTTATGAGATTGGGATTGTGGTTGGCGACACGCGCGAAGAGATTATCGCTGCGGTTGGTGATGGCCGCCAATTCGGTGAGCAGGTCTCTATCTCCTATATTCATCAAGAACAGCCGCTCGGGCTGGCCCATGCGGTAAAGCTCGCGCAACCTTTTCTTCAGAATGACCGCTTCTTGATGTTCCTGGGCGATAACTTCATTGAGGAGCCGCTAGGTGAACTGGTCGCGCATTTTGCCGCCCCTGATTGCCTCGATCACGCAAAGGTATGCTTAACGCGAGTTGAGGCGCCGCAACAGTTTGGGGTGGCACTGCTTTCCGAGGAGCAAGAGCGGCTGGTGAGAGTGGTGGAGAAGCCGAGAGAGCCGATCAGCGATCTGGCGATAGTAGGTGTCTACCTCTTTGATGCACATATCTTTGAGGCGGTTAACGCAATTCACCCTTCTGCGCGGGGTGAGCTGGAAATCACCGATGCGATTCAATATCTCATTGACCGGGGCTACAGAGTGAGTCCGCATCTCTTGCGTGGGTACTGGATTGATACGGGGAGGATGCAGGATATGTTGAACGCAAATCGTACTGTGCTGAGCCAGATGCAGGGAGCGCTGGCGCCCGGGGTCGAGATTGATGAGCGCTCGTGTCTCTATGGTGAAGTGGTGCTGGAGGAAAATGTGCGGCTGATTAACAGCGTGGTACGGGGACCATCGATTATCGGGCGCAATGTCGTCCTGGAAAATACATATATTGGTCCTTTTACCTCAATAGCTCATGACACAGTCGTTATGAATAGCGAGATTGAGCACAGTATCATTCTGGAGGGATGCACCATCCAGGCAATTGGCGGGCGTATCGAAGATAGTTTGATTGGTCGCCATACACAGATCTACCCGACGCAGGGCCGTCCTGGAGCGCATCGGTTATTGCTTGGAGATCATAGCAGCATCGGGCTGATGTCTGCTTAGTATAAAAGAAAGAGGAGATGGCGAAGTGCGTATTCTCGTCACAGGAGGCGCTGGCTTTATCGGCAGTAATTTTGTGTCGTTTCTGCTTCAGCACTATCCGACCTATGAGGTGGTGATCCTGGATAAGTTGACCTATGCAGGGAATCTGCTGAACCTCACGGAGGAACTGGAACGGTCAAACTGTACCTTCCAGGAAGGTGATATCTGCAACCCCTTGCAGGTTGAGCGGGCCATCCGAGGATGTCAGGCTGTTGTACATTTCGCTGCTGAAACGCATGTAGATCGCTCTATTGTGGCTCCGGAAGTGTTTATCAAGACAAATGTGGAGGGCACCTATGTGCTGCTGGAGGCGGCGCGGAAACATCATATTCAGCGCTTTATCCATATCTCAACCGATGAGGTGTATGGAAATGCGCTTTCACCGGAGGGGATCAGTCGTCCCTCGTTAGAGACTGATCCGCAGCGGCCGATGTCGCCTTACGCTGCCAGCAAAGCCGCAGCGGATAGCCTGGCCTATTCGTACTGGACGACTTATGGCGTGCCAGTGGTCATTACACGTTGTGGCAATAACTATGGCCCGCGCCAGTATCCGGAGAAACAGCTACCGCATTTCATTCTCTGTGCACAGGAGAAACGACCGTTACCGATTTATGGCACAGGACAGAATGTACGTGACTGGATTCACGTCTACGACCATGCGGCGGCTATTCTGACGCTGCTTCATGAAGATGGGAAGCTGGTTCATGGTGAAGTGTTTAACGTGGGGGCTGGTGAGGAGCGCACAATACTGGAAAATGCTTGCACAGTATTGGATCTGTTGAGAAGACCAAGAAGCTTGATTCAATTTGTTCCTGATCGACCAGGGCATGTCAGACGCCACGCTGTTGATACAACCAAGATCCGGCGCGTGTGTGGCTGGCAGCCTCGGGTGCGTTTTCGCGAGGGCATTGAACAGACAGTGCGTTGGTATCAGGAACATCCGGAGTGGATCGCGGCGACGCGTGCCAGATATGACGATTTTGTACGCAGAGTTTTTGAGCTCGAGGCGGAGGCTGCATGAGTACCTTTCTTGTGACAGGGGGCAGTGGCTGTATTGGCAGTCGGATACTGCATCGGCTAGGAGCGCAGGGACATACCGTATATGCGCTCCAGCGGAGCGAGTTCATCCGGCGTGAGCCGGGAGTGCAATATGAGTACTGCGACCTGACCACGATTTCGGAAGCCAGGCTGTGCGCTTTGTTTGAGCGAGTACAGCCTGAGGTGTTGATCCATTGCGCCGCTCTGACCAACGTTGATGCCTGTGAGGGGCTGCGAGAACTGGCATATGCTCTCAACGCTGCTGCAACCTATCGTTTGGCCCGAGTCTGTGGCCGGTATGGCGTTCACTGTCTCTTCCTTTCAACCGATTATGTCTATGACGGGACGTCACCTCGACCTTATCTAGAAGAGGATCAGGTGCGGCCCTTGAGCGTCTATGGGCAGAGCAAGCTGCTCGGGGAGCGGGCAGTACAGGAGGTCTGTGAGAGCTGGACCATCTGCCGAACCGCTGTGGTGTATGGCTCTGTGGGGGGAGCGCGGCAGGACTTTACTCTCTGGCTGGCGCAGCAGCTTCAGCGGAAACAACCAGTGCGTATTGTGTGCGATCAAGTCAGTTCTCCAACCTATGTAGAGGATCTGGTTGAGCAGATCCTTGCTCTGGCTTCCCTGCGGGCACAAGGGATCTATCATACGGCTGGCAGTTCGATGCTTGATCGTTATCAGTTTGCGTTACTGGTGGCACGTTTTCTGAGCGCTAATGAGACATTGATTTCGCCGATTTTGAGCGATGAATTGGCGCAAAAGGCGCAACGACCCACATACGCAGGACTCTGTATTGAGAAAATCAGCAGGAAGATCGGAGTGCGTCCACTCTCTGTAGAAGAAGGGCTGACACGCTGTATGACCGCGATCAAGGAACAAAGTTTGCTTTCAGCTGCATAAAGGAAAGGAGTCTATCCTATGTCCAGGCCATCAACCGTTCTCGCTTTTGCTGCTTCGATGACTATTACCGCCATTATGACAGTGACAAGCTATATCGGAATCTATCTCCTGACGCATCCTGAGAAAGAAACGCAGAAGGGAGAAGAAAAGGTACAGGCGCAAGAGATACTGGCAAAGGCAGCATAGGAGGGGAAGCGGATGAATGCTTGTGACTTTGCCAGTCTTACCCATCGAGAGTTGTGCGATCTGGCGCGGAAACTGGGAAATACGAGAATGGAAGCTATTCGCGTGCTGTTGCATGGTAGGCCGAGAACAATTCATCTGAAGCTGGAAGCAGATAATCCGACTGGCTCGGTGAAGGATCGCACGGCCTGGGGATTGCTACAGACGTTGGAGCGGCGCGGGAGATTGCAGCCAGGCTCATGTCTGGTGGAATCAACATCGGGAAATCTCGGGGTAGCGCTGGCCTTTCTCTGCCGCTTGCGTGGATATAGCTTTATTGCCGTAGTTGATCCAAAGACGACACCTGAGAATGTTTCGCGCATGCAGGCACTTGGTGCCGAGGTTGATATGGTACGCCAGCCCGATGAGCATGGGGGGTATCTGCTCTCGCGGCTGGCCCGTATTCGGGAATATTGTGAGCGTTCCGCCCACTACGTCTGGCCGAATCAGTATGCTAATGCGGCCAATCCGCTGGTGCATCGCCAGATGACCGGGCCTGAGATCTATCGCCAGATGCAGGGAAAGGTCGATGCTATCTTTCTCGCGGTGTCAACGGGCGGAACACTGGCCGGAATTGCTGAATACTTCCGTGAGGTCAGCCCGAGAACGCGGATTATCGCCGTTGATGCTTATGGGTCAGTTGTGTTTGGAACGCCAGCGGCGCCGAGAAAATTAACGGGGATAGGTGCCTCTCAGCCCTCTCGTTTTCTGCGTCGCGAACACTATGACGAGTACCTGCTGGTGACGGATCGGGAAGCCTTTTCGGTGTGCCGTTCACTGGCTGCCTCTGTGCAGATACAGGTGGGGGGATCGAGTGGTGCGGTGCTCGCGGCCTGCCTGCGCTATCTGGAACAGCATTCTGAGCTTGAGCGTGTGGTGTGTCTGTGCCCCGATGGAGGCGCAAACTATACGTCTTCGATCTATCAGGATGCCTGGTTACAGGAGAATGGAATAGAGCTGGATAAGATTGATTGTTTTGAGCGTGCCTTGAGTCTGAAAGGAACGAAAGATGCGAGACGGTTTTGTGTATCTCTCGCGTAAGGATGTGATGCGAGCCTGCGCTGATCTCGATAGCGTTGCTGTGATGCGAGAAGTGTTTCAGCTGCATGGTCGCGGTCAGACGATTCTGCCTGATGAGGCGTATCTTGGGTGGGTGAATGAGGAGGGAGAGCACGTGCGCAGCCTGAATATGCCGGCCTATGTCGGGGGAGCGATTCGATTTGCAGGCACGAAAGTAATTAATGGGAACATTGCGAATCCACAACGGCGCGGTATTCCTCGGGCCAGCGGACTGACGTTACTCTATGACGAGGTGACGGCGCAGGTAGTATGTGTGATGGAAGCGGCCTATCTTTCGAGCCTGCGAACGGCCAGTGTCAGTATCCTGTCTGCCTTGCTTTTACAGGGAGGGCTGATTGAGACGGTTGCCGTAATTGGGGCAGGCGTGATTGCGCAGCGACATCTGGAGTTGGTGTTGAAGTATCTGCCCGACGTGCAACGGCTCCTGGTCTATGATCTGGTCCCAGGACAGGTGGAGCAAGTGCGACAAGCATTGCAGTCTGAGTTGCTCCGGCGTGGAGTCACATTGGAAGAGGCGAAGTCGGCGGAAGCGGCGATTCGTCCGGCACAACTGGTAATTCCTGCGACGACGGTGACTGAAGGATATATCCAGTATGCATGGTTGCAACCTGGAACTATTGTGGTGCATGTTTCGCTGGATGATGTGCTGCCAGAGGTTGTGCTTCGAGCCGATGGGGTGATCGTCGATGATTGGGAACTGGTGCGCACTGATACCCGTCGCCTTCTGGGAAGAATGTATAGGAACGGGCAGCTTGTCGGGCCGGATGAAGCTTTGCCCGCTAAAGGGGAAGAGTGTCGGCGAGTTGATGCGCAATTAGGCGAGCTTGTCTGCGGGAAGCGAGGTGGGAGGAAAACGAAGGATGATATTCTCCTGGTGAATCCGTTCGGGCTTGCGATCGAAGATGTGGCGCTTGCATCGTACGTGTATCGAAAAGCAGGCCAGCTAGGACTGGGGATACAACTGTTGTATTAAAACGAAGTCAGATGTGCGCAGTATCGTGGTTGCATCCGTTATGTTTGTACCTCGGGTTAAAGGAGTACGAGAGAGATCAAGCATATACGAAAGATGCAAAGCATCATCAGATGCGAAAAGGGGCTGCACGTTGATTCAGTATCCAGATACATTTGGGGACAAGGAGCGTTGTTTTTCTGCAAGAATCTGAGAAGTCTCGCTCCCTGTTCCTCACTGTTTTCTGCGATCGAGGCTTCTGTTGTGCTCAACGCAGAAGAGAGAAGAGGAGGTACCCTCCTATAACTGCAATAATGAAGGCAGCAGGACCTATAAACAGAACATTTGTCCTATGAGATGGCGAGATGTGTTGTGTGCTTAGAGCAATTGCATTTACACTGCTCCTTTGCTCGAATGCCTTTTCAGGTTGAATCCCCCTTTTAGCTCCTGCTTCTATCTCACTTCCCTGTCTACTTGCTTGTTCCATTGACAAGGTAAATGCAAGTTCTATTTTAAAGTATGCTTTAAAATAGTAGTAGATATTATTTATGGTAAATACTTGAAATGATGGTTGATTTATAGTATCCTCTCTATAGATGTTTCTGATGGTGAGGCCACTCCCCGGTACTTCTGACTCGTTTTTCGTGGAAGAGAGGTGCATATGTCGAATAATATTGAATACACCAACCTGACGCTTGCGAACAGTGATTATAGCGATTTGTTGGAAAAGATTGAGAAGCTGCTGGATGAAGAGCTCAAGCGAATTCAAACCACAGGCAAAGGCAACTACTTTGGGATGACTCCGTATCCTGTTTTTGATATTGATAAGCTTGCGGAGGCTATGGCGAAGCAATTTATTGGCAGTAACCAATATCCATTTGAGAATATAGATGGAACGGCCTTCGCAACCGTGTACATGCCTGAGGTAGAGGCACAACAAAAGTTTAGTCAACAACTCCATTCTATTCTGCGAAAGATGCAGCGCTGTATGCAAAGTCTCTATTTCAAGCAACCGAATGCACCAAAGCAACAGACACCAAATGCTCTCCATATTTATATGAAGAAATTTGTTGAAGAGATAACAAAAACATTAAGTAGCTCCTCTCTTTCTTCTCAAACCGGTTCACAGATGCATGGGCTTACGTATGGAAGCTTCACTACTCCGTTTGATGTAAAGAAGAGACGCCTGAGTGTAACAAAGAATCCTGAGAGCAGTGAAGTGGGCGAAAAGATCTGGTTGAAGGGGCATAAACTCACGGTCCAGGTCCAGAACATTGGTCAGTTTGACCGGGATGTTATTGATGGCATTATGACACGGCTTAAACAAATGCGTGAGGCGGGTGAAGAGCTTGATGATGAAAGTCTGAGTGACGTACAGGATGAACTGAAGAGAAAAGCGGCGGCACCGACATCGGACCTGCAAGCGTTGCGGAACGCGGTTATTGCTGAGACGGTTGCGCGTATCTTTCGGGAATGTAAAGTGCGCTATTTGCAATACCTGCTCAATGGCATGAAGGTATGGAACAAGCCGGGAAAAGAGCGGGGGATGCGCCTGCTTGAGAACCTGATTGCGCGCCTGCGGGCGCTTGACGAGTATAGTCGTGCTTATGATCTTGAGCACTATGAGGTGACCTTTCAGCAGCGTACCTATAACTTTAAGGAGATTCTGTCCGGGGCAGCTGCTTTTGATTCCCTGCCTATTATTACCGAGATTGAAGGCCTGCTGAATGAGACAACCGATGTGCAGCAAGGAATAAAGACCTTT
The DNA here is from genome assembly GCF_003253565.1 of Thermosporothrix hazakensis. GTDB lineage: Bacteria > Chloroflexota > Ktedonobacteria > Ktedonobacterales > Ktedonobacteraceae > Thermosporothrix > Thermosporothrix hazakensis. Next base: position 29,354 of record NZ_QKUF01000030.1, read on the forward strand.
ATTGTGGGGGTGAAGCTGAAACTCAATGGCAAGGTGCAGGTCCACGGAGGCAAGAATGACACCGTGTTTGATTATAACATCAGCCTGCTCGACCCTCAGACTCCCCTTTATAAGAGGCGTAAGGCAGCGGCGATTGATGAAGAGAGATTCTATGAAAAAGTGCTGCATGTGGCCTTGCTCTATCTTGTGCTGGTAAGGTTAGATGATCCTACCTTTGATGCGGTTGCATTCTTTGAGAAGAAAATACGTCCAGTGCTGCAAACTGGCTCTGAAGAGGAGAAACTGGATGTTCTCCTGAAGATTAAGCGAGGCATTGAGGCTGGAAAGAAGGCTGAAGAGTATATCAGAACGCTCAAAGATCTGCTCGTTGAGTTTATCAAACATCAATCTATCGGACCAGACATGGCACCGGAAACGCTGGTGTTGAGTCTGAAGTCTTCGCTGCTGAATACTGATCTGGACTCGATCGTTAATTCGCATATCTACTTTCAGGAATTTGTTCCTCAGCAGTCGAAAAGTGTGTTGAAACATGTTGCGGTGGAAGAGGCCAGAACCAGTAACGACGCACTCTGTAAACTGCCACTTCAGATCCAATTCGAGCCACTCTACTACTATCCAGCAGATACGCTGGAAGAGGTGTACACCATGAAGTACACAGCCACCCAGTTGAAGACGCTCCCCGTGATGCTGGTGCCGGTTGACAATAGTGAGTATCTCAGAGATATTAAGAATTCGTTTGGAAAACTGAACCGAATCGCTCTCTATTATCGGCACCATACATGGTATTCGGACTCGCCGGAAGCCTTTGTCTATCGCTTTACCTATATCACGCTTGCCTATATCTTTGTGAAGATGCTTGCAAGCTATGCGGTGGGGAAGGGGGAGGATCCGGACCTGTTCTTGCCCATTTTGTGTATCCATGATCGCGATGAGGCTGAAGCAGATGTCAATCGGCATGATGAGACGGTGTACAAGGAAGAGGAGCAAAAAACAGTACAACTCAGCGATGAAGCCTTTATCCATTCGTTTGCCAAGCTCCTCGATTTTCTTCTAAGTCAGGATTATCTAAGCAGCTCGCAAGGTTTCAAGCGTGACACGATTCAAGGTGCGAAGCAGGGAATTCATAAGCGGAGAAACGCGCTTGCCTCCTTGTTTTCAGCACTTCCACGTTCCTTTGTAAAGCAGTTGGCACAACCGAACAGGGACTATGCGTTGAAAAAGCTTGCCCTGGTGATCGTTTCCAGTCGTCCAAGCGATAAGAATAGGAAAGCGCAAGAACCGGATTCAATTGAGGGTGCGACACTGTATGGTCAGATTGTTGGGATTGAACGGCTTGATACAGGCGCTATCAGGCTTGGCCTGCTTACCACCTTCTCTGCCAACCTTGAGAAGAAGGAGCTCTACTCTCGTCCCCAGGCCTTGATAGACCAGCTTCGAAAATATGCAGCTCAGGGTTACTCTCATTTTCTCTATGTCGCGCATGCGCCATATAATCGGACTCTCAAGGTAGAACAGCTAGATCTTTACTTTATGAATGAATCCGTTATTCAGGCGCTGCGTGAAATTCCCGCAGGTGAGAAGGGTGAACATATTCGGGTCTATCCGATTTTCTGTGACAAATACTACGTTGTCAATCGTAAACCACGGGCCAGATCAAGTGTCCCGGACGTGAATTCGCTCTATATCGATGATATTGGAGAGCTTGCGCAGGTGTCACGTGATACCAGCAAAAAAGCTATTCTCTTTTTCAATATCTTTACCGGGAAAACGATTAATCCTGAGTCTGTCTACAATGGTGTGATGTCGTATACGACGCTGGTGAACACCTATCAGAATGATGTGACCTACGATCAATACATCTGGAGTGACCTGCTCAGTTTGAGTAGTGAGAATTCTCTAAGAGCCGAAATCCTGGAGATGCTGACCCTCTTTCACTTCTGGCGTTTTGAGAAAGGCAACGAGATTAGGAATGTTAACAAGACTGGGAAAGACAAAAGGATTCAGATTCAGATGAAACTGGACCCCTATAGCCAGATTATTGGGACAGACTCAGTTGGCAAACTCAGCATTTATCCTCATATGCGGAGCAAAGTGCGTTTTAATGCATTGTCTTATCTGACAGAGGTCCGTTCTGTCTTGCGCAAGCAAAAGAATGAAGGTGAGCGATGATGGGAGAGAAACCACAGCAAGAAAACAAGAAGAAGCTTTTCGGGACCCATCTTGGTCGTGTGTTTGAGGTCGGTTTTAATATCGGGCTGCTCGAAAGCCTGGAGCGCCATGAGATTACTGCCTACTATGGTGATACCTATAAGCAAGATTTGCAGAAATTGTATGCCCCGCGTCTGATTCAGCAGTTGCAGAAATATGCAGATGTCAGTGACAGTTGGAGTAAAGCAAATATCGAGCGCTGGGGCTATTTTATCCTCATGCGTGGCTACCTCAGTGGCTTGACCTTTTTTACGGAATATCTGCAGTCGTTTCAACATGCAGATTATAGATGTGTCTATATCCAGTGCAATTTTTATGGCTCGAACAGCCTGGGAACCTATACTGAGAAGGACTCGCGCTCTGCTGCCCTGGAGCTTATCCAGCAGTTTGATCGTGCAGGCTATGAGGTTGAGTTGACCGAGGGAGACCTGAGAGAATATCAGCGTACGGGAGAATTTCTAAATGCAGATACATTGCTGTTGTTGACCAACGGAAAAAAATGGCGGATGTTCTGCGTTGATCTCTCAATCTTCACTGTACGCACGCTTGAAGACACCCATGATCTGACCGATATCGCCTTTCTACAGCAGATGCTTGTGCGTGAGCTATCTTATCTGAGAAGCAAGAGTGTCTTTACAAACTTGAGTATTGACGCCGATCTTGACACGACTGCTGACGTGATGCTCTCTTCGCAATTGAATCACTATTTTAAGGCATTTCAGCATCACGATAAAGAGAGTGTAAAGCTGATTCAGGCGGCTAGCTATGCATACAGCTTTTATGCGTTCCTGCGGCGAAAAGCGGTACTCGATGAGCGAAGCGACCTGTTTATCAACGCGCTTGGCTATACAGATCGTGGTTGGAGTGGAATCGCTGTGCATCAGAAGGCGGATAAAGCCAGTCAGATGGATCTGCTGAAGACCTGCGCGGAGATTTATCGTCAAAAGCCATATGATCAGCAGATCGACGAGGCACGCAACGAACTGCTTCGCTCAATAGAACAGACCGCAGGGCTTAGCTTTAGCGGAAGTGCTGGGCGTGCGTTCGTGCGCAATTTGGTTCATCTGGTGGAGAGGGGTGATGGTATTCGCTGGTTGGACCATGAAGAGATACTCGAAGGGTTTGCCAGTACATGGACGCCTTTGCAGCCCGAGATTCTCAACGAGGAGGCGCAGAAGTGGCTTGAGATGAGTGGTTTTCAGGGAAAAACCTTGCAGGATGCGCATGCGGAACTGATCAAGCAAGCGTTGCGAAGTGATCGACTCTATCTCTTCCTGACGGGGAGTCCTGGCATTGGTAAGACGACGGCCCTGACCTCGTTCTTGAAAGAAGCCGAAGCAAATGGTGAGGGTTTTCTGTTGCTCTATGCGAGCCCACGAAAGCAGGTCAATCGGGATATCATCAAGAAATTCCGAGAGGAGCCAGCATCACAGCATTTGTTTGCTCTGACCACCAACTCAACTATTTTACGCGCTCATGGTTCTCGGAATGGTCCTCAGAAGAAGACAGCGTACTTTTATTCACCCGAACGCAGTGCTCGCTTCTTTGAGGGAGGTATTGACTTTCTTCCTGCGGACGAAGCGGAAATGCAGCCCTCGTTCCAGCGAGCGCGTGAGCTAGAGGAGATTCAAGAGGGCTTGCTTGTTGACAAGGGAGAGCGCGTATATGGTGTGCTCGATAGTCTGTGCAGCGCAATCAATGTCGTCTTGAGCCGAGATATCTCGCGCTCGGTGGTAGCCTCGGTCGCAATTCAGTCTCTCAAAAGAGTGGGCAGGGGAGAGAACACCACGCTGGATCATCTCAAAAAGATGCTCAGAAGCGTTTCCAACGATCATGGCATTATTCCTGCTAAGATGCACGAGCTCAGGAAGCGGATCAAGCATGTCTTCATTATGATTGACGAAGTAACCGGCGATGAGGGTGGAGCCGCTTTTCTGGCGGGGCTACAGCGTTTCCTGAGCAATAATGGGCTGTTGGACCCCACTTATGGCTTCAACACAAAGATCATCGTTGCCGATGCCTCTATTGTGGATTCACGTGTCATCAAACAGCATCTTGAAAAAGATGATTTTGAGCCGAACAAGATTTACTTCCGTAAGCTGGCAAAGGAAGAACAGACTACTCCATTGAGTGTACAGGAGATCTCCTTTAAGCTTAAAAAAGGGTGGCTCATTAATGCGAACGTCTATCCTGCGGAACGGCTGAAGCTGCGGTATGAAGTAGCAGTCGATACGCTTCATTATCAGGAAGAACGCTATGAGGATCGGAGCAAGCAGATCAAGCAAGAGACACATGAGCGTATCATCAGATCAATTTTGCAGACCTTAGAGCGCGCCGATCACCAGCAATTGTTGGTCTATATTCAAGATAAGATGCGCCTCTCTGAAATTATGCAAGCAGTATACAAGCGGCGGCAGGGTGATTTCAAAAGAGGGGTGCATTACCTGGATATTCACGCGAATAATTCTGAGTATGAGCGGCGCGAGATCGAGGCTCGGCGCGAAAAGGTAAAAATTATCTTTATGACAGCCTCTGCCAGTCGAGGTCTCTCCTTCCCTCATGCGCGCCATATCATTGTTGATATTCCGCACTTTGAGATTGAACAGAACCTGATGGAGATCCTGCAAGTGATCTATCGTGGACGCGGGCAGGAGCAATACAACCGTGGCGAGAAGCAAATTACCTTCTATCTGACAGAACGAATTGCCTATCTCAAACCGGAAGATCGGGAGCTGTCTGTCCGTGAGCGAATGATAGATCTGCTCAATATGCTCATTTTGCTTAAGGCGGCGATTCTGACACGCATCCAGGGCTATGGAAATATCAGCAGAAAGAAGTATGTCATTATTCCTATTGGAGGGAAAGCTGTTGCTTCCTCTGGGGAGACGCTAACCTCACGGATTGGACGTTTACTTAAAGAGCTTCAGGATCAGCAGCGCCTCAAATGGGAGAATGAGGATCTGAAGTATGTACGTCAGGCGCTTCAAGATTTGCTAGGAAGTGCGGAGATTAAATTACAGCATTATGGGGGAGATGCTACTCAGGCGTTTGTTCCGCTGTTGCCGACCTTCTATCAGGAGTTTGTAGAGCGTGTGCGCGGTGGTCTGCATGGTCTGTTAGGATGGAAACGCTTTGAAACGGCCTACATCTGTGGCGGGCTGCTTGTCGCTCCGTGCGTTGGCCGCAATATGCAGGAAAGCTACTGGCTCCATGCGAACAAATTACTGCGAGAGAAGGTGGGGAGCAAGGAAGAGCTCTTAGCACGGATGGAGGCGCTGGCGCGAGATCGCGACTATCCTGATTCTTTGCATGATACATTGAGAGATGCGATCGCCTTAATCAAGGGCTTGGAGCGCTATGATTCGCATGTGACCTCGCGGTATAAGCAGGATAGCTGGCATAAGGATCAGCACTGTGCCTTTCCCTTGGTCTGCCTGGTTGCCTATCCTGTTTTTCAAGCGTACTTCCAGGGAAAGCCGCAGCGTGAAGAGCAGGCGGAAACCTCCTTCCGGGCGCTGCTACAGACATATCTGCGTAGTGTTTGCACGAATGCTGATAGCATCTTACCTCTTGGCAGCATGTACGAAGATTTTCCCTTTTTGATCTTTCGCAGTCTGAGCCTGGGGGAAGCGCGGCGCAAGATCTTTACTGGAAACTATCTCTTTATGTCACATGAGATGAACATTCTCAACCTGCTGCTTGCAACTGATCGGGTCTGAATGGACGCCTGATCGGCGTGTTCGGTTTGTTTTCTCAGCAGGAGCCAGAGATTTTGTGTAATGTGAGTCGGGCGATGACCATTGGAAGAACTCCATCTTTGGTCATCGCTTACTCTGTTTTGTGCGTGTGAGAAAGCTCGGAAAGTGATCGTTATCGTGTAGATAACGTATTCTCGAATGAGATGTTATTCTAGATGAACAGAAGCATGAAAGGAGCTTTTGCTTGTTTTCCTATTCTTTGATATCCTTTTTCCATGTCAGTAGCAGCGAGATAGCCAGAAAGAGGATGCCATATACCAGAATCACCAGGAGCGCTTGTGTTCCACTTATGTTGAGCTCGACCAGGTTTCCCTGATTATTTTTTGTGTTCATACCCTGTCATATTGCATCTATACCGTACCATTTGCAGGCTAGCTCCAAAATGATTGGCGATTTCCTGAAGGGTCATTCCACGTTGAAAAGCCCAGTCTAGCCCTCTTGCTGGAATTTGGAGACAGCCTCCCAGATATTCAGCTGCCTGTTCATCTGCAATGCGAAATTCCCGAGAAAGTAGTCCTCCTGATAGTTGATGGAAGCAAATTGGCTGATGGCCGAGTAATAAATGAGCCAGCTCATGCATTATATTTGATTCATAACGTGTTGATGCATGATTCGGGTTGTAAATAATTAAATGCTTTTCTTTTCCAAGAGGCAATGTCAAGGCAGACCAGCCAGCATTGTCTGCTAGTAGAATCTGTATGAGTTGTTCATCTATTCCAGGAATTTCTAAAGGGCTGATGACCGGGACCTTGAGATATTGTGCTAAACGCCTAGCTGGTAAAGGGTCGTAAGCATGGATCTGTAACGCTTTTCGTAGGCGTATTCCTTCGTTCTCACATCTCTTTCTTATTGTTATGTCTAAGCCTCTCATCTATTCTATATCTAATTTCCCTTCCGTTGCCGCTTTATATGCTGACTTCATTAACTTTGCCAGTGCATCGGCCATTTCAGGTGTGAGCTCCCTATCTGCACGAAGATAGCCCTCAATGCGCTCTGGCGTGCTTATCTCGCTTTCCTGCTGCTCATCTATCTCCTTAATAAACTCCTCAGAAGAGACCTGGAGCCAGGAGCAGATGCGCAAGAATGTCTCCATATCGGGAATCTTCCCATTTTCAATGCGAGATAAAGTAGATGAGCTTACTCCCCCAATTTCTTGAGCAGCCTCACGGAGTCCGCGTGTGCCACGTTTAGCTTTTATAAGGGATGCAAAGTATTTTGTATCAAATATTCTGCCCATGTTTCTCCTCAAATTGTTGTCCAATACGGACACTTATTCATGTATTGCTCAGAGAACCACAATATGGTATACTTCTGTTGTTGCAATTTGGAAACGGCGTCCTATGTATGATACAGATTTTGTTTCGTCCGTGAAACATTGTACTGGGATTAGTACATACAGTCAAATAAGCAAGAAAGAAGCGGTGTATGGCTCGATCATTACCTGAAGATGTCTTTCCTTACCTGGTTCTTGGGCTGGCGAAGTACATGGAGAGCGAGCGGAAATATCCCTATCCAGATGAACTGAGGTATGCTCTCAATCATCTTTCCCTCGTTATGCTCTCAGGCTTCCCTACCACGATTACTGATATGTTCTCGCTTTTTGAGTCACCGCTTGAAGAGTGGTGGCCAGGGACACTTCCTCCGGCAATTGATCCTCGTTTCGAGTTGCTTTATGAGGGCGAATTAGACGAGCAGGTTGTAGAGTTTCTTCTTGAATATGACTTGCCTGTTCAAGCAACCCTGCAAAATGTCCAGGTTGTCCTTGATAATCAAAAAGTAGTTGCAATGTTGAACGTGTGCAGGAGCGCATATATTCAAGATCCATCTAGGGCAAGTGAGGAATATATTGCTGCCAGACAATATATCATCGCTCATCCCTGGACGAGTGCAGAGCAGATCCGACGGAAATTTCGAGATTTTCGCTATATCACTGTTGAAGCCATTAGTTCATTTTATCGGGACAGCCAAGCGCTTCAACTGGCCCTGCTTTATCAGCGTCAGGGGAGAGCAGGCGCTTGCTATTGGAATTGTCCCGCGTGTGGGCCGCTATATCTGCGTGATAATCGGCTTGGAAGTCTCAAACCAAATGCCTGTTTAGGGCGTTGTCCTGGACCCCAAGGATGGGATGCGCTTGATCCGGTTGATAATCCTCTCGTTTTGAGACGCGGTATTCACTTACGTACTTTTATACCAGGGGTTACTGAATTGCAGTTATATCATTGGCTTGTCCAGGAGGCGCAGCCAGACACCCCTGAGCTTCAGCAGGTGCTCTTATGGCCGGGGGTAGATTGCTACGATTTGCAGCTTATCTACCAGCGCACATTACAAAGAAGAGAAGTTTGGGCGGTAGATGTGAAAGATTACAAAGACCCATTTGTTCTGGGAAGGCGTATTGCTCAAGATAATCGACAGATAGTAGAGAATGCGCTTGAGTGGAATCAATGGTATTATGTGTATCCCTCTTATCGAGAGTTGCAACGCAGTGACTATCGAGCGTGCGTGCTTCGAGCTGCTGGTCAGCTTCCTGCCAATGTACATGTTGTGAGTGAAAAGCAGTTCAAAGTATTAGTAACAGAACAATAAAAGGGGTGGCTAATGTATGATAGAAGCCAGTGGTATAGTCCGCTCGTACAGAAGTTGATGGCTCAGGATAAACGAAAAATTCTGGATGGCCGATATGTTTTCCTAGTTCGGGTTGAGCTTGGTTTGAGGCTGCTTGAATGGCTTGATCTCTGTGACGAGCCAATAACCGTTCTCTGGGTGGTACTGGATGATTTACCTCTCCCTGATGAGCGCCTCATCGCATGGAATGAGCGTCAGAGACGAGCGATTGCAAATGCGCGTGTCCTGCTCCCCTTTTCTGGGCGCTTTGCCTGGGAACACGCGCTGAGAGAATATGCCATCATTCCTGAAGCTTGGCGCTGCTATGTTGTGCAACCGGGTGATCCAGATCGACAATTGCTCTTGCCTACTTCCTGCTGCCCTCAGGAACGACTTCTTGTCTATGACAAAACGCTTGCGAGTGTATTACCCTTTGCCCAAAGAACGATTCGACCTGCGGAGGCGAACATCTTTTGTTTTGATGCTATCACGACGCATGGAAAGCAGGTTGTTCAGGTAGCGATTCCCGAAGATATTGCGGAGATGGCTAGTAGCGCTATTCCCTGGTTTACCAGTCCGCGCGATCGGGGCCCAATGAACTATTCGTATGAAGACTTCCGCAAGATTGCGGTCGAAATAGAGGAATTACGGCAAGAGCGTGGTCTGGCCGAAGCGTTAGGATCTCGCACAAGCTGGGTAGATCTGGTTGAGAACCTGATATCGTATCGTGCTGTGGCTTCAGATGGGAGTCTTACTGAGAAGAATACGACTCCTTTGAAACTGGATGGTTATGCTTATGTTGTTGGCGCGGTTGCCTCTGGTAAGTCAACGATGGCGAAGTTGATATTAGCGGATGCGGCCCTTCATCCAGAAAAGGATATGCGGGTCACACTTGTGGTTGGAGATACGATGTCAGCCCTGAACCTGGCTGACGATTTCAATCGGCTATTTTGTCAATGGGGAGAGCAGCCCGTTGCTGTTCCTCTCCTTGGACGATCAACGCGGGATCGGCATTTGAAGCATCTCTATCGTTCAAGTCAATTTCGTTCAGATCACTGGGCTCTACGTTGGTTGAATATTGCCTGTCCCCTCCAGGCGCTAGTGACAGATAGCCCGGCACAGCTTGTTACTCCAGGGAATGAGCCTTGTGAGGCGCTTTATAAACCACTCAAAAAACCAAAACAGCGTAAGAACTATCAGTATTGCCCCCTCTTTGCCACCTGTCCGGCGAAACAGTTGTATCGTGATATGCCTGGTGCACGCATCTGGATTACTACTCCTGGAGCGTTAGGAGTTTCTCGTATTCCCGCACAAGTTGAGAAGCGAATGGTACATTTGACAAATATAGTGTATGAGCAATCTGACCTCGTCATTTTTGATGAGGCAGATATGGTTCAGGCCTGGTTTGATGATCTTTTCGCAGGAGAGACGGTTTTAACGAATGAAGCGATTGGCAATGGACTTCTGGATGTAGAAGATGTTGAGTCTGCTCAAGCCTGGATTCCTCAAAGAGCGCAGCCAGCTGCTACGCGTCGTTGGTTAGGGGCAGAACGACAGTCCTTGACTGCTATCTCTAATATTCTTAGTAGCCTTGCAGATATCGAGCACGGAGCTTTTTTGCGCCATTGGATTGGTCGTCATTTTTTTACGGCGCTCACACTCGCTTATAAACTTGTCTGGAGGTTACTTGGGTATCCAGAATGGGACTCTGAGGAATTCAAAAAATTGGATCAGATAAAGGCAAGCAAAGAAGTACAGGCAATTGTTGCCTACTTCGAGCAACTGAGCTACAGAGATCCTCTAACTATGAGGTTGCCAATTGGAGTGAAGGCGCGCGAGGAGGATGCCGTTTCCCATTTAGCACAGATTATGCGGTTTATCATCGCGGCGGGCGATAGTGGCCATAATCCTGCGATAAGAGAGGAATGCTGGTCTTGGCTTCAAGCATTTATTCCCAATATTGAGCAAACAATGCAACAATTGGAGCGAACGTATGCGCAGAAGCAGACACGAGGGGCTCGAGCGGTACCGCTTCCAACAAGAGATACATTTGCCCTCTGTCTGGAATTTGTGTTGAATGTCATGACTCTCGATCGCAACGTTCAAATTGTCTTCTATGAATGGTACAACAAGCCTGAGAACATGATGACAGCGCTTAATGAACATTCACTGGAGCGTTCTCCACGGTACCTGATGGATGTTCTGCCTATTCCTCCAACCGGTCGTATGTTTGGGACCTACTACTCCAAAGAGATAGAACTTGGGCGGAATGAGGAGAAAAAGCAGAGAGGTCCAGCTAGTCTCTCCATCTTCGCATATCAAAACATTGGGCGATGGTACACGATGAACTTCCACCAACTGTTTACGAATCTTGATGGAAGACGTGGACCAAACGTCTTAGCTCTCTCAGGAACCTCCTGGTTGCCTCATTCTTCGCGCTGGCATATTGACATTCAGCCTCAGGGAATGCTCGATCCATCATTAGGGGCACAGCAGGCTATCGCGCAAAGTTCTTTCTTCTATTGTCCTCAGTATAAGAAGGAGGGTAATAAGGTACTGCCAATTCGTGTTTCGGGCTCTGACGATATGCTTCAAGCGCTGAAAAACATGATACGGGTGTTGACTGATGAGCAGCATGTATCAAGGGCAAGTTTTAAGAAAGAGCTAGAAAAACTACGGGAACTCGGGCAGCAGCAGCCGCACTACTGGAGAGATAGAGAGCGCCTCTTGCTCCTCGTGAACTCATATGAACAGGCGAAGCACGTTTTTGAGGCGCTCAGAGCGAGCAGTCAGTGGAAGGCAGCAGCACCTGGGGAAATACAATATCTCTCACAAGCTGAAACTGCTGAGGATGAGGAGAGGGTGGATGACACTCTATATCGAAGTGATGTAGAGGATTTTGCTTTAACGAACGGAAAAATTCTAATAGCTCCATTGCAGGCTATCGGTCGAGGATATAATATTCTCAATCGTGAAGGAAAAGCCGCTTTTGGCTCTATCTACTTCCTCACGCGACCTATGCCTTTTCCTGCTGATACACAGGTATTGGCACAGGAGCTCAATCGCCGAACGCTCGATTGGTGTAAAGATTCACAGTTTCCGGCCTGGCAAGAGCCGGAATTGATTGGTAAGGCGCTTGAGCTACGCAGGATAGCAAGTGCATACTGGCGGAAAGCAGAATTACGAAGCTTTTATCGCCTTCTGGAACATGAAGATGAGAACGGTAACATAACCTATAGTGAGCGACTTAACCTGGCTGCGACAACGGCTGGCCATATCATTCAGGCATGTGGGCGCCTACTTCGTGGCGGTGTTCCCTTCCGGGCCTACTTCATTGATGCTGCTTGGGCCCCAAAGACAGCGAGGCAACCCGATAGTAAAGAAGCAGCAGATACGAGTTTGCTTGCAGCAGTGATACAGGTGTTGCAGGACTATATGGAGTCTCCAATTGGTGAAGGGCTTTACGCTTCGATTGTAGATGCTCTGGTCGATATTCACAATTTTCAACCGGAATAGTCATAGTGTGGTAGAAAGTGAGTTAAGAATGGACAAATTTTCATCTATTGTACCTTTGCGCTTTCGTATCGATGAGTCCTATCTGCGAGATCTGGCTGTTTCGTTTTCTCCGTTTGCCTACGAACAGGATTGCAAAGATTTTCTCGCGAAGATGCAGCACTATCAGACTAAAAAGGGGCGTGACAGGAATCTGCCTTATCGTCGGCTTAATACAGTTCTCACCGCGCTCGCGCCCACGCTGGCGCATCCATTTCTCTCACATAGAAATGTTGATACTGGTAACTATGAACGGCAGATGCTCATTATTGGTACGGAGAAAAAAGATCGTCCAACGCCGGAACAAATCAGCGACTTAGTGTATGAATGGGGAAAGCAATGGGGACAGGACCAATTTCGAGATATTGTTGAGAAGGGGGTTGGCAAGGACGTATATAAGCAATTTCTTGACCGTCTACAGCAGCCGCTTCAGCGTTGGTACGAAACAGATGCTGCTTTGCTGTTTCGCGATCTTAATAAAGGAACACAGTTAGGCTATCAGGCGATTCCGAGTCTATTTGCGTCCCTAATGGCGGGTAAAGAATCAAATATTCATGGAAGAAAGGTTTCCTGGCGCCTGATGCAGGATGGTATGTATGGACTAGCTGTAGTGAGCGAACCTTTTTTAGCGAGCTATACGGATCGCAAAGGAAATATATGTGAAGGGACCTTTGCCTACAAATTAGAATTCCGTTTACAAACGCAGGTAGGAAGTCCACACCGCTGGATCCATTTATATATACGTTGTACGCGTTATGTTGATAAAAAGATTACCAGAGTGAACTATATGCGTGACGTGTCTGTGCGAGTCGGTGTTCACCAACCTCGTTTAGCGGGATGGGGATGGTCTCCAACGCTTGTATCATTGCCGCTGACAGGTGGATCGAATAGCCCACGTTGGGATGATCATCTCGTAGAGCTTTTATCTGCAATGAAAGCGCGAGATCTGGTGTCGCCAGCGGTGATCCTACGGGAGCCGCAAAAATATCGAGCCGCGAGTGAGCAAACAGGATACGATCAATATTATGTTGTGTATGCCGAAGGTTTTCGGCCTTATCACAAAATTAAGACAGGCTTTGATTTCGCCGAAATCCAAGAAGTTGCTGAATCTGTAAGTGAAATTCTGGGTCTTGAAATCTCTTGTGGTCAAACGCTGGTTTCTGATATGCCGAATTCCCGGATGTATTTGAACGAGCTTCCTCCCTCTATGTTCGATATTGGTGATTTTCAAAAGAAGCAATTCTTGAGAAAAACGTATAGACAGACCAAAGATGAGAATAAGAGGCTTAATCAGATGGAGAGGCAGAAGATTGTGTACCAGGCTTTACAGAGGGCTACTGGAAATCAGATGGTGTGCATTTTTCTCTGCTGGCAGAATAGCCTTACAAAGCGCATTCTCGAGCAGGAAATACGGAATGCGCTCTTTTTAGATGCTGATATGCCTTTGCCTGAAACAGTTAGGATAATTGTGCCCTCTCAACCTATTCCTGATGATCTTGTTCAGCCTCTGGATCCTGGTTCACTTGATCCTCAAAAGCGCTTTAACAAGCTCTCTGCAGAGGAACGTCATGAATTTAATCAAGAATGGAAGAAGCAGATGCAGAAAGCATTCCGGGACAAAGCCCGGGCCTGGGAAACTTATCTCCGGACTTTGCTTCCTGAGGCTTCCGGCTACAGGCTTGCGTTGATTGAACTGACTCCTATGGAGAAGAAGCAATCTTCTAAGCAACAGATGTCTTCCAATGGAACGACAGATGATAACCCTCATGCAAGCCAGAATGTGAAAGGAGCGGTTCGCTGGGCATGTAATAAACTTGACATCGCCTCTCAGGTCATATTCCCGCTTAAAGTAGATGGTGATGGTCATGTTGATAAGGCGGAAGCTGCAAGAGCGAGCAATAGTGTATTGGATCTGATTTATCGTCAAACAGGTCTGGTTTATGGAGCGCCTGTTGAGCTCTATGCAAAAGCAGGTATAGCACAGGAGCAGGCGAAACAACTTTCTGTAATTGGGCTCTATAAACTGCGTAAGAACCTGCCTGTAGCGATCAATTATCCAATAGCAGTGCGCTACCGACACGATGGAACATTTCAAGTATTACTGCCCGATTCATCTTTGCAGTGGCTTCCCCTTATAGATGCGCGGAAAGTGCTTGGCGAGGTCTTTATGCGGGGGAAAAAAGACAAAATCGCTTTAGAGCCGGCAGACCAAGCGCAATTTGCGGCTCGGATTTTTACGGAGGCATATCACGTGCCGACGCTTGTTTTGCTTGAGGCGACAGATTGGCGTAATTATAATGTTTTGCCGCAATTCTCAAACGCCATGCAGGTGAAAGATAGACTCGATTTAAGCCATGTAAAGGCCTGTGGACGCATCTATACACCTGAAGATCTTCCATATCTTCGTATTATCCGGTTGCGTACAGTTGGTTCATCTGGGGAGACTCCGCAGTACTTCCCAGTGGTTTTTGACGAAGAAGGGGAGATGGAGGAAGGGCAGGATTTCAAGCAGTTGACAGGCTTTATTGATAAGCAGGCTGAGAGCCCTTTCTTTCACTACTTCTCAATCGGGAAGTTGCCGATTACCTCGAAGGACCAGAATAGAAAGAATCTATATAAGATGGATGAAGGAGGCGGGATTGCCTTTAAGCACCAGACAATGGTTGAGATGGTACCGTTCTTTCTTCAGAAGGGTGATGATCCGCTTGCGTGGTGTCGAATTCCGCATTTTTTGCGCATTCATCCTGCGTGGGGTGGTGGCAATATAACGCTTCCATATCCGCTGCACCTTGCTGCCTGTATGCTTGATGATCAGATATGCATGCTGGAGCATGTTACGGGTTGAGAAGAGGAACAGGCTTAGTTGGTCCATAGAGTCTGGGTAAGGAGAGATTGCCCAGGCTCTTTTTATAAATCCGCGTTTTGCTGAAGATGTGAGCCTTTTTATATGAAAAAAGAGATGCCTGCAACCTAACGCATCTGTATATCTTGGCAAGAAGAGCAGAAATATAGATGCTATGTGAGAAAGCAAGCAGAGTAAGTATTATATTTTAAAAGAGATGAAGATTTGGCATTTATAATTATGGCATTTCATAATATAGCATGGTATATTGGAAAAAGGAGAGTGAATAGAAATCGAGGGAGCGCATGATTGACAATGATGAATTGACTCCAATCATCGGGAAGTGGAGAGATGTTTTTGAAAAGTTCCTTCGTGGTGAGCCAAGTAGCAAGATAGCGTCAGAAGCACTACAGGTTGCTGAGAAGATGTTCAAGGTAGGTTATGGATGTCCTGTTTTTCCCCAACTAGAAGCTGCACTTCATGAGTACAACCGCGTATGTTTACAAAACTCCCTACTGATTATGGATATGCAAAATCGTCTCTCGCAACAACTTGTGGTGCTTACAGCTCAGGTGAAAGATCATCGTGTCTCACATGTGGCAATTCGCACGGCGCGAAGGATTGCCATCGAACTTACTGTGGGCGTTGTGCCATCGTTGCAGAGTGATGAGGAATTGAGTACTTATCTGGCGACCGAGATTGTAAAGGATGTGATCTGTCATTGCTGTCTGGATGCAGCCCGGGCCATCTCTGTGGGCGGAATATATGCAGACAATGCAAAAGCGTTTGAGGCATATCGAGCAGTCCTTCAGTGTCTTGAGGCTGGTGCAAGGCAGGTAGGGCAGCAATTGCGGCAATAGATCTTCGCTTCATCGGGATGTTTGTTTGTAGGTTCTTTCCAAATTGTTTTCTCGTATGGCATGTTTCGCAAGCGATGAGAGGAACGTTCCAGTGAAGGAAGCAACCTATACACTTGATCTGAGCAATGCTGGTGTCTATGGATTTTGGGGAGAGGCGAATAGAGCACAGAGTACCCATTATTATTTAGATGATTCCCACCTGGGTAAGCAAAGCACGTATTTGCTACCTCATCTTATTGCGGATCTTCTTGATATAGCTGCAACGATCGCATGTGCGGATTATTGTAATAGCCGACCTCATAATCATGGAGGTCTATATATGCCTCTCAAGGCATGGAGACGCGAGTTTGACTTAACAATAGGGGTACGAGAGCCGGATCTATGGAATGATAAGGCCGTGAAAAATACTCTAGAGGAACTTCTTCAATGGATGACTGATGATAGTTGGTCCTTCCATTTTCGGAAGGTGCTGAGACAGAGGAGAATGAATGATCAGAAGGTGGGAGCGGTACAGTTGCCGCTATTTTCTCGTCCGGAGATGGTGGTTGCCCTTTATAGTGGAGGCTTAGATTCGTTGGCTGGAGTTGTATCAATTTTGCACTCCTATCCTCAGTGGGGAATTCATTTGGTGAGTTCTGTTGCGAAGCGTTTGGATGGCGTCATTAAACAGCAAATTTGTAAGTTGCGACCCCACTTTGAAGAAGACAGGGTAGCTTTTGTACGTATGCCGTTTCATTTGAAACCACCGAAGAAGACCAAGAAAGAGCCTACACAGCGTACACGCGGATTTCTCTTTTTCTCTTTTGGCGTTGCTGCAACCTACGTTGCTCAGAGGAAGGAATTTGTGACGCTTGAAAATGGGCTGGGACTATTAAATCTTCCCTTTAATGGGCGGCAATTGGGGGCACACACGACTCGTGCAGTACATCCGAAAACCATTGTTCTGATGAATAGGCTCCTTGACACACTTGGCATAAAGATGTGTTATAGGGCTCCCAACCTTTTGAAGACGAAAGGTAAACTCTGTCGAGAGCTGCGAGATGCAGAGCTTGGTTTCCTTGGCGCTAGGACGATCTCCTGTGATAGCTTCCCTGCACGAATTAAAAAATGGGATCAGCACATTGAGATCCATTGTGGATATTGTTCCTCGTGCCTCCTGAGGCGCCAAGCTCTCTTCGCTGCTGAGTTGATAGATGTGGATCGTGCCTCTCATTATTGCATTGATGTCTGTCAACCCTGGCCTAAGCAGCAACTGCCAGGAATGATCTGTATTGGTAAATATGACCTAGTCAGGATGCAAGAGCCACTGAAGATGATGCTGGATCAGGTGGCATTGCTTCGATCGGCTTGCCAGGCTGCGAGGCCTGAGATCGAGCTATTACGATCCTTTCCCGATCTCTCCATCGCGCTTGAGGCGATACAGGAGGCTCCTCAGTTGTTCGACTTACAGCCAGGGGACAACTATTTAGGGAAGTTGTGTAGCCTGCTCAGGTGCTATGTTCAGGAGTGGGACCGCTTTCCTTATACTTTGGAAGTTGTGTAGCTTTCTGGATAGGGAAAGAGCAAAGAGTACTGCACGGATCATCGGATAAGTTTTATTTTCTAAAAGTCTGGGTAAGTAAGGGTACCAGGCTCTTTTGCTTGGATTTCTTGCGTGCTCAATAATGGAAGATAGGGGGCTGTATTGAAATCGAGCTTGAGAATTTGTACGGGACGATGCGGTGAATATCTCATGAACTGTGGCTTTCTTGTTAAAAAAGGAGTAGCTTGGTCTGGTTAACTCTATGAGAATAGTATAAATGTTACCGGTAATTTTGATGATACGAAGAAAATAACGTATGATATAAGTGTCATGCTGAACCATCTGAAAGAGTAAAAATGACTCTTACTTCTTTCCAGGGGTTCTTTTCATTTAGAGAGCACTCAATCTTTTTAGAGGATGCTTACCCCCTTTGATATTCCAATTATGGAATGCAATAGGTGTATAATGAGAGTTTTTCATCTTCTTCTTGTTTTGAAGGAAGCTATTCACCTATAGAAAGAGCAAGGATTGCACGTAAGTATGGTAGAGTATGCACTGATACCTCTTCTTCAATTCGCATTTCTTTTTCTTGATATTTCCTGGCACGCAGTGTTTAATTGGATCATTCAGCCAGAAATCATCGGGCCTATTATTGCCTTGCTTATAAACGGCGTAGGTTTCCTTGTTACTTTGCTTGCCATTAAGCCCTGGGAGCAACGTGGCGAGGAAAAGCGTCGAAGAGAAGCAGAGGAAAAGAAGCAAGTAGCAGAAAAACAAACGAGAAAGAAGACTCAGGAAGAGCATGAAGTGGAGTATCTCGACAGCTTGCTTCGCGATGAGCGCTACATCCTGGTAAAGCATCTACCGATGGCAAAAGGGCTTCCCCTTGCTCACATTCATGTCCCGCAACGACTTCGCTTGTTGAGCTATCAGAGGGTGATAAATCGCGAAAACGCTGATCCCGCGCTCATTATGCAGCAGTCATTGCAAGAGACAGAGGAAGAGTATAAACAGGCTCACGATTTTGATGAGATTTTTCAGCGTGAAAAACGCTTACTGATACTTGGTGCACCAGGATCTGGAAAGTCTACTCTCCTGCTTTTGGTGGCTCGCCAATCTGCTATGGCATATATACAGGGAAAAGATACACTTCTCCCGTTTTATATCGAGCTAAGTGATTTTGCTAGGTCAGAAGCAACCTCGTATATCGAGTATCTGAGTGAGCTGTTGGAAGTGCGGTTTGAGGGAAAGGAGAACGCCAGAGCGTATCTTCAGGAGAAGGCAAAGAATGGTTCTTTGCTGCTCCTGCTTGATGCGCTTGATGAGGCTCCTGCTGAAAGCGCTTCCCAAGAGAGAAGGAAGGCCTATCAGAAGATTTTCGATGCGGTTGAGCAGATCGTTGCAGACTATCCCGATATTCAACTTATTATCACTGCTCGTCTGGCTGAATATAAACAGCGGCAACGAACGCCATTACCGTTCCCTGAATACGAGATTCTTCCGTTCCGGCATGCGGATGTTGAACGCTTTATTGATCAATGGTTTGGGGACCAACAAGCTCATCTTGCCCATAGGCTCAAGGCTGAGTGGAATGCTCCCGGAACAGGACGATTACCCCTTCTCGCAACGAATCCCCTTCTGCTCACCTATATTGTGCTCATTTTCAGTCAGAATGGTCATCTGCCCGAGCGACGAGCTGATATCTATAAACAGATCGTTGACCTCATGCTTCAGGGATGGGATCGTGAGCGCCTTCTCTCTCGGCCAGAGAAT
The DNA here is from genome assembly GCF_003253565.1 of Thermosporothrix hazakensis. GTDB lineage: Bacteria > Chloroflexota > Ktedonobacteria > Ktedonobacterales > Ktedonobacteraceae > Thermosporothrix > Thermosporothrix hazakensis. The sequence continues at coordinate 48,470 of NZ_QKUF01000030.1, forward strand.
GCTCTACTAAAGCCCGAGCTGAAGCGTGAGCTGCTCGCTCACCTTGCCTGGCATTATCATCAGCAGTATACACGCGACTTCACTGAGGATGAGGTTGTTACATTTATCGCGGATTTCTGTCAGAAGCAGCAGTGGTTTCCTGAGAGAGATCAGACGGTGGCCAGACAGCTCCTGGAGGAGATTTGTAGCGATAATGGCCTGTTAGAAAAGCGAGGAGAGCATTTATATAGTTTCTCGCATCTGACCTTCCAGGAGTATTTTGCGGCGCTTTGTATTGCTGGTGTAACTGAGCGCACAGAGAATGAGGAGCAACATCTCCTGATGCAAGCATTGCAACATCGTCAGAAGGCATGGTGGGAGGAGGTGTTCTTGCTCTATGCTGGCTGCACGCGTCGTATTCATCTGTTGTTTGATGCCTTACTTGATCCGAATACGCTTATCGAAGATCTCTTTGCAAGAAACTGTTTGCTTGCTGGTCGCTGTCTCGATGCATATTCTCACCCCGAACTTCCGCAGCCAAAACATCAGCAGCAAATTATAGAGCAGTTGTTAAACCTACTGGAGACAACTTCATATGCAATGGTACGGGAAGAAGCTGCCTCGGTGCTTCTTGGGTTGATGGATATCGATAATGGATTGCAGCAAGATCTGCTCGTGCTGATGCAAACGGGGCCGTTTCCTGTGCGTCAGGCCTTGCTTGCTGCCTATGGGAGGCCGGGAGCCACAGATGAATTGAAGCAACTCATCTCCTGGTTGTTGCAGGCCGCAGGAGATGAGCGAGTGACAGCAACGATACTGAAGAGTTTAGAGCGCTGCAAGGATGATCTCAAGCTTGAACAATCACTGGTGCAACAGCTTCTCAGCTATGTTCAGGATCAAGCCGCTGATCCGGGGCTCCGCTATGACATCTGCATCTTGCTTGCCCGCCTGGAGCTGCCAACGCTCGATAAGATATTGCTCATACAGATGCAGGACAAAAAAGAAGATGTGAGATTGCGTATCTCACTTGCGGTTCGTTTCGCGCGCCGGGGACTCATTACCGAGTCGTTTTTGCTACCGCAACACGATGAGTTGACGCGCTTTCTATGTGCTCTTGCCCTGTTGATGACGCCTGCTACCTCGCTTGCGCTTCGAGAGCAGGCACAAGAGATCGTGTTTACGGTCATTCTTCAAGGGCCGAGCGAGAAACAAAAGAGACTCCTATATTCCTATATCCCTTTTATGCTCTTGAGGAATCTCTCCTTCTCATTCTTTCGGGAGCGGCTGTGGGAAGTGCTTCAAGATCAGCGCTTGAATCAGCTCTGGCACGACAAGCTAGTTGAGGCACTCTATAGAGGAATACTATCCGCTCCGCTGAACCAAGAAGGACAGCAAGCGCTGCTCTCCGAACTGCAACGGCCTGAGGTTGTGGCTGTGCTCCAGTCTATACCACAAACTGGGCAGATCTCACCAGTAGCGCGTGTGCGCTATGCCTTAGGGGATCCAGCTTCTCAATTGCAACCCTTGGAGGTGCTGCAAAGTGCTCATGAGTTCCTCTCCGCGGAAAAGCGCGCATTCCAGCAGCTTTCTGATAAGGAGCAGATAGAGCTGCTTGAGAACGTACATATTGAGGGGACGGTTCGTCTTGCTCTTCTCAAACACCTGGTTCAGGAAAAAGCCAGTAAGTGTATTGAGGACCTTCGAGCACTGCTCAAGCGGGGAAAAATCTCGCTCAATCTACGAAATGCGATCATCAGTACTCTCGGTCTGGAACCAGCTAAGAAGAGAGAAGGTGAGGAAGAAACGGTACGCTTGCTCCTGCATCTTGCCAATCATGAACAAGCTACCCGCGAAGCCGCCCTTCAAGCTCTCTGGTACATCAGCCGGAGAACAAGCATCCATATTGTGAAGAACCGTTCGTCCGGTAAGATCTCTTCTCCAGAAATTGAGGCTATCTCTGGCCTTGCTTCGAGATAAGGAGAAGGCATGGAAAGCTGCCTTCTCTCTTTTGGGCAGCTATTGCTTGACAGCCCTCTCTCTTCATGTTAGGCTTTCTTCATGCGTAGTGCAGCCACCTCGCGGCGATGTGAGAAAAACAGGGAGAGGGACCCCCATGTATCTGGAGATACAAAGGAACGACATTAAAGATGTCTCTAATAAAGATGCTCTTGCTAGCCTCTTAGGGAGGCTTGGATTTGATATAGATCGTGAACCATTATCACCTGCTGCATATAATTTAGGCTCTGTTGAAACTTCTATCTCTCACTTTGAACGTATTGCGTCCTTACGTGATGGGGCGCTGGAACTCCCTGTCTACCTGGTAGAAATACAGGGGCTCTCAATAAGAAAGGATCATCGGACGCAAATTGCGAGGGCCATTCAGAAACGTGGCCTACATAGTTTGTTGATCCTAACAAACGATTATGAGATACTTGAATTTCTCTTCCTCATGTTTCGTGCTGATGTCGTTCAGCACGATCAAGAAGGGAATCAGGTCTACATCGGGGGGGTGCCCCGTTCTTTTCAGATCAAGCGCTCGGCTCTGGATGATGTCTCGTTTCGCTTGCTCCAGATGCTGAGGCGGCATGAAGGCGAAGATGTTACAAGCTATGCTGACCGCTTATATACTATCTATGAAACTGCCTACTGGAGCAAGGAATATTTTAACAATCGCTCTCTGTTCTCGGACTATTATTTAGAGTATCGCCTCCCCGAGGAAACCGCTTGGCGAGAGACTAGAGAAGGCGCAAGAAGCCGTACGTTCGGCCGGACCTTTACTAACTTTTGCCGGCTCTATGATGAGGCAAGGGAGACCTGTCAGGGGAAGCCTGTCGGGGTCTTGCAGCAAGCACTGATCCGGCCTATCCTTGAACTGCTCGGCTTCGATGTGGAAGAGAAACCAGCATCAGGGCAGAGTCATCCCCCATTTTATTTGCTCTATCGCAAAGATGCCGCTGGGAACCGGATCACGCCTGCTGTCGCTTTCTGTCTTGCCTACGCGTGGGAACGCAATCTTGATCGTCCACAGGGAGATCTTGACTCGCTGTATGACGTTGAGCAGGATCCGGAACGTCGTCTTGACAATCCCGGGGCGGCGGTTGTCTCGCTCTTTGAGCAGAGTGACGAAACGGGTGAAATCCCCTGGGGAATCCTGACAAACGGGGTTCAGTGGCGGCTCTATTCGGCGCAAGCACATAGCAGAAGCACGAATTATCTTGAAGTATATCCTGATGAGATCGCCCGTATGCAGCCGCTGGATCCTACAGAGGCCTTTCGGTATTTCTGGTTTCTTTTCCGGGCAGCATCGTTCAGACCGGCGGTGACAACGCTTGATGAGCAGGACACTATCACGCTGGAGAAGATCTTCCGCGAAAGCGGGCTCTATGCTCACACCCTCGAAGAACAGCTCAAGAATCGTATCTTTGAGGAGGTCTTTCCCCATCTGGCCCAGGGGTTCCTTGAATATGGCAAACAGCACGGGCTCTATCCTGCACAGCCTGAAACGCTGCCTGCCCACCAGCAGGAACAGATTCTGAAAGCAATTTTTGATGGCACCCTGACCTTTCTCTATCGCCTGCTCTTTCTCTTCTACGCGGAAAGCCGTCAGCTCCTGCCAATTGAGAAGCCCAACGACGAGACAACCGAGGAGACAAACTATTATCGCCTGAGTATCAACAAATTGAAACTCTCTATTGCCTCTGTTGCGGGCATTCAAGAAGAGAAAGCCCCTGGTACCATTCGAGCGTATTATGATGACCATTCTACAGAGATGTATGAGCGGCTTCAGGAACTATTCAAGGCGATTGATGGGGGAAGCGTGGAACTCAATGTGCCTCTCTATAATGGCGGCCTCTTTTTGACGAAGCCGGACGAAGCAGGTACGCCCGCAGAAGCTGAGGTTGTGCGCTTCCTCAATACGCTGAAAATCCCTGATCGCTATCTGGCACTTGGCCTCGATCGTCTGGCTCGCGTCGAAGATGAGAAGGCGGCAAAGCTCATTCCGGTCGATTATAAGACGCTTGGTGTGCGTCAGCTCGGTAGCATCTATGAGGGACTGCTTGAGTTCTCCCTTCAGCTTGCAACGCAACCTATGGTTGTAGTACGCGAGAGGAAAAAGCGCGAGCAGAAAGAGTTGCTCATTTCGCTTGAAGAGGCCCGCAGGACCCACAAGCACCCGATCCAGCTTCGGCCTGGAACCTCGCAGGTGATCTACCAACCCGGCGATATCTATTTGATTAATGATAAGCGCGAACGGAAGACGAGTGGTAGCTACTACACCCCTGATTATGTGGTGAAATATATCGCCGAGGAAACGATTGGAAAGCTGCTTGATGATAAGCTGAATCAGCTTCTTCCTCGCTTTCGGGATCTCCAGCTTGAGCTACGCCATCAACGCGAGATTATGCGAGAATTATCACCAGAGACGCAGAACGAGGCAAAGGCAGAAGAAGCTGCTTATCAGTTGCCCGAGGCACAGGCGCTGATCGAAGACTTCTTCGATTTCAAGGTGCTTGATCCTTCGATGGGTAGCGGACATTTCCTGGTTGAGGCGGTGGATCTGATTACCGATCGCATGGTGAAATATTTGGATCGCTTTGCCTGGAACCCTGTTATGCATCATCTTCAAAAAATGCGTAAGGACATTCGTGACGAAGTTGAGAGGCAGGGTGTCAAGATCGATGAAACGAAATTGACTGATATTAACCTGCTGAAGCGTCAGGTGCTCAAACGCTGCATCTATGGTGTGGATATCAACCCGATGGCGGTTGAGCTGGCAAAAGTGAGCCTCTGGCTCGATAGCTTCACCCTGGGTGCGCCGCTCTCTTTCCTGGATCACCATTTGCGCTGTGGCAACTCGTTGATGGGAGCATGGCTTGACCAGGCCCAGAGCGATATCACAGCCCTTGCACCGCGATCGCTCTTTTATAGCACGGTGGAATGGAAGAACGATATTCCCGAAGCAACCGGAAATGCACTTGCGGTTGCCCACTTAAGCGATGTCACGAAGGAACAGGTGCAACAAAGCAAGGCAAAGCATAAAGACGCTGAACGTGCACTCCTTCCCTTCAAACGGCAGATGCATGTCTATCTCAGTCGCTGGTCTCGCAATAAGAGTGGCTCGAAGAGACAAAAGGCGAAGCAAGAGAATAAAGAGCAGAATGTCGCGCTCGATTTTCTGCGCAACGCCGTTTCAAAGGAATGGAGTCGTGACAATACGCTCACTCTCCTGGACGAGGAACAGCAGCAGGTTGTCGCGAACGCGCTCGCTGATGCTCAAGAGTATCGCTTCTTCCACTGGGAGCTTGAGTTTCCCGAGGCCTTCTTTGAGATCACACAAGAGAATGGGAAGCAAAAGGCCCGCTTCAAACAGGATGGCGGCTTTGATGTGGTGATTGGCAACCCGCCCTATGTACGTCAGGAGCGGCTCGGATCGCTCAAAGATGTCCTGCAACACCTCTACTCTGTCTATAATGGGACCGCTGACCTCTCAACCTATTTCATCGAACTGGGTCATCTGCTGTTGCACCAGAACGGGCGCTTTGGCATGATTACCTCCAATAAGTTCATGCGGGCGAACTATGGCAAGGAGATCAGGGCGTACCTCGCGAACGATCCAGTCTATGTTGACAAGCTGATTGACTTTGGTGACCTCCCCGTCTTTGGTGACGCGACCACCTACCCGCTGATCCTGCTCACCCGAAAGGCGAAACGTACAGGGACGCCGACAACCTATACCAAAGTGACGAGGTTGCAATTCAATCAGCTTCCCAAACTCTCTCTGAGTACCGTGCTTGAAGGTAGTCTGGTTGAGTTGCCTGAAGATGCGTTGAAGAGTGCTAACTGGTCGCTTGCTAATAAGGATGGGGAGAGCGTTTTACAGAAGATCAAGGCATGCAGTGTCCCTCTGAAGGAGTATTTGCCGAACAAGATTTATTACGGCATAAAGACAGGCTGCAATGAGGCTTTTGTGATTAATCAGGAGACACGTGATCGCCTGATTGCACAGGACCCCGCCAGTGCGGAGATTATTAAACCGCTTCTTGAGGGAGAGGATATTAATCGGTATGAAATAGAATTCAAACAACAATATCTTATCTTTACTAGAGGAGAGTTTAAGCTTTCAAAGTACAAGGCAATAAGAGAGTATCTAGAACAATTTAGAGAACGGTTAGAGCCACGACCAAGGGATTGGGATCCCAGGAAAGCTGGCAAATGGAATGGAAGGGCTCCAGGTTCCTATCAATGGTTTGAACTACAATCGACTACCGCATATTATGCAGAGTTTGAGAAGCCGAAAATTATATTCCCTGATATGGCAAATAAAGGAAGTTTTACTCTTAGCACAAATGGGGAATATGCCTTGAATACGGCTTATATGATTTGTTCTAGCTCTTTGTCTTTACTTGCATTGCTTAATAGTTCTTTGATAGAGTTCTTCTATAGAGATAAGGCTGCTCTTTATAGAGGCGGATACCTGCGTTTTTTTGCTCAGTATATTAATGAAACTCCCATCCGCAAAATCAAAGACGTAACCCCCGAGGTGGAGCGTTATGCCGCCCTTGCGGAGGCACGCCAGCTCTATGAGGCCTATCTGAAGCGGGAAGCGATTGAGATGGATGACCTGCTTGCATTTGTAGATTTTCATCTATCGAAGAAGCCGGAGGCTGCTGATGTGATCCGCGATCTGCTCGCCTTTCTGGCAGAACAGATGCTGGTGTTCAACAAGCAGAAACAGCAGGCGCAAAAAGACTTCCTCTCTTGGCTGGAACGCACGATTAGGATCATGCCTGATCGGCAGGGGCGAACCGGCCTTGCGTCGCTGGCCAAGAAGGATAAGCTGCTGAATTATCCAGGCGAGTATCAGGAGAGGGATGTGAAGCTCTCAGCGGAAGGCCTGATAGATACCCTTAAGAAGAACAAAGCGCGTCTGGCTGCGTGGCCGCGATTTGCCAGCCTTCAAGGAGAGATCATTGCGGAATACGAGAAGAGTCTGGAAACGATCCTGCCATTGAAGAAGCAGTTGCGTCGAACTGATGCTCTGATAGACCAGATTGTCTATCGGCTCTACGGGCTCACAGATGAGGAGATCGCTGTGATCGAGGCGGAAACAGGAAAGGAAGTAGAGGGGTAGGGAGGCGAAACCATGAGTCCAGAGAGGAAGCAGACGCAACCATCATACGAGAGCGGATATCTTTCGATTCCGTTTGTGATTGACAATCAGCAGCATACGCTGAGCGATGTCTTAAACCGAATTCTGTCTCAAGCCCAGAAGGGATTTCAGCTTGATATCGCGACCGCCTATTTTAATATTGGTGGATGGGCGTTGTTGCAGCGCAATCTCGAAGCCGGTGCCCGTTCGTTTCGGCTCTTATTGGGAGCGGAACCAAAGCAGGGAAAAGATATCGGGCGCGAAGACGAGAAGGCAGAAATTGTGCAGGATCTACTCCACGAGTTGAATGAGGCCTCCTTCAATGAACGGATGCTGCAACAAGTTGAGGATCTCACCGCGTTTCTTCAACGTTCCTCGGTCGAAGTGCGCCTCTATCGTCAGGGATTTTTGCATGCCAAATGTTACCTTGTCTATGGAAGTGAAGGGCTGGCGCTGCTCTCACCACAGCTTGCAATTGTGGGCTCCTCGAATTTCACGCGTGCTGGCTTGCAGGTGAACAAAGAGCTCAACCTGGTACATCGTGCGAATCTGGTGACAGAGGATATTGCGCCGGAGCGGTTGCCTGCGCTTCTGAGGCCAGAGGAGAAAAGGCAGCTTGTGGAGACCGAGGAAGAATCGCGTCGTATCGCGGCTAATGTGCCCGGTCTTCTGGCAATGGATGAGCTAGCTGAGTGGTATGAGCGGCAATGGGAAGCTGCCCATGACTTCAAAGCGGAGCTTATCGAACTGCTTGACGCCTCGAAGTTTGGGCGCAAGGAATACACGCCCTATCAGGTATACATGAAAGCGCTCTTTGAGTATTTTCGAGACGAGTTGGAAGCGCAGGAGGGCAATGGAAAGACGCGCTCAGTTATCGAGCTGAGCGAGTTTCAGGAGGATGCAGTCAGAAGAGCCCGCAAGATTCTGCTACGCTATGATGGAGTGATGATCGCTGATAGTGTTGGGTTGGGAAAGACCTGGATCGGCAAGAAGCTGCTAGAAGATTATGCCTATCATCTTCGGTATAAGGCCGTGATTATTTGCCCTGCCTCGCTCAAGAAGATGTGGGATGAAGAGACCAGGAGTGCCGGCATCGCGGTACATATTCTGACCCAAGAGATGCTTGGACGAGAGGAATATGATATCCAGCCGTATCTCGACGCCGATCTCGTCTTAATTGATGAGAGCCATAATTTTCGCAACAAATCGACGAGGCGCTATGAGAAGCTTGAGCTTTTGTTAGCAGGGAACCAACGCAAAGGCGCAATGAGCGGAGAACGCAAAAAGATCATCTTGTTAACGGCGACCCCGATAAATAACAGTATCTTTGACCTGTATCATCAAATTAATCTCTTTACCGGTGGTGATCGAAGCTATTTTGCTGAGGCGGGCATTGGAGATTTGCAGCGCTATTTTATGGCTGCTCAGCGCCACCAACAGAAAGAGAGCGGTCTTGCGCTCTTTAATTTGCTTGAAGAAGTGGTGATTCGTCGCACACGTCCATTTATCAAGCAGGCATATCCGAATGCGACCATTAAAGGAATGCCTATTCGCTGGCCTGAACGGCGCTTGAAGACGGTGCGTTATAACCTTGAGGGCACCTATGAGGGTATCTACACCACGATTGTCAAGCATATTGAAGGGTTGCGCCTGGCTCCCTATAAGCTTGAGACGTATAAGAAGTCGGAGGTTGCCCGCGATCAGTTTGAAGAGGGGCGAGAAGAAGCGCTTGTCGGCATCTTTAAAACACGCTACTTGAAGCGACTTGAAAGCAGTATCGATGCATTTCGGATCAGTGTTCGGCGTGCATTGGAGTTCCTGAAGACCTTCATGAGCTACATTCTGGAAGGGAAGGTGTTCGATAGCAGTAGTTTTCAGAGGGCGCTTCGCTTCCTTGAGCATGAGGAGGAGGAAGATGATGCCTTGCCACAGTCATTGGCAGAAGATCTGGATGCAGACGAAGAGGCGCGGCGTTTTATTGAGCAGCTTCCGACGCTGGATCCGAGCCAGTATGATTTGAAGCAACTCTATCTTGATGTGAGCAAAGATGTTGAGGCATTAAATGAGATCTGGATGCATATCGCATCCATTACACCGAAGCGAGATGCGAAGCTGCAACGCTTGAAAGACTTACTGAAAACAGAACTCAAAGGGCAAAAAGTGCTCTTGTTCACCTACTATAAAGATACGGCTCGCTATCTCTATCGCTGTCTTACTTCTGATGATCCGGATATGATGGCCTGGCGAGAAGAAGCAGGTAATCCCTTGTTGAAGCGGATGGACAGTGGAAACGATAGCCGTGAGCGTGCGAAAATCATTGCTCAGTTTGCACCGCTTGTGAATAATCGGCTCGACATTGCTGGAAGCGATCAGGAAATTGATATCTTGATCTCGACGGATGTGCTCTCTGAAGGTCAGAATTTGCAGGATTGCGGTATTCTCATTAACTATGATCTTCATTGGAACCCAACACGCATGGTACAGCGTGCGGGGCGTATTGATCGTATCGGAACAAGCTATGAGACGCTGTGGATTATGAACATGTTCCCAGATGATGGGCTGGAGCGTCTATTAAAGCTGGTTGAGAGCCTATCCGCCAAAATCGCAAGTATCGATCGTAGTGGCTTGCTCGATGAGAGTATTCTGGGTGAAACGGTGCATCCACAGAACTTCAATACCCTGCGACGTATTGAGCAGGCAGATGGTCGTGTGATCGAAGAACAAGAGAACATGCTTGAGCTGGTGAGCGGTGAACTGTTATTGCATAACCTGAAATCGTTATTGACTGATGAGATGCGCAATATGCTTGAAGCGCTACCGGATGGAATTCACAGCGGCTTATGGCGGGATGGCCACAAAGGAGTCTTTTTCTATTTTACCGCGCCAGTGAGGGAACGGGGGAGCCGGGGAGGCAAGGCGGTGGGACGACAGCATTTCTGGCGCTATGTGGATTTAGCGAGTGATCCTCGTGGAGGGGTGATAGAAGATAACCGCTATCGTATTCTCAATCTCATTCAGTGTCAACCAGATACAGGACGTGTTGTACCGACTCATTTTCAGGTTGATATTTTTGCGTTACAGGAGAAAGTGATATCCTCGATTTTGCAGGCTTCAGAGAACCAGAGAAGCATTGAAGAGGCACCGAAAATTCTTGATCCAATGCAGCAGAAAGTCTCAGCCGTATTACGCCAGTTCGCTAATGGGCGGGATGTACGCCGGAAAGAGGTGATAGAAGCGATGCAGAAGCTGAGTAAGCCACTGCCTCGTGTGTATATCAAGGAGTTGCGTAAAGCATTGGAGCTGTTTAAGAAAGATCGAAATGCGCGTGCATTACTTGATGTTGTCTTGAAACTCGATATTGAGACGCAAGCACAACCGAAACCGGAGAAGAAAAGCCCACTCAAGCGAGAAGATTTGAAGCTCATCTGTTATGACTATGTGGGATGGTAAGTTGATGTGCATCTTCTTCATAGGTTTACCAGTTTGATGCTGTTTGCTTGCTGAAAACCATCTTTCCACATAGTGCGAATGGTCTATTATTCTCTTTGTCTGTTTGGAAGAGGAAGAGAAAGAATGAAGGTGTAGTAGTATATCTGGAAAGGCTATATTTATAATAGTAATTGGCCGGAAACTAGCGTATCGAGCGGTTAGAGACTGGTTACGGACTCAAGCTCTCATGAATGAATGGAGAAAGCATGAGGCACGCGAAGACGACAGCCTGTAGACCAGCAATTATCTGTGGGATCCGTTCATCGTCGTGGACACGTGCCGAAAGCGATTACCCCCAGCTTATGTGACGCTCGATTACCCATCAGTGTGGCAAGGGCCATGAGGTTCTGTTTGGCAGGTGGCAGCTTACTCTCACCAACTTGGTACTTTCCTGTATTCGCCCTAATTGACGAAGCCCACGCGTACATTTTCACCTACAGGCCCTGCACCAGTTTTACTAGAACCGCTAGCTGATCGCAATCCTAGACATGAGCAGGTGGCCAGCAACTTTAAAAAGGTGCCCGAGGGTGTTGATGGCAATATGGACCTTACCGCCTTTATGTCGTTTGGCCTGCTCACTAGCTGCATGAGCGCCATTTTTCTGGCATGGATTGCGGAGTGCGACTAGCAAGAATCGCGGTCTCTAGTTGACATCTGTGTCTTTTGATGTCACACAAGAGTATATGCAAATGGTGTATCATGACCCCCAAAACAGCCTGAGATAACCCATTGTCGTGTTTGTTGGTACGCAATGGGCCAGGGAACAAATTCGTTGACAACCAACGGTAAAGGGCTCCTGTCTTCCGATCTAGAGCAAAGGGTTGAAGACCTCCCGCAGGTCCGTTCTAGCGACGCTGCTCGGAATCTTTCGGCAACAAGGTCAAGTATGAAGCTGTCAGCCGCTCATTCTTCGTCTGTTATATCACTGGATACGGTTTTCTATCTTCTATTGCTGGATTGTATCATGCATTCAGTATCGAGTTTTTAATAGCTATTAACAAATCGGAATTGTGATTATATTTTTTTGGAAAACAACAGATGAAGCTTGGGCAATATCAGCGGAGATTGTTTCTGGTTCCCTTTATTTTCCGAATATCTACTTAATGTCATACCTATAAATTGAACTAAATTGTATAGCTTGCCTTGGAACTTGTAAGAGTCATCTCTACAACCGAATTTTGCATTATCGGCGTAATGCTGCCTGAAATAGCCCTCCCATTGCTCGATAATGAACAAGATTAGCTGTGGGTCTACCTGTCAAATCAGATTTGAAATGAACTGCACTGACCCCTGTAGGGAGGCTAGGGTTTATCATAGGAATAGCACATGGTTCAAAGAAGGCGAGTGATTCTTCTGCCAGTTCGCGGTCAAATCTTTCCTCTGAGGCATAACGCCAATACTTGCCAATGGTCAAAGCAATCATTCGGTCGAACTGTAAAACAAGGTCTGGATGCTTGCTGATACGGAGGCGGATACTCTCTATCAGTTCCATGACTGAGGTTCCTGATCCTGCGTGTTCAACAAAGAGAGACGCAATCAGGACGTTTGTGTCTGCTGGTGGGCATAGCTGCTCAAGCATAAAATGATGTTGTCTTACTCTGCCAGCTACGCTTTTGACTTCGATCCGGTGATTACCAGCACTGAAGTCATAGCAATCGTTAGGTGTTACATGCCAAGCCGCAACCATAGTGGCTGTTTTGCGCGCTCGTGCAATCAGAAATAATTCTGCCCATAATCCTTGGATAGATTTTCGAGGCTTCTCTGTCATTGCGCGGAACAATTCAACCAATTTGTCTATAGCTTGGGCAACATCAATCCGAGTGGGAGTGGGTCCAAGCGATATGACGATAGCACCAATAATGCGGAGAAAATAGTCATGAAGAACTTTCTCTGAACCTGTGCAGCGTATAATGGTGAAGTATCCTTCCTCAATACTCCCATCTGGATAGGAAATACGACAATCTACATCGTACTGAATTGACAAATATTCCAGTCTAATCGGAATGGGACGTTGATTTTCTGTAGAGTCGCTAACAGATATCAATAATGAAGGGGTTTCCTGTTTATCTTTCCCTAGCCGATGTCTTTCGTAACCTGGTATGGGTTGCGCTGAAAAGCGCATATTCTCATCTACTGAGTTATCAGGGCATTGTAATGAGTTGAACAAAGTACACAAATCAAGCATAATATCCTCTTATATTATATTTCTATCTGCTTAAACTTCTTAACACCTAAATATCAAGTAGAGTCAATTGATGAAGTAGATATCGCTATCGATTACTCCCATGATGAGCGGGCGAACCTCTTGCTAGCTCGGGTATTCGTCTGGACTATCCAATTGGCAGACATCTCTTTCGGTAGCCATACTGCAAGTGTTGGAACCTCTTCAATGATGGTCATGCCCTCTGTATCTCCATCTTTCTGTACCTTGAGATTGTGGATTTGGACCGTTATTCCTCGCGGGGCTCGTATGTTTCGATCACCAGGATAGTATATACCCGTTTTATCAGGGTTAGGCCCTTGAAAAAGCGTTGGTATCTCATCATTATTATTGAGTGTCCTCTTACGTAGTTTGCCCCCACTCATGAGGTATACGGCACATGTTCCGTCTCCATGTTGGTCCAGGTAACTTCCGATTTGTAAGAGGAGTCCAATAAAGCGCTGTGAATCGCTTGGTCTTGTGATTAAAAAACGTGTTAGTAATTCGCGATATACTAATCCTAAGCTGACGTCAAAGGCCACTAGGTGTTTTTGTTGTTCTGTCCGCTTCTGATGACCTCTATCAGGCTGAAGTGCGAGTTGAGCAAGAAATTGTTGCACTACTTTACGGTTGATTTGAATAGCAGCAAAGGAGTCATGCGGAGCGTGTTGCTCACACCAATCGTTGGAGTAGTTTCCACGGATGTATTCGAGATCGAGAACATCATGGCGTGTGGGCCGTAGCTCTGGTGAGAGAAAGAAAGCTCTCTTCCAGTCACGGAGCGATTTTCCACTTGTTAGATGTTTTGCCAATTGTTCGCGAACATTTTCCTCATGAACAATGTATTGTTTGTATATTCTGATTTGCTCATTTGTAAGATATACACGGCAGTAACCGATATATTCTGATTTATAGCCAAACCATCGTGCACGTTGTTGGATAGTATCCGCGTTGCCAACACCTTTGCTTCTTGGCATATATGTTACAGTTAGCCCCTCTACCGTATAACCTCTATTTAGTACCTCACCACCTATAAGAATATGGGAGTAGTCTTGATGCCAATCGGGGAGTGGCGTCGGTCCTGACGCTGCATTTACCTTCGTAATAATAGTATCATTGATACCTTTGACAAGATATGGCAGTAGTATATTGAAAGAGGGCAGGTTTTCGACTGTATGATATAAATCAGTATAGGCTTGCTTGAAATCGTTAATAAGGTCCTGGCGATCAGGATCTATAGCACTCAGAAGTAGAGTTTTGCTCCAGTACTGTTGGGTTCTCCTCACCCATTCTTCATAGTTGGCGTGCTGCATCGTTTCTTTCGAGGGGTGTATCATCATCGAACGATTCCCTTTTCCCCCGTGACGTAGGCCGTCTGCTACTCCTAAATAGAAGATTCGCATTGCCTGTAGAAGGCTTTCTGGAGGTTCTACAAAGCTTTGATCCTTTTTGGGAATCTCATGTGCAGGGATGCAACGGATAAGATAGAAATCTCTCTCAAAGAAAATTTTTCCACCGGTGTAGGTAGGTCCAGGGGTAAGCATTGTTGCGGAGTTGGGGGAGAGAACATCGATGAGGTTAATAAGCAAAGGGGCTTGTGGCGTGGCGGTATACTGCAAGAAGGTATGATGGGGAAGGAGTTGCCGCATTTTCACGATGCGTCGATATGTTGCACTTTCCTTGCCTTTATTGACGAGATTATTCAAGCTTGCTTGATCCGCTTCGTCATCAATGACGAGCGTTGGCATTCCGTCTAAGGAGAGTTCAGAGAGAAGTTTTATCAAGTTGTTTAGGTGTGTTGCATTTTTCATCACAGTGATTAATACGGTTTTGTTGCCATGTGGCGACGTATCGTTTCTTTGGAGGGCGGCAGCAATTCTTTGTTTCACATCTGAACGCGATTTAGGATTTGATAGGAATTGCCACTTACGGTCAGTACGTTCACGGATGCGTAGGTCCCTTTCTAGCCTATTGCTTGACTGCTCGAACAGATTACGAGTGATGCCTGTGATGACAATAATCAAGTGATATCCATTGTCTCTTGCCAAGGCTGCGACTGTTGTGAAGGATGTTGTTTTTCCGCTTTGAATGTAACCAATAACCAAACTTGTCTCTTGACCGCTTGGGACAGTTGGAGGCACGCATTGAGCAAGTACTGCTACTGCTTCACGTTTTACCGTTTCTCTGTCTCGTTCCGAGAATTTAAGATGGTCAAGTAGCGATAATGTTTCGCTTCCTATCACTGGTGACCAACATGCCTGCTGGTTTTGACTATGCATTATGATTTCAACGGTTTCGACTCCACCCATGATATTTGTACCTTTCTCCCTAGAACTTCCTTCTTCTTTCTCTTTGCGGGAAAACATGTTTGATATTATGGCTTTGATAAGGCTCTTCTCAGCAATTCATTAACAGTGCGTCGAATTGCTCCTGCTTGCCTCACGCCACTTTTACGGGCAATAATCTCTGCCAGGACGATTGCTGTGGCTACTCGTAACAGGGGTTCTATTCGTGAGGCATCGGTACCCCCAAATTGCTCCATAAAGGGATGGGCGAGTGCTAATCTGATGCCAACCTGTCTTACGCTTCTATCAGATATGGTCTCTGGAGAAATCAATTGGTCGCAATGTGCAACCCAATCGCCTACAGATGGATCGTTGGATAATTCCAACACAATCTGCCACTGTTCTCCATCAAGTTCGACGATAATTTCCCGGCGTGACAACGTGATAGTGGATGGAAGTGTGGATGGTGGATCGTTGATGACTTGTTGTGTGTCGAGTTGCTCCTGCAACACGCTAGGAGCTTCACGCTGTATTATATCTGCTGTGCGATCTGTGGCAAGTTGTGCTCCATATTTTAAGCTTTGCATTTGTTCTTTTGTCTGAACGCGCATACGATACCTTTCAGCTTGGTCGAGCAAGGGGAGTGGCTCCTGATTAAGATGATCTTTTAAGAGTTCGAGAAAGCTTTCTTCATGCTCTCTCCACTGGAATCCGTCTTTCGTATGGCTTACGCCAAATCCTTCAAGGTGCAGTTCTCCAAATAGTCGTTGGTAAGTAAAGCTATTGGGTCGTTCAAAGATGTATTCTGGACGATATGTCTCATCACCGCTTCCTTGAATTAAACGGTTTCGTCGAAACAGTGCAAAGCCAGCGTGAGAAGTGCTTGCCTTTTCACGAAGGGCTGCAAACCCATGAGCCCGAAGCCCTAAGCCGAGATCAAAGTTAATTTCCTTGCGCCAGATCTTGGGTTCGCCGGAACTTGCCTTGTAAAAGGGAGCAAAGAGTATCTTAGGTTCTGGATAAGTCAGCATTTCATTATCGAAATATAGTTCTAAGATATTCTCCCGAAGGAAAACCCGATAAATACTGGCGAGATGCTCTTTTATTTTCGCAATAGTACGTCCTTTAGGTAACTTATGTAGCTTGGTAAGAGTGATCTCTGTATAGTGGGTGTCTGAAGGAACTGGTTGTGATAGGAAGGACAGCACTTCTATGCCATCGCGAACGATTTTTTCCACATCAAACGCAATAGTTCGCTCGACGGCTTCGCCGAGTGCAGAGGTGCGAACCTCCCAATAGGGAGCGAACCAGCATGCAGCGCTCTTCATACCCATCCCGAATTCGGAGAGCCCGTTTCGGTCTGGTGGCAACTCAGCAGGCCGAAAGGCTCTGGGATAGTCTTGTGCATGGATGCCAGATGCATTATCCCGAATGGTAATGCGACCCTCGTCGGTCGAATCTAGTTCAATGCTCACTTTAAGCTTGCAATCTTTCCCTTCAACACGCTCAATTTCTGGACGATAGGAAAGAAAGCTCTGTAAAGAGTTATCTACAAACTCAGCAAGGGCAAACCAAGGCTTATAATTCAAATGAGGGAGAACGGAGAGAATACTAACTCCCGGCCGTATATTGATAATTTTGTTTTTATCTGTTACCTCATCACTCATGATTCTCATCTCATTCTAGAAGCACATTTACTGTTATCATACAGATGAAACACTTTCGCTATTTAGCGGCGAAATATTATTTCGCCAAAGAATACTCGAATTATCATTTGGTAGGAGAGATCGAGCAACCATTTCAACTAAATTAACATTCACTGCGTTCCCTAATGCTTGAAAAGCCTGTTCGGATGATGAAGGGAGATTCGGCAGTTCTTGCATACTCTGAAGAGTTGCACATTCTCGTGGGGTCATATAGCGTTTTTCCCAGGCAATAATAGGTACTTGCGTGGTTGTTTGTGCGATAAGAGAGGGGGCTGTGGTTGGTCGCTTTACACGTACTCCTGAGGCTCGCATTTGTATGACAAACTTCCAGATGCGTCGCTCCTCTCCTTTACAATTCCACTCAAGCTTTTGTAGGCTTGATGGGAATTGCGTGATCTTCGGTAGCCATTTATCAATCCAACGATGATGGGTGCGATAGAGCGCGCGGTTCTGCTGAATGAACCGTATCTTCCAACGAGGGAAGCGATCTTCCTCTGTTCGTGCATGGGATGGCAGTGCTTGCATAATCTGATCATCCGAGAGGTCCAGTAGCAGGCGTCCGTGACTCCCTTTGTAGTTGCGTAGGCTTTTTAGGCCTAGAGCATAGGGAGTTGTTTGTTCAAATGGGTAGGTTGCTCCAAACTCCATAGACCAAATAGGAAATGAGGGCAGTTCTTCGCTTTTTGGAAATCGATCAAGAAATTCTTGCCATACCTCAAGGCACTGCTGAACTTGAGGCGATAACTGTCGTGCGTCAGGGGGGTCATGTTCAAGTGCTTCTATAATAGAAAGAGACGGATGGACAGTTTCTTGTGGCCAAGTGAAGCTTTGCAGCCCTGACCTACTGCCAACAATAAACAATCTCTCACGGATCTGCGGAATGCCGAAGCGATGAGGAGAGAGACGTTTCTCACGAATATCGTATCCAGCAGCTATCAGGTCAGATTTCATTTTGAGCCAAGTGCGTCCCCCATCATGCCTTTCAAGATTAGGAACATTTTCGAGCATAAGATAATGTGGTTTATGAAGATTTGCAATTCGTAGAACATATCCAAATAAGTCTCCCCACTTAGGACAGGTCAGTCCCTGCTGGTCTCCAGCTTTAGAAAACGGCTGACAAGGAAAGCCTGCGCAGAGGATATCATGGCTAGGAATATCAGCAAGAGAGAGGGTGCGAATATCCCCACTAGGCAGTATACCGTAGTTCATTTCATATAGTTTTCGCAGATTGCTATTGATTTCGCTGGCAAAGACACAGGTGTGACCAAGACGCTTTAAAGCTAAGTGAAAACCACCTAAACCTGCAAATAAATCAATGAACTTCATCTGCTCTAATCTCACAATCTTTTTGGGATAATAGTATTATAAAATAGAACGGGTATAAAATCAAGCAAAGTATATTCTAAACAAAAACGATAAAAAGCAGACAGGCAAAGAAAAGTAGAATACTTAACAAGCAAAATTATCTTACAGAAATAGGATTTACCTATATTAAGAAGCGATGTTAAGCATTATTACAATCTCGAACGAGATAAATTCCCTACTATGTACATCAGTGAGTGAAGGCCTGGCTGCCAGATGGTTCAGGATACACAAGATGTGGATTGTGGGAAAAGTGATCCGGGGGGTGCGCCCCTGGAGGGATATTCTCATCCTGCCAGCAGTGTCTAACAGGGACGCCTTCGGGGGCGACTCATATCTTTTCAAAACGTATCATCATGGGGTTCGAGTGCAACATGCTCGATCTCGTGAAGCGCTTGTATTTGGTGAAGCAGCGCTCGCAACGTCTCTTTGAGAGATGGTGGAAGGTGGAAGCTGAGAGAGATGATGGCTCGGGAGCGCTCTTGGACTGTAGAAGAGACCGAGCCGATATTGATGCCGCCATCAGCAAAAATTGCGGTGAGATCACGGAATAAGCCCGGACGATCCTGGGCGTGAATCGTCATTGTAGTTGTCTGGCAACCGGGGACAGGAGCTGAAGCGTCTGCTTGTTGGCTTTCGCGTTCATAGGTTTTGAGGTACCGTCGAATTTTGTTGCGGGCCGCATTCGTGCGGGCAAAGTGAAGCCAATCGCGGGTCGGATGTACAGCCGGGTTTGTCAGAAGAGCAACAATCTCACCACCTTTGAGTTCATAATCCAGCGGGACCTGGCGCGTAACCAGGCATCCACTCTCATCCATGTTGGTGATAATGCGAGCACCAGCACAGTGATCACCCAGATCGGTATGGATGCGATAGGCCATATCGAGCGGCGTAGACCCTCGGGGCAGATCTTTGACCTCACCCTTTGGCGTAAAGACGAAGATCTGATCCTGGAAGACATCCCCTTTAAACGCCTCGACAAACTCGTCAGCGCTCTCAGGAAGCTCCTGCTGCCATTGGCGAAGCTGCTCAATCCAGGTCACCATCTCCTTATAGGAGAGCTTCCAGCTATTGGGCGAGCCTTCTTTGCCCATACGATCTTTCAGATACCAGAAGCTGGCAATCCCATAGGTGGCGGTTCGTTGCATATCATGGGTGCGGATCTGAATTTCAGCCAGGCAATCGTGCAAACAAAAGACGGTTGTATGGAGGGATTGATAGCCGTTGAGTTTGGGGGTGGCAATGAAGTCTTTAATGCGTCCATCTTTGGGCCGCCAGAGCGCGTGAATATGGCCTAATGCAAGATAACATTCGTTATCGGTGTCGACCAGAATCCGGAACGAGACCAGATCATGGAGCTGACTCAGCGGGTTCTCGTTGCTCTGGCGAGGCACATACTCCAGCTTGCGGGAGATACTGGCAAGATGTTTTTGCCAGGCGTGCACCTCCGCATGGATACCCGCACGTTTCATCTCTTCCCGTAAGGTGCGACAGACATCATTGATGTA
>NZ_QKUF01000031.1 GCF_003253565.1 Thermosporothrix hazakensis
CCCGGTCTCAGTTCAGATTGCAGGCTGCAACCCGCCTGCATGAAGTCGGAGTTGCTAGTAACCGTAGGTCAGCACACTACGGTGAATACGTTCCCGGGTCTTGTACACACCGCCCGTCACACCACGAAAGTCGGCAACACCTGAAGCCGCTGGGCTAACCTCATTGAGGAGGCAGGCGTCGAGGGTGGGGTCGGTGATTGGGGTGAAGTCGTAACAAGGTAGCCGTACCGGAAGGTGCGGCTGGATCACCTCCTTTCTAGGGAGTACAGGATGAGGGATGCAAGAGACGGCATCACACAAGACTCATCCGATCCCAGGTCGATACTTACCTTCAGGTAAGTGAAACCTGCAAAGCTTATCCAGGTGGAATACTTGGCGGCTTGGCCTTACCACTCTTGAGTTGTTAACAATCTTGGTGCTTTCGTTCACGGGCTTTTAGCTCAGGTGGTTAGAGCGCAGTCCTGATAAGACTGAGGTCCCTGGTTCGAGTCCAGGAAGGCCCATTGCCCGGGGATGTAGCTTAGCTGGAAGAGCGCCGCCTTTGCACGGCGGAGGTCAGGGGTTCGAATCCCCTCATCTCCACCAGGAGATAAATTCTCCACCCGTTTGTATATGCGGGTGGAGCGGTGATTATCGCGAAAGGGTTCCACCCGTTCCCATCCCGAACACGGTAGTTAAGCCTTTCAGCTCCGACGATACTTGGCGGGCAGCCGCCTGGGAAAATAGGACATTGCCGCTCCGCCCGCCTATACAGGCGGATTTTATCGCTATAAGCGGGCTTTTAGCTCAGGTGGTTAGAGCGCAGTCCTGATAAGACTGAGGTCCCTGGTTCGAGTCCAGGAAGGCCCATTTTTCATTTTTGGCTTTTCCTCTCTCTACTCGTTTCCCTCACCTCTGTATCCTATCTATAAAAGATGTGCTACTTGTAGATAGGGAGAATAGACATGCCCCGGGTTACTGAAAATCGCCTTTTCCGTTTGCTTCATCTGGCGCGGCGTCCCACTCCCTGGTGGCTGGCCCTGATCCTGATTATTCTGGCGATTCCTCTGGTGCAAATTCTGGGGGCGCTTCTGGCGGGTTTTGTGCTCTATGGGCTCGGCGTGCGCTCGATCGGTGGGATACAACGGCTTACTGTTCCTGGCTCACTCTTCAGCCTCATTGCATCCCTCTTCACTTTCGGCTTACCCCTTTTTCTGCTGTGGATCTGGGTTCGCTGGTACGAGAAAAGACCGTTCTGGGCGCTTGGCTTTGAGTGGCGCAGAGGAGTATGGCGCAAGCTCCTTTTTGGTCTGCTGATTGGCCTGGTGGCCGCGTTGATAAGCGGCTATGCCGCCTATGCACTGGGCCTGGTTCGCGTGCTTGGAGGGCTCAGTCAGCCGTTCTCGGCGGCGTTGCTGCTTGCCTTTCTCGTTCAGTTGCTTTCCTATGTGATACAGTCCTCAGCCGAAGAGATTGAGATTCGAGGCTGGCTCTTTCCGTTGCTTGGTCGCCATTTCGGGGTGCTGACAGGTCTACTGCTTCAGGCGCTGGTCTTTTTGTTTATTCATAGTCTCAATGAAGCACTCTCTCCGCTCTACCTGCTATTTACCCTGGTTTTTGGTGTTTTTGCTGGCCTCTACGTGCTTTATGAGGGGAGTTTATGGGGAATCTGTGCACTGCATACCATGTATAATTTTGTACAGTTTATCCTTTTTCTGGAGTGGATGCGTTTGCGTCCGATTGCGGATCCCAACATTCTGGATATCGTGACTATTCCGGTCTGGCTTATCGGCATTGTGATCCTGGGCTTTTTGCTGAGTCGCAGGCGACCCACTCTCAGGGGAGGTTAAGCAGTGTGTAGGCAATTCGCAGACCTTCCAGGGGCAGAAATTGATTGATATGCTGAATTTCCGGGATGAAGGGGGCAATACTGTGTACGAGCCCGCCATGCGCTATGATGTTAACCTGACTTTCGTCGGTAACATCTGGAATCTCAGCTCGAAGCCGCTTGATCAGTCCCTGTACCAGCCCTGCATGACCATAGATAATCCCGGACTGCATGTTTTCAATAGTGTTTTTGCCGATGGCATGTCTGGGCGGGCGAAGCTCTATCCGAAAGAGTTTGGCCGCTGCGCTGCTCAGCGCTTCTGCTGAGATCATCAGACCCGGGGCAATCGCACCGCCTAAAAAGCTGCCATCGCCTCCCACAACATCGAAGGTGGTGGCAGTGCTGAACGCGATCACAATTGAGGGTCCTCGATACAGATGGTGAACTGCCAGCGCTGTGACGATACGATCCGCACCCAGTTCCTGTGGGTTATCAATACGCAGCGTGATACCAAGATCAAGGTCAGGGGTGATGATGCAGGCTTCTTGCTGGCAATAACGTTGAGCTAGCTCCTGAAAAACCGGTGTAAGGGGAGGAACAACGCTGGCAAGCACAATCGCATTGATATCGGTAAAAGAATACCCGACATGCCGGAGGAGATTGTTAAGCAACATCGCATACTCATCTGTGGTGCGCTGTTGCACCGTGGAAATCACCCAGTGCTGTTTCATGACATCACCGAGGTATATTCCAAGTTTGATGTTGGTATTGCTGACGTCGATAGCAAGAAGCATATCGGGTATTTTTCTTCTCTGGTCTATTTTTCTGCTTTGATTTCCTCTGCCTCTTCCCGCTTTTCCTCTTCGTCTTCCTTTGGCGCGTATTTGTTCAGCGCTTCGCCGATTTCTGCGGGGTCGCCGTATGTCTCATCTTGCAGGACCACATGGGTCTTGTTGGTGCGGTCATCAAGGAATGCCAGTGTGAGTGGAGTACGCATGCGTTTCCGGCGCCATTTGCGCCCTTCCTTCGTCCAGGCTCGCCCGAAGATCAGGGTCACAATGGTGTCTCCCATATTTGGCATCTGACGCACGCTGGTGATATCGTCTTCGGTGACCTTGCGAGGCGGTTTGCGTAGGCCACGTACTGTCACGTAGCGGATATGCTGTGTCGGGACATGGATGATCTTGCTGCCTTTCTGCTGGACGAAGCTTTCTGGCGTGATCACAATGAGATGCTTGTCATGTTCTTTCAGGCGAATCGCATCTGTAATGAAGGTCCAGAGGCTTCCCAGGCCGATAAACAGAAAAATGGCGAAAAGTAAAAGGGTAAATAGTATCAGGATAATACCACGTTGAAAATTAGAGGGAACGACGAGCTGATAAACCAGCGCAAAAAGGCCAAAACCGATAATGGTGCCAAATGCCCAACCGATCAGGCCAATAATGACCTTATTTTTCTGAAGCGGGTAGACATGCCAGTCTTCTGGCACCTCTTCTGTTTTGGCGAGTCTCAGGATCTCCTCTGCTTGCATGTATACTCTCCTTTGTCACTTGCTTGGTGCCATTTCTCTATTATTCGCCCTATTATACCAGACAGGATAGCTGAAAGGTATACACGATAATCTACCTTGAATTACGTTCATGACTGGTAAATATTCACCCTGTTTTTACCCGGTAGCGAAGAAATGAAGTCAATTGGCGCTCTGGCCCCCTCTTTTCCCTATAGAAAGAGGTACCAGAATACGCTATAATAAAGCGTGCTCTGGAATAATATGTATGGAGTGTCCCCGTAACGCTGTTCGTGTAGCAGAAGTTGCTTTATTGCTATGGATAATCAATTACATGCGCTCGCTGAAGCGGCGGCCCGTCTTCTTCTTCAGCAATTCCGTCGAGAAAACACGCACTGGACCGATGATTGCACGCCTCTGGATGACCTTGTTGAGTGGCTCGACCTCTCTGTTGCGACCTTCTATCCTGGCGACGAACCAGAAGGGACATATGGCTATGTGGATGCCGATGAGGACGAGCAACTGATCTGGCTGTGCCGCGATATGCCGGAAACTCTGCGTCGCTTTACGCTTGCCCATGAGCTTGGCCATGTCGTACTGCATTGTCGCCATGAGGGAAGGATTCAAAAGCTCATGGCCCCGCTCAGGGAACAAATTGCTCACTTTCATCTCCCCGCACTTTCTCGTAATGATCCCTGTCAGGAGCAGGATGTCACTGATGCACTGGCCGGGCAGGATCTGCTACATGATACCGTCGGTATGGAATATGACCCACGCAGTCAGCGTGAGCTGGCCGCGAACCTTTTTGCGGCTGAACTGCTGATGCCGCTTGAGCGTGTGCGTACGCTCTATATTCAGGAGCAGGTAGCCCCTCAGACGTTGGCGGCTCGATTTGGAGTCTCAACCGGAGCGCTCTTGAATCGGTTGGCTGAGCTGATGCAAGAACCTATCATTGAGCCTGCTTCACCGGGAGAAACCGCAGCTTCTACAGCCGCAAAGAAGCGCTATGATGAGTTTCAGCAGGCCGCCATTCAGGCCGCGACCCCTGCTCTGGTTGTGGCCGGTCCCGGGAGCGGAAAGACAAGTACATTGATCGGACGCGTTGACTATCTTGTGCAGACGCTGCGGGTGCCACCTCAGGCTATTCTGGCGCTGACCTTCTCGCGCAAGGCGGCGCAGGAGATGGAAGAGCGCGTTCGGTTGTTGCTTGGCCCATCGGCACAGATCCCGAAAATGAGTACCTTTCACGCGTTTTGTGCGGAGCTTTTACGTGAGTATGGAACCCTCGTCGGTCTGCGCTCCGATTTTATGCTGATTGATGAGGCTGAGGGGTATTTCCTTTTGCGTCAGCAGGCCGGTCAGTTGCATTTGCGCCACTATATGAGTCCGCAGAATCCGGCCCACTCGTTCCCCGATATGCTTCAGGCAATATCGCGGGCAAAAGATGAGCTTGTTTCACCCGCCGAGTATCAACAACTGGCGCAGAGCATGCTGGCACAGGCTCAAGATGAAGAGGCAAAGGAACAGGCTGAAAGAGCGCTGGAAGTGGCTCGGCTCTATGAGCTCTATGAGGCGGCACTGGCTCGTCGAGGCGATACCGATTTTGGCGGTCTGATTATGCTGACAGTGCGCCTGCTACGCGAGCATCCTGCTGTGTTACGAGAACAGCAGAACAAATATCAGCATATTCTGGTGGATGAGTTTCAGGATATCAACCGCGCAAGTGGCGTGCTGCTTCGTGTACTGGCGGGTGAGACGCGTAATGTCTGGGTGGTAGGTGATGCCAATCAGGCTATTTATGGGTTTCGAGGGGCATCGCCGGCAAATATCAGCAAGTTCGAGACAGATTTTCCGGGAGCAAGCATTCTGCCGTTAAGCCGCAATTATCGTTCGCGCCCTGATCTGGTAGCTATTGCTGAGTCATTCCGTTGTTTACAGCTTGAACTGGGGCAAGAGCCCGGCAAGAATCAGCCAGTCCGTCTCACACATCCCGGTACCTCGGTTGAACTGGCAAAGGCGACGAATGAGGCGAGTGAGCTTGCAGGAATTGTGCAGGACATTCAGCGCAAGCTTGAGCAGGGCTATACCTATAAGGATATCATGGTACTCTGTCGGACTCGGGCATTGGCTCGGAAGGTGACGAGCGCTTTGCTGGCGGCAGGTCTACCTGTGTTGGAGCAGAATGGAGTGTTGGAGCAGCCGCATTGTAAGAATGTGCTGGCGGTTCCTCTGTTATTGCTGAATGAGAGCGGTATGGGTATTATTCGCGCTTCCCTGCTTCCGGCGCATCCTCTTGATGCAAAAGATAAAGAGGCGCTGATCCTTGCTGCCCGTGAACAGAAGAAGAAGCTTTCGCAGATGCTCTTTAATGGGGAAATTCCTTCGACGGTGAGCCCGGTTGGGGCGCTCTCTTTACAGCGCCTGTCCGAAATTCTTCAGTCGTTACAGCATGCCCCCGATATCTGGACCTTGCTTGCGCAGTATTTGTTGCTGGAAACAGGAATAGTGCGCGATCTGCTTATACGCAATGATGAGCAGGCTAAAGCGTTCTTGTACGATTATGCGTCGTTGTTGCAGATGGCACGCCATTTTGATTTGCAACAACAGGCTCGTCTCAGGTTATTGGCCGAAGAGGAGAAAGAGGCCGAATTACCACCACTGGAAGAGCGTATCCGAGCCTTTTTTGACTATCTGCGGCTCCTGGTCCTGTTGCGTCAGGACGGTGCGAAACGCGAGCAGGCAGATGGAGAGGAAGCGAACGCCAATATTATTCGCGTGATGACGGTGCACGCGAGTAAGGGGCTGGAATTCCCTGTTGTCTATATGCCGGGATTGGCGCAGTATCGGTTCCCCCTGATGTATACGTCGGTTGCAGTGCCTGCGCCTGCTGGTATGTTGCCTCCCGATTGTGAGGGCCGAGCAGCCCATGAGAGTGGCGAGTCCTGCCTGTTCTATGTTGGCGTTACGCGGGCCCGCGACCAGCTTATTTTGAGCTATAGTGAGCGCTATGGGAAACGTGCCTATAAACGTTCACTGTTTCTTGATGCGTTGGAGGCTGGTTTGCCCGCTGACAGGATCACAAAAAAAGTCTGGGATAGCGTCAAGGCGGATCACGGATGGGCTCCAGACGAAGCCTATGCTCCAACGCCGGGGCAGGACTTTTTGCAACGGATGAAGCCGCATGAGTTATACGCGTCCGCGTTAGAGGCTTATCAACGCTGCCCACGTCAATATCTGTATCAGCACATCTATCGGTTCGAGGAAGAGACGTCGTCCTATCAACGCTTTTGGCGTGCTGCCCAAAAAGCTGTAGAGGAGCTTCGTCAGCGCATAGAGCAAGAGGCTGACTGGTTCCCTGATGAAGAAGCGGCGCGTCAGCTCTATCTGCGCTACTGGCAGGAACAGGAAGGAGAGCAAGCGCCTTTCGCTGCCTACTATCGGGAACATGGCTTTGAGGTGGTCGAGAAAGAGCGGCGTATCCTGGCTGCCAGAAAGCAGAATGCCTTGAAGGTGCATGAACGCTTTCATGTCGAGATCGCGGGCCGACCGGTGCGCGTGGCTGTTGATCGAATCTCCACGTCTTCTGATCCCTCCAAGCGCGTCGCATTTGAACGAGTGCGAATGGGCAAGCGAAAGAGCAAACCAACCCCGGACACCCGGGAACTGCTTTATACGCTGGCTTCGCGGCAATTATATCCTGATGAGCCTGTTGAACTTGTGAGCCGAAACCTCTCAACCGGTGAGACGGAGCCTATCAGGCTGACTGCACGCAAAGAAAAGGCTCTGATGGAAGAGGCCGAGAAGAGCGTTCAGGCGCTTGAACAGGATCTCTATCCGCCTCGGCCTGACGCACGGCGTTGTCCGGGCTGCCCCTTCTTCTTTATCTGTCCTGAGTGAATACGAAATAGAAAGTCAATCGTATCTGTTGTAGAAGATATCGGGTTGAATAAACGAAAGAAGGGTGATATTACGATGGATGATCAGGATATCTTGAAGCAAATCAGTAAGCTGGTCGATGAAGAGCATGCCCTGTTACAGCGAGCTGAGAAAGGCCAACTTCAAGGAGATGAGCGTCAGCGAGTTGATGATCTGAAGGTACGGCTTGATCAGTGCTGGGACCTCTTGCGCCAGCGCCGGGCTCGCCGCGATTTCGGTATGAATCCTGATGATGCGCAGGTTCGAGATCGAAATATTGTGGAACACTATAAACAATAAGCGCAAAAAAGATCCAGCCCCTGAATGTGGACTGGATTTTTTTTCTATATGCTTTTATGACTCTTTTACTACGGGCGGCTGATCGCCATAGTAGCCCCGATACTGAGGGGGGAGCATTTCAGCGATTTTGAGCATGACGGTTTCGGTTGCTTCCTCGATATCTTCACGCGTCATTTTCGCTCCCTTTGGCTTCAAATGCAGCGGCTCACCATATGAAATAGTCACTTCTGCGCCGAACTTCTTCAGCACATTTTCACTGCCCCATATGGCGACAGGAAGGACGGGAACACCTGCCCGAAGCGCGATCATGCCAAGCCCGTTGAATGCCTTGCCCAGTGCCCGGGATTTACTGCGTGTCCCTTCCGGGAAAATAACAAAGACCTTGCCCTTCTGAAGCTGCTCACCGGCGGCGCGAATGGCCTGGCGATCCGCCCAGTTCCGTTTGACCGGGAAGGCGCCTAGAAATCGAACCAGCCAACCAAGTTTGCTATAGAAAAGTTCTTCTTTTGCCATATAGACGACGCGCCCGGGAACGTGCAGCGGTACCAGGGGAACATCTGTCCAGGAGAGATGGTTTGAGACGATGATATAGGGTCCTTTTCTGGGGATGTTGTACCGTCCACGGATGCGTATACGGGCGATCAGGTGTAGCACCACAATAGCAATGACTCGGAGCAGTTCATACAGAGGACGTGGAGTAACGTAGGGCTCGTACAAGTTTTTCTGTTTCTCTGTTTTCTCTTGCTTCTTCTGCGTGGGTTGTGGATCTTGCTGTTGCTCTTGTCGATCCGCGCTCATACTTTTTCCTCCACGTACTGACAGATGGTGTCAAGCACCTGTTCAATATTGAGATGATCGGTATCGACGATAATTGCATCCGGCGCGGGACGCATATTTGCTTGATCGTCTTGATCCCGCTTCTCGACATCCTGCATCACTTCTTCAAAGCTTGGGAGTGCAGGATTATGTTCTCCCATGCGCTCGACCATTTCTGCATAGCGGCGACGGGCTCTTTCGTGCAGGCTGGCGGTTAAATAAAGTTTCAGTTCTGCATCGGGTAGGACTATTGAGCCAATATCGCGCCCCACCATGACGATCTGTCCCTTACTTGCGATGGCGCGTTGTTGCTGGATCAGCACACGGCGCACTTCTGGATGGCCCGCAACAGTAGAGACAGCACGACCTACCTGGCTGGTGCGAATATCCCAGGTGATGTCGCGTCCGTGTACGGTTACGGTATACTGGCGACCATCAGCGATCTGGGGCTTGCTGATAACGATATCTGCTTTCTCTGCCAGTTCTCCCAGAGCTGCCCCATTGTTGAGGTCCATTCCCCTGTGTAAAGCCAGCCAGGCGACTGCTCGATACATTGCGCCTGTATCGCAATAAAGATAGCCTAGCCTTCGGGCTAGATGCTCGCCTACTGTGCTTTTGCCTGCGCCTGCTGGCCCATCTATAGCTATGCGTCCTGGCACGTGCTTGTATCCTCCACTTGTCGTAAACATACTGGGAAGGATTATATCATATCGAGACAGAGAAGATAGATACTCGCAAAGGTGTTCAGGGCTGCCGAAGAAGATCCCGTATCTCCGTTTCTGTCAGATGGCGCCAGTGGCCTGAGCTTACCCCTTTAAGGGTAAGCTTCCCGATCCCTACTCGCTTGAGGCGAATTACCGGGTGTCCTACCGCATCGAGCATCCGGCGAATCTGGCGTTTGCGTCCCTCTCGGAGCGTGATTGCAAGGCGGCTGACCCGCCCCTGAGTTTCGCGCAGCCGTACCCGGGCAGGAGCGCTTGTATACATGCGTCCATCATCCTCAAGGAAGGCAACTCCTTGTTCCAGCCGCTGTATTGTCTGTGCGTCTGGTATCCCTTTGACATATGCCTCATAATGCTTCTCTTTTGAGTATCGGGGATGCGTCAGACGTTGTGCAAAGTCCCCATCATTGGTCAGCAGGAGCAGGCCGCTGGTTTCACGGTCCAGGCGCCCAACCGGGTAGAGGCGCTGCGTACGCAGTTCGGGTGGAAGTAGATCAAGCACCGTCGGGCGTCCTTCGGGATCAGAAACCGTGCTGACATAGCCCATCGGTTTATGCAAGAGCAGATAGAGGTGCTGTGTTCGGGCGTGTATCTCCTTATTATCGACATAGATACGATCGCGCTCGGGATCGACCTTGACGCCTTGCGTGGAGATGACCGTTTCATTGACACGTACTCGGCCCGCGGCGATCAGTTCTTCTGCTTTGCGGCGAGAGGCCACGCCCGCACGGGCCAGAAAGCGGGCCAGGCGTTCTCCCTCCTGTGGTTGTGGCTTATTCATAGATATTTGCTTGCAATACACTCCTCACAACGTTTCTGCTGACAGGTTTCACGATAGATATAGTGTAGCCCTTGCTGCTGGCAGGCGCCTATCGGTTCGGCACTCAGCCGCAGTTGGCGGCGCATCCGCCGGGTGATATGGTTTGAGACCAGACCGGGGTACTCACTATAAAGCATTTCAACCCGATTGTACAGACTGTGCAGATCATCCAGATTATTCAACTGCTCTTGCTGTTCCAGCAGGGCAACCGCCCCGGCAAATGGCAGGATCACATTACAGATGATGATATCGGCTCGGGTCTGGCTGATTCCCTCCTGACAGAAGATCTGTCGCAGGCTGGATCGAAGCCTTGCGAATGGCTGCTCGAGCACAGACGCGAATTGCGCCCAGGCCCCCGACTCCTGCCATTGTACTATCAGATGTTGGAGTCCCTGTAAACGCTGTTGATCGAGCTGCGCAGGGTGCTCAGAGGCCGGGTATGGAATGCGCGTCTGCTGCTGAAGAAGTACATGACCGAGCGCACGAAACATCTGGCGATCCCGCCCATATCCCAGACTTTCGGCAATGGCGGGAATCAGCAGGGTGTCATAATCTTCCTGTTCGCGGAGCTGCTCGATAAAGTGCTGTACTCGCTGCTCAAAGCGAAGCAGACCTGCCGTCCTGAATAAACGATGCTGTTCCTCCCGGGAAAGCTGTGGTATGGTTTGCTGACAGGGCCAGAGTGGGCTGTGCTGCGTTCCCGGCTGCTGTGGGATATCGGCCAAACTACAGGTCGGGATATGTTGCCCGTCTTGCCGCTGTACCGGCTCAGCCAGATCACAGACCTGCACAATATGCAGGATCACCCGGTTATAGCGAATGTCATCCTGATGCCGATGCGCGTACCAATCGCTGGCGCGAAGATGAAACTCGGCATCGCCGTAGAGCGGTGAGCCTGTGACATCTTTCAGTACAATGTCACGGACATCGGGGCCGGCTGATGTGCCAATATAGCCCGCGAAGTGGAGATGATAGATGCTTCCATCCTGCAACAGCAGTCGGGTGCCCTGCGGCAGACTCCACCAGTGCTTTGCCAGTTCCTGTTCAACCGAATGGCGCTCGCACAGGAGTAACGGTTTATCCATGTGTGTGCCCGGATTGGCCGGCCTTCTGGGGGGCCTGCCGAATGGCCTGTCTGATGGCTTCCTCGGTGATCTGTACGACAAGACGTGCCTCTCGGGCACGCTGAAGCTGTTGTTCCTGCATCATTCCATCTCCTCTCCGAAATCAGGGTAGCGTTACCTGAAACGTGGTTTGAAGCGGTTGCTGTCCGGGTCGCTGAATGTGAACCGTGATTGCCCAGACACCAGACATATCAAAGGTGGTGCCCTTTTCAAATACGGCGACATAGAGCGGATTCCCGCTCTTGACACTTGCACGGGTTGTTCCCATATCCATTGCAATCATATTCAGTTGTAACTGGATCTGTGCGTCTGTAACGGCCGCGCCGTTGGCGTCATTCAGTGCCAGCACGATGCTGTTTGTGGCGTTCACCTTGCCGGGAAGTACCTGAAGCGTTACCGAGAGATCGCCTACCTGCTGTGTGATCGGGCCCGTTGCGTTGCTCCCAGAAGGAGATACAGCAGTTCCCGGCTGATTGGCGGGAAAGACGATCGGGGGCGCATAAAAGGTCAATAGGGCCAGGCAAAGAAACATACTGCCGCCCAGAATAATTTGTGTATAGATTGTTTGTCTGAGAGTCCGTTCCGTGTTTTGCAGCGCGGATTGACGGGCTTTCTTGGCCGGGAGCTCTGCTTTGACGACCGGTACGAGTCGCGCCTGTCGCGCCATTTTAGGGAGCACCTGATAGAGCGCGTAGGCTCCACTTGCCAGCAGCAACAGGAACAGCAGCGCTTCGACCAGCAGTGTGCGCCCATATGGGTCACCAAAGAGCTCCTGCATGCCTGGAATCGCTGTTTCGGCCAGAAAGATACCACTAACAAGGAAAATGCCAATACAAGCTTTATGATATGGTGCCATGCAGCGCTGAACTGTGTTCAGTAGCTGTTGATGGTCGCTATCAATATTCGGCAACAGAATCAGGCCAAGATAGGCCAGACCACCAAGCCAGACACAGAGCGCCGCCAGAAATAGCCACTCGAAGATAATCACGCTGAAGTGCGGTCGTAGCACCTGAACGGCATCGCTTGATAGAACGTAGGCCAGCAAGAACAGGCCAATCAGTACAAGCCAGAATATCGTTTGCCATGACAGCATGCGCGCCTGCGGATGGTTGAGTGCGGCTTTATCTGGCTCGTTGCCGGAGGGCTTCAATCCTGGCTGTGAGGGCGTTTTTAACGCTCCATGTCGGGGCTCGCTTGTGGTAGAACGCATGCCTCCCGGATTGGATGCGGCCTTCTTTGGGCGCACGACCGGAGCGGTCACCGTGTTTTTGTGCGTCCAGTATAGAAAGCCCATTGTACAGAGCGTCAGCAGTAGTTGCGCGATCAGGAAGCGGCCATAATTACTCTGGAGCAGAAGCCCGAGGGAGGTGTTGGCCGTTATCCCTGTCTGAAGCTGTTGCGTCATCTGAATCAGACGAAGCAGAAACGAGACGAGCTCGCTAAAGAGAAGCAAAAACAGGCAGAGCCACTGAAACGAAGTACTCTTCTCGCGCACTCGCTCCAGCAGGTCGTGAAGCGCCTGTCTGGGCTGCAAAATCAGGTGTTCGGTGATAACAATGCCTATCCAGAGAGCAAGTCCCAGGAGCATCAGCCAGTCCCAGACAATACCAAGAAGAGCAGTCGGGGTGAAGACCCGAGAACCATCTGTGCCATAGAGATTATTGCTGCTCTCGGGGCCAACCACAACGGTTCCTGTGACTCCGGTGCTGGAAAAGCCTACATTAAAGCCAATGATGCCATTGGTAGTATGCCCATCTCCATTGGCGACAGCGGTCCAGAGAATCTCATAGCTCCCTTTCGGCTGCTTTTCGGGCGCTTGCACGGGGATATTGAGCTGTCTGGGATTGGTCGATGAAATACTGCTCTCACCCTCGGTAATGTCAACAAGGGTGTTATTCTGGATCGAATAGACTCGGGCACGGCTGAGCGGGCTGAGGTCGGCGTTGAAGTAAATATGCGCGACCGTGGGTACCTTCTCGATGGTGGAGCCATCAATTGGATCTGAGCCAATAACAAAGCTATGGGCGGAAGCCGAAAGAGGAGGTACAAAGAAGCATGCGCCTGCTAAGACGGCCACTCCCAGGATAAGGACAGAAATGATTCGTAAGAGTCTTCGTGGTTGCATGAACGCTCTACATCTCTAGCGATTTCGTTATGTATTGATACATAGCATACGCGCCTGATAATTTCTTTCACAGTGTCTGTTTGCTGGTGACATCTCGATTGCCTGGAGCCGGAAGACAGCAGCTATGGTTCAGGTATGCGGTCTACTGTCTTCGTGATTGTACTGGAATTGGATTATGATTGTTATTGTGATTGTACATCAGCGCTGTGCTGCTAGCAATACATTGCTGACAATGAATGGAGATCTTCGAGAGAGAAGATGCCTTTTGCGCCTGTCCTTTGTCGGGCTAACGAATGTCGCTCTGTGGTTGGAGATTCGACACAAAAGGCATTACTGTATTCTCTACAAGATTTTTTCCCGTTCTTCAAGTTTGATGAGAGCAATAGGAAACAAGAGCTGTTGATCCAGCTTTTGGAATCAGAAAGGCTCTTCCTGCAAAACGTATTTGTCCCATTGCTAGAAAGCGATCGCTATCGGTCTGGTAGGGCCAGAGAAGAAATGTTACAATAGACTGTAATTACCTGGTGAGCAGGAGGCTCTGCACGGTACCGCCGGGCAGACGAAAACCGTCGAGGGAGTCTCGTCAAAAGCTGCTGGCAGCGGGTCGCGTTGGGTGGCTCATATGCATGCTGGCTGGAAGAAGAATCCTCCGACTGAAGCCCCGGGGAGTGTGTCAAGATAGTGTCTCTATATCTGGAAAGCTGGAAACAATGACATCGACTATTCGAGTGACTGTCTGGAACGAATATCGTCATGAGCGTAAAAACCCGGAAGTTGCCAAACATTATCCTGAGGGAATGCATAGTGTCATTGCGGCTGCACTGAAGCAGGCTGGCATTGAGGCTCGTACAGCGACTCTGGATGAGCCGGAGCATGGATTAACGCAGGATGTGCTTGACACAACAGATGTGCTGATCTGGTGGGGCCATATGGCGCACGGAGAGGTACAGGATGAGGTTGTTGAGCGCGTGTATCAGCGGGTCCTGGATGGCATGGGACTGATCGTGTTGCACTCAGGCCATTTCTCGAAGATTTTCCGCAAACTGATGGGCACCACCTGTGATTTGAAATGGCGTGAGGGCAATGACCATGAACGCATCTGGGTTGTTGCTCCCGGACATCCCATTACTGAGGGTCTGGGCGAATACTTTGAGATCGAGCGCGAGGAGATGTACGGCGAACATTTCGATGTGCCTGCTCCCGAGACGCTTGTCTTTATAAGCTGGTTTAGCGGCGGCGAGGTTTTCCGCAGTGGGGCCTGCTACACCCGCGGACGAGGCAAGATCTTCTATTTCCGTCCCGGGCACGAAACCTTCCCGACCTATCATCGGCCCGAGGTGCAACGCGTCATTATCAATGCCGTACGTTGGGCTGCGCCGACGCCGGCTCCTGCCCGTGTTTTTGGAAACGTACAGCCACTTGAGCCTGAGAAATAAAGAAGAAGGCGGTTGTGTTACCCGTTGCGGGCTCAACCGCCATTCTTATGCTTGCCATTCGGTTGCTTTACTGTACCAGCGGCAGATCAATACCAAGCTGCTTTAAGATTCCCCTGACTCCCCCTTCATCGTTGGTTGTGGCGTGAATCGCTGTGATCTTATCGTCCTGAAGCTTGTAGACGACATCCTCGGTTGGGAGCGAGATACTGCGCCCGGTCTGTGGAATAGGCGGCGTGCCCAGCACCGGGAGCACAAAGCTGTCCGACTGGTAGCCCGTGACATGCCAGGTGGCTGAAACGGTTGTATCATCCTCATCAATCATATTGTGGATATTAAAGGCAAGACCGGGAATACCCGCTTTCAGGCCGCTAATCAGGTCAAGAAAGCCCTGACGGTCGAGTGGTTTCGGTGTCCAGCCCTCAAAATGGAAGGTATCCGCAAGATAAGGCTCATATTCATCTGGCTGATTATTATCAATCGCAGTGGTAAAGTTTCGCACAAGCTCTATTGTTTCATCGCTCATATGCTTTTCTCCCCCTGTAGAAAACTTCAAGGCCATACTGTCATGTACACGTTTCATAGTGTGTATCTGGTTGCCTCTTTTCGTATCATATCACCAGAAACGCTCGCTTGGTGGGAGGAACTCAAAGTGAGCTTGTAAGTCATGCCGTTTTTGCCTATACTAGTGGTAGATGAGTATCAATTGTAACGTAGCTACTGCCAGTGTTTTTGCCAGGAGTTCTTGAAAGACGCGCCGTTTGGGCGTCATACAAGGAGATACTATGATTGGTCGGTTGTTCCAGGTAGCGTTGATTGTTGGAGTGGTAATTCTTTTCCTCTTGCTGGTTCGTCCTGACTATGTTGCTAATGCGGGCAATGCCTTGATCAATGCCGCGAATGGCTCAACGGTTGGGGGGGTGACGCAGTTTATCCCCGGGCCTGACGGAAAAGGGCGAGATTTTCAGGTGACACTGCAGGGCCTGACCAGTGGCCTGAATTACACGATTACACTGGATAAGGGGAGTTGTGGAGGGGAAACCCTGGCTGTGTTAGGGAAAGTAGCCTCTGATGGCCAGGGGAACGCGACGCTAACCGTATCCCGTGATAATCTTGGTTCCGAGATTCAAAAAGGAGTCTGGGTCAATGTGCATCAGGGCGATGCGAGTGGTCAATCGCTGGCCTGTGGCGAAGTGAAAATAAACAGCCAGGAATTGAATAATTTTAATAACGCGACGCCGGGCCCCGGACTGGACCCCTTGAGGCAGAATCAGGAAGCGGCCAATAATCCTGATAATAGCCCCGCCAGCCCGAGCCTGCTTCCCAATCCCTTTGGCGGCTTCCCTCAGACGGGTGCAGGCCCGGGCGATGACAATTCCTATGATAACTACCAGTATCCGCGCAGGCATTAATGCTGTAGAATCAGGACCTTGAAATTGCCCATACCGCGAGGGTCGGTCAGAGCGAGAACGCGCTGGCGCAGGTTATACCACTGAAACAGGGCTGTCTGTCCCTGATCGCTGGCGCGTTCTGCGCTATCGATCACCGCGAAGTCATGCTTGCGAATCTGTTCCAGCTCTTCAAAGATCCCCATCTTTTGTAACCAGGCGGCCTGAGTCGTGTAGGTATGCAGGTGCAGGCCGTGCCGCTCTCCCTCATCAATCAAAGCGCTGAAATTCACATGTGCTGTGATATCCTGCTCACCCGGCTTTGCAAGCGGCTGTTCGGTAAAGGTGTGGCGATAGTAACAGGCCAGCGTGCCCCGTGGACGTTCGGGTGTGTAGAGCTGACGCGCCTTCTCGCCGTAATCAATGGTCAGCAGGAAGCCGTGAGGTGTGGTCTGAAGCCAGCGTGCCGTATTGGCAATCCAACGCAGGGCATCAAGGTTCACCTCGGCTCGCCAGCCATCCGGGAACGTGCGCCAGGGTATTGCGAAACGATCGAGATAGGTGCTGACCTCTTCGTTTTCTGGCTCACTCAAGAACCCACACAGGCGACCCTCTTCCTGATCAACATAGAGCTCATACAGGATGTCGCCTCGTTTCTCAAGGACGTGTACCGGAAAGGCGTCAACCAGCTCATTGGAGAGGAGCACATGCGGCTGTAGCCCTTGTGTGGCTGGATCGAGTGCATCTTGCCCGGTCCCGATATCGGTCGTATAGTAGTCAAGGGCTGCCGCCAGTTCGGGGACTGTACGCTCGGCCCATGAGCGTACGCCGCGCTCCAGATCGCCTCGGCCTGCTCCCTGTTCAACGACGACGAAGCGCGAAGGATGGTCCAGCGCTTCCCAGAGCTGCTGAAGCTGTCGTCCCGCGCAGGCTGCAAAAAGGCTGGAGACATCAGTGCTGGTATAGAAGTCTCCTTCCCAACCAACGCGGGTCTTGTTGCTGACATAGTAGCCCAGTTCCGGTTCATAGAGCGCGATCCGCATATATTGCGCAAAGGTCAATGGGCCTTCCTGTTGAATTCGTTCGATAATCCGTTGTTGCAGAGGTGTTGCTGTCATAACTCTTCTATCTTCTATCCTCATCCTCTCTTCTGAGAGGCCATATGGAGCCTGTGCAGTGACGAGCCAGTTTCCGGGTGCCTGACAGTATAGCATACTCGGAGACGCGGAAACATCGCTACTATTCGATTTCAGGCCAGAGCCGTTCTGCGCGGGCGCGACGGTAGAGCAGTTCATAAGCGCTGGCAATGGCGGGATCAAACTGCATCACTGGCTCGTTATAGGCACGGCTGGTTGTTTCGCTGACCTGCCGTTCTTGCCAGAGACGCCCCCGGGCAAAAATGTTCTGCGCAAAGGCCTGAAGCCGATCCATTGCCCGAGCGAACTGTGCTTCTGGCGTTTGCCCTTCCTCAAATTCGCGCCACCATTGATAGAGCTCTTCCCCGATATCTTCAGGAACCCGGGAAAAGAGAGTATGAGCTGCTGCCTCCTCTCTGGCCTGCTTATCACGATGCCCCTCCGCGTCGTGCGCGAAGGTATCGCCTGCGTAGATTTCGACCAGATCGTGCGTCAAAATAAGCTTGAGGGTATGTTCGAGGTCAACCGGCGTGGACAGCTCCTGATGGAGCAGGAGGGCAAACATTGCCATATGCCATGTATGTTCGGCGTCATTCTCGTGTCGGTCACTGTTTGTCAGGTAAGCGGCACGATAGCGCGTTTTAAATTGATCGATTGTTTCCAGGAAACCGATGATGTTGTGTAGCCGCTCAATATCGGCCATAATCCAGGTTCCCCCTTTTTCTCTCTTCATAGCACCAGAGTGCCAGGTGTTAGGACAGATTTTCGTCTGATCCTTCCTCATTGTAGCATACTGGTTTGTGGCTTTCAGAGGGAGAGAGGAGAATAGTCACACACCAAAGCTCAGAATCAACATATCCAGAGCCATTTCAGGTGTCAGGCGACTGCGTTTGAGCGCTGCATCTGTTTCCAGTAACTTGCGGTAGGTGTTTTCAAGCTGTTGAGGTGTAAAGTTATTGACCTGACCGAGGGTCTTTTTCGCGATAAAGGGAGCCATGCCGAGCGTTGAGGCAATTTGTCCGTCTCGCATTCCCTTATGTGCCAGCTCCTTCACCAGCAACAATGAGCGTACCTGTGAGATGATAAGGCTGATCAGCTTGATTGGCGGCTCTCCATCCGAGAGCAGATCATGCAGGATATTTAAGGCCTGCTTGCGGTTGCGACGTGCCAGCGCATCGGTGAGGTCGAAAACTTTTGCCTCCTGGACCTGAGCGGAGAGCTTCTCGATCTCGCTGACAGTGATGGTTCCGTTATCACCGACATAGGTTGCCAGTTTGTCGATTTCGTTGGCAAGCAGACGAAGCTGATTTCCGATAAAGTTTGCCAGTAACGAGACTGCATCGGGGGTAATCGAGACGCCAACGCTCTTTGCTCGCTGCTTGATCCAGCTTTCCAGCGCGTTCCCTTTGGGAAGGGTACATTGCAGAACCTTACCGTATTTCTCGCCTGCTTTGACCAGCGGATGAGAGGCTTCAAGGGTCTCATCCGCTAGCAAGATCAGCACGGTATAGTCGGGCAACTGAGCGATATATTCTGCAAGAGCTTTCTCATAGGCTGCACGGGTCATTGCACCGCCCTTGCTTTTCTTGCTCCGTTTCCCTTTGGTCGCCTTTCCCGATGCGTCTGCTTCAGCGGTGCCTCTGCCTTTCTTCTTAGGAAGTCCCTCAACAACAATAAGGCGCTGTTCCGAGAGAAAAGGCATGGTATCGCTTGCCACGATAATCTTTTGCAGCTCGGTTGAGGAGCCATCAAAGATATCCTGGTTATAGCCAAAGTCGCCCTGCTTTTTCAGCGTTTTCAGGTGTTCTCTCAGAGTGAACTCATCGTCACCGTGAAGGAGATAAAACATATGTATCTACTTTAATGGGCCGCTGAATAATTGTTGTTTCGTTTTCCGCCAAGCAGCAGATCTGTCAGGATACCACCAACAAGACCGAGAATTGAACAGAAGAAGACCGAGCTAAAGAAAACGGCCAGCGGATCGGTGTTGATCAGCGGATTCGCGAAGATGTGTGTATCAGTCAGCAAGAGAATAATGAGAAAGCCAATCAGGCCGGCAACAAATGCACCGCCTACAACAGCCGCTTTTTTACGCACTGCACTGAGCCAGAAGGCGAGGAACAGCGCGATAGGCAGGGAAATGAGAAAACCGAAGATATCAGCAATCAAAAAACCATCCATGAAGGGTTCAGCCTCCGCAAGAAATAATAGTTTTACCAAGCCAGTTGTACAGACTATTCCCAGGTTGTTACCAATTATACGGCAAATTTCCTATCCCGACAACAAGCCATGTATCAGAACAGTTGGCGAACACCCCTATCCCGATGGTCCTGTCATCGTGCAACAACACATGAGCCTTCTCCGTATATGTTAGCAGACTGGCGAAAATGTTCCAGGTTTGAAAATG
Organism: Thermosporothrix hazakensis; assembly: GCF_003253565.1. Taxonomy (GTDB): domain Bacteria; phylum Chloroflexota; class Ktedonobacteria; order Ktedonobacterales; family Ktedonobacteraceae; genus Thermosporothrix; species Thermosporothrix hazakensis. The sequence goes on from NZ_QKUF01000031.1 coordinate 19,501, forward strand.
TGAGGCATTTCCATGATGCAAAAGATGACATCTCTCGGACTGGATGAGCGGCTTGAACGAGTGCTTGCTTATCTCTTTGGGCCGTTCTCGGGTCTTTTCTTCTTCCTCTTTGAGAAGAATCGTAATGTGCGCTGGCACGGACTGCAATCCATTATTGTTTTTGGAGCCCTTTCGATCGTCATGTTTGGCATATCAATGCTCAAGGGAATGCTTGGCTGGTTACCAGTGTTGCACATCCTGACCGATTTTGGGCTTGGGTTGTTGTTGAATATTCTCTGGTGGGTCGGCGCTATTCTCTGGGGCTGGTTGATGGTCATGGCCTGGATGCATCCAGATTATCGGCTTCCGCTTATCAGCCAGTGGGTACGCCATATTGTCTGAGGCGCTGTGTATATAGATCTGCGTTTACTTTTCCTGAAAAGGGGGGAAGCGTTCAGTATCGCTTCCCCTTTTTTTATGCCCTGTCACGATAGAGCAGGCCAAGTGTCAGACCATAGGCAAGGTGCCGCAGCAGGTTCTGACCAAAAGAGCGCCAGTTTGCCAGAGGGGGCATCTCGCCATTTTGAATCAGGGGATGGTACTTGTCCGCCAGCGGGGTCAGGACCCAGGCAGCGGTAATAAAGGCCTCACCGAAGATAGAGCCTTTGAGCCAATCGGGGCCAGGAAGAAACCGCTTGCCAATTGCTGCGTAGAGCTCGGCGAGCGCGACCCCGTTCAGTAAATGGATGAGCCAGGCGAGCACAAGGCTCTTCTTCGTTCGCTGTGTCCCGCCAATTATACCCTCAATAAAGCGAACATCATTGAAGCGATTCCCGATCAGGACTGTATCGCCTTCCATTGCGGCACTGTACACCAGCGTGGCGAGCAGGCCCGCGACGGCAGCCCGTCCAGGATGCCAGTTTTTTGAGAGAAGACGGAAGAGAAGGCGCATAGCTATTTCTATTTCCTCACCTTTCTTTTCTTGCTAAGATGACAGAGAGACCGTAAGCTCCTGCTGCAATCAGACTACCACACAACGTGGCAAGAAAGTTCACAACATCATTATCGCACCAGGAGTAGCCACGAAGCGGGCGAGTGTGAGTGCCACACCGATGAATGGGCTGTTCGGTCTCCTGCTGACAGGTGGAGCAGTAGTACATGGCCTGAACGGTCGCGCCAAGCACACTATCGATCATGCTGCCTGCGAAACCACTGAGCAATGTCAGGAATGGGAAATATTGTGCCCCCTTTTGCTTCAGGGAGAGTAGCAAGGAGAACAGGCCGAGGCTGAGGGCGCCGCTTGCTGCTGCCGCAGTGCCAAGCGGGGTGATGCCTCCTGATGTGCCCGGAGCGGTGATCTCACCGGTTGTCAGCAGACGGGGAGGATGAGGACTTAACACTCCTAGCTCGGTCGCCCAGGTATCGGCAGTCGCAGTTGCCAGTGCCCCCAGATAGCCAGCATGTAGCAGCTCTTTTGTGGTTGATGAGCGAGCCAGCCCATGCGCCAGTGCGAGCCCGGTGGCAACTCCACCATTGGCCGCGACCTGTGCAAGATCGCGCTGAGAGCCTTTGCTAAACTTGTCCGCGGCGGTTCGTTCTTTGTCCTGTACCCGGAAATGCGAGAGCAAAGTGGAAGAAACAAAGAAGAAGATCAGCGCAAAGCCCCAGGGCCAGCCGCCCGCACCAACGGTGGCGGTGCCGGTAATCGTTGCTCCTGCCACTCCGCCGCGACTAAGCGAGCGACGTTTATAAGCCAGGAGGCCTATGCCGCTACTCAAAAAAAGGCCGAAAAGTAGCCGTTTTCTGTGTTCTTTCGTCATTATAATTGTCACCTGATTCAGGACGTAGCTGTACAGTAAGGAGGTATCAATTTCGTAGTACTATGTATAAAATCGGCTGCTGCATCTGTTACAGAAAGCCATCTTTATCAGTTCTATCTTAGTGAAGGCGCGAAGGGCTGACAAGCATCAAAGACTAAGTAAGAAGAACGTACTGTTTATCGAATTGCCAATCTGTGAGCGCCTCCATTTCAAGATAGAGATGGGGGTGAAGCGGGTCAATATGTTTCATAAGATGAATATTCACTACCCTATTGTCATTTACCCCGAGCCCTTCACAAAGCGCGTCCAGGGTGATTTTAAGCCCTCCGTCGAGATCCCGCTTGAATGGGGTCTCAAAATAGAAATCGAGAAAAAGTGCCAGGTAGCTAGCCTGAAACTGCTTGCGGAGCCAATCTGTCAGGTACCCTTGCTGCTCCAGTGTGCGTAGTGCAGCCCGGACATTCTGTTTGAAGCGACGAGCTATCTGCGTGCTGACGCGGTACCCATTTACAGTAGCGTATTGCTCGTTAATGCTCGGTGGAAGTGGAAGCGTCAAATATAATGTAAATGGCGGCTGTTTTGTTATCCCACTTTTGCCCGACAGTTGCTCTGGCATGGGTATCTCCTGGTGTAGTACTTTTTGGAATGTATATGGTGTGTATTGTATCATATCAGCATGTCTCTTTTTGTAAATTGCTGTCATTGTCACGTGCCGAGAAGAGTGATACACTGCCAAAGAAAGCGAGACCTGGCGAAAGTGAGGAGCAATAGTGATTACGTGTAACCGCTGTGGGAAGTTAACGCCTGCTACTACAGGGAGGTGCCAATCATGCGGCGCACCTCTTTCCGGCAGAGTTGGAAATGAGCAAGCACAGATGAGTCCCCCGGCCCAACAGGGTCAACCGGGATTGCCGCCCTGGCTGGAATCGTTGAGAGCAAACGAACGGCCTGCGACCCCTCCACGCAGTCCTAATGCGTTTCCTGCCGCTGATCTGGTAGAGGAAGGCGCATTGCCGCCCTGGATGCGCCCTGCTGGCATGGAGAATGATCAGAGTCTCTCTGGCCCTCAGGCCGCTGTGAGTCCTGCTTCTTTCGCCACTCCTGCTACCGATGAGAGCAAGAAATCAATTTCCGCTAGCTCGCTCATTGATGAAAAATCTTTGCCTTCCTGGATGAAGGATCAGCAGTCTTCTGGTGAGATCCCGCAATCAGGTATTGATGCGTCCAGCCTGGTTGAGCCCGAGGCCCTGCCTGATTGGCTCAAAAATATTGGAACACCGGCGCAGCCCGCTGCTGCTCAGCCTGCGCAACCCAACAGGCGGCAGCCACAACAACAACCGCCAGTGATGCAGCCGCCGGCAAATACGATGTTCCCGGGCACGCAACAAGCGCAGCCACAGCAGCCGCCAGCAGCTTTCCAGCCGCCGAAACCCGGTCAGTTGTTGTCTGCGCAGGATCTACTTGACTCGCAGTCTCTGCCTTCCTGGATGAAACAAGAAGATCCATCACCTGCCGGAGGCGTGGAGCAGCCTGTACAGCCAGGAATTGCCGCTTCGTCTCTGCTCGACGAAAACGCGTTGCCGAGCTGGATGCAGGAAAGCGGACAGCAGAATTCAACGATGCCAGCTCCGAACAGTGGCGTTTTTCAGGCCCCGTCTGCTGTGCCAGCAACGCCAGGGGGAGCACAGAACATTCCGTCTGAGGGCGGGAATCTGGTAGCGTCATCCTTAATCGATGAGAGCTCGCTACCCACCTGGCTACGTGAGGGAGGCCAGGAGCAGCAGGGAGGCAACAACCAGTATCGTTCCGGGGTCTTTCACTCAAATACTGCCAGTATGCGCGTTCCAAGCCGCCCGAAGAGCGAGGTAGCGGCTTCCGAAGGAACAGAAGTGGCTGCGAATGTTTTTGCTTCTATGCTTGGAGTGGCATCTGTTGCGCCCAATCTTCCGCAATCACAGCCACAGCAGCCGCAGTCGCCACCGATGATGGCACCGAATACGTCGTTGGGTGTGCCTGATTCTCCTGTGCCACAGCAGTCTGCTCTGTCTCAGCATGGCATGATGCAACCTATGCAGGGGATGCCATCTGGTATAATGAATGCACCGCAGCAACCCGGATCTCTCAACGGGATTCCCAATACACCCGGCGACAATCAGCCTGGCTATGGGGGGGGCTATTCAGCGCAGGGGCCCTATATGCAACAACAGCAGCCTGCTTCTGGCGCGTTACCACAGATGGGACAGAACCCGATGATGCAGCAGCAAGGCATGCCGCCTGCTCCGGCCTATGGTGTGCCTGCTGAACAGAAACCGGCGAAGCGTGGCATTTTCCAGGCAATCCTGGACTTGTTCCGGGTAAACAAGTAAGAGCTGAAAGCAGGCGTCTCTGTCAGACAACAAACTGCTTGATACATTTCTTCCGCTAACTTCAGAGGAGAGAACGACCGGAGATGTTTACACAACCCTTTTCAGAGGGAGAACAGGGGCCTGCATATGACCAGAACCAGGGGCAGAATACGGCGAATGCTGGTTCGCTCCTGGTTGCCGATGTAGGTTCCGTATTTACCAAGGTCTCGCTATTTGGGCTGGTGGAGGGCCAATATCGCTTAATGGCGCGTGGAGAAGCGCCAACGACGGTGACTCCACCACAAGAAGATATCTTACAGGGAGTAATCCAGGCAATTCATTCCATCGAGCATATCACCGGACGCCGTTTCGTGAATGAGAAGCAGGTCCTTACTCCCGAGCAGCCTAATGGCGATGGTGTTGATGTATTTATTGCAACAATAAGCGCAGGAGGCTCCTTACGTCTCCTGGTTTTGGGCGGGGTCGATGAGACGCTTGAGAAGCTGGTTGATCAGGCTGTCTCAGGACTCTATGCTGAAATATACCCGCTTCCTTCCCCCTCTTTCCAGGCTGCAAGAGCTTCTTCCCAGACCGCAAACCCACAGCAAGCCTGGTCACGCGAGCGTATTGCTCAGGAGTGGGAGCGCCAGGTTTCCCGGTTGCGTGAGCTGCATCCACAGGGAGCATTAATTGTTGGCATGGCACAGGGACCCGCAGGACCGCATGCGCTCCAGGAAGCGTGCCAGCTTCTGGCTGTTTCCGCGCGAGAGCTCAAACAGCAGAATCCCGCCCTCACTTCTGCGCCGTATTCAGTCATCTATGCTGGTGCGCCTCAATATGTTGAGGCAAGTCATCGCTTACTGGCGGGCGCAGCCGATTTCACCAGAGCAGAGCCCCTGACCTCTCAGGCTCAACTTGCCTCAATGAGTATGGCTGTCGGTCAGCTGCATGAGCAGAAAATCATTCAGCGCCTGCCTGGTTATACCAGTCTGGTTGCATGGACCGAGACGCCACCAGTGGCAACAGCGACCTCATTGAGTAGTCTGATACGCTTCCTCGCACAGCATTACTCTATGAATGTAACCGCGATTGACGTTGGTGGTGCAACAACGACTGTGATGATTGCTGGAGAGCAGGGCGAATTTATTCCTGTTGTCAATGCGGGCATTGGCGTGGGATCCTCTATTAGCGCCATTTTACAGAAAGTTGGCTGGCAACGTGTGGCCCGCTGGCTTCCCTTTACTATTTCTGAGGAAGAGATTCGCCAGTTCGCGTTACAGCATATGACCCATGCAGAGAGTGTTCCGACCAGCATTCGCGATTTACAGATTATGCAGGCGTTTGCGCGCGAGGCGATGATCCTGACAATGGAGGAGGCGAAGAAGACAAGCGGCTTGTGGCCAGATTCAGATCTGATTCTGGCAACTGGCGGCGTGCTTGCCCATGTGCCCAAGTTCTCACAGGCGGCGATGATGATTCTGGATGCTTTACAGCCAAAGGGAGTCACATCGCTGGTGCTGGATCGCACCATGCTGATTCCTCAGCTTGGCGCGGTGGCGGCGGTCGCTCCTCTGACAGCGGTTCAGGTCAATGAGAACGACGCTGTCACGCATCGTCTGGGGGCCTGTGTTATTCCTTTTGGTGACTTGAAACCGGGTGAGCTGGCAGTACGTGTCGGGGTTGAGTATAGTAATGGGCGACAACTGGATGTTGACGTGATGGCTGGCTCAATGGAAGTCATTCCACTGGGAATGAACGAGCAGGCGCTATTAACGCTCTATCCTGCTCCCGGGGTTGATGTCGGGCTTGGTCCCGGCGAACGCGCCCGGGTAGCTGAGGAGATTGATGGCGGGCTTGTTGGCTTGATTATTGACGCCCGGGGACGGCCTCTGGTCTTGCCAACGAATGAGCTTGAGAGGCAGGCGCGCCTCACTCAATGGATGCAGGCATTAGGAGGCTAACAGGGAGGAGGCCACGCTGTGAGCTATCCACTAGGTTGGTCTGTTATTCCACAAATGATGATAAAAAGGGAGCGCTGGCCCGGTGGGAACAGCTATCGGTCTGTTATTCCCCTGGTACGACCCGGACAAAATGTCCTTCCCGAGCAACCTGTGATTCGTGTTGAGCAGGTACGCTTTCAGGAAGTACAACCATATCAGGAGTCGAGAACATCTCGTTCTCGGCTCTCTTTGTCTTCGGCGTCAAATCCGGCACTCCGGGCTATTCCGCAGGCGGAGCTGGCCTTCTCGGGATTATGGGGACGGGTGACAGAGTTGACCCGGCGTGGTGGAGTGGTGATCGAGAGCAGGGCGACCGTGATTCAGGGAAAGCTCGGGGTAGGCTATCAGGTGTGTGGCTCGCTCACCCTCTGGCATAATGGGCGCATCACACCGCAGAAGCCCGGTACCATTCTGGTGATACCCGGCCCGCTCACCTTTTCCCAGTTGCGTCAGGCCAGTGAGGCAGGGGTGGCCGGTGTGATTGCCGGCAGCATCACCCTGCGCGATCTAGAAGGATTTTTACGGGTTGACCTCTTACAATTGTTGGCTTCCGAGCAGATTGAGCGAATTACCGCGCATCTTCCCCGTTTAACCCTGATGTTTACCGAGGGTGTGGGCGAGTTCTCCATGCCTGCTCGCATCGCGAACTTGCTGAGCAGCTATCAGGGGGCACCGGTCCTGCTCTCCGGGCTGACTTCCACGCGGCTGCATCTGGTGCCAGAGTTGCTTATCTCCCTGCCCTACAACAAACAGGAACACTGGACGCCTGTCCACCCTGATCTTACGCTGGCAATCGGTGCCTATGTGCGTATCAATAGCGGTGAATATATGGGAGCAACGGGCGTGATCGACTATATTTTCTCCTATGATCAGGAATTTCCTTCAGGTATAAGGACGCGTGCCATGCGTATCATGCTTGAAGATGGTACACCAGTTGTTGTGCCGAGCACATCGCTGGAGCGGCTTGGCTAAGCGGTTGGCTGCACAGTTATCCACAATTATACAGAGTTATCCACAGAATAAGTGGATAACTCTTGTACTTTTCCTGCGAAAACTATCCTCAGAGCATAGTTCGCTGTAACTATCCTCAGAGCATAGTTCGCTGTAAGGAATGCTCAAATAACTCTTCTTTTCGTAGAAGCATCTTCTATGGAAAAGGGTGTAGCATAGCTGTCTCGATTGGGAGTATGAAAAAAACCTGTAGGGGAATGCAATAGTTGCTTGAAGGCCCCTACAGGCTGCCTGAGCGTCAGGAAAGCAGCAGCGAACGGCCGCTCATATCCTTTGGCTGTTGTATGCCCATGATTTGCAGGATGGTGGGGGCAACATCTGCCAGAATGCCATCAGTGCGCAGTTTGGCGTGAGCCAGTTGAGGCGAAACAAGATAGAGTGGTACCGGGTTGGTGGTATGGGCCGTAAACGGCTTGCCGGTATCATACTCAATAAGCTGTTCTGCGTTGCCGTGGTCGGCTGTAATCAGGATGTTTCCGCCCATTTGAAGCGTTGTCTCCACAACCTGCCCGACTCCTTTGTCAACGGCCTCACAGGCTTTCATTGCGGCCTCAATCACACCTGTATGTCCGACCATATCGGCGTTCGCATAGTTCATCACGATAAAGCTGTAATCCCCGGTGCGGATATGCTCAATCGCTGTTTTTGTGACTCCTTCGGCGCTCATTTCCGGTTGCAGGTCATAGGTCGGAACCTTTGGTGAGGGAACGATTTCGCGATCTTCACCCGTGAACGGTGTTTCACGCCGGCCATTGATAAAATAGGTCACATGGGCGTATTTCTCGGTCTCGGCGGTATGGAACTGGCGCATGCCTTGCTCAGAGATCACGCGTGCAATCGGCATCTCGACCTCATCAGCACGGAACGCCACCTCTGCATCAAGGCCGGGCTCATACTCGGTCATCATCACAAACACAAGATCTTCCATGCGAGGACCGCGCGGGAACTTTTCGACCGCCTGCGGTGACATCTCGGGAAGCACAAAGGCCTTTGTGAGCTGACGAGCGCGATCGGGCCGGAAGTTGTAGTGAATGACGGCATCGCCGGGCTGAACCATCGCGACTGGATGACCATTCTCCATAATCACGGTCGGTTCAATGAACTCATCAGTGATGTTTTTATCATAGGACTGCTGGATTGCTGCCATGGCAGAATCAGCCTGCAAGCCTTCGCCGCGGGTCATCGCGAAGTAGGTACGTCCGGTCCGATCCCATCGGTTATCGCGGTCCATTGCGTAGTAGCGACCGGTAACGGTAGCGACGCGGGCCGGGTGTTGCGGGTTGATCTCGCGGGCGCGTGTTTCCAGGCGCTTCATAAACTCGATGCCACCAGTGGGCGAAGAGTCGCGACCATCGGTAAAGGAGTGAATATACACACGTTCAAGATCGTGCTTCTCGGCAAGCTGAAGCAGAGCCTCCAGATGGCTTTCATGGGCATGAACACCGCCATTGCCAAGCAGGCCGCAGATGTGGAGCTGCGAGTTATTCTTCTTGACATGCTCGATAGCCCTCATAAAGGCGGGGTTATGGAAGAAGCTGCCGTCGCGGATGGACTCACTGACGCGGGTGTAGTCCTGTAGAACGCGCTTTCCGGCGCCGATATTCTGGTGACCGACCTCGGAGTTTCCCATCTGGCCGGGAGGCAAACCAACGGCCTCGCCGGACGTTTTGACCGCCGTGTGAGGCCACTCACGCGCAATGGTATCCAGATTGGGGGTACGAGCAAGCGCGATAGCGTTCCCTTCTTTACGAGGGTTGATGCCCCAACCATCCATAATAATCAGAACGAACGGGCGTTGCCCGCTATGAAAAGTGCTCATAATATTCAATCCCAAAACAGCAAATGTATTTCCTGCATCTTGAAGAAAAGCAGGATACGAGAAGAAATCAGAAGAGTGATGGATGTTGCCTCAAGACACAATGCAGTGTCTCTTTATTGTAGCACGCAAAACCCTGATCTGTATCCGAACCGGGTTGTCTATCGTGTTTCTGATATGCGTGATGATGCGAGAAGAAGCGGAACAATGTTTGTTTTGTCGATAAATGGGGGTGAAAAGTATGTCCTGGTTCACTTCATCTGATTGGCTACCTGTCTGGTTAGGTTTTATCCTCGTGATTTTGGGGATAGTCCTGATTGTACAGATCATTGGCTTACGGCGTGTGTCGAAGCGGCAAGGAACTGAGCAGGTAGGAGGGCCTGCGCACATTGATTTGAAGAACAAAGAGATTGCCAGAAAACTTGGGGATGAATCGGCGAGCGAGACCGGGAAAGATCCGCGTGGTACCGATATCGGTGGAGACTTCCGCGAGGTAACGCAGCGTCCACAGCCCGGTGAGGTACACCGCATGATGACGGGCGAGGAAGACAAGAAAAAGAGTCGCTAAAGCAGCGGCTCTTTTTGCTTGTCCTTTTTGATCGGGGTTTCTTTCAACTTCGCATGGTATTTCATCGTATAAAAAGCAAGGATCAGAGGTATACAAAGTAAAGGGAGCGGCGCGCCATTTGATTTCCTGTGCTTGCTCCCGTTGTACATAGGTGAGAGGCCCTGGAAGGTGTTCACATAAAAAGTACAGTAGAGAGTTTGTGCTGTAAAAGAGTGTAATACCAATCAACAGAATGAGTGCATGAAGTATAAAGAAGGACGGTTATGAAGCAGAGAGAACGGAGCACCTCTTTTATCAAGAAGCGAGGGGGACAAGGCATCCTGGCGCTCCTGGCGGCGTGTCTGCTGGTACTGTTTACGACAACAAGTACTCTGGCTGCCAGCGTGAATATCGAGGATAGAGCCGGAATATTGCAGGATCGCGGGCGCATTCAAAACGCGGCCCAGTCGCTTGAGTATCCTGTCACTATCTATACGATGTCTGGCTTTAACGGCGATCAGCGCGCCTTTGAGCAGAAGACGAAAGCGAGCGTCAAGAGCAAAAATCAGATTGTGATGGCGATTACGCTGCGTCTGGGCAGTGGGGGCGGTCGAGTTGCGATCTCGGGTGGCTCTGACGTGAAACTCAATGGTAGCGATTACTCAGCCGCTGCCAAAGCATTTACTGACAAGAAGCAGAGCGGTGGAAGTTTCTCTGATGCAGCCGCAGCCGCCCTTGAGTCATTGAGCAGTGCTTCCAGTGGTGGACCGCTCGGGAGCATCAGCCGTGGCGGTGGCTTTGGCACCTGGTGTTGTATTGGTTTGCTGGTTCTTCTGGGGCTGGGCATCTTTGGTATTATCCGCTCCCGCAAAAACAGACCTGGCGGTGGCTTTGGCGGCTTTGGCAATCTCTTCAATCGTGGGCCGCGCCCGACACCTCCTCCGCCATATGGTGAGCAGCCCTATAACCAGTATGGGCAGCCTTATCCGCCAAATTATGGCCCGAACTATGGTCCCGATTATGACCGACGGCGTGGCGGAATGAATCCCTGGGCGGCTGGCGGTCTGGGTGCCGCTGCCGGTGGACTGCTTGGCTATGAGCTTGGACGTCACGCGGGTGAAAACCAGGCCCATAACAATGATGGAGGCTTCGGCGAAGACGTAGGGAGCAGCGGCTTTGACAGTGATTATGGCGGTGACAGTGGTTTCGGCGGAGACGTAGGGAGCAGCGGCTTTGACAGTGACTTTGGTGGTGGAGACTTTGGCGGAGGGGACTTCGGTGGTGGTGGTGATTCAGGGAGTAGCGGTTTCTAGGCGTAACGCAGCAAGAGACAGAAAAACAATGACCCCCGGCAATGCCGGGGGTTCTTTTTTGCCTTGCCTGTTCAGAACAGGTCGCTTTAGTCGTGGACACCTTGCACATCGAGGCGGCGGCGTGTGCGGCGGCGTGCGAATTCGAGTACATGCAGGCGAGAAACTGCCCGCTCAAGGGCTGCCTGATACTCGGCCCGCTCCTCCGCGTTTGAGGCCTCTGCCAGACGCTGCTGTGCACGCTGACGGGCTTCCTCCGCTCGTGCCCGGTCGATTTCTTCCGCATGTTCGGCGGCATCGGCCAGGATGGTGACGCGGTTATTGGCTACTTCCAGGAAGCCACCAGAAACGAAGAGCGGAGCTTCTGCGTCGCCAAGCTCAATGCGGAGCATGCCAGGAGTCAGGAAGGTCAGCAGAGCGGCATGGCCTGGAAGAATGCCTAGCTGCCCATCTGCGCCTGGGGCCTGAACCTGCGTCGCTTCGCCGTTGTACAGCTCACGCTCTGCGGTCACCACTTCGACATGCAGGGTCTTTTCTGGAGCCCTACTTGCCATTTTCTCTTATTCCTTCTCTTCCTCGTAGGAAGCGACGACCTCTGAGATGTTCCCCTTCATATAGAAGTGGTGCTCAGGAATATGGTCATATTTTCCTTCGAGAATCTCTTTAAAGCCGGTAACGGTATCCTTCAGAGAAACGTACTTACCAGGGCGGCCAGTAAACACCTCAGCGACAGCGAACGGCTGTGCGAAGAAGCGCTGAAGCTTACGAGCGCGGGCCACGATCAGTTTGTCATCATCGGACAGTTCGTCGATACCCAGGATGGCAATGATGTCCTGAAGGTCCTTATAGCGCTGAAGGACGCGCTGTACGCCACGGGCCACATTGTAGTGCTCTTCACCGACAACCTGCGGGTCCAGAATGCGGCTGGTCGAGGCCAGCGGGTCGATCGCAGGGTAGATACCCTGTTCGAAGATACCGCGGTCAAGCACAAGCGTTGAGTCAAGGTGCGCGAAGGTCGTTGCCGGTGCGGGGTCAGTGTAGTCGTCAGCGGGGACGTACACGGCCTGCATCGAGGTAACAGAACCCTTCTTCGTCGACGTGATGCGTTCCTGCAACTCACCCATTTCCTCAGCCAGGTTTGGCTGATATCCCACGGCGGACGGCATTCGACCCAGCAGCGCGGACACCTCAGCACCGGCCTGAGTGAAACGGAAGATGTTGTCGATAAAGAGTAGCACGTCACGGCCCTCGACATCGCGGAAGTATTCAGCGATCGTCAGACCGGTCAGCGCCACGCGCAGGCGGGAGCCAGGAGGCTCGTTCATCTGACCGAAGACCATTGCCAGACGGTCAATAACGCCACTCTCTTCCATTTCATGGTAGAGGTCATTTCCTTCGCGGGTGCGCTCACCGACGCCAGCGAACACGGAGTAACCGCCGTGACCTTTTGCGATGTTGTTGATGAGCTCTTGAATGGTAACGGTCTTGCCCACACCGGCACCGCCGAACGCGCCGATCTTACCACCTTTTACAAAGGGGCAGACGAGGTCAATAACCTTAATACCGGTTTCCAGGATCTCAACAGTAGAAGCCTGTTCTTCCAGGTCAGGAGCCGGGCGGTGAATAGGCCAGCGCTCGGTGCCCTCGACGGCCGGCTTGTTGTCTACCGGTTGACCAAGGACGTTGAAGATACGACCGAGCGTCTGAGGGCCGACTGGAACAGAGATCGGTGCGCCGGTATCTTCGACCTCAACGCCACGCTGCAAGCCATCTGTAGGACCCATAGCAACGCAGCGGACCCAGTTATTGCCGAGGTGCTGTTCCACCTCCAAAGAGAGGTCTTCATCAGCACCGGCAGGGCGGACGCGAAGTTCGTTGTAAATTTCAGGCAGTTTATCTGTGGGGAATTCGACGTCTACAACTGCCCCCAGAACCTGCACGACTTTACCCTTCGTACGGGTTGGTGCTTGCGTCATAGTATGTATCTCTCCATCATCGAGGCAGTTCGTATTGCAAATGCCTCTCGTTGTTCTCTCTGTTTTCTATGAAACGACGTGTTAATTGCTTATCCCAGGGCTTCTGCACCAGAGACCACTTCGAGAATCTGCGTCGTGATCGCGCTCTGGCGAGCCTTGTTATAGGTCAAGGTCAGGTCCTGAATCAGTTCTTTTGCACTGTCGGTTGCGTTTTTCATCGCTACCATTTGTGCTGAATAGAAGCTTGCAATGGTTTCGAGCAGTGCTTGATAGACCTGCACATCGACGTAACGAGGGAGCAGCGCCTTGAAAATCTCTTTTGCGTCTGGCTCATAGATATAATCCAGAGCCTCTTTTGTGTCTGCTTCTCCTGTTGGCGGCTGAACCGGGAGAAGCTGTTCCACAGTGGGAACCTGGGTGACGGTGTTGACGAACTTTGGATAGGCCAGATAGACAACGTCAACATCGCCCTTGATAAAGGCGTCCACTGCGACCTGTGCGATGGCGCTGGCATCATTCATACCCGGACGATCACCGAGATTGGTAAACTCCGCAATAAGTTGCTGCTGCGTGCGCACAAGGAAATCGCGGCTCTTACGCCCGACAGCGATATATTCGATGTTCGGGGTGATGCCGTTGCTTTCCAGTCGGCGCTGCTCTTCCAGTGCGCTGTTCGCCAGTTTTCTGTTGATATTGCCGGGTAGCGCGCCGCAGAGACCGCGATCAGGCGAAATGACCAGATAGCCGACCTTGCGGACCGGACGCTGCTTGAGCAACTCAACTTCTTCGCCCAGTTCCTCGGTGTCGGTCACGCTTGCCAGACGCGAGACCAGGCCGCGGATCTGCTCGGCATAAGGACGGGAATATTGTACCCGATCCTGCGCGCGGCGCATCTTACTGCTGGCTACCATCTGCATAGCCTTCGTAATCTGCGCCGTGTTAGACACAGACCGTATACGCCGCCGTATTTCACGGGTTGATGGCATAATTAAGCCTCCTGGCGCGGTGCTGCTGTCTGTTTGTACTCTTCGATAGCGGTACGTATTCTCTTGAGAAGATCGTCCGACATCTTCTCTTTGCCGTTCACAGACTTCTCAACCATCTCATTGAGGATATCCCGGTGACTTGCGTCCATGAAGCGATAGAGACCGGCTTCCCATTCACCGACCAGCTCCAGAGGCACATCGTCGAGATAGCCATTGGTGGCGGCGAAGATAATCATAACCTGATGCTCAACCGGAACCGGGCTGTACTGCGGCTGCTTCAGGATTTCGTTGACGCGGCGGCCGCGCTCGATACGAGCTTTGGTGGCTTTATCAAGGTCCTGAGCGAACTGTGCGAATGCAGCCAGTTCACGGAACTGCGACAGGTCAAGACGCAACGTACCTGCGACCTGCTTCATTGCGCGAGTCTGAGCGGAGCTACCCACACGCGAAACCGAGATACCGGTGTTGATAGCGGGGCGCTGGCCCGAGTTGAAGAGGTCGGTTTCCAGGAAGATCTGACCATCAGTAATTGAGATGACGTTCGTCGGGATGTAGGCCGAGATGTCGTTTGCCTTCGTCTCGATGATTGGCAGCGCGGTCAGCGAGCCACCACCGTAATCTTTGTTCAGGCGTGCAGCGCGCTCCAACAGGCGGGAGTGCAGGTAGAACACGTCACCAGGGAATGCTTCGCGGCCCGGCGGGCGGCGGATGATAAGAGAGATGTTACGATACGCTTCTGCGTGCTTGGTCAGGTCATCATAGACGATCAGAGCATCGCGTCCGCTCTCCATGAACTCTTCACCCATTGCGCAGCCTGCGTAGGGGGCGAGGTACTTCAACGGAGCGGGATCGGCAGCGCCTGCGGCCACGATGACAGTGTACTCCATTGCGCCATGCTCTTCCAGAATCGAGCGGATACGAGCGATGGAGGAGTTCTTCTGACCGATAGCAACATAGATACAGATAAGATTCTTCCCCTTCTGGTTCAGAATCGTGTCGATCGCGATCGCGGTTTTACCGGTCTGACGGTCACCAATGATAAGCTCGCGCTGACCACGACCGATAGGGATAACGCTGTCAATCGCTTTGATACCAGTCTGAACCGGGGTATCGACCGACTGACGGGTGATAACGCCGGGAGCGACACGCTCAACCGGGCGCGTTTTGGTGGTGTTGATTGGACCGCGGTCGTCAATTGGCTGACCGAGTGGGTTGACGACACGCCCGAGAAGCTCGTCACCAACGGGGACCTCAATAATACGTCCGGTCGTACGAACTTCGTCATCCTCTCGGATCTCGGTAAAATCGCCCAGGATCGGGCAGCTTACGGTTTCTTCTTCCAGGTTGAAGGCGAGGCCGTACAAGCCTGTACGCGGAAATTCTACCAGTTCCAGATACTTCACATCTTGCAGGCCGTAGACACGCGCAATACCGTCCTGCACTGCGATAACGGTGCCGACGCTTGCGGTCGAGGTCTCGGTTCCGAACCCTGCAATGTTTTTCTCAATGATGGCACTGATTTCATCAGCCCAAGATGCCATCGTTGTCCTCCTAGTTTTATCCTAGTGGTTCTTTTTGTAATACAGTCTTGCTGCTCCACAACGGGGTGTGGATGCGTTTATCCGGGGTCAAAAGTTGAGCGTTTTCGCGACTGAGTGGATGAAACAGAATGTTGCTTTTGAAAAGGGGGGAGAGCCGTTGCATCTAAGGCTAAACGGCTAGTTCCTCCCTCGACTGAAAGTCAGGCTTGATAGTATCGGCCTTGTTCAGCAACTGCTGCTGCAAAATATGCAGGCGGTTGCGAACGCTGCCGTCTATGAGCTGATCTCCCACGCGTGCAACCACTCCACCCAGGATGCTCGGATCGACCCGAGTCTGCAAAATGATGGATTTGCCTGTTGTCTTTTCCAGGGCTCGCTGAACGATGGTGCGCTGCTCGTCGTCCATCGGCATTGCGGTTGTGACCTCTGCTACTGCCTGATTCCGGTAGTTCAGTAGAAGCTGTTCCAGCTCGGCAGCAATGTTGGGCATCACTTCAACCAGTTCACGCTGTACCACAAGCAGGGCAAGATTGAGTGATGTTGGTAACACATGAGAGGCCAGAGCCTCACGCAAGGCACTCTCTTTTCGTTTGGCCGGTACCTTTGGCTCTCGCAAGAGATAGGACAGCTTGCGCCCTGAGAATAGCTGAGCGATCCCTTTTACATCCTCCAGGGTGCGATCAAGCGTATTTTGCTTGCGCGCAAGGTTGAAGATGGCCTCGGCGTAGCGCCGTGCAATCGCTCCTTTTAACATCAGTTATTCCTCGTTTTGTCGGCGGCGACGACAAAATCTTCAATCAGGCGGCGGTTGTCTTTTGAATCAACCGATTTGCCGATGACTTTGCTGGCTGCCTCAATTGACAGGTTGACAACGTAGCGGTTAATATCGGCCAGAGCGCGGTTGCTCTCCTGCTGAATGCGGGCCAGTTGCTGCTGCTCAACCTGCTTGGCGCGAGCCTGCGCGTCTTCAATAATGCGGTTTGCCTGTTGCTGTGCGTCGCGGGCCGCTTTTTCAATCGTTTCCTGGGCCTGGCGGCGTGCATCTTGCAGAACCTGGTCTGCGCGAGCCTGTGCCTCTTGTAGATCTCGCTTGGCTCTCTCTGCGTTCTCAAGCCCTTCACGAATAATCTGCTGGCGCTTCTCCATTGTTTTCTGAATCATCGGGAAGCCCCACTTCCAGAGGATGACCAGAACAACAAGAAAGCTGATCAGCTGTGAAACGAAGAACCATGTGTTAATGCCAAGCGCACTGACGCCACCGCTCGATTCTTCAGCGATAACCATTGTATGCAACAGTGTTTGCATGCTTTTTTCTCCTGGCGTCCAGATAGTTAACTGTTACGCGCGTTGAGACGCAGCCTCACGTATGTTGCCTCCTGTTCTAGAGATGCTCCATACGGAGTGCTGTGTCTCTTCGCGCTTGCAATTGGCAATGTTCAGATAGCACCTGGACTAGATGAACAGGATCATCAGGGCAACGACCAGAGCATAAATAGCGATAGCTTCTGCGAAGGCCAGACCCAGGATCAGCTGAGGGAAAACCACAGGGGCGGATTCAGGGTTGCGGGTAACACCGCTGAATGCCTGTCCGGCTGCGATACCAATACCAAGACCAGGGCCAAGTGCGCCGACTGCAATTGCGATAGCTGCTGCGAGTGGTTTGAGATCCATTTGAAAAATCCTCCTTAAGGACAAAGCCTGTTGTTTCGTAATTAAATGAATTCATTTATGCAATCGCAACGTGATGTCGCGAGTAGCATGACAAAAGTGTCACAAGGATTGGTGGAAACAGGCGGGTAATGCCTGTTCCCGTGGCTTGATGGGTCTTAGTGTGTCGCTACTGCCTGCCCTTCAACACTGTGCTCTTCTCCATGCTCTTCGTGACTATGGCTGGTCACTGCCAACTGGAGATACACCAGCGTCAGCAGCGAGAACACGAATGCCTGCACGAATGCAACCAGCATCTCGAAGGGAATGAAGATGATATTCACAAGGGCTGGAAGCAGGAAGGCAAAAACCGCCAGCACGACGCTACCTGCGAAGATGTTACCAAAGAGTCGCAGGGAGAGCGACAGAATGCGGCTGAATTCCTGTACGATTTCCAGCAAGGTGGCAAGGAAGGTAATAAACCCGACAGGACCCTGCTTCAGCGCTGGCAAGTTGATGTACTTGAAGATGTGCTCTTTCGCACCCAGTGCGTAGAAACCGAAAACCTGCGCGGTGAGAACCGTGACCAGCGCCATCGCAAGCGTCAGATTCAGGTCTGTCGTCGCGGGGCGAAGCCAGGGTATGATCTTGTTGGATGAGTCACCGAACAGGAACGGACCCATCTGCTCGCCTGCTTTGACTGCGCCGTGAATGGTGCCGATCGAGTCAACACCCGGCAGAATGTCGACCAGGTTCGAGACAAAGATAAATATGAAGAGAGTGGCAACCAGGGGGAAGAATTTTTTCGCCCATCTTTTGCCGGCAATGCTCTCAACGAGACTCATGAGAGACTCAAGCGCCCACTCCGCGACGTTTTGCAGGCCACGGGGGACCATCTCTTTGCGCCGACCAGCAAAGAAGAATAACACGAGTATGATTACAATTCCCAGTATAGTACAGAGAAGTGTGTTGGTTACAGGAATAGGCCCGAGATGAAAAATTTCTTCTGGCGCTAATTGAAAATGAGGAAGTTTCCAGAGCTGCACGCGACGTCCTCCATTATGCGTGGGGGTACTGCTTGCAGAATCCCAATGATGAACAGGCGGCTTCCGTTCTTGAAATCTTGTCTCTTGTTCATAGTATCGTTAACGATCCTTCTTCTTTTCGTAGGATCGGAAAATACCCGCAGTCTTCAATAAACGGTATGCTCCGAAGATCCCTGAGATCAGGCCAAGCAGCAGCCCGAGCAGTATAAATAATGGCGCGGTATGGAACCTGCCATCAACCCAGTATCCAAGTAATGCTAACAACGCAATGGGAATGGCGATAGTGAAGCCTAATTGACCGACTAACACTAACGGTCCCCAAACAGAGGGCGGCTCTTGCTTCATCCTGGTTTACCCTGTCTGTTTTACTTCACATTGTACCCACCATTTTAGCCACTCGGATTATAGCACAGCGAGTTAAATAAATGCAACAGTAGATACATGATCGTGTATTCTCCTATCTGTCGCCTTGCTTTTGCCTGTCTGGCTTTTCTCTCTGCTTCCTGCTTCTCTTTTTCTTCTCTTTTTCTCTTTTTACCTTCAAAAAGAACGGCCTTTTTCTCTTTATGCCCTCGATCCTTCTCTGTCCTTGCTCTCCCCTTCTCTCTTTCACACGTGTAACTTACGTTCGGTTTTTCGTATAGTCTGCAATATCACTCTGTTCTCCCCCTTCCTGACCCGACCCTCTGTATGAGTCCGCCCGCTCTCCATGATGAGTGTACTATGTGTGCGTGCTGGTAGATCAAAGCACGTGACGTCTGCTACTGTTATTGAAGGATGGGACCTCCTTGCTCTCCTGTCTCTATAGCAGGGAGAAGGGGCCTTTGACGCGAGATGACCGATCTGTAACAGGGCTTTCAGTCTGATGCCAGACAAGTGCTGCCAAGCTGTTACGTCATCTTCGGTGTAAAATAGGAGAAGATGGTTCTTTTTGTGTGCAAGTGTTTTATGCCTGGCATTATTTGACAGACCAGTTCTTGAGGCCGGGCCACTGTCCGCTCAGGAGTGGTCAATCTCCCGCGTGATCCTCTTCTACAGGCGTTTGCGGGATCCTCTCTTGTGTTGTCGTTACCAGTGATGGAGGAGCGTACGTTCTATGACTATTATCAGTACATTTCCGTTTGCCACAGCTTCGGTACAGCGCTTTCAGCAAATCGTTGGAGAGCCTGTCCTGTGTGTCACTGATCCTGATGCGTTTCTGGCTCAGCTCCATGATGCAGAGATTCTCTGCTCATACTGGGTGCCAGACAACTGGCGTCAGCTGGCGCCCAAGCTGCGCTGGCTTCAGGCAACGGGAGCAGGTATTGATAATCTGCAACATACCGGTATTCTTGCTCCTGATAGCGGTGTGCTGGTTACAACCGCGGTTGGTATCCATGCGGCCAGTATCGGTGAATATGTGTTTGGAAGCATGCTCATGTTCAATCGCTCCTGGCCTGAAATGGTTCGTTTACAGGATCGCCATATCTGGCCGCGTAGTGCAAGCTGGTATCGGCTGCAAGGGCGGGAACTGGCCGGACAGACGCTCGGAGTCATCGGTCTGGGCCATATTGGACGACGAGTGGCACAACTGGGAAGAGCATTCGGCATGAATGTGGTGGGGACGCGGCGTTCGGCGCAGCCAGGAGACAAAGATCCCGATGTTGATTTACTCTATCCAGCCTCGGATCTGCTGGCAATGCTTGCACACTGCGATTACATCGTGATTGCGGTTCCGCTGACGTCCGCGACCGAGCGCATGATAGGAGAAGCCGAGCTACGAGCAATGAAACGAAATGCCTATCTTGTGAATGTTGCGCGGGGACAGGTGATCGATGAGCCAAAACTAATTCAGGCTCTTCAAGAAGGCTGGATTGCTGGTGCCGGGCTGGACGTTGTTGCAGAAGAACCGCTCTCCGCGGAAAGTCCGTTGTTTTCCCTGCCCAATGTCATCATTACGCCGCATATTGCTGGAGAGAATATCCACTATGAAAAGCGGCTGGCCGATCTCTTCGCTGAAAATCTGGCACGCTACACTGCCGGTCAACCATTGCAAAATGTGTATGATCCCAATCGTGGCTATTAAGGTGTGGTACCCATCGTAGCCGCCTGGTGACGTGTACGCGCCAGGTGGCTGGCCGCTTTTGTGGCCGAGGCCGATGACGCCATGAAAGCGAGTATAGGGCCGCGGAAAGAAGCAGGGCTATTTTGTCAACATTCCAGTTTGTTAAACGTGTATGAGGCGATTGTACATCCTGAGCTTGCCTGCTCGTTGGTATACAGAAGAGACGGCAAATCTTCCCACTCGTGAGGAGTGAGATTCCTGGAATAAGAGGTGTGTAATGAGTACTGATCTTGGTCGTGTCAATCTTTTAGGAGCGGATGCAGTAGGCGCTCCTGGTCAGAGGCGCTTTCGGCTGTTCGCACGAAGCGAGTACGCTACAGCTGTCGTCTGGATGGAGAAAGAGTATCTGCGAACGCTGGCGCAGACGCTAGATGAAGTGTTGAAAATTGTGATTGAAGGGGAGGTGCTTCGGCTTGAAGCGCGTCCCGGGGGGCTTCCTGAACCCAGTGGAATGCCCGACGATTTCCCGACGCTGCCTACCTATGAATTTCATATCGGCCAAATCAAGCTCAATTATGATGAGCAGGATGATACCTTCCTGTTGCTGCTGACTCCGCTTGAGATCGCACTGAATGAGGACGAGCAGCCGGAAGTGATTATTCGTGAGGATGATGCTATTGTCTTTCACTTTTTGCCACAAGATGCCCTTGCCCTGGCCAATGAGGTCAATCTGTTAATGGAGGCAGGGCGGCCAACCTGTCCTTACTGCAAAGCTCCACTCGGGGATGGGCCGCACTCATGCGCGAAACAGAATGGTCATCAGAAGATCGCACGTATTGAACTGCGTGGTTCTGAGGATGAAGATGAGGAGGAATAAGGACGCTCTTTTGTGCGCCCTTACCCCCTGACCTGATTGCATAAACCGACAGAGCGAGTTGCCCGGTGCTTTCAATGCCCGGGAACGGGGAGACCCTGCTTTCTCCAATGACAAACACGTCTGTGTGCGCCCTGGCACTTCGGGAAGGCGCTCCATACCCTCTCGTGTTTTGATGAAAGATACAGTGTTGTCTTGTACCCCTTTTTCGGGAGAATGGAGCGCTCCCCCTTCTGCTTTTAGAGAGGCTGTAACCTCTGTGCAGATATGGAGTAATCTGTCAGGGCGGAGCGAGATGAGCCGAAGACACCGAGAGCTCAGCGCAAGTCGTAAGGCAAGGAAAAGGATCTATCCTCCGACGACACGCGGAACCATTATGATTTGTTCAGCAGTAGCATCAAATTTGTCGATACGCTGTGCCGGTTTGCCTGTTTCAATACGGAATGCAGTTGCGCCTTTGCTACGCTCTTGCTCAAAGATGCGCTCTGCTTCTCGAACTGCGGCCAGGGCTTCGGGGTCTTTTACCAGAGCCTTTTGTTCATCCCATGTCAGACGGTCGTCACCACGTCTTGACATCACCCGTAACATTCCCACAGTCGTTCCTCCTTTTGTAGTTTATGCCATGCTGGCAATTCCTACATGAAACTATGAGTCGGAAGCAACCATGCTATGGTGATTGCCTATGTCTATATCGAGTATAACAGGACATGCTATAGAGCTTGCTAGAGATTACTTCTCCTGAACCGATGCCTGTCTTCACTCTTCTCTGATGGTCCACGTTTCGCTCTAGCGGTTCGTTTCGTACTCCTTTCTGGATGCACACCCTTCTCGTTCTACCATGTGATGTCGCTTTTCCGGTAGAAAAGCATGATCTTAGTTCTATTGTACGTGACATGGTATTATTAGTCAATGCTTGTCAACACGTTTCTTGATGTTGGCGGAGCGAGAAAAAGCCTCAAACAGCGGACAAAGAGCAGGCGCACAGCTTGAAGCGGGGGAATTCAGGAATAAAGCGAGGAAGGGATGAAATGCGGAGTGTATGGGCGAATGCTCCATACACTCCGGGTGTCTGCTCAGTCGAGCTGCCTCTGACTGATGAAGGCTACACCAACAAGGCCCGGACCGGTATGGGTGCCGAGGACCGCGCCAAACTTATAATGCGTGATCTCTCCCTGATAGATTGTGCGCAGCGTGGCTTCCAGTTGCTGTCCAACCTCGTCGTTGGCTTCTACAATGGCAATATCTTCAAAGGGGGCGAATTCGCTCGCAAGCTGTGCAGCCCGGACATAGGCCTTACTGCGGGTACGTGGCTGTTCAAGCGGGGCAACAACGCCTTCCTTAACGGTCACGATCGGTTTAAAGCTGAGCATGTTGCCCAAAAAGGCTTTTGCTGCGCCAATGCGTCCCCCCCGTTTCAGATATTCCAGCGTATCCAGAATCGCGAGCACGCGACTCCGTGAGAGGCGGTCAAGCAAGACATTCTTGATCTCGTCCAGGCTGTGTCCTTCTTGCGCTTCTCGGGCAGCTTTCAAAATTGCCAGCGACATACCGGCGCTAATACTGCGTGAATCAATGATCTCTATCGGGACCTGGCGGAGCTCTTCCGGGAGGCTGTCACGGGCGGTGCATGCTGATTGGTATGTGCCACTCAAACCGGATGAGAGGTGGACTGAAATGATGCCATCGGCTCCCTCCTGGATCAGGCGGGTATATGCTTCTGCAAAGCGAGCTGGTGAGGGCTGTGAGGTGCGTGGTAGGTCTGGCGCTTCCTGCAATTTCTGATAGAACGTAGCGGTATCGAGTTCAGCGCCATCAAGATACGACTCTTCACCAAAGAAGACGGTCAGTGGAACAACAGTGATGCCAAGCGCTTGAGCCTGTTCTGCGGGAATATCGGCGGTGCTATCGGTGACTATTCGTATGGGCATTCTGGCCTCCTGCAATGTTTTTATTCTGCCGAAAGAATGTAGGCATAGTATGGTTGACCACCTGAGACAACTTCTACTTCGAGGTGGGGATGCTGTTCCTTCAGGCTCTTACTGATCTCTGCTGCATCTTCTTCTGAAACGCTTGCCCCGTAGTAAATGGTGACAAGTTCATATGCATCTATCTGCATACGGAGCAGGGTATCAGTCATGACCTGTTGAAGATCCTGTCCTGCCACTGCAAGGTGTCCGTTAATCACGCCGATAAAGTCGCCTTCACGAACGTTGACCGTTCCCAGTTGGACAGTCCGAACGGCGGTAGTGATTTCTGCTGTCTGGACGGATTGCAGGGCCGCGGTCATGGTGGAGCAATTGGTTGCGAAATCGGCGTCAAAATTGAAGGCGATCAGGGCTGCAATCCCCTGTGGTAAGGTTTTGCTTGGAACGACGTAGACGTCTTTTTCGGTGAGGGAACTGACCTGTTGTGCGCTGAGCACGACGTTGCTATTGTTGGGTAAGAGAATGACCTGTCGGGAAGGAGCCTTCTCAACGGCTTCGAGGAGCTCTTCAATGCTTGGGTTCATGGTCTGGCCACCGGAGACGATGGAGGAGACTCCCAGGCCCTGGAAGACCTTTTCAAAGCCCCCGCCAGCAACGACGGCAATGGTAGCGATTGGAAGTGCCTCCTGCTCTTTCGTTGTCTCGGCGTGTTCCTGTGCGCTTTCTGCGGCATAGGAGAGACTCTGTTCCTGAAGGTTTTCGATATTGATATCTGACAGGCTGCCGAGGCTAACGCCATAGTCAAGGATTTTGCCCGGGGTCAGGGTATGCGTGTGTACTTTGAGCAGGGTATCATCACCGGCGACAACGGTTGAGACGCCACCCATATCAATGATGGCCTGCCGAATCTGCTCAACGTTGAGATCCTTCCCTTTGAGCAGGAAGACAACCTCATAGCCAAACTCTTCTTCAACCGTGACGCGTCCTTTTTTGGTCTGGGGTGCTATGGGCTGCGGTGTACTGGCCTCATCGGTCGCGTTTTCGCCTCGAATGTAGCGCCAGATGCCCTCAAGGAAGAGATAAAAACCCTGCCCTCCAGAATCGACAACGCCTGCCTGTTTCAGAGTGGGGAGAAGTTCTGGTGTCCGTGCGACTGCCAGACGAGCGGCTATAACGACTTCATGCAGCAGAGAAACAAGGTCATCACCCTGTTGGGCGCTGCGTTGCGCGGCCTCTGCTGTCTCACGAACGACAGTCAGGATCGTGCCCTCTACCGGCTTGAGCACGGCACGATAGGCCAGGCGTGAGGCCTCCTGAAATGCCTGGGCCAGATCGGGCGCGGTAAAGGTTGTCTTTTTATCGAGCCCCTGAGCCAGACCACGCAGGGTCTGTGAAAGGATGACGCCTGAATTGCCGCGTGCACCAAGCAGGGCATCGTGCGCGACTCGGGCCGCAATGGCGGCGGCGGAGGTTTCTTCACTGGTTGCGATTGTGCGGATAGCTGACTTTAGCGTAGCAGACATGTTTGAGCCGGTATCACCATCCGGGACGGGAAAAACGTTTAAAGCGTTAATTGTCTCTTTATTTTCTTCTAACCAGGCTGCTCCCGCCAGGATGGCATTTTTGAGGTCCTGACCATCAAAGACGCTGATCCGTCTGGTCCGGTGGCGTAGTGTGCGTGGTGTTTGTTCCTGCATTGGGGATTTAACTACCTTTGTTATGAATTATGCTTGCTCAGGTTGTGAGTCAGGACTGTGGAGCAAGCCCTGAACGTTCACATTGACCTCAGCAACTTGAATGCCGAGCATCTTTTCGATTGAGAATTTGACGGTACTCATGATATTGTGACCAATTTCGGAGATACGCAGTCCATATTCCAGGACAACGTATACGTCGATTATGAGTTGACCATTAACCACGTTAACACGTACCCCTTGATTGGCTTGCTTTGCATCCAGTCGTACAGCCTCTCCATTGCGTAGACGCGGTGAGGCCAGGCCAAGCACGCCATAACACAGAGTCGTTGCCTGTACCGCAATACTCTGGATTGCGTTTGGCAACACTTCGATTTTCCCTCGTGGGCGGTTCCCCGTTTGTGGTTGTAGTGTATGGGCTTCCGACATATATGATGCTCTTCTCTCTTGCCAAATGAGGCGATATCGGGTATACTCGCATAACGTGTCGGAGTTCTATGCCTTGAAAAGGGCTATCGCTCTTGACAACGTTTCTGTTTCCGCTTATTATCATTGCGGTGTGGCCCTGGTATCAAACCAGCAATCCTCGCAATTGAGGGGAAACCACGGAAGCAGTATACCAGAGTCCTCTTTCATAAATCAAGAATCAGTCGCTGTACGATGCGCTGACCTCCCTTTGGGGAGCGTTTTTGTGTATCGTAGAAGCCGATAAGGAAGGAGATAGAGCTATGGCAGCAGGTCGTTGTGATATCTGTGAGCGCAAGCCCATGTATGGTAACAATGTACCATTTTCGCAGCACCGCACTCGTCGTCGTTTCGTGCTCAATGTGCAGCGCCGTCGCCTGACAATCAATGGCACTCCTCGTACGGTGAACATTTGCACACGTTGCTTGCGCACTATGAGCAAGCTCCCCAAAGTTCGCTAAGAGCCGGCTTTGCCTATGCAAGAGTGCGATCAAACAAGGGTGTCCACAAGGGGTACACTCGTTTCGAGATATTCCTTGCGGACACCCTTTGTTTGTTTCCTCGCTAGTTGTTGATGACGCTCAGTTGTTTCCGCTGCTCGAAGCGCGTGCGCAACTGACCACAGGCCGCCGCGATATCATCTCCTCGTTCGGCACGCACACTGTTACTGACTCCATGCTGATTGAGAATCGCTCTGAATGTTCGGATCGCGTCCGGCGTTGGCGGGCGATACCCTGCCGCGGTTTGGTTCACCGGGATACAGTTCACATGGGCAAATTGATGCAGGGGCGAAAGCAGTTCGCCGAGCTGATTCGCGTGATCGGGCGTATCGTTGACTCCTGAAAGCAGCACATACTCAAATGTCACCTGTCTGCCTGTCGCCTGAATATAATCCTGGCAGGCGCTTAGCAGCTCCCTGAGCGGATATTTCCGGTTGATCGGCATGGTCTGGCTACGTGCCTCATCGCTTGGTGCATGCAGTGAGATCGCCAGGTTGATCTGAAGCGGCTCCTGACTGAGCTTGCGGATGGCTGGTACCAGCCCGACGGTTGAAACCGTCATATGGCGTGCGCCGAGGTTGAAGCCGTCCTTGCTGTTGAGGATACGCAGTGCCTGAAGGACATTCTTGTAGTTATGCAGTGGCTCGCCCATGCCCATCAGCACGATATTGGTGATATGGTCGATGGGGGCGCTTGCAGGCAGCCCTGCGGCTTTCCAGGGAGCCTTGCGGAGCTCTCGGGCGAAGAAAAGCACCTGGGCCACGATTTCACCCGCGCGTAAGTGCCGATCAAAACCCATCTGTCCGGTTGCGCAGAAGGTACAGCCATAGGCACAGCCCGCCTGACTGGACACACAAACGGTTGCGCGGGCGCTGCTCTCTCCCAGTGGTGGATACAGCATCAGCACCGATTCGATCAGTTTGCCGTCTTCCAGCTCAATGAGGATCTTCCGGGTGCGATCATCTTTTGAATGCAGCTCACTCCGGACCACGATTGGCCCGATGCTGGCTTTATCGGCAAGGCGTTGTCGTAGCGCTTTGGGCAGGTTGGTCATCTCCTCAAAGTCGGTGACGAGCCGTTGATAGATCCAGCTATAGACCTGCTTGGCGCGATAGGCCTCTTCTCCCTGCTCGACAAACCATGCCTTCATCTCGGGCAGGGTCAACGAGAGCAAATCTGTCTTCTGCTGGTGTTGCTGTGTCGTAGATGGTTGCGTAATTGTGTTCATTTCTTTCTTCTGGTGCCTGTTCTGCTGTTCTTCTTGCAACGTTATTTTCTCCTGACCCCAAATTATAGCACGAATTGAAGCTCAGGCAAGGTAACGGGCTGATCTCGCTGCCGCCTTGCCTCTATCTTGCTTGCGTTGTGTATTGGGATGTACTACTATATCAAGCAGGCAGGAGCGTTTCTGTGCCGTAATTGCCTTGTCAGGATGGACGCGCTTTGGAACGGGATCGGCTTTGTGTACGCGAAACTATTACTGCAATTTTTCTCTGGTCTGGTTTCCTGGCTTGTCAATCAAAGAGCGCATGACCTCCCTCTTTTGATGAGAGTGAATATCGCGCTTTCTCGCGGTTCTGAACACGGAGAAAGCAGGAATTTTTCATTATTTCTTGTTGCGTGACGCTCCTTATCAAACTTTTCATATGGCTTATTCGTTTAGAGAAGAAAGCAACAAAACTCAGAGGATGAGGTTTTAAAAAAGCAGTGGAGCCTGTTTCGGAGCAGTGTTTCTATGAGCCGTGAAGCCATATCCTCCATTATCTGTTTGTTTTCAGGAGTATCTCGACAATGTCGTTGTCTACCAAGCCGGGAGGCAGCAGTGCAAGTGTGCGGCAAGTACTGCGCAATCCGAATTTCCTCAAGCTCTGGCTGGCACAACTCATCTCATTGACCATTTTGAATGCCACGAATTATGGTGTGATTGTGCTGGTCAATGATGTCACGCATTCCGTGTTTATGGCTGGACTTGCGATTATTTCTTTTACGTTGCCCGCACTGCCTTTCAGTGCAGTGGCCGGGGTACTGGTTGATCGTTTTGATAAACGCACGGTGCTCTGGCTCAGTAATCTTCTGCGCATGGTGACAGTTGTAGTGATGTTTGTCAGCCTGCTCTACGATCGTACCAACGTCTGGCCTTTGTTTGTGCTGACGTATATTACATCGCTCATTGGTCAGTTTTTTATTCCCGCTGAAGGTTCCTCTATTCCCCTGCTGGTTGGGGAGCGCGACATTATGCCGGCCCTCTCGCTGTTTAATATCTCGACGACCGTTTCTCAAGCGCTTGGTTTTCTGGTTCTGGGACGTTTTGTGGTAGCGCTCTTTCCGCCCTTTACTTTCCATTTCGGGACAGTCACACTGCATACAGAGCCGATAGACATGCTATTCCTGCTGGTAGGGGCGCTCTATGTGGTGTGTGCGATCCTGATTCTCCTGATCCCGGCGCGTGCCTTTACCGCAAAGCGTCAGGTGCAGCAGAAACCGAAGCTACAGGAGACCCATGTATATCGCTCGCTGCTGATGAACCTGTGGCAGGATATGCTTGAGGGCTGGCGCATTGTGCAGGCTGATCGCTTGCTCTTCTTCGCGGTGGTTCAGCTTTCTGTGGTCGGGATCATTCAGTTGCTGATTGGTGAGCTGGCCGGGCCGTTCGTGCGCGAGTTCCTGAATCGACCTCCCGAGGATATGTCCCTGATTCTGGCTCCGGCAGGTATTGGATTGGTGGTGGCTTCGATCCTGATGACGCCGATCAGCGAGAAGATAGGCAAGATTCGGCTGACGGTCATTGGTTTTGTGGCGCTGGCTGTGGGCTTTGTGCTGCTTCCATTGATTCACTGGGTGGCTCTGCGGATCGATCATACACAGGGAGCATCCGCACCGTGGGTGATGATCGTTACGATTGTGTTGGTGCTCTTGCTTGGCGGAGCGCTGGCCTGTGTGAATATTCCTACTAACACGATTATGCAGGAGCGGGCGCCAGAGTCCGGGCGAGCCCGTGTCCTTTCGCTGCAATTTATGCTCTATAACATTGGCTCGATTCCCGTTCTGTTGTTTGCGGGCGCTATCGCTCAGTTCCTGGGTCTGAACCTGTTGATCGGGTTTTTCTCGGCTTGTATGCTGCTGTTCTGCTGGTGGGCCTCGCGGTTTATTCCATCTCGAAAGCAGCAACCTCCACACGGGCAACCGCAGGAGCTTCCACCTATGTCGGCTTCTCGGCGCTGAGTTCGGGTTTGTGAACAACAAAAATGAGTTCGTTTGGAAGCTGAATGCTTCGAGCCTCCCACGGAGTGCCTGCTACCAGAGAGCGGAAATGCTCCTCGTAGTAGGTCTCCATCCCCTTCTTTTTGCCTCCCAGACTGCGGGCCGGAAACGAGACGATCAGGTAGCGGGCCTGTATCGCCTGTAAAAGATGGAGACCTGCTTGTTTGTCGATCTGTTCCAGACAGGGAAGCGTTTTCAGCAGGAACGCAACGTCGAACTGCTCCTGTGGCGGATGCAGCAGGATATTCCGGCTCTCGGCATGTCCGTGAACACCGCTGATCCGAAACCACTCTTGAAGGAAGTCCATCATTGGCTGCTGAATATCACAGGCATGGTAGCTTGCATCCTCTGCGAGCGGCATCCACGGCAGGGCGAGCGGATTGAAGCCACAGGCAAGGTCCAGAATGCTGTGCGCTGAGGAGAGTTCGGGGCTGAGGCTGGCATAGAACTCTTCAAGAAAAGGAAGGCGCTCTCTGGTTGAGGCATGATAGCGCATGATATCTGTGCATGCTTCCTTCTGCTGTGTCTGGTCTTTTGCCTGCTGTAAGCGCCCAAGCCAACGCGTGTAATCTTCCTTGCCGGTGAAGTACGCGCCGCTGACCTGGTGCAGCTTGTTTTTGGTACTCTTGACCGCTTCCTTGAAGGTTTTCCGCCTGGCAAGTTCGCTCTGCCCGACCTGTAGTACCAGGTCAGGGCAGACTCCGCTATACTTGCTGCTGTCCAGTACGGCGCTAACCAGGCGTTCCAGTTGCTCATCAGTTGTGGACATAATGTGCTCGCAGTCGCTCGGTGAGCATGGTCATAAAACGCAGATTGTGCAGGGTTGCCAGTCGGTAATAGAGTGTGTCACCCACCTTGAAGAGATGATGCAGGTAGCCGAGCGAGTAGTGACGGCAACAAAGGCAGTCGCAGACTTCGGAGACCGGGCGCTTATTCTTGATATGCTTGTCATCGCCCACATAGATGTACTGGAACCATTTTTCCTGTGCGCTATCCTGAAAGCAATACAGGCGCCCATGACGTGCATCGCGGGTTGGCATGGCGCTATCAAAGATCTCGTAGCCGATCTGCACACATTCCGCGACATTGCTCGGGTGGCCGACGCCCAGGGCATGCATGGGATACTGCGCGGGAATCAGCTCACGCGTGTATCTGATGATATCGGCGAGTAAACGTCCCTGTTTGTCCAGCGGCCAGCCGCCATAGCCGAAACCATCGAAGCCAATGTCGAGCAGGGCTTCAGCGCACTGTTTGCGCAGCTCCCTTGAGCCGCCACCTTGAATCACCGCGAAGAGCAGAGGGCGTTTCTCTTCCGCCAGCTTCTTCTGTTTCAGCAGGCGCTCATACTCGCGTTTGCAACGTTTGGCCCATTCGATGGTGCGCATGACCGAGAGGCGCTGAACATCATCGGGTGCATCGACATGGGTGCAATAGTCCAGACACATCACGATATCGCTTCCATAGCTGAACTGAAGCTGGACCGCCTTTTCCGGTGTCAGTTGAAATTTGCGGGTAGCTCCTTCGGGCTTAAAGGTGATGCCGTCCGCGTCCAGCGTGCCAAACCTGGCGTTTTGCTGAATCAGAGAGTAGGCTTGAAAGCCGCCCGAATCGGTGATAATCGGGTGCTCCCACGCGCTCATAGTATGGAGACCGCCGAGGGCCTGAATGGTTGATGAGCCGGGGCGCTGCATCAGGTGATAGGTATTCATCACGAGTGCCTGTACCCCGCACTGTTCAAGGTCTGTGCTATCAACGGCGCGGACCACTCCGAGGGTGGCATCAGGTAGATAGACCGGGAGTTTCAGGAGCCCGTGAGGAAGCTGGAGCGTGCGTGCCCCGTTTTCGGTGTGTTTCTGTTCTTTGCTGGCGTGCATGGATGTCCTTTGGCTTCAGCAATTTTCCTCATTATATCCTATCTGTCTACTGGTAAGCGCTGCCTTCGTCGTAGCTCTTCCTTGTTCTTCCTCTTCTACAGGCTTTTCAGAAGGCGCTTTTTGTGACGGAGAATGGAGCAGGGACGTATCCTAATAGAAGATATTATTCCTATTCGTTACTCCTGTTTTTTGGTTGGAGGGATAGATGCTTCTTGATATTCTGATTCTGATAAGTGCTTTGTTGCTCATTTTCAATGGAATACGGAACGGGGCTATTTTTAGCCTGATACATCTCCTCAGTATTCCTGTAGGAATTGCTGTGGTTTTTTTCTTTGGTCCGCAACTGGTGGCGTTCCTTTCCTCAAATGGGCTTGCGGCAACTCCGGTCATTGTCTATATCGCGCTGTTTCTGGGTGCGGTGCTCTTGCTGCATATCCTGGGAACGGTGATTCGCGGGCTGATCCAGAGCATTCCGGCTGCTGGCGTGGTTGATCTGCTGGTCGGTGGAGCGCTTGGCCTGGTTGAGTCATGGCTGTTATGGCTGTTCTTATTGATGCTGCTCGGCGGTTTTCTGTTGGCTTTGCAGAATAAAGATCCCCAACTGGCGGCTCTGCATCTTCAGACAGAAGACTATCTGCCCTGGCGGGATTTCTACAATAGAATGCTTCAGGGGAGCTATTTCGTTCGCATAAACAGTCTCTTCCTGCACACGCTGCCCCCGATGCCATAACCGGAAGAAACAGGATTGCTATGCTTGCATTTTCGGAGAAGAAAGACTACTCTTGAAATGTATAGATGATTTTTGGTGTCCATGTTGCTGCCCCGTTTTTGGGACAGTAGCATCAGTCGAGCTGGTTTTCTCAGTACCAGACTGGAGGTAGCTACGGCGAACCGCGAACGTCTTCACTATACGCATACCCGAACCAGGCCGGAACAGGCTTTGCTGGTAGCTGTAGAGGCTGATGAGCATGATGGGATGTGGAGTGCGGAGGATTCTCTGACTGAGTTGACAGCCCTTGCCCAGACTGCCGGAGCTCTGGTTGTGGGTTCTCTTGTTCAGCGCCTTCCTCATCCCGACCCTCTGACCTACCTGGGGAAGGGACGCGCCCAGGAACTTGCTGACCTGGAAAAACAGTTACACTGCGACCTCGTGATCTTTGATGACGAACTGACTCCCACGCAACAGCACACCCTGGAAAAGATGCTGCATGCCCGTGTGATTGATCGTACGGCGTTGATCCTCGACATTTTCGCCCGCCGGGCCTTGAGCCGCGAGGGACGGCTTCAGGTTGAACTGGCTCAGCTTGAATATCGGCTTCCCCGGCTGGCTGGAAACAATCTGGCGCTTTCCCGGCAGGGCGGTGGCTCGCGTGGGGTTGGTGCTGCTGGTGGGGCTATCGGCATTCGTGGCCCCGGTGAGACAAAGCTGGAGGTTGACCGTCGCCGCATTCGCAGGCGCGTTGCCGAGTTGCGGGAGGAGATTGAGCAGATTCGGATGCAGCGTGCCGTGCAGAGAAGACAGCGTATTACGCGTTCAATGCCACATGTAGCTGTGGTTGGCTATACCAATGCGGGCAAGTCGACGCTGTTTAATGCGCTCACTGCTGCTGGAGTGCTGGCCGAGAACAAGCTGTTTGCCACGCTTGACCCAATTACCCGTCATCTCGTGTTACCCGGAAATCAGGAAATCCTGCTTTCTGATACAGTCGGCTTTATCCAGAAGCTGCCCACGCATCTGATCGCCGCGTTTCGGGCCACACTGGAAGAGGTGCTCAACGCTGACATATTGCTTGAGGTGGTTGATGCCAGCCATGTTAATGCGATTGAGCAGAGTGTGACAGTGAATATGTTGCTGGATGAGCTAGGTGCAGGAGAGAAGCCACGTGTGACCGTCCTGAATAAGGTGGATCTGTTGGATGATCCAACTGACCTTGACCTTACTCTGTATCCGAACGCGGTGCCGGTATCGGCTCGCGAGGGACAGGGGCTGGAAGCGTTAGGTGACATGATTGCGACGGTGCTGGCGACGCATATGGGCACCGTTGAAGTGGTGATCCCTTTTGATCGTGGCGATCTTGTTGAATTGTTCCATCGGCGGGGCTATGTGGAGCACATGGAATACCAGACCCAGGGGACACTTTTGATCGGGCGGTTACCTCGCTCAATTGCCGCCTTCTATCGTCCCTTTGTAACGACGTTCCAGAGGGAACTTGCTTATTAAGCGAGCAGCTCGAAGAAGGGCGCTCTGTTCGGAGTGCCCTTCTGTCATGCTACGACTTGATTGGTAAGAGAATACTGAAGATGGAGCCCTGCCCCGGAGTGCTCTCAACGTGCATCTGCCCTTGATGTGCTTTGATAATCTCATTGGTGATATAGAGCCCGAGGCCAAGCCCGGAAAAGGTACGTCCGGTATCATCGCGTACCTGATAAAAGCGCTCAAAGATGCGCTGTTGATGCTCCCTGGAAATGCCGATACCAAAATCCTGCACGCTGACCACTGCCCACTTGTTTTCAGTACGCAGATGAATGATGATAGTATCGGCGTCGGGCGAATATTTCAGCGCGTTAGTCAGCAGATTGGTGAACACCTGTCCGAGACGGTCTCTGTCTCCGTGGATAATGGCATCTGTTTTGCCCTCAATACGCAACGTATGAGATTGGGTCGTCATCTGGATATCATCGACGACCTCATGTACCAGGATATCAAGCATCAGATCCTGAGTATGCAGTTCCAGGCGGCCACTCTGAATCTTTGAGAGATCCAGCAGGTCATCAATCAGGCGATGGAGTCGTGTTGTCTGAGCCTCGATCTTGTTGATAAACTGTTTGGCTTGCTCGTCATTCTGGCGCTTCAGGCGGCGCTGAAGTAGCTGTGAATAGCCTTTGAGGGCGGCAAGGGGCGTTTTCAGCTCATGGCCTGCCATACTGATGAAGGTATCTTTGCGTGTATCGAATTGCTTCCGCCTGGTAATGTCATCGAGAACCGTGACACCGGCGATAATCTCCCCACGAGTATTATAGATCGGTGCCGCGTTTACCCGCAGGATAATGGATGTGCCATCATCACGCACATACGTGATTTCTTCGCCCTGGATTGTCTCCCCTTTTGTGACGACGCGATAGAGCGGCCATTCTTCAGGCTCATAGCGGCGTCCGTCGGGGTGGTAGCCACGATACTGGTCATACTCAAGTATGCTGTTTGCTGGGAACGTCAGCCCCAGGATCTGTTCAAGCTGCTGATTGCACAGCACGATTTTATGAGTGGGCGCTTCAACAATTATGACGCCATAGGGCATCTGCTGAAGTACCTGTTCCAGGCGTGCATGTTCTGCTTCGAGCTGATTTGCCAGCTCTTCGGCCCGCTGCCGAGCCTCGACCAGTTCCGTGACCTCAACACCGTAGATCATGATTCCCTCGACCTCGCCCTGCGCGTTACGGGCCGGCTGATAGGTAAAATTGAAGTGGCCGTTCTCTAGATGGCCGGTCCCATATTTATCGAAACGGATCAGGCGCTCTTTGCCGATAACTGGCTGTCCGGTCCGATAAACCTGATCAAGCAGCGATAGAAGGCCCTGTTCGACCAGTTCTGGTATAGCTTCGCGCAGGGGCTTGCCGAGTATATCGCGGCGTCCGATGGTTTGCTGTGTGTTAGGGTTCATTAACGTGATACGATGCTCCGGGCCACTGGTAATGGTGATATTGGCGGGGGCCTGCATGAACAGATCATACAGGTGTTGTCTGGCTGCCTCGGTCTCGGCGCGTGCTTGTTTCTCCCGCTCAAGTAAGCATTGATATTTTTCCATGAGGGCGCGATACTGTTCCTGGCTTTCCTGAATCTGGCGTTTGGTCTGCTCGGCCTCGGTGACATCGTGGTAGTTCATCAACAGGGCCTGGAGCTGTGGGTGTGCGAGCTGATTGGTGACGACGGCCTCGATCCAGATCCAGGCGCCATTTTTAATCTGGCGCCGATACTTGACCGTAGTGGTGGCTCCTGCCTTGTCTTTGATCTGGTCAATACGCGCACGCACCACGGCAACGTCATCAGGGTGTTGTAAAGTAAAGAAGTTCCTGTTCAGATATTCCGCAACAGAATATCCAGTAAGGCGCTCAATAGATGGGCTGATATAGGTGATAGTTCCGTCTAGCTGCACAAGCGCGATAGGGTCATGACTCTGCTCGATGAGCGTTGCAAACCAGCGCTCACCCTGTTGCCGTGATGTGTTTCCCATGTCTTTCTGATCCTTTGTCTGTTGCCCGCTCGGTGAAAAAGCAAAAGAGAGGTGGAAGGTTATGTCACTCAAGAATTGGCAAAGGATGAAACCACCTCTTGCATGTGCCACGGCGAAAGAGAAGAGAGTGTTCCAGCTATATCAGGGAAAAGCACAGCGCTTCTATGGCCTGTAAGGGCTACCATTTGGGAGGCAAAGACTGGCTTTTTGATTCAAGATCGACGAAATTCCATGCGTGTTCATATCTTTTCTTTCATTTTCGGAAGATGAAACTCTGATTTGGAGATGACAGGAGAGGAGATGATGCAGGGAAGCGGTATTTCGGCTGAAAAAGCTTTCTGGACAAACCCTGTTCAAAGCGATATAATATTCGGCGTTGACTTTGCGTGAGGAGGTAGCCGGGTCATTTATCGCCCTACACCTCTTGAGGAGCTTTATTAAGATGAAAGTAATTCTTTTACAGGATGTCGAAGGTCTTGGAAAGGCCGGAGACTTAAAAGATGTGGCTAATGGGTATGCCCGCAACTATCTCTTGCCGCGTCAGCTTGCGGCGGGGGCCACTCCCAGTCTGCTTGCTAATCGCGAACAGCGCATTGCTGCCGAGAAGCGCAAGCAGGAGAAGTTGGCTGAGCAGCAGCGCCAGCTCGCGGAGCGTTTGAGCCAGGTTGCTCTGACCTTTAAGGAGAGAGTTGGTAGCGAGGGTCGCCTGTATGGGTCGATCACCTCACAGGATATTGCGGAAGCACTGCGCAACGCAAGTATTGTGGTTGATCGTCGCTCTATCACTCTGCCTGAGCCAATTCGTTCCGTTGGTACATATAGCGTTACCGTCAAGGTTGCATCCCAACTGGAACCGAAGATCACAGTGCATGTGGTTGATGAGGCTGGCAAGTATGCTGCTCCGGCTCAAGAGAGCGCTGCGGAGACCGCTGAGACCAGCGCCGAGTAGCTTTGCTAGACCCTACCAAGCCATTGTTACTATTAAAGGCCGTCCCCTACTGACATACAGTTGAAGACGGCCTCTTCTTTTTTGGCTAGAGTTCTTCTTTCGTTGTCAGCAGCATGGCCCGAGGAATCTGAGGAAGCAGATCCGAGGCCAGCAGACCAGCGGGCCCTGTTTCCTGACTGACCAGTTGCGCGGCTGCTACGTGTAGATAGACACCGGCGCTGGCGGCATCAAACGGCGCTAGCCCTTGAGCCAGAAAGCCCGCAATCATGCCCCCAAGCACATCGCCTGTACCGGCAGAGGCAAGTGCAGGGTTAGCATACCAGTTCATGCGTGTCTTGCCGTCGGGGGTCGCGATGATCGTACAGGCCCCTTTGAGCACAAGTGTTACCTTCCATTCCCGGGCTTTCTCGCGTGCCAGCTCCAGCCTCTCGATATCGCCCCCTGACACCTTGTGACCATTGCAGAGCCTCCCCATTTCGCCTGGATGGGGGGTAATTACGGTGTCCTCCGGCAGGTAGGTCCACCAGTGCTCAAGTGCCGATAGGTTGTTGAGGCCATCCGCATCGATAATCAGGCGCGGGCGCTGTTCGCGGGGTTGAGAGCGCAGGTATTCCAGCAGTTGCAGGATCATTTCGCGGGTCTGTGCTGATTGGCCCAGGCCAGGACCGATTAGCAGAGCGCGATATCCTTGCATATGTGCAATCAAGCTGCGTACTTTGACCGTGGTCTCGTTCTCAGTCGGACCGGCCGTAGTGGCGCGTTCAGGTAGAATCGCAAAGGTTGCCTCATGGAAGGAGCTGGCATAGATTGGCAGCATCTGTTCGCTGACTGCCAGCGTAATCAAACCGGCTCCAACCCGGGCCGCAGCACGTCCTGCGAGATAGGCAGACCCCGGATAGGGAGGTGAGCCACAGAAGAGCATGACCTTGCCGAATGTCCCTTTGTTGCTGTTCAGTGGGCGCTCCGGGAGTATGCGATGCACCAGCGTTGTCGTTAGCATCTCGGTGTGCAGATCCTGTTCAAGGGCTTCAGGTAGCCCGATAGAGCCAACATAGAGCTCGCCAATGTAATCGCGCCCGGGGAAGAAGAAGAAGCCCTGTTTGGGACAGGCCAGCGTAATCGTCATATCGGCGCGGATGCAGCCCTCATCGACTTTGCCGGTATCCGCGTTTAGCCCGGTGGGTAGATCGATCGCGACAACGCGCACGGACTTGCGGCGCTTGCGTTCTTGCTCAACCCGCTGAAGCAGGTGCCGCATATCTTCGGTAAGTGGTCGTGAAGTTCCAGTGCCTAAGAGGGCGTCAATAATATAATCGGCGCGTTGCAGCGCTGCTTCAAACTCGCGCGCAACATGTTCGGACTCGATCTCTTCGCCGCGAATAATCAATCTGCGCTGTTTCCAGTGATAGAGATTGATGCTTGCACCGGCATTTTTCAGGTGCTCCGCCATCACCAGACCATCACCACCGTTGTTCCCCGGCCCGATGAGGAGCAGGATATTGAGGTTATGAATATCTTGCTGTGAGGGTAAATGCTCGATAAAGATGTCTGCGGCGCTTTTACCTGCGTTTTGCATCAGGATTGGCGAGGAGAGCCCGTATTGCTTGTCTGCCTGGGCCTCTAGCTCGCGCATTTCTGCAACTGTAACAATGTGCATAGAAAACCGCCTCCAAGCTCTGTTCAGGTGGGAGACTGGAAGCTACCCTCCCGTCTCTCTGTAGTTTGTGTGTTTCTCCGGCTCTGGAAATATTCTAAACCCAGTGTATACGCTTTGGGAAGAGTATAGCTTTGTCGTACAGGGCTATGCTATACTGGATTTCATGAAACTCGCGCTGAAAATTGCTCCACAACGTAGCACTCAATACACGAAACTGGCAACCGCTTTAGCGACTCCTGAATTACTTGCCAGTCCCTTACGCTCCGCTATTGACCATGTAGAACGTATCACGATGGCGGGCCATGATTACCTTCTGGTTTCGTTTCGTCCTGAGGCTGAGCGGCTGGATGCGCACTTTGTGCGTTCCGTCCTGGGTTCCCTCGGTGCGACCAGTGAGGCCTTTGAGTATTTTGAGCGGCTAGGCGATATGGAAGGGCCGTTCTTGCGTCCATTCTCAACGCTCTATACACCCTTTATTCCGCCTGAAATGGCCGAAGCTCGACGCTATAAAGGGAAAACGAACGAGCTCTTTACAAAGGTCCTGCTCAATGTTGCGGTCTTTGCCGGACGCTATGCCAATCAATATAACGAGCGTTTACGAATTCTAGATCCGTTGGCAGGAGGCGGAACCACGCTCTTTACCGCGCTGGAACATGGATATGATGCATTTGGCATTGAGCTGAATCGGCAGGATATAGAGACAACAATTGGTTATACCCGCCAGTTTTTAACCGGGGAGCAGATCCCTTTCAAGGAGATTGACGAGCGCCGTAAGACCGGACGTCGCTATCAGTTTGAGATCGGGAAGAAGGGAACCCGGCTCTCGAAGGCGCATGCGGACGAAGCCCGCTACTTTGTGCTGGCACAAGGAGATAGTAAAGAAGCGCTGGTGCATATGCGAGAGGTGCCTGGAGGACCTCATATGCATGCGGTTGTCGCGGATCTCCCTTATAATATTCAGCATAGCTCTCGGTATGTTACGGGAGAAACGCAGCGCTTCGGGGATGTCTCGGCGCTTCTACAGGCAGTTCTTCCTGCGTGGGAAAAAATCCTGTTGCCTGGTGGCACGCTCGCGCTGGCATGGAATGCGACCCGCGTAGAGCGCTCTATCCTGGTGGATCTGGTTGAACGCCATACCCGGTTGCAGGTTTTGAACGAGCCGCCCTATAGCGATTTTGCGCATGGGGTTGATCGTGTCGTCAAGCGGCGTGATATTCTGGTCGCTGTCGCTCCGACTGAGTAGCAGAGAGCGGATCTGGTGTGGTTTCGCGTGCCAATGCGAGAGCTATACAACGAGGTTATTTGCCTATATAATACTATGAGTGCCAGGTCTCAGGTGATCAGGGGTTCAGGCAAGGTGTTTGTAGGGCAGTCACAGAAAGTTCTCTTTTCGAGGCCCGGGTGTGTATCCCCGGTCGGGCACTTGTTTGAGGTGTTGTAATGCGTAATATTCCCAATATATTGAGCATCAGTCGATTGATCTCAACGGTCATCGTCTTTATTCTCGTTCTGGTGAATCAGCCCTGGGCCTATCTGGTGGCGACAGTGCTTTTTGTGCTGGCGTCAGTGACTGACTTCCTCGATGGCTACCTTGCGCGCCGATTCTCAGTTGTCTCTTCTCTGGGTGTCTTCCTGGATCTGACCGCTGATAAAGTATTTGTGGCTGCAATCCTGATCGCGATGGTTCAAATTGGCCTGGTGCCAGCCTGGATTGTTGCTATTATTGTCGTCCGGGAGTTTATGGTTTCTGGTCTACGCTCGATTGCGGCGGCGAAAGGAAAAGTTATTCCTGCTGGTATGTGGGGGAAACAGAAGACCTTTATTACGCTTGTCGCGATGGGGGGTATCTTGCTGGCAAAAGGTCTGGGTGCGCACTTGCTCGGGCTCTTCCCGCTCATGTTGACCTTTAACAGTCAGACGCTGGTTTTGAGCGAAATTCTTTTGCTGGTTGCTGATGTGTTGATGATTGTGGCGACCATCTGGACCATTTTCTCCGGTGTTGAATATATCCTCGGTGCCCTACCCCTGTTTCGAGACGAAGCAAAGCGCTGAGCGAAGGAAAAAAGAGAACCGTGACGGATGTGTCACGGTTTTTTTGTGTTATGGAGCAGGTCACTTATGCCTTTTGATCTCCCGGCTGGACGGTGACTTTCTGTCCTATCTTGCGTTCCTGCCCCTTGAGCAAGCGGCCGATATTGTCGTAATGGAACAGAATGATCAGCGCGGGGACAACCACGAGAAAGAAGAGGTTTGCCAGATTGACCTGGATAAGGAACTGCGGGTTGTTCTGGCTGACAAAATAGAAGATGATTCCGCAAATGATGGCCGTTGCGGAACCGAGGATTGAGCCAAGCGAGACGTAGCGCGAAATGGCGATAGTGGCAATGACCACAACCATGCTGATAAGAAAGATATAGGGTGAAATAATCAGCAGCGCTCCCGCGCCGGTCGCAACGCCGCGCCCGCCTTTGAAGCCAATAAAGATTGGGAAGCAGTGCCCGAGCAGTGCACAGAGACCGGCAACCGCAGGCCCCCAACCGCCATTGGCAAAAAATGGCACAAAGGTTGCCAGAAGAGTTGGCCCGAGTCCCTTTGAAATATCAACCAGAAAAACGATCAAGGCCGGGACTTTTCCCAGAGTGCGCAGGACGTTGGTTGCCCCGATTTTATGGCTTCCATACTGGCGAATATCGAAGTCTTTTCCTCGTAAGAGCTTTCCCATCCAGTAGCCGGAAGGAATAGAGCCCCAGAGATAGGCAATAAGTGCAATCAGAATAATTCCTACAAGCATGGGCATCGCGCCTCCTTTTACGACACCTGGGCTGGAAGCTGGCTTCCTTCCCATTCACCTGAACTGGCGAATAGAAACAAGATGCCCGAACTGACGTGCTGAGCGATGATGACTCAGCGCTGGCGTCGTCTCTACATAAGAACTTTCGGTTATTTTCCCCCCGATTGGATGACAGATCGAGAGGTGTGGACACATTATAGTCTTATCGGGATGAAATTTCCAGGTGTTTTGTTGGCAGGGAAAAGGGCAGCCTCTTGCTTACCGTGATGCATACTGACATGCTATACTCTAACTATGGTGCTCACTTATTTGGTCGGACCCGGCAGGGCTGACGGTCAGGAGGTATGGATGCGCCGAAATTTCAGGCTCCTGTGTCTCGGGGTGTTCTTTTTTGTTGCGTTTGGGTTGCTGGCTATACTGATACGATATCGTATGCGTCAGGCTCCATACGCGAGTACAGCTTCAACATATGTGGTTCCCGAACCGGTTTCTGAGGGAGAACCGGCCACGCCGGAGAAAGCACAGGTTGAAGATGAGCATCTGAGTACGCTTGAGCCTCAAGGGAAAACAGAAGAGCAACCTGAAGAATCATCTACATCGGTCGATGAAGAAAGGAAGGAACCTGAACCAGCGGAAGCACAAACTATGATGGTGGAAGCCTATTGTGTCAGGTGCCGGCAAAAGCGGCCTCTGGCTCATCCAGAAAAGACAACAACCAAAAACGGGCGGCAGGCCGTTACGGGAGTCTGTCCTGAATGCGGGACAAAACTCTTCCGTTTTGTTTCCGGAAACCGGGAATAGATTTGTGCATGTTTCTGTTTAGACATGTATGCTGTTAGAGCTTGCTCGGACGAAACATGCCTTTCTCCTACAGCGAGGGGAGACATGCAACGCAGATACACAAAATGAGGCAGGATTCGTAAAAAATATGCACGAATTGCCGCAAATTTGCCTGCAAATTACTTGACGAGGACGATATCTCAACGTTATAATCTCCCTCATGTGTGTGGTCCACTGCACAGTATTTTCTGTAAAAAAATACTGGTAATGTATGCAGTGTGCACCAGTTATTCCAGACCTTAACCTGACGGCATGCCCTCTCGCCAGAAGAGAGGGAGCCTGTCTGTACGTTCGTCCTCTTTGCCGCTATGAATGGCTATTCCGGTGGATCCGGTACATTCTCCCACAGGAAGAGGTCGGGAGGGTGTGAGAGATGTGGGGAAAATGGTATATGAATAATAAGTGAGGTCTGAAAAACTATAACGTTACTAGAGGCGGGTATCAGGGAAAACCCGGCATAGGGGAAACCTGGTACCAGGAGGAGTTTTTGCAATGACTATTGGTGGACAGAGTGACACAAATTCAGAGCGCAAAGTGTATCGATTGACTCCTGAAGGCTATGCCAAAATGAAGGAGCGCCTTGATTATCTGCGCAATGTCAAGCGAAAAGAGGCGGCGGACTACATTCACGAGGCGAAAGAGGCCGGTGATATCAGTGAAAGTAGTGCCTATGAAGATGCAAAAAATACGCAGGCACAGGTAGAAGGCGAGATTATGCGTCTGGAGCAGTTGCTCTCGGTCGCCGAGGTTATGTCACCGGATATGCTTCAGACCGACGGCCCCCTGACTGCACGTATTGGCATGAGGGTCGAAGTCGAGAACGAGAGCGGTGTCAGGCGTACATTTAAGCTGGTTGAGACGTATGAGGCAGATCCAAAAGCGGGTTTGATCTCCGATCAATCGCCAGTTGGGAAAGCACTGCTCGGACATAAAGAGGGCGACGAGGTGAGCGTTACGACCCCTGGTGGTGTGACAAACTATACGATCCTTTCGATCAGTCCTATGATCTAAACGGACGCATCCTTTTTTCCTGAGAGCAAGAAAATGGGAACTCGCACCTTGCGGGTTCCCAAATTTCTTATGTTCCCTCTCGGAACATCTTGCTCTATTCCTTCGCATAGATTGCGCTTGTATTGCACTCGAGCTCGTCGTTGACGTTCGATTGACACTTATGGATGTCTTCAGGTAATATGAGGGCGGATAACATGACGGGAACGGCGTGTGCGCTGGCTATAGTATGGCGCAAGGAGTTTTTAACGTGTTGACATACGAAGAGGTGACAGGGTACTTTTTGAAAGCGGCTGATGCCACTGGACTGACCGTGCATCCCGAGTATTGGATGAATACTCGCTCGCTTGAGCGGGAATTCGCCTGCACCTGTCACATAGGGAGCTGTGACGAGGCGGAAGAGCATAGTTCTTGCTCCATCTCATTTACCTGGGGCTCGCTAGATACTGCGCTCTCCCTGGATGGTCCTGCTGGCGTATGTGAGTTCTTCCACGGTCCTGACCCGAGTTGCCCACATTTGCAAACCAGCGCTATTCCGCCGCTGGTGCTGGATCTTTCTTATACGCTTCCCCTGCACGGCACGGCCATTTCAGAAGAAACGCTGCTTTCGCTCTTGCAATTGCTCCGCTTGCGGGCAAGTGAGCATAGCAGAAGAACGACTGAGACGCGCCCGGGCGTCAGTGTCGTGTTACAAGATAATCGGTTAGTTCCCGATGTGTTAACGCTTCAGCAGCGAGTTGAGATCCCGATCTGGCATCCTGATGGAATGCGAGGGCTGCTGGATGATTCCCCGGAACTCGATGGATATGAGAATAGCAGCTATCCTGATGAGCGCGAAGAGGTTGAGGAAGGTGGTGTTGAGGTTGCGACACCGCATCCTGAGCTGTGGCTTCCTCAGGTAATGCAGGATGTCTGTCAGGATATCATCTGTGTGTTACAGGCAATGGATGCCGCGCTGTCCTTGCCGCCCCATCCGCTTTTGTGAAGCACCCCATGCATAAATGCAGGGGCTTCTACAGCTACCCCACGGGGGATAACTGTGGGACACTTCCTGCCCCTTTTGATTTACGGTAGCGGATGAGTATGTTAAGTGCCGCATTGTGGTCACGGTCCAGTTCACACCCACAATGCGGACAAGAGTGCCAGCGGACACTCAAATCCTTCTTCACCACACACCCGCATGATGAGCAGACTTGGGAGGTATCTTTGGGTGCCACTTTGACGACGGTACAGCCAGCTTCTTCCGCTTTGCTTGCACAGAGAGCGACAAAGGCACTCCATCCTGCA
>NZ_QKUF01000032.1 GCF_003253565.1 Thermosporothrix hazakensis
TTCGACCCATCGAGCTTGTATTCGTAGATCAGCATCCCTTGCTCCTTGTTCGTCCTCACTATCTTCGCGTATCCTAACACAATGATTGTCTTCTGTCAAGCGAAGGGGAACGTTCTGCCTCTGATGGCTTCCTGCGCCATCCATCCCCTTGGCTGAAGCCAGGGGCCTTCTGCCGCTTTTTGGTAAAGGTGAAATCGCATGAGCAGTACATCCTGGAACGAATTGCACAACCGTGTGATCGAGGAGTTTCGCGCAAAGCATGGCAAGGTGAAAGGCCCGGAGGGCGGCGCCCTCATCCTGCTCAACACAAAGGGCGCGAAAACCGGTCAGCCTCGCACCTACCCGCTGATGTCCGTTCCATATGGGGAAAACTATCTTGCTGTTGCCTCCAAAGGCGGGGCCCCGAGCAACCCGCACTGGTACTACAACCTGCTGGCCCATCCCGATGTCACCGTTGAAACCGGCGCCGAAACATTTCCTGCAAAAGCACGTCTGCTGACAGGTGAGGAACGCGACAAGGCCTATGCCCACGCGGCAAGCATTTTTGCGCCCTATGCAGAATATCAGCAGAAAACGACGCGTGTCATTCCCGTATTTCTGCTTGAACGCCAGAAAAACAAGTAAGGCATTGTCCCTGTTTCGTGCAGCAGCATGCTCCGGATTGATACCGCATCCAGCAAGCCACGAGGCAGGGAACACCCTGTTTATGAGATCTCACACCTGCTCCTGTTTCGTCAGATAAGCCAATTTTCCGGTCAAGCAATATCTTAACAAGATTTTAATATATAAATACGCTCACATCTGCTATACTTCATCTGGTATTACCTCCCATCCGGAAAATGCAATTGTTGCTTTGTTAGAAGTCGCTCGGGTGTTCCGGGCGGCTTCTTTCTCTTCGGGAGGATCGCGCTTTTCCTGTTCGCCTGTTTCATGCGCTGCTTTCGCTCACGCTTGCCCATTAAGCGCTATTGTTTTTTTCGTCGATGGAAGCAAAATCTTTCTCTATTCTTTATGCAGCTTCAGACTTTCGCTGCTACAATAGCGACATCACAGAGACGGCCCCGAAAGCTCCCGTCTTCAGAGGGAGAGGAATGGGCCTGCTGCAACAGCTCCAGAAGCGTGTTAAAGAGAGATCAGCAAAGTCTTCCCTTCAAAAATGGTATTTACATCAGAATGCTTGACAAATTCTTCCGATGCTGTATACTACTTCATAGTATACAGCAAAGGCCGATTGCGCCGTGAACTGTTATACGTGGCGAATGGAGAACGCTTCTCGCCCGGTCCTGCCGGACGAGAACGGGGCAGGTGTTCCTTGTCCCTGATGTGTCGGACAAGGAAGCCAAAGCAGCCTTCTTCACAGAGGATTGAACTGCGGTGAAGCCCAGGCACAAGCCTCCCCCTGAAGGAGGTAATTGACCTTTTCTTTTCTCCAATCACCACCATTTCCAAACCAAACAAAGAACGGTGATTCAGCGCTACCCTGTATAGACGGGGTAG
Source organism: Thermosporothrix hazakensis (assembly GCF_003253565.1). Lineage (GTDB taxonomy): Bacteria > Chloroflexota > Ktedonobacteria > Ktedonobacterales > Ktedonobacteraceae > Thermosporothrix > Thermosporothrix hazakensis. Next base: position 1,498 of record NZ_QKUF01000032.1, read on the forward strand.
CGTTTGCCTGCTTACAGCGAGAAAACAACTGCGTATTGATTAAAAATGAAAAATGCTGTATACTGCTAGTAGGGTTCTCACGAAAGCTGTGCATGTACGTTCTCTCGACATATGCTACATGTATGCACAGCCCTCGGCATGTCTTCTGAGGGAGATACCCGTTCCCTCCTCAGAGCACATGACCATCTACTCATCTTGTTGTTTGTCTCCTCAGTAGACGCTCTTTATGTATGGGTCGGTTCTTCAACCCTGAAGCAACCGAGAGCAAGTATGTAGCATTTTCTGAATGAGTGATCCACTGTCTTCGTTCGGATCGGTGGCCCTGGTGCGACAGGCGAACGAAAAACAGATATCTATACTTTTTCGGCCTTTTATAGCGTCAATATGTATCATCGTTATGTAATGTAAAAAATGTTGTATGTTCAAAATCGGATGTTGTTTTGTTCTCCCACGGAAAGGAAGTGCATATGTTCACCTTTATTCTTCTCTTCTTGCTCCTGCTTATTTTCGTAGGTTCATTTGGCTATATGCTTTACAGCTACGAAACTGAGCTCCGTGCCGAGAAAGCCATAGAAGCAGAAACCGCGAATTAGAAACGCAATGAAATAGCCCGCCCGGCCTTACAGGCTGGAATCGCGGGCTCTTTTTTTAGTCCGGTCGATCGAGGTGCAGCACATCACGCGCAAGCAGGCTCGCCACGCGGTCCGATGGCTTATCCACTGCCCCATAGTGCACACAGGTAAACCCACACGGATTCAGCGCATAGTCATATCCCATGATGCCGCCCGGCAGGCCATCCAGATAGGGATAAAAGTAGCGCGTTGAGGGAAGCTGATACGCCTTCCCCTGCACGCAATGCGTTGCGATCAGCCCCTGATCCCAGATATAGCGAATCGGAATCCCCATCTCCGCGATCCGTGGCACAACCTGTACCATTGTCTCCGCAAGCGCACGCGCCTCCCGCCGACGGCGCAACCAGTACAGCCCCGTGTTAATCTCCCCCGTCCCATGTGCGGGACGCCCCCAGAATGCCTCATATTCCGCGCTATGGTCCTGATCGGGAATGTAGACCAACTGATGACGTTGAAACGCCGTAAGCGCGTCCTGAACCGGCTGTAGCACAAAGATATCGTCATCCATAAAACAGTAGTCAGCAGGCGGATAGAGTGGCCCGATACAGCCCTTCATCACGAACCAGTGACGCAAAGCCAGCTCTACAAGCCGCGTCCCGGCAAGCAGACGAACATGCTCAAGCACCTCATCGGTCGGCACGATCCGGGCAAAGGGGAACAGTTCGGCGAAGCGCCTGCGACTCTGCTCGCTCCATTGATACTCTCCAAAGACAAGCACCTGCGCTGGCTGATAGCCATTCAGCACCATGCTATAGAGTGACAGCGCCGTCCGAAGCGGCGTCCTGCCATCAAAATACATCTTCAACGTCGGGCCATTGGGCTGTTGCAGACGCCGCTCAACCCGTCTCCGCGCTTCGTCGATCCATGTATCATCCTGCCCCACCTGCAGTGCTGCACTCCACTGCCAGCGGCCAGAGCGCTGCCAGTCCGCGACTTCCAGACAGTCCCCGGGCCGCACCTCAAGCGTACAGGAAGCGCCCGTAGCCAGTACGGCCCCATCGCGCCTGATCGTACACGCATGAGATGCCTTCACATGCAGGGTTCCACTCGCACAAAGCCGAAGCTGAAAAACAACATGAAAACCGCGCATCTCTCCCCGATGAGGATAGGAGCCCCAGTAGCGAAGCGAGCCCGCAAAGAAGCGGTTCCAGTCGATCACATACGCAACCTCGTCCTGTATCTCTTGCCAGTCTGGCTGTGGAAGCGTCGGCATCAGTGGCGCATCCCACTCCGGCTGTTCGCCTGGACGCGGCCAGCTACAACGAAGCAGCTCAAATAGCGGTGTGAGCATCCTCTTTTCCTCTCGATCCTCATCACTGAGGCTTTGTCTGCACATTGCCCGATTGCAGCGATTGAAGAAACAGTTCCAGCGTCACAAGCGCCCAGATCATATGGTGAGGGCGGTACGCATCGTGAGGGATCTCTTCCTCGAAATAGCCCTGTAGCAGACGCTCAAGCGCCACAGGCTCAAAGTATCCGCGCCGCCTCAGCCCGTCCAGCAGCAGCGCCTCAACCCACGAGCGCAGTTCCCCTTTCAACCAGATACCAAGCGGCAAAGGGAAGCCACGCTTGTGCTGGTGAATGATGGTCTCGGGCAAATAGGGCTCGGCGATCTTGCGTAGCAGATACTTGTTCATCGAACCGTTCCGTTTGGCCTGTGGAGGCAGCGAAAAGGCATATTCAGCAACACGATGATCCAGAAACGGGACGCGAATCTCAACAGCGGACAGCATGCCCATCTTATCCGCCTTCAGAAGCAGATCATCCACCAACCAGCAGGTACAATCGACATAGAGCATCTGATGCAGCCAATCCCACGAACGCACGGTCGCAGGCAATTGAAGCGGCTCCGGGAGTGCCTCGAATGAGAGAAGCTGCGCCTTCTCTTCCTCGGTGAACAGCACGCCCATCCCCATATAACCGGGACGCGGCTGCGCATAGACCGGATAGCCCGCAAAGAGTTCATCGGCGCCCTCACCCGATAACAGAACCGTCACCCCTGCCTGCTTGATCCAATCACAGAGCAGGTGCAACAACACAGCAGGCGGGTCCGCAATCGGCTCCTCAAGCTGATATAGCGCTTTCGTACAGGCATGCATAAAGAGCTCCGCGTCAACCGGTAATTCTGCGTGCCGTGTGCCCGTTGTTCGGGCAACCAGCCGGCTATAGCGGTGCTCCGAGACGCTCTCTTCAAGCAACGCATTCCCAAAAAAGACAACCGAGAACGTCTGCAAGGGATCCTGACTGGCTCGGGCAGCCATCGCAGTCAACAGGCTCGAATCCAGTCCACCACTGAGCAGCACGCCATATGTCACCTCATCAGCCAAGCGAGCAGTCACCGCCGCCTCTAACAGGGCGCGTCCCCTGACAATCTGCGCTTCTTCGTCATAGGCTATCACCTCTTCTCGAGGATAATCCCAGTAACGCCGCTGCTCAGGCTCATCTACAGCCGAAAAGGTGAGATAACAACCGGGCTGTAGCTTCATGATCTTCTGAAAGATCGTCCGCGGGCCCGGCACAAAGCGGTGCGTCAGATAGCGAGCAAGCGCCTGCAAGGAGAGCTGCGCAAGCTCCGGAAAGCCCGCCAGAAGCGCCTTCAGCTCTGAGGCAAACACCAGCCCGTCCCCGATGCGTGCGTAATAGAGCGGCTTGACCCCGCTTCGATCGCGAACCAGCACGCCACGCTTCGCCAGCCGATCCCAGAACACAAAGGCGAAATCTCCATCAAGCGTCTGAACGCTTTGTATACCCCACTCCTCAAACGCATGCAAGAGCACTTCCGCATCCGTCTGCGAGCGGAAACGATGCTTGCTCAACTGCTTACGGAGCTCCCGGTGATTGTAGATCTCGCCATTGAGCGCCAGCACACAGGTGTCGTCCTCGTTCCAGTGCAGTGGGCTCGCACAGGCCCTATCCACAATTGCCAGGCGACAGAGCGCAATGCCTGCCTCCTCATCGCTATACATCGCCACGCCATCAGGGCCGCGATGCTCGATAGCCGCAAGCATCCGAGCAAGTAGAATCTGTTTCTGTTCGGGTGAGCAGGCACGCGAGTAGATACCAACCAATCCACACATACAGAGGCTCCTTTCCAGCCAGCATTATACTTTTCGAGAGGGAAAGGCGTAGAAAGGAGCAATATGCGTGCAATACCATTCCTCGAAATTCAAGGCGCAGGCACGATAGCCCTCAGCGCCGGGGTGCAACAGGTCACCCTTCTCGGGCAAAAACAGGTGAACATGCTCGGGCCCGAACAGCGTGCGCCCATCCAGGTAGTACACATGCCGATCGCCAGCCTCGCGCAGGATCGCCAGCGCCGTCTGAATCTCCTCCCGGATGCCCTGGAATGAGAGCCCGCCGGGACCGGGGCGCTGTTCCAACGAGGGGGTGTAAATAGGGGATATAACCACAAAAGGCGTTTCTGGATGCTTTTCTCGCACAATCTGAATAAAGCCGATCAGCGCCGAGCGGAAGGAATAGGCATTCAGGCTCCCCCGCTCGTAGATGTTGCCTCCTACACAGATCGTCAGCAGGTCCGCATCCAGATCGCGCATCAGGCGAGCAAACATCACCTGCAAATGGCAGCCATCGCCCATCGCAAGCGAGACCAGATGAAAGCCGCAGCTTCGAGCAAACAGCGCAGGCCAGATCTGCGATGGAGAGGCAGCACCGCGCCCCTGAGTGGTCGAATCGCCAAAGATCAGCCAGCGTGGCCGCGTATCGTGAACAGGTTCCAGCGTGGCCCCGTCGCTGATCTGAAGCGAGCAGAGCCGAAATTGATTGTAGTGTGGCAGCCAGAGCGCCAGCGTCTTTTCTCCGGCTGGCAGATTGAGAAATTGAAAGGAACCGGTATCCCCCTGCTCGATTGTCTCCCACAATATCCCATTGATAGAGAGATCAAGCCGGGGAATTTCCGCCGGTTCGCGGAGCGTCGAGGGTGGCGGGTCGGCTTCAAAGGTGCCCGCAAGCAGCGTCGTATCACTCTTTAAGACGATGCGTACTCCTGAAGGCATCGCCGCCCGACCCACACCCGAAGGGATGCCGGTCTTTCCATAGCCGTTGGGGAAGAAAAGAGGCGCTTCCTGATAGGGGATACGCCACGGGGCGACCCATTGCGGTGTCTTCAGCAACGAGATGCTTCCCTCATAGGTAAGCCGTGGATCATCAGGAGCGATCCGCTGTACCATAGCTCTCCGGTTCCTTTCTCAATGCGAACAACGCGTGCGCTTCTCTCACAACACGTCTTGAAGCGAGAAATCAAGCAGGACGGTTATACTGGAATGTAAATGAGCGGCGGGGCTTGTCTGACAGGTTCTCGGCGGTCTTATGGAGAATCAGGCTATGGAACATCACCGCCGAACCAGGCTCAAGCTCGCAGTAGATGGCCTTCGATACATCAACGCGTTGCTCATCAAGCTGTAACTCATCTCCGTCATGAGGAATCAACCCGAGCTTATGTGAACCGGGGATAAACTGCATACATCCATTCTCTTTTGTTGCAGGATCAATCGCGATCCAGATACTTGTTTCTATCAGGCCACGCTCCGTAAAATAGGCAAGTTCCTGATGCCACGGCTTGACCGATCCAACGCGTGACGGCTTGAACCAGAGCACCGTAGTCGTCACCTGCAAACGCGGGCCAATGATCGCTTGCATCAGCTCGGTAATACGGGGATCTTCGGAAAAGCTTTTAAAAAGAGCAGAATGCGCAATCACGTTATGGACTTTTCGCAGTACACCCTTATAGCTCTTCACACCACCCTGCATCCCGAAAAAGCCGCCTCCAGGCGCTTCAAGGTTGAAGTCGCCAGAACTCTCCTCCCAATCGGCCACCATCGCCTGAAAGCGCTCACATTCAGCGCTCGCCGCTTCCATCTCCTCGCGAGTAAAGAGATGAGGCAGGATGAGATATCCCTGCTCCTGGTACTGTGAGCGTTGTGCTTCTGTCAACATGCCATCACGTCCTTTCTTTGTCAGGCACTCTCTAGAAATACAGCAAGAAACACTTAGACATACAATCTATCTTTTTGCATGTCTTTATTCTCACAAGCAATACTACCATAAAATGGGCAAAATTTCAAAAGATAAATTGAATACCCCAGAGGAGCAGGCAGGCAGCTATAGTACGCTAGCCGCCTGTATTTCCCGCTCCTGAAATCGTGGAGCAAGCAAGAAGAGGCTGGACCCGCCAAACAGCATAATGACCACGCCACACAGCGCAATGCCAGCGGCGGGCGAGAGGTGCGCATACAGCAGGCTTGCACCCATGCTGCCAAGCGAGATCCCTACATTGCTGATGGTCCGTTGCAGGCTGTAGAGTTTGCCGAGGTGTTCAGAGGGGAATTGAGTTTGTAGCAACATCACCAGAATCAGTTCTGCCAGCGAGCCACCAATTGCACCAAGAAACATACTTCCTACAGCCATATATCCCGTTCCAGCCAGCACAAGAAGCAGGAAACTGGCACCCTGAAGAATCTTTCCCAGGTACATCAACAACAGCAGACGCTTCTTCAACACGCCCAGAAAGACGCTGCAAATGTTGCCCAGGCCATACGCGCTGGCGATCATGCCCCACAGCGCAGCGTTCTCATGAAACGTATGCTGCACCCACAGCGGCAACCCGATCATATACGCCGCACTCCATGCAATATTGGTGATGCCAAGCACGATCAGCGACCAGAAGAAGACCGTGTTCTTTCGCGCAAGCGTATAGCCGGTTGCGATATCGCGCCAGAGGTCGAGAAAGAAGGCCTGCTTTTTCGGCGGCTGCTCCTCATGCACCTGCGGAGGCGAGAGCAGGCGCTTCCAGATCAACAGCAGCGAGCCCGCTGATACCACAAAGCTCAGCGCATCGAGCGAGAAGAAGGCGAAGAAGGGAAGAACCGCGAGGATCACCCCGGAGATTGCCGGGCAAATCGTCCTTGCGAGCCGCTTCGTTGTCTCCATGACCCAGTTTGTTTCATACAGTGTCTTGGTGTCTCCTGCCAGCATTGGCAGACTTGCCGTCAGCGCGGGATCAAAGATAGTGCCAAGCAGCTCTATAGCCAGCACCACACAAACAAGCAAGCCTATCTGAACGCCGGTCAGCACCGTCATAATCACAAGGATACCAAGCAAGAGAGCACGAGCAATATCAGTCCAGATGAGCAGTTTTCCCCTATCCACACGATCCGCAATAATCCCACCAAGAGGGCCAAACAGCAAAGCGACAAGCGTCGTTATCCCGAAGATGAAGCCCGCCACGCCGCCTAGCTTCTGTGTTGTCAGCCAGAGGAGCGCCATGCCCGAAAACTGACTGCCGAAGGCTGAAAGCGTCTGACCGCTCCACAGCAGGGCAAGCACAGGCTTCTTCAACGTACGAACGAAAATCATACAATCCTTTCTATCAGTACTTTATGAAAAGAGCAATACTATATATTGTACTGAGCAGTTCAATTGCACAGAAAAAACAGTGAATTCTTTAAATAACATGAATGAGGCATACCCGGAGAGGAAACGCGAAGCACACCACCACACCTCAGCCCTCTCTCTATCTCTTAATCGGCAGAGCAAGCCAGCAATCAAGTTCAGCTATACAAGAGGCTGAGAAGCGCGTTCATACTGCTTAACTGGGATGGACATATCTTTTGCTCATCAAATACGGTATAATAAAGAGAACTCTGGCAGAGACTGGTGTCTGTGGGCACTATTCCCGAGTCGTACCAGAGATGCACAGCCGGGAAAAATTGGCTGAACACGTATAATTGTTCATAGCTTCGTTTCATTGCTTACAAGCGACAAAGCCCTGCACCCCTTCCAGTCGAAAGGAGGAAGAAGTGCGTCATACAACGCTCTACAGGGTATCCACCCGTTTTATCTGGCATATCCTGCTTATTCTCGGCTCGTTTATTATGCTCTATCCGCTGCTCTGGCTGTTCTCCTCTTCATTCAAGCCAGCGGCCTCTATCCAGGATATGAGCTTGCTTCCCCGCTCGCTTACCCTGGACAACTACCGGGCGGGATGGAACGCGCTCCAGTATCCCTTTGGGCTCTTTCTCGGGAACTCTCTGTTTGTCTGCATCGGGGCTGTTGCAGGGAACGTGCTTGCCTGCTCAATGGCGGCATACGCGTTTGCACGTCTTCGCTTTCGGCTCAAACGCGTCTGGTTCGCGCTGATGCTGGTTACCGTTATGTTGCCCTATCACGTGCTTGTTGTACCGCAATATATCCTTTTTCTACATCTTGGTTGGATCAATACATTTCTTCCACTGATTGTCCCGAAGTTTCTGGCCACCGATACCTTCTTTATCTTTCTTCTGGTTCAGTTTATTCGCACGATCCCGCGTGAACTGGACTCCGCCGCCCGTATTGATGGATGTAACGCTTTTCAACTCTACTGGCGCATCATCCTGCCTCTCTCTCTACCCGCGCTGGCAACCACGGCCATTCTCACCTTTATCTGGACATGGAGCGATTTCTTTACGCAGCTTATCTTCTTAAATGACCAGAATACCTATACCATTTCTATAGCGCTTCGGGCTTTTCTTGATAACAGTGGCAATACGGAATATGGGGCGCTCTTCGCGATGTCGGTGCTTTCGCTCATCCCGATTGTCGCCTTCTTTTTCCTCTTCCAGCGCTTCTTGATAAGTGGTATCGCAACGACAGGAATACGAGGATGACATTACCCATTTCACAACAAAAGAGTATCGAGAGCCAGGAGAAAGCTGCCAGGCAGGCACAGAAGAAGAGCGCAGCGGCAAAAAGAGAGAACGTCAGCGGCTATCTGTTCCTGCTTCCCTGGCTGCTCGGGCTCTTCCTGCTGACCATTGGCCCGATCCTTGCATCACTCTATCTCTCCTTTACGCGCTTCGATCTGCTGTCCGCGCCGCAGTGGATCGGACTACAGAATTACCTCACCCTGCCAGGGGATCCCCGCTTTCTGACGGCCCTTCAAGTCACCTTTTCCTATGTTTTTCTCTCGGTGCCGCTCAAGCTGGTTTTTGCACTGCTCCTGGCGCTGGTGCTGAACAAGGGGGTGCGCGGACTCGCCATTTATCGCGCCATCTTCTACATTCCCTCCTTGCTTGGTGGCAGCGTCGCCATCGCGATCCTGTGGCGGCAGATGTTTGGCCCGGGCAGCATTGCCGAGCAGCTCGCCAGCCTGTTTGGCGTACAGCATGCCGGGACCTGGATCTTACACCCACGGCAGGCGCTGCTGACGCTGGTTGCGCTGGCACTCTGGCAGTTCGGCTCACCCATGATTATCTTTCTGGCTGGCTTGCGACAGATCCCGCGTGAGCTCTATGAGGCAGCAGCCGTTGACGGTGCGGGACCGCTCAGGACCTTCTTTCACATCACCATGCCAATGCTCACACCGTTAATCTTTTTCAATATGATCTTGCAGATGATAGCAGCCTTTCAGGCATTCACACCCGCCTTTATCCTGAGTGGAGGAACCGGCGGCGTGCTCGACTCATCGCTATTCTACACGCTCTACATCTACCTTGAGGGCTTTGGAAACTTCCGTATGGGCTACGCCTCTGCGATGGCCTGGATTCTCCTGCTGCTTATCGCCCTCTTTACCGGAATTGCCTTCCTGACCTCACGTCACTGGGTTTTCTATCAGGACGAACAGCATTAGATGCAAGAAAGGATTGTAGTTATGATACCGGAAAGCCACCTCGACCTTGTTCAGAGGCCCATTCTCGCACATCTGGCAACCATTATGGAGGATGGAAGCCCACAGATCACCCCCGTCTGGATCGATTACGACGGCTCTCTGTTGCTTGTTAACACGGCTGCGGGGCGAAAGAAGGAGCGAAATATGCGTGAGCGGCCCGCGGTGGCGCTCGACATTGTTGACCCCGACAACGCCTCACGCAAGCTGATGATCATGGGGCGCGTCATCGAGGCCACCGCCGATGGCACTGAAGAGCATATAGACCGGCTCTCACAGCGCTATCTCGGCGTGCCAACCTATCCCTCACGGGTTCCGGGCGAAACACGGCTGATTGTCAAAATTGAGCCCGAACGTGTGATCGCTCAGTGAGGTGCTCAAAGGCCGCCGCTGCTCGCAACACCAACGCATCCTCACCGCGCCGCCCGACCAGCATCATGCCCACAGGCAATCCATCAATTACGCCACAGGGCACGCTGAGCGCCGGGTGGCCGGTCGCATTAAACGGGCAGGTATTGACCGTCACGGAATTGACCTGTGTAAAGCGCTCTTCTCGCGTTGCTCCGGCCTCGGGCAGCCTGCATGCTCGCATCGGGGTTGTGGGCAGCGCCAGCAGATCGACCTGCTGAAAAAGCGCATCGTAGGCCCGGGTGAGCGCCGGAACACAATTCTGTGCCCTCGCGTAGTATGCACCATGATAGTCTTCATGCAGGTAATGTCCGAGCAAAAGATGCAGCTTCGCGACATCCGACAGGGTGTGTATGCGCTCGCGCTGTCCCCGATCCATTGCGGCAAGCAGCGCAAGCGGAGTGTATCCCTTGCTTGTTGCCGCCCGCCCGCGCTGCACAAAGACAGTCATCCAACCACCCTCAAAATAGAGTGGTGCAAGCAGCGTCACCCCATCGCGATGCAGAGGCAGTGAGACGGCCTCTACTGTGGCGCCAACCTCCCGCAGGCTGAGCGCCGCCTGTTCGACGCAGACATCAACCGCCTCCTCCGAGAGCCCGGGCCAGCCAAACCCTTCACGCAGCAACCCGACACGCAAGCCATCAATCGGCTCCGTCAGACCTGGCAGGCAGGGTGCAAAGGAGACTCCTGACTGTCGGGGGTCAAGCCCGTCCGCGCCCGCGATCACATCGAGTAACAGCGCGACATCAGCCACTGAAGCCGCCATAGGTCCCACATGATCCAGGGTCGGCTCTAGCGGAAAAACACCTGTATAGGGAACCAGACCAAAGGTCGGCTTCAGGCCATAGACGCCACACCACGCGCTCGGCACCCGAATTGAGCCCCCTTGATCGCCTCCAAGCGCCATATCACAGGCCCCGGCCGCAACGAGCGCCGCGCACCCGCTGGAAGAGCCTCCAGCAGAACAGGCAGGCTGACGCGGATTTCGCACCGCCCCCGTATCGGTCGTATGGCTCCCTGCCGAGAAACAGAACTGCTCACAGACGGCCTTTCCGCAGATCTCGCCCCCGGCATCGAGCACCCGTGACACAACGGTCGCATCCTCATCCGGCACATAGTCGCCCAGGAGCGCCGCGCCGACCATCATCGGCACCCCGGCCAGAGCGATTGTATCTTTCAGCGCGATCCGTTTCCCGATCAGTGGTCCCTCGCTCGCTCGCCGCACAGCGCAGGTACAGTACCAGGCATTGTATGGATTCTCGGCCTCAGAAGGGCGCGTAAAGGCCCTGGGCCCCGGGGTAACTGGCGGTGATTGCGTCAGCGCGTCAAACCGGTGATAGGTGGCCAGCGAGCGCCGAATCATCTGACGGAAGAACGCAAGGTCTTCCTCATCCAGCGTCAGGCCGTACAGGTGAGCTATCTCCTGTAAGCGCTGCTCATTCGGCTCTTCAATCATTGCCGGGTCATCCGCCGCTGATAGCGCTCTATTGCCTTCTGCCGCCGCGCCGGAAGCTCATGCGCACCATACCAGGCAGTCACATGTTCTGGCACAATCTTAAACAGAACCCGGACCTCTCCCGGCTCTGTATGGGGGAAATGCGATGTTCCCCGATAGCGCTCTACGAGCCGCTCAAGCTGCTCTACAGCTCCTTCAGTGGTCGCCTCAACGACGCGCCCGCGAATCGCAAGCCAGCGATAGTCATCGTCGGGATCGACCAGTTCAAGCGCCACGCGTGGACGAGCACGCATGTTCTTCGCTTTCTGCCGCTGTTCGGTGGTATTAATGAGAATGTACGTGCCATCATAATCAACCCAGACAGGTGTGGCCTGCGGCCTGCCATCGGGCATCACTGTAGCCAGGTGACCGAGTATCGGACGTTGAAAGAGATCAAGCAAGCTTTCAGGAAGCGCTGTTTCCATAACTGGCTGTTATCCTTTCAGCATTGAGAGATAAGAAAGCGATCAAGCTAGAGATGAGCAAGGTCGATACCATCAAGAGTCTGATGGTACTCGTCGAGCAGACCGGCAGGCATAGGCATAGCATAGTGCACATTGATCTCATGCAGTCGCCGAAAGACCTCCTGCATAGTTTCCATATCCTGCATCAAAATAATACGCAGAAATTTTGCATTCTCTTCATTAAAGGCCCGAGAGGTGGAAAGCTTGACAAAGGCACGACTGGCAACATAGAAATCGAACAGTTCCGCGCCGCTGATCCCGTCCACCGCCTGAAAGCCGGGCGGCACTGCCAGCAGATACTTATACCCGCTTGCCGGAGGATAAATCGACGCTTCGGGCCAACCAAGCGCTTTCCAGGCCTCAAGACTGAAATGGAGAGTCTCCGTAATCGAGCGACTGAGTGCCCGTCATTCCTCGTCCTCGCGGAAGGCCTGTAGCGCCGCGAGAGCCGCATACTGGCAGGGCTCAGGCAACATCACGCTGTATTCAGAATTGTGGATACGTAACGCATTGATCACCTCGGCGTTGCCCGCCACCAGTGCGATGCGCAGGCCCGGTAGGCCAAACTCCTTGCTGAATGAGAGAAGCGTGATCGCCACCTCTTTTGCCCCATCTATCTCAAGAATATTCGGCAAGGAAATGCCAGAAATATGCGCCTGATACCAGCTATCCATGTCATGCACGACGAGCACCTGAAATTGTTTTGCGAACGCAACCACTTCTTCAAAAAAAGCCCGAGTGGCACACACGCCAGTCGGGTTATGCGGGTAATTCAGGTAGAGAAAGCGAATTGTCGGCCGGCCCTCTCGCTCCAGCAAACGAGCAGCCTCTTGAAGGTTCACCAGTCCTGAAACGGGATGAAGCGGGATACGGAGCGGCCTGGCCCCATTGGCAATCGCGATCGTATGAATGGTGCTAATTGCCAGATCGGGTAACAGGAAGCACTCTCCCTGAAAGGTGCGTGAAAGCGCATCAAAGGCCTGGGATGCCCCTGCTGTAATCATCAACTCCTTTTCCATGTCGATATGGACGTTAAAACGGGTGCGCAGGAAGCGCTGCGCCTCCTCCCGAAGCTGAAGCAGACCAAACGATGAGGGATACCAGCGGGCAGTATACGCATAGTCACCCAGAGCCTGTAGCGCCTGTTGTGTCGCGCTATACTGTTGAAAGAACGGGTAGAAAGAATCAGTTCCCAGATCGAGAAATGCTTTTCCTTCCTGTATAGCACGTTGTCTGAGTAATCTTCTGATAACGAGATGTACCTTTTCTGCTTTCCCTGCTTTTCGTCCTGCGATAAGCTGTGGCGAAATCCCGCCGCCAAGCTTCACAGGCGCGAATTCGGGGCTCGAAAAAGGTTGCGTGCGCTCCTCTTTTTCGCCCTCGCGCATGGCTTTTCTCCTTCTCAATCAAAAATGAGGCCAGGAACGTTCTACAATTCACCCCTTTTCGATACAACAAATATAGTAATATCATATGAAATAGAAATCTGCAATTTTATGCTCATAGTATCTATCGTATTTGTTTATTAGCAAAAGCACCATTTCAGGAGAAACAGAGCCATTTGGCAGCAGACCGTACCCTGAAAAAGGGCGAGCATCCTCTGTATTCGAGCAAGAGAAATGGTATACTGAAATAGAAGAGAAGCAGTAGAGAAAAAGAAAGGTGGCCGATGACAGGACATATTTCAAGAAGAGAAGCGCTTCAGGCGGGACTTCTTACGCTTGTCCTGCTTGGCGGTTGCGGCGAGCCACAGGCCAGCGGGAAAGGGGCTCCACTTCAACTGACCTACTGGGGCGGGATCGAGCGCATGCGCCGCACCAATCAGGCGATCACGCTGTTCACCCGGCAATATCCCACAATCGGCATTAGCGCTCAAGCGATGGCCTGGCAGGGTTATTGGGATAAGCTGGCAACGCGCATCGCAGGCGGCAGCGTTCCCGACCTTATCCAGATGGATACACGCTATCTTGCTCTATACATCCAAAAAGGTATTCTCCTCGATATATCGAACTATACATCGAATCTACTCTCTCTTACCGACTTTGATCAGCGGCTGCTGACCGGCAACTTTTTTCAGCAGCGCCTCTATGGCATCCCGCTTGGCGGCCACTTTGTCTCGCTGATCTACGACCACACGCTGCTTGAGCAGGCTGGAATCGAGCCGCCAGCCGCCGCGCTTACCTGGGATCGCTTCGCCACATATACCCGCCAGCTCACCCGGGCGCTCAAGAGCAAGGTCTTCGGCACGAACGACCCGAGCGGCTCCATCCCTATCTTTGAGATGTTCATCCGACAGCGCGGCAAAGAGATGTTTACAGAAACGGGCTCGCTGAATCTCGAAGCGCAAGACCTGATTGATTGGTGGAGCTACTGGGAAGAGCTCCGGCGCTCAGGTGGCTGTATCTCAGCAGATGCACAACTGGCCTTCTCGCGTGCCTATGATCCTGGCCAATCCGCGCTGATTGCCGGACAGGTCGCCATCGATTTCGTCAGCACCAACTTCCTGGAGTCGCTGCAAAAGCTAACGAAGCACACGCTTGCTCTGGCCATTCCCCCGCTCGGGCAGCATCCCGGCCTGTATTTTAAAGCGACAATGCTGCTCAGCGGCGCGGCCAGAACAGCGCATCCAGAGGATGTGGTACGCTTTCTCAATTTTGTGATCCACGACACGGAAACAGCCAGGGTGCTCGGGATGGACCGCGGGCTTCCGGGCACGCAGCAGGCACGAGACGCGCTCTTCCCGACCATGAACATGGTGCAACGCAAGGCGCTGGACTATATCCGACAGGTTGCCAATCCACCCCATTCAACGCCGAAAAGCCTGCTCGATCCCCCGGCAGCGGGCGAGATTGAGCAAATACTGCAACGCATGGCCGACGGGGTCAAGCTCCATATGCAATCCATCCCGGAAGCAGCGGACCGCTTCCTGCGCGAGTCGGAAAAGGCCATCAAAGATAAGGCCAGCTAAAGCCTCAGGAGGAAACTTGTGGCAACGATCCTCTTCTTTATTGATGAGTTCACCGGGCACATTCACGCCACCTACAAGCTGGCCCATGATCTCTGCCAGCGCGGGCACACCGTCATCTACCTGGGCACACCAAAAACCGGACAACAGGTGCGAAAGCAGGGTTTCGCGTTTGAAGAGGCCCCCTTTCTCCATAGCCTGATGCGGATCAGCAAGCTTCCCCGGCCAAACCGTGCGGGCCGGCTTCCGTTCAGGCAGCAGCTCCCGGAAGCATACAGGCAGTACCGCATGTTACGCGAGGAGAGCGCCCGTATCCTGCACGATCTGCACAGTATTCGCTCCATCACCGATGCACTGGTATCACGCCTGAAACCCGACTTGCTGATATTCGATCCATTCTACCTGATAGATGCCATCGCCTTCTATCCCTACCACATCCCGACCACGGTGCTCAGCACCAAGCCGCTGCTCGACCGCGATCCCGCCGTGCCACCCTACACCTCATCCCTTATTCCCCATCGCTCGGCCTTCTCCCCGTTCCTGCTTCAGCTTGTCTGGCTTCACTGTCACACCAAATTCCTGCTCTATCGGCTTCAAATGTGGCTTCGTACGATTCTGATCGGCACATCACCCTATGACCTCGCTCGCCGCCTTGCCCATGCGACCGGCTTCCCCTTACGGCAGGAGCTGGCTCTACGCGGCGTCTCGCTCGATTTCTCTCTGAAGAGCATTCCTGAACTCGTGCTGAACAGCGAGGCCTTTGACTTCCCCCGCAAGCGAGCGCTCAGGCAAAACGTCTTCTATCTGGGCCCATGCGTCCATCTCGAACGGGAAGAACCGGCCTTCCCCTGGGACTCGCTGCCCCCCGGCAACAAGCTGATTTACTGCTCTATCGGCACGCTGCCCCCGTGGCGAGGCGGCCTGGAAGCCGACTTTCTGCGCCGCGTGCTCGATGCATTTCGCCTTCGCAAGAGCTACACGCTTGTGCTATCCAGCACTATCGAGCTTCCCGGGCCACTTCCCGAGAATGTGTTCATTGCTCCGTTTGTGCCTCAATTACAGCTCTTGCGGAGGGCCGATCTGATGATCAGTCATGGCGGCGCCAACTCGGTGAAGGAATGCATTCTGCTTGGCGTTCCGATGCTCATCTATCCCCGACAGGCGGATCAGCCCGGGAACGCCGCCCGCGTGGTCTATCATGGCCTGGGGCTGCGCGGCAATATTCGGAAAGAGAGCAGTGAAGAGATTGCACAGAAGGTCGATCTTCTTCTAGAGAACAGCAGCTATCGTACAAACCTGGAGCGGATGCGTCAGCGCTTCCTTCAGGAACAGGCCTCACTCCGAGGCGTGGAGATTGTCGAAGCGTTCCTCAAAGAAGCAGACTGAACGGAAAGCCGTGCTCTCGCCGCTCTACAAATACTCTACAAAATCAGGCGAGAAAGAAGCTTTGCGCAATAGCTCATCTATAAATAAGAGAATGTATACTTGACACTCAAGAAATCTGTATGAGAGAATCAAGCATGCTGTTGTCCCCTTTGAATAAGGTATGGTCTATGGTAGAGCAAAGCGGGTTCTTTTCACTTTTCACGACTGAGCAAAGCGGGCAGGCAAAAGCCGAGGCTGCTCTTTTTGAGACCCTTCAGGACGCCGTGCTTGTCTGTGACGCGCAGTACCGCCTTTCTTTTTGGAGCAAACAGGCAGAAGCGCTCTATGGCTGGACGGCTGAAGAGGCGCTTGGGCAGGATGTGCGGGAGCTCCTTCACCGCCAACTGATCCACGCGGACAAAGACGAGGAACAGTGTCTCTTTCGCGATCACAGCACCTGGGAAGCGGAACTCTTCCACCGTACAAAAAGTGGTGAGCACATCATTGTGGCCTGTCGCTCCTCGCTCATCTCGGGAAATGAGCATCTCTTTTTGCTGGAAGCGCATCACGATATTACCTCACAGCGGCAACGAGAGCAGGTGCTTGAGGAATACTATCGGCGTGTCCGCAAGGCGATTGATATCGGTGTCTGGCGGTGGGAGTTTCGCAGAGACGAACAGGGCCATCTACACCGCGATGGCGTTGTCAATAGCAGAATGGCGCATCTACTTCATGTACCTGCACATACGCATCTCAGCGAAGAACAGTTTTTTGCCTTTATTCACCCTGATGATCGGCCCGCTGTCGAACAGGCAATCGAGCATACGCTGAGGACAGGCGAAGACTACCAGGCAACCTATCGTCTGCTCGACGAGACTCAGGGAGAACGCTGGATCGCCTCCCGAGGCAGCCTCGTTACTGACCAGCAGGGAACACCACTCTATGCCGTCGGCATCGCCCTTGACATTACCACGCAAAAACAGATGGAGGCTGCTTTACAGCAGGCGAACAGGCACGTCACCTCTATTTTAGAGCATGTAGCAGATGGCTGTATCCATATCGATAACGAATGGCGCTGCACGTATGCAAGCAAGCGTGCAGAGGAGATTACCGGGCTCTTGAGGCAGAATTTCCTGCATAAAAGTATCTGGGAGACGCTCCCTGAGCTGCGTCACACTGAGGTGGAACAGTATCTGAGACTGGCCCAGGAAACGCGCCAGCCGGTCAATTACGAGATGTTTTTCGAGCGTACACAGCAATGGTTTGAAGTTTATGTGTTGCCAGAAGATAACTATCTTGCGCTGTATTACCGTGACATCACTGAACTCAAGAACATAGAGTCGCTCTACAGGGAGCGCGACGAGATGCTACGCCGTCTCTCGGATGCAAACCTTATCTGTATCGCTTCCAGCACAGAGGCAGATGACATTCTTGACGCAAATGATGCGTTTCTCTCATTAATTGGTGCGACGCGCGAAGAGCTACAAGCGGGCAAGCTCAATTTCCGCGCGCTGACCCCCATTGAGTATCGATCGCTGGACCGGGAAAAGCATGCACTCTGTCGGGCGACCGGTGTCTGTCCGCCATACGAAAAAGAATACTATCATAAACGAGGTCATCGGGTTCCGATCCTGGTTGCAGCCGCTTATATGGATCGTTCACAGCATTATATTGCTCTGATAATGGATATTACCAAACAGAAAGAGCTTGAGAAGCAGCGAGAAGTGTTTCTTGGTATTATCGGTCATGAGCTTCGCACGCCGCTGACAGCCATCGCGGGAAGCCTGCAACTGGCTCGCCGTCGTCTCCAACGCTTTGGTACGCAGCAGCCAGTCACAGACAATATTGCAGCTATTCTGCACAGTACAGATCATCTACTCGATCAGTCCTTGAGGCAGACCCGGGTTCAGAATCGTTTGATTGAAGATTTGCTTGATGCTTCTCGACTTGCCATCGATAAACTGGAATTGATGCTTGCACCAGTCAATCTGGATGAGCTGGTAGGCAGCACAGTAGAAGACCTGCGCTCCACTGCTGCAGATCGTCCGCTTGAACTCCGACTGCTCGGGAAGCCGCTACCAGTATATATAGATGCGGCCCGTATTGCTCAGGTACTCAGCAATTATATTACGAACGCGCTGAAATATTCGCCGCCAGAGGAGCCTGTGACTATAGAGATTACCGCCACAGACAATGAGGCGCGTGTCTGGGTACATGACCACGGCCCCGGCCTCTCCGAAGAAGCCAGGCAGAAGATCTGGAGCCGCTTCCAGCGCTCGACGGATCTGAAAACACAGGGCAGACTGGGCGGAGACCTGGGTCTGGGTCTCTACATCTGTCAGTCGCTTATCCAGCGTCATCATGGCATGGTTGGTGTGGAAAGCGAGGAAGGCAAAGGGGCCTCTTTCTGGTTCTCGCTCCCGCTGACATCCGTCCCGGAGAAGCTGTAGAGCCATCGAAAGAGCCACAACACGAAGCGAGGTGCTCCTGTAGGCCCCTTTTCTGTATATTCCTGGCTGACAATCGACATCCCGGGATATGGTGCGGTGAGTTTTGGCGGTGCAGTAGAAGGGGGTATATCCTGCAAAACAACGCCATTGTGATCGCAGAAACGCGAGGGAAGGATTGGCCCCGCGTAGGAAGCGATAGCAACACGCACTCCCAGATCCTCAAAAATCCCCCGTGTTCTCAAAAGAGAACTATTAACCAGTTGCCGAACAGAGTATACCAGTAGCGCTGTCAGGACTCAAGGATCTCTATAATGCCTGCTTCTACTCAGGGTAGAGCATTGCCAGCGCCCTGACCGGGAATGTTCCAACTCCCTTGAACTTAGGTGGAATCGCGCTGAAAGTAAATCCCTCATCCGGTAGCTGATCCAGATGACACATATGCTCAACAATCAGGATTTCGGCCCTGAGCAAGGTAGAATGAACAGGCCGCTCACCGCCGCTGGTATCATCAATATTCACAGAATCGATACCAACCAGCAAGGCCCCGGCTTCCACAAGATAGGTCGCGGCATCCGCCGTGAGGTACGGATGATTTTCAAAGTACTGTTCCGTGTTCCAGTAAGTATCCCAACCAGTATGCACGAGCACGGCACGCCCGCTCACATCTTTATCCCGGAAATAGTCTACACCGATCGCCAGGGACTTGCGATAGTCAGCACGAATGACGATGCCTTCCAGGTCTGCCAACCGCTCCAGAGCGACTTCAGAGAGGTCTTTCCCATGCTCATAACGATGAAAGGGGCAATCAATGTAGGTTCCGGTATTCGCCACCATTTCAATCTTTCCAATCTGGAATTCGGTGCCGGGAGCGTAGTGTGCCCGCGATTCCTCACGACTCATGTAATCGCAAATAATGGGTGCAGGCAGTCCTTTATACGTCACGGTGCCATGTTCGATGGTATGGCTGAGATCGATCAGCTTTCTCCCTCTGGCTGAAACCGCCTGAGAAGCACTGTTCCGTTCAGCTTCAAAAACAAGCTTATTGCGAATATGCACCTGTTCAACCATCAACAAATGCTTATTCTGGACCAGGCGACGAGCAAGCTCTTCATCGCTGATACGGTCCTCGCTGATATTCAGGCGAAAGCCCTGGCCCTGTATTTTTCTGCCGTCGGTAAACTCTAGCTCAAAATCAAACTGCACTACTCGCTTCATACGCCCCTCCTTTCAAGAAAAACGTCTGTTAGAACAAAGAGGGCAGCGCTTCATTTCACCACCTCGACGTTTTTCGGCATCGATTCACTGCTATCGCATCAAGTATAGAAGAGCGACAGAAAAACTGCACACTGTTCCTTATTATTAAGAAAGTTTTATACTATAAATACTCGAAAAGTGTTGGGTTGTCAACTATTCGGCCATCAACTCGGTTCTATCAGAATATTGCGTCAAAATGGTAGACCCGAAATCAGGGGCCAGTATATCCGAAAGCGGAGGGCAGAAAAAAGGTAGACCCTATCGCTTAAGGCAGCATGCCGGGCTGCGTGTAGAGCTCTTTCACGCGAGCAAGCAGGTAGAACCATGAAGGTAGATCCGAACTGCATTTCTCTCTGCTTCATCCCGGCTAACCGGGAAATGCTTTCTACGGCCTCTATTTGGCTTTTTTGGCGTTTCAAGGATTCAAGGGATAGGGCAAGGGAAGAAAGGCCGTTTTTTTGGCCATTTTGAAGGGGTTTCCAGAGGGAGCTTTTGGCGATTTAGAGAAAGATCTTCCCAAAGAGGAAAAAATCTGCTTCGTTTGGAAGCTTGCTAAACGCCTTCAGTGAGTTTCACTATATCCTCTTCAGTAACTTTTAGGGAAACGTTTATTAGTGATAATTACTGAATTCACTGAAGGCGTTGCGCGGGTCTGCCGGTTCGCTGCGGAATGGTAGACCCAACGGGCCAGGGGTTCGGTCTTTTCCTTGTGGCTCCCTTAGATTCCCTGGCCTGGCTGCCTGGACAAGTGAGCTCTACAGGCGGATGTAGCCCTCTCCTTTAAAGGTCAACAGAGAGGAACAATCCTCGTTTGCATGATCGCTAATCCCTCAAAGGCTGCTTTCTGCCTGTAGAGGTTCCTGAGCAAACGACAAAGCGGCTAAAGCAGCTTCTTATCGGCCTTGAGGTCCTGCTCGATATTACAGCGGATGATCGCTCCAAAAGGTAGACCTCACCGAGAGCAGACGTACAGGGAGCGGGATAAGGGTCTACCAATGAATTTCCGCTTGTCTCTCGCTCACGAAAACGCTGAGATCAGGTCTACTATCTTGCAGAGGGGTGCTCTATAGCCAGGTTCTCCCTCGATTTCGGCTCCAGTTCGGGTCTACTATCTTCCTCTGAAAATGGCTGGAAGCAAGGAAGCGCTATCTTCACTTCTCGCTTGCTTTCAGTCAGATTGCAGGCCCATATGCACAAATAGATCCCCATAAGCCTGGATGTCTGGCCAGCAGGCGACATCCCATTTTCATATTGGTAGACTCAAAGCCTGCGCGAGCCAGAGCAGCCAGTTTGGATGTCTCTCATATTGGTAGACCGAAACCTCACACGTTTCCATGACTGCTTGCTTAGAAGGAAAGGCTCTTTATATAGAGTCGTATCTGCTGGCAGGCGATATCCCTCCGGGAGCCGAATCATTGGGTGCGAGTAAGAGGCCCGTGTCTACTGGTAGATCTCTATCTCTCTGAGCCAGGGAAGCCCGACGAAAAGGCCACACATGACAGGAGATCTCTATCTCTGATACACCAGAGAAACCTATCCAGAAGGCGAAGAGCCTATACAAGTCTGCTATATGTGCTGCTCTACTGATGGACCAATGCCATAAATATGGAATGAATACTTCTGTGCATCAGAATAGCAGAATAAGTCTCCATATCTTATTAATATATCTCAAATATAAAAACAATAATAATATGAGATATTTATTATTGATACCTGAAAGTAGCACTTATATTATGAATCTCCTTAAAAACAGAGGCGAATCAGGGTCTACGAAAAATGGTAGACCCATACGGGCTACCCTCCTGTAGCAACAGAGATCGCTTACTCCTACGAGGAGTAAGGGTATACGAACTGGATCGGAGAAAGTATACCCATTCTCTGACGGCTTCCATAAGACGCGTTAAGGGTATGCTATCTCGATAATATGGCATACCCTTCTCAACTATCCCTGCTCGCCTGCCTGAGTAAGAGTATACGAATGTGTTCGGTATTGTGATACCTTAACACTCACACATTCCCTCCTATCCAGAAAGGGTATGCTAATTGATGAGAAATAGCATACCTGTTCTCTGTTGCCTCGCCGGCCTCACTTGAAGAGTATACTATTCTTCATCTAGAAGGCAGACCCATCCTCATAGCCCTGCTCTATCTTATCTCTCTGGCGTAAGGAGAGGTATACGAAATGGAGAGAGAATAGTATACCCTTCAGGCGAGAAGATATCCCTTTCTATAAGCTGGACGTGGCTCAAGCAGCATGAGAGGCGGCTTCAGCATCGGGTCTACCATCTTCGCAGGCAGATGATAGTTCAATGGAGCGAGAACAGATACTCTATCGAGCCTCCGCTCATGGGAGATTGGAAGGAAGGTGTGAAGCAGCGTGGGAAGCGGGTTGAGCATCGGGTCTACCATCTTCATAAGCAGATGAAGCAGCATGGGAAGCGGCTTCAGTATCAAGTCTACTACTTTCTCAGATGGATATGGAGAAACAGTGAGAGCCGTGTTGTGACTATTATCTGATGGAGTCAGAAAGCACAATCTATCGGTGTGGTGTGAAAGGGGATCTGCCTGGCTGGTCGGTTGCAGGGCTCTTTCCCTTCGATAGTTCTCGCTATCGCCGAGCCCTTGTGCAGGCTCATGTTTAACGCATTCTACGAGGCCTGACATATCAAGCAGATCCAGAAGTGGCAGCTCGATCGAGAGCCAATTCAGCGACGAGCGATGCGATCAGAAGGCATACTGCAAGATCTGGATCGTGTGTTAGCCGGGCAAGGCTGGCGCAGAAACGCGTTCTCCAGGCAGTATAAGGGAAGGAATATTTACACCCCAGAAAGCGCAGGACTACAGCCCCAAAATCGGGCGTTTTGAGCCGTTAACGCTCGCAAGAGACCTGCTCACCCCTGAGAGCAGGAACATCACGATATGGTCTGAATGGCTGGTCGGGTGATGCCTGAAATCCGGCCTGGAACCATACTCGACCCCTCACGAGGCGCTGGAAGGTGCATACCTCCTACCCCTCGCGTCCTTCTTCAGCCTCTTCTTCCTCGGCGATAGCTTGTTCCCACTCTCGCTGCCTGATAAAGGTTGCGACGTCCTCAGCAGAACGGAGTATCCAGGATTGGCGCATATCTTCCAGATTCAGTACCTCGAGGATGTGGCGGCGGTCCATAGGCGCGATGAGGAGCCGAACCTTGTAGTGCTGATTGCTCAGTTGCTGTCTGAGTGCACCGATCCAGTCGAATACCTCGCGGGGGATCCTTTGCATCAGTTCCGCTTTTTCCTCAAGCGTGTAGGCATATTGCTGAACCCAGTCCACATAGGTTTGGAGTTCATGGCATATGCTCTCCGAGAGCTCTTCGGATTTTTCCCCGGTGACAAAGGCCTCCAGAGCGTTCAGACGAAGCTGCTCATACTCTTCGGCTGGCAGAATATCACCCTCGACATCGACAAAGAGATGACCATAGAGCAGGAGTCCCTGGGCCCCGTTCTGATGCCAGAAGTTGCGCAGGTAGGAGTGATCTATCACCACTTCTTCGGGCATCGGGCGCTTGCGGACTGTCATTCCCTGCGAATCCTGCCACTGTCCGACCTGCTTGAGAATGTCATCCAGCAGCATATATTCATGGATTAATGCCGGCCCTGTTTCGCGCTCAAGCAGCCAGTCAGCCCATGCCTCGATTTCTCGGAGAGCCCCGACTTTTTCATGATAGCGCTTGTACTGGCGCGTTACCCATCCTCCGCCGAGCGGTTCCCGCTGATGCCCTGAGTCTGGGAAGTGACTGCGGATCAGGCAATCTACAATAGCGAGGTGTAGCGCCTGCGCGTCCTCCTGAAGCAGCTTCCGATAGTGTCCGATCTTCGATTCGTCATTATTGAAGTAGAGCGAAAGGGCCTTGCTCAACGTGACCTCTTCTTCCGGTGTGAGCGTGATGGTGAGTTCCTCAATCTCGGGTATGCTGAAAGGGAAATCCTCCTGCCATTGGGACGGCGTTTTCGTCTCGGTAGCCTGCTCAGTTGTCGGAGCGATGGCAGCTACAGTATCCGCTTGCTCGATTGTTTGCATGGAAGCCGCTACAGTGTCAGCTTGCTTGATTGTCGGAGCGATGGCAGCTACAGCGTCCGCTTGCTCGGTTGTCGGCACGGCAGCAGCTACAGTATCAGTCGGCCTGACAGGCGCAGGGAGTGCGGCTTGCTTTGCTGTGCACGGCTCGGCTATGGTCGTCTCAACAATTGGTGGCTGATCCGATTGTGTCTTTGCCTCGGAAGCAGCATCTTCTGTTCGCCCCACTGGTTCACCGGCTAGCTTCTTGACAACACGTGCGGTATGATCGGTCAGAATGTTCGCGATTGCCTGCGCGAGCTTCTGAGCAGACTCCGGAGCTTCGCGCTTGAGCAGTTGGACCACTTTCTTCATGCTCCGTCGAATCTCGGCCTGATCGCTGCTGAGCTGCCCGGGCTCAAACACGCTTTCAGCGTTCGTCATGCGCTTGAGAGCGCCACTCTTTTTCAGCTTCGGGCGGCTGTTCTCAAGTACCTCGACGTTGATATGTTCTGGTGGCCTGTACGCGCCAAGCGGAAAGTACAGCGTAGTGCCTTCCCCTCTCTTCTGAGAGGTGGGGCGATATAGCACACCTGCCAGAGACAAAAGCGAGAAATATTTACAGGTGGTGTCGTAGCACCATTTCCAGTCGTATTTTCCACTGTAACACAGCGCTCTGATGCTCGGAACGCGGATAACCGCAACATCCTCCAACTCGTCAGAAAACAAGCTCATCTGCTTAATCGTGGCCAGATGGAGCAGATGCGCCAGAAATTGTAGCCCATTTACCGCTCGCTTATCCGATGCCGAAAAAATGTAAAGGACCACCTGCAATACCGATTCATGCACGCGCTCTATATTCGGACTATAATTCAGTAACTCTGTATATTCCTGACTCTCCTGCAACCCAAGGAACCCTTCCATGTTTTCCCTCCTGCTTTTCATAGACCGATATTTATTGACTTTGGAGAGCGCAGCCTGTATACTGATTACAGACTGTTTTGTGTTACACAGATTGTGTATACAGACTGTGTATACAGGGTTTGTATACAGACTGCGTGTGTGTTGTATACAGACTGCGCTGCCCGCCCATCTTCGGCGGGCACTTTTTTTTACCAGTTCGCCGTGTCACAACTACACTGTACAGCCTCTGAAGCTCGATTTCAATCGAATTATTTCGATGTATATGGGAGGCGATCACCCCTTTTTGCTCCTCTGTGGTAGAAATGGCCCGGGAAGCCGGCTCATCCGAGATTTCCTCAGCGAAGGGTGCTATTTTCTCAGCAAAAAAAAGCCATTTTCCTCAACGAGGGGTGTAAATTCCTCAGCGAAGGGTGCTAACTGCATCAGAAAAGGGGCTTATTTCCTCAACGAGGGGTGTAAATTCCTCAGCGAAGGGTGCTAATCCGGAGACCCAAGAGTACTATTCGGGTCATGTCACTTTTTCTATTTCCTCAACGAGGGGGATTAATTCCTCAGTGAAGGGCGCTAATCCGGAGACCCAAGAGTACTATTCGGGTCATGTCACTTTTTCTATTTCCTCAACGAGGGGGATTAATTCCTCAGCGAGGGGGATTAAGCCAGGGATGTAAGAATCAGAAATTCCTCAGCGAGGGGGATTAATTCCTCAGCGAAGGGGATTAAGTCAGGGAAGTGAGAATCAGAAATCCCTCAACGAGGGGGATTAATTCCTCAGCGAAGGGGATTAAGTCAGGGATGTAAGAATCAGAAATTCCTCAGCGAGGGGGATTAATTCCTCAGCGAAGGGTGCTAACCGGGGCCATTTTCCTCAGCGAGGGGGATTAATTCCTCAGCGAAGGGGATTAATATCATCAAAAGATGCAGGAAATTCTTCAGCGAGGGGTGCTAACTCTTCATGTGGCTGGTGAAAAAGTGGGTCTCGCAGCGCTCGATACCTGCCCTTCTGCTCTCTCAAGGCAGGCAAGCAGAGAGGGAAGCAGCTTACTTACCCTCTCGCTTTGGCGCTTTTTCGTCGACAACGATCAGCCCTGACTGATTCTCTAGAATCTCTTTCTGTTTCGCCAGGAACTGGGGACCGGGATGAAAGACCAGGCGAGTACAAAACTCAGGGTTTTCGCGCCGCAGCTCCTCCCGTGAGGCATCAACGTTCAGCAGGCGTTGCAGCGCTTTACGACGCCTGGTCTTCTGCTCTGTCTTCGTGTAACCCTGAAGAGCCGAGAGCTGACCCTGAAGCTGCTCCTGACGCGCGGGAGCCAGATCGCCAACCTTAGCTGTACCAAGCAAGATATTAACAGCAAGAATGAGATCGACATCTGGGTGCGGTTCACAGATCAGGAAGCCATCACGCTCCAACTGCATAATCGCGAAGATGACCTGCTGTGCGTCGCGCATCCTGTTTTTATTGCTCGAAAGCAGCTTGTCATGCGAAAGCAGGCCACTATGCAGGCACAGAGTGGTGAAATAGAGAGAATAGGAGCCCTGCGCGAGCCGATTTCCCAGGAAGAATGTCAGCATCAGCTCATGATGCGATTTTGCGCCATGATAGCCGATGACGCGTGGTGTTGGCAACGGATACAGGCTCGGTTTCGGCCCACATAATGCATCGTAAAACTCCACCCCGAGGTGATAACGTAGCCGCACAGTCCCAAACTCATCAGCGGTCGCGCTTTCTAGAATGAGCAGCGGTGAAATGCGGGTTTGTGCGGAGGTGCGCCCGATCACAAAGGTCCGTGCCAGATAGAGGGCAGTATTCAGCAGGTGGGCCTGCTCGTCGTCATCATCGGCGTGACGGCCCTTCCCGATACGCTGAAGCACCTGCTTGGCTGTTACTTCAACATTCTGGGTTTGATCCTGCCCCTGCGTTAGCGACAGATAGACATCGATCAGCCCGACAAGCTCCTTCAACCCTTCCGGGCCAAGCTCACTCGCAACATAATGCTGTAAGGAAATGTTCTCGCCGACCGTATTTCCCTCAATGCGCAATTTGCCGGTCGGTGTGAGCAGGTCGAAGCCTTCCCCTTCGTTCCAGAGTGTTGGCTGCTTGGTAACGCTCGGGCCAAAACTGGTTGTGATCATCAGGAATGGCTCGGTTCCTGGAAGTGGCGTTGTATGTTTGGAGGTGACGCTTGGGAATGGAGGAACCCGGCGTGCTCTTTTGGCAGGTGTAACAGGAACTGCTTTCAAATGTCTCAGCGTCTCCTGCACGGTAGAAAGAGTTCCAGGAGAAATAGGTGTAACATTCCGAATATCACCTTTATGGTTAATAAGAGCCAGATACATTGAATTTTCGTCATCCATTTCGTCCTGGGAAGAAATGGGCTCTTCATTCTCCTTCATAATACACCCCCACTAAATAACGATAAGGCACATTCTACAAAAACGCTCTCTTCTTTTATGCTACCGAATTTCCGCTTCATTGTAAAGTTTTTGAGCCGCTTAAAAGGGTGGAGCGTAGGGAAGGGAGCGCTTAGCCAGAAATGAGCAGAGCTTCCTCTTGAGCGCTTGTATGCAGGAGCTGGCGTAACCTGTGTGCCGTTTCGGGATCGGCTGCAAGGTACATATGACAGCGAATTTCGGGCTGTTCCACAAGCTGAAACTTCGCATATTCAAGCGTCAGGGTGCCTGCCCGAGGATGAGAGAGCTGTTTTGTGTTGTCACAACTTGAGCGAACGTTGTGCTGTGCCCAGTAATGTTGAAAACGGGGACTCTCCTGCTGAAGCCGCGCTATAAAATTGTGGATCTCGGGCGTATCCTGCGCGGACATGATACGCTTCCGAAACGTTTCTACAACTTCTCTCGCATATGTATCCTGTTCCTCGAACAAGGTGATACGCTTGCTTGCTGGAGAAGTGAGAAAGAGCAGCTTGAGAATATTTCGTTCTTCGGGGGGAAGCAACTCAAAATCGCCGAAGACCAGCCGTGCCGCGCGATTCCAGCCAACCACATCATAGACAGGATTGGTCAGCATTGCGGGGATATCTCCGAGGCTATCCAGCACTCGTTGATAGGTGGATAGGGAAGATTGCCTGTATCCCGGCTCCTGGGGCTGATCTGCAAGCGTGAAAAGATACTCACGCTCATCCTCGGTAAGCCGAAGGACGTCTGCCAGGCTGCTCAGGACCACTGGAGAGGCGTGAATGTCACGTCCCTGCTCGAGGTAGGTGTACCAGCTTGTACTGACCCCTGCTGCAACAGCCACTTCCTCGCGTCTCAATCCGGGCGTTCGCTTGCGGGGCGCTCTCGGAAGGCCAAGCTGCTCAGCCGACAGGCGTGCGCGACGAGTGCGGAGAAACTGACCCAGTTCTTTTCGGCGTTGTATGTTCTTGCTTTGCTGCATACTTTGCATCCTTTTTCGTACTCTGCTAGCGACCATAGCTCAATTGTACTCTATCAAGCAATCAATTTTTGAAGAGAAGCTGTGTTCTCTGAGAAGAGAAAGACGCGGCTTATTGTGTGTTCTCTGTATTATCAGGAATCGATGGAAGATGTGTCGTCGGAAGATCTGCTAACGGGTGCTCTGCTCTCTCATCGAGCACTTTTTGAACTTGCGCGACAAGCTCGCGTACAATCAGCGGCTTTGTCACAATTCCGACTCCACCTGCCATACGGGCCTTGAAGCGCTCAACCAGGCCTCCACGGCGAGCGAGGAAGAGCAGCGGTAGATTCGCGAACTCAGGGTGGGCCCTGAGAAGGTGGGCAAACTCGTATCCATTCATCCCTTCAAACTCGGTGCCGATCAGGAGGAGATCCGGAGGCGTTTCATTGATACGTTTATATGCCTGAATACAGTCTGCAAATGTGACAACATCGTATCCTGCCCGGGATAAACTGATTTTAACGATTTTACGTGTTATTAGAGAGTGATCTATTACCATAACCAACCGCACATACTACCTCATTTCCTGTGTAAAGTTTGTTATTCACTTCTATTATTGTAGCATAAAGCAACATGTCTTCAGGAGTCATAGCATGACAGTACTATTTTTTTCATCTTCATTACTCTACTATTATTTCTTCTATGATGTTAACGCGAAAGATTATTTTTAAAGCTTGAGAAGATGAGGAATCTGATAGGTGAAATCGTTCTATAGGCAAGGGATGTGTTACAGCAAAAGACGTATCTGCTCCCCTCTGTAGCTGTTGTAACAGAAAAAGATATCATGAATACTTTATTATTTTATACTCTCTTTCTTTTCTATTGCCTGGTACTCAGACTACCAGTAACAGAGAACTCTGTTTCTTCTACTTATTTGCTGCTATGGTGTGAGCAAAAGATGAAAGAGGTAGAGAACCGTGTCAGATTCTCCTCAATTTGGATTAGTGCTTTCCAATCGAAATATCGTGACTGGCAATTCAACCGTCAGCGAGCTGATACAACTTGCTCAGAAGGCTGAAGCGGCTGGATGGGGATCTATCTGGGTTGGAGATTCGATCTTTGCCAAGCCCCGCCTGGATGCTCTGATGCTTTTGAGTGCGCTGGCTGTCTCAACACAGCGTGTGAAGCTCGGTCCGGCCAGCTTTACCAGTACGCCGCTACGAAACCCATTGCAGCTTGCATATCAATGGTTCAGTCTGGATGTGCTCTCGGGAGGACGCACCATTTTCAACGCCAGTCAGGGAGCGGGTGGCGCTGGCGGTGGCGCGTTTGCCGAAGAGTTCGCGACATTCCAGATTGACCCGGCCACACGTATGCGCCGAATGGAAGAGGCAATTGACATTATGCGCCTGACCGCCTCCCAGGAGCGGGCCAGCTATGAGGGCGAGTATACCTCGTTTCAAGATGTCACTGTGTTGCCTCGTCCTGTTCAGCGCTCTCTGCCCATCTGGATCTCGACGGCAACCGATCCGCGTAAGCCGAAGATGACCGCCCGAGCTTTGCAGCGGGTTGCACGGTATGCCGACGGCTGGATGACGCTGAATCGACCGCCCGAGCTTTTTGCTGACAACCTGGCAGACATTCGGCGATATGCTCGCGAGATGGGACGCGAACCGGGACCTGATTTTGTCGCCTCGCTCTACCTTGATGTCAACCTGCGTGATGATGAGCAGGTTGCATTTCGTGAGAGCAAGGAATTTCTTGACGACTATTATATGTACAACTTCTCACGGGCAGAGGTCGAGAGACGTACGATCTTTGGCCCGCCACAGGTCTGCATTGAGCGCCTGCAACGCTATGTAGACGCGGGTGTCACATGGTTTGTGCTCCGCATCATCGGGCCTGAAGAGCCACTTCAATTGCAACGTCTGACTGAGGAGGTCCTTCCAGCATTCCGCAAGGGAGCAATAGAGAACGAGATCACAGGACTTGCTCAAAGGGAAGGGGCATCTCTCCGGCGGCTCTAGAAGTAGCAGACCATAGAATATCGTCTCTATTCCTGCGTGCCTGGCAGGACGTGGGAAAGTCGCTCGTCTGGCACAGGGAAGAGAAGGCCCCGCGACAGAAGCCTTCTTCATGCGCCGCAAGCGTGCTAGACGAGCCGATGTCCTCCATCGACCGGCAAAATGGTCCCGGTGGTGAACTCGTTCTCCATCAGGAAGAGGGCTGCATGTGCAATATCTTCCGGACGGCCCACACGCCCAACCGGCAGGCGCTGCGCCATCTGTGCGAACATCGTCGGTGTATTGGCACCTGCGATCACGTCCCAGACAGGAGTATCCACCCAACCTGGCGAAAGCACATTCACCCTGACCGGAGCCAGCGCAATCGCCAGACCATAGGTGAGTGAGAAGAGCGCCCCATTCACTGCCGCTACAACCAGGCCAGTTGGCAGCGGGCGCTGTGCGGCAATCCCGGCCGTCAGCGTGATGGAGCCCTTCGAGTTGATAGAGGTGCTTCCATGTTTGGCAAGAAGTAGCGCTCCGATCAGCTTGGAATCGACGATGCGGCGCGCTTTATCGGGGTCTACCTCCTTGATGGGCTGGTAGCTCAGGTCGCCTGCCGCTGTCACAACCAGGTGATCGAAGGGGCCGACCGCCTCAAAGAGGGCTCGCACATCCTCCTCGCGTGTGATATCTGCTGTGATAGGGGTGACACGTTCCGGGGTTTCCAGCGTTTCAAGTGCCTGTTTGAGCTTCTCTTCCGTACGACCAACCATCATCACGTGCGCTCCTCGGGCTTGCGCAGCTCGTACAACGGCAAGCCCCATTCCTGAGCTGCCTCCGACAACAATGACTTTTTGACCTGTGATTTCCATATCTATGTCTCTCCTTTGCTGTACTGAGATTGATTACCCTGGTAGTATAAAAGCTAGAGCGCGCACCAGGTCAAGAGGAAAATGCCACGAAAAGTCGGCTTTTCTTTATAGAAGAGAAAAAGCAAGCGCCCATCCCTCAAACTGGATGAGCGCCAGCAAGCTATTGCCTGTGTAGTTGCTTTGCTTGCCACCAGCAACGAATGACCGACACCACATGTTCTGCCTGCATCGCCTGCATATGGTTCAGGCCTTCCAGCACCTCTACGTCCCAACCGAGCGCCTGAAGGGTTGTTCTCTCGCGGAGTACCGGTCCCGCGATGTCCACAACGACATTTCCCCAGTTCTCGTTATAGGAAATGGTGTCTGCTGATCCCACAAAACTGAGCCGTGGGCAGGTTAACCGCGCTTGAATGGCCCGATCATCAAAGCTTTGTAGCTCTTTATAGAGGGTGACAAACTGACGCGTCTGCTCTTCAGAAAGAGAGCCAGATGACCACTCATCATCAGGTGAAGGGCGAACGCCACGTGCGATATCATAACTTGCCGTTGTGACGGCCATCATCTCCTTGTATGGTCCATCCAGTGGCGGATAACCACCCAGAATGAGCGCTGAGAGCCGATCGGTACGGATCGCAAGCTGTAGTCCGGCGACCGCAAGCCACGAGTACCCGTAGTACGCGAACCGATCGGCCCCCGCTGCGTCGGCCACGGCCAGAAAATCAGCGGCGATATTGTCAGGCGTCAGTGTATCCGGTTTTGGCGTGCTCAACACATGTCCCTCATAATCGAAGACAACCAGGCGAAAGAGGTCTCGCAGGCCCCGAATGAAGGATTGTCCCAGAGCCGGATCTGTGCCATACTGGCGCATCTGTTCGGCTTGCGCTCCCTCGATGGGGGTTGGATTGAGAGGCAAGAGGAGCATTGGCCCTTCTCCATGAAGCTCAAACTCGATCAGGTTTCCATCATGCAATTGGGCTTGAGGCATGTATCCTGTTCTCCTTTATTTTAGTGATTTGGTCCTACTATACAACACCGATGCCCACCTTGAGGGTTTTCCCGGGCTTGTGACGCTCTTTCAGCTCTACCAGGGGGGGAAGTCTCTAGAAGCAAATGAGGGTTTTACCTTGAAGTTCTTGCTGGCTTTGATCGAGCTGTTTAGATCTATGCCGTGTGAGTCCTCGTTATACTGGAGAGGAGAAAAGGGAAGCAGAACAAGAGGGCACTTTGGGCTGAATTGGACGAGTGCTTCGGCTGCTGCTCGGTTCAGGGAAATACGTTATATTGCTTTTTGTGCATATTTCTATATACTTTCTCTCCTCTTTGTGTCTCTTCTTGGAGAATACGTACCTTCTTCCTTTTTATTGACAGTTGCCCTCTTACCGAGTACGATAGACAATAAACATAGAAGGAGGCTTTATGAGCCAAGATCAAATCAGACACATACCAGAAACGGTCAGTATTCGCGCTCTCCTGGCTGATCGAGACTACTATTTTAACTTCCCGGATTTTCAACGGGGAGGAGTATGGTCACGTCCGCTGAAAAACGCCCTGATCGAGACGATCTTGCGCGGGCTCTACCTTCCCGAACTGGTCGCCTTTCGCGCTGACAACCACTTGTATGTGCTGGATGGACGCCAGCGCCTGACGACCATCTATGACTTTCTGGATAATCGGCTGCTCTATCGCAATCGCGCCTTTTCGTCTCTCTCTGCGGAGGAACAAGACCGCTTTCTCTCCTATCAACTTCGTTTCGCGGTGCTTCAGAACTACACCGACGCCCTGTTGCGCAATACCTATCGCAACCTGCAAAACCAGGTGATTCTGACCTATGCCGAGAAGCTCTTTAGCTATCAAAGTAAGGCGCTTGCCGTCGCTCGACAGATCAGCGAGCATCCCTTTTTCGCTGAAGTCTATGGGGGCAAGCGAGAGCGTAAGGAGCCTGTGCAGGCGGGCATGTATCCGGTGACAATGGAGCTCTCAACGCCTCCCTACTTCACACAACTGGAATCCTATCGTCTGAATCGGCTGGCGGAGGGAAGTCTTGACGAGTTTATCGTTGACGTCGATGCGCTGGTGCAGCGGATTGAAGAGAAGCTTGAGGCCTGCTTACACCTCTTTGCCAACGTGCGCACGCGTTCAAAGGTTGCAACCGTGATGATGTATCAGCTCGTCTGTTTGCTGGAAATCCTGGATATTGACCCCTTTGCTCTGCCTGCCGGTGCGCTAACGGCCTGGTTCACCGAACGAGAACAAATGCTTGTCAACCGCACGGGAAGCGTGCTGGTGAACTTTACCAAGTATGCCTATCAGCGGGCCTTCTGGGGAAGCCACCTTCCCGAACTGATCTCGGTGCTCTCGTTGTCAGAAGAGAAGCGGATGAAGGTCATGCAACTGCAACACTGGTTCCTTGAGAATCGCCAGTGCCCACAATGTCACCAGCAGGTGGAGTATCCCCGAAGCATCTGGCATCACGGCTTTGCACGTCAGCAGTGCGTTCATACCTCCGCGACGCCTCCTCGGAAGGAACATATTCCGGCTTGAGGTTCAGAGGTTTCGCCTCTTTGCTTTGTCGCAGGTGAAGAGGCGACAACCGGACGTACTCCTTTCAGGATGAGAATATGCCGTGTACTCATCTGCTTGCTTGCTGCTCAGAGACACAGACCATTATTTCCATTCGGGCGGAGTGGTGGGCTGGTACCTTCTGGCCTTTTACGTGAGAAATTGGGAAAGATGTTTTATACTGGATGGGTGCACTACGGGTGCATGTCGTTTTCTTCTATTGAAAGAATGTAGTGAGGGAAGAGAGGTTATGAGGAATCAAATGGGTAGACCTGTCATTTCTGTATGAAATGAACGGTGAATGTGTCGTTCAAGCAATCAGACGGAAAGGAACCGGAATGAAGAAACTGCTGAAACATTGGGGTTGGGCTGGGTTTCTTTGCGTGGGGCTTCTGGCGGTCACGCTCCTGATATCGACACAGACTGATATCGCCAGGGCGGCAAGCTGGCCGACCTACGGGCAAGGAAGCAGCGGCGAAAACATACGGAGCATCCAGTATTTGTTGCGCCAGCGCGGCTATTCGCTGGATGTAGATGGGATCTACGGCGCGGCGACCGAAGCAGCAGTCAAGGACTTCCAGAGCAAGAATGGCCTGAGCGCTGATGGCATCGTCGGCCCCGACACGTGGAGCAAGCTCATTGTGACTCTCAGAAGCGGCAGTAGCGGTGCTGCGGTCACGGCCTTGCAGCGTCAACTGAATGCACATGGTGCAAGCCTGACCGTTGATGGTGCGTTCGGCGCGGCGACCGAAGCAGCAGTCAAGAGCTTCCAGAGCAAGAGCGGCCTGAGCGCTGATGGGATTGCCGGCCCCGACACGTGGAACAGGCTGATTGCCGGTGGCGGGAGCGACGGTTCGACGAAGCTGACCCACAGTGAGGCGATGTCTATGTTGCGGGCAAACGGAATCTCTGTTGTGTCTTCGGGCAATTGCAGCGACCGCAATCGCTCAAATTGTACATCTCTGGAACAGGTACGCCGCAATACGATCGAGCAGATTATAGCATTCAAGCAGAAGAGCGGCTGCGCGATTACGATTACTGGCGGCACCGAGACAGGACACGCAAGCGGCACCTATTCGCATTGGAACGGCTATAAGCTTGATATTCAGCCGACTTCCTGTGTGAGTAACTATATTACCGGCCATTTCAAGGCGGCGGGCACCCGGGGCGATGGCGCAAAGCTCTATACCGATGGCGCTGACCGCATTTATGCCCGTGAATCCAACCATTGGGATATTACATATAAGTAGTCTTGAGCAGGCTGCAATGCGGGAAGCGGCTCTATGGGCTGCTTCCTCGCCTGCCTTGATGATGCAGCTCTGCCTGCCTGACACTGAGAACATCTGATATGGCTCACTGAAACAGGTCAGGGCGATGGGTTTTGACCAGTCGGAAACCAAACTGAATCACGCTTGGTTCGCGGGTATAGCGGTCATCATTGCGCAAGTCTTGATAAAGATTGTGCAGCCGAATCAGGTGCAATGGTGAGTTCTTCACGGTTGAGAGCGTTGATTCAGCAATAGTCAGCCCTTCATCGAGATATCCTGCTTGAATGGTTGCCTCTGCTTCCTTGATCTTTGCTGTCAGAAAGCGCCGCATCCCGGGCTGTGCAGGTGGCATTGCTTTAAGGATGGTAAGCGCTGTCTTTGGCTCTTTCATCGCAAGGTGCATATGGGCAATTCCAATGATATGCCAGCTCTGGTCGATTCTATGGAAAAGCGGGTATTCGTCGTGCTGGCTCTGATACCGCTCTGTTATCAGTCGTGCCAGATCGTTTTGTTGTCTGGCTACAGAGAGATCACGATGAGAACGCGGAGAGAGGCTTAAGGCAGTTGCAAAGCGCTCCCGAATGGCACTTTCTACCAGGGGCGGGACTGCATAGTGCTCGGTAATGTGCAGCGCTTTTTCTGCATATTCCAGCGCCTGAGCCATCTGTGTTGGGTTGCTGTCAAAGCTTGCTCTGTGCATCTCGCAAAGGATGTAGGATTGCATATAGAACGCCTTTGCCAGCAATGAAGGGTAGTCACGCCTTTCTGCAAGCTGGATCGCTTTCTGTGTGGAGGCTTCTGCTGATGTGAGGTAGCCCTGCGCCCGCTGCATATTGGCAACGGCGATCAGGTATTCGCAGAGGAGCCTCATCGTCGAGTCACTTGCATCATGATAGAGTGCATAATCCTGCAAGGCATAGATGAGCGAAAGAGGCTCATCAAAAGGGACATAGGGATTTTGCCAGAAAGACAGGAGTCGCTCTTTATAGAGGTTCAGATTCACTGGGGGAAGTTTTCCCGGCGTTGGCTGGAAGATTGTTTGTAGCTCATTGAGGTTGGACAGTGATTGCAGACCCAGGTAAGCAGGCGGAATATTGAGAAGCGTATGAATAAGCCAACGTCTTTTTTCATCTACGGGAACCCTGTTAAACTGCTCAAGACGTTCCCACCAACGTTTATGCACTGGTTGCTCTCCTATTGACTGCATGCAAACTATGTCTGGTTCGCGGTGAAAGAAGCGCTAGCCGATGATGGGAAGCGCTTCTGCCTCTACGGTTGCTTGAACACTCCTGCG
The DNA here is from genome assembly GCF_003253565.1 of Thermosporothrix hazakensis. GTDB lineage: Bacteria > Chloroflexota > Ktedonobacteria > Ktedonobacterales > Ktedonobacteraceae > Thermosporothrix > Thermosporothrix hazakensis. The sequence continues at coordinate 37,522 of NZ_QKUF01000032.1, forward strand.
GGAAGCGTCAGGTGAAACTGTTCGAGTGCTGCGTCACATTGCAACTTAAGCTTCTTTGCCTCGATGGTTCGGCCATAGGAGGTGAGGGAAAGCGCATGGACGATTTCAGCAATGAAGACAAGGGTGGGCATAGATCGGATGCTTACGGCTTTTTGCAAGGCGGCTTCAAGCGCTCCGGCAGCCAGTTCAGGTTGTTTGTCAAGCAGAGCAGCGCGAGCGGCAAGGGTATCGAGAATAGCCAGGCGGCGGGTATAGCGTGCATCAGTATGCATAGCGATATCCAGCGCGTCATGTAGTTCGGGATCACGGGCATGTGCATGGGCTTGAGCTGCCTGCAAGTGTGCGAACTCCACTGTGGGCTTGATCCAGCCGGTGTCATCTTTGTCGTTTGCTTTTCGTGCAATCGTAAGGCCTTTGTCCAGAGCATTCCAGTAATTTTTCTTTTCCGCGGCGGCAGTTCTTGCTATACATAGATAGACAGAACTGAGTGCAGCCCGGGGCAATGTATCAGGTAGCTTTACCTGACTAATTATTTGGTTCGCTTCTTGAAACTTGTAGTGTTCATAGTAAGCATCTGCCAGACGTATACGACAGGTTGCTTCTAACAAAGGATTATGAAGATCCTTTATTATTGTAAGTGAGAGATCGGAAAATTCGCGTATCGCTTGCCAGTCATATGCCTCGCGTGCGATATCGAGCCCGAGCATGCCATATTGTGCGAGAACCTCCTGTATTTCCTTGTTTTGCTGAAACTCTTGTAGGTGTCCTATCATTAAGCGCACTCCCTCAACTCCCCCCACATTTCCGCCGGAAAAGTAGGCCTCCCGATGCACGTGGAGCGTATGGCGGGCCACTTCTACGTCAATATAGCGAGCAGTCGGCTTATCGTCTGGTGCGAGCCCCAGGAGAACCGGGCTTAATCCAAGAATCGTGATAAGCTGTCTTCGGGTATAAACAGAGTCCAAACCGTAACCCTCCGTTTCCATACGGGCGACATAAGGCCGCGAGACGCCTAACATATGTGCGACTTCTCCTTGAGTATATTTCAATTCAAGTCGCCTTTTCTTAATAATCCTGCCTAATTCCTCATAACGACCCATACAAGCTCCCTTTCATCATAAAACGAGATATCTCGTTTTGCAAGGATGTAATAAGCACCTTGTTAAATTAATAACATTTTACCATATATAACCATCTTATGTATATATTTCTCTTATAATTTGACCATTACAGTGAAACATCTTTTGCTACCTGGACATTTGGTTCGTGGGTTCTGTGTAGCTGATGAGGAGGTTCATAGACCGTGAGTACAGAAATCGAAGTTGAGGCGTTGAGGGCACAATGTTACCGAATCTTCACCTGCATTCGGGAGAACCTCAAGCAGATTGAGCAGTCACAGGCGTTGTTGCGTGAATGTGTGCGTCTGCTCGATGCGCGAATTGGGGAGGAAGCGACGAACCGGATGCTGGCGCGGGCGTGCCTCAAGGTGGGGGTAATCCCGAAGACGCTACGGCAGGAGGACGGGGAGACGCTGGTCTCGTATGTGCCGACAGATGGAGAGGTGTGAGATGCTTCAGTATTTATGGAAGATGCCATTGCACGCTCTGCTTGAGATCGCGAAGGATGCTGTTCAGGGCTTGATCCAGGAGTTTCACGCCCTGATTTCAGCTTATCGACAGGAAGAGAACCCGGAACGGCGCAAGGCGTGGGGCGCAATGGTGCGGGATCGGCTGCGCTGGCTGAAGGAATATCGAGTTCCGAAAGCCCTCTACGCGGCCTATCCCTGGATACAGCCGCGCAGCCCGGAGGTCTGGGTTGAGTTTGAAAAGCATAGCGAGCCGCTTGAGCCGCTGGCGCTCGAGCAGTTGATGAGTATGCTCAAGCAATTTGCCAGACAGCAACAGAAACATCTGTATCTCTCGTTGTGTTGTACCCATACGTCAGTGAGGACAGAGGGAGAGGGCCATGAAACAGCAACCAGAGCAGACGAGCAAGAATCCTGAATACACTATCAAAGCTGGCGACATCATCATATTCGAGGGCAACGAGCTTGAGGAGGCGCGGGAGGCCTATTTACGTGCGGCGCTGGAAGAGAAATACTATGCATACAAAATCCATTTCTTGCACGGTGAGAAGGTGGTGTGTTCGTTTTTGGAGCGGGTAGGATATCGCCCCTCTGATAAGAGATAACCCCCATCGCTACCCTTATTCTGGGGAGTCCCGGAAGTCCGACCGGGACTCTTTTGCGTATAGAGAATATGGGTACTGGCGCAGGATATAGCACGAAAGGAGGGGCATATGCCCGTATTACGTGCTGCACTTGTGACGCCGTTGAGCGGGCCGCTGGCGCTCTATGGAAGGGCCAGTGCAGCCGCCCTGTGTTTGTGGGCGAAGCAAGCCGCGCAGCTTCCGGCAGGTTATACCGGAGTCACACTTGATGTCTATGATAGTGAAGCGGACGCGCTACAGGCGATGCTCAGCAACTATCCCGATGTCGTGTTTGGTCCCTACGGAAGTGGCCCGATGCTGCGGGTTGCTCGCTCCTGCACGCGGCTGATCTGGAATCATGGCGGGGCGAACTCGCGGCTGGCTCAGTTCCCTCATGTCATCAATGTGCTATCGCCTGCCTCCATGTACTTTGCAAGCGGGCTGCGGGCGCTCCATACCATGTACCCGGCGCTCCGAACGGTATCGCTGTTTCATAGCACAACAGGCTTCGGACGCGATGTCGCGGCAGGTGCTCAAGAAGAGGCACAGCGCCTACAGATGAGCGTGCAAAGTGTCGCTTTTCCTTCCGGACAGGCAAGCGCGCGTATTGGGCTGATCCCACCTGCCGAGTGCCTGCTTGTGGTCGGGAATTTCGCCGATGAGCAGGCTATCATTTCTCAGGTGCGTGAGCGAGCGTGGCGCTTTGTGGGATGCGTCGGAGCGGGGGTCGAGGAGGTGTTAACGCCAGAACAGCGTGAAGGGCTGCTCGGGCCTGCGCAATGGGTCGCGAGGACTGCCCTTGAGCCTGATGAGGGGCCCGACGCGAGATGGTTTGTTACGCGGTATCGGCAGGAGGTGGGAAGCGATCCGCCCTATGCAGCCGCCCAGGCGTTTGCCGCGGGTATCGTGTATGCTCGTTGTCTGCGTGAGACCGGCAATCCCGATGAGAAGCTGATTCAAGCTGCTGCTCAGAGGCTGACCTGTCGAACGCTTTTCGGCGCCTTTCGCCTTGAGCAAGGGAAACAGGTTGGTCATCAGATTGTCCTTGTGCAGTGGCAGCAGGGACAGAGGCGCGTCGTCTGGCCTCTGGAGCAGGCGGAACGTCCGCTTTATTCCTTCAGGTGAAGCCTTCCCCCTGAATATGCCTGCTTGTTCTCCCCTTCTGATTGCTTCCCCTGCTTTGCTATGATATACTGCTTTAGTTATAGTGTAATACTTTCCGTCATTGATTGAAAAAGGCGTTCAGGTATGTGAGAGGAGGAGAACGTATGCCAGAGGTATACACTGTCGATTCGGTTATTCAGATCAAGCGTCCAGCCGCAGAGATTTACGACTTTGTCTCGACGCCTGCGAACTGGCCGGGCCTGCATCCTGACACGATCGCTGTTGGAGGTGATACCAACCATCCAGAAACGATTGGCTCTCGCTTTGTCGAGGTGGTTCGGCATCCCGGGCGGCACTCCTCGGGCACTCCTGTGCTCTGGGAGGTCACGAAATCGGAGCGTCCTCATCTCTGGGAAATCAGCCTGTCGGGCGGGTCCGAACTGGTTCAGCAGTGTGTGATTACCTACACTCTCGTACAGCAGGGGGAGGAGACGCGCTTTAGCCGACACATGGTCACGGTGCTCCAACCCGATGCAAAGGCGAAACTGAAACCGGAGCGCCTATCCAGTTTTCAAAAGAGTGATGTGCATGACGAGTATCTTCGGCGCGTTAAGGCGCATCTGGAAGGCGGTGTGACGGCATAGCCTGGCCTCTGGCGCTGGCTTATCAGCATCTCGCTTGTGGAAAGAGACGGGAGAGAGGATTGTGAGTCACTATCTCTCCCTGTCTGATGTGTGCTATAGGTGGTATCGTCAGGCTTCTGGCGCGATCTCATCTCCAATAGTGAGCAGGCCATCAGTGAGAATTTGAGCATGCAGGCCGCCACGATGAATCAGCGATGAGAGTAGCGCTTTCTTCCCTGTGACCTCGACAAGATGCTGACATGGCTCACAGATCTCGACGCCACGCAGCAACACCTCGCCAACGCGAAAGGTCCGCCCTATCAGATGCCCGAGCGGAACACCTTGCGTCACCAGATTGCGCCGGGTCTCGCCGGGCTCAAGCTGGATGTGATGATCCTGCGCCAGTCGCTCCAGGACCTCGGCCTCGATCAGCGAGATCTCGCGTAAAGGGCCGCGAAACCATGAGTAGAAGCCCTCCTCTTTGCAGTAGCGATCCCCTTCCAGCCCTTTACCCGCGACGGCACGGACCGAGCGAAGCGGCTTCATGGGCGCCCCCGCTGTATCGGCAATATGGATTGAGACAAGTGTACCTTTCCACATCATGTGGTCTCCTTCCTGATTCTGTGGGCATCAGAACCCGAAAGGACAGCCCAAAAAGCAAGCGACCGCAGGTTCTTGATACCCACGGTCTTTTCTGTTGCTCTTCGTATCTCTTCTCAGCAAAAATGCACGTAAAAAGGGCAGAGTTCACCCGTGGGCAAAAGAACCACGGGACAGCCTCCCGCCGTTTCAACCGGCATGATCATCCTCCTTGACGTGCATATAATGCTCCTGGAAGGGAGTATACAGCCTTTTCTGCCTGTCCGTCAAGGCGGGCACTGTATGGGAGGAGACGGGAAAAGCAAGATCTGAGAAGCTTCTTTACTGTTTTGGGAAATGGCGCAATCCCTGTTGAGCGTCTTGCAGGGGTGACGATTCCCACGCTTGTGCTGGACGGAAGCGCGAGCCCGGCCTCCATGCGTGACGCGGTGCGGACCGTCGCGAAGGCGTTGCCGCAGCTCACGTGATGGGCAGACACACAGTTTCGGCGGAGGTGCTGGCCCCCGTGTTGGCCGCATTCTTTCGCGACTGAACAGACACATCTAACGAGCTGTTCCATATGCCTGTTGCTGTCAAAAAGACATACATATATATGTACATGCTAATGTAATTCTAATAGTGCTTGAGCTTGATGGCGTTCGCTGCCTGTTGTGTGGCTTGCGACATTTTTCCGACAAGGGAGCGCTGACGAGGCAGGAGCGAGAGCAACCGAAGCATCAAGGTACGCAGTCCGATCTCTATACGCGTGCGTGGGATGCTATCCCCGACACCTTGCGCGCCCAGATTTTGGTTCGCTGTAACATAACCGCGCAGCACGTCTTCATAGCGAGCAAATGCTGTTCGATAATCGCCATGAGCCTCGGCCAGCTCACCCGCCAGGACGTAGGCTCCTACCAGGGCCAAACTGGTTCCCTGACCAGAGGCAGGCGATGCGCAATAACCGGCATCCCCTGCAAGCACTACTCGACCTGTCGACCAGCGATCCATATGTATCTGGCTCAGTGAATCGAAGTAGAAGTCAGGGGCATCCCATACCGCCTCAAGCAGTTGTGGAACAATGCCACCTTCGCCCGCAAACTGCTCGACCAGCAACAAAAGCAGTTGCTGATAGTCCCGATAGTCATAGGTGAGTTGGGGTGACATAAAGTAGAAGAATGCCTTCGCATCCTCCGTATCGTGTGCAGCTATAGCTGCCGACGATCTTTCCGGGCAATGGATAGTAGAGTTCGTGGTGATCGAGCTGAAAGAAGTTCGGCGTACTGAAAATGGAGACATAGGCTCCGAGGTGGCGGATGAACTGCGCTTCGTCTCCAAAAGCAAGCGTTCGTACATTGGAGTGAAGCCCGTCCGCGCCGATCACGAGATCAAACGTTCGTGGTGCCGCGTGTCTGAAGCTGACCTGCACGCCATCTTCATGCTGCTCGATAGCTGTGATGGAGTCGCCAAACAGGTATTCAACATCGTCGCGCGTGTGCTCGTAGAGAATGCGTGAGAGGTCTCCGCGTACGACCTCATCATCTCGTCCCTCGCGATAATTGAGGATATCAGCGGGAATAGAGGCAACGGGTCGCTTTCTGCTGTCAACATAGGTTCCGCCTTTCATCTGCGTGCTGGCCTGTCGAATGGCGGGCAAAAGCCCCATCCATTCGATCACATCGATAGCGACTCCACGAATATCGACTTTGTACCCTCCTTCACGAAGGGTGGGTGCTTGCTCCACAATGGTTGGTTGGAAGCCGTAGCGAGAGAGCCAGTAGGCGAGGGTGGGGCCGGTAATACTTGCCCCTGAGATGAGAATGCGTCGGTTTGCGGGGGTATGCATATTTTTCTGCTCCTATTCTGCTTTATCTGCATGTGGGAATACGCCATCAAGCGCCATTTCTACAACGCAGTCACACAGCTCTTCGAGAGACTTTTGTGTGGTCAATTGTTGCTGTGTGTAGGACTGAATCGCCAGCATGCTTAACGAGAACATATTCATGATAATCAGGTGTGCGTCGAGGTTCGGGCGGATCAATCCAGCTTCCTGCGCCTTCCGAAGAAAAGCTACTGCGGCCTCGCCCCATTCAACCTCCAGGTTTGCCGCGGGAATATTCGGGAACAGGCTTCCAGGTGCTCCAATACGCCAGTTAAGCAATCGAAGGAGATAGGGATGTCGATGTGCGAGATGGAAGTACCAGGACGCACAAATTTCAAGGAAGCGGCGCACTTTTTCGGGATCGCGGTGGGCGACCTCGTCATTGATAAAAGGGGCGATCAGCTCCCCGAGGGAATCATTTTCCTGATTGCGCAGGCGCTCTATGACAGCCCGGTATATTCCTTCTTTGCTCTCAAAGTAGCGAAACAGCAGCGCGATATTATACCCTGCTCGCCTGGCGATCACGTCCATGCGAGCCCCATCAAAGCCATTCTCTGCGAAGGTTTCCGCCGCGGCTTGCAGGATAATCTCCTGTGTGCGGGCCGCGTTCCGTTCTCTTCTCATTCCTTGCGACATCTTCGATCCTTTCTTGTGTAAGTAATAATTTACTTACAAGTATCTTATCAGAAAAGAATATGGATGTCAAGGGATGCTTGAGGAGATCTGAAGTGAGGTACCGGGAATATGGACGCCCTGTGTTATTCCCTTCTTTGCACTTCTCTGCCTGAAGCACGCATTTCAGATCGGAGAAACACAGAGAAATCATGCTCCTCGTTCGCTCCAGATATGTGAGATGTAGAAGAAAAAGCGTAGTATCAGGTAGAGATAACTCTTGAAGAGATAGTAGATTTTTATGTATTCTCAAAGAGATAATGACACTTCTGAGAGACAAGTGAGAGAGAAAATGGGAGAGGAGCGCTGCTTCTAAGGCCATCTTCTGACAAAGGCAGGGACGAGAGCGCTAAAAGAGAGAAGCTTGACGAGAGAGGTTAGTGGAATGGCTGGAAGACGAAAGAGAGGAGCTTGATGACAGAGACCGGAAGCCTGATGAGAGAGGTCGATAGAATAGATAGAAGACGAAAGAGAGGAGCTTGATTTGAGAATGCCTGTAATACTGCGTTTGCTACTGTGAGAGTGATGATAAAAGAGAGGATGAACTGAAGAGAGGAAAGAGAACTGATCTATGAACACGAACCCACCACAGAATGATTATACAAGCAAGGGGACCTGCACTACTACAAAGGCGTCGATGTTTCCGGCATGGATTGGTATTGGTATCGCGTTTGGTGTTGTTTTTGGCTTGCTCTTCCATAACCTGGCTCTGGGTGTTGGTATTGGCCTGTCCCTCGGTATTGCAATCGGCAGCGGTCTGACAGCGGCACAGTCAAAGAAGAAAGAAACAGATGGGCCAGAGCGGTAAGGCTGGCCCTATCCATTGTCGCGCCATAATATTATGCATATCTCGAAGGAGGGCCAGGAGCTTGCTGGCCCTTCTGGTATTTGTTCTGCTGCTCTCCATATGAATGCTGCGGTAAACATTCGAAACCGCTTTACCGTGTTTCGGCACGGTGGGCTCTCGTCAATGAGCCCTGAAGCCCTGTCTTCTTCGGAAGATGAGGGCAAGCCTCCGTCTTCAGCCGGGGGTCATTGACTGTTAATCGACGGTTTCAAGGTAGCGTTGGAGTGCTTCAAGAGCGATTCGGCGCATGCTATAGTGCGTCTTCTCCTCGGGCGACATCTCGGCGAATGTCTTCGTTGAGCCATCGGGCTGAAAAAGCGCATCCCAACCAAAGCCATTGGAGCCGCGCGGTGAAACCACGGTTCCCGAGATAACCCCCTCAAAGAAGTGTAGCGTTCCTGCCTCATCCGCGTACCCGATGAGCGTGCGAGCAGTCGCTTTTGCGTTCTCAAACGTTTCGGTCAGCTTGTAGATCCCCTCGACGCCAACCGTTTTCAAAAACCACTTGACCAGCGGCCCGGGCAGCCCGTTCATGCCCTCAAGGAAGAGCGACGTATCTTCTACAATGAATGAGCCAGGATGATGCTTCTGTGCCTCTCTCAGCTTGGCGGCAATGATGGTATGGGGGTCTATCTCCTGAAGCTCTGGAAGATCCATATCTATGCCCTCTACATGGGGGATCAAGGCGCGTACTTCTGCGAGTTTATGCTTGTTGCCAGTCAGAAAAAATAATGGCTTCATCTCTCTCCTCTCTCTTCTCTGCTTTTATTAGGAAAAAGCAATGATCACGCTGCATTATATGCTCCTGGATGGGGATGTGCCACCGCCGCTTGACAATCCCGATTGCCGCCCGGTACAATAAGAACGTTGAAACATCGTGACAGAACTGAGAAAGGAGAAGTCCCAATGTCCCCTATCCTCTCTCTTGTTCTGTTTTTCATCTCTTCCCATTATCACCATAGACCTGCTTCTCATCTCGCCCAGGGGTGAAGTATGCCCATTGACAGGCATATCCTGTGAAGACCTTCCCTTCGTTGTAACAGACTCATATCCACCTCTACGGCTCTTCTTTGTATTCTTTTACCCTTTTTAGCGTATCCTGCTCAGGAGATGTATATGCACTCTGTTTTGGACCCTGCATTTCGGCGTGATCTGGGCGATGGCCTTGTATTGCGCTGGTCTACTGCCGACGATATCGAGCGTATCGCAACTCTACACAGTCTGGTCCATCGTGACGCGGTCGACGCGCCTCCCAACGAGGAGTACATCCGGCAGATTCGGCGGATGATGTCTGATGATTTTCCTCTGATGGGGCCGCGGGATTTCGGCGTTGTTGAGGATACCAGCAAGGCGGGTAACCCCATTATCGCCACAACCGCTGTCTGGCGGCACACCTGGGCCTACGAAGGGATTCCCTTTCATGTGGGCCGTCCGGAAATGGTCGCCACCGATCCCGCTTACCGCAATCGCGGGCTGATTCGGGCGCTGTTTGAGCTCTTTCACGCACGCAGTGAGGCTCAGGGAGATCTTGTACAGGCCATTACCGGTATTTCCTACTTCTACCGACAGTTTGGCTATGAATATGCGCTTGAGCTGGATGATCGGCGCATGATGCCCATTGCCCTGATTCCCGAAGTCAGGGGAGCTTTGACGCTTCGTGAGGCCACCGTTGATGATATTCCTCTATTGGAGGAGCTCTATCGGCGGCGTCAGGCCAGTGGGATTCTCTCTGAGCTGCCAACGCGAGCCATGTGGCTCTATGATATTGAGACCTGGAAACGACATCCCGAGTTGCGGCATTTTCTGGCCTGCTACATGCTTGTAAACGCGGCTGGCGAGACGGTCGGCGCCCTTATCACCGATGCATACCGCCGGGGAAAAGCGCTCTATGTCTGGCTGCTGGAGCTGATTGAGGGGACGAATATGCAGGCTATCCTGCCCTCACTCTTGCAGGCGCTGCGGGCGTATGGCGCTGGTATTGAGCCGGCCTTGCCCGATGGCGAGCCGTTTCTGGAGATCTGCTTTGCGCTTGGAACCACACACCCGGTGTTTGAGTTCGCAGACATTACGCTCCGTCAGCCTGTGGAGGCACCCTATGCCTGGTATCTGCGGGTGAAGGATCTGCCCGGATTTCTGCTTCATATCGCTCCGGCACTTGAACAGCGGCTGGCAGCGTCGTCCCTTGCGGGCTACAGCGGCGATATCAAGGTGAATTTCTATCGCGGTGGGCTTCGTATGCACCTTGAACGCGGGCGCCTGAAGGTGGTAGAGGACTGGCGCAAGCCCGTGTATGGAGAGAGTGAAGATGCCTCTTTTCCGCCTCTGCTCTTCCTTCAAGTGCTCTTCGGATATCGGAGCGTTGACTTCTTACGCCAGGTTTTCCCTGATGTGTGGGCCAGCGTCGAAGCCGCGCCATTGCTCAAGGTGCTCTTCCCCACGCGCCCCTCGTTCATGTTATGCTGGAACTAATGGTGTATCCAGAAAAAGCAGGGCCGGTTGATAACAGCATATTCGCCGGCCTGCCACTCATCCATTGCCCTTTCTGGCTACCGACCGTTTTCTATGCAACAGCGCAGAAAGTGGAATACGAGAAGGTTGGGCTGCTTGTATTGCCATCGTACAGAAGCTCGTACTGGCTATGGGGCAGATAGTATCAAGCAGCCAGCAATGAGGAGGGAGTAGTCTCTTTTCCTGAGCGTCGTACGCGGCTTCTCACGAGGCTGTCAGAGTTTGAGGCAAGAGCAAGTGAGTTGAGGGAACGATGGACGGCGGCTCCTCGTCTGAAATGCTGGTTGATGTACGTCTTTATACAGGCCCTTGCCTCTCCCTTTTCCCCACATCGCATATCCCTGCTCTTCGGGAAAACGAGTCGCTCTGCTAGAGGTGTTGTGCTATAGAAGAATCTATTCCAGAGCTGAGCAGTGTGGATATATATGCGAAGCAAGATAAACCCATCCATAGTAATGGAGAAAAAATAGCTATAAAGACTCAATTCTATTGAGATTACTGGACAAACAAGAGGTAAAATGATATAAAAAAGCTGTAGTAACAATTTGGCGGGCCAGTATATACCGGTCATGCATATTACTGATACTTTTGCGGTGGAGAGCTGCGAATAAATGCGTAAAACAGCTCTCTTTTCTCTATTCTCACATCAAGCTGTGTTTGCCTCCTGATCTGGAAATGGAGTAAGGATATTCCTTGTCTGGAAATGGCGCTCTACAGGCGCTAACACAGGAGCAAGCTGACGACAAAAATGGATGCAAGGATGCGTAGAACATGGTTGAGAGACGAACCGGTTTCCCTGGGGAACAATGCTTTTACCCCCTTCTCCTTTCACAATGTCAGCCGTGATTGCCTGATTCTCTCTGTCCTGCTGAGAGGCGCAAAAAGAGGCACCCACCATTCCGTCTCTCTCAGACAGGCAATAGTAGAAACACTTCAATACCGATACTTCAGGGGATATCACTGCTTCTTTACTCGACGTTTGCCAGGCGTCGCCTTGCTTTATAGGGAAGCATGATATTATCGGTCGAGCTTAGAAAGCGGTATGGCATCGCATGTGCCAACGCAAAAATCACGTAATGGATGGTATAGAATGCAAGATCCAACGACTCATCAGACTGACGTACAACAAGTGCCCGAGCCGGAGGCGCTTGAGCCGGGGCAAGATCGAAGCGCCTTTCAGTCTTTTTTTCGCTGGTGGTATGCTTTAACAGCTATTTCTGAGACTGAAGATGTGCCAGATCTTTTGGAACGCGAAATTATTCGGAAATCCCGTCTCCTCAGTGTGATCGTCTTTTTTCTGCTGGTTATCTTCGTTCTGTTTATTCCGGGATGTCTTGCACTTCCGAACCGCTATGTGCTGGTCGCGGACCTGGGCATGATGGTGATCTGTGTGCTGGCGCTTTTCCTGAATCGCGCTCACAAGCCGATGGTTGCGGGTGTGCTGCTGGTACTCTCCTTTGAGGCTGCCCTGATGATGGTCGTTCTGACAACGCAGCCGCTGGACGAGCCAAGCATCCAGCAATATGAGCTCTTTGTCTTTGGCGAATTGCTGGCGGTCTCGCTGCTGAGCGCTCGAAGCGTCTTTTTCGTCGCCCTGTTCAATTCTGTCTTCATCTGTCTAAGTCTGCTCTATCAGCCGCAAACGCCAACTCTGGCGGCTGACCTGCACACCCAGTTCTGGCCGATGTTGCTTCGTCCGGTTGGGGTGCAGTTGCTGGTCGCTGGTGTCACCTATCTATGGGTGTCGAGTGCCAGTAACTATCTCTCTCGGGCGTATCGCGCCGAAAAAATCGCCACGGCTGCTCAGCAAACGGCGGAGAAACAGCGAGAGATTGCTGAGCAGGATCGCCTGCGTCTGCAAACGGACATCGAGCGCGTGGTCCACAATCATGCGACCGCGATGAACCGGCGTCTGATTACCAAGATTCCGCTGCAAGAGTATGAACCGGTTCTCTGGCCGCTCATTAACGTCTTTAACTCGCTTCAGAACCGCTTGCAGCATACGCAGCAGGTGGAGCAATCCTTGAAGCAGTTGAATCAGGCGATCTCACAGTGCGCGGAATTGATCTCTTCGGGGAAATACTCCCCGCTGCAACCGCTACAGACAAAAACGAACCTGGACTTGCTCCTGACCGCATTACGCGAGCATTTCAAGGGAGCACAGCGCCAGGACGAGAGTAGTCATCCTCCCTTTTATCGATAAAGTGGGGTGGCTTGCTCCCTATTTTGTATCACGGGAAAGGAAACGTATGCTATGTCGACATATTCAGCTATAGAAGTCCTGCTTCGTGCTCTGGAAGAGGAAGGAGTAACCCATCTCTTCGGGGTGCCCGGCGGCCCGCTGGTCCCGCTGTATGAGACGCTGGCCCGGCGTAAGAAGATCCGCCCGGTGCTTGCCAAACATGAAGAGGGGGCGGCCTTTATGGCTGAAGGATATGCACGCGTGCGCCGAGGACTGGGCGTGTGCTGTGGCACCAGTGGCCCCGGCGCAACCAATGCCCTCACTGGTGTGGCAAGTGCCTATAGCGACTCGATTCCGGTGCTCTTTTTAAGCGCCCAGGTTTCCACCACGACCTTTGGCAAAGGCGCGTTACAGGATAGCAGCGGCGGCAACTGGAATCTCGATATTGTGGATATTTTCCGTTCGGCTACCAAACTCTCAACGATGCTTTCCAACGCCCAGCACATGCCGCATGTGATCCGACGCGCGATCCGTACAGCCCTCACCGGGCGTCAAGGTGCGGTGCACCTGAATCTGCCCGCTGATCTGGTCAAGCAGCCGGTGACGATTGAGCAGATTGACACCGCGCATCATCGCACCCATACCACTGCGGTTGGCGATCCCGAGGCCATCGCCCGCATCAGCCAGATCTTGCAGTCTGCTCGTACGCCTGCGTTCTTTGTCGGGCATGGTGTCAATCTGTCAGGTGCCTGGGAGCCGCTGCGCCAGATTGCCGAGCTGCTCCAGATCCCGGTAGCGACGACGATCAAAGGCAAGAGCGCCTTCCCGGAGGATCACCCGCTCTCACTGGGCGTCTTTGGCCTGGGCGGCAGCGAGTATTCCGACGCCTATATGCTTTCTGAGGAGGTCGATGTGCTGGTGATTGTGGGAACCAGCCTCGGCGAGTTCCAGACGCATGGATGGGATGCACGGCTTGCCCGTAACCGCACCGTGATTCAGATTGACCTCGATCCGCTGGAAATCGGCAAGAACTACCCGGTTGATGAGAGCGTGGTGGGCGACGCCCGCGCTGTGCTTCAGAAGCTCTACGAGCACTTGCGCTCGGCCGGTGTAGAGGCCCGCCACTCGAATGCCCTGCTGTATCGCATCAAGCAGGAGTACCCGCGCTACTACAACTCTGAGGAATTGCAGGGAGACGCTGCATTGCTCAAGCCGCAAGCGGTCGTGTCCCGTATGAGCGAGCTGTTGCCATCTGACACCTTGCTCTTCGTGGATAATGGCAACTGCCTGAGTTGGATCGGTCAATACTATGTGGCACGCCAGCCGGGAACGATGTTCATGGCGCTCAATGTGGCCTCGATGGGCTACGCGATGGCGGCTCCTATCGGGGGCAAGATTGCCGCGCCTGATCGTCCGGTCGTGGCGCTGGTGGGTGACGGTGCCTTCGCCATGAACGGCCTGGAGATGCATACGGCGGTCGATTACGGGGTACCGGTGGTCTGGGTGGTGCTCAACAATGGCGGTCATGGCATGGTCTACAACGGCGAAAAGATGCTCTGTGGTGAATCCTTCGCGACCGTCTTCCATCACCAGATGGACATTGCGACCATCGCGCGTGGGCTTGGCCTTCGTTCCTACAAGGCTACGACGCTCGATGAGCTCTCCGAGAGCCTACAGGATGCATTAGAGGCTCAGGTACCCTGCCTCATCGATGCGATGGTTGATATCAATGAGGTGCCCTACGCCCTCCAGCGGCGTGTCAACACCTTGCAGGCTTTCTTCGGCAAAAGCGAATTGCAACCGGCCCATTAAGCGCTGAACAACAACACGAGCAGCCGGGAACCCACCTTCCCTGCTGCTCCTTGCTGAAAAAAACCTTTTCTAGAATGAGGAAACGATAGCATGACAGTTGGTATTCTTGGTACTGGCTATAGTGTTCCCCCGCATATCCGGACAAATGATGATCCCCTTTTTGATCAGGTGAAACGGGTTGTCAATTCAAAAGGGATCGCCGAAAAAGATCTGTTCACCGGCTTACGCGAACGTCGCTATCTCAAAGATGGCGAGCAGCTTGAGTCACTGATGCTCGATGCGGCTCAGAAGGCGCTGTCACAGGCGCGGGTCAGCCCGGCAGAGATTGACCGTATTTACGGGTACGCCTCTGTCTCTCCCTATCTGACGCCGAACGCCCTGTATGCCATTCACCGAGATCTGGGGCTGCCTCAGCACACGCTGGTCGTTCCGATCAATAGCGAGTTCAGTAACTTCTTGCTCAGCTTGATTCAGGCGTGGGAGGCTATTCTTGCGGGCCATTGCCGTTACGCGCTGATTGTCTGTGGTACGAACTGGACCCGCTATATGGACTACACCCAGGGACATGCGCTCAGCGTGGGTGATGGTGCGGGTGCGGTCGTGCTTGGGCCGAGCACTTCTTTTACCCTGGTGGATTATGCCACACAAACTCTGAGTGAACAGTACGGGGCAATGGTCATGCAGACGCGCCCGCTTCTGTTGAATGGTCGCCGCTACCTCCCCGTTGATGAGCAGAATGTCCCTCTACCAACCTATGAAATTCTGCTGGAAAGCGGTATTCACTCCTTTCAGACGGCTGGCATGGAGGGGCCTCCATTCCTGATTCAGCAACTCCTGCAAAAACACGGCCTGACCGGTGAGAACGTCGCTCTGCTGACCCACCAGGCCTCGCGGCTGATGCTCGATTACTGGGCCCAGCGCATTCGTCCGAAAGAGTATCTGGAAACGCTGGAACGCTTCGGCAATATGACGATGGCAACCTATCCTGTCAATCTGGCTTACTTCTTCCATCAAATTACCGCCGAGTATGTGGTGCTTGCCGCCGTTGGTGTCGGTTTTCATCAAACAACCGTTCTGTTGAAACGGTAAAAACTACCCAATTCCCATCATCTAAAAGGCGTATCCCTGAAGTCAACCTTTCTCTCGATAGTGCATATTACAACGATCAGGAGAATAGTAAGAGACCATTGGAGAGCATGCTAAGAAGATTACTCTTTCCTGAAGAGAGGAGTAAAAAGAGCAAAAATGAACAGAAGAAGAGTTCTGTGGCCCGCTTACGCGTGGCCTTCCAGGGTGTGGATGGAGCATATAGCGCTGAGGCGGCCCGCTCATGCTTTGCGGGAACAGAGATAGAGCTATGCCCGTATCCACGGTTTACTGATGTGTGTGATGCGGTAGCGCGTGGGGAGACGGTGTACGGAATTCTGCCTGTTGCTAATTCGCAGACAGGCCCGATCGCCGAAATGGAACAGCTCCTGCAACGCTATCCGCTCACTGTTGTCAGGTCGATTGATTTTCCTGTGCGCCATTGCCTGCTCTGCTTACCGGGACAACAGCTTCATGATCTGGTCATGGTCGTCTCGCATCCGCAGGCACTGGAACAATGCAGCGTGTATCTGGAATCGCTCGGGGTGCAGGTTGTGCCAATGGAAAACACGGCAGAAAGCGCAAAGATGATTGCAACCAAGCAATTAAGAGGCTTTGCAGCCATCGCCAGCGCACGCGCCGCAGAGATCTATCGCCTTCAGATTCTGGCAACTGATATCCAGAATACGCCGGACAATACTACGCGTTTTAGCATTCTTCAAAAGAATCCGCTGGCTATTCCTGGATGACATGGTCCGGTCGGCAGGGACAGAGTGACCCTCTCTCGAGGGCCTGACTCTGCCTCTGTGGCCTGGTGAACAAAGTGCTGCTTGACAGGGGTGGCATTTCTCTGATAGAGTTCGTTCCAAAAGCGAGAAAGGAAAAGCAGACGATGAATGCTTCGGGCACACTTCCCTGTGCAGCCAGATTCCCCGCATAAGCGATCACGCCGGGCTTATGCGGGAAAAAGAGCGGGCGTTTCACTGTTGATAGAGATTCTCTACACATTTCTCTCCCTTTTTCCCCTTTTCTGACTCTGCATAGAGAACATAGAATGGCATGTAATGTGCCTGTGGCTCTGTTGCTTCATATCCTCTCGGCGTGCGTCGCTGGGCATCTCGCGTTTTTGGGATGGTCCTGCGAACTCCCATAGACACGCGAATGTCCCCACTCCACTCATTTTCCCTTGATATTCCTGCCAATCCCTTTCCAATGAATAGAAGGATACTATCACATGCTTTCAAGGTCTGGAGTTGGACGACGTTTCTTGCTGGCCCGTATCGCGGTCAGTGTGATGTTCTTTTTGAACGGATTTCTGGGTGCGACTTTTTCCGTGCGGCTTCCAGCTATTCAAACGAAGCTCTCTCTGCAACCAGGGCTGCTCGGACTTGCGTTACTGGGCTGTACGGTTGGCGGATTGCTTGCGATGAACGTTGCCGGGCGTCTATCTGGTCGCGTCGGTAGTGCATTCATTACTGTGCTTGCGACGCTGATTATGGGATGTTCCCTGCCTCTGATCGCCTATGCGCCCATGTTGCCCTTGCTTGTGCTTGCGCTGTTCCTCTTCGGGATTGGCAATGGCGCGATGGATGTAACGATGAACATGCAGGGTGCGGCTGTCGAGCGCGCCTACGAGTGGCCCATTATGAACTCGTTCCATGCCTGTTTTAGCGTGGGAAGCCTTGTCGGTGCTACCTTTGGGAGCTTGCTGGCTGCCATGCGGCTAAGCCCTGAACTGCATTTCTGCATGATCGCGATCTGTGCTCTACTCAATCTGGCATGGTGTTCGCGCTTCCTGGTGCCTGAGAAGCCGACGCAACAGGAACGGCCTGCTCGCAAGGGCTTCTCGCTGCGCGGCTCACGTACGATCATCCTCCTGGGGACAATCGCGTTCTGCTCTTTGCTCAGCATTGGTGCAATCTATGATTGGAGTGCGGTCTATCTCTCCGGAACGCTGCACGCGGACGCCGGTCTTGCGGCTTCGGGCTTTACCATTTTCCTGGTTTGTCAGACGCTCGGGCGCAGCGTTGGCGATAAGCTGGCGACTCGATTTGGCGCTCCTGTGCTGGTGCGTATCTCCTGTGCGCTTGCTGCAATCGGGCTGCTGATGGCGCTGTTGTTCCCCTGGGTGCCTGTGGCGCTGGTGGGATTGGGTCTGGTAGGCATAGGCCTTTCTGTGCCGTTCCCGCTTGTAGTCAGTGCTGTCGGGCGGCTTGCGGGCGCGAATACCGGGGCTCTGCTGTCGGCCATTTCCACATGGGGGTACTTCGGGATGATTGCGGGCCCGCCTGTCATCGGCTTCCTTGCGGATTGGGCCGGGTTGCGTGTTGCGCTGGTGCTGGTCGTGTGCCTGTACACGCTGGCCGCGCTCTGTGCTTCTGGGACCGAAAAGCGCTGACGTTTTGTGGGAGGGCCTGCTTTCGGGTGGGCTCTTCCTGCGTGTTCAGTGATTGTACAGGAGAAGGACAGGGTTTGTTCTGGTTTCTTCCGCGATATCCGGGCATACTGAAAATGATGGCTGCTGCTGAACAGAAGAGAGTGTACGAATCTGGTAGAGAGAACAGCAGCAGCTCTCAAATTGGTCTACAGTCAAAATGAGCAAAATGGATTAAGAATCAGAGTGAGCCATTGAAATTCGCCACGAAAGAGCGTCTCAGGTAGCGGTGGCAGATCTATGTGGGAATACAGGGAATAGGTGCCCTTATAGGGGCGAACTTCTCCCAGGTCAAAGGAGATCCAGCCATTTTTCAGCATGTCGTTTTCTTCTTTCTCTTCAGAAACTCTTTACCCTCGAATTGGATCCCGGCCTGCTGAAACTGGCAATGTGCAGCGTGCTTCGGCTTGCTGATGCGCTTTGATGGTTTTGAGAAGCATGGAGAAGGAGGCGGGGCCTGTCGAAGCACGTGGAGAGCGGCATGAGAACAGCAGCGCTGCAACAGGCTGTGCAACAGAGGGTTCGAGCCGTCAGCGTGCGCGACAGGCCTGACGGGGTTATCTATGAAAAAGCATATACGCTACTTTTGCTTCTTCTTGCGTTGCTTGCGTGGTTTCTTGTGTCCGAATGATTCCAGAAAAGCATACAGTCTCTGGAAAAAGGGTGATAGGTCGTAGTAATTGGCGAGTTGCTGCTGATCGGGGCCATACTGTGGGGTGACATGTAAGAATCCTTTCTGGCTCATGCGAGCAATATAGCGGCGAACTTGTCGGTTGCTTTTTCCCAGGTGCATGGCAAGCGTGGAAACCGACGGCTGTATCTGTTCCTCTTCAAGATAGGAGTAGAGCGTGAGCAGAAGCGCAAACTCTGTCGGCGTCAGGAAGGATTCCTCACTCAGCCGATTTCCCTCCCGGTCGTACAGTGGTTTTCCAGGCACATACCGATACCAGCGTTGTGCCAGAATCGGAACCGAGGTGAAGCCTTCCAGAAGAAAGCCCGTCTCATATAACTCCTCGAATTTGCGTTTAAAGTCTTCAATTTCGTTCCCTGCACGAATCTGACATTGAAAGCCATCTTCAGGAGAAACTACCACGTTGCTACCTCCACATCTTCCGCCTTGAACGGAGAGTCTATTTCTATCGGGCCCAAACGGAACGCGACACTTCCGCCTGAACCGCCAAAAATGGAAGAAAAGATCTTTGAAGCTCCAGCGAGCGCAACACAAGCGGGCTGGATGCTGTTGTGTTGCGTTTTGAGCTTTCTTGATCCAGACAGAGTTTCTGTATACTGATATTGTATTCAATTACACAGCTTTTGTACAATCCTTTGAACAGGAGAATCACCATTTTTCCCTATTTCTTCCCTGACTGTATTGAAATATATCTCTGTACCGCTCGCTCTTTTAGCGAGTAACGGAGGTATAGAGGAGGGAAGGCTTCTCTTGAGTCAGGACGCGCGGTAGAGAAGGCAGGCGCGACGAGAATAGATGCCCGAAAGCGGCCCCTGTGGTAATATCAGAATATGCAACCTGAAAAGGAAGCATTGTAAGCGGGCTATTTCCCTCGCTTGCTTGTATTTGTGAACAGCGGGGAGCGACAAAGCACTATGAAAGGTTTTGTTATGACGGAGCGAGAGCAGGAGATTATCCGTTCATTGCTCGCTCCACTGGGTATCACCGAGTACGACGTTGTGGTCTACGCTAATTCTGGCTATGATCTCCCAGAAAGTAGCTATAGTGGCGAGATCAGCTCTTTTGAGGGGTTTATTGTCACGGCTGAGAAGATCTACTCTTTCTGGCTTGATTGGGTGGATGGACATTACACTCTCGGTCAGGAAGAGGAACTCTGGGAAGAGGTGGAACTTGAGACGATTCTACCTGAGGTGACGCGGACTTATATTCAGCAGGTGCAGCAGCGACTCAGGCGCAGCCTGCCATAGGAGCGCCTGCCAGGAAAGAAAAAAGCCGCTCAAGGAGCGATTGAGCGGCTTCACAGAAGGAGTAATAGTAGTGCTACATGTTTGACACTCCCCTCCGATTTCCGGGGGATTCTTCCTTTATCCATGTGGCGAACTCGTTTGCCGGTCTCATGACAACGAGCAGCGGCCACCAGTCAGGAAGCGTTTTGACACTCCCCGGGAGCTGAAGCCCGGGGACGCTTCTTGTATCCGGCATGCCTTGTAAGCCGTCGCATAGACGGACCCATAGCGGCACGCGTTCAGAAGCGTTTGACGAGGCTTCCTCGTCGGGTACCGTCTCTCTCTGACGGTACCGTCTCGCTCAATCATCCCGGCCTGCAAGGACGGGGTTCTTTCTGACCCTTCTTTCTACAGAAAGGACCATATGCTTATTATAGCAGACTGAATTGTTTTTGTGTATTAAAAAGATATTAAGAAAACTGCCCGTTGCAAAACTCAGGATAGGTGAAAGCGGTAGTACTGTTTCCTGAAGCACACAATCCCTGACTGTCTTGCCCGAGCGGTCGCATATATCGGGTCAATCATCTCGGGCAACTTCAAGGATTGCACGAAACAAGAGGAGGCTGTTGCGCTTATGCAGCATGTCTTCCGGTGTTTCATCAAGTTGATAGAGGTCTCGACGCCAGATAACATGAGATCTATTGGGAGACATCAAGCTTTCATCTGGCTCCCTGGGCCTGTTTACACCACCCCTATGCAGAAGAGGATGTATGGCGTCCGGCGCTTCCCGGTCCAGAGCAACATTGGCGCTCGCTCGAACTGGCGAACGGCCAGCGCCTTTTTCTCTGCGATCCTTTTCCACTGATCTGGCAAAAGGTGTGGAACTTTTTGCTCGCCCGATGCATTTCATGCAATAATGCATGTGGCGCTATATGCCGCCATAATCGATCCAGGTGAGAAAGTAGATCCCCCAGTTCAGCAGCAGGTTATACAGGATATGCACGCCGATTGCGATTGGCAAGCCGTAGTGAAACATAACCAGGAAGAGGAACATGCCCCCAAACCACGCCCAGAGCCACCCGATCCAACCCTGATAGGCATGCCCCTGACGGAATTTCCCGTTCGCACTCAGGATTGCAGCACCAATTACCCAGGACGAGCCGAAGAGGATGTCATGCAGCTTGTGGAGCGTGACGAAATCCGCTGCCGGGCCAAAAACATGGAGGAACAGCCACTGAAAGAGCCCGAAGCCGGCAAAGCCAAAGAAGAGAACGTTTGCCACCGTGAGCCCGACGATATAGCTATAGAAGAGCACCCAGCGGAAACAGACCTCTTCCAGAAAGCCATAGATTGTGTAGAAGATGAATGATTTGTGGAAGAATCCCCCTTCATAAGCCCAGTGGAAAAAGAAGTTCAGGCGCTCCTCTTCTGTCATCCTGAAGAGCAGTTCGTACAGCGTTACCACGAGGCCGCCCACGATAAAGGGCCAGATGTCGCCGGGAAGCGCTGTCAGGTCTCCGTGTGTGGTCCAGAAAGCGAACAGATCAAAGGGAATCACGTTCGGCCAGAGCCACTTGACCAGAAGGATCAGCGGAATGGCAATCAACAATGAACTACAGCCACAGGGGATGGTCCAGCTTTTGGTGACCTCGTGTGGTTGACCAAATCTATCGTAGACGACCTCAACATTTCGATAGGGAAGGAGCAATAATGGAGGCCTCTGGTTGCCCGGGAACATAGCATTTCTCCCTCTGGTTCTCTCGTACGAGCTATTCCATCTGCATAGCGACACATAGGATCACATTTGTACGATGCTACCTCACAGGAAACCTCTTCTTCCAGAAGTATACCAGTTCTTTTGTTGCGATGGTATGAACTTGTTCACACTATTCTCTTCTGCATGAAAAAGGGGAGAAAAACGTCTATTGGTAAGAGAAAGAAGGAGATGTATCGATGAAAATGGGGTAGAAGCTCATCTATTTCCTCACAGAGAGCAAGAAAGCAGGCATCCTGAAAAGGTGAAAAAAGCATATATATCCAATACTATTGAAATTGAAGTGGTGTGAGAGAATTGACTGTGTCTGAAAGACATTTTATACTAGTATGAAAAACTATGGGTAATTCAATAAAAAGAGAAGATTGAGGTATTATATCATGCTACATTCAGGGAGAAAAGAGGATGTTGTGCTGTCGCTCGAATTATTCCGTCATCTGGCCAAACGGGAGCAGCTTGAAGCACTTGAAACCTATACAGAAGCGCTTGAGCAGGTGCTGATGCTCGCCAGAGGTAGTCTGATTGACTTGCAGGATCTGCCAACGATTGTGATCCCGGATCTGCATGCGCGGCGGGAACTGCTGCTTGCTATCCTCGAAACCCGGCTTGAAACGGGGCCCCTGGCTGGACAGCAGGTATCCGAGCTATTACAGCAGGGGCGTATCAATGTGGTCTGTGTGGGCGATATCATGCATTCCGAAGAGCGCGCGTACTGGGTCATCAACGATGATGGCGAATGGAGCGAGGAGCTGCTTGATAAGGAAATGGTGCGCTCTCTGGGGACGGCGCTGATGGTCATGTACCTCAAGATCCACTATCCCGATCACTTTTACTGCTTGCGCGGCAACCATGATGACATTGCGGGGGAACTGACCGGTGATTTCCGAAAATTTGTCGGTTTGAGGTATCGAAATAGCGAACTGGTGTTTGTCGATGGACGCCCTGTCGTGACCGGCAAGAAAGGGGAGTCGCAGCTTATCCGAGATTGGGTGCTTGCTCGTGAGGGATGGGGAGAACCATTTCTGGAAAAGTGGGCGCGTTTTGAACACGAACTGCCTCTCTTTGCCCGTGCTTCCTACTTTGTTGTCAGCCATACCTTCGAGGAGCGGCACTTTGATCCCGAACTGGATGTATACATCAAAAGTCCAACAGAAATGCTGTTCTCTCATAAAACGCCGGAAAGCGCCTTCTAGAAGTGGGAACATTTGTGGTGGAAGTTCCTCTTGACCTGGAGTGCACTCTAGCAAGTATACTGTAAGCATGCAAAAAGAACTCAGCATTCAAGAAGTTGCGGAACGAACTGGCTTGAGTATCCATGCTTTGCGCTATTATGAGCGCCTGGGTTTGCTCGATCCTGTCCATCGTTTGCCGAATGGGCATCGGCGCTTCACAGAAGACGACCTGGCGTGGATCGCGTTCCTTCAGTGTTTGCGCAGAACAAACATGTCTATTCGGCAGATGCAGGCTTTCGCGAATCTGCGGCGCCAGGGTGATGCCGCGCTTCAGGAGCGCCTGGAATTCCTTGAGGAGCATGAGCGAAACGTTCAAGCAAGTATCGATGAATTAGAACAAAGCCTGGTTGTTATCAGGCGCAAGATTCGGCGTCATCGGGTGCAGTTGGCCGGTGGAGAGCTTGAAGCCGATCCGGTACAGCAGCAGGTACCCTTATCCCGCTAGAGGGGCTGTGTTATCGACTCTCTCGCCCTTCGTTATCTCTTCCGTATCGTGTTGGTGAAGCGACCCTGTGGAGGTACAGGGCCGCTTTTTCGTGTCTTTGGCCTGAGTATCCTTAACTGGCTCGGGTGCTTGAGAGCATTTGGAGGCTCTCCGCTACCGCCCGATGAATCACCGTCCGAAAGCGCCCCCAATGCTTCCAGCTTTCCTTGAGCGTGCTGGAGTGCGTATCAGGCAAGCATTCCAGTTGCTGAGCGATATGCCCGATTTCGCCAATAGGTACTTCTTGATAGGAGGCAAGCTGCTCTTGCGGATCTATACCCTGTGGAGTTCCCTCGCGTCCGTCTAGCAGAAAGGCAAAAGTATTGACACTCCCCAGGCCAGAAGGGCGGGGATTCTTCCTTCATCCAGCCTGCTTGCGCGGCGTCGCAGTGCGACGATGCGTAGCGGCAGGCTGTCCAGAAGCGTTCGACGAGACACCCTCGTCGGTTCCCGTCTGCCCGACGGTACCCTGTAGTGCTTTGTGCAAGATATTTAAGGCGGCGTTGTGATCGCGGTCGAGGAGCAG
>NZ_QKUF01000033.1 GCF_003253565.1 Thermosporothrix hazakensis
CTACAGGGTACCGTCGGGCAGACGGGAACCGACGAGGGTGTCTCGTCGAACGCTTCTGGACAGCCTGCCGCTACGCGTCGTCGCACTGCGGCGCCGCGCAAGCAGGCTGGATGAAGGAAGAATCCCCGCCCTTCTGGCCTGGGGAGTGTCAATGAAAAGTGCAACCGAGAAGAAGTGTATTCCGTTACCATATTTCAAGAAAATACTTTATTGTTCACCTTGACACTCTCTGTATCATTCCTTATAATTACAGTGTGATCTCCGAAAAGGAGACATCACCAGGAAAAGAGAAGTGCCTGGTGAAAGAAGCGAAACAGAACAGTTAGGAAAGCCAAAGAAAGGAGGCGCCCTATCAAAGTTCCTGTTCGCTTATTAGGGATGGTGTTTCAAGTGAGCAAGGAGTGCCCGTAGAGGCGGGCTTTCCAGGCTTACCAAAGCACTTAGACAACAGCTCTTCTGGACAACGGAAGGAGGGTTGCCTATGAAAGTTCCCATCCATGTCTTAGGAGTGGTGTTTCAAGTCACTCAGGAGTGCCCGTAGAGGCGGGCTTCCAGAAGACATGAGAAAGGATAGAACGACAGCACCTCTCATCTAAGAAGGAGGGTTGCCTGTGAAAGTTCCCATCCATGTGTTAGGGGTGGTGTTTCAGGTCACTCAGGAGTGCCCGTAGAGGCGGGCTCCTGGCATGAATTGTGAAAAGACGATAAAAAAAACAACATGTCAGATAAAAAAAGGGACCGGTTAGCAAGCAGCTAGCCGGTCCTTTCTCTTTTCAGGCTGTCAACAGAGATAACGGAATTAGCGCGTCAGTTCATGTGTCTGCATTCGTCCCGGAGCGAAAAGTTCAGCAATCGCCTGATGGACATTGCGGGCAGCGTTAGAATTGTCGCGAGTATAATTACAAACGTACACTTCGAGAGTGACATAAGCCAGTTCAGGCCAGGTATGAAGCGCGATATGGGATTCTGCCAGGGGAATAACGGCGGTAATACCACCACCCTCGAACTCATGGTAAAGCGCTCCGATCTGAGTTAACTGGTTCTCTCTCACTAATTGAGCCACTTTCTCACTGAGAGTCTGCTTATCGATCTTTCCTACCCTCTCACAATCGTACAATTCCGAGAGGATATGTAGCCCAACCGGAGGTGTTGTCATCTACGAATTTCCTTTCTCCCCTTCAGCTAGTGGTTCGACAATTAACGGTTGCTCATCGCTAACGATCTTACCGACATTTGGATCAGCAATTGCGTCTCGCAGATATTTAGGCAGAGAAAACATGTGCTGGTGCGATTCGCTATCATAGAACTTGAGGTCGTTACAATCGCGTTCTTTGAGCGTTTGTGTTAGAGTTTCCGCGTCAAAGCGCGGGCGAATGTCATGGTCGCTTGCAACAACGAAGCCCCATGCAAGGCCATAATAAGGAATATACGTCTGATACGGGAGCACGTTCTTAAAGCACTGTTGCAGCGTTTTCACGATCGAGACATGCGGTGCGATATCAGTAATATCAACGGTCTCGGCCTGCATACAGAGCACGCCACCCTCGGCCAGACGTGATTTTGCCAGCGAGAAGAACTCGGTGGTGAAGAGCGAGGTAGAGACCCCATCTTCCAGAGGGTCGGTCAGGTCCATGATGATCACGTCGAACCGCTCTTCTGTTTCCTCCAGATAGGTTCTTGCATCTCCATGTACCAACTCTACCTTCTCATGATCGTAGGTTCCCTGGTGCCAGTCGTACAGATATTCTCTCGACAGGTTGATGAACTCTTCGTCAATGTCAACCATGACCACTTTTTCAATGGTATTGTGCTTGAGAATCTCACGCAGGACAGCACCTTCGCCACCGCCAGCAATATAGACTTTTTTCGGGCTTTTGTTTGCGACAAGTGCAGGATGGATCAACGCCTCATGATAGATAAATTCATCTTTTGCAGACGATTGTGGTAAACCATCCAAAAATACAGCCCTACCGAAACCCTGGACATCGGCAATCACGATCTCCTGGTATTTCGACTTTGTTGAGACCTCTGTCTTCAGCAGCCTGAACATATTCGCGCGACTGACCGCACGAAATTCAATCATCCAATTCTGTGCACGCATGACGCACCACTCTCCTTCTCAACAGAAATTTTGATCCCCTTCTCCACCCCCCGACCTACTAAAGAAAGATAATGGTATATCCTGTCGCTCGCTTGTTAAGATGTATCTGGGAGAATGTGTTCCTGGAACCGGGCTATTCCACTTCCGCCGCTTCGCTTTAGCAGGTGAGACCTCTTTAACAGGCGACGTCATGCCCTTCTCTCTCTGTATCTCTCCCCCCTCCGTTCCGACCTCCTCTACTTCTGCTTCCATCTCACACATGAGCAAGCTCTGTAAAGGTTGATGCTTACAACCAGTTACAGAGCCATTTTACGGTATCACACAGTGTGTGATAATGTTTCTTTCTTCGTTTGCTTGTTTTCCGTATTTGATTGTATAACTCACGCCTCAACGTGATGCTACGCGCATCCTGCCAGGGCGTATGAGAAAAGCGTGCTGCTTTCCTCCGTTCTCTGTGTGAAGGACACACTTCTAATAAGAACGTAAGGGTGCCCTCAACAGTAACATGTTCTGACCGTTGTCAGTAAACTTCATCAGCAGCGCAACAAGCAACGCTGATGAGAAGACGCAGTCTCGTCTGACGAGTGCCAGCCTCGCAAACAACTGCTTACAAGCCATATTTTATATCTTATTTCCCGGGGAAATGTCAATGCCTTTGGGACCTTTTTCAACAAAGCAAAAGCGCTCACCCCCCCTGACAGGGCGTTCAAGTCTTTTTTTGCTTGCGGAAAATTCGTCCAATGTTGATGAGTCTGAGAAGCTCTCTCTTCGCCCGTCCTATTATCTCATCTTCACTGTGGTAATGCAAGCGATACTCGCTCAAGTTCTTTTTTTCTTCTCTCTACCCTTCAGTGCAACCTGACACCAGCCGATACCGTAGAAAGAGGTGACTGAAAGTCATACTTTTTCAGTAAGCCATTCAGGGCAGAGCATACTCAATTCTTGCTCCTGAACGCCAGGTACAAACTCTATTCATTCTTCAATAAAATCAACTGGTAGCGTGATGATCGCTGCTAACGTTCACGATCATCGATCGTTTGGGTAGGGAATTACAGGAGAAAAATCGCCGTTTCTATCGATAAACGATACGATTTTCAGGTATGGAGTACGTACCCGGGCACTCATACGGAGGTAATTCAGCATATATGGAACAGCCACGCTCTTGTCTATTCTGAGTTTTCCGTATATACTACAATAAATGGGAATAACACGTTTTCGCAGGCCTGTATTGACGGGGCCTCTGCTCAGGCACTTCCCGTCATACCCTCAATGCAGCCCTCTCCGTAGAGGATAAAAAGCATTACACGCTCCATTACCCGAAGAGCAAGCTCACTCCGCCTGAGCCTGCCCTTTTGCTTTGTCTGGTTTTCTGACCTGGCAAACAATAGATAGACGAAAAGGAGTACTAAAGTACCCCTTCCCGGAGATGCCGTTGCAATTCCTATGAGCGTGTTATATAATAAAAACGCACAGTGCCAAAGTTTACTATAATCTCTTATATAGAATCAGAGATTTTCTGTTATTCCCTGCAAGCGGTGTAGCACTTGATACACTGCTTCATTTTATGGACTGAGCATTCAAACAACAATAAGTAAGGAGGAATTTTTTCCGATGAATGATCTGCTGACCGTCTCTGAAGTTGCCGAAATTCTGCGTGTTGATGATACCACTGTTCGCCGCTGGGTGAAGCAGGGCGCTCTGGAAGCTGTTGTACTTCCTCATGTCAGCAGCCGCCAGGCTTACCGCATTAAGCGTGAGACGCTTGAAAAAGTCCTCGGCACAACCACCGACTTCAAGGCTTCTTAAGCCATTTAGCAGAAAAAGAGGCTCGCATGATTTCATCGACATGCGAGCCCTTCTTTTTGTCTTTTTAGCGGGGGGGCTGATATTCGCGGTAGATCCCCAGGGCATGAAAGCCCAGTCGTTGATAGATATGGAAGCCATCTTCTGCCGCCTGCAATACCCCGAAACGATGCCCCGCTGCGCGTCCTTCCAACAACGGATAGAGCGTTAACGCGCTTCCGAAGCCGCGGCCTCGATATGCTTCCAGCGTCGCCACATTGTACAGCCCAACCCCCTCGCCGGCAAGACAGAGCTCCGCCGTTGACACAGGCTCCCTCTGCCAGTAACCAACATACAGCCGCAGCGGACAATCATTCTTGAGCAGCTCATGCGCCGTCAGCCGATAAAAGGCAATCAATTGTTCATCGGGCGGCATCCAGAGGCTCGCCAGCACCCGAGCAAAGTCCTCAAGCTGGCTCATGCTGCGCACGCGCTCGATCTTCAGTCCCTCCGGAAGCTGCAACGCCGGAAGCACACGCAGATCAACCGCCATCGCTGTTTCTGTCTCGGTGTTCGTCAGGCCAGCCGCCTCAAGCAGCTCAGGAAGCTCAGCGGGCCTATCCTGTGGACCGAGCCACCAGGAAAAACGCCGCCCGACGTGCCGAAAGTGCTCAATCGTGTTTTCAATACGCAGTGGTGCCTCCTCGGCGTCCAAGCGCGCCAGAGAGACATAGTTCAGGGTATCACAGTCCAGACCACTATCAACCAGCAATAATTGTGGATCGCGACGGACAAGCATAGCGGGATGCAGCGCTTGCAGGTAACTTTGATGGACCACAAGATTCTCGTCCATCAACGACAGCAGGTTCATCATTCCTCCCAGGCTTCCCTGTTTTTGAGTAAAAGAATGCTGACGAAATTTCGCCAGCCTCAAACATCAAAAACAGTATACAGAGCGCACACATGGGGATCAACGTACCGAAGGAGTGAAAAGCAGGATCACAGCGAAGACTGCCGTTTGACATAGCGCTGCATCACTTCCCAATGCCTGAACGCCAGGCGTGCAAAGCGGATACAGCGATCCGAGATTTCTGCCACCGAACTTCTGGCGTTAAAGATGACAGCCCAACCACCCTCATCATCTTCAATCTGCGGAACCAGCCAGTAGAGGTCCTCGCTTGGTATGGGCCAGGCTCCACCAAACGTCAGATCATTGCGTACAACAGCAATAACGGTCTCTTCATCGCTCGCATTGGCCGTCACCTGACCAATAGCGCGAGCATGTTTACAGAATACTTCGGCTGCCAGCCACGTTCTATGGGGACGTTCAATTGCTTCCTGGGAAAAGACACGCATGAGGAGCTCCTTCAACTAGCACAAAACAACCGGTTGCTACTCCCTTATTGTATCACAATTTCCTCTCAAAAAAGAGCAGAGGGCCCTTCTTCCAGTGGCCACTGCTTTCCAGCGCCAGCCTTAGAGTTCTGGCAGGCCGAGCGCCTCCCTGACTGCGTGAAGGGCCTCCTCCTCTTTGACACTGACTCGCCTTGTGATGGTACGTCTCCCCAGGCTCCTGAAATCGCGAAAACGCACCCCTTCCCCCGAAGCATTCGCGATCTCCTCGCCGATCGCCACCACCCAACGCTTGAACTCGGTTGCCTCCGCTGGATAACTCTTCTGGTCCAGGATCTCGGCCACCTTCCGGCACGCGTGCAGACAGAGATCGCGCACGTTTTTCGCGTCGGCCTCTTCCGAGAAGCGCTTCTCAGCCTTCCCTTTGCTGTCACCGTGGGCCTGTTGACCCTGTACAACGGCCTGAATCAGTTGATTGCGCGGAAAGCGTTTTGCCGTTTTAAAGACCGTAGGAACAAGAGAAAAGGCTTCCACAAGGCGCCCCAGGAAACCGCTATCAACCGCGCTCACAAAGCCACCAACCAGGAATGGCAGGCTCTCAAGATAGTTCCATTCCTCACGCGTATAGTTTCTTCTCGTGGTCATTACTGTTGGCTCCTTCCCAAACCACAACATCCAGAGGCAGACCGGCAGCAGCATCAAAAAGGTGGTTGTTCACTCTTTCCACAGAGTATCATCTCTTTTCATTATACGTTTCTGGATTCGAAGTGGTCAATTCGGGGCAAAGAGAAAGTACAGGCCATGCGGCCAATAGGTACCATATATGCCTATTCGGTACTGGCACGTTTCCTTATTTTCAGGTATACTTTGCATTGCAATTGTAGTCGCGCACATTTTCATTTAAATATGCAGCTTTCTCTCCCTCTGAGGGTGCAACCGTGCGGTTCCGCAGTGGTTGGTATTTCTTCTTTTTCTTTTCTGCATTTATTCTTTTTCTTCAGAGGAGGAAGTATGTCTTCTACAATTGCTCCAAAGAGCGTTGTACGCTATCGTCCTTATCGTTCATCTACCGTTGTAACAGAGGAACTCTACGATGCGGGCAACCGATCCCGCCGCCCGGTAACGGCGGCACACCCGACGAAGCGCTCTGGCCATTATCTGTTCTTTATGGTACTGGGAATGGCAGGAATGCTTCTCTGTGTCTGGCTCGGGCAAAGTCTATTTGCCTGGATATCCGTTGGACTGGATGACTTTCACTACGGTCGTCCTCGCACCTTTCACATCGATGCGACCGTAGGACATGAAGCCGGAACAACACCCAGTCATTTTATCGCAATGAATCTGCAAGGACGCATTCATATCGTTGAGCTACCTGGAGGCGATGCTTCCAAGCCTCATGTGTATGTGGGCCCTCAACTGCTAGGACCCGATGCCGCCCTTGTTCCGATTACTTTGCGTTTTAATGATACAAACAATGACGGTCAACCAGATATGATTGTGCAGTTTCGTAACTCACAACTTATTTATTTGAACGTCAAAGGAACCTTTCAACCGCCAGACAACCACTGAACCCGCGAGGGGGGTACCTGTTTTCCCCCCTCTTATGGGTTCCGACACACAGTCGGGAAGAAGCAGCCATACACCTCCTCTGTCTTGATCTGCTTCTTTTTCACATCCACCGTCGCGATTGCAACTGCCTTGTTCACAGGATTGTTCCCGCTTGCCTGAAATGAGATTTGCCCGCTCACTCCCTGCCAGATACGGTCACCCTGAAGCTTCACAAGCGCGTCGGACATCAGGCAGCGTCCACAGGTGCCGTTGCCCTCAGCCACCATCAGCCGATACGTCTCAAGCAGCACATTCAGCGCATCATAGCCAAGCATCACATCACAATCAATACCGTAAAAGCCGTTTGCAAGCTGAAGCTGGTCGTTCTGGAAGTAGCGCTTATAGGTCTCACGAAACTGCAACACCGCCCGCTCATTCGCCTGCTGAATGCCCCTGCTTGCCAGCCACTCCCATTCATCCGAGGTCGCGAACGAGGTGACAAGCAGATGATCCAGGCCACGCTGATTGGCGGGATAATTCGCCAGAATCGAGATAGCATCACCACCCACAATCAAAATATCCCGATAACGCTGGTCGTTTGCGTCAATGTGCTTTTGTAGCGCATTGAGCAGCAGACTTGCCTCACCAACATAGCCAGCAAAACAGATCACCTTGACCCCTTCCCCTTCTACCGCCTGCCTGAGCGCCTGTTCAATTGATTGTGCATCGCCCTGGAAGTATTGTCCATTATATATCTTTACCTCCGGGAAAACGTCTTCCAGGTTCTCGCGAAACACATTCCCCAGGCTACTACTATAGTTGTCTCGCAGTTGACGAAAGATAGCCACTCTCTTCATCGAATTGCTATGCCGCTTCGCGAGATACTGAACCATCAGGTGAGCCTGGCGATCATCTTCGGGCACAATACGATAGAACCGGGGCGTATTCGTCAATCCCTTGCTGGAAGCAGTCGGAGAAAGCATAAGCAGATTGGAGTCGGCGAGATAGGACCGCGCATTAATGGCATGAGCGCTCAAGGTCCAGCCAAGCACCCCGACCACCGACTGATGGAGCCGGGCAAGCGTCTTGATCTGGTCCGCGACAAGCTGTGTGTTGTTCTCGTCATCTCCTGAGTTCGCGATCAGGACGACCACCGAAGGGCACCCCTGAAAGTGGTTATCCGGCAGCCTGGACGGCAGCGCGTTCAGAGCGCCCTCAAGCAGGGCATTATGATTCTTCTGTGCCGTGACAGCACCCTGAAGCACATCACGTGTTCCACCCATGTTACTTTTTGTAAAGGAGGTGCCCAGGACAACCGTAATATACGGTTTACCTGATTTGAGAATGCGGTAGTTCTCATAATAGATCTGGGCCTCGGCGTTGGTCGGGTCAACGCTATCAATGATATCGCGTAGATACGCATCATAGGCGGCATCATTCCCTTTCTGATACTCACTTGCCGCCCGGCTCAACAGCTCGTTCGCCTCCTTGCCTCGCTGCATGTCAAAAAAGGTGCCACCGTTACTGATCCCGATCACGCTGTTCTTCACAGTGCGGGTATAGACGCCAGAGTCAGGAGTAAAGGTGCCAAGCGACGGGGTCTGCTGCTCGGTCGTCCGGGTATAGAGCGACGAGTCCACGTTGCAGCCCGTGACAACAGGAGGCGCTGTCGGGCCAGCTTGCATATCTATCAAATAATACCGCGCAAAGATGAAGCTTATGGAAAGAAGCACCAGCACAATGAGCAACACCACCAGCCAGAGGGGTGTGGGTGAGGGCTTCTTGTGCCCTATCTTCACGTCCAGGCCCCGACTCATATACAGTACAGGTGTGGCCCAGTGAACTGATTCCCTCGCATTCCCGTACAGCTCGCTGCGAGCCTGCACGACCGCACTCTCAAGCGAGCGTACCTCTTCATTCTGCCCGATAAGCGCCGTGTAGAAGGCCCGGGCAAACACAATGGCGCTCTCGTTGGGAATACGGTGCAGCATCGCCAGTACAGCGGGCACGCCGCCGTAAAGCATCAGCCGATTCGCGGTACTGGTAAACGCAAACACCTGATGCTGTTTCCCTCCATAGCAGGAGTTCAGAATGACCAGGCGCACTTCTAGCGGCAATTCTGAAGGGATCGCCTCGGCCTCCACCCGGCGCGCATACCCATTCTCATCCAACATGATAAGCTCGCCACGCTCTCCATGCCCGATAAAATGCAGTATATGCCAGGTTCCATTTCTGACGCGACCCAGTTCGCCTGGTTTCGCCTCAATGACACACATCTCAACGCGCCCATCCCTTACCAGCGGCGACAGCACCAAACGGATGTTCTCCAGCTCGCGTTCGACGGCCACATCTACCATATTCCGAGGCTGAGAGGTCACGATCAGAATGCGCAACTTCGGAACACTCAGCTCGAAATCCGGCTGCTTTCTGCCGTTCCAGCGCACAATAGAGAACTTCGGTGAGCGGCGCAACGCCAGATAGGCGTTATGCCTGGGATCGAAAAGCATTTCCCAGGGCAGATTGAGTAATCTACTATCTTCGATGTAAAGCCGCAGCCGCACCTCCTCTTCCTGAGCCACAATGCTCTCATAGAGGCGTGCGACCGCGCGATTACTATCAAACAGCGCCTGAAACAGCACGCGACCAAAGCGCCTGACAACATTGCTATCATTTATCACAGGACCACGCATATCAGAGATCGACCGCAGCCCCTGCTCCCGGAAATCGGTTTCAAGCGCCCTCCATTCCTCAGCAGGAAACGAAAACTGCGTTCGCTCCCTTTGTCGGCCATATACTATCGTAGCGATGTATCTGTCCTGTCTCCCTATAAAGCCACGTGCGCTGGTGATGCGTATATCAACATTTGTATACGCCATACAGACCTCATTATGTTCTTTTCATTCTTTTTAGCTGTCATATCCAGAGGCCTGCTCAACGTTGAGCATTCTATAGCCGGAAGCAGAAGTGCCGCGCATTGCCTCAGATTTGAGCAATTTGAGCGAGTTATAGGAAGAGCTGGAATAGACAGCCTGCACGGCCTGAAAGCCAAAAACAAGGGGTCTGGGGCCATTGTAGGTCATCCGAGCCGTAGAAGTATTGGCCAGCTCACTCAGGGTAAGGGTTCCCTCGCCTACATTCCAGGGAGTTTTGGCACCCAGTTCCAGGCCGATTGCCCGCGCTTTCTCAAACGTCACGCTAAATTTGGAACTTCTGAGCGTCGCGGTAACGATATAGAGTTTGCCACGTTGTAAATCGCGTGCGAAGCCGACCTGCATGAGACGCACGGGCACCCGCTTCAGGTAGTTCTCGATCTGAAGCAGCTCGACGCGATCTTGCATCACCTCTTCAAAAGAGAAATGCAGCGAGCTCCCCTTTTTCACCTGAAGCTCCAATTTCACATCAGCACCCTGAATGACGGTCAGCATATTGCCCAGAAAATCCATGCCGATAGCGGCTCCGAGCGAGAACGAGATGCTGCCAGAAAGCGGGACGAACGGCTCTCCTGCCTGAATGGTAAAGGGGATCGGGGTGCCAGACCCAACAATAGATGTCAATAAGCCGATGTTGCCAAAAAGGCTACCGTCCTCCTGCCGAGCCAGGACAGCCAGCGGTTGGAGTTCAAAGCGGGGTACATATATACCACAGTAGCCGTAGGGTTGCAGGTAATTGATAAGCGATCCGCGCCGTTTAAACATAGGCTTTTTCCCTCCTATTACAAGGACGTATTTGACGCTGCCAAATAAAGTGTTTTCTCGCTTCACAAGGAAAAATAAAACGCCGCGGTAGAATCAACGAGTTCCTTCCTGTACGGTATAAGTGAAGAGGTGTTTAACTATAAAGCCACTCGTGAAGCTCCTTTGATTCCAGTTGCAATAAAGTTTGTGTTATTGTAACATACAGCTAACCCTATTACAATTAAATCGTTCACAAAAAGATTTTGAGTTTTCCCCCTGTGCGATCAGCAAAGCAAATGGCGCGGGAAAGCGTGCCAACCTATGCTTACAGCATACTTCTGCCCTATTGCATTGATTCAAGCGTATGCGCCCATATATAATGATAATGCATCGACAGCTTCCATATGCCAAAAAGCTATACGAAAAATATTCTGGGGTTCTCCACATGATGAATGACAATCATAAGATACAGGGTTGTAGCAACGAGCAGCAAAGCCACGCGCTCGGAGACTACGAAGCAACTATTCGACTCTCCAATGAGGCGCTCCGTGAGCATCCGCAGGATGTGACGGCCCTCTACCGCAAGGGTCTGGCT
This sequence comes from Thermosporothrix hazakensis, assembly GCF_003253565.1. GTDB lineage: Bacteria > Chloroflexota > Ktedonobacteria > Ktedonobacterales > Ktedonobacteraceae > Thermosporothrix > Thermosporothrix hazakensis. Next base: position 11,054 of record NZ_QKUF01000033.1, read on the forward strand.
CTCGCTGCACTGAAGCGCCATACCGAAGCCCTGTCTAGCTTTGAACAGGCTCTGGAGATCGACCCAAATAACGCAGATATCTCCTATCATCAGGGACTGGCCCTGTTTGAACTGGGCCGCTATGAAGAGGCCATCCAGGCTTTTCAGGCGACACTGCGCCTCGACTCCAGCTATGCAGCAGCCTATAACACACAAGGCCTGGTATACCAGGATCTCGAACAATATGAGGAGGCCCTGAACGCTTTTGATCAGGCGCTTAAGAGCAATCCTGAGCACGTCAGCGCCGCCTATAACAAAGGGCTCGTTCTGCTCAAGCTAGATCGCCCGGGAGACGCTATCGCCGCCTTTGATCAGGCTCTACAGCTCAATCCAGCACTCAGCGCGGCCTCTTATCAGAAAGGACTGACCTACTTTCACCTGAAGGATTACCCGGAGGCGCTTGCCGCCTTTGATCAGGTCATCACAAAGACGCCAGATTTTCTTGAAGCATACCTGTACAAAGGGATCACCCTCCATCTACAGAAGCGCTATGAAGACGCACTTCATGCCTTTGATAGCGCTCTCCAGCTTGAGCCCGAATGTGCACCAGTACTCGCCAACAAAGGGGAGACGCTGCTTGAACTGAAGCGCTATCAGGAAGCTCTCGACGCATTTGATAAGGCTCTGGCTCATCAGGAAGATGCCACACTCCTGTACAAAAGGGGCAAGGCGCTCGCGGAACTGAATCGTTTTCATGAGGCTTTAGAGGCGTATGATGCTGCTCTGGAAGCGAACCCAGACCTCACAGAAGTGTATGCCAACAAGTGCACCGCCCTGGTCGCACTGGGCCGATACGAGGAAGCGCTGAGCCTCTATGATAGCGTGTTGCGCCTGAATCCCGCATTGGCACCGACCATTTACAACACAAAGGCACTGGTTCTTCAGGCTCTTGGACGCCATGAGGAGGCCCTGTCTTCGCAGAAAATGGCCCAGACACTGAATGGCAACCTGGACGATGATCTCGACTTCGAGTATGAGCTTGAAGACGATGAGGACGATGAGGAACCGTATCATTTTACCTCGGCTCAGGAGGCCTTCCGACAAAGCGAAATCCTGATCGAGCATTTTCGCTATGAGGACGCGCTTGACGTGCTCGAACAGGCGCAGCAACTGGATGCCAGCGACGCCCTGATCTATTGTCGCAAAGCGATGATCTATTACACGCTTGGCGACAACGAAGAAGCGCTACAGGCCTGCGAAACAGCCATTCGCCTTGATAACACGCTGGCGGTAGCCTATCGCTATCAGGGTCTGGTCTACAAAGAGCTACAACGCTTTGATGAGGCTCTTGAAGCCTTCGAGAAGGCGATTGAACGCGACCCGAACGAGGAGATTGCATGGCAGGAAAAAGGCTTCATCCTGCGCAAGCTCAAGCGCGATAAAGAGGCGTTGGAAGCGCTGAAAGAGGCTCTCCGCCTGAATCCTGACGACCCGTGGGCCCTGCGTGAACATGGGTGGGTGCTCAACAATCTGCTCCGGTATGAGGAAGCCCTTGTCAGTCTGGATAAAGCGGTTGAGCTGAACATGCATGACAAGTACATCTATCAACAGCGTGGCTTTGCTCTCAAAAAGCTCAAACGCTATGAAGAGGCGCTTGATTGCTACGAGGAAGCGCTGCTGATCGATCCGGTCAACCTCTGGACGCTTCAGGAGCGAGCGGTTGTGCTACGGCTTCTCGGCCGCTTTGGGGATGCTCTGGCCGCCTGTAACCACATCTTGCAGCTTGAACCCAATGACGCCTGGACGTTCCAGGAAAAGGGCTTTGTCCTGCGCAAGATGAAGCGATTTGATGAGGCGTTAGACGCGCTGAATACGTCGCTGCTGCTCAATCCACACGATGTCTGGACCCTGCGAGAGAAGGGCTTTGTGTTGCGGCAGATGAAACGCAATCACGAGGCACTCGATACCTATAACGCCGCGTTGGAGATTGAGCCCAATGACGCGTGGACACTGCGCGAAAAAGGATGGGTGCTCAACAATCTGGAACGCTACACCGACGCCCTGCGTACCCTTGAACTGGCACTGCTCCAGGATCCGAACGACGAATACGCCTATCAGCAGAAGGGCTTCGCGCTCCGCAAGATGAAGCGGTATGACGAAGCACTTCGCGCACTGAATACAGCCCTGACGCTCAATGCAACCGACATCTGGACCTTGCAGGAAAAAGGGTGGGTCTTGCGGCAATTGAAGCGCTATGACGAGTCGCTCGATACCTATGACCTCATTCTCAAGCTTGATCCTACAGATGCATGGACATTGCGTGAAAAGGGCTGGATTTTCAATATCCTCGGTCACTATGAGGAGGCCCTGATCTGGCTGAATAAGGCGCTTCGCTTCTCGTCGGACGATAAATATGCCTATCAGCAGAAAGGGCATGCGCTCCGCAAACTCAAGCGCAAACAAGAGGCGCTGGAAGCCTATGACGAGGTGTTACGGCTTGATTCCAAGTATGCAGACGCCTACTTCTTCAAAGGCCTGATCCTGAAGGAGTTACGCGAGTACGATGATGCACTTGATGCCTTTGATGAGGCTATTGAGCTGAACCCGAATGATGAAGAGGCACTCTATCATAAGGGTTTAATTCATCGGGCTCTGGGTCACGATTCTATGGCGGAGGATGCTTTCGCGCAGGTGTTGCGCCTGAATCCAAACCACAAGGTTCTGCGCATATATCCCAAAGATCCGCCCAAGATCGACTTTTTCTAGCCGAATGATTGAGCAGAACCAAAAAAAGAGGAGCGCCCGGCTTATCGGGCGCTTTCTCTGGTATGCTTGCTAGCCCCGTACCAGCGAGGCTGCACCATCAATCCAGACCTCTGAGCCGGTAATATAATTTCCCTCATCCGAGACCAGAAAACGGACCAGTTCTGCGACCTGTGCGGCGCTTGCGGGCTTGCCATTGCCCAGAGGAATCGAGCCCTGTGGATACTCGACCGGGAATTTGACCTTGTCTACATCGCGTTGCTGCGTGTTGTCCCCTATCTCCGTTTCGGTCGCTCCCGGACAAATCACGTTCACCCGAATGTTGCTTGGCGCAAGCTCAACTGCCAGCATTTTCGCCAGTGCGACTTCGCCCGCCTTCGTGACCGAATATGCCGTTGCTCCGGTATTACTGAAAATGCGCGTTCCATTCACCGACGACGTAATCACCACACTACCGCCGTTTTCCCTCAGAAAAGGAACTGCGTACTTGATCGTCAAGAAGGTTCCGGTCAGGTTCGTGGTAATCGTTCGCGTCCACTCGGAGAGCGTCAGTTCCTCGATCGGCGCCCAGACACCATTAATACCTGCATTCGCGAACACGATATCAAGGCGGCCCCATCGATCCGCTATCTGGTGATATACCTGCTGCACCTCTTGCTCGCTCGTTGTATCGGCAACCAGCGGGAGCGCCTCACCTCCTTTTGCCTGGATTTCCTTCGCCGTCGCTTCTATCTCCTTAGCGGTGTGACTCAACGGGGCCACTTTCACCCCCTGTTGTGCCAGCAGAACCGCCGTTGCCTTCCCGATACCGGAGCCAGCTCCCGTAATAAGTGCCACTTTTCCAGCTAATCCCATACCTTGCCATCCTTTCATTTTGTTTTCTCATCCCGAACACGTCCACAAGCGAGAAAGCGTTTCACATCCGCTTCCAGTGCAACTTCTCGTACCGTGGCTCGTAATAAAAAACAATGAGAACACAAAGTTCCCTGGAAGCATATGCCAATACAGGGCGCAAAGGAGAGAAGCATGCTATTAACCACAACATCCACCGTGGAAGGAATGCACGTGCATCAATACCTCGGCCTGGTTGAAGGCGAGGCGATCTTAGGCGCGAACGTCTTCAAGGATTTCTTTGCCAGCATCACCGATATCGTGGGCGGACGCTCTGCTGCTTATGAGGAAGAGCTGCGCAAAGCAAAACAGATCGCGATGCAGGAGATGATTGCAGAGGCTCAGCGACGTGGAGCAAACGCCATTATCGGCATCGATATTGACTATGAGTCCATTTCTGGCGGCGGCAGTGGCAATATGCTGATGGTTTCAGTCAGCGGCACCGCTGTTGTGGTTGGTCAGTAGCAGCAGCCAGAGGACGCAATGGTATCGATGCGCATTGCGTCCTTTCCCGCGCTTGCTCAGCCCAGAAAATCGATCGTCTGGCCCTGGCCTGCCCGCAGCGCCTCCTGATAGACGTGCCAGCAAGCAACAAGATCCTGAAAAGCCAACCCGACACCGCCATAGACCGTGAGCTGTTCAGCGAAGCTTCTTCCCGCTTTCACCCCTGCCAGCACCTCACCCAGTTCCGCATCAATGGCCTGCTCATCCAGTCCCGCACCACCGATAGCACCCATCGATACCGCCAGAGCTCGATCATCGCAGACAAACAGGCTGTGTTGCAACAAGTCAGCTCCTACCTCGCATTTTCCCGGCTCATCAGGCCCGAGGGTTGAAATATGTGTGCCCGGCTGCACCATCGATGCAAAGAGAAACGGTTCCCGTGCCCACGTAACCGTCACAATGATCTCCGCATCCCGGACTGCCGCCTCGACCGAAGTTTCGACCAGAACCGAGATATGCAGCTCCTCCCGCATTTCCTGCGCGAAACGATACGCCTCCTGCGGCTCAACATCAAAAACACGCACCTGCGAGAGCGAGCGCACAAGCCGCAGACAGCGCAACTGAAGCCGTCCCTGCACGCCTGCCCCAATGATCGCCACCCGGGAAGCATCGGACCGAGCAAGCACGTCAGCAGCCAGTGCGCCACAAAGCCCCGTACGCAACGCTGTAATCGCCGTGGAATCCATCACCGCAAGCAGGCGACCGGTGTGCAGATCATGCAGCAGCAACACCCCTTGAATGGCCGGTTGCATGCCAGGAACCTTTGCATGTACCTTCACAGTATAGGCCGGGATGTCTTCCAGCACACCCGGCATCAGCACGATAGCCCGCGCTCCCGTCTTTCCCGGCACCTCCGCACGAACGCGCAAGGCAGCAGCGCTCCGTTTCAGCGAATAGGCAGGGAAGGCGCATCGCAACGCCTCTAAGATCGGTCCAGGCTGCAAAAAGGGCTCAACTTCGGATCGTGAAAGTAACAGTGTCATATAGAGCATCCCCTGTCTTTTTACGAACAAGCATGCCACCTTTCCAGCGAGCAAGCAAGAGCCAATGGGGCCTTCTGCTAACAGCCATGCTTAGAACCGTTCAAGCGCCTCCCGCGCGACAAGAAGAGGAGCCCCTGTCCGTTCACGATAGTAGCGCAGTGCAAGCAGCCGATAGCCAGACCGAACGAGGAAGTGTAGCGCAAAGGGATCGGGGGGCTGCCGCGACTCCTCATCCAGCGAGAGCAGCCCGGCGCTCATCAGCTCCTGAAGATAGTTGACGGCGCTTTCCGCCTCCTGTGGCGTCGCACCGGAACTCAGCCGATAATAGAGCAAGGCATCATCGCGACATCCCGCCCGCAAGAGCATGGTCGTCACCGCAGGATCAGCGCCCTGGCTCGGTGTCTCCGAGGGCATGCCGATGCTATATGCCCGTTCAAGCTCCATACATGCCCGGGCTACTTCCTGCACCGAGATGCCCATTTCTTGGGCATAGAGCGTCATCGCACGATGAGATAACGCCTGTTGCAACAGAAAAGCCGGACCAATCAATGTCCGCGTGACAGTGCGCTGGGCCTGTACCTTCTGCAACCGCTCCTGAAGCTTATGCTCAAGCGGAGTCACGGGCTGGGTCGGCTTCGGGCGCGGCGCTGGAGCAGAACGGGCAACCGGATGCTGGCTGGCATGCGGTGGACGGCTTTTCGCAGCTCGCGACTTTGGCACTACAAACAGGAGAATCAGCACAATCAACAACACAAGCTGCCAGTTGAAATGATCTGAAGCGAGCAGCAAAAAGCCGTTTATCATCCTTAACGTCCTTTTTGGATCAATACAGCATGCATGAACTCCCGGAAGCCCGCCGCTGCGGCAAGCCGTCGTGAAGGGAGATTCTCAAGCATAGCACTATACAGCGGAAGCAGCCCTTCCTGAGCCACCAGCGCACTCCACAGGACCGTTGCAGCAAGCGCATAGCCCTTACGACGCGCAAGGGGCAATGTCTCTATGCCCAGTTCGCAGGCCGTCTCAGTTCGTCGGGAACTATGAGCAACACTCAGCAATCGTCCATCCACGATAACACCGATCAGAGGCTGACGGTGCGCCTCCAGATAGTATTCGACAGAGCCGGGCTCGAAGGCATGCAGTAAGGCCCGATCTTCCTCGTCAAGCACACGAGCAAGCGAACGCGCTGTCGCAAGGTCAAGCTGTGGAGCAGCCTGCTGTGTACAGGCAACCTCACGCGTCAGGACGGCTGGCATAGGATGCGAAGTTGCCAGGGCCTCGTGCGCCTGCTCCCGAAGCTGTTCGCGCGCCTCCTCAGCAATGTCGGGGTGCCAGACCTCAATAACAGTAGCGGTATCGAGCAGTTGTGCATAAAAGAGCTGCCAGGGCGGCAGCCGCTTCGCGTAGAGGATCTCCACTTGATCCCGCTCCAACGGCGGAATCCGAAGGGACCAGACCGCCTCAATATGACTGCGTAACCATTCACGTTCTTGTGAGAGCTTCATAGGTTTTCCTTCTTACTTTTCATTCAATACGCCTTTGTAATATGTCGCAACGAGATACAATTAAGCTCATCAAAAACCTCAACTCTCTTCAAAAAAGACGTGAATCAGATGCCTCTTATCGTACTGTATTTCTGAAACGGTGGCAAGCATGCCAGCCTCCCGGCTTTCCACCATCCCCATTTCTACCAGCTATGAAAAATCACCCTCCCTTTTCACCCACTCTTTTATTGATTTTTCTCCATAATTCAGGGTACTATTGAAAAAGTTTCCTCCTGTTCAGTTATCAGGTGAGTAGGGAAGTTTTTCTCCTGCACCACAAAAAGGATGTTTTTCCATGCAAACCGGATTCAGTACCTCTGGACTACTCATGGCCTATTTGCGGCCTCAGATCCGACAAGTGCTGCTTCTCCTTCTCCTCCTCCTGGGAGGAATCGGGTTCGAGCTCTTTAACCCACAGCTCTTAGGGCAGTTCATTCAAGCCCTTGAGAATCGCGATCAATCACCATTCCTCTACAGGACGGCACTGCTTTTTATCGGGCTGGCAATCCTGCAACAGGTCATCACAGTGCTTGCGACCTACCTCAGCGAGCGGATCGGCTGGAACGCGACCAACGCGATGCGTGCCGACCTGACCAATCACTTGCTACGGTTGGACCTTTCCTTTCACAAAGATCACACGCCGGGCGAGCTTATAGAGCGCGTAGATGGAGACATCACGACGCTGGCGGATTTCTTTTCGCAATTTGTCGTACACATTTTTGCGAACGTGCTGCTCCTGATCGGCATCCTGATCGTTTTCTGGTGGATCAACTGGTACATTGGAATCAGCCTGACAGGGTTTGCCCTGCTTTTCCTGTTCTGCATGTACTCGATGCGACACATAACCATAAAACCCTGGAAAGTGTTTCGTCAGGTCAGCGCCGAACTCTACGGCTTTCTGGAAGAGCGCTTCAACGGGACAGAAGACATTCGCTCAAGTGGAGCACACGCCTACACATTGAGACAGCTCTATGTCCACACTCGAAAACGTCTGCAAGCCGCGCGTAAAGCCCGCATTATCTCCGCCATACCCTGGAGCTTTCCACTGCTTGCCGGGGCCTGTGGGCAGCTTATTGCCATCTTGCTCTCTGCATGGCTTTATAGTCGGGGGGATATGAGCCTTGCCACCGCCTTTCTCATCTTCTTCTACCTGGAACTACTACTCAAGCCAATTCAGGCCATTATCAATCAGCTTGACACCTTTCAACGAGCCAGCGCCGGAATTGCCCGTGTCAGGGAGCTCTTCCAGCAGCGCAGCGTCCTTGAGGACGGGCCGGGTTATGCCTTCCCCGCCGGAGCGCTTCCAGTCGCCTTCGAGGATGTCTCTTTCGGGTACAACGAAGATGAGAAGGTTCTGCAGCACATCTCCTTCCACCTGCAACCGGGCGAGATCCTGGGCCTACTTGGACGCACAGGAAGCGGCAAAACAACCATAGCGCGCTTGCTGTTGCGCCTCTACGACCCCACAACGGGAAACATCCGACTGGCTGAACACAATCTGCGAGAAGCTCGCATCGCCGACCTGCGCAAGCATATTGGCATAGTCACACAGGATGTGCAGCTTTTCAACGCGAGCGTTCGCGACAACCTTACCTTCTTCGATCACAGCATTGATGATGAGCGAATCAAAGAGGCAATCTACGAGCTTGGTCTGCGTCACTGGTTTGAGGCACTCCCCGAGGGACTGGATACAGTGCTGCCCCCAAACGGTGGCGGCCTGTCGGCGGGAGAAGCACAGTTGCTTGCGTTCGCCCGCATCTTCCTGCGAGATCCCGGTCTGGTTATCCTCGATGAAGCCTCATCACGCCTTGATCCAGTTACAGAACATCTGCTGGAACAGGCCATCGAGAGGCTTTTGCGTGGACGCACAGCCATTATTATCGCGCATCGCCTGCGCACGATTCAGCGGGCCGACTCCATCCTGATTCTGGAGCACGGCCAGATCCGTGAATATGGCAGTCGTGCACTGCTGACCGCCGATCCATCCTCGCACTTCACGGCACTCTTGCAGACAGCACACGAAGAGGTTCTTGCATGAAACCATTACAGACATGGCACTTTTTCTGGAGCTTGATTCGTTTCCGTCCCTGGCACTTCAGCCTCAACTCGCTGTTCATCACCCTGCTTTTTATCCTGGAAATCATTCCGGGGCTGATTATCCGTGAATTCTTCCAGAGGCTCTCAGCAGAGCAGCTCAGCAGTTCTACCCTCTGGTGGATTGCCACGCTTCTGATTGTCCCGGCGCTCGGGCGTATTACATTTCTCTTTGGTTGTCAGCTTACAAACGCTCCATTTATCTATACAAATGCAGCACTCCTGCAAAAGAACATCCTGTCTCGAATCCTGCAAATGCCTGGTGCACAGGCGTTACCCGACTCAGCCGGCGAGACGATCAGCCGCTTACGCGACGATGTTGATGAAAACTCCGTCTTCCTGATGGCTCTTAACGACCTGATCGGACTGAGTGTTTTTGCGATCATTGCGCTGGTCATTATGCTCAGAATCAATGCCCTGGTAACGGCGACCGTCTTCCTGCCTTTGCTGATCATCACCGGCCTGGTTAACTACGCAGGAGAGCGAATCAAGCAACGACGCACAGAAAGCCGCATCGCCACCAGCAAGGTAACAGGCTTCCTGGGCGAAATCTTCGGCTCTGTACAGGCAGTTCAGATTGCCGGAGCCGAGGCCACAGCCGTAGAGCACCTGCGTACGCTGAACAAGAAGCGGTTACAGGCCTCAATCCGTGATCGTCTGATCGAACAGATTATGAAATCCCTCTTTACCAATACCGTCAATATCGGTACCGGGCTTATTCTGTTTGTAGCTGCTCAGGCCATGCAAAGCGGCTCCTTTACGGTTGCTGACTTTTCCCTGTTCATCTACTTTTTGGGCTGGATTACCGAATCCATCACACATTTTGGCACCGTGCTGACCGCATACAAGCAGGCAGGCATCTCAATAGAGCGTATGGTTTCGCTGCTTCAAGGAGCACCACCGCGCTCGCTGGTACAGCATGGGCCGGTCTACACACGGGGTCCATTGCCCGAAATTCCCGATATTACAGTGCAGGAGCCTCTTCAGGAACTGACGGTGCAAGGACTTACCTATCTATATCCATCGACCGATAAAGGGATTGAAGACATTCACCTGACCATCAAGCCCGGCACGCTCACTGTGGTAACGGGGCGTATCGGTTCAGGCAAAACAACACTGCTACAAGCGCTGATCGGGCTGCTTCCAGCCACGCACGGCGACATCTACTGGAACGGCGAGAAAATCGCCGATCCGGCCTCGTTTTTCGTGCCTCCACATTGCGCCTACACTGCACAGGTGCCGCGCCTGTTCAGTGATACGCTGCGCGACAATATCCTGCTCGGACTGCCTGAGAAGCAAGAACGCATGCAAGAGGCATTACAACTGGCCGTTCTTGAGTCTGATCTTGCCGCAATGAAACAGGGCCTTGATACCGTTGTTGGTCCGAAAGGAGTGCGCCTTTCCGGTGGACAACTACAGCGTTCCGCAGCCGCTCGCATGTTTGTGCGACCTGCCGCACTCTACGTCATCGACGATCTTTCCAGCGCGCTTGATGTCGAAACAGAAACGCAACTCTGGCAGCGACTCTTTGCACGCAAGGAAACAACTGTTCTGGCCGTTTCGCATCGGCGGGCCGCGCTCCGACGAGCCAACCACATCCTTGTGTTGAAAGACGGTCGCATCGAAAGCGAGGGCAAGCTAGACGAGCTCCTACAGCGAAGCCCCGAGATGCAGCATCTCTGGCATGGATATACTGCCGAGCAGTCCATCATAGAATAGCATAGCAGAAGAAAAGCGTCAAATATGGTACACAAGAAGTAGTACTTTGGGGCATTGAACATAAAAAGAGGGTACCGCCTGAAGGTACCCTCTCGCGCACGAACGACTTTACCACGAGTTCACGCGACGTATGAGCCAGCCTGTTGACATACCGATGCACAATCACGGCAGGCTCTCGCGCACTCCTGTAACAGTGAATCTGTACCTAGCTGCTCACAAGATGCAGCACAGCGTGTACATGCTTCTGTGCAGAGATCACATGCACGCATATGAAGAGGTGATTGGCGTGACATCAAATCGAGGCAATAGGAACAGGTATCGATGCAATCCAGTAGCGCCTGAATACGCGCCTCCTGGAGATAATCTCCACCTTTCTGTAAACTATGCTTGAGCACGCGCCCACAAATAGTATGGCAACGGCGACAGAGCTCAATACTTCTTGCCAGTAAATCGATATCTTGCATGACTTCTTCCACCTCTCTACTCAGGAAAAAGATATGTGTGTACATAGTTGACAGGGATTACACGTTACCCATATCTTTTTGGTAACAGAAAGTGATATTATAAAAAGGAAGGATGGTTCACCTGGCTCTAACCCCCTTCCCTTTCAGCAGTTTCTTGTATCAGCGATCGCATTATTCTATTCGTACCTTTCCAATACTCCTGGGCGAAGTCACACCAGCTCATTTGACTTCGTTCCCTGGCGCTACCAGAATCGATCCATTCCAAAAAGGGGAACAGGTATGACCAGCATCAGACAGAACGAGGAGGGAAACCCGAAGCAGAAAACGGTCCTGGTAATCGAAGATGACACCTGTAATGCTGAGATGCTGACTCTTATGCTTCAGCAGGAAACCCCGTACAGCGTTATTTCACTGACTGAAGATCTGGAGCCAACTTACCTTATCAGGCGTGTCAGGGAAATTGATCCGGCACTCCTGCTCCTGGATTATCGTCTGCCACGTACGACCGGCCTGGAACTATATGACAGACTACAGGCAATACAGGAATTGCAGCATATTCCAACAATTGTTATCACGGCTGGTATCGAGCGAGATCAGCAAGAAGAGTTGGAAAAGCGTAAAATTCCTCTTATTTACAAACCCTTTGAAATGGATGATTTCCTCCGCTCAATTGAAGAGATAATCGAGTGAAATCATCTCTCTGTACGATTGCTCTGTACAGATATCCAGTCATAACATGACATGCAGGGCCTCTGCTCTGCATGTCATTTCTTGCCCTATTGATACCTGTCTGACTTCCTCGAATTGCAACTTCAGGAGAGCAACATGAAATGTCGTGCTGGCTGTGGAGCCTGTTGCATAGCTCCTTCTATCTCATCCCCGATACCGGGAATGCCCGACGGCAAACCAGCAGGCGTTCGCTGTATCCATCTGACGCCAGAGAACCGCTGCGCCCTCTTCGGGAAACCCGAGCGCCCGGAGGTCTGCCGGATGCTACAACCGTCCGAGGAAATGTGCGGCCATTCGGCTCAGGAAGCGCTGATCTGGCTCACACAGCTCGAACGCGCCACTACACCTGACAGGAAGAAACCGGATTCGAAATAAGACAATACATGTCATATTCGTGTGATACACTGCACTTGTTGCCGTTGTTCAGAGAGAAGGAGAATACGAGATGCGTGCAGACCGGCTTCTGTCTATTTTGCTGCTCCTACAGGTCCACCAACGGATTACAGCAAAAGAGCTTGCCAGCCGCCTTGAGGTTTCCGAGCGTACCATCCATCGTGATATGGAAGCGCTCAGTTCATCTGGTATCCCGGTTGTCGCGGATCGCGGTACAGGCGGAGGCTGGCGGCTGCTCGAAGAGTACCGCACCAGATTGAACGGGCTCAATGAAAACGAGGTCGAGGTTCTCTTTATGGGGCTTCCCGAGCGGGTGCTTCGTGATCTGGGCCTGCAAAAAGTCTCCGAGGGCGCACAGCTCAAGTTATTCACGGCCCTACCCACGATGTACAAGCAACGGGCCGAATACGCGCGACAGCGGCTCTACATCGACTCAGCCAGCTGGCGCAACACAGAAGAGGCCACACCGGCTCTGGCACGAATTCAAGAGGCGGTGTGGCAGGATCGAAAGCTCAGTTTTAGCTATCGCCGCGCCGATGGAACCTATGTCGAGCGCGTCGCTGATCCGCTTGGGCTGGTCGTCAAGGGGAGCGTCTGGTATCTGGTTGTTGCGATTGATGACTCAGTGCGCACCTATCGCATCTCACGCATCAAAGAAGCGCAGGTATTGGATGAAGCCAGCCAGCGTCCCCCTGATTTTGACCTTGCCAGCTACTGGAAGCAGTCGCTTGTCGACTTTAAAGCCGCGCTTCCCCGCTATTATGTGACCGTCTACGCCGATGAATACGCGCTTGCACGGCTCAACCAGTCACCATACGTCCATAGAATAGAGCAGATGGAGCATCTCGACGGCGAGGGATGGGCCAGGCTGGTGATTCGCTTTGATGTTGAAATGGAAGCCCATGACTTCCTTATCGGCTTTGGCTCGCATATAGAGATCATCGAGCCTGACACCCTGCGCGAGCACATATTGCAAACAGCCCGAAACCTGCTTAGCTTTTATGAGCGCAAGACCTCCCTCCGTCAGCGTCCCGCTCGATGATGAGCAGGTCGATCAGGGCCAGCGATAGAACTCGACAATCAGACCATCGGGTCCTGCAACATATGCCGACTCGGTGCCCCAGGGCATCAGCTCAGGATCGCGCAGCACCCATCCGCCGCGAGCGCGAACCTGCTCCAGCGTCGCACCTACACTATCGACCTCAAACTGTAACACCACACCCTGTGGCCGCTCGGTCGGAACGGCAGCCGAAGGTGACAGGCTGATAATTATAGCTCCCGCATTCACTTCTGCATAGCTGGCATCGCCTTTGACCGGCAGATTCAATTCTTTCTGAAAGAACGAAATGGTTCGCTCCATGTCGGTTGGAATAATACTGAGATGATTTAGCTTCATCATGGTGCACTCCCTTCCAGAATTACGCAAACATCGTTAACAAGCTATGGCAGAACCGCTGTATGCGCTGCCGATCAACGCTATAGAACTTCATGCCCCGTTGCCGCCGCACCAGAACAAGCTGCGCCTGTTCAAGCTGTGCCAGTTGCCGCGAAGCCGTACTTTGATGCAGACTCAGCCATTCAGCGATCTGAAGCGCAAACAGTTCCCCCTCCTCAGCAAGCAAACGTAAGATAGCCAGTCGCGTTGTGTCGCCAAGCGCTTCAACCACAGGACGCAGATTTTCCAGCTCGATCACCTGCAACGACAGAGCAGGCCTGACACGGCCTTCCGACGGCTCGTACAGCACATAATAGACGTCATCAACCGGAATCAGCGAAAAGTACCTGCCAAGCAAGAAGCAGGGCACAAACACCACGCGCTGTGCCTGCCAGAGCGCTGTTTCCCACTCTGCCCCCAACTGCAAGCCCGTCACCCGCACCACCATTTCAGCAGGGGACAGGCGCTGCCCCTCCTGTTGAAAATGGGCGAGATTTACAGCCGATACCTCTTCTATCACCTGAATCCGCTGTTGCCATTTTTGCTGTTCCCCCAGATCCCAGACCTCAGTAAAGAAACGCAAAAGCGCCTCTCTCAGTTTCTCTGGCTGCTCTATCAACTCAAGCGTATCCTCTTCTGCTTGCCAGCTTGCCAGAACGGCGCGGTATGCAGCAACGCGGACCGTTGGATCAGCCAGAGAAGCCGCCGTTACCGGCCCACATGCACGCAGCCGGCGCTCCACCTCGGCAAGAGGCGACATGGAACGGCGATAGAATTCCAGGTTTTCCAGGATGCCATGTACGATCAGATCTCCTATCGGGAACTGTTGCAGCCACGCCCTCCAGGCCTGCCAATCGCGCTGTGCGGGATCATCGGCGGGGAGCCACTTCAACAGAAAGCTCCGCAGAGCGGCACCATGAGCCAACAAGACCCGCATAGCCTCAAGATCATGTCGGGCCTGCGGCGAGAGGCGCGGCACCATGCTTTCAGGCCAGGACGTTGGCGTTGGCTTGCCCGAAGCAGCATAATCAAGCAGCAGCATAGCCGTGCTGAGATGAACCGGCAGAGAAAGCAGCGTGTCCCATTTCCAGGGTACATGAGCCGGAACGAGATCACCTCGCAGCATTCTTTCCCCCTGTATAGTTGTATGCAGAAATTGCATATGCGTTATTCGCAACTTGCATACATCATACAGCAAGCAACTGCTCCCGGTCAAGAGCAGGCATCAGTGACTCTCAGAAACAGGGGAAACATGATAAAGTGGGTTTGCGCATCCTTGACAGCGATCTGCATCATTCTCTACACTAAAAGACGGGATAGGGTGTTTTTGCCTGTCCTGTCCTCCTCAGCAGTTAGAAGGAAACTCGGTTCGATGAACGACACCACATCTCTGCTTCAGCAACTCGTTGCGATCGATTCAGTAAACCCCGAGCTTGTCCCGAACGGTGCAGGCGAAAAGGAGATTGCAACCTTCATCTCAAACTGGCTTGAACAGGCCGGATTGACCGTCGAGTGGGACGAACCACAGCCCGGACGGCCAAGCGTGGTTGGCATCGCGCACGGTACAGGAGGCGGGCGCTCGCTGATGCTTAACGCGCATATGGATACCGTCGGCGTGAGCGGCATGGAGCGGCCACATCAGCCATTCATTGAAGGCAACCGACTCTACGGGCGAGGCGCGTTCGACATGAAAGGCGGGCTGGCAGCGGCAATGATCGCGGCCGCTCGGGCCCGACAGGCTGGACTCCGGGGAGATGTCATTCTCACCGCGGTTGCCGACGAGGAATATGCAAGCCTCGGCACGCAATCAGTGCTCAAGCGCTGGACAGCCGACGCCGCCATTGTGACCGAACCAACGGACCTGCAACTTTGCCTTGCCCATAAAGGATTTATCTGGCAGGAAGTCATAACGCAGGGCAGAGCTGCTCATGGTTCACGGGCAGATCTTGGGCTGGACGCCATCGCCAAAATGGGACATGTCCTTGTCGGCCTTGAACGCCTGCACAATGAGCTTCAGCGCGGGCCGGCTCATCCGCTCTACTCGGGCATGGATCCCTGCATGCCTCAATCATTCGCGGCGGGCAAGAATGGTCAAGCTATCCCGAACAATGCGTGTTGCAGTTAGAGAGGCGCACGATCCCGGGCGAAACAATCAACGATGTCGAGACACAGCTTCAGACGCTGCTCAATAGCCTTCGACAGGCAGACCCTGCCTTTCAGGCAACCGCGCGTACAATCCTGGTACGCGATGCCTTTGAGGTCGCTGAAGATGCCCCCATTGTTCAGGTTCTCCGCCATCATGCCGGCCTGCTCCTGGGAAACGAGCCCCCGCTTATCGGCGCGACTCCCTGGATGGATTCCGCTCTTCTGGCAGCAGCAGGCATTTCAACCGTCGTGTTTGGTCCCGGAGGAGCAGGCGCACACGCGGTTGTTGAATGGGCAGACCTTCAACAGGTCGAGCAATGTGCCGATATTCTCTTCGCCACTATTCAGGAATTTTGCCGGTAACGATTCTGTTTTTGGAGAAGGGCTGCCAGGCGGCTCTTCTCACCTCCACACTATTACCCCATAAGAAGCCTTTCGCTCAGAAATTACGTGCTCTTCCACATCCATTCCCTCTTTTTCTAAAGAAGCAGGTTTCCTCTTTCTATCTCTCTTCTCTTCACCCTGATACAAGGATACTCCTTCCCACGGAAAAGAACAAGAGCTCTAAACTTTCTTCCTATGTTCCCTGTTTCTTCGTTTTCGCGCTTCTTGAAAGCGACCGCAGATCGTATTGATCCCTTGCTCAGAACGGAAAAACAGGGTAAGCTTACACAAAGGAGGTACACAGCAAGGCTACACATTTCTGGGAGGCATCTTTTTTATGCAGGAACAACCGCACAGCATTCGAGGTCTGGCACTCGCGAATGTCGCCGTGATGCTTTTTGGCCTGGCCGGTGTTCTGGGCAAAATCAGCGCATTGCCATCACCATTGATCGTCCTCGGGCGTGTTCTGTTCGCCAGCATTACATTGACCATTATCGCTCTTTCGCAACGGATCCCGGTGCGGCCTCGTAGCGGACGTGACGGCCTGTTGCTCATCGGTCAGGGGCTGCTTCTGGCGCTGCACTGGACAGCCTTCTTCCAATCAATCAACGTCTCAAATGTAGCAATAGGTCTGCTTTCCTTTTCCAGCTTTCCGCTCTTTACCGCCCTGCTTGAACCGCTTCTCTTGCGGCAGCGTCCCAGCTTGCTTCAGATTATTGCGGCGCTTCTGATTCTGCCCGGGATCTACTTGCTGGTTCCATCCTTCTCACTTGAGAATCAAATCACGCTCGGGATCGCCTGGGGCCTGCTGGCAGGCGCAACCTTCGCGCTGCTGTCGGTCGGCAATCGAGGACTGGGGCGGCACTATTCCAGCGTCACCCTCAGCCTGTATCAAACCGGAGTTGCCACGATTGCCACGCTTCCCATGCTCTTTTTCTTCCCGACGCCACTCCTCGGGCAACCGAAAACTCTGCTTGTACTGCTTCTACTCGGCATCTTTTGTACAGCGCTGGCACACACCCTCTTCATTTCCAGCATGCGTCATATCACAGCCCAACTTGCAAGCCTGCTTGCCAGTCTTGAGCCGGTATGGGGAATTCTGTTCGGTGCATTGCTCTTGCACGAGATCCCGAGCGGCACCACGCTGATCGGCGGACTGATTATTCTCTGCGCTACCTGTCTGCCCGCGCTTGCAACCTTTCCGCATTCCAGAACGAAACCCGATCTTCTCCGAAGCACTCCCGAAAAAAGGACTACACAAAAATAGGTACTTGCTCTGTAGATAGAGGAGGAATATATGCGCAAGCCAATCGCCTCACCCGGAAGTATGGTACTCCTTCTGAGTACCCTGCTCATCACCGTCCTTGTCTCAGCCTGTAGCAGCGGCAGAGAAAGCGCTGCGACAAACCCAACACAGCCCCCTCAGCTAACAGCAACAAGCGCGCCAACGCAGACGCCGGACAGAAAGGAAGTCAAAGCCACAGTGCTCGTGAAGGGACTCAACATCCCCTGGGGACTGGTTTTTCTCCCTGATGGGAAAGCGCTGCTGACCGAGCGTGAAGGCCGCATTCTCAAGGTTGACGCCTCCGGCAAAGTCGAAGAAGTGCAGCGCATCGCACAGGAAGGAGCAGGAGAAGGGGGTCTACTTGGTATCACTATCTCACCGGATTATCAGAAAGACCACCTTATTTATGTCTACTATTCCACAGCCGAGGACAATCGTGTCGTCCGTTTTCAGGAGGGCAAAACCCCGCAGGTGATCTTCAAAGGGATACCAGTGGGTGCTATCCATAATGGCGGGCGAATCGCATTCGGCCCGGATGGCATGCTCTATATTGGCACCGGCGACGCAGGCGATCGCTCAAATGCGCAGAATAAGGAGTCGCTCGGTGGTAAGATCCTCCGCATCAAGCCGGACGGAAGCATCCCATCTGATAACCCCTTCCCGTCAAGTCCTGTCTATTCTTACGGGCATCGTAACGTGCAAGGGCTGGCCTGGGATGAGAAGGGACAGCTCTATGCTACGGAGTTCGGACAGGATACGTACGACGAGATCAATAAGATTGAACCGGGGAAAAATTATGGCTGGCCCGAGGTTGAGGGCAAGGGCAATGATAGCCGCTTCGTCAATCCGCTGGTGACATTCTCGACCGCGGAAGCCTCGCCAAGCGGTGCGACCTTCCTGAAGCATGGCGCAATCCCCCAATGGGAGGGCAGTTTCTTCATGGCCTCGTTGCGCGGTGAACGGCTCTGGCGCATTCAATTCGGACCAGATGGCAACACAGTTGTTCAGAAAGAGGCACTGCTACAGGGTCAGTACGGACGCTTGCGCCTCGTCACGCAGGCTCCTGATGGCTCTCTCTGGATCCTGACCAGTAATCAGGACGGTCGCGGCAATCCTACCAGCGATGACGATCGCATTATTCGGCTTGGTCCGGCGGCCTGAAAAAGAAACCCGCTCTGTCATGCACAGAGCGGGTGTTCTCAGCTCCATTTCCCTATCAGGCAAGGATCCAGTGTTCAAACTCGCGAAACATAGCGTTTGCCGTATCCAGTATCTCGCCCCTGGCCTCAGGATGGTGCTCTGCATAGCTGTTGACGCGCTCGCAGAAGAGCCTCCACATTGATTTCACCGCATGAGGTCCATAGCTTCTGAAGAAAGCGCTACCGTTCTGGCTATTAATGCCGAGTGTCTTTTCCAGTCGATGGGCAATAAACTGGCCACCCAGGGTCGAACCTTCGGCAACATACAGCGCCCCAAGCATCTGCGGGACGGTGGACAGAATGCGCTCAAAGCCCTGATAGAGCGGAAGCCGCTTGATCTCTTCCTCGGTTGCTCCCAGGCTCAACAGGTCTGCTTCCAGTTGTGCGGTTCGTTTGCGCTCGCTCATATCTAGCCCAACTTCATTCCACGCTTCATTACGAGCTACAGCATCGAATTGCTGTTCCAGCGGCTGATAGAACCCGTAAAACTTTTCCAGAAGGCGCCTGTATTCCTCACATCCAAACGAATCAACGAAAATATGACTGCTCATCCTTCCGTCCAGTTGCTCATGCAAGGCGTGGGTAGCTGAGCGTAACTGTTCCATCATATTCAGTGAACGAACTTCTTCACCCTGAGCAGACATAACCATAGCGCACTCTCTCCTTCTTTTTGCGTACCGGAAAACAGCTATTTTCCCGGTGTCTTCAGGTCAATTATCGTGAGAAAAGATGCTCTCTTCTCCACCGAAACCCATTGAGTCAAACTTGACCTGAAGCGCAAATTTTTTTTGAGCGAACCCCCTCGCTCTTTTCTTCAGACTATCAAGTCAACTCTGACATAATTATACACAGGCGAAAAGTTGACTGTCAAGGGAGGGATTACCAGAACAGAGACCGATAACGACTTGCTCACACAGGCGCTTTCAGCAGAGGGTAGACAATTCCCCATGAACCATTTTGAGGATAGGATACACAAAAAAGTCGCTGGTGCCACTTGCTCCAGCGACCTGAGATGGATAATACGCTCACGATTTGTAGTAGAAATACTCGTAGGAGATCACCGTGATTGTACCAGAACCATGCGTCCGATAGAAGCGGAAGTAGTAGTCATCAACCTGCTTGATTGGAAGCCAAACGCTCCCCCGATATCGGGCCCCAGGAGAACAAGAAATCTCTTTTGTGCCGATAATTCTCTTCTCGCCGATATTATAGAGATCTACTTTGAAACCCATATTGCGGGAACATTCAAACTCCATCGAAAGCCGGTTCATGCCCTCGCTTTCGGAGCGTCCATCAACGAAAGAGACACGGAAATCCTCTGTTTCCGCAGATTGTGAGAATGAAACAAAACTTCCTTTCTTCCACGTAATATACGCAGAAGCGGATACTGAGGTTGTAGTGAGAAAAAGTGCTGCCAGAGACAGCACCAATCCCAGGAGAACTCTTTTCATTTCACCACCCTTACCACTTGGAATTGAAACTCCTTTTCTATTGTTTATTATACTATGCGTGTGAAATAGAAATCTATTGAAGTGGACCTGGAAAAACACGTTCGGCTTCCTCTTCCAACCGCTTCTCATGGGTGCGCAAAAACAGCACAACCGCGACACAAACAACAAGCGCCACTACGATGGCAACGATTCCGAGCGGCCCCGTAAGCAGATGCACATTATTCCCAAGTAGATAGCCTGCAAGTCCGTAGATCGTTGCCCAGAGGATCGCGCCAGTCGCGTTATAAAGCAAGAATGGAAGCCAGTGCATGCGGTTCGTTCCTGCCAGAAAGGCCGCCCAGGCGCGCAGAAAGGCCACAAAGCGCCCAAAGAAGACGACCATGCCTCCATGCTTGAGAAAAAGGTACTGACCCACTTTTATTTTGCGCTCATCCAGCCGAACATATTTACCATAACGGCGTAACAGGCGATATCCACCCTCACGCCCAATCCAGAAGCCGATATTATCGCCGATAATGGCCCCGGCTATCGCCGCCAGAATCACAATATGAATCGCGAGTTTCTGGGTAGAGCCAGCGGTCACGGCAGCGGCCAGCAGGATGGTTTCTCCCGGAAACGGGATCCCGGTACTCTCGATCATCACACCAAAGAGCACGGCCCAATATCCATAAGTGGCGAGCCAGGAAAGAATCATTATCGTTGTAATATGCCACATATGCGTACTCCACACGCTTTATGTCAATTTATAGCACAATAGAAAACAAAGCCGGGGGTATCCTCCCGCGAGCAAGCAGGCAACCTCCCTATAAGAAGAACTGTAGCATATCCCTTAGCATTTTGCATAAGCGCCAGAACAAAACTCTGTCGCTTGACATCTTTTGATACATCTGCTATAGTGCATATGGCCTCAGAAGTGCTCGTTTTCACCCGATAGTTCCCCTAGCAGGTTGATCTATATCCTAAAGTCAGAGGAAAGAGCCTCCAACTAGACGCCACAGAAAAGGAAACAGGATTTTCTTTGAAGCTGATATGCCAGGTTTGTAATATACACCACTATTCTATTTCAAACGCAACTCCAGCAGAAAGGGGGAATGGGCGTTTTTCAAGCATTGAGTACGCCCGTGCATCGTGAACATTGTTGAATTAGAAAATAGAACTTTACCAGAACTACGCCTTATGGCGAATGATCTGGATCTTTCCGGCTACAATACCCTGAGGAAACAGGAACTTGTCTTCCGCCTGCTCCAATCTGGCAGCAATCAGCAAGGGAACATTATGGCCTCTGGCGTCCTGGAGATTGTCGAAGAGGGCTTCGGTTTTCTGCGGCAGGAACGCTTTCTCCCCGGAAGTATGGATGTCTACGTTTCGCAATCACAGATTCGCCGTTTCGGTATGCGCAACGGAGACATGATTACCGGGCAGGTCCGACCGCCGAAGGACAACGAGAAGTTCTACAGCCTGTTGCGAGTCGAAGCAATCAACGGCCTGAACCCCGAAACAGCCAAGCATCGGCCGCACTTCGAGAACCTCACTCCTATCTCTCCCCGAGAGATGTTTGACCTGGAAACCGACTCATCCAGCCTCTCAGGCCGCATCATCAATCTGGTAGCTCCCATCGGACGTGGCCAGCGTGGTCTGATCGTCTCCCCTCCAAAAGCCGGAAAAACCATGCTCCTCAAGGCAATTGCCAACGCAATCACCACCAAGTACGACGACGTTCATCTGATCATCGCATTGATTGGCGAGCGACCAGAGGAAGTCACCGACATGAAACGCTCGGTCAAGGCCGAAGTCATCAGCTCAACCTTTGATGAGCCGACCGAAGCACACACCCGTGTTGCTGAAATGGTACTGGAACGCGCCAAGCGTCTGGTTGAATGCGGCAAGGATGTTGTCATCTTGCTGGACAGCATCACGCGCCTGAGCCGCGCATATAACCTCGCGGTTCCACCTAGCGGGCGCACCCTTTCCGGTGGTCTCGATCCAAGTGCTCTCTTCCCACCGAAACGCTTCTTCGGTGCCGCGCGTAAGATTGAAGAAGGTGGCAGCCTGACCATTATCGCGACCTGTCTGGTCGATACCGGGAGCCGCATGGATGACGTGATCTACGAAGAGTTCAAAGGAACCGGTAACATGGAACTGGTTCTGAACCGTAGACTCGCAGAACGCCGCGTCTTCCCCGCCATTGACATTGCCCTCTCCAGTACTCGCCGTGAAGAACTTCTCCTTGATCCCAAGACGTTACGTGCCGTTGTGCTGATGCGTCGTATGTTCTCGACGCTTGCCGATCAGCCTGGCAATAACGGTCTGGAAGCAATGGAAGCGCTCTTGCAGAGCCTGTCCAGATCGAACAGCAACCTTGAATTTCTGGCATCACTCAAAGATGGCCTTTCATAGTTGAAACGGGGTGCCGGAAGCAACCCGGCACCTACACTCGCGGTCGTCTGTCCACAACCCGCCGCGCCTTGAGCTCAAAGCGTGGCAAGGAGCCAGACGAGACAACCTCTACCGGGAAGCGCAAGCCGAACACAGCGTGCAGCTCCTGCTGAATCGCCTTTTGCAGCGCCTCCGGCCTCGGCGTCGCACTTTCAATTTGCAGGGCGATCTCATCCATCGTGCCCACCCGTGTGACAATGATCCGATACTCGGCAACCTCGGGAAACCGGTGTAGCACGTCGGCCAGCGCAGATGGATACACATTCGTGCCGCGCACGATCAGCATATCATCGATGCGGCCAAGCACGCCGCCCGGCAAAAAGAGAAAGCTCCGCCCGCAAGGGCAACGGTAGCCGCCATGTCGCACAAGGTCGCCCGTGCGATAGCGAAGCGCGGGCATGCCCCAACGACCGAGATTGGTTAATATCAGCTCGCCTGTTTCGCCCTCGCGTACCGCCTTGCCCGTTACGGGATCAAGAATCTCGGCGATAAACTCGCTTTCATTCACATGCATACCGCAGCGTTCCGAGCAGGAAAAACCGTAGGCCCCCATTTCGGTCATCCCGGCATGATCGTAGGTCTGCGCCTGCCAGGCCTGTTCAATTCGCTCCCGGGTAGCGGGAATAGAGGCTCCCGGCTCTCCGGCATGAATCGTCACCCGGATCGAAAAATCCGCCGGCTTCAGCCCATTCTCGCGTGCAACCTCAGCCAGACGCAGGGCATAACTCGGCGTACAAACCAGCACTGTAGCGCCTGTCTCGCGCAACAGCCGCAGCCGTTGCAATGAATCCATACTCCCCCCTGGCACGGTCAACGCTCCAAGCAGATGCGCCCCTTCATGTGCGGCCCAGAAGCCAATAAACGGCCCGAAGCCAAACGCCAGAAAGAGCACATCATCCCGCGTCACACCTGCCCCACGATAGACAAAGCCCCAGCAACGCGCCCACCATGACCAGCTTTCCGCGGTATCCAGCACTCTCAATGGTCGTCCAGTCGTACCAGAGGTATGATGCAGACGCACATACTCGGCCAGCGGGAAGGTCAGATTTGAACCATAGGCAGGGTATCGCTCTTGATCCGCGATCAGCTCTCGCTTCGCAGTAAAAGGCAAACACGCCATATCTGTGAGCCTCTGAAGCGGCGACATGTCTGCATACTTTCGTTGATAGAACCGGTTACTGCGCAAGATCTGCTTCAATCCTTCTTGCAAACGCGCCAGTTGATGGGCCTCTATTTCAGCACGAGAGGCCGTTTCCAGAGCAATCATTGCTTCACTCCCGGGCTAATTGCAACAACGCACGACGAATATAAACCGGAGCAACCTGCTTCCGATATGCAATGGTCAGATCAGCGTTATCAAGTGGTCGGGCTCGCTTTGCCGCCGCAAGCGCCACCGCCTCGATCACCTCAGGAGTCAGCGCATTCCCGCGCAACAACGCTTCCGCTTCTCGTGCCTCCACCGGATGCGAGGCCACTGCACCCAGAACAATACGCACGTCGTCCACAATGCCATCAGCCCGTTTCTTGAGTGCGATTGCCACACCAAGCAACGGGAAATCAAACGAGCCACGCCGCCGCAGCTTCAGGTAGATACTCTGCCAGCCATCAGTTGGAGAAAGTAGAATATCACTCACCAGCTCATCATGGGTCTTCGTGTAGGGATGCATCCCGTCATCCCGAAACAGCTCACGAACCGGGATCACACGTTCGCCCTGCGCGCCCTGCAAACGCACCCGGGCATCCAGCGCCACCAGCACCGGCGCAGTATCAGCGGAGGAAATCGCCCAACAGCGCGGACTTCCCGGAGCCACAAGGCAGATCTCTCCGTCCTTCTTCATACAATAGCCGATCGAGTGTCGCCAGAACTCTGTCTGGTTGTAGTAGTTACAGCGCGTGTCCAGCAGCAGGTTACCACCAAGCGTACCCACATTGCGCAACTGTGGCGTCGAGACCGAAGCCGCTGCCAGCGCCAACGCACGATAGCCCGTCATTACCTGGGGCAGCATCGAGAGCTCGGTGAGCGTGATTCCCGCGCCAAGCCGCATACCCGTTGCTGGCGAGCCCTCTAACCGTCGAAGGTCCGCGATTCCCTGCAACGCGATCAGCGCCGAGGGGGTGAACTGGCGACGCTTCATATTGGGCAGAAGATCGGTCCCTCCGGCAAGCGGCATTGCCTGCTCGCCCTCCTGAACCAGCATCTCGACGGCTTCGGTAAGCGTGCGAGGAGCCAGATAGCGAAATGGTGGAAGTCGCAACATTATTGCTTCCCTCCCTTCACACTGTCAGGTGCCCAACGGACCAGGCGCGTCGGCCAGGGATCAGGCACGGCAACCGACGCGACAGTCGGTGGGATTACCCGAGCACCCGCAGCCGCTTTCAAAGCGCGTAACAGCTTGTCAGCAGTCATCGGCGTCTCATCAAGGCGCACACCCACCGCGTTATAAATGGCGTTCGCGATCGCGGGAATGACCGGGTTCAGGGGCCCCTGCCCCGCCTCCTTGCCACCAAACGGACCCTCCGCATCGGGATGTTCAATCAGAATCGTCTCGATCTCGGGCGTATCCAGCGTGGTCGCAAGCTTATAGTCGAGTAGCGAAGGGATCTTATGCCGCCCCTTGCGAAACACCTGTTGCTCCATCACTGCCTCGCCATAGCCCATATATGCGCCCCCCTCGACCTGCCCGGCAACCAGCACCGGATTGAGCGCTTTTCCCACATCGTGAGCCAACCAGAGCTTCTCTACGGTCAGTTCACCGGTCTCAACATCGACCGCCACCTGAGCCACACAGGCCGAATAGGAATACGCTGGAGAGGGTCCAACTCCTGCCCCTTTATAGTCGCCGTGAATATCCTCGGGCGGCGTGTAGGAGCCCGCCGCGACCAGCGCCCCGAAACGCGCCTCGGCCATCTGAATCGCCTTGAGAAACGACATGGCTCGCCCGGGGTCATGCTCATCGTAGATCATCTCGCCCGCCGCAACCAGTCGCTCCATCGGGACACCAAGTCGCTCAGCAACGACGGTCATCAGTTGCTCTTTCAGGGCACGAGCAGCAACAATAGCAGCATTCCCGGCCATAAAGGTGACACGGCTTGAATAGGAGCCAAGATCAACCGGCGTCAGCGTGGTATCAGCGGTCTCCATATGGATGCGACCCGGCTCGATACCCAATTCTTCGGCAACGATCAGCGCCAGCACTGATGTAGACCCCTGCCCGATATCGGTAGCGCCACAGTAGACGGTCACGCCTCCACCGCGATCAAGGCGAATTTGCACGGCGGAATGCGGCATATCGTTCCAGTAAATCGGCTTGCCCGCTCCACAGATGTACGCGGATGCCGCCACCCCCTGCCCCCGCCTGAGCGTGGTGCTTGTCTCCTGTGCTTGCTTGCTCTGTTGAAATGCGTGCCAGTTCGAGCGCTCTACCACCCGATCGAGGCACACATCCAGCGCGCAACTGGTCACGCGCAGACCATTCACCGTACGAGTATAGGGAGCAATCAGATTGCGCTTCCGCAGGGTGATGGGATCGATACCAAGCGCATACGCTACCTTATCAAGGTGCACCTCAACCGCGAACCGGGGCTGTGTGGTGCCATGACCACGCTTGGGGCCACAGGGCGGCTTATTGGTAAACAGACGCATTCCCTCAAACTTATAGCAGGGAAGCGCATATGTCACCGTTTGAAGAGCGCCCGTATAGTAGGTCGTCGCAATGCCATAGGAGCCATACGCGCCCCCATCCAGGAATGAACGAAAATGCATTGCCGTTAGCGTGCCATCGCGCTTTACACCCGTCTTAATCCACATCTTGACGGGATGCCGTCCGCGATGGATCAGGAAGACCTCCTCACGAGTGCAGGTCAGTTTTACCGGGCGTCCAGTCCGTCGAGCCAGCTCAGCCGTGCATATCTCATGTGAAAATGGATCCGACTTGCCACCGAAGCCGGCACCCACATGCGGCGCAATCACGCGAATGTGCGACTGTGGCAGATCGAGTACTTTGCTTACCTCTCGATGAACATAATGAGGCGTCTGCGTTGATGACCAGAGCGTGAGCTTCCCCCCGATCGGGTCATGCGGGATCGGTTCCCAATTCGCCACACAGGCGTGTTCCTCAATCGGAGCATGATTGTTGCCCTCATAAAAGAACCAATCCTCAAAAACCTCGTCAGCGGCGGCAAAACCGGCCTCAAGATCCCCAAACTCATAGGAAACTGCCTTGTGAATATTCCCGACCCGCGTTTCTTCGTGGATCTTGATCTCGGGATGAGCCAGCGCTTCATCAATGCTCATAAGTGCCGGGAGAATCTCATAATCGACTTGAATCCGCTTGAGCGCCTCGTCCAGCGTCTCTTCATCGAGCGCCGCTACCGCCGCTACGGGATCACCAACATAGCGCACCCTCTCGACTGCCAATGCATACTCATCCTGACTGGAAGGCAGGATACCATACTTGCGCGGAAGATCCTCACCTGTCAGGATCGCAACCACTCCCGGCAGTTCCAGCGCACGCTGAACATCCACCGAGCGAATGCGTGCATGTGGATGTGGCGAACGAAGCAGCCGAGCATAGAGCATACGCGGCAGTGAAATATCATCGGCATACAGTGCACGTCCGGTGACTTTCGCGTATGCATCGACTTTCGGGAATGGTCGTCCGATCACAGTATAAGCGGAGTCATGCGTCATTGTCCGACCCCTTTCCTGATGGAATGGGCGCTGTCATTCGGCGTGCCGCCTCTTCCACCGCGGCATAAATCGCCGTATAGCCAGTGCAGCGGCAGAGATTGCCCGAAAGGGCCTCCTTTATCTGCTCTAATGAGGGATGAGGGATCTCCTCAAGCAGCGCCACGCCTGCAAGAATGATCCCGGGCGTGCAATAGCCACACTGAGCCGCCCCCAGTTCCGCAAAGGTTTCCTGTAGAGGGTGCAGCTTGCCATTGCGTTCCAGCCCCTCAATAGTCGTAATCTCGCAATCCTGAACCGCCAGGGGCAGCGTCAGGCAGGACAGGGCAGGCCGTCCATCGAGCAAAACGGTACAGGCCCCGCATTCTCCCAGTTCACACCCGTGCTTGGTTCCGGTCAAGCCCAGATCTTCCCGTAGCACCTCCAGGAGCGTATGATGAGGCAGAACCGCAACCTCGCGGCGCTCCCCATTGACAGTGAGCGTAATCAATTGCCGCTGCATACCAGTCTCTCCTTTGATGACTATGCGCCTCCCAATGCCCGCGAAATCGCCTGAACTTCAGCAGAGAGCAATCTGCTTGCTTCAATGACTCTCACACGATCAAAGCGCGAGGCAAACCCTACAATCCAGAGCAAAGCCACAAGGTTTCTGCCGGGGCCCGTAATCGGAGCCGCAACCGCGTTCACCCCCGTCAGATATTCCTCGTAATCGATGCCAACACCCGTTCGTTCCGTCTCGGCCACCTCACGTAACCAGCGCTCCGGGTCAGAGATCGAGCGTCTGGTAAACGTTGGCAGGGGCTGTGACCGCAAAAAGGACTCCCGCCGCTCGGGGGACCAGCTTGCCAGCACGACGCGCCCGGTCGCTCCGGCCAGAAAATGCACGATGGTTCCGGGCCGTGCTGAGATATGCAGGTGCTCGTTTTCGGCGCGCACACATTCGTTTATTCGCACACCTATCGTTTCCTCACGCCCGAGAATGACCGTTTCACCGGTTGCTTCGGCCAGCCGCTGCATTGCAGGCAACACCAGCCGTCGCAAGCCCGGCCCGCGCGCAAACCGTTGTGCCAGGTCAAACAGGTAAGGACCAGCGACATACAGCTTCTCGTCTGTCTGTTCCACAATGCCGCATGCTTCCAGCGTCTTGAGCAGCCCGTGCATGCTTC
Source organism: Thermosporothrix hazakensis (assembly GCF_003253565.1). Lineage (GTDB taxonomy): Bacteria > Chloroflexota > Ktedonobacteria > Ktedonobacterales > Ktedonobacteraceae > Thermosporothrix > Thermosporothrix hazakensis. The sequence continues at coordinate 39,302 of NZ_QKUF01000033.1, forward strand.
CCTTGCTCATCGAGAGTTGGCGCGAAAGCTCAGAAAGCGTCATCCCTTCTTCCGCAAGGCTGAGCAGGTCAAGGAGCCGAAAAGCCCGCTCCACCATTGGCGCCGGCAGACGTAATCGCGACATATGTGCATCCTCATCCCTCCGCTGTTCACTCTGGCGAACAAATCGTTTGCTCATATGAACAAGTATATACTCCTGAAGAAAACGCGTCAATCCAATTTTGTCCTGTTTCCCTATTTTTCCTGTATCGTTCACTATATCCATCATGTACCACCATTAATGGGTGCTAATAGAGACCATAACAGAAGAGAATGCCCTGAGAGAGCAGAGCAACAAAAAATCTTCTATTCTATAATGCGAAGGAGTTCGGAAAAGGGGACATGTTTTTGTACCAATTTTGAGAGAAAAGAAAAAAGTCGCTATTCTGGCTTTCACCAGAAGCGACCGTGCAGAGATAAAATACAGAGATAAAGGACATTTAAGGTGTGTCAACCATCTTAAGAGCAGATGATGCAACTGAAGGAGATGTAGTGGTATCACGAGGAACAACATGCGTGGGCATCACTTCAAGTGGAGGGACCTCTTCACGATGCAGCATCGCCAACAACTTACGCGCACCCGCACGACCAAGCTCACGCAGGCCAATATGCACGGTCGTTAACGCGGGAACCACCATCTGCGCCATCGGCAGATCACCAAAACCACAGACAGAAATCTCCTGCGGCACACGGATCTTCAATCGTCCCAGACCGCTTAACAGGCCAAAGGCGGTCTCATCATTTGCCGCGAACACAGCCGTAGGTCGCTGCTCTGGTGGAATCTGTAAAATGGCCTGTGCGGCCATCTCGCCGCTTGCCTGATCGAAATTACCACTGAGAATGAGTCCCGGGTCAATCTGCAAACCAGCCTCAACCATCGCCGCCATATACCCCTGCAAGCGCACATTGGCAACCGTCACATTGGTCGGACCCGATACAAAGCCAATGCGGCGGTGCCCGAGCTGCTGCAAGTACTGTGTCATGGCGCGGGCCCCGGCAAAGTTGTCAGCCTGAATTGAGGGCACCTGCAAGGTATGCTGAGCCAGCGTGACCACTGCCGCACCCCGATCCAGCATCGACTTGATCGCCTTCTCAAGCTGCGCCGGGTAGCCGGGTTCATTCAAAGCACCACCAGCAAAAATAACTCCATCCGCACGATAATCCTGCAAAATGCGTAAATAATTGAGCTCTTTTTCTTTTTTCCGATCAGAGTTACAGACAATCGTCAGGTAGCCGCAGTCGTTCGCAACATCTTCGACACCGCGCACGATCTCGGCAAAGTAAGGATCAGCATTATCGCCTACCAGAACGGCTATCAGGTTGCTTCGTTGCGCCCTCAGGCTGCGCGCAAGCGAGTTCGGCACATAGTTCAGTTCCTGCGCCGCCTTCAGCACTTTTTGTCGCGTCTCCTCGCTGACAGGATAGGAGGAACCGCTTAATACGCGGCTGGCGCTGGCAATTGATACCCCGGCCAGTTTCGCGACATCAACAATAGAGGCTACCTGTTTGACCATCACCGTTTATTCCTTCCTTAGCAGGCAGTAATGCATTTCTACCAAAGTATCTGTGATTTTCTACTTTCTGTCAAGTAGGCTCTCTATGGAACATGACCGTTCTTCATTCTAACACCGCCTGCTTGCTCTTATTGAGCTTGACCTTCGCCCGACTTCCATTGACAAAAACGGAGTCGCACGGTATAGTTTACAATAGAAAACCTTTTCTGAAAAAGGTGGGGCAAAATACTCTTTCATGATAGCACAAAACCAGGGAAGCAAGCGTGAATGATTTCCGCTTGCTTCTGCTGCCTCAACAATAGAAATAGATAACGTTTTCTCTTCAAGAGAAAGCGGAAAGGGTTATTGCTTTATGGAAAGGAGCAATACATGATACAGCGTAGGATCGGAATAATTATGAATGGGGTCACGGGGCGTATGGGCACAAACCAGCATCTCATTCGTTCAATTATGGCGATTCGACAACAGGGCGGTGTAGCCCTTCCAAATGGCGAGGCTCTGATACCAGACCCTATTCTGGTTGGACGCAATGAGCACAAGCTGCGAGCGCTGGCCGAAGCCCATAAGATCGAGCGATGGAGTACCGACCTTGCTGCATGCCTGGCTAACCCCAACGATAGCATCTATTTTGACGCGCAATCAACGACACTTCGAGCTGAGAATGTGAAAGCAGCTATACAGGCTGGAAAACATATTTATTGCGAGAAACCAATTGCCACCAATACCAGCACAGCGCTGGAACTGGCGCATCTCGCACAGCAAGCAGGCGTCAAGCACGGCGTTGTACAGGACAAACTCTTCCTTCCGGGGCTTCAGAAGCTCAAGCGTGTAATCGATAGCGGCTTCTTTGGTCGTATCCTCTCCGTGCGCGGCGAGTTTGGCTACTGGGTTTTCGAGGGAGATTGGCAGGAAGCACAGCGGCCATCGTGGAATTACCGGAAAGAAGAGGGTGGTGGCATTATCGTTGACATGCTCTGCCATTGGGAATACGTGCTGCATAACCTGTTCGGACCTGTTAAAGCGGTCTCCTGCCTGGGCGCGACGCACATTCCAGAGCGCATCGACGAGCAGGGTAACCCCTATGCCTGTACCGCCGACGACGCAGCCTACTCCACGTTTGAGCTTGAGGGCGGCATCATCGCCCATTTTAACTCATCGTGGTGTGTACGTGTCTATCGCGACGAACTGCTGACCATTCAGGTAGACGGAACACATGGCAGTGCGCGTGCCGGGCTGCGGGAATGCAAGGTACAGAGCCGCGTGAACACACCAAAGGCTATCTGGAATCCCGATATTCCCAATCCGATCGACTTCTATGCTTCGTGGATGGATGTGCCCGACAATACCACGTTTGAAAACGGCTTCAAGGCACAATGGGAGCTCTTCCTGAAGCACGTCGTCTGTGACACTCCCTTCCCCTGGACACTTGTTGCGGGAGCACGTGGCGTGCAGCTTGCAGAGCTTGGATTGCGGTCCTGGCAAGAACGCCGCTGGCTGGATGTCCCGGCCATCCCGACAGAACTGGAGTAGCGTATGTCGCAACAGATTCGCTTACCGCAGGCGGACGGAACCCTCGAACCCTATACGCTGAAAGGGCCGTTCACACCTCCTGTTGAATTTCTTCCACCGAAGAGCCGTAAAGCTTTTGCAGCCGCACATGTTGTCTGTGATCCGTTGGCAGAGAATGGTCCGGCACAGCCTGCCACACTCGATTGGGATGCAACCATGTCCTATCGGCGCTATCTCTGGTCGCTTGGTTTCTCCGTGGCCGAAGCAATGGACACAGCACAGCGCGGTATGGGGCTTGATTGGCACGCCACTAAAGAGCTGATTCGCCGCTCCCTTACTGAGGCGCGAACCTATAGCGGTGGGATCGCCTGTGGCGCAGGAACCGATCAGCTTGCCCCCTCACCCTCCGTCACGCTTGATGACGTAATCGCAGCCTACGAGGAGCAGTGCGAGTTCATCGAGGGAGAAGGCGGACGTATTATCCTGATGGCGAGCCGCGCTCTGGCCGCCTGTGCACGCACGCCTGACGAGTACCTTCACGTCTATGAGCGCATTCTGTCGCAGGTCCGGCAACCAGTCATTCTGCACTGGCTCGGAGATATATTCGATCCGGCTCTACACGGCTACTGGGGCTCTACCGACCTGAATGCCGCTATGGATGTCTGCCTCGATGTTATCAGGCGGCATACCTCTAAAATTGATGGGATCAAAATCTCGCTGCTGGACGCCGAACGCGAGATCACGATGCGCCGCCTGCTGCCCGAGGGTGTCCATATGTACACCGGCGACGATTTCAACTACCCACGCCTGATACTGGGAGACGAGCAGGGGTACAGTGACGCGCTGCTCGGCATCTTTGATGCGATCGCTCCGGTGGCTTCCGCCGCGCTTCAGGCGCTCGATCAGGGTGATATCGCACACTATCAGGCATTACTGGAACCGACCGTGCCCCTTTCACGCCATATCTTCCAGGCTCCCACCTACTACTACAAGACGGGAGTTGTCTTTATGGCCTACCTCAATGGACATCAGAAGCACTTTCATATGGTTGGAGGTCTGGAAAATGCGCGGTCTATTCTGCACCTTGTCGAACTTTTCAAACTGGCAGATACAGCCGGTCTGTTGCTTCAGCCTGAACTGGCTCTAACACGGATGCGCACCGTTCTAGCCCTCGCCGGAATCGAGGAGACAGGAGCATAACAAACCAATGCATGATCTCTCACGGCTCAGCTTAAATCAAAAGACAACAGATCCCTGGAATCTGCGCGAGGCGGTAGAGGGTTGTGTCAGGGCTGGAATTCCCTTTATCGGCCTCTGGCGCGAAAAAGTCGCCGAACAGGGATTGCAGGAAAGCGCGCGTATTGTGCGCGATTCCGGTCTGCGCGTGTCCAGCCTATGCCGCGGCGGCTGGTTCGCGGGAAGCAGCGCCCGCGAGCGTCAGGAGCGGCTTGACGACAATCGCCGCGCCATTGAAGAGGCGGCAACGCTCGGCACAGAAGTCCTGGTGCTGGTCTGTGGCCCCGCCGCTGATGGTGATCTTGTCGCCGCTCGCGCTTACGTGGAGGAGTGCATAGAAAAGCTGATCCCCGACGCCGAGCAACATGGCATCAGGCTCGGCATAGAGCCGCTTCACCCGATGTATGCAGGTGATCGCTCAGTGATCGTCTCTCTTCAGCAGGCAAACCAGATCGCAAGCCGCCTTAATCATAAACAGGTAGGGGTTGTGATCGATGCCTATCATATCTGGTGGGAGCCTGATATTTATGCACAGATCGCAGCAGCCGGCGAGCGGATTCTCGGCTTTCATGTATGCGACTGGCTGGTCCCGACGCCTGATATGCTGAACGGGCGAGGCATGATGGGAGACGGTGTGATCGAGCTCCGGCGCCTGCGCACCGCTGTGGAACAGGCTGGCTACACAGGCCCGATTGAGGTCGAGATCTTCAACCAGCAGCTCTGGAGCATGCCAGGAGACGAGATATTACAGCTTATGTGCGAGCGCTACCTTGAACATGTCTAGAACTCACACACGCTCTGAAACCGGGAAGAGGGAACGCGTTTCCCCCTTCCTTTTCATGTCCCGATTATTCCTCGATACCGTCTGTCCCCTGACCACAGACCAGCACGCACACTTTCTCGCCCGGCTCAATCAAGACCTTGCCACTTAATACAGCGGCTGTGGCGGCAGCTCCGCTCAATTCCACAGCGATGCCCTGTTCTTCCCAGAGCCAGCGGGCAGCCGTGCGCATCTCTTCATCATCGACCAGCACAATTTCTTCAACGTGCTGTTGAATAATCTCAAAGTTAAGCTGATCGCTTTTCCGAGGCGCCAGTGTCCCCGCCGCGGTCATGACCTCTTCCAGCTCCACCAGGCGGTTTGCTTTGAGGCTCTCATAGAGCGTCGGCGCGCCAACCGGCTCCACTCCAGTAATCTTCACATCAGGCTTGAGCCCATGCGTTGCAATGCTAATCCCGCTAATCAGGCCGCCGCCGCCGATTGCCACAATCAAATGATCGATATCGGGCCTCTCATCAAACAGCTCAAGCGCAATCGTCCCCTGCCCGGCAATCACCCGCGGGTCCGCGAAGGGGTGAATATAGGTAGCACCTGAGCGGTTCGTATGCGCCAGAGCTGCGGTATGTGCGTCATCCCAGACTCGACCCACAACCACGACCTCGGCTCCCCACCGCTTGAGCTTCGCAACCTTAGCAGCGGGCGTCGAATGCGGCAGATAAATAGTCGCAGGCACTCCGGTCAGCCAACCTGCATAGGTCACGCCCATACCATGATTGCCACCAGAAGCAGTCACCAGGCCGCGCTGACGCTCCTCTTCCGTCAGCCCGAGCGCCGTATTCAGTGCCCCGCGCGCCTTAAACGAGCCCGACACCTGCATATTTTCCAGTTTCAGATAGATGTCTCCCTCGTGGCTGAGAGTCTGCCTGACCGCTTTCATCTGAACGAGCGGAGTTTTGCGCACATACGGGCGGATTCTCTCATATGCTGCATGTACGTCCTGTAACGTCACCATACCGGTTGTATCATCCTCTCTTTGGTGATTCATTCAACATCATTGTAGCTCTATTGCAACCATGCATCTACAGCCAATAAGGCCATGGCTGATGGGCCATATCCCGCGCTACTCTCACCATGGAACAGGTATCTACACTGCTCAATATGTCTCCTTATATACAGATATCGTACAATAAATGTACAGGGTTGTGTCTTGCAGCAGGGAGAAAAAGCAATGACGATCAAGCAGACAAGAGAGATCCTGCTACACTGCTTGTTGCTATGTATTCTGCTTCTCGCGGCGGCATGCGATTCTACACCGCCTTCTGCATCACCAGCGGAAGCGGCGAGAGTGCATAAGGTCCATCTCGACGCCAGAAGCGGGCTTCAGCCGGTCAAGATCACCAACGAGCAGAAAACCGAACCACTCACCATCGTACCGGGCGAGCAGGTGAAAATCCTCGCAGAAGGAACCATTCACCCGACTCCCGAGAGCCAGGCTGTCGGGCCGGAAGGGAAGAACAACTGCCAGACCCAGACCCTCCCTGTGCCCTCACTGCCCTGTTATGCGCTGATCTATCGCCTCAACGGCTCACAAACCGAGCTTGCAGGCAAGCAGGCAAACATCACAACCAGAAAAGAAAGCACGCTCTCACTGGGCATCAATCATCCCAACGCGCAACCGAGCCAGGGCGGCTATGATGTCACCATCGTCACCCTCCCGCGAAACAGCTTCACCGGCCTCTGGGAGGCGCCAACACAGCACTTTCTGACACAGGGAACCTCGCTCTCACTCTCGGTCCGCGCCTTCGCCCGCGATCTCGATATCAGCAGCGTGCGTTTTACGGCAGAGCTTCCCAATCAACAGAAACAAACACTCTGTGAGGCAACCACCGCATCCAATGAGCTCTACACCTGCGTCTGGAACTTCGGGGGCCAATCGCTGCAAAGTGGTCCCGTCACGCTCTCCTATACCATCCAGGCCGATAATGGTAACTCTCTTTCAAACCCGGACGGCACCCGAAGCGGCACCGTGCGCTATGCCGAAACCCAGACGACTGCCAACTACGCGGGCTATGCCGGAACAAACCTGGATCAATCTATCCAGCACGAGAGCGTCCGGGCCGAGTGGAAAGTACCTGCCGCGTACTGCATGCCAACCGAGACATCGTATACTGGCATCTGGGCAGGCATGACCGCGAATCCAATGGACAGCGACCAGCAGAGCCAGCTTGCACAGATTATCACCGAGACCGATTGCCTGAACGGGAAGCCATCATACTTCGCAACCTGGCAAACGTATCCAGCGCCTCCGCAGCGCATCAGCAAACCGGTCCACGCTGGCGACTCGATAATTGCAACCGTGGAGTTCCACCAGAATCAATTTCAGCTCAAATTGCAGAATCAAACGCAACACTGGGAGTTTTCAACCGCACGGCCCGGAGATATCGCTGATACCCGTTTTGCGGAATGTATCCTCGAAGCGCCGACCTTCGTTGAACAGGGCCGCAACACGCAGCGCCTTGCCCGCTTCGACTCCGTCGCGTTCACCTGCTCGGTTGATGGCAAGCCAATCGGAGACCAGCCACACCTGTATGTCTTCCAGATGAACAGAGGCAACGCCGTCGCCGTGATCACGTCGCCACTTGATCAGAAGGGATCTGGCTTCACCGTGCGCTGGACGCAAAAGTGAGCATAAAAAAGGAGCCGCAGTGCTCAAGCTTCTGTGGCTCCTTGTGCTTTCTTTTCAGGTCAGGGCTGACTCTTTTTGCGCCTCCACGTCTGCTTGTCCTACCTTGCGCGATCGCGTGTAGAGAACCAGCAGCCAGACCACAAAACCGAACAGCAGCAGGTTTCGTATCGTCACTACCGGCCAGAACGCGGGCTGAAGCGGCACCTTGACCAGTGGCACCTGATTGTAAATGATGGGATACACAATCGAGGTCAACACGCTGATCATCGTCCACGGAATGAACCATTTACGGTCGCTGTCGCCCACGAAGGCCACGAGCGGAGCAACCCAGATCAGGTACTGCGGACTGAAGACCTTGCCTGTCACCATCACCACCAGCAGCGTCAAAAGCGACGATGCGGCCACATTGATACGACCCTTCCATTGGAGCCAGTAGGTGTACAGCAGCCCGACAAACAACAACACATTCAACCCTATACTGACTATGCTCATCAGGCGCAGGTGATTCAGAATATTGAGCGAGCCGAATGTCTTTCCATAGGTCAGCGTCATGCCGGTCACTTTCGAGATCAGCCACATGAGCGACGCACCAACTGCCTCAACCTGCATCGGGCGCTGGCCGAAGTAGGTAAACTGGCCAACTGTGCCCTCAATGCTCAGGAAGAGCGAAACGGCCATCACAACCACGCAGAGCACCACAAAGACCGCCAACGCCTTCCAGCGCCGCCATGCGTACCATTTCACCTGTTTGCCAAGCTCCATCTGTTGCGCGAGCAGGAACGGCATCAACAGCACTGCGGGATAAAATTTCAGCAGCGTCGCGACCGCCAGCCAGATATAGGCCCACGTCCAGCGTCGTCGCACCGCACAGATCACCGCGAACAGGGTTGCCGCCGCCGGGAGCAGGTCAAAGCGCGCCAGAGCCGTTACAGCAGCCCCCGCGACCATATAGACCGCATAGACCATAGCGGCACGACGCGATTTATAACGCGCCAGCAGCACATACAGGATCACCGCCAGCACGGCCATCCAGAAAGCATAGGCGAGCTGAAAGAAGCGAGCAGGGGCTAAGAGCGCCAGAGAGAAGAAGATCAGTGTCGAGAAAGGATATTCGTTCGGCAGGACATGAAAACGGCTTCCAACCTGTTGCGACTTCACCATATCAATCAAGGGCTGTGGAAACCCATGCTCGCGCATGAAGTCAGCAATCTGCCCGTTCGTCGCGGGCTTGTTGCGCATGAAGCCGCACTGTTCCTTCGTGAACTTCGTCTGGACCGTCGGCATACCCTGCCAGAAGCCAACTGTATAGCACTGATACTTCGCGACATCGCTATAGACATTGAAATACTGGAAGTTTGACTGAGTAAAAAGCTGCCACCCGGAGCCAATAAACATAAGCACACACATAGCCAGAGCTACACAGATATCGCGCCAGTATCGGGCCAAAAATGGCTTCTTTGCTACCATTCCCTTTTCTTCGTCAGCAATGCGTAATTCTGTCATTTTGGCCTTTCATTATTCAGAGAGATTCGAGATTCGTTTCACACATGTCGGCGGGTGGCCTCGTTCTTTAAAATAGAGCAAGAAACAATCATAGAGAAACATATGCGCCCTCTCTACTTTACCCGGAATCAGTGCCAATTGTGAAGAGGAAAAGGACTATTCTACCGTTCGATTGTTTCTCTACCGCCCTGAGATGGGCGTAACACCCAGAAGCAAGCATAGCACCTTCTCCCCGGTTCCGACAAGCGTTGCGATTTCAACAGGGACAAAGCAGCGGTATGCATAGAACAGCGCTAACATCTCATACCACTCTCCATCTTCTTTCTCTGCCTGTATGCCAGCCTTTTCTGGAGGAAAATTTCTATTCATAATTCTACCGCTACCACTTCTCTTTTTCTTACATTTAATTCATAAAAGAACTCTTCTAATCTTAACATGTTTTTTATGGCCATTCATCTTTCTCCATGATAAAATTACATTATCATAAACGAATGCAGAAAATTGAGTTCCTACTATTCCTTTGATAAAGGATACAGTAGTAGGGGAATTTGCATAATCACTATCGATCGTTCCATTGGGTCGTTATTATAGTAACATGTCTCCTGCGGAAACTGGAGCTAGAATGGGTGAGGCATAGCATGGGAATATATCATCTTGATCTTATGACGATTGTCGATACATTTAGCAACCACCCCATTACTTTACAAACCTCTCTTCCCGATGGTGTTCCCGGCACACTGATCAAAGACCCCTGCGTTGGCATCGTCTATGCGCAAGGTGGTGTTATCACGTCGAGTGCCATTACCGGGCCAAATGGCGTGATTCTGAAAGGTGACCCTGCACTGGACATTCTCCTGCAAATACACATATGGAATGTGACCGTTGGCGCGGAGAGCAACGAGCCCACGCAGCCGCCACCGGTCCCGGTAGAAGAAGCGATCCCTCAGCCAATTGAGGCATCCCCTGCCCGTTCGCTTATCTCTTCTCCCATCCCTGTGCGTCAGAGTTCCTATTTACCGGAGCAATTTGCCGGACGGACATCACGTGAACGTGTTGTCTTGCGCACCATTTTTATGCTGATCGATGGCAAGCGTAGCATTGATGACCTCAAGGGACAGCTTCATCTGCCCCCTCAGGTGATAGAAGGTGCGCTGGAAACACTGCGCCAGGTAGGCCTTATCTATTTCAAGGAAGAGTAATTCAGGCCGGCTCCCTATCTCTGAGATGGGGAGCGCCGCCCGATAACAAACACTACAGGAAAGGACCGAATCATGTACGATCCCTTTGCTCAGGCCGGTCTTCTTGTCCTGCTCCATCTCGCACGCTATACAGAGCTGGAGACCGTTCGTTACCTCCCAACAGATGGCATGTGTGCATCCTTCAAAGAATGCATAGCCAGCACAATCGCCCGAAAGCAAGCGTGTGTTCAGCAGCACCTGATGGCTGTACGGTCGCAGGCAGCCCCGGAAATGCTTGTCAGCAGCAATCTGGCATCACTCCACTGGCAGGAGCTTTTCCGCGTCGAGAATGAGGTATTTCAGCGCTTTCTCCAGCTTGCTCAACAGCAGCATACAGAACAGGCCAGAGCAGAACTTCTTGAGCACGGGCTGTGCTATCCCTATGCCATGATTACCCGGCATGCACACCAATATGGCGATACCGTGCGTCCGGTTCGGCTCTACACGCTGTTGCTGCGAACTATGCGCGAGTTTTCCACTCCGCTCACGTTTCAGGCGTGGGCCCTGCATCACCTTGCTTTTGCCTATCAAGCAAACGGTCAGCGAGAAGAGGCCATCTCAGCGCTTGCCGAGGCGCTCCAATTGCGCCGGTCCGCTTCGCCTCAGGGCCCACATATCCCGCTTCCAGACAGTACGGACCTCTTTCACTATCGCATTGCATCCGCTACGCTGCATGCGCTGCACAGCTCGCCGCTGATCCTCGATGTGCGGAGCGCACTGGAATATCATAACGGTCACATTCCCAATGCGCTACACCTGCCACTGGAGCAGCTTTACAAGCAGACAAACACCCTCTCCCCGGAGCGCCTGATTGTCACCTATAGCAATATACTGCAACAGGGAACATCCCGGGGAGAGCAGGCCGCCGCCTTTTTGCGCAAACAGGGCTTTGTGGCCTGGACGCTCGCTGATGGCTATCCGGGCTGGAAAGCCAACGGATTTCCGGTGATTGAACCCTATGCCTGAAGAAGATGAAAGTCCCATGTTTCCTTTTCTTCTTGAAGAATCGTCATTCTTTCTGTATCTTCCAATATAGATGCAGATGCATGTGCACATTCGCTAAAAAGCATGTCAGCGATTTTTCTGTGACAAGCTTTGGATAAGGAGTCTTGTAGAGGAGCCTATGTATTATGGATAAAAAAGGAGCGAAAGGCGGATTGGTCTTCCTGCTGGTCGCGTCCGCACAGTCCGCCACGGCACAGCTTCTTTCAGCCTGTGAAGCACTGGTACAGCTCATGCCACAGCTTCGGCGCATTGATGCCACCGCAAGCGCCATCGAGGAGTGTATCAAGGCCGGACAGGATGCCATCGCTTGCTGTCCTCTAAAAGAGGCAAGCAAACTGCATAAAGCCTATCCCGACACCGTTGTGACGCTGGCCGCCGATCCCACGATCACGGCCCATTATCTTCTCGCCACTCTGGACCCCTCGGCGGTGAGCAACATTATTTTCGCGGAACGCAGTCGCCGGGCCGCCATCAACTGTCGTCCCCACCAGCGCCATGCCTATCAGTTCACTGTGACCGGGCTGGTGTTCGATCAGGAGGGCTCTCATCTCTTTTTGATTCCTCGAGCAAAAGGGCGCTGGTTCCCGCCCGGTGGTCACGTGGAAGAGGGTGAGTTCCCACATGAGGCGCTTATACGAGAAATACATGAAGAGACAGGCTATACCGTAACTTTTCTACAGCAACCCGCCGAGACAGGCTTGCGGATAGAGAACACCTATTTCGTGCCTCATCCCTACCGTACCTTGCTTGTTGATCTGGGCACACATTATCATTTCGATCTACTCTATCTCTGTCGGGTCGCCAGCCCGCCACCGGAGCCAACCGAATATAACGGGCAATGGTTCCTGCCCACACAAGCACTGGAATTGCCGCTGCCTCGGGAGCTTGCCCGCATTCTTCAGGAATTACCGAAGCCGCTTTTACACGATATATAATCTTTTCTCATTTCGTTCCTGCTCTCGGGAGAGCCAAAAAGCAAGCGACCATCTTTTTTTCGAGTCGCTCCGCTTTTTGGCTCTTTATGCATTGACATTCACGACTCTACAAGCTAATAATATTAGCGGTCGCATTGCCTGAGGCAACTGGCGGCACATTTTTTTGCGAAATTCTCAATCCAGTACCAACCTTGCAAGGAGCACGTCAACCATGCACGACAACATCAACATCCAGCACGCCGCTGCCAGCAACAGCGCGTCGTCTGGCATCCCTCCCAGCCCGCCGATTGCTGACGAGATCATCATTCAAACGAAGAAGCTCAACAAGTCTTTCGGAGATAAGCAGGTCCTCAAAGATATCGATTTCGAGGTACGCAAAGGCGAAGTGGTGGCCCTGATCGGGCCGAGCGGCTCAGGAAAGAGTACACTGATTCGCTGTCTGAATGCCCTCGAAAAGGCCGATAGTGGCGATATTTATATTCACGGTCAGAAACTCAACCCTCACCTTTCAGTCAAGCAGTTGAGCCCGATACGCCGCGAACTCGGTATGGTCTTTCAACACTTCAATCTTTTTCCCCATATGACGGTTCTTCAGAACGTCATCGCAGCTCCCTTGCTGGTGCGTAAAATGTCCAGAGATGAAGCAATAGCTCTTGGTGAATCCCTGTTGGCGAAGGTCGGATTACTGGATAAGCGCGACACCTACCCCTCACGCCTCTCAGGCGGCCAGAAGCAGCGTGTCGCGATAGCGCGTGCTCTGGCGATGCAGCCCCAGGCGCTCCTTTTCGATGAGCCAACATCGGCCCTTGATCCTGAACTGGTCGGCGAAGTCTTGCGCGTCATGAAGGATCTGGCATATGAAGGACGCACGATGATCGTCGTGACGCATGAAATGTTCTTCGCGCGCGATGTCTCTGATCGGGTCGTCTTCATGGATAGCGGCAGCATCATAGAACAGGGCGATCCAGAAGAGCTGTTCCGAGCACCCAAACAGAAACGCACCCAGGCCTTTTTAGAACGCATGCTGGCGCATCTCACGCTGGCGTAACAGCTAGATACAACATCAACACAAAGACAGGTCCCCGCATAAGGGATACCTCTTTGTGACCGGAGGGATACCCTCCCTGTGGGAACAGGCCCCCTTTCTGTTTTCGCTCTCCTGGCTCGTGGGGAGCATGCCTACCTGTTCCATCTTCCTGCGTGCAGAGCAGGTTTCACCCTGAACCATAACATCTCGTTTTTTAGAAAGGGTTTATACTATCATGGCGTCTCAACTGCGTAGACGGGCTTTTCTTCAACGTGCCGGTACTCTCGGCGGGCTCCTGATCGCCGGTAGCGCGATTCCCGAAATTCTGGTTGCTTGTGGCGGCAACGTCCAGACTCCTGTCTCTTCAAGCGCGACCACCATCGCCAGCGAAGGGCTGAAACAACCCGGTGTGTTGCAATGGGGTGCAGCAGCCACCGGAGGCGCTCCCTATGTGTTTCATGATCCCACCAACCCGACGCAACTGATCGGCTTTGAAGTGGATATCGCCGACGCGCTGGCAAAGCTGATGGGTATCAAGGCCAAAATGGTTGAGGTCGAATACCCGCAGCTTGAGCAGGCGCTTCAATCTGGTCGCTTCGACCTGATTATGAACGGTTGGGAGATCAACGAGGACCGCAAGAAAACGGAAGTCTTTTCACAGCCGTATTACCGCTATGGACAGCAGATCATTGTACGAAGCGATGATAAGCGTTTTGCCGATAAAACCGAGAACGACAACCTCTCACTGAAGGACCTGGAAGGGCTGACCGTCGGGACGGGAGCCGGCTTCAAAGCGGCTGACATCCTGGCAACCAACCCGAAAATTAAGGTAAAGACCTATGATCCTGACCTGCCATTGAACGATCTGGCGCTTGGACGCCTGGACGCCGTCTTCCTTGATTACCCGATGGCGACCTACTATGTGCTTGGCGGTGGGCCGACTTCTCAGAAAAACCCGAAGCTCAAACCAATTGGCAAGCCCTTCGAGAGCAGCGACTATGTCATTGCGTTTCTCAAAGGCGACGCCAACGCGCTGAAGCTCAAGGGCGAGATCGATCAGGCCATCTCACAACTCAAGAAAGATGGCACGCTGCGCAAAATCTATGAACGCTGGAAAATGTGGAATGACCAGCAGGCAGAAATTGGCATTCAATAACGCGATCTGGTAGAGATTCAAGGAGGTTACACGATGGATCTGGCCCTGCAGGCTCTACCAGCGTTCCTCGCCGGGGCGCGTGATACAGTGATCTACTGTGTCACCGCCTTTCCCCTGGCGCTTGTACTGGGCCTGGTGCTGGCATTGATGCGCAATGCTCGCACCGTCTGGCTCCACGGGCCGGCCCGTATCTTTATCGAAGTGATTCGAGGAACGCCGATTCTGGTACAGCTCTATATTCTCTATTATGCGCTTGGTGCCATTCTCGCACAATATCATCTGGCGAATATGATAAACGCGTGGTCAGCCGGTATTGCTGCCCTTGCTTTGAACTACGCGGCCTATGAAGCCGAAATTTTTCGCGCCGGGCTGGCCTCCGTTGAGCAGGGACAAACTGAGGCTGCCTACTCACTTGGTCTCTCGCGCGCGCAGAACTTCTTTCGGATTGTGCTACCTCAGGCAATCCCGCTGATGATTCCACCATTCGTCAACGATTTTATCTTTATGATCAAGGATTCAGCCATTGTCAGCCTCGTTTCAGGAACCGACCTGACCTCTATCCTGAGTTTCTGGGTCACGCGACACGGAAGCAACCCGCTGCCGCTCTATGCGCTGGCAATCGTGCTCTATCTGGCAATGAGCCTGCCAACCTCTTTTGTTGCACGCAAACTTGAAGCAAGGGTCCGGGCCTCGCTGCAATTCTGAGGCTCTCCCGTGGGAGGAACACACGCAAGAAATGCAAAAGCACGCGATTTTGAAGGGGCTTCGGCCCGCTCCTCAGCGGCATGGCTGGCGTACGGCCTTTGATGCGCTTTTTTATGTCGTTGCTGCTGTAGCAGCGCTCGCTTTTGGTATCTATCTGCTCTCTTATCAGAATATCCTTTTTCTCTACTTTCCTGCCTTTTTACAGGGAATGCTGGTCACGCTGGTCGTCTCGCTTATCAGTACCGTGTTCGCCTGCTTGATCGGTCTGTTGGGTGCGTTTGGGGCGCTTTCATCCTTTCGTCCCGTGCGCTGGCTCACCGTCACCTATGTGGAAGTGGTGCGAGGAACACCCTTTCTGGTGCAGCTCCTGCTCTGGTACTATGGCTTCGGCCTGGCCCTCGCAAATCTGGGCTTTCATCCCGATCGCATCGCCTTTGATATTATGACGGTGCTGCAAAACAACAGTCTGGTTCCCGATTCATTCAATAGCTATTTTTACGGTATCATGGCCCTCAGTTTTCATTATGGTGCCTATCTGACAGAGGTTTTTCGTGCGGGCATTCGCGCCGTTCCCTCCGGTCAGACGGAAGCAGCGCTCAGTCTGGGTCTCGATGCCCGGCAGACCATGCGACATATCGTACTCCCTCAGGCGATTAAACTGGTCATTCCTCCCCTGGCAAATAACTTTATTGGTCTGGTTCAGGATAGCTCACTGCTTTCGGCGGTCAGCGTCCTTGAGCTGGAACATATCACGCTGGCTCTGGGTGCCCCACAAACCGATGCGAATGCGAAGCTGTTTGTCTTCATTTTCGGAGCGCTCTTCTACCTGATTATCTGCTATCCGCTGTCGCTCCTCACACGGCGGATGGAGGCTAAACAGCACCACTGAGCAAGGCACCTGTCACACCGCGTGGCAGGTGCCTTTGTATTCTGATAGCGGCGCGCTTATAATAAGAAGAGAATCAATTGTTTCGGAATTGTTTGCATGCTTCGCGCCGTGAAGGGAGGCTCGCCATGACGCATCCAGCGCTCGATCAGAACCCGATCTATCTGGACTATAATGCCACGACACCGATAGATCCTGCCGTGCTCGATGGCATGACACAGTATCTCAGTGCCCACTTCGGCAATCCTTCCAGCACGCATTTCTATGGGCGCGCCCCCCGGGCCGCTATTGCGACCGCTCGGGAACGAGTTGCCCACCTGCTCGATAGCACACCCGAAGAGATCATTTTCACGGGAAGCGGCTCCGAGAGCAATACCCTGGCACTTCGGGGAACCGCGCTGATGTATCGTGATCGGGGAAACCACATTATCACGCAGCAGACCGAGCATCCAGCCGTGCTTGAAGCCTGTCGTAGTCTTGAGCGCCTGCATCAATTCCGTGTCACCTATCTGCCCGTCGATCACTATGGACAGGTTTCTCCTGCCGCGCTGGAAGCCGCATTGACGCCTGATACCGTGCTGGTTTCAATCATGTACGCCAACAACGAGACCGGAACCATTCAGCCAATCAGCGCCCTGGCCTCTATCGCCCATCGACACGGCGTACTCTTCCACACCGACGCCTCCCAGGCTGTCGGAAAAGTCCCGGTTCGCGTCTCTGAACTGGGCGTTGATCTGCTCACCATCGCGGGCCATAAACTCTACGCGCCAAAGGGGATCGGTGCGCTCTACATACGGCGTGGCCTTGATCTGGAACCCTCAATTTATGGGGCAAGTCAGGAACAAGGACGGCGCGCCGGAACCGAGAACGTCGCATTTATGGTCGCGCTTGGCATCGCTTGCTTGCTTGCACAAAAGCATCTGGGCTCGCCTCGCCTCCAGGAACTACGCGATCTGCTACAACAGCGTCTTGAGCATCTGCTTCCCGGCCTTGTGCACTTGAATGGACACCCGAGCGAACGACTTCCCAACACGCTCAACGTGAGCATTGATGGCACTATCGGGGAACAGGTACTTGCCGCCACCCCTGAAATCGCGGCTTCGACTGGATCTGCCTGTCATGAGGGCATGGCTGAGCCATCGGAAGTGCTGCTTGCTATGGGGCTCTCACAGCAGCGGGCAATGGCGGCACTTCGTCTCTCGCTCGGTCGTTGGACGACGGAAGAAGAGGTAGAGCAGGCGGCACGCGCAATCGCTCGCAGTGCTCTGGCATTACGCGAATAACAGCCGACAGATCCTCAGGAGTTTGTCGTTTTCCCAATACTATTGTCCGTTGCTGAATGGAGTTCTTTGCATGAAGCAATACACCGAACGGTTTCGCACCAGCTATGATACCGCGGCCGAAGCCTACGCTCGCGATGTATTTCATGAGCTCGATCACAAGCCTTTCGACCGAAGCGTGCTCGATCAGCTTGCCGCAGACGTGCAGGGACATGTCGCTGATATCGGCTGTGGTCCCGGCCATGTTGCTCGCTACCTGTATGAGCGAGGAGTTGATGTCACAGGAATCGATCTCTCCCCACAGATGATTGAGGTCGCTCGGCGGCTCACACCAGAAGTCGAATTTCAGCAGGGCAATATGCTGGATCTGGCCTCGTTTCCCTCAGGCGCTTTTGCAGGCATAGTTGCGCTTTATTCGCTTATTCATATCGAGCGGCCAGACATTCCCACAGCGTTGAGCGAGTTGCACCGGTTGCTTGCACCCGGCGGACTGCTGCTGCTCTCCTTCCACAAGGGTACGCACACTGTTCACGCCGACAACCTATGGAATGTTCCTGTTGATCTCGACTTTTTCTTTTTCGAGCCTGAAGAGATGGAGGCCTTCTTACAGCAGGCTGGCTTCCTGCTTGATGCACGGCTTGAACGAGCTCCCTATCCCGGAGTTGAAGCGGAGACACATCGCGTCTATCTGCGAGCGCATAAGCCCGCCGCGTAGGCGCCACATGCGATACGGAGTGCCATGATTACACCCACACAACAATGCGCTCTTGCTCGGGTTGTCCAGCAGTTGAGCGCTCACCATGTTGCGTTTCAGATAACTGGAGGACTGGCCGCACTGATCTATGGCTCGTCTCGCCCGTTATATGATATCGATATCGATGTTGCACAAAAAGATATGCCGCTTGTCTGCGAACTCTTTCGCAATGCTATCGTCATGCCTCTTGAGCGGCTCCAGGATGAGAATTTCGATATTCTCATGCTCACCATCGAACTTGACGGCGTCTCTATCGACATCTCACAGGCCGAAGATGCATACTGTATCACGCCCGATGGGAAGCGCTTTCGGATGGAGACCAACCCCGCCACCGCGCGCCGTTGCTCGTTTGCTGGCCTTGAGCTGCCAGTCCAGCGCAAAGCTGACCTGATCGCCTATAAGCGGCTGGTCGCGCGCGAGACCGACCTGTTCGATATCGCAGCAATCACAGAAGTGTCAGGTTGACTCCTCTTCGGGCGCGGGCGACTGCTGTGCCTTCTTCCGTCGGACATAGAGGAGCCAGCCACCGCCCGCGACGACGATGACGACGATTCCCCCGATAATCCAGGGAAGCAATTGTCCGAGCGGGTTCTGCGCGCCCATGACACCCTTGCTCGTCAGCGTCTTCTCAAGAGAGGCCAGCGCTGCTAACACGCCCTCGGTGTAGCCCTTGCTCGCCACAACCCGCCGAAACTCATCGCCTGCCTGTTTGGCTTCTTCCCGCGTCAGAGCAACGCCACTGCCATACTGCAAAAACAGATAGCGACTATCCGCATTGATGCCAATAATCAGGCCCTGGTTCTTATAATCTCCATTCTGGAAGCGGTAGAGCAGCTTATATAGATCATCTCCCACATCAAGCGTCACATCACCACCTGCTCCTTTTATCTTTGTTGACACTCCCCAGGCCAGAAGGGCGGGGATTCTTCCTTCATCCAGCCTGCTTGCGCGGCGCCGCAGTGCGACGACGCGTAGCGGCAGGCTGTCCAGAAGCGTTCGACGTTCCTTGCGGAGCGTCGGTTCCCGTCTGCCCGACGGTACCCTGTAGAGCCTTCTGCAGAATATTCAAGGCGGCATTGTGATCGCGGTCGAGGAGCAGCCCACAGCCGGGACACAGATGCGTACGCACACTCAAGCTCTTTTTCACCCGTTGTCCACAACGAGAACAGTCCTGACTGGTAGAGGCCGGCTCCACCCCGATCACTGGAACACGATGCAGCGTGCCATAGTATTTCACCCACCAGAGGAAGCGACCCCACGCCGCATCAGAAATGCTCTTGGCCAGATGGCGGTTCTTGACGAGATGGCGGATCTGCAAGGCTTCGTAGGCAATCACGTCGTGAGATGAGACAAGCGCGTTCGCCTGCTTCCTGGCGAAATCCTCGCGCTGCCGTTGCACCTTGAGAGACGCTTTGCTGAGGGCTTGACGGGCTTTGCGCCGATTGCGACTGCGCTTCTGCGTCTTCGAGAGCCGACGATGCAGCCGCTTGAGCCG
>NZ_QKUF01000034.1 GCF_003253565.1 Thermosporothrix hazakensis
CAACAGGCGAACGACGCGGTGTATGAGTTGCTGGGGTTCAGGCCAGATGAGGTGCTGGAACAGTCGCTCTCGCGCTTTATCAGCCCGGAAGAGACTCGTGAGTTTCTGGCAGCCCTGCGTGAAGTGATCGAGAAGGGTGTGACTCGAAATGCGCGTCTGACTCCGCGAACAGCCTCAGGGGAAGTGATACCGACGACGCTCAATGCCTCGGCGTTGCGAGACTCGGACGGCAAAGTGATAGGGGCAATCGGCATCCTGCGCGATATGCGAGCATATGAGAAAGTGTTGCATGATCTTGAGGAGTCGAAATCCGAGTTACAGGAAAAGATCCTTGATCTTGAGAAGTTTGAGGAGGTCGTTGTCGGACGCGAACTGAAGATGATCGCTCTCGAAAAGGAGATCGAGAACCTGAAGCAGGAACTGGAAAAATATCGCTCACAAGGTCTTCATCGTGAAGCGGACAGGGGTCATACTCGATGGACGTAGTACCGCAACAACCGCCTTCTTTAGATAGCGAGCATGTCAGCCTGGAGGAATTGCGCCGGGCGTACATGGCTTTGCTGGAAGAGAAGGAACAGCTGGAAATGCGTGTACAGAAAAGCGAGGAGCGCCGCCGTGCCTTCATCCATATCCTGAGCGACCTGACAGCAATGAATAGCAAGCTGGCAGATCAGCGGAAAGCGATGATTCATATCCTTGCCGACTACGAACAGGATAGGCGGCGGCTGGCACGACAGACGGAGCGGCTGGACAATTCCCGTCGCGCACTGCTTCACATTTTGCAGGATTCACATAAGTCGAATTTGCGGTTAGAAAACAGCCGTAAAGCAATGATTCACATTATGAGTGATCTGAAGGATACGACTGAGGCAGTACGTAAGCGTGAACAGGAGCTTCGCGAGAAACAGGAGCAACTGGTGCAGGCGGGAAAGCTGGCGACATTGGGTGAACTGACAACGGGCGTGGCTCACGAGTTGAATAATCCCCTGAACAATATCGGGCTGTTTGTCGGGAATGCAATTGATCTGATTGAGCTTGGCATGGCTGATACGGAGCCTGAGCGGATCTTACAGGAACTGCATAGCGCAATGCAACAGGTGCGGAAGGCTACCGAGATCATCTCGCACCTGCGCACGTTTGGCCGGGCTGCTCCAGTGAGTTGGGAGCCGGTCAATGTTCCGCAAGTCGTCCAGCGCTCCATTTCGCTGATGCGGGAGCAGTTACGGCTGCGCCAGATCGAAGTGCGCATACACCTTCACTCTGAAGATCTGGTTGTGACCGGTAATGCTATTCAGTTAGAGCAGGTTTTTATTAATTTGCTGACAAACGCGCGCGATGCTCTCTCAGGTGCGAAAACGAAACTTATCACTATTGAATGCAAACAAGTCAATGACATGGTAGAGGTCAGCGTGGCTGACACCGGATCGGGAATTCCTCCCGGGCTGGAGCAACGGATATTTGATCCGTTTTTCACGACCAAAGAAGTTGGGACCGGTACAGGACTTGGACTATCAATTACGTATGGCATTATTAAGGAGCATCGAGGGATGATTACTGTACAGAACCGTCCCGGATCGGGTGCACTCTTTTTGGTCCAGCTTCCGCTTCGGGCGGATGACTCTGTAGGAGAATAGTTGGTGGCACAGGCACATATTCTGATCGTTGATGATGATACTGCCTTATTGCAGGCGCTTCCACAGGCCGTCCATCTGCGCATGAAAGATGTGCTGGTTGAAACGGCTGATGCTGCTCTCACGGCGCTTGAGTTGATACGCAACAAAGACTATGACGCGATTGTCAGCGATATCAAGATGCCAGGCATGGATGGACTCGGGCTGTTGCGTAAGATTCAGGAGTTGCGCCCGGATACACCAACCCTGCTGATCACCGGTCATGGAGATCACAACCTCGCTATTCAGGCCCTGCGTGGCGGTGCGTATGACTTTATTCAGAAGCCAATCGACCGTGATTACTTTGTTGCCGCACTCTACAGGGCGATCCAGACGCGACAGCTTCGGCGTCAGGTGGCGGAGCAGCAGCGAGCGCTGGAAGAGCATGCACGCTCGCTTGAAAAGGCGGTACAGGAGCGAACGCGTGAGCTGATTGCCGCGAATGCCGCCAAGGATGAGTTTCTGAGTATGGCTTCGCATGAGTTGAAGACTCCTCTATCCAGCCTCAAGGGGATGACGCAGCTCCTTCGGCGTAAGCTGGAACGTGCTGGCTCAAGCGACGTTATCCGTCTGGTGAGTATGGAGAACTCTATTCGCCGCATGGAATTGCTGGTGAATGATCTGCTGAACATCTCGTTTATCGAAATGGGTATGTTTGTCCTCCATAAGCAGCCGACCGATATAAACGAGCTCTGCCGTCGCCTGGTGGATGAGTACATTGTAGGCACGAATCCGCCTCCGGTTGTTGAGGTGGATTTACCAGCAGAGAAGATTGAAATGGCTATCGATGTTGATCGTTTCGGGCAGGTCATTATCAATCTGTTGTCGAATGCACGGAAATATTCTTCCGCTCCGATTCGTTTGTCGGTGCGTGTCGAGGATGAGCAATGCATCATTTCGGTTTCTGATGATGGCGTGGGGATTCCTCCGGAGGTGTTGCCGCACATCTTTGAGCGCTTTTATCGCGTCCCGGGCATTGAAGTCCAGCGTGGTTCTAGCATCGGGCTTGGACTCGGACTCTATATCTCCAATCAGATTGTTGAGCGACATGGTGGACGTATTGATGTTCAGAGTAC
Organism: Thermosporothrix hazakensis; assembly: GCF_003253565.1. Classification (GTDB taxonomy): domain Bacteria; phylum Chloroflexota; class Ktedonobacteria; order Ktedonobacterales; family Ktedonobacteraceae; genus Thermosporothrix; species Thermosporothrix hazakensis. The sequence continues at coordinate 2,747 of NZ_QKUF01000034.1, forward strand.
GCCGGGAAAGGGAAGCGTCTTTTCAGTCGTGTTGCCGCTAAAAGTTGCTTCGCCTGTGGAAGATAGCACGCAGGTATCACAGCCCTCATAAATCCAGGGGACAGGAACGCCCTGTCCCTTGTGCATGTAAAAAACGTGCTACATGTTGTTTTGGGGATAAAAATACGGAATGGGTTTGGTTGTAAGGGGGAAAGGTTTCACTCGAAGATACGTAATAAAGTATACCTGAAAATCTCCAAAAAATCAACCCCTGATTTGTTTTTTTATCGGTTCAATCGGCGCTCACTGGAATATCACCAGGGTCGCGCCCCATGCGTGAGAAAAAGCCGAGTTGAGCAAAAATATCGCGGGCGGAAAGTGGCACTATCGTCTGCGGTTGCTCAATCCAGCTTGACTCGACAGCAACCTGACAATCAATGGTGACAATCTGTTTATTCAGGATCACAAGCTCTTCATGTTCGCGTAGTTTGGCTGCAAGCCGTGGCTTCACCTGCGCAAGGTTGGCATAGAGCGTTTCCAGCGTCCCGAAGGTTTGTAGCAGAGAAGCGGCTGTCTTCGGACCGATGCCCGGCACACCCCGAATATTATCTGAGGTATCACCAACCAGTGCCTTGAAGTCGATAAACTGCGCTGGTGTCACGCCGAAAGTCTCCGCGACAAGTTCCGGTGTATAAAAGAGTTCCTTTTTTCCTCGACGTACGTAGATGTGGGTGGTGGGGTCAACCAGTTGCATCAGATCCCGATCGGTTGAGATGATCATGACGCGCTGATTGCGAGTGCGAGCAAGCTGTGCATAGCTCCCAATCAAGTCATCAGCCTCAACTCCCGGCATTTCAATGGTATATATGTTGAGCAGTTGCAGGGCTTTCTGAAGAAAAGGAAGCTGTGTAAACGGGTTCTCTGGATCGTCGGGCGCGAATTGCGGGCGATTGGCCTTGTAGGTTTCCAGTAAGAGGCTTCTCTGTGTTCTATAAGGGGTGTCAAAGCAGACGATCACATTCCGTGGCTGAAACTGCTTGATATGGCTGAGAATGCCTGCGATCGCGCCGTAGGCCCCATGAAAGAGGGTACCATCAGGAGAGATCAAGGTGCGAGGCATACCCTGAAAATAGCGGAACAACAAATTGTGCCCGTCAATTAATAATGTATCGGCTTGAACGGTCAAGAGAAACCTCCGGGAATATATCTGAACTGTATTGTAGGCTGGTAGTCAAAGCGCGTCAAGCGAGAATCCCGAAGGCGCTCTACAGAGAGCAGCGTATCTGCCCTCTGTAGAAAGCCGTACGATGGTCTGACTACCGATCGTTCGCGTCGCCACGTGCCGTCACAATATCGTTTTGTGAAGCCCAGAGGTTTAGATCTTGCTTCATAATGGCGGCGGCCATCAGGTCCGGGAACAGATCAGGAGTACACGCGAAGGTGGGAATCCCCATGCCGGCCAGGCGTGCAGCATTCCGATGATCGTAGATCGGCGCACCTGTGTCGTTCAACGCAAGCAGACAGATTACCTGCACACCGCTGGCAACCAGTTCGGCGGCCCGTTGCAGCATTGAGCGCTCGTTTCCTCCCTCGTAGAGGTCGGTGATAAGCACCAGGATGGTTTGGTTGGGTTTGGTAATAATCTGCTGACAGTAGCCAAGCGCACGATTAATATCGGTACCACCCCCAAGCTGTGTCCCGAAGAGCAGGTCAACCGGGTCTTGAAGATCCTCGGTGAGATCGACGACGGAGGTATCAAATACCACCATCTTTGTTGAGACTGCTCGCAGCGTTGCCAGAACCGCGCCAAAGACGCCAGAATACACGACCGATGTGCCCATAGAACCGCTCTGGTCCACACATAACACAATGTCGCGCAGAGAAGAGCGCTTATGTCCATAGCCGATAAGCTGTTCGGCAATGATTGTTTTCTTTTCTGGCAGGTAGTTTTTCAGGTTGGCTCTGATTGTGCGATCCCAGTCAATCTCGTTGGCACGAGGTCGCCGGGTGTGGGTGGCACGATTCAAGCTCCCGCGAACTGCCTGCATCAGTGGGTTCGCGAGCTTGCGTTCGAGGTCTTCAACCACTTTGCGCACCACCATGCGGGCAGTCTCTTTTGTCTCTTCCGGGATTGCTTTATTCAGGGTAAGCAGCGTGGTAACCATATGGATGTCTGGTTCGACCTGCTCCAGCATCTCTGGTTGAAGCAGCATCTCTGTGAGATTTAGCCGGTCAAGAGCGTCTTGCTGCATCAGGCGTACAGTCGAGGTCGGGAAGTAGGTGCGAATGTCTCCAAGCCAGCGAGCAATGCGCGGTGACGAAGCGCCCAGGCCGCCACGACGTCCGGACTGTTTATCTGCATCATAGAGCGCTGCAAGGACGTCATCCATACCCTGATCTACGTCACTGAGCGTAAAGCTCCCCTCGTCTTCACCTTCGTCGGTTCCGGCGCCATTTCCGCTGACTCTGATCCCTAACCCCTGTTCAGCGGCCTTACCCAGAATCAGACGCCAGCGGCGTAATCTTTCTTGCTCCTGTGGCTCTACTCTATTACCTGTCATCGAATGTGACTCCTAATATCTGTGCCAGGGTAGGCAGAACGAGGCGTGCGTTGGCAGCGTCAAATGATGCCTCGCTGGATTGCCCTGTCACGCTCTTCGTTGGCTGGGTGGTTTGCGTATGGAGATGCTTGATTTTCTCGCCCATTGCACGCCGTTCGGGGGACGCAAAACCTGAGAAGGCGCGGCGTAGAATGGGTAGCAACTGGGTGAATGTATCTGTAGTGAGCATAGAGACCCAGCCGTCTAGCACACGCCAGAGATTATCCTGATGTAGCATCACCAGTCCGCTCCCCTGTAGAATACCTTCAATCCAGAAGGCTGCCTGGGTAGCTGGAACAGCCGGAGACAATGTCAGACCGGTAAGGCGCTGTAGCTCTTCCTCTGGCAATATCTGCTGATCGAGCAGAATACGGCAGCAACGTCCCCGGACCAGACCGTGAATCTGCTCGTCCTCCATAATGCGCTTGAGCGTTGCATACCACTCTTCTTGCAGAGCCTCGATCTCTAACAGAGCAACGCTACTCTGAGCCTGATTGATGCTCTCGATCATCTGCTTGGCGGCGTCATTGTCGAGCGAGGAACATGCGCCCGGGAGCCCGATAACAATGCGCTCGAACAGCCCCTGAATGATCGGGAGGATGAAATCTGCCCGGGTGTTGCGCACATCGCCATAACGCACAATCGTTGTTAGCGGGGGAAGTGCACGCATCAGATGATGAATGTCGGCTGTCACCGCAGCCCGCTTCTGAAGCTCTTGCAGAAGCTGCTCAACAGCTCTGGGAAGTGTTGCCAGAATACATTCATTCAGCAGAGATGTCAACGTGGGTAATGACTCTGTATTCCGTGCTTGATCAATGGCATAGGCCGCCGCTGCTTCGGCGATAGTGTTTCCCCAGACGTTCGCTTCGATCAAGGCGATGACAAAATCAACTTTCCATTGAAGTCGCCAGTATTCATGGAAGGTTCCACTTTTGCCCGAGACGTGCACTGGAGTTCCCCAGGGAACATGCAAGAGTTGCAGCCGGTGGAGAAGCTGGCTTCTGCCCAGGTCCGTTTCTTTGCGCAGGTCCAGATCAAGTGTGACAATCTCGGTTGAAGGCTTGAGGCGCAAGCGTCGCTGGTGCATTTCAAGATCGCGCTGTAAGGGGACAACTGGCGCATCGGATGGCACTGTTCCCATGCGCTCTCCGATCTCCATCTTTTCGCGAATCAGGTTCATTGGCGCTTGTTCACCATGACAGAGAACTGTCAGGATGGCCTCGTGTGCATCTGCCAATCCGGGCTGAGGCATGTCGCGCAAGGCGGCCAGAGACTCGGCCAGACGTACGGCCTCGATCACGCTTGCAGATGAGGCGTCCATTCCCTGTTCACGCAGCAAATGGGCGGCACGTGCCATCCAGTGTGGCGTTGCGTTGCCGGGAAAGGCCCAGAGGTGCTCATACCAGCCAGGCGAGTAGATGCCTGCGCCGTAGCCGCTGCGATATGAGAGACGCGAATTGGTCCAGGGGATCCAGGTTGCCTCGACTTTTACCTTTTTCAGACCTTTAAGCAGGGAGGTATCTCCCTTGTGTGCCTCAGGATCAACCAATACCGGTGCATGCCATGCGCCGCAGACAACTGCAATGCGCTGGAAGCCCTCTTTACTGGCTGCTTTGATCGTCTGACGCATATAGGCCTCGCGCAGCGCTTCCTCTTCGTTCTTGGGGGGCCGTCCCGAACGGAGTTCTGTCATAGCCTCTAGAATGCCCTCGAAGAGACCGGTTGTATCAAGGCGCTGTTCAATCTGTTGCTCCCACCAGCCCTCATGATCCTCATAGCCTGCGGCATAGGAGAGCATGGCAAGTGGATCATCTTGAAGAAGCTGCTCAGCCTCTTGCGGCACCGCTACAGATTGGGTGGACTTATGCTCGTCCTCGGCCTCAATAGGGGTCTCGCTATGGTTCTCTTCATCTGTTTCTCGCTGACGCGCAAAATGGATAGCATGGGGCAGATCCATAAAGCGTGCTGGAACATTATGTTGCATGCCGTAGGTGAGCGCCTGCCACTCAGGCGAGAAATGAGTGAACGGGAAGAAAACGGCCTGATTGGGCTTGTCCGCAGCATAGACGAGCAACGCAACCGGTGGTTTCATCTCCTCCTTTGTCAGTAATGGCAGCACATGTTCGGCGTCGGGTGGCCCTTCGATCAGCAGAATATCCGGTTTCAGTTCATCCAGGGCGGCGCGCAGAGCACGCGCACACCCCGGACCGTGGTGACGGATACCGAAGACATGAATACTCACTACAACACCTCGCGGCAAGCTCGATAGAGATCTTTCCAGCCTTCACGCTCTTTCACAACGGTTTGCAGGTATTCCAGCCAGACAACGCGATCCTGAACGGGATCTTTCACGATCGCGCCCGTCAGACCGGCGGCAAGGTCGTCGGCGCGTAGAACGCCATCGCCATAGTACCCGGCCATTGCCAGGCCGTTGTTGATGACAGAGATGGCTTCCGCAGTGGAAAGGGTGCCGCTCGGGACTTTAACTTTTGTCTTGCTATCCAGGGTGCGGCCCTCGCGCAGCTCGCGGAAGATGGTAACGACACGGCGGATCTCTTCGAGCGCGGGCTTCTCAGCAGGTAGTTCAAGCGCTTTCCCCAGGCTGGCAACGCGTCGCTCGACGATCTCGACCTCGGCTTCCATGCTATCAGGTGTTGGCAGCACAACGGTATTGAAACGGCGCATCAGGGCGCTGGACAGCTCATTGACGCCTTTGTCGCGATTATTGGCAGTCGCGATCACGTTGAAGCCTTTATTGGCCTGAACTTCCATATTCAGTTCGGGTACGGGCAGGGTTTTTTCTGAGAGAATCGTGATCAGGGTATCCTGTACCTCGCTGGGAATACGGGTCAATTCCTCAATACGTGCGATTTTGCCTTCACGCATGGCTTGCATCATCGGGCTGACAACCAGCGCATCCGGGGAGGGACCTTCGACAAGCAGGCGGGCATAGTTCCAGCCATAGCGGATCGCAGTTTCATCGGTGCCGGCGGTACCCTGAATGAGCAGGGTGGAGTTACCGGTGATGGCTGCTGCCAGATGTTCGCTGACCCAGGATTTGGCCGTACCTGGCACTCCATAGAGGAGCAGCGCACGGTCGGTTGCCAGAGTTGCAATGGCGATCTCCATCAGGCGGGGATTGCCGATATATTTCGGGGTGATCTCAAAGCCGTTCGGCAGCGTTGCGCCCATCAGGTATGTACGAACAGCCCAGGGCGACAGCTTCCAGTTAGGTGGACGCTTGCGGGTATCGATCTTTGCCAGTTCTTCCAGTTCTTCAGCGAATTGCTGTTCGGCATGCTGACGTAAGACGGTTTCAGCGGCTTTTTTGGCAACTTCGGCTTTCTGATTATGACCATTGACTGTGCTCATGTTTACGGTAACTCCTCTATCAAATTTTTTCGTATCTGAATAGCTTCTATAGTTTTTTCCAGCGCGCTTTCAATATAATAGCCTTCTTTGACCTGCTCTTTTGCCTGTTGCAGTGTCTCTATTGCTTGTGCGAGGTACGAAGGGGCTATGCCTGCTGCAAACAGGTCAAGCTGTTCATGCCAGAATCTGTTTTGAGTGCTCTGAGAGCGCACTGTGTCCAGAATGCGTGCGCTCAGGTTCTCGCTCCAGGGCTGTGGCAACGTGGGCAGAACATATAGCCAGAAGCCTCGTGCTGTCAGAACACGTTCCATATACGCTTCAGCTTCTTCCGCTGGAATGAGCTCGCATAGTTCCACAACGACCTCTGAACTCATGCGAAGCATATCCATGTCATCTTCTCGGTAGAAGCGGTCCAGTAGCGCCCGGGCCCAGCGCACATCTCGATGCAGGATGGTCGCCGCAGCCAGGATCTCGATCAACATGGTCCGTGTGCCTTCAGCGCTGTTGATGATGTCCTCTGGCGTGAGGCCGGTTCGTTCTTCCCAGATGCGCGGCGGGACCAGTGCCAGCAGTTGGACAGTTGCATTGGTTGGTTGATTCTTTGTCGGCGTAAGCCAGGGCTCACCAATATCGCTGAGCGTATGGAGCTTACAGGTACCGTTGGCTATGGTGAGAAACTCGGGAGCCTGCTCATAAACTTTCCGAGCAAAGGCCGTTTTCGGCATGCGTACCAGCAGCTTCGCGATCTCGCCGCATACACGTGCGCTACGATCCGAGAAGGCCTTTTCTAGAAATGGCAGATCTTTTTCGGAAAGCTGATCGCTCAGTACGCTGACGAAGAGCGCCCGAGCCTCGGCTTTTTCCTCGTTCCAGGAGGTCTGGAGCCATTCACGTGCTGTATCGGGCTCGATTGCGCGGACACGGCGCAGTACTTCGTGGCGGAATGACTGTCCCTCTTCTTGCCAGAGCGTGTGCAATGTTGTCAGATCCTGTTCGTGCAGGGCCTGATAGGTGGCCACCCATGACCATTCCGGGTAAAACTGGCTCAGCCAGCGGCCCCTTTCGCCGAGCACTGCCGCCAGATGGTAGCGTAACTGTATCCTGTTTTGATGGGTGAGGCCGGGATTGAGTACCTGTGGCATCAGGTGAAATGGCAGGATCAGTTTATGCGCCTGAAGCTGCCGACAGGCATCGAGGAGCAGTCCCTTAAAATGCTCCTTCTGCGAGTTCGTGATAATGGTTTCCAGTGTCGATGACGCAGGAGCAAAGACGGGAAGCCGCTCGGGTGGAGCTGGTGAAAAGGAAACAGTGTTCTCGGGTGCTTTCTGTCCCGCCTGTTGGTAGTTGCTCAGTACCCCTGCTGTCAGAAGCAGCTTGCGTTCTATATCGCCGCTCAACTGTTGGGAGAGAGTATCGACAGGCGTTCCCGTCGTGATATCGGGCTGTGGTATCTGACCGGTGCCCACAATGGCTGTGGTGATCAGCTTGTTCATACGCCCTCCCTTACAATGCTGTGGTAGCGTTTCTCGATCAGGGCGCCAAGCGGCGTCAGCGTAGCGCCGTTCCACTCGCACGCGATATCGATAGGATATCCGCCTGAGAGCGCCAGTAAGCTCCAGTAATTCCCTTTGGCCAGTGGCAACACCTTGTTCTGGGCGTCGCGTATCCACCAATGGCCTGTTTCATGCTCATAGAACGGAATTACCGTGTTCAGGACACACAGGAAGTAATCTTGCCAGGGTTGCAGGGCAAGTATTTGCGCAACCTGACCCAGAAAATGGTCAATACTTTCCGTCCCGGGCAGGTGCTCCGTGAGTGGCTGTAAGGCGCCGTTTCGTGACGCGAGCACAACCCGCATAGGGGCCGCTCCGGGCCAGTAGACAACCTCGGCTTGTTGAACAGATGCAGTAGGATAGACCTGCGAGAATGCCGTACCATTCAAGGAGAATTGCGAGATCATTGCAGGCCGTTTTGTCTGTCGTCCAATCATCCAGGTACGCTGGGTGACACCTCTATCTGCCGTAATTTGAATCTGTCCCAGAAAGAACCAGTCGTCGGCTACTTTCTCACCACGGGCAAGCACCTCATCTTCCTTAAGCGTCCAGCCAATAAGTTGACGGACATCTTCCTGTAATGCAGGATGGAGTCTGTCAATATTTCGATATGCTTCGCTCAGCAGAGCAAGCTTGCCACATTGCGCAAGCAGTTGTTTCGGCCAGTCCGGGGAGGATCCGGGAATCTCTGTCAGGCGGCGCAGGCGGTTTGCCAGACCGGAGGCCTGATGATCTACCATCTGTTTCGCGATATCATCGACGCTTTTCCAGAAGGCCTGAGGTTGCGTATCAGCGCCTCCCAGCCCATTGCGTACCAGATCGCTTAACCAGAGGTCAAGCCTTTCAATCCCTTTATCTACCAGCGCTTTGCGCTTCTCAACGGCCTTTTGAGAGGGAGCGCTTGCGCTCTTTTTGGGCGCCGCCTCTTTGCGCTTTGCCGCTTCTGCGCGACGCGTCAGCCATGCCTCAACCCATTCAGGAGGGTCAGTTGTCGGGAGCGCATCAGGGGTGCTGGCAACCAAAAAGAGGAGGCCGAGCCCATGCTTACATGGAATTTTCCGGCTCGGGCAGCTACAGGTAACAGTGAGCGTTGCCGCATCAACTTTTACCTGATAGATGGCGCTGCCTCTGCACTCTCCCCAGAGTGCCTGTTCATTCTGACCCAGATTTTGCCAGTTTTTCATGGTACTCAGCTTCTGCCCGTTTTTAGCAGAGCTGGAATCTGGAGCCATTGCTGTAACTTGTTCTTTTGTGATCTGTAAACCCACTCAGTTGCTCCACTCAGATCTTTTTTTTGTGGTCTGATAAAGTCTTCTTTGTCAGAGTAACAAAAGTGGAAGCGGTTGTCTATGGAGTTTCCCCTTGACAACCCCATTGAAACTTCTTTTTATCGGCATTCGTGGAATTGATATGTTTCCAGTGCTGTACACTGATACCGGTTCAGCCACTATCAGGGTGTTTTTACTGCTGACAGGGAGGTTCTTATGTGTTTGAGTTGCGGGTGTGGAGATCCCAACAATGATCATGGCAATGCACGCAATATCACTCTACGCGATATCGATGAGGCCGCCAGGGCCGCAGGAACCACGCGGGAAAGAGTGGTAATGAATATTGTGCACTCAATGCAGAAAATCCAGCAGGTGGAGGAGTACAGACGCAGAACCGGGAGCTATCCCGTCTCAATGCACCATCCGGGCGAGGCCAATCTACACGATGAGGAAAGCGAGCGGATGGATGGGTATGTAGAGACGCAGCGGCGAGGCTATGGCGAGGTTCATAATACAGTGGGTCAGCCTGCGTCTCAAAACCCGGCTCAGCAAGGATATGATCCCGCTCATAGTGGTGTACAATCTTCACGCAAACTCCCCGGTACGCGTGTCCCCTCACCCGGACGAGAGGAAGGGACTGCCTGGGCGAACAGCAAAGAGTATACGACCGATTCTCCCGAAGAGGGAAACCCCACAGCATAGCTTCAAGCAGCCGCTCCAGCCATGAAAATGAGGAGGTAAAAAGCGAATGGCAGAAAAGCTCAAGGTGCAACATGTGCCTTTAAAAATCTATAGATCGACTGATAGATTGATGGTTGCGGTGCCGATGCCTGGTCTGGAACCCGAGGATATTCAGGCAGAGGTAACGGACGATAATCGCCTGATCCTTCAGGGGGAGCTGCGTGGCTCATTGAAGGAGATCAAGGAACTGTTGCTCGATGAATGGAGCGTTGGCGGCTACTATCGGGAAGTTACACTACCCGATAATGTCGATGCTGAACGCGCCAATCTTTCCTATGGGAACGGTGTGTTCGTGCTGACTTTTCCGCTCAGCGGGCAGACTGTCCCGGCACGGCTTACTATGGAGAAGGTCGGCGTTGCTCATGGGCAACGCTCCGGCAATGCCGGACAACTTTCCTGACGTGAGAAGGTATCACAAGAAAGCGGTCTTCTGAACACCGCTTTCTTCTTTTTCCCCTGAACTGCTGAGGTTAAGCAGTTATTTTGAGTCGAACAATGACATGCACTACGAAGAGCCCCAAGAGAGAGCACAAGGAAAGTGTGAAAGAGATCACTGCCAGAAAGTGGCATAAGACATGTCTCTTCTTGAAGAAGCATGGTAAGCTAGAGGGAACAAACGAATATGATCACACTATGAACCAGGACTCTGATATTACAGGGGCATGGAAGGAGATAAAGCGTGCAATGTAAAAAGTGCGGGGCAACAGTGCCAAGTGGTGCCTATACTTGCCCTGTGTGTGGAACACCTCAAGGTTATACAAATTATCCTCCGGGGGCAAATCCAAATAATAGCCCATCTATGGAAGGCCTTGAACCGACCGTCCTGGCAAATCAATCCGGGGATGCTTATAACGCGCAAGATCCGTATAATGGCGGACAACAATACGGAAGTGGCTCCTCATATGCACCACCACCACCCTCTTATCAGCAGGGACCGCCTCCCTATGGCAGTACGCCGCAGGGACCAGGAGGTTTTTATGCTCCTCCTCCGCGTCCTCCAAAGAAGAATACAGGACTGATTATCGGCGTGATTGTGGCGGTGCTGGTTGTGATCGCGGCCTGTGGCGGCCTGGGTGCCTGGGCGCTTTCTCAGGGGCGGGATACAAAAACGGCGGATAGTGATCCGACACCGACGACCGAGCCAACCCAGGCGCCAACGTCAACAGTTGAGATACCAACGGTAACGCTTCCGCCTTCACCGACATCTGATAGTGGTGATAACGGTGACACTCCCTCTGGAAAGCCCATTTCACCAACTGCGGCGGCGATCATTTTGAATGCACAGACTGCCAGCGCTATTGATGAGGAATCGGCCAAGCCAACGAAAACAACATCGACCTTTAAGCTGAACAGCGATGTGTATATCACCTTTGACCTGAATGCTTCAAAGTCTGGCCTGAACTTCAAGCAAGGGGATACTGCCTATATCGGCGTTGTCTATTACCTTGAAGGCGTGAAACAGAACGCTAAAGCGGATCCCTTAAAGATCGATTCATCAACCTACACAGCACCGGGTGGCTACTTTGGCATCACGTATAAGCTCCCGGGTGAGGGCGCGGCAGAATTGTACTGGTGCCGTTCGTCCAGTTGTAGTGATGGTGAGCTGGCTCAGGTTGTGCATTTCACCATAACAGCATAACAGTCGCATGGCCACTTCGAAACGCGCCTGGCTAACTTGAACATTGTTGGATCATCTCCCTTATCCAGGAGGGAGATGATTTTTTTTCGGTCAAGTGGCGAAAAAGTTGTTAGAATAGAGAGCAGATAGTTGTTATTTTTGGTTTGTATGAAGGAGCACATGATGCAGACACTTTTGGGTATTGACCTCGGTACAACAGGGGTGAAGGCTGCTCTTTTTGCCGTAGAGGATGGTCGTGTGCTGGCGGACGCGTTTGTTGATTATCCTCTCTATCACCCGGCTCCCGGATGGGCGGAGCAACAACCGGAAGAGTGGTGGCAGGCAACGATAGCCGCGATCAAGGCCTGTCTGGTGAAGGGCGCTCGGCAACAATTACAGGTGTGTGGAGTAGGGCTTTCCGGTCAAATGCATGGGGTGGTTCTGCTGGACGAACAGCAGCAGGTACTGCGACCCTGTATTATCTGGGCCGATCAGCGCAGCGATGCACAGTGTCGCTGGATGACGGAGCGGGTCGGCGCGAAACAACTGATAGAGTACACATCAAATCCTGCGCTGACCGGTTTTTCGGCTCCCAAACTACTCTGGGTACGTGAGCATGAACCGGAGCTCTTCGCACGGGCACGTACTATGCTCTTGCCGAAAGATTACATCCGCTATCGCCTGACCGGGCGCATCGCGATGGAGATCTCCGATGCAGCCGGGACCTGCCTGCTGGATGTCAGGCGTGGTGTCTGGTCCCAGGAGGTGCTACAGGCGCTTGAACTGGACCCCGCCTTGCTTCCTCAGGTGGTGCCTGCCGATACAGCTTGTGGGACCATCAGTGAAGAAGTGGCGGCGCTCACAGGCTTACCCTCAGGAATCCCGGTAGCTGGCGGCGGTGCTGACAATGCCTGTGGAGCTGTGGGCAATGGGGTTGTTTCTCCAGGGCTGGCTCTGGTCTCGGTCGGAACAAGCGGTATTGTGCTTGCGCATGCCGAGACCCCGCAGGTTGATACTTCCGGGCCCGTGCCGAGGGTGCATACGTTTAATCATGCGGTTCCCGGGGCCTGGTATCTGATGGGAGTCACTCAAGGTGCAGGGCTCTCGCTTCGTTGGGTGCGTGACAATATTGGCTTGCCGGAGCGAGCGCTTGAACGCTGGACCGGCGTCGATGCATATGAAACCCTCTCCCAGGAGGCAGAGAGCGTGCCGCCCGGTTGTGATGGCTTGCTGTTTCTTCCTTATTTGCAGGGTGAGCGCACCCCCCATCTTGACGCCTACGCGCGCGGTGGCTGGATTGGCCTGACTGCAAGCCATGACAGGCGCTATCTGATCCGGTCGGTACTCGAAGGGGTCGCATTCAGCCTGAAAGATTGCTTCTCGATTATCCAGGAACAGGGATTGACGCTGGAACAGGTTCGGGCAACGGGTGGCGGTGCGAAAAGCCCGCTCTGGCGTCAGATCATCGCCGATGTGCTTGGTGTTGAACTGGTCACGACCAATGCGACCGAGGGGCCTGCTTTTGGGGCTGCACTGTTGGCTGGTGTCGCGGCCGGGGTCTATGCCTCTGTGGTAGAGGCCTGCGAGCGGACTGTGCGTGTGGTTGAGCATACAGAGCCGCAACGTGCCGCGGTATACGAGCAGGCGTATGGAATCTATCGTGCTCTCTATCCGGCGTTAAAGCCAATTATCAGTAAGCCTGTCTCTTTCTAAGTGAGAAAACGAAGGAGGCTCCTTTAGCTTGCAAAGGAGCCTCCTTCGTGCGTGTATTTAGATATTCTGATTTAGGATGTCGTTATTATTGTGGCCCAGAGCGCACCCAGGAACAGGATATTGAGAATAGCTAAACCAATACCAATCAGGGAGCAGACAAGACCTGTGACTGCATTGCCTTTCTGACGTGAAGACATCGCAATACCTGATAGAATCGCGCCAAGCACACAGAATGGTAGACCTGCCCACCCGGCGCAGAGGGAGAACACCAGCCCGATAATACCAAATACCAGACCGGCTGTGGCAAGGCCATTTGATTGTCTGGGAGGAGCCACGTAAATAGGAGCAGCCTGGGCCTGTGATTGCGCCTGCGAATGTACGTTCTGCACCACGATATTGATTGGCTGTGGTCCCGGCGGTGGCGGAGTCGGCTGCTGATAAGGATTTTGATATGCTGGCGGATTTTGTGGCTGATATGGATCAGTATAGTTTGTTGGTGGATATGCTGGCGGTTGTCCCTCCTGAGGCCAGGAATGAGGAACAGACGGTTGTCCCTCATAAGGGCGTTCAGGATATTGCCCATAAGGATTATAGTTGCTACCCATATTTTTTCCCCTCTGTATAGCAAAAAAAGCTTGAAAGAGAATGATTGCAGCTTTCTCCCCGCTGAGAGGGTGCTTCTTCTGGCTCTTGACTCTGACCTTCTGCTATTGAATATGCGTAATCCTCAACAGCAACCCGGCAGTTACATGGTGAGTATACTTGATTTTGGGATCTGAGGCAATGAATTGTCTCACACTTCAAGCGCTGCTTTCGTGAAAATGTGTTGGTATAAGCTGGTAGAAGATGGGGAAAGAAGCAAAAATATGGTGGAAGAGCAAGAGAAAAAAGCAGGCCTGCCACAGCATGCCAGGCCTGCTCATACCGTTTTGTGATTTAAAACTGCTGATAATATTCCTGTAAATGAACAACCCTATGTTCCAGGCGGGATTGCTCGGCGGCAAAGGCCATCAGATGGCTCTGCACCGAGGTTGCGGCTGAGGTCAATCCCTCGACCTGCCCATCATTGCGCACCAGTTTAAGGAAGTCTCGCATGATTCCGCCATCACCACCACCGTGACCATAGTGACCTTTAGGCCTGCTCAGGTTGATCACTTGCTTGTGCCCGGTTGAGAAATCGGTAATCTCGATCTCGTTCTTGCCCATTGCGGCGCGAAGCTCACCTTTCGTTCCCATCAATTTGAGCGTGCGATCAACGTCGTTTGTAAAGGCGCTCATGGTAAAGACGGCTGTCACCTCGTTCGCAAATTCCAGATTGACGACCTGATGGTCAACCACATTGTTGTCACAGTGGTAGACGCAGCGACCATAGGGGCCCTCTTGCAGTGCCTTGATAACTCCTTCCCGGCTAGTATCGTTGGTAATCACGGAAACAGGCCAGCCTGTTTGGCCGGTCAGATAGAGTTTGGGCGCGTACCAGGGGCAGGTTTCCGCCACTGGACAGTTATCAAGACAGCGTTGCGGCGCTCCTTCGGGGGCGTTCTCCGGGCGGAAGTGCGTGAGGGTGCCAAAAGAGGAAATATGAACACAATCAGCGCCCGCCAGCCAGAGCAGGATATCCATATCATGGCAGGATTTTTGCAGGATCATCGGGCTGGAGAGATCCGAGTTGCGCCAGTTGCCGCGCACAAAGCTGTGCCCATAGTGCCAGTAGCCAACGTTCTCGTTATGCTGAATAGACATCAAGCGGCCAATAGCACCATCTTCAAGCAACTTTTTGATCGTTGCAAAAAAGTCGGTGTAACGCAAGACATGGCAGATAGAGAGGATACGATTGTGCTCGCGGGCACATCGCTCCATCTCGATGCACTCTGCTGGCTCAGGAGACATCGGCTTCTCTAGCAGGACGTGATAGCCGGCCTTGAGCGCTGCTATCGTTGGCTCAAAGTGCATGCGATCCTGTGTACAGATCAAAATTGCGTCGGCCAGTTGGGGTTGTGCAAGAAGGTCATGCCAATCAGTGAAACAGCGATCATCGGGAATGGAATATTGCTGCTTAAACTGCTCAAGTCGTACGGGATCCGGCTCAGCAACGGCCACAAATTCTGCTTCATGCGGATTTTCCAGGACGTAGGGGGCATAAGATAACATACCACGATGCCCGGCACCGAGGAGGGCAAGAGTGATCTTCTTCAAAACATTTCTCCTTCTTCGCCAGATTTGCGGGCTTTTCTGGAATAGCGGGGCTTGGCGCCAATGGTGGTCAGCAAGCTATAAGGCCAAATATAAAAATGGGTGTACGTCTTTGCATTGCTCCTGCCCTGCAAGAGTCGATGCAAACGTACACATGTATGAATAAAAGCGCCTTTATTATAACAAACTCTGCTTGCTTTGAATAGTACGCCCGCTTGCTTATGCCCTGATCAGGAAGGGGATACATTGGTTGGGAGGACAACTTGTTGATAATAGTTGCAAAGATCTGTGAGCACACACTTCTTGCAACGAGGACGCTCATAGACGCAGATACGCTGTCCATGACGTAGCAATCCTTTGTGAAAGTTGTAGATAACCTGGGCATCCTGAGGCAGCAGGGCCTGTAAGAGGGTGTGAGCTGCCTCTGCTGAGACCTTTTTTCCAATAAGCCCGAGTCGTATCGAGACACGATGCACGTGTACATCGACGGGGAGTGTTGGCTTGCGGCAACTGAAAAGCAAGACACAGGCATTGGTTTTAGGGCCTACCCCTTCAAGTTGACCAAGCCAGTTGGATGCAGCTTCCAGTGGCATATCACGCAGGAAATCCAGATTCAGCGAGCCTTTTTCTTCGGTGATGCGCCGCATAATCGCTTGCAGGCGGGGCGCTTTTTGTTCGGGCCAGTTGACATTAGAGATTACTGCCTCCACTTGCTCGGTGGGTGCATCGCGGACCGCTTCCCAGGAGCCAAACTGTTTGAGCAGGTTATCATAGGCGGCTGCCGTCTGTTCGTCACGAGTGCGGTGGGACAGAATGATATCAACCAGCATGCTCATGGGATCTTTGGTCGGCCAGGGCGCGACACCATAGAACTCGGTCAGGCGGTGCGTGACTTCTAAAGCTTTTTGGGATAGGGCGGCAATATCGTCTGTGGGATAGCCGTAGTCGGCGGGATTGCGTTGTATTTTTCGCTTCACTCTCTCGATCCTCCTTAGTTGGTATACGTTGTGGCGGTGCGGAGGAGTGACATCGGATAGCGATATGAAAACGGAAAAAGATGTACTGCATTACTATGGTGAGAAAAATCATTATTTCTGAGTACGTGAGAAAGTGAAAGGATAATATGATACTGGCGCAATGGTTTGTGTCACCGCTCACGCAAGCAATGGATACTTTCCTCTGGTTCGCCGAACAGATCCCGGATGAACGGCAACGCTGATACAAAAATGCCTGGAGAATAGAGTGTACAGCGGCAGGATTTTCCCCTCTTGTGCCAAAAACGCTTGTCTTATTGCAGAACTATCCGGGTTATCCGATACCTCGGGAAACGACCTGTAGCAGTCGCAGTATGGCAGCAGATGCAGGATCCAGAGAGTCGTTTTACTGATAGAGGCATAGCGTGGCTGCAAGCAAGGAGCGCTTGCCCATGAAGTGCTAAGGCGTGGGATCAGTTGAGGGAGCAGCTCAATTGGGGATCCATATCGCTTCACTGGTTGATGAGAAAGCCGCAATAGACACTGGACATATGCAACGGTCCTGCTTCTGGGATATTGCTATCATACGTCAGCCATTGCATTGAAAAGCATGCAGGCAGCCATAGAGAGGCTGCCTGCACCACGCTTACCTGGTTGGCAGCCAGCGAGGAACGCTCTCTTTGTACTGACGATACTCGTCCCCGAACTGCTGCTCAAGCACTTTTTCCTCCTGATCGATGACGCCAATATTGATGAATTTGAGGACCACTGGCAGGAGGGCAAGCGGCCAGATGCGGTTGAGAAGGACAGAGAGCCCGATATAGAGCGCTGTCATGCCAACGTAGATAGGATTACGGCTCAGTCGATAGGGGCCCTCAACAACCAGGGTGGTTGTTGGCTCACTGTGTGCGGGTGATGTGTTCGCCTGACGCATGGCTTTTAACGAGAGTAGCCCGACCGCGCCTCCAACCCCGAGCAGGATGCCGCCAACGAAGGTGCGGAAACTTCGCGGAAAAAGCCGGAGCGGCAACCAGGAATCCAGATACATACCCAGGGCAAAAGCTCCACCATAGACGAGGGGTGGCGGCGCTAGAATTTCTCGTGTTTCCTTTTTCATAGGGCTCCTTTCACGATGTCCTGTGAAGATATCACTTCACAGGTGTGTTTTCCTTGTTGATGCCTTTCTCTTTAAGGTACGTTCTTCAGGAAAAAACGGTTTTCTCGTTCAGGGTTTAGCCCTTTTCTGGATCTTGCCAGTGCAACCAGAGCAGCGCGTTATAGAGCTGGGTTCTCCAGACGGACCAGGAGTGATAGCCTTTCTGCACGTCAAGGGTATAGGTGATGTGGTATTTCTTAAGTAATTGCACAAATTGCTGTGCATAGGTGTAATAAGGCTGATCTTTGGTCGCTGCACCAACATAGAAGCGGATATTCCAGGCCTCTTTTTTGTTGGGCAGGATCAGTTGCGGGCTGTTTGCCTGCATTAACTTTTGATCCTTGTTCCAGATGTCTCCCTCTGCCTTATAGTAGCCTCCAAGCGTGATAACGGTGCCGAAGAGTTCAGGGTGATGTACCCCGATGTTGGTTGCTCCATAGCCGCCCATTGAAAGGCCTCCGATTGCTCTATGCTCACTATCAGCCTCTGTACGGTATTTGCTATCAACATAGGGGACCAGATCTTTGACAATAAAATCCTCCATGTTCTGATTGTGGGCTGTGTTGGCCCATTCGCTAGGAGGGCCCGGACGGCCATTCCCATCAGGGAAGACCATAATCAGGTTATGGATCTGGCCCAGATTGATAAGCGTATTAGCCGATTCGACGGCGCTTCCTGCCTGAATCCAGTCTATCTGTCGTCCGGGCGCTCCGTGAAGCAGGTAGAGGACCGGATAGGAGAGTTGAGCCCCTTCCTTTGTGTAGTAGGAAGGCGGCAGGTAGATCATAAATGTGCGGCGCTGCCCTTGAAGCGACTTACTGATGACCGAATCTTGAAGTACAGTTCCGGCAACGGCAGATCCCTCGCCTCCTTTCCCTGTCTGTGGGGGTTTATGCAGTCCGACGTCTGGCGCGAAAAGGAAAAGCGAAACCGATTGGCTGGAAAGGTAGATCAGGAGCACCAGGAAGAGCGCTGCCGTCCATTTCCCGAGCAGAGAGAGTGCCGGATGCGTCTGTTGTGCGGCTCGAAGCTCGATCTGTTTGTGTCTGCGCTCCTCCCAGTTTCGCGCCCATTGTATGTCCCGCTTTTGGGCCTGCTCAATCCCGAAGTTGTAGACCCGTTTGGCAAGCGTGTAGCAGGGATCAAGGAGTACCTCGCCGACCACCTGACCGACGGCGGAGCCAATAAAGGCGCTGAGGAGAGCAAGGGCGCTCATAATAAGTGCGGTCTGGATAAATGCCTGCTGATCGAGCGGTAAGAGGTGCCCGCCCGGGTCTCGTTGGGGTTGAAGCTGTTCCTGAAGAAAGGGAATCAGGTAGCTCTGGGCAAACACAAGGCCTGAACCGAGGATTGCGCCACCTTTGCGCCTGAAGAGAATAGTCGCAAGCAGTCCACTCAATGCGGTGAGCGCTAGCATCGCTGTCAGCAGAGACCGTTGCGGATCAAGGCCGACAGTCAATAGCGCCGTGATAATACGATCCTGAAAGTGATACGTCACCAGAAGAGAGCCTAGCAGGAGCGCCAGCAAGAATGTGAGTGTCTGTGGCACTATGAGCAAAAGTTTTCGCATACATATTTTGTCCTGTAATGAAGCTTGTGGTAGAGAGTTCATCCTGTGGTTCAGAGCATACGCTTTTTTGCGCTGAAATGAATGCCCCCGCAGGAGGTAATCACACCCCTCTTGAGAGGGGGTCTGTTCTGTGCCTGTGAACCGCTGAGAGGGCTCCGCATCCACTTGAGAAGGGCATTGAAACGATAAGGCTCTGCAATACTCCTGTGGGGGCGGAAACCCCCCTTCAGAGGCATTACAGAAGAAAGAACACATGCTACTCTTCTGGTACGGAACGAAAACGACGTTCCCTATGAACGTGAATTGAAGAGATATCACGGCTTGCAGCTTGGTGCAGTTGCCTTATAGATATTCTGATACTCTGATGTTAGTTGGTGATACGAGGTATGCAAAAATGTATGAGATGCAACATAGTCAACCGCTCATTCCTTCTTTTATGGCTCCTTCCTCGGTGCTGACTTTACCGGAGCGAACACGCTCAACCAGCCTCGACGAAAAAGGACGTGCTTATGTATTAACATGCGCTTATGGATATAACTCTATTGTGTATTTTGGTCTGCGTCGCGAGAAGCAGTGTTTCTTTTCTCCTTCGGGGCTGGCATATATCAGTTATGCAGTTGAAAAGGTAGCTTTCGCGAAAGTCGCGATTGTAGTTGGTGATCCTGTCGGGCCGCTAGATGAGATTCCTGCTGTGTTGAATGCCTTTCACTCATACTGCCATGAACGTGGATGGTTGCTTGCTTTCTGGCAGGCGCGGGCTGAACTGGTGCCGCTCTATCGGCGGGCCGGGATGCGTTGTCTGAAGATTGGTGAAGATGCTGTTTTGCAGCTTGACAAATTTACCTTGAAGGGGGGCGCAATCGCGAATGTGCGCACCTCGCGACGACGGGCGGAGAAAGAGGGCGTGTATGTACGCTTTTATCAGGGGAGCATTATTGAGGAGCACTGCCTTGACCAGGTGAAAAGTATCTCTCAGTGCTGGCTTGAGCACAAGGGTGGTCATGAAATGGGGTTCAGCATGGGGCATCTGGAGGCTGCTTTACATGATCCCGAGCAGGTACTTGCGCTGGCAATTGACCAGAAGGACAAAGTGCATGGCTTCGTCTCGTTTGTGCCCATTTACGGACGCAATGGGTGGGGGCTGGATCTGATGCGGCGCGCTGATGATATGATCCCCGGTACGATGGAGCTCCTGATTACGGCTGCGATCGAGCATTTCAGAGAGCGGGGGGCAAAGATGATGAGCCTGGGTTTAGCACCTCTGTGCAATATGAGTGGTGAGGAGAAGACCCGGCTTGAGCGCTGGATTGATGCTTTGGTGACGCGCTATGGAAATCTGGGGCATGCTCGTTCCCTTGTCTCTTTTAAGAAGAAGTTCCACCCTATCTGGGAGAGCCGCTATCTGGTGTTCCCGCATCGGCGACAACTTCCCTATATTGGCTATGCCTTGCAGAAAATTCATGAGCGGGATGAATAGATTTCATATAGCATTCTTTATGCTATACTGAAAGGAAAACTGGTACAGGCGATTTGAGTGCCCTTTGCTTTTCCTTAATTAAAGAAGTGCTGTATGATACATACCAGGATGCAACAGTTGACCCGCCATTTTGCAGCCCTTCTTGGGCGTCTGCAATGGAAATTGACGCTCTCATATGCGTTGACTACAACGATAACCCTGCTGATCTTTGAGGTGCTCGGTATCCTCATTATTGGCGGACTACTGATTAATCGGTATCCGCAATTATTGGAGAATGATCTTAAAAAGAGTGCAGAGGTGATGAAGGGGTATCCTCCGGGCGCATTTGTCTACCCGCAACGCCATATTAATTTGAACGAAACACTGGCAAATATCAACAAGAGTTATCAACGTCCTTATATTAATCCCGGCACCGATGTCAGCGTGTCACTGGTCGTCGAGCCAGGTGTTACCGCGCTGATTGATCCCGGAGGCCGTGTGCTGGCGACCAGTGATGTTGAAGGCAAGTTAGGTGTACAGCAAGGAAGCTCTATTCAACATTATCTTCCTTCGGGTGGAATGGCAATCTTCTTAACGGCATTAAATGGGCATACTCTGGCCAATTATGTAACCGTGGAGGGATCTGATGAGGTTATTCTTGCGGCAACGCCGGTTCTGAACAAATATCACAAGGTAGTTGCTGTGCTCTTAACACAACAGGCAATCCCATCCCTGGGGAAGGTGCTTTATACCATGATACCGCTGATTGGGCCCAGTCTGATTCTCGCCACGATTATGGCGGTTCTGGGTGGTTGTGTGGTTGGTTTCTTTGTGTCGCGCTGGTTTACCTCCCGGTTTCAGAAGATGCAGGGGATCTCGGCCCGATGGAGTCGGGGAGATTTTTCGCATTTCATCAAGGATAAGGCCAATGACGAGATAGGTCAGCTCTCTTTGCAGTTGAATTCAATGGCCCGGCAGCTCGATGAGCTGCTTCACACCCGACAGCGGATCGCCACGCTTGAGGAGCGTAACCGTCTGGCGCGCGATCTGCATGATAGCATCAAACAGCAACTGTTCGCCATTTCAATGCAGATTGCCAGTGCTCAAACCTTGATTGAGAGTGACGTTGCGCAGACAAAAGAGCGGCTCAACGATGTGGATAGGCTGGTGAATCAGTCACAACAGGAACTCGAGACACTGATCTATCAGCTTCGTCCGGTTCCTCTGGCAGAAAAGAAACTGGTTGATGCCTTGCGCGAGTACAGTGAGCGTTGGGCCGGTCAGCATAAGATCCGCGTGGAGCTCTCGTTTGAGGATGAGATTGCGCTGCCCCTGCTCGCTGAGGAAACATTCTTCCGTATTGCACAGGAAGCGCTTGCCAATGTATGGAGACATAGCAAGGCAACGCGTGTGCTGATTCGACTGTTCTGTGAGCAGGATGAAGCGATTATGGAGATCAGTGATAATGGCAAGGGCTTCCATGTGAAAGATTTACCTAAGCGCGGAATTGGTTTGTACTCAATGCAGGAGCGTGTCGAGGCGATTGGCGGGCATTTTGTGCTAAAAAGTAGCCCGGGAAAGGGAACGACGATCAGGGTGGCAGTTAAGCTGGTGAAAAGTTCGCTTATCCCGGGAAGCCTGTAGTGCTGGAGAAAGGAGGGCCACATCCTGCTTGTCGTGCGGGATGCGGGTTTGATATGGCAGAACAGAATGTTGAATCCATCAGGGTGATGCTGGTTGATGATCATAGTATTGTGCGTCAGGGGATACGAGTTTTTCTCGATGCGCAGGCTGATATTGACGTGGTAGGTGAGGCTGAGTCTGGCGAAGAGGCGCTCAGGCAGGTGGTCGACCTTGTGCCCGACGTCGTGTTGATGGATCTGGCAATGCCGGGGATGAATGGTGTTGAGGTGACACGACAGGTAAAGCGGCTGAGCCCTCATTCTCAGATTGTCGTGTTAACCTCGTATCATGATGATGAATACATTTTCCCTGCATTACGAGCGGGAGCGCTCTCGTATATTCTCAAAAATGTGAATGCACGCGAGCTGGCTGATGCTGTCCGTAAGGCGGCGAAGGGTGAATCCGTTCTTCATCCTCGGGTGGCGGCGCGTGTGGTGCAGGAAGTGCGCGGTGAACGCAATGGTGCTCCCAATCTCTTTACCGAACTGAGCGAGCGTGAGCTTGAGGTGTTGCGCCTGATAGCAAATGGCTATTCAAATGCTCAGATTGCCGCTGAGCTTGTCATTAGTGAGCAAACGGTGAAGGGCCATGTCAGCAATATTCTGAGTAAATTGCATATAGCCGATAGAACACAGGCGGCTGTCTGTGCATGGCAGCAGGGCCTTGTGCGTCGCGCTGATGAATAGCGGATGCAAGGCCAGCGAGTCGTAACGTTTTTTCCCTCCGAGCCGTGAAGGAAGTAGCCGCTTACTGTTTCCAGAAATGCAGATGGAGGGTTCCTATGGCCACAAAGGTAGTGCCTGCTCTGGTGCAAGAGAAGTTAGAAGCGTTTGAGCATCTCTTGCCTGAATTTGAGACATGTTTCCGGTTCGTACAAGATGTGCACGGTCAGAAACGCTTTTCCACGTGTTCGGTCTCGGATGTGGTCTTTTATCTTCACGCCCGCTGGATCTGCGACTGTAAAGGATACTTGTTGAGTGTGCCACGTACGACAAAGATGTATGAAGGGAAGCTTTGTCTTGAGCTGCTGCGCGATTGGCAGCTCAAGGAGGATACGGCATCGGTCGTTGATTTCTTACAGCGCCGGCTTGATCTGATGCCGTTCGCTGAATTGACCAGGCAGATTCATGAAGTGCAATGTCGGCAGGGAGAACATGGACTTGGAGAGCGGCTATTTCACGGTCGCCTGGTTTTGCTAAATCGCTGTATGAATTTGATGCAGGCGCTTGAGACGCTTTTTACCCTTCCAGAGCCCGAGCTATTGCAACAGGTACGACAGGCCTGTGAGCGCTATGGCCATACACCGGAACAGATCGAACAGCAACTGGCACAGATGGAGTCTCCTCTGTTTGCCTTTGTGCCTCATCAGGTGCTTGCGCAGCAAAATATGATGGTGATGAATCGTCTGGGAACGGAGATCATGTCGCGGGGCTCTGATCTCCCGGGGCAGCGTTCATGGCGTGTGTTGCCCGCTCAGGAGCCGCTCACACCCTTTGCCGAGCATCTGTTTCCTGCCTATCAAGAACTGGTGGCTCCCTATCATAATAACATCATGGAACACCATTTCGCTGATCCTCTTGAGCGTCAGGCCTCACAATAAGTCTCCCGGGCTCTCATTGCATCTCTGCTTGAGGGCGAGTATCATCTTAATAGAAAGGGAAAGGCCTATCTGTGAGCCTTTCCCTTACCCTTGATTCAAGGAGACTGGGAGATGAAATCGTATACCAGATATCTTACCTTTCATACTCGCAAGCGCAAAGAGATTGTGCCCATTACTGAGAAGGTAGAACAGATTATTCGGGAAAGCGGTGTGCGGGAGGGGCTGGCGCTGGTATCGGCAATGCATATTACTGCGGCGGTGATTGTACAGGACTATGAGTCAGGGCTATGGCAGGATATGCTCGATTGGGCGGAAGAGGTTGCGCCAGAAAAGCCTGATTATCGACATCACCGCACAGGAGAAGACAACGGCGATGCCCATTTAAAAAACCTGCTCTTTCACCATCAGGTCGTTATACCGATTACTGACGGGCAGTTCGATTCTGGCCCCTGGCAGCAGATTTTTTACGTCGAGTTTGATGGGCAACGTGATAAGCGTGTCATTGTGAAAGTGATTGGCGAATAAGTCAGAGAATGGGGGAAAGCATGTTACGAACCTTTACCGTTTCGACGCACAAGAAAGATCAGGTCGTTGATATTACTGATACTGTAGAGCAATATTTGCGTGAGGCCGAAAAGACAGAGGGCCTCTGCTCGCTCTTTGTGGCACACACAACCTGCTCGATTACCACGGCAGACCTTGACCCCGGAACCGATCTGGATTTGCTGGATGCGCTCCGCCATATGCAACCAAATCTGCGCTATCGTCATCCGCATAATCCGGCCCACGCACCCGATCATATCCTTTCTTCGATCATCGGTTCGTCGCTGGTAATACCCTATCAACAGTCGCGGCTGATGCTTGGCGTGTGGCAGCGCGTGATTCTGGTTGAGCTGGATGGACCGCGCGAGCGTACCCTGCATCTCTCGACATTCTAATTCTTGCCACTTCTGACGGTCGCTTCGTTTCACTGTCTGGAAGCGGCCTTTTTTCTGTTGCTCATGCCTTATCTATGAGACAATGTTAAAACCTGTAAGTCGTGTTCGGGACTTTGGTCAGGTACAAAAGCTACTTATTCTACCCTTGTTTTTCAAAAAAATGTCTGGTATACTTGCCCAAAAGGATAGTGTATTTCTCACACATTCCCTTTTCTTTTTTGTCCGGCAAGTAAGTGTACAAATTACACTTATTCAAAGGAGAATAAGAATGCGAACCCAGAAGAACCAACCATTTGATGTTGTCATCATTGGTGGTGGCATTGCCGGGCTGTCGCTGGCTTTACGGCTCCCGGAGACGGTGCGTGTGGCACTGTTAACGAAGGGCAAGGCTGGCGAGAGTAATACGCGCTATGCCCAGGGGGGAATTGCTGTTGCACTTGGTGAAGATGATACCCCGGAACTTCACCTTCAGGACACGCTTGCAGCCGGGGCCGGGCTCTGCGACGAGGCAGCAGTACGAACGCTGGTAGAACAGGGACCAGCAGCGGTCCGATGGCTGATTCAGATGGGAGTTCAGTTTGATAAGGCGCAGCCGGGCGATCTCCATGTTACGGCTGATGGTCTCTTGCTTGGCCGTGAGGGGGCTCATTGCCGCTGGCGTGTATTGCATGCCGGAGGGGATGCGACCGGGGCCGAGATCGAGCGAGCCTTGCTTGTTGCATTGCATGAGCGCACCTCAATCGTTGTGTATGAAGAAACCTATGTTTCAGAGCTTTTGATGCAAGCTGGAATTTGTACAGGGATTCGCGCGCTCGATCGTGCCGGGAACTCCTTTACCCTTTCCTCACGTTTTACCGTGCTTGCCAGTGGGGGAGCTGGTGGGCTCTGGCTTCATACATCGAATCCCGGGGGCGCTACATCTGATGGGATTGCGCTGGCCTGGCGAGCCGGAGCAGCCCTTACGGATCTGGAATTTATGCAGTTCCATCCAACCGTTATGGCTATCCAGGGTGCTTCTCATCTGATTTCCGAGGCAGTACGTGGCGAGGGCGCCTATTTGCGCAACCACGCCGGAGAGCGCTTTATGTTGCGCTACAGTCAACAAGCTGAGCTGGCGCCGCGTGATGTGGTCGCACGAGCAATTCTCAAAGAAATGGTAATCGAAGAAGTTGCGCATCAATATCTTGATCTGCGCCATCTCCCTGCACAAAAAATGCACGCACGTTTCCCGACAATCTCCACAATCTGTTCACACTATGGGCTTGATCTGGCTCAGGATCTTATCCCGGTGGCTCCTGCCGCGCATTATTGTATGGGTGGCGTGATGGTAGATACAGTGGGAAGAACGACGGTGCCGGGCCTATATGCGGTAGGGGAAGTGGCCTGTACCGGCGTGCACGGAGCCAATCGGCTGGCAAGTAATTCCTTGCTTGAAGGCCTCGTCTTCGGGATACAGGCAGCCTGTCATCTGGTTGAGCAGCTCAAAGCGGGAACGTGCCTACCGGCTCCCGAGGCGTATTCTTTGCGTGACTCGGCGCAGATGATCGAATATGAAGAGGATATACCAGCTTCAGGAGAAGAGGCGCTATCGATATCACAGATCAGGCAAGCGCTGCGCCAGACGATGTGGCGTTCGGTGTCGCTTTCCCGAGATGCGGAAGGCCTGACGGCAGCCTTGCAGCAGGTAAGAAGTTTGAAGGCCAGTCTCCCGGAACAGCGCTCGCGCGAAGAGCAGGAGACCGCGAATATGTTACAGGTCGCGGAACTGGTGATTGTCGCGGCTCTGACCAGATGGGAGAGTCGAGGAAGTCACTGGCGAAGTGACTTCCCGACCACGGACGAACGACTGAAGCAACGCCATTTCGCGTTTCAGCGTCGCCTGAGTGGCTCATCTGATCAAGAAAATAGGGAGAGCGCTTCTCTTCTCATCAGGTAGTGTGTATCCATGAAAAGAAAGTATAAGGGGTGTATGAATAGCGCTTTTACCGATATCATCAAACGAACACTTGAAGAGGATGGCGCATATTGCGACGTCACGACATTAAGTACCGTTCCCGGGACACAGCAGGCACAGGCGGCGATAATCGCGCGGCGGGCGGGCGTGATTGCCGGATTGGAAGTCGCGGCTCAGGCGTTTACGCTGTTTGATGCTCGCATTACGGTGACCTTGCTGGTTCAGGATGGCGCGACCGTCAAGCCTGATGAGCGCCTTGCAACGATCAGTGGTCCCGCACGTTCCATCTTGAGTGCTGAACGAACGGCTCTCAACTTTCTGGGGCATCTTTCAGGTATCGCTACTCTGACAGCGCACTGCGTCAGTGCAATCGAGGGTACAGGAGCGCATATTCTGGATACCCGTAAGACGATGCCCGGGCTGCGGATGCTTGAGAAGCAGGCGGTGCGACTTGGCGGGGGGCAGAATCATCGTTTTGGGCTGGACGATGGCATTCTGATCAAAGACAATCATATTAAGGCAGCGGGCGGGATCACCCAGGCGGTCGAGGCCGCGCGACGTATGGCCCCGCATCTATTCAAGGTCGAGGTAGAGTGTGAGACGCTTGAGCAGGTGCAGGAGGCCCTGGAGGCAAGGGCTGACGTCATCATGCTGGATAATATGAGTGTTGAGGTGATGCAAGCGGCCGTTACCTCTATTCGTGAGCAGAACCCACAGGTCTTGATTGAGGCCTCCGGGAGCATCGGAACTGATGAGAAGCGCCTGAAAGCGGTAGCCTCAACCGGGGTTGACTTTATCTCTCTAGGAGCAATCACGCACTCGGCTCCACAATTTGATATCTCACTGGAATTTGCTTGATCGGCTGCAAGCATCGTGAAAGGAGACAGAGAATCAATGGCTATCAATACACAATGTGCAGAGAGCCAGGAAGCACGCATTCTTCCCTTGCTTACACCAAAAACACGGGCAAAGCATGACCTTTCAAAGCGCGTTGATATCATTCCAACATTCTATGCGGAGATGGAGCCGGAGGAGATTCATCGTCGGATTGCGGCTGCAAAGGAGGCACTTGGTTCGCGGCTGGTGATTCTGGGACACCACTATCAGCGCGATGAGATCATTCAATATGCAGATTATCGCGGCGACTCGTTCAAGCTGGCTCAGCTTGCAGCAGGGCGTCCAGAAGCGGATTACATTGTGTTCTGTGGCGTTCACTTCATGGCCGAAAGCGCTGATATTCTCAGCGCGGCTCATCAGAAAGTGGTGCTACCAAACCCGGCGGCCGGCTGTTCTATGGCTGATATGGCAAATATTGCCGAAGTAGAAGAATGTTGGGAGACGCTGCATGAGCTGCTTGGTGAGGATGCAAGTATTATCCCCGTCACCTACATGAACTCGGCGGCGAACTTGAAGGCGTTCTGTGGCCGAAATGGTGGTATTGTCTGCACATCATCGAATGCTCCAGCGGTAATGAGGTGGGCCTTCTCCCAGGGGAAGCGCGTCCTGTTCTTCCCTGATGAGCACCTGGGACGCAACACGGCCCTCAAGTATGGCATTCCTGAAGAACATATGGCCGTCTGGAATCCGAAAGATCCCTTTGCTGCTGCTGATGCGGAAGAGGCTTTTGAACGAGCGCAGATCATTCTGTGGAAGGGTTTTTGCTCGACCCATATGCGGTTCAGCCTGCAACAGATTGAGAAAGCGCGTGCCGAGTATCCCGATGTGAAAATTCTGGTCCATCCAGAGTGCAGGCGCGAAGTCGTTGAGGCTGCTGATCTCTACGGCTCAACAGAATATATTATCCAGCAGGTGGAGAACGCCCCGGCGGGGACACGATGGGGGATCGGTACCGAGATCAATCTGGTGCACCGCCTGGCAAAAGAGCACCCTGAGCAGTTTATCTTTTGTCTGGACCCGGTGGTCTGTCCTTGCTCGACCATGTATCGGATTCACCCTGCCTACCTGGCCTGGGTGCTGGAGGCGCTGGTCAACGACGAGGTGATCAATCAGGTCAGCGTCGATGAGACAACCGCTCATTGGGCGCGTGTGGCGCTTGAACGCATGCTGGCAATGAAGGGATAAGAGTTGCCAGAACTGTCAGAATGCGTTACTGTAGTACTGGCCGTGCGAACGCTGTTTGTTCCACGGGCAGTACTGTCTACTGTGTTTTGTAGTAGAAGGAGAAGCGCATGACAACAAACGAGGTTCAGGAACTGCGAGAGGGGCAGCCTGCCCCTGATTTTACCGTTCCTGCTATCGGACCTGATACGATCGTCAAGAATGGACAGGTACATCTGGCGGATCTTAAGGGGCGCGTGGTAGTGCTCTATTTTTATCCGAAGGATGATACCCCTGGCTGTACGGCTGAGGCGTGTGCTTTCCGCGATGCCAATCAGGAAATGCAGCAGCGGGGCGTCGCTGTGCTCGGTGTCAGCACCGACTCACTGGCCTCTCATCAAAAGTTCGCCGAGAAATATGGCCTGCCTTTTACCTTGCTTGCCGATACCGATAAAGTCGTCGCTCAGGCATACAATGTCTACAAGGAAAAAAGCATGTTCGGCAAGAAATACATGGGTGTCGAGCGTGCGACCTTCCTGATCGACAAGGAAGGCGTTATCCGCAAGATCTGGCCGAAGGTCAAGCCGGATGGGCATGCCGCTCAGGTTTTACAGACGATCGAAGCCTTGAACCTCTAATGATACAAAGAAAGAAGAGCATGGCTGGACATTATCCAGCCGTGTTCTTGCTTTCAGTGCGTGTGATCTTCAGGTCATTCCATGTAACTTCAAAATGATACCGTTTTCCCTCCTGAAAGAAATCAGCAATCGAACGAGCCGCTAACTGGCTGATAAGCAGCGCGAATGGGCGGGTCAATGGGTAGTCGCATGGATCGCCGGGCGTGTCCCGTGGCACGATATAATCCGGCTCCCAGATCCCGGAACCATAAAGTCCGTCACCACTGAAGCCGATATGCAGGCAGGGAATGTGCAGCGAACGAGCCATATCGCTGATGGCCTGCCGCCCCTGACGATTATCAAATGCGTCGATGATAACGGTGCTGTCTTTGAGCTGCTGTGTTGCGTTCTTCCCGGTGAGCTCGATTACAACAGGTTCCAGTTTGGTCTGAATAGCCCGATAGAGTGTGTTTGCCAGGGCGCGGGCTTTGGGCGCCCCGACTTCCGCCCGACCGTATGGCTGCGTTGAAAGGTTGCGCATCTCGACGCGATCTTTATCGATCAGTTTGATGTTGGTAAAGCCCATTTTTGCGAGGGTTTCACAGAGATTGCCGCCCAGAGCGCCAGCGCCACAGATAGTAATGCGTTGCTCGACGAAGGGGGCAAGCGATGCATGCCGTTCCTCATGAAAAAACGGACTATTTGAATGAAGCTGTTGTGCCATAATGTGCCTGCTAATCCTCGTATTGTGCCCAATCCGGGCTTGTGCTAACAACATTGACCAGACTGGTTAGATCGAAGTCACGATCTCGGCCACTTAAACAGATACCACTTGAGATGACCTCAAGCCGACGGTTGACCACTGAGCGATAGCGGTAATGATTGTCCCGTTCGCTCCATTCAACAACCAGTTGTCCCCCGGGGATCTCACTGTAGCTGTGAAGCGTTGCATTGGCTTTCGCCAGGGCATGTTGTAGCTGCCCTTCCAGCGTGCTACGATGACGCTCCTGCTGAAGCCGCGCCAGACGTTGTGAGGCGGGCAGATGACGTAGCTGTTGGTGCAGCCGCAGCTCGAACTGTTCACGCTCCTGGCGCTCGTTTACCTCCAGTCGATGAATCTGCCAGAAGAGCAGGGCCAGCCTTTGACTTTGCGCCAGACCGGGCAGGAAATTTTTGACCTCGTCTTGTTGACTGGAGGCATCGCGGAGCCACTCAGCCTGTATTGGATCTGCCAGCAAATCCGGGCCCTCATACCAGAGCGTACGCCCATCAACGCGTACAAGTACGCGCTCAAAGCGGTCCGCGCCGTTGGTGGGATCACAGAGAAGGACGGGGTGTGGCTCAGGCGGCATTCCGAAGCGCTGGCGGGCATCGCTCTCATTGAACGGGATGGCCCACCACATCGATGGGTGTTGAATATCGGGCCAGAGGAGTATCATACGCAAGACAGGGAAGAGTTCCAGATAGGCGCCACGTTCCCAGGGTTGCGCTTCGCGTTGAAGTTCTGCCTCGCGCTCATTGCGTGGGCGGAAGCAGCCCCATCCGCTAAAAGAGCTCTTCTGGCGGAACTCATAGACCAGACCATTCAAGCGCGTACGAATGCGGCTTCCATGAATGACAGGAGCGATAATATCTCGTTGTAGTAGCCTCTGGCTCTCCTGTTGTAACCTTGCAATCAGGGCCCGGGGATCAATGCGTCGCTCATGAGCCATCGTGATGCTCCCTTTCTGTTCTCAAATTGGCTGTTTCGCCAGGCGGGATGGGCTGGTATTGGCTGTTGTCCTTGCATCGAAAATACAGTATATTCTTTGTTCTCGTTCTCATTATATTCAGCTTGAGTGGAGATGACAGGTATGCAACAGGACTGGCGGCGAGATCGCTATTGTATCAGCACAGATAAAACAAAACTTGATATTGCTTTTATCCATGCTTTTCTTTCCCATTCATATTGGGCGGAGGGCATTCCGCAAGAGATTGTTGAGCGTGCCATAGAGCATTCTCTGTGCTTTGGTATTTATGAAAATGAACAACAGATTGGCTTTGGACGCATAGTGACTGACTATGCTACATTTGCGTATATTAGCGACGTATTTATCAGCGAGCCGTATCGTGGAAGAGGCCTGAGCAAATGGTTAATCGAAGTGATGACCGCGCATCCACAGCTACAGGGCTTGCGTCGCTGGATGCTGATGACTCGGGATGCACATGGCCTTTATCAACAATTTGGCTTTACTGGCCCGAAAACGCCCGAGCGTATAATGGAGATTACCAATCCCGATATCTATCGACGCAAACAGGGAGAGCGGTAACGGACAGAAAAACAGTGTGGGGAAAAACTCGGTTCCCCACACCCGCTTCAGGCGACCTGAGCGCGGCTCGGTATCTCGTACTGCATAATCATCTCAACCTGCTCGGCTTTGCTTGGCATTGCCAGCAAGTTTAAGACGTTGGGCAGTGAGTAGTAGTCGCCGTTGAAGGTATAGCGAATGACCTCAATGCCATCTTCTATCAGGCCTTTATTGAAAAAATCATGTCCCCCGCCGTCCACCTGAAGAATGACTACCGATGGAGCCGCCTGCATTTGCTGCTTGTACTCTGCATAGGCCTTGCGGAAGTAAGGGGCAGTGTTCTCGCCCTCATCGGTAACAATCACGATGGTCTCCGCATAGAAGCGCTCTTTCGTCATCTTTGCCAGCGCTGAGCCGATAGACGTTGAACCGTTAGCTTTGATGAACTTGAACGCTTTCTCCCACTCGCTCATAGTTGGACGTGGCTGCTTTGATTGTACCTTGATCTCGATGGCAGTACTATCAAAGGCGTATACCTTAAATTCCGCGTTGATAACGGCGCTGATCAGAGCTGCAAGCTGCTTTGACACCTCAATGGCAGTCGTCATCGAGCTACTTTTATCGACAAACAGCGCGGTTGGTCGCTTAATCTCGACCGTCGCGGCAACGCGCTGGTCCGTCACTTTGGTCAGCTCTTTTTCGGTCTCCTCATCCAACTTTGCCGCCTCAATGGCCTTTTTCGCCTTAAGCGTGGAGACTCGTTTATCCGTTCGGGAATCCGCGATCTTCTGGTTGATGAGCTCCTTGACTTCCTGATGGTCCAGCGCCCCCTTACGCTTCAGCATCGCCATATTATTGATGACTTCCTGAGGCGTCATAGCATTAATGAGCGCGACCAGCAATGCGGGCGTGATATGGCGGAGAGCGCCAATCGCCGTCGTATACGGAATCTTGTTCTCGATGATAATGCTTGCCTGCTCTTCCGTTGTTTGTGCCTTCGCCAGTTGCTTCAATCCAGCAAGCGGGCTGTCCGCGGGCGGTTTCTCATCAAAGAGAATGGCCTGAGCGCGGGGACTCGGCTTGATGCGCAGGCTGGCATACAGATGCTTCAAGGCTGTGCGTGCCCGCAGCGCCGCGCCATCGAACTGTTTGGAGTTGGCCTCGCGGGTCCGCAGATAGTATGTGATCGCGTTTTTCAGTGAGCGCGGCACTTTCCCGATAACCTTTTTGGCGTGATCGAGGACGCGTGCGACTTCATATGGAGCCAGTTGTTGCAGCAGGACCCAGGCCGCCTCGCGGAATTCAGGGTACTCACTGGTTGCCAGGTGGGCAACAAACAAAATTTTGTGGTCACGTACCTCACCTTTGGCAAAGTACCAGGGAGCAAGATGGCCGTAAAAGAGGGGGTCTCGCTCCAACGCACTGGTATGGATGGAAGCAAGCTCATCCAGCTTTCGGTGTGGTGTGGTGAGGAAGCTGTTGAGAACCTGAATGCGAACGTCCTGTTCAGCGGTGCGAATATCGCTCATGCGTTTTCCTTTCGTGAGAGTGCAGGGCACGGCTGATGCTCTATACAAGTTCCCGGGATAATCCGATATCTCGTCGGCTTATGGACTGCCTCTCCGGGCCGAAGCGTGTGAGTCGAAAGAGCTATTGTGTGCTGAGCTATAAGCCCTGAAAGGTGGGCTTAGCAGGAGTCGAACCTGCGACCGTCGGATGAGTGTCCGATGCTCTACCAGTGTGTAAGCTCGATCGGTAAGGGCACGCCTCGGCTCGAACAAACAGTCCGGGGAAAGTGAAACGCGCGAGTTAGAAGAGCGATAGCAAAGTCTGATGCTCTCCCATTTGAGCTATGGCCGCACGATATGCGGCCAGCGGGACTCGAACCCGCAACCCTCAGATTAAAGTGTGTAAGCTCATTCCTGTAGGAGCGCGTTTCACTTTCGCATAGCTGACAGCTATCCGGGCTGAAGCGTGTGAGTCGAAAGAGCTTCAACGATGTTGTGATCGTGCAGATCAGCCGGGACTCGAACCCGAGTATTGAATTGTTCATTCAATACCTGCCAAAAGTGTGTAAGCTCAATCGGTAAGAACACGCCTCAGCTCGAATAGCGCCGCGCGTAGATATGTGCTGGATCCGGGCTGAAGTCGAGACGCACAAGTTGAAAGAGCTTTGAAAAACAAAAGCCAGTAAAGGGCTTTGCCTTTGACCACTCGGCCATATCCATAAAGGATAGTGGGATTCGAACCCACGGATGTGTATGTACGCTCAATCTGTGAGAGTGCGTCCCGGATTATTGTCTGTCTTTTTAACTATTATCCATAGAGTGCTTCTGGGCGCACAATGACTGCCTGATCGGTGCGGACAATCACATAGTCGT
Organism: Thermosporothrix hazakensis; assembly: GCF_003253565.1. Lineage (GTDB taxonomy): Bacteria > Chloroflexota > Ktedonobacteria > Ktedonobacterales > Ktedonobacteraceae > Thermosporothrix > Thermosporothrix hazakensis. The sequence continues at coordinate 36,459 of NZ_QKUF01000034.1, forward strand.
CCAGTATGTGGGTGGGTAAATCGAGGTAGTGAGTGACTGCCCGCTTGATCTCTTGATCTGTTGCCTGGTTACCCAGATGCAGCGCTGCCAGACTCAGTTCTTCGCTGCGACCATTAAAGCGAACATGCAAAAGGCGTTGTGTCATGCTGTCCTCCAATCACGCAGTCACTGTACCTGACATTTCACGAGATATTTGTTGTTTGTCAAGTAGTCTATATAGGTAACTATACAGAAAAGCCACCAGCTTTGTCAAGTGTTTTTGCGACATATTTTGCGCTCCTCGAAAAAAATGAGAGAAAGAGCGCCTCTCTTCTGCCGGTACTCTGTCTTGAGCAAAAGCGTGAAAGCTATCAACGAGATGCTATAATACATCTAAATTTACCCTGAAGCTATGAGGTATATCACAAATGCAACCTTTTGACGATATAAAGGCAAGAGCGATGCGTTTCCCGGAGGTTGACCTGACGAAGGGACGCAGTATCGCGTATTCGCGCAGTGTGACGCGTCGTATTATGGAACTGATCGACGGTAATTCACAGGGGAACGTGCATGGTGGGGTCATTATGCGTATGGTTGATGAGGCCGCCGCTATTGTGGCGATCAAACATAGTCAGCGACCCTGTGTGACGGCTCGTGTGGAGCGCTTTGACTTTGTGGCTCCCGCCTACATTGGCAATGTAGTAACGGTCGATTGCGCGTTAAACTACGTTGGACGAACCAGTATGGAGGTGGGCGTTGAGGTCACTGCTGAGGATCTGATGACCGGTGAGGTGCGAAAGATCGCAAGCAGCTATGTTATTTATGTCGCGCTCAATGAGCAAGGCAAGCCGACGCCTGTTCCACCGCTTGAACCTGCCGATGAGGAAGAGGCCGCTCGAATCGAGCGTGCTCGGATTCGGCGTCAGCATATGAAGCGCCTGGACGAAGAATTAGAGAAATTACATCCATAATTCTCTATTTTGTTGTGGCAGGGCACAGACCAAAAAGGGCCTGTGCCCTTTTCTTTTTTCCGCTTTTGTAAGGAGACCGGGTATTTCTTCTCTACAAAACCACAAAAAGGAGTTGTAGATTTTGTATGTATAAGAAACTGGTCTCTCTTTTGCTCAAGGAGCAACTATGTGCGTTTCTGGGAGTGTCTGCCCGGAAAGGAATCTATAAAGCGGAACTGGTGGAACGGGTATGTCAACTGGTTGAAAGCGACCCGCAGGAGATGCAGCGGCTGCTCGCGATGTTTCCAATAGAGTTAGCCGTTGTGCCGGGCGAACTGGAGGAGCTCTTGCACTGTACGGCGACCGAACGCAAGCGCTGGACGCGGGAAGGCAAGCTGCCGGTGCTGGAATATCGTGAGGTGCGGATCTCCGGGCGCATGCGTCGCTTCGCTGTTCACGATAGGCGTGAGATTCTGGCGATCACTGCCGAGACTGTTGCGCGTTGGCGTGAGGAGCATGCGGTGCTGATTCAGCAGAGGCGGTCAGCGGGGGCGAGAAGCGCTGCTAATCGCAAGACCGAGCGACAACAGGTGCGTGAGCAGTTCTGGATCTCCTGGGAACAGATGAGGGCAGAATGGGAGGATGCGGCTGGTGCTCAGGGTGCGGCTGTGCTTCGGCTGGCATACTGGACAGTATGGGCGTCGCGCTGGGCCAAGTTCTATCATGTGAAGCATCTGCGGGGACGGAAGCATGCCCAACGATACGCAGAGCTGCGTGATCGCTGGTATGCATTGAAGCAGCAGGCAATGCTGGCGCTGTGGCGGACTCCCTATGCTTTGTTGTCATTCTATCGGCCCCCTTCTCCTGACCGTGAACACTTCTGGCTCTGCCAGAAGCATTACGAAGAGAAGTGTGAGGAGGAGTACGAGAGCGTTTACGATTTTTTCCGCTTCAATCAAGCACGAATTGAAACCTGTCCGGCGTGTCAGATTGAGCGCGTCAAGGATTATTATTCGCTCTATCTACTTGAGATCATGATTGAAGCGGTGCCGGAGGCACGGTTTGCTTTTCATCTGCCCTATCCGCTAGGGCGAAGCAGCCTTCCCGCTCCGAAGGTTCTCCCGGCTGTAATCCATGTTGAACAAGAAGGGCTTTTTCGCTTTGGGAGACCACTGACTATTGATGAGCAGAGCGTTTATCGTGAACAGGATGTTCTGGCTTCTCTGGAACAGGCGTTGCATGAGGTGCAGGCCTTGTTTGCGTGAGGGGAATGCTGTTAGAGAGTGCGGGACGGTTCGGGGTTGGATCGTCTCGCCTCTCAAAAGGGGTTGGGTCTTGGCGGAGAGGGATGTATAATAAAGGTTGTATGAAGAAGTGCCTGTTGTGATATGATGGGAAAGTATATCTAAATGTATTTGATTTTGCTGGCTGAGGTCACTTTTGCATGCTTATGAGCTTATCCTAACCACGACCTGCTATGGTGAAGAGAGCTCTATGCCACAATGAAATTCGGGTAGTTGGGGCTGAGCCTACTCTGGATATCTTTTTTCCCTGATTTTCCACAGTGATATGATGCTGGCAAAAACATATTGCGAAAAGTGAAGGAAAAGGAATACACTTTGACTATCAAATACTGCTAGCAGAAGGCTGACTGGCGAAAGCCGGGAATAGTGTAAGGGCAATCGTATCAAGCAGCCGGTTCGTTCTGCTAATTGAGGAGGACTTATGGATATTTTGTTGCGGTTGGATACCCTGGGGTTGGTAGAGGTACGCTATTTGCGCGGACGAGAACGGTACCGGGAATGGCCTCAGTTTGAGTTACTGGCAGCTTCCAGACAGGCGAGAATCTTTGCCTATTTTAATCGTGAAGTGGCAGAGCAGTTGCACCAGCAAATTCTGATGGTTGAAGCTGCGGTGGGATTGAGTGAAGAGGGCAACGATGTTTCTGAGAAAGCAGAAGGTGCCAGCCAGGAGGAAGCGCGTAGCGAAGAGGATGTGAAGAATAGCGAGAAGGAAGCGACATCTTTTTCCCCTGCCTTTGCTCAGGCGCTCAAGCAGTTGAATGAGCTTGCTCGTCAACGGTTACCTGAAGCCGGGACGAGTGGCACGACGACCAGTGGCGAACTGACCCAGGATATAGATGAAGAAGATGACGCGCTGGAACAGTTGCAAGATGCCTTTACACAGATGATGGAGGTGATTCGGGAACTGGCTGAAGAGCTTTCGACTGATGCTCTCAAGCTGACCAGTCGCTTTAAATGTGCCCGCACAAATATCGAGTTTATCCCCCGGCCAGATACCGAGGCAGAGGATGAGGAAGATCTGGAACTGGGTTCTGAGGGCGGTATTGTCGATATTGAAGTTGAACTGGTGATGGTGTTACAGTTATTTGAGGAAGGGCGCGCTCGTCCTGACGATCTACCTGCAGTCGAGTTGCAGCTTGATGTGGACGACTTTGAACGTTTGCATGAGACACTGGATTTTGCGCTTGACCGGGAGAAGCATAGTCGCAAACGGCACTAAACCCACATCCATAGGTCCGGAATGCGCTCTGTTGCTCTTTTCTGCTCTTTGTAGGATATTTTATCTGTAGAAAGGCCAATATAACGGCATGAAGCGATCAATTACCATTGAGGATTTGTACCATTTTCACTGAAGCGGGCCACGATACTCCCGTCTTCAGGTGGGAGAGGATGGGTTTGTTGCAACGGCTGCTCAAGCGTGCCTCAGCCGGACTGATCTCCCGGTATACTATCGCGGCGGAAAGCGAGCATGCTGCGGGTACGAATATTTCTGCCCACTTTGACGGCACAATGCAAGATTGATCTAATAAAACAGTTGCCGTCAGATTATGGACAAGGGAGGAGATGCGGGGGAGGTTTATCCCGTATCTCCTCATGATCTTTGGTAAGGAATATTAAACGTATGAGCGGCCTGTAGAGGTTGGTGATGATGTGCTGGTCATATACAACGATGGAAATGGCATACAGGAAGGTGTGGGCCTGGTAATAGAAGTCCTTAGCCCTGACCTGTTAAACCTTGCAATATTTGCCAGCTCCGTCGTTGTAGGCGTACGGATGCCGCGAGGCGAGTCTGATAATACCTGGCGGCCCCGATCCGATTCAGACATGTAATTTTGTGATGGCTTTTTGTAGTTCATCATCTCGAAGCCAATCTTTAGGCGCTCTGTTTGCAATTTGTTTTGCCAGGGCTTTGCGATGATCACTGTGAATAGTTTCTACGAGTTCAATTCCTTGAATAAAACGAGTTTTGAATAGATCATAATCGTTTATCTTACAAGCTGCATCTGCTATATAGAGCAGTGATCCGCATTGCCCTCGTGGAGTCGCGTTCTGGAGAAGGCTTTTATCAAGCTGCTGGATTGCGGTCTTTGGATCTCCCAAATGCAAATAAGCCATTGCAGCATTGTGATGAAGTGTATAAGGTGTACAGTCCGCGTAATCGAGAACGTCTGTTGTGTTTGCATATGACTCCTGGGCGAGCCCCATGTGACGTAAAGCTGTTTGCTTGTAATCTGCTCCCAGATAAGAGTATGCCTCAGCCATTATCGCGTGACAATTGCTTGCTATGTTTGTCTTCTCGCTTCTATTGGCGGTTAAGGCTTCCTTAGCCACCTCGATAGCTTTTTCTGGACGAACCGGCGGACATACTAAATATGTCCAGCCCATATACGTTAAAGCTGCCGCTTGCAGAAGGTGGTCGTTGGATAGACGGCTGCACTGTATTGCCTCGTGATTAAATAGTTCGCGTGCAATATAGTTGGCTTTATGGGTCGCTGCAATAACGCGCAATAATAACGTTTTAGTAGCAATCGAGGCAAGCTGCTGCTGGTATGGGGAAGGTTCCAGCGCCATATTGATAAGCATTGGAGCGATAACTGATAGTATTTCTGATGCCTGCGAAGTATTGTTGTTGATTTGGTGCCAGCATTCACGTAACGCAGTATCCGATAACGTGATATACAGATCAGTCGGTATGGAGATATGATTTGGAGTAGCTAATCCTCCGCTACAAAGAAGTGTCAGAGCTTGTTGTAATAGCTGCCTGCGGCCTTTGTTCATGGGATCGTCCTTATCTAGTGAAGCTTCATTACCCAACTCCTTTATCAGTGAAGTGATAGGTTGTATGAAGCCCAACTCTTCGGCATTGCGGTTGAATAAATCGCAGAGAGCTTGTCGATGCTGCATTCCAACTCCCCGCAATCCTCGCTCCCATTTTGAGATGAGATCGGCAGATGTGCCAATCTTTCTTGCAACGTAGGCCTGACTCCAGCCTCGTTTTTCTCTCTCGTACTTTAATTTGTGGTTTGGTTCCATAACAACACTCCACGCCTACTTCTCTACTTCATAAGCTGATTATAACACAAAACATATGGTTTACAAGCAAGTGTCTTGATTTGTCTTGAAAATGCCATTTTATACCTAGCAAAGGTACATGTATGATTGTACGAGTAGAAAGAAAAAGGCATGCCCATGTTGGCAGCTAACCCGTGAAGTGGTTAAAGAGCTGCAAGGCGAGGATCTGGGATCAAGCTATATCGCGTGATCTTGCCGCACAATATGGGGCGATTGCTGGAATGAATGGCGGGGTGACTCCGATGTTTACAGTGGTGACACCTACAATTCAAAGAGAGCAAGACCGGGAAAAGCTCTTTGCAGGTTGGAGAGAGCACGGAATTCTTGTTTCGGAGCATCAAGGCTCATGGATGCTTGTGTTCCCACCTGGTACTAACCGGGCCGAGATTCTACCTCGGATGTCTTACTATGCCGAGTATCTGGTGCAACTCCCTGATAAATGGTTTGTGATCATGCGAGATTATGGCTTGCCAGATGGGAGACAATATGTTGCTGTCTCATATCCTGTGGAAAAGTATAACCCACTACCGTGTTATATTGGGGAGTGGCAAAATGCATAGTAGATTTCCATTTGCTGAAGAGAAGATGTATACACTCTGCTTGAGCGGGGCCGAGATAAACATGCTATACGATATGGCCCGGCAGAGGACAGCCGAGATTATGGCCAAACATCCTTCGCGTGTGACTAATGCAGAGAGAAATGTTCTCATGGGGCTTATAAAATACAGCTCTATTGTAGAGCAAATCATAAGCGCAATTCATGTCAGAGGGATACCAGTAGATAATGTGCAATACAGTGTGGAGATGAGTGCTATCACTCTTGCCTCATTGCTTGTTGAAGCACAGAGGCAATATCATCTACTGAACTCTAAACCTGCATGGGAACATACATCTACTGAGGAGAGACGGCTAGGTAGCCTCTGGGTGTTCTGCCGTATTGCGGAGCGTATCGTTGACCAGGATAGGGCAAAAATGGCTTCGAGTGGTCCTGGGTTGTAGATGCTTGTTTAGGTGCTCTGTTTTGGGATTGCGTAGTAACTTATCGTTGTGGTTTGTCTGTCGTTGCCGGAAAGGACGTTGTTATGAGTAGCAAACCCTCTGTAGGCGCTCTGAGAGTTACTTACAGGGCTCGTAACTGGGAAAGTCCTGATCCAAGGGTCAATGAACTACTCACTATAGCTTGTGCAGGAGTACCATTGACAGAAGAGCAGGCCGAATTGCTGCTAGAGCATATCAGGGCTGTGACCGGTGTGGATTATACGTTCAATGATATTGATTTACCTATGCTCCCAACAGTTGAACGAGCACTGGTAGACAAAACCATTGATGCAATCAATCAGTGTTACAGCGTGTGTGAGGATGAATGCGCTTCCTCTGATGCTGTAGAGAATGCGAGGGGACTGTTCAATAGGTTGGTTGCTTTTCTTGAGCGGGCTCATGTGCCGGTTCTCTACTCAGAATACACTGAAAGGTGGTATGCATTGTATCGCGAAGTTCCAGCTTATTTCTACCATCTGGCTTATCCAGCCTCTCAGTCGTCTTGATCCATTTGCTCTTTCACCTACGCGTGGCTGATTAGGGGCCACACACAATCGGAAGTACCCTGTTTGACCCCGGGGTACTTCTTATATTCTCTTTCGGTACTCTCTGTGACTCCTCGCTAAAACTCCTTATCATTTTTCAAGGTTTGAATGAGGCAATTCTGTTGCCACCGGTCTCGGTAAACCAGAATGTTCCGTCAGGACCCTCGACAAGCCCGAGCGGCATACTACTTGCAGTGGGAATGCGATAATAGCGAAATTGCTGCTCGCCATGTTTCAGTTGCGCAATGGCATTTTCAGAGGTAGAGACAACCCAGATATCCCCGTTTTGCTGACTGAGAATACCATAGACTCCATTTGCTCGCTTTGGCTCGTGTGCGGCACGGTAGACGGCGAACTGTTGGGTTGTGGGCTTATACTTCAGAACAAGTCCCTGTTCAAAGCCGGTTGCCCAGATGGCTCCCTCTGCATCGTGGGTGATTTCCATTAATCGATTCTGTTTCTCCGGGATCTCGATCAGAGTAACCTTACCTGTGGGGGGGTCGAGCCGCCCGAGTAAGGGCTTATTTGATAAGGTAAACCAGACTACTCCCTGCTTATCGATGGTCAGGCTATAGGGAGCATATTGCTGTACCGTTTTATGCTCCGTCAGGGCGTATTGCTTGATTGCGCCCGTGCGAGGATTCAATACACCGATCATGTCTGCATTCAATTCGGTAAACCAGATATTTCCTTGCTGATCGACTGCTAGACTATTGGGCGCTGAGGGGAGTTGCTGCTTGTTATGCTCAAGCAGTGTGAGCGGATAGCGCTGAAACTCTCTGGTAGTTGGCGTGTAATGGCCGATAAAGTTTCCATACTGCTCCGCGAACCAGATCGTGTTATCAGGCGCGACGGTCAGACCCATGATCCCGTTTGCTCCCTCGGGGATGGGAATTTGTTGCAGCAGGGCATTGTGCGGAGAAAAGACGGAGAGATGGTTATATTCCATCTCTCCAAACCAGATATCTCCGTTTTGGTCAATAACCGGTCGCATCAACCCATTGCCTGTCTGGGGAAGCGGGTACTCATGGAAGCGACCGCTTGTGATGGTAGTCAGTTGAATGCCCTCTACCGCCGGGTTCGCAGAAAGAGGTGAGCCAGAGCAGCCCACAAGCGTCACCGCGATTAGCAGAAGAGAGATCAGCAAAGAGACCAGTTGCTTCACAGTCGCACGTTATTCTACATACTGCCCGTAGACACCATCGTCGACGAGATGCAACAGGCGCGCCTTGACAAGCTTATGCTGCCAATCGTCTGTAGTCTCTGGCAGGTCGTGGAGCTCGACACGAATATAGTTATCGGTCAGTCCTTCCCAGCAGCCGTGCTTGTACTGTTCAATCAACACATCAACAGTCTCGCCCAGGAAGCGTTCACGGAAGAGGCGGCTATGCTCTTCGTTCAGTTCAAGCAAGCGGGCGCTGCGCTCTTTCTTGATGTTCTCTTTGATGTGACCCTTCATTCGAGCGGCTGCTGTTCCCTGGCGTGGGGAGAAGCGGAAGACATGGGTTTTCGCGAATTCAAGCTCTTTTGCCATCTGGTAGGTTAGCTCGAAGTCCTCGTCTGTTTCTCCCGGGAAGCCAGTAATGATATCGGTGCTGATGGCAACGCCGGGGATCAGTCGCTTGGCGGTAGTAACAATAGTGCGATAGCGCTCTGAGTTGTAGCGGCGGGCCATACGGCGTAGGATCGCATCGGAACCACTTTGCATCGGGAGATGGAAGTGTCGGCACATGCGAGGATTCTCCCAGAGTTCCAGCCATTCAAGACGGAAATCTTCCGGCTCCAAAGAGGAAACTCTGATGCGCGGGATCTCCGTTTCCTTCAGCAGGGCTGAAATCAGGTCGCCGAGATCCTGTTTCTCTTCCGGATCGGGATGATAGTCGCCAAGATGAATCCCGGTCAGCACAATTTCCTGATAGCCTGCACGGACCTTCCGGCGCACATGCTCCACAACCGATTCGATGCTGCGGCTGCGTGACTTGCCACGTACATAGGGCACAATACAGTAGGTACAGCGGTTGTCACAGCCATCCTGCACCTTCATCTGCACGCGGGTACGTGAGAAGATCCGGTTGTGAGCGGGCTCGACCGGGGCCTCAGGGGTGTGATAGAAAGGTGCGAGGCCTGAGGGATTCTCTGGCTGCGGCTCCGGCTCTGCCGGGAGGAACGTCAGCTCAGTATCACTGCCGATATGCTGTGTATCCAGCGGGAGGACCGGCAGACTACGCCCTCGGGGAGCGGGCTTATTATTCGATGTCTCTGCTGTGTCGGGCTCAGTGGTGAATAAACGCTGCTTGATCGTATCAACCAGTGTATCTTTTGCCGTGTTGCCTACAACTAGATCGACACCGGGCAACGCAGCGACCGCTTTGGGGTTCAATTCAGCATAGCAGCCAGTGACCACGAGGAGCGCATCCGGGTGGCGACGATGTGCCTGAGCGATTAATTGCCGTGAGCTTCGGTCGCCTAGATGTGTGACTGTACAGGTATTGACAATGTAGATGTCTGCAACCTCGTTAAAGTCGCGCTGCTCAAAGCCAGCGGCGGACATCTGCTCGCCGATGGCCTCGCTGTCGGCCTGATTGACCTTGCAGCCCAGGGTGGTAACTGCAAATGTGTTTCCTCGTGGTGAGCTGTTTGACATGGTTCCCTTTACTTGTCGCTTTCTGTACTAGTTTGTAGATGCTGTGTGGCAACAATGGAGTGAGTGGCGCGCACTCAATTTTGAACGCACCAATTATAGCGCATTCTGGTTGCATTGTGTAGTAGCTGCTTATGGCCGAGCCGCTGGCTGTGGCACTTGTGGTTGCTGTGGAGCTGTGGGAACAGGTTCGGTCTCCATCAGATTTTTATGCATCAACGGGAGCGCGAACCAGACACAGCCCAGACCAAACAGCGAGCCAGTCAACAGGCGAAGGAACATATTGCTCTCGCGCCAGCCGAACATCTGTGTGAAGCCGTCAAGGGCCATCGGAACACACATAAGCACCCAGAGCCACCAGGGTAGGCCGGGGATACGCTTCTTCGTCAGGACGAAAATCAGGCTCCCCAGAAACATAGATGTGTAGATCGAAAAGTTACGCTGACACAAACCAAGTTGATGCCCGAAGAGATAAAATGAGTGTGATGGTATCTGCCCGCAGACGAGATGCATGGAATAGAACAGCGGTTTTGAGAGGTTATTCAAACCCAGAAACGCCAGAATTGGCACAAGAAAAGCTGCCAGAACCAGGAGCCCGAAGACCAGTGTAATGATAAGGGCCCAGTGGTCCATCAACAGATTGAGAATATGTTCTGGCCAGGCAAGCAGGCCCCGTCTTGGTTGAGATTGTTTGATTGGTGAGGCTGGTGATGCCATAGCATGTTCATCCTTCCTGAGCTGTTGCGCCTCTTTGCTGTGTTACAATCGATTCTCTTGTAGTGCTGCGAATACAGAGGCCAGTTCACTATATTCTATACGTCCTTCAGCTACCACAGTTTCATTGATCGTAATGACGGGGATACGGTATCGGTAGCGCTCAAAGAGCTCAAGATCTTTGCGGATATCGGTTTCGGTTAGATCGAACTCGGTTTCTTCCGCAATCCTGTCCAGTATGTCGCGAGCCTCATCGCAGAGATGACAGCCCGCTTTTGTATAGAGAACAACCTGTAATGGGTGTTGTGGTCGCGTGCTCAAAAAGTTTCCTCCAAAAGATAGTGATAGTAATATCATACGACGCTTTTCCCCAGAAGACAAAGGAAAGCGGGAGGACCTCAGCCCTCCCGCTTGCGATTTCTGGCACTCACTTATGATAGGTGATCCTCAATCGGTTTTTCCTTCGGTAGCGGACGACCCGGTAGCCACCAGTTCCAGCGACCGAGCAGACGCATAGTTGCCGGGACAAGCAACGAACGCACAATCGTCGCATCGACGAGAATGGCAATCGTCATGCCAACGCCCAGTTCTTTCGTGACCGTCAGAGATGTGAAGATGAACGAGACGGTCACAACCAGAAAGAGTAGGGCGGCGTTTGTAATCACGCTGCCGGTCATTTCGAGACCACGGGCAACCGCAAGCGTATTATTCGAGGTGTGAAGCCACTCTTCACGCACCCGGCTCAAAAGGAACACTTCATAGTCCATCGAGAGGCCAAACAGGATACAGAAGAGCAGAATCGGCACAATGTTATCTACAAAGCCATTGCTGGTAAAGCCCAGAATGTTACTGAAGTTCCCCCATTGGAAAATGAAGACCAGAACGCCATAAGTCGCACTGATCGATAGCGCGTTCATGATAACCGCTTTGAGTGGCAGAAGCAGTGAGCGGAACATCAACATCAGCAGAATGAAGGTCGCAGAGACGATAAAGATGATGGCTTTCGGAAAATTTCCATAGAGGAAATTATCAAAATCCATATAGATCGCCTGCATACCACCGACATGCACGGTGATGTTCTCAACCGCTTTGTCCCCTTCATTGCGCAGATGGGTGATCTGGTCGTTCGCTTCAGAGGTATTGGTTTTCGTGTCGGAGCTCACGGTAATCTGGGTAAGATCATCTTTTGTGGTGGACTCGACAAACTGGACCAGTGCCGGATTCTGTTTATATGCGCCGGTCGTGTAGAGCATAATGAGCTGGTCCTTCGTCAGTGCGGGACTGCCCGGAGCCGAAGGAGGATTCATAATGCTGGAAACGTCCTTGACGTGTGGCTGTTTCTTCAGCCAGTCGCTCAAATCGGCGATGTGATTCAACTGATCCTTCGTCAGTACGTCGCTCTTATCTTTTGTCTGTGCGACAATCTGGATCTGCTGATTCTCAAACTGGTCTGGAAACTGCTGTTTGAGAACCTCAAGTCCCTGGCGAGAGGGGGCCGTTTTGGGTAGCATGGTCTCGCTGCTGGTGCCAATGCGCATGGAAAGCACGGGCCAGCCCAGACCAACCAGAATCACACAGACAATCAGAATGGTGAGGAATGGCCGTTTCATCACACCAAGCGCGAGGCGATGCCAGAAGCCGCCAGGCTTATTGTAGCCGTCCCCAGATGTGGGCATGGTGAGCTTCCAGAGGAATGGGATGCGAATTGAGTTCACGCGATGACCCACAATGCTGAGTAGTGCAGGCAGAAAGGTCAGGGCTGCCAGGACCGCTGCAACGATGACCGCTGCTCCGCCAATACCAATGGATGTGATAATGCCCAGGCCGATCAGCAATAGCCCGACAAAGCCGATGATTACCAGCAGGCCACTGAAGAGAATCGCTTCACCGGCAGTCGCAATTGTCCATGCGATCGCTTCCCGAACCGGATAGCCCTGAGCCAGTTCTTCACGGAAGCGCCGAATAATAAACAAGCTATAGTCGATAGATGCGCCTAAACCAATGATAGATATAACGCTCAATACATAGTTGCTGACCTCCATATTGAGCGCGATTGGATAGACAATTGCCAGGGCCATTACCACAGCAAGAATTGCCAGCAGCAGTGGCATCGCGGCGGCTGAAAGAGTGCCGAAGACGACAATCAGGATCACGAGCGCAACAGGTAGGGCGAACAGGTCGGCCCGCTCAACGTCTTCCTGTGTGCGATGCAGCAGTTCCTCTGTCAGCGGAAGCTCGGATGTTAGATAGACGTGCGCCGGACTGGCCTTATCTCCGGTTGGAAGCTTGTCGCGGAGGGCTGGAACCTGATCCTGCATATCATTGGCATCAGCATCGAAATTCAGCACGAGAAAGGTTGTTTTCTCATCTTTGCCAATGCCGCCAGTCGTAATATTTTTCAGATGGGGGAAATCTTTGAGTTTGTCTTTGAGGTCGGAAATCTCTTTTTGATAGTCGGCGTCGGAGACTTTTGTGTTCTCCGATTGGAAGACAACAACAGCCTGTGATGCGGGGGCATCTAGTTTGTCTTTTAGAAGCTGTTTTACATGGACGGATTCACTGCCTTTGAGTTCAATGCCGCCACCACTGAAGAGTGAGGGCGTTTTTATCGCGAAAAAGGCACTGACCGCGATGATGAGAACCCAGAGGGCAAGGACAAACCAGCGAACGCGATAGATAAAGTGACCATAGGCAAGGCCAATGCGATAGATGCCGTGTGCCTCACGGGCTGGAGGTGTTTGCAATTGTTGTTTCTCTTCTACAGTCTCGGTATGTGTCGATTTCATGTGTATGCAAACTTCCCTTGTGCTTACTACAGTATGTAGAGAATTGTTTTCGCATGCCAGTAATCAGGTTTGGCTGGGAGAACAGCGGAAAAATGGGCCAGGCTTCTCGGTCCTCATCCCTTATAATGCTTCTACCATGTCTTCTCTTCCCACGTCCTGTCCGACCCGGGGGGAGAACCAGCCTCAACGCTCGCTTGCTCTCGTTGCCTGATTGCGCCAGAGTGAAGGCATATCGCGCTTTATTATAGCAGGCAGGCGGTGCGTGCGCTGCATAAAAAGCAAGCCGAAGACATGCCCGAGGTAAAGCGCTTTCTTTTTGGGATCTAAAAGCTTAGATCCTTTTTCTGCTCTCAGGGTTTCATGAATTTCGAGGTTAACCTCATATTTTTTGAAAATTGGTTGTGAGCGAAAAAGGAAGGGACAGGAGGAAGTCCCTTCCTCTGGACATACTGTTGTACTTATTAAATTGTGCAATCAATCGGCGGTGGTGGACAGTTGTTCTGCATATGGATGGTTGGTTTCGCGAGCACATGAGCGGGTTGCAGCATCTGTGAAAGCGATCCTATATAACTACCGAGCAGGATGGTGACGGTCAATATCAGAGAGAGAAAAAGACGTTTGAGTGTATTCATAGTGATCATAGCTCCTTTTGCATACTGTTTTATGAGAAAGGTGTTAGGAGCGAGAGAAAATCTTGCAGTTTTTGGAGAGACAAAAGAAAAGAAGTAAAGAGATGATTGAAGAATCGCTAAAGTGGCTGTTCCTCTTCTATGGAAGAAGAGCCGCTTTCGTTCCTTATGCCTGAGGAGGCGACATGGAGGGAAGCGCCTTTTCTTCCTAACCGGTTTTTGTTGCTTGTAAGGCCTTTCGTTCTCTGATATAATTGTGGAGAGAAATTTCCGATTTCACCAACGAGTAATGTAATTCTTCTTTATTTCCCTTGTGGATCAGCCAATAAAGCGGCTTCTTTTGAGGTTTAATATTGCCTTGACGGCAGTTTTGACGGTGATCTATACCTTTATTGGTGTTGAACCAGTTTGTTCATTGCAGAGGCAGCTTGAATGTGAAGCTGCTGGTCAATGTGGGTGTAGATATTTGCTGTTATGGAAGATGCTCGCGTATGACCAAGCATCTGCCCTATAACCTCAATTGGAATTCCCATTGCAAAGAGGATTGAGGCTGTGCCATGTCGCAACCAGTGAAATTTGAATTTCCTCAAACGATACTTCTCAAGAATGCCGTGCTGATTGAGGAACGCTTTAAATTGTCTGCGAATAAGTGAGGTCTGTAGAAAGCCTCCTTTACGATTAGCAAACACTAAATTGAGTTGTTCCCAATTTTTGGTTTGCAATTTTTGTTTTAACTGCTTTACGCGGTATGCTCTGAGTGCCTCCACCGCAAAATCTGCGAGTACAATATTTCTTTTGCTGCTTTTGGTTTTGGGAGGGCCAATTTTTATTTCTTCTATTTCTATTAATGTACCTCGAACAGCAACCAGTGATTTTTCTAAATCCAGGTGTTCCCATCGCAAAGCGGCCAGCTCTCCGATCCGCATTCCTGTTGCTATCGCGAACAACACAATGAGAGATATTCGACTCTGTTCTTGTTCGAATTCCGCTTGAGCAATATCAAGAATATCTTGAATAATCACCACAATGTTTTCTGGCGGGGGCTCATGCATTTCCCCGTCTTGTGGCTGAGGGAGTTTAACCTTGTGGCAAGGATTCTTGACGAGCTTCTCAGCTTCTACAGCATCCTGGAAAGCCTTTTTATAAGTAGTATGCAGCGTGCGCATACTACTGGGTGCAAGATTGAGCGTATTATAGAAGCTCTGGATATGTTCTCTCGTTAGCTTTTGTAGCTGGATCTTCGCGATTGGATGGTTTAAAACATGCTGGATATGAGACTGATAGTTTTTGGTTGTGTGGGGCCTAATTCCCACTTTACAGGAATCAAGCCATTGTAATAAGTAATCACCTACTGTTTGACGAGTAGGGTCCCTCGCGATCTCTCCAGCGAGTACCTGCCTTTGCCGTTCTCGCATTTTCTTTCGAGCTTCAATCTCCGTTTTCCCATAAACGGAGATTTTCCTGCCTTCGTGAAAAATAATGGCTTCCCATCGCCCATCTTTGCGCTGATAAACAGAGCCATCTCCGTAGTGACTTTTTCGAGGCATGGTTCCTCTCCTTCCTCAGTTAGAATTGGAAACTACTTGTTTTTCGGACCGCGAGCCAGTCCCGCAAGTCCGAGGG
The DNA here is from genome assembly GCF_003253565.1 of Thermosporothrix hazakensis. Classification (GTDB taxonomy): domain Bacteria; phylum Chloroflexota; class Ktedonobacteria; order Ktedonobacterales; family Ktedonobacteraceae; genus Thermosporothrix; species Thermosporothrix hazakensis. The sequence continues at coordinate 51,740 of NZ_QKUF01000034.1, forward strand.
GGAAACCCTTTTTGAATCTCCTATCCAGATAAAGGGTATTCCTTCAGGATTCCCTTCCTGTAATAAACGATATACAGTTGCTCTGCTTAACTTCAGAATTTTTATGAGATCAGCAGGTGTAAGTAGCGCTTCTATCTCTACTGGCTTAGGCTGTGGCTTTCCCCTTTTCATAAGCATCTTCCTTGATGGTACTAGGAGCATTTAGCTGTCGAATCTTGTTGAGATATTGAGTAAGCCATTGCGGGGTATGCCGCTCGCAGTAAAGCTGCTTGCCGTCAGGGGAAAAGTTGAAGTCCAATCCTGAAGCATCCAGGCTCTCCCAACAGATACAGCAGTTTCTGGGGAGTTCATCTGTTGCATCTTCTTGTGCAGGCTCCGACAGCTTCGTGAGTGAGGGGCTCGAAATCAAGTCATATGCCTGGATCCCTGTTTTGATCCAGGCGCGTATACTCTGGCCGGCTTTGAGCATGTCGTTGATGTCGTGTGACCAGGGCAACCAGCGGATCGCGTGCGGAATAAGTTGCTCAAGCTGTTTTGCCGCCCGATCACCAGGGCGTACCCCATGTTTATCCTCATCATCATCGAAGGCGATGAGGACACATTTGGCTTTCGATAGCCGTGCGAGCCAGCGCTCATTGCGACCGCGAGAGGTGCCGCCCGTCGCAAGAAACACGGCCAGATCTCCCGCTTCCTGCTGCCCGCTGAGTGCATCCAATTCAGATTCAACCAGTACAATCGGTTGATCGAGTGCTACCTGATCGACGTTATAGAGTCCATCCCCGCCGTTGGTGGGGATTTGGATGTATTTCGGAGACCCTTCGCGAAGACCAGTCAGGCGGCGCACATTGAGTCTCCAGATGTGGCCATCCCCTTGCCACGGGATAAGTATCCCTTCTGGGAGCCAGACTTTTTGGCATTGATCGGATTTCAATCCCCATTTCTCAGGCGGATCGCAATACCAGCGTCCGTCTTTCTTTAAAGGAATATAGCCTAACTGAGCATCTTTAATAGTCTGATCTGACAGCCCCCGCTCTCTCAGATACTGAAGCGCATGCTTACCGACCTCTCCCCAGAGGAATTTCTGACACAGTTCGAGACGTGCTCTGGCTTGCTTCTGCCAGTCTTCAGATGGTGGCATCGTGTCACCATACTTCTTTTTCTGCTTGAGCCGTTCAATAACTTTTCTTGACCTTTCAGAAATGCCTGGATTTGCATACTTTTCTCCTGTCGACTCGATGCCAAGACGTGAGCAAGCTTCTTTAAATGAGATCCCTTCATATTCTCTCAGGAAGGCAATGACATCGGGACCGTGCCGTCCACATCCGCTGCTGCGAATGGCACAACTGTACCTTCCAGTTTCGGAAAACATGAAACGATCAGTACTCCCCTGACACCAGGGGCAGGAGCCGTTCCACTGTATCTCTCCATTTACTCTCTTAGGCTTACCTGCGATTTGGACGTAGCGAGAGTAGAACGCTACGGGGTCAATGTGGCTCGTATCAACCATGTGTTCTCTCCTCTAGTCGTTAACAATCTGATAACGCGACTTTTTGCCCTCACGCAGCTCTATGAGCGTCCCAACTGCTACAAGCGCATTGAGTTTCTCTCTCAAAATGGCAGAATCATACCGCTTGAAATACATCCGGATGTCCCGGACGGTGGGAGGGATTTTAAATCTCTCTGTCAGACGTTCAATGATCTGGAGGAGTTTTCGTTCTGCCTGATCACTCAGGCTCTCGTCATCCATGTTGATCTGGGCATAGAGTATATGTAAACACTTTCTCCAGACCTCCGTAATCTCTCTGGCTTTTGCCCAATGACACATCTGGATATGCCCATCATTTTCGAGAGATGCAAACAGGCCTGCAATGCGTAAGGCCTTTGCAGGCAATCGCCCGTAGTTCCCTGCAAGGTCTTCAAATTGAGAATCTCGTACTATTCGCATAAGCGCAAAGAGGTAGTCGTAGAATGCTTTTGCAACGTCTTCGTCGACTTGGCAGACATTCTCTGGTAGCTCACCTCGTTTGACTTTGGTTTCGATGACATCGCCTTGCTTATTTGTTTTTTGGATGAATTCGACTTTTGGTATCCCTAACCGCTGATGCCATTTAACGAGAGGTTGAGTGAGGCTCATCGGGACAGTCATGCGCCCGATAGGGAAACGAGCCTCACTGTCGTCATTTGATGCAGCGGGTGGCGTGACAAACGCGAAACGGGCGAAGAACCCGTCTCGCCAGAACTTCGCTCCGCGACCGGCGTGAGGCCGCGCATCAGCCGGTGTCATCGACGCCAGAAGTGCCATATATGGCTTTTTTATTTCCTCTAGCCCACGGGTAATTGTGTCATAACTGGCTGTGTCAGCGCAGTCATCCATCCTTCGCAGTATCCCTTTGAAATCGCTCATTGCGCCGTTCTGCTGCATCATTGAGTCCAGGTGTTGCCCGAACTCGTCATAAAACCACCCAATCTGCCCACTAAATGCATACTTAAGCTGCGCAATAACTTGCTCCTCTGGCTCCATATCTTCATATCCCCTCGGAAGAGAGCCAGCCATATTCGACATCATTTTCTGGGGTGTCATTATGTCAGGCGCAAGCAACCAGGAAAGACCGGCCGCTTTGAGCACTTTTTGCGCAATTTTGGCCGTTGTCGATTTTGCATATTGTGTTGTGGGTGCAACAAGAGCAATAAAAAGCGGAGTATAGTTGTCCCCCAACGGGATTACAACTCTCCGAGCGGCTATGACTGAGAGGAGCCAAATCCCGACAGCCGTATGAAAATGCTTGTAGCCGCGAGGACTCCATGTCCTCGAGAAAACCTCGTATTCATGAAGCCATCGGCACGCCCCTTCTCCGACTTCGGGGGCAATATAGATCTCAGATGGCAGGGGAGGGATGTCAGGAGTATTGAGATTGAGATCTACGGGCTTCCCTTGCTCCTGTTCGGCAAACAGTGTTGCAAGTGCAGGATGTTGTTTTGCAAACATCCTGGCTGTAAGCTCCAGCGAGCGTGTTTTACCTGACTCCCTCGCTATTTCTTCGAGGATCTGCACTGCCTGTTCTAAATCTTCAAAATCAGGCCTGTCACTCTCAGGCGGTACCTGACCAGTTTGAAGAAGTTGCTGTAGGTACGCTCTTTGTTTTTCTGTACCTTTTGTGAGTGTTTCCATATAAGCCACCCTGAAAACAAGAATTGTCCCGTTTAAGTCCTCATTCTTGTTGCATAACTATGCATAATAATGTTTAACAATGATACCATTCATAGGCATGAAAGTCAACGAGCCTATAAAGTTGAGCTAGTTCTTCTGGCGCTCTCATGATAGGGCGTCAGAAGAACTGGAGTTTTCTGGCGTGGGGAATAATCACTCGTCTTCACCGCATGAACGAAAAGCCAGAGCTGGAAGAGAGTGGCGACGTTGTGCGCCAATCGTTTGCAGGAGCTGACGACGTATTTCCCATCTTCACGCAGTGTGGGATTCTCGGAGAGACTCTTTCAGCCTGAGAGAATGGCGATAAAGGATCGGTGGTCTGGAGCAACGCTTTCAACTGAGAAATCTCGTCCTGAAGACGAGACACCTCTTCTTCAGGCAGTCCGCCTTCAATCAGTGAGCCCAACGCTAAATCATCTTCTATCCGCTGGATGCGCGTTTTGATTTGCGCTCTCTCATCCTGCTCGGAAGGTGCCGGTGCAGGAGTTGCTTGCGCTCTCTCATCTTGCTCAGTGGCGATAGGCTGCATCGGGGGTTTGCAACCAGGGCGACCAAGCTTCACACGAAGCTCGCACATCTCTTTGACGGCGCGAATGTGCACGCATTCGCACGTCGCCGGGCAGGTGCAATGCCAGCGGCCATGTTCGCTGCACGTCACCTGGTAGTAGTTTTTTCCGTCCCGGCTCGGGGCAAGGTAGCCCAGGACTGCCCCTGTCGCCTTGTCATACACACGAATCAGTACGACAGGATGATAGGGCTTACGGACGGCCTGCTTGCGGGATGTGCGGGTTGCGAGTGCTGTAGTCATCTGATACAATTCCTTTCGTAGTTTTGTACTACCGCGTCGGCTCTGTCCTAGCTGGTAACTTGAACCAGAGATCGACGCGTTTTTTCTTTTCTGTGAGGTTGTATCCTCGTTGAGAGTAGTATAGCACCCCAAAATAGCAAAATCAAGACAAATTGGACAAATTTTTAAACACAGTACTAATAGGCCAAACTAGACATTCATCGTCATGAGATGATATACTAAACCTGTCAATTGACAGTCAAATGAACATCAACTGATGGTCAGATGACAGAGAGAAAGGGGTTCACACTAATGAATAAAGAAATTAGCAATGCAGAAGAAAAGCTTTCTGCTAATGCGGCTGGGAAACTACTTGGAGTAAGTGGCAAAACAGTTATTCGCATGATGGAAGCAGGAGACTTTCCAGGCTACAAGATTGGTTCCGCTTGGAAGTTTCGACGAGGTGATATTGAGAATTACCTTGAATCCAGGAAATTTGTAGGAAAGAAAGCAGTAGATAAAAGATCCGAAGAAGATGCGTAGCTCCGGCACACGGCGCCTTGAGGGCCTGGGAAACCTGCTTCGCTCCGTGTGCTAAAGCTTGATTACTATCTTTGTTAAAGTATAGCTCATCAGGCAAACCGTATGTATTGACGCATAGTCATAAGGGAATGGAAGAAATTCATGAATAATTTGCCGGTTCTGCTCAAATATCAGGGAATCCACATAGTTGATATCACGAGAAAAGGGGGTGCTCGGTGATCATATTCGCAAGCCTCAGTGACCGCCCGGCACATCGCGGGCGCGTTGTGACGTGTTGCGTCACCCTACAAGGAAGACCCGACAACATTGACTGCTTGACTCCCACGGCGGCCCTCGTCTATGGCTACAAAGCATGGCAGGGGGATGATCGCTTTACGGGCCAATACCAGCCAATCAGCCAGGGCGAGTACATACGCGGATATGCAGGCGTGCTCAAAAAGCGTGGGGCGCAGGTTCGGGCCTTCATCGACAGCTTGGACCCGAACAAGGATATCACCATCTGCTGTTTCTGTCCCCCACAGGCGTTCTGCCACCGGCAGTTATTAGCCCGGTGGTTTAAGAGTTATCGCCCTGACCTGGTGATCAAGCTCAAATAGTTTCAAGCCCCTGCGACGGCCAGCAGGGGCTTCTTTTTTGTTGCCAGAGCAGAGGGAAAAGTGTTGACGCTTCGGTTTTGTGTTGAATGGTGTTGAGGTTCCTCTCCAACGATTAAACTGGCTCTAGCAGGGAATTGAAGCCCTTTTGTTGACATGTTGACGTTGTTGATAATTAACTTAAAAAAACTACTCTATTATATAATATAAAATAAACTAATTTGTACTAACAACATAACATAATAATAATAATAATATGTTATTACTATTATTATTATTATTTGTATAGAAGGAGAATTTTCTTTTTCAACCATCAACAATGTCAACATGTCAACAAATTCGGTTCAGTCTGCTTGTAGCGCTGGTTTACGCGTGGAAGGTGAGCTTCAACATCCCTCTTCAACACCCCTGCTCTGTCAACATTTTCTTTCGCTCCCCTTTTTTAATCGCTTATTGTCAACAACGTCAACATGTCAACAACTGGCCTCTAGCAAGCTCCATAAGCCAGATGACGTGTTGCCTTATCCTTCAACAGCATGAATATGCCCGTCAACAATTCATCGGCAGTGAACTTCCTGCTGACGACCCAACGTCTTATGTTAATGAATGCTCTACGGCCCCAAATTTTGAAATTTTGGGGCATACAGAAGCTGAAAGCTCTATCTGGTAGTCTGGGGGGAAAAACAGGCAATTTTGGGGAAATTCCCTTTGAGGGATTGCACCAAAAAACAAGAAAACCCGCTGGCCTGACCACCAGCGGGTTTCTTGTTCTGTTTGTGGTTGTGTTCACTAACAACGAAAATCCTGCCCCGTTGAACGTAACGGGATAATCCTATTATATCATACTTATGTATGTTCGCACAGATGACAGTACTTCCTACTTTCTGCCAGCGTCCTGCACAGCTTTTGCCATGCAGGGAATACTTATTCGGCTGGCTCATCTGCCTCATCTGGCACATCTTCCAGAAGGTCACGCGTCTCCACGCCTAATGCCCCGGCAAGTTTTGCCAGGGTGTATGTGGTGACACCCTGGAAAGGGTTCTTAAATATATTTCTTATGGTTGAATAAGGGACTTCACTTTCTATGTGCAGCCTCGTCATAGACATGTTTTTCTCCTTGGCAATTTCTTTCACTCGTAGTCGGGTTTTCATCATTTAGCTCCTGCAAAATAATATCGCTGTCAGAACAACGCTGTATTTTTAGCATAGTAAAAACAGCGCTGTTTTGACAGTGAGAAAAAAATAGCGCTGTTTTTGAAGCGCCATAAAAACAGCGCTATTTTTATGGTAAAATAGAGAAAGAGAGGAACGTTCGAGTAGGGAAAGCGGGTGTGCAACGTGAGGGATCAGAAAGTAGTGGTAGTTGTTGATTGCTCAAAGACAAGCTGCAAAATTCTTGAAGTATGTTTGTCTCGTGCAGGCTTTCGGGTCCTCACTTTTGCGGATGAGAGGCAGGCATATAAGAATCTCATTGACTGTTTCGATCCGCCCGCCCTCTTCTTGATCGAAGTCAACTTGCCAGAAATGAGCGGGTATCAATTAGCCAAACTTTTCAGGGCACATCCGAAGCTTTCCGCTGTTCCGATACTTTTCCTCTCTCGACGCACCGGTGTCGTTGACCGCCTGAAGGCGCTTCTGGCAGGCGGCGCCGGGCTGATCCCGAAACCTTTGATTGTGCAAGATATCGTCGCAACAGTTCAGGAGAATATTCATGCAGCAGATCTCCCAACCGAACACATGCCAAAAATCGGAGACGACGCTTCTTCAGCTTCTGAAGAAACTGAATGATGCTTGGTTCACTTACCGTGAACTGCCAGATGGAAGCCAAGAGCGGAGAAAGGCAAATGAGCGCTTCCACCAGCTTCACAAGGAGCTGAGTCGCCTTGCACACATTCGCTTCACACCAGAGGGTTATGTTT
>NZ_QKUF01000035.1 GCF_003253565.1 Thermosporothrix hazakensis
GCTTTCTTGGCCTGATCGAACAGGTCACGCACGCGACTGGCACCAACACCGACCAGCACTTCAACAAACTCAGAGCCGCTCATGGAGAAGAAGGGCACGCCTGCTTCACCAGCGACAGCACGGGCCAGCAGCGTTTTACCAGTTCCCGGAGGGCCCACCAGCAACACACCACGAGGAATCTTGCCGCCCAGACGCTGGAACTTCTGCGGCGTCTTGAGGAAATCAACAATCTCGACAAGATCGTTTTTCGCTTCGTCAACGCCCGCCACATCCGCGAAGGTGGTGCTCGGACGATCTTCAAGCACCATCTTCGCCTTACTCTTGCCAAAGCTGAAGATGTTTTGCTGACTCTGCGTGGCTCGCCGCATAATCAGGAAGACAAAGCCGAGCAACAGCAACCAGGGCGCGACATTCAGGACAATCCCCCAGAACAGGCTGTTGTCATTGACCGGTTCGGCCCGGAACTGGATATGCTTCTCATTCAGCAGTGGAACAAGCTGTGTGTCGCCATTGGGGAAAAGATTGACGCGGAACTGCTCGGCTTTGGTGGATTGCCCATTGCCAGTCGGAACAGAGACCGCTTTCTTGAAGGTACCGGTCGCCTCCTGTCCTCGGAAAATGACCGATTCAACGTTGCCACTCTCAACCTGTTTATAGAACAGACTGTAGTCAACTTCCGTTGTTTTCCCATCGTTTCCGCCGCTGATGCCGTTGTAGATAAGTTGAATGAGCCACCAGGCCGCGAGCAGCAAAATCACAAAGAGGATAGCCCGCAAGATCAGCGAGCCACCTCCCGGCCCCCCGGAGGAATTGCCGTTGCCACCTCCGCCCCCATTGAGCCGGGGCGCGCCTGGGTCTCTCGGTTCATTGTTGTTGTTCTGATACTTATATATAGCCTGAGCGACCATTAGATCAGACCTGCTTTCTTGTCTGTCAATAATAGGAAAAATCTATATGCAGCATACGGTACTATGAATATTACACGTATGCACAGTATTCGTCCACTCTTTTCTCTACTAATCTCTACGGTTGAAAACCCAAAAACGCTCTCTTTCTTTCAGAAAACAAGAAAAATCCAGTCATCAACCTCCACAATAAGAAGGGCTTTCACGCTCTACTGGCAGATGAAGAGAGGTATCGCTATACATACGAGTCGGCAAGATGAAAGTTTCACTGTAGGGGCCACCGCTCATCACACTCGACACATCTTCTCTCTCTTAGTACAAGTTTGCTTGCCCTTTTATTCCCTGAATATACCTGACCTGTCAATGAACAAAGTGCCTATATTTCCTTCTGGCAAAATGGAAAGAATACCTCACCAAAACTACTTGACAGGACGCAAAGTATGGTATATCCTATAGATACCGACGCGGGGTGGAGCAGTGGTTAGCTCGTTGGGCTCATAACCCAAAGGTCGGAGGTTCGAATCCTCCCCCCGCTACCAAGCCTCCCTTTCAGGGAGCATTTTATTGACGCGGGATAGAGCAGTGGTTAGCTCGTCGGGCTCATAACCCGGAGGTCGCAGGTTCGAATCCTGCTCCCGCTACCACTTCCCTTCTTCCACGACAAAAGGAAGAGCCGTTCTCGAGGAAACAAGCTCAACCTCTTGACAGACTGTGGTAAGATAGGTGATGAAAAAAGATCTGGCGGCTTAGCTCAGGTGGTAGAGCAGGGGACTCATAAGCCCCGTGTCGTAGGTTCGAGTCCTACAGCCGCTACCGTGAGAAGGACCCATAGAACTTGATGGGTCCTTTGTTTTTTTGTCCTCACTCTTTGCTACCAACCTGACCGGACGCAATGCCCCCCGCGTCTCTCCTCCCCGCACAGTTATCCCCTCATCAATCACCTGAATGGTAAGCATCGCACACGAAAATGATGTCCCCACCAATCTGGAAATAGTCGTTAGCACCTTCTCCGCAATACGTCGCTCCACCGGCAAACTCCACGCCATCGCATACAGGTAATCAATATGCACCCCGGCCAGCTTTGAAAGCCGTACCATATTCAATCTGTACCTGTTTAAAAGCTGCACAAACGTCCGCGGCTGCATCTCATTTCGCATCTCAGCATACACAAAAGGTCGTCCACTCATACTATCTTCCTCCTTCATAATAGAAACAACATTATTCCACACCGAGACAACAGGCCCTGCTCAAAAAACAAGTTTGCGGATCGATCCATTTAATTTAGCTACCTGGTTTTACTCCCAGGTATCATATCCATTGTATTTCTATCATAGAATCAAAACCAAGTTTTGTCAAGTAGAAAAAAATGCTACACTCATTTCAAACAAAGCATGAAGGCAGGGGTATGATACGTCTTCGAGTGAAAGAAGTTGCTGAAGAGAAAAAGATCAGCATGACTCGTCTAGCGAAACTCTCAGATGTAGATTACAAGACAGTGAGAAAGTTATTCCGAGATCCCGGAGCGGAAATCGGCCTTAACACCCTTGATAAACTATCATGGGCTTTAGGCGTTGAACCTGCCGAACTCATCGAATACACCCGCACACCACCTTTAATCTGGCAACAACAATCACACACTGAAACACAAGGCCCGGTATCCTCTTGAGCAGTTACCGTAGGTTGTAGAACGTAGCATCGTCCGTATTTCGCACGGAGGCGCGAATAAAATGGATGACATACGCGCTATTCTTGTAAACCTCGTGTCTAATCTTCTCTGGTTGCCAATTGGTGTACTCCTTGCATATCTTGGCTTCTTCTTTCAAGTCCGCCTGCCTCATAGAAGACTCTGGCAATTATATAAGCCATCGCATCTGGTAATCTGTGCAGCCAACTCCACAACAACACGTACTGATGTTTACAACCGTCCAGCAACAGGAATAGGTCAGGTACGGGCAATAGCTCTCGCCCTTCAATCTTTACACAGCGCTTACCATAAACAGCTTGATGTTCGTAATATTCTGCTCTCTACAGAACCACTTCATCAACACATAGAAGAAGATCTCCTTATTCTTGGTGGGCCCAAAAATAACCAGATTGCAGAGAAGCTCTTACATCTCTTAAATGAGGAACAGCCTGCAATGCAGATACAGACCACCATTTACTGGCGAAACAAAACAAATAAGGGGCCAATGGATAGATCAGGGAGCGCTTGAATATGATGGGCACGCAGTCAATCGCAAGGTTATACTGGACTATGGACTTATCATCCGCACTCAGAGTCCATTTACATCTCGCAAACGGACCGTTGTCTTCTTTTCTGGCACTCATACGTATGGAACAGTAGCGGCAGCGAAATTCTTCACAGAATGTCTTCATAAACATATCAGGAAGTTAACAAAGGGCGGGAAAAAGAATTTCGTCTTACTTATTAGCGCTCATATTGTAGAAGGGTATCCAACCAAGCTAAACATAGAAAAGAGCTACACATGGTAAATACAGGGCATCCAATCAAACCCGCACAATCAGATCCACAATCCTACACCATAGAAGAGCTATTCATAGCCTCTAAAACAGGGAACGCTGAAGACTGTGAAGATGCTATTTATCATGGTCCTCACTTCGTTGCCGTTATTGATGGCGCAACAACTAAAACAGAACGCCGCTGGAATGGCCTGACTGGTGGAAGAGCAGGGGCGCTTCTGCTGCAAAAAACATTCGATACCATTCCCCCAGATGCTACAGCATCACAAGCTGTTCATCTTCTAAACACAGCCCTCCAGCGTTATTATGAACAGCAAAATGCCAGCGAGATTGTACAGGCTGATCCTGTCCAAAGAATTACCGCCAGCACTGTTATCCTGAGTTTGTACCGTAAAGAAATCTGGTTTGTTGGCGATTGTCAATGTCTAATCTCCGAGGAACATATTACAAATAACAAGAAAATTGACAGTATCACCGCAAATGCTAGATCACTCTTTTTGGAAGCAGAAATAGCACAAGGAAAAACTATCGAAGACTTACGTTTGCATGATACAGGCAGGGACTTTATCCTTCCTTTGCTCAAGCGACAATTGCTTTTCCAGAATAAACCTTCAACTGGGCAATACTGGTATCCTGCTATTGATGGTTTCTATGTGCCTCCAGAGGGCATTAAAGTTATTCCTATACCCTCTAAGGTGGAAACTGTCATTCTTGCCTCTGATGGATACCCTGTCTTGAAAGAAACTCTTCAAGAGACAGAGCAGGCATTAAAAGAGATTTTGCACGAAGACCCATTGCTTTTCCGCAAATACAAGACAACCAAAGGCCTACAAAAAAGCAACATCTCCTTTGATGATAGAGCTTATATAAAGATTAAGCTGCTTTCGTAACGGCTCTCGTTTCAAGAAGCAGCCCATAGATAGAAAACCTTCAATATTCACACAATCCTTTCCTCGTAGAGAGATATTTCCGCATGGATACATCAATGAGTCTAAACATTTCTCTTTTCCGTAAACACACATATAGAGCATAGTTATATGCCAGTAAGCAGACAGTCAACCGAAACAGGTAGAGCATATTTTATCAAGTATAATACTAATAGAGTATAGTTATACTCCCATTTTTTGCCTTGCCTGCCTACAAAAAAGGAGATCCCGTGATGGAACAACAACGTATTGGTCCCAAGCGACGACTACGCATTTTTGAGCGAGCCATCTGGAATAAATCCAACAGATACATCTGGAGTGGACTTCTTTTCGTTATCCTGGGACTTCTCCTCATAGGAGCGGGAATCGTTTTCAGCGGTGGCGTCTACTACTCTCCGGAAGGGCTTCTCATTGGCATAGGGGCTATCGTCTTTATCGTCGGCATTATCCGCCTGTTGATTGGTATGATTAACCCACCAACGCCGGAAGACTTACCGCCACTGGGTGAAGAGGAGGAGACAACCAGATCAAATGATGAGATATCGCTTGATGACCTGTACAGACACTAAGAGCCAGGAGAGCAAAGGGGCGGCTCGTTACAGGGCCGCCCTTCTTGCTGCTCAGGAAACCGTTTCACGTAGCTCTGTTGAGGGGTTCTTTGCGGCCTCTCGCTTCTTCGCCCCTGGCAGGGTCAGCGCCAGCAGAATCGTCGCGATAGAGAGCCAGAAGGTCAGCCAGTAGGCGTCATTGATTGCCTGCAAGAGATAATGCGGCATATGGGTCCCAAGCACCTTCCCGGTAGCGGCTGCTGTCGCCTTCTCGTGCATTTTCTGCAAGGCCTCCGGTGGAAGATGCGGCATTTTTGCCGTCATTTGCTGAAACAGAAGCGTTGCCTGCTGTACCACCTCTTTTCCAAGCGCGGTCGCGGGATGCTGCATGTCGCTTTTCGCTGCCGACACATATACCTCCGTTTGATGCGTCACGATCGTGCCAAGCACAGCCACACCAAAGGACTGAAAGACATTGCGAAACGACGTAATCAGCGAAGAGGCGCGTGGCAACTGCTGCGGCTGCAAGCCGGTGTACGCCGCGTTGATCGTGGTTTGATGAGCCAATCCAACCGCGATCCCCCGCAACGCAAAGAGGATCATTAAAAACCAGTACGGCGTATCGAGCGCCACATTCGCAATATTCCAGGTATTGATAGCCAGAAGCAGGCTTCCCCCCACAATCAGCCAGCGCGGCCCGATGCGGTTATAGAGCGCTCCAGAGAATGGAGCGACGATGCCTGCCGCCACCGCCAGCGGCAAGAGCAGCAGACCAGCCTGTAAGGGACTGAGTCCACGAAGACTCTGAAGATAGATTGGTAGCAGGAACTCCGAGCCAAAGAGCGCGATCGTGCTGACCCAGCCTACTACGCTGGCCGAACTGAAGGTCCGCTTCCGAAACAGGCGCAGATCAAGCAAAGGCTCGGGGACGCGCAATTCGACCACGATAAAGCAAGCAAACAATACCACGCCCGCCACCAGAGAGATGATAACAGAAAGCGCCGTCCAGCCCTCATGTGACCCCTGCTGGATCGCATAGAGCAACAGGCCAAAGCTCACGCTTGAAAGCACGATCCCCGGGAAATCAAAGCGGGCCAGAGCGCCACGCCGATACTCTTTCAGCCAGAGACTGCCCATCACAATACCGGCAATACAGACCGGCACATTGATATAGAAAATGTAGTGCCAGCTCCAATATTCGACAAAGTAGCCGCCCAGAATCGGGCCAAGCGCCGGAGCCATCACCATCGCAATCCCAAACAGGCCGAAGGCGATCCCACGCTGCTTCTCGGTAAAAGCCCCGGTCAACATCGCCGTCCCTAAAGGAACCAGCGCCCCACCACCAACGCCCTGAATCACGCGAAACACAATCAGCCAGGTCAACGAAGGCGCAAACGAGCAGAGCAATGAGCCTGCCCCAAAGACGCCAAGCGCAAACAGATAGACCCGCTTGACGCCCAGACGCTCGCCTAAAAAGCCAGCCAGCGGCGTCACAACTCCCAGAGCCAGCGAATAGGCCGTAATCACGGCATCAATCTGGTCAACGGCGGCCTTCTGTCCGTTCACGCCGAAAGCTGCCTGTAGTGTAGGAATCGCGACATTAATCGCCGTTGCATCCAGGATCACCATAAAGGTTCCAGCGATCACTGAAACCAGCACACGCCACTTATACCCGGGATCGCCCTGTTCTGCTTCAATCCCGCTCTTTGCAAGATCCATAACAGTTCTCTTCCCTCTCAAAGCTTGTCTATCAAGCGATAAGTTTCAGACATACAAAAAACACTCCATACTGGCAGGCCGACCACTACACGGTGCAGCGTATGCTTATCGATTGATAAGGAACAGACAAAAAAAGAACAGGTCCTACTCTTTGCGCAGATAGGGCGCCTGTTCAAAATCGGGATACGCCAGACCATAGAAGAGCAGCGGAACAACCCGCTCCGCCTCAGCGATATGCTCGGATAGGTACCCCGAACGTGGTGCTGTAGGATGCAAGGAGCCCGATGACTCACGTGGAACGAAGCTTTTCAATACACGCATAAACATTTCGGCTGCCGCCACCGGCTGCAAGCCTCCATGCTCCTGATCACGCAGAATTCCCTGCTGAATCCCGTCCGCAAAAAGAGAAGCAATGGGAGCAATGATACCGTCCTGAAAGAGGTCAAACAGGGTTTTATATGCCTGCTTATCCAGCTCATAGGCAATATCATGGAGCATCATGCTGATATCATGCTGGTTTGTGGTCAACAAGAAGCGCACAACCAGGCGTAAACGATCCTGTACACTCTCCTGACGCTGTACGATCCGTTCAAGGCCAGCACGGGTCCGGGCGAGCTGCTCTTTCACCACCGCGATGTAAAGATCTTGCTTATCGGCAAAATGATGATACAGTGCAGGCTGTGTCAGCCCACAGGTATCAGCGATCTGTCGCGTTGACACGGCACGATAGCCATATTGCATAAAGAGCTGGCTTGCCACCCGAATAATAGAGCGTCGCGTCTCCTCTACTTCTTCTCTGGAGAGAGAACGGCGTCGTTTCTGTGTTCCCATTGTTCCTCAGCGTTCCTCATTCCTTATCAACTGATAAGTACGTATATATCTTACGTTATATGAGCAGAATCTGTCAAGCTCACGGCTGCACAAACTCGCGAAGCAGCAGAGGGAGCGTATCAACCGGGGCAAGTGTGCCCGTATAGAGCAGCGTGGCCCCTTCTTTTGTGCTCTGAACCAGCCGGGCGGCTTTCAAGACTTTGAGGTGACGCGACACCGTCGACTCGGACAATCGCACCCGCTGAGCCAGTTCCTGAAGCGAGCGGGGATGCTGTAGCACCAGTTGATACAAGCGCAGGCGGGTCTCGTCAGCCAGCGCTTTCGTCAGTTGTGTAATTTCGATCGGGATCGTTTCAGGGGCGGGAAGAACCGGAGGCACATTGATATACAGATACAGCTCTTCGCGACTATATGTAGCAATGACATGCGGAGCAGTAAAACTGGAAACAATACAATGAAGGTGTTTGAGTGCATCAAGGGGGAAACGAAACTCACGATACTTCTGGACAACCAGCGTTGCCTGCTCAACAGAGATACGAGCATGGAGCGTCTCCAACCAGTGTGCAGGCTCGGTAGCCTTGAGACGTGCCGCCAGCAATGCCCGCTTGCGTTCGAGCAAGGGACGTCGCCGCTCCCACTCCTCAGTAAATATCGTTTCCTGATATGCGGAGAGCGTCCGTAGCAGGAGCTCCACAAAACGCTGTGGCTGCTTTCTGGCCTCCTGATAGGCATGCACTACTGCCGGGTCAGACGAAAGCCTTCGCTCATCCTCAAGCGGTGCAGTGGACAGACCCATGAAGGCCGTCATCACCACCTGTTCCGGCTCAAGCGCTGCTACCCCCTCGCAAAAGGCCGCAAAGGGGAGATCAGGAGCCCCCACGAGATAGACCAGATCGACAATGGTCAGCCATTGCTCACAGCAGCGCCCGAAACAGGTAATATCCTCGCGCAAGGCCGGTGACAGCCGTTGCACGGTGGCCTCGGCCCATCGTTGATTGGGCAGATGATGTGAGGGATCGGCCAGAACATGGAGACTATGCAACATCTCGCAGACTGGCGCAACCATCAGGCGTACCCGTTCGCGTAGCGACTCTTCCTGCAACTGAAGCGACATAAAGACACTTCCTTCCCCTCTGAAAAATACGCATTGATAAGTGCCAACGCAGTATAAGAGAGTGAAGAAAGCCTTGTCAAGCCAGAAAAAGAGCTCCCCCGGCCAGCGTGCGAGAGGGGATATTTCCTCTCGCATTGTGCCTTACGTCCTCCTCATAAGACACAGTGACACGGGGTGCGACCACCGGGAGCAAGGTGATAAGAGAGAGTGGCGGAGTATCCGCACATGAAAGAGTATAGCTGCTTGCTGTTAACAGAGGTTTATCGTCAGGTTAAAAAAAAGAAAGCTCCCCGGAATCGGGAAGCCTCTTCTCAACTAATGCTGAGGGGGATAGGGAGGAGTGGGAGTATAACTCGGATGCGAGCTGTTCGGTTGAGTGCCAGCCCGATAAAGCTGTAGTTCCTGCTCAATCGGCCATTCAGTAAACGCAAACCAGAGCAACATGATAATATTTGCCAACGGGATAAACGCAATAATCAGAGCTAGAGCGCCACTGAAACCGGCCTTCTCAAATATCTTCCAGAAGCTCACAGTCATCAATATAGCGATCAGCAGCCCGAGAAGCCCCCCCACGATACTGACAATCATCAAAACAGCAAAGATGTCTTTCGTAATCACAAAAAAACTCCTTCTACCAGAGGCTGAGAAGCGTACACGCTTCTCAGATTCTATCCATTCAGCTTTATAAAAGCAACAATACATAATATACAGGACGTTTTCGGGAAAAGACACAGCCTGCTCCCATTTCTGCACAGAGAATGGCAGGAATGTCTATCGGAGATGGCAACAGACCCGTTGACAAGCGCTGAAACAGCACGTAGAATCGAGAGGGTAAAAAGGATTGTGCGTGAAACATGCATAACAGGTTGTACACGATCAGGGGTATTTTCCTCTTAACAAGGCAGTGGATGTAGTTTTTATGGATACCGACAGGAAGCGCGCTGAGGCAGAAGAGCACTATCAACAGGGGATCAATTATAGCAGTGCGGCTGCTTCTGGCGATCAACAGGATAATCTGGAAAAGGCCATTACCAGTTTTCAGGCGGCGCTTGATTTCTATACGCTGGCAGCATATCCTGACCAATGGGCACAGATTCAGTGTCGACTGGGTACCGCCTATCGAATGCAGGAACGGGGAGATCGTTTTACCAATCTCCGCAAATCGATAGCCAGCTTTCAAGCCTCACTCGAAGTGTTCTCCTACGAAACCACTCCGATTGATTGGGCTCAGGCACAATATGGGATCGGCGTTGGCTATGCACAACTGCTCCGGCTCCCCATCCCTCAAGAGCAGCAGCATATCTCTATTCAGAAGGCGCTTTCCTGCCTCCAAGCGGCCCTGAAAGTCTTCACCTATGAGAGCTTTCCCGAGGAATGGGCTAAAACACAGAGCCATCTGGGCAATCTCTACTGTCTTCAGCCCGGGGAAGACCGCTATGAAGCACTGAAACAGGCGATTCGCTGCTATGAAAACGCGATGAAAGTGTATACCCCGGAAACGAACCCTGTCGAGTGGGCCCTGACACAACATCACCTGGGCAATGTCTATGCCTTTCTTCCCGGCGGAGATCGGCAGGAGAACCTTCAGCAGGCGGTATACCACTATCAGGAAGCCCTGAAGGTCAATACGCTCGATGCCGCTCCCCGCAACTGGGCCGACATCATGCACAGCCTGGGGAATGCCTATCGGCTGCTGGTTGGAGACGACCCCAATAGCAACCTGCAAACAGCTATCTCTTGCTACCAGAACGCCCTGCGCGTCTATGCGCCCGAAACAACGCCGCTCGAATGGGCTGCTGTCCAGAATCGGTTAGGCATTGCCTATAACCTTCTGACCGAAGAGAATGAAGAGGAGCGGATGGAAAAAGCACTCGGCTGCTTCTACGAGGCTCTACGCGTCTATACCCGCGAGGAGCACCCGATTGAGTGGGCCAAGACGCAGAACATGCTGGCCCTGACCTATCTTGATATGCCAGATGACAGCAATCAAACAGCGCTCCGAAAGGCAATTGAGTGCTTTCAAGCAACGCTTCAGGTCTATACCCGGCACGATTTTCCGCTTGGTTGGGCCACGGTGCAAAGCAATCTGGGACACGCCTATTTCAATCTCAGTTCAGGAGATATTCAGCAGAATTTGCAAAACGCGATAGCAGCGCTTGAAGCGGCTCTTTCCGTTTACAATCGCAAGGCGTTCCCGTTCGATTGGGCAAGGCTTCAGCACACGCTCGGGAGCGCATACGGCAATCTCACGACCAATGCCCAGCAGAACCTGCACAAGGCAATCGGCTGTTTCCGGGCCGCTCTGCTGGTCTATAACAAAGGCACTACGCCCGAAGAATGGGCGATGACCCAGAGCAGCCTGGGTGACGCCTACAGCAATATCTCTGGCGAGCAACGTCAGGAGATGCTCGAACGTGCCATCGCCTGTTATGAGGCGGCATTACAGATCTATCAGCGTCACGTTTATCCGCTCGAATGGAGCAAAGTACACGGCAAGCTCGGCTATGCCTACTCCGAACTATCCGAGGGAAGACGTCAGCACAACCTGCGCAAAGCGATGGACCATTACAGGCAGGCGCTCAAGGTCGACTTCAGACAGGTTGAGCCCCGGGAATGGGCACTGCTGCTCTTTAATCTAGCGAACGCGTACCGCGAGTACGAAGAGGGAGACCGTCAGGAGAACCTGGAAGCCGCGATCAGACTCTATCAGGCGACCCTCTCGATCTATACCCTAGATACCTCTCCCTTAGAGTGGGCAGCCAGTCAGAATAACTGTGGGAACGCATATCGCGATCTGCACCGTGGCAATCGGCGTCAGAATCTGGAAGCGGCACTTGCCTGCTATGAACACGCATTGGAAGTGTTTCGAGCGCTGCAAATGGATGAGTACGTAGCAGCAATTCAGGAGAACATTTCTTCTGTCTATGAGGCCTTGAAGGATTTCGCCTGACACCGTTTTGCCTGCCGAGAAAATCCAGACGCCACACACACATCTTGACGGTATCACACTTCATGTATATACTCAATCTATGAATAATCATGTATGGAGTAAAGCACAGTAAGGGAGAGCTACCTTGAAGCTTACACGATTGGCAGTAACCCTGCTTGCAACGCTCTGTTTGTTGCTTGCCGCCTGTGGCAACCCAACAGCAGAGAACAAACCGTCCCCTATTTCGCTCAATGTCTTTGCCGCGGCTTCGCTCACCGAAGCATTTACTGAAATCTCCACCAGTTATCAACAGGAACATCCAAATATCCACATTACCTATAACTTCAATGGCTCCCAGATCCTGGTGCAACAGATGCAGAATGGAGCCAACGCCGATCTTTTTGCATCTGCCGATCAACGTAATATGCAAAAGGCCAGCTCGGCGGGTCTGGTGAACAAGCCCGAGGTGTTCGCACGCAACAAGCTGGTTGTGATTCTCCCCGCTGCAAATCCGAGCAATATTCAGACGCTCAAAGATCTTGCTCGGGCCAAAACAAAAATCGTGGTTGCAGCACAGGCGGTTCCGGTTGGAAAATATACATTGCAGGTGCTGGATAAACTGGGGAAATCACCCGACTATGGAACTGGCTATGTGGAGGCAGTGAAGAAGAACATTGTCTCAGAAGAAGAGAACGTGAAAGCAGTGGTGCAGAAGGTTCAGCTCGGCGAGGCTGATGCTGGCTTTGTCTATAGCACCGACGTGACAGCCAATGTGGCCCAGAAACTGCATACGATTGATATTCCAGATAATTTCAATGTTATTGCCGAATACCCGATTGCTGTAACCAAAACGACGCAGCATAGTGCCGAAGCGCAGAGCTTCCTTGACTATATCCTGTCAGACAAGGGGCAGAGCGTTCTGACAAAATATCGTTTCCTGGCCCCAAAGTAAAGCAGAGAGAAAGGAACCAGATGCCGTGGCAAGAGCAAAACCGATCCGCACGATACGTCCATCACTGCTCACAGGTTTTTTGATTGGCGTGCCTGCCATTCTCTTTTTTCTCTTTCTCGGCATCCCACTTGCCTCTTTGCTATTTCAGCAAGCGCCCCAGCGGGTCTGGGAAGAACTGCTCCAACCGGATACCTTGCGGGCGCTACAGCTCAGCCTTGTCACCACAACCATCAGCACCGTGCTAGCAGTCCTGCTTGGTTTACCGATTGCATACCTGCTTGCCCGCACAACCTTTCCGGGCAAACGAGCGCTGGAAACGCTGGTCACTATGCCCACGGTCCTTCCTCCAGTGGTGGCAGGCGTCGCGCTCCTGCTGGCCTTCGGACGTGTTGGCCTGATCGGGCGCTATCTGGCCCTTTTCGGCATCACATTGCCATTCACCACGGTCGCCGTGATACTGGCGCAGTTCTTTATCGCCGCCCCATTCTTTATCAACAGCGCCCGTGCAGGCTTCGCACAACTCGATACCCGCTACGAGCTGGCAGCCTATACCCTTCGCGCGACGCCTCTCTACACCTTTCTGCATGTGACTTTACCGCTTGTGCGCCCCGCGCTTCTCTCCGGTATTGGGTTGGCCTGGGCCCGCTCTCTGGGGGAATTTGGTGCTACGATCACGTTTGCCGGAAACTTCCCCGGCACAACACAGACGCTCCCTATCGCGGTCTATATCTCCTCACAGATCGATCTGGATAAAGCGATTGCGATCGCCGTTGTCCTGCTTGCGGTCTCCTTCGGGTTGCTACTAGCGCTACAGCTAGGACAGCGCAAAAGCTAAATCCGGGAAAATAGTACACAGAGAACACATCATCCCCTTCCCTCTTGCACCAAAACAGGGTAGAGTGAGAGAAGAAGCGCCCGCGCACGGATCGCACTACAGATTGAAGGAGCATATCACATGAAAACCTCGAATTCCGGGAAAACAGCCGCCCTGTATGGTCTGGTGACCGGGGCTATCTCTGGTGTTTTTATTCTCACACTTGCCAGGCTTTGCCCGAATCTCCTCACCGTCGTAGCAGCAACAGGAACACCCTTCCCGGTCACTTATATACCGATACTTACAAGCCTGCTCAATGTGTTATTGATGGGGGGACTCAGCAGCATCGCCTATGGCATAGCGGGCATCCTGGCGACGAAAAAAACCGGCGAGTTGCGAACAGGCATTCAGGCCGGGCTCTGGGCCAGCGTTGCTTTTAGCCTTCTGTATATTCTGAGCTCGCTCTTCTTTCTCTTCCTGATAACCATTCCTTTGCTTATCGGCTTTGCAGGCCGCTCCGCTCAAGGTGCTATCGCGAACTCGATTGTTGCTCTGCTCCTTTCGCTGATCGTCTGGGTCATTGTTGGTCTGGGTCTGGGTGCGGGATTTGGCGCGTTGGGGGGTCTCATCAGCAAGGGGAGACGTCTGCCAGAGCCTGCGCCACCACCACAGGAGCCCTATGCCGAGTACAGCGTGCAAGAGCAGGTTCAGAGAGCGTATCCCAACGAACACTTCTCCTGAATTCTACCAGTGCTACAGAGACCCCACCAATGCCGGAATCACTTCAGTTTTTCAGCTTTGATCCATTGACCGATTGCGGTCAAAAGCTCTGGTGTGGGCTTGTCCCTCCGGCTTAAATGCAGTATGATCTATCTCGAACAAGTCTTTTTGGAGCATGATGACATGGTAGAAGAGAAGAGGGATACCACACCGCTGGTAGTCGGCGTGGACCTCGGAGGAACTCAAATTCGCGCCTCCGTCCTGCAGGGAGCCGAACTGCTCTCACGGGCCAATACGCTTACTGGAGAGAACCCGACACCCGAGCGCGTTCTCCCCCGGCTCTTTGCCACAGTAGAGCAGGCGATAGAGCAGGCGGGTATCTCCCCTGAAGAAATCAGCGGCATCGGTATTGCCTGTCCCGGTCCCTTAAATAACCGAACCGGAGAGATTCTTTCACCACCAAACCTGCCCGGATGGGATCACACACCACTGCGTACCCTGTTTCAGGAGCGCTATCAGATGCCCATCTATGTCGAAAATGATGCCAATGTAGCGGCCCTCGGCGAATATATGTTTGGCGCAGGCCAGGGCTGTAACGAAATGGTCTATCTGACTATCAGCACTGGCATTGGTGGCGGCGTCATAGCAGGCGGACAGATTCTGGAAGGTGTTGCCGGTATGGCCGGTGAACTGGGCCATATCACTATTGATTGGCGCGGACCAATCTGTAATTGCGGCAACATCGGTTGTCTGGAGCGGCTGGCCTCGGGTACCGGTATCGCGCTAGAAGCTCAGGAAGCGATTGCACAGGGCAAGGCTGAGGAACTCCTGGAATACGCCCGACAGACAAACGTTCCTCCCACGCAGATCGATGCCCGGGTCATTGGAGAGGCGGCAAAAGCAGGCATCCCTGTCGCACGTGATATCATAGAAAAAGCCGGAGAAGCGTTGGGCTTTGGTCTGGTCAATATCATTCATATTTTTAATCCCGAAAAAATCATTCTCGGCGGTGGGCTGACACAGATGGGCGACATTCTGTTGCAGCCAGCGTATCGCATCGTTGAGAAACGCACCATGCGCGAGCCACACAACTGCGCAAGCATCGCCTTAGCCCGTCTGGGCGCAAATGTCGGCCTGATCGGTGCAGGTGCCCTGGTCTATCATCTGAACAGGTAATTATTCTCACAGTTTGGGAGGCTTCAACAGGCAATGCCAGCAAAAAAAGAACGTCTTGATGTAGCACTGGTCAGGCGCGGCCTGGTTCCAACTCGCGAGCGTGCCCAGGCCTTAATCATGGCCGGACAGGTTTATGTGGGGGATCGGCAACAGACCAAACCCGGTGTTCAGGTTGCGCTTGACGCCGAATGCCGCATTGCGGAAGTCACCCCCGAACTGAAATATGTCAGTCGGGGCGGGTTAAAGCTGGAAAAGGCGCTCGACACCTTCCATCTTGACCCGTCTGGCAAGGTCGCGCTTGATGTCGGCGCTTCCACCGGCGGCTTCACGCAGGTCTTACTTGAACGCGGAGCCAGCCGGGTCTATGCGGTTGACGTCGGTCATGGTCAGCTTGCCTGGTCGCTTCGGAATGACCCTCGTGTCGTTGTGATGGAGCGCACAAACATCCGGCATCTGACCGAACTTCCCGAAGCAGTGCAGTGCGCCGTAATTGATGTCTCCTTTATCTCGCTCAGGCTGGTTCTTCCCGCCCTTGAGCAGCTTTTAGAGCGTTCTCCTGAGACATGGATTGCCTCACTGGTCAAGCCTCAATTCGAGGCAGGGAAAAAGGAGGCGGACCGAGGAGGCGGCATTATCAGCGATCCAGCCGTACATCAGCGTGTTTTAGCAGAACTTCAGGAATGGATCCCCCAACACACAGCATTTCAAGTAAAGGAGGTAACAGCTTCACCGATTCTCGGTCGTGACGGGAATCGCGAGTTCCTCTTCCATCTCCGCTTTTCCCAATAAAAAAACAGGCATTGTATGTTGTTGTTCGTACCGTAATGAACAGAGTGGTTCTTGAACAACACGTCCTCTGTGCCCACAAGGCCGACGACGTGAAAGGAGTCAACAGCATGCTCTACGGACAACCACCACTGGACCCTGCTGCGCCCACTGTCACCATCCCCGAACAGTTCAACGTAGCAGATGCCTTTCTTGACCGCCATCTTCGTGAAGGCAGAGGAGACCGCGTCGCGATCCATTATGAAGGACAACACTACACCCACGCACAGATTGCCGAACTGGCCAATCGCGTCGGGAATGGGCTGCTCTCCCTCGGTGTCGATCTTGAACAGCGTATCGCCCTGCTGCTGCTCGATTCACCGCAGTTTGCCGCCGCTTTTTTTGGCGCGATCAAAATGGGTGCGGTTCCAGTTCCCCTGAACACCCAGCTCCGCCCTGACGACTATCGCTACATGCTCAACGATAGTCGAGCCCGCGTGCTCCTGATCCATGCCTCTCTCTGGCAAACGTTCTCCCCACTCCGCCCTGAACTTCCCTACCTGCGTCATGTCGTCATCGTCAATGATCTCGAGGCATCCGTTCCACTCGATAGCACCACGCACGACTTCGATGACTGGACCGCCCATGCCTCACCACAGCTTGACCTGGCCCCTACCAGTAAGGATGACAGCGCCTTCTGGCTCTATAGCTCGGGGAGTACGGGCTTCCCGAAAGGCTGCGTTCATCTCCAACACGACATGATCTACTGCACCGAGTACTATGCACGGTCCATTCTTGAGATCAACGAACAGGATATTATGCTCTCAGCAGCAAAGCTGTTCTTCGCTTATGGGCTTGGGAATGGCCTGTATTTCCCCTTTAGCGTTGGCGCACAGGCCATTCACTATCCCGGACGGCCCCTGGCAGCAACAATGTTTCAGCTTATCGAGCGCTATTGCCCCACCATCTTCTTCGGCGTGCCGACGCTCTATGCCAGTATGCTTTCTCTACCCGATGTGGCGCGTTACAATTGCTCATCTTTGCGCCTTTGTGTCTCGGCAGGCGAGGCCCTTCCGGCAGAGCTACAACAACGCTGGCAGGCAACTTTCAACGTGCCGATTCTCGATGGCATTGGCTCAACCGAGATCCTGCATATCTTCATCAGCAATCGCCCCGGAGATATCAGGCCGGGAAGCTCAGGCAAGCCTGTGCCGGGCTATCGTGCGCTGCTTGTCGATGAACAGGGGCACGAGGTAGCACAGGGCGAAACCGGAAACCTGCTGATAGCTGGCGATAGTATCGCAGCCTGCTACTGGAACAAGCACGAAAAAACCAAAGCGACCATGCATGGCTATTGGATTCAGACCGGTGATAAATATTTTCAGGATAGCGACGGCTATTTCTGGTATGCAGGCCGTTCAGACGACATGCTGAAGGTCAGCGGGCAATGGGTTTCTCCGGTGGAGATTGAAAATACCCTGATCGCGCATCCGGCAGTGCTGGAAACGGCGGTTGTGGGGGCCCCTGATGCCCAGGGACTCATCAAGCCAAAAGCCTTTGTTGTGCTGAAAGAAGGGCTCACACCCACAGAGGAGCTGACAGAAGAGCTCAAGGCCTTTGTGAAAGAACGGCTTGCCCCTTTTAAATACCCGCGCACCATCGCCTTTCTACCCGAGCTGCCAAAAACCGCGACCGGGAAAATCCAACGTTTCCGCCTGCGCGACACAGCTCGTACTCTTCCAGATGACAGCGGCAGCCGATAGTTTCAAACAAACGAAATGTGTCGTACAATGTCTGTGGAAGGCAGGCTACCACTGCCTGCACAGGCATTTGTACCCTGAATAAGAGCAAAAAAGGAGATACATGGAAGTCAGACAATCCTGGAAAACACTATCTTACAAGCAACTGCTTGATTCCCCATATCTCCGCGTGAGAAGCGAACGCGTTCAGCTCCCTGACAACAAGATCATTGACGACTACTTTATCATTGAGAACTTCGGGTGGGTCGGGATCGTTCCTGTCACGGAAGATGGGCGCTTTCTCCTCAATCGGCAATACAAGCACGGAATCGGGCAGGTGGTAATTGAATTTCCAGCGGGGATGATTGATCCGGGAGAATACGAGCAGCCCCTTCTGACCGCACAGCGTGAGCTAATGGAAGAAACAGGCTATAGCACAGAACCTGAGCACTTCGAGCCACTGGCAAAGATGATCGCCAATCCGACTGGTGCTCGCACCCGGATCTGGTGGTATCTGGCCCGCAACGTCCGGCGAACCGGCGCCCAGAAACTTGACCCGGCAGAAGAAATTGAGAACTTTCTGGTGACGCCCGCCGAGCTGCTTCACCTGCTCCACAGCGGAGAATTCCCGGTGCAGGGACAGATCGCAGCGGCTTATATGGCACTTGAACGGCTTGGCATTCTGCGTTCAACCTTATAAAAATCTTACAAATTATCAGTGCTTTTTTTACAAACTCTTGATATGTTACCTTAGAAAGTCGCACAGTCGGGAGCAATATCAATGAAGATTCTCGTAATTGAGGATGAAGCAAATATTGTGCAGGTCTTGCGCCTCTACCTGGAGCAGGCTGGCTATACCGTTATCAGTGCGGAAGATGGTATAGCAGGCATAGAGCTGCATGCCCGGGAAAAACCGGATCTGGTGATCCTGGATCTTATGCTCCCTATGCTTGACGGGATGGAAGTATGCCGACGCATTCGTTCCTGGGCCAATACTCCTATTCTCATGCTGACAGCCAGACAGGGCGAGGATGACCGCATAGCCGGGCTTGAGGTCGGGGCAGATGACTATCTGGTCAAGCCTTTCAGCCCGCGCGAAGTGGTCAGCCGGGTAAAAGCCATCCTGCGTCGAACAACTGGTATGGCTTCACATCCAGAGCAGAAAACGGAGCGTGAAGAGCAGGTGGCAAAACCCGAACAGGCAGAAGAGTTACACTATGGCAATCTTCTGATCAATATCCCTGCCCGACGCGTCACCATCAATGGACAGGAGATCTCGCTGACCGTCAAAGAATTTGATCTCCTGGTGACACTGGCAAAAGCGCCAGATCGTGTCTTCACTCGCGAGGCACTTCTAAACCAGATCTGGGGCTATTCGTACCTCGGGGATGGACGCACGGTCGATGTCCATATAGGGACATTGCGGAAAAAGCTTGAGGCGCTTGCACATCGACCACACTTTATTCAGACGGTCTGGGGAGTGGGTTACAAATTCGTGCCACAATCGGCGTCATCATCTGGAGGCTAAAACGTATGCAGACAGCTCTTGCGCATTTCTGGCGCTGGATCAGAAGCTTGAGTATGCACATCAAGGTGATTTCCAGCATGCTCTTTGTCGCCTTAGGGGCCATTCTTCTTCTCTCACTGGTCACCTCTCTGGCAATCCAAAGTTACTTCTACAATACACACCTGCGCTTGATTCAGAATGACGCAGAGCTGATCGCCAATAGCTATATCAGGTTTTATATCACAGGAGATACAACCAAGATCGATCAGCTTCAAGAGCTGTTAAGCACAACCTCCTACCTCGTTCAGATTTTTGACCACAAGGGCAATATGTTTCTCTGTAACCAGCCGATCGGCTATCCTTTCAGCAACTGTGAACATCCCGTTCTACCCGCCGCCCTCAAAGCCTCGTTGCAAGGAGAGACTCGCACAGGCTATGCGATGATACCAACACTCGCAAAGAAAACCTCTTCGACACTCTATATCAGCAAGCCTCTGGAGCTGAGGGGAGAGAATATCGGCGCCCTCGTCATCGTTGACGTGCGCCCGGATATCAGTGACCTGCTGAACCAGATTAACCAGACAATTTTGATTACCGCCATTATTATCGGCATTGTCGTCTTGCTCTTCAGCCTGCTGCTCGCCCGGCACCTCACCTCGCCTCTAAAAGGGCTCACGCTGGCAGCCGAGAAAATGAAGCGGGGCCAATATACGCAGCGGGTCGATGTTCCGCCCTCACATGACGAGCTAGGGATGCTGGCACGCACCTTTAACGAGATGGCGGACACGATTGAGGCTGATGTGAACGAGCTTCATCGGCAGGAACAATTCCGGCGTGAGCTGCTGGCAAACATCGCGCATGATCTGGCGACGCCGCTGACCGCCATTCAGGGCTTCAGTGAGGCACTGGCCGATGATATTATCTCTGACCCTGCCCAGCGCCAGGAGACTGCGCAGCGAATCGGACGCGAGGTGCAGCGTCTGCGACGGATGGTCGCAGACCTGCAACAGGTGACCGCGCTCGAATCCGGGCGTACCACGCTTGATCTTGCGCCGCTGAATATCCACACGCTGGTAGAGGAAACGCTTGCGGTCATCGCGCCAGAATGCGAGCAGATGGGTCTGACCGTTCGCAATGAAATCGATCCACATACACCACAGGTGCAGGCTGACAGCGACCGCATCACACAGGTACTGCTCAATCTGTTAGACAATGCCCGTCGCCATACCCCACCTGGAGGAACCATTGTGGTTGGTGCGGAGCCACGAGACAACTATCTGCACATTCATGTCAGCGATACAGGCTCAGGAATCGCACCTGAGGCATTACCCCATATTTTCGAGCGCTTCTACCGCGCAGATCGCTCTCGTACGGGGAAAACAGGCGGGAGCGGGCTCGGGTTGGCGATCGTAAAGGCGATCATTACAGCCCACAAAGGCACCATCCATGCAACCAGCACTCCCCATCAGGGAACCAGCATTACCTTTACGCTGCCACTGGTCGCCAATTCCCAAAGTCAGCAAAAAATTGTAAGTAAAACCGCTTGACTTCAGTAGCTCAGTATGATATTATACTTCTCGCAGTCGGGTGACTAGCTCAACTGGCAGAGCAAGCGACTCTTAATCGCTAGGTTCAGGGTTCGAGTCCCTGGTCACCCATTCGACCGGCTCACTAAAGAGTCGGTCTTTTTTTTCCTCCCTGCTCTGGCTATTACCAAACTCCCCCGACCTTGACACACTTTGCACCACCCCGATAAAATATAAACATACGTTTATGAAACAAATCTTTATACATCCTGTTTCACTTTTCCGGTCGAGATACAAGCTATGGAAAACTGGCGCGAACTAAAAGCGATGGTGAAAGCCCTTGCCGGAGTTACCCGGCTGGCCATCATCTACCACCTCTCGCGAGACGAAAAAATATCGGTCTCCGATCTCTCGATCACTCTTGGTATCAGCCAACCGCTGGTATCCTGGCACTTGCGCAAGCTGCGCCGCGCCGGTCTGATCGAGACGCGCCGTGAAGGGCGACAGGTGTACTGCATCTTCAATCAGCAGCGTTTCCGATCCTGCTTGCAGCACCTGGAAGGACTGATTGATCCATCCGTACAGAGCATGCCCCCGGTAGGAGCGGCCCTGATAGAGGCTGAAGCGGAAAGGGAAGATTCATGAAAATTACCCATTCATACCATAAGTCTACACAAAGACGCAGGTATAGCCGATACCTATTCATGACCTCAAGATATCATTGCTCAGGTAATGTCAGCATCCCGACGAGTTTTTCAAGACGAGGAAGCATTGCTTGAGATGAGCCAGAGAAAAACATTACGCACATTTAACAGTGCATGTATCTGGCGTTAAAGAATGTATGATACGTCTTTTTTAGCAATAGATAATCCAATTCGTTTTTGCAGAGGTAGAAAAGGAATCACATGATAACCCAAACACGCAATAGTGCGCCTCCCGCTTCAGACCAGGCTTTACAGGGCACAGCCATGCTCGCCAGAGGAAAAGCAATGACACAGCAACAGGCCCTGCAAAGCGGAAAAACCGGAAAAGCTGACCTGCACATGCATAGCACTTATAGCGATGGGTGCGCCACCATTCAGCAGATTCTCGACCACGTACAGCACAATACCGATCTGGACGTTATCGCGATCACCGATCATGATGTGATTGAAGGGGCGTTACGCGCCCGCGATCTCTGGGAAAAGGGCTCATATCGCTTTGATTTTATCGTTGGCGAAGAGATAACGACAAAAGAAGGGCACCTGCTCGGCCTGTTTATCGAGCACCGTATCCCCTCTGGTCTGAGCATGGAGCGCAGCATTGATCTCATTCATGAACAGGGTGGATTAGCCGTGATTGCCCATCCACTCCATCGCCTCTTCAGACATAGCTGCCAGCGTTCGGTGATGGATCGCATTCACGCGGCAAAAGACGTCTGGTTTGATGGTGTTGAGACCTGGAATGCCAGCTTCTGCGGTATCTATGCGAACCGCCACGCTATGGTAGTCAATCGCTCAGTCTATGGCTTACCCGAGCTTGGAAACAGCGACGCCCATTCATTGAGCGCCGTTGGCCGAGGGTGCACCTGGTTTGCCGGAAAGACGGCACAGGAGATTCGCGCCAACATTACCGCAGGCCAGACAGCCCCAGGAGGCACATTCTGGGATATGCAGGCGTATGTCCAGTGGGTACGCTACCTGATGAGCAAGGAAGGCCGTCAGGGACGCCGCCAGCATGCGGAGCTTCTGAGCTTTGAACAGCAGGCAGAACTCGCCTGAGCAGCCACTTTGCACGAGAAGGCTTGCACTCCCAATCGAAAAGAGCGGGATGCAAGCCTTTATCGAATCCAGGATCGGCTGGAAAGTCATATCCGTAAGTCCATATCCTATTGAAAAGGACTCACATTCCAGGTATACTTTTTCCGACAACATTTAGACTGTGGGTTTTTTCGTCGCCTGAGAAGAGGCCAACAGCAGGGTCACACAGGAGCTTTACAACAGCCCTTAGGGCAGGAAGCAGGCCCCAATCCCCCTTTAAGAAGTAGAATGGTCGGACGATAATCTTTATCAGGGGAAAAGCAAAATATCTCTACCAAAAAGTGCTAGTCCTCTCAGGGGCAAGTGTGATACAATAAGTGTATGTTTAGCAGTCGCTTACAGCAACGAGCCAGGCAGCTGGTCATGATATTGATAAAACCATTGGCCCGCCTGGGAATCACTCCCAATATGCTCACCGGCATCGGGCTATTGTTGAGTGTCTTCACCGCAATAGTCATTGCTCGGGGTTATTTGGTTATTGGGGGGTGTCTGGTGCTGTTAGCGGGCATTTTTGATATGTTTGATGGGGCAATGGCCCGAGTTCGCCAGTCCGCCACAACCTTTGGCGCTTTTCTGGACTCGACGATTGACCGCTATTCAGAAAGTATCATCCTGTTGGGCATGCTTCTTTATGCATACTGGCATCCCAATCTACAGGACCCATTATGGCCTTTTCAGAATGAACAGATGTGGATGATTACTTTCATCTATCTCTCTGTGGTCGGCTCTTTAATGGTAAGCTATACAAAAGCTCGTGCCGAAGGATTAGGGATAGAGTGTAAGGTTGGAATTCTGGCCCGCCCTGAACGTGTCATTCTACTGGCACTTGGACTTTTAACCAACACTGGTATTTGGGCGCTTGCCCTGCTAGCGGTGTTCTCAAATGTGACCGCGGTCGAGCGTATGATTGCAGTCTGGCACACCATTCGCCAAGACTCTCATGCGCGAACGCACACAGAACAACCGGCCAGCAATATCAGTGGCAGTTATCCGACTGGAACACAGGGAGCGAACAGCGAGAGAGAGCAAGATGTTCGTTCCATCCCTTCCACCGTGCCGCCGTTCGGTGGGGGTTCACAGCAAGACTAACTCAAAATGGCGTATAGAACACAAGATCGGACTGAGTACATAGAAGAACAAACTGTTTTTGTTAATCGTGCGTGGATGTGAGCATGTAAGTGGAATCCCGCCTGTTTGTTCATCCTAATCATCATAGCTTTACAGGTAAGTCACGGCTCTAAAGAGAAAGCAAGGGGGCGGATTTGTAAAGGGCAACCAAAGAGGCAGAGAATTTCCTTTCCGCCCTTGTTGAGCATATCCGTACACAATACAGAACGTGCAATTGGCCCGGTAGTGATAAAACCTGGCTACAATGTCGTACACAGCATTTTCACCGGGACAGCAACGAAGGTAGCTCAATCAGGCCCGAAATACGCGTTCGCCCGTCTATCTTCAGTCGAGCATACTCTATGGTGATTCCCTGTGCTCCGTCCGTAGTGACTGAGACTGGAGATCTTAGTGACAACACATAATACAGATCACGAGCACAACGACGTTGATGCTGCTGTCGCTCAGCATCCCTCTGTCCCCGAATCCACAATTGATTCTACTGCTTCTGAGAATGAGACTCCTGCGGCGGTAGAAGCAAAGGACCCCTCTGCCGAGCAGCCCGCTGAAGAGGAGAAGACGAAACATGCCGCCGCTTCGTCTGTGACCGAGGTAGCAAACGGGGCAACAGAAACAACCGAGGAAGCAACGACTGCCTCAACTGAGGAGTCAACACAGCAACCCAGCGACCAGCAGGAATCCCCTGCTGACATTGAGCCCAAAGAGCAGGTGACAGAAGAAGCGCCTTCTTCTGAGGCTGAGACAGAGCAGCAACCGGAGAAATCAACAGAGGAGCAACCTGTTGCTGTTACCACCACGCATGAGTCTCAGGCCGAAGAACCTGCCGTTGTATCCGCACAACCAGAAACGGAAAAAGAGCAGAAGCCCGAACAGAAGGAGCAGGAGATATCTCCAGCCCCTGTAGCTGCTCAAGAACCTGAAAAATCAGCCGATATGAAGAAAGAGAATGAGACAAAGCAAGAAGAGGAGGGATCGGCAGCCTTTGCCCTTCCACTGGTTGATGCAGAAGAGAACGTCATTCGGCCTTTTACGGCTTTTATCGAGGAGTTCCAGCAAGCTGAGGCGCAGGCACGCATTCAAGCCTCGCTAAAAGAATCACAACTGGATACCTTCTCGCTTCTCTCACCCACACCCGAGACGCCTTTTATTGAGGTCAAAGAGGAAGAACAGCCCTCGACACAAGAAGCACCTAAAGAAGAGCAGGCGCCAGAGGTCCAGGCAGCCGAGGCCAGCCCCCAAACAGAAGAGCAACCGGTCTCCCAGTCTGCTGAAGCACAGCCAGAAGAGCAGCCCGCCGCTGCTCCTGAGCGCGCTGTTTCGCCTCTTTTGCGGCCCGCCAGCCGCTCTCGGTCCCGCAATCGTCATCACCGAGAGGAAAAGGAAGCGAAGGAAACCAAAGAGCCAGTTGTGGAAAAGGCAGAAACGGAGCAGCCGACAGAGGTACAACCTGCTCCGGTCGCGCCCGCAGAACCGGAACAACCACGTCCGGCTCGCCGCTATCGGTTTGATCGGCCTGCCGCTACCAGTAATCCAACCACACCGGCAGCCGCTGCTAACCCACCCACTTCTCAGGTCGCACGGAACGAGGAGACCAAAGAGGCACGGGCAACCCGCGCCGAAATACCTACGGAACAGGCTCCTCAGGCGAAAGCGACCGCTCATTCAACAACACCTGAACAACAACCTACAACGACTACTAAATCACAAGGGCAGGAGACAGCGGAAAATGCCTCTCCAACAACAACGAAAGCAGAACATAGTCGTCGTCGTTCTCAGGAACGGCAAAAAGAGGCCGCCCCTGCAACTCCTCCAGCCTCAGAGGTGGTTCCTCCTATGACTGAACTTTCCCGACATGTAGAGGAGATCGCACCGGAAGATCTTCCTCCTCTCGAGTATTCAGAGTTACAGAAAACATCGCGTCGCCGTCGCCGCCATCGCTCAAGCGCTTCCAATAACGGAACCGCTGCGGCATCGTCAACCGAGACACCGACGCAACCGCAACAGAATCAGCCGACATCGTCTCGTCCGAGCCCGACCCTCCCGACGGGAAGCGGCCTTTCGTACTCGATTGTTTCCGGCTATACCGTCAATCAGATGAATCAGGGCAACGATCTTGCCGGACCGTTTATGGCTCCAGAGCCTTCACCGGCTCGCGGTAGCGTCTTCTCACGCGATGGACGCACCACCCGCGCCGAGCTACTTCGGCCTCAGATCTACCCGGGTGGTAGTACATCCAGCAGTACGGGACGCTCAACGCAGCATCAGCAGCAGGAACAGATGAACACCGCTGCCCTCAATCATCTGGCAAATACGATTGTGCAGGCCTTCCAGCTCCAGACGGACCGCATGGTTGCAGAACTGCGGCGTCAGGCTCAGGCTCCGACTAACGTTTCGGTGTCACTGCCGCCCTTCCCATCCAATGAACGCGTCGGCGTCTTTGTGGATGTGGCAAACCTGCTGTACTCGGCGCGCACGCTGCGACTCTCTGTCGACTTCGGCAAGCTGCTGGATTTCCTGCGCGGTAATCGTCGTCTGGTTCGCGCACATGCCTACTGTCCAACCAGCCCGCAACAGGGCGATGAGCAGATGTTCTTGCAGGCAGTGAAGGGCCTGGGCTACCGCATCACGACGAAAAACTATAAGACCTTCTCAAGTGGTGCGAAAAAGGCAGACCTTGACCTTGACCTTTGTATGGACGTCGTGCGTCTGGTCGAAGGCAAGGCAGTCGACTGCGTTGTACTGGTCAGTGGAGACAGCGACTTTATGCCGATGCTCGACTACTGCTCCGATCATGGGGTACGGGTTGAGGTAGCCGCGTTCGACGAGGCCATGTCAGCCACGCTGCGCCAGAGCTGCGACCTGTTCATCAATCTGTCAATGCTCGAAGAAATCCGTTCGTAAAGCAAACTGTCGCGGCAACGCAAGAGCAAAAACAAGAGATCCGAGAGCGTATTCAGCCTCTCGGATCTCTTTTCTATTGCACACAAGAAAGGACCCCCGTAAGAACTGTCTTTCTGTTTCTCAAACAACTCTTACAGGGGTCCGCTCTAGAAGAGAATGCAGGAACAAAGCACGGAAGTTCTTTCTAGATGGCCTGAATATGGGTTTGAATTGGAGCAAAGAGCTTATCAATGGTCAGCGTTGTCCGCTTATGGGCATTGGAGCACTCTTCAATAAAGGCATGGAAGAGTTTTCCCCATACAGGCTCATCGCGCCAGATCTCCTCCGGGTGGCACTGCGCAGCAAGCATGAAGCGATGCCCAGGGACCTCAAGCAGCTCAGGGACACCATCTTCGGCGTGCCCGCTGATCACTACGCCGGTTCCTTTGCTCTTGACCGCCTGATGATGCAGACTGTTCACTCTGGTCTCTCGCACACCGAGGATCTTTTCCATTCGCGAACCGGGCTCAATAATCACTTTATGAACCATATGATTGCGCGGGAGCTCCCAGTTCGGATGCTTCAGGCTACCAGGATATTGGCTCTGCAAATCCTGATACAGGCTGCCACCAAGCGCGACATTCATCAACTGCATACCGCGACAAATCCCAAGTGTCGGAAGCTCTTTTTCTTTGACATAGCGCATCAGAGCCAGTTCTAGCTTATCCAGCAGCGGGTTTGTCTCACCAAGCATGGGGTGTGGCTCTTCCTGATAGACGCTTGGATGCACGTCAATGCCTCCAGAGAACAGGATACCATCCAGACGAGGTAACAGAGTTTCCAAACCGCTAAGATCTTCAAAAATGGGAATCAAAATGGGAACACCGCCTGCCAACTCCACCGCACGAATATAGGCTTTGTTGTTAAAGAATATCGGTCTATCCGATTCCGCTCCCACCCCTGAATGACAGGGAATACCTATTAATGGACGCATTACCAGCCACTCCTTTTAACTGACGATGAGTTCAAAACAATTTCCAAAAACTATAAAGGATAATAAAAAAAGCGAAACACCAAACTTTTCTGTTTGTGCGTTCCGCAATGATGAGTGCTTATCTCTCATACGACGAAACGCAGCCTTGAAAGCATAAACCCGACCAGCTCCAGCCAACACTGGAGCTGAATAATGAGAAAAGGAACAATATTACGGGTTAATACTTCGCGAATGCGTTCTTGTCTCAATTCGAACTTCCCTATATTTCTTAATTGTTACAACATCTCTTTGGGGATGTTATACATTTATCATACAAGTAATGTCAAGAATGAAGGACTATTGGCCCTTTTAGCATTCTGTCAGCCTCCAAAGAAGATACGCCACCATTCTTCCCAGAAACCTCGCGCCGGTTGTTGCTGCTCTTCTGGTTTCACCTGCGCTGGCGGCGTTTCCTTCTCATTCACCAGAATAACAGGTTGTTCCCCGGGCTTGACATAACCAATATTCCGCGCTTCCTGCTCAATCACTTTCGGATCTGTATAGTAGTCTACCTGTTTCTTGAGCGTTTCATGCTCCTGCTGAAGCTGTGCGTATTTCTGTTTCTCCTGGTCAAGCTGCTGCATCAAGCCGCTATTAGACCAGGCCTGCGCCAGCGAGCCAAGCAACAGAGCCAGGCACAGAAGCCCGGTCAGCCAGAGCACCGTATGCGTAAAAAAAGAAATACTTCTGGCTCGCCTCCTACCCTCCGTTTCCTCCCGGCCTATCGCTGACGTTATCCTTGTTTCAACCCGTATCCCAGGCTGTGATCTCTTTGGACGGTTTTGCACATGCACTCCTTACAATAGAAACACGAATCATGCACCCGCTTCCGTAGCTCTCCCTTTATTGTACATTATTGTATGTGGAGAGAAAAAAAGATGACCCGCAACCGTCCCTACAGGCCACTTCATCCCTTTTTTTACTATCGGCAGAAGAAACCTAAAAATAAGCTGAGAAAAGCTGTGTTGATACAGTTATCTATCTAAACGAGGCAAAGCAGAAAATTGGTGGTTGAAAACCAGGAGCAAACCAGGGAGAAAAAGGGCGCGCACTATCGGCCCAACAGAACCAACAGTCCCATCAGGTCAAAGCCAAGCAACAGGCAATTAAAGGCGATACCCGCTGTAATCAGCGAGCGATAGAGAGAAGAGCGGTCAACAGTTTTGCGAACACGGCGCGATGTACGCTGCATGGCATCAGTGTTTATCAGGGCAAGACGGAGCGCACCAGAGCGGCGGCTGATTGCTTCCTCAAACTCGCTATACATCTCCTCGATTTCGTCCTGTTCGGACCTGTGCGCCTCGCGCTCATGCGTCCGGGGCATCTCCTTCAAGATGTCAGAGACACGAAGCATCGGCTCGGTGGCATAGCTGTTCGTCATTTCCTGAGACTCCTGCACCTGTAAAGGATTTGTGCTCTTATAAATATCGGGAGTACAGAGCGTTGCGTTCATTGCATTACCTCCTAACCTGCTTATCTATTCTCTACACGCCCTATCTTATCGGAAAAAAGACAGAAAAACAGGGGTCAAATAGCCCATTCTGACAACTTTAAGCAGACTCTTAACCAGTTACAAGGCAGCTTTTATTTTCTATGCAGGCGCATTCAGTTTCTCAGTCTCTTCTTAATTTTCGCCAACTTTGCAAAAAAGCTCCCCCGAAGCAGGCGTAGTTTCTCATGGGTTCTATAAAAACAGAGCATCTTATAATAGTGAACTCATCAAATCATATTTATAACTACAGCGCCTCTGTATACTGAAGCAAAAAGCAGAACACAAGCAGAAAGATACACCCGAGGAGTTCCACTATGTCTCGTATTGCCAATAGAAATAGCATAAAGAGAAAGGGGGATGACCACCCTCACAGCATGCGAATCGTCCCAAAACGCCTGGAGCTTGCAAGCTATCTTGAAGATATCTGGCAACGCTATTTCTCAGATGTTCAGCGTCCGAACGAGATTTATATTGGCTATTGCTTTCCCTGGAAAACGCGTCTCGGACTGATCCGCCTTGCCCTGGACAACTCCCATTCGTTTATAGGTATCAACTCACTGCTCCAGCTTGCAAACGTCCCGGAGAGCGTGCTTGTAACGACCATCGCGCATGAGCTGGTACACTATGCGCATGGGTTTGGTTCGCCTCTGCCACGCGCACAGCAGCATCCACACGCCAATGGCATTGTTGAGAAGGAGCTTGAGGCACGGTCTCTGGGCCCCCTTTTGCAGGAATGCAACGAATGGCTGGACCATCACTGGTACCCATTCTACGAGGAGCAAAAGGCCCGCGGTCGGGTTCGTCTACTGAGCGCACTCTACACAGCGAGGCGGCAAACCGTTCTATAAAGCAGCAGTATTTCACGAGAAGCGAATCAACTGATAATCAAACTCAAGTAGAGTATAATTACTGACGCTGCATAGAGGGGGGCAGAGGAATATCTTGACATCTCTTTTTGCCTGTGATATATTCTTGCTAGCTCCGAAGCTATGTACCACGCCACCTTACAAAACGATCAGTTTCACATTTTCCCGACTCGTTGAAGTGTTTCAGTGTAGTACATTGTCTTTGGTTCATGTGCTGGCACCTCTTACTTCATCAAAAACTACCCGTTGCCACAAACATTCTCATACAAGGGAGGAATACCCTTCCTGATACATGTATTGTATTCTCTGTTTCCCACCAAATATTCAGGTTCAAGCCAGAAAGGAGAAAGGGCGCATTCCTCAAGCATGTTAATGCTGTCGCCCTACGTAACGTGAACATAGCCGAGTTAGAACAAAAAACCTTACCGGAGCTACGCGAAATTGCTCGCGATCTCGAACTCTCCGGTTACAGTACCCTCAAGAAACAGGACCTCGTCTTCAGACTTCTTCAAGCAAACACTGAACAGCAGGGCAATATCTTCAGTGCCGGTGTCCTGGAAATTGTTGACGAGGGCTTTGGCTTCCTGCGACAGGAACGCTTCCTGCCGGGAAATATGGATGTCTATGTTTCTCAATCGCAGATCCGCCGCTTTGGTCTTCGCAATGGAGATATGGTCATCGGACAGGTCAGGCCACCAAAGGACAACGAAAAGTACTACGGCCTGCTGCGTGTTGAGGCAATCAATGGAGGAGATCCAGAAGCAGCAAAGAGACGCCCACATTTCGAGTTGCTCACTCCCATCTCCCCGCGCGAGATGTTTAATCTGGAAACAGGAGCCTCGAATATTTCCGGGCGTATCATCAACCTGGTTGCTCCTATCGGACGCGGACAACGTGGCCTGATTGTTTCCCCTCCCAAAGCCGGCAAAACGATGCTTCTCAAGTCTATCGCCAACTCCATCACCACCAACTATGACGATGTTCACCTGATGATTGCCCTGATCGGTGAACGCCCCGAAGAAGTCACAGACATGAAACGCTCAGTCAAAGCAGAGGTCATCAGCTCAACCTTCGACGAGCCAACCGAAGCCCATACGCGTGTGGCTGAAATGGTGCTCGACCGCGCCAAGCGCCTGGTTGAGGGTGGACGCGATGTTGTGATCTTGCTGGACAGCATCACCCGCTTGAGCCGCGCGTACAACCTGGCTGTACAGCCCAGTGGCCGTACCCTTTCCGGCGGCCTTGATCCAAGCGCCCTCTTTCCTCCCAAGCGCTTCTTCGGCGCAGCACGCAAAATTGAGGAAGGCGGCAGCCTGACGATTATTGCAACCTGTCTGGTTGATACAGGGAGCCGCATGGACGATGTGATCTACGAGGAGTTCAAAGGCACCGGCAATCTGGAGCTGGTCCTTGATCGCAAACTCGCCGAACGTCGTGTCTTCCCCGCTATCGACATTTCTCGCTCCAGCACCCGCCGCGAAGAACTGCTGCTCGACGAGCGCACCCTGCGCGCTGTGGTGGTTATGCGACGTATGTTCTCAACGCTGGCAGATCAGCCAGGTCGCAGCTCACTGGAAGCGATGGAAGCGTTGCTACAACATATGTCCAAAACAAGCAACAACATGGAGTTTCTGGCAACCCTCAAGGGGAACATTTCCTAGTGATCCGCCACACCTGACCGTTACGAGTCGGGAAACTCTCTCGGATACAAGGGGCCGCTCTAGAACGCTATCTCTTGCAGATATTCCAGTATGTGCGATAGCATAAGGTGTGTGGCTTGTGAAGAATATATCTGCTAGCCATAGTTCGCTCTAGAGCGGGCTTCATGGATTGGCTTTTTCTGGTGCAGGAGGTACTATGAGCACAACCTTCCAGAACATTATAGGAGGGAAGCGACAGGACGCGCACAGCGGCAAGACGTTTCAGAACATCAACCCCGCCACAGGTGAACTGCTTGGCACTTTCCCTCTCTCTGACGAAACTGATGTAGAGGCAGCCGTCTCCGCCGCTCGCACTGCCTTTGAGCACTGGCGGCTCGTCCCGGCTCCCAAACGCGGTGAAATCCTCTTCCGAGTCGGCGAACTGTTGTCCCGCTACAAAGAAGACCTTGCACGCATTATGACCCGGGAAATGGGTAAGGTTTTAAAGGAGACACGCGGCGATGTCCAGGAGGGCATTGATATGGCCTATTATATGGCCGGTGAAGGACGTCGTCTCTTTGGCTATACCGTTCCGGTAGAACTACCCAATAAATCTGGCATGGCACTACGTGATCCGGTCGGCGTTGTTGCCTGTATCACTCCCTGGAACTTCCCGGTTGCTATCCCCACCTGGAAAATGTTTCCCGCTCTCATCGCTGGCAACACCATTGTGTTGAAGCCTGCTTCCGATACACCGCAAAGCGCGTTCCGGCTTGTGGAGATCCTGCACGAAGCCGGGATTCCCGAAGGAGTCGTGAATATCGTCTTTGGCTCCGGACAGACCGTCGGTGAGGCACTGATCCATCACCCTGATGTCTCGATTATTTCCTTTACCGGTTCAACCGAGTCAGGACGCCACGTCGCTGTAGAGGCAGCTAAATCGCTGAAACGCGTCTCACTGGAAATGGGCGGCAAAAATGCCATTATCGTGATGGATGATGCTGACCTCGAACTCGCTGTCGAGGGTATTTTATGGAGCGCCTATGGCACCACCGGACAGCGCTGCACCGCCTGTAGCCGCCTGATTATCCATCAGGATGTGTATGAGAAGCTGCTGACCCTGCTGATTCCACGCATCGAGAAGCTACGCCTCGGAAATGGGCTGGACGAAGCAAGCGACGTTGGACCGGTCATCAACAAGCGACAACTGGAATCCATCCACGAGTATGTGAAGATTGGTCAGAGCGAGGGAGCTTCGCTTGTCATCGGCGGCAAACCGGCGACAGAGGGCGAACTGAGTAAGGGCTTCTTCTATCAACCCACGCTGTTTAAAGATGTGAAGCCAGATATGCGCATTGCGAAAGAAGAGATCTTCGGTCCGGTCCTCTCGGCCATCAAGGTCGCTTCCTTTGAAGAGGCAATTGCCGTCAATAACGACACCAAATATGGTCTCTCCAGCGCCATCTACACACAGAATGTCAATCGTGTACAGCAAGCCGTACGCGATATCACTACTGGCATTCTCTATGTAAACTCGGGAACGACGGGCGCAGAAATTCAGTTCCCCTTCGGTGGTACCAGAGGCACCGGCAACGGACACCGTGAGGCCGGCATTGCTGGCCTGGATGTGTTTACCGAGTGGAAAGTCGTCTATACGGACTACAGCGGTAAGTTGCAAAAAGCACAGATTGATAACCAATAACATCGTTGGCGGCAGGGCTCATTGAGTCCTGCCCTCCCTCCCTGCATCTCCCTCAAACACTATATACATATTCTTCTATCTGTTACACAATAAACTTGACAGTGGCATGATTTTCATGTTAAGAAGCAAAAGGGCCTTACATAATATCACCAAAGGGAGGGGATGGCACGTTGACAGAAGAGCAACCACCAGTTTCAACCACGCATATTCAACAATTTATGCAGCGGCGTCTGACCGCCTTGCAAAAGCGGAATCTCTTGCGCACGTTACCTCTTCTGGAACATGGGAACGAGCCCCGCATAGAGCTTGCCGGACGTAGCCTGCTCAATCTGAGCTCCAATAACTATCTCGGCCTGGCAACAGACCCTGCCCTGCGTGATGCGGCCATTGAGGCAACCAGACGGGACGGCTGTAGTTCTGGCTCCTCTCGCCTGATTGCAGGCAACAGCGTCGCCTATCAGCAGCTTGAACAGCGGCTGGCACGCTTTATCGGCCAGGAAAGGGCACTTCCTCTTTACCAGCGGCTATAGCGCTAATATCGGCGTGATTACGGCTCTTGCAGGCCCACAAGATGTCATTCTCGGCGATGCCCTCAACCATGCCAGTATTATTGATGGCTGTCGGCTCAGCGGCGCGACCTATAAAACATATCCCCATTGCGATACGGCCGCGCTTGCCAAACTCCTTGCAGCGCTCGATCTTGAGGGAAAGAAGGGCGTCCGGCTGGTGGTTACGGAGACAGTTTTTAGCATGGATGGCGACCTCGCCCCGCTAGAAGACATTGCTCGGCTCTGCCACACACACAACGCCCTCCTGATTATCGACGAGGCACACGCAACAGGTTGTTTCGGCCCCGGCGGGCGTGGACTGGCCGCGCATCTGGGGATTACGCCCTATGTCACTGTAGCGGTCCATACGTTGAGCAAGGCGCTTGGCGGCTTCGGCGCTTTTGTCACTGGGAGCGAACTGGTCTACCAGTATCTTCTCAATGTGGCTCGGCCTTTTCTTTTTACTACGGCGCTTCCTCCGGCCACGATTGCCGCCGCTCAGGCTGCGCTCGATCTCATCGAACAGGACCCGAGCCGGATAACTGAGTTGCAAAGAAAAGCAGCCTTCCTGCGCACTCATCTCAAAGCCCTGGGCTTCCATACACTTCAATCCGAAACGCATATTATCCCGCTCCTTGTCGGGGAGTCCACCACAGCCCTGCGCATGGCCGAACTCCTCCGCGAACACGGTCTGTACGCTGTCGCGATCCGCCCGCCGACCGTGCCTATGGGTCAGGCGCGTATTCGGCTGAGCGTTATGGCAACCCATACACAACAGGATCTGCTCTTTGCGGTAAACATACTGGAAAAGGTAGGCAAGCAACTAAAACTACTCCAGGAGAGGATTTGTGGAGAGTAATACAATCAGGCTGGAACAGGCAGACAAGCGGTTTCTCTGGCACCCATTTACTCAGCAACAGGCCTGGGAAGCAGAGCCACAGCTTATTATTGAACGCGCTAAAGGCTGCTATCTCTTCGACAGCAAAGGCAGGCCCTACCTCGATGGTGTGTCCTCGCTCTGGGTCAATGTACATGGACATAATCACCCGGCACTCAATGCAGCCCTTCAGGCACAGCTTCAGAAAGTGGCTCACACGACCTTTCTCGGTCTGACACAT
Source organism: Thermosporothrix hazakensis (assembly GCF_003253565.1). Taxonomy (GTDB): domain Bacteria; phylum Chloroflexota; class Ktedonobacteria; order Ktedonobacterales; family Ktedonobacteraceae; genus Thermosporothrix; species Thermosporothrix hazakensis. Next base: position 34,859 of record NZ_QKUF01000035.1, read on the forward strand.
CCACCCGCGATCGAGCTTGCACAACGCCTGGCAACCGTGACGCCCGGTCAACTCACCCGCGTCTTCTACTCGGATACAGGAGCTGCAGCGGTCGAAATAGCGCTTAAAATGGCGCTTCAATACTGGCAACAGTGTCCTGACCCTCAACCACAAAAACAGCGCTTCTTTTCGCTTGCAAACGCCTATCACGGCGATACGGTGGGAGCTATGAGTGTCGGTCAAATTGATCTGTATCGGCAGGCCTATGCAGCGCTTCTCTTCTCACCAGTGCACGCTGATCCCGGGATTCCCTGCTCCTGTCCGCTTTCCTGTACGCGTCATGGCGTTCCCTGCATTCACGAAGTGGAGCGTATCATTGCAGCTCATCACCGCGAACTGGCTGCGATGATTGTTGAGCCACTGGTGCAGGGAGCGGCGGGCATTCGTGTCTACCCGGCAGGCTACACCCGCGCATTGTGGGAATTGGCAAAACAATATCACCTGCTCTTTATTGTCGATGAGGTCGCTACTGGCTTTGGCAAAACGGGGCGGCTCTTTGCCTGCGAACATGAGGGAATCGAGCCCGATATTATGGCGCTTGGAAAGGGTATTACCGGTGGCTACCTCCCCCTGGCCGCCACCCTTACCACAGAAGAGATCTACAGGGCTTTTCTGGGCCCTGAGCGCACCTTCTATCATGGACATACCTACACGGGCAACCCACTCTGTTGCGCCGTTGCATTGGCAAATTTGGCCCTGTTTGAGCAAGAGCACACGTTGGACCGACTGCAAAGCAGAATTGACCAGCTTGGTCAGGGACTACGGCAGCTTGCCACACTGCCCGGAGTCGTCGCGACACGTCAGTGTGGCATCATGGCGGGCATTGAGCTGCAAACCAGCCCGGAACAGCCTCATCCAGAGCGCCCCGTTCTGCAAGAGGCGCGTCGACGTGGCATTCTATTGCGCCCACTTGGCAATGTGCTTGTGGTCATGCCGCCGCTGGTGATCTCTGAGCAGGAAATGACCTTCCTGCTCAACACCCTCTCAATCATTCTAGCAGACAGGAACGGTGTATGAGTACAAAAGGAATCTTCATTACGGGTACCGATACGGGCGTCGGGAAAACGACGATCAGTGGCATGCTCGCGGTAACGCTGCGGCAGCAGGGGATGCGTGTTGGTGTGATGAAACCGGTTGAGACAGGATGTCAGAGCGATGAGGACGGCCTGCAACCTCAGGACTCGCTCTTGTTGCGGCATCTTTCAAGGTGTCACGCTCCCGCCCGCACCATAACACCTTATTGCTACGCGGAACCCCTTGCTCCTGCGCTGGCAGCGGAGCGGGCAGGAGAAAGTATCTCCCTTGACCATCTCATCGCCTGCTACCGCCAACTGGAAGCAGAACATGATATTGTACTGATCGAGGGTGCAGGTGGTCTGCTCGTTCCCCTGACCGGGCAGGCAACCTTTCTCACTTTGATCGAACGGCTGGATGTACCACTACTTGTAGTTGCACGAAACGTGCTCGGTGTCATCAATCACACCGCGCTGACGATCCGCGTTGCCCGACAGAGCGTCCCGGTGCTGGGTATTCTTCTGAACCATCCCTGCCCGGCAAGCGATGAGGCGACCAGAACAAACAAAGAGGCTCTGATGCGATGGGGCGGGGCGCCCGTGCTTGGAGAGATCCCGTTTCTCCCTGAACACACAGAGGAAACATTCCTGCACTATGGCTCGCAGATACCGCTTGAGCCCCTTTTATCATGTCTTTCCTGATTCTCATATGACACGGCAGGAGGTATTCGCATGGACTTTCACCATCTGGCAGACAAGGCGCTTGCAGGGACAACGCTCAGCCGGGATGAATGCCGCTCTGTTCTGCGCTGTCCAGATCACCATATCCTTGAGCTACTCAGCGCCACCTATCGCGTGCGCCACCACTACTGTGGGAACCGGGTCCATTTCCATATGCTGATCAACGCCAAAAGTGGCATCTGCCCCGAAGATTGTCATTACTGCTCTCAGTCACACATCTCTACGGCCGAGATCGAGCGCTACCCGATGGTCAGCATGCAACGCCTGCTTGAGGGTGCCCGCAAAGCGAAAGAGGCGCAGTGTCGACGTTACTGCATCGCGATCAGTACCCGTGGCGCGAATAACAGCGAGATCGCCTTTCTCACCAGGGCCATTCGTCACATCAAGGAGAATGTTGATATCGGTATCTGTTGCACGGTTGGTCTGATCTCCGAGGAAAAGGCGCAGATGCTGCGTGAAGCCGGAGTCGAACAGCTCAATCATAACCTGAACACCAGCGAACGCTATTACTCGATGATCTGCACGACGCATACCTACCAGGATCGTCTGAACACACTCCATGCCGCTCGACGTGCCGGATTACAGCTTTGTACTGGCGCGATTTTCGGACAAGGAGAGACAGAAGAAGATATCATTGATGTTGGGCTGGCTTTACGGGAACTGGCTCCCCAATCCATCCCGATCAATTTCCTTATTCCCTTTGAGGGAACGCCTTTTGCCCATCACCGCTACCTCCGTCCATATGACTGCTTGCGGATCCTCTGTCTGATGCGCCTGCTCAATCCGGCCCAGGAGCTACGAGTCTCGGCAGGACGCGAAGTACACCTTCGCTCCCTGCAACCGCTGGCGCTCTACGCTGCGAACTCAGTCTTTGTCTCCGGCTATCTGACATCTTCCGGTCAGGGCTATCAGGAGACCCGCCAGATGATTGCTGATATGGGGTTTGAGCTTGAGGAAACAGATGAGCATGCAAACGAGCAAGCGTAGAGTTGTAGTAACCGGCATGGGAGCGATTACCCCGCTTGGGAACTCGGTAGAAAGCTTCTGGCTCCGCTTATGCCAGGGGCACAGCGGTATAGGTCGGATTACGCAATTTGATGCGTCGCGCTTCCAGACTCAGATAGCCGCCGAGGTACGGAACCTGACGCTTCCGCCTTTTCTCGATGAAAAGCTGCGGCGGCGTCTACCCCGCTTCGCCCTTTTTGCCCTTCTGGCCGCCCTTGAGGCCTGGCAGGATGCCGGACTTCATACCGCCTCGTTTGATCCCTGCCTGGCTGGCGTCTCTATCGGGTCCAGTCATGGGGGAGAAGAGTTCGCACTTGCAGGCGCGGCGGCCCTTCAGACACAGAGCCCGATCAGTCCGTATATCATCCCGGGAATGCTCAGCAGTAGGGCAGCAGCACAGATCGCTCTCCATTTCGGTCTGCACGGCCCAACCCTTGCCCCGAATGCCGCCTGTGCGACTGGCGCTCAGGCAATTGGTGAGGGCGCAGAACGAATCCGACATGGAGACGCTGATATCATGCTCTGTGGAGGCGCGGAGGCCTGTATCACACCGCTCACACTGGCGGGGGATCAGGCAACGGGCGCACTCTCTCGGCACAACAATGCCCCGGAAGAGGCGAGCCGCCCCTTTGATCTGAAGCGTGATGGCTTCGTGCCCGGAGAAGGCGCAGGCATCCTCGTACTGGAAGCATATGAGCATGCATGCACACGTCACGCCCCGATCTATGCCGAACTGAAGAGCTATGCCTGTACGATCGATGCAACTCATATGACCCGCCCGGATCCCGAGGGAACGTATCTGGCCCTGGCAATTCGGCAGGCACTCCAAAAAGCGAACCTGCATCCGGCGAGCATTCATGCTATCTTTGCCCATGCGACAGGTACCCGCCTGGGTGACACGGCGGAAGCAATGGCGCTTTTACAGGCATTTGGACCCACGCTCGCCCATATCCCTGTAACCGCGATAAAAGCCAGTCTGGGGCATCTGCTCGGGGCCTCCGGAGCGGTACAGGGTATCGCAGGAGTCCAGGCACTACAGAAACAGTGCCTTCCGCCAACTATCACCCTGACCGAGGTTGACCCAACCTGTGCCCATCTAGAGCTTGTTCGGCATACCAGAGCCCATCAGCATCAAGCGGTGCTTTCCTGTTCCAGCGGCTTTGGGGGCTACAACGTTGCCCTCATTTTTTCCCGCTGTGAGTGAAGGGCATCTCCCCTATATCCCCCTCCCTATGCTACAATGAACATAGCCATATACAATTATGGCTCTCTTGAGGATACGTTATTTCCGTTCTTCCGCTCTTATTCATCACTGCGGAACAGGGGTATAATAAACCGCGAACCGAAATGCCTGGCTCCGCCGGCGCTGAAAAGAACAGGACACCTTATCTTTCATACCCGCAACAGCGCATGCTGCTTGTCCAGGCCTGGAGCCAGATGGACAGGGAAACAGATGTTTCCAGGTCATTATCTCTTTTTTGAGGAGTATTACCGGTGAACAATAATACATTGATCAAGTGGGCGGATCTGCGCAACCGTGCAGTATATGTCCCGAAACTGGGTAAATCACTGGGAACCATCGTTGATTTTTACTTTGAGGAAGATACAGGCGCGATCAATGCTCTGCGCGTGCGCACACGTGTAGAGGGAGATTATGCGCTGCCAGTCATGGCACTCAAGCGGCTGGAAAGCGATCGAGTAACTATAGCTAACGAAAACATGCTCATCAGACTCCTGCCAGCACATCCCCAGAGTGAAGCATTGATCGGACGCCCGGTTGTGGACGAAAAGGACAACGTTCTCGGCAGAGTTAGTGATATCTGGCTTGCCACTGAGCCTCTGGTGGCACTGCGCCTGGGCGCGCTCGAAATCACCCCTGAGGGTTCTAGCAGAACAAAGACCTTTCCTGCCGACGCGATTGTTTCCAGCACCAGCGAAAGAATCGTGATTCAGAACCAGGTTGCCCGTAAACTCCGCTAGGAGGAGAAACGAAAAGACAGGGCTGGCAAGAATGTGCTGGCCCTGTCTCCTTTTTTGGTCTTCTTCCTCGTTCGCTACATGCCCCCACGCAGGCGAGCGGCTTCCTCTTCCGCGGCACGCGCCTCACGCCGGCGATATAACTTACGAAGCGCCTCGGCTTTTCGCAGCCAGTTATCGGGATCATTTGGCGCGAGCCTGATCGCTTCATCTGCGGCTATCAGGGCCTCACCATACCGCCCCATCAGTTTTAAGATCAACGATTTATTATGGAGGGCTGAAACCATGCGTGGGTTCAGGATCAGAGCACGATCATAGGCATCGAGCGCCTGCCTGTACTGGTTCAGACGATACAGGACATTGCCTTTTCCGTTCCAGGTAGCAGCCGCATTCGGGTTCAGCCGCAGCGCCTCATCATAGGCAGCCAGCGCTTCCTGATAGCGCCCCAGATGGCTCAAGACATTCGCTTTGCCGTTCCATGCCAGCGCGTAGTTTCGATCGAGTTGTAAAGCACGATCGAATGCAGAAAGCGCTCTCGCATATGCTCCCATCTCATAATGAATCTGCCCTTTGCGCTCCCAGACCTTCACATAATAGGGATCGAACTGAAGCGCCTGCTCGTACTGTTCCAGCGCGCTTTTCAGGCGTTGCTGTGCGTACAGTACGTTGCCCATACCATAATACGCGGGAGCGAAACGAGAGTCATGCCGCAGCGCCTCTTGATAGGCCACACTGGCCTCTTTGAGCCGTCCCATTTCATAGAGAATCAGCCCTTTATTGTTCCAATTGGCGGCTGCATTGCTATCATAGTTCAGCGCCTTTTCCGCCGCATCAAGCGCCTCCTGATACCGTTTAAGATGTCGCAGGACCAGACTTTTATTTGCCCAGGCCAGCGCCATACTCGGATCATACTGTAACGCCTGATCGAATGCATGAAGCGCCTGCTCATGTCGACCCAGTGCGCTGAGGGCAGCCCCTTTTCCATTCCAGGCAACAGCGTTTGCTCTGTCCAGTAAGATCGCTTTATCAAAGGCATCGAGCGCCTCTTGATTACGGCGTAAACGATTCAACGCGGCTCCCTTGCTGTTTAGCGCCCCAACAAAATTGGGGTCTACCTGCAAGGCGCGTTCAAATGCCTGCAAGGCTTCCTGATGCCTGCCCCACATCGCCAGCGTTAGCCCTCGGCCCTGCCACGCCTGTACATTGGAGCCATCAACCTGAATCAGTCGGTCATAGGCTTCCAGTGCTTCCTTGATCCGTCGTTCAGAATACAGGCGGTAGGCATCCTGCAACAGACGGTCCGTTTCAGGTTGCCTGGTCCGGGTCACAACAACCGGATTAGAGACCGGTATTGAACGTGGTGTATTGATCGCCGAGAGCCCATAGGTCTCGCCACTTACCTGCTGTTGCTCGATCCGTCGGATTGTTTCGAGCACCACTTCAGCACTTTCTGGACGCAACGCCGAATCCATATTCAGCATCTGTTGAAGCAGGTCAGATAATTCCTGTGGAACCTGCGGATTCAACTCACTTGCGGGCTTGAAGAAGAACGGCTGATCGCTTGGATCAACTCCCGTCAACAACTGGTGAAGAAGCGCCCCCAGGCTATAAATATCGGAGCGTGGAGTGCTCTGGGCTTTCCCATATTGTTCAGGAGCAGCATAGCCGGGTGAACCAAGCGCAATCGTATCATGGGCCTGCCCGGGCTTAAAAACGCGTGCAATGCCGAAGTCTATCAAATAGATATGTCCATTTCCACTGATCATCACATTTGACGGCTTCAGATCGCGGAAGATGATCGGCGGTTGATGATTATGCAGATAGGACAAAACGTCACAGAGCTGTTTTGCCCAGTTCAGCACCCGCTCAAGCTCAAGAGGACCGCCATTTGCCTTTTCAAGCGTATCTTCCAGGCTCTCACCCTCGATAAAATCCATCACGAGGTATGAGCGCTCACCTTCATTAAAATGGTCATAGATACGGGGCAAATTGGGATGTAAAAGCTCAGCCAGAAGCTGTGCTTCTCGCTCGAATGACTCCTCGGCTTCTTTAATACTGCTACCGGTCAGCCCAGCGCGGCTCATCTCTTTAATCGCGATAGGGCGATTATTGAAACGGGTATCAGACGCCTTATAGACAGCGCCCATTCCCCCCTGACCGATGCGGAATTCAAGTTGATACCGCCCATTAAGCAGGGTTTGTTCCGGGAGTGTTCCAGTTGTATGTTTAAACGGGAGTGGAGCAGCACAAAACTGGCAGAAGCGTGCCTCAGCCGGATTGGCGGCCCCACAGCTCTCGCAGAACTGCTCCTCTATTGACATAGGTCTCGCTACACTTCTTCACTGCAAAATAGATTTTAACAGTTAAACGTTTCGGATGGCTCTTTGTTGCAAAAACAAAGAAAATTCCTCATACGAAGAGGAAATTTCTGCATATGCAGTTTACCTGTACCGCTCTTATGATAGCATATCTGTGCCCACAGTGGGGCTACCAGCTTCTGTCACCCGCCAGAGCTGAAGCCATTCATCGATACTCAAGGTCTCAGCACGGCGCATCGGATCAATCTGTGCGGCAGCTAACCAGCCACGAACCTCCTCATTTTTCAGATGTAGCCCCCGGGCCAGCGCATTATGAATCTGCTTACGCTTTTCTGAAAACCCCGCCTGTACAAGCTTAAAGAAGCGCTTCTGCTCTTCTGGCGCAAGCGGTACTTCATCATAAACATCCACCTGCAAGACAGCTGAATCAACCTTTGGGGCAGGATAAAACGCCTGAGCCGGTACCCGCGTAATGATCCTGGGCTTGCCAAAAAACTGAATGCTGACACCAAGCAAGCTCAAATCCCCCGGTTCAGCCACAGCTCTCTGTGCCACTTCGAGCTGAACCATGACAACCAACCGACGCGGCTTATGCGTCACATCTTGCAGGAAATGCCGGAAGGCGGCGGCAGTCAGATAATAAGGAAGGTTAGCAACAAGCTTGTATGGCTTACCCTCAAAGGAATGATCGGGATTCAAGAAGAGCATATTTTGCGCAACCAGTTCCACGTTCGGCAGATGCCCAGTCGTTCTTCTCAGCAGGGCCAACATGTCCCGTTCCAGTTCTACCGCGACCACTTTTTCAGCATGGAGAGCCAGTTCACGTGTCAGAACCCCGGTTCCTGCGCCGACTTCCAGCACTTGCTCATCTTTCTGTAGCTCTGCCGCGGCAACAATTTGTTCCAGAATGCCACGGTTGATCAGAAAATTCTGCCCGAACGATTTATTGGGACGCATCTGATGAGCGAATAACAGCGTTCGCAAATCCCGGACATTGGTTAAATCGAGCGAGGCTATTTCTTTATCGCTTAACAACTTATCTCTTGTTTCAGACACAGAACCGATCCCCACACTTTCCTGCTTACAAACAGTATCTCAGTCTTTTAGCCCTCAGCAACTCTGAGAGGGAAGCACACAACAGCTCATTTCGCTGTTTCAATCTCACTACAATGATTGGTGACCCGTGGTTCCATGAGCATAACGGCTTCGTCTTCCGAACTTCCTGTTTCAAGCCTACCACCAGTTTGTCATTCTGCACTAGAGAACCCTGGCCAACTATCATACACCATATTACCATATATCTCTTCAGAAGGCTCGTTCTTCGCTCATCAGGATTCGCTTCAGAAAACTGTTCCATTCGATCAATAGAATCGTTCTAACAAATAGAGAGCGGGTCGTTGATCCGTTCCAGGATCGAAAGCGCAGATGCTTTCCTCAGCGTGGAGGCCGGACAACGCGCCTATCTCCATCACAATGACAACACAAGAACATTCCTGGTAGCCATGCCGATTACACCGGCTAGCTCATAGTACCAGACTTACAACAAAACAATCTCTCAAAACGTTATAGTCGTCGATATGTGTTAAGGGTTTCATATTCTAGAACTATTCTCAGTCAGGCGTCTTTTTGTCTGTGTGGGTTATCGTTTTTCCTCACTTACTCACTTTCACTTGCGGGGAACATAGTGATCTGGGATGCGGTGCGGACAAAGGAGAAAGAGACCCGGCATTTGTCATAACCCTTGAAAACCCACACTTGCCAGGAAGGGATATATACTACTATGTCCATAGAAGGCCATAAAAAAAATAATATAGAAAAAGCCGATTCTATGCCCTCCACTTCAAATGAAAAGGAGAAACAGACTGCAACTCCATCTCAAGGAGAAACCAAACAACCTGAAAAAGCAAATGAGCATACCAAACCCGTTTCTCCTTCCTCACCTGTTCAAAAACAGGAGGATAGGCAAGAAAAAGAGAGCATAACGGCGAAAAAGGAAGAATCAACGCAGGGTTCTGATACTCTGAAAGGGCAGAAAACAGGCTCTTCGGATACGGAAAAAGCGGTTTCCTCTGAGAAGAAGGAACAGCCAGCACCACAGGCAGGGAGAACGGCTGCGCCTATTCCCAGGCGCCCTGGTGGTCCCATTGCCTCTAGCCGGGAAGAGCAAAAGGGCAAAAGCGTATCTGAAGCGGATCGCTCTACACCCAAAACGCCCTCTTCTCCCGGCATCGCCAGCTCTTCTGATGAGGCAACGGTGCGCATAACACCGCAGCAGGCGGAGAAGAAAAGTGTCGCTTCTGCCATCCCCAAACGCCCTGTGCAGAATACGCCATCCTCTCCCGGTTTGACTGCGGAGGAGCAGAAGCCAGCACCCAAAGCAGAGAACGCGCAGAAGTCCGGTCAGCAAAATGCCGGTCGTCCAGCGATTCCCAGGCGTCCGGCGCAAACACCCTCTTCTCCTGGTCTTGCATCCGGTTCAAGCAAGCAGCCAGAGAAGCAGGCGCCACACACCGAAAAGGGTGGAGAAGAGAAATCAAAGCAGCAGGCTGATATTGCTGAGCAGAAAACAACAGCTATTCCCAAAGCCGCAGCGCCACAAAAATCGGGCAAAGCGGATATCGCAGAGCAGGATACAGTCAGCATAACGAAGATATCGAGCGAAGAGAAACCCGGGAAACTGGCTGATATTTCGGAACAAAAGACAGCCGCCATTGAACGCTCGTCCTTGCCAAAAAATGCTGATGCACTTGCGGCCCAGAATACGGTTTTGCTGGAGCACCAACCGGTTCCGCAACCCTCTTCTAAAGTGCCGGGGCATACATTGCCAACAACGCCGCCCCCGGGCCAGGATAACGGCACCGATCTATCACTACAGCAGGGCATGCCTCCGGTTCGCAGCGATGACGTTTTTGAAAGCGCCGAAGACTTTGCGGAGCGTCGAGCGCGTGTGAACCGCGTCATGATCGTCAAGAAACGGCGTAAGGAACGCAAAGAAGGAAAACGCTTTCCGCTGCTTGCGCGTATTGCCGTGATTATCCTTTTGATCCTCATCGTCTTAACCTCGGGAGGAGGAGGCGCAGCTTTTGCTTACTATCAGGCGCAGTTGCCTCAGCTTCAAGGCATCGCGGATCACTCACTTTTCCAGACAACCCATATCTATGACCGCAACGGCAAGCCACTGTATGATCTCTATGACAAGCAGATCGGCAAAGGCCGACGCACATATGTTGACTACAAAAATATCTCGCCGCTGCTCGTTGAGGCCACAGTAGCGGTTGAGGATAAATCGTTCTGGGAGAACCCCGGGTTTGACTTCCAGGGTATTGGCCGTGCAATCACCAGCGGCGGTTCTGCGGGCGGTGGTAGCACGATTACACAGCAGCTTATAAAAGTCCAGCTTTTTGAAGGGCTGCCTCGTACACCCGAGCGAAAGATACAGGAGATCTTCCTTGCGGCAGGACTCAATCAGCAGTACCCGAAATGGAAGATTATGGAAATGTACCTCAACACCGTCAACTACGGCAATATTAACTACGGCGTTGAGGCGGCAGCACAGGACTACTTCGGTCTGAAGCCAAAATGTGACAAGAAAACCAATACGTGCATCCCGGCAGTCGCTCAGCTGACATTGGGGCAAGCAACGCTGCTAGCGGGCCTGCCAAATAGCCCGACCACGCTGAACCCAATCTACAACAAAGAGAATGCCCTGAAGCGTCAGCAACAGGTGCTGGCCTCGCTGTTGCGCGATAAAAAGATCACCGAGCAGCAAGCAAAGCAAGCTGCCGATGAGATGAAAAAATTCAAGTTTGTCTCTCACTCATCGCAGCAGAAAATGCAGGCACCTCACTTTGTCAACTTTGTCATTGATCAGCTTGCCCAGGTGCTCGGTCCCGAAAATCTGCGCAATGGTGGTTATAGCATCTACACTTCCCTTGATCTTGATCTGGAAAAGAAGGTAGAGCAGATCACCTATTCAAACCTCTACGAGGAAACGTATGATAAGCTGAACGGCGTCTATACCGTCCTGAGCCGGGATCGGAACGTGAACAATGCGGCAGTCATGGTCATGAATCCACGCACTGGCGAGATTCTGGCAATGAACGGAAGCGTCAATTACAACAGCTCAACGCCAGAAGCGCAAGGGCAGGTGAATGCTGTCACCCAGACCTTCAGGCAGCCGGGCTCATCCTTCAAGCCTATCGTCTATGCAACCGCTTTTGAGATGGGCTGGTATCCTGGCATGATCCTGCCAGACCGAGAAACGCTCTATCCCTATCCTGATGGGAACGGCGTCAACGGTTGGTACACCCCGCAGAACTATGACCGTCAGTTCCGCACCAATATTCCGATGACCGCCCGAAAAGCGCTCGGAAACTCGTTCAACATCTCCGCGGTTGACACAGTAATGTTCGCGGGTATTCCCAACGTGCTGAACATGGCCGGACGTCTGGGAATTGACACCGTTGCCAAAGTAGATCCAAAAAACACCGGCGCATCGCTGGCACTCGGTGCAAAAGAGGCATCGCTGTATGAGATGACCGGCGCATATGCTGTTTTCGCCAACAAAGGAAAGCGCGTTCCACCGGTCTCTATTCTCAAGATTGTCGACAACCAGGGACGAACCATCTATCAGTACGATCCCAAAAAGCCGCAAGGTCAGCAGGTCGTCAAGCCTGAAGTTGCCTTCATGATCAGCGATATGCTCTCAGATAAAGAGGCTCGTTACCTGGAATTCCCACCCGGAAACGATCTTGAGTTGCCTGATGGCCGTCCGGCAGCAGTGAAAACCGGTACGACCGATAGCTTCAAAGATAACTGGACGATCGGTTATACACCATATCTGACCGTCGGTGTCTGGGCAGGAAACAGCGATAACAGCGAGATGCATGACGTCATCGGTCTGACAGGTGCAGGCCCGATCTGGAATCAGGTGATGGACTACGCCTCGAAGAAGTATAACTTCCCAATGGATGGCTTCACCCCGCCAGGAAACGTGCATAAAGTGCCCGTCTCCAATTACACCGGGCTCCTTCCGGGAGCAGGCGATCCTGTCAACGAGGACTGGATGATTGATAGCTTGCAGCCAACCATCTACGGCTCGAACTACTACGTCCCGACCGCAACCTGTGTCAACGGGAAGGACCAGAACGGGAAACCGTGTACGCCCCCGAAAAAGGACGACAAGAAGCCGTAAGCAACCGGGAACATACAGATCAAAGAGAGGCACCACTATGCTGGTGCCTCTCTTGCTTTGAGCGATATGATATGCGTAAATATGTTGGTTTCTTTGCCGGGTTGGCAAAGGCATACAAGCTATTTGGGAGGTTTCGCTATTATGGCTGATAAACCAGAACAGCCACCTGCGGTCGATCCAAACTATCGACCACTTACACGCACCGAACGCCGAAACCTGTGGCTCAAGTCATACGGCGATCACGATATCTCTTTACAGGTCTGGGTCAAGCTGGTCGAGCGGGAAAACGGAGAGATTCCTATCATGCTTCAGATGCATGGGGTGCTGATCTTCGGCACACTGATCAGTACCAGAGCATATGTCGAGTCGCATATCACCTCGATCAGAGAAAGGCTTCAGCAGGCACCGCAGGCAGCGGAGTTGCTGGAAGACCTGTATTCCAACCTGATTCCCCCAGAGGATCAACCGGAAATCGGGCCTGCTGGCCTGCCAATTCTGTTTGAATATCTGCACCTGCGTGATGCCACTATTATCAGCGCAGGGAGTCAGTTGACCGTTCCATACTGGCGGGGCAAAATAACCGCAGTTGACGCTTTTGTGCTGGATGTCGCCCTTCCCGGGGAATAAAAGCCAATAGCCGTTTCTGCCTCCGCAGGGCATTCCTTCGGAGGCAGCGAGCCAAAAAGAAAACCTGCGGCTTACTTCCCACAGGCTTCTCACAGACTAGAAAAGTGATAATTGCTGAGGTGGTTCCTCTTTCGGGGCAGAAGTACCGGCCTCTTTCGGGGCTGTTGCCTTCATCCGCTCAGCTTCAGCAATCACGAGTGGGATCTTCTTAAAGTCCTCGCGGATCACGTTTTTCAGGCTTGCCTGATGGAGCCCGGCAGCAGGATGATACATTGCAATGCAAATATATCCATCTTTCTTCTGGGCACGTCCATGAATAGCGCTGATCTTCGCGTTGCCGAAAAATTTCGCCATCGAGAAGCGACCCAATGTCACAATCACCTGGGGCTTCAGAGCGGCAATCTGACGATCGAGATAGTCATTGCAGGCGGTTATCTCTTCAGGAAGTGGATCACGATTCGAGGGGGGACGACATTTGACAACATTGGTAATGAAAACATCAGAACGTTTCAAGTTGATGCTTGCCAGCAATTCATCTAGAAATTGTCCGGCAGGTCCAACAAAGGGGCGTCCCTGCTGATCTTCGTGATAACCCGGACCTTCACCAATAAATAGGACTCTGGCATTGGGGTTTCCTTCGCCTGGCACGGCCCGCTTCCGACCCTTACAAAGGTTACATTTTGAACACGTGGAGACTTCCAGCGCTACTTCTTGTAGAATCTCCTCCGTCGACATAACTTTTACCCCTTTTCCCAACTATCAATGAGGTTGCCAGTAAGGGGGAGACAGGAAAACAGGCTTTCCTTGTCTCCCCCAAAAATCTTTTTGCTTGCTATTCCGCAGGAAGAGCGAGCCTACCAGCGACGATCTCCGGGGCGCTGACCGTAGCCACCCTCACGGCGTCCGCCGCCCGGGCGACTGGTGCCACCCCCCATAGGGCGACGCTGGCCATAGCCACCACGATCACCATAGCGATCGCCATAGGAGCCTCTTCCGCCGCCTCCGCCGTAGCCGCCGCCACGCTCATTGTAGCCGCCACCTCCCATGCGACCACCGGGAACACCGCCACCACCGCTATAGCCGCCGCGGCCACCGCCACGACCACCACGCGAAGGACCGCGTTCACTTTCCAGCTCGCTCGGGGAAGGGAGCTCTCCGCTGAGTGCAGCACGGCGAGAAAGGTTGATACGTCCCTGCGAGTCAACTTCAATGACCATGACCGTGATCTGATCGCCGACAGAGACAACGTCCTCCGGGCGAGACACGTGATAATCAGCCAACTGCGAGGTCCGAACCAGACCCTCCTTACCGGGGAGAATCTCAACAAAACAGCCAAAGTCAACAAGGCGCCGAACGGTACCGGTATAGATGCGTCCAACCTCGACATCCTCGGTCAGCGCACGCACAGCATCGATCGCTGTCTGCATCGCCTCACCGGAGGTTGCGGAGATATTGACAGTGCCATCATCCTCGATATCGATTTTCGCGCCGCTCTCGTCTTGAATCTTGCGAATCGTTTTTCCGCCCGGTCCAATAACTGTCCCGATCTTATCGGGATTGATCTTGACCGTCTGGATACGTGGAGCAAAGGTCGACAGGGCTTCGCGCGGGGCATCGATGGTATCAAGCATCTTCTCCATGATGAACATACGGCCCTCACGCGCCTGTGCCAGCGCCTGCGCCATAATCTCAGGAGTAATGCCTTTGACCTTAATATCCATCTGCAAGGCCGTAATACCATCCGCGGTACCAGCAACCTTGAAGTCCATGTCGCCTAATGCATCCTCAATGCCCTGGATATCGGACAGGATAGCGAACTTCCCTTCGCGCTCACCCTCCCCGGTAATCAGGCCCATCGCAACGCCAGCAACGGGAGCATGAATGGGCACGCCGGCATCCATAAGTGCAAGCGTTGTACCACACACGGAGCCCATCGACGTTGAGCCATTAGACGAAAGCACATCAGAGACGACGCGAATCGTGTAGGGGAACTCGCCCTCTGAAGGAATGACGGGAGCAACCGCACGCTCGGCCAGCGCGCCATGACCAATTTCACGGCGTCCGGGTCCGCGCAAGGGCTTGCTTTCGCCAGTTGAGAAGGGTGGGAAGTTGTAGTGATGCATAAAGCGCTTGCTCTCGCTCAGACCCAGACCATCAAGTACCTGCTCTTCTCCGGGTGAGCCAAGCGTTACCACGCTCAACACCTGTGTTTGACCGCGTGTAAAGAGGGCTGAACCATGTGTACGGGGCAGCAGACCAACTTCACAAGTGATTGGACGAATCGTCTTTGTATCGCGACCATCCGGGCGTACACCTTGATCGAGGATCATATTGCGAACATAGGATTTCAGTTCTTTCTCATAGAACGCAATAATTTCCTTCAGGCGGTCAGGATACTCAGTTCCTAGCTCGGTAAGCAGCTCGTCTTGCACCTGATTAAGGGCAGCGGAGCGAGCTGTCTTATCAGGGTTGTTTACCGCAGTTTCAAAGCGAGGTAGTACAAACTCGGCAACCTTGCGCTGAAGCTCTTCATCAACAGGAGCGGGTTCAAACACCTTTTTCGGTTTGCCACATACCTGAACCAGCTTCTCCTGCATCTTGATCAGATCTTTGATAGCCTCATGACCGACACGGAGCGCTTCCAGTATAACTTCTTCGGGAACTTCCTTCGCGCCAGCCTCAACCATCATAATGGCGTCAGCAGTACCGGCGATTGCCAGATCGAGCTTGCTCTGCTCCATCTGAGACTCAAGGGGGTTGATAACCAGCTGCTCATCAATATAGCCGATACGAACCGCGCCAACCGGACCGGCGAAGGGGATATCGGAAATGGAGAGAGCAGCGGACGCGCCAACGATGCCCATAATATCGGGATCGTTTTCCTGGTCAACAGAAAGGACAGTGATCACAACCTGGACATCGTTGCGATATCCTTTCGGGAAGAGAGGACGAAGGGGACGGTCAGCCAGGCGGCTGGCGAGGATTGCGTGTTCAGTAGCACGCCCTTCACGTTTGATAAAACCACCGGGGATCTTACCGGCAGCGTACATACGCTCTTCAACATCAACAGTTAATGGAAAAAAATCAATACCTTCTCGCGGTTCGTCGCTTCCGACGGCAGTTGCCAGTATCACAGTATCTCCATAACGAACCAGCACTGCGCCACTACTTTGCTCAGCCACGCGGCCTGTTTCTATACTCATGACGCGGCCGCCTATGACAGCTTCTTGACGGTGAATCATATTGCCTCCGACTTATTGGCACCCTAACCTAAACAAATCTAACCGTTTAAAACCAATATACTCTTGTTCTCGTCTCTGGGAACTCTCCATCTTACGCCAGGGCCTGGGTGTAGTTACATAAACATGTTCTCGGGAAATCTTCAGTCTCGTACTGCAAAACCATTCTCGATCCTGGTGTGCTTCTTTTTTTTCTGCTCGATATGGAGAAAGGTCCTCTTCTAATGCGTTCTTCGCTTTCCGTACTTCCCTCTTCTTCCAGAAACCGCAAATACTCACTTTTGCTAGGTGGGGGGAAAATGGAGCAGCGGTCGGGCATGAACAGAATGGCGCTTGCCTTTGTGCGCCGACCGCATCCACAGCGACCCCGTGATTAGCGGCGCAGGCCAAGCTTTTCGATCAAAGCGCGATAGCGATCCGGGCTCTTCTTACTCAAATAGGTAAGTAGACGGCGGCGCTGACCAATAAGCATCTTCAGACCACGACGTGAATGAAGGTCATGCTTATGTGCATCCAGATGAGCACCAAGCTGACGAATGCGCTCGGTCAGCAGTGCAACCTGCACCTCAGGAGAACCGGTATCGGTCTCATGTACACGGGTATTCTCAATAATTTCGTTCTTTTTTTCGACAGTTAAAGCCACGCTTCTTGTTCACCTCCTCCAACGAAGGATGAATACTTGCAACACAATATCTTCTGCATTATAACATGACCGGCCTACGGGTGCAATTACTTCCCCGGTATCTGATATGTTCTATGCAGGAAAAGCGACGCAGGGAGCCCGGCCCAACCGGCGGGATCTCCCTGCAGAAAGGACCATCTTACTTGATGGTTGCCTTTGCGCCTGCCTCCTGGAGCTTGGCAGCAATGCTGTCTGCCTCTTCTTTGGAGACACCCTCTTTGACGGGTTTCGGAGCCTCGTCGACAACAGCCTTTGCCTCTTTGAGGCCGAGACCGGTGATTTCGCGCACGGCTTTGATGACGTTGATCTTGTTGGGGCCAACCTCGGACAGGATAACGTCGAACTCGGTCTTCTCCTCAACTGCGGGAGCAGCAGCCTGCTCACCTGCGGGAGCAGCAACGGCAACGGCAGCAGGAGCAGCGCTCACGCCCCACTTCTCCTGAAGGGTCTTGCTCAGCTCAACGAGCTCAAGAACGTTCAACTTTTCAATTTCTGCAATGATATTTTCGACTGCGGACATTTTTTAACCTCCAAATGAATTACTGGGCAGCTTCACCCTTTTGCAACTGGTCAGCTCTTGCCTGGAAAACATATGCAAGATCGCGCAGAGGAGCACTGATCAAACCATAGAAGTTCGACAGTGGTCCCTGAATGGTGCCGACAACCTCGGCCTTTGTCTGATTCTTGCCGCCTTTGAGTTTACCAATACCCTCAATTTGCTCGGCGGACAGTGAGCGACCGGAGAGAATCCCGGACTTTAAAACAGCGATCTTAGAACCGCTCACAAAGTCAACAACTGCTTTCGCAGCAGCGACCTCGTCATCATACCCGAAAGCAACAGTGGTCTGACCATTGAAGATATTCTTATCGACCTCGGTCATGTTATTGCGCTCAGCAGCGATACGCAGCAGCGTGTTCTTCGCCACCGAAAGCTCAACATTGACGTCGCGCAGCTTCTTGCGCAGGTCGTTCATATCCTTAACGGAGAGGCCCTGCGTCTGCATCAAAATAGCGATGCTGGCACGATTCAGTTTCTCAGCAAGTTCCTCGATCTTCTGGGCCTTTGCCTCTGTAGGCATGGGAGCTCTCCCTCCTTTCTTCCCTAATACTTGCGAATTTGCCATGAAAAAAGCCTTCGGTCAGTGCAACCGAAGGCAGAGAGAGATTCTTGTTTTGTGCGTGCGTTCAAGCACATTCACGGCATATTCTTTCTTGCAGTGCCGCCAGCCGAAACGCAAACAGTATGGCAAACAATCCCTCGGCAAGCCGATACGCCATCTGGCATATCATTTACATGCTCTAAAAGCATACTTGCTGTCTTCAGTTGCATGAGCCGCGTACAACACCCGACCCGAAGATCAGGCGGGGCATGTCCTGCCTTTCATGGCAGGGCTTCTTCTTTCCAGCAGGCCAGAGTATACACGCGCTACAGCCTGCTCAGAAGCATTCTCTACTTCACCTGCCAGGGAAGATCCCTTTCCCGTTCCCGATAGCCCGATCGGTACGGGTGCGGCAGGGTGGCGCGATTATGAGACTTTGAGCGCCAGAGCAGACGGAACATCCAGACGGACGCTCGGTGACATCGTTGATGTCAACACAATGCTCTTCACATAGGTGCCCTTTGCGCCGGAGGGTCGAGCACGAACGACCGCATCAACGACAGAGGCAAGGTTCTGCATCAAGGCATCTTCGCTGAACGAAAGCTTTCCGGCAGGAATATGAAGCAGGGCAGTGCGGTCGACTTTAAATTCGACGCGACCGGCCTTTACTTCGCGGATAGTCTTCGCCAGATCAAATGTGATGGTCCCTGCTTTCGGGCTGGGCATCAAGCCACGAGGGCCAAGTTTACGACCGAGGCGGCTGATCTTTGCCATGACGTCGGGAGTCGCGATTGCGACATCAAAACCGAACCAATCTTCCTCGATCTGCTTTACCAGATCATCGAGACCCACGAAATCAGCGCCAGCGGCCGCAGCTTCGTTCGCCTTCTCACCCTGCGCGAACACCAGGACTTTCACTTCTTTACCGGTTCCGGCGGGGAGATTCGCCACACCACGCACCATCTGATCAGCATGGCGCGGGTCAACGCCGAGCTTCATATGAATCTCGACCGTAGGGTCAAATTTTACGTAGTTGAGCTTCTTGAGGAGTGAGATAGCTTCCTGGGGCTCGTACAACTTCGTCTCGTCGACGAGCTTGGCGGCCTCCAGATACTTCTTTCCGTGTTGATTTTTCGCCATTCTCTCGTGTGCCCTCCTTGAGGCTATAAGCCGCAGTGACTACCGGGTAGCCTGCATCTTCTTATTCGATCGTGATGCCCATGCTGCGGGCAGTGCCGGCAATTGTATTCTCAGCCGCTTCAATGCTATTGACGTTCAGATCCGGCATCTTCAGTTCTGCAATCTCGCGCAGTTTCTCGCGGGAGATCGTGCCCACTTTATCTTTGTTGGGGGCAGCAGAACCCTTTTCAAGACCCGCCGCGCTCTTCAGCAGATAGGAAACGGGGGGAGTCCTGGTAACAAAAGTAAACGAGCGATCTTCGTAAATCGTAATATCAGCAGGGATAATCATGCCCGCTTTGTCCGCTGTACGCGCGTTATACTCTTTCACGAACATCATGATGTTGACGCCGTGAGGGCCAAGCGCTGTACCGATCGGAGGAGCAGGATTTGCCTTACCTGCTGGAATCTGTAGGCGTACTACAGCCTTAATCTTCTTTGCCATAGGTTGCTCAAACTCCTCAAGATACCTCTACAACATGTACCAATTGACAGGTTTCTCGCCCCTGGGCGAGGATGCTTGCTTCGTCCAGTCGCCGCATTCATAAGGAGAAGCGGCCGGTCCAGAAGCATTTCTGCAATTGTCAGGGGAAATCCCCTGTCCGTTCCCGATTGTCTATCGGTACGGTTGTGTCTTGCTTATGCGAGATCCAGCCCTTAGAACCGGGCCGACTCAACTCAAACAATCGTTCTTTCGTACGTACGTGTCTGGTAAAACCGTCAAAAAGTCGCTAGATCTTTTCTACCTGCAGGAAGTCCAGTACCACGGGGGTTTCACGACCGAAGAAAGAGACCAGAACAGTGACCTTGTTCTTATCCATATTCAGATCGCTTACCGTGCCAATGAAATCAGCAAAGGGACCATCGATAACGCGAACACTCTGGCCCTTCGTGAAACTGACTTTGGCTTTGGGTTTCTCGGACTCTTTCGTTACCTGCTTCAAGATCGATTTGATCTCGTGTTCTTGCAGGGGAACCGGTTTGTTCCCCGAACCCACAAAGCTTGTGACACCAGGAGTATTACGAACGACATACCACGCTTCGTCGCTCATAATCATCTCAACCAGCACATAGCCGGGGAAGACCTTTCTCTGGACCGTACGCCGTTGGCCTTGCTTGATCTCAACCTCTTCCTCCATCGGCACAATCACACGAAAGATCTTGCCCTTCATGTCCATCGACGCAATACGGGCTTCGAGGTGACTCTTGACCTTGTTCTCGTAGCCTGAATATGTGTGAATTGCATACCAGGCCGGTTCACCGGTTTTCTCGCCAGATTTCTCTTTTTCCTCACCGGTATGTTCAGTAAACACGGCTTTCCCCTTCTGGTTTCCAGGTGACGAAGCTATTTACCGCCGCCAATAAGCTGGATGAACAGATAATATAGTCCTGTGTCAACTAGCCACAGCAATAAGCCAACCACACCAGAGATAATTAAGACCGCTATCGTCATGTTCCTTGCCTGCTGAAAGGAAGGCCATGTTACTTTATAGCGGAGCTCATAATAGGCATCGTAGATAAAGCCGCCGAAACGAGTACTGCGGAAACGACCCAGTAAGGTATTTTTTCCCTTACGAGCCGACTTTCCTTCTTGTTTGCTCGTCCTCGGTGCTGTTCTGGCGCTTCTAGCCGCCCCTTTTTCACTGCCGCTTTTCGAGGCTGCCACTTGGCTCTGGCTAGTACTCTTCTTCTTTTCGGCCATCTTGTTTGCCACGTTTAGCCTTTCCCGATCAGTAGCGACCGTCGTACTAGTTAGACATCACTAGTTGAGTAGCGAGTACTTTACGACCCTACTTGGTTTCACGATGAGGAACATGTACCCGGCAGGTGGTACAGAACTTCCTCAGTTCAAGGCGATCTGGATTGTTTTTCTTGTTCTTCGAAGTGGTATAGTTGCGGCTCTTGCAGGTTGTGCAAGCCAGCGTTACCACAATACGATTTTCTTTGCCTTTAGCCATGACTTTCTCCGTTAACGTTTCGTGCTTGGCTTGCCACTACAGCCTGAGTGGATAGTGACCGTCTGCTAGCGAAACAACGTGGACGCATCCGCCAGGCAGTAGCGTCCACGTGTGAAAGTTCTTCTTATTCGATAACCTGGGTGCAGTAGCCAGCACCGACGGTACGTCCACCTTCGCGGATGGCGAACTTCACGCCCTCTTCCATTGCGATACCGTTTATCAGCTCCACCGTCATCTCGATGTTGTCACCAGGCATCACCATCTCTACCCCTTCCGGCAGCTGGATGGACCCGGTCAC
>NZ_QKUF01000036.1 GCF_003253565.1 Thermosporothrix hazakensis
GTGCTGGTTCTGCATAGCTTCCCAAATATGACGGTCCTCAGCAAGCGTTGCGTCCCGATGAGCTTCCAGTTGACTCCATAGGCCTGCCTGTCAAGCATCTCCTTTCGTGGCTGGGCGACCTGGAATAGCCTTGGGAGTCAGTTCTTCGGTCTCTCGTTGTTGTTTCGCATACCGTTTGATGGTGGCGCAAGAAACACCAAAAAGATGGACGATTTCTTCGCGCGGACGGCCTTCTTCCACGGCACGCACCACTCGTTCTCTAAGATCTGTTGAAGAGGCTTTCATGCATCCAGTCTCCTCTTTGGCTCAAAGCTTATGCATAGTGCTCTAAGCCTATAAGTCATATTGTTGCTTGAAGAAGTCGAGAGATAATGATGCTTTTGGTGACCAGCAGGGTCAAAGTTCGAAAGAAAGTTAAGCGTTTGGCTCTATCTCATCAATATTTTTGAATCAAGTTCAGCCGGGATTTCTATTGCTGCATCTTCCAATATATATGCTCTGCTATTTGATCGATAATGCACTGGATGTCGTCTCTCGTTACAGAGGAATCATCCTGACACATTTTTGCATGGATTTCTGCAATACTATGCTGTCCATCACCATGCTTCACTTATCGTATCAATAAGGCGGGAGGATCTTCTATTTCGATTGCTCTATCTGGTGTACTCCCAATTGCAAGTTTTCCCCCATACGGAACGCAAAGAAGGTGTTTACGCAGACGTGGTAATCTCATGCTATAGTCACTCCTTTGTACATTCAAATGATCCAGGTAGCATAAAAACTTTTCGCTTCAGATTTTATTCCTTTCAATCTAATTCAAGGAACTTACAATAATGGTAATTTAATACTCGCTGCGCTTGCCTAACTACAAAAAAATTATAGAGCCAAGAATGTATTTTTGTCAAGTTATTCACTTTTATATTTTTTACCTGATAGATAAGTAGCACGGCCCTCTACAAGCTACACCTCTAGTACCACTATAATTACAATTGCAGGCAAGTATTGCAGTATCTGTTTTTCACCAACCAACTTAGAAGCCATTTTTCTCTATATGAAGAGCGTAAACTTGCGAAATCACATTCTGTATGTATTACGCGATAACTATTCCTGACAGAACCTGTCCATGACGTCCCAGCGTGACAGACCTGCCATCATTCCTTGAGGGTGAAAATACCGTATGATAGCTACTAACACGCTTCTCCTCTTAGAGAGGCAGAGTCAGGTCAAGCAAGAATACGATCTACACCGCTGGGCACTGTGATCGACAGTCAAGGCATAAGGGAAAGTGGAGTGAGACACACTCTTTCCCTACCAGAGATAGGGTATCGGGCACTTCTGTGTTTGAATCGTGAAATGGTGCCATCTCCGCTCTGCAACACGTGAAACCTGTCTCAAGCAGCCAGCCTGCTTCCCGCATGAGCATCAAGCTTGTGCAGCTTCCCGAGATGTTTTGGGAGGAAAACAATGTTGAGAGAAAAAGATACGCTCTCTTCTCTCTCATGGCCTCTGCAGTTGGGCCTGAAAAACCTGGTTACCTCTTCAGCAAGTTGAGCTCTCTTCCGTACCAGCGTGCATCTGCGCCACGCAGAACCGCTACTGGGAGCTTGCTCAAAAGACAGGATCGGTGATGCTCGGGCTCCTCTCAAAACGGCTTCCAGGGCTTGCCTCCACTGGCAAGGAGCGTTGCCCGCATGAGCAAAGCCAGCACGTCTTGTTTCTGCTCCTCTTGCTTCCGTCCTGTGGCCCACAGCCTTATCACCAGCCATAGGCAACATGACGCAAACAAGACACTTGGATTGACTCAGAGAGCCACGATCCCCCACAATGTCTGACTATCAGCAAACGTAAGGCGCAGAAGTAGCTTGACGATCTTCATACCGCAGTAGGGCAGGCGCAAGATAAGCCGCTGAAAGACTCCCTATGAGAGCAGCGAGGGGCGCGGCATGATAGGCATGGATGACATGAATGCAGCGAGGATGCCAGCGCATGTGCTGTAGAACCAGATCTTGCGGCGAAAAGATCTCATCCCCATCTCTCAGCTCTCCTTGATGGCGTGGCATAAAAAAAGGAACCACACAGGCCTCCATGGTCCCTTCAGAGAGATGGACTCACCAAAGACTGGCAGCATGCAAACGCTTGAGAATGGTGAGAAACGACCTGCAGGTCAAGGCAAGCCAACGATCAGGTCCCGTTTTTCTCAAAGCGGAAGCGGAGCGAGGACAATGTCTGCAAGGCCATAGGTCACAGGCGCAAATGCAGGATTGCCGCCCGATCCAAGACAAGATAGCGGATACCATCTTGTGCAGCCGCCTCAGCCATTTGTTCCAGCCGCCTCTGGCCCGCATAAGCATAGGGAGGAGAGCATTGCCAGAGGAGAGAGAAAATATACATCACCAGAGGTTACGACGACAGGGAATATTTGGGCGTAGCAGACTGCACGTGCATAGGCTGATTTCTCGGCAGGAGAGCCTTGGAGAAAGGCGAAATGATATGCTGCCACCACGTTGCCCTTTGCTCAACGAGAGCGGCAGCTACCACAGTCAGTCCCACCGCTGAACAATACACCAAGCTTCTCACCAGAAGACCAGAAGCGGCGAGTGGGAACCTCACTTCTAGCAACTTCAGCTCACGTGAATGACTGAAAATGTAGAGGGCAAGCAAACGCGACGGAAGACAAAGCATGCCTCCGATTTCGAGAGCCGCCTGTCGACGTGGATGAAACGTCAAAAGCGACTGACCCAGGGGCGCGGAGCGGACCCACCGCAAAAGCACATCGTCTCGCCTTGCCTATGGCAACGTGACCACGACCAGCTCATGCCTGCATGCACTGCCGCTTCTCGCGGAGCCTCACCGCTGTAGCCTGATCGACAAAAGCCGCCTCTCCACTCTGGTCCGTCAGCCCCTGTCCCTGTTCCACCAGAGCGACCCCCTGGTCTCGGTCCTGTTCATGAGCAGGGCTCACCAGCAGGGTCAAGAGGTGTCCAAGCGTATCCACGGCAAGGTGCACTTTGCTGCCTGTGCACCGTTTGGCTCCTTCGTACCAGCACGAGCGCCACTCTCTGAAGTGGATTGCAGGGTTCGGCTGTCAAGAATCAGGGCACTGGGTTGCCTTTTGCGCCCTTGGTGCCGCACGAGCCTCAAGGCAAAATCATGCACACTGGCTTCAAAACAGCCCGCAGCAATCCAGCGCTGTGTTTGTTGGTTGAGACACGATGAACCTTTCTGGAAAGTCATGCGGAAACCAGCACCACAGTGCTCCTGTGATCTTCCATCCTTCGTCGGCCTCATCACTCTGAGAGAGCTTTCTTTTCATTAGAGCCATAGTGTAGCATCCATCCAAGATCGAGATCCTAACAGCTTCTAACTTTCTTCATTCTGATTATTTTGCATTTCGGATCCTTCCCGCTCAATTTGTTTTTTATTTACAGCATTATTTTCCTCATCTTCTTTTACCTTATCATCTCTATCTTCCCTCTCTTCTTTTTCTTCCTTTCTAGGTTTCCAGAGCTCTACCTCTTGCAACATTTGTTCCCCTTGAATCGCTGTAATCGCTCTGCTCAATTTAATATAAGCTGCATCAGGGTCCAGGCCTTCGTATTCTTCAATACGGCGATCATATTTCTGACATTCCAATTTGACCGCTGCAATGGCTTTTCGGCTTGCGTAGATTCTGTCCTGGACTTTAAATGTGGTGAGAAGGCCTCCGGAAATCGTTGCAACGAGTCCAGTGACAGCAACAATCCAACGTGGAACCCCCTCAATACCTGCAAGTGCTGTCGTCCCCGCTGAAAAAGTAAGCAGAAATATCTGAAGCCAGGTATATCGAGACTGCCAACTTTGCGCATTCCGTTCCAGCTTATCAGTATAAGCATCTATGTCATCTCTATATCGATATATTTCATTTATCCTCTTTATCTTTTCCTCTTCTTCTTTCCTCTCTTTCAATTTAATTTGTATCTGCCTTAAATACTCCTCTTTTCTCTTCTCTTTCTCAACAGCTTCAAGCTCCTTGCGCTTTCTCGCCTCTTCTTGCTGTATCTCCTGGATAAGAGCTTTTTCTGCTTCCTGAAGTTTCTCTTGGAGAAGAACCTGAGCTAACGGCTGTTGTAGTGCTGCTTCCTTTTGCTTTAGCTCATCAACACGTTGGCAAAACTCTTCCTCTGAAATCGCCTTAGCACGATACGCTAGATGCAACTCCCTCATATCATGAAGAAATTTCTTGGAAAAGGGGTTCTCTGCCATATTCCCTCCTTTGCATAGAGTTCCATAGAAAGAGAACGAGAAAAATTTTAAACTGTAAAAATGGCTTTAGCAAGAACAGAGGAGAATAAAGAGAAAACTGGAGAGTGATTTTCGCAATTTGAGAACATGCTGCTCCCAACGGGGGCGCCGTCGGCTCCTGGTGCTGCGTGAACAGCCGCTGACGGACTGTAACGCGTACCTGGCCCTCGCACCCTGCTCGTCGCGCGAAGCACCGTGATCCCAAGCTCGCGGACAAGCTGCGTCCTCCTTCCACTCCCACGGCTCTCTCGCACCTGAACCTCCTCAGAAACAGCCCTGGCCTTCCCGCGAGCCGCAGGAGGACGTGCAGATCGATACCCAGGGTTGCCCCTCTCTCCTCAACGGACGCCGATGAGAAGCGGGCACCTGTCCTCGAAATGCTCAATGCACGTCAATATGAGCCTCTCGCTGCCGCTCAAAGCAGGATGCCCAACAATGCTCATCCGGCATTCCTCCTTCCATGCGGCAATGATCTCTTGCAGCGCTCCGGCTAGCCCCGCATGCTCACCTATATATAATTGAGATCCTCAGTGGGTCGGCTCAGCCTGTTTGTCCGGGATGTTCCCTCCATCTTGTCCCGCTTTCTGCCCTGTATCGGAGTGCAGCCCACTGTCTGCTCGCAGCTGCATCCCGAAATGAAAGGCTTCGTGGAACGCTCCCACTGCTCCTTCAAAAAGGAGGGTTCGCGGGTGGCATCAACCACAAACGCTCTCTGAGGTGCGCAAAGTCACGGCGGCCTCCCTGCGACGCCCCAATGAGCAGCGGCCGAATCCGTGACACGCCTGTCGCCATCGGCCGCCCCGCGAAGCTCGTCCCACTCTGCCCTCCCAGCATAAGCTCCCCGAGGTTGATCCTGATGCCTGGCTGCATGCGATTGATGGGCGAGCCTTTGTGCGCCGCGTCAAGGCGGATGGCCTCGTGATCGTGGAACATCAGCCCTCCTCCGTCAAACAGGCGTTGGCGGGTCAGCTGCTCAAGCAGGTGCTAATCAAAGGACTGATCGTAGCCCGCATGCCGCTGGCACACTGCATCGAGCACATGGGCGAGCTGGTTCGCTCCCAAGACCGTCTGCGCCGGCTCCAGCAACAGGCAACACGCCCCTAGCTCACCGTGCATGCGGATTGAGCGCCTGGAAGCTTGTCTCCCTCTTTCCTATTGCTTGGTTCCGCTTCTCCCCCTTGCTTGCTATGCACACAACACAGGAAACTATACAAACTGGGTCTCAAACACTTCCTGCTCACTTCCAATGTGCCCGATCTTTTGCGCGCACGAGAGGGGGAGAATTATAGTGCCGAAGGCAGGAAGTCATGCAGAGAGCCCTGAAAGTGATAATATAC
Source organism: Thermosporothrix hazakensis (assembly GCF_003253565.1). GTDB lineage: Bacteria > Chloroflexota > Ktedonobacteria > Ktedonobacterales > Ktedonobacteraceae > Thermosporothrix > Thermosporothrix hazakensis. The sequence continues at coordinate 5,619 of NZ_QKUF01000036.1, forward strand.
AAGGCGGCAGGTAGCTGATCCCCGCCTGGGCATCGAAGCGGTTCTCTGGGTGATGATGACAGGCCCGCCTTGCACGAGATCCTAGAGCACATTGGCCCTGGTCAAGCGTCGTTGAACGCTATTACTGCTGGTGTAGAGATGGGAAATGGATACGTCCAGATTTTGTAAGGGTCAGGTCCCCAGTTCTTCTTTAGGGTGAAGAGAGTAACTATCACAGTAGTACCAGATGAAAAAGGGCTCGCTCCTTACCTGATGCATCCCAGATCTAGGATGCACTGTTCTACTGTTGATATGGGAAATACTGCTGTCTTTAATGATGTCTACGAGAAGATTACTGCTTAGCGGTTAATGGTATCAAAGCTTTTCAGCGAGGATGGAGTTTTCCAGACATGTTCCTGCTGCTTTACAGCTTTATATTATGAGTAGATATGATGGAGCACTGCCTGATTGGTACAATCCATAGGGGTGCCAACCAGACAGTACACCAACGAGTCCTTAAAAATCCTCCGCGGGAAGGAAATAATATCAGTACGTTTTATCCCGGTCTTGCTCTTTTGCTCTGACCTCTTCTCAATACTCGCCAGGGCTGTAGGACATGCTATTCAGCTCTTACTTCTCCAGAGCCTCTTGTAAGCATTGGTCAGGATTCACCTGTGTTCCTAGGCTCCCCAGAGTAAGAGGTTGCCTGTATAGGCATCAAAGATCATAAATCCGCCTTTCCTCTTAAGAGCGTCTTTCTGTGGTATAACTATATGGCCACGAGCAAGAGTAAAGGATCCTTTTACCTCAACAAAACAAACGAGATCATCAGCGTTGCGACCAATATCTTCTCTTCCTATTTGTTCGCTGGCATTACTTGCGGTTATAAATTGAATCGTTTTAATTTCTATCGTAGTACCAGGGTCTGGTGGGCCGCCAATAAAGCCATTTTTCGTGATGTAATCTCTTACATCATCTTCATTAAATGTTGCCGTTGCTTTACTAAGGGCTTTTATGCGAGGAGTAATAGCAGGTAATCCAACTGCTTCTATTCGATGTTGTGGGGTTGCTGCTATCATTGGGGGGTACTATTGGCAAAGACTCCTGCCTTAGAATCAGTAAAGATAGATGCTACAATACAGGCAATGAGAGCTAAAAGCATTGTAGGGATAAGTATCTTTGCAAAACGCACTGTTTTCTTCCTTTCATGCTATCTAGCAAGCTGTACAATGTGTTCCCCCAGCATTAGCATTTCCTTGTGGAGTGGAAATCCAGCGTGCATAAGGAGGACTATAGGACTGAAATTCTATTCCTGCATTACTTTGGTAATTGTAGGAGTGATTCAGGCCTATCCACATATTGTGAGTGAAATAGGTAGGTTCGGCGCCTGCACCATCAGATCCAGCTAACTCTTGACCGGCGTAAATGTCTTTGGGAGACATAGCATTCCCTGAAGAATATCCTTGATAGTAACTTCCATCTGCTCTGTATATTTGCACATACCATTTGAGCTTATCGCTACTATCTTGCTCTATTCGAAATAAAGCCTGTCTTCCATATCCACTACCGACATCTCCTATTACATGCTCTGCATAAGGGTATTTTTGATTAGGGCGTGTATCGGCCCAATAATAACAATTTGCAGCTCCTTTAGTACAAGAAGATGGATTAGTGTCACTAGCTTTATACGTTGCATATCCTGCTTCTACCCAGCACCCTCCATAGCCCGTGTTTTTGCAAGCTGTACTCTCTAAGTCGGAGACCCATAAAGTATTGGCGATAAAGCCATCACAGGAACCACATGATATCCAACCTAATTACATTTGTGTTGAGGCTCCTGCTACAGGGCCTCCATACCAGTGAGCACGTCCGTAGCATCGACCATAGAACTGACATTTTCCATAACCATGGTAAACATCGGTTGCTTTGATCACGTTCTCCGGATTGAAAGTTTGAGCATGGGCAGGATGAGACGAAAAGAGGGTACCCAAGCACAGAGTGATAGCTAACAGAAAAATAATGATAAGATGATCGAAGTCTTTTTCGAGAAAAGACTTTTTTTCAAGAGAATACAATGGTTATTTCCCCTTTCTATTTGTTGGAGAGTTTCGATAAAGAACTTCTTTGTCGCCCTAGATTCATGCAATGTATTTTTTGTATGCGCATGAAGAAAAGATAAGTATTGTCGATAACTCTCCAAAATCAAGCTAATGTCCTATTACTTTCTATTCCATCAGCTTTGCCAGATATAAAATTTTATTCTCATTGAAATAATAACACCTAAACATGTTTTTTTCAATACAGTAATATAAAACATTTTTTTATCTAAGAGTTTGTTAGTATAATATTTAAATCTCTCTTCTTTCTGGGCTATTACTATCTCTTCTTTTTTGTTTTTATACTACCAATCTTTACACGGCGTAAATAAATTTATAATTCCATGTAGCACTACCGTAACGAATAAGGAGTTCATCTCTGATGCTATTCTAGCTTGAGGATCTGAAGTCTATTCGCTCGTCTTTGTATCTCCATCAAGCGTATCTTACAGCTGTCTGTTAGGAGCTAAAGAGTTCAGGACGTTATCTCTAGAACGTGTACCGAATACTGCCGATAAATACTCATAAATTCTGCTCATTTGCCTATAACGTCACATCCATATGAATGTTTGCTCAATTGCCTGTCTGTGAGAATGTGAAAACTCCGGTGGAATAGTCTCAACCCAATTGTTAGCCATATCTTTAGGAGCTTAGATCTCGCGCAGATTAGACCAAGCATGAGGGGTGATCTCACCCCTCCATTTCTTGCTCGATCCGCTTGCGGCCTTTGCTTACTGCCTTGATCCGTAGGACAAACGCCCATCCGTCGATGGCATACAACCAAGCATTCGATATCGAAGTTTGAATGGCCTCTAGATGGGCAAGTGGGATTACTGATTTTATAGTAGTAGTGTAAAATAGTATATTCGTGTTTCACATCTTACGTGTATTATTAATTTTTCAATCAAAAGATTTAATTAAAATTAAGGTTACCTTCTTAATATTTGAACCATGTTTCATCTTCCTCTGCTAAGGCGTCTGAGGAAACTACTTTTCATACAACAACAACGCAACAGACGATTCCTCTCTCAAAACAGGAGTGTGACGCTCTACTGAAAAGCAACGCGACAGCGAAACGATCCGATTGCGTTCTGGCGCTTATATCGAAAACGACAGATTTTTCACCGAAGTCCTCTGGGGAGACGATGCTCCCACTAGCCTGTCCTACAGGTATAGCAACTCATGATCTCACCTTGTGGGGACCGCTCTCAGCTTATAGGGCTGTGATGACAACCACCTTTCGTTATCCTGGAAATTATACTCCACCAAAGGTGACGTATCAGAATTGTACTAGGGAGATGTGGGGCGTCGGTTACGGTATCTCTAATAATGCTTGTAATAACTGGATATCTGGCAATCTTACCATTGCGAATGCAGAATATGCGATATCCTACCCAGTTGTAGGAGGTGGGGAGACTCGGATTATTCAATCTATTGCAAATGCTCATGACAAATCGATTACAGATGCATGGGACTAAGAAAGGAGCAAGGAAGTGAAACAACTGAGTAGATTTATGGGTATAGCGCTTACCCTTTTATTCTGTTTATTTTGCGTGCCTCTGACTGCCCATGCAGCGTCCTCAACTCAACAAGTGAAGGAGAGCGAACAGGAATATACTATTGCCTATTTAGATGAGCAAGGAAAAGTTGCAAAGACGTGGAAAGGAACAAAAGAGGAGGCCGATAAAATTAAGAAGGAGGAAAGTGAGAAGAGAAAAAAGCAGCTGGAATAAGAAAAGATAGTGCAGCCATATACCAATCGAGTATATAATTGCGTATACCCGAATGAATACCTCGTCTTTTTTAACGCCGGCCCTCTAGTTTGCTTTGCCAATAATGGTGAACTTGATGTACACCTTTATAATGTCTATCAAGTTGATTCTGGAAATAACAGTGGTGAATTTAATTTTTGCCATACGCCGTACCGGCCTGATGCAGTATGTGGCACGATTCGTTTTGCGAGTTATACGACATATTATCCTCCTACAGGATTATATTGGAACGTCCTTAAAGATCACAGGGAGATAAGGGACAAAGAGCTTAATAATAGCATTTTCCTTTCAGGCGAGCTTCAGTATGTTTTTCAAATGCGCTGAGAGCATACTGAGGGCTCAATACTGAAAGCAAGAACAGATCTATCTTTTCTCATGTGATAAAATGAAAGAATGCTTTTGTTGTATATGTCGGGGTTACTCCTTTGCGGTCTTCTCTTTGAGGTAGCCGAAGTGGAAGGAGAGGAAAGAGAGCTTTATGGAGCAGCTTTTCTGGTAACTTTACTATGCTCTCCGTCCAGCAGAAATACTTGGTCTCTTTATTCTTCCAGGTATTATGCTCTGGATGTTTGTTGACTGTTTACTAAGAAAATTTTCGTCTATTGGTCAAAAGATCTTCTGGGTTCTTGTTATTATTTTCCTGCCACCATTTGGCGCTTGTGTTTATTTGTTGGGTATTGTTCTTCCTGCTTGGTGGAAGCAAAGACGATTTTTCAAGGAGCAAGCTCAACCCAAAGAAGAGCCCCCAGCCTTGTTGAGAGAACAGAATACTATGGGAGAGCATTAAGAGGATTCATACGCAGCGAGGGGGAGCAGGAGGGGTACAGGAGAGGTAGATTTCCCTGTTGGTTATCCCGCTCTCGCAACTATTCATCCTCAGCCATCAGCCCACAGGGAAAGAGAATCCTTTCTGTCCCTGTTATGCATTCCAGACGTTCATGCCTTCCTCCCCTGTCAGAGGACATATCTCCTGAAGTCGTAAGATCCATCAAGTGAGGATACTGCAAGCAAAAAATAACGCTGCGATACGTGAGGTGGCGTTACAGAGCCCTCGATCTGTTGGAGAATACTGTAAGATTTCAAAGCCTACCCTCTCTGTGCTTGCGTCGTTGTTACAGAGAGATCATTTTGTTAGAAGATACCGCAAATACTACGATGTACCTGCTAGGCACATTTGATGAGGTTATAGTGCCAGTAATCTGAGCAAGAATACTGCTCGTCTGCTGGATCTGGCCGTTCATAACCCAACCATTATTATAGAGAAAACATCTGTTAGAGGATTACTACATAATTCACCAACCTCGTGAACGGGCAGGATCGAGCAGGACGAAAGCAAGCAAGCAGGGTTTGGCACTCTCTTCCCCGCTCGCCCGATTTGCAGGTACACTTCTCTTCAGAAATAGATGTGAATATGAATGTCTTCTGGTGCATCGGCCTGCCACACTCTCTGAGGTGCATGAGGTCACCTCCGCCTCTCAACACCACTCCAACAGGCAGAGGCCTCATCAGGGTCATGCCCGTGGGGATCTGCCCCCCTCTGCCTGCGCTCCCTGAGCAGGTGGATCCTGATGCCTGGTTGTGGGCCGTTGCCGGGCATTTGTGCGGCAGAGCGGCTCAGATGGCTACCTCACCATCGACACCCACCGAAGAGAGGTGGGGTAGCTCATGCGGGTCAGTTCGTCACGGCGCTGCTGTGAGCCGCCAGCTGGAGCCTTGAGATCTGGTTGGATGGCCGACTGCTCAAAAGGGGCCGATCAAGGGGCTGGTGGGCAAACCGATGGCGTTAGAGGCCTTTGTGGCCCTGAAGCGCACGCAAGCGGTGGCCCAGAGCGCAAAGCTAGGCAGCACGCCCTCGCACGGCGCTTGCTTTCCGCCGAAAGCCATCCTGCTAGGCAGGCAAGGGAGAGACGGGCTTTTTTGTCTTTGTCCAGGGGTTCCCAGCTCTTTCTTGCCTCCTCCTCACACCTTCTTGCGCTCAAGAGAGAAGGTCTTCGTTCACCTGCACGCTCTCCTTCTTTCCGCTCTTCTTTAGGTTTGAACGTTCACGATCTGCTCGGTCCTTGCCATTCACAATGGTGATGAAGCATATGAGGCCCGCTGAGCATTGAGTGTCGGAGGCGGGATCGTGACACTTTGCGCATATCTTCCAGTGGAAACAGAAGTAGAACGGGCAGCAGGAGTCGGCAGCGCCTTGGCAAGTCCTTTTTGGAACATCTCGCCAAGGTTGCGCAGCAGATGCCAACGATCGAGTACCTCTTGAACATGCGGTGCACCAGACGAATGTGTATTCATCTTGCCCCGATCACGGCTCACGAGGGCAATGCCAGGATGAGCCTGCAACCAGGCTCTGATTGCCTGCTCCTTGCACCGTTCAAGGAGAACCATGGGCAGCGGTGTTCCAAATCCACCAGAATGGTCGCTCCCTGCGTAGGGGCAGACTCCAGTCATCAATGCCAAGCACACGAGGCGTGGGAGGAGAAACCGATTGGGCATAGCGTCGCAGCAGGGCAATCACAGGCGCCGGCACAGGCAAGCCCCTGCTTCTTCCCAAGTGCCCGGGCAATGGTGAGCAGTCGTTCATGGACGCGATGAGTGCGACAGGCAGATATCACAGCGAGGGAGGCAAGTCGTTCACAAAAGCTGCGCCGCGGACAGGACGGAGTATCGCAGAACAGGCGACCAACACGCACCGCTGCTCAGACGGGATGCTGACCCCATGGAAGGTCAGCAAGCCTACAGGCATACTGGCTGTGCATGCGGGGACCGCGTCCGCCCCAGAGCAGACAGGCGGCTTGAAGGCTCGTGAGACAGAGCATGCCGTGTGCGGAGGAGAACTGAAGCTGCTCAACAACAACGCTGGCGTCGGGATGAAACAGCTGAGCAAGCAGCAATTCTTCTCTCTGCTCTGGAAACATCTCTTGTTCTTCTTTCATACCACAAGCAGAGCACATCTTGAAGAGAGGAGATAAGCACGCTTCACCAAAAGCTGGGGAGCGCCCGAGGGCAGGAAACGATATACAACGCGATTTCCTGAGCATCGTGCACTACAAACCAACAACCACACAAGCGCGTGAAAGGCAGCTTGATAAGATCGACACACAACATCCCGCTTCCCCTCGCACGGCTCGAGAAGCACAAACCCTGTTCTTTCCAGGGTCTGCCTTCCCTGCTCATGTTTTCTCCCACCTGCTTCTCTACGACGCCTCAGATATATTGTGACTTGTATCTTTTCCTTTCTCTTCAGGATCCTTCGAAGATGCAAACCCTCTCTTGACAGAAAGACACCGCCTGTCCTATACCGCAATGAGAAAGTCTCACCAGCATCATCCATGCTGTTCCCAACAGGCAAAGGAGGATCAGATGCCACCATCCTCTATCCTTCAGGACCGCAGAGATGACATCCTGCATCTCGCCGCCCACTATGGCGTCTCGAACATCCGTATCTTTGGCTCCGTGGCCCGTGGAGATGCCGATGAACAGAGTGATCTCGACCTGCTGGTTGACGTGGAAGCAGGCCGCAGCCTCTTTGATCTTGGGGCCCTCTTGTCTGACTTCGAACAGCTTCTCGGCTGTCCCGTCGATATCGTGACTGAGAAAGGCCTCCGCGATCGCATCCGTGCCCGAGTGCTTGCTGAAGTGATCCCGCTATGAGAGACACCCGAGAACGCTTTCAGGACATGTATGAGGCCATCCTCCGAAGTGAGAAATACGCCCAGCAAGGACGCACGGCCTTTGAACAAAATGAGCTCATCCAAACCTGGATCATTCATCACCTGGAAATCATTGGGGAAGCCGCACGCGCTATTCCCCAAGATGAGCGTGCCTCTCATCCTCATATTCCCTGGAAAGAGATCAGTGGCATGCGCAATATCCTGATCCACATGTATTTCGGCATTGACACTGACCTGGTGTGGAACGTTGTCGAGCACGATCTCCCCCGGTTGAAAACGATCCTCCAAGCTCTTCTTACTTTGCCCTAGTCGCCTGAGTTTACCATCCTTTGCTTCTCTGACAAGCAGAAAGGAGCATCAGGCTCCTCCTTCGAATGTGCAGCCGTGACATCAGTGCCGTTCCCGCTCCTCATCGTGTTCGGCATTTCACCATCACGAAGCTGACCGCTACTCAGTGCGAGAGGATGAACCGGTTTCACCCGCGCTCGTGAGGTGATGAGAAACGGGCTGCTGCTGGTGGAACTCCATACGAACTGACCGAGGAAAAACATCTGAGATGCGGCAGGTTGGGTAGCCTTGCCTCTCCTCGATGAGCGATGGGAGATTTTGCTGTCAGGCAGTCAAAGGTCCAACTGACGAAGGGTAAGCCCAGGTCTCTGGGGCGTGTTCGCGTCGTTTGCACCACCAGGGCTTTGTTCTCAGGTGTGTAGCATGAAGGAGCACCGGGGCAAGGCACGTCCTCTAAGCTGGCTACGCCCTGCTCGCCAAAGCCTTTGATCCACTTGCGAATGACATCCTCATCGACCTGCTGGTGCTGAGCAATGGAAGCCACTCGATACCCTTGATGGGACAAATAAATGACCGTCGCGCGTTGGACTAAGCGCACTGAGGCGGTGTAGGAGCGTGAGACTTTTTCAATCACTCTTCTTCTGCTCTCAATGTTCGCACTGAGAGTCGTTTGGACCTGGATTCCTTCCTCTTCTCTTGTGTTCCTTCTCCTTCTCTATTCTATCATACATTTAGCGACTGAACTGCTTAGTCCTCCCACTCCAATCCCTTAGTAGAACAAGGGATTGCTCAGTATTGCTCACCCAGGAAGCTGCGCAAAGATGCGCCCGCGCAATACAACCAGCGCAAGCGCACCTTCCATCGCAAATACACCAGCTAGACAGGCCGCTGCTATATACTCCCCTCAAGGTCCAATCATAGCAGTCGGCGAGGCCCTCTATGATTACTAGAATGTATCCATACTCCAGGAAATAGCAAAAAGCGTAGGTAAGTCCAGGACGGGCGCAACACGTCCGTTGTCACCTCTACCTTTTGCTCCTCGCCTGGGTCCAGTAATTGACGCAGATGAAGCCCCTGCAAGGGTAACAAGATTTCAGGCACAGCACTTCATACATCACACTGTTGAGAAAGAGATCTCTCAATATTGCCTGTCTGCATATGCAGCACTCAATCCTTACCTCTCAGATAAGGGGGAAGCATACAAGTAAAAAATTTTACGAGCCAGCTCGATAAAAAAAGATTTGTGTGATAATTGCCGCTATCAGCCAGAAAAGGAACAATCCTGCTGACGTAAAAATCCTTTTTCGCATTTTCGATTTTTTCTCATCTGTCTCTGCCAGATAGTAGTACACAACGCTTGTCAAAATGGCACAAACGCTTGTTATTGTTGCCATCCAAAAAGAATAACACATAATTCCAACTGGTGTCCTCAAGAAATTCGTCATCATTTTTCCTCCTCTTTTCTCTGTTATCTTGTAGGTGCTCGTCGCCACAATAAAATAGCATATCGTTCTATGTCAGGAAACAGCTCCAAATCCACATCTTCAACTTTCACTGCATGTGCTATCCAAGATGCTTTTACTGGCATTGGATTTGTATGAAAATCACTAGAAACATTCCCAGCCAGTTCTACATACACTCCTTACAAATATCGTTAGCATCCTAGACTATCAGTAAAACTGACCTGCCCTTGTTGAAAAGCATCTCATATAGCATGCAACAGCAAAAGAAAAGGCTGCACTTTATCAAAAAGTATCTCAGGTAAATATCTACACATAGAATGTTATCAACATGGCGCAGACAAAGGGCAGCTGGTACTCCAGAACACGTTCGAGCATCCAGTCGAGTTAGAACCTGTTGAGTAATGACTCCTCCCTCCTTGCTGCTGGCCATCAGTTCATTTGTAGAGAAGAGACCACCCCAATGATCAATATCCCCCTTTCCTTAAGTAGCATAGATCACCTACTACGCAATATGGCAGGTGTTAATCTTGCCCACAGTCTTGTTATATTGTGGTGTAGCACGTACCTCCACACAGCTTTTCCTCAAAAAATCCACCTTGCTAATAAACATCACAGTAGTAGAATCAGTTATCTGGTAGCACACCAGATAGGACAAATCGTCACGCATCTTATTGATATTCTACTGCATACGACTGAGCAACCGAAGCCGTGTTTGCGTTCAATAGAACTCAATAGGCCTTACGTCTCTTTTCTCAATCCGGTTAACCTAGAGACTGTTAGAAACTCGATCTCGAAAAGATGATACCATCCAACAATGGAAAAGAGAAAACCATCTCTAAGCGATGTGACAGACGAAGAATAGGCGGCCGCCAGCTCCGTATTTGAGCATGTTGCCCGAAGATGTCGGGCAACATCGCCATGAGCGGTGAGAGATCTTCAACGCTTTGCTCTCTCTCGTGAAGACAGGAGCACCATGGCGGTGGTTGCCCACCAATCTGCCTCCCTGGCCTCTTGTCTCTCAACACCCCAAAGATGGATCAAAGCAAGATGTTTTGAAGCGATGTTCACAACCTGCGTTTGCTCTTGCCTGGCATCAAGGGCCGCAAAGGACACATTGCTGTCGATACCCTTGGGCACCTGCTGACGCTGCTGGTGACGACTGCTGATGAGCAGGATCGCGATCAGGTTGCCGTTCTGGCAGAGCAGGTGCAGACCCTGACAGGCGAGAATGTCCAGGTTGCCTTTGTGGATCAAGGCGACACGGGTGAGGCCCCAGGGCTTGCAGCAGCCCAGGCGGGTATCGAACTGGCTGTCGTGAAACTTCCCCTGGCCAAGCGCGGCTTCGTGCTCTTGCCACGCCGCTGGGGCGTGGAACGCTCCTTCGCTTGGGGTGAGTCGCTTTCAGCGTTTTCTCCGCGACGATGAGCGGCTTCCGCAAACGGTCGCTGGTCTGTATGTCGCGGTTTTCGCTTGCCTTCTGCTTTCTCAGTTCATCCATGTGAGCTTGAGTCCCTAACAGCTTCTAGACCATCATTATATAATCTATTTCTTGCAATATGAATCACCCCCCATCTTTTTACATTCCAATTTCAACTATTTTTATCAGATGTAAATCCATAAACCGATATGATCTCAATACGTCTATTCTATTATTAGTACAATAATAGAATATATGGTTTACAATATAGAGCATTAAGCGTCTTATAATATAATGGACCTATGAATTTCTTGATCTCGGCAACGCTTTTGTGAAAAGATATAATCTCTGATTAACCAAAGCATACTTAGATAAGTATGCTTTGGTTAACTTCTTTCAATAGAGGCAGAAGAAACAAGCAAAGAGTTCTTTTCCCAAGGAAAAGATTTATTCCCTTAAAAAATTCCTAGACGTTTCATCGCCTCATATTTTCTCTGAGCCCTCCAATTCATTTGAGACTTAAAGATTTCCTGCAATGTACTCTGCCCTGTTTGTTCCCAAAGGCGTTGGACAGTAGAGTCCCATGAAGACCCCCCAAGATAGCCTTGAAATGACTTCCAACTTGTATCGATCTTTACATCCATCCACGCTTCATGCTTAAGATTTAGCGCATATGGTGTAGAACTTGGTGTGGGAGTTTCATTTGCCTTCGCTGTTGCAGTCGCTTGTGCTTCTCTCACCTTATAAGCTTCTATAGTTGCCTCAGCACTCACATACTTATCGTGCCAATGCTGTGCATCATTCACAGCATTCGATTGTGGATTTTGTGAATTATACAAAACCGTTGCACCTGTACTAGCTACTGTACTAATGGCAGTTGCAACTGCCGGAGGCAGAGCTAGTATACCTCCCACCAGCCCGGAAATTCCACCTACAAATATTGAAAATCCAAAAGCATCTTGTTGAGCATCCGTCTTTACAGGGGCACCACCATTTATTACTTCATAAGAAAGCGCGCTCAGACTTGCACCTATCACACCAGACATTCCTATCGTAAATGCAGCAGACACAATTGCAACTGGAATACTAGCAGGAGCAAAGGTAGCAAAGGCTAAGAGGCCCACCGAAACAGCTAGAACACCAAATCCCGCAGAGCGGCTTCCTGTTTTTGCGTTTCTCCTGTCTCTTTTTCTTTCATGGAGGCTTTCCGCTCATGGGAAAAAACATACATTTTCCTGGATTGAGGGAGAACCAATGAGCAGTCTGAGCATCCAAACCTCTTCACAGTCTGTTCCTTCAACGCCCTCATGGTTTGGGGAGGTCGTGCTGATTGTGAACCTGTGTGCGACCTGGTTGGGCCTACGGCGCGGTAATAGGCCCAGCTCCCCTGAGCTCGAAGAGATTCTGTCGAAGCAGCAGTCGCCACACCCGCAGCTTTTCCCGTCAGCTGTTGGTCAGGATCGTGTAGCCAGCCTCCGTCCTGGTGAGATCAGTGAGTGCCTGTGTACTTAAGCAGAGACCCAGACCATACTTGCAGGCACGCCGACTGATCAGGGCCAGTTGGTGCATAGCGGTGCCTTCGGAGGGTCAAGGTGGTCAGCGGCTTTGTAAACGTCACTTGCGAGAGTGGGGGGAGAAGGCAGGAAGCATACGCTCTAACTGCCGCGCGAGAGCACGAGCGTCCTGCTGATTGCCCCTGCTCTGCCGAAGCGCGTGCAGAAGACCAGGAAAAGGGGGAAAAAGAGCTTAATGACAGGATGGCAACATGTTGTCTACATGTATGTATTCACAATATATTGTGTCTAAATTGTATTTATAACACAATATATTGTGAATACAGGCTTGACAGGCACATTGCTTTTCTTTTATACTAGTCCCGATTAATCTGAACCAGAAAGGAAAAGAAAGAGATGCCTTCAGGAATGTCAGCAGAACGTTTTTTTAAACCGGTTGTTGTTAAATTGCCCTTTGGCACTTTCCAGTTGCGGCAATTACGCTTGCGGGATGTGAGTGATGTGGAACAAACTGGGTCTCAGGAGCTCTCGGCTCGGCAGTATGCGGAGATGCTGCTTGACCGGATGATGATTGAGCCACGCTCGTTTGTTGAGCGAATAGGGGATGTTCCTGATGAGCAGATCCAGGCGATTCTGCTTGACTGGTGGAATCAGCAGTTTGGGAAGGAGTATCCTCTGTCAGAGGACGCCACGTTACAGACATTTCAGGATGCAGTTGAGCAGCACATGCTGAAACTGGTTAAGTCTTTTAAACAAGATGTTAATCAACTTACGCGAAGTTTTCAATCAACTCTAGATCTGTCAAAGCCGATAAATGAGGTGGTAAAGCCGTTTCGCCTCTCTTCTTCGATGCAAAATCTCTTCCCTTCATTCAAGTTTCAGGATATGCTTCCTTCATTCAAGCCTTCCTTGTTGAGTGTAGAGAAGTTGGGTGTAGAGAAATTGCTTCTGGGAGAGTTTACGGCTCTTAGCCGGTACGTGCAGCAGTCTGTTCAGGCACTGCAACTGAACTGGCTTGCTCCCCTTTCCTCTGATCTCCTGCGGACACAGGAGTTCTTCCAGCGTATTCCTGATCTTTCACAGCTCAGGCAGATGCAGAAAGAAGAGGGACTGGCAGGTGAATCGCTACTGGAGTATGTAGAGCGAAAGATGACCATGAAGGAGCTTCTTGAGATAGTGGGGATGGAAAAACAAGGGCAGCATGATCCACAGGTGGCGCTGGATATGACTCATAATCCCTCTTTTATGGAGTTGCTATTCTCCTTCTGTGAGCACTCTGAGGTCTTGCGTCCTCGTCTGCCCGCACTGCGTGAAGGACTGGCAGTGTATCTGGAGAAGCGGTACTACGCTGCGATCCCGTCCATTATTCCGCAATTGGAAGGGGTTATTGGTGACTTTTTGTTGCTACGCGATATGGTGGTTCTAGATGGGCATACTATCTATCGGCGTGGTCCTGATGGCAGGCCAGCATTGAATAAGAAGAATAAGCCTATTAAATTATCCGGTTTGAGGGATCTGATGAATGAGTCCGGCTGGGCGAATGATTCCTCTTTTTCCGGAATTGCGGCTGTTTTCACTAATTGGATTATCCCGCGGCGCAATGGTGTTATGCATGGGCGGGATCACACCTATGGAGAGGATCCACAGTTTGCTGCGAATTGTCTGTGCATATTACGCTACTTTATTGAGCAGATGCATGGAATCGATCAGTAGTACATTCTCTTGCTATATATGCATAAATATAGATAGACCGTCAGGTGTCTGAACATTTATGCGATTAGCTTCTATGATGATATGCGGCAAGGATACCTATCACTTCAGGGGGGAGGAATTGCTGCTTCTTCTTCCCACAAACAATCCTGATAGGATACATTTCTTTCTTTTGCTTATTTCACTTTTTCACTGTTCGCTTTGTATCATACGCTTCATGTAAATCGATGGGCATGATTTGTGGATGGTCCTTTTGCGGATATGAGGTAAGCAGTGAGAAGGTAAGTGTTCTGCTATGTAGGGCCAGGCTGGTAAGCGACATGATAGTGAGGCCGTGAGATCACTACCTTAATTGTATGTTTTGTAATTAATGAGTGGCATTACCGAATACGCTGTACTTCTATCCTATCGCGAAATGTTGCGGCATGCAAGAGAGAAGTCCTATGACTGAAGAGTAAGTTGACGGGAAGAGAGGAGTAAAAGTAGATGAGGTAGAAATAAGAAAAAGAGAAGCAGAACAGACAGCATCAGTCTAATTGATGAGGTATCATCAGAGAATGAAAGCTGGCCTATCTTGTGAGCAAGAGGCCATTATTTGTCATAGATTTTTTTGTCACTATGACAAAAAATACTCAATATCCAACGGAGCAAGATTCATGTCTGATTCGCATGCCTTATTCTCTGATGAACACTATGATGATGACGACTTCGCGTTCGATGATCAGATCCCTGATGACTTCTACCAATCTTTCGCCGAGTATGCCGAGTATGAGGATGAAGAAGTACCACTCGACACCCCACCGCTTTACCTTGGACCCAAAGAATACACTGAGCTCACCAACCATATCTGGGAGGAGCGAAGAAAACCAATTCAACAGGCAAACATTCACTGGATTACTCCTGGAGGAGATGAAGCAGCACAATGGAACCATATTCTCTCAAACGGACATAGGATCCCCAACCTTCGGGCAGAGGGAATCAAGATTACCAATTGGGAAGCCGAAGACGCCTTTTTCAACGGAGCTGTCCTCACCAGAACACAGATCAACCAGGCCAACTGGCGCCACGTCCAGGCTGAATATCTCCTTGCGAATGAATCCTCATGGAGGCAGTCTATCCTCAGCGCTGCCAATACCTATTCATCATCCTTTCGAGGAGCTAGCTTCTCGGAATGCAAGATGCTCGGCTGGCATAGCGCCCAGAGTGTGCTGACGGAAACGAAACTCTCTGAGTGCAATATGACCAATGTCCATATGCCTGGCTCAAATCTGGAGCAGACTCACATGGAGTATGTTATCGCGACCTCCGCCGATCTCCAATTCACCAAATGGCAAGGTGCCCATCTACACCATATAGATCTTTCCTATGCCAATCTGACTGGCGCTCATTTCATACCAGAAGAGATTTCAGATGTAAACCTCTGCTGGTCCACACTCACAGGAATATCCTTTGGGAAACAGGCAGAACACATTCTCCTGACGGAGAATGTAAGACAGATCCGCTTCCACTTCTATCGATTGTTCTCTCAACGGCGAGAAGCACTCGCTCGCTTTACAAAGTGGCTCAAGCGCAAAGAGCCACTGAAACGGTCTCTCACCGCGCTGCTCTTATTGCCAACGAACAACACCAGCGCTCTTGCTGTAGAGAGATTTTCGAGCGCTTTAACCCCACTCGAAGACCAGGAGTATTCACCTGCTGATACTCCTGTTCGCGCCATTCTTCTTTCATGGTGTCAACAGTTGAGTGATTAGGCCATCACCGGAATGAGAAGCAGAACATATTTCTGTTTCTCATTCTCTCTCCCTCCGCAAATTCGCATTGCTCACACGGTACATGATACGCTGAGCATATGGATAGGAGAAAAGAGGAAAGCCGTTGTATACAAGAAGGATCATCTCTTGTCACTGTTCCCCTCGCCGACAAGCGGTGCATCTGTCCTCCCAGGACAGAGAAGAGAGCAGCTCTTCTTCCTCTCTTACTTGTTTCCCCTCACGCGCCTCAAGAGAAACGCTCCTTTCTCTTGCCCTGCACGCTCTCCCTCTCCCCCGAGCAAGTGTAGGATCGCACACAGCAGCTCTTCCTCTCTCTCTTTCCTAAAAATCAAGAAAATATGTAAAAAGAGAACAAGACATAGCGTATCATAACGGGGTGTATTACTTGTACAATGGCAAATCCTCTATTTGTTTTTCTTACACTTTTCGCTATACTTTTACTCTGCTTCCCTCTACATGAGGAAGCAGACTCAACACATGAGGGGAACAATGCAAAGAAGATTTCTTACTATACCACCAAGAGTACTCTACAGCTTTTCCGCTGAGAGAATTTTACCAATCACTCTGCCTTCGCAAGTCGAAAGTAGCACATTTTGGCACGAGAATCGTCGTGCTGAACTTGCTGCTGGCCTCAAGCCACAAAAACGGCTCTTCTTCCCAATTCACTTCTGTAGCCTATGTGGTATTGGTATTGGCCCTGGCCATCTTGAGCAGGAGATCTATATCTTCTTTGTCCCTGAAGGATATACTCTCTGTGACAAAGACGACAACTGTTTCCAGGTTCAAGAAGGAGGCGAGTTGTTTTTTATTTGTGGTGGCTGTGCCAGGACCAAAAAACTCGGGGCATGAGGGGAAAATACTTGATTCTTCCTATTGGACGACCACTCGCCTTTTTGCTCGCTCAGAAGAAGAAATTGCCTCTTTCCCTGAAAGTCAATTTTCTTCATTAATTTGTATGATCGAGTTTTTTCTTTTTCTAAAGACTATTATATCGATTATCTATGTATTTGCTTCTATCAATCTATCTCTAGCTATTCAGGATCTCATGCATCTTGATCAGCAGTTTCCGTTATACTCACTACAACAATCGGCCAAGAGGAATATCTAGCATAGACAGTAGATACTCTCAACACGACCTTTCCCCTGAAGAATGCCTTTACTTCTTCAGAATATGGTTTTGTTCAACATCAGGGTCGATTGCCGTAATGCGGTCAAATATGCCCAGCTTTCGGGCGATACCCGATTAGAGGCGGCCTGTTACATTCATCTTGCGAATGCGCTCTGTTTTGGCATTCCTGTTTCCCCTGGTAGGGAGGCATTTCTCCCGAAGGCACTTGCACTGTTCCAGCGGGCAGTTGAGCTGAGTCAGAATGGGGGCACTCATTTCCTACGCTCAAAGTCATTGGCAGAGTATGGATTAGCGCTAGCAGCAGCAGGGAATGAATATGAAGCCAATCGTTACCGGGATCAGGCGTTTGAAATATACTTTGGAGGGAGATCAGTCAAGAACCGCCCTATCTTGCGAGCGATTTCGGCCCAGGGCTATTGAATCTTCAGGCGATGATCATCTGAGATCAGCTTGCAGTGCATGGAAAGAAGTCATACTACAAGCAGGTTGAAGAGAGCTATGATGAGTTTTTTCGGTTGCGAGTTCAAGTTCCAGAACGCTTCGCTCTGGAGATGCATAACTATCTGACAGATGCGGTGTTGGCGCGTGGTGAGCTCGACCGTGGTGTCCATATGTTGACACAGGGCTATCAGGAGGCTCAACATCTCAAGAGTACAAAGCGTCTGCTGGAAGTGCAGCGCATCCATAAGAAGGTGCAGGAACACCCCCCTCATTGAAGCAAGATGCAGATTTTGCCGCGCTGGGCTAGGAGCTCGCGTTGATCCGGGTGTAGTGGTATGAGCTGGAGCCATACCACTCTAGCTCATGATTAAGAACTCGCCAGTGGTCTACCCGACACTGAACGATTGTGGTACAACTGCATCCGACGAACGAGCAAGCGCAGATCTTGTGGCAAACGTTACAAGAATATACCGATTGTTTTCATGAGGTCACGTGCCTCGGTGAGAGTTCCTTATCAGCGCAGCCGGGCAGATACATTCACCAGTGGGAGGCATTCATGCAGCACCATTCTTTCGCCCAAGAAGAACCAGATTATATCTCGCTCAAAGAAGTTGAGCAGGAAGTGGGGATATCTCGCGTTATCCTACGCAAATACCAGGCGCAGTTCGGTATTACTCCTCACTCCTTCCACGTCCAAAACCGGAGCCTCTATATTCGGCAAGCAGAGAAAGAACGGATCAAACGTCTGAAGCAAAACCCGACCCTTCTGGAAAAGCTACGCGAAGAACAAAGCAGTTCTCCAATACGGTGACTCGCGCTCCCTCTCTGAGCAAACGCTCCTCTCCCTTTCTTTTCAAAATTTCTGAAACGTTTCAGAAATTCGAAACCTCTTCGTTCTCAGTACGCCAGATCAGTAGAGTACATTCGTTCCATTCTCTTTAAATTCTTCTCAGTATGCTTTACTGCTAAATGCAGAAAAAACAATGCTTCGCACCTGCTGCGAGGAATGTACTGACGCTCCATGAAAAACCACTGGTGGGAGGGTTGTTCAGGCCCCGACAATGCTACGATTCGAACTATGGGGATTGAGATGTGCTTCAGACCTAAGGTTCTCACTCGATATTTTTTAGCTATAATATTCCTTACCTTATTATAAGGTTTCTAAGGAAAAAGTTGACAAAGTAATAAATAAAATTCTATTCTATTAGAAGACGTAAATCAGATTCATTGCGAACAGGGAGACTCTGGCAGACTATTTGGGAAATAGTTCCCATACTCGCAAAAGCATAGAAAGGATTTCTCATGCGCTTCGTAAAGAGACGATTCTTCATAACCCTACTGTTACTTGTCTGCTTCTCTGTTGTAGGGGTATGGCTTTTCTCCTCGCACGTTATCGCTTCACCAGATCAATATGTAAAGAGTGACCCGCTCTCTCAAACAGCTCCATGGATTGTACAACCTCCAGAGTTTCGGAATAAGCTGTTGCATTATACCCAACTTCAGACACAGCAACTGAAAGACAGTGCATCGGCCCCAGAAAAAGAGCGAACAACTTTAGCGGATATATGGATGAAGCTCAATCAGCTTGGTGAGCTAGAGCAATTTTATGGCCTTTACACCTCCGCTGATGGAAAAACCTTCTATCAGGAGATTTATGAGGACAGGCAAACAAGTACAACCGTGTTTGGGAAAAAAGATCCTTTTATGCAACAAATGCCTCTTGGGTGTCCTATACAATCTCCTCAGACTCCTTCCGCTTTAAAGACACCGAGGATTCTATTCATCGATATGATGAAACTGCAACAAGCCACCTTTCAAATGAAAAGAACAGCTCCTGCTCCTTCGCAAAACCTTTCTCCGTCTTTCATAACACAAAAGCAGAGTCTTCCTTCTCCCCAAAAAGTGTATGCAGCGACGGGGGCCGTCCAAATCTGGGAAAAAACGGAAAAACTCAATGGGGGAGAGGCTGAAAGAAATGTCACAGAAGAGATAGACCAACATCATCGCTTGCTTGTGGATTACGCTGTTACCAGAACTGCCAGCGGGGCGATGAGTAGCATGAAGACCGTTTTTGGAACTGTTGAGGTGTATGAGACAGAGAAAGGAACCAGCTCTGTTTTTCCTACCCATGCACAATTGCTTACGAAAGGATGTGATCGGTGAAGAAATGGGCAATACTTCTGCTCTTCCTGGCATTTCTCTGTAGCAGTTTCTTGTTCTTTGTTCCCTCACCTGCTCATGCATGGGATATACCTTGTACTAATGGAACAAACTATGCAGATGGGCGGAATACCTACGATGGTATTGCTATATGGGGCGAGAGCTGTATTATATTCGCTCCGACTGGCGGACAATGGGGCCTCGGCAAATTTACGGGTAGATCTGATTCCAGAACATCGAAATGGGTAGATGGATTATTTGCAACCATTCAGGGGGTGCAGCGGTGTGGAAGTGGATCTTGGGGACAAACATTTTGGGGGCAAGATGGCCCGCGCTCTGCAAACTTTACAAGTGCACATGGAGAGGGAAGCGTTTTTGAATGCGGTCCCGGTGGTAGCCATAGTTATGGTTTTGTGAGTGGTCATTATTTTGGTGAGGCCAAAGGATTTGCATTCACAAAGCTCCCGCTATAGGAAGGATAAGGCCTGCGTGCTGGAGGCCTTATCTATCAATTAATTATGCTGCCTGTAATTAGAGGCAGCATAATGCCTAGGATTGATGACTGAAACAACCTTGCCAGCCGTCAACCCTATCCTGAAAAAGCATCTGTGCTAAACTCTCAGAAGAGAGATGCAAAGTTTCTTGGTGGTCATGGAGCATACTGTGCAGACCATTGGAGCATATTATTCTTCTTACTTGTCAGGTCGGTCAAAGATTGCCCCGCCTATGAGCATTGCAAGAAATGCTATTGCTCCCGCAGTCAGATCAGGCCTCCCGGCCAGTTACTGGTGTAGAAACAGTTGGCTGGGGAACCTCCGAAGAAGATGGCGAAAGGGATGCACGTGAAAGCCCGGAGCCGTGCGCCGTCGCGTTTGATGGCGTTAATCCGCTCCTTATGAGGTTGCCGAATAAATCTGATGTTGTGTGCAAACACATCCTGCCAATCGGCCTCAAACTCTAGCGTAGCCTGCTCATATGCGCGGCTGGCTACGGCTCGCCGCAGTCGCACGGTGTGTCAGACCAGCGCGTTGTCATCCCTCTACATAGCGTTCTGCGGCCCTCTGGATGGCTTCCTGATGATATCTTTTCGGGTGAGGATAGTCTTTCATCTTTTCCTCTCTCTTCTATGAGCATGAAGAGTTTTCAATCTATGCCGTTTTCTCTGATCGGAACAGAAACCACACAAGACCATCAGCAACGATCCAAGTGCAACTCTGCAGTGCTTTACAAGCTACTTTTGCGGACGGCGGAACCGTAAGAGATTTGTCAGGGGTTTGACGAGCACGAGAAGGTTCGTCTCTCCCAGAAACCCACCAAAGGCCTCAAATCCAACATATCCCCATCCCCGAGACTGCATCCACTTGATGCGTTTTCGCTGAGCCTCTGGTGTATTTGGTATGGAGACAACCTTGCGCTCATGACGAGGCGGGGTGGAAGGAGAAACGGCAGGACGACGGACGGGCTGAGGGGAAACTGCTGGAGGATGATGGGGAGGGGAGGGAAGCGTTCTCACAAGATTCCAGACGCTTTTGTAACTCCCGGTAAAACCCTGCGCTTGCAACTCATGCCAGAGCGTTCGAACCTGAACGGGGCCAGCGTGCAGCCGTTGCTCAAGAAACGCACGGTACGGTTCCGCGAGGAAAGGGCGAGGGCTGTGCCGTCGATCCGCCAGCTGCTCCTGCTTGAGATATTTGTGTACCGTGCTTGGGCTGATCTGAAGTTGTCTGGCAATCTCTGATCCGCGCACCCCTTCTCGGGCGAGCGCATGAACGCGCTCAAACATGGCCAGCTGCCAGGCGCGCTGTGGCCCGATCGCCATAGGGGCGCGTCGAGGCGGTTTGCGTCGTTCTCTCGGAACCGACGCAGAAGGTACCGGAGCAGGATCAGGAGGCTGCTGTGCTGCAACGGCTCGGCCTGCCTGGTGCAACAGGGGTAGTTCTTTAGCGAGGATTTTCTGAAACTGTTCACACAGATTGCGAATAAGATGCCAGCGGTCGAGAACTTGCTGGGCAGCAGGGGTGCCGAGACGGATGGCTTTGGCGTAGCAGCCTCCCCGATCGCGGCTGACGATCTCAAGGGCTGGAAATTGCTTGAGGAGTGTTCCCACTTCCTGCTCATCGCAGCTTGTATAATTTACCGCCTTTGACACGGCGCGGTTTCCTGTGCCGCGTCCCGGGTGCTCGCACCATTCGTGCCTTTTTGCAGCGCGATCAAGAACTGGCCCAACTGGGCGTCTGGATTCCTCGTTCGGTTGCCACCATCTGGAACATCCTGCGGCAGCAGGGACTCATCCTTGATCCTCCCCAGCGTAGACGCACGCGGCTTTCCGCCACACAAGCCACTGGAGGAGATCCAAATGGATTTGAAGGATGCTTCCGTTCCGCCAAGCGACGCCGATGAGAAGCGGCAGCACGTGGTGGAGGTGCTCAACTTTGTCGATGCTGGCACCTCCATCTTGCTGGAGGCAGTGATGCGCGATGACTTCCGAGCGGAAACGGCCTTTGAGGCGGGGGGGGCCTTCTTGCAGCGGGATGGCTGCCCACGCCTCCTGACCTTTGATCGCGACCCCAGATGGGTGGGCAGTGCTTCGACACGGGACGTTCCTTCCCCCTTGTGGCGCTTTTTGCAGTGTGTGGGCATCACTCCCCATGTGATCCCGCCCCAGCGGCCCGATCAGCAATGAGCGCTTTGAATTCCACGCCTGGGTCGAAGTGGATGGCGTGGTCGTGAATGCTCTTCCAGAAGTGGCAACAGGCTCCTCGCCGCTCGTGCGGATCCTTATCGTGCACCCTCCCTCACACACCGCTTCCCGCCCGCTTCAAGCGGGGAAACACACGGCATGATCCGCTCAAACCAGCTCAATATAACACCCGCCGACTTCTGTGACTCTCCCTGGCAAGAGGTCCCACTGGATCGGGTTGAGGGCATCGTCGATAGCCCGCCCGACCGCCTGGCGCGCTTCTGCTTCCTCCGCTTCCATCCATTCATCTTCAATAGAGCTTATGTCTGAAATGAGATCTTCATAAACAAGATCCTCCGAGTTGCCAATTGGGGCGTTCAGACTTATTTGTTTTGGAGCCTGTGCACGATATTCAGGTCTCTCTGTGATCTTGAATTCCATTACGCCTATACAGGCAATAGTGCTGCATCTCGCGTCGTACGATAGCTCTGAGATACCGTCCGGGATGTCTCGCGCCCGCGATCGCTTCGCGATTCTCTCGGGTCGCCAGGTTAGCGACTCCGATCAATTCATCGGCTTCGTCGCTGTCCTCAAACTGGTAAATGAACGCATAGAGAGAGGCCAGTCGGGTTTATATACCGCAAATTCGACTGTATAAGTGTGTCGAGTGCGGCGATATCGCCAGATCGCACTTGTTCTTCAATCGTGAATTCATCCTCAAAAATCAAATTGTTGAGGTCGTTTAGAGAGGAATTCGGATACTTTCCTCCTGATGTCAGCTTGTTTCTCTCTCAAGAGAGAGGATTGCTCCTCCCTCCCCCGGGCCCGGGCGAATCAACAATATAGCCTCGACACTTGGGACACCGCTCCTCATACGCGGTCTTGCGGTTGCGAGTGGGGGGAAGGGATTTCTCCCTTCCCACGGCACCGCTCACAGTGAGATCGCGGCCTTTGCAGGTAGGGCACACCCACCCCGCGCCCTTTACATGTTTCGCATGCCATAATCTTTTACCTCCTTTTAGGATTTGATCTACCACTCACTTGGTACCTGTATATTACAATGCCTTGTAGCATTATTTTCAACGAAAAAACGGGAATGCCTTGTAGCATTCTCTTTCTGGTACTTTCAGGCTCAACCACACTGAAATGGTTGCGCGTGTCTCACTTCCGTTAGCGTGATCGCGTCCCTCCGCTCGCTCACCACAAGAGGAGCAAAACGGCTTACCGGCGCCCAGAGTTGAGCTTGAGCCAAAAAACACCGCCTATCGAAACGCTCGAAGCCAGGGCCAAGCTGTGCGAGAGCATTGGAGCGAAGCGGAAACACTTGACTGCCATGACAGAATCTGACAGCGAAACGCGCTTCCTTCTCCTCCCTCCTACAAGGCTCATCAAGCTTCTTTGAGAAAGGTCTTGACAATAATGGCTTCGGTCATTATAATAGACTGAGAAGGAGG
This sequence comes from Thermosporothrix hazakensis, assembly GCF_003253565.1. Classification (GTDB taxonomy): domain Bacteria; phylum Chloroflexota; class Ktedonobacteria; order Ktedonobacterales; family Ktedonobacteraceae; genus Thermosporothrix; species Thermosporothrix hazakensis. The sequence continues at coordinate 29,165 of NZ_QKUF01000036.1, forward strand.
TAGACGAAATGGAACGAATTGGCACGATTGATCGAAATGAGTGGGTTACAGCCGCAGAGGCTGCGCAAATGCTTGGCACATCAACAAAATATATCCGTACCCTTGCCATACAATACGGCAAGATTGATTATTATCAGTTGAGTCCGAGTGTCTACCTGTACTATAAGCCCCACATTGAGCAAACCACCATACGGAACCGACCCGGACGGCATCCCAAAAAGCCCGAGCATAGTCAGGATAGGCAGAAGCTCCAGGCAAAAAAGCACCTCTGGACAAGCTTGGAAGAGCGTTTCAAGCGCACGGTTGACGGAGCTGGTCAATTCATCGACCCAGGAATACTGGAGACGGTTGTGGCTCTAAATGCTCTGGGGATCTATACGATCGCCTCATGTGAAGGACATCTCGGCCCTCACGGCGAAGATGAGGGTATGCCCTACCCGTGGGTCGAGGTAGAAGCCGCTCCAGAGACAATACAAGGTCTTTCTCTTGAGGAGGAAGCACTTCAGCATCTCCGGGTACGAGCACAGCTCCAAGAGATCCTAGAGCACTTCTATACCCGACGTTCCGTACCCTTTGACCACCATCTGATTATTCAGGGGTTCGTCTTTCCCGGTATGCCGCCTATGAATCGCCTTGAGCCGCAGGGCGCAGGCCTTCAGAATCTTCGTACCGTAGAGGAAAAGCGGCATCATCTCGCCCTCTATCAAGAGGAGATGCGAGCCTTTACTGACTTCCTCAAGGCACGCTTCTGGAAAGCATAGGCGTGTTGGAGCCAGGGCCGGGATATCCTTTGCCCTGGCTCTTTCTCTTTAGGAAGATACTGTACCACTTCTAAGCTCAATTCTGATCATAGAGTGAACTGACCTTTCCAGTGAGAAGAGAGCCATATGAATATCACTTGCAGAAATGCTCCTGACTCCCACTTCCGCCTCAAACACTCTCCCTCCTTGAGCAATGTATCCTGAAGCTCTTACAAGCATTCCAGGTTCTTCTGAGCCTCGGCCCGCACGCTTTCCAGCTCTGACCGCATCCGCTCAACCTCTTCTCTTTCTCGTTTTACGCTCTCCTGAAAGGTTGTACGGTGGGCCTGAAGCAGCAGTTCTTTTTTTCTCTCTGTTTTACTATTTTCTGCCGCAATGCCTGTATATGCTCCTCCGCACCTGCAAGCTGCTTCTGATCATCCCGGCCTCCCTCGGTAAGCTGTTCTTGGTGCTTGGCTTGAAGCTGTTGTACCTGTAGCTCCATCGCTTCCATCTGGCAGATTGCGACCTCCGCAGCATCTCGCTCAGTCCGTGCCTCTTCCTGAGCGGCCTTAGTTAATTCAGGAGCGATAGAGATATAATGGGTGCTTGGCACAGGAGTGCCGGAGAGTCTCATTCTTTATGCAAGAGAAAAGTCCTATAACTGAAGAGTAAGTTGACAAAAAGAGAAGAGAAATGGTATTTTTCACGTAGAAAATCGTTTTATCGAACCACGCCGTAAAACCCTCGGCTTCAGCCGTAGGGATATAAGGCGCGTTCCTTTTCATGCGGCTGGGGAAGTGGGGAATGTTGCCGCTTGACAGGAGATAGCTCTGTGCTGTATTTTGTTCGCATGAGTGCAATAACGTACAAATCGAATCGGAATGTCTATTCCTCTTGCACATACCATGTGGTCTTTTGTCCTCAGTATCGACGCAAGGTGCTGACCGACGAGGTTGCAGAACGCTTGAAGCAGATCCTTCAAGAAGTCTGTGAAGAGCGTCAAGCTGACCTGCTCGGCATGGAAATCATGCCTGATCACGTGCATCTCTTGCTTGGTTGCGACCCCCAATTTGGGATTCACCGACTGGTTCGACTTCTCAAAGGGCGGTCTTCCCATCTGTTGCGCCGAGAATTCCCTGTCTTGGTACGCACGTTACCAACGTTGTGGACATCTTCCTCTTTTGTGAGTACGGTTGGCGGAGCACCGTTCGCCGTCATCAAGCAAGACGTTGAGCATCAAAAGAATGTCTAGCCTGAAAACATATAAATATCGCTTATATCCCACGAAAAAGCAAGCGATCACATTACAAGGCGTGCTTGATCGCCTTCGAGAACTCTACAACGCGGCCTTGCAAGAGCGTCGAGACTGCTATAGGTATACCGGCAAGGGAACAAGCTACACACAGCAAGCTGCCCAACTCTCCGAGATCAAGGAACTGCGCCCGGAGTACCAGCAGATTCATAGCCAGGTCTTGCAAGACACGCTCAGGCGGGTGGACAAAGCCTTCCAGGCGTTCTTCCGTCGCGTCAAAGAGGGCGAGACGCCCGGCTATCCCAGATACCAGGGCAAGAACCGCTTTGACAGCTTCACCTACCCACAATCGGGCTTTTCCGTGACGCACGACAACCGCTTGTGTCTCTCCAAGATTGGCACGATCAAGCTCAAGTTGCACCGCCCCATCGAGGGCAAGGGAAAAACCTGTACGCTCAAGCGAGAAGGCGATCACTGGTATTGTTGTTTCGTCTGTGAAGTGGAAACCATACCGCGTACTCCCTCTCCTGATGAAGAGGTGGGCGTTGATCTCGGTGTCTCGAAGCTGGCGACCCTCTCCACAGGCGATGTGATCGAACACCCTCGCTTCTACCGCCAGGCCCAGAAGAAGCTGGCGAAGGCACAACAGGCTCTCTCTCGCAAAAAGAAGGGAAGTCATCGGCGCAAGAAAGCCGTCAAGCGGGTAGCGCGCTTGCATCGCAAGGTGCGCCATCAGCGCAACGATTACCTGCACAAATGGAGTCGCTGGCTGGTCAATACCTATCAGACCATTGTCTTTGAAGAGCTGGCTCCTGCCACCCTCTCCAAACGGCCAAAGGTGAAGCAGGATGCCGAAACCGGGCAGTATCTGCCCAATGGAGCCAGTGCGAAAGCCGGTCTGAACAAAAGTATTTTGGACGCTGGATGGCGTCAATTCGTCACCTTCTGTCAGTACAAGGCAGCATGGGCCGGTACGGTGCAGATCGTGATGGTTGACCCCAAATACACCAGCCAGACCTGTAGCGGCTGTGGCGCGGTCAAGAAAAAGGAACTCTCGGAACGCTGGCATGCGTGCGAGTGTGGGTGTTCCCTTGACCGCGATCATAACGCAGCGATCAACATCCTTCGGCTCGGACGGAGCCGTCAAGCGAACACTTGAGAAGCCCCCGGATTTATCCGTGGGGAGTCGTCACATGACGATCCGAAGCAAGGAATTGGAAATTTGGAGACCACGAAGTCTTTGACCTTCGCTCAAGGAAGGGAAGAATGGAGGAATATATGGTTGAGCGGCAAGAACTTTCATGGCTTCTTCGCCAGGAATATGGCTTGGACGGAAAACTCCATCTCTTACACTCTGTAGACGGAACTGATGGGAAACAGATTCTTGTGATGTATCGTCTTGATATTCCTCATGGCCACTCATGGATTATACAAGCGTATCATGAAACTTTCGCACAACAGCCTATTTTCCCCTGGATCACAGATAATTCCTTGCTCCGTTGGCTCGAACATCGAGCGGCCCTCCTTTCATTTCTAGAGCAACAGAAATACCCTGCACCCCGCCTTCGCCTGACCCAGAACCAGAAAATGCTTTGTTGCCACAATGGTTGGTTTCTCTCTGTTTCTTCATTTATTGATGGAATAGCAGAAGACATGTCGATTGAGACGCTTTCTTCCGCTGCTACCTATTTAGGTTCCCTCCATCAGCTTCCGCTTCCATCAAATATATCCTGGTCCTGGTGGAATCCCTCGCTTATGGCCCGAGCACAGGAACCTCTGGATCATGTTCTTTCCAATAGAGAGGATCTTAAGGATCTTCTCCACACCTGTTCGCATCTTTTGCAATCTGTCCTTCAATACGTCGGTCCTCTCTCTCTGGTACATGGCGATTGCTGGCTTCCCAATTTATTGAGGACAAAAGAAAATGTAGCGTTCATTGACTGGGAGTTTGCTGGCAAAGGGTATGCCGTACTTGATTTAGGAGCCTTTCTGCTCAAAGGACAGTATTTACCAGGTGGTATCCTTCCTCAAAAGATGATTCCACAGCGTGTCCAGGCAATTGTAGAGGGCTATAGACAAAGAAGGCAGTTAAGCGAAGAAGAGATAGCTCTTCTACCAGATGCGATACGCTTTACCATGGCTTGGCGAGGTATTTTGGCATGTGCTCGTTTTTCCTCTAATATCCGGACATCAGGCATTGATGCACTCTTTTCTCGTGTCCAGCAGGGTTTACAATTAGCCAATGATATTATCCCTATAGCTCTTCGTGCATTACAGTACTAAATTCACTTATGTTATCTCTCTTCTGTGGATAAAACTATATCCCATTTTCCCTACTCATTTAAGGGAACTTGATTATCGTTTCACTTTTTGATATATTTTAGAGTAGTAGATAGAAGAAATGCTTGGAAACATTTCTTCTTCTCTTTCTAGATTTTTTTCATCTTTTTCTTGAGAAAGAGGGTCCTAATGGAAAAACAGACACGCCGTACGCGTAAGGCATCCAATACATCAGGGAAGCGTCTTCCCCTAACTCAACCAAAAGTCCGGACACTTGGTCGTGTTGAACAACTAACCAGAGGAGGAGGAGATTCAAAAGAATTTGATAGCTACGAAGATCATCGTCCATAGATAGATCGAGCTTTTTGAACGGTACGGTGACGATTGTCCCGTATCGTTTTTTCACTCCACAGAGAGGAGTACCTATGCATTCCTTTCTCACCTTTTCTCATTGTTCTGGTATACACCAGTGGGAAGAGACATTAACGTTGACCCAGGGAACACTGACTTTTGCCGGAACACTTTTCTCTGTTTGCCAACAGGAAACTTGTCTGGCTCACTTTCTTGCAGGACAATATCAAGAAGCCTGTACACTACTTAAGGGCGATTATGTCGGGTGCTTTGTTTCCTCACATGTTGTAGTCTTCTGGAAGACACAAACAAGTAATAGGACTCTTTTCTATCGTCGCGATGGAGCATTGGTGCGTTGGTCTACCACACCAACTGATTTGATCGATAGCCTGGACGATTTTACGAGAACAGGCCTTCATGCCTGTTGTTGGGGAGAGAATGCCTGGATTTACCAACAGCTCCATTGGACCCCTGCTGGTTATGCAGTTGTACTGACTCCTGAGCGTGAAACAGTATTTCCGCTTCAACAGCCTTCTCTTCAGAAGAGTCAGTTCCCACGCCGTTCCCTTCAGCAGTGGGCTGAAGAGGCTTTTTCCAGACTTTGTCAAGCCGTTCATCCGCTTGTAGCATGTCAAAAAACTATAGGAGTGCTTTTGAGTGGAGGAATTGATTCATCTGCGCTTGCAGCAGCACTGGTGTATCAGGGCGCCTCTGTTATTGGCTATCATTTTGCGCATAAACAAAATGCTGCAAATGAGAGATCATTTGCTCAGGCTGTTTGTACAACCCTCAATATTCCATTTCGCTGGATTCCCGCCTCGATAGGACCTGACTACCTCCTTGGTTATCTTTCTCAAACCTGGATTATGCCGCATCCCTATGGGCATGGAGGATATCGTTGGTTTGAGCAGATAGCGGATTTGATGAGGCAAGATCGAGTAACAATAGCAGTAACCGGGAGGTACGCTGATACCGCTTTTGGTCCCTTGGAACGGTACAGTATAGCGGATATTCTCTCGGCACCGCTTCCTTGGAAAGAGCGGTGGAACATGCTTTTGCACTCGCTCTCGACAAATTGGGAGCTCCCTGATCTGTTCCGGAGCTTTTTGCACTCCGATTCTCTCATTAACTCTGCCTCTTTTTCTCGCTCAGATCATGTTCTGGATCAACCAAAACACCGTGCCGATTTTCTTTCTGCTCTGCCGAATCGATCCTTCTTAACCTATTCACCCTTTGCTACGGAACGAAGCCTTGATTTCTCCCCCCAAGACCTTGCGACAGAAGAACTCTGGCATCATTATGGTATTGAGATCTTTCATCCATACTCCTATGAACCTATTCAAGAGTTTGCCGCTCAGCTACCATATGCATACCGATTCTTTCCCTTCCAGGGTCAAAAAATAACAAAACCTGTACTTCGGTTAGCTTTTGCCCATCTGCTACCTCCTGAAGTACTTCGACGTGTTCGCTGTCTTTGGCTCAATGTTCCTGGGCAAACCCTCTGTTTGAACGAGCACCTTCTTTTAGCGAAGTTACTCGGAAGTGATGACGCATGGGTAGTCCGTTTGGGCTTCGTCAACCAAGAAAGATTACGACAAGTTCTTACTGATCCTAGCCGACTTCGGGCCAACTCCCAGACCTTGATTGCGACGGCAATGGTTGAGCTTTTTCTGCGGCAACATAGTATCTCTTCTCTACTCCAATGAGCAAATAGAGGTCTTACATATGGGACAAATTCATCTCACTCCAGGAACGACCTTTGACATAACTGATGGGAGCATCGTTTTCCTTTCTGAGCAGAGCGGATATTATTATACTCTCGATCAATGTCAGACATGTTTGTTTCTTGCATTGCTGCTTACCGATACCTTAGAACAGGCTGCACAAGCAGCGAAAGAAGATATCGATGCAGACGAAACGACAATTATTACAACCTGCGAGGCGTTGTGTAGCCAGCTAGAATCATACGGTTTGATTCAACGGGGAGAGACACCTGTAATTGTAGATAAAGAATGTCGAGTAGATCAAAACCATACAGCACTTTTTTCTTCTTATCGCCCTGCTGTTTCTCAGCCTCTCTGGTATCAGCAATCAATTCCATGGGAGTTTTTTCAGACTGGTTCGACATCTTTGAGTCCTCTTCCTTCAATCTCGTGGCACTCTCGTCTCTCTGCCTTATTTCAAGCTGCCAGTCTGCTCATACTCTTTCGGCGAACGCAAAGAATGCAATGGTTGCCGTTAATAAAGCAGAGATTGAATGAGTTAGCCATCCCTAATAGGACGCTCTCTCTAGAACCTGAAAACTGGCAACGGTTAGGGAGACGGGAGCTACTCTGGAGCCAGTTTTTGACACGAATATTTTTTCCGCGAGGGAAATGTGTCCCATGCTCGTTAGGTCTCTGTGCTTATCTGTTAGCACTGGGATTGCCTGCTCAGTTGGTTATCGGGCGTGCTCAGTTTGATTCATCTGATATATTTCACGCCTGGGTTGAAATAGCAGATCGGGTTATCAACGATGATGACGTCATTCGGTTGGGATATACTGTTTTATGGCGCGTTCCAGAAAGCTTCACTCAAAGCCAGTCATTGAGCCAGAAAAAAATAAGGATGTGAAATTATCAATGTCATATACTGAAGAACAAGTTTAAATGAAGGATGAGTGGATATGAAAAAGAAAACACCTTCCCTGAGTCACACGACCTGAAGAATCTGTGCTGCGATCTTGAGGCTAGAGAAGATCAAGAAGAGCAAAAAGGCTATCAGAACTGATAGCCTTTTAATTTTTCTATCCGCATGCGTCTCTAAAATAGACGGTCACCTTTCGCGATCACCCAAAAAGCTATCTACTCTATTACAGGAGAGAAGATGCAAAAGCATCCCCACTCTATTTTGGCTGAGTGAAGTAGAGAATAGATCTCTTCTAGCGAGATTCTGGTTTTCAGCGTGTTTCATGTTTGCTTCCCTTGACAGTGATTCTCTTCGACATGTGCTCTGGCTTCAGATAGAAATGCTGATTATACTCGATATATTGTCTGACAAACTCTCGCTCACCGATACGAATCAGCTCATAACCATAAACCTCGTGCTCCGACTCACTCATATCTCTGACACGTTGTAACAACGACTCATACCGATGATACCGGTAAACTCGCTGTTTTTTTATCCGCTTTTCAAAGTGCTCCGCTTCATCATGCCAGGTCAAATGGCTCCGTTCTTTCTGGAAATACAGGAATCTGCTTCACATAAGCATCTATCACCCTACAAATCCGCGTCACTGGACCTCAGTGAACGTGCAAGAGTTCAAGGGTCAGATCAGCCCTGAGCTCTTGTGGAGATCGCACGAAGGGACCTTAATCGCTATTACAACAAAGCGATCAAGCAGTATACACTACCGCTTTCTTTCGGTGAAGCTATGCTCATCGTGGATGCACCCAACGGATATATTATGACACCGGAGGGGCCACATCTCATATTTTTTACTATTCAGGAGAGTATAACCAATTTAGGGAAAAAGTGGGATGTTGATCGAAAAAAGCTTCTACAGAAATTTGTTGACCTGACACTACAGCAATGAGTGGCTCTCGTAGACAAAGTAGAACGCTGGTGGGAGAATACCAACCACACAAGTAGCGAAACACAGGAAGAACGGTGTATCAAAGTGGGGTTCATTCCTCCTCCTCGTGAGGGAATTGCACCTCAAAGAGAATGGACATGGTCCGGTTGAATAGCCAGTTCGAGAATGTGCCAATCGTTTTCGTTGGTAACCTGCTCGATGATCTCTTTCAGGCGATCATGAACGGGACCGTTCAAAATCTTTCGTCTCCGCTTAGGACACCAAATGATGTGATACACCATCAGATAGACCGTATGTTGTTCGTGTTGATACTCCACGTAGAAAAGGACAGACTCATCTGCGATAGGTGTCAATACCCAGGCTTGAGGCCCTATGCCCAAGCCCCATAAAAGGAAGGCCCATTCATCCCCCGCTTAAAAGATGGAGGCTTTCTGGGCCATTAACAGTAAATCCCGTAATTCTATGATATCTTTATCACCCGACCAGATTCCTTCCATGATCTGATAGCCCAAGTTTGCTTCGTTCAGATAGGTTTCGCTTTGAAGTCGTTGCGCAAAAAGCACAACAGCTTTCCAGAGAGCGATAGAGCGCCCTTTATCCTTTTTGGCTCGTGGAAGTTTGAGAGATGCAAACATGGCTTCGCTCAGAATGCCCAGATGAGTGCGGGTTGCGACGGGCAATTTTGCATTGAAGTTTCCACTTTCGATATCAATGATCTGCCCAAAAGTCTCCAACGCGATATCCTGCCGGCCAAGATAGGCAAATGCAATTCCTCGATGCCTTATTAATCTGGCATGGCTATGATTAATATAAGGGGGAATATGTTCTGTATTTGCCTCCCTCGCAAAAAAGGTTTCTTCGGCTTTTGCCAGGGATGTAAAGGTTTCCGGCTTCCGATGGAGCGCCTGGTATTTCGCCAGACCAGTGTAAATCCATGACTCGATTACGGGGGAAACTTTCGTGTGTCGCTTTTGTTCTATCAGATAGGCTGCTTCTTCTGCATACTGAAGAGCATTCATCTTCTGATACCCCGAAGTCCATTCATAAGCGCCGGTTAATTCTCGGAGAGCCAGGACAAGGGACGCTCTGTTCTGACTTTGTCTCGCATAGGAAACTCCTTGTTCCGCATACAGCAAGGCTTTTTTTGTTCCTTCGAGATGGTAGCTGATCCTAGACTTGAGTTGGAACGTCTGAGAAAGAAGTGCAAGTGCTACATGCTCATACTTTCCTTGTGCTGCTGCTTGTAAGAGAGGCACGTAACTTCCCAGAACGGAGTATGCACACTCCATTTCTTTTCGCTCGCCTGCCGCCAGATAACCACAAGCAGTGAGGCCCGCCGCGCACTCATGAATTACTTCTTCTGCTGTATGTTTGTCAGATCTCCCTTTTAACAGTAAGGGGAGGAATGCGACCCGTTGTAATGCTTCTGTTCGCATGGGTTCTGTTGCCTCATCGATAATACGTGTAAGCTCCTGCTGTAGCATCCAGCAGGATTCAGAGGGAGTGAATGGTATTGCCATGAGTTGAGTTGTAAGATCGGCTTGGCTGTAGGTTTGAAGATTATGTGTTTCCTGTGTGGTGTTTACAGGCATTGGTATGTTCTCGTCATCCAGACCTAGTTCTTCTTTTGACGATCCATACACCTTGCATAATTTGGCTCGATCATAGGCTGATGGGGTGGCTCCTAATTCCCAACGGTTCAGCGTATTAGGAGCACAACCTATGTGGCTTGAAGCTGTTTCTAGCGTCCAATCCCTGCTTGTCCTTGCTTCTATTAATTTTAATCTTTTAGACCGTTTTGTCATAATTCTACATCCCTTCTTGCAATAAACCACAAAACTGTATATCTGATATTTAGCATAGCATGATTAGAAATACTTGTCGAGTGGGAAAACGGCATCTTGTTGAGGAGATGTTGAAATCTGTAGAAAGAAGAAAAATTGGAGAAAAGAAAGCTTGTTCATACATTCAAAATTGCATTTTCAGCTTGTATCTCATTATAGATATACTTCTTTATAGATACAACGATCGAGAGATGAGAAAAAGAGATATTTGACGGCAGAGAAAGATTACACAGTCAAAGAAGGCGATTATACTCTGTACAGTGGATTTAATTCTCAGGAATCGCGTCGCGTGTTTCTGGGGGCGGCAAAAGTTCCTGCCTATTTTGCGTGCAGCATCCAGCTTCTGAAAGGCAACCAGCTTCTTGGGAAGTTCCTCGAACGGATCGGATATCGGCAGCAGGACAAAGAGCGACTGCAATCGATCGAGAAGGAGAGAGAAAAATGAAGCAGACGCCCTTGAGCAATGACGCCATTTTTGCCACTGGTTGACCAGCACATCTTCGGCTTTGAGCCGACGTGTCACGGGCCGTGCCAGGACTGGTTCTTACGAGGGTATCAGGAGATCTACAAATGCCGGGAGTGCGGTGCAGAGGTCATGAGCGACGATTTTCAGAGACTCCCGCCTCAGCACCCTCGACACATTCCAGAGTACCGCCTGGAACAGCTTCTCCAAGCGGTGAAACCCCTCAAGCCAGAGCAACAGAAACGGGTTGTCATCGGGCAGCTTGCCGAGGTCTCCTCGGCTGATTGGCCTCTCACAACGGTGCTTGCCCATCTGCTTGTCACGCTCACTGCTCGTCAACTTGCCATTGCGATACTCTGGGCGCTTGGCGTTCTCGACGACCAGGAGCAAGAACAGTCAGCTGAAGCTGAGGTGTGGAATCCCCACCAGGCAAGACGATTTTTCTGTTTCAGGTCACCATAACTGTGGATATCAAGAGAGGACAGGGAAGGTCCAGAGCATGCTTCAAAGGATGAGAAAGAAAGTAACTGACTGGTTGCAGGCATTGGAGAACGATGGCCCAAAGTGATAGCTGCTGGTCGTCGTCAGTTTTCGTCTCAGGTGCTAGCAAGCACTCTGCTCCTCTCTGCGATCGGTGCGGGCTGGTTGGTGGCGCAGAACAGTGAGGAGATATCTAACTCTTTACAGGAGATCAGGATGAGGAAGCACCGGGAGCGGCATTCTGGTGGCACAACAGGGTGATACAATGAAGATGGGAGACAAGTGGGTCTCACTGGTGTGCCGGTCTCTCTCGATATGACGGCACAGTGCTGGCGTCTCTCGATTCGCTTTGAGGAGACGGAGACAAGCATAGAGGCGAGCGTATGCAAAAAACGGAATGTGACTTCTTGATGGAACACGTCTCCCTGACGTGTGTCTCGCTTCGCGATCTTCAAAATCAGATGGCACATGCTCAGGAGCGTTTACAAGCTCTGGTTGCATCACGTGATCGAAAAAGAGGAAAAGAGGCGACTGCTATGCTGGTGGCAGCTCTCTGCCTCAAACTGGATCTGCTACCGGCGTGGTTGCGGTTGCTTCAAGATGAATATCAAGGAGATGTCGTATGCAGGGCGAAAAACAACACTCTACGAGTTACGAGTAAAGCACAATATTTACCATCAGGAGTCGCAGGAAGCATGTGAGGCACGGGGGCTGCGTCCCTCGTATCTCGCGTGTATGGCAGGGGCGGCCATTCCGCGTGAAGCTGCTGAAATGATTCTGGCCGCCTTGAATGAGTTGGCGCATACTCACTATCAGCTTGATGAGGTCGACAGAGCGCTCAGGCCTCCGCTTGCAGAGCAGGACCTTGAAGGCAAGCTCAGGCAACTGGACGCTTTGCGGCAACAATGGCTGCAAACGCGGAGAAAGAAAGCGCTGGATGCCTATCGAGTACTGGAGCGATGGTTTGAAAACCAGGGGCTCGCCCCCGCGTATCACGACGCGCTTGAAAAGCATGTGGTCTTGTGAAAGGTTTCTATTGCAGAAAGAGCCAGAAAAAGCGAGTTTGAGACGCAGAACAAGGATACCTCCGAAGTGAGGGCCGGAGACACGATTCTCTACGCGGCAAAGACGCTGAGCAGACGCGCAGAGCGTTCTTTGCTGCCGCGGAAGAGCAAGCATGCGACACCCGGAAAATCATCTTCTACGTCAACATGAACAAAGTATCCGAATTCCTGGAAAAGCCCGAATTCAGATAATAAACATCATCTGTTCACTCTGTTCCCCCTTTTGGAGCCCTGCTCCCTTCTTTGCGTCAGGGCTCTTTTTCACGCTTGCACCTTTGCATCCGAGGACTGGATTTTTGTTGACGGGAGTCGCAACCCCGTCGTCCCTTCCTTCCCTTTCCGGATGGCAACACATCCATACCCGACAATCTGCCTTTACTCGGTGGGCGTGGCCCATGCGGATTTTCTCGGGGCCGTTCACGATCTGCTCGGTCCTTGCTCTTCACGAGGGTGGTAAATCATACAGGAACTGCTTTTCTGTCACTGTCTGGTCCGACTCATCGCTCCCCAGGCCCTCTGTGTGACGCGCTCAGTCGCTTTCTGCGCTTCCGTGTGCCGCGCAGGAATCCCCGCTCACGTGACGATCGGGAGAGATCGCTTTGAATTCCACGCCTGGGTCGAAGTGGATGGCGTGGTCGTGAATGCTCTTCCAGAAGTGGCAACAGGCTCCTCGCCGCTCGTGCGGATCCCCATCGTGCACCCTCTCTCACATGCCGCTTCCCGCCCGCTTCAAGCGGGGAAACACACGGCATGACCCGCTCAAACCATCTCAACGACCAGGTCAGCGCTATGAGGCCAAGCGAGAACGTCTGCAACACGTTCATCGCCAAAGACGATGAACTGAAGCAGAAAAAGCGTGTGGCTCCTCTGAAGTCTGTCGATGTTGCGGGGACGACAGCAGCATTGTATTCGCTGCCTTGACCCGCCACTTTTTTATGGTCAGGGGTATGGGGAGGTACATTCTCCCTTTCATACCCTTTCCCTTTTTTAGCAGCAGCCTGCTGTACTTGTAAGATCGAAGTCAAGAATGTTTGTGCAAAGGCGGCGCAATTCGACGCTCACTGGTTTGTGCTCGGGATGCGGGGCATACGCCTTCAAGTGTTCGACATCGGCAAACTCCATCACAAAACCATAGGTAAAGCCATGATTGTTTGAGGTATTCAGGTTCTTCCCCGTTCGGATGGAAAGGATACCAGGGATCTTTTCTTGCAGGGTTTTTACGTGCTCAAGCGCCGCTTGGATCTCTTCCTCAGTAGCCTCTTCCTTCGGCTGAAGCAGGACAATGTGTTGAATCATGTCACACCTCCTCATTCTGTTTCATTCGCTTCAGAGCAGAATGCGCAGCGTCTTCAATGACCTTTGCGCATTCAAGGGAATCTGTGGAATAAAAACAAGATATTGATCCTGTTCTCTCTTCTCCTCCTGTTCAAAGACCTCTATAAGAACCAACACGTCGCCTTCGATGATCGGCAGGCTCTCTTTTAAGCGATACTGGTTTTGTTCTGTCCACAGCGTCCAGTTCCGTTGGATTTCTTCTGCTCGGGGATCAGGGCGACCATCTTCATAACTCTCAATCATCTTGTATTCATACTATCCTTACATCTATTTTCTTCTTCTATTTCACTCCAAAATCCTCTTACCTCAGGAACATTGCCATATCGCTTTTTTAATAAAGCTGCAAACGAGAGTGCTCGATTGAACGCATGCTGTGACTGCATTGCCTGAGAGCGACGATAAAACGCACGTGCTTCTTCTACTGCCTGATCCACATTACCGAGTAGAAGATTAGCTTTTGCCCAGTCATATGGAATCCAGGCATGTAAACGCCTATTTTGTTCCTTCTCTATCTGTTGCTCTATTATGTCTCTGAGATCCAATACTGCTCGAGGATTCTTGAGTTGAAGATATCCATAGCTCTTCTCTGCTAAAATCCCACTGAGAGGATGATACACAAAATCTGTCCCGTCTCCATAGTTCACGGAACGCGCTAACTGTTCTGCCGTCTCGATTGCCTTTTCAAAGTGATAGAGGTCTTTTGCGCCTGCATATGCACGGGCCAGATAACTATGAACATAAGCTGCAACATTTTTGCTGGTAGAGAAAGTCACGTCTCTTGCCTCTTCCAGATACGAGACCGCATCATGCTTTTTATTTGCCCGCTCATATTCAGTGCCAACTGTGAGTAAAGCATGAGCCCTCATTGTCGGGTCACCAAGCTCATGAAGTTGCTCTGCTATTTCTAACATTGCTTCAAATGTTCTCTTTGCTGCTTCATATTCTCCATTACCCAACAGGATCACCCCCTCTAGATTTTTTACCTGAGCAAAAAGCCGCAAAAAGAGTTTTTGTTGCCCGAGAGTTGGGGGGTATTCGCGCACGAAGTGGTCGAAGAGCTTCTGCAAATAATAGACATCCCTTGCCGCTTCTGGTAATGGCGAGGTTCTATAAAGAACCTCCGTTCGTTCAATCCAATGTTCCACAACTTCCAGGGTCTCCGTATAGAGCCTCACCCCTTTGCCCGGGAGTGACTCAGGATCAAAAGGATCATATTCAGACAAGCCAAACCTCCAGTGGGGGATATCGAGGAGCTTACACAATGCCCGCAGCGTTCCCATGTCTTCTACTCTTTTCTTCCCATACTCGACTGCTTGCACATATTGTAAGCTTACACCATAACTACCATCTTGTCGAGGCCAAAGCGCAGCAAGCTTACTCTGTGACATATTCCGCTTTTCTCGAAATTCCTTGATTGTTAATCCATGATGATACGTTTTCCGCTCTTCCATATGCCGCATACCAAACCTCCTTTTACCAACCTATAGATTGGTAGTTAGGCGAACAATCAGAGACAAAACACCATCTTCTCAGTTGGTTCAAAAACGAAGAAAAGCGAGTATGCTTTCTATAGAGAAGATTATAGCATATTTTATTCATAATTGAATAGCTTACTTCTAAATAGATTTCTTCAAGCAGGCAAGCAATTAACGAATGCAGATACGTGAGAAAAAGTATGTGTCATACTGAATATCTCACGTTTGTACAAATCAGCTAAAGGTTCTAGTACGTTGCGCACTACATCCGGGCAAGATACGAGAGGGGTGAGTGATATGAACAGTGAAGTTGCTCGATTACGGGAGCAGATCAAGCTGGAATGCGAGGCCATGAAGCAAGGGGTCAGCGGGCTGGCAATGGTGGCCCGGCATGATGTCATTCAACAGAAATACCTGCGTCTCGAACACCCCTGGAAGCAACTTGAACGCCTGGTCGGCGCAGAAGCGGCCACGCAAATCGTGTGTCGGACCTATTTCGAGGTGGGAGGAGAAGCAGAAGACAGCGAGGAGGGTCGTATGTGCAGAAAAGCAAACAAGATCGGGCCCATTTCTGAAAAACAGTATGTCGTGGTGCTCTCGTCAACGGAACTGGCGACCGCGCTACTGGTCGCTCAGCAGCGCATGGCAGAGCTCTCTGCAAAACATCCGGAACAGCTTTCGTCAAACGAGCAGATGCTGCTCTATGGCTTACACTGTTTTATCACCAAGGTCGAACAGATCATCGAGCAAGAGAGGAGAAACAAGCATAAGCCAGAAACAAGATGAGCTCTTGACCGTTGGTGAGGTCGCGGAAATCCTGAGGGTGGACAACACTACCGTCTGCTGATGGATCAGACGAGGAGCTCTTGTGGCAGTCATTTTACCCCATTATGGGGATTACCGTTCCTACCGCATCAGAAAGTCAACCGTCAACTCCATCTTAAGCCCGAAGCGCTCAGAAAAGTGAAAAAAAAGAACGGAACCAATGAGTGAACAAAAGTCAACACAATTCACCGTGAAGGCCAGAGACACCATCATCTCCGAAGGCTCGAATGCTGAAGAGGCACGCAGGCTCTTTGTTGAGGCCGCCACACTGCCGGACTATTTTGCGTACCATTATCACCTTGTTCGTCGATGGGAAGGCATCAGCGTCCTTTCTCGAAAAGGTCGGCTCTCGTCCTGCATCAGCACAGGGAGCGCTGTCGTCGGAGCGTTGGCTCTCTCGCAAGGGAGGATTGAGCAAGGAACCTGCTCTATCACGTCCGGTATCGGCCTCTGTTTGTGAAAGGAAAGACGATGGAAAGCACGCTGCTTGACCTGTACTGGCGAGACCTTCAGGAGGTCCCTCTCCTGCTCAGCGCTGAGCAGGAGAGGGACCTCCTGCTCCAGTACCACACAAAGCGGGATCGAGCCGCGTTCGAGCGGCTGGTGCTTGCGAATCAACGCCTCATTTGTAAGCTTGCTCGGCCTTATAGCGAGGCCTCTGGTGTGCCGCTGCTTGATCTGATCCAGGAGGGCAATCTTGGTCTCATCAGAGCAATCGAGGAGTTTGACGTAGAGCGGGGAACAAGGCTCTCGACATATGCGACCCACTGGATCCGGCAAGCCATCAGCAGAGCGATCTATAACACCAGGCAGACCTTCCGGCTCCCGGTCCATCTGTGGGAAAAGCTTTCACGGAAAACCAGGGTCATAGCAACACTCTCACAGCAACTGGGACGAGCTCCCACACAAGAAGAGATAGCAGCGCACATGGGTGTCAGTGTGGAGCTACTGAAGGTTGCCGAACTGCGGAACCAGGATGACCTGTTCCTCTCACAACTGACCTGTGATGTCACTGCGCAACCGGGAACTTCTTTTGAGCGGGCGATCGCCGATGAGGACGCAGAAAGATCACTCTCTGTCTTGCTGCGCCAGATGCTGCCCGATGAGCGAGAGTATGCTGTGTTCTCACGTTTTGCTTTCAAGGGGGAATCGTGTGCCAGCATTGCCAGAGATTATACTGTAAGCCGTGAACGCATCCGGCAAATCTGCAAAGCGGCAGCCAGGAAGGTGCAACAGGGGGTGAAACGGTCTGCGGATGGCGGTGTTGAATTCGAACGAGAGAGGGACGTCTGAGTCAGGTGACCCCCACGCCTAAAGGCGGGGGCTTGCATCTAGCCCCGAAGGACTGACACGATAGCCCGCCTGACATGACAGGTCGGGCCACTTTCTCTAGATCTACCGGAGAGAGCAAGACAAGCCAGATACTTGTCCCGAATGTTGTACGCAGCATTCAGGTCTGCATTGAGTTGATAGCCACACTGGCGGCAAAGGAAGAGCGATTGAGAACGGCGATTCGAGCGATGTTGATACCCGCACTTGCTACAGGTTTGCGAGGTATGCCAGGGATCTCTTCTGACAACGGCGATTCCCCGCGCCTGCGCTTTATACTCGACAAACAAGTAGAGTCGGGCGAAGCTCCAACTATGCAAGCGGCGTTGTTGTGCGCTTTTGCGTTGCGTGGTGCGCTCCCGAATATTCGTCAGGTTCTCAAGCACAATAGTACTGCCAGGGGTGGCATGCTCGACGATGCGCTTGGCGAGGACATGGTCCTGGTCTCTGCGTTGCCGAAACTGTTTCTGGCTCAGCTTCTTGAGGTGGCGTTTCGCCGAGCGAGTGCCTTTGGCTTGCAGCTTTCTCTTGAGACGGAAAAGACGGCGTTCCTGCTCTTTCCAGCGCTTCTCTGCCAGGAAGTGCCGTTGGGAGGTCACTGCCAGACGATTCAGCCCCAGGTCTACTCCAATCACTTCCTGAGAAGGCGTGACAACAGGTTTAGGGATGGATACGACGATATGAAGGGTATAGCGTCCTTTGCGGAAGCAGAGATCAGCACTGCATATCCTGTGTCCAAGGTACTGCTGAAGGTGAGCAGGAACCGTGAAAGGCAATTCAACCCGCCCGTTCATGGTGGCAAGGCGACAGGTCATCGTGTCCCACTTGATCCAGTAGGAGCGTTGGTCATAGCGAATACACACGCTCTCGCTGTGAGGGCAGCGAACGGGCTTGAAAACAGGCATGGGCTTGCCTTGTTTCTTCGCCTTTTCGACTCGTTTGAGGAATACCTTTTCTTTCTTGATCTTCCACGTCAAAGCCGATTTGACGGTTTCCGTGGCTTTCACACGGGCGGAACATACCAGTTGAGCAGGAAGAGCAGGCACGGAGCGGATAATACGTCCGTTTGTGCAACTCAACCCCGTTGCTACAGTCAGTGGTAAATCCCTCTTGAGCAACGGTATGAAAACAGGCGGTATACTACTCAAGTGTTGTCTTGAGGCATTGCGCCTGCTCTGGCGTCGGATTCAGTTGCACGATTATCGTTCTATCCATGCGGAAAGGATATCATATATGCCTGGTTTTTGCAAGAATTGAGAAAGGAGGCGCCTGATGAACGAAACCCGGTCCTGGCCAAAAGCACAGGATACACATCGTGGGTATCGTCCAACGCGGACCAATGAGGTGCGCCAGGTGATTCGCCTGCGTGAGCATGAGGAGTCAACGTTTCCAAAACGCTGTCTGGAGCGGTCTTGCTCCCCGAGGCGTGTCTTGGTCTTTTTCACGAGCGATTGCCCCTCCTGGGGAAATCCAGATCAGGTTGAGAGAAATGGTGGACAAGACATTTCCCTCAAAGCCATCGCAGGAGCACTCGGGGGGATCGAGCGAATGTGAAATGGTCTCTTCGCCAAAAAGACGAAGAGATGATGAGATCCATCGAGACGGGGAGAGAGATGAAGAAGACGAGCAGAAGCGCTTTTAGCAATGACGCTCTCTTTGCGCTGGTGGATCAACATATCTTCGGCTTCGAGCCAACGTGTCACGGGCCATGCCAGTACTGGTTCTTACGGGGGCCTCAGGACAGCTATAAGTGCCGGGAGTGTGGCGCGGAGATCGTGAGCGACGATTTTCGGAGAATCCTGGATCAGCACCCCCGACGCATTCCCGAATACCGTCTGAAACATCTTCTGCAAACAAATCTCACCTACTATCTGGATTTTCTTGTATTACCTGGCTCAAGCTGCGAAGTGGCAAGAGTGACCGTGAGCCCAATGAACCGACCGTCGAGACAACCACCGAGGATCTCGGGAACAGTGTCAGTACCATGCATGCTTCTCTTGTTGGTCCTGAACGGGAAAGCATCTTCAAGAGGAGGTATCTGGCAGATGTGCTTTCCATGATGAATACGCCTGAAGGCATGCTAGAAGTGCTCTCTGCTACTCGCCCGACGCGATTCGCCTGGTTGGCTCCGAGGGCTCTGTTTCCATAATGCTATGTCACATATATATTTTCTATCCATAAACACATCTCTTGACTCCTTTGTTTGGCTTCTTTACCCTGAACGAAACGGAAAGAAGAGGTGTTGAGAAGATGCATGTTGGATGTGATATAGATGGTACGATTGCGAGGCGCAATATGTCCTTTTTTGCTTCCTATTGTAATCAAAAGTTTGCCCTGGGCTTATCTCAAGATCAGCTTGAGAGGATCAGTTACCGAGAATTGTTGCGGGTCCCGCAGATGCAAGAGTACAAGAGAAGCTGGGGAGAACAGCGGTTTCGACGTGAGATAGGCTGGCTGGATTTGCATCCCGACGTGTTGGTACAGATGCTTCCATTCCCCTATGCCCGCGAGGGTATAAACCAGCTTGCTCGTCTGAGTTCTTTTGCGTACTATACCGTTCGGTATAGTGTGACTCGTCCACAACGCAATGAAGGCATGGCAAAAGCAACTCGACACTGGCTTCAGGAGATGGGCTTTCCAGAAGCACCAGTGGTCTTTTGCCGCAGTATAGCTGAGAAGCTCGTTCATATGGCACACTACATCTCCTCTACCGGGGAAACAGTCTTCCTTATTGATGATCGTTACGATCGTTTGCTGGAAGAGGCTGAAAAGCTTGAGGCTTCCCAACAAGAAATCCTTCGTCGTTCTTGTATGCTTGTCGCATTCGGGGCAGAGGTTGTTCCTGAGCGCAACCCGATTCTGCGCCTTTTCCCACTTCCATCCTGGCACGCAGTTTCGGATTTCCTTTTGTATGTACAAGAGTGTTAACCGTGCAAACCAGTTGTTTTTCACCAAACCGAAGCAGGATGCCCCTGGCTTTAGCCATGGGGAGGAATGCAAGTCCTTTTGGGGAGGTTGGGATGGGGCCGCGTAGGCGGCGTGTGCTGGTAGGCACACCAAAAATGCTAGCCTACTGACAGCTTTCATCAATACTGATATACTTGAGGCATGAAACAAACGATGCTTTTGAAGCTTGCTCCAACTGAAGAACAGCACCAAGCCTTGCTTGAGACCATGCACGCCTTCAACCAAGCTGCTAACTCTGTTGCAGAGGTTGCCTTTCGCGAACAATCTGCGAACACGTTCGCTTTGCAGAAGCTGGTCTATGGTGAGCTGAGAGCGACCTACAAGCTTCCTTCTCAGTTGGCTATCCGTTGTATTAGCAAGGCGGCTGAAGCCTACAAACGAGACAAAAGCATCAAACCCTCTTTCCGTGAAACTGGTGCCATTGTTTATGATCCTCGCGTGATGTCCTTCAAGGATCTTCATCAGGTCTCCCTCTTGACACTTTCTGGTCGAGTCTTGGTCCCGTTCCGTATTGGAGGCTATCAAGAGGCTCGTATGGGTTCGATCAAGGGACAAGCCGATTTGATCTATCGCAATGGGACCTTCTCCCTTGCGGTAACTCTTGAGGTTCCCACACCTGATCCCAGTGAACCAGAAGGCGGCATGCTCGGTGTCGATTTGGGCATTGTCAATCTGGCTACCGACTCTGAAGGAGAGACCTTCAGTGGTGAGGCTGTTGAGCGGAACCGCAAACGGATGAACGCGCTCAGGCAACGTCTTCAGAAGCGTGGTACCAAATCGGCTAAAAAGCACCTCAAAAAGCTTTCTGGGAAAGAGGCTCGTTTTAAGAAAAATACCAATCATGTCATCTCCAAACGAATTGTTCAAAAGGCTAAAGACCACAGACAAGGTATAGCGATTGAAGATTTAAGGCACATTCGGTCAAGAACCGATAGCACGGTTAGGAAATCGCAGCGCAATCGCCACGCCTCTTGGGCCTTTGGACAACTCCGTTTCTTTCTCTCATATAAGGCGGCTCTTGCAGGTGTCCCATTGCATACAGTAGATCCTCGCAACACGTCCAGAACGTGCCATGCGTGTGGACACTGTGCGAAAGAGAACCGCAAGAGTCAAGCCTCCTTTGTTTGCCGAGCCTGCGGGCTTGCTGCCCCCGCAGACTGGAATGCTGCCATCAATATTTCTAGGGCACAAGTCAAGATGCCTATTGTTTCGAGCCTCTCGGCTTAGGGACAAGCCCCTGGCTTTAGCCATGGGGTACTTGACAAGTGACACCACAGGACGTACTGGAAGCCCTTCAGGCCTGGCCGTATTGGGATCAGATCAAGCAAGTGGCGCAACCCGAGGCTGGTGGGAGCTGCTGGGAGAGGAAGTCATCTCTGTTGGCTCTCTCTCGGGCATCCAAGCGACCGGGAAGAGGAAAACCTTCTCGTTGGAAGGGAACCATGCGCTTGCGGGCTGGCAGAGAAGCACGTTCTCTGTCAGTGGGTCAGTCCCTGTCGGCAAACAACTCGCGCATGGAGACCCGGAAGACGCCCGCAAGCTTTTCAAGCTCACTGAGCCACGCATCAGTGTCGGGGGAAGCCAGAAATTGCTCAATGCGCGCCAGCGGGAGCCCACGTTGCTCCGCAAGTGTGGCTGCACTCATGCCTCGGATGCAGGCAAGCTCTTTGATGAAGAGCCTCCAGTGAGGGACAGAAGGCACGAAGGCGCACGTTGGGAGTCTCTCGCCAGCAGGGTAAAAGATGAGCAGCGCACGTTCATCGGCAATGGCGTATTTCACGGCATGGCGCACATCCTCCTCAGGCGAGAGCATAAGCGCATATGCACATGCTGGCAAGAGCAGGTGATAACCGTTGTTGTCGGACACTGGAGCATGCTCTAGCCGGATCCCCAACCGATGACATTGAGCGCACATCTTTGGATAGGCATGTGCCTTCACATGAATGAGAAAAACGAGCAGGCGCCCGTCTTCTATCTCCTTCACGGTCAATGGAAGGATATTCATCTCATGCATCCGTTTCCCCTTTCTTTGGAACGAGGAGTAGAACATCCTTGTTTCCTGCACTCAGCCATCTCTCTCCTAAAAACAAGTGCTGACCAAGCATCAAATGCCACTGACTCAATCGCCTGGAAATGGTTGAAAGACGTTCCTCAGCAGCTCTTTGTCCTTCACGCGACAGGCGAGGAAACACCTCTTGTAGCTCTTGTGCTTCCTTCAAGAGCGCCGCCACCTCCATAAGCGTGGGGGGCACCGGCCTGTCAAGATCCTGCAAAAAGCGCTCATAAGAGGACCGCTCAGCCGCCTTGTTCTCTCCCTGAAGCTGTTGCTCTACGAGCTTTTTGACACTTGCAAGCGTAGCCTCATCAGTCTCAATGCGTCTGATCATCACTCCACCCCGTTCAACTGAATCTGAATCATATCCTCGATGGTACGCTGTAAGAACCGAAGCGCCTGCACCAGCTCATCACGCTCCTGAGACCGGACCGTGAGCCGTTTGATGAGGGTGAGGAAGGCATCGAGCACCTCGTTCAGCAATTCCAGATCCTCAAGCGTCAGCAAGAGAGCCGCACTCGAGAAGGCACCTTTTTGCTCATGGGCAAGCAAGCCGTGCAAGCGCGCGCGCAGCCCGCTCAGGCGCTGGATTTTGACACGGTGTGACGGCTTCAAGCGGGATGTATGCCCAAGGTACGAGATGTATGAGCTCACGATCGTCTCCACGACACGCACATCATTGAAGGAGAGGCAGAGCCGAGGAACCAGAAGCGCCCCGTCGCTCTGGCGAAGCTGATCGTAGGCCGGCCAGACCAGATCGGTGGTGGGCAGGGAGTCGTTGGTCTTCGGAAACAAGGGCGTGATGTGCTGTTTCTGCTTTTTCTGTCGTCTCATCGTGTTCCCTTTCTTTCTTCTGGATACACCGCAAAGATGCCTTTATACGGCACACCGGTCAAACACAGGAACGCAAACCTGATCGTGTGAGCATGCTCTTTCGTGATCGGCTCGCCCTGCTGAACGCGCCAGACCACCATGAGCGGGACCCCGGCAACAAAAGCCACGGTGTGGATCGAGAGCCGATGCCGCTTCATGTAGTGTGTTATCTGAGACCGTTGCACGGCTTTTCTGCTCAAAGGTTGCGTCTCGCGGTTCGTGATATCTGCTGTATAGGTACGCATCGGTCATAGACTCCTTTCAATGTCTGCTCGGACGTTCGCCCGGATGAGCGTAACGAAGGGGAAACCTGTTCATCGTCGTGAGTGTCTCTCGCTTTGGCGCTCGAGTGCTCATTCTCTCACCCGCCCCCCTCACACTGCATCCCCTGGTGCCGCTCTTGCTCGATGACCTGTTCTACCTTCATCGTGAACTGGAATAGCCCATAGAGCTGTAGCTGTTCTGGCTCCGACAGCAGCTCCGGGTGGCGCGCTACCAGTTCTGTCATCTGGCGCTGCGCCGCCACCAGCGCCGTTGTCAATTCCGTCGACGAGAGCACCACGACATACTGTTTTTCAACAATCCTCGGTTGCCGTTTCTGCTGCATGGGCCTTGCCTCCATTCGGTTCTATCATCCGGAAGTACGTTTGACAGACGAGTGTGCTCGCTTGCTCGGCCCCTATCAGCTCTTCCAGCCGCTGCCAGGACGCTTCGAGGGCTGTATACCGTTCATTGATAAAGGCATGGCGTGCCACCATTGCGACGCCCGAGAGGCCCCGGTGCATTGCTTCACACTCCCGGGCAATCCGCATGCGCAGCCGCGCCACCTCACTGCTGATGGTTGTGCTCACATCTTCCTCCTTGTACTCATCTCTGGCATCCTTCCGTCCCCGCATGCTCTCCATCACCCGGCCACAGCGTCGTGATAGAGCGGAACGGCCTGCTATCAACAAGTGGGTAGATTCGGCTAGTCTTTCATCTAACACTTC
>NZ_QKUF01000037.1 GCF_003253565.1 Thermosporothrix hazakensis
AAGGGATGGGCTGAAGGAAGCGTCTACGCTCTTGCCTCATCGCTTCTCAAGAGATCAGACAAAAGGTGTGCAATGGGTGTAGACAACTCTACCTGTTGTGCAGTCTTCGTGAAGAGACTCACGTCCTTCAGCGGAATCTTACTCTGCCTGAAAGGCGCAGCCTGGGTATCCTCGACAATTCTCTTCCCATGCCCCTGATAGATAGGAGAGGGGAATAGCGTGGGGGCCGTCGTCAGCATATCAAGTACTGCTTTCGGATCGACTCCATTGTTCTCAGCCACCGAGAGCGCTTCTCGCAAAGATTGTCCTGCGGAAACAATCAGGAAGTTGCCCACAAGTTTGACAAGCGTTGCCGCACCAACCTCTTCGCCAAAATCAACAATACCCTGCCCCCCCATCGCCTTCAGGAGTGGTCGGACGCGTTCTTTGGCTCTTTGCGGACCCGCAAACGGAATCCAGAGCCGTTGGGCGACAGCGGCCTCAGATCCTCCAAAGATGGGAGCCTCAACATAGACACTGCCATGTTGCGCATGCATCGCCGCCAGCTTCTTTGTCATTTCAGGCGATATCGTGCTCATCGCAAGATGGATACCACCTGGTCCCAATTGCTCTAAAAAGCCCTCACTCGTGACGATGCTTTCCACTGACGCATCACCCCACAAAATGGTCACAACAATTCCTCCGCTTGTCACCGCGTCAACGGGTCGACTCACCTGTTGTGCACCCTGAGCAACCAGAGGTTCCGCTTTGCTCGCCGTGCGGTTATACACCCGCAGCGCATACCCGGCTTTGAGGAGATTCCTTGCCAGTGGCAACCCTAGATTGCCGAGTCCAATACATCCAATCGTTTCATTCATCTTTCTCAATACTCCTGAATGATTTGCACTTAAAATGTGACGTTAACGTCATGTTTTGGATAAAAAAAAGCCTCGTTACGGTTCTCTTTCCTCAAGCCAGCGCTCGAAGCGTTCAATAGTGGCCTGTAAGTCAGCACGAAATTGTTGTAACGCTCCAATCTTCCGGTCTGCCTCGGCCAGATGCTGGCGCAGGATGGCAAGGACTTTCTGTTTTGGTTGTATTCCACCTGGATCAGTGAAATAGAGATCAATCACGTCACGTATTTCATCCAGGCTGAGTCCAAGCTTCTTTAACTGATCAATTTTACGCAGACGATACAGCGTCTCCTCGGTGTAATAGTGCTGGCCACGGCCTTCACGCTCACCAGGAGGGAGCAGCCCAATACTCTCGTAATAGCGGACGGTGCGCGCAGTGACCCCTGCTCGTTCCGTCACATCACCTATGCGCATCCGATCGTTCATCGCTCACCCACTCACATGTTACGTTAACGTCATGTTGATATGATAGACCGTGAGCGAGGATTTGTCAAGGACCTTTCTCCCCGGGGTTCACACGTCTGAAATCCAGATACCGCTGCTCAACACAATCTACATACGAAGATGATAGCGATAGTCTTGATACATCAACGCTTTGGCGCGGTTCTTTTTGCCTTCCCTAAAGCCATAGGAGGAGAGAAACAGAAGCTCAGTTCCTGCTCATGCTTCCCCCTTTGCCCTCCCCGCTTCAGCGTTCAAAGCACGTTCCTTTCTCCACTCCTTGTCTCATGGAGAGCTTGCAACGCATGCAGTTTCTTCTGGGTACGACGTTGCTCACCTCACGTTGATAGGCCCTTGCCTGTTCCCGATTCTGGACAGGCTGACCCTCTCCATTGTGCTTCACCATCTCTTCAAGCTCCTTTTCTATTTTCTCCAAGCCGTTCCCGTTTATCTAAGCATGCCCACTCAACAATCACCCTGATATTCTGAAACATCAGGGGAATCTCATCATAGATTCTGTCACCCTTGTCATTACATTCCCGAATCTGTACCGCTACCCTCAATTTCTTAAGCACATGCTCATTACCTCAGTTCAAAAAATGAGCCATGATGTTGTTTTTCAACGTCATTTTTAAACCTTCTCTATCACCACATCCTTCGCCTGCTGTAGTAGTTCAGGAACACAAGAGTCCAGGCTTCGCGCGCATAGAGTCAATCCAAGAAATCAAGCCCTTTTATTCAATTGTTCCAGCGAAAGACAACGATCTGAAGACGCTGCAATATTTGGATCACGCGTCACTAAAATCATTGTATTCTGTTCCTCCCGCTGGATTTCACGCAGCATAGTTAGCACCTCCTGACCTGTACGCGGATCCAGATTCCCTGTTGGTTCATCTACCAGTAAGAGCCTGGGTCGATGCATTAAAGCACGAGCTATCGCCACTCTCTGCTGTTCTCCTCCCGACAAACGTGCTGGAGTGTGTCCTAAGCGTCCGCCTAATCCAACCTGCTCCAACAGAGCTTTCACTCGTTGTTGTATATTGAAGAGTACAAACGCCCTTCAGGTACCTCTCCCACAAGGGAAGTAGAGCCTTACTCGCCATAAGCAACTATCCCGGGCCTATCATCTGATTGAGGTTTCAGTATCTCAGTTGCTATACTCTGTTCTGGAACAGTGGCGCTTCCCCCTTCCTGTTCTGGAACACACAAGGGGACTCCTCTTTGCTAGTTGTAAGTGAGAAGATCAAGGGATATGCGTTCCTCCACAAATAGTGTTGTCTCTGATGGATTTCTGATCTATTGGCAAGCTGGACAAAAAAGAACAGTAGCTGTCGGCTCTGACGCCTGGTATACCTGGCTAGAACAGGTCACATCCTTTTCCTTTCAAAGCAAGGAGGGATCCTTTTCTGCTCACAAAGCCCGAGCCACACATGGACGGGGGGCTGGTACTGGTATGCCTATCGCCATTATGCAGGTCGGCTTTATCGCTGCTATCTGGGCGGGTCGGAGAAGCTTTCACTACCACAATTGCAGATGGCAGCACAGAAACTCACTTCCAAAACCAGGGAAAGAGCGCCTATCCCATCGAAATCACAGTCTCCGTTGCCGGCTCCGGCCTCATCCATTGAGCCAATTGCCAGACACCCTCAACTTGGCCTCGCCTATCTCTGGGCCCTGTTGCCCGATGGCGACCCGCAAAGAGTAGAAGAAGTTGTCTCCTTGCTTGAGCAGTCCTTGCGAGAACTCCCGCAAGAGAGTCAGAAGGCAGAACTGCGTAGTGAATTGACCTTATTTCTGGTTGTCTTCGCGCTTCGACAACACGATTCTCGGCGCGCCGTTGAGCTCGCACAAGAAGCGTTGCACACGCTCCCCCGTCCGCTTCAAAGCGTTGCACACCTCGCGCTAACCCTCGCACAAGGGACCGCCTTCCAGGAACAAGGACAACTGGTTGTTGCAGAGCAGGCTCTTGTACAGGCAAGTATCCCGGGTGCGCAGACCGAATATCATCTCTTAAATCTCTTTGCGATGGATGCTCTGGCCAATCTCTATGAGGCACAAGGCCAATTGCAACAGGCTGGTCGTTTCTTTGAGCATGTGCTGTACATTGCAGGAAGGCCACCGCGCCAGTCACCTCTTTTGCTCGCCTGGGTTTCTCTCAGCTATGCATCGTTGTTACTCGAATGGAACAGGCTGGAGGAAGCAGAAACCCTTCTCAAACAGGCAATAAAAGAAAGCCAGCTTCTGGGTCTGGATGATCTCGCCAGCTTTGCAGGCATTCAGCTTGAGCGCACACGGGGCGATATTGATAAAGCACTGGAACTGCTAGAGCATCTCCAGGCAAACACTCACATCATTGAACCAATGAATACCTTTCTTGCCGCATGGCACGCTCGTCTGTGTCTTCTGACAGGCCGAAGAGCAGAGGTCCGTTCCTGGATGCGAATGTGTGGGTTACACTTCGATGATGAGCTTCAAGAGCCTCTTCGCCAGGAACCATACTTTGCATATATGACACTGGCCCGTGCCTTGATTGCAGAGGGACACCAAACAGAGCTAAAGCAGGCATCTCATCTATTAACGCGTCTGCTGGCCTTCGCTGAACACAAAGGATTTACAGGGTGGCGCATAGAGATCCTGACTCTCCAGGCACTCACATTACAGGCCCAGGGAGAAAAACATCAGGCACTCTCTGTTCTTGGCCAGTCCCTGGTGCTGGCAGAACGAGAGGGATATATCCGACTCTTTGCCGACGAACGGGAACCGATGAGGCAATTGCTGGCTCGGCTTCCTGCAAACAGTCCGATCTCGCCCCACTATCTCCAGACCTTAAAAAACGCCTGCATATCAGAGAGAACCGCATCATCCCCTCAACGGCTCCCTGACCCTCTCAGTGCACGCGAACTGGAGGTGTTGCGCTTGCTGGCCCGGGGATACTCCAATCAACAGATTGCAACAGAACTGATCATTACCCTCAACACCGCCAAACGTCATGTCAAGCACATTCTGGCAAAGTTAGGTGTGACCAATCGCCTCCAGGCGGTTCTTCGCGCCCATGAACTCTCCCTGCTTTCACCTCCCCAAAATACTCCCGATAATGCTCCTGAAGGAGCATGACCGTTCCCTCTTCCCCTACTATACTGTGACAAGAGCGGACAGGCCTTCATCGCCCCTCAGCAGAAGAAACCTGCGGGTGCCACTGAGTGCTTGTTGAATTGCTCTCCCAATCGCACTGTTTGTCAGAAAGGAAAAAGGTATGCAATCTGTACCGGTTTTGATTGTTGGAGCTGGACCAACAGGGCTCGCCACAGCTCTTTTTTTAGCTCACCACGGCGTACGCTCACTGGTGGTGGAACGCCACCCGAGCACCTCGATCTTCATCAAAGCACGGGGTATCGACTTTCGCACCATGGAGATATTCCGTCCTTTGGGATTGGAGGAAAAGCTTCGTACACAGGTTGGTACACTGAGCCAGAATACGCTGCTTCTGGTTGTCGAAACGCTTGCAGGCAAGGAACAACAGCGCAACTCCATTTCCTGGATGACTCAACCAGAAGGTACCTTTGAACAGATAAGCCCATCATCCTGGCTACTCGGGAGTCAGGCAATCTTTGAGCACGTTCTTGCCCGGGAAGTGCGGCAACGAGAAAGCGACATTCGCTTTAACACAGAACTCCTTTCTTTCACACAGAATGAGTCCGATGTTATTGCTCAAGTGCTCGATAAAACAACAGGAGAACAGCAAAGCATTCATGCAACGTACCTGATCGCGGCAGATGGCATTCATAGCCCTGTCCGTCAGCAGCTCACTCTCCCCTGGGAGAGTTACAGCGCCCCCGAGCCTCGAATCATCATCTCCTTTCGGGCCGATCTCAGTGCACTGGTACGCGAGCGCCTCTTCCTCTTCTGTTTTATCCACAATTCCAACATGGCGGGCATTCTTGCGCCCATCAACAATACAGATCTCTGGCAACTGAATATCCAATCTACGCCTGAAAAAGAAGTATCACTGGAGGATTTTCCTGCTGAACGCTGTCGCGAGCTGATACGTCAGGCGGTAGGCCTGGCCGAACTAGAAGTCGAGATCCAGCATATTATGCTTACTCAGGACGCGACAGGTATCGCAACCTCTTTCCAGCAGGGCCGCGTGTTGCTCGCTGGTGATGCTGCTCATCAGGTGCCATCGGGCCTGAATAGCGGCATACAGGATGCCCAGAATCTGGCCTGGAAACTTGCCTTTGTGCTTCAAGGGAAGGCTGGCCCGGCCCTCCTTGCTACATACGAGGTAGAACGCCAGCTTGCAGCACGGATCAAAGCCGAAGCAGCAACACGCCCACCCAGGCCAGAACATCCTGAAGAGCTGCTTGATGCCCCAGAAGAAGAACAGCAGGTGCTTCCGGATGAAGTTGTACAGACCTTAAATCACCGTTATGTTTCTTCTGCGGTGCTTGCAGAGCCAGAAGCACATGCTCCTGTTCAGGGAACATTCGATCTCAGTGGTTACCCTGGCACACGTGCTCCTCATCTGTGGCTCAGACAGCAAGGACGCCGCCTTTCGACGCTTGATCTTTTTGATGCTCGGTTTGTGCTTCTGACTGGAGAAGAGGGAAGTGCCTGGTTATCGGCTGCCCAGGAGGTCGCATCACGTCAGGGCCTTGCGCTCGCCACCTATCGGATAGGCACAGACAACGCAGACCTTATGGCGGAGCAACAGCAGTGGTACACAACCTATGGTATCACTCCAACAGGTGCAGTCATTGTACGACCAGATGGATACATCGCCTGGCGAGCCACAGAAAAATGCGATGATCCTTTGCAGATACTGGATTCTGTCTTCTCTCACTTACTGTGCCGCTAAATCACCTCCTCCCAGAGAGGAAATCTGTATGTACCTTCTGGAAGAAAAAGGAGATTATACCTATGGAGATGAAACCTATTCCAACCCTCATTGTTGGTGGAGGAACAGTGGGCTTATCAGCTTCGCTCTTCCTTTCACATCACCATATTCCTTCCTTACTTGTCGAGCTCCATCCACGTCCGTCTTCTCATCCTCGCGCGCGTGGCCTCAACGCAAGATCGATGGAACTCTATCGTGAAATCGGTCTGGAGAAGGTGATCTATGCCAACGAAACGGCCCTGGTCAAAAGTGGGGGTCTCCGTGGAGAAACGCTTGTTGCCACCCTTGCACATCATAGCTCTCAGGCGCGGCAGGCTTTCTATGATCGACTCGAAGGCAAAGGGACCTTTGCTCATTTGAGCCCGGTCACAGGGAGCCGGTGTACCCAGGATGCCCTTGAACCGATCTTGCTGGCAGCAGCTCGTGAACGCGGGGGCGATGTGCGTTTCAACACACAACTACTCTCGTTCACCCAGAAGCGTGACGGCATCATAGCAACCATACAAGATCGAAGTACCAGTGTCCAGCAGGTCATCTCAGCGGACTCGCTGCTGATGGAGCAAAGAGCCCAATACGTTCCGCACTCAACATTTCGCCCAACGGACATGGCACACTGGGCCATTTTCTCAACATCCTCTTTGAAGCAGATCTCTCCGACCTCGTCCAGGATCGTGAGTTCAGCATCTGTCTGATCAGGAGAGACAAGATCGAGGGCATGTTTCTTGCCATCAATAATACCAATCGCTGGGTTCTCCATCTCCACTATGACCCGGAACAGGGAGAGCGTCCGGAGAACTTTTCTCCAGAACACTGCCGAGCAGTGATCCACCAATGCCTCGGTGAACCTCCACGCGCCCTTGAGGTGAAAGGGGAACGAAGTAGACCGCCGTCAGGCTCTGGAATCTGTCCTCTCTCGCTTGCTGAGGCATACGCAGAAAAGCAGTTTGTAGCGCGTCGACGAGACCGACATATGAAAAGGAGTACCGCCAGAGGAGAGAGAACAGGAGTGGGAAGCGTTGAGTAGTCTGCTGCTTCATACCTTGCCGTCCCTGATAGCGGCTCTCAACAAACACCGTTGGGGCTCTTGTCCTGACCCTTGAGGCGTTGACGAACCAATTAGAAGTGAGCAAGGGGTCATTCTATCACCACTTTCAGCACTTCCAGGATTACAAAGAACAGTTGCTCTCCTTCATGAAATGGAAGCGACGATGCAGGTGATCGAGCATTCGCAGCACAGGAAGGACTCTCCAATGTGTTGACCAACAGGCTTCCCACACAAAGAGCCAATGTACCTCAGTGAACGCTCTTTGGGTCACAACAGGAGCAAGTAGCATAACTATTGACTACGTGGCAAGCGCTCTCCAGTCGGGATGGCGGCGTTTAAGACACGCGCGTCACCCCATGCATCATAACACGCATACTCGCACATACAGGCTCTATACAGGACAACTAAGAATATATAAATGCTTGCCCAGGCTCAAGGCTCTTGCTTCATATTCCTCTTCGAAAGAATCGTTTGCAATTGCTCTTCAGTCGCTTTTGCCGCACGCAGATCAGCCTCATCAAGCATCACCCCCGTGAGCATTGCCCCGGTAAGGTCAGCACCCTGCAAATTCGCATAAGAGAGTTCGACCCTGGTAAGATCAACTTCCTGCAACTGAGCCCCGGTGAGATCAGCACCTGTGAGATCGGCATCTCGCAGCCTGGGTGAGAAGCACATGCGACAGATCAGCTCTGAGAGCTGGATAGAGAGAAGTTCCGAATTGAACTTTTGGAGCTCACGGCTCGCTTTTTCTATCCGCATGCGAGTCTCGCTCAGATCGGCACCTATCAGATTGGCGCCCCGGATATTGATTCCTCTCAGATCAGCTTTTGTGAGGCTCGCTCGCGACAGATCGGCACCAGAGAGGTCAAGCCCGATACAGCCCTGTCTTGCTGAGATCAGCCCCACTGAGGTTGGCTTCACGCAAGTTTACCCGGCTCAGATTTGCCTGTGCTAAATGGATCTGAGGCAGCTCGATCTGCTGGAGATCCCCCCCGATGAAACTTGTGCTCCCTTGCAGGGCAGCGCTGATAAACGTGGCAGGCAGGCCATTGTGACTGAAAAACTTCACCATGCTGACCTGCTGATCGCCATTTAAGGTTTGCAACACCTGGCCTAGCCGCTGTTGTGCTATCCGTGAAATCTCTGCCCTCCCACCGAGAAGCGTGAGAAGGTAAGTCTGGAAGACCATCTCCTGAAGCATCGTCATCCACTGCTGTCCGGTCTTCTCCTGGGAATATACTTGCCAGGCAGAGATACTTAGATTAAACAAAATGGCGAAAATGAGTGCGGCCCAGACGGGCGAAGAGAAGGAACAGTGAAGCGAAAGGTGTTCAGAACCGCCTTCCCTGACAGAGGAAAGCAAGGAGATGAGCCATAGAGACGGTCCCGCCCCTGTACACACACCAGAAGCTTCTTTCACTGTCGGCTGCTCCTCTGCAGCAGCCGCAGCACCAACGCAAAGAGCCCTCCCATCACGAACGATACAATGAGAATTCCTGGTTCAGGAAGACGGGTCATGTTGATCATCGGGAGAAAGGCATTCCCAACATAGAGCAAGACGCCGAGCACAAACGCACATATGATCCCGAGGAGAAGCGTTCTCCCAGTCCCCGGTTTCTTCTGTCTTGAGGCCAAGGTAGATCTCCTCTCTCGTCCATTTTCTTCCCACATGGCTCGCTCTCATACAATGAGAGCCTCTTGACCTCTCCCCCCTCTCTTCCTTCTCTCCTGAAGGTGCAAACGTTGTTGTGATCATGAAGGAAAGGAAACGAGCTCATGGAGAGGAAATACCCTCGCCTCACATCTCAATCCGCTTCTTGATGGGTGTCTCCTCTCTTGGAAAGAAAACAGACAGCAGATGTGCCAATTAGCAACAACCACACCAGAAGCACCAGACTGTTGCATTGCCGCCACAACAGGTTACTGTGCATGGAATCCAACCCGGCCCACTCATCAGACATCCAACCAGGCAGCCACTACAGGTAGGCCAGAGATTATTCCAGAAGCAGTTGGTATCACATGCATGACCAGCAATAACCTGCCCTTCTTCAACAATATAGCTTGCCTGGATACACTGTTCTGGAGCAGCAACACACGTTGGATCAGGGAGAGCCTTCAAGACAGACAGGTCCGCCATGACACTCACCAGGTCTTCTCCCTTTTGGCTGACATTGTAACCAATCCACGCAAAGCGATCCTCATCCCCCTTGAGTTGATAGGGGATGTACGCGCCAGTACATATTTTATCACCCATGACATAATAGGCAACTTCTTGAGCTTCTGGAACGGGGATATAGCCATGAGATTGAAAATATCGATCGAGAAGGAGAACACCTGTATGCATTGTCGCGCGCTGAAGAAATTGTTCTTTTTCCTTCCCCCGTAGTAGAATGGCCGTGGCATCTCTCTGCTGTGTTTTATCTGCTTGCTGAGCTTGGGCTACATTTTCCCTGGCACGCATTCCTGCTGCGAGAGCAAAGCGAATTTCTTGCTCTGTTGCACCTGCATTTTGAGCGACCCGTTTGTATCCTTCAAGGCAGGAGTGACATCCCTCAGCAGCTTTTGCTGTCAGCATGATAAGAGCAGAAGTACGCCTGTCTTCAAGGGTTTTCAGTTTGATGGACATTGATTACCTCTTTTCTAGCAAAGAGAAAGAGAAACATATTTCATCCTCGCAAAGGAAGACTCGTTTCTACGAACCGCATATTACATCATTATCTATATCTAGCCATTATAAGCTGCTAATAAATTACAATTCTGTAGTGTATTACTATGCATTATAGAACAGAGAATTAAATTCTGTCAATACTTATACTTCCTTGATATGAAAAACCTGAGAAAGAAAAGAGAAGAGATAAGCTTCGTAGATAGGGCATGATATGAGAAAATGATGTTCCTGATACGTTATTTCAATATCAGAAGAAGTATATCTGAAAAACAAAGAGACATGGTACTGCAAAGCATCACGTGAGAATCATCCAGGTAGACAATCTGCTTCGAGGTATTTTAATTCGCAGATCTATCATCATAGATAACCTGTTCAGAAGACGAAGAAAGTGGTACACTGGAGAAAACATATAAGGAACATCCATCATGCAGACAAATACGCACAACCTACAATCTATCTACAGAGGATGGGATCTGCAACAGCGCGCTCACCATGTCATCCTGCGGATGAGCCCGCCGCTCCTCAAAGAGCCGGGTAAAGTAGGCGATCATGTTATTTTGTGCCTGAATGCCTGCCTGCATATCTTCTTCTGTCGCGTCCGCATCGCCCGCGACAAAGGTGCCGGACCACTGCTTGAATTCCGCCCGCCGCTCAGTGGGAACCCCTAACATCTCCGCAATGACCGTGATCGGCAGAGGATAGGCCAGATCTCGGATCACATCCATCTCGCCCGCTGCCTGCACCTGGTCGAGCAAGCTGTTAGTGATCTCCGTGATGCGCGCATCCATCTGAGCCACCCGGCGCGGAGTGAAGGCCTGCGACACGAGTCGGCGCAACTGGTGATGGCGCGGCGGGTCCATACGCACAATACTCGAACTGATCGGGCTCACATCGCGGTACTCGGCGGCACGAAGCGATTCTGCTCGGAAGAAAACGTCGCGTGATCACTGAGCACACGTTCTACATCCTCATAGCGAAAAATGTTCCACATGCCTGAAGCTGGATCCTGAGAGACAGCCTGCGTCTCACGCATCTGACGATACCAGTCATACATGGCGATAAGTTCTTCTCTATTCGATTTCGTTTGCATCATCTTTCTTCTTTCTCTTCGTCTCATCTTCGACTCGCTTGACGGTCAATCCCGCGCACGTGAGCAGATCCGGCTCTCACATATGGAACAGTGCCACGAGTCGCGGAGCACTGTCGTCGCGCGTATCTCTTTGCACGCTCTGGGGGGCGAAAATCAGACCGGTACGGGAGCGGCAAGCTGCAAGAAAGCGAGCTTGTTCCCTGAACACACGAGGCTCACCACTACGCCAGACGTCACGTGCGCCGTGACCGGATTTTCGCCCATGCCATTCCCTCGTAGCTTTCTGTGTTAGAGCTCTCGCAACACTTTTTGCGTCAGCCCGAACAGCATCACCACAGCCAGCACCAGTCCGGAGAGGGGAAAGAGGATCGCAGGCCCGAACTGGTTCGCCAGCGCCCCGGCCAGGGCCCCAGGATAGAGCCCCAAGGAGCTGTACATCAACAGCCCCATCAGATGCCCCGGTATGGTCACCGCAATGAAGAACAGGACACGAAAGCCACTGCTGGCGATGGCCGCAATCAGCATACAGGCCACGACTCCTGGCAGTACGCAGGCCTCTCATCTGATGGGAGGCGCTGACTTGCACCACGTTCGCTGAACTGAATCACCCTTTTCCAAAACTCCAGACAGGGATCTCTCATACCATACGGTCAGCCTCTCAAAGAGATGAAAGAGAGCAGGACCTTTTCCTTGCTGACTCCTCCTGAGCAAATTATTGTGCAGAGGCTATTTCGGGACCCCGTCTCAGGCGCTCATCGCTCTCCTGAGTGCGACTCATCGTCGAAACGGCCTGACCAGCCTCAACGAATCCAGGCACAAGCTATATTTCATGTGTGTCATTTACACTCCTACAAAATGAACCTATTCTCGGTTTACACTCATCTTCACTCACTTGCGGAGAAATAGCATCATCGGTCTCAAGCGAGAGCAAGATCAAACCCAGGCTATTCATTTTATGCAACACCCGATAGAGCGCCGCTTGATCGGGCAAGGATCCGCAGAGCAACGTTTTGCCTGAGGCTTGTGGGAGAAGCTGAAGGTCTTCAAACCATTCTTGCCAGGATGAATCCAGATGTCCCTTGATGCCAATCCGACAATGGATATTCAGCATCTTCCTCCTTTCTTTGAACCTGTCTGGAGTATAAGACGCCCGGGGTGAGTTGCCTTGCTGGCTGTGGCACCGGCTTCTTATGGCTACCCAACTGATATCTCCCCAGCACCCCAACATCCCAATGCGGGTGAGCATAACAGAAGCCAACATTGATAAGCCCGGGTATGTGCTCACAATGAACCTGCCGGCAACGAATGACTCAACATCGCCCGTTTCTTGAACCTTATATAAGGGAAGAAGAGTGTCAGACGTTCTGAGTGTATACAACAGAAGACCCGCGGTCTCAGCGGCAGCCACCCAGAACAGAGGAACGCGTCAACCAGCACACGCTAGCCCGAGTCGCTCCAGCAAGCAGCATCAGTCACCCGCTCTCATATCCCCACATCACCATATGCGTTCTCCCACCTTTCGAGCCTCACTCACACATATTACCCTCAAACAGGCGAAATATCATCAAATACGTCCATCATGAAGCCAAAGCAAGCATGGGAAATGTTCTTGTATATATTTAGCCAGTCACCCTTTTCATAAGAAAACAATCTTTTTTACCTATTTACTTGTTCTCAATAAACACATCTGCTATCATTGACAGATATAAACAGATCAATAAATACCCTCCCGGATAGGGAAGAAAGAATATCCTATGATGAGCTTACTGCATAATAAAGGCTTCGCTTCTTTCAAACTATGGCTTCAGAAAGATCTACAATCGACGCATTATAGCCTTTTTGCCCTGGCGATCCTCCTGATCGCAACTCTATTAACCGTTGTCGTCTATATTACCTATCCTTATCCGCCCCTCAATGCCGACACCCCGGGCTATCTGGAAGCGGCCAGGCAAATACAGATCTATGGCCTGAGCTTCCAATCCATTCATGCGATGCGTCTCCCGGTCTACCCGCTCTTCATTCTCCTGATCTTCGCTGTAGCTGGACAGGGGAACTTGATGGCAGTCAGCATCGTCCAGGGTGCCTTATTTGTGCTTGCCGCGCTGGAAGTCTATATCCTGCTCGCCCTCCTGCTGCGGCGCTCCTGGCTGGCTGCCCTGGTCTCGCTCTTCGTCGCGGCCAACCCGGTTCTCCTGCTCTACAGCAAACAAATCATGACCGAAGGGCCCTCGCTCTGGCTGCTCACAACCCTCATCCTCTGCTGTGTGCTCTTCTTCCAGAACATCCAGAAACCGCGCTGGTTCCTTTTCTGGGCTATGCTCGGGTTCATGATCCTGCTCATCTTTACACGCCCAGAATGGATTCTCCTGCCAATCGTGCTCAATGCCCTGCTTCTGTTCAAAACATGGCGTACTTCAATCTTTCGGCGCATTATTCCCCGTATGATTATCTCGCTGCTGGTGTTTTATGCCCTTGTGGGGGGCTACATTCTCACAAACTACTTTGTTCATGGCTATATGGGCCTATCGTGGATCGAGAACATGAACTATCTGGGCAAGGTGATGCAATATCGCATGTATCGGGAAGCCCCACCCGAATATCAATACATTACGGACCGCATTATTCAATATATAGAAGTAGAGCATCGTGGCCGCAGTCCCTATCAACTCCTCGGCTCCACCCTTCCGGAGCTGCGGGCGAATAACAACCATTTAGCCGGTGAATATGCCCGCTCGATTATCTACCGCCATCCGCTGAAATTTATCGGCTATACCATTCCCTATGTGCCCATTTCATTGACCTATTTCTACGTACCACCAAGCGACCCGGCTCACCCGACGCTGCACCATATACTTCTCTCTTTGACCGCTATCCACAAAGAAATCTACCACCAGAACTATCTCTTTCTCTTCTATGCTGCGTTCTGGCTGCTTCTGCTCTGCTGGAAACGCACACGTTCACACCATCTGGTTCAAGGGATGAGTTTTATCAGCGTCATTGTCTTGTATGCGCTGGTGATTACGACAGCAGGAGGCTACTTTGAAACCGACTATATGCGGGTTCACATCGTCTTTGACCAGCTTATCTATGTGGTCACCTGGGGAACGCCAGCCGCGCTGTTGCTCTTCCTCGCGCAGTATCTCCGCAGAAAGCGACGGATAGCCGCTGTTTCGCAATAACCTGTTCAGAAGACGAAGAAAGTGGTACACTGGAGAAAACATATAAGGAACATCCATCATGCAGACAAATACGCACAACCTACAATCCATCTACAGAGGATGGGATCTGCAACAGCGCCGCATGCTTCGGCTGCTCAAGTCCCTTTCGGATGATCAGCTCCACCTGCGGCCCGCCACAAACCTGCGCTCTGTCGGCGAACTCCTGGCCCATATCATTGCAGTCCGCGCTCGCTGGTTCCACTTCATCTTTCATGAGGGTGGAGAAGCATTTGTCGAGCTAGGAAACTGGGACCGTCCCGATGCCCCCGAGCGAGACATCACCGACCTGACAACAGGGCTGGAAACGACCTGGCACACGATCTGGGATGCTCTGGGACGCTGGACAATCGCTGATCTGGATGAGACCTTTGAAGATGAAGAAGACGGCGAGCACGTGACCTATACCCGTCAGTGGGTGCTCTGGCACCTGCTTGAGCACGATATCCACCACGGCGGAGAACTCTCGTATACGCTCGGTATCTACGGAATGGACGGCCTCAATTTCGACACTATGGATGTTCAATGAGCAATGTACCTGAAGGGGATGGCCTCCGCCTTCCTCTCAGGCTTCGCTCTATCCAATGTATCTCTTTGAGAAAGAAAATCTATGTATTCGATGCGCTCGGCATTTCCCGCGCCCTCTAATCCGATCTGGCTTCCCGTGCTGCTTCTCTTTCTCGGACGTCTATTCTTTCCTGTGACAACAGCACCGCTCGGGATTCGGCTGCCTCTCCTGCTTGCGCTCATCACCCTGACCGGCATCTCCACGGCCTTTCTGGCTCGGCGCTCCCGGCTGGAGCCGCGCCCACAAGAGCGCTTTGTGATGATGTCGCTTCTGGGAGCACTGGCAATCCCGCTTCCCCTGGCCCTTGTGGAAAGCAAGCTGCCGGTAAGGGATCTCTCTTTTCTGTCCGCCATGCTTTTCCCGCAGGGCGCATACCCGCTCTACCTGAACATCGCGATCATCTTCACGCTGATCGTCATCGCTGGCAGCTCAATCGTGAGCGTACTCTACCTCTTCACACGCCTGCGTTCCCTGTCACTCCCTCCGCTGATGACCAATCTGGCAGCCCTGGCCCTCTCATGGCTTGCCTCTATGCTGCATATGCCCTTGCTCGTTCAGCAGCTCTTCCTGCTGTGCTACGCGTTTTCACTTCCTATGCTGCTAGCGTCTCTTTTCATCACGCCCTACTTGCTCGCAAAACGGCTCTCTGCCGCACCGCGCCTCGCCTTCCACATCGCCATGCTGACCTGCATCTGCCTCTACTTCTTGAGTCAGATCCTTCTCTATTTCATTGCAGCATGAGAGAATGTAGCATCTCTCATGCCACAGATGCATCATCGACTGGGCGCAGTCTCAGCGCCTTGTTTTGAACTCAGGTGTTGCCACAGCTTCAGAGCAGCCTGTTCTCCATCTCGCACGCAGGCAGGCACTCCGGCCCCATGATAGGCAGCGCCAGCCAGCAACACACCCGGGGTCTCATTGAGCAGCCGCTCTATCCGCACCACTCTCGCACGATGCCCCGCATCATACTGCGGAAAGGCCCGTTCCCAGCGTGACACCCGCACCTCAACCGGCCACTCTCTCACGCCCATCGACGCCTCAAGCTCCCGCTGAAGCCGCGCCACAAGCGCCTTATCCGAGATGTGCCATCCTCGCTCATCCAGATAGCGACCAACCGAACAGCGCACAATCACCAGATCGGTCGCTCTCCTCAGATGCTCCCATTTGCTCGACATCCAGGTGCAGGCCGTCATCAACCGCTTATCTACCCGCGGCACCAGAAAGCCATTGCCCTGCAACGGCCCCGGGACCGCCTCTGGCCGGTAGCCAAGCGTTGCCACAATCACTGAAGCATAGGCAATCTGAGCCAGTTCAGCCGCAACCGCAGGCGTCAACGCTCGCACGACCTCTTTTGCAACCCAGGCCGGAACCGCCACAATCACGCCATCAACGATCACTTCAGATCCATCAACGCAGGAAACGCGGTAGTTCCCGTTCTCAAGCCGCGTGACAGCCTGCACCCTTGTGTTCAGCCTCACATCCAGCTCGCCCTTCATCGCGTCAAACAACCGCTCAGGCAAATAGCCGAGCCCCTGCCGAAATGACAGAAAAGCGGGCCCGCTCGCGGTCGCGGGCTGAGCCTGCTTTCTCAATTGCAGCAGGCTATAGAGCAGACTCCGCTGCTGCCTGGCCGCCTGTGCCAGTTGTGGCGCGGTCATTGCCAGACTGAGGTGACTGGCCCTCCCCGCAAAGATACCTCCGACCAGCGGTTCAACCAGACGCTCAACCATCTCCCGCCCGAACCGCGAGCCGATCACCTCCGCTACCGTTGGATCATCCGGCAACGCCTGCGCAGGCAACACCAGATCCAGCCCCGCCCTCAGCAGCCCTGGTAGCGAGAGAATACCGCTTTTCGCCACAGCAACAGCATCGGTAGGCACACCCTGCACCAGACCGGTCGGCAGCGAGCGGAGCCGCCCACGGGTCCACAGATGCGTTTTTCCGGTATCAGGGACAACAAACTCATCAGCCAGACCGAGCTTACGGCTGAGCTCCATTGCCCACGGTTGCCTTGTAATAAAGGCGTCAGGCCCCTCATCAACCGGCACACCCGCAAACGGCGTTGTCTTCACCTTGCCACCTGCCCGCTCGTCCGCTTCAAACAACGTCACGTGCAGCGGCACGTCTCCTTTTACCTGCAACAGCGTATAGGCAGCGCTCAGGCCCGCCATACCACCCCCGATCACCGCCACGCGCATCGTCATAGCGTGCCTCCCTGCTCATGCACAACCTCGGCCAGCATCTCCAGAAACGCGGGATCGTCGTTCGGCATCCGGGTTCGCCTCAGAAGCATGCCGCGCTCTTCGGCGTAGGCCTTCGCCTCAATATCCAGATCATACAACACTTCCAGATGGTCTGAGACAAAGCCAGCCGGACACACCAGCACGCCCCGTACGCCTTTCAACTCATCCAGCCGTTGCAGCAAGTCAGGCCCAAGCCATGCTTCTGAGGTCCTGCCCGCGCTCTGCCACGCCAGCGACCAGCGCTTCAGCCCGGCAACCTGCGCCACCGCCTCAGCCGTCTCTCTCAATTGCTGCTCATAGGGATCACCCATCGCCCTGACCCGCGCCGGGAGACTGTGCGCAGTAAAGAAGATCTCCACCGCTTCCGGCTCAATCCCGGCCTCGCTCGCAAGCTGTGCCCGTTGGCTCAGCACCTCATCGGCCAGGAAGCGCACATAGCCCGGGGCCAGATGCCACTGATGAATCATCGTGAACTCGAATGGCGCCGCCGCCCTGACTCGCTCCTCATATTCTCCGATACTCAAAGCAGAATAGTGAGGCGCAAGCACCAGCCCGATCACCTGCTGCACGCCACTTGCGGCCAGCTCAGCGACCCCATCTTCAAGAAAGGGGGGCGCGTGCTTCATTCCGAGGGCAACGCGATAGCGCCCCGGTGCCAGACGCTCTAAAGCGGCGCTCAAGCCAGCAACCTGCGCCTGTGTCCGTTCAAAAAGGGGGGAGATTCCTCCAATCGCGGCATAGCGGCGCTGGAGATCAGCCAGCAATTCAGGGGTTGGGGGCCGACCATGCCGAATATGGGTATAATACGCTTCAATATGTTCCGGGCTGCTTGCCGTGCCATAGGCCATCACAAGCACACCTATTTGTTTTCTCTGTTTCATAGACTCGACTCTCTCAATTCGGATACTTCCTTACTTCAATTCTAACGAACCTGAGCGAATTGAGCAAACCACCCTGACCCGGAGC
Source organism: Thermosporothrix hazakensis (assembly GCF_003253565.1). Taxonomy (GTDB): domain Bacteria; phylum Chloroflexota; class Ktedonobacteria; order Ktedonobacterales; family Ktedonobacteraceae; genus Thermosporothrix; species Thermosporothrix hazakensis. The sequence continues at coordinate 18,024 of NZ_QKUF01000037.1, forward strand.
ACAAAGAAAAAGGCCGACACTGAACATCCATTCAGCATCGGCCACCGTTGCAAGTTGAGGCGGGAAAGGAATAAAACCTGAACGTCACTTCCCCTTTATGCCTCAAATGGCTGGAGATACTCGCGCTGTGCACTCCACATCTCGTCAAACAGGGCGCTGATCTCTGCCGGAGAGCAGACCGCCGCCGTCAACGGATCAAGCATCAACGCGTAACGAGCCGCCTCTTTGTTTCGGTTCAGCAGTGCATCGGCCATCAGCGTGTGCACGGCCATATGGCTGCGGTTTAACGCGGCAAGCTGCTCGGGGAGCGGCCCGAAATGACAGGGCTGGATACCATTGCGATCGATCAGACAGGCCACTTCAACACAGCCATCCGGGAGATTGTCAATCAATCCGTGATTGCGCACATTGCCATAGATCACGGTTGGCTTGTTCTTCACCACGCCTTCAATAATGGCAGATGCGTATTCATGGCTGCGCTTGAACGGAATCTCTTTCTTGCCCTCAAGCATCTCGCGGATCGATTCCTCATTCTGCTTGCGCCAGGTTGGCCAGTTATTCGCATAGAAACCGGTTTCACCCAGATACCCCTTACGGCAATAGCGCTCGATCAGTTCGGGGCGCTTGCGGAAGTACGGCACATACTCGGAGAAGTGCCCGCTACTCTCGGTCACAAACGCTCCAAAATACAGCATCATCTCAAAGCGCACCGGATCCTTCTCGTAGACTTCGGGAACCTTCGCCCGCTCACGCAGTCGGGGATACATATCTTCACCCTGATAGGACAGCTCCGTAAACCAGGCGTTATGGTTCAGACCGGCACACTTGAACTTCATCTCCTCGTACGGGATTTCCAGGTAGTCGGCAAGCTGCTTTGACGTCCCCTGCACGCTATGGCAGAGTCCAACCGTTTGCATCGTGGTTCCCGTCAGTGCAACCAGCGTCAGAATCGACATCGGGTTCGTATAGTTGAGCACCAGCGCATTGGGGCAAAGTTCTTCCGCGTCATGCAGGATATCAAGCCATGCCGGACCGGTTCGCAGCGCCTTGAAGATACCTCCCGGGCCGATGGTATCGCCGATACACTGATTGATGCCATATTTCATCGGGATATCAAAATCATGTCGCACATTTGCCATTCCGGCGACCTCGATGGCATTCACGATAAAATCGCTTCCGCCCATCACCGCGCGCCGATTCGTCGAGGCAGTCACGGTCCAGTTCTTCCCGCTCAAGGCAACCAGCTTGTCCGCGATCTGATGAGCCAGTTCCAGACGCTCGGCATCAATATCTACCAGCGCAAATGTGCCTTCATCCAACCCCTCAAGACACAAAATATCAGTCATAATCTGCCGGGCAAACACGGTACTCCCGGCACCCATAATGGTCACTTTCGGCATGGACTTTGAACCTCCTGTTCAATTGATGACCAGTTGAAATGTCATCAGGTAAGCTCCCCACTGAGCTCCTGGTTATACCTGTGGGCGCACCGGTGCGGTGGAAGCGCGAACCACAAGTTGCGTCGGCACAATCAACGGCGCCACGTGCTCCTTGCCCTCAATCAGCGCCACCAGCCGTTGCACAGCCTCTTTTCCCATTCTGGCGCGATCCTGACGCACCGTGGTCAGCGGCGGCGTCATATACTGGCTGAGCACCACATCATCAAAGCCTGTCAGCGAAACATCGTCCGGCACGCGCAGACCACGCTCATGCAGCGCCCGCAAAGCGCCGAGCGCCATCAGATCGCTTCCCGCGACAAGCGCCGTCCAGTCTCTTCGCTGCTCTAACAGATGACAAACCGCCTGATACGCCTCCTCAACGTTCCAGCCAGACGAGAAAATCAGACCGGGATCAACCGCAATGCCCGCCTGGGCCATCGCCTGCTGACCGCCGAGCAGCCGTTCCATCGCTACCATATTTCCGGCTGGACCGGGCAGAAATGCAATTCGCCGATGTCCGAGAGAAAGAAGATGCTCCGTCACCTGTCTCGCTCCATCCAGGTGATCCGAACGCACATACACGGCAGAGCTTCCCAGGCCCATCGTATCCAGAAACACGGTCGGGATTCCGGCCTGTAACAGTGCATGAACCCGCGGGTCCTCAACCCCTACAGCCAGCATGACTGCCCCGGCAACCCGCCTTATACGCAGGCTCCGAATATAATTCTCTGGATACGTTCCTTTTGGCCGTGAAGGAAGCAGCAAATCATAGCCCTGGGCCATCGCCTCTTGCTCAATATATCTCAGCATGTCGATGTAGAAGTAATGGGCCGTCAACCCGAGCTGTGTCAGTGAGAGCCCGTTTGACTCATCAAAGAGCCCGAGTGCGAGCGTACGGGACCGCTGCCGCACCAGACTTTGTGCCACAATATCAGGCTCATAGCCAAGCGCCTCAATAGCCTCATACACTCGCCGTCTGGCCTCCTCGCTGATCCGTGGTGAGCCATTGAGCACCCGCGAAACGGTCGCACGCGAGACCCCGGCCAGCCGCGCTACTTCTTCACTTGTCGCCATGACACGCCTTCCTCCCTCGAACCATGTACACGTGTACACACGCTATACCGGTAGTATGGCATCTCTGCGCGCGAATGTCAAGGTTTCTCTCAAGCAAAAATCCTGCCCGTTCGTCCCTCACCCATCTTCCTGACTCCGCTATCTCGGTACCTATCTCACCAGCTATAGTAGAGCCTCAGAAGCCGATCCATCCCCACCCGAAGAAGTTCGGCATAGCACTGCTGAGCCCTCATCTCCCCTCTTTGTGTACGCGTGTACATACCTGTAAAAAAAGATCTCCCGAAAGCGCTTTCGGGAGATCTCGGGAGAACTTCCAGGTAGCTGTCTGGGTGACCCTATTTTGTGCCCATCTTCCAGATCGAGCTAAAGAAGCTATAGAGCGCATCGCCAGCGATACAGCCAGCCGCCAGAATGCTCATCGGACCTTCCGCCTTCTTGCCATAGATCTTCAGCACAATCAAGCGAAGAACCAAACCCGCGATCACCGCCCAGCCAGCCAGCGGATTGTTAATCAGCAAGCCGGTTGCCAGCAAGATCCCGATCTGACGCCTGGGCCCACCGATCAACTGAATAATAGCGCCAGGGATCGCCCAGAGCATCAGATAAAGCGCAGTATTGCCACTGGTCAGCCCCGCTTGAATCGTCGCCACATACACCTTGTCGACAGGCGGGATCAGGCCACCTTTAAAGTACGATGGGGACATCACGGCCACCATCACAACCGCCGCCACAAAGCCGACCAGCGTCGCCAGAAACTGCTGTCGTCGTCCCTCCAGCTCAAACGCCCGGCTCTCGTTCTCCCGCAGAATCCAGCCGGTTTTGAAGTCATAGCCCATATCCGCGAAGGCCGGACCGGTCGAGGCTGCGAAGGCCACCAGCACCGCCAGCGCGACGGGCGGAAAACCAAACAGCATACCAACCATCAACGAGATCAGCGCCACCGCAAACGCCGGAAACCAGCCCGCATGCATCGCCGACAGACCCACGATCAACTCATGTGCAAAGGCCACCAGCGCCGCAAAGACGATCCAGCCAAGCAGCATCGGCACCGACATCTGTGTATACAGGCCGGTTCCAATCGCCAGTACAACCGCACAAACGATGAACGCAACAAAGCCCCAACTGACCGCTTTTTCCACATCCTTTGACGTGCGTGTCAGCGGGATCCCATTCCCTTCTGTCTCCACGTCGTCTTTCTTGCGGTTCCGCACCAGGAGCCAGATCACCTGTATCAGCGCAACGATTCCGGCACCAATCATAATGCCATGCGGAATATACAGCGAATCGATGTTCATGCCGAAGAGCACTTTGTCATAGCCCTTCACAAGCAGGCCGATGCCAAACATAGCCAGCGCCCAGATATTCCCGATAAAAGCGACGCCAAAGGCCGACATTGAAACGCCAAAGAGTGACCCGACCACGCCTAGCACTGTCCCGGCGATCAGCAGCAGCCCACGCTTGCCACCCTTATCGCCCGCAATAATCGCTTCCGCCGTCGCGACGCCCGCCGGCCAGGCGTTCGACGCGGGAAAGACCCGGGTGTCAAACATCAGGAACAGGATGACTGCATCTATAACCATTGCAATCGTGACACCAATCAGTGTCGGCCAGACCAGGTCAGCACGCCCGAACAAATAGGGGATACCAATCGGCATCAAGAGCGCGTTTGCCGCCCCGAACGTTGCCCCTGATATCGATGTCTGCATCAGATTTTGCCGATGCACCGACCGGAACTTCGCAAAGAATTGCAGCGGGATACGCGAAACCAGAATCGCGATCAGCGCACCAATAATCGCGGTATTCGGCGTCACGCCAAGCGTCACAATGATTTGAATACCAATAATTGCCCCGAGCAAACCCACCACAATGTTCATAATCAGTGAGGCAGGCTCAAATAGTCTGGGATGGTGCTTTTCCTGTTGGGGAGGAACTGCCATAATACTGTCTACTCCTTTCACGCCACCCGACAGGTCAGATGAGGGCCGACAACAGAGGTGACGTGTATACGATCTCAGGGAAATAGTCCTCTACTTACAATAATTCGGCAGCAAAGCGAGCAAGAACAGCCCGCGAGAGGATCACCGGACATGACACCTGTTCCTGAATGCGTCGCTTCATTTCAAGCGTATACCCGATACAATCCAGCACAATTGCATCAACGCCCTGTCTCCCCAGGGCGCTCCCTGCGGCGATCACATCGTCAATTGCGGCATATGGCGAGGCAGCACGCGCATTGACGTGCTTCACCACCTGCTGCCAGCGCTTCTGCTGATAGGGGACCTGCTGCTCAGAGGGCGTCAGCACGCCGAGCGTCATGTGCGGGGTCGCGATCCCCCGCACAAAGCTATACAGGAGCTTCTCGGGCACCAGGAGCGGCACACGCGCTTCCAGTTCCGGAAACGTGCCAGTGCACAGCAGCAGAATCGTCGAGACCTGCGTTTCCAGCTCGCTGATCCGCTGGTGCATCAAGGGCATCACGCCTTCATGCGTAATCGTCACCGACGAGCCATCAACCAGCCGCGTCACCAACACATCCTCATCTGTCGAGCGTGGAGCCAGCGCGGCAATCTCGGCGGCGCTCAGACCATCCAGCGCCCCTTTCTCCACAATCTCGCAATCGGCATCGAGCCAGTGCCGCAGTTCAGGAACAACATCGACACGGGGAGCCTGTCCTATCGTTATCGTGCCAATTTTTCTCATGTGAGACCTCCTCACGCCTGCCTTGAGTGGCAGGACTATGCGCCCGCGCGGGTGGGGCAGAAGACAAAATACAAGCGTCCAGGGGACAACATCGGCCCGATACAATAACCTGTGTTCAAAATATCTGATAGCGCTAGGGTGGCAATAGCTGCAATTTCCAGGCCCGGAAAAGCAGGTCCAGGCGCGTTCTCGTCTCCGGTTCCAGAATATCAACGTCGAGTATCTCGCGAACGCGCTCCAGGCGATAGTTGACTGAGTTCCGATGGACAAAGAGCTCTTCCGCTACCTTACGCGTGTTCCCTCCATGCCGGATCACGGCTTCCAGGGTCTTACAGAGCTCCGTTCCGTTCCGCATATCGTAGTGATACAGCGGTTGCAGCAACGTCGTATACAACTGTACTAACGCCGGATGCTGCCCGATACTGAGCAGCATATCCTCAATATAGACATCCCTGTAGTGAATGATCTGACGCTCCGGCAGCACCTTCTGCCCGGCTTCAACCGCGTGCAATGCCTGCGTATAGCTGCGAGCCAGCAAGGAGAGCTGATCAACCGGGCATCCAATCCCGAGCACAAACCGAATCCCGGGTAATTCCTGTTTGAGATACGCGTCCATCTGTTCGGCCAGACGCTTCGCCCTCTCCTGCACATCCGCCTGCGAGGCCGCCGCGAGCACCACAAAGTTTTCGCCGAGCATCGTTATCAGATGTCGCTGCCCGTTGCTTCGCCCGCCCAGGCTATCGGTCAGCGCCAGGCGAATTTGTGCCTGCAAGTCTTCCCGATACTCTTCCGGCGTGTCGGGAGCGTAGCGCGGCTGCACCACCAGCACAAACAGCGCTGCACCTCGTGGGAAGTGCAGGCGTTGTGCCCGCACATGCAGCGCTTCCTCAGGCCGCGTAACACCAGTCAGCAGCTCAAGCAGAAACTCCTCTCTGGCATGTTCCCGCCGATAGAGCGCCGCTTCCTGAATCGTAAATTCGAGCGCCAGCACCGTTAGCGCCTGCTCAAGGCACATCTGAGCGAACAGATCGTCGGGTGCGGGCTCAGCGGAAAGCGCCAGGTAACCAGAAACCAGATTGCCGCTCCGAATGGGCCTCAGCACCGCCACCTGCTCCTCACGAAAGCCGGGCGTGGCGTTCAGCACCGTGCGATGAGTATCGAGCACCGCCACCTCGCAATGCAGCAGATTCCCGAGCATGGTCACAATCTCGGCGCTGCGTCGATGCAGGATCAGCTTCATAAACTCGCTATTGACGTCTCGCGCCTTGCTCAACACCACAAACTGGCGGTTCAAGATCTTCTCCATGATCGAGTGCGTAATATCGATCGTCGTCAATTCTGCCGGGATATCGAGAATCGGGATAGCATACTCATCGCTTTTCTGCTGTGCCTCCTCGCTCACTCGATAGCCGAAACGCTGCTGTTTGACGCCGATCGCGGCCCCGCCAACTTTATGCATTTCGTCCAGCAGGGTGCTGAGTGCATAGGGATTGTCCAGAAAGGCGTAACCGGTCGTCAGCACCAGTTCGTGAGGGCGCAGCCAGCCGGTCAGGTCAGGGATCTCCATCACATCGACATAGCGAATCTCATTCTGTAGCCCATTCGCGCCGCTGATTACCTGCGCTCGCTGCAAAACGGGAAGCGCTAACAACTCCTCAACGGTCAGCGCTGCCTGATCCATGCGCTTCGCCTCCTTCCCGGTATGAAAAGGGGGAGGGCAAGCGTGCCCTCCCGTGGATGCCAGCTACTCACTCAATGCAAGAGGTCAGGATTTGTTCCCCAATGTCTGAAGATGCGCCATCGAGCCATAGAGCTGCTGGAGCCGTGCAACCTCATCCGCGTCGTAGAACTGGCACTGCCCCGCCCCGAATGCCTTCGCGACCTCAACCGCGAACTTAACCGCCAGCGCAATATCTACCTCATGGCTGGCACCGGTCGCGCACCCGGGAACAGCGGTCTCAGCGGTAATGGCAATGCCGACCACTGGCGCTTTGGTCGCCACGGCAGGCTGTAAAATACTGTTGATATGATAGACACCGTTGCCATACGGCGTGATATCCTGCATCGAGATCGCAAACGTGCGCGCGGGCCGCCCTGTACTCATTTCCAACAGGTTCACCAGATCATCACTAAATTTCAGGATATAGCCCTCTTTCACGGTAGGAGAAATAGCAATTCCACGATGGTTAAAGACGCGGTTTCCCTTCGTCGTATCGATTGACAGCACGGCATCCATCTCGTCCGTCACTTCATGGCGATTCATCGTCAGGATGTCAACCGGAGAGTCCATAAAGGCGACAGGATGATGTGGGCGCGTCGGTGCATGCGGACAAATATGTGTGGTGATGATTACATCTCCGGGCAACACATCCCCTTTGGTCTGCATCTCAATCAGCTTGAGGGCCGAGGCCAGCGCCGCGATTGCGCCATCACCATCAGAGACCAGCCCGATACGCTCGGGACGCGCTCCAATCCCTCCGAGACGCCCGATAATGCCCAGAGTTGGCGCGTCGCCGCCACGCGATTTCCCCTTGCTGCCAGGGACCACAATCTTGATAAAGTCGGTAGAGCCCTTTTCACCCTGCACAGTGCTGACTGTCACATCCGACGCGCCATGCGCTTCGAGGAATGCTTTTACTTTCTGGCCAGAGACGGCGCTATCATCAAGAAGTTCAAATATATCGATTGTCTGTTTCAGTGACATATCTTCTCCTATCTAGAAACAAGCGGGCGCTACAGGAGATCCCTTTTCCCGGGAACAAGGCACGAAAGCGACGTGAATACGTTCTTTTGCTCCTCTAAATTTTGTATAGAATACAGTGATTTGCGTATGAGTTCTATGGCAACAGAAACAAACCTCCGCAACCACGTTTGTGCAGCCGCACAAATTCGCCCACCCAGATGCCCTTCAGGCACACTATCCCTGTAGAACCGCTCAAAACCTCAGCGGAGCAGACTACCAGACCCAACCCTCTAGTAATATACCGCGATTCGCCAAACGTGGCTACAGGAAACAGCATGACGCCGCCCTACATCCCGGAGAACCACGCTCCCGTGTACAGATTACAGGGGGATACGTACTTCTCCCCAAAAGGAGGCATGACGCGATGAAGCGATTTCAGCATATACTGTATAAAAATGGCCTCTCGCTGGCGATGTTTGGCTTCTTTCTCGTCTTCCTGATCGGGCAAAGTATCGCAGGCTACCAGAACTTCCTTGAAGAACAGGAAAGCCACCGTCAGCCCCCGATCAGCTACATCAGCTACCTCTCCAGCGGCGACTTTATTGAGGCTGTCTTTGAGAACTGGGAAAGCGAATTTCTGCAACTTGGCTTCTACGTGCTCCTGACCGCTTTCCTGTATCAAAGAGGATCATCAGAATCAAAGGATCCCGATCAAGCAAACAAACAACCCGAGCCACCCGGACCTGATGCGCCCCGACCCGTACAGCGTGGCGGCATCGCCCTTTTCTTCTATCAGAACTCGCTCTCAATAGCCCTGCTTGGCCTCTTTGTCCTCTCCTTTGTGCTGCACTTGCTTGGCGGCTCAGAGGCCTACTGCCAGGACCAGATGAACCACGGAGAGACCTGCATCCCGTTGCTCTCCTACTTCCTGACGCCGCGCTTCTGGTTCGAGTCCTTACAAAACTGGCAAAGCGAGTTTCTAGCGATGGGCGTCTTCATCATCCTCTCAATCTTTCTGCGTCAGAAGGGCTCACCTGAATCCAAGCCTGTCGCCAGCCCCAACGATGCGACTGGTGACTGACCCGCTTTTTGACTTGTCGTCAAGAAAGAGGATGCAAAAAGGAGGAAACTGCTATGCACAAAGACGATGCCCGGCTACAGCAGCTTCTTCAACGGAGCGAGCTGGCCGACTTTGCCACCGGAATCAGATCGCTGCTCTGGAACACAATCCGCCTCACGTCTCGACGCGTCGCAGATGAGGCGGAACTACCGCTCGGAGCCTCAAAAATCGGAGGGAATCCAGATCTCCCATCAGACACACCCTGGCCTACCTGGAATGGGCATCCACTCCCGTTTCTGGCCCAGATTCGCCTTGCAGACCTCGCCCCCTGCGATCCCACTCACGAACTGCCACATCACGGCATGCTGGCTTTCTTCTATGATCCCTCTCACAACGAATATCCCATCCCTCCTGAGCGCTTTCGCGTGCTCTCCTATCCCTCGTCCGCCGGGCTGTACCGCGCCACTCCTACCGAAGAACCGTCACTTTGCTTTCCCCCATGTGCGCTCACCTATACCAGCAGCGTGACACTGCCCCCACCCGAATCGTCGGAGCTGGCATGTATTGGCCTGCCAATGGAAGCCTTCTTCTATCCCGAGCAGCCCGAAAAGCTTGAGCAGGCCGCAGGTGCCTATGAGGAGCTCATCACATACCTTGATCACGAGGAGCATGAAGCACCGCGACACCAGCTTCTCGGTCATCCCTATCAAATACAGGGCGATCTCCTGCAAGAGTGTGTCCGCGACACCGACTATCAGGGCCCGCCTACAGACTGGCGGCTCCTCTTCCAGCTCGACACCGACGCTACCGCAGAAATGATGTGGGGAGATTGTGGCGCCATATATTTCTACATTCTCAAGCGCGATCTGGCCGCCCGAGACTTCTCGCATGTGCACCTGATCCTGCAATGTTGCTGACCGCTCAAGGCACAGCAGAAGCGCCTTCGCTGTGCCTCGCACCTGTACCTTTCCACCCTCGCGCCTCCTTTTTGCGGACCGGTCAGCAATGGCGTGGCCGTTTTCATGAGCGCGCTGTAGACCACACACAAGTCAGACCAAAAAGAAAGCGCGCAAGATGCATATATGCGCATCTCACACGCTTCCAAGCATTTCGACTTACTGATAAATGAAGTACACTCCCGAGCCAGCCGTGAAGTCAACATAGGTGACTTTGTTCCAGTTGCCAGCGCCCCAGTTCATATTACTGGTGTGCGCCACATTCCCGGAAACGCTCTCTACGTACGCCACGTGCCCATAGGTCGGATCAGCGCCCTGAGCACCCTGCATCAGCACAATAATCGAGCCCGGTACAGGCGTCTGAGAGACCTTCCATCCCGCCTGCTGTGCGCCACTCACCCACTGGTATGCATCGCCCAGCCAGGGGATCCAGACACCATAGACGTCATGATAGCGTTGGGCAGCCCACCATGTACAATAACCCGGCGTGAAATGGTTCCCCGACGAATCGCCCATCGGAGGAGGCGAGCCGGTATTCCCACCATTGTTCCCGGTTCCCGGACCGGTTCCCGGACCAGTACCCGGACCGGTATTGCCGCCCGTATCGGGCATCGTCGGTTCAGTTGGTACTATTTCCGGTTCAGCCGTTGCAATCTGCGCGATCGCCGTCACCGTAGCGGCCTGCTCTGGCAGCAGCACATAGCTATCGCCGCGTTTCGTCGTAAACGTTTGTGGCGTGCTATTTGTCAGCGCACGCGGGCTATTCTTCGCGTCCGTAGCAGTCGTGCGCACGGCAACCAGAGCGCCAACAATAATCAACAGCAGAACAGAAACAACTGCAATATGAACAATATAGCGGTTCCTGCGTGGAGGCGGAAGCGCACCACCGCTTTTCTTGCCGGTTCCTTTAATCACAACCGGCTTGCGGCGCTCAGGTTCCGCTTCTGGCAAAGGCGGCGCAGCCAGGTCGGTCGAGGGGAGGTACGCCCCCTGCGCTTCAACCTGCTCTGTCGCCTCCGCGCTATGTTCCATTGCAGAATCATCTAAATGCTTTGTAAGCTTTTCCTGTGGTGCATCATTCTGATTCTTCTTTAACAGTGGCATGCAAAAATCCCTTTACAGCAATGCATATACAAATATGTCAATCACCCGAAAAACGGAAGCACTCATATTGGACTTTAAGCGACTGGAAATGCTCGGTCAAGCAGTCAAGAGAGGCAATAGGACTAAGATGCTAGAGAGCAGCCCCGATCTTAACCGGGAATCAGGAGAATATGCGGGCTCTCGGTCAGAGAGGCTATTTGCAGAGGGGCATCAGTTTTCCCGACATCTTCTTGAGCGACAGGCGCGAGCGGTTGTCGAATGGTATATCAACCTGTATCGGGAACAGCGTCATCATGACAGAAACAGCACCGCGGACAGAACCGCTTTCTGAAGGGAAAGAGCGAGCAGAAGCCTCCCTTGCGCCATGAAAGTGCTTTCCCGCCCGACGAATTCCAGATCCGAAAAGCGGCAGCCAACGGCCCACCTGCGGAAGGGCTTCAGATCAGCACTGCCGATGAGAGATGGAGAAGGTCTTTTTCCCCGCTAGCCAGTACCAATGGGGGGGGCCTCCAGTGCATGCTGAAACCCGAACAGATACGCATGCCAGGAGCGCTTAAAGGGCGTTCAGATAGCCTTGAGGACTGAAATATGCTATACTAGAGACAGCATATCCTTCTCATCAAATGCAACAGCCTCTTCTACGTATGAAACAGAGGAACTGTATGCATCCTTATTCACCTTATCTCAAAAGAGAGCAAAGAAAGGAGGCGATGCACCCCCTTGTATAGCAGAGAATCGAGGGGTCCGCATCGCAGTGCTGAGGTGGCGAAAGAGCAAACCCTGGACAATCTCTGGTTGGCACAAATACTGTTTGACCTGGGGGGGGTTCAATTCGGGAATTTCACCGTGAGCGAGTCCGCCGTAAGTTCCCCCGTTTTTGTGAACCCAAAGGTCCTTATCAGTCATCCAACCGCTTTACGTGTTGCCAGCAAACTGATGCAACAAGAAATCAACCTCGCCCAATCGCTACGCCGCTCCCGTGTTCAGCCATTTAATGTTGTCGCAGGGGTGCCGGTTGGGGGTCTATTGCTGGCAACCGCTTACACGCTGGAAACAAGCACACCAATGATCTACGCCCGCAGCCGTCCAGAAGGAACGGGCAAACGGGGCATTGAGGGACGCTTTACTCCCGGCGATACCGCATTGATTATCGACGATCTCGTGACTCAGGGCAGCAGCATTCTGGAAACAGCTTCTCTGCTTGAAGAGAACGGCCTGAAAGTCAAAGATGTCATCGTCCTGATCGACCGGGAACACGGAGCAGCCGAGCGCTTGCGCCGGCATGGCTATAACCTGATGAGCATTCTCAAGCTCGATGTCATGCTGAACCACTACATGTCAAAAGGCTTGATCTCAGAAGAAACCTATCGCGCCTGCGCGGAATATCTCCGGAGCAAGCAAGGGCAGAACAACACATCGCCCCTGCTCTAGCAGACAAAAAAAAGCGGGATGCTCCTTGAGGAGACATCCCCTTTTTCATGCCTTGCTCACTGCCGTGGCGAGGGCGGGACCTGCCGTGGCTGTATAGCTGGATGCGGCTGCGTTGCCTGCTGTGTCGGCGAAACCGGGCGCGTCTGCTGCACAGGTGGCGCCTGCTTGACGGTCGGGGTCTGCTGCGGACGCAATGCATACACCGGCTCTTCAGGCTGAGACTGCTCGCTCGCTCCACTCAGCTTGTTCAGCGTCTTCATCAGCGGCGTAACCAGCTCCATAGGCAGCGGGAAGATGATCGTTGAATTCTTCTCCACCGAGATCTCAGTCAACGTTTGCAGGTAACGCAACTGCATGGCGTTCGGCTCAGAACCGATGATGCCGGCAGCCTGGGCCAACTGCGTCGAAGCCTGCAACTCACCTTCAGCGTGAATGATCTTCGCTCGCTTCTCGCGCTCTGCTTCGGCCTGCTTCGCCATCGCACGCTGCATGGTCGAGGGCAACTCGATATCCTTGATTTCAACCGCGGTCACTTTCACGCCCCAGGCTTCGGTGCGCTCATCGATAATCGCCTGCAATTCCTGGTTAATCTTATTGCGATGCGCCAGCAGCTCATCAAGTTCAGATTGACCGAGCACATTGCGCAGGGTTGTCTGGCCGATCTGAGTCGTTGCCTGCACAAAGTTAAACACCCGCGTCACGGCCCACTCAGGATTGACAACATGGAAGTAAATGACCGCAGTCACCTTGACTGTCACGTTATCACGCGTGATGATCTCCTGGGGTGGCACATTGATTGTCACAACACGCAGATCTACCTTGATCATGCGCGAGATGAACGGCCAGACCCAGAAGAGACCGGGGCCTTTCGCTCCCTCCAGCTTACCAAGCACAAAAATGACACCGCGCTCGTATTCCTGCACAACGCGCAACCCTGAAAAGAGCACAAAGAGTAGCACAATCGCCACTATCACGATCAGGGATAACGCACCTAATATATCCATGAACTAGCCTCCTATCATAAGTTCCCGGAAATGGCGTAGCTTCAATCTATCGCATTCATCATGCCAGATGATGAATTGCACCTGTTCTATCAGTCCAATTCGGTACGGCGCGGTTGCTCCTCGCGAACCTGTTCCCCGGCCTCTCCCTCAAACTGCATCATCTGCTGTTGTAGCAGCACCGGGCGCACATGTAAACGCAATCCCTCTACCGCGACGATCTCCAGCACCGAACCCTCATTGACAGTCACTTCTGGCGTATCCAGCACTGCGGTCCAGATAACGCCGTCATGCTTCACTCGCCCCTCAGGCCGCAACGGGCCAAGCGCCACGACCTGTTCTCCTATCATACTCTCAACACCGCTGCGGACTGGTAGCTTGCGGATACGCATCGCATAAAGCGCCAGACTCAGACCGAGGCCCCCCAAAATGAGCCCCCCGAACAGCACCAGCAGCGGTTGAATATGCGTCACACCTCCCGAGTTGAAAAGGATCAAAATACCGAACACAAACGAGATAGCCGCGCCGAGCGAGAGCAGGCCATAACTGGTGAAATTGGCCTCCGCGATCAGCAAGCCGCCAGCCAGCAGCAGGAAAAGAACGCCCCACCAGTTCACCCCGAGCGCAACGGCACCGATGATAAAGAGAATCAGCGCCAGGACACCGATTGTCCCCGGGATAAAGGTTCCCGGGTTGGCAATCTCAGCATATATTCCGAGCAGTGCCACCAGAATCAACAGGAAGAGCACCGTAGGATCCTGTATGAAAGTGTAGATCAAGTGAAGCATAAAGCACCGTCTCACTTCTTCTCTTCAAATAAGAGCGCTGCATGCACCTGGAAACCCGCGCTTTTCCTCCCTTACCGAATCAGACGCACTTACCCTTTCAGAATCAAATCAAAAAGCCAGACGTTCCAATTGCTATTTGTTATAGACAATATAACTTATTGCAATCTGACTGTCAAGGTTTTGCCAATCTGCTCCGGGAAACGCGGGCCACTCAGGGGCGAGAACGCAAAGATTTTTATTGACAGCAGCATCCCGGCTTCATATAATTTGTGATATCATATACAGGCTTTCCTTCTCTGTCTGTGAATCACAGCACAGGGAGGCATGCAGGCGCGGCACAATCAGACTGCATTCAGGGAAGCAAATAAAAGAAAATGACAGGGTTTTTGGATATCTGTATCTTTTGTCTGTTGCAGACAGATGGCTACACCTATTCAGTGACCCATCACCCCATACTTCATGACAGCAACTATTAAACACTCACATCTCATTGGAAGTCATAATCACCCGGACATCAAGCGCATTCGCCGTCTGCGTGATCGCGCGATGCGGGAACAGACCGGACAGTATTATGTTGAGGGACTGCGTTTCGTCGCAAATGCGTTTCAAAGTCAGGCTCCGGTCGATATGCTGGTTGTTTGTCCGCAGCAACTGGACCATCCCTACGCGGAACGCATTATTCACCACTATCAGCGGGTCGGAGTGCCTGTTCTCGAAGTAACCCCCGAAATCCTGAACGGCATCTCCGCCGTAGACGATCCGCAGGGAATCGGGGCAGTGGTGCGCCAGCGTTGGGAGTCACTCACGCGTGTGACCCCCGGCGATGAGCTCTGTTGGGTCGCCTTGCAAATCGTCCGCTCTGCCGGGAATCTGGGGACCATTCTACGCACATCGGAAGCAATCGGGGGAGCCGGTGTTATCGTGCTCGACGAGGCGACAGACCCCTATGATCCGGCCTGTGTACGAGCGACAATGGGGGCAATCTTTCGGCAGCGTTTTATACGCACCTCTATCGAGAAGTTTCGCCGCTGGAAACAGCGCCACAATTACCAGCTCATCGGGACATCACCTTCTGCCACGACCGACTATCAGGACGTTCACTATCACACACCAACGATCATTCTTATGGGGGAGGAGCGCAAGGGCCTTCCGCAAAGCCTGCAAGCGCTCTGCGATACAGTCGTGCAGATCCCGATGGTTGGTGAAAGTGACTCGCTCAATCTGGCGGTTGCAACTGGCGTGATGCTGTACGAGGTCTTCAATCAAAGGCGCAAAAAAGAGACCTCGCACTGAAAAAGGAGGGCGTGGGCTTGCTCTCCTTTTTTTCTTTAGTGCAGGACGCGACTTGCGCCAGACGGCTTATGCACGCCGCGCCAGATATAATTGTGCCATATAGCCCTTCGTGATCTGCCCATGAAAGCGGGAACGAATCAAGCTCGCAATAGAACGATAGAGGCGCTTCCGAGCTGCTTCCGGCAGTGCCAGATGATCGGAATAGGTATCCAGCAGGCGAACATAGCTCTCTGCGCTGTAGGACTCCTCCCAACAATAGCGCCGCACCTCCACCCCGGTAAAGAAACCGCTGCGTTCGATCTCATCCTTGATTGGTGCGGGCACCTCTTCCGGCCAGGGAAGCCGCAGCCCGGCCTTTGCCTTCTCTGGCGTCTGCGTCATATAGATCTCATCGACAGCCTCAAAAAAGTCGTAGCTCTTCTCGCTCTGCACATGCACATGCCAGAACAGCGCCAGCGTTCCCCCGGGCTTGAGCGCATAGGCCAGCTTGCGATAGGCAAGGTCCTGCGGCAACCAGTGAAACGCCGTCGCCGCCAGCGCGAGATCATAGGCCGACCCCGCCAGAGGTGTTTCTTCAAACGCGCCCACTTCAATCGAGACGTTCGGGAAGGCCGCCAGCTTCCGCCGGGCCACCGCCGCCAGTGCCTGACCGAGCTCAATCGCGTGAATACGATAGCCGCGCCGGGCCAGGGGCAAGGTCGCCTGTCCGGTTCCGGGGCCAATCTCCAGAATGCTTGCTTGCGCTGGAAGAGCCGCAAACGCAACCATATCATCAAACAAGCGCTCAGGATACCCCGGACGAGCCTGATCATAGAGTTCGGCCTTCTGATTAAAGCTCGCTCGTAGCTGTCTCTGTTCCTCTTCCATAGCGGCACAACCCTTTCTATCGTGCTATGACACAACCCTCTCAACTCCCGACGTTCCCTGCTCGATGCCAGCGCATGTCCGCAATTCGCTCTCACAGAGCCAGCAAAAAGGGCCGAGAACCTGATTGGTTGCTCGACCCGGCAGAGATGCTAGCCCAGGGCGTCCACTGCATCAAGCAGTGCATTCTTGTCGGGCAGCTCGCCCGGCGTATGCGTCACTTCGATATGACGAATAACGCCCTCTTTATCGATCACAAATACGGCTCGCTCGGCCATTCCAGCCGGATGACGAACACCGTACAGGTCGGTGACCTTTCCCTGCGGGTAGAAGTCTGAAAGCAGCGGGAAAGTGGTGTTGATCAGCTTTTTCCATGCATCCAGTGCGAAGGTGCTGTCCATGCTGATGCCAACAACCTCGGCCCCATTCTCGCGGAACTTTTCCAACTCGCCCTCATAGGACGGCATCTGGACCGAACACACGCTGCTGAATGCAAAGGGGAAGAAGGCCAGAACGACATTCTTCTTTCCGCGGAAATTGCTCAGCGTCCAATCTTCTTTGGCCTCGGTCTGTAAAGTAAAATCAGGAGCGAGATCGCCCACCTTTAACGTTTTTGTCTCTGTGCGGCTTGCGCTATTCATCGTACCGTTTTTTCGTCCTTTCGTTCACATTGAGAGAAGTCAGGAATAGGCTCAGCGTTTCGCGGTGACTTTCTCCGAACTTCGCTCGTTTCAAGATTGTGTGCTCTCACTCTCAAAGCTGAGTGACAGCGTTTCGCCCGCGATTGTAGCACCCCTGATGCAAATATGTCAAACTGGAGCAATGGAGGATAATTTCGCTCTTGTCTCAACAGGTACATGTACTCAATAAAAGAAATACAGGGAAGCGAAGTGCACTCCAACTCCCGGAATACTTGCAGGTAACCCGGGGGATAACCGCATATATACCGATTCTTTTCACGATTATTGCGATGTTTATCGGCACGTCGTGGCAGATCTTCCTGACCACGAGCGATCCGGCCCGCTACCAGTGCTATACGCTGGCTTTCTGGCTTGGCAGTGACGCAACGAAAATGCTTCCCGCCGATCAATGCCAGTTTCTCCGCAGTCAGCTTCCAGCACCACAGCCGCCGTTCCACATCCTGCCGTTTGAATACCCACCCTTAACGCTGCTTCCCTTTACACTGGCAATGGTTACCCCACTGCCATACTACCAATTAGCGTTTGCCTTTTTGATGTCGCTGGTTGTCCTGCTGCTCTACTGGCTGCTGCTACGCTTCGGCCCACGTGGCTCCTGGATTGCGTTCGTCTCCTACGTCCTGCTTGGAGCAATCGCCACCATGCAGGTACGTTTCGACGTCTTGCCGTCCTTGCTCACGTTTCTCTGTATTCTGGCAGCCGAGCGCAAGCGCTGGACGCTGGCCTACCTTGCGCTGGCCTTCGGCACGCTGCTGAAAATCTACCCGATCTTGCTGCTTCCAGCGCTCTTTATCGCCGAACAACGCTCCTGCGGACACCTGCCCGTGCCCCGAGAAGCCGTCACGCTTCGCACGCTCTGGCAGACGCTCACCACCTGCAAACAATGGCGCTGGAAAAACTGCCTGCTTTTTCTGATCGCGCTGCTTGGAATCACTGGCATCTTTGCGGCCCTGAACTTCGAGGGCGCAGTCATCGACCAACTTCAATACTTTCTGCAACGCCCGATGCAGGTTGAATCCAGCGGGAGCACGCTGCTCTGGCTGGCGCACTTCTTCGGCTTCCCGATCAGCACCAATTATGATTTTGGCTCGATCAACCTGCTCAGCCCGCTCGGGAAAGGGATCTCGAATCTGAGCACTCTGGCGCTGCTGGCAGGCTGTGCCTACGCGCTCTGGCTTCAGTGGCGCGCTAAAATGAACCTGACCCAGACCGCTATTGCGCTGCTTCTGGTCTTCATTGCCACAGGCAAAGTGTTCAGCCCGCAATACCTGATCTGGGTCCTGCCCCTCATCGCCTACGCCTACGCGCTTGACACATTCTGGCTCTTCCACTGGAATGTGATCTCGGTCCTGACAACCTATATCTACATATTCCTGTACAGCCAGACTGCAGACCCGCATCAATACGTCCAGCCGCTGACAATCCCCGGCTTTTTTGAAGTGGTCGGGCTCAGGAACGCCTTCGTTGTCTTTGTCACGCTGGCCTTCCTGTTCAACTGGTGGCAGGTCCGCAGCCCGGTCACGCAAGAAGACAGGCTAGAGGCGTTCGCGTAGATCTTTACGAATCTCATAGGCCAGCTCTGCATCATGCAACAGGGCGGTATCGACACGCTGAAGGAACATCCCCTCGTGGGTATGCGCAAGCGCGTTGAGCCGCCCTTTAAAGGGCACCGTGATCTGTGATTGCCCGATCAACCGTTCACGCCCATGCTCCCACTGCACTTCACCCGCCGCGTTGGCATACACAAGCACAATCTCGTTCTCGAAGGCGCGAGCCACACAGAGCGCGTTTACCATCTCTACCTCTGACTGTGGATTATGGCGCAGGCCAACCCCTGCATCCTCAAAGCACCAGTAACTCGGGCATATCACGATCTCAACACCCTGACGCGCCATCTGCCGAAACCCCTCAGGAAAGTTCAGGTCCCAACAAATCTGCAAGCCCACACGCCCGTAGGCGGTCTCGAAGACCGGGAACTCAGCTCCGGCAGCGATATACGAGCGCTCGGGAAGCCAGAGGTTCACCTTGCGATAGCGCCCCCGAATGGCTCCAGCCCGATCAATATAATAGGTCGTGTTAAAGAGGCCCTGTTCGTCGCCTTCAATGATCGATCCCGGGACAATATCAATGCGGCACCGCGAGGCCAGATCCTGAAAATGGCGACGATACCGGCCCTCTCGATCAACGTACTCAAAGCGCCCGACCACTGGCCCCGTCACAAAATCTTCGGGGAAAACGATAATCTGTGCCCCGGCGTTGACGGCCTGTTGAATGAAGCGTTCAGCCTTCTCAAGATTCACTTCCGGCTGAAACTGTGCGACTTCAAATTGTACAACGGCGAATGTGATCTCCATCAGTGTATACTCCTCCTGAACATAGCAACAGCATAGTCGAAGAGCGAAGCAGTGCGCAAGCCCTCTAGCCATTTCGCTTTGAGCATGCTTTGAGCTTTCTCATCGCCATAGCATATAATGTATGCAGCCAGCACGCGAGAATAATGAGGAGGTTTTTACGCTATGGCTGCATCAACTCAGCATGGTTCACCTCGTTTTCCGACGATCACAGGAGTGTTACCCCCATCCACTCAGGAAGAAATGGACACCGCCGTCAAGGAGCTTCAGCGGCAGAAGGACGTCTGGGTTGCGCTCTCCATTCGAGATCGCATCACGCTCTTAGAGACGCTGCTGACTGATATGGCAGCCATTGCCGAGCGTTGGGTGCATCTCAGTTGTCAGGCGAAAGCGCTTGCGCCAGACCTGCAAGGCGAAGAATGGGCTATCGGTCCCTGGCCGGTGCTGCGAAACTTGCGGCAGCTTCAGCAGTCGCTTCGTGATATCGAGCTGTTTGGGCGCCCACACATTCCCGGCCCGGTGCAGACGCTCCCCAACGGGCAGACAAGCGCTCAGGTATTTCCTTATAGCACATACGATCGCCTTTTCTTCCCCGGCGTGACCGCTGAAATCTGGATGGAGCCGGGCGTTTCCGCTGAAGCACTCCCCGAAACGCAGGCGCTCATCTATCAGCAGAAGCAGCATCCGGGCAAGGTTGCGCTCGTTCTGGGAGCCGGGAACGTCTCGAGCATTGCCCCGACGGATGTGCTCTACAAGCTCTTCGCCGAGGATCAGGTTGTTGTGCTGAAAATGAATCCAGTCAACGCCTACATCGGTCCGCTGATCGAAAAAGGGTTCCGGGTACTGATCGAGCGTGGCTTTCTGCGCGTCACCTATGGCGGAGCCGCCGAAGGAGCCTATCTATGCAATCATCCGGGCGTTGACGAGATTCACATTACGGGTTCAGATAAGACGTTTGAGGCGATCGTCTTTGGGACGGGAGAAGAGGGTGCGCGACGCAAGGCCGAGAATCAGCCGCTCCTTCACAAGCCGATTACAGGCGAGCTCGGGAATGTGAGCCCCGTGATCGTCGTGCCCGGCCCCTGGACAACAGCGGATATCGCCTATCAGGCTGAGCATCTTGTCACCTCGCTGACGACGAACGCCGGCTTTAACTGTAACGCGACACGTGTGATTATTCAGCATGCGGGCTGGAATCAGCGTCAGGAGCTCTTGCAGGCGCTACGAGCCACGTTTGCGAAGGTGCCGCCCCGCACGGCCTTCTACCCGGGAGCCCGCGACCGCTTCCAGAGCTTTCTTCAGGCGCATCCCGACGCCGAGACGCTTGGTTCGGCCAGCGAGCAGCAACTTCCCTGGACGCTGATCCCCGATGTCTATCCGACGAAGGTGAATGATATCTGCTTTACGACCGAGGCATTCTGTGCGCTCAGCTCAGAGACGGCGCTTCCGGCCTCATCGGTCGTCGAGTATCTTGATCGCGCGGTCGAGTTCGCCAACGAAACGCTCTGGGGGACGCTGAACGCCACGATCCTGATTCATCCGCTCTCGTTGAGAGACCCCGAGGTTGCCGCGGCCCTCGATCGCGCTATTGAGCGGCTTCGCTACGGCACGGTGAGCGTCAACTACTGGGCCGCGACCAGCTTCACCCTGGGCGTCACGACGTGGGGCGCCTTCCCGGGCCACACCCTCAACGATGTGCAATCGGGCATTGGTGTCGTACACAATACGCTGCTCTTCTCGCGCCCACAGAAGACTGTCTTGCGAGCGCCCTTCCGCAGCGTTCCTACGCCGCCCTGGTTCGCCACGCGCACGAAGGCCGCAAGCGCACTCTTCCCCAGACTGGCCGACTTCGAGAGGGATCCATCTCCGCTGAAGATTCCCGGTCTCGCGCTCGCCATGCTCAAATGATAACAACCGATTCCTGACCATTGCCGGGAATCAAGCCACAGCAGAGGGCCCACCTTCCCCCTTCAGCGAAGAAAGTGGGCCCCCTTTTATGATCGCCGCTGCCGTTCTTGCTCGACGATCTGTTCGACCTTTGTGATAAAGCAGTGCAAGCCATAGAGCAACATCTGCTCGTTTGGTGAAAGCTGTTCCGGATGTTTTGCAGAGAGCTCTGCCATGCGTTGCTGAGCGACCAGCAGCGTGGTTGCCAGTTCCGTTGAGGTCAGAGTCAGCACGTAGTACTTCTCATAAATTGGTCCAATCTCGTTTGCATGTCCACGCATACGACCCTCCCGCTGTCTTCTGCTTATCCTACGACCTCGAAATAGGTCCGACACACAATTTCTGTCGCGGCTTCCACACCCACCAGGCGTTCAAGCTGCTCCCAGGGCTGTTCGAGGCTCAGGTATTTCTGTTGAATGAAATCATGCCGGGCAACCATTGCGACCCCGCTGAGCCCTTGCTTCATGGCCTCGCATTCCCGCTTGATCTGCTCCCGTAATCGAGCAACCTCACTGTTCATTGTACGCTCGCTCCTCTCGCACTTTCTCCGGGAAGTGATGCAGGAACCCGAGCAGATCGCGCGGATCTATCAGCACCCGTGTGAAGGGAGAAGCCACATCAGAGGCTGTTTCCACCTGAAGGCCACACGGGAACTCGACCCGGCAAAACCTGGTATTTATCCTGTACCGCTCAAAGGACACCTGCGTCTGTGGAGGATACTGAATGGTCACTGTCTTCTCACTATACGTCAGCTCACAGCCACAATGGCGCAGAAACGCCAGTGCTTCTACTGGCAGCCCTTGCGTGACGATTGTCTGTTGTTCCTGTTGCATCTCATACCTATCCTTTCTTTATTGATTCGCTATACCTGACTTTCCAATTCGGCAGTAAAAATTTCTGTTCACGTCTTTCCTGATAGCATCTCCTGCCTCCCTGCTCAATTCTGAGCACTATACTTGTTGACATTTAGAAAACTAAGCTTCTAAGCGAGCCTAAGAAGTGCTCTCCTCTTTACATCGCATAAGTTCACATCAGGAGCACCTCTATTATGAAAGGAAAATTTTACACATCTAAGAGATACAACTGTATAATCCTTTCACACCCTAATGTGTGATGCTTTTACAGCATAAACAGTTTTCTGCTAAAATAGGAATAGCGTTTGTTGCGAAAAGTTGATGTTTGTTGATGTGTTGAGGTGAGATGATGTATAAGTCGAAACCATATGTTAAACTTCGAGAAGAGAGAGAGCGACTTGATTGGACCCAAAGCTATGTTGCTGCCCAGATCGGCACAACAAAAGAGACGGTTAGTAGATGGGAAACAGGCCGCCAGCCTATAAGTTCCCGTTTTCAGCTCAAGCTATGCTCTCTCTTCGGTAAAAGTGCAAAAGAATTGGGGTTCTTAGATAATGACCAGGAGCTTACTTCGATGGATATGCTAAGACGAAAACTGCTGAAATCCTTTGGCGTTATGGCAACTGCACCAGCCTCGGTGGGAGGTGATGATCCTCTTACTCTGTTGGAAAATTCAATGCCAGCGCTTTGGCAGCTCGGGTATAGCGGTTCCCTCGACCTTATTGCTCTGGTTCTTGCTTTTGCTCTTCCCTCGCTGGATTCTCTGGTCCAGGATAAACATTCTGCGGCTATCGCGTCACAAACCTATCAGCTTGATTGGATGTATGCAAATCAAATGCTCAACTTTGGTCGTGCGCTCAAATCAAGCCAGAAGGCGTATGAGTACGCAAAGCTCTCAGGAGATCACAACTTAATGGCTGTTTCTCTCATCAGGAAAGCACACACCTACTATCACTTGAAACAGCCTGCTCGTCAGCTTTCTGTTCAAGAAGAAGTTCTCCCTATGTTGAAGAATACAACACCTTTAGTTCAGAGTTGGCTGTATTTTACAATGGCAGAAGCTCAAGCAAGTCTCAATCAAGAATATGAAGCGAAACAAGCCTTTGAGCTTGCAGAGAAAAAACTTCCTTTATCACTTAAAGATCAAGCAACGAGCGCCTATGCATTGTTCAGCAGAGAATGGATTCTGAAATATCAACTGATGATCTTTCTTCGTCTCAAAGAGGCCAAGCCTGCTCTTGAGATGATCGAGAAACATCGGTTAGAAAAGGGGGCTTCTGATCTTATATGGTGTGAATACCTGAATCGTCGATGTGAAACCATGCTCCTGCTAGGTGATATGGATGAAATGGCACTTACATTTGAGCGAGCTTTGCAGTTTGCGGAGAAAACACAAAGCGAATTACGTCTCAATGAAATCAGTGAGACATATACACAGGCAGCGAAGAAATGGCCGAAAGAGACACGCCTGAAGCAGTTAAGGATGCTATTGCACAGGAGAACGCAGTATGATGATTGAGAGATATGAAGATGGTCGCCCTGATCCCCGAGCAGAAGAAATCCAACGAAACTGGAGGCAGTGGACAGAACAAAACCAGTATCGCTTAAAAGAGAGCCTTCCGGTCATCGAAGGCGATGGGGCGGTTCTTATAGAGGTCTTTGAACAGCAGGAGAAGAGAGAACAGGATCAATACCTCGTTTTTATCCCGCAGATTCCTTATACAAGCGGTGACAGTGAGAAGCTTTTCCTGGTGAATACCGAGGAACAACTTCATTTTCTGCTCGACTCGCTTCCTAAAATGATACGGGTTGGGATCATCCTTGCCCGCGATAAAATGCAGGAACGCCGTTCACTCCTCAATTAAAGGCCAACGGATAGATACATGCTGGAAAGCCAGAGGAATCATATTCGAGGATAGGACTGCAAGGCCGAAAGGTTTGACGTGTCACCCTGCCTTCTCTATAATGAACACAACAACCCAAAGCATAAAATATGCCAATTAGAAGAAAAGGAGCCAGGATGGCAGAGCGAGCAGGGCAACAGCTAGGACACTATACCATCCTTCGTCTGTTAGGCGAGGGCGGGTTTGCCCAGGTCTATCTGGGCGAACACATGTATCTCAAATCGCAGGCTGCAATCAAAGTTCTGCAAACCCGTCTCTCCAGTCCGGACGATATGCAAAACTTCCTCAAAGAAGCGCAGACAATCGCCCGGTTGACTCATCCCAATATCATTCGCGTGCTTGATTTCGGCGTCGAGGACGAAACCCCGTATCTGGTCATGGAATATGCCGCCAATGGCACCCTACGGCAGCGCCATCCTCGGGGCGAACGCGTCCCGCTCCAGAGCGTGGTTTCCTATGTCAAACAGGTTGCCGACGCCCTTCAGTTCGCGCATGACGAGCGCCTGATTCACCGCGACGTCAAGCCAGAAAACATGCTGGTTGGCAGGCGTGATGAGATCCTGCTGAGTGACTTCGGGATCGCCATGATCGCACAGAACTCGCACAGCCAGAAAACGCAGGATGTGATCGGCACCGTCGCCTACATGTCTCCGGAACAGATTCAGGGGCACCCCCGACCGGCCAGCGATCAGTATTCGCTTGCCATTGTCGCTTATGAGTGGCTCACCGGCGATCGGCCCTTCAACGGTTCCTTCACCGAACTATGTACACAGCATATGTTCGCTCGCCCGCCGCTTCTACGCGACAAATTGACCCAGATCTCGCCTCTCGTCGAAAACGTCATCATGAAGGCATTGGAGAAAGACCCCAAGCAGCGCTTCGAGCATATTCGCGACTTCGCGAACGCGCTGGAGGCCGCCAGCCAGGGCCGTTCTCCCTACGAGACACGCCTTGTCTCACCAAACGCAACGCAACAGGGCAATATCACGATGCTTGCGCCCGAAGGGAACGCCCAACAAACCAGCGCCCCTTCAGCGCCCTTTCCAGCCGCACAAACGGCCATGCAACCGGAACAACAGAACCCTTCCGGGCGTGCCATGCCTACGTTTCATGCGGCATCGACCGTCGCCCAGACTCATCAGCCCCTCATTCAGCAGCCGGGGCAGCCACAAACGCCGTCTTCACCGCAATTCGGCCAGACGCCACAGCAGCAAACGCCGTCTTCACCACAATTTGGCCAGACGCCACAGCAGCAGGCACGTGGCTTCAATGTCGGACAGTATCCCGGAGCACAGCCCCATTTCACCCAGACCCAACAGGCACAGCCAGGATATCAGACGCCGTATCAGCAGCCGTTCGGCGCTCCTCAGCAGGGAGCACAGCAGCAATTCGGTACGCCACAGCAACCGTTCGGAGTACAACATCAATCCGGCATGCAACAACCAGGCATGCACCAGCAATTCGGAGCACAGCCGTTCGGAACACCGCATCAGCAGCCGTTCCAGGCCCAACAGCCAGAGCTCCAACAGCGGCCTTCGGCTCCCGACCATCAGGGCTATCGACAGCCATCATCTCCGCAGCATCAGGCCGAAGAGCCCAAAGAGAGTCTTGACGAGTGGCTCGGCCCGCTTGCAAAGGCGAAATGGCGCGTCCTGGGCGCGGTCGTGGGCCTGATTTTGCTCTGTCTGGCCCATCGCTTCCAGATCACCATTTATGGCTACACGTTCCCGGTTGCCGCCGCCATTCCGCTCTTCTTCGGAGCCGCCTTCGGCCCGGGAGCAGGTATTTTCGTCGGCATCGTAGGAGCCTTCCTGAGTCCGCTGTTTGGCGGCGGCATGGGAGCGCTACAAGCAGTGATGGTCAATTATGGCTCGGTGGTCTCAACCAACTGGTGGGTCCCCCTGCTGTACTATGGGCTGGCAGGAGCCGCCGGTGATCTCTCGGTCCTGCTCAAGCCGCGCCGCTATCCAAGCCTGGGCTCATCGTTTCGAGCCTGCCTGCTCGCTATCATCCTGTTCGCGGTCAGTCTTGGTGTGACGCTCTATCAGGCCCAGGAAATAATGATCTTCCCGCAGATCGGTCTTATTCTGCTTGAAAATGTTGGTTTTGCTTTCATCGCGCTTGCCATCTACAGCATCGCGGCCCGACTGATCGACCCATCCTGAAAAAGCAAAAGGGCCAGGGAAGCCTGTTCCCTGACCCTCTTCTTTTGTTTAGCCCTTAACGACAATAATCGGCTTCAGACGCGCAACCAGCTTTGCCAGCCCCGCATCATGTACC
Source organism: Thermosporothrix hazakensis (assembly GCF_003253565.1). Classification (GTDB taxonomy): domain Bacteria; phylum Chloroflexota; class Ktedonobacteria; order Ktedonobacterales; family Ktedonobacteraceae; genus Thermosporothrix; species Thermosporothrix hazakensis. The sequence goes on from NZ_QKUF01000037.1 coordinate 44,451, forward strand.
ACGTTCACCACATTCTGCGCATCCTTATACGCCTGCGGAGCCTCTTCGGACAGCAGGCCCTTACTATGCACGCGCACCGTCACGCCCCGCGCGCTCAACTGGGCCATCAGATCCTTGCTCGTGATCGCCTTCTTGGCAGCCGTGCGGCTCTTCTGGCGGCCAGCTCCATGACAGCATGACCCAAAGCTCTGCTCCATCGAGCCCTCAGCGCCCGCCAGCACGAACGAGTAGCGCCCCATATCGCCCGGGATCAGCACTGGCTGCCCGACAGCGCGATACTTCTCAGGAATCGCTGGATGATGCGGCGGGAACGCACGGGTAGCGCCCTTACGGTGCACACAGACCCGCTTCTTCTCGCCATCAACAACATATTCCTCAATCTTGGCAATATTGTGACACACGTCGTAGACAAGCGGCATCTCCTTCGGACGCGCTCGACGCCCGAACACGCTTGCAAAGGCCTGCCGCACGCCATGCATCAAAAGCTGACGGTTCGCCCAGGCAAAGTTAGCACCGCAGGCCATCGCGCTCAGGTAATCCTTGCCCTCGCGAGACTGCAACGGCAGGCAGGCAAGCTGACGGTCAACCAGCTCAAAGCCCCAATCCTGCTGCTTCTGCTGCGCAAGCTTGATATAATCCTCCGCGATCTGGTGGCCAAATCCCCGGCTCCCGCAGTGAATCGTGATCACGACCTGATTTACCTGCCCGATGCCGAGCACCTTCGCCGCCTCCGAATCATAGATGTGATCGACAACCTGCACCTCACAGAAGTGGTTGCCGCTTCCCAGGCTACCAAGCTGCACCATACCGCGCTGCACCGCCTGCTTGGAGACTGCATCGGGATTTGCGCCCGCCAGGCACCCGTTCTCTTCTGTGGCCTCCAGATCCTCTTCAAGACCGTAGCCCTGAGCAACCGCCCAGGCCGCCCCCTGAACCATCACCTCGCGAATCTCGTGCTGATCCAGCTTCCGCATCCCGGAACCGCCGACGCCAGAGGGCAGCGTGCGAAACAGCTCGTCCGCCAGCTTGTCAACCTGCCCCTTGACCTGATCGCGCACCAGCTCGGTCGCAATCAGACGCACACCGCAATTGATATCAAAACCGATACCCCCGGGCGAGACAACCCCTTGCTCCATATCGGTCGCGGCGACACCACCGACCGGGAAACCATACCCCCAGTGGATATCCGGCATCGCCAGCGAGTGGCCGACAACGCCCGGCAGCGTTGCCACGTTTGCGACCTGCTTCAATGAATTATCATTGCGGATCTGCTCGATCAATACATCATCGGCATACACCATACCCGGAACGTTCATACCATTCATGTAGTTCTGAGGGATGCGCCAGCGATTCTTGTCAACACGCTCTAACGGGATATTCATACGTTCTGTGTTCTCCGTTCTCCTGATAAAGCCAACCGGCTCTTTTCACTGTATCTTCGTTTTATGCCCTCGTATGCGGAAAGAGATTCTTTCTCCCTTTTCTATCCTGATAGCCTGTAAAATCCAGAAAGACTTCTTTTCTCCCATGCAGAAGCCACAAAAAGGGGTTACCCGATCAATAGAGAGTGGATATGCGCCCCTGAGAGTTGACACGTCAGGCTACACAAAAAGTGTCCCGGGAACCGCGCGTGAGCGCTCAACTAGATGTCGAAGATCACTCGTGCCCTGTAACCGCCATCAACGGAAGTTATTGAGGCCTCGTGCCAGGTGACAGCCTTGATCGCGCTACTGAGTTCGTGGCGCTCGGCGTCATAGGGCTCACCCCCGACACGCGCGCGCAACCGTTGCTCGCTGAGTTCGAGAATCTCAACCTCTCGAAAGAGCAAGAATTCCGTATCGAAGAGGAACACCAGCTCGTTCAACCACGCAATGAGCAGGGCGAGCAGGTTCTGTTCCTCAACAATAACCTCGCGGCTGGTCTCAACTCGAAGCTGTTCTGGCGCAATCATCAGACTTTCCATTCCCAGCGCCGCAGCAGCAAACAGCTCCTCTAACGTGCGACCATAGGCATGGATCCCAACATCTGCGGTATGCTCAAAAACTTCATAGGATTGCGTAAATTCAGCCATTACGCCAACCTGAGGGCAGATCGTCGTTTCTGCAAGGAGGGATATAGTTTGGAGGAAAGATATATTGCAAACATGGTGAGCACTGCCCCCTTTCTTTTCCTATGAAGCACGTTTCTTCGTACAAAGCATACAGGATGTTTTGCGATTTGTCAAGCAGATCGGTCCCGCACTATTCAACTTTCTGTCGAATTTCTCCTACCCCAGAATCGCGATGACGAGAATACCGGCAAAGATCAGCAGCGAGCCGATAATTCTGGGCATGCCAAACCCCTCACCCAGAAAGCGCCAGCCCATAAACGCGCCAAACACAATGCTGACCTCTCGAACCGAACCGGCATAGCTCACCTGTCCGAAAGAGTAGGCGAACAGGACAGCGCCATAGGTCAGCAGCGAGAGCAGGCCAACCAGAACGATACGGAACCAGTTCACCTTCAGTTCGAGCAGCGCCGGGCGCGCTCCATAGCGCCAGAGAATAAATGGCGCGGCAAAGATTGCCGAAAGCGCAAAGATCCAGAGCACATACGGCAAGGGATCAGCGATCCGGACAGCAGCACCATCGATAGCACTATAAATGGAGATACAAAGCGCAGTTAACAACGCGACAGCAATCGCGGGGAAGCTGAGCTTCGAGAACGAGAACTCACGGAGCGAAGAACCAATGCCGACAATAATAAGACCGATGACCAGAAGCCCGATCCCGAGCAGTCCCGTTGCCTTTGGCGTCTCAGATAAAAAAAGAGCGCTCCACAGCGTCAGTAGCGCCGGAGCGGCTCCCCGAGCGATCGGATAGACCTGCGAGAAATCTCCCAGCTTATATGCCCAGGCCAGCGATATATAGTAGAGCGCCTCGACAACCGCGCTACAGATCAGCAGCGGCCAGGCCTGCGCGGGTACCGGTGGCAAAAATGGCAAACAGACCAGGCAGACGACGGTACATAACAGGGCCCACATGAGAAATAATTGCTTGTTCTTCGCCTGCTTTAACAACAGATTCCAGCAGGCATGAAACGCTGCCGCTCCCACAACAAGACCCAACGAAAGCAGTGACACAGCCCATCACATCCTTTCCAGGTGCAGTGCAACGTATCTCGACAGTATATGGAGAAGAGTGATTCACTCCTTCTGTCGTTGTTTGCGAAATACAGTCCATAAAAAAAAGCGTTTCTCCGGAGCCAGCAAAGCAAGCAACCGGAGAAACTATTGTATCAGTTTTTGCTCATCTATAAAAGAGCGAATTAACGGGAGTGTGCCCAGAATTCGAGCAGGTCACTTTTGGTCACGATGCCCTCAAGCAGCCCGTTCGCCATCACCGCAACCGCGACATGCCCCATCGTAAAGAGCGTGTATGCCTCACGGGCGGGCGCGTTGGCCTCAAGCGTCGGGAAAGGCGGGCCCTGTACCTGACCAACAGTCGTTTCTTCCAGCGGCTCACCGCTTGCCAGCCGCTTCAACAGCCGGTCCTCGGTCAGGCTGCCAACCATCGTCCCATGCTCCATAACCGGCGTCTGGCTGATGCCATAGCGGCGCAGCAGCTCAACCGCGTTTGCAATCGAATCATTCGGGGCCACACTGACCACCAGCGGCATATTCCCCATATGTTGCCGGCGATAGGTGAGCACATCATACATCGTCGGCTGCTCGCTCTCGGCCTGCACCAGCAGGTTATTCTCGCGCATCCAGGTATCGTTAAACTGCTTGCTCAGGTAGCCGCGACCGGTATCGGGCAGCAACACCACCAGCACATCATCTTTCGTCAGGCGTCGCGCATAGGTCAGAGCCGCCGCAAGCGCCGTACCCGCTGAGCCACCAACAAGAATGCCCTCCTCACGCGCCAGCCGTCGCGCCCAGTAGAACGAGGTCCGATCATCGATTCGGATCACCTCATCCACCAGTTCGGGGTGATAGTTCCGCGGGAACATATCCATGCCGATGCCCTCAACCTTATAGGGTCCGGGTTCATCGCCCGAATAGACGGAGCCCGGGGGATCAGCCCCGATAATCTTCACATTCGGATTCTGCTCTTTGAGGTAGCGCGCTACGCCCGTAATCGTGCCACCCGTCCCGATACCGGCCACAAACGCCGTCAGTTTGCCCGCGGTATCCCGCCAGATCTCAGGCCCGGTTGTTCGATAATGGGCCTCGGGGTTCGCTGGATTCGAGTACTGATCGGGACAGACCGCCCCGGGAATCTCTTTCGCCAGCCGATACGCCACATTTTTATAGTATTCGGGTGAATCATGCGTTACATTGCTCGGGCAGATCACTATTTCCGCACCATAGGCACGGAGCAGGCTTCGCTTCTCTTCGCTCACCTTATCCGTCATGACAAAAATACAGTGATAGCCCTTGAGCGCTGCCGCAATCGCCAGGCCATGCCCGGTGTTCCCGCTCGTCGGCTCAACAATGGTACCGCCCGGGCGCAGCAGGCCTTTCTGCTCACAATACTCTATCATGGCGGGTCCAATCCGATCCTTTACACTACCGCCAGGATTGAAAAACTCGACTTTTGCCAGCACAAGGGGAGGAACATCGGCAGCAACACGCCGCAAGCGGATCAGCGGCGTATTCCCGATCGTCTCAAGGATCGAATTGCGATACCTCATCTCGCCGGGCACTGTCTCTTTCATCTCGTTCACGTTCTTAGAACACTCCTCTCACCAGGATCGTGACTGTCCCGAAAAAACGCAAAGACCAACCAGCCGGGAAGCCGCCTTCCCGCCCGGCTGCCGCATTACGGGATCATTCTTTTTCGTGCTATTCAGTATAGCACACGAGCGCCGGAATAACACAAAATGGTTCTTTATTGCAGAGTCTATTTGCCAGCATAGATCGACTACGCTTTTTCGTCTTTTAGCGAGAAAAAATGCAGCCCTCCAATCCTCAGCAGCATGCAGCAAAAATGAGCCTCTACGCCTTGCACGCCTGCTCGAAGGCAGTCGCGAAGGCGCGAATAGAGGCAAAACGCCGCATGGGATCTTTCGCCAGCGCGATCTGAAGCACCTCATCTACAGCCTCAGGAAGCAGGGGCATGTGCTCGAGCAGCGAGGGTGGCTGCTTCTTAAGATGCGCCTCGCTGAGCGCTTGCAGCGTGTCGTCAAAGGGGTGAGCGCCGCTGAGCCACTCATACAGCAGCAGTGCCAGCATATACTGATCGCTCGCGGGCAGCCGCCAGCCACGCAGGAGCTCAGGGGCCGTGTAACGGAGAAAGAGCGGGTGTATGACATCACCAAAATGCAGGCGAAAGAGATACTCACGCAGACCAAAATCACTCAGAATCAGGTCATTCCCGGCATGAACAAGGATATTCTCGGGACGTAACGACGCATATACAGCGCCGAGCGAATGCAGATAGTGCAGAGGTTGCGCTATCTGTTGCACATAGTGGCGCACCAGTTCGAGCGGGAGAATAGCCCCGGGATGGTGTCGCTCGCGCAAGCTGCCAGCCGGAAGATACTCGGACGTGTAGTACAGGCACCCGGAGACCTCACCGATGTCAAACAGCCCCTGTATCTGCGGATGCTCAATTCCCGCCAGCCAGTTCAGCAGATGCAGAGCGCCATTCAAGCGCCCCCGGCCAGGCGGGGCAAGCAGCGAGATCTGGACCAGGGTATGTGTAGAAACATCTTCCGCCAGATAGCGGGCGCATCCCACATACTCATCAAGCAGGCGAAGCAATCGGTAATTTCCGATCATGCGCACAGAAGCAGGCATCTCCGTCTCCTGACAATGATTATGTCGTTCAACCAGTCCGCAGCAAGCGCGGGAATCTCCTGCACACATTCGACCCGATCAGCTTCGCCCACCCGGCTTCTCAGCTTCTCGGTTTGTGAAGCACCCCATGCATAAATGCAGGGGCTTCTACAGCTACCCCACGGGGGATAACTGTGGGACACTTCCTGCCCCTTTTAATTTACGGTAGCGGATGAGTATGTTAAGTGCCGCATTGTGGTCACGGTCCAGTTCACACCCACAATGCGGACAAGAGTGCCAGCGGACACTCAAATCCTTCTTCACCACACACCCGCATGATGAGCAGACTTGGGAGGTATCTTTGGGTGCCACTTTGACGACGGTACAGCCAGCTTCTTCCGCTTTGCTTGCACAGAGAGCAACAAAGGCACTCCATCCTG
>NZ_QKUF01000038.1 GCF_003253565.1 Thermosporothrix hazakensis
GCAGACAGGTCGCAGCCTGGCGTCTCCTCTGTGAAGGCGAAGTAAGCAGCGGCGGCGCTCAGGTGCGGACTGTACCTTATTTCATCTTCTGTTTTTCCCACTCTCATGCGCCCACATCTCTCCTTTCCCAACGAGTGTCCTTGATCGGACCACTTGATTGGTGCTTGCTGACCCTGTATGTGCTCGATCAGCAGGCACGAGTCAAGCGGCCTTGTAGCGCGTTGTTCGTAGATGATGAGCACTCGTAAGTACGACTTGTTGTATCAATGTAAAGGTCTAAAAGGAGCGTGGTTCGCGCGGAGGATTGTTCCTTGTCGTGCGACGCTTGTCGGTCATTGTTCCACCGTAGTGCGGCGTTGTAGCGCAGCTCGTAGAAAAGAACCCCATCATGCGCAAACATGACGGGGCACGCTTAATAGCGGCATTCGCACCCTTACAAAAGACGAATGCCTGATAGGAGTATACCACGAGTATGGACGCTGAACAATTCATCGAGTACCTTGAAACGCTTTCTGATGATGAGGTGCGCGACAATTTCCCTGATCTCTTGCAGACGGCGCTGGCGATTGAGGCCAGTGAGCAGCAGCAACCGGCTGAGGAGCAGAACAATGATTGTTAATCCTCTCTCCTCGACCGTCATTCCCCCTGTTGCCGCGCCTGATCTGCGTTGTGCCTGGTGTTGGTACGTTGCTCATCCAGGCAAAGCCTATCCCGCGGCGCAATCATCCTCGGCCTGCCGCGCGCATGCGCAATGGCTCCGGCAGCAGCGCACCAAGCAGCGCAAAGGAGGGGCTCATCATGTGTGCTAAACTACCCCGTCGCCGGTTTACACAGCAGGAACTTCTCGCGCTGACGATGCTACGCGCTCAACAGGACGCCAGGCGAATCGGGCAGGAAAACCGGCAACGGCTGGAGGAGCTGGGTATCACTCCGACTCCGGAGCTGCTGCACCAAATGACGCTTAAGCGTCTGCCTCATTGCATCTTTGCTTTTCTCATTGACATACTTCCGCTGCTTGTGGAGGGGGCTCCTGGTGAGAGCGATCAGGCCTCTGGCGCAAGCGAGTGACATCTATGACGTGTTAGTGGGGCTCAAGGTTGGCGATGTTGTACCGCCTCAGGTCTACATTTGCGACTATGAGGATGGTCGCATTCCCGCGTGGCAGGTGCTTCACATTGTCGAGCATGAGGGGTGCAGACGGCTCACGCTGATCGACCCAGAGAGCGCCCATATCACTCTCTGGGAGCGCTCGTATGTCGCTCTGGATGTCGTTGCCTTCCCGACAAAGGTGCTGGCAACCTCCCTCTACATCTCCACAGGCGAACCAGAGCCCCGCTATACCAACATGCTCGGCGATATTCGGCAACGTGGTCGTCAGATCAACGATCTTTGGGAGTTTTCTGATGCACAAGAAGATATGCTTCCAGGTCACCTCGACGGGCAACCTGAAACTGATTGAACAGGATTATATCCCTCATCCTGTAACCATTACCAAGCACTTTACTCCACTCCAGGCCTGGGAACTGCTGCAACTGCTCTATCAGCATCGCGAACAGATCGCGCAGGCAGTGTTCCTTCAGCGACAGCAGAAAGCGAGTCACGAATGACAACACCAACCCACACGCTAACACCATCGGAGAAAAAGAAACGGAGACTATCCATGCCCATTGGTGATTGTCTTCACCTCCAAACGGAGTATCACCCCCGCAACCTATGGATCGGAGCCACCTACAAACGGGTGAGGAATGAACTGCATTTCTGGATCGGGTTTTTTCCCTGCTTCTCCATCCACATTGTCTATAGTCGGAAGCTGTATCGGTGCCCTGAGTGCGGCGCCCTCTCCTTTTTTGCGGATGATATGCGTTACAGCATTCCAAATGTCTACAATCCCTTCTGGCGGGAAATCGAGGCAGAGCTTCTTGATTTTATGCAACATGAGGGCAACATTCCCCTCATCCAAAAACGCATCTGTCCTCACGGGCATTCCCTCTACATCTGTGAGGATGGTCAGGTTGTGTCCTCTCAGGAGTATGAGATGTATGCCGCCGCCTGGGAAGAGCATTCCTTTCCGTTCTAAAAGGAGATTCCCTGATGAGCATTGAGCAGAAGATTGAACAAACCATTTGTTTTCTTCAGCAACTACATGGAAAGCCATATAGGGAGCGCGTCGCATGCAGTATGGGGGCCATTGCGGGGTTGTTCACCCTCTTGGGATGTGATTCTGCTCTCCCAGATGCGCAACAGCGAGCATTCCGGCAATTGAATCAAGCCTGGCATGCGGCGCTGTTTGTGCCAGAGAGCGAAGCACAGGTGGCCGACAAAGAAGAAGAGGAGATGTCCCCAGTCTGGGAACTGCTCCGCCTGCTCTATCAGCATCATGAACAGATCGCACGGACAGCGTTTCTTCAGCACCAGCAGAAAGCGAGTCACGAATGATCACCTTTTTCCCTCCTCAGCGCACCAGTATCCATATCCTGAGCTGGTGCGAACAATGCGCCATATACGCAGACGAGACCCATGCCTGGCTCAGACATGATGGCCAGGTTCCCTTTGTTAAGACGACGATCTGGGTTCCAGATCCAGAAGGGTGGGAAGTGCTCCACGGACGCGAATACTACGGTTCAGGTCTGGGCTACTGGCGCGCTGAGCAACCGTGGAAGCCCTGGCGCAACGGCTTCGTCTATCGGGAAGCACCACACTATATCATCACCCACCTGGCCAGCGGTTCTCGCATGCCCTTCACCTGTTATACCGAGAAGCATGCACGGGCCATGATCGCGGAAATGGCGAAGCTTGTCGACTGGAACCGGTCACTGATTGATCTCACCTCTGATCCAGCGTGGAAGCAGATCATCACCCAGTGTGCTGCCATCTATCGCCAAGTTGTTGAAAAAGAAGAAGGAGCTCCCCATGCGTGTGCGCGTTAGTGCTGCAGCTATGCAGCAGGTATGCCGGCAACTCACTGCCTGCCATGCCTCAACGATCCGCCTGGACGCCAGAGAACAGCTTCTGCTGACCGCGGACCTCTCCTCGACGATGATCACGGTCATGCTTCCTGCGGCAGTTGAAGAGATCGGAACCCATACCCTTTCACTCCGCGCGCTGCGCCAACTGCTCCAGCAGGGATCCGGCCCTGAGCTGACCCTTTCCCTTGCACCGCGCGATGAGGTGACCTTCCTCCCTGTTGCGCCACTGCACAGCTCAGAACCTGAGCTCCTCTCACTGCCGGTCTCCTCGCTGCATGTACTCATGCGGAGCGTCGTTCCCTTCGTGTGCCGTGATTTTTGCCTGTATCGGCTCTGTCATGTCGTCTTGCAAGCAGCGACAGAAAACAGCCTCTGGGCTGTGGGCTCTGATGGCTTTTGCGCGGTGCGTCGACGCGTTCAGGGGACACTGTCTCAACAAGACCCAACAAAGCATCTGCTGCTCCAGGTGCCCTTCGTTCGTGCGCTCAGCCGCTTTTCATCCTGCATCATGCCCGATGCAGTCTGTCTGTATGAGCGTGAAACGTGTGCCGTGGTAGATCTTCCTCTCTCCTATGGAAGACTCCTGCTTCGAGCCCATTTTTCCTGGGAGCAGTATCCTGACATCGAGGCGCGGATACCAACCGGTCCGTTCGGTCTTGTCGACCGCAAAGCCTTGCTGTATGCAGTGCAAGCCCTTCAGGCGCTTCATGATAGCCCTCTGCTTCTTGAGGTTGAGGGCTCGACCCAGAACCTCCGTCTCTACCTGATGACAGACACGAGCCCTGCTGCGGAAATGCGGTTGCCTGTTGAGGGAGCCTCGATACCTGCCGATTGGGATGAGGGGGCGCTGCTCAACCCTTGGTACCTTGTCAGAATGCTGCGGGCCTTCCCTGACACACAGCTTTCCCTCCACTTGAGCCATCCAGAGAAGCCCTTTGCTTTGCGAGATGAGACAGGCGATTGCACCTGCTTGCTGATGCCGATGGGACTTATGTCAGGGCACCTGGACACGATCAGGCGAACTATCAGGCTTGAGCGGGAGAAGCTCGCGGCTTTAGCTCCGTCTGTTGGCATACTGAATTGAAGGGAGAACAACCATGTACCGTGGCTCTGCCATGCACCTCGAATATCGTCCTCGTCATCTGTGGATCGGGGCTCCCTATGAGTGGCGCGTTCCCGGAGAACTCCATTGAGGGAAGTGCTCGGACCTCCCTGCACATGTGCAGGAGCACTTTCACCAGCTCCACGAGGCCTAGCTGACCCTGGTCCCTGAGAAAAACCAGGAACCACATCCTGAGTACCCCTTTCAAGACGTGATTGTGTTCCGGAGACTCGGTCGCGTGCCGAGTCTCCCCCCCACAAGGAGAAAATCCCTATGCCGACACTTGATCGTGACACGGTGCATCGCTATGCCGGGCTCTACTGCACCTTTACCTGGCAAGACCGCGGAGGGGACTCCGCATATGTGACTGCTACGACGATTGTAGGGACGCTCCCCGAGAAGGTGAATGGCGCTCCGGTCTACGCCGTGCAGGTAGACGGCATTGCACACAGTTGCTTCGGCTATGCCTACCCGATGAAAGAGACTGTAAAGGTCTACCTGCAAGAGAATGGCGAACCCGAAACGGATGATGCAACACAGGAAGAGGTGGCCCTTGCTATCCAGCACGAGCGCGAGAAAGCCTGTCAGGAATATACCTCTCTCATGCTCCTGGTGCAGGCCGGTGCGTACGTGGAAGACCCGGAAGACGGTACCTACTGGTATGAAGAATGCAACCTGAGTGCAGCCATTCAGTGTCTGGATCAATGGGCGCTGGCGCAAGGTCTCCACTTCGCGCCAACACCCGACGGCAACGGCTATCAGCTTGAACCTGCAACACAGGAAGAGCTTGACGCCTATGCGCAGGCGGTAGCCGAAGAGGATGAGGAAGACGAGGAGGCGTAAGCCGCATGGAGATCATCCCTTACAGTAACCCTTCGGCTGAAGAGGCCCTTCCTCTTCAGCTACCGCCTGCACGAGAGGGCGCCATTTTGGGCGTGTACATTCTGCTTCGCACCAGCGACTACCAGTTCATCCTTCACAAGATAATTGGCTGGTTTGCCGAACGCGAAGAGGTGGTCCTGATCGATCACGGGACCACAGACAAGCTCGGTCTTGGTTACATCATCCTGGAATGGCTGGAGGGCGAGATTGATTCGCTCTTCCTCGCCATCCTCCGCGATGAAGAACTTGTCGCGGACTATAACACCTATCTGCGCGATTAGAAAGGAGTCTCTGTCATGTCTTCAAACCGCATGCGTCAGGCGATCCTGGGCGGGAGTTTCCAGCCGTCCTCTCTTGCAAGTACAGCCACGTGGCCGCCCATTGTATACATATTGCTTGGCACGGTTCTTCTGGGCATCTGGGCCCTGGGCACATCCGTCCAGGTTCTCACGTCCGAGGCCTGGCTGCTTGGGCAAGAGATGAGTCAGATCAACTTCAATGCTTTTGGACAACTCTGGATGGCCGTGCGCGGCGAACTGGCCGGCGAGATGTATGTCCCCTTCCTTTTTGGATGGGGGGTCCAGCTCGCGCTGATCGTGGCGAGCATTGGCGTCGAATTACCACCGCATCCAAAATGGCGCTATTACCTCTCCTGGGGGACGGTCATCACGCTCATCGTGGTGAACGCCTGCGGTGATTACTTTGCTTCCAGCAGGTACGGGTTTTGGGGGCAATGTGGCTTTACTGCCGTTGTGTTTTTTGTGACCTTCTGTGTCCTGATGTTCGCCATTGTCTGCTTTAAGCAGGCGTTCAGCCGTATGTAATCGTCGGTCCGTTTTTGCCCGCCTCTGTTGAGGGGTGGGCAAGCGCGGGACGAGGATTTGCTAGCCATACACAAGGAGACCCGATATGAAACGCGAGAAGCACCGCTTACACGAGCTCCAGGAGATGGCCTACCTGGACTACCTTCAGACCCCGGAATGGCAGGCCACTCGTCGTGCAGCGTTGCGCTTGCACCCTGCATGTGAGCTCTGCCAGGGAACCAAGCAATTGGAGGTCTATCATACCAGTCTTGCGCACCAGGGGTGTGAGCAGGAAGAAGATGTGATGGTGCTCTGCAAGACATGTGCAGCGAAAGAGCTTGGCATGCAGCCCACAGAGCAGGAGACGGCCGCACTTCCTGCGCCAGCCTCAACAGCGCAAGGGGTCCAGTTCACACTTGGACAGAAAGCAGCCGTCTTTGCCCCTGCCGCAGCGATCGGGCTGGCCATCCCGGCTCTGCTACACGCGCCACTCCCCGCAGAAATACTTGGTCTGGTTGGGGCCTGGGCGCTTGCGGCGAAATCGCCCGAGATCTACGCGGCGTTGCGAAACCAGCTCCCACCAACGATGGCCGCAGACCTGGAGAAACTCCGAGAGCGCAAAGAGCGCAGACTTGCCGCAGGCGAATACACGGTCATGGACCGGCTCTTAGGAAGACATTTACAGCCTGCTCAGCAGCTCGACGCGCAGGGAGTACAGGAAAGCGAAGAAGAGGAGGACGCAGAGCGCTCGGAAGAAGCGTCTCTCACACCAGTCTTTCCGCCCTATCCGGATGATGAAACGCTGCGTTTAGGCCAGGCGATTGACAGGGAAACCCTGCGCGAGCTGGTCAACACCTATGCCCAGAACCGCAAACAGTACGCCACCACGGAGGTGGTCGGGCGTCGCTTCGATCCGCACATTGATGCGCTCTTTGGCGCGGGTATGACCGTTGCCGCGGTGCAGGGAAGCGGCAAATCCATCCTGTGTGGACTCGTGATTGAGCAGGCGGGAAAGTGTGGTAGCCCTGCCATTGTCCTGGATCACAAGGGAGAGTACGCGACGCTAGGCGAGTTACCCTTTCTCCATGTGCTGCTTGCTGGTGGTCCCGAGGCACAGCGTCAGGCAGAGCAGCTCAGACTGCCGTTCTTCGCCTTGACTCCTGCGACGGTGAGCGCCTTTGTTCAGAAGGTCATGCAAGAGCGACTGCAAGCCGTGGTCTTGTTGCCATCCTATGGAGATGGGTGGCTGGATCGGGCGCAGATCGTCGCGGCGGTGGGTCAGGGCTTAATGCGCTATGCACAACGCCAGCGAGCTCAGAGTCAGGAGATCATCCCGTGCCTGGTGCTCCTGGATGAGGCGCAACTGTATATTCCGGAGAAGGTAGGGCTGCTCCCTCCCGAGGCGCGACAGAATACCGAGATATTGCAGGCACTCTCAAATGCCTTCTTCGCGCTGGTAAGCAATGGGCGTTCCAATGGCTACACCATGTGCTTCGCGACGCAGAGCCTCACGTACATCGCGAAATGGGCAATCAAGAGCTGTCAAATTCGGATCTTCATGCGGCATGCGGAGCACAACGACCTGAACATGTGTGAGGAAATTCTTGGAGGCAAGGGAGTTGCTACCCGCGAGGATATGGAAAGTCTTCCGCCAGGCGTTGGGGTGGTGTTCGGGTTCACCCAGCGTCCGATGCTGGTCAAGTTTGACAAGCGTCAAAGTCGCGACCTCTCTGAGACACCGGGGATTCGCCGGTTACGTCGGGCCGCGCAGACGGCTCCATCTCCGCATACAGGGGCCGCGCAGCAGCCTGACCTGAGCACGGTGATGGCCTGGTACACCACCGGCAAGATCGATGAGGCAACCATGCTCACCTTACTGAAAGCGCTGGCGCAAACGGAAACGCCATCAGCCGGAAATGGGAAACGCCTGGAAACAGCACGGCAAGACGAGGGAGCACTTCCGGGAAACACAGAAAAGATGCTGTTTCCCGTTTCCCGGGCGGAAACGGAACGCGTTTCCATTGGGGGAAACGCGGGAAACGCTTCGGGAAACGCGCTGGAAACAGCTTCACAGGCGGCTTCGGGGAGGGTGATCACGAACCTGTTTCCCGTTTCCAATACGGAAGCGGAAACGCCGGTCACACGCACAGAACTGGATCAGTTAGGGGTCTCGGCGGAAACGCTGGACAATATTCAACGCATGAAGGAAAAACACTATACGGACCGGGAAATCTCGGAGATTGTCGGCCTGCGAGGGCGAAAGTATGAGGTTTATAAAAAAGTCCTGCTTTATCTGGAGCAGGAGCGGAAACGAGCATAGAAGGGAGAAAAGAACATGCAACGGTCTATGCCAAAGCAAGAAGCAGACCTTGAGAACGCTGCTCCACAACAGCAGGAGAACAAGAAGCAGCGGAAGGGCATTGACTGGGACGTCCTGCGCTACCACGTGGGGCGCTCCACCTATATCACCCTTGCCTGGGATTGGTTTGTTGGCCTGGCAACAAAGGCGGCGGAGCCTGTCCTGTTCGTATCTGTGCTCTACTTTGGCGCGAAAATGTTGCCGGGAATGCCCAAGACGCTGATTCCCTGGGACTCGATCGTGTTTATCGCACAGCAGATTGCGCTGGACATTGGAGGAATGGGGCTCATCAAACTGGCGCAACAAGCACGTGAAGAGCGCAACCGGAAGGGTGGCACCTTAGCGATGGTCGTGGGTATTGCACTTCTCCTACTGATGATGACGAGTCTTGTTGTCTCCTCGATCTCGCAACTCTTCAAGCTGGACAACCTCGTGTACATGACCATTGAGACCATCTTGCTGATTGCACGGGCAGTGCTGGCGGTCCTCTACGGGGTGGTCATTCATAGTCTCAAAGGCGAAGACCAGGGGGCCACGAAAGTCATTTCGGTGCGAAAAGTACAGAGTCATTTAGACACCTGGCAAGAGCAGCTCACGCTTTTAGACACCCGGATCACCCAAAAAATAGACAGCCTGATGGGACACGTGGCAACTCAAATAGACACCCTGAATAGACAGGTTGCTGCACGCTTAGACACCCTGTCTACTCAGGAAGAGATGCAGCTTTTAGACACCCAGATTACGCGGAAAGTAGACACCCTCGCCACCGGTACGGCCACCCAAATAGACACCTTGAGTAGACAGGTTACGACGCTGGGTGAGGCGTTCGCAAATCTCTCCAGTCTGCTGTCTACGGTCGAAGATCGCATGCAGACAATTGGTGCGCGCATCACGCTTGTAGAGCAGTCCCAGGAGCAGCAGTTACAGCAAATTGCAGTCCGTGTAGAGGCAGGACTTGAAGCGATGCAGGGGGCCTTACTCAAGCAGGTACAGAGTCTTCAGCTACCTGCGGCGGGGAACACAAACCGCAAAAATAGACACCCGCACGCTGCAAAAATAGACACCTCCAGCGACCACCTTTTAGACACCCAGGAGAAAAAAAGCAACACACGGGAGAGTGAAATAGACACCCCAAAAATAGACACCCCAAAGCACGAAATAGACACCCCAAAAATAGACAGCTCAAAGATCATTCACCTGTCTAATGGTTCTGGTGGGTCCGTCAAACAGACAGAGGTGATGGACTTCATCACTGCCTATCTCGACACCCAACGGCGTGAGCCAACCTTGTCCGAAATCATCAATCAGACCGGCTGCTCGAAACAGACAGCAGTCAATGCACGACAGGCTGTCCGCGAAATGCGGCGCTCCGAAGAGGAGCAGCAAGAGCAGTCAGTGAACCTCTAGCAGAGAGCCCGATCCGTGGAAGCGGGGGCCCTGGTGCGATCCCGGGCCGGGCAGTTTCGATATTGGCCCTGTAGTGCGTTCTGCAACCCCGAAGAAAGAAGGGTGTATGTATCAAACAGTACTGCTTGTCTCCTTGCTGGTCCTGCTGTTGGCTCTGATTTTGTCAGGGTTGTCACGCAAACCAGCACGGCACGGCCCCCGCTCCGATTGTGGAGCGCCCCACATCATGTATGTGGAACGTCCTTCCAGACTTCCGTCAGTGCTTGCCTTCGCCTGCTTTCTTGCAGGCTTTTTTTATTGGCAAGCATTCCAGCTCTGGCCCTGGTACGTTGGCATTGCCACTGCCATTGTGCTCCTTGCCTGGCTTGGGCTTCGAGCATAGCTCACACCGGCATATCCCTTATTGTTCTCACCACCTTCCTGACAGCGGCCTGCTTGTCCAGGCTTCTGTCAGGGCCACAGAAAGGAATGACCTATGAATCAAGGAGGAAAGCACCACACCAACCTCGCTCAGCAGCCAGCGACACCGCGTTCCAAACAGCACCGGTCAACCTCGCGGCCCCGGCTTTCCTGGAAAGCATTGTATTATGACCTCTATCGTCAAACGCATGGAGAACTGGCAGCAGACCAAGAGATTGAGGCAGATGCGCGCGAGCGGGCCGCTCTTCTGGCTCATACCTCATCAAGCCGTCCACCCCTATGATCTTGTCACAAAGGAGACGTTATGAGCTTTTCCATTTTCCCCCTCACATCAGCGAACATGGCACCAATTGCCCAATCTCTCCATACACCACATATCGTCTCCCTCAGTGGGGGTCTGGCTTCGGCGGTTGCCGCTGAACGTGTGATACAGAGATATGGCCGTGAACAGGTTGCGCTCTGGTTTGCCGATACACGGTATGAGGACGAAGACCTCTACCGTTTTTTACATGATCTCATGGCTCGCTGGCAGGGCGCCCTGTACTGGTACACTGACGGACGTACTCCATTAGACGTTGCAGAGCAGAAAAAGTTAATCCCCTGCAATATGGCAGCTCCATGCAGCTATGAGCTCAAGGTCCGGCCGTTTCGGCAGTTTATTGCTGCTATGCCGTGTCTACCGATGGTCCATATTGGCTTAGATCGGCACGAAAACCGGCGCCTGGCGAGCGTCAAGGCTTCCTATGCAAAAGCAATGCCTGACGTCCAGGTAGAATACCCCCTGCTCTGGGAGCCATACGAACAGCGGCCACTTATGGATGTGTGCCTTCAGGATTGGCACATCACACCCCCACGATTATACAGCTTGGGCTTTAAACACAACAATTGTGGAGGGCGCTGTGTACGCCAAGGCTACAGCGAGTGGCTCCGACTCCTGAGATATTTCCCGGCGAGATTTGACGCTTGCCAGGAGTGGGAAGAAGAGCAACGAGCAAAGGGAGGTCCCCGAGCACACCGGAGCTTCTGCGCGATGGTGCGTCAAGGACAAAAACAAGCCTATCCGCTTCGGGAGATCCGCACGCGGCTGGAAGGGGCATTGTGGTGAGCATGGAGCTGAGCTATTGAAGCCGTTTCGTCGGTCGGGTGGGCCAGCACGCCTGTCATTTGTCGAGCCGCAACAAAATCCTTGTGAGGATGGAGGTGCGGTAGTGTGAACCACGAGCGGCGTGGAACTACTTTTAGAGATGCGATAAAGGAGAAAGTGCAATGGATCAAGAAGACTTGACGCAAGAAGAATTGCAGGAGATTGAGAACTTTAACCAGATGAAAGCGGATCAAACGTTTCTTCGGATAGTTGCGCTTCGCCAGGTAGCAAATGTGCTGAGATGGATGAAAGAGGGCATCTATGAGGTACTCGAGGCCAACGAGCTTGGCTTCTACACACCCGATGAACACGAGCTCTACGAAGCGCACAAGGAGTTCATCAATGCAATGATCAATGAAGTGATGGTCATCAGTGACGAACTGGATCAACAAGCTGACCAGCTTGAACAACAGCGCAAAACACCCCCAGCAGATCATTCAGAGCAGAACATCTGAACTGTTCCAGGAGAAGACACCAATATGGATCAAGCAGAGGAAATACAACGTTTCAAGCAGATGAAGGACAATCCAACGCTGCTACGGATCGCGGCGCTTCGCCAGGCAGCAGAAACGCTGAGGCAGGAAGAGAGAGCCATCTATGCAGCATGGGAAGCCGACGAACTGAGTGTCTATGCCTCTAACAAAGACGCACTCTATGAAGCACATAAGGGGTTCATTAATGCAATGGTTGATGCAATGATGGCCGTTAGCAACGAGCTCGACCAACAGGCCGACTTCCTTGAACAGCAGCTCAGAGTCGGTGAAACCGAGCATACAGAGCCGCCTTCCTGAACTGCTTTGCACAAACCAGGAGCCTGGCGAGCACATTGTTCTTCATCTGGGCCATGTTATTGCTGTGCTCTGGTAGAAACCGGTTTATGAGTGTGATCCCATAAACCGGCATGTCCCTTATTGTCCTGGACAGAGTCTACCTCGCCCGTAGGCTCTGTCGTTCAAATGGAGTTCTCAGTTGTATGGTAGCACAAAATACATCAGCATCCAATAACCCTAAACAACAATGGGGCTTTTATGCGGTTATTCCACGTATCATTCGGCTTCGATACAAGCATCTGCCCTTTGCGGCATTGTGGCTCTATCAATGTCTCAAAGACCTTTGTGGCGATCAGGGCACTTGCTTTCGCACGTTGCGAACGCTCTCCCAGGAAACCAATATCTCTACAGGCACGTTGTCCACTATGATCCGTCGCTTGCATGACGAAGGCCTGATTCATGCAACCAAGAAACGGCGTGGCAGTGCAGGCCGAGAACTTTGGCACCTTTCAATTGTGGACATTTGGGCAGCGAATGCCGAAGCCTGTCAGCAGGAACAGCAAGCAAAGGAGAGTATTTCACCCGAGATTGTTCAAAATTTGAACGAAGTCCCGCAAGATTGTTCAAAATTTGAACGAAGTCCCGAGATTGTTCAAAATTTGAACGATACCCCCCCGGATTGTTCAAAATTTGAACGAGATTGTTCAAAATTTGATGTCAGAAGAAAGAACAATGAAGAAAGAACAGTAATGAAGAAAGAGAGTGTTGCTGGAAACCTGGAGAATGCATCAGGTGATCAGGAACACACACACGGTTTTTCTTCTGGTGCCGAGAACTCCCCTGCCGTCAACCAGGAACAACAGCAGCAGCAAGTCTATCAGGCTATTGTTACTCGCCGTGGGTACGAACTAACCAGCAAGCAGGAGCAGCAGCGAGAACGCGCCTGTGTTGTTCAGCTCCTCAAGCAGTGGACGCCCGAAGAGATTGACCAGCTTCACGCCTACCTCTTCGAGAAGCATAAATACTGGTCCGATCCAGAACGGCGCTACGCGATTGGTGCGGCCGTAATCCTCAAGTTCGGGCCGGAAGTGGCGCAAGTGCTTCGGGCTTCCAAACCGCCGCGCCAACAGACAGCCAAACAAAACCCGGCAGCATTTTTGACGCCAACCATGATCCGTAATCGTGAGCTGGCGGCACGCTTTCAAAACAAGCAACGGAAGGAGCAGTAGCTTATGCCGAAAGAACGTCTCCTTCCCTTCAACCTGGACGCAGAACGCGGCGTTCTGGGAAGTATTCTCATTGATCCTGATGTGCTTCCCGAGGTGGTGACGCTGCTCAAACCGGACGATTTCTATCGTGATGCTCACCGGCTCATTTATGCCGCCATCTTGCGGCTGAATGCGCAACACATCCAGGCGGACTATCTAACGGTGAGCCATGAGCTGAGCCGCATGCAGCAATTGGACGCCGCCGAGGGTCAGAGCTATCTTGTGAGCCTGGTCAATGAGGTACCCACCTCGGGCAATGTCCGCTACTATGCACAGATTGTGGCTTCGACGGCCGTGCAGCGTCGCCTGATCCATGCGGCCGCAGACATTGCCGCGCTGGCCTATAGCGATCTGGATGCGCAGAAAGCGCTGGAGCAAGCCGAAGAGCGCCTGTTTCAGATCCGCTCGGCCTCCGCTTCTCGCTCTAACGGCTTTATCGACTTGCCAGATGTGATGACGGACTACATGACAAGGCTCCACGAACTCGCAGAGCGGCGCGGACAGACTCCCCTGACCGGAATCCCTTCAGGCCTGCGCGACCTGGATTTTCTGCTTGGCGGTTTTCAGCGCGCTGATCTGATCATTGTGGGTGGGCGTCCGAGTATGGGGAAGACCGCTTTTGCGCTTACCTGCGCCTACCGAGCTGCTTTGTGCAATTATCGGGTTGCGATGTTCAGCCTGGAAATGCCCCGTACCCAACTCGCGCAACGTTGGATGGCGATGACGGCAAAGGTTGATATGGCCCGCCTGCGATCTGGCTGGATTGAGGATGAAGAGTGGGATCGCATCTATGCGGCCGGGGTCCAGTTATCCCGTATGCCGATCTCCATCAATGATACCGCCGCGCAACCTCTCGTTTCCATGCGAGCTGATCTACGCCGTCTGGTCCAGACCCACGGGGGTGTAGACCTGGTGGTTGTCGATTATGTGGGGCTGATCGATCCAGATACCGAGACGGCTCAGGACAATGAGGTGCGCCAGCTCACCGCCATTTCCCGCGGGCTCAAGCATCTGGCACGGGAATTTGATGTGCCGGTGCTGGCACTGGCTCAGCTCAACCGTCAGGTAGAAACGCGCCAGAACAAACGACCTCAGCTCTCTGATCTGCGCGGTTCTGGCAGTCTGGAACAAGACGCAGATGTTGTGCTTTTCTTGTACCGAGATGCCTACTACCGAGAGCGGGAAGAGCGCGAACAGCAGCAGGCAGACCCGGAGTCTTCCACCGGGACAGACGATATTGCGGAGGTCATTTGTGCCAAACAGCGCAATGGACCCACGGGTGAAATCGCCTTGTGCTTCCAGAAGACACAAGGTGTGTTCTATGACCTGGACCACGCCATTTCAGGGACACATGGTTCAGAAAGGTAGACCTGTTGAGGAGAGAACAGGAAGTGCATTCTACGGCCCCAAAATCGCCAAAATAAGCCCCGTTTTTGGGGAAGAAGTAAATTTAACAATCTCTGGCAAAAGGGCAAAATTTAGGGCATTTTGACGGGATGACAGTCGTTTGAGTACTCATCGAACTGCAAGTAGTGAAAAAGGGACACTGATGTTTCAAACTCATGATGATCCCCCGGCCCCAGTTGCTCTTCTTGGTTTCCCGTCTCCAACAGGCCAGCAAAACTCTCTCTAGTTCGTAAAGGAGTGTTCACATGAAACATAACAGGCGTAAAAAACAAAACCAGATTAAATGTAGTTTCTGTGGGAAGGTAGCCGTATTCTGGGTTGCTTCGAGGCAGTGGCCGGAGCAGTGTGTAGCCTGCATGCAATGCGGGCTACACCTGGGCTTGACCCAGGACGTGCTACTCAGGCGCATTGAAAAGTAACAAGGATAAGATTTCAAATGAACACGTAGGTTCATTCTACAGCCCCAAAATGGCAAAAATGAGCCCTGTTTTGTAGAAGAAGGCTCCAATTTTCTACTTCTCCAGACCTATAGCATCCATTTTGGGGCTGTTTGAGCCTGTAGTTTGTGAAAGAGAGAAGAAGATGTCGAGAAAAGGTAATAAAATGGTAACAGAACCGTGGCTTTTAAGCGTTGCCGCGGTTGCAGAAAAAATCGGTGTTTGCAAGCAAACAGTTTATAATTGGATTTATCGGGAGGGACTGCCAACGATTGTTATTGGAGGGCGGCGCTTTGTTGATCCCGATTCTCTCCGAAAATGGATAAAAGGGCGTGAACAGCAACTTGTGTAAGGAGGTGGCCTGTGTCGGAGCCGAAACGGAAGAGAAGAGGGCACAAGGAAGGATCAGTGTATTACGATAAAGATCGCGATCGATGGATAGTAGCTATATCGCATGCGCCTGGCCGGCGAAAGAAATACTCTTTTAAGACCAGGTCAGAAGCGATCAAGAAAAAGAATGAACTCTTGCGTGAACTGGAAATGGGAATGCTTGCGACAGGCCCTCAGCGAAAACTTGGTGAGTACATAGAGGATTGGATTGACAATGTCCATAAAGATAAGCTACGGGTAAGCTCCTATGTGAAGTATAAGAAGCTTATCAAGTATATCGTGAAAGAGCTTGGACATGTTTCCATTCAGAAACTTTCTCCTGAGCAAGTACAGCGATTTTATGCGAAGATGAGCAGAGAAGGGCTGTCTTCAAAGACTGTCCATTCTATTCATGGGGTGCTCCATTTGGCTCTAGAAAATGCTGTGCGATGGGGATATGTTGCCAGAAATGTTTGTGATCTGGTATCTCCGCCACGCATTGTGAGTCGTGAAGCCGTCACCTTGACACTTGAGCAAGCGCATGCTCTTTTTGAGAAGGCGAAAGAATACCGGCTAGAAGTGCTGCTCGTTATGGCCGTGGTTACAGGGATGAGAAGAGGCGAGTTGCTTGGATTACGCTGGGCAGATATTGATTTTGCCAACAGCATACTGTCTGTCCGCAGGACTGTAGATTATATTGCCCATTATGGGTATGTTGAAACAGAGCCAAAAACAAAGGCGAGCCGAAGACAGATCGCCTTACCCTCGTTTCTGCTGCGCATGCTCCAGGAGCATAGAGTCAAGCAGTTAGAGCAGCGGTTAAAGCAAGGCGATAAGTGGAAAGACCAAGACCTGGTGTTTCCTAACTTGCAGGGAGGATACTACAGTTCCAGATACTTGCTCAAAGTTTTTCAAAAGATTTTGCAGGATGCTAAATTGCCTCACATGCACTTCCATGATTTGCGTCACAGTGCAGCTACATTGTTGCTGAGTATGGGGGTGAACATGAAGGTAATCCAGGCCCTTTTAGGGCATAGCAACGTATCGATCACGCTTGGCTTATATTCTCACTTACTTCCTTCGATGCAGATAGAGGTGACAGAGAAATGGGATACTATTTTCAGGGGAGAAGGCCGAGAGGATGACGGCGAAGAGATAGACGGAACTGGTGGCGCAAAAAAGCGGTGAAAATCATTGTTTTGAATAGCTTTTGCTCTCAGTTTTGCTCCCATTGAAGATATGCTGCGAAAATAAAAGGACCGGAAGCCGCTTCTGACGAGGCTTCCGGTCCTTTTATTCTTGGTGGAGATGGGGGAGAGTTGAACTCCCCGTCCAAACGAACCTATCAAAGAATGTACTACAGGCTTAGTCGGCGTTTTTCATTACGCAGAGAACTCCCACCGACGGGATCTCTCTACGCTGGCCTCCTTGGTCTTTGATAACAGCTAGAAGGCGATCGCTGTTATCGCATCCTGCGTTTGTGACGCCTGACACTGACCCCACAGGAAAAAGTCAGGCAGACGACGCTTGCTGGTGTTTAGGCAGCTAGAGCGTAAGAAGGTGTTGCTTGTTTGGCAACTATTTTTTTGCCGGTTGTTTAACGAGAGTGCGTACCGGCACCTCGGCCTGCAATCCTTCAATCTGTTCGTCTGTCGAAACCCGACATCCCCAGATTGAAGCAATACCCGAGAAAGAAGCATACTTTCTCACAGGTAAATAAAGTATACCATATAACTTGACAAATAGCAAGGGGTGAGCGCTTTTGAATGCATCTTTACTCGGCGTTTTTCTGCATAAATCGTTCCAGATTGACAATGAAGCGCTCATGGATGCCTTCGCCGATTTTTTGCTGTTCGTCGTAGGCTTCCACCCGAAATACCAATCTCCTGCCATCAATTTCACTGAGTGTAGCAACTGCTCGAACCTGTTGTCCGATCGGAGTTGAGGCAAGATGTCGTACCTGAACCAGCGTTCCCACTGTGACATAGCCTTCGTCGAGTGCCTCTGCGACCGCTCTCCATGACGCATTTTCCATCAGAGCGATCATCATCGGCGTCGCAAAGACAGCCACTCCTCCAGCTCCTACAGCCTCTGCGGTGTTCTCATACACCACCGTTGTTGTTGCCTCGCCCCTCAATCCAGGAACTACTGTCATTGAGCATCCTTTCTGCTTATCACTCTCTCTTCTTTTAAAACAAGAGGATTTTTCTATCTATTCCCGGAGGTATCTGGCACTGTTCTGACTATATGGATTCTGTTTCTTTGTCATTTCTAGTGATACTGCTCTTTATAACATTGGAAAGCGCATATGTATTCCCGTGAGATGAGGGGAGAAACAATGCTGTTCTCACACTCATCTCTGATGTTTGTTCAGGCATTGCCGAAAATGAGCGCTGCCAGAAAGACCAGAATACCGCCACCAACAACCTGCACGATCGATAGGGCCCACTTGGTTTTGAAGTAGCGATGGCGGATTGCGGCGATCAGAAACAGCTCGAATGCCACAACGATGTAGGCTGTAATCAGTGCAAGGTGCAGGTTCGTGATCAGGAATGGAAGCGTATGCAGTGCTCCGCCAAAGAATGTCATCAGGCCTGTAATCGCACCTCTGACAACCGGACTACCTCTACCTGTTAACACCCCGTCATCCGATAGTGCCTCAGAAAAAGCCATGCTGATACCAGCACCCGTCGCAGCAGCCATGCCAACAAGGAAGGCAGTAAAGGGTTTATGGGTTGCAAACGCGGTCGCAAAGATCGGGGCCAGTGTCGATACGGAACCATCCATAAGCCCCGCCAGTCCAGGCTGGACTACACGGAGCAAAAAACGATGTGATGAGTCGTCATTTCTGATGATCGCATGGAAAATTTCAGCAATTTCTTCTTTTACGCTCTGTGTTTGCTGTTGATCTGCTGTGGACGGAAGAGTATTTGTATTCCCGTCTTGTGCCATGTGACCGTACTCCTTCTCGCTAAATGAACATGCCATTTGGATAAAAACACTATATATAGAATGAGAGCGTACCGGGCAATGAGCAGGGTCGCGCTATCAACTATCTGCTGACACAATCAGGACTTT
Source organism: Thermosporothrix hazakensis (assembly GCF_003253565.1). Lineage (GTDB taxonomy): Bacteria > Chloroflexota > Ktedonobacteria > Ktedonobacterales > Ktedonobacteraceae > Thermosporothrix > Thermosporothrix hazakensis. Next base: position 18,413 of record NZ_QKUF01000038.1, read on the forward strand.
GAGGTGCGCTCGCAGTTCGGACAAATACCATACAGCCTGACTTCATGCGACGTAAGCTGTAACCCGGCCGCTTTCGCCGCTGCTTGCAGGGCTTCTTCGGGAAGCGTTACATCAATGGGTATATCAATGAGCGCTCCACATTTCGTGCAGATTGCATGATCGTGTCGTGATGTTCGAGCATCATAGCGACAGCCATCGTCATTGCGTCCCAATTCTTTAATGTAACCACGCTCCGCCAGGTGATGCAGGATGCGGTATACACTAGCAAGCCCGATTTTCGGACGTGTCTGCTTCACCGTTTCATAGACGTCCAGCGCTGTGGGATGTTCCGCTGCCTGAACGGCTTCCAGGACAGCCTGCGCGTTTGTGTTCAATTTCTCTCGCATCTATATCACTCCGTATTAGGGAACCCTAATAATGAGAATTATTATCATTTTTATCTCTCTCATAATATGCTTTTTCTGGGAAGAAGTCAAGTTAACAGTGGGCGCTGATCATGTTTCCGTGCTGGTACTGCGGGACATATGCGTCCTGGTAAAATCGGGGGATGGAGCAGTCTTCGCCTGAAAACAGGCTATAATCTATCACTAAAGGGAGGTGAGTGAGGTTCGCTAATCTTGATACACTGACAGAAAGGTGAGAAAAGCTTTATGGCTTCACGTGTTCAATGTGTCGCTCATCGTGGAGGGGCTGATCTGGCTCCTGAAAATACTGTAGCGGCGTTTCGCAAGGCCCTGACGTTCGCGGCTGATGCCGTTGAAGTAGATGTTCAGGTCAGTCGAGATGGTCAGCTTGTGATCTTTCATGATAATACAGTGGATCGTTTAACTGATGCAACTGGCAACATCCTTGATCTGGATTTTGCTTTTCTGCGATCTCTGAATGTTGCTGCTCATTTTCCAGGCTGGCCAACAGCCGAGCAGATGCCGACCCTACGCGAGGTCCTCGATGTGATAAAGGGGCGTGCGGAAATCTATGTTGAGTTGAAAACAAGTAAACGAGATGGCATATTGGGGCGGTATCCTCATATTATGGAACTGGTCCTTGCTGATCTCTATACCACAGATATGCTTAAGGAGACGCTGATTATCTCTTTTGATTGGCAGATGTTGGCCGAAATCAAGCGCCTTGAGCCTGCGATTGCGACCGGTATGCTCACATCCGACAATACCTGGAAGCTTGCAACCGAACAGGACCTGACCGCCTTGCTGGCGAAAGTAGAGACTTTGAAGTGTGGCTGGCTTGATATGGAGTACAAGCAATTGAAGCCAGAAATAGTGCCGGTTCTTCATGCTCAGGGTGTTAAACTGGGAATCTGGGATGCAAACACCGAGGATGAGATTCGTTCTTGTATTGAGGCAGGTGTTGATTCTATCACAACTGATCGTCCTGATCTGGTTGCCCTTTGTCTGCAACATACTGCTGAAATGTAGAGGGACATCTGGCGACAGGGAAGATCAGCTATATGTGGATCTTCCTGTCTCTGCTGGCCTGTTTCCTACGCGTAAAAAGGTAAAGGTACCATATCGTTGAGGGCTTATTATACCCCTATGTTATAATGGGTCCCGGTTAGAAATGATAGAGTGAAGTCTGTTCATTTTTCTCGGCCATATGTGGAGAATATAAATTATGCAACAAACTGAAGCACCTGCAAAAACAACAAAAACAGAGGCACTTCCACTCTCTTCATCTGAGCAAGATATTGCTATAACTGTTGTTGTGCCTGTAATGAATGAGTTGCGCAATGTGCGCCCGCTATTTGAGAAATTATCAGCTCAATTTCATCAACTTGGAAGCAGCTATGAGGTTATCTTTGTGGACGACGGCAGCACCGATGGCACTTTTGATGAGCTGAAGAAGCTGCGCGATGAAAATCCCGGGATCGTGCGTGTTATTCGCTTCCGCCGGAACTTCGGCAAGACGCCTGCGCTGGTTGCCGGCTTTAGCCGTAGCCGGGGCAAAGTCGTCTTTACGATGGATGGTGACTTGCAGGATGATCCAGAAGAGATCCCTCGTTATCTGGAGAAGATCGAAGAGGGCTATGATCTGGTCACGGGCTGGAAGTTTCCTCGTCTGGACCCGATATCGAAGACCTTCCCTTCACGTATCTTCAACTGGATGGTCAGCACTATGACCGGTGTGCATCTGCATGATATCAATAATGGCTTTAAGGCGTATCGTCGTGAACTGATCGATGATCCACACTTGAAGCTGTATGGCGAATTTCATCGTTTTGTGCCGGTTATGGCGCATTGGCGTGGCTTTAAAGTCGCTGAGATCAAAGTGAAGCACCATCCGCGCAAGTATGGTGTCTCAAAGTTCGGTGCTCGCCGTTTTGCTCGTGGTCTAATCGATCTGCTGAATGTGCTCTTCCTGACGTCATTCTTGCGGACACCGTTGCGCCTCTTTGGTCCGTTGGGCTTCTTTACGCTCTTTATTGGCATTCTGATTGACCTGTTCGTTGTTATACGAAAGCTTTTCTTCAGCCAGCCAATTCACGATCAGCCATTGCTGTTTGTTGGTATTCTGTTGATGATTTTCGGTGTCCAGTTTATTTTGACAGGCTTGCAGAGTGAAATGATCAGGCACTATGCATTCCAGCCAGGGGAAGAATACAGTATCAAAGAAGAGCTTGACTGAGGCAGCCTGTAGAGAGCGCTTACGAGCGCCTGGTAGGGCTTCTGTATGGTGCATACAATATTCTCCGGAGGGGAGTGCCTGAAAACAGGAAGCGCTTTTCAGGTGATCCCCAGCCCTTCTTTTTTGTTCTCGAACGGTATGCACGATGCGAGAAGAGCCACCTATTTGTGATGTTCATGACAAGAGAAAGAGAAGAAAGGCTGGAATGCTATTTCTATGCACCCGGGTAGAAAGAGGGAGGAGCCGTGAAAAGCACCATCTGGCGGAAACGGCTCTCCAGTATACGTAATCGACTCTATCTGTATCCTCCACCTGAGCCATTTCCACGTACGCGGCTCTATTGGGTTGCATTGGGCCTGGTGACGCTTGCCGTTCTCCTTTTTTCAGGCTATTTTATTGTCTACATGCTAGCCCGGCATAATAACCTTCTGACCAATGCCGAAGATATGGGCATTATGGATCAGGCTATCTGGAACCTGGTCAATCACGGGCAGTTGCATCAGACGATCTGTAATATTGTTGGTGATACCAACTGTTATACTCCTGACGGGATTAACCGGTTTGCGATTCATTTTGAGCCGATTCTGTACCCGATATCGCTGCTCTATTTTCTCTGGCCTGACCCCAGAACGCTGATTATCTTTCAGACAGTCGTTGTCGCACTGGGTGCGTATCCCGCGTTCTGGCTGGCTCGTTTGCGATTGCGGAATGATATCGCTGCTGTTGCGATTGCCTGGCTCTATTTGTTGTATCCCTCTTTGCAGCAGGCAATTACCTTTGATTTTCATGCGGTTACCCTCACAGCATCGCTGTTGATGTTTACGCTGTATTTCATGTATACCCGGCGTACGGCGCTGATGTTCCTTTTTGCGCTGCTTTCTATGGGCTGTAAAGAGGAAGTTCCCTTGCTGGTGGCGCTGCTTGGTCTCTGGACGGCAATATTTCAGCGACGCTGGAAAAGCGGCCTAACGATGACGGTGATTGCTGCTGCGTGGTTTGTCATTGGTTTCAAGGTCATTATCCCTGCATTCAGCCCGTCGAGTAAGCCATTGCTGATTGGTCGCTACGCGTGGCTGGGCAATGGGCCGGTAGAGATTGTGCGTAACATTGTCACTCAGCCGAAGTGGTTTATTCAGAATGCCTTCTTTGAGCATTCACGGCTGATGTATTTGCGCCTGTTGTTCCTTTCTGCTGCCTTTCTGCCGTTGTTGGCTCCGTGGGTGCTCGTTCTGGCAGCGCCAGCGCTGGCGATCAACCTGCTATCGTCCAATCCCTCCATGCATAGCGGCCTGTTCCAGTACAATGCGGAGATTATCCCCGTGCTGATCTTTGCCAGTATTGAGGGCCTGGTGCTGATATTGTGGGTGACAAGACAGGGTCTGTCTCGTTATAGTAACTGGATACGCAGCAGACCACAGACTTCGGGTGGACCTCGCTTCTGGTCAATGCAGACCATGAGCCGTTTTTTCAGTACAGGCATCCTGACGGCACTGCTCTGTGCGATGTTGTTAAGCTCATTGCGCTTTGATCTGACTTTTCATGGTCAGTTGCCTTTCTCAAATGACTTTGTCTGGCCCAAAGGAAATGAGCGAATGGCGCTTGCCCAGAAGTTTATTCAAATGATACCGCCCGATGTATCAGTATCTGCACAGACAAAAATGGTTCCTCGTTTGAGTCATCGGGAGAGAATCTATATGTTCCCGTATGCGACCGAGAAGGCGGATTATGTTTTGCTGGATTTGCGAGGTGATCAGTATCCCTTCCTGACGCGAGGTGAATTTATTCAAGCTGTGCAGAAGCTGCTGGTCAGTGGCGAGTTTGGCATTAAACAATCAGAAAATGGCTTCCTGCTCTTGCAGCGTGGGCTTCCTGCACCTGAAGTGATGGGGCCTCCGAAAGAAACGGGGCTGGCAAATGATCCGACGGCGCGTTTGCCATTGTTGCCTGAGAATGTCTGTTCTGATCTCTATACGAACCCACAGGATGTGCCCAATCCGATGAATGTCACGTTTAGTGGGCTTGGAGGATCAATCACGCTGACAGGATATTCTCTTTCGCTTCAGGACAAGAGTAAGAGACCGCAGCCGGGTCACTATAACCCGGTGGATACATATGTGAGCTTGACGACCTATTGGCGCGTCGATCAACCAATCACAAAGCCGCTGGCTGCGGCCTATACGATCAAGGCCGCAGATGGAAAAGAGTATATTGCGGGTATCGATGGCGGTATTATGTATCTGTGTCAGCAGCGAGGGAAGAATGAGCACATCGTTGTCTGGCATACAGATACATTCCGGTTGCAGGATGGTCCACAAATTCCAAATGGGCTAGCACAATTGTCTGTGTCCCTTTTACCTTTAGACCAGTCTTCTAGTAAAATAAAGGATGTACCAACGCGGTTGTTGGTAAACGCAGGAAAAACGCCGAATGCAGTTGTAGTGAAGCAGGAGACACGCGAAGTACAACTGATGACGTTGGACTTTCGGAGATAGCATGAGAAGAGTCGTACAGCTACCACTGCGGCTGGCACGATACGATGATAAAGGGGCCTCTTTGAAGCAAGGGGCCCTGAGCAACGCGAAAAAGCGATGAAAGAGGATGTAGCGATGGGAATATATCTCGGTCAGCTCCCCCCGGCTGAAGTTGCGCGGTTGAAGGCGGAACTGGCAGAAACGTTAATCGCCAATTTCTGTTATCCACGGTTTTTTGACCATCGTACTCAATCTCTATGTATGCGACCGGTTGACCGTGCCAAACGCCAGGAAGTCTGGATGTACTTGAGCGCAGTGGACTTTACGGCCTGGAGTCGCGTCGATCTGACCTCAAGCGATCTTCAGACCCAGATAGAACGGCTCTTCATTCAATTTGTGCAGCGCAACAGGGCCTTCTTTGGTGATCAGGGACGCAAACGTATGGGGGACGTGCGCTCCTTAATCAGTTCCTGCGCATCTTCGGTCGTACAGAACCTGCGGAGTCATCTGGCAGGTCAGAAAACGGGGAATCATCCTTTCGGTAGTCCGCGTCCCGTTGTCTCATGGTCAGCCTTGAATATCAGCGGGAAGCAGGAGCCTACCTGGGAGCAGATCGCTGCCTCGACTATGGCTTTGCAACAGCAGCTGCAGGAGCTTCGTGGCGAGATCAAACCGGCATCCCAGTCATCGACATCATTAGACCGTTCACAACAACAGCAGCAGGGCAATAATGGTAGGCGTATGTTGCCTTCTCGCCCGCAAAGGCCTGGTGTTCCTCAGGAGAGCCCGGCGCGTGCGGCAGATATCTCCTCTACCAGACCGGCAGAGTTGACGCCGCCACAGACCAAACCGCGCTCGACAACCGGGACCTTACCCGGGAGCAATGGGCGACCGGCTGCCAAAGCGCCGTCTTCACCGTCCTACCCTTCGGTTCCACAGCGTCCCGCGCCAGCAGCCGAAGAGCCAAAACTGGAAGAGATTGTTGCGGCTATAGAGACGATGGATACAAGGGCAATGGCTCCTATCAAACCGGAGGAAGGCCTGTTTCAGCAGGTTCCCGAGGTTGAAGAGCATTATGGGATCCAGTATCAGGTATCGCCTCCGGTTGAGAAAGATGCTGTTCCGCCTGTGGCTCCCGCACAGCCTCCACGCCCTGTCTCACAGCCCACACCGGCTCCTGCTGCTCCACAGCCACCCTCCAATGGGGTTGCTCCTCGGGAGGAAGCCGCGCCCACAATTGCGGTGGGAGATGATGATATTGCTATATTTGAGCAGATGCGTCATCAGTTGATTCTCTGGTTGCGTATTGAATCGGTCAAGGCCGGGCTTGATATTGGTGGGCAGAGTCCATCACAACTGTTGGAGATGCTGCGGCAACAGGGCCATATTGATGAGACCCGGCTACAGGTCGTCTCGACCCTGCTGAATCTCTCTAATCAGGTGATCAAGAGTGGACAGGTTAGCATGATGGACTACAAGCAGGCACTGATGTTCCATCTGATGCATACACGGCGGTAGTCTCCGACTGGAAGCTGTGTGACGGTCTCTCCTTATGCTGTAGGAGAGACCGTCGCTGTTATTTCTGGCAGCAGTTCACGAAGCTGTGCCAGCCAGTTTGAGTTGAACAGGTGGCGCGGAATGCGGATCACGCTTTGTTGTACTTGTGCGCTATTGCGGAAGCGCCGATAGAGCGCGATGCGATTTGGAATGACCGAGCGTTTCACTGTCAGTACAAACGCGTTGTCCTTGACGGTAATCGACTCAAAGCCAAGTTTTGCCGCCTCCACTTTGAGCCGCACCAGCGCAAGGAGGTTCTGTACCTCTTTAGGAAGTGGCCCGAAGCGGTCAAGCATCTCGGCTTCCATCGCCTCTACTTGCTCTTCCTGGGTCAGGCTTGCCAGACGCTGATAGAAGTTCACCTTGAGAGTGCGATCATTAATAAAGCTATCGGGCAGGTAAGCGTCAAGCGGCAGATCAACGGTAGTGTTGAACGAGACCGTCTCGACCGGCTTCCCTTGTAGTTCCTGAATGGCCTCTGCCAGTAACTTACAGTAGAGGTCAAAGCCAACGGCGTTCATAAAGCCTGATTGTTCGGCCCCGAGCAGATTGCCTGCGCCGCGAATTTCCAGATCTTTCATCGCGATGCGGAAGCCTGCACCAAGCTCTGTCGCCTCATAGATAGCCCGCAAGCGCTTCTCTTGAATAGGTGTCAGGCGTGAGTCCTTATTGTACAGGAAGTAGGCATATGCCTGATGGGTGCCACGGCCAACGCGTCCACGAAGCTGATAGAGCTGCGACAGACCAAAGAACGCAGCATTGTTGACGATGATCGTATTGGCATTCGGAATATCGAGACCGTTTTCAATAATGGTCGTCGAGATCAACACGTCATACTCACCATTGGTGAAGCTGAGCATGACCTTTTCCAGTTGTTCCTCGTTCATCTGTCCGTGCCCCACAATAATACGGGCTTCCGGTACAATCTTTTGTAGCTTCTGCGCAATAGTCTGAATGCCCTGTACCCGGTTATGGACAAAGAAGACCTGTCCACCACGATCAAGCTCACGCAGAATTGCCTCACGAATCAATGCTTCATCGTACTCACGGATCGTGGTCCGAATCGGGAGCCGCTCCTGTGGGGGCGTCTCGATAATGCTCATATCGCGCAGGTTCACCAGCGACATGTGCAACGTGCGCGGGATCGGAGTTGCAGTCATCGTGAGCACGTCGATCTCGTTTCGCAATTGCTTCAAGCGCTCTTTATGGACCACACCGAAGCGCTGTTCCTCGTCGATGATGAGCAAGCCAAGATGGAAGAAGACCACATCTTTCTGTAGCAGACGGTGAGTTCCAATCACCACATCGACTTTTCCCAGGGCCAGATCTTCAAGTACCTGCTTCTGTTCTTTTTCAGAGCGGAAGCGGCTGAGCAGCTCAACGCGCACTGGATAGGCTTTCAGACGCTCTTTGAATGTGTTGTAGTGCTGAAGTGCAAGCACAGTTGTTGGCACCAGAACCGCTACCTGCCGCTGGTCCAGTACGGCCTTGAAGGCGGCGCGAAGGGCGACCTCCGTTTTGCCGTACCCGACGTCACCGCAGACCAGTCGATCCATTGGCTTGGGCTGTTCCATATCTGCCTTGACCTCGGCAATGGCGCGAGCCTGGTCGGGCGTCTCTTCATAGGGGAAGGCGTCTTCAAGTTCCTGGAGCCAGGGCTGCTCTGAATCGGGCGGGAAGGCGTGCCCCGGAGCGGCCTCACGTGCACTATAGAGCTTCAGCAGGTCGCGCGCAATATCCTGGACGTTCTCTTTCACGCGGGACTTGGCGCGGGTCCATTCTGAAGTGCCAAGCTTACTCAACGCCGGTACAGAATCACCCATGCCGATATAGCGAGTCACGCGGTCAAGCTGGTCTGTCGGAATGTAGAGTTTATCAGTCCCGGCATATTGAATCAGGAGATACTCGCGCTCTACTCCGGTCAGGTTCATCTTGACCAGACCCTCAAAGCGGCCTATCCCATGTTCCTGATGAACAACATAATCTCCCGGGTTGACCTCTGCGAGGAAGGTAGCGGGCGTGATTGGCTTGCGACGTGGCTGGCTCCGTCGTTTTGACCAGCCGAAGATCTCTGTATCGGTATAGATGTAGAGAGCAAGTGAGCGACATTGCCAGCCCTCCGCAAGCTGACCCTGAATCAGGGTAAGGGTGCCAGCCTCTGGGACCTGATTGATATTGCTTCCCGGGCTGACATGAATCGCGGCGTCTGGCAGTACACTATCATCCCCCAGCACCTCGGCCATGCGGCGGGCCTGTGTCGTGACAATAATAATGCGGTCACGGTTCTCAAGCGCTTTGTGACAATCAAGCACAAAAGCGCGCAGGCGACCACCATAGGAACTGGCGCTGCTAAAAGGTGGCATCAGATGTTCGGTGCCGCCCTGTTGATGCACCTCAAACTCGCTTTCGGCGGTCGAGAGCACATCGGCGAAGCGCACCTGCCGATACTGCTGCATCTTCAGCTCTATCTCGCTCCAGTTCAGAAATGCCGTGCGAAGATGGGCCGGGTTCTCGCGCTCACGTTCCAGATTCTCCTTGAGCTCCTTCGCCTGTGCCTCAAGATCCAGGATGCGGTTTTGAATAAGCCCTGGATTATCGATAATGAGCAGGCCGTTCTGGGGCAGGTAGTCCAGCAGCGAGGCCGGTTGATGCAGATAAGGGAGATAGAAGGCGATATCCTCAAAGGAACGCTTCTTGCTGAGCTCCTCTAGATCATGGTTCCAGCGTGCTTCTGCGTCGCGATGCAGAATCTTGCTGTCCAGTTGTTGCAGCTCTTTGACGGCTTCGGGGCCGCGAACAGGTAAAGCTTCACGCGCCGGACCAATAATGCACTTGTAGACCGGGTTCAGTGAGCGTTGCGTGGCTTGATCGAACGTGCGGAGCGACTCGATTTCATCTCCAAAGAACTCAATACGGACCGGGCGTGACATTGTTGGAGGGAAGAGGTCAATAATGCCGCCTCGGTGGCTGAACTGGCCCGGGGTCTCTACCTCTGCTACAGGCTCATAGCCCAGATTGTAGAGATGATCCAGCATACTGGTCAGGTCAACTTCCTGGCCGGGTTCCAGCGAGAGCAGGGACGCAGCAAGTTCTTGAGGAGGAATGACAAGTTGTGACAGGGACCGGGCAGAACAGACCACAATAGAAGTACGCTCACGCTCTACCATTGCGATAAGGGCCTGCATACGTTGTTGTGTTGTCTGGGTATCCCCAATCAGTCGCTCATAGGGAAGAGCGTCGCGATCCGGCAAAAAAAAGACATCGCCGGGATTGCTCATAAAGGCCTTGAGTGCGTCCGCAAGCTGATTTGCCTGATTTTCATCCTGCGCAACGATCAGAAGTGGCTGTTTAAGTGCCTGAGAGAGCGTTGCCATCACATAGGGGCGTGCAGCCTCTGTAATGCCTGTGAGGAGTGGTATGCCCTCGCGTTTGCGCAACATATCCAGTAAGCGACGAAATTCCGGGCGCTGAGCGAGCAATGAGAGTAAACCCTGTAATGTCACGTCTTCCTCCAAAAAGCACCATGCTAAGTAACCCCTACAACAGAATTGTGTAGGGGGTGGTTCTAGCCTTGTCGAAGCTGTTTTTGGTAATTGCCAAGCTTAATGATACCCTACTTACTCTCTCCATGCAATGCCCCATGTGAGAGAACTTCAGTGCTCAAATGCGGAAATAACCGCCCGAAAGCCCGGTGATACAGGCTTGAAAAGCTGTTTCAGCAGGGTAGAAGCTTTTTTCCTGGAAAAACAAGAGGCATCTCTTTTTATTATCGGCAGTGTTACAAGCGGTATAAGGTGAGATGTTGAAATCGAAATTTATGCTTGAAAGTGCTCTCCATGCACGCCTGAAGCGCAAGCGGTATGGAGAGCCGTGTTTCTACTCGCCTATAATCATGCTATAGGCCCTGCTCCTTATTGCCCGGGTGTCATTTCTTCTTCCGCCGGGGATTGCTGCTCGCGAAGCTGGCGCTGACGCCGTTCCTGTTGAAGACGGCGGCGCTCTTCTGCTTTACGCAGGGCTTCCGGATCGGCATTGACCGTATTCATAGCGGCCTCGACCCCTTTTTCAAGAATAAATGGGATCAGCTCCGCGGCCCTGTCTTCAGCCTCTGAGAGCTGTGTCAGTTCATCACGGGTCGGAATCCCGAGCACATAATCAACCCCTCGCATATGGGTATTCGCCGGATGCCCGATGCCCACACGAACACGTGGGAACTGATCGGTATGGAGGTAACGAATAATGCTCTTGATGCCGTTGTGCCCTGCGGAACTGCCACCGGTCTTTAAACGAATGCGTCCGGGTGGAAGGTCAAGCTCATCATAGATGACAAGCACATCCTGGGGCTGAAGTTTATACCAGCGAACCAGATCGGCTACGGCTTCACCACTGTTGTTCATGAAGGTGATCGGTTTCACCAGCACTACTTTTTCAGTAGCGAGCGTTGTTTGCGCGATCATAGCCTTGCCTTTACGCTCCCAACGGAGTTGATGCTGTGAGGCAAGGATATCCACAACACGGAAACCAACATTGTGACGGGTACGAGTATACTGATCGCCTGGATTACCCAGACCTACAATTAACTTCATGGGACTCACTTAACGACCATATGCCAGGCGGGTTGCCAGATAGGGGGGCAAACCAGCCTTGATGATCTTCTCCTGCGTTTTCTCGATTTTGTAAGGGACACGGTAGAAGGTGAACCCCTGCTCCGTGTCATAGATCATAAAGGCAGCTCGTGGGTCGCCATCGCGTGGCTGGCCGACGCCACCGGGATTGATGATGGCGCGATATGCCTTCGGCGGGGCCCAATCTCCCTCGGGAGGAATGAGCATCTCATTGGTGACACGCTTGAGCATGTTGCGTGTGAATTGCAGGAGAAACTCCAATTCCTCAACCTCGCGATCAAAAGCCTCTTCTGCGCTCAGTATCACCTCTTCGGGCGTCAGGATGTCAGTTCCGGTTTCCTCGTCCGGTTGCTCAGCATCCGATTGAGAAACCGCTGAAGCTGCCGTTTCTTCGGTCGATGGTGCCTCATCTGTTGAACTGGCCGCTTCAGTATTCTGTTCGCTTCGTTGAGCAGGCATAACGGCGACCATTTCAACTGTGTCTTCCTCGTCCTCGCGTTCGCTGGCCTGAGAGGTCTGGACAGAAGAGTCATACTGTGCGTCGTCATCAAGGGGGATGGTCGGCGTTTCGGCGACATCAAAGGGCTGTTGAAAAATAATGGGGACATGGGTATGCCCGACGAAGCAGAAGCGCGTATGGAAATGCTTGAAGCTCTCTTCGGCGGCCAGCGTGCTGGTCAAATACTCCCAGAGAGGACCGTAAGGACTTCCATGTACGAGCGTACAGGCTCCAATGACAAGCTTTTCTGGAAGGTTTGCAAGAAACTGCTTATGCTCTTCGGTGAGTTGTTCTGCTGTCCACTCGGCTGAAATGCGGGCTGCCTCGCTGAAGTCATTCAGATCTATTTTATTGATCGCTGCCCAGTCATGGTTTCCAGCAATAATCACATCGGTGCGTTCGCGCAGTTTCGCAATGCATTCATTAGGATTGGGCCCATATCCGACCAGATCACCAAGAAACCAGATCTGGTCAATTGGCTCTTCCTGTGCAAGCTCGTCGATTTTTGCCAGTACAGCTTCTAATGCTTCCAAATTTGCGTGTATGTCGGAAAAAATAGCGTAACGCATTCAGTAAACTCTTTTTCAAACTATATAACATAGGAGTGAGTGAAACTATTCTATCATGTTTGCTGCAACCTTTCCAGTGGTTAGCTTGCAAATATAGAGCTATGGATGCATGGTGTAGAAAGAGGTGTGCAGCGGGAGCAGAGGGAGGAGCATAGCGTCTGGTATGCTCCTCAGATGTTTGCTATGCGGCCTGTGATGGCGGCAATGATGGCTGAGAGAAGGCCCAGTCCAGCAGTTCCCGGACGGAGGCGTCTCGTCCCTCTTCGGTCGGACTGTTGAGAATGACGCCCATAAGCGTGTGTCCGTTGCGTTTGGCGGAGAAAACCAGACACCAGCCCGCAACATCGGTGTGTCCGGTTTTGACGCCGGTCATGCCGGTATAGGAGGTCAGTAATTTATTGGTGTTGACCCAGGCATAGGCGTGATTATGCTCGGTTGCCGGGACGGTATACTTCGGCGTCTGCACGATTTCCCGGAAAACCGGGTTTTTCATTGCGTACTCTGTCAGGGTGATAATATCTGCGCCAGACGAGTAGTGTGTTCTCGACGTAGTCAGACCGTCAACGTTTTCGTAGTTGGTATGGAACATATGCAAGCGGCGGGCGAACTGGTTCATACGCTCAACGAAAATCTGCGGGTGTCCATCGGTCAGCGCGTCTGCAATGGCAATAGCCGCATCACCTCCCGAAGGTAGCATCAGACCGTAGAGCATATCCTTCAGCGTAAGTGTATCGCCAACCTGAAGCTGTGCAGAACTGCTGCCCATTTCGATGACATGATCGTACGCATCCTGATGCACTGGAATCAGTTGATTGAGGTCCCCGGTTTGAAGTGCGATCAGGGCTGTCATGATCTTGGTCGTGCTTGCCATTGGCATTGGTTTGGTGCCGTTATGGTTTTCCAGCACATTTCCTGTATCCATATCAACCAGATAGGTGGAAACAGTGTCGTCCTGCTTTGGAGGAGCCGTTTTCACTGTCAGCACGGGCTTTGGCGGCGACGATGACGTCGGAGTAATTGGCAGGGGCGTTTGTGCTTCCATTTGAGAAGAGGGCAGGAAGAGATAGACTGTGTAGCCAATAAGCGCGACAAGGAGAGCACAGCAAACAATAAGCGTTATGACCAGTGTCGTATAAAGTCGATTCTGCTTGCGTTTCATTGGACGCAACACCTTTTACTCCTATTTTTTTTGCTCTATTATATAGATTAACTTGATAATATTTGACAGGTATTATTGAGCGCTCAAACCGAAGATTACTCGCTTTATAACCGTTTAAGCGCTTTCGTAGTGATCAGCTATTGCCTCTTTTCTCTCCGCTGCCTTTCTTGAGCTGGACAGAAGGAGGACACTTAAGTATACAGTTCTACTGGAGTGGATAGCAAAATGATGGGCCTTAGCCAAAGAACAGAATGCAATGCTTCTCGGAAGTCGCTCTGAGCGCTCACGATTCTGAACAGGACAACACGAAGGTGACAGCTTTCACGTGCTGCACTGCCATAATTGTACGTTATGGTATCAATAGAGAGAAGTAGCTTCTTTTAAAAGAAAGGAGAGGAGATTGCATACCCTCCTCTCCAACAGAGTCAGTTTTATTGCAGATCAGGCCACTGGTCGTGGAAGTCGGTCACGCGCTGGAAAGCATCCGCAATGCGCAGAATCGTGCCTTCAGCGAAGTCGTTGCCGAGGAGCTGCAAGCCAACCGGGAGCCCTTCACTGAAGCCCGCAGGAATCGACACGCCACAGATACCCGCCAGGTTCGCCGGGATGGTGAACATGTCCTGAAGGTACATCTGATAGGGATCGGTGATCTCACCAAGTTTGAAGGCTACCGTCGGGCAGGTCGGACTGACTAACGCGTCTACCTTTTTAAAGACATTCACAAAGTCCTGCTTGATCAGGGTGCGAACCTGCTCCGCCCGCTTATAATAGGCATCATAGTAGCCAGCGGAGAGGGCATAGGTGCCAAGCATAATGCGGCGTTTTACCTCAGCTCCGAAGCCGTATTGTCGAGTTTTCTCCATCGCTTCCCACATATCGGAGGTCTCACGATAGGAGTAGCCATATTTCACGCCATCATAACGCGCGAGGTTGGCGCTGGCCTCTGCCGGAGCGACAATATAGTAAGCAGCCAGGCCATATTTTGTGTGTGGAAGCGATACATCAACCAGTTCAGCGCCAAGCTCACGTAGCCGCTCAATGCCCTCGCGGACAACCTTTTCAACGCCGGGCTGAATGCCCTCGACCCAGTATTCGCGAGGAACACCAATGCGTAGCCCTTTGATGTTGCCGGTCAGTTCCTTCGTGTAGTCGGTGACTGGTTGGGGCGAACTGGTAGCGTCCTGTGCGTCGTAACCGGCCACCGCCTGAAGCATCAAAGCTGCATCCTGTGCATTGCGAGTGAATGGGCCGATCTGGTCGAGCGAGGAGGCAAAGGCAACCAGACCAAAGCGTGAGACGCGCCCGTAGGTTGGCTTGAGGCCGACCACATTACAGAGAGAACCGGGCTGACGAATGGAGCCACCAGTATCGGTGCCATAGGCTCCCATGGCCATGCCTGCGGCGACAGCGGCGGCTGAACCGCCACTACTTCCGCCGGGGGCGCGTTCCAGATCCCAGGGGTTGTGTGTCGGGAAGAAGGCCGAATGCTCGGTAGAAGAACCCATCGCGAACTCGTCCATATTGGTCTTACCGAGCATCACCGCGCCTGCCTTGTTCAGTTTCTCCATGACGGTTGCATTGTAGGGAGGCTTGAAGTTTTCCAGCATGCGGGAGCCGCAGGTTGTAGGAATATCTTTTGTACAGATAACGTCCTTGATCGCAATGGGAATACCGGTCAGCGGAGAGAGGTCTTCGCCGCTGGCAATCCGGCGGTCTGCCTCTTCAGCCTGTTTGAGAGCGAGATCATCGGTTACCAGGGTGTAGGCCTTTACCTGTGGCTCAACGGCCCGAATTCGGTCAAGATGGGCTTTCGTCAGCTCGACCGAAGAGATCTTGCGTTCGCGTAGGAGCCGAGCTGCTTCATGAATTGACAATGTATATAGATCGGTCATAGTTTAGTGTTCTCCCTCCAGCACCACATTCACTTTTAAGCAGTTATCCTCTTGCTCGGGAGCATTGGCGAGCATGACTTCGGGTGGATACGAAGGGCGAGGATTATCCGGGCGTGTAACATTGGTAAGGCGTGAGGCATGAGCGGTAGGAGAAACGCCGCTCACATCTGCTTCTTGTAAGACCTGGATATGCTCAAGAATATTGGAGAGCTGGCTTTGAAAGAGCTCTATTTCTTCCTCACCGAAAGAAAGCTTGGCAAGTTTTGCAACGTTTAATACCGTCTCGCGGTCGATCATCTCTCATCCTCTTTGGAAATCTCTTCTACCAACGAATGTTAAAGCCGCTGAAATGCTCGGTCGGTTCTCGCCAGGCCTCCTGTACCTCAGAGACTGAGGATGCAGCAGGACCACGCCGCAGATGCGAGAGGAGCGTTTCAAGAGCCGGGCGGGGACCTTGAGCTAGCACTTCTACATCACCATTATCGAGATTACGCGTATAGCCGCGCAGACCAAGTGAAGTGGCTTTTTGAACGACAAAATAGCGAAAGCCTACTCCCTGTACCAGTCCACGAACTATCGCAAACAATTCTTCTCTTTTCTTAGAAGTATCGCTCTGGTTCATGGCTTCCATCATAGCATACTCTTGCTTTATAGAATAGCCCCGGAGCAAATTTGCTCATGGTGGTGATGCGCTCCGTGGGCCGGAAGGGATGGGACCGCGCGCCTTCTTGATGGCAAGGCGCATATCATGGGACATGATGCGATAAATGTGTTAGAATAAGCATACAGAAACACCGTGGCAGTTCTTGTAGTCTGTTTCATACTGTTTTTTCCCCGACACATCGCGAATAGAGAGTTCTCTTCATAGGGACTGTGATAAGATAAGTTACATTCGTCGTATAAAGAATATCGCGGCCATTCCCTGAAGGTGAGTAAGGAAGCTACAAGAAGATCAAGTCTACCTGGGAGATAAACATGCAAGTTCAGGATTTAGCGACCGCTGTTCAGCGTGTTATTGGCAATGTGGAACGTGTTATTGTAGGTAAGGCAGAATCAGTAGCGTTCAGCTTGATCGCTGTTATCTGTCACGGTCATATTTTGATTGAAGATGTTCCCGGCGTTGGGAAAACTGTCTTGACAAAAGCAATTGCCCGTTCAATTGGCTGTTCCTTTAAACGAATTCAGTTTACTCCGGATCTCTTGCCCAGTGATGTCACCGGGGTCTCGATTTATAATCAAAAGAATGGCAATTTTGAATTTCGCCCGGGACCGATTATGGCGCAAATTGTGCTGGCCGATGAGGTCAACCGCGCGACACCGAAGACCCAGTCGGCGTTGTTGGAGGCGATGGAAGAGAATCAGATCACGGTTGATGGTGTGACCTATCAACTGCCACAACCATTTATGGTGATGGCAACGCAAAACCCGATTGAATATGAAGGCACTTTTCCTCTGCCAGAAGCACAGCTTGACCGCTTTATGATGAATATTAAACTGGGATATCCTCAACCGACCGCTGAAGTCAATATTCTCGATAGTCAGCAGCATCATCACCCGCTGGATGATATTGCACAGATTATGACGGCTGAAGAATTGCTTCAGATTCAAGAACAGGTACGTACGATTCACGTGGACCCCTCTATTCGTGAGTACATTGTGGCAATAGCAAACGCGACTCGTAATCATCAGAATATCTATCTGGGAGCCAGCCCGCGCGGTTCACTGGCGCTCTTTCGCGCTGCTCAGGCTCTGGCAGCGATTCGCGGCAGGAGCTATGTGATTCCCGATGATGTGAAAGCACTGGTCAAACCGACTCTGGCCCATCGTATCATTGTGACGCCTGCCGCACGTGTGCGCTCGATTTCATCAACAGCGATTCTCGATGAGATTTTGCAGAGTGTACCCGTCCCCAATGCCTGGGTGAGCGGCGGAAAGGGGCGCTAGGCGTATGCGTCCCTGGCAGGCCATTCTTCTTATCCTGATCCTGGCTTTTCTTGCGATTAGTAGCGGCTGGAAGGTCTTCTATGTGTTGCTCTATGTGCTGCTTGCGCTCTTCCTGCTCTCCTGGCTCTGGGCGCGATACAGCTTGCGCAAACTGGTCTTTCGTCGCTCCGGTGGAGGAGGCCGCATTCAGGTAGGAGAACCATTTGATGAGCGTCTGATGCTGGATAATCTCAGCATTATGCCAAAGCTCTGGGTCCAGATTGTCGATGGTTCGACCTTGCCCGGACACCGTGCCGGTTATGTCGCCAGTATAGGGGGAAGAAAACGCGCCATGTGGCGTGCGAGGACTATTTGTCGCCAGCGGGGACGCTTTCAACTCGGGCCTGTTTCAGCGACCAGTGGAGATCCCTTCGGCCTGTTTCGACGACGTATCTCGCTTGCTTCCTCTGCTGAACTGCTGGTACTTCCTCAGGTATTACCGATCACTTCCTTTGCTCTCTTTTCAGGTGGCTTACCTGGAAGAGGGAAGAGCTCTCGCAAGGCGCTACAGACGACAACAAATGCAACCACGATTCGTGAATATGTCAGTGGTGATTCTTTGAGCCGCATTCACTGGCGCTCAAGTGCTCACTATAATAAACTTATGGTCAAGGAGTTCGACCTTGATCCTGCGGTCGATGTCTGGATCTTTCTTGATCTGAATGAGGCTGTGCAGGCTGGGGAGGGCGAACATTCCACCGAAGAATACGGGGTGACGCTGGCCGCAAGCATTGCTGTGTATTTGTTGCGCCAGGATCTTTCGGTTGGCTTGATCGTTAATGGTGAGCACCGTGAAAATCTGCCGCTCGATCGCGGTGATCGTCAGATCGAGCGAGTGCTTGAATTACTGGCTGTGGTACGGGCTGGAAGGGGGCCCGAATTGCGCGAGATGCTTGCAGTGGATTCGTTCCATCTTGGGCGAAACACTGCTGCAATTGTGATTACTCCGTCCAATTCGCGAGATTGGCATATTGGTGTACAGCAGTTGCAGCGAAGAGGGGTACAGGTCGCAGTCGTTGGTTTAAATGCTGCATCATTTGATGAGAGTCCTGAGGATGAAGATAGCCTGGCCCTTCTGGAAGGAGCCGGGGTTCCTGTGTTGCGTGTGAAAAGCCATGATGCCCTTGCGCAGGTGCTGGAAGGCGGACCCACCACACGCTATGCCCTACGGAGGTAAAGAGACATGCAAGATGCAGCGGTCGATAAGTTGTTAAAGACAATTACGCGGCAGCCCAAAAAAAATGAGAAGCCCTATCGACGCAGGCAGTTTGAGCTGCATTTTAGCCTTGATGAAGGCTGGTTCTCCCTTATTCTGGTCGCTGCTGTCGTCTTCAGTACCATCTGGTGCATTCAGGTGGTCAACTGGGTCGATCATCTACAGGTACTCACGCTTACTGCGTTCTTCGGTCTGATTCTGGGCGTTTTTACTGCCAAACAGAAACAGTTCCCGCGTTTTCTGTCGTATCTGTGCTCTTTCCTCTTCGGGCTTCTGCTCGCCTACTGGCAGACGGCAGCAAGCTACTATCAGGGAGACTTTGTCGCCTTTGCACAGAATGGCCTCTGGACGTGGTGGACGCAAGCTGTGTTGCGTGGTGGCTTTGGTGATGATAACTCGATCTACTTTTTCTTCATCCTGCTGCTTGGTTACCTCCTGGCCTATATCAGTGCATGGCTTGTTTATCGCACGCGAAGCCCCTGGCTGATGATTGTTGCGAATGCCACAGTGCTCTTGATCAACCTGAACAACGCGCCTACCGGAGTGATTATCTTCCTGGTTGTCTTTCTGCTGGCTGCCTTGCTGTTGTTGTTGCGCTTCAATTTGTATGAGTCAATGCAGCGCTGGAATCGTCTTGGGTTACGTCATGCCGACGATCTGAGCTGGGATATCATGCAGTTTGGCTCGCTGATCTCGGTCGTCATTTTGATCGGTTCCTGGATCTTGCCTGCCAGCTATGCAGATCCGCTGCTGTCTCAAATCTGGAATGATAGCGAAAGTCCCTGGGTACAGTTTCAGAACACTGTCAATCGCATCATCTCGACGAATGGCGGCGCCAACGCTTCCAACCGGGGGAACTTTAGAGATACTCTCGCGTTGGGAGGCAATCCGAACCTGAATGATGAAGTCGTGTTTCGCTTTAAGAGTGATGATGCAGGCCAGTACCTTGCGTCAGTAAGCTACGACTACTATACCGGACGTTCCTGGATGAGCACGCAAACCGGCTCTCAGAACATCAAGGCGAACACGCTTCAGCCGGTGAACGCTGCCGGCACCAAAACGATCAAGCAGACAATCAGAGTGGTGAATCCGCCAAGTCAGCAATATCCCTACCTGTTTGGGGCCTCTGAGATTGTCAAGGTTGATCGTGGGGCGACCGTGCTGATTAGTCGCCGTGCACCAGGGGAAATTGTGGCCTGGCTCGGTCAGAACGGGTATCTAACGACAGGAACAACCTATACTGTTGAATCGGCGATCTCGAATGTAGATAAGGTAACCTTACGTAAGGTACCCTTACCTGCTGATGCACCGTCCAGTGCGCAGCGTGAAGAAGATGCGGTTAATGTCTACGCGCCGCAAATTGTCGAGACCTATACGCAGCTTCCCAAAGAGTTTGACCCGGAGATCAAGAAGCTGGCACTCAGCATCACTGCCGGAAAGCAGTCTATGTATGATAAGGTTGAGGCTATAGAGTCCTACCTGCGTCAGAATTATCGGTATAATCTGGATGTACAGCCGCCCTCAACCGGAGATCCTACTTCCTGGTTCCTCTTCCACAGCAAGAAGGAGGGCTACTGTAACTACTTTGCCTCGGCAATGACGTTGATGTTGCGTTCGGTTGGTATTCCTGCACGTGTTGTAGCTGGATATACAAACGGCGATTATGATGCCGGTGCCGGGGAGCGTGTGGTCAAGGGCAAAGATGCGCATGCATGGTCACAGGTCTACTTTGCGGGCTACGGTTGGATTAATTTTGAACCATCCTCTGGATTTGGCACTTTCTATCGTCCAGAGACCACAAGTAGCGGGAGTGTTGGCCTGCCTCTCCCGGGGCAACAGGGAAATAATGATCCCTCAACGCAGAATCATAATATGAATGATAAGCTGCATCAGCTCGAAGAGGATGCTGGCGGCGGTGACTACGCAAACGACCAGCAGGTGAATATCGGGCGCTCATTTAGCTTTATCATTGGCAGTCTGGTTCTGGCGCTGCTGTTTGGCGGCATCTTCTTTGCCATCTGGTGGCGGCGGTTGTTCCGTAACTATAGCTTTGCGACTCAGGTGTATAGGCGTATCTGTTTGCTGGCAGACTGGGCAGGTATCAAGCTAGCGCCCTCGCAGACGCCGCTTGAACGAATGGAAGAGATTTCCCGGGCCACGCCTGCGTATGCAACAACACTGCAACGGCTTGGAGACATCTATGTGCGCGAACAGTGGGCCGATCCACAGAGTGCAGAACATCCCAGACGCAGCGGAGAAGTGCATGAGTTGCCGGGTCTCTGGCGCAGACTTCAGCCACAGCTTTTCTTCTATGTGCTGAAACATCCCTCGGTTGTCAGAAGCATCCCCCGGGCTCTCAGTGGCGCGATGCGGTCGTTACGACAACGAAGGCGCAAAAACGGAGAGTTTGAAGACGATCTATAAGACAATCGATGTAAATCCTTGACCAAATGAATAGGTTTTGCGTACACTATAGATTGCAGCCTGTATAGATGAGGTTTCAGGCTGCAATCTCTGTTTGTGGTAGACTATGCGGGAGGTACTTATGACCGTTCAAGAAGCTCTGGATAATGAGCAGGCGCTGCTGGAAACATCAAAGCCTGAGTGGGGATTAACGGTTCCGGGCGCGACGCCCGTCCAGATGCAGAAGCTTGATCTGGCTCGACATTCGGTAAAGGCTCCGGGAGAGTCAAAATTCAGTCACTATGTTGTGGCAACGTTTGATGACCGGGGACTCGGTCGCGGCTTTGTCACCGCTATTTATCCGCAGCAAGGCGGCTATCTGACTATGTATCGGTTGCAGGTTGCTGAGCTGCACAGTGAGACGCAAGAAGAGGCGGTGCAAAATCATCGCCGCTGTATTGAGATGATTCAGCAGGGCAAGCTCAAACAGTTCCTGGCTTCTCTGACAAATGCATAGTGCCTGTTCAGGATCTTCTTTTCTACGGGCAGAAAGCCGCTAAGAGGGCTCTGAAGAAGGGTGCAATCGGTATGTGAAAACCCTTGACAGAGCCCGGTGGCGTCCGTATACTTAGAACGTGGGGATTGCTGTGTTGCAATCCCCGTAAAAGACCCCCAAAAATACAGCGTTTGAGCAATAAAGAAACTGGAAAGTGAAACGTACCGATGTTACTGGAAAGGAGCACGCAAGCATGATTATGCAGATTTTATCCCATCATGCCTTTAAACCTGCTGCGGGCATGCTATGCCTTGCGGTGCCTTTCTCTGCTTTCCAGGTGAATCAGATCGATGGATTCGCACCTATTGGCATGAGCCGTCAGCGCGATTTCGGGGCCCATAGCGTCAGTATGCCCAATTTGAGGGGAGATCCTCCAGCACGAGGTGTAGATGTTTAAAGAACGTGCAACCCTCAAGCCGTGGGCTACTGATTGAACGAGAATCAGTCCCACGGTTTTTTTATTGTATGTGGGAGCGAGACGCTGGCGGGATGCCAGGGAAAGTAAGGAGGGAAGCCTGTATAACGGTCGTCTGTTTGCGTGTATGTGTGTATGTATGTTCGTCGCTATGAGCGTGGTAAGGGGAAGCGATTGAGTGTTGCAAGCTATCAGGGAAGGAGTCAGTATGGCTGTTCATGAAGTACCTGTCTATACCGGTCTGGTGAAAGATATCAAGCTGGATACGACCAAAGATGCGGTTGTCATTGAGAATGTGTCAAAGGTCTTTAAGAAATCTCGTCCCTTCTGGGAGTGGTTCCGTGCGGATAAGAAGCGTGATGAGCGTACTATCTGGGCTGTAGACCACGTCAGTTTGAACGTGAAACGGGGAGAGATTGTCGGTATTCTGGGGGCGAACGGTTCGGGGAAATCGACCTTGATTCGCATGCTCTCTACGCTGCTGATCCCGGATGAAGGGCACATTTCCATCTTTGGCTATGACGTCATCAAAGATGAGCGCATGGTCCAGCGTTTGATTAATCGCGTCAGTGTGGAGGCCTCGTTCTTTAAGCGGCTCTCTCCAATGGAGAACCTGCTGTATGCGGCGCGCCTGTATAACATGTCGGGGGCGGAGGCTCGTGCCAATATTAAAGCGATCCTGGCCCGACTCGGCATCAAGCCTGATCGTATTCATGCGCCCTTAGAGAATATGTCGCGAGGAATGCAGCAGAAAGTAGCAATCGCACGTGCTTTCCTTACCTCGCCTGTGGTGTTGCTGCTGGACGAGCCCACGACCGGCCTGGACCCGCGCTCAAAGCTCGATGTGCAGAAATTTGTGTATGAGCTCCGTGAGCAGCATGACGCGACCATTCTGATTACAACCCATGATATGGATGAGGCCGACGCGCTCTGTGACCGGGTCGCCATCATTGATCAGGGGAAGATTATGGCACTGGGAACAACCGCTGAGTTGAAGCAACATGTTGCGAGACTGATGAATCGCGAGAAGCCGGTGAGCATGAATGAGGTCTTTATGCACTACACGGCCTCACACCTGATCACCGAGGAAGATATTGCGCGCTATGGCAGTTGGGAGAAAGCCTTTGAAGCGCTTGAGGCGCAGCGTGAAGAAGAAGACGAAGAGTAAAACGAGGGGGAAAGAATGGCCGCTCTGATGCATGCTGGTCGTGCAACCTATGCCTTTTTTGAACGAAACTGGAATCTTACGAAGAGGTATCTGGCCTGGGAAGTCGTCTGGGTGATCTTCAATATTGTCAACTCGCTTTCGGTGACATTTATTGGTTTGAGTGCGAAGCAGTTCGCACCGCAGATGGTCAATCATCTGATCCTGACTTTTCTGATCGGTTCCTCGGTCTGGACATACCTGAGCGTGACCTTTGAAGGGGTCACAGATATGATTACCATTGAGCGCTGGGAGGGAACGATTGAGCACACGTTCATGGCTCCTATTTCGCGTTTTACCCACCTGGTTGGGAGCTGCTGGTATGCGGTAGCGCATGGTCTGCTCTTTACTGCGGTGCAGTTGTTGGTGGTCTGTGCATTCTTCAGCCTGGATTTGAGTCATGCAAATTACCTCTCTGCCATCTTCATTATGTTGTTAGGGAGCATCTCGTTTATCGGGATGGGGATTGGCGCGTCGATTCTGCCGCTGCTCTTTACGGAACGCGGGACACAGATGTCTTTTATCGTGCGGGCTGTCCTGTTGTTGGTGTCGGGTGTGTACTATCCAATTGATGTGCTACCGGTCTGGATGCAGTATATGGCGTATGTTTCGCCTGCGACCTATGTGATCCAGGGACTGAAAGAGGCGTTAATCAATGGCGCGTCTATCTGGTCGCCGGTCATGTGGGCAAACACCTGGCCTCTGATTATTGCTGGTATTGTGACGATTCCTGTGGGGATTTACATCTTTGGTATCGCTGAGCGTTACGCCAAGCGGACCGGAAAACTGAAACGAAATGGCTAAGATAGATTGGGGGAAGAAGCGCTTCTTCCCCCTGGAACAGGAAATAGAGAGTAATGGAAAACCTTCCCGAACATTGGACGATTCGCCCGGTCACGCTGGCCGACGCAGCGGCTGTCACGAAGCTAATACAGCGCTCCGAACTGGCTCGTCTGGGAGAGACAGATACCATTCAAGATGAGATTGAAGCCTGGTGGAGACGACATGAGGCCAGCCTTGAGCAGAATAGCTGGCTGGTCAAGACAGAGAACGACACACTGGCGGGGGTGGCCTTGCTCTACGACAGAAAGTATGGGGTACTTGAGTTCGAGGTGTTTGTAGCTCCCGAGCTGGTAGAGACCGGGCTTGAAACCTATCTCTTACATTTGTGTGAGAAGCGAGCGGGTGAGCTGGTTCCTCTGGCTCCTGAAGGGGCAAAGGTGGCCTTGCAAACCTGGTTTGATCGCGAAGATAGCGCAAGGTGGGAGCTCCTTGAGCATCATGGTTATGCGCCGGGCCGCTATTTCTGGCAGATGGGCATTCAGTTGAAAGAGCAGCCTTCCGCGCCGCAATGGGCAGACGGAATTACCGTACAAACGCTGACTCCTGGTATGGAACGTGCGATCTTTGAAGCCAAAGAAGAGGCTTTCAAGGATCATTGGGGCCATACTCCTACTACTTTTGAAGAGTGGGCGCAGCATACCTTTCAACGGAAGAATATGGATCCCTCGCTCTGGTTCCTGGCAATGGATGGTGATGAGATTGCCGGACTGGCGCTCTGTAGTGATGAGACACCCTATGATCAGGGCGGATGGGTGAATGTGTTAGGAGTACGTCGCCCGTGGAGGCGCAAGAGTATTGGTCTGGCCTTGTTGCACCAGGCCTTTGGCGAGTTTTATCGGCGGGGGATTTCAGACGTTTATCTGAATGTAGATGCGAGGAGCCTGACCGGTGCCACACGCCTGTATGAGCGGGCTGGCATGCGCAAAGTCAAAGAGTACGTGATGATGGAGATGCTTCTGCGCGACGGGATCGATCTGACAGTTCAGCGATTGGAAGATGAAAACTGAAAGAGTTATGCTCTTTCGTGTGTAACTGAAATGCCAGGTTATTGAAATAGTGAGAAGGTCATAGAGGATGAGTTTGTATGTGGCTGTTCACCTCTGCCAATCGCTTAAATAGATAGAGAAAGGAGTGGCGCTTGTGAATTGGAGAAATATGCCACCTCTCCTTTGTGGTAGAGGAGAGCAAGAATAATGTCATTGAGGATAGAAGCTATGGACCGAGCGGAGAAGCGGAAGGAATGGGCAGAGGTGGTATGCAGTGCGCAAGCGCCAGGTGGGTGAAGGCGTGCTGTAAAGTCCACCTGTCTCCGGCTCTACGAAGAGGTTTTGAGTGCAGTGACTGTCCCCACTGGGCTCATAAGCGAAATGGAGAACCAGCAATGCGAGTACGTCTGCACAATTTAGCAGCGAAGCGCCCGGTCAGCGAAGATCTGGAGGCGGTAATAGAGCTAATGCATGAGTGCGAGAAAGCTGATAAGGGTTTTGTTGAGAAGACAGAAGAGAGTTTACGCGAGCGCTGGCAGGCTGCACACTTTAACCTGAATGCAGATGCCTGGCTCATTACAACGAACAAGGGACATATTGCAGGATATTCGGATGTATGGCGCATGGAGAACGGAAGGCTCCGGGCTTCGGTGTATGTACATCCTGCCTATAGAGGCCGAGGGGTTGGCACATTGTTACTCTGGTTGAACGAGGAGCGGGCCCGCCAGTTAATGTGGGGCATCCCTGCTCATATTCAGGTCTCATTGCAGTACATCGTTGATGGCACCCATAGGACTGCGAAACGACTGCTAGAGCGCGAGGGGTATCACTGTGAGCGACCTTTCTGGCGGGTCCATATCAACATGAACACGTCGTTCTTGCAAGAACTGAACAATGGCAAGGAAGGTGAAACACTGGCAGTGGAGCTCGTTGTTGACCCCGAGAAAGCGGCAGCTACTCCCGGGAATAAGCCCTATGCGGCTCGCCAGTATTGCACATATGAGAAAGTCTTGCGAGCGGCTGTGAAGGCCGAGAAAGTGGTGAAGGAAGAGCGCCACTACGTCTCAGCATAGGGGAACACATGCTGTGAGGTGTCGGGGAGGGGTGCAGGCGTTATTTGTTGCTGTACTCCTCTTTCTGTCTCTTTGAAGGGATAAGTATGCTGTCAGGAAGGAGGTGAGAAGGAATGCTTTTCGCGACAGCAACGGCCCAGGGAGCAGCAAGCGATGGAATGCGCATATTTCTCATTGTCCTGTTGTGCATTGGTATCGCGCTGATCCTGGTAGGAGGAATCCTTGCCTGCTATACATGGTATAACTACCGTAAGGCCAGGATGCATGGGAGGTAGCCAGCCCTCTCCTGGCCTCGGGCGGGGATTATGAGAGAGGTTGAATAAACTCAACACGGTTGCCGAAAGGATCGCGAAACTCAAAGCGATCGAAGCCAGGAATAGCGACCGAATCCAGAATTTGAATACCGTTTGCTTCCAGTTTTTGGCGCCAGCCCGCCAGATCTGTCACCTGATAGGCAATATGTGATTTTGTGGTTGTGCGGTCGAAGCCATCTTCTGTGCCAACATGCACCTGTCTATCTCCCACCTGAAGCCAGAAGCCGCCTCGCCCCTTGAGCGAAGCGGGCTTTTCAATCTCCGGCAATCCCAAAACGGTACAGTAAAACCAGCGTCCCTGTTCTTCAGCTCCCCGTGGAATCGTAATTTGAACGTGGTGTACTCCCTGAATAGTCACGTCAGTCTCTTCCTTTTCTTTTACTTGATGGGCTCCTAGCGCCCTTTAACGATGCGTTCGATGTCTCGTTTGACGTCACGCTCGGTAATGGCCTGACGCTTATCATAGATTTTCTTACCGCGACATAGCCCGAGCTCAATTTTGGCACGTCCGCCCTTGAGGTAGAGCTTGAGCGGGATCAACGTCAGTCCCTTTGTCTGTACGCGCCCGACGAGCTGGTTGATCTCGCGTTTGTGGAGAAGCAGTTTTCGCCGCCGCAGAGGGTCATGATTGAAAATGTTGCCATGCTCATAAGGCGAGATATGCGCATTTTCCAGCCAGACCTCTCCATTGCGGATAATCGCGTAGGAACCGCGCAATTGTACCTTGCCATCGCGAATCGACTTGATTTCGGTTCCGGCCAGCACAATTCCTGCCTCCACGGTGCGCTCAACGGTATAATCATGATATGCCTGCCGATTGACCGCGATAACCTTGTTACTGGCTTGCTCTTTTGTTTCCTGAGCCTTTTTCTTCGTACTTGCTTTTGCCATATAAAAAAACTCCTGGTGAATAAATGCTACAGGTTGAGGATGCCATGCAGCAGGGACACTGCGACTGGCCCAGATGCAGGAGACGCCACCGCAGGAGGTCTTTCTACACAGGAGCGATACCTGTTGCTTCCCTTGACCCGGAAGCAACGAAAGACCTACGATTGGGAATGAGGGTATTATATTATTTTTGTTGATAAGAAACAACTGGATTGGTTCTGTTTTATGGCTCTAGAACGCCGTTTGTATGGAGAAAAGAAAGAGGAGATATGGACGTGAGGCATAATCGGAGAGCCTGCGAGATGAGGTGGCTATGTTTGCACTTCTAGGCAGGATCTCCATTCGATATCGCTGGCTGATTGTGGCCCTCTGGGGTGTCGCAGTGCTTGCGGCGCTTCCTTTTGCCCCTTTTGCCAGCCAGGTGCTGCATTCGGGAGGTTTTACCAGCCCGGATGCTGAATCACAGCAGGCGATTAATCTGCTGATCGATAAATTAAAGTTAAAGGATACCGCTGTACAGATTATTTATGAGAGTAAACAGAAGGATCTTTCTGTTGATGATCCCCGCTTTCCCGCGGAGGTTGAGCAGTCATTGAGCCGGTTGCGCAACTGGAGTGAAGTTGCCGGAATCGCTACCTTTGTTGAGAATCCGAGGCAGGTATCAAAAGATCGCCATGCCGCTTATGTGACGGTGCAACTGAACGCCAGCGGTGATGAAGCTCCGAAGCTGTTACCAGAACTGGCCCGCCGGGTGCAGGCGGTTCCTGATCTTGAATATCATATTGGTGGCTCTCCCGTCTTTTACGAGGATATTCAGCTTGTTAGCGAGAACGATCTGCGGCGGGCCGAACTGCTGGCCTTTCCTTTCGCGATTGTGGCCTTGCTGCTGGTCTTTCATTCGGTGGTGGCGGCTGTCTTGCCGGCCATTGTTGGCGGCTGTGCGGTGGTGATCGCGCTGGCGCTGGTATATGGTGCAGGGCAGGTGACAGATCTGTCTATCTTTGTGTTGAATATCACCACGCTGTTCGGCTTAGGGCTTGGCGTCGATTATTCACTGTTTATCGTCAGTCGTTTCCGCGAAGAGCTGACGCAGGGACATAGCGTCGCGGAGGCGGTCGAAATCACCGTGGCGACGGCTGGTCGAGCGGTGGCCTTCTCAGGCTTGACGGTATCTATTGGGCTGTTAGGCCTGGTCTTCTTCCGTATTAATATGCTGCGCTCAGTCGGAATGGGTGGTATGCTGGTTGTGATTCTGGCGGTACTGGCCGCTGTCACGCTTTTACCGGCGATGCTTGCCATTGTGGGGCCGCGTATCAATGCGCTTCCGGTGAGGATCCCTTTCCTGCGCAGGCGAGAAACGGAAGTGCTGCATGAGGGGTTCTGGTATCGCCTCTCGCACTTTGTGATGCGCTATCCTGTACGCGTCTTTTTGCCCGTACTGCTGGTGCTGATCGGGTTAGGAGTTCCATTCCTCTGGGTGCGTTTTTCGGCCCCCGATGCCTCGATTTTGCCCGCTCAGGTGCCGTCTCGTCAGGCATATGACCTGCTGGCAAAGCGTTTTGATATGCGCGAGACAACGCCGATCATCCTGGCCGTGCAGACGCAGGGCAACGCGATGACACCGGAAAACATTCGTAAGCTCTATGCCTATGTGCAGCGGATAGAGGCGGATCCGCGTGTGAAGCGTGTGGATAGCATTGTCAGTGCAGATCCACGTTTTACGCTGGATCAGTATGAGCTGCTTTATACGCATCCTGAATTGATTGCTGATCCCTATATCGGGGCGCTCTTCCACTCGACGGTGTCGGGCGACACATTGATGATCTCGGTGGTCAGCAAGTATGAGATGAGCGACCCCCGTTCGCAGGAGCTTGCACTGACGATTCGGAATACACCACCGGGAGATGGGATCAAGGTGCTTGTTGATGGAGGTTCGGCGGCCAACGTTGATTATGTGGATTCGCTCTACTCCGATTTTCCGATAGCCGTGCTTCTGGTCTTTGGGATTACCTTTGTGGTACTGTTTCTCCTGTTCCGCTCAATTGTGCTGCCATTGAAAGCCATTTTGATGAATACACTCTCGATTCTGGCAAGTTATGGGGCGCTGGTGGTTATCTTTCAGGAGGGTTTTTTACATCAGGTCTTAGGCTTTGCGCCGCTTGGCTTTGTGGAAGCATCCAGTCCGATACTGCTGTTCTGTGCGCTCTTTGGTCTCTCGATGGACTATGAAGTGTTCCTGCTCTCGCGTATTCAGGAGGAATACTGGCGCACCGGAGACAATACCGCTTCTGTGGCGGTCGGATTGGAGCGAAGCGGGCGGATTATCACCAGCGCTGCTGTGATTGTGATTGTGGTCAGTGCCTGTTTCGCCACCGCTGATATGATTCTGGTGAAAGCGCTAGGCATTGGCATGACGCTGGCGGTAATTCTTGATGCCACGCTTGTGCGCGGGTTGCTGGTTCCATCTACCATGCGGCTGCTCGGAGACTGGAACTGGTGGAATCCTTTTAGCAGGAACAGGCATCATCCCCCCGTGCCACATGGCGAGAGTAGAACAGGAACAACAAGTACGGTTGGAGGAAGCAATGAATAGAGCGAGGAAACAGCACCCATATTGGTTAATCCTGGTCGCTGTACTGGGGATACTGCTTTCTTCCTGTGGTTTTCCGGGGATGGTCTCGACAACGCAGCAATTGCCGCCGGTAAAGCCTACCCCCTCACCGACGCCGTTACCTCCTGCGCGGCTGCCGCAAGATGATGGTCGTCACAATAACCTGACAGAGTGGTGGTATTATACGGGGCACCTGACAGCAAAGGAGGCTACAGGTAAACTACGGCACTACGGCTTTGAGTTCGTCATTTTCCAGGTTTTGCGTGCCGATCTGCCGCCTTTCTACGCCTCGCATTTTGCGATCACGGATAAGTCAAAGGGCACGTTTCAGTACGATCAGCGGCGTATCATGTCGCCAACCATAGCCCGAAATGACGTGAAAGGGTTTGATCTCCATATTGGTGACTGGACGATGCAGGGCTATAACGGACAAGATCATCTGGCTGCCAGCATGCAGAACTACGCGATCACGCTTCAACTTGCCGCCCGGAAGCCAGCGGCTCTGCATAACGGTGACGGCTTGATTCCCTATGGTCTGGCGGGCTTCTCCTATTATTATTCACGGACAAAGATGAATGTCAGTGGCTCTATTGTCGATCACGGGCAGATGCTTCAAATTGAGCAGGGTCAGGCCTGGATGGATCATCAGTGGGGTGATTTCCTGACGCTTGCCAGCGGCGGCTGGGAGTGGTTTAGCCTGCAACTGCATGATAATAGCGAGATCATGGTCTATTATATTCGTGATGCCAGCGGTAAGGTGTTAGCCACTTATGTTGGTTATGTCGATGCCTCAGGCAAGGATATTGTGCTTCCAGCCTCGGCGCTGCACACCACTATTCTTGAGCAGTGGAAGAGCCCGCATACAGGCTTTGTCTATCCCTCTGGCTGGAAAATAGAGATCACTGATAAGCGCATCCCAATAACACTGCTTATCAAGCCCGTGCTGAAAGATCAAGAGCTGGTTGTGAAGCAAACGACCGGTAACGTCTACTGGGAAGGAGCGGTGACGGTTGAGGGGCAGAAGCATGGCAAGCCAGTGACTGGTGATGGCTATGTGGAACTGACAGGCTTTACCAAAAAGCGGCAGAAGGCCCCTGGCTTCAGCTAAGGGGATGGATGGCGCAGGAAGCCAGCAGAGTCAGAACGTTCCCCTTCGCTTGACAGAAGACAATCGTTGTGCGAGAATACACGAAGATAGTGAGGACGAACAAGGAGCAAGGGATGCTGATCTACGAATACAAGCTCGATGGGTCGAAGGCGCAATTCGCCGCCATCGAGGAAGCCATCCGCACCACCCAGTTCATTCGCAACACGTGCCTGCGCCTCTGGATGGATGCACGCGGCGTCTCCAGGAATGACCTGCAGCAGTATTGCGCTGTGCTCGCCAAACAAATTCCCTTTGCGCTCTCCCTCAACTCGCAGGCCCGGCAAGCTGCCGCTGATCGGGCGTGGGCTGCCATCTCCCGCTTCTATGAGAATTGCAAGAAGAAGAAACCAGGAAAGAAGGGCTATCCTCAGTTCCAGCACGATTGTCGCAGTGTCGAGGACAAGCAGACGGGCTGGAAGCTGGATCCTGATGGGGTGCACATTCGGTTCACTGATGGCTGTGGCATTGGCCGGCTGCGCCTCATCGGCTCGCGCGATATCATGGCCTTTCCCCTCTCACAGATCAAGCGGGTACGACTGCTCCGGCGGGCTGATGGCTACTATTGTCAATTTGCGGTGGCAGCCACCCGCCGGGTCGAGCATCAGCCCTCGGGCAAGCAGGTGGGCATTGATCTGGGGCTGCGTGCCTTCTTCACTGACTCCGAAGGGAATACCGTGGCTCCTCCCCGGTATCTCCGCAAAGCGGAACGACGGCTCAAGCGGCTGCATCGTCGGCTCTCGAAGACGCAGAAGCGCTCCGCCAAGCGCAAGAAAGCCCGTCAAGCCCTCAGCAAAGCGTCTCTCAAGGTACAGCGGCAGCGCGAGGATGTCGCCAGGAAGCAGGCGAACGCGCTTGTCTCGTCTCACGACGTGATTGCCTATGAAGCCTTGCAGATCCGCCATCTCGTCAAGAACCGTCATCTGGCCAAGAGCATCTCTGA
>NZ_QKUF01000039.1 GCF_003253565.1 Thermosporothrix hazakensis
GGAAATTGTTTGGCGAGCACAGCGCAATACCGCTGCAGGTCATTCCTGGAGACGCCGCGTGCATCCATCCAGAGGCGTAGGCACTTGTTGCGAATGAACTGGGTGGTGCGGATGGCTTCCTCGATGGCGGCGAATTGCGCCTTTGACCCATCGAGCTTGTATTCGGAGATCAGCATCCCTTGCTCCTTGTTCTTCCTCACTATCTTCGTGTATTCTCGCACAACGATTGCCTTCTGTCAAGCGAAGGGGAACGTTCTGACTCTGATGGCTTCCTGCGCCATCCATCCCCCTGGCTTCAGCCAGGGGCCTTCTGCCGCTTTTTGGTAAAGATTGAGCGAGGAGGTCTCGATACACTGTTTGGAGGGTGTTTGCGTCGTAGTGAGGTTGTAAATACTCCATATATCCCTCATGGAGAAGGCAGGAGATACAAAAGTATGCTGTATTGGATGGTAGATATACCATTATACAAAAAGGAGAATCCTGATAAAAAGGAGTTTTATCCAGGTTTGACTAGCTATGTTTATAAAGAGCCCTGGGGCGAAGATGTGTGGTTCTTGGATGCTCCTTCCTATACATCTGGTACATCTGGATTTTCGGCCCCCCCTGAGGAGCTTCCCAAAGGGACCTTACTGCATTTGAGCTTTTGTCCGCTATGGAAAGCCCCTTCTCATTCTACATATAGAAATTATATATACTCCTGGGAGAGACCTGCCGATTTTGAGAGATGGTATGTTTGTATAACCAACTGGTTCCTTGAACAGCCTTCGGTGTCCCGGGATGATTTTGTATCAGTGATGGTGTTCTAGTATAAAGAAGTATAGTATAGAGAAGCACGAATGAGCTGATAGAGCGGGTGGAAGGAGACGTAATTGCTGCATAAGTTGAAGTAGCTTGACATTCTTCTTTCCACTCGCTAGACTAAAGAAACAACTGAAGAAAACACTTTCTGGCGTCGATCAGGAGGAGTAGGGATAACGCCCGTTCAGAGAGGGAAAATCAAGGGCTGTGAGTTTTCCCCGGTTTTACTGTTATGCCGAAGGTCGCCTGTGAGCCTGGGAAGCACCTGTAGAGGGAATTCCCACGGTGTGCTCGTTATCGCACAAATGAGGGTCAGCCTTCTCAAGAGAAGTGTTTGACCGAAGTAAGGTGGTACCACGAGCGTCCTTTCTCGTCCTTGACGAAGAAGGACTTTTTTTATTGGTCAAAGATATTCCAAAGAACTTCTTTTTCTTTTTATCCATTATTCTGGAGGGGTCATGGCTGAGCAGGAGAATACAGCAATTATACAGGCCTCGTCGGCTGCTGAGTTGCCAAAGGCCTATGAGCCGCAAGCGGTCGAGGGCAAATGGTATCGTTTCTGGGAAGAGGGTGGGTATTTTAAGCCTCGTCCCAGGCCGTCTGGAAAGCCGTTTGTCATCAGCATGCCGCCACCCAATGTGACCGGCGCCTTGCATCTGGGCCATGCGATTACGGCTACAATAGAAGATATTCTGATTCGCTATCACCGCATGCGGGGAGATGACACGCTCTGGGTTCCCGGTGAGGATCATGCGGGCATTGCCACTCAGACCGTGGTGGAGCGCCAGCTTGCGAAAGAGGGCACAGACCGCCATCAGCTCGGACGCGAAGCGTTTATTGAGCGTGTCTGGCAGTGGGTGCATCAGTACAAACATCGCATTCAGGACCAGCATCGTCGCCTGGGGGCTTCCTGTGATTGGTCGCGCGAGCGCTTCACATTGGACGAAGGGCTTTCTAAAGCGGTGCGCGAGGTCTTTGTGACGCTCTATAACGAAGGCTTGATCTATCGTGGTGAGCGCATCATTAACTGGTGTCCTCGCTGTATGAGTGCCCTATCTGATCTGGAAGTGAACCATGTTGATACACCGGGCAAGCTGACCTATGTGCGCTATCCTCTCAAGCCGATTGAGGGCGAGACCGAGACGCGCTATATCAGCGTGGCAACAACGCGTCCTGAAACAATCCTCGGTGATACCGGTATTGCGGTCAATCCGAAGGACGAGCGCTATAAGGATCTGGTGGGTCGGGTCGCCATTCTGCCGATTATTGGTCGTGAGATCCTGATTGTGGCCGATGAGGCGGTTGATCCGAGCTTTGGTACCGGTGCGGTAAAAGTGACGCCCGCGCATGACCCGACTGACTTTGAGATCGGAATGCGGCATAATTTACCCGCGATTCAGGTGATTGGCTTTGACGCAATGATGACTGAGGAGGCCGGGCCATACGCGGGACAGGATCGCTATGAGGCGCGTAAGCATCTGGTGGCCGACCTTGAACAGCAAGGCTATGTCGTCAAGATCGAAGATTATACTATTCCTATCGGTCACTGTCAGCGCTGTGATACGGTGGTTGAGCCGTTGATCTCGAAACAGTGGTTCGTGAAGATGAAACCGCTGGCAACGCCTGCTATTGGTGCGGTGAAGGCGGGCCTGCTGCGCATTGTGCCTGAGCGCTTCAACAAGACCTACATGGACTGGCTGGAAAATATCCACGACTGGTGTATCTCGCGTCAGTTATGGTGGGGGCATCGTATCCCGGTCTGGTATTGTGATACCTGCGGTCAGATGACTGTCAGCCGGGAGGACCCAACTGAGTGCGCTCACTGCGGAAGTGACCAGATTCATCAGGATGAAGATGTGCTCGATACGTGGTTCAGCTCATGGCTCTGGCCGTTCAGCACGCTTGGCTGGCCTGATATCACGCCCGACTTGCAGCGCTTCTACCCGACGTCGGTGCTGGAGACGGGATACGACATTCTCTTCTTCTGGGTAGCGCGTATGGTCATGGCCGGTATTCACTTCCTGGGCGTGATCCCCTTCAACACCATCTACCTGCATGGGTTGGTGCGTGACGCGAAGGGTGAGAAGATGAGCAAATCAAAGAATAATGTTGTTGACCCGCTGGAAGTCATGGATAAGTTCGGCACGGATGCGCTGCGCTTCACTCTGGCAACCAGTAGCACCCCGGGCAATGACATGAAGCTCATCGAGGAACGCATTATCGGGAATCGCAACTTTGCGAACAAGATCTGGAACGCATCGCGCTTTGTGTTGATGACCACTGCCGAGATCGGCGGCGGCATTCCCGATATTGCCGATTTGCAGCCTCAAACGCTGGCTGATCGCTGGATTCTGAGCCGCTTTACCGAGTTGACGCGCTCTGTGAGCCGCCTGATAAATGACTTTCAGCTTGGTGAGGCTGGCCGCCAGATCAACGATTTCTTCTGGTCCGACTATTGTGACTGGTATGTAGAGATTGCAAAAGTGCAGATGCAGGGTGATGAGGCAGCACGGAAGAATACCGCTGCCATTTTGCGCGCGGTGCTGGATCAGAGCCTGCGCCTGCTTCATCCCTATATGCCATTTGTGACTGAAGAAGTCTGGCAGCATCTCTATCGTCTGACTGAGCCTGATCAGTCGCTCTGGCCTTCGTCTGCGTTGATCGTGGCTCCCTGGCCA
Organism: Thermosporothrix hazakensis; assembly: GCF_003253565.1. GTDB lineage: Bacteria > Chloroflexota > Ktedonobacteria > Ktedonobacterales > Ktedonobacteraceae > Thermosporothrix > Thermosporothrix hazakensis. Next base: position 3,477 of record NZ_QKUF01000039.1, read on the forward strand.
CAGGTGCATCAGCGGTTTGTGGATGAGGCTGCTGAGCAGGATTTCAGCCTGCTTCAGGAAGTGATCACGCGCATTCGTGATGCACGAAACCAGATGAATGTGGAGCCTGCACGCCGTATTCCGGTGATTATGGCGGTGGGCGATAAGCTCACGATGTTTGAGGAGCAGGTTCCATTGATCGAGTTCCTGGCCCGCACGCAGAAGCCAGAACTGCATTTTGCGCTTTCGCAGAAGATTGAGCAGGCTATGGGGCTGCTGGCTGGGAACGTCGAGATCTATCTGCCGCTTGCCGGTATGGTGGATATCGCGAAAGAGCTTGAGCGTCTTGAGAAGGAGATTGCTCAGGCCAAACAGGAGGTTTCGCGTGTTCAGGGCAAGCTGTCCAATCAGAACTTTGTGACGAAAGCCAAGCCCGAAGTTGTAGCGAAGGAGCGCGAGAAGCTGGCCGCCGCCGAAGAGCGTGTGAGCAAGCTGCTTGAGCGCCATGCACAGCTTGCAGGCTAAGACGAACGAAGAGGAAGGCTCTCTCTTGCCTCATGCGGGTGAGGGAGGGCTTTTTTACAGGCTTGACTTTTTGAATGGCAGCAACTATACTCAAAACAGTTTACATTACCTCTCACTAGAAAGGACTGGCCTTTTTGATGCAAGTCCGCTTTTTCAGGAGCACTGAGAGCCGTTAAGGCGCAGGCAAAGACAATCAAGAACATACAATCGAGAAGCTGGGGCACAACTCGAATTAGTGCCTGACCCCGCTCTATGTGCGGATCTCGTTGTATACTCATAAAAAGACAAACGGAATAGTTTGCTTTTTGTGGCGCTTCTTCCTATGAGAAGGCGTCTCTTTTCCTGTACGCCTCTTTTTTTACTCCTCAGTGCTTTCCCCGCATAAACTTTCACTCGTTTTTCTATCCTGTTTTGACTGATGTTTCCGGGCCTTTTTCTGCCTTTTTTCAACAGGTTTTAAGGACAAGGCAGGATATAGTAGTTTTTCATGTTTAAAATACAGAAAGGGTGTTGTATGTTTAACGCAAAAATGCAGTTTGCGGTAGCGCTTGTTCTTCGTTCGTCGCTGTTGAGCGACTTCATTGATCGTCAGTTGTCAGGCACAAAAAGAAGAAGGATTTCCATTGAAGCAATACCGCAAGCAAGGCAAGAAATTTCTGCATCTGGAAGATGCGATTGCGTTAGACATTTATGATGGTGAAGACGCCGAAGACTTCAAGGGCTCGACTCGTGTTGATGCAAAGAGGAAGCAGAAGCCCCGTCATTCGGTGAAAGAAGAGGTGTTTAAGTGCAGGCATTGTAAACGCTTTGTCTGCCCGTTGCCCAGTGGTGGCAAGCACCGTAATCATTGTCCATTCTGTCTCTACTCCCGACATGTGGATGCAAAGAAACCGGGAGATCGTCTGAGTGAGTGTGGCTCGGTGATGCAGCCAGTTGCCCGTTTCGTCAGGAATGCGGGTGAAGATGTGCTGGTTCATCGCTGCCTGGGCTGTGGTGTGGAGCGCTTTAATCGTATCGCAGCGGATGATGATTATGAGCTGATGCTTTCGTTGCCTCAGGTGCCTCCCCGGACGGCGCGAGAGGTCAAGATGCAGCAGCTTGAGGAGTGGCTGGATGAGCAGTATGTGCAGAGCCTGCCCGATTGGGCAGACGTTGGTTAGTGTGGCTGCTTCCCACCTGATCGTTTGATCCAGCCCTGTTTGATTATGTGCCCTCTCTTGTACCATGCTCAGACAAGAGAGGACACATTATACTTGTTTGTGGTCACGTAAGGGGTTGTTGCAGGATAGGGATCACCAATTGCCAGGAGTTTCCCCCATCAAAGCTCTGATACAGGACAGTCTCCGACTGGGCGTAGGCGAGGAGCCAGCCTTTTTGTGGCGTGGCGAATTGAAGTTGCGCAATGGAGGTGAGCGGTCGTTGGGGGGTAAAGGAGGTTCGTTTCCAGGAGAGAGCGCTGTCTTGTGTCACATAGAGCTCTACCCCCTGATTGGTCAGGCCTGCTGCCCAGATGGAGCGGGGACCGAGCGTGGCCAGCGCGGTCGCGATTCCCGGAATAGGAGTTGTGCGCTGCCAGGTATTGCCTCCATCATGCGTGAGGTACAGGTTGAGAATAGCTGTCCCCGGGATTACAAAACTGACGGGAAGAATACCATCCTGCTTATTCAGAAAAATGGGAGAGTGAATGGTGATATGTTCATGCCTCTTGAGTGGAAAGGGCAGCGTTTGTTTTTGCCAGGTCTGACCGCCATCTTGCGTCTTGCAGTACAAGGCAGAGCCGATAAGCCAGCCTGTGGAGGGAGAGATAAACGAGAAGCTGGATTTCAGGCCGTTCGGGATGTTCTGCTTGTTGGCTCTGGTATCTGGCCGTGAGGCGGGCGTCCAGGTTGCACCACCATCTCTGGTTTGCAGGAGTTCGAGTTCGGAAGCATGCTGATGGGGATTATTTCTCTCAAGGAGTAGCCAGCCAATTTGTGGCGTCAGGAAAGAAATCTGTCGCACAATGGCATTCTGTATAGAGAGAGTAATGTGTTGCCAGGTATCCCCACCGTCGAGAGTACGCGTGATGAGAATGCCGCCACGCATGGTTGTGATAGGCCAGACGACCCAGGCATGCTGCATATCAAGGAAGGTTGCGGTATGAATATACGATGAGTCAGATGAAGAGGAGGCTGTGTGTGGTGGCGTGACTTCCTGCCAGGAGGTAGGGCCGTGTGTGGTGCGTAAAACGCGAACGCCATCAGCGCTGGTGCTCCAACCGTGGAACTCGTCAAACATATGGAGATTGAGCAATGAGAGACGTTCATTTGCGGGAGTATTAAGCGGTCGGGGGGAAGAAGGGGAAGAGGAGGGTGTGCGAGACGGTTGCTGGCAGGCCGGAAGAAAAAGAAGGCTACCAAGCAAGAGAAACGAGAGCCAGGTTGTACGCGAAAACGATTGAGAGCAGCAGCGTTGCAGCCTCCCTGTGCGGAATGGTGGAATATGCATCGTTGCATCCTTTGCCCCAGACATTGCCGCAGCATATATGCTGTTCTTATTACAATGGCTGGAAACTTCATAGAACTGTTATGAAAGGAAACGATCAAAGGTACTGTACGTATTATGCCATATTGGGTGCTTAATTTGAATTGTTGTGGTAATTTTGGTGCATGTTTTTCCCTGGAAGAGGAAGGAATGCAGGGAAAACCTGCCAGGCTCTCCCTGCTTCTGGAGTGATACTATGCCATTTATCCCCTGCCTGAAGACAGAGACTTTCTGGTGCTATGCAGTAATGCCGTGTGTATGAACGAACTGTTCGTTATAGAGGTGAGCGTACAGGCCACCTTTTGCCAGTAATTCCTGATGAGTTCCCTGTTCAACGATTCTGCCTTTGTCCATAACCAGGATGAGATCTGCGGCCAGAATGGTTGAGAGACGATGGGCAATCGCGATCGTTGTGCGCCCTTTCATCAGAGGATCGAGCGCTGCTTGAATCAGACGTTCGGAATGTGTATCAAGCGCGCTTGTAGCCTCATCGAGTATCAGGATACGTGGATTTTTCAGGATCACACGGGCAATCGCAATACGTTGCTTTTCGCCGCCAGAGAGCTTATAGCCCCTCTCTCCAACAACCGTATCGTAACCGTTTTCAAGCTCCATAATACGATCATGAATTGCGGCGGCTTTGGTGGCTGCAATAATTTCCTCTTCGGTTGCGTCCTGCTTTGCATAGAGCAGATTTTCACGAATAGACGCATGGAAGAGATAAGTTTCCTGTGTGACCATGCCAATAAGCTCGCTTAATGAGTTCAGCGAGATATCTCGGACATCATGTCCATCGATCTGCACGGAACCACTATCAACATCATAGAGGCGTGGCAGCAGGTATGTTGTTGTTGTTTTGCCTGCTCCACTCGGGCCAACTAGCGCGGCCAGTTGGCCGGGTTTAATTGTAAAAGAGACGGAGTGCAGAGCTGTATGATGAAGCTCGCGAGGAGCATTTCCATTCAGCCCGGGATCGGATGTCTCTGCATTTGACTGTCCCTTATAGGTAAAGGTGACATTTTGAAAGCGAACGTCACCTTTCACCTCTTCTGGTTTGAGTTCCAGGGCTTCGGGCTTGTCCTTGATCTCAATTGGCAGATCCAGATACTCGAATATGCGCTCGAAAAGAGCAAGAGCACCCTGGATCTCAACCTGAATGTTCAGGAGCTGTCCGATCGGGAAGAAAAGGCGGCTTTGGAGCGTGGTAAAGGTGACGATAGCGCCGAGGCTGAGCGGCTGCCCGAGGAAATTCACATGCTGGATAATCTGCCAGCCCGCTATCAGATAGACAATTGCTGGAGTGATAGAAAAGAATATACCGATAAACATAAAAAACCAGCGTCCGATCATTTGCTGTCTGATTTCCAGTTTTGCCAGATGCTGGTTTTCGTTTTCAAAGCGCTCTCGTGCATATTCCTGACGCCCGAAGGTTTTCATCAAGAGGATACCACTGACGGAAAGCGTTTCCTGCATCATTGCCGTCAGCTCGGCCATGCTCTTCTGGGTTTCTTTGCTGGTTTCACGTCGAATATTCCCTACTTTATAGGTAATCCAGAGAAAGAGGGGCAAGAGACCAAGTGAAACAAAGGTCAGCAACGGGCTAACAATAAACATCGCGATAACTGTGCTGATAGTTGTGGAGAGGTTTGAAATGATGCTTGGAGCGGTGTTTGTGACAACATTCTGCACACCCCCGACATCGTTTGAAAGTCGGGACTGGATTTCGCCTGTTCGCGTACTGGTGAAGAAGCGCAGGGACATCCGCTGCAAATGGCTGTACAGCCTGTTGCGGAAGTCTCGCATTACGTTCTGCCCGATTGTATTATTCAGATAAGATTGGCCAACGCCAACGATCCCCGAGACGATAGGAGTGACAACCATAATGGCTACATAGATGAAGAGCAAATGCATATCGCGGCGTGCAAAGATTGCATCATCGAGAATGCGCTGAATCATTAAAGGATTGATAAGCCCGAGTAGGGTGGTTGTCAGGATTGCCCCAAGCACCAGAAGGACCTGCATTTTGTACGGGCGGAATGATGCGATGACACGTCGTACAGTATGGGCATCTGTTTTGTGGCCCCGGGCTTTCTGTTCCTCATAATACGCTCTCATCCTCCCACCATGCATACCATGAATAGACATAGAATAAGGTCCTCCTCACCTGCTTCTAAAAAGATTGCCCTTTTTTGAAAACAAGAAAAATTCATATGAGGCAGGCGCTTTCGGCGCGGCCCCATATGAGGATTCTACTCTGATGGAACGGAAAAGCCACTGACCTGCCGAACGGTTCTCACCCTGTCAATTTTGACAGGCAGAGCTGATGAATCAGTCCGGCTACCAGTGCCCCACGTATTGGAATAGTCTCTATAATGAGGTGTTCCTGTTCCAGATTGTGCATGCCACTTCCTACCGGGCCGAGGCTATCAAGCGTGGGAACACCTGTAGCCGCCAGAATATTAGCATCGGATACACCACCATCAACTTCACCCGAGAGCGAGATATCCAGTGCCCGGGCTTCGGCCTGCAAGCGCTCAAGAAGTTCCTGAATTCCCGCATTTACTTGATAGGGCCGCCGTCCAGGTGTCCGCGTGAGGGTAGTAATGGTGTCAGGAATGCTCTGGCCGATCGCAATACTTTCCAGCGCTCTCGCTGCCTGATCCAGTGCCTCCTGGCTACCGGCTCGAACGGAGACGTAGCAGCGGGCCATATCTGGAATGATATTGAGGGTTTCTGTGCTGCTGAGACAGGTACAGTTAAAGGTCACCTCGGGAAACATACTGTTCAAATGTTGAATAGCAAGGATTTTATGGGCCAGCTCAACAACGGCAGAACGCCCTTTCTGTGGTTCGGCCCCTGAATGAGCTGAGACGCCTTGAACCTCAAGCAGATATCTATCTGTCCCTTTGCGTGCGCTGGTGATGCTATGAAACGCGAGCGAGGGTTCCAGAACGAGTCCGACATCAATCTTGTGCGCTATGCTGGTGAGTAGTTCATGGCTGCCGGGTGAGCCAACTTCCTCATCGTTGTTGATGACAAGATAGAGTTCGCGATAGTCATGAAACTGCTTTTCCTGAAACGCTCGCATGATATAGAGCGCAAGCAGCACTCCGGATTTCATATCGAGAACGCCGGGTCCATAGGCCGCACTACCTTTGACAGAGAAGGGCTGAAGCTGCGTGGCTCCGGGCTGATAGACAGTATCAATGTGACCGACCAGAGCGATACGTTGTGTGCCCGTTCCTTCAAGCTGTGCTACAAGGTTATTGCCAAATTCCTCAACAGGATGGAGGGTGATCTTGCAGCCCAGTTCATGCAGCCAGATTTGAAGCTGCTCGATGATGCGATTAACTCCTGCAATCTGACCTGTTCCTGAGTCGATGTTTACCAGGGTTTCCAGACGTTTCAGAAATTCAGGCAGATACGAACGAAAAAGAGGAAGATAAGATGAAGCATACGTAGTATTGCGGATTTCTTGTTGCATGATGTCAAAAATCCTTCCGGGATACTACGGGACACGACAGGCATCTGTTAAGGCCTTGCTGTTCATTCTACCACATTGAGGAAAAGGAATAGAAAAGAACGATGCTGTTGATCGACTGTGATTTAGCGATGGTGGCAACGAGAATACGGGATCTGCGTGCGGGCGCTGAGGGTGCCTTGAGATCATTATCTCGTGCCTTCCATTTTTAGTTTTTGCCCTTTTCTAGTAGCAGCGTGACAATGTCAAGTTTGTGCGAAAACAATAAGAGAGGCTCTCTCCCGAGATAAAGGATGTGGTTGTCTGCTGGAAGGGCTTGAGGAGCTCATTCAAGCGGCAGCGACTTTTATGGAGGAGATTTTGAAGAGGGAGTTGATAAGTGCGCCAGCATATAAAGTCGGTGGTTTCAGGGTATGCCGTATCCTCAGGCTGCCCTTTTCTCCTGAGCGACAGCAAGAAGCAGCAATCTCTTTGGGCGCTTGCTCATTTTTTCAGCGCAGGCCTGTCCGTGAACGATGGGCTCTGACCGGTGTTGAACCCGGTTACAGGCTTACTTCTTTGCGCAAGCGCTTGTAGGCAATGCTGAGCAGTGCCGCGTGTCGATTTTTGGCACCGGGATCATCAGGAAGTGGCTGGCGATAGTCACGCAAATGAATCCCCTCTTCCGAAAGCACCTGTTCAAGCAGAGTAGGCTGCTCGCCAAAATCAGAGATCAGGGCGAGGTCTGTCAGCAAGGCTGCTCGCTGTCCCGGAGGGAAACGAACGACTAGACGCGCTGCTATCGTGATCACGTTTTTCAACAGCAGATGATCGACCGCGATTTGTGAGGGATCTTCTAACGATTCTAGATGAGGATAACTTTCTTCAGGTCCAGAATTTTCTTGAGAGGGCCGTACAAGATTCCAGTCTTTTTTGCGGCGATCCCGGAAGTAATTCTGTGCAATTGTTTTACACAGGGACTTCAGAGAATCGATTGGCCGTACTTCTCCGTGATCAGCGCGCTGATTGTAGTGGAAGGTACGTAGAACAGCTTCCTGTGTGATATCTTCCGAAACTTCTTTCTGTTGCCCGTACCAGGCCACTACATTAGCGTAGCGCACCCATTTTTCAACAAGAGGCAGCAGCCAGACATATAAGTCGTACCAGATCTGGTCATCAAGTGGCCGGGTTGCGACAGGTGTCGAGGAAGTTGTGCTCGCCTTCACTTGTAAAACCCTCCTGAAAGGAGAATGAATAATGATTGCCTACAGAGTTGATCCCCGATCTTTCTTTGGTACCGCTGTCAGGAGAATGTCAAGAAAGTTCATGTTTGATAAGTAATTTCTGCCTTATATAAAGTAATATTACCCGAAGAGAATACCATTGTCAACGGATGCTACCTGGTATACTCCTTTGACAAGTTGGATAACGCCGCTTCAGTTCAATATTGGGTGGATATTGACGAAATTAGCAATTTTATCCTATATTACAAAGAGGAGTGAGAAGAATTTTACTGAGCGCGTTCTGAACTTTCCTGGTGTTGTATAGAGGGAAGATAGCTATACAAACTCTGACATATATGTTACTATAAAACAGACCTTTTCTTGTTACATCTGTTTTATTCTGCGCGGCAGGAGGCGGTATGGACGAAAGAAGTATGAGGCGTGTAAAAGAACACCTCCAGCAGGAAGACGTTCAAAGAAGGGTTTTACGGTACATTGAAAAAGGGCGTGCTGAGGCGACCGTGACGATCAGTCGGGCTGCTGAACTCTTCAATTTGAGCGAAAACCGCTTGCGTGACTGGGAAGAGTATGGATTGTTGCGTCCCCTGCGCCCGACTGGCCCGAAGGGACGCCGCCTGTATACTCCTCAGGAACTGGATAAGCTGGCAATCATTCGTGAATTAATCGATGCGGGATACGCGCCGAGTGACATTCCGCCCGATATTGATTTGATCTGGCGTACCTTTTATGTTCCTGATGAGCAACACAGACAAAATGGACAGCCCATATCCTATGGGCAAGAGGGTGGCGGTTTTGCGACCCTGCCGATCAATCAACGCGTGGATCTGAGCCGAGAAGATTCGTTCTGGCGTTTCTTTGCCTCTCATGCTCTACGTCTCTCATTGCTCTTACTCTGCGAAGAGCTTCCCCATACGACAGCATGTCTTGTTCTACCTTTAAATCCGCAGATCTCCCTGATGAATATTCAGAACGTTGAGGATCTGGAACAGGTTGGTGAGGCGCTGGTTGGCTGGCTCAATCAGAACCGCTCATCTCAGACCTTGCTGGTGCCCGCTCCCACCTTCGAGTATGCTTCGGATTTTCGGTTGCTGCCTCTTGCTGTCATGACCGAGGATAGTATTGAAGAGGAACCACGTGACCGCACCTATATTTTGCTGGAACGGCGGTCCAGACGTCTGACACTCAAGGCGCCAATCGTCGAAACCGTGCGCCTGTTGTTGCGACCTCTTTATGAGAATGTGGAGCTTTCGCGGCGTTGTTTAGGTCCGGGCATGCGCGATGTCTTTGACTCTTCAACGGATCCGGATTATATGCATCATGAGCAGGACGCCATTCTGCATGGTCTGGCTGAGACCATCATTCGGCTGGGTGGAAAGGGCATTGATAATCACCCGCGCTGGCTCTTTAGCTGCATTCTTTTGCCTGATTATCCCTTATCGATGCTTTCCCTGCAACAGCGTGGCCTGATTGTCAGCGCGCAAAGCGCTCTCTCACCGCATAAGGTAGGCAGTACCGCCGTTGTGCCTCAAGGGGCCTCGATGGATCCCTGTTTGCGAGCGTTCCAGAGCGGTCATATAGTCTATCATCCTGTGGTCTCCGAAGAAGATATCTTGCTGGCGAACCCTAACCGTGAGTATCGGCTCGGCTCGTCCATTGCGGTGCCAGTCTTGGGCCGCGACAATGTTTCGGTTGCGGTCATCTACGTCACCTCACCGTCTCGGCATGCGTTCTCGCTGGCGGATCAGCGTGTCTTACGGATGGTCGGGACAATGGTTGGTATCTTGCTTGAAATCTATCAGGCGCGCATGAGACCGGTCGGCCATTTGCGCGAGATGATTGCGGCTCCCGCGATTGTTGATACGCAGTTTGCCCCGTTCCTGACGGAGAATGAGTTCATCGAGCATGTTGAGACCTTGCTTCAACATATCTATGAGGGAGAGGAGATCAGGGAAAAGGATATCTCATTTATCAGTCTGGACATCGATAATCAGAGCAGCCTTGCGAATAAATATGGTGATCGCATGGCGCGGGATATCAGTAAAGCGGTTGGCTTACGGATCCGGGGCCAGTTGCGTGCGTTAAAGGATGATGCTGTTTGTGAGTTTTATCGTATCAGTGCGGATCGGTACTATATCCTGCTGCAAGGTATGCCGCTTGAGCAGGCTCGGGCCAAAGCAGAGCTCTTGCTGTCGGTGCTAAGTGGTTCCTATCAGATAGACCCTCAGCGTATTCCACCGGGACAGCCAACGCTGCCCGAAAATATGGTGACATTAACCAATATCACGGTACGACTCGGTGTCTCCTCGTACTCATATCGCAAATTGAAAGAGATTCTTGCTCGCTATCCCGGCGAGCGTGCTGTTGTTGAGACTCGACTTTTGCTCACCCGTTTTCTGGATGAGGTGCTTGATATTGGAAAGCGCAAGGGGGGAAATATCGTTGTGAGTTGGGACCCCGATAAGCGAGGATACTTGCACTTTCCCGCAGGGCCGGATGAAGTAAGTAGATAGGCGCGTTGCTATATTGACATGTATTTGCAAGCGACCGGCAATAGCCTTTTTCGGTACGTTGTCTATGGCTTTGAGCGTGCTTTTATTGGCGTCTCCGGTATACTTATCTCTAACAAGGTGCTAACGAAAAAAACTCCAGTAAGCCTGAGAACAGACAAGGTGTGAAGCTTAACAGCGGAATAATGGCCGACAGTGTGTGATCGTTTGGGTACATGCGTATAAAGAGAACTGCAAAAGGACACAACAGCTTGTGTCCTTTCTTCGTAGCAGATCTGTCTCGGCTTATACCATGTTAGGGCGCGGGAAACGCGCCCTTCTCTCATTTTTGTCGCCATTGTTGAGATTGTTTCGCTTCTGACGGGGGAAGGTTCGCAGGTTCCTATTTGGATGAATAACCTCTGTTAGCCGAGAGGAGAGAGCTATGACTACCAAAGTGTTTGTACTGGGACGCCCGGGTAGTGGCAAGTCCACGGCTGCCCGCTATCTGAAGCAAATGGTGCAGGAAACCGGACGACAACATCAGCATTTTAACGATTATGACATTCTGCGTGCCATGTTTCTCGCAGATATTCATCATGAAAAGTTCCAGCCCACTGAACATAATGGCTTCAATGCAACAGACCTCTCGGTACTGGATGATGCGCTGATTGAACTGGAACAACAGGTTCGGCTGACGTCTACAACGGCTGATCTGGTGACAATTGAGTTCGCACGTGACGACTATCGGCAGGCATTGAGTCTCTTCAGCCCCGATTTTCTGAAAGATGCATTTATTCTTTTTATTCATGCGAATCTTGAGACGTGCATCTCTCGTGTTCACGAACGTGTCGAGCGGGCCAGATCACATGACGACCACCCGTCATTTTCAGATGATATCTTTCGGCGCTATTATTCCAAAAGTAACCGTGAGTATATGCTGCATCACTGTCAACTGGAATTTGATCTTGAGCAGCCGGTGACCGTGATAAATAACATGGGGCCGCTGGAATGCTTTATCCATAGCCTGGATCGGTTTTTAGCCATGGTGTTTCAGGCAGAAAAAAAGCTGCTGATCCCTGCCTGAACAAGAACTTCAGGGCTTGCCTTTCCAAAAAGATAGTGTCATTATGTTAAGTGAACCCACACACTGTTCATGCATCCTTACCAATCACCTCTTACTTGTTCTGGTTTGGTCCTGTGTGGGGCAAGCTCACATCCCACTATCAATACAAATGGCAGATGTACCGGCAGAAGGTCCGGGCTTTCAGTCTGGTCTTCTGCCTCTATTGCGCGAAAGAGAAAGGCAGGAGGAAGAGGGCGCGTGGCTTCAACACACATTCCTTTCGAGAAACAGACCCCGGTTCATCCGCATGAACGCATTACGCTGGAGACCGGCGCAACACCTGTTGCAACACGTGTTATTGATTTGCTTATCCCTGTCGGATTTGGACAGCGAGCGCTGGTCGTCGCTCCGCCACAGACAGGAAAAACGACCATTTTACGCCAGATTGCAACGGCGGTCCAACAGAATTATCCCCGAACAAGTCTATATCTTTGTCTGGTTGATGAGCGACCAGAAGAGGTGACGGAATGGCGCTCTGAGATTCGTGGGCCAATGGTGCATGTCTATGCATCCAGTTTCGATCAGCGCTCATCGCGACATGGTTATGTTGTTGAGCAGGCGCTGTTCGATGCCAAGCGCGAGGTAGAGCAGGGCAACAATGTGATTATTCTGCTGGATTCGCTGACCCGGCTGGCTCGGGCGCATAATCTCAATACTGAGATGTGGCGCGGAGGCGGACGCAATGCACGGGGAGGTCGAACGCTCTCCGGTGGGATCGACGCACATGCGCTGGAAATTGGCAGACGGGTATTTGGGGCGGCCCGAGCGCTGGAACAGGGCGGAAGCCTGACCATTATCGCAAGCTGTCTTGTCGAGACTGGAAGCCGTCTGGATGAAGTCGTCTATGAGGAATTCAAAGGGACCGGAAACCTGGAAATCAGGCTCTCGCGTGAGCTGGCTGATCGACGCATCTTTCCCGCTATTGATATCAGTGTTTCCAGTACACGGCAGGAAGAGCGGCTCCTTTCTTCAGATGAGCTGCGAGCTGCCTCCATCATTCGGCGGCGTATGGCGGATCTGCCACGGCGCGATGCAAATGAACAGGCGCTGCGCCTTTTTGAGAAAACCTCAACCAATGCTCAACTTGTGGGAGCAATTGTACGCCAGGGATGATATACTACGCTATATGCTTGATGTCTATAGATGCAATCAGCGAAGATGCAGGAGATGATACATGCGTTGTCCGTTTTGTGGCAATGTGAATCAGGACACCGCTACTGTTTGTCCTCGTTGCGGTCGGCTCCTGATTCAGCCGCATTCTCCCCGACCGCAGATGCCAGTACCACCAATGCCTCAGTCGTTCGCTCCTCCGCCTCCCCGGCAGCAAGCCGTGCCGCCTGAAGCTCCTTCGGTCGCTGCCCGCAGCGCCAAGCGTCGTCTGGGCACTCAACGGGTTGAAGCGCCTGCTCCAGTACGTCTACCGGTACAAACTCCCCCGGTTGCTCCTGATCCGCCCGCACCTTTCCCTCCGAAGACGGTCGGACAGTTGCAAGCGCTGGCACAGGGCGCGCTGGAGTATCGGGTTGTTGACGATACGGTAGCGTATGGACGGAAGAAAGTTGTGCGTATTGCCTATGCGCACTGTGCGCAGTGGCAGCAGGTCGCGACTCTCTACAAGGCGCTGAGAGCGTATCGTTCAGATGCCTATGATATTCTGGTGATTCAGGGGGTCCATCCCCAGGAAGACAGAGCCTATACTTATACCAATGGGCAGATAGAATATAATCGTAATGTTCGCCTTGGGAGCGACCTTATCAGTCGCTATGAGATTGAGACTGGAACCGGGTTTGAAAGCGATGCGCTGCGCATTGTGTTGACCGAAAAATAGGGCCTCTCTATTGAAGTAGAACAATGAAGTAGAAAAGAAGATGCAAGCTGTAGATATTATCGCGAAGAAGCGGGATGGGCGGATTCTCTCTGCGGAAGAGATCCGCCACTTTATCGAACATTATACACGAGATCAGATCCCTGATTATCAGGTCGCGGCGTGGTTGATGGCCGTGTACCTTCAAGGCATGAACACAGACGAAGTTCATGCGCTGACCTCCGCTATGGTTGAGTCTGGTGAGCAGTTGCGTATACGCGATACACTTTCACCTGTAGTTGATAAACACAGCACCGGAGGAGTCGGGGATAAAGTGACGCTGGCGGTTGCCCCGTTGGTCGCGGCCTGTGGTGTTGCTGTGGGGAAGATGTCCGGGCGCGGATTGGGTCATACTGGTGGCACGCTCGATAAGTTGGAGTCGGTCCCTGGTTTTCGAGTAGAGCTTTCACAGCAAGAGTTCCTCGATACGCTGCAAAAACATCAGTTAGTTCTGGCTGGGCAGTCACAGGAGTTGGCTCCTGCTGATGGCAAGCTGTACGCCTTGCGTGACGTTACGGGCACTGTTGGGAGCCTGCCACTGATAGCATCCAGTATTATGAGCAAAAAGCTGGCTATTGGCTGCTCTCACCTGCTGCTAGATGTCAAGTTCGGGAGCGGCGCGTTGTTAAAACCGGTCGAACAAGCACGTGAGCTTGCACAGATTATGGTTGCGATCGGAAAACAGGCGGGTATGCATACGGTCGCGACGCTGACATCGATGGCGCAGCCGCTTGGGGCTGCGATCGGGAACGCACTGGAACTGGCTGAGGCTATCGCTATTTTACGCGGAGAAGGGCCTGCCGACGTCCGCGAACTCTGCTATTATGAGGCTTCGGAGTTACTGGTAATGACCGGAAAAGCCCCGAATATGGAGGAAGCGCACCAGCAGGTAATGCAGGTAATCCTGCGAGGCGAGGCTGTCGCGAAGCTTGCCGAGGTCATTGCGGCACAAGGGGGCGATGGCAGCATGATTGAGCGGCCCGAAAAGCTTCCCGCGGCCCCTGCTCGCCTGATAGTGAAAGCGCCCCGTAGTGGCTATATTGCGGCTATCGAGGCTGAACAGATGGGAAGAGCCAGCATGCACCTGGGAGCAGGCCGGGTCAGAAAAGGGGAACCGATTGACCACCGCACCGGCTTTGTGCTTCAGGCAAAGATCGGCGACTATGTGCATGCCGGGGATGCGTTGCTTGAAATTCATGCTCGCACCGTGGCCGAGGCTGAAGCGATCCAGCCCGCTGTACTGGCGTGTTACGCATGGAGCGAGGAGCCCACACAACCATTGCCGCTTATTTTTGAAACTGTCCATTGATGCTCCTTGCTGGCAATGGGGATATTCTCGAAATACAGTCATGTTTTCTGGGTGTGTACAAAAATGTATGCACCCTTTTCTCTTGCTCGCCTTTCTACCGATTATTGCTTGTTCAAAGTGGAACAATCGAGATATTATTGTTTGCTTTTGTGTAGATCTTTTTTATCTCTATTATACTGCTTACTTGTTGCTAAAATGGATGGTTCCTATTACTATAAATAGAGAACCTGTATTGTGGTAGGGAGGAAGAGAGGTAATGTTACAGGGAAAAAGTGTTATCCCACAGCAGGATGCTTTACTCGGGTGTACTTTGCATGATGGCGAATATCTGGTGCGACGGGTCCTTGAGTACGGCAATGAGTGTAAGACCTACATGGGAATACATACCACACTGCATATCCCCTTTGCGCTCAAGCAATCCCGGGCCGATAGTCCTTTGCCGGAGACCGTCATAGCGGAACTTGATGCCGCGTTACGGGAGCGCTCCCCGGCTCAGCAGTGTGAGCGTACCGCGCGCGAACTTTATTTTCCTTCCAGTGGTGGTGAGTTGACGGATCGCTTTCTCCGCGAGGCGTTATTGCTGACTCGCCTGCATCATGCGGCAATTCCTACCCTCTATGACTATTTTTTTGAAGACGGTTACTGGTATCTGGTGACGGATTATATCCCGGGCACGACACTTAGCGCTTATCTCCGCCATCACGCGCCCCTGCCGCCACTGGAAGCGTTGCACTATGCTATGCAGCTCTGCGATGTGCTGGATTATCTGCACAGACAGGAGCCACCTATTATTTTTCGGGATTTGCAGCCCTCCAATATTGTGTTGACGCCTGGCGGCACACTCATGCTGGTGAATTTCGGCATGGCGCGCTACTTCAAGAAGGGGCAGTACAGCGACACGCAAGATCTTCGGGTCCCCGGTTATGTGGCTCCTGAACAGTATCAGGGCGAGGGGCAATCTGACGGGCGCTCGGATCTGTTCAGTCTGGGCGTACTATTGCACGAAATGATCGGCGGTGAACGGCTCTCTCCGGCGTCGTTGTTGCTCGATGCACCGCGTCAGATTCATGCCGATATCTCGGTTGCGCTACAGGCGTTCATCAATCTGGCAACCCGTTCACAACCGATGTATCGCTTTCAGAATGCGCAGACGCTCTACCTTGCGCTGGATCGTATCTCGACGCTGGAAGAGCGCCGTGCCTATCAGCGCTATGTGCAGAAACTCCGGCAGATAGAGCAGAAGGATGCGGAACAGATGGCCTTCCCAATGGCCTCTATTCCGGCTACAGAACAGGGCTGGAAAGAGCCACAGGAAGAGGCTAGCGATGAGGAGCCAGTGCTTCCCGGGCTGGAAGAACGCTATCTCAGGAGGGAATCGCTGTATCTGGCACGGGTGGAACGGAGAGGACAGCGGAGGGTATCGGCTCAGTTGCCCGCAAATGAGCCAGCACAGAAATCGGAGGCAAAGGAGCCAGAACCGGAGCGGCGTCTGAGCACCGATTCCCTGTTACTCAGAAGAATCGGACATACACAGCATAACATGCGAACTTTGCTCTTGCTCTGCTTTGTTCTGACCATTATGCTGACCTGCATTTTGTTGGTTGTGTTTCTCTCGCTTCAGGAGCAGCCGTGAGCCCGAAATGAAACTGGCTCGCCAACCTTGAGGGAAGCGAGCCAGAGCAATTACTGCTATGAGGCAACTTCTTCAACCTCAAGCTTTTGTTTAGTGGTGCGGAACACGAACTTGTCAGAGACCAGATACTTGTAAATGAAGTTGAGTACAAGGCTGATCGGGTTTGCAATATACTCGTTCAGATGGAGAAGAAGGTGCAGGCCTGAACTGATGATATAGGCCACTAGAAAAGCGGAGAGATTGGCGATCTGTGCTTTGAAGCCTTTGATGATCCAGCCTTTCAAGGTTGTCGGTTTCTGATCGCCGTAGGTAAATAGCTGGTTCAGGACAAAGTTGATAATCGTACCGACCTCAAAGGCTGCCGCGTTCGCTATGAGATATTTCCAGGTGGCATCGTTTCCGAGAAGGTACTGGAAAAGCGCCAGCGCCAGCATATTGACAGGGATACCGATGCCTCCAATAATGGCGAAACGGAGTGCCCGATTCCTATAGAGTTTTAGTATAAGCGTACCCAAAACGATACAAATCCTCTCTCTACTAAAAACACGTTTCTATTTTGATATATATTGTCATCCAGCATTGTATGTAAAAAGGGTAAGATAGCACCGTAATTTTCCGAGAAAAGGACCAGAAGAGGCCCGCAGAGCGCCTTCAGTGCCTATTCTGTCAGCGGGCATTCTGGAATCAAGTACCTGCTTCTTTGAACGTATAAGGCCGTGAATTGGTTGCGAATCGATACTTGATAGTACTTCTACAGTGCCAGAAAATACTTTATTCTCAGCGCCTGGGCGCTCTTTATTGAGCAGGTAAAAAAGAGCGTAGCGCCTGCATGAATGCATCAAAGTTATCGCGCCGCAGGTTGTGACCTGCTCCGGGAATGTGGATATGCTGACACTGTGTTGCTCGCTGAACAATTTCGCTGGCTGTCGCAGGGGTGACAAATCCGCCCCGGCTGACCTCACCACTGAGGAGCAGGATCGGGCAGGAAATACGTGTCACCAGCTCGCGCCAGGGTGTTTCTCGCCAGGGAGCCTGAGCAGTATCGGTAAGTACGGTATAGATATCCAGATTGAAGGCTCGTTGTGCCTCAATCCAGGGTTCAATATCGCTGAGCGCCCAGTTGGGATGTTCCAGGCGTGCCTCTTCCAGCGCCTCTTCTTGTGGCACTGTCTTATAGATCTTTGTGGAAGATTTCCAGGCTTCCAGTTCAATACGCTCGCGTTCTGCGTCGGGCACAAAGTTCTCTTCCCAGGCCGGATCTTCCAGAACCACGCTGCCTACCAGCTCGGGACGCATGGACGCAGCCAAGGCCGCGACATGAGCCCCCATCGAATGGCCGACCAACGTGGGGCGTTCCAGATGCAGATAATCGATCAGTGCAAGCACATCGTTAGCAAGGGTTGTATCCTGAACATCACCGCTCCCGGAAGTCAAACCATGATAGCGAGCATCGGGCATCACCATATCATATTCTGATGCCAGGGCCTCAGCGACATGCTGCCAGCAGCGCCCACTATCGTGGTATCCGTGCAGGAAGAGAATCGAGGGCTTGCCGCTGTTCTCAAGCCGGTAGTAGTGAAGCGAGATGTCGTTCAGTTGCACCGTTTGTGAATTCCATTCACCCATACGGTTTTCACTCCTTTGTAAGGCAAAGAAATAATCGAATGCATGGATAGTATACCGGAAAAGGGAGCCACTGGTTAAGCTTTTTCGCCAATTGTAATATAGACCTCCCAGCGTGGGCCCCGAACCATTTCGGAGCGGCGGCGGAGATTGGCCTTCTCTAGCGGGATGAGCCGCCCGAAACGCGCATCGGGAACAACAATCGTGGTTAGCCCATTCGGGGTATGTGTTCCCTGTTTGGGGTTGCGGCGCAGCGTTGCCGGACCATAGACCAGCATTTGAAACAGGAGCAGGAGCGGCTGAATATAGCCCACTGGTAGCAGGTTTGCCCCTTCTACAATGATGATGCGACCACCCGGGCGCAGTACACGCGCGACCTCAGCTATCGTGTTTGGGTCATAGATATATTCCGAGGGGAAGGTGCTCACAACCGTATCAAAGGAAGCATCACTGAAGGGAAGCGTTTGTGCCGACCCCTGAAGGATCAGACTTGCCGAACCGACGTTACGTTTGCGCAGGGTATCACGGGCCGCTGCTACCATCTGTGGGGAGTGTTCGACTGCCTGACACTGATATCCCTCCGCAAGCATATCGGCCAGCAGATCGCCCAGGCCGCAGCCAAGCTCAAGCACGTCTTTCCCATGCAGGCGCGGCAGGACCTGACGCTGCCACTCGCGCCATTGGCCGGCAAAGGGAACGGTGCTGGCGAAGCGGTACAGATAGCGATTCTTATATAGGGTTTCAAACAACAGTTTACGTAATCTGGGTGTCATGGTCACTCCGTCTCTGGCAAAAGATGCAACAGCTCACTGACTCGCTCGATCATTGCATCTGGTTGCATAAATGGCTTGATCTCATTATATGACGAAAGAGAATACTTCTTCGCCTCATAGCGACCGACAAAGTCGGCCAGCTCGTTCAGTTGCAACGGGCGATCTGGATACTGCTGCTGGAACGCTTGCAGCCTTTCAGGGGGGGGCTTCCAGATGGCTTGTAGCTTCAAGCGTTTGGCGCCGACAACGTCGGCGTAGATGTTATCACCAATCATAATAGTTTCTGCGGGCGAAGCGCCCATTGTCTCCAGGAGAGCGCGAAAGATTGCCGGGTGCGGCTTGCGCAGGCCGTAATCGCAGGAAACAATGACATGGTCAGGGTGGATAGCTTCCAGCAGACCAAGCTTGCTGAGATCTTCAAAAAAGAGCCGCCCACCTTCTTGCCGGTTGGTCACAATGCCAATTTGATAGCCGCGTTGTTTCAGTGTATGCAAGGTAGAGAGCGCATCGTCGTCGAGTTTCCGGGATTCAGGAAGGCGCATCCGAAGGGCTTCAAAGAGCGCTATTGTCTGTTCATCGGTAGGAAGGGGATAGCCGATTTGCTGGCAGGCGGTACGCATGATGTCAGGTGTGCAGGGACTGATCTCGTTCTGGGCCTGTAGCGCCTGCATAATGGCGTTTCCGCGGGCTTCCCGTAGTTTTTGTCCGCTCTCAGGGCCGCTTGACGGGGTGGGAAAGAATTGGGCCAGCAGCGTGGACGCTCGCTGGTTGCCCGCTGCTTCAAGCGCTTTCCAGTTCCTGGTATTTTTGGTCCAGAGGGTATCACCCAGGTCGAAGAGCAGATAACGAATAGCGCGTCCTTCAAAGGAAGAGTTCTGGAGCATACAAGGTCCTGCTTTCTGATCAGTCACGAGGGGAAAAAGAATGCCGCCCCTTCGAGAAGAGACGGCATATTGTAGAGACACTTTCTGGCTTTACGCTTCTTTTTCCTCGGAACTCGGGTTGAGAATGTCATCAATAAGACCGTATTCGACAGACTGCTGTGCGGTCAGGTAGTAGTTACGGTCAGAATCCTGTTTGATGCGCTCGACGGTCTGGCCGGTATGCTTGGACAAGATTTCATACAGGCTGCTGCGCAGGCGCAGAATCTCGCGGGCAGTGATTTCGATATCTGCTGCCTGACCTTCCGCACCACCGAGGGGCTGGTGAATCAGCATGGTGGAGTTAGGGAGTGCATAGCGCTTACCCTTTGTACCGGCGGCCAGCAGAACAGCGCCCATACTCATCGCCATACCCATACAGAAGGTAGAGACGTCCGGGCGGAGCCACTGCATGGTGTCATAGATGGCAAGACCGGCATAGATGCTTCCACCAGGAGAGTTGATGTAGATCTGAATGTCTTTAGTTGCGTCCTCGCTCTGAAGGTAGAGCAACTGTGCGACGACGCTGTTGGCTACCTGATCATCGATTGGCGAACCAATAAAGATGATGCGTTCTTTTAACAGGCGCGAGTAGAGATCCCAGGCGCGTTCCCCTCGTGGAGTTGTCTCGATCACGTGAGGAAGAATACCTCGCGGCTCAAGAAATCCACGGGACTCTTTGATCCATTTTGGATCGCGTGGATTGAATACACTACCCATGTTTGCTCCTTACTATCTATCACGGTGCACTTTCTCTCAATTGAGTGAGAATGCTGTCCGGTTATATAACAACCAAGTGTGCTGAGGAGACCCACGAAAGCGGGGACAGTTGTTAACGTTATGATAGCACTTGAGCGGAGTAAAGGCAAGAAAGCCTTCTTTTGTTACAGCGTATCGACGGAAATAGACATCTTGCCGGTATCTTTCGGCTTTGCAGATGATATACGCAGAAGCAGGGTATTTCCCCACTCCTGCGAAAAAGCAGCCTGGATAGTCAGAGGACAAGCGCTAATGCTTGCGATAGTTGCGCGGGCGAAAATCCTGCGCACCCTGCATCACAACCCGCTCGACAAGGCCAATGTCACCGAGGCGAGAGCGGAGCCGCTCATCAATTGTGTTGAGCCCCTGCGGGTTTGCTGTGATGACGGTTGGCAGGTTGGCATTGTAGCGATAGTTGAGCAACTGGAACAGCTTCTCGTTGGCCCACGGCGAGCTCTGTTGCGCACCCAGATCATCCAGCACCAGAAGGTGGGCCTCTTTCATTTTCGAGAAGCGCTGATCGTATACCTCGGTTGAGTTGGGCGCGAAGGTTGCGCGCAAGTGTGCAAGCAGATCAGGGACCACTGCAAATAGCACAACCGAGCCATCATTGAGCATTTTGTTGGCGACCGCTGCCGCCAGATGGGTTTTGCCACAGCCGTTCGGCCCGACCAGCAGTAGCCAGCCCTGCGGAGCATGCGCGAAGGTATAGGCAGCCTCAAACGCCTCATGCAGACAGGGATGTCCGCCGGGAATATTCGGGTTAAAGCTCTCGAAGGTTTTCTCCCGGAAGGCCCAGAGGTCTGAGAGCTCCAGAAGTTCCTGACGGCGCTTCTCTTCTCGCTCGGCAAGTTTGCAGGCGCAGGGGACAGCTTTCCCGAACGAGGGATGCCCGAAGGGAACATCGACCCGGAGAAACCCGGCACCCCGGCAGCGCGGACAAATCGTTTTCTGGCTGGTTGTGCCGGTAGTGACCGCCGGTGTCACCGCCTTACTGGGAATGAGCGCTTGCTGCGATCGAGGCTGAGGCGCCCGCGAAGTTGGTTTTGGTCGCGTAACTGGAGCTTTGTATTGCTGTCGCTCCTGCCCTTGCGCGTGATTGGTCACAAACTGGTTATTCAAAGGCTGTGTGACACGCTGGCTTTTATACGGTTGCTCTTGTGGCAGCGGTAGTCCGGTGTTACGCGGTGCACGGGATGCAGGGCGGGTATAGGGTTCCTGCTCGACAATGTCGCTCAGATCGCGCGTATTGCGCTGGGCATAGGTATTGTAGTTATTGATATAGGACTGTTTGCCTGGTAGCTCGACAATGGTCTTCTCTTCTGCCTGATACGGCAGATATCCCTGTCCAACCATTTCCCAGTCTCCATGCTGGATTGAGCCGATGGCGTCATCTTCTTCGGGCCATATGTTGCTATACTCATCTACCACATCAGCCTGCAAATGAGGAGTGCTCTCCTCGGGAATATAATCGGGTATCGGGCGGGTCTTCTGGATGGGTTGCGGATAAGAGCGTGTATTGCGATTTTTGGTATAGGAGGGCATCTGAGGAAGATAGTCTTCCTCGTCCTGATACAGCACATCGGCATCCTGCTGATAGGTGTAGTGCGTTTTGGGTGCTATTGGCGGCTGTGCCTTTGGCGGCATTTGCTGCTGTGAGTACTGCTGCGTTGTATGTTGTCCCCGCCGAACGCGCTGCTCTGAAAGGGAATCACGGACAGAGCCCTGCTGTCGGGAGTGCTGCTGGCGGGAGCGATCCATTTGTGTGAAACGCCCCCGTGTTCGTCCAAGAATACTATTCAGGCTTTCCATTTAATGCCTGCCTTCCGTTTCCCAGCGCCGCAAGATGGCGCGAATATAAGACCACTTTCGTTTATTTTGTTCGACAGCCACACGAAACGCCTGCTCAATCCAGCCCGGTGGATAGTGCGTGGCTGCATCTTTGAGTTCATCGGCAACCATAGGTGATAAGAGACCAATATTTTGTTCATATAAGCTGAATATATTCGGTCGTTCTACATGAACTTCAACGTCTGTAAGCGCTTGATTTGATGGAGAAACAAGACCTCTAGATGTAGCATACTCTTCTACTGAAAGAGCAGTTTCTTCTCTCTCGGTATGGACTCGCTGCTCCTGGTCGAGCATGCGAACCGGCACTATCTCACCCCCTTGAAGTTCTTCTACAACTTTCCGACTACGAGCCGTGTTAAAAAAATACCAGTAGATGACTGCCGCCTGATCGCTTCCCTCACTGATCAAGCGGAGATGAGCGCGTAACAGGGTTCCGCGGGCAACGGCAAGCTCTAATCCCTGCTGAAGTCGTTCTTCTGGCGGACGTGGATCGCCACGGCGCCGCAGGCTATGCAGCAGGACCTGATCATGCTGTAGTTCGCGGTCACTGATGCAACGCGGGTTTCCCCGTTTTTGAGCCAGAATCCAGAACAGGTGAAGGGTGACCTTCAGTTCCACCATATCCTCGATTTCTGGCAATACCTGCGTGAAAAAGACTTCAGGTATTGGGATATAGGGATTATTCTTTCCACTTGGAAACCCGACAAATCCAGTCATAAGCTCTACCACCTTTACTTCTTATCCTTCTTCTGTAGGTGGCTGTAGTTCAAGATCAGCAAATCTTGTTTGGCTGGCCTGGAAGAAGAGACTGACATCTCCCACCGGGCCATTTCTATGTTTGGCGACGATAATATCGGCGATATTCCTGCGTTCGGTCTCGGGATTATAGACCTCGTCGCGATAAATGAACATAACAATATCAGCGTCCTGCTCAATGCTGTTATGGACGATGATGTCATTTGCGGTGAAATTGTGCAATCCCTCAACCGTAAGATCATAGACCTTTGTCTGGCCGTTTGGTTCTATGGTAACGACTGTATCCCAGTCGATGCCTGATCCTGGCGCCATTTGAGGAATCGCAATGCGGTCATTGCGGGCAAGCTCATCGAGTCGCCGCCAGCCAGTGGGCGTCAGGAATTTGTGGTTCCCGGTTGCGCGTATGGAGCGTCCGGAGCGTGTCTGTAGACAGAAGACCGGCTTCTCTCCGGTACAGAATGCATTGGTGACTTCCCGTGTCTCTAGCAGCTCTGTTTCTGGATTAAAAGCGAGGACACAGAAGCCTTTTTGCCCGCTCAGTTGCTCAATCGGGCGGGTGATGCCTTCATCAGGGAGATAGACCTGTGTTTCGCCTGCGAGACAGCCCGATTCACGCAGGTCTGAAAGCTGAGGCACCTTGGACTGACGGGTCTCGACGGTACGCGAGAGCTGCGCCAGTGCCAGCACTGGAACATTGAGTTCGCGGGCCAGCCCTTTCAGGTTGCGGCTGATCTCAGAAACTTCCTGCACGCGGTTCTCGTTGCGCTTTCCACCGATATCGGACTGCATAAGCTGTAGATAGTCGACAACAACCAGATCAAGGCCATGCTCAGCCATCAGACGGCGGGCTTTACTGCGCATCTCCATTGTCGAGATGCCAGCGGTATCATCAATAAACACGTTGAGGGAGGCCAGCCTGTTCATGGCCTCAAAAATGCGGTCCCACTCCTCATCCTCAATCCAACCGGTACGCAGGCGCTGCTGATCGATGCCCGCAGCCATTGAAATAAAGCGCTGAACAAGCTGTTCTTTACTCATTTCCAGGCTGAAGATCGCGACGTTTTGTTGATAGCGTGAAGCCGCATTATAGGCCAGACTGAGCGCGAAACTGGTTTTCCCGACTGCTGGACGTGCCGCGAGAATAATCAGGTCCGAGCGCTGAAGGCCGCCGGTCAGCCTATCCAGATCGGTAAAGCCGGTGGGGACGCCGACAATGTTGCCCCGGCGCTCGTGCAGTTGCGTCAGCTTGTCCATATATTCGTCAAGCACTTCGCGGATCGTCGCGAAATTGTTCTGCGTATGCCCCTGGCTGATCTCGAAGATCAATTTCTCAGCCTTATCGAGAGCAATCTCCGCGTCGCTCTCCTCATAGGCGATTGCGGCGATCTGTCCTGCTGCGCTAATCAGGCGGCGTAAAATGGCGGTGCGTTGCACAATGCGAGCGTAATACTCAACATTGGCACTGGTTGGTACCTCATTGACGAGCGCTGTAATGTAGCCGGGGCCGCCAACGGCCTCTAGCTGGTTCTGGCGTTCCAGTTCGTCGCAGATGGTAATAAAGTCTGCCGGTTCCTGCTGCTCGTAAAGCCGCATGATCACGTTATAAATAACCCGGTGTGCATCGCGGTAGAAGTCTTCCGGACGCAGGAAATCGGCTATCTGGACGATGGCATCTGGATCGATAATGATACTTCCAAGAACGCCACATTCAGCCTCGATGTTCTGTGGCAACAGTTTTTCCACGTCTCCACTCCAGCATCTACTGTCAGATTATTGGTACCTTTCAGCGCGAACAGGCGCAAAGAGTCCTGACCGATTCGGTCCGAATCGGCAGAGGGCGCGTGTGAGCTGAAATGGTTTGAGCCTGCTTGCCCTCTGGCTACTGATGAGCGAGGGCGGCGATGGTTGAACTGGTTTTGCCCGGCTACGCAGTAAAGTTCAGATGAAGCGGCTTTTCTCTTTTCTTTATCATATCACATTTTTTCAAATATGTGACGTCTGTTCTATAATTCTTCTGGTTTATCTGGTTGTTTCTGTGAATGCAGACGAGCAAAAAACCTTATGTGCTAAAAAAGTGTACCGAATATTGCCGGTAAAATCAAATAGGTCCTGGCTCTTTGCTGTGTGGATAAGTGACGTGCTGTGAGGGAATTTTGAACAAAAACGGGAGAGAAAAAGAAGTTATCAACCAGTTATCCACCGTAATAGAAGGGTTATCCCCAATTATCCACAGAGTTATCAACAAAGTTATCCACCAAAAATTGGTCTGTTTCTG
This sequence comes from Thermosporothrix hazakensis, assembly GCF_003253565.1. Classification (GTDB taxonomy): domain Bacteria; phylum Chloroflexota; class Ktedonobacteria; order Ktedonobacterales; family Ktedonobacteraceae; genus Thermosporothrix; species Thermosporothrix hazakensis. The sequence goes on from NZ_QKUF01000039.1 coordinate 28,583, forward strand.
ACAAAATTGGTCTTGTCTCTTGTTTCGAGAGGGGGAATCCTGGGCTATTAGAAATCATGTCTATGTGTCTGGATGACTTTGCTACCCCTGAAAGGGGCTCTCTGGATGTGAATATGCTACACTGTAGGCGATGCCTTTTCGAGAAGATCTGAATAAATGCGAGCTGGCCTGAGGAGCGCTTTCAGATGCTAGAGAAGGAACAGGCCAGGCGGAAGGACTTGACCCGATAAGGGAGGGAAGCTATTATAGCACAAAGAATTAGAGTTTCAGGATATAAGGCTAAATGCACCACATCCCGCTTTCCCCGGCCTGACATCGGGAGTGAGCGTTAAAATAGGCTGGCTCATGAACAGGGAGCAGGAGCGTGAGCCGAGAGCGCCCGGGAGTGTTGCATTCCTTCCTGTATTTCTTTTGCTATGGCCCTTTCTTTTATTTGCCGCTTTGCCTGGCGGTTTTTCCCTCAATCAAGAATGGCAAGCATTCTGAAAAGTCATGAATGAGAATAAGGAGCATCGCTAAGAACTCATGCCTAAGTCAACGAAACGAACATTGTCCAAGCGAGCAGCACGTATTCAACGAGCGCTGCACACTGAGCCGCCAGCGCCAAAGAAAGAAGATATCAAGGCGGCACAGAAGCGCACACCGAACCAGAAGCCTCCCGCTCGTGGGTTGGCACGGTATCCCTGGGCGACGACTATCAGCCTGCTGATTATCCTGGTCGCAGTGGGCACTTTCCTGGCCTATTTTAACCACTGGGGTCCCTTTGCGCAGCCCGCGCCGAAGAAAGATGAGACTGCGGCCAACGCGACCGCAACCGCGACGGCTGATGCCTCGATTCTGGCGAACGCGCAGGCAACTGCGACCGTGACTGTCAAGAATATGCCCGCTGAGCAACAGAAGGCAATGACCGATTCCGTTTGCGTGAAGGATGATATCGTCAAGCAGATTACGAATAGCTCACCTGCCCCTTCCGACGAAGAGTTTGCTAAAATCAAGCATAGTTATGACAAGGCGCCTGCTATGACCATTGATAAGAACAAGACGTATTGTGCAGGCATCAATACCAAGCGTGGCTTGATTGTTGTTGAATTGCGTCCCGACTGGGCTCCTGAGACGGTGAACAACTTTGTCTTCCTGGCCCAGAACAAGTTCTATGATGGTATCAAGTTCCATCGCGTGCTGACGACCGGCACCATGCATATCGCTCAGACTGGCGATCCTAAGGGCGATGGCACTGGTGATCCCGGATATAAGATCCCGGCAGAGACGGTGAAGAGTGAGTATACCGCCGGAACGCTGGCAATGGCAAAGAAGAGCGGCGAGAAAGAGAACAGCGGTAGCCAGTTTTTCATCAATACCAGCGACAACAGTAAGGCCTTGCAGAAGGAATACAACCTCTTCGGGCGCATTGTGAAGGGTATGGACGTTGCCCTTGCCATTCAGGGACCGAATCCTGATGACGAGAATGCTCCGCAGCCTGCGCCAGACCTGATTAACCATGTCGTGGTAGTTCCTGCAAGTAAGTAAGCGGTGTTCATCGACTGGCCCCATCTGGTGATGAGCAGATCCAGGATTTTGAACCTGAGGGGGTCGGTGGTACAATAGAACAAATTTGTGCATGAATGCATTGCTTCTTTCCGGTCTCCTGGTCGGGAGCGTACGGAAGAAGTGAATGCATTCATTCTTTACTTGAAAGCACCAGAAGGCTCCTGGCTCAAGCTATGGGGATGCATGCGCATCTACATCCTCGGGAGGGGAGAACGTGAACATCGCTTGACAGGAGACCTCGCCTGCTGCGATACTCGTTTTCACGAACAGGTACCGGCGGGCAGGCGGGAACCGACGAGGGAAACTCGTCAAACCTTCTGGACAGCGTGCCTCTACGGGTTGTCGCACAGCGGCGGCTTGCAAGCATGCTGGCTGAATGAAGAATCCCACGGCTTGAGCCGTGAGGAGTGTCAAAGGAGGTTCATAGTGGCAAAGCGATACAGCGCTCCACCAGCGATGCAGATTGACCCGAGCAAGAAATACACGGCGATTTTCCATACTGCCAAAGGGGACATCACGGTTGAGTTGTTTGCTGATAAAGCGCCAGTGACCGTCAATAACTTTGTCTTCCTGGCCCGCGAGGGTTTCTATAACGGAACAACGTTCCATCGTGTTATTGGTGGTTTTATGGCTCAGGGCGGCGATCCGACCGGTACCGGTGCAGGTGGCCCGGGATATCAATTTAACGACGAGAAGAGCGCTCTGGAGCTCAAGCATGATAGCGCCGGTATTCTGTCGATGGCAAATGCCGGAGAGAATACCAATGGTAGCCAGTTCTTTATCACCTATGCTCCACAGCCGCACCTGAACGGCAAGCATGCTGTCTTCGGTAAAGTGACCACGGGAATGGATGTGCTGAAGTCTATTCGCGAGCGTGACCCGCGCTTCGACCGCCAGCCCGGTGATGCGATCAACTCGATTGAGATCACTGAGTCATAATAGACCGACGCCAAATAGAGAAAAGCTCTATCGTCTCTTCAAAACGATAGAGCTTCTTTTTTCGTCTAGCGGTAGGTATCCGAGTACGAATTGACAATCTGCCATTGGGAGAAGGGCCAGTAGACTACGACGGCCTTGCCGACGATATAGCCGCTCGGGAGAAAATCCCAGCGACGCGAATCATTGCTGAGCGAACGGTTATCCCCCATGACAAAATACTGATTTGCTGGAACCTTCCAGGTTTTAGCGATTGGGTTCGTTGCATCTTTCACATACGGCTCTTTCAGTTCCTTGCCGTTCACCCAGATTTGCTGGCTATTCACCTTAATGGTATCGCCAGGGAGGCCGATAACGCGAGCGATCAGCTCAATATCAGGGTTGCGCGGGTAGCGAAAGACAACAACGTCACCGCGTTCAGGCCCCCGAAAGACATACGCAACCTTGTTCACCAGAACCGAGGTGTTGGTTGACAGTGCCGGTTCCATCGCGGGCGTGTTGATCTGGTAACTTTGTAAAATAAAGCGAAATCCTACGAAGATCAGCAGACCAAGCGCCACGATTTCGAGAATTTCACGAATGTGTAGTCGCTTCACCCTTTATCAGATCCTCTCTGTGGTTTAGTCCTCCTCCGCCTCCTCTTCCTCTGCGGCGGCATACTGGGCTCTATACTTGTAGGCGGCGCGGGTTGATCCCCATTGCCCGAAAATGCCCCCAATAATAAATACGACAAAGACTCCGATAAGGAGGAGCAGAATACCGCCGAGCGGTGCGGGAATAGGAGATTCGGTTGTTGGAGACGACACCGTTGACTGATTTCCAGGGTAGCCAGGAATCCAGTTCAGCGCTGTGCTGACAATATAGACGAGCAGTGTTGAGATGCTGCCTGTCCAGAAGCCAAGCCGTCCATTGAGAAAGCGTTTGCCGATAAACCACCCGCCAATAAAGCAGAGCGCCAGATTGAGGATCACTTGCAGACAACTCAGTCCCAGACCGATATAGGTCAGCGCGTTGGCGGTCGGGACATTCTTCTGCTGCTCCAGAATCGGCGAACTGGCAAACGCACACGCAATATTAATGATAAGACCGATGACGCCGATGCCCAGGCCGTAGATGATGGCGGTGCGTTTGGGATTCGCTGCCTGTGTCTGTCCCTCGGCTCGCTGTCGTGCTGTCTTTCCTTCTACATCTTTCATTTCAAGCCCATTCTTTCGTTCTTTCAAATTCACTCCACCCCATATGCTGCGCCAGTTAGCACTTGTTCCCGATGCGGCTCATCAGAGAGCAAGAAGAGGCTACTGCTTTGTCGTGATGGGCGCAAAGGTGTTTGAGTACGTATCAATGAATTTCCACTGATCCGTGGGCCAGTAGACAAGTACCGCTTTCCCAACAATGTACTCTTTTGGCACGAAGTCCCAGTAGCGGGAGTCCTTACTGACAGGTCGGTTATCTCCGAGGACAAAATAGTTGTCAGCGGGAACCTTCCATGATTTCGCATATGGGTTGATTGCTTCCTTGATATAGGGTTCGTTGAGCTGTACATCATTCACCCAGACATGTTCGCTATCAATGCGAATGGTATCGCCCGGAACCCCGATGATACGCTTGATGTAATCGACATTGGGTTCTTTAGGATAGTGGAACACAATAACGTCACCCCGCTCTGGCCCTCGGAACAGATAGGCCATCTTATTGACCAGAACGTTCTGGTTTGATTGGAGACTGGGGCTCATACTATCACCATCGACATGATAGCTCTGAACCACCAGACGAACCACCAGGAAGATCAACAATGCGAGTGCAAGGATCTCAACAATTTCGCGCAGTAGGTGTGAACGTTTCAACTTTTCAACCCTCTTTATGCATAATTACAAACTGGCTTCAGTACAGGTTTTGTCTTTTTGGTGTGGAGTTCTATGACTGCGACGTGTTTCGCCTGTTCTCCGGTATCGCGTGTGCTTCTTTCACACGCAGCGGAATGTATCTTTATAACTCATCGCATAACCCATCGCTCCACATTATAGCGGAAACCGAGGTCAACTGTCATTCCATCAACTGGTTTTCTCGCCTTCATTCCTGATGCGGATAGTAAAGAACATAGCCTGCAACGAGCTCACGACGGAACGTATGCTTCTGATGTGCGTATATCTCTTGCTCAAAACGCTGCGCCTGTGGTGAATGCTGCGGGAAGAGATACGCCGGATTTGAGGCCGCCTTGACGCGCTCAAGATAGGGCGTATAGCGATCCTGTCCCGGGCGTAGCGACTCGTCAAGGACCGCACAGATAACCTGCTCCTGACTCTGGAAAATAAGCTTGTTGCACGTCCAGTATTCGGTATAGAGCCGTGTAATATGGTGACGAAGCAGGTATTGAACCAGCTCGGTTTGCTGTTGCTGAATCTGTTGCGCACGTGGAATATCCGCGAAGGTCCGATAGGTACCTGCACAGAAGAATGCCGTGCAAAGCGCCAGCAACGCACCGGCGAGCAGGGCAATCGCTTTCCGTTGCCACGTGCTCACCCGAGGAAACGTTCTCATCCCCTGCCAGAGTGGCCAGAGAAGCGCAGGCGTGGCCAGACTCATGCTATAGAGATAGCGAGATGTCGGCGCCGGATCGACCGCGGCCGAGGCGCTGTTCAGGTAGAGCACGAAAATCGCTGCCGCCCCCAGAAGCAGGATCAGACGATTGCAGAGCAGCGCAGCTCGCTCCTTGTCCGCTGTGTGCTTGAAAGCCCGGATACATGCTCGTATGGTGAAGACACATGTTCCGCCTAGCAGACAGAGAAAACCAAGCGACCAGAGGCCATGAGTGACGACGCAGAAGGCGGACGATGTGGTACCAAAGAACGGGAAATCATGAGCGGTGCAGGATGACGTGAGGCCGGTCGCAGCAGGAAGCGCGATCAACAGGGCACCGATGGGCTTGCGAATTGCCGGAAGGTGTTGAGCTTCCATTTTCGCCGCAATACTGCGATTGATGTCCAGCAGCACATTGAGCGAGTTACGGTCAATTGGCGCTGTCACGTTGTAGTAGAGCAGGGGCGCAGCACCAACCAGAAAGCCGAGCAGCAAACTGAGCCATGACCGGTGACGGAGATCCTGCTGCCGAAAAAGCAAGATAGTGAGCAGCGAGAGCCCCACATATGGCAAAATAATCTGATCGATCCAGAGCGCCAGCCCTATCGTGACGCCGAGGGCCGTATAGAGTATATGCCGGGTCCTCGGGTGAAAGGTACGCGTGGTCAGGAGACTGGTAAAAAGGACGATCAGCGCTCCAAGCAGGAGAATATCAGGGTAGCGCCCGTAGGCTCGAAGCTGATACAGGAAAATATCCGGTGTTCCCAGGGCAAGGAGCGAAACCGTCAGGAGCGCCAGCCCCTTGCTGAAAAGCCGGGTCGTCAGCATATACATCGCGACCAGGAAGAGCAGGAAGAGTAGAATCAGCCCGAGGCGAGCATGAAGAGTAGAAGGTCCGAGCACGCGAAAGAGAGGAGCGGCAATATAGGCTTCCAGCGCTCCCATATAGGGCTGTCCGTAGAAGAATACGGGATGCTCTCCTTGAAAGGCGATATGCTGCGCCATCAGCATGATAACGCTCTCGTCGCTATCGGTTGTAGGCCAGTGTGCATAGATCAGAAGAAGCCGCAGCAACCCCGCTACGCCTATCAACACAAGGAAGTAGCATTGAGATTTGTCAATATGAATTTTTTTGCGCAACATGCCATGTTGTACGTTATTCTCTGGTATTTGTTTCAGCTCATAGGCCACACGGGCTAATGATCTTCTCTTTCTCCCCATTATACTGAAGATCACGGCTCTCGCTCCATGTGTGCCATGAGAAAGGTAAGATCAGGCTATTGAGCGGGAAAGAGATAGCGCTGATAGAGCTGTTGAATCAGTGCACTATAGGTCTGCCAGGAATACGTTTCATCGCAAATGCCGACGCGCTCCTGTGCCGCATTTCTGGCTGCCGACAACAGCGCCTCGATTAGAGATGCCCGGCTTTCAGGCAGATAAAAGATACAGTGCTGTGGAGGGAGGGTTCCCTGAAAGCGCGGCAGGGCTGGAACAATCACCTGTCGTCTATGGAGCAGAGCCAGCCAGGTCAGCGCCAGTTCTCCAGCGGCTGCGATAGGTTGGTGAGGCTGCACGAGTGCATCGGCTGCCGAGAGGTACTGTCCGAGTTGCGCGTTTGTGAGCGGTTTCTCGTCAAAGAACAGATGCACGTCGGACGCATTCGCTGCAAGCTGAAGCAACTGGCGCGGCTGATTTGTATCCGTTGGAAGGCCTGCAATGATGACCTGTGGTCGCAACAGTTCAAGCGGCGTCGAGGCACTATTTCGCGCCGCGATAAAGGCTGTCAGCAAATAGAGCAGTTCAAGTTCCGTGTGATAGTGAGCAAAGCAAAGGTAGACAAAGCCGCTATGTTCTGGCAGGCCGAGTTCTGCGTGTGCTAGGGCCCGAGATGGTAAGAGCTGTGGGCCAGTTGTGCCCGGATAGGGACAGCAGAGGGTGCGTTGACCGAGCGTGGGATCTTGATACAGGCGGGCTGCATCTCCGGCAAAGGTAATAATCTGATGGCTATGCCGCAGAGTAAAGCCTTCAAGAGCCTTTCGGGGCATCGCCGTGCGATGAGAGGCGCTTTGCCACCAGCCTCCGCCATCGGTGGTAAGAAGCCGAATACCAAATCGCAGGGCAAGATGCAGCCGCAGACGGAGGGCAAGCCGCTGTCTGTAGGTCAGTTGAAAGGCACCTGGTCGGTAGATATGGAGCAGAGCGCGGCTCGCTTCCCCTTTTTGTGGCGCACGGTTATGCCAGAGCCACCAGAGCGGAATGCGATGACCGCAATGGATGATTGGGCGTGGAGAAAAGGTTTCCCAGAGCTCAGGTGGCGGTCCCTCTTCCAGAGAGGATTGGACAAAGAGCGCTGATGGACTCTCTAGCAATGCTGCGGGCTGCCAGAGGAGACTGAACACCTGCCGGTAGCGGCCACTGAGATAGGCCTGTGTCATGGCATGGTGCAGCCGTTCACCAGTTGAGGGCTGAGAGAGCGTTTGCAGCGGGTGGAGGAAGATGGCGTAGAGTAGCCAGTTCAGGAAGGAAAGGAGTCCCTCCCACAGAAGCAACTGAAAAGAGAGCAGCCTTCCCTGAAGGTATGCCGGGATCACGTACTCTTCCAGGATTTCGGCGCATCCACGCCAGTAGGCGCGCCCGATAAAGAATGAGGGCTGGATGCGCTCTGCCGGAACTCGGTGATAGACGATCGCTTCGGGCTCATACCAGTGCTCATAGCCCGCTTGCTGTAGACTGATACAGATGCGCTCAATATCCAGGTTGATCGGGAAGCGATTGCGTTTGTTCAGGCAAGGCATAAAATAGAGGTCCAGCGCGTGAAGCACCGAAGCGCGGATAGAGAAGCAGCAGTTACTGGGGACAGTCTCCTCTGTCAGGCGAGTGCGCTTCTCGGTGGGAGCAAAATAGCCGAGATCAGGCAAGATCCGATCATGAACCCAGTATGGGCGGCGGCCTTCCCAATGCAGTTCCACGCGTCCGCTCACAGCCGCTGCTGTCGTGGTATCGTAGGTATGCAGTAGCGCCTTGAGAAACCCGTTGTTGACAATAACATCATCGTCCAGAAAGACGAGGATCTCCCCACTGGCTTTTGTAATCGCCAGGTTGCGGGCATGAGCCAGCCCATTGCGAGGCTCGGAGAGGTAGAAGACGCGCCAGGATGTGCGAGCCTCTGCATCTTTGCGTTGTAGCTCATGTACCAGGCGCTGCACCTCTTTTGCCGTCATATCGGTTGAGCTGTTATCGACGATCAGCACTTCAAAGTATGAGAAGGGGAGTGTTTGCTGATACAGGTTCCGCAGGACGCTCAGGAGCAAGGATTGACGATTATAGGTACAGAGGATGACGCTGATGCGAGGAAAGACAGATGCTTGTTGTTCCTGTCGTTTGGGGTGTTGAAGCGTCATGAGTGCTCCTTTCTCTTATACATGCAGTCCCGGAGGGAGCTCATTAACATTTGAGCATTTCAAGGCATGATGACAGAGCCAGATAGCGCCGCCCGCCGCGAAAATTTGAGCACAGCTACAGGCCAGCGCGGCGCCAAGCGTGCCACTGACCTGAATCAGGAGACCGGCCAGCACGAGCTTGAGCAGCGCTGCACACCAGTTCAGGCGCAAGAGATAGTTTCGCTGAGGCAGAGAGGCGAGGTAGGTGTAGCTGACGGTGGCAACGCAGCCGACGGCGCTCGCCAGAAGCTGAATATAGAAAGGCAGGACAAACGGGTACACCTGGGGCCCAAAAAGGAACTCAACGATGATGGGTACGAGAAGAGCAGCAAGAAAAAAGAGCGGAATGGCTACAAGTGCCAGATAACAGGAATGGCGTAGAAACATATCCTGTGGCCGTGCAGCGCGTCTGAGGGAACGCGTCAGGAAAGGATAGAGGACAAGCGAAAAGAGGTGTGGGACGGCCCGCATAATCCAGGTACTGAGCGAGACGCTGAGTGCATAGATCCCGATGGCCGAGTGTGGCTGCCAGAAGAGGAGAAAGAAATATTCGCCATTTTGCCAGATGATACTATCCGGTACAAACTCTTTCAGGGAGCTATAGCAGTGCTTGAGTAGCCGTTCGCGCAGAAAGATCCCCGGGCGCATCGGATGGTCCAGCGGGAGTAACTGGGTCACACAGTAGATCGCAACCGCGAGCGTAAGCGCTCCTGCGATCACATTGATGAGGAACAGGAAAAGAAGCTTCTGCTCCTGAAGTTGCTCGATCCAGAGCAAGAGAAAGAGCGTCAGCAGCGCATTGAAGAGCTGAAGCAGCGTCAGCAGATCGCGGCGTCGCTGGCTGGAAAGCGCGATGCCTGCAATGCTGTTAAAGAGCATGGGAAGCGTTGCCAGGTTTGCCAGGAACAGCAGGTGCCACGGAAGATGAAGGAGTAGCGCCAGGGGATAGACACCAAGCACGATCAGCATGATAAAGCGCAATGCTGCGCGTGATTGCCGGGACCAGAGCAGGTAAAAAATACCGGCAGCAATGCGCGGAGTTTCGCGGCTTTGCAACTCGGCCAGCGCCCGGCTTGTCAGGGCCGAGGAGCCAATACTTACCAGGGGAAGTATCAGCGTGGCAAGCCACTGTAATACAATGTAGGTGCCGAAGTCCTCAAAGCCCAGATACTGAATGATACGAAAAGAAATATAGCCACTGATCAGTGTTGAGCCGAAAGAGAGCAAGACAGGCCAGGAAGCAAAATATAGTCGAAAGGGCTTGCTCGCCTCAACACGTTTTCGTGCAAGCGGTAATAACATATGTTCCTCTACCCAAACCACACCGCCAACCGTTTGTTCTACCTTTACTGGAAAGTGGTAGCACAGGCAAAAAGAAGCCAGGTGTTTCTTAGTCATTGTAGCAAAAAGAGTTGTATTTCTGCTCAGAACGATGAGTGGTGTACCAAAATATACTATAACGTTTCATGCTACAGAAACATGTCTATTTATGGCTGTGAGGAGAGCAATAAAAAAAGAGGAAGAGTAACACTCTTCCTCTTTGTGGCTGGGGTGCAGGGATTCGAACCCCGATTAACTGATCCAGAGTCAGCCGTCCTACCGTTGAACGACACCCCAATTTCCCCTTTGCAACGTTTCTTCCTCGCTGCGAGAAGTATAATACCTTTTTCTCTGCCGTTTGTCAACCCCTTTTCCCCATCTTTTTTTGCGCTCACAGAAAAGAGGCGGAAATAGCTCTCTGTTGCCTGGGGAGAAAGCGAACAGGGAGTTGAACTGTCTTCTTGTTGCAAAACGTAATATGTGTATAGCTAGAGTATCATGGTGGTGGCGAGGTTGCCGATAGACAGATGGTAGCCCTCTACTTCAGGCAGGGTGTACCGTTTATTGGTATAGAACGTGAGAAGTAATAGAGATAGAGAAGTGGAATGAAAAGAGAAACAATATGTTGAGGTAAGTTGAAGTGACAGAATGTACAAACCTGCACAATTGTTTTCAGAATGAGAGATTAATGGAAGTTGTGCTTGACGGTACACCTCTCCCTGCTAATGTGGCACGCCATGTTGCACATTGTCCGCTCTGTCAGAGTACGCTGGCACAGTATGAGGAACTGCACTTTAAGCTTTTGAGTCGGTTGTATCGTTCACAGTGTCCCTCAAGCCTGCAACTTGGCTTCTTCTGTGCTGGCCTGCTCTCTGGCGCGGAGAGTGAGGCGATTGCTTCCCATGTGGCGCAATGTCCGCTCTGTTCATTGGAGGTATTACAGACCCAGGAATTTCTACACGATGTGGAGCAAATCCGTTAGCAGGAACGCAAGAGAGGATGTCAAGACTACAGGTGAGCTTGCGCGGGGAATGGCGTTTCTTGTTGAGGGAAGAAAGAAGGAAGAGAGGTGTAGACAATTGCCATGTCTCCCTTTCAGGGCATACAATACGTATAGCAAATAAGAATGCATGTACGATGCTATTCGCCTCTGGTTCTTTTCCAGAAGTGAATGGCTATCTATTTTTCAACGTCGAAAGGAATACGTCAATGCGAAGTAAAGTGTCTGTTATCGGAGCCGGTTTTGTGGGGAGTACCCTGGCTCAACGCTTGGCGGAACGTGACTACGCCGATGTAGTTATGTTTGACATTGTTCCCGATATGCCTCAAGGAAAAGCGCTTGATATTCTGGAGGCGGGTCCTGTTCTTGGCTATGACTCGCTGGTTATCGGTACAAATGATTATGCCGATACCGCGAATTCCGATATCGTTGTGATCACTTCGGGTTTTCCGCGTAAGCCTGGCATGAGCCGCGATGATCTGGTGAAGAAGAATCAGGAAATCGTTGCGCAGGTGACAGAGCAGGTGGTGAAGCACTCGCCCAATTGTATCATTATTGTAGTGACGAATCCCCTTGATGCGATGGCGCAGGTTGCCCTGAAGGTCAGCGGTTTCCCGCGAGAGCGTGTAATTGGCATGGCCGGTGTGCTGGATACCGCCCGCTTCCGCACGTTCATTGCGCAGGAAGTTGGCGCTTCTGTCCGCGATGTTCAGGCGTATGTGCTTGGAGGGCACGGGGATACAATGGTGCCGCTGGCCCGCATGTGTACCGTTGCCGGTATCCCTATTTCGCAATTGATGCCGGCAGACAGGATCGAGCAGATTGTGCAGCGAACCCGTGACGGCGGCGCTGAGATCGTCAAGCTGCTTAAGACCGGGAGCGCATACTTTGCGCCGTCGGCTTCTGTGTTACAGATGGTTGATTCGATCCTGCTGGATAAGAAGATGATTATGCCCTGTGCGGTCTCTTTGCAGGGAGAGTACGGCTTCAATGACATCTTCGTTGGTGTGCCTGCACAGCTAGGCGCAAAAGGAATAGAGAAGGTCATTGAGATCGAATTGACGCCGGAAGAGCGGAATGCATTGGAGAAGTCCGCTGACGCCGTCAAAGAATTGATTCAGGTTATGGGACTGTAACGCAACTGTCCCGACAAGGCTCATGGCCTCTGTGCTGTGGGCCTTTTTCTTTCTTTTGCTGCCTCTTATCCCGCTGCAATAAAATGCTGCTGATTGAACAAAAGCGAAACCTCTTTCCTGCAATTTGCTGATTTGAAATCTTGTATTCTTTTCTGCTTTCTGTTATGCTTCTTTCAGCGGAACTATACAGCTACCATTGGTTATCCCTGCTGGAAAGAGGTGAGCAGCATGGGGACATTGCTTCTACAGGTATTTCCGCCGTTAACGGTTGAGATGATTCTGCTTCTGGCCGTGCTTCTGTTGATTGTGCTGATCCCGATACTCGCTTTCTTGCTCTACATAGTGCAGAAAAGAGACAGGGAGACGCCGGTTCCGGCTTTTTCCGGGGGCGAGCAGCTTGCCTCTGGTTCGGTGCCAGTCGCTGCTGAGCCGCTTCAATTGCATTCCTCCACACCACTTCCCGTTGAAGGCCCGCATTGTCCGAGGTGTGGCGCCTGGGTGCGACCGGACGATGTTTTCTGTATGATGTGTGGCTATCGTCTGCGTGAAGAGTCACCTCAGGAGGCTGAAACGGAGCGCGTGATCCCGGTGCCACCTCCTGAGCCGGAGCCACTTCCTGCGCGGCTGCTGGTGAAGCTGGAGGGGCAGGTACTTCAGGAACATGTGTTGCTCCATCGGTTAACCTCTATTGGTCGTTCCTCGAAAAACATGATTGCCCTGACCGGGGACAAGGTCGCCTCCCGTCATCATGCCATGCTGGCCCGTGAGGGAGAGCGCTATCTGCTGACTGATGAAGGAAGTTTAAACGGTACATTTATCAATGGAAAAAAGCTGATCCCGCATCGGTCCTATACCCTTCAGGATGGCATGCTTATTCGGATTGGCAGCCATGAGCTTCAATTTGAACAGCCGAAGCGCATTGAGGATTTGCCAACGGTTATTCAACAGGTGCCCGAAGAGATTTTCGCCGGGACGCGCAAGACTACACCTCGAGAAGTAAGTGCCAGCCCTGCTGAGCTCTTCTTCACTGCGGTGTTTCCCCGGGAACTAAGCGCGGCGACCTGGGAGACGCTGCTGATCTATAGCTATCTTGAAGCTTTCCGCGAGTATGTGTTTCAGGAGATCGAGCGTTTTCAGATTGAGCGGCGGCGCTTTCCACTGGCAACGGCAGGCTTGCCGGCGCTGCTTCAGACAAGCAATATTACCCTGGTGCCAGAAGGAGAAGGGATCCACTTCAGTCCGAAGCGCCTGACATTTAAGGGGATTGAGGGGGTCCACTGTTCATCGTTTAGCTTCGCTGTAAATCAGCAGTGGGTTGGCTGTAGAGTTCCATGTACACTCTCAATCTATATTGGGCCGTTACTGGTTGCCCGCCTGAAGATGACATCCTTCTGTCTTGAGGCGACACAGCAGCGTACGTCTCATGTACCACTGGAGCGTGTGACAACCCGGATTGCCCGGAAGGTGTACCCGGCATATAGTTTCAATGATACCATGATTGCCCGGGCCTGTCTGGAAACGGCTCAGGCGCTTCATTTTGCTTTCCCTCTGGAAGTGGAGGCAGTACGCCGTAGACGTGCAATCACACCCGAGCTAGAGCATAAGATTGCCGAAGCGGACCTGTTTCAACTCTTCTGGTCGTCCTATGCGGCACAATCGGATTTCCTCACAAAGGAATGGGAGCTTGCCCTGCGTAAGCAGAGTGAGCTGCGACAGGATTTTCTCTGTCCTGTGTACTGGGATGTGCCGCCTCCCTCGCCGGTGCCTCGCCTGGCCTCGCTCTCTTTCTCCTACCTGCCAGTCTATACTTTTTTGCACCCTGAAACCGGGATCGAGTAGCCCGAGCGGGCTACTCATTGTTCCTCAGTATGACGGTCCTTTTTGTCTTTGCCTGCGATTACTACAACGTACTCGCCTTTCAGCTTACTCTGCTCGATCGACGCAAGGAGCGTTGAGAGGGTGCCACGCTCGACCTTCTCGAACATCTTAGTCAGGTCATTTGCGACGGCGGCGGGACGATCACCATAGACTTCCAGCGCATCACGTAAGAAGTCGGCGAGCCGATATGGACTTTCATAGAAGATCAGCGTGTGGGGCGAATCCTTATCAATTTCCAGAAACTTGCGGCGTCCGACCGCTTTGCGAGGAGGGAAGCCGCGAAAGGTAAAGCTGTGTACTGGCAGACCTGAGAGGACAAGCGCCATAATACAGCCGGTCGGGCCGGGAATCATGGTGACATCCAGCCCGGCATTCACGGCCCGCCGAACCAGAGTGAAGCCGGGATCAGAGATACCCGGCGTCCCTGCATCAGAAACCACCGCGACAGACTTTCCCTCTTTGAGCAGTTCTTCGATCCGCTGGCCTGCGCGTTCCTCATTATGCTCATGAAAAGAGAGCTGTGGTTTCTGAATATCAAAATGTTTGAGCAGCAGGCCGGTTTTTCTGGTATCCTCGCTCGCGATAATGTCGACGGAGCGCAACGTTTCCAGAGCCCGCAGCGAGATATCGTTCAGATTTCCAATAGGAGTAGCAACCAGATACAGCATATCAGGCGTATTTTTGTTCCTTCCGCAAAGATTCGAGTTGTGCTTGCAGATCCTGACGCTTTACTTTTAAGGTATGGGTACGCGGGAAATCCGCTTCGGGCCAGATCGTAAAGCCCTTGATCTGCTGATGGGACGCAAGCTTTTTATTGACCTGCTGAATGACGGCTTTCGCTTTGGCCTGGTCGGGCGGATCCATCAGAATGACTGCATGAACCTCGGGATTCTTGCCCTCGGCTTCCAGACCGACAACGACCGCATCTTTCAATTCGGTGTACTCATGAAGCATATTTTCGATGTCTTCGGGATAGACATTCAATCCGTTTGCAAGGACGATCAGGTTTTTCTTGCGCCCCTTGATATACAGGTCGCCCTTGTCGTCGAAATAGCCCAGATCGCCGGTGCAATACCAGCCGTCCTGAAAAGCGAGTTCGGTTGCTTCAGGGTTTTGCCAGTAGCCACTGGTGACATTGTCCCCGCGCACCTGAATCTCGCCATCATCGGCGATGCGCACTTCAACGCCGGGAAGCGGGGGGCCGACCGACTCAAGATTGTGGCTGTTCATTGGATTGACGCTGACAACGGGTGAACACTCGGTTGTGCCGTAGCCCTGCAAGACGCGGAATCCCATATTCTCCCACCGCCTCCCGAGGGTCGGAGGAAGATACGCGCCACCACTGACAAAGAAGCGGAAGTGGCCGCCAAAGCGCTTGTGCACCATGCCGAAGAGATAGCGACGCAGCGCAAAAGGAAGCAGGGCAGCGACACGGTGAAGCAGCTCGAACGCTTTTTCTTTCTTCTGCTTGCGTACCTCGCGTTCAATACCATTCATAAATAGTTGAAGTGCCTGAGGAACCAGAACCATTAATGTAGCATGTTCCGTACCGAAGAGTCGTAGAATTGTATCGGGCGAGAGGGACCGAGCATAGACGATACTCGCTCCTTTCGACAGAATAGCCAGGTCGATTGTCAGTTCAAACATGTGTGAAAGCGGGAGAATCGAGAGAGCGCGATCATCGGCCTGGATATGGACTACTTGAAGCGCAGCAAGCGCATTGGAGACAATGTTTTTGTGACTGAGCATGACACCCTTTGGCTGACCTGTGGTGCCCGATGTAAAGACGAGTTCGGCCAGATCATCCGGCTGCATTTCAGGCAGTGCATCGCGGTCAAAGGGAGCAGCGGGAAGGGCGTCAATGTCAATGAGAGGGATGGTGGGATCTATCAGGCTCTGATATTGTTTCCGGGTGGTGACAACGAATCTGGGCTCGGTCGCCCGGGCAACGCGCTGGAAAAAATCCTCTCTGCTGTTGACATCCAGTGGGACGACGGTCATGCCGACCAGGAGAGAACTGAAATACGCGATTAACCAATCAATGCGGCTGGCCGACCAGATCATAATGCGTTCGCCGGGTTGAACCTGCTCTTGCTGTAAATAGCCAGCGAATTGCTGGACTTTTTCTTTGAGCATGTGGAAAGAGAGTCGGCGAATGGCATTGGCTTCAACTGGCTCGATAAGGGCTGGTCGTTGAGCGAAAGTGTCAACGGTGTGATAAAAAAGTTTAGGAATAGTGTCCATCTCGTAGCCTTTCTCGATACGGATAAAAGACTGTACTTCCTTGTGATATACTGCGTCGTATTGTGAGTGAGGACGGCCCTTTTCGACTCACAAATAAGAGAGAAAGAATTGCAGTCATTCAGCTTATCGTACAAAGAACTGATCTGGATTGTGCGTGAACGATGCCTTTCATTGCTGCGTCCGTATAGAGTGTAACATACAATGAGTGATACAGGTAGTAGGATGTTTTCGTCAGGCCGGGAGCGAGGGGACCGTTCTATTACAGAATGAACTATTGTGGTATGAGTTGAGATAGAAACCTTGCGAATGGTGTATTGAAACTTGATCGCAAAGATACAACCAGGAAGCAACAATATGAATGCAAAAAGGGCTGGTTTTTTACTCAAAAAAATTTTATTAGAATCTGATTTACCTATGAGCAAGATTTTATAATAAAACTATGAGAGAAGTACAATATGGGTTGACTAGAATCATGTGAGTATGATAGACTACGTGATATAAAAACGTTATCTAGCGAGTTCCTATCTTGTGAGATTATCCCGCTGTAAATCGCAAGGGTAATTTACAGGTGGGATACAACATTTTTACAGGAAAAACGATTACCTCACCAGTGGGAATTGCTTAGATAGTGGTAACGGCGAATGCTCTCGCAATTGGTTTAGCGTGCCTTTTCATATTATCTGTGTGCTGAAAGGAAACATTCATGCCGTCCCTTGAAACTGCTAATGTCGGGAAGGCTGTTGCAGCCCGTGTGGGGAACAATATCCGTGAGGTTCGCACAAAGCTTGGTATGACGCAAGCGCAACTGGCTGCTCCTGAGTTCTCAATCTCGTATATCTCTGCCATTGAGCGCGGTAAGATTCGTCCTTCCCTCAAAGCCCTCTCAATTCTTGCTCGTCGTCTGGACGTTCCTCTGACATTCCTGCTCGAAGGCTCGCCAGCCGGTGCGGCTGAGGCTCGCGCTGTCGGTTATTCTCCTGCCGATTCCGGCCCGGATCAGCGTGTTGATGTCGATCTACTTCAGGCTAATGTGCTTGTTCAGCAAGGAGCGTATGAGCAGGCGAAAGAGCTGCTGGAGCCAATTCAGCCCGAGCGGATCACCACCGATCAGGCCTATCGTCTCTATCTGCTCAAAGGTCAGGTCCATCTGGGTTCCAATGAGTATCAGGAAGCCGTCGTTGATTTGCGGCAGGCTGTCAGCCAGGGAGAAGCGTTGAACGATACCGAGTATACAGAACGTGCGCGCAACCTGCTCGGCAAAGCCTATTTCCTGCTCTATAACTATACCCTCGCGATGGAGAATCATTCTCGTTGTAGTTCAGCAATCGAAAATGGTCAGATTACCGATCCAGTGTTTGCACTTGAGGTATACAGCAATCTGGCAAGCGACTATTTCCGACTTGGTGAACTGGAACGCGCGATTCAGTTCTATCATCAGGCACTTGAGGTTCTGGACGAGATCAGCCGGGATACCCGCAGCTTTGCACAGAAATATATGGAGATCAGCCAGCACTATAAGTCTGTCGGCAAGCTTGCGATGGCCCGAGAATATGCGATGCACAGCCTCGCTATCTATGAAATGCGCGACGAGCAGCGAATGGTCGGCTTGACCCATCAGCGGCTGGGGAAAGCGCTTGAGAAACAGAACGATCTGGAAGGTGCTGAGACAGAGTACCGCAAGGCGATTGCGATCGAGCGCGAACTGGGCGACGAGATCGCGGCTTCCCTTTGCCATACATCACTGGCTGAACTGCTGCTGAAGCGCGGTCAGACTGAAGAGGCCGAGAAAGAGGCATCTGAGGCGTTGCAGTTTGCACGTTCCAGCAATGATGCCCAGACGCAAGGTCAGGCGTTGATTGCGCTCGCTCAGATCTATCATCAGCGGGGCGACTTTGACGCAGCCGATCAGTTCTTCACACAGGCTCTCGATCTCCTGGATGCTTCCCATGCGCATGAGATCGCGGCGAGCGCTTACTTCCGCTATGCAAACCTGCTTGAAGAGCGTGGCGAGGTGCAGCGCAGCCTGTCCGCAATTAAGAAGGCGTATGAACATCAACGCCTGGGTAAGCGCGGCGACATTGAATAGGTAGACTTACAGGTAACGGTTCAGCAAGCTTTTGTTCGTAGCGGGGATAAAAGCATGTTCCTTTGTGACATGCTCATATAGTTGAGCGGCCAGGAACGCGCGAGCGCCGCTGTCAGGCGCTTTCTGGACACATGGGCGTTTCTCGCTGTCTGGAAACTGGCAGATGAGGGCACCACGTGGATGAAGGATGAGTCCCTTGCTTTGAATCAGGCGAAGTATCAGCAATGTTCATCCCCGCAGGCCTTTGCGGGGATCTTTTTTTCTCCCGCTGGCTTGCTGTGCTTTATTGCGCTTACCCTCTATTCCTTGTACAATGCATAGAGTGAATGTCTGCCAGCCGTAGCATAAAGCTCTCTTACAGGAATTGAGCGAAAAATTCATCAAGCGGCAAAAAAATGTACTGAGGCATTACGGAGGGCCTACCCCCATGCCATTTACTGCACACGACCTGCGGTATCATCCAGAACAGAGTTTTCCTGTCTTATACGCTTATCTCCAGCGGAATGCCCAGCGCTTTCTTGGAGCGTTACAATATGATGCAATTGAAGTTGATACCGTCGTTGGTCATGTTATTGAGCAATTAGTGCGTCTTGGGCTGTTTGGCGGTGGTGATACAACCGCGGAAACAGTGTTTGACCGTATGACAGATGCACAGTTTTACGCCTTCTTAAGTCGAATGGTTCATAATAAGGCGATTGATCGACAGCGCAAACGTCGACTCAGGGTACAACCGACCGCAGAACTGGAATATTTTCAGGGGGATGAGGGGGATGAGAGCCCTTTAGATGAGGCTGTAGAGCCCGTCTGGGGGGCGGCTCCCTTTTCGACTCCGGAAGAGATTACAGTCCATCTGGCCTCACAGCTCGAGCTGCGTGATCTGCTGAAGCATTGTATTGTCGTATTGCGTGCTGCCCCGTTGCAATTGAATGCGGTGGTTCAGGAGTTGCGCGATATAGGCGCGGATGAGCTGTTAGAGGATATTTTTGTTGAACTGAATATGGAGCCTCCGGCGGCGACGCAGAATCCTCATCTGAGTCAGCATAAGGATCATGCTCATAGGAAACTGCGTCATTGTCTCCAACAAAAGAGTACCAATTTGACGGTTATTGTTGCTTTACGTTTGATTGAGTGTATGGCATCCCAGAAAAAGGAATGTCAGATCTCGACAGAACAACTGGTCGGTGATGATCTCTCTTTTGACGATGTCAAGATTGGATTACGAGAGCTCGCTGCCGAGGGTCTGCTTGATTGGCAAGAAGAAGAGACAGTTCACCTGACTGCCTCTCAGGCAAAACGTTTGACTCGCTTCTATCGCGAGGAGTAGCCCCGGCAAATAGAGATGACTGCAACAGATCAACTGGGAAGCAGTTGATCTGCCTATAAAAGGAGACCCGTATGAGCAATATCAATCAGTTCGGCGGTATGCCTGCTCCCCGCCCGAGTGAGGTCAAGCTTGCTCAATGGTTGCAAAATATTCTGTATACTCCGCCTCGCGCGCCGACTGAAGGGCCGAAACCACGAAAGGCATGGAGCGATTCCCGGCTTGAATCTCAACTAGAAATGGTAATGGGTAGCGATTATCACCTGCGTTTTTATCAGCAGTTGCCCGATTTTATAGAAGCGCTCCTCAAGAACGAGCCCGGGGTTACGCTGCGTTATGCCTCATTACTGTATCATCTTGCCGGATGTGAAGAGTGTCATCAAGGATATCTGGAACTCTATGATGCTTTGAGCTTTGCGCTTGCGCCACAGGAGACCCAGATCATTCTTACCCGGGAGCCGGGGACCAATACACCTCCTCGTATGGTCGGGCATCTCTGTCGGGTGTTGATCAGTCAGGCTGAGGCGGTACTGAAGCAGGCCCGTCGTGAGCATCGAGACGAGGTAGAGGCGGCGCGGTCGCTCTTGCAACTGGCGCTACGCTTCAGTTCTCGGATTCAACAGAGCGCGATTCGGCGGCAGGCGACGCAGGATCTGGTGCGTGTTGCGACCCTGTTTTCCGGACCAACGGCGCCTGCGTCAGAGGATGCTGATACCGGAGTATATAAATACACTCCAATGCTGGCAACGCCCGGCGGCGTGCGTGGACGCAAGACCGTTCGCCATACTGAGCTATTGGGGCGGCCTCGCGATCAGGTTCCCTCGCTAATCTCCTTGCAGTCCCGTGGCCTGGAAGGCTCGATTGAACAACAGGGAGAGATGCTCGAATTACGGCTTCAGGGATTGGGTCCAGAACTGCGCGGCAAGCATCTGCTTGTAACCATTCCTCTGGGATCGCTCCTTGAACCCGTGAGCTGGCAGGGGGGCAACCCGCTGGCAATCCGCAGTGAAGAACCTGTTGATGCACAGGGAAGCCTGATAATGACGCTTGGCACAACGAGTTTGCGTCTGAGCGATCCTGAAGAACACAATTTGCTAGAGACGCTCTTCTTGCTTTTAGAAGTGCGTCAGGCCGAGTGAGACGCGAAGGGTCAGGGAGCGGACGGTGAGAATGTGACTGTACCGCTCTTCCCTCCGCTTTTCTGCGCGATATAGGCCTGTTCCAGCGTGATAGTCGTGTCGACTCCTTTACACATATCATAGATGGTCAGCGCAGCAACGGTTACCGCTGTGAGCGCCTCAACATCTACCCCGGTTTTATAGGTCGTGCGCGTTCGTCCCTCAATCGAGATCCAGCCCTTTGTGCTATCGAGGACAAAGTGAAGTTGAATATGCGTCATAGGGAGCGGATGGCAGAGCGGGATCAGGTCAGGCGTCTTTTTTGCGGCCATAATCCCGGCGATCTTTGCGACT
>NZ_QKUF01000040.1 GCF_003253565.1 Thermosporothrix hazakensis
GGTCACGCCACGGGGACACCAGACACATTCAGGAACCACATTCCTCCCAACAGGTTCCAACAAACAGCACCAGAGAAAAGAAGCGATTCGGAAAATGCTGATCGCGATGATGAAAGATCCACGGGTAGCGGTCTTAAAGATCGCGGATCGCTTGCATAACATGCGTACCCTGCGTGTCATGAAACCGCACCAGCAGCAGAGGACAGCAAGCGAGGCCTGAGAAATCTATGTGCCCCTGGCCCGGCGCATGGGCATGATGCTGGTGCAGGCAGAACTGGAAAACCCAGCCTTTTGCTCCCTTGAGCCGGAGAAATATCAGCGGCTCGCTCGTGAGGTGGAGGAGGAGATCAAATGGCGTCTACCCTACATCAGTGATGTCTGTCGCACCTTACAGGAAGAGATGAAACGTGCAGGTATCCATGCAGAGGTGCATGCCTGGCAAAAACCCCTTGCCAGTATCTCCCGCAAGCTGGAGGATGTGCCTCGCCAGAGCAACGAGAACCCGCTGAGTCAGCTCCATGATCTGGTCTCATCCCATATTCTCGTGTAGGCTATACATTCTATATACTTAAAAAAGGAAATAAATATACATAGCATTCAAATCTTTGCCAGCTTCTCCCGCCTAAAAAGAAAATGAATATTGCCTTTAGTCATATGTATTTACCGAATTTTACATAGTCAAAAAGAAAGCTAAGATTAGTAACGAAGGGAAAGCTACTGAAGCAGTTCCCGCTAAATTGCAAACGTTCGCTTGCTAAAGCAGGACTTGATTGTTTACTTCCCTACTTTATTCGGAGCGAAGGAGTAAAATAATGGCAGATTACGCAGATTATTATGGTCAAACTATTGATAATTACCAAAGAGGCTTTCAATTTGTCTTGGGTGGAACAGGTATAGGCAAAACCAGTGCGATTCGAAAAGTAGTAACAATTCCTAAGTACCAAGACCGAAAGTTTATATATTGCGCTAACCGTACACAACTTTTAGAGGAAATGGCACAAGAACTTGACTCATCATCCTATATTTATCTCCGTCGCGACTTAGATGTAGTTGTACAAACGTTAGAAAAGCACCAGGATGAGTTATATGAGTTTCTAAATGATCCAATGATCACTCAGGCTGCTCGAAATATAGCCCAAGAAAACAGTATTATTCGTTTTGATATAGCGGACATACAGCGACATTGTCAGGATCTCAAAGAGTTGATTAAGGAAAAACTGCATATCCATAGATTCATAGAAAGCCATGCAGAATACCTTGCACGTCAAATATTGGGTAGTTTTAAGTTTATCCTTCTGACATATTATCATAAAGGCAATATTAAAATCTACGAGAAACTTCTTGATCATCCTGTTATTCAATACCTTTTTCCCTATATCGCTTTTAAAAGAAGAAAAGAGGTAAGGATTCTACTAGTCACACTACAAAAAGCATATTACGGTTTTTTCGATGGAAAACGAACTCTCAACCTTACTCGATTACAACATCTAGACGGCGGCTATATTATCTTCTTGGACGAATTTGACTTTCTAGAACATGATTTAGTGAGCTTGATTTGCCGCTCAGCACAGATTGGTAATCCATTTCACTTTATAGAACGCTTCTATAGTGCAATGGAGAAGCATAAAATACCACTCGAAACCTACCCTTTCTCTCAAAATGTACGTAATCGTATTCTAGATATCTTAGCTCTCTTGAAAAAATTGCAGAAGGAGGGATTAGCGTTTCCAGAGATTTATCAATTTACTAGCACTATGCAGAAAAAAGTTTCTACTATTTTTCGCACACGTCATATTATAAGCACCGATTTACTCTTTTTAAAACAAACAAAACGTTCTTTTGAGATACTCTCAAAAGCAGATGCCCAAGCTCTCAATGACACACAAATAAGACCAGCTCCACGCCTTTTTGATACTGTCAGCTCTGTTTGTGCCCTTATCCTTACCCTTTTGAAGGAACTTGAACGAGAGAATGAAATTATCTACCAAGAAATACTACGCCAATGCTTCCAAGAAACCGTTTTTCTTGATCAGGTAAAGCAAATCACTCACTATGTTCGTGTTGACAAGCTACAACAAACACAGCTCCAAGCGCTGCTAGAAACCGGCTATAGCCTCTACAATATTAAAGACTTACAACAGCAAACCGATCATGAAGAAGTCGAAGTCCGATACTACAGTATGTATCTTACGCCTGAAAGAATCCTTTCTTCCCTTATTCGGGATAATCTCGTCTTTGGACTCTCTGCAACTGCCGATATTTCTCGGCTTGTGCATCACTTTCATATCGACTGGCTTGAACGTCAACAAGCCCTGATCCCAATCAATGAAAATCAAAAGAATATCATTCGTAGCTTGCATCTGGAGAAAAAACGGAAAAGAAATAACAAAATAAAAAATGTCATTTTAGAAGGTTTAGATCTTAATGATCCCTATCAGCACGCACTTGATCAATTTCTATCTGCTGTAGCCAAACACGACGATTTTGGAGACGACACTTCCTCAGGACATTTAAAGCGTCGAACACAACTCTTTTTTGCTACACTTCTGTGGCTATGTGAATATTCCTTGCCAACACCAGAACATGATACTACACTCCTTTTCTTCAATACATTTCGACAAATAAAGTTGATTTTTGATCGTTATCCTCGACCGGAAGGAAATCTCTTCTTGATCGAAAAACATGAAGGCAACTCATGTTTTGATACCTATGAGATAGAGTTCAAGAGAAAATCTTTCCTTGTGGTATTCTATAATGCAGAAATGGGCAATAAAGTCCGACAAGAGCAAGGATTACAAAACAGCTTCGATAAGTTATTCTGGCAGAATAAGCCTGTAATAGTTGTTACACAATATCTATCAGCTGGTAACGGTGTAAATCTGCAATACTCGATAAGTGAAGGGAAGACAGAGAAGCAAGATTTTACTCGTATTGGCTTATTAGAAAAGCCTTACTTTTACTTCCGCAAATTGGATGAAAATATGACGCCTGAAGAAAGAGTAGCAGCAATTAAAGAAAATATCTGGTATCAAGCAAAACTTTTTTCAGGTAAAGCAATTTCAGAGCACCGATTTATTCAGGTTCTAAGCTCATTGAACGAACCAAATGATTGGAGCAACCGCTACCAAAATGATCCTTCCACGGCTGATGATGCATTGATAAATAACATAGCGACTTTTATACAAGCACTAGGACGTATAGAACGCGTTTGGAGTAAAATGCCAGATCAAACAGTCTTTTTTAGTGAAGATGTCTATGCCTGCTTTCAAGCATTTTGTTCTGAACGCTTTGATGATCGCCACAATGAGCGTGAATCTATGTTTTCTGATAACTTACAGCAAATTTTTGCTCAAGTCAGGGAAGACCTTTCCCGACGAGAGCGTGAGTCATGGCGCCAAAGAGACGCTCGGTTGGTTACAGCAAATCAACGCTGCCAAGATGCAGTACACCGTTTACTTGCTCGGTTGGAAGGTTTACGGAGAGGGAATTGCGATAACGAAGCCCGCCATCTCTGGGAGCAACTCAGACAAGCTACATTAAAGCATCATTTTAGTGATACACTACTTAAAAAGTATTTCTGCGTAATGGAGTCACCATTCTATTCAAAGGGGGTGTTACATATCAACCCACAGAGGGAGATCATTCCTGCTCGCCTTAAACAAGCGGATACCACATGCTGGAACATGAATGACCTCTATAGGGTTATTAAAGAAAATACAGTGATTTGCAACTACTTTTTAAGTCATGGATATGAACTTGTGTTTGATCACAGTACACAACACTTCTTCACCCCTTATTGTTACCAAGCAATTCTTACAGGGGCGGTCGGTGAAGAAGCGATCACTGCTATCCTTCG
Source organism: Thermosporothrix hazakensis (assembly GCF_003253565.1). GTDB lineage: Bacteria > Chloroflexota > Ktedonobacteria > Ktedonobacterales > Ktedonobacteraceae > Thermosporothrix > Thermosporothrix hazakensis. The sequence continues at coordinate 3,857 of NZ_QKUF01000040.1, forward strand.
CGATAAGCATATTCAACTAGAGAGTGTTCCTGACGCACTATTTGAGATAGCTGATTCAAAAATAAAAGGTGTCCCCTGGTATATTGACTGCAAGAATTATAATGAGTTTACCTTAGAGCGTTTTTCACTTTCTGAAAATGATCCTGCATGGCATCCAAAATTGAATGAAAGACACTTTAAGGAAAATGCTCTAAGAAAGTTGCAACGAATATCTCTGTTTCATGGACAAGCAGGAAAGATAATCTATTTAAATCTTATCAGTGCCAGGGATCTGCCCTTCGGTTTCTATGATCATCAATTTCGTCAAGTACACCGCTTCAGCGACGCAGCTATCGTCGTTATTCAAGGAGCAATACAACGGAACCAACCTAACGAATATCAACCCGCATTTACCCGTTTCCTATCCGAAATAAAGCAAATGGAGGCCTAACGATGACCAATTTTCAGAGAACACAAACAACTACACTGATCGCTCAGCGACCAACAGATTTTCATCTCTTGGAGGCGCATTTTCAGCTCGTTCGTTATGAACTCCCCAAACATTTAGGACATCGCAAGAATAGCAATGATTACGGACAAATGCACAATTGCTTACGGGACAGGCTAGACTATCCATATAAAACATACAAATTTGATCGCTTGGATGGTAATCAGAAATGGGTTGTCTATGCCCTTATCCCTCATAATATTGCTCCCCCGCTGATCACTATTCCATTCCTATCAAATGCTCCCTTGAAACAACGCAGCATCGCATTTAAACAGCTTGAGTTTCATATACTACTCAAACTACTTCAGATTGCCTATACACGTGGAGAACAGAACGAAAGCTTTGTGGGACAAGATGCATGTTACATTTACGCAAAGCGCAGTAAAAACAATCACATTTGCTTGAGGATTGATCTTGTAGGTGACGTCCGTAACCAGGAACAAGACTTAGTTCAGGAATTTAAGGTTGTTGGTCATGCAACACCATTTCGGCGTGTTCAAGAGCCTAACAGGGCATCACATGCTTATTTCGGTCAGCGAATTCTTAAAGAAGGGCAAGTTTCCTTTGTACATCTGAGGACGCCGGATTTATCCAACCATCCTAAAAAAGAAATATACGAGATCCGCCCCACAAAAGGGCACCGAACGACCTTGCTATATCACGATCTACGCCGTATCGATGAATGCATAGGCAAAATACTTTATGATTTTATTCGAGGGTATACTGCTTACCTCGCTAAATACGGGATTATAGCCACCTCAAAAGAACGGCTCTTTCAGCCTTTTACTCCACCTAAAGGTCTGGATCAGCTACCTCTCGCTTTGTTGCAAACAATTTACGTCTACGATAACCGCTTACAGCCAACTCATTCCCTTCAGGCCTATATCGATCTACTTTCAGAACTTCGGCCTGATTTGCGCTTTCGTCCTCTCGATAGTTTTGATACTCTTCAAGATGGCGCTGTGCTAGTCATACAAGATTGCCGTAAGGAAGACTTCGAAGAAGATGGAGTCCTTTATGGGCATTTTAATGATCCATATCTTACTCTCTATGAGCAGTACCCATATATACCCAAACAATCCTTCAACGTTAATCTGAATGATGATGAAGGAGCGAAAGCCACCTATTTCAAATACCCTCTTCTTCCCAAAGATAAGGAGCAACTAAAACTCTTCAAGCAAAAAATTGAAATGGCTCTTTCTCAGCTCTATCTCAAAGATGTCATTCTCAATCAACGAAACGTTCAGAAGTGCTTGCCACTTATTCCTACAGGCTATATCTTTATTCGAAAAGAGAACAGTCATGAAACTCTTCTATACATCGATAAAGAGGAGCTACGATTTATTTGTTTGGATGAACCAGATGGTCCTGACCAACGTGATGAGCTGCTTCAGCAATTTGGTATATGCTGGGAAGAGATGTATAAACAGATGCTGCAAAAATATCACAAGTTAAAAGACGGTGAAACTGTCAAACATCTTACACACTACGATGTTATCATTGGTCCCGGGATTTTTGTAGAACTTGAAGGCCTAAATGAGCGAGTTTTGTATAACTATGACGAAATTACAAAACGGCAGGCTGAGCTTGAAAAACGCTTTCCTGTTCACGATTTTAAACTAGCTCCATACTATGAACGTTTACGATCAAAGAAGATGGCCTCTTATCAAGACCTGGTTAGCAAAGGATTGCTAAACGGTGAACAAAAACCTATTGAGGAAGCAGAGATAAAAGCATTGGAGTTCTATCGCCGACTTGAACAGTATGACGAATTTTTGGAAGAGATACACCAAACTCATCTATACATTTCTTATCAAGAACTAACGCACGGAGAGCGCATGGAGCGAATAGGCCAGATCTTTGATATCCCACCAGATGAAAAGGGTAACTATAATCGTCGTAAACTCATTTTATACTACCAGAAGCTGGGTAAGTTCGCCAGCGCGAAAGGTAATGATATCCAGCAGATATATAAAGGTATCTGGTATGATCAAAACCACTGCTATATGGTTGGAGCGACAACATCGATGCCTCAGAATCAGCCGCGAGCGCATCTCATTCGACACTTCGATATCTATTTGGGTAAAGAACATTTTGATATCCGTCCATTCCTGTTAGCAAGCAGCGTCCAATTTGTACGCCTAGACCAATATACAGTGTATCCATATGCCTTTCATCTTATTGATTTGTATGTAGATAATGTCCTGCGCTTCAGGAATAACAATGAAAACGGGGAGGAGTAATTTCATGTAAAAATATCTACTCTATCAGAAAGGCTCGCAAATAACAGCCATGAATCAAGAATATACCAAAGATGAGGCATAATAAGCTCTACTGGACTGGATTCGATATTCTCATATCCTAATTCCCATAGCAGAGCAGTAAAGCGTCTTTATAGAGATAAATGGATCCAGAAGGGATATGAGGGAACCTGCTACTGGGTCTTCTTCTGGAGCATTATCCCTATGTAAAACGTTAGTATGAATGAAAAAGGTCCGAGACGAACATGTCAGCAAAAGCCGGCATGGGGCGACCGAACTAAGCGTTGTGTATAGGTTTACCGCCTTCAGCAGGTGACGGGTTTCGCTTCATCTGTGCGTAGCCAACGAGCAAGCAGGAAGAAAAACCGAGACAAGAGAGGGCCAGGTGACTGATGAGCCCCTGCAAGCCGCCAGGGTGGAGGAATACAGGCACCCAGGCAGAAAAGAGCACAGGCCATCTTGTTACCCTCATCTGCCTGCTTGCTCAGCTATGCACGAGCGCCTTGCTGCATGCGTTGCGAGATCTGTTCCTGAGAGAATGCCAGCTCCCGCATGTACTCGATGAAGGCCGAGAGCGACAAGGGAGCAGCCCCAAGCAATCCTGCGATCACAGCCCGTTTGAGCATAGTCTTGCCTTGCATGACAAGAAACCGATATAAACTGCTGAGTGTCAAAAACCTTCGTTTGCTGAGAAATTTCCCTACGCTGGGACAGAAGATGAGAGAAGCACTGTTGTGATGCTTCTCTCATCTTCTGAGTTCACCTCTTTAATAGGTTCTAATCGGTTCTTTAACCATCGAGGTGTTGGCTTTCAACCACTTATTCACTGGAATTTCGGCGAAACTCTCGGCATGTGCTATGAGAAAACCAGAATTCAATTGAAATTTCATATACATCACGAGACCCTCTTGACCGCTAGTTTTCCATCTGCTGCACGAGAGAAAACTAGCGGTACATGAGAGGTTGCATAGGTAACTTTGTTCGAGCCCCGGGGTTTCTGTATCACCTGAAGGAAAAGGATACCAGCGACCTGGTTGCGCGAACTTATGACGTCTGTAAGGTCGGTGAGCCGCTCGATGATTGGTAGACCAAGAGGTCCCACCGGCTTCTCTAACACCTCAACCAGTGAACGAACATACTCCCTCCACACTGCGGCTTGTAACGAAGTGGTGATCGTACCCTGCTGTTGCATGTTGAACCCCGGAAACGACGAGACCAGACGAAGATAGGCCTCTAAGGCGTTTGTATCAGATGTCTGGGGGACTAATTGGTGCGGTATTGACAGTAATTCAATAACGAAGCATAGGCTGCAACATAGTTCTTTAGATCGCGATAATACTCCACCTCACTGGCTGCCGGGTTAGAAGTATCCACATCCCTGAAGGCATATACAACAATAACTTCATTTGATGTTATAGACACATATCATTTCTTTATTTGCTTAAAAGATACGAAACTGTACAAGAGAGAATTACTATTTGCATCTCTCATTTCTGAAGAATGGCTCGATTTTCCAGAAGCAGGATCGTTCCCCTTCTGCACACAACTCAATCGGCTCTTTGTCTCAGAGGCCAGTCGGGGAGCACCTCGTGTCCGTTGTTTACGAATAGTTGCCCTCACTCGTTGCCACAGCGTCCCTATGAGGAACGGATCAAGCCGCTCGCACAGGGTGAATGGTGGTACATCGTTGTTGTCAATACGCAAGCATAAGCTCCAAGCTCGTCCTTAGCTGACACTCCTCGCCTTAAAAAGACAGGGGTTCTTCTTTCATCCAGCTCGCTTGCCTGTCGCCCTTGTGGAGCGGCGAGGAGAGGCGGTCTGTCCAGAAGCGTTTTGCACACGCACGGGTGTGCTGGTTCCCGTGTGCCCCACGGTACCGTTTAGAGAGTATTGGAGTGCTTCATGCAGGACATTCAACGCGGCATTGTGATCGCGATCAAGTACTACTCCACAGCCAGTACAAACATGGGTGCGAACACGGAGCGATTTTTGACGATCGTGCCGCATTCAGAACATTTCTGGCTGGTGAAATGGGGCGCAACGGCAATCACTGGAATGCCATGCAACAAGGCGTAGCGCTTCACCCATTGAAGGAAGATGCCCCATCCGGCATCATGGATCGATTTCGCAAGTTTGTGGTTCTTGACCATGTTCCGTATCTGAAGGTCTTCATAGGCAATCAGGTCGCAAGACGAGACAGACGCGTTTGCCACCGTTCTGGCAACATCCTCACGCTGCCGTTGGACTTTCAGATGCTGTTTAGCAAGTGCTTTTCGGGCTTTCTTCCTGTTCGCCGACTGCTTCTGTTTGCGAGAGAGGCGTCTTTGCAGCCGCGCAAGCTTCTTTTCCGCTTTGCGGGAGTGGCGGGGGTTCTCAATCGTATTGCCCTCAGAGTCGGTCAGATACGCTTTCAGTCCGACATCAATTCCCATCTTCCGACCCGTTGGAACATGCTCAACTTTGCGCTCAGTCTTGAGGCAAAACTGGACAGAGTATCCATCTGCTCGTCTGACGAGACGAACCCGCTTGATCGCTTTGATGGGAAATGTTTCGATGCTTTGCTGCTTGTTCTCAACTAATTTGAGACGGCCTATGCCACAGCCATCGGTGAAGATGCTGTGTCGGCCATCAGCATCAAGCTTCCACCCACTGGTTTTGTACTCGACGCTTCGATTGTGGTGTTGGAACGTGGGATAGCCCTTCTTGCCAGGCTGGTTGTTCTTGCAATGCTCATAGAAGCGGGAGATCGCGAACCAGGCACGAGAAGCAGAGGCTTGACGGGCCTGGGAGTTGAGTCGAGAGGCGAAAGGGTACGCTTTGGCAAGCACGGCGCAGTTGGTCTGCACGTCGTTTTTGGAGGTGCCACGCTGCTCCATCCACAAGCGCAACGACTTATTACGGATGAACTGGACAATCCGGATGGCTTCATCAATCGCCGCGTCTTGCTGCCTGCTCCCGCTCACCTTGTCCTCGTAGAGCAACATGCGCGCTTTTACTAGCCTTTCTTCTGTTTCTTGATATGCTCTTCTATTGCCGTCAGGATTTCCCCATTCAAGGATCGATGATGCTGTTTGGCTACCTCTCGTATCTGTTCCAACAGATGAGCAGGGAGCCGGACGTTGAGCGATTTGATACCGTCTTTCATGTGGCTATGATAGCACCATTCTGGGTACATGGCAACAGGGCACGGTACCCCGATGCCCCAACCCAACATAAGGAAGGCCCATTCATCCCCGCCTTCAAAGGACGGGGCTTTCTGGGCCGGTCACTGTAACCATACAAGATCGTGGTGCTAGAGACCTGCGGAAGGGTCTGAAGATCCTCAAACCATCCTTGCCAGGACGAATACAGCTGTTCTTTGATACCAATGGAGCATCGAATGTTTAGCACTTGCCTCCTTTTGTTGAATTTGTAGGGAGTATAAAGCGCCAGGGGGTGAGTTGCCTTCACCCGATCAGATGATTGTGAGAGGGGGAGGGAAAAGGATTAGAGCGAAGATAAGCGACGAGCTACAAAGCTTGCCTCTACACGATTGTGGACACCCCATTCGCGATGATAGAGCACCTGTTGACGCAGCAATATGAATCCCGCCCTCCCGAACATCATGTGTTTAATCCGTTTGATTCTCGTTACCTACCCGTTGCTGTGAATGAGTGTTAGCTCATCCAACACAGCTGCTTTGTCCCGCTCAAGGCCGGTAGCGAAGCGCTGGATTTCCTGGATACCGCAGGCTTCCACCTTCCTTATCCAGGAATCGATTTGCATTCCTTGATGGGAGCGTACCAAACGAAAAAACTCCCGCACGAGTTGATAGATTATCTCTGCTGCGGCGCTGGTCTGTCTCTGCACGACAACATGGTCTCACCTTTTTACCGCTCATGTAATATTTTACAGCAGTGTAAGCGATATGCCGTTTGAACAGTCTGGGGAGTACCCTGGTTAGCTGTTGTGACATAATTCCACCACGATCCCGACTGACAAGTTCAGTCTCTGGATGTGCCTGCATCCAGGCTTTCGCCGTTTCCGCTCTGTGGTCTGAGAGCAGATCGATGGCCTTGCAACGGGTTAGATCTACCAGGACGGTGCCATAGGTTCGTCGAGGAACAAACTTTCCTCTGACCCCCCGCTGACACAACTGGGCCTGGAATCAATCAGCGCTCTTCAACTTCAGAGCCTGATATGGCAGGAGTTCGGGGTGCAACTCCCTCTGCTGTTCTTTCTGGGGGAAACAACGCTCCAAACTCTGGTTGAGCGAGTGGCGCAGGAGCAGAGAGTCCATCAGGTTGCCACATTGCTGACTGCCGATCCCGAGCAGCGCTATGAACCTTTTCCCCTGACAGAGATTCAGCAAGCATACTGGGTCGGGCGGCAACGGGCTTTGAGCCTGGCAACCAGACAGCCCGATTACTTGGATGTCATCTTCATCATCTCCGTCTACAGATAATCATCATACTTGCATGTGTATATACGTAGAGTTATCACTCACTGATCAGTATACAGAGGAGACCAAAAAACAGGTGAAAACTCACATTTTCGCCTGTTTCTCTCACTCACTTACCCTCCGGGCCTATCGTTGTGCTATACTGCTAACGTTAGAAAAAACAGGTAAAAAACATGACCACCACGGTGCTTCCTCCTCTGTCTCCTGAAGAGGTTTTACCGCGCTGGCTGGAAGAGTGACAGGCCAGTGACTGCACGAAAGGGACTATTCGTCGTTACAAAAGTGCAGTAGCAGGCTTTCTCTCCTGGTATTCCCACGAAAAACAACGGTCACTCACCTTTGCTGCTTTGACTCCCATTGCCCTGGTCGGTTACCGCAATTATGTCCAACGCATCCAGCGTCGGACCACCGGTACCGTGAATGGGCAGCACAGTGCCTTACGGGCCTTTTGCGCCTGGCTCACTGAAGCGTGCTATCCTGAGGTCAACCCTGCGAAACGTCTCAAACTCGTTGGTCGGCAAGATACGTTGTCTCGCAAGGGACCCAACGATGCCCAGGCCATTGCCCTCTTAGACCAGGCTCGAACCCCATGCGAGTCCCTGTGCAACTACGCCACCGTCCAGGTGCTCTTACAGACGGGCATGCGTTTGGATGAGTGCAACCCATTCACGCTGGATGACCTCAAATTGGGAGAACGCCAGCATCCGGGTGGTGATCCGCCAGGGCAAAGGGAACAAGGCTCGCATGATTCCGCTCAATGCCTCAGCACGTCAGACTTTAGCCGAGTATCTGGATCCTCGGTTGAGCTGTGATCCAACAATGAAAGTGGTGGCACGAGCCTTTCCAGATCATCCATCCGGTTGTCTTTCAACTCCATTGCGGCAAAGCCAGAAAAAAGGTACCCTGACAACTTCGGTGATGCGACAGATGATCGATGCTGCGGCACGCGGGTTAGTCCCAACACAAAAGAGTGCGCATATATTGCGGCATACCTTCGCACGCAACTATCTGGCAGAACATCCCGGCGATATTGTGGGGGCTTGCCAGCCTCCTGGGACATACCTCCCTTGATACAACGAGAATCTACAGCCAGCCTACCATTGAGCAACTGTCCATACGAGTTGAGCCATTGCCACACAATGTCTATGGCGAGGAAAGCAGGAAGGCGCGCACATGAGAAACGCACTGGAGAGCCTGACCCAAGACACACGCAAAAATCGATCAAAGCGTCTTCCTGCTCCAGTCCTCAAAAGCTTCATCTTCTAAGAACGGTTAAGGCTCTGTTCCTACAAACACCGCACATGTGAGAAAGGCACATCGACTTTTTAAGGAAGCTGTTTACATGTTGTTTAAATACATGTAATAGTATTTTTGGATTCAGTATAAGATAGAAGAAGGAGCGCTGATCTTGTCTAAAATATTGATTGTAGATGATGATCTGCATATACGTGATTTAGTTAGTCTAACTCTACGTGAGGAGCATTTTGATGTTTATGAAGCTTGCGACGGGGCCGAAGCTTTATCAAAGCTTGAAGCAATCAAAGTGGATATGGTGATTCTCGATGTCATGATGCCTACTATGAATGGATGGGAATTATGCGCTGAACTGAGAAAACAGTATGTTATCCCTTTACTTATGCTGACAGTGCATGGCGAAACAAGCCAAAAAGTCAAAGGGTTTCGATTAGGAGCAGATGATTATCTCGTCAAACCGTTTGATCAACAGGAGCTGATTGTCAGAGTATAAGCGCTCTTGAAACGTTATCACATTAATGCGTCACAAGTCGTGCAACTGGGAGCGTTGTTCATGAACCGAAAAACCTATGAAGTCATGTTTGATGGTGAACCTATCACGCTGCCTCTCAAGGAGTTCGAGCTATTATTTCAGCTTGCAAGTTATCCGGGGAAGACCTTTTCGCGGGATCAATTGATTGAAGACATCTGGGGATATGACTATCAGGGAAACGAACGCACTTTAGATATGCACATCAACCGGTTGCGAGAACGCTTTTCGGATCGTCATCATGCTTTGGCCATTACCACTATCCGGGGACTAGGTTACCGTATCGAGGCACGCACATGAAAACAAACCTCCTATATCACCAGGTTCTTGGAATAGTTCTTGCGCTGATGCTCTTCATCGGCTGCTTTTCAGCTGCTTTTTTTCTCATTTCTTTCATTTCTGCGAAGATAGGGCTATCTTCCTCTGCTTACATTGTTTAGGTCATCACTTCGCTCTTGGGTTTGATGATGATGGCTCTTCTCCTCAAACTTGGATTACGGTTCGACCGGCAAACCACAGGTCTTTTTGAGTCCATTATCAAGGCTCAACAGAAAATCGCAGGAGGGGATTTTCATATCCGTATGGATAAGAATACTGAACAATTGGGGGCATTTGGCGAACTGGTAGAAAGCGTCAACGATATGGCTTTGGAATTAAGCAAGATAGAAAAGATGCGACAGGAATTTATTTCCAACGCCTCGCATGAAATCCAGTCACCTTTGACATCCATTCGCGGTTTTGCACAGGCTTTGCGCAACAGTAAGTTGAGCAATGAAACGAGGTCCCACTATCTCTCTATCATTGAAACAGAAAGCATGAGGTTATCCAGGCTCAGCGATAACCTGCTCAAACTTGCCTCGCTGGAAGCCGATACGATGAAGTTTGAACCAGCTGTCTATCGCCTGGATAAACAAATACGAAGGATTATTCTGGCATGTGAGCCACATTGGTCGGAAAAGAACATCACGATGGATATATCGCTAGAGGCGGTCAAAATCAAAGCAGATGAAGATATGATGAGCCAGGTCTGGATCAACTTACTTCAGAACAGCATCAAATTCACCCCGGAGGGTGGCAGCGTGAGTGTGCGTGTACAGCAGCATGACACTACTATCGTATTTCAGATTGCTGACACAGGGAGCGGTATCGCAGAGGAGGATCAGCGTTTGATCTTTGAGCGTTTTTTTAAGGCAGATCCATTGTGCGCCCCCTCTCTCCAGGGCAGTGGTCTAGGCCTTTCAATTGTGAAAAAATTGTGGAAATGCATCGCGGGACAATAGAAGTTCAGAGCAAACTGGGAGCAGGTACTACCTTCACTCTCTCTTTACCAAACGGGTTGTAGCATTACAAAAGAGTCTCCATTGAGAATGCAACCTCACTCCAGCGAGTGGGGTTCTTCTCTTGAACATCGTCCAGTTTAAACTCAGTTTACAAATCCCTTGTATCATGAGCCTAGCGAAAAGGGCACCCCCTTCTCCCCATTAAAGAGGGAGAAGGGAAACATGTTTTGCCCCTCAACAAGAAGAAAGAAGTGTATGCTATGGCTTTTCATCATGATTACTGGCAAAAGCGACTGGATGAGTTACGGAGAGCCACTCACGTTCCGGGGGCGTCTCTGGCAGTACTTATGGATGGGAAAATCCATGAGGTAGCCAGCGGGCTGCTCCATAGGGGAACGGGTGTGGCAGCCACCACCGATTCGGTCTTCCAGCTCGGTTCAATCAGTAAGGTGTATACCGCTACCCTGGTGATGCAGCTTGTCGATGCTGGTCGACTTGCTCTGGACGCATCTATCAAAGATGTGCTGCCAGAGTTTCCCGTCTCTGGTTCCGAAAAGAGCACAATTCGTCAACTACTTAGCCATACAAGCGGTCTCACGAGCGATTTTGTCGTTGATACAGGTCGCGGTGATGATTGTCTGGCCCGTTACATCGAGATCAGTAAGGAGTTGAGGCTAGACAGCCCTCCCGGAGCGATAACTTCGTACAGCAGCTTTGCATACAACGTGTTGGGCCGCATCATCGAGGTTCTGATGGGCCAGATGTGGGATAATGCGCTGAGAGAGCAGTTGCTTACTTCGCTAGGGCTAGAGCACGCCGTGACGCTGCCCGAGGAGGTGCTGCGGTTTCGAGCAGCGATGGGGCACCTGGGCGAAGAAAGTCAAGATCCAGATCCGGCACCATCTTGGAACCTGTTACCGCGCTCATACGGTCCGAGCGGGAGTGCTTTATGTGCTACGGCTGCGGACCTCGTTTACTTTGCTCAAATGCATCTTGATGATGGGAGAGCACAGGACGGAACCCACATTTTAACTGCTGAAGCTGTTGCCGCGATGCGACATTTTGAGTCCGAAGCCCCCGACAAATGGACAAGTGGGAACGTGGGGTGGGGACTGGGTTGGATGCTCTACGACTGGGATGGTATCTCAGTATTTGGCCACGATGGTGCCACTATTGGACAGAAAGCATACTTGCGTGTTGTTCCTGAAGCAGGCATGGCCATTGCCTTGTTAACCAATGGTGGCAGTTCAGACGAACTCTACTCGCTCCTGTATCGAGAACTGTTTGAGAAACTGGCTGGTGTGAGCATGCCGAATGTCGCCTTTGGACCATCACCACACCCACCTACGGTAAACATTGCCCCCTTCGTTGGCACCTACATGCGTCAAGGAAACATCATGACCATCACAGAGCGCAAAGGAACATTACATCTCGCCTATGAAGGCGCCGCATCGTTTGAAATGGACCTTCTGCCAGTGTCAGAGACGGTATTTGCCTGGGCAGGCGCTGGTCAGGATTGGATACCTGTGGTATTCACTCAACTTCCAGATGGTTCAGCCTATTGCTACATGGGCATGCGTGCCACGCCGAAGGTTGTGTAAAGCATGTTTCTCTTCTTCTTCCCTTCTGAGAATGAAAAAGAAGAAACTTCTTGAGCCTTCAAAAGAATGATCGAAGGAGGCCTTGCCTAAAAAGTCGTGCAGCTTATGGGGCTGTTGACAAAACAGTTTAGGGCGTTGTTCCTAAACTGTTTTTTTATCGATCACTGTAGCTCGCTCTCTGCCTACCACACAAAGCAGAGCAAATGGGTGTATATTGTCCAGCTTGTGATAGTTCTTTAGAAGCCCCCAGGCACAACTGAGCTACGCTTGTTCACAAAAAACGACATCTGTCGAGAAAAAGAAGATGCAGAATGACATAGATGGTGTAACAACTTACTCCGGGTAGCGAAACGTTCATCAACCAATCTATTTTAGAAATCACAGACGAGCCGAGACCAGGTAGCTTGATCGCAGGTATAGAACAGGGCTGTATTTGTGGTTGAGGTGAAATATTCCTTTGTTTTCGTACCTGGTTGACAGAAAGCGAAAAATTCGGTATGCTCTCCTTGTTGATACTTTGTATCAATATAGAGATGGTGTACACAGCCATCAAATTGATCAGATTTGCGTCATTGAAATGGAGAATGAAACCAATGGACTATGAAGTGATTATTGTTGGAGGTGGAAGTGCCGGGTTGAGTGCGGCTCTGGTGCTTGGCCGATCGCGCAGGAAGGTTCTGGTCTGTGATGCTGGCAATCCACGGAATACCCCGGCAGCGGCTGCTCACAACCTGTTATCTCGTGATGGGATTGCGCCGCTTGAGCTGCTGCGTCTTGGAAGGGAACAGCTTACCCCCTATACGAGCGTGGAATATCGACAGAACATGGTACAGGAGATTACGCCGCTTGAGCAGGGTTTCAAGGTGCGGCTGGATGATCTATCGGAGATTACTACGAAAAAAGTGCTTCTAGCCACCGGTATGGTCGACGAACTGCCTGATATCCCGGGAGTTCAGCAATTCTGGGGAAAAAGCGTGATCCATTGCCCGTACTGTCATGGATGGGAAGTTCAGGATCTCCCGCTTGCCGTCTATGCTCACGGTTCGGTAGCGGTGGCAGCCTCCCTGATGATTTTGCAGTGGACGAAAGATGTTGTTCTCTGCACTGGTGGGCCGGCAGACCTTAACGACGAGGAGCATCAGCACCTTGAACGTGCTGGTATTCCCCTCTATGAGGAGCCAATAACCGCACTTGAGGGGAGCGATGGCAGACTTGAGCGCATTGTGTTTAAAAATGGCGATGTATTGACGCGCAAGGCGATGCTGCTTCATGCTCATATGCATCAACGCAGCAACCTCGTTGAGCAACTTGGATGTGAGTTGACGGAGCATGGATCTATCAAAGTCGATGAGATCGGGCAAACCTCCATCCCAGGTATTTTCGCGGCAGGAGATGCGGCAACGCACTTCACTATCCTGGCGCATGCCGTGTCTCAGGGGACGCTGGTTGGTATGTTCATCAATACCATTTTACAGAGCGAGGCAACCGGCTATCGCTTCATGTAACTGTTAGAAAGGAAAAAGCAAATCCTTATGAAAGGACATACGCTTGAACGCATGTTATTGACTATGCTTTTCCTTGTGCTCTTGCTGGCCGCCTGTGGCGGGGCTGCCAGCTCATCACCGACGGCACAGGGGAAAGCACCCGATGACAAGCAGATATTTATCAGCCCGCTCCCAGGAGCTTCTCAGGTCGATACGTTTGACCCTGCTCGTACGCAGTCTATCTGGATGATCAATCCTTTGCGCATGATCTATACCGGTCTGGTGACTCTTGATGAACAGGGAAGCGTACGTAATCAACTGGCCGTTTCAGCTCAGGTCAGCGATGACGGTCTGAGCTATACCTTTACGCTGAAGGATGGCGTGACCTTTAGCGATGGAGCCCCGCTGACCTCCAACGATGTTGTGTATAGCCTTGATCGGGCGCTGCAACCCGCCACAAAGTCGCCAACGGCTCTGAGCACTCTTTCCATGATTCGCGATGCCGACCAGCTTACAAGCGGAAAACTGAAAACGCTGATCGGGAACAGTTTGCTGACGCCTGATGAGAAGACGGTTATCATCAAGCTGAACCGAAAAACGCCTTCTTTTCTGAATGCCCTTTCGTCTATGTGTGCCTTTGTACTTCAGAAGAAGGTTGTCGAGCGCTATGGCTCTGATTCCTTTGGTCGGGCAGAACATGTGCAGCAAGGGGCGGGTATCGGCCCCTTTCGGCTGGCACAGTATGAAGAGGGGGTGAAGGTTGAGTTGGTGCCTGATCCTCGTTACTACGGAGAACAGCCACAACTGAAGAAGGTTCTCCTTCCTTTTTATAAGAATCCGGGCACGATCTATAAGGCATATGAAGCCGGGCAGCTCTCGTTTACCTTTGTTCCTTCTGCTCAGACCGAACAGGCAAAAGCGCTACCCCAACAACAGTATCATCAGCAACCGCAACTGTTGACGCGCTATTATGCACTCAACTATCTGACAAAGCCATTCGATAACATCAAGATCAGGCAGGCGTTTGCCCTGGCGCTGAACAAAACCCAGATAGCGGAAAAGGTGTATAAGGGAACGGTTCAACCAACCAATCACATTGTCCCGCAGGGAATGCCCGACTACGACAAAGAGACAGGCTCTGTTCCATCTAAGACTGGAGGAGATGAGCAGCAGGCAAAGAAGCTGTTGCAGGAAGGGATGAAGGAAGCAGGAATAACTTCCCTCCCGGAGATTACCTTTACAGTGGCAACCAGTGGCTATCCCGATTACCAGAACGAGTTCGCGGCTGCCCAGCAGATGTGGCAGAAGGTGCTTGGTGTGACGGTGAAGATCAACAACGTGGATAGTAGCTTGCATCTGAAAGAGGTGGCAGCCAGCGTCAATAATCCTCGGGGATTGCAGATGTGGCCCGCTTTTCTCTCGCTCTCCTATGCGGACCCTCGTGAGGCAACAACGGCCTACTTCGGGAAACATGCGCCTGGCAATACGATGAACTACGGCGCGAACTTCTCCGCGACTGTAAAGCAGCAGCAGGACGTACAGGAGATGCTTGAGCGGGCAGACGTGACGACAGAAATCGAGGAGCGGATGAGGCTATATCATACCGCCGAGCAAAGGTTGCTTGAGGATACGGCCATTATTCCTGTCTATCAATATATGAATGTCTATTTGCTGAAGCCTTGTATCCAGGGCTTTACCGCGAATACAGTAGGCCTGGTGTCTCCGGAAACATGGGGAAAGGTCTTTGTCTCCAATACCTCACCCTGTGCCAGCGCGTAGCGAACAGACTGCAAGTGGATCGCATGGCGTAAGGAGTCCTCTGACGCATGGCGATCCCTTGCAAAAGAATGTGAGAAAGAAATGCCAATTGATATTCTGAAGAGTATACAATACAGTGTTGCCTCTCTGCTCCAGGTGTCAGAGGAACAGCTTTCCCCCGACCTCCCGCTGACACAACTGGGCCTGGAATCAATCAGCGCTCTTCAACTTCAGAGCCTGATATGGCAGGAGTTCGGGGTGCAACTCCCTCTGCTGTTCTTTCTGGGGGAAACAACGCTCCAAACTCTGGTTGAGCGAGTGGCGCAGGAGCAGAGAGTCCATCAGGTTGCCACATTGCTGACTGCCGACCCCGAGCAGCGCTATGAACCTTTTCCCCTGACAGAGATTCAGCAAGCATACTGGGTCGGGCGGCAACGGGGCTTTGTGCTTGGCAACGTCGCAACCCATTTTTATCAGGAGTATGAACGGGAAGGCCTGGACATTGAGCGGCTTGAATATGCCTGGAATCGGCTTGTTGTACAACACGACATGTTGCGAACGGTGATCCAACCTGATGGGATGCAACGCGTTTTAAAGGAAACGCAGGTGCCTTTGTACCACTTTCGCGTATATGACATGCGAGATGAGGCACTACAAGAGCAGCAGCTACAGGGTGTTCGTAATGAGATGTCACATCAGCAGTTTATCACGGAGGCGTGGCCATGTTTTGATATTCGACTCAGCCGGCTCACTGAGCAGCGTTACCGGGTACATCTGAGTTTCGATGCACTCTTTCTGGATCTGACCAGCTTCTTTCTTCTGATGCGGCAGTGGAGCCAGCTCTATCAACAGCCAGATCTGATGTTACCAACAGCGGCTATCACTTTTCGTGATTATGTTCATTTTCTTGAGCAGGAGCGACTGACAGAGCGGTATCAACGGGCAGAGGCATACTGGACTGAGCGCATTGCCACACTTCCTCCCGGGCCTGAATTGCCATATTGTAAGGCATTCTCGGCGGTTGAGCAGCCACACTTTACACGACGCGCCGCGGTGCTGGAACGGGAACGCTGGCAACGCTTAAAAGCCCTGAGCGCCGGGTATGGGATTACGCCATCGGCGACGTTGCTGGCGGCCTTTGCTGCACTGCTTCAGCGTTGGAGCCGCAGTCCTGCCCTGACGCTCAATGTGACCTTGTTTCATCGTCCGGCTGTCCATCCTGATCTTGAACAACTTATCGGGGACTTTACTTCCACCAGTTTGCTGGCGGTGGAAACCAATAGGGAGGACTTCGCTTCATTTGCCCGGATCGTGAACCGTCAGCTCTGGCAAGATCTGGAGCAAAGCAGCTTTAGCGGTGTGAGCGTGCAGCGAAAACTGGTGCAGCAGCGTGATGATCTATTCACAATTGCAACTCCCATTGTTTTTACCAGTGGTCTGCATACTCCCCAGTTCCTTGATGGTCCTTTCCCAACCCAATGGCTCGGAGAGCAGATCTACGCAATCAGTCAGACACCCCAGGTTGTGCTGGATCATCAGGTATTTGAGCGTGATGGAGCGCTTTTCTTTCACTGGGATGCGCAGGAAGAAGTCTTTCCGCCGGGCTTCCTTGATCGAATGTTTACCTGCTATTGTGCTTTACTTAATGCTCTTGCGGATGACGAGGCATACTGGCAACAGAAACGACTACCTTTGCTCCCGGACGATGATAGAGAGCTGCAAGAACAGGCAAACCAGACACAGGGTGTACTCCCGCATCATGTGCTACAGCAGCCCTTTTTCGAGCAGGCGCAACGCTTTCCCCACCGTCCCGCGCTTTATACCATGCGTGGAACAGTGAGTTATACCCAACTGGCCCTACGAGCCCGGCAGCTTGCGGCTCATCTTCGGCAGGAGGGCGTGCAAAGCGGGGACCTCGTAGCAATTGTACTGCCCGCAGGTCCGGAACAGATCGCTTCAACGCTGGCGGTGCTCGCAGCAAGCGCTGTCTACGTGCCGCTTGATGCGCAGTGGCCCGCGCTCCGGCTGCAACAGGTTTTGCTGCAAGCAGAAATTTCAACGGTACTGACAACAGAAACGCTTGCGACGGCCCTTTCATGGCCTGAAGGGATACGTGTGCTGGCAACGGAAACGCTCCCGGTTTCAGAGAGCGTACCCGTGCTCCCTGACGAGCGGACGCCTCAGGACCTTGCTTATATTATCTATACGTCTGGCTCAACGGGGACACCAAAGGGCGTGATGATTACGCATGAGGGAGCAGTCAATACGATTCATGACATCTCGACGCGCTTTGCTGTCGGGCCAGATGATCGGATATTTGCGCTCTCCTCCCTGAGTTTTGACCTATCGGTGTATGACATCTTTGGCCTGCTTGGCGCGGGTGGGGCGCTGGTACTGCCTGAACCAGAGCTACGGCGCGATCCTGCTCACTGGCTTGAGTTGATTCAGCGCCACAGAGTCACGATCTGGAACAGTGCCCCCGCCTTGATGGAGATGCTGCTGATGTACGCAGAAATTCGGGCGGAAGAGGTGAGAAGGGCACTTCAAAGTGTGCGGTTGGTGCTCCTGAGCGGCGACTGGATTGCATTAAGTTTACCGCAGCGTTTGCGGGCGTTAGCTCCACAGGCGCAGATAATCAGTCTGGGTGGTGCAACTGAAGGCTCTATCTGGTCGATTGCCTATCCAATTACCGATGTACACCCCGATTGGAAGAGCATTCCCTATGGTCGGGCGCTGCGCAATCAGCATATGTGGGTTCTCAACAAACAGCTTGAACCGTGTCCAGTTGATGTACCGGGACACATCTATATTGGTGGTGCAGGGGTAGCTCTCGGGTACTGGAAGGATGAGGCACGAACGCAAGAGCGCTTTCTTGTGCATCCTGAGACGGGGGAGCGCCTCTACTGGACAGGTGATATGGGAGTGTGGCGCAGAGAAGGCTATATTGAGTTTCTGGGACGAGACGATCATCAGATCAAGCTTAGAGGGCATCGTGTGGAACTGGGAGAGATTGAAGCCGTGCTCAAGCGCCATGCAGAGGTTATTCAAGCCGTTGTTGATGCACCAAAAACAAGAGATGGGCAACGTCGGCTTGTAGCCTATGTCCAGAGTGAGGGGCCCTGGGAAGAGGTGCATGCACAACTGAAATCCCATGCACGGCAGTACCTCCCGGAGTATATGCTTCCGCTACAGTATGTTGCCGTCCAGCATTGGCCGGTGACTGCAAACGGGAAGCTGGATCGGAAGGCGCTTCCTGATCCCTTTTCCGGGTCAGAGATGGAGGCGAAGAGGATTTCAGCGCGAACTGCTCCAGGAGCAGAGCGTATCCTTGCGGTCATTCGGCGGGCACTGAAGCTGCCTCATTTTGATGCAGAGCGTAGCTTTCTGGCACTTGGGGCTACCTCCCTGCAACTGATACAGGTTGCGAACGCTCTGGAACATGAGTTACAGCTTCGTCTCCCTATCATTGAACTGGTAGAAGCACCCAGCCTGATGGCTCTGGCTCATACATATGTCGAACGGCTGACGAATAGTCACAGCTCTTCCGTGAGAAGTGAGCCCGGTATTCCGCTCTTACAGGATGTGCCAGAGGAGGTGTATCCCGCTCCTCTGTCATTAAGCGGCTTGAGTCGCTGGTGGCAGCTCCTGCGTGAAGCGATGCCCGAAGCGGTGCAACTGCATATATCGCTCCCTGAGGATACAGGGGATGGCATTTGCGCAGGAAGCTATCTCTATGATGCAACCACCCATGCTCTGTACCCGCTTCAAGAGAAAGTAAATGTACCACAACGTAACTGCTCGTTTGCGATTTACTTTGTTGCCAGCGAGGCTCATCATGCCACCCGAGCATTGATGGAGGTCGGGCGCTGGACTGAGCGCATGCAACGAACGGCCTTACAACTTGGCTGGCGGGTTGATGAGCCTGATGAACTCCCTGATCAGTCGCCGCTTCTGCATGCACTGTTTGTCTACACCGAAGATGTTGTGCCAGATGCATGGGAGGAGGGAAGTCTGTGACTCTGGATCATGTGCTACATACAGTGCAACAACGAGCTATTCAGCTCTGGGTCCAGCATGGCGAGCTTCGTTTTCGGGCTCCGAAGGGTGCTATGACGCCGGATTTGCGGGCAGAGATCCAGCGCTGGAAGCGGGAATTGATAGCTTTTCTTGAGCCACGACTTCTTTTATCTCGACCGGAAGCACGCTATGAGCCGTTCCCGCTGACTGATATGCAACTGGCGTATCTGTTCGGACGAACGGGTGCATGGGCCTATGGGAAAGTCGCACCTTATTACTACACAGAAATTGATGCCTATAATCTGGATCCGAAGCGACTTGAGCGTGCTATTCGACGGCTGGTGGCACATCATGATATGTTGCGCGCGTTTGTGACTCTGGATGGTCAGCAATGTGTCGCAGAACGGGTACCTCCTTATGAGCTTCCTGTCCTTGATCTGCGCGGAAGGTCGGCGGCAGAGGTAGAGGAGCAGCTACGTATACGCCGGGAGCGTCTTTCGCATCAGGTGCTTGATCCGCATCGCCCTCCGCTTTTCACATTCTGTCTGACCCGACTTACTGATCAGCAGTATCGTCTGCATTTTGGGCTGGATCTGCTTTTCTGTGATGCCTATAGCGCATTACTCCTTTGTCAGCAGCTTCGAGAGCTTTACGAGCGACCGGAGACGGAGCTTCCAGAAGCCGGCTTTCTGTTTCGCGATTGGGTTGAGCATCTGGAACGGCAAAAAGAGCAGGAGCGCTATCGCAAGGCCTATGCCTACTGGATGGAGCGGCTGGAACACCTGCCAGCAGGGCTGGATCTGCCATTGCGGCCTGTAGAGGGGCCAGCGCGGTTTCAGAGGCAGCGGCAGGAACTGGCAGTGTCACGCTGGCAACTGCTGAAGCGTCTGGCGGCACAGCAGGGGTTGACGCCTTCCGGGCTACTGCTTGCTGCCTTTGCAGAAGTGCTGATGGCCGGCATGAAGCGGCGGCACTTTCTGCTGACGTTGACGCTGTTCAATCGACCGAGCATATACGCAGGGATTGAGCGGCTGATAGGAGATTTTACCTCGACGTTGCTGATAGAGGTTGATGGGCAGGGCGCAACCTTTCTTGAACGGGCGCGGTTACTTCAGCGGCGGCTCTGGCGCGATCTGGAACATGCTGCTGTTCCCGGTACGGTGGTTTTGCGCGAACTCGGGAAGCTGAGAGGCGAAACCATGATCGTACCCATTGTCTTTTCAAGTGGCATCTACGATCAGGGGGGTGTCAGTGGTGATGCCTCGCAGCTTCTCACAGCGTTTGGCAAGACGGTGTATAGCATCAGTCAGACACCGCAAGTGGCGCTGGACCATCAGGTATTCGAGCGTGATGGAATGCTCTGCTTCAACTGGGATACTGTTGAGGCTGCCTTTCCCCCGGGCTTGCTTGATCGGCTGTTCAGCCGCTATTGCCGCCTGTTAACGCTCCTGGCCGAGGACGAACGGTCCTGGCAACAGAGCGAGTTCCCTTTTCTACAGGAAGAGGTCCTATGGACGCCTGCCTGTAAACAGCAACCCGAGCCGCGCCACAACGCTGAGCCACCCGTAAACGAGCTGGAAAAGACGCTACATGCCATTTTTTGTGCTGTGCTTCAGCGGGAGGAAATAGGGGTGCAGCAAAACTTTTTTGAGATAGGGGCAAACTCGCTCTTGCTAGTGCAGGCGCAGGGCCAGATCTGCCGCCAGCTCGGGCGTGAGATCTCTGTCCTGATCCTGTTTGAATATCCCACCATTCGCAGTCTGGCCGCATTCCTGAGTCAGGATCAGGTGATTGATGAGGCGGCCCATACTGGTCAGCATCGTGCCGCTCGCAGACGGCAAGCACTTCAATATACCCGAAAGAGAGGATAGAATGTCATATCAGGACTCAAATAACTCCGATGCTATTGCGATTGTCGGGATGGCATGCCGTTTCCCGGGCGCTCAGAATCTACATGAGTTCTGGCAACTCCTGCGTGATGGCGTTGAGGCCGTCACCACGTTTACCGAGGAAGAATTGCGGGCCAGTGGAATTGCCCCCTCCGACTATACCGCAGAAAACTATGTCCCGATTGGCACGGTCATAGCAGATCAAGACTGCTTTGACGCCGCTTTCTTTGGCATGAGCGCAACGGAAGCAGCCTTGCTTGATCCACAGCATCGACTTTTTCTTCAATGTAGCTGGCACGCGCTGGAAGATGCCGCTCACCTTCCCGAACATTTTCAAGGCGCTGTAGGAGTCTTTGCGGGAAGCAGCCTGAGCGCGTATCTGCATAAGAATCTACATGAGCGCTTTGACCCCTATACGCATGCAAATCCAGCA
The DNA here is from genome assembly GCF_003253565.1 of Thermosporothrix hazakensis. Lineage (GTDB taxonomy): Bacteria > Chloroflexota > Ktedonobacteria > Ktedonobacterales > Ktedonobacteraceae > Thermosporothrix > Thermosporothrix hazakensis. The sequence goes on from NZ_QKUF01000040.1 coordinate 25,291, forward strand.
GAGATGTTACAGGTTTCCATAGGGAATGAGCCGGACTATCTGGCAACGCAGGTCTCCTATAAGCTTGATCTGAAGGGGCCTGCTATCTCTGTGCAGACGGCCTGTTCAACCTCGCTGGTTGCTGTCCATCTAGCCTGCCAGAGCCTGCTGCTGCATGAGTGTGATTTGGCGCTAGCAGGTGGGGCAACGCTACGCGTGCCGCAGAAGCAGGGCTATTTCACGTTGGAAGACGGCCCATTCTCACCTGATGGACATTGCCGGACTTTTGATGCGGAAGCGGCAGGTACGCTGTTCAGTCAGGGTGTTGGCGTTGTGGCACTGCGTCGCCTGACTGATGCGCTGGCTGATGGCGACCATATCTACGCTATCATTCGTGGGACTGCAATCAATAATGATGGAGCCGGAAAAGTCGGCTTTACTGCTCCCTCGGTTGAAGGGCAGGTACGGGTGATTACCGAGGCACTGGCCGTCGCTGAGGTAGAACCGGAGAGCATTTCATATATCGAGGCGCACGGAACGGCCACACCCCTGGGTGACCCGATCGAGGTTGAGGCATTAACGCGGGTGTTTGGCAGACAGGCCGAGAAAAAGTGTTTGCTGGGTTCGGTAAAAACAAATATCGGGCATGCAGAGACTGCGGCAGGTATCGCAGGGCTGATCAAGACGGCGCTTGCTCTCCATCACAGACAGATCCCGCCCAGTCTGCACTTTAAGCGTTGGAACCCCCGTATTCAGGCGGAACAGACCCCCTTCGCCGTGAATACCGAACTTGTTGAGTGGCAGCATCATGATACCCCCCGACGCGCGGGCGTCAGTTCGTTTGGTTTCGGTGGGACAAATGCCCATGTTGTTCTTGAAGAGGCACCGGAGTCCCGGAATACACAGCATGACGACTCACCAGAACTCTTTGTGTTCTCTGCGCGTACGCGGTCTGCCTTGCATAGAACGGTTGAGCAGTTTGCGGAGCATCTGACAGACAGCTCACAGGCATACGGTGATATTGCCTGTACCTTACAGATGGGGCGAAGAGCGTTTCGAGAACGAAGCTTTATTGTTGCCTCCGGTCGGGAGCAGGCATTAGAAGCGCTCAGACAGGAGTCCGGGGCGCTCTGGGTACGAAGTGCACTGCAAGAACAACCAGAAGTCGTGTTTCTGTTTCCGGGTGGTGGCTCACAACATATTGCGATGGGAAGCGCGTTATATGCGCGTGAAACGGCCTTTCGGCACGAACTGGATCGTTGTGCAGAGATGCTCTATCCGTATATTCAGCGAGATATCAGGCAAGCTATCTATCAGACAGATAAGCACGGATTGCTTGATCCAGCAGTGGCGCTCCCTGCTCTCTTTGCCGTTGAATATGCGCTGGCCCGACAGTGGATGGCCTGGGGAGTAGAGCCTGCTGCGATGATTGGACATAGCCTGGGTGAATATACCGCTGCGACGCTGGCGGGTGTCATGAGCCTTGCAGATGCACTCAAGCTCGTTGCTGCACGCTCTCAATGGATGGCAAAGATTGCACACGGGGTCATGGCAACGATCCCCCTTCCGTATGAGGAAGTGCGCGTGCTCGCGCAATCCCTGGATATTGCGGCGGTGAATGGACCCGCTCTCTGTGTAGTCTCAGGAACCGAAGAAGAGATTGCAGAACTTGGGCGGCAGCTTCAAGCCCGAGATGTTCAGATGAGGAGGCTTCCGCTGGCAGCGGGCGCTCATTCTCGGTTGGTTGAGCCGTTTATGGCTTCGCTGGAAGAGGTTGCGGCAAGTCTTACATTGCGACCGCCTCAGATTCCCTATATCTCGAATGTGACCGGGACATGGGTTACTGCTGAGCAGGTGACACGGCCTGCCTATTGGGCGGAGCATCTGCGTTGTCCGGTGCAGTTTTCGCAGGGATTACAGGCGCTCCTGACAAGCCCCCGGCTCTTTCTGGAAGTCGGACCAGGAACGACGCTGACAACGCTGCTCAGGCAGCATCCCGAACAGAAAGCGGCAATTGATAGTATCGCATCCATGCGACATCCGAAGAGCGATGATGATGATTATGTCGCGCTGCTCAATGCTGCCGGGCGGCTCTGGTGTGCGGGGGTTCCCTTGCAATGGGAGACGCTCCACGGTGAGCGATGGCAGCGTGTCTCGTTGCCACTCTATCCGTTTGAGCGCGAACGGCACTGGATCGAGCCAGAGCAAGATGCGCCAGGCCGGATCCTGGTACAGGTGCCAGCATGGAAGGAGACAGCCCCGGTTCCGCTTCTTCCACCAATCCCACAGGAAAATGTCTGGCTGATTGTCGGGAATCCCCACGGACTCGGTAAGGAGCTTTTACGGCAAATTCAGCCAGCTCACGCCCTTCTGGTGCAGGAGGGAGACGCCTTCGGTGAGCATGAAGCTGGTTTTACGGTGCGTTCCGGACATGCTGCTGATTTTGAGCAGCTCTTTCAACGGCTCACGGAACAGCAGATTCAGCCGCGCTATCTGCTTTATCTGCCTGCTCTTGCTATCGAGGGGCAAGAAGCGATGAAGCGCCTGCTTGTAGACTTCGCCTCGCTCCTTGCCTCACAGGGACGCAGCAGTAGCGCGACCTGTACGCTCCTTGTCGCGCTACGGGGAAGCCAGAAAGTAGAGAGCAGTGATAGGATGCAGGCGCTTTATACGCCGTTGCATGCGTTGAGTCGGATCGCACAACAGGAATATCCATTTTTACAGGCTCGTACAGTGGATCTCCCTATAATGGCTGCTGACGCTGCTGCACGTCTGCTGATAGCCGAGGCAGTACGTGAGACCGAGGACACAGAAGTTGCATATCGTGGGCGGAGGCGTTGGGATCGGCAATGGGAGACACTAGAACTGCCTGTGACATCGCTTCGTTTACGAGAGCAGGGCGTCTATCTGATTACCGGTGGTCTGGGAGATATCGGGTTGCAACTGGCGCAGCGTCTGGCACTGCGGGCCCCTGTGAAACTGGCGTTGCTTGGTCGGCATACAGTGTCTGCTGACGCAAAGAATGCGCAGCGCACAATGCAGATAATACAGCAAATACGGGAAAGCGGGAGTGAGGTCTTGCCAGTGACGGCAGATGTGGCCGATCTCCACGCATTACAGGAGGCTCTGGATCAGGTCAGGCGGCACTTTGGAGCGCTTCACGGTGTTATTCATGCGGCGGGCGTTATCGGGCACGAAACCTTTGTCCCGCTGGCAGATCTTTCGATGAACGAGCTAGAAGCCCAGTTTCAAGCGAAGGTAAGCGGCACGTTGAATCTTGACTGGCTGCTCTGGGACGAGGTACTCGATTTCCGTGTCTTGATCTCATCGGTTGCTGCTACTGTTGGCGGCGTGGGATTAGGAGCGTATGCAGCGGCCAATGCATTTCTTGATGGCATGGCACAGGAAACCAATGGGCGCTGGCTCAGTATAGCCTGGGATGGCTGGCTGCTTGATAAGCCAGATGAAGACACGGCATTTTCTCGCGGCTTGATGCACTATGCAATGCGGCCTGACGAGGCGCTTGATATGTTTGAACGGATTCTGGCTCATGCAGGATCGTTTGGGTTGTCATCTGTAGCGGTCTCACCCTCGTCTCTCTCGCAACGAATGAAGCGTCGAGAGGAGAAGCGGCCCGTACCTGTGCAGCCGATAAAAAGCAACGCCACACATGATACAAGTATTCCTCCTGCAAATGAGCTTGAGCGGGCCATGTGCGTCCTCTGGGAGGAAACACTAGGAGTATCACCAATCGGTCGGCATGATGATTTCTTTGAGCTAGGTGGCCATTCTCTCCTGGCTTCAGGCCTGGTTGCTCGCATTCGGGAGCGTTTCGGGATCTCGTTCAAGCTCAGCGATTTACTGCGTGCAACCACCGTTGCAAGACTTTCCGCCGCGCTGGCTGAGCTGCTCGAAACGCATGAGAAGAAGGCCGAAGTTCAGGTAGAACCCACAATCAACGCGGCACAACAGTCGGAGCCATTTCCGTTGACGCAGGTACAGCATGCGTACTGGGTCGGACGTGGTTCCACTTTTGATCTGGGTAATGTGGCCAGCCATGTCTACTTTGAGTTTGACTGCCCATCGCTCGATCTGGAGCGCTATACGCGGGCCTGGAATCGGCTAATTCAGCGCCATGAGATGCTGAGGATGGTTGTCTTGCCCGATGGGAGACAGCAGATTCTGCCGACGGTACCAGCATATCAAATTGCGGTGGAAGATCTTCGGGGGGTGTCAGATGAAGAGCAAACGGTCAGGTTGAATGCCAGGCGTGAACAGCTCTCGCATCATATGGTGAATGTGGAGCGTTGGCCACTGTTTGCCATTGAGGCGACGCGCCTGAACGAGCAGATAACGCGTCTTCACCTGAGCCTCGATGTGCTTATCTGTGACGCTGCCAGTTACGGTCTCCTACAGCAGGAACTCGCGGCATTGTATGCTGATCCTGAACGAGAGCTTCCACCGTTGCGCTACTCCTTCCGGGACTATGTTTTAGCGGAGCAGGAACAGCGTGCATCGGCAGCTTTTGAGGAGGACGCACGTTACTGGCTCGCCAGGTTGGATGAGTTTGTGCCGCCACAACTGCCTTTGCAGCGTAGCCCGGCCTCGATCATACTGCCCCGTTTTGAGCGTCGAAGTGCCCGTTTGGAGGCTGCGCTATGGCAACGGCTGCAAAAGCAAGCCGCTCAGCTCGGCGTGACCCCAACTGTCTTCGTGCTGACAGCTTTTGCTGATGTACTGGGATACTGGAGCCGTTCAGCGCGTTTTACGTTGAATCTTACCCTGTTTAATCGCCGCCCGGTCCATTCAGATGTAATGAGGCTGATTGGTGATTTTACCACGTTAACACTGCTTGCGATCGATCATCGTGCCGGTGATGATTTTCAACACCGTGCAACGCGGCTTCAAGCGCGGCTCTGGGAGGATCTTGATCATAGCCTGTTCACGGCAGTGGATGTGTTACGCGAACTGTCGCGGGGTGAGGAACAGGTCAGCATGCCGGTCGTTTTTACCAGCACACTCGGGCTAACAGAGCAGTCTGCCCCGTCGGATTGGCCGGGTAAGCAGGTATATGCGTGCAGTCAGACCCCACAAGTCTGGCTCGATCATCAGGTCTTTGAGGTTGATGGTGCGCTGCTCTTCAATTGGGACTCTGTTGAGGGCCTCTTTCCTCCTGGTTTCCTTGACGATATGTTTGAGGTCTATTGCACCTATCTTCGGCAGCTTGCAGAGGAGCAACCTGTTGAGTCGTTCGTGCCTCAGACATTCCTGCACATCTGTAAGGAGACGAACGCGACACAGGAGCCGTTTGAATCGGAACTATTACATATGGCCTTTCTGCGTCATGCCAGGCAGCAACCCGAGCGGATTGCGGTGCGTACATTGGAACGTGCCTGGAGTTATGGACAGCTTGAGCGCTGGTCTGGTGAGATTGCCCGCCGTTTACAGGAGCGTGCTGTGCACTCCGGGCAGCCGATCCCGGTGCTGATGGAAAAGGGCGTAGAGCAGATTGCGGCTGTATTGGGAGTATTGAGAGCAGGTGCGGCCTATGTTCCCATTGATCCCTCTCTGCCTGGTGAGCGGATTGCACGGCTGTTCAAAAATCTGGGGGCGACAGTCGCACTGACACAGCCTCGCTTTCGGGCTGAACTTCCTGTAGTGGAACACCTCCTTGAGATAGAGTGGACGGAGTTTGTGCAGTGCGAACGTGATGGCGTTCTACGAAAGCCAGAACCGATAGCCACGCGGCCCGATGACCTTGCCTATATCATTTATACTTCTGGTTCGACCGGTGAGCCAAAAGGAGTGATGATTGAGCATCAGAGCGCTCTGAATACCATTCTCGATGTAAACAGGCGCTTTGCTTTGACAGCTGAAGACTGTGTTCTGGGCCTTTCGGCGCTCAATTTTGATCTCTCCGTCTGGGATATCTTCGGGTTGCTGGGCACAGGTGGCTCGCTTCTCCTGCCTGATCCTGAAGGAGTACGCGATCCTGCTCACTGGCTTGAGTTGATGCAGCGCCACAAAGTGACCATCTGGAATACTGCACCGGCGTTGATGGAAATGCTGGTGATGTATCTTCAGCCGCGAGAGCTGGCCTCAAGCTGGACCGAACATCTGCGCCTGGTGTTGCTCAGTGGCGACTGGATCGCCTTACATCTGCCGGAGCGTGTTCGTTCGCTCTTCCCCCGGGCGCAGATAGTGAGCCTGGGAGGCGCGACTGAGGCTTCTATCTGGTCGATTTGTTACCCTATCGAGCATGTAGAGCAGAACTGGAAGAGCATTCCCTATGGCAAACCAATGCAGAACCAGCGCTTTTATGTGCTCAATGAACGCTTACAGCCCTGCCCGTGTTTTGTAACAGGACGGCTCTATATTGGCGGGGTTGGGTTGGCACGGGGCTACTGGAATGATCCCCAAAAGACGGCAGAGCGCTTTATTATCCATCCGGAAACCGGTGAGCGGCTCTATGAAACAGGGGATCTGGGGCGCTATCTGCCTGATGGCACGATTGAGTTTCAGGGACGGGAAGATTTTCAGGTGAAGATCAACGGGCACCGTATCGAGCTTGAGGAGATCGAGGCCACACTGATGCAACATGAAGCGGTGAGCCGGGCTGTTGTGACCGTGATGGGCGAGCGCTTCGGCCTGAAGCAACTGCTCGCATATGCGCTCCCGGAGCCGGTTGCAGATCCTGAGGGTGAAGAAAAGCAGAGGTGGCAGGAGCTGATCCAAGAATGGGAAGCGGTAGTGCAGAGCTTACCTGTTCCACAGGGGAGTACTGGGATCACGGCAACGCTGGCCCGGCTGGAAGAAGTGCTACTCTTTTCTGTCTGTCAGGCACTGCGGGATCTTGGAGTGTTTACCGGGAGAAATGAAAGGTATACATTTGAGGAACTGATGCAACGGAGCACGATTCGTCCCCGCTATCGAAAATGGCTTCAGCGCAATATATACCTGCTGCACGAACGCGGCTATCTACACGTGCAAGGAGACATGATTCATGCTGAGGAGCCGCTTCCAGTGGTTTCATTGGATGAGTTATGGCAGGCATACCGGGATGAGGCAGCACGAGCCGAGGATGATGCGCTACGAGACATGGGCTGGTTGGACAATATCGCGCCTGTGGTCCCGGCTCATGTCAGAGGGCTTGCCGATGTGCTGACGGAACGGCTGCACTCTGCCGAGGTATATGCAACCGAGGAAATGGCGAACAGCTACCGCTTTTTCCACTACTGTAATCAGATGGCTGCAGAGGTCATGAGGCGCTATCTTGAACGACGCCCGACAGAAAAGCCGCTGCGCGTTCTGGAAATCGGGGCCGGATATGGCACGACAACGCGTTTTCTGTTGCCTTTGTTCCCACCCGAGCAGACAACATTCGTCTATACCGATATCTCCCGGTACTTCCTGGAGCATGCTCGTAAACAGTTTGCTGCGTACCCATATGTCGAGTATCGTTTGCTCAATATTGAACAGAATCCACAGGTGCAGGGCTTTGATCTGCATGCGTTTGATATTGTGATCGCGTCCAGTGTGCTGCATGCAACGGCTGATATCGCGGAAACATTGCGCCATATACAGTCGTTGCTGGCAACTGATGGCGTACTGCTGCTGATCGAAGAGACGCGTTTCCATCGTGCCTTTGATCTCAGTATGGGACTTCAGCAGGGCTTTGATCGCTTTGAGGATCGCGATACACGGCAGGAGCATCCCTTGCTCTCCCGTGAACAATGGCGACAGATAGTGCAAGCGCATGGGTTTGAGTTGCCTGTGATTCTGAACAGGCAGGGTTCAGTGACTGACTTTTTCGGCTTTGATGTGATTCTGGCACGTAATGCCCGGGCGGTCAGGCCACTCGATGCCACTTCTCTGCGCGATTTTCTGCGTGAGCGGCTTCCTGAGTACATGGTACCAGCATATATTATTCCGCTTGATATACTGCCGCTTACTCAGAACGGGAAGGTTGACAGGCGGATGCTACCTGTACCACATCATATTCAGCGGGATCACCAGAGTCGACCGCCGCAAAGCCTTATTGAGCAGCGCCTGGCCCACCTCTGGATAGAGCTATTGCATATCGATAAGGTCTCGCTGGATGATAGCTTTTTCCGTATGGGAGGCGATTCGCTCTCGGCTGTCCGTCTGGTATCTGGTATTCGAGATACGTTCAAGGTTGAGCTATCATTGCGCCAGATCTTCGCCTGTAAATCGCTGGAAGCGCTGGCTGCGACTATTGAGAAGCGCATGGGAGAGCAACATGTTTCTGTCTCTCAACTGGTAACCACAGAGGAAGACGAGCCGTTCCCCCTCGCCGATTTGCAGCAGGCATACTGGATCGGACAGCAACATCTCTATGAGTTGAGCTACAATTCCGCTCATTTCTACATTGACTTTGAAACGCGTGGACTGGATGTGACCCGCCTTGAACGAGCATTGCAGCGGCTTGTTGCGCATCAGCCAATGCTGCGTTGTGAGATCCTGCCGGATGGTCACCAGCGAATCAGGCAGGAGGTGGAACCCTATCGTGTGCTGGTGACAGATCTTCGCGCCTTGAGTGCCGATGGACAGCAGCGCGCTATCACTGCCTTACGGGATAGAATGATTCAAATGGGACCGAGGAATGAACAGCAATTACTCTTTGATATCCGTGTACAACAGCTTGATGAGCAGCGTAGCCGGGTGCATCTCTGTTGTAGTTTGCTGATCGCCGATGGATGGAGCTTCTATATCTTCTTTTATGAGCTTTTCCAGCTTTACAATGACGAACAGCTTGAATTGCCGCCGTTGGAGGTGACCTTCCGCGATTACGTGTTAGCGCTTCAGCAGATGGAACAGGAGGAGCAGTACAAGCGAGCCCGGCACTACTGGCAGGAGCGAATCAAGGAGTTTTCGGAGGCTCCTCAATTACCGCTGGCCTGCGATCCTGCCAGTGTGACAAATCCGCAGATGACACGGCGCAGCTTCTCACTCGATGCCGCTCGCTGGGGGCGCTTGAAAGAGCGTTGTGGTTATTATGAGGTAACTGTCTCCGCAGTGCTGTGTGCTCTCTATGCCGAAGTGCTGGCGCGTTGGAGTCAGGAGCCCCGCTTTACTCTGAATATGCTCTACTTTAATCGGCAGCCGTTGCACCCCGGACTGGATCGAGTGCTTGGCCCATTCTCCTCGACGATGCCGATTGTTGCCGATTTGAGGCAGCGTGAGCGCTTTGTGGAGCGGGTGCGTCACTTTCAGATGCAGTTTGCTGAAGCCTTAGAGCACAGTCTGTACTCGGGTATTCGCGTCTTGCGTGACCTTGTGAGCCAGCGAGGCGGGACGCCACGGCCTCTTTTGCCGGTCGTCTTTACCAGTACGGTTGGTTTTGACTCGACATATAAGCACATTCCAACCGACATGTTGACTATAGAGGATGTCTTTGAGAGAGTACGCACCCCGCAAGTCTGGCTTGATCAACAGGTGCTTGAGGAGGATGGTGAACTGCTTGTAAACTGGGACGCGGTTGAGGCCATTTTCCCGGCTGGAATGCTGGACGAGATGTTCGCACTGTATCAGGAGACTCTGCTACGACTGGTCGATGATGCAGATACCTGGGAAGCGCAGGAGCTGATCCAGAGAGCGGTGAGCAGCCCACTGCAGCACAGGCCCTCCCCTGTTCATGGAGAGCGCAGGGGTGGTAGCAAACGAAAAGTTCAGAAGAGAAGAGATGCCGATGCGCTAGAGGAGCAGATTGCATCTCTATGCGCGAAGCTGCTTGATGTGCCATCTCTTGGTGTCGACGAGAACTTTTTTGAGCGCGGTGGGAACTCGCTGTTTATTGTGCGCCTGCTGGTTGCACTTGAGCAACAGCTTCATTACAAGGTTCCAGCCGCGGCGCTCTTCCAGTCACCCACAGTTGAGGGAGTAGCTCAGGAGATACGCAATCGCTATATGGAGAAGAACGTTGATCCGGTTGTTCTCCTGCGCTCTGGTGAGGGTGCACCGCCATTTTTCTGTGTGCACCCTTCGGGCGGTGATGTGATGTCCTATCTTGAGCTGGCTCGCTTGCTTGATGGAAAGCGTCCCTTTATCGGGCTGCAAGATCCTGCTGTTTATGGAACACATGAGGCAGCAGACTTACAGGAGATGGCAGCACGATATATTCAGGCACTGCGCCGAATACAGCCACATGGGCCATACCTGCTTGGTGGTTGGTCAATGGGAGGAATGATCGCCTATGAGATGGCCTGTCAGCTTCAGGCAGAGGGAGAAAAGATCGCGCTTCTGGCGTTGATAGACTCACACGAACCATCAATGGTCGTCCGCCAGTACCCGTGGAAAGGAGAGGATCGCACGCTCTTTCTGATGCTTGATTATGTACGCTCACTTGAGCTGTTTCTTGCCCATAGTAGAGAGGGTACAACGGGGGAGCGCTTCAGTGTGGCCGAAGCGGACTTCTTACGGCTTTCTCCAGATGAGGCGCAGGACAGAGTAATTCAGTGGATGAAACGAGTCGGGCTGGTTCATTCCAGGACCGCAGATGAGGACGTGGCACGGCGGATAAAGGTTGCTTGCCACCATATTCTGATGCTGCGTGAGTATATTCCTTCGCGGTTCCGCGGAGAGATGGTATTGATTCGTGCTGGTGAGCGATCTCCAGTCAACTCACAGGTAGGAGTTGGTGTTGATGACAACATTGCCGATCTCTATCTTGGGTGGGGATCATATGTACAGGGAAAGATAGTCATCCATACAGTGAATGGGCATCACTACACGCTGGTACGTCGCCCCGCTGTAGAAGAGCTTGCCACTATCCTGCGGCAGTACCTCTCCGACAAGACGATCAAGACAGGCTAGCGCTCGATCAAGAGCAAGGGGTCCCCTATGAGAATGAGGGAACCCCTTTGCTATGCAGCGGGGACAGAGCATGAATGCTGAGTCTGACGGGTTTTTATGTCGCCTTCAGAGTGGGGAGGGTTCCGGTTCTGGATCATACGACATCGACGAATATGCAAGGCGAGCAGATGATTGCTCTGCAAGCCAGTATTCGCTGCATGGAGTACGCCACTGCTATTGGGTGCCTCCAGAAGCTGCGTGAGGAATTGAAAAGAAGACATCAATCTCCTCTACTTAATGATCCTTCACTCCCATTATACACTATTTAGCATTTATAGTTCTTTTATCCTCATTTGTTACAAGCAAACGATCAATAATTTTATCCAGAGCAGCCTGTTTTCGATCCTCATCAGCGTAGATTGCACACATGGTCTGTGCAACAATAGGCTGATAAGTAGTATTCAATATTTCTAGAGATTTCTCAAATTGTTCTGCAACATGCATCTGAGTATTTGCACTTAACTTTCCCAGAATTGTTGCAAGAGTTGTTCCAATACCACCAATAGATCCTAGAACAGCACTATAGGTAAATTGCTGGAAAAACAACATTACAACAGAAAGAACCAGACAAAACACGCATGCTATAGCCCCTAAAATATTGATAAATCTCACGACAGCAAATGCTTCATCAGCTTGTTTCTTACTGCTATTAAAAAATTCATTGATTAAGGACTGATGGTCCTTAGTAATTCTCTCGATTTGAGTAGACGCTCTCCTCGTTTTTACATTCATTGATGAGCCAGACAATACATCTTTTTTCGTACTATCTTGCTCCTCCTCTGGCTCGAGTAGTGCTATTATTTGCGCTAGTTTTTCCCTTATTTCTTGAGCTTCCACATTCTGTTTATCCTGCTGTGTAGATAGCAAGCCCTTAATAGAGGTGAGCCGCTCATTATCCTCTTGCAAAGTAATATACTGTTTTTCTATATTACTTTCTAAAACATCTAACTTTTGCATTATATCGTTATTCCCATCTATTATTTCTTCCACATACCCTACACTTCCCGAACTTATTTTATTCTCTAACGAACGTATCACATCTCCTTGCAGGGTAAGCTGTTGGCTTAGGCTCTCTTTGAGAGAATCTAATAAGAAAATGCTTTTTTGTTCTATAGTCTGAGATTGTTCACGAACAATTCTTTCCCTAGTTTCTTCAAACACTTCTTCTACCCGTTGCCATTCAGTATGTTGAGCGATCCCAGGCATTAGTTCTTCGATAAGTATTTTCTTTAATTGCTCCATAGTCTGAGACTGTTCATGAACAAGGGTTGCAGAAAGCTTTCCAATAGACTCTTCCAATTGCTGTACATTTACTCCTAGCTGACGCTCTACTTCATTTAGGTGGTTCTCACTTTCCTGATGAAAATCACGAGATTGTTTTATCAGCCGGTTATAGAGCTCTATTGTTTGCATTTCAAGAGTGTGACGCAAATGATCATTGCTGGCCTCAATTATTTGCTGCAAATCTCTCTCTTCTTTGCCTGAAGAGGTATTTAGTAATAACGGCTTTTTATTATCATCAGATTTTTGATATCCTATCTCCCAATCCCTACACTCCCATTTCTCAATATAATTTAAAATATCAGCCAGATAATACACTTTCGGATATCTTTTACCACTTCGATCTATCAGCGTATCAATATCATTTTGTTCTTGATACTCATTTCCATGGCTTAACGAGAGAATCCACCCCCATTTTTGTAAGCGCACATCATCTAGAGGGACACGAGTAGCAATCACATTAGCTCCATCTTTTCTTACTGAATGAAGCACAGGTATGTTTACATCCAAAGCAATCTCTTGAAAATCTGTCATATTTTTCCTCCTAACTTACTCATTTGATACAAATATCTCTCTTCTCTTTTTAGAAACGCAAGAGATTTCTCACTTTAAAATATCCTCTACTACTACATGCCATATGTGTTAGTTAAAACACACTATAAAGGGCAAAGAGCTGCAATATAATAACAATGGTTCAGGAAGCTTGCCTTCGTCAAGTATCAGAGATACATTTATCATTAGCAAATTAAAAAGATCTTATTTGACGCGTAATGCTGGCTCTCCCGCCACCCAATGCACTTCATCAGCAATGAAGAAGACTATCTCCTCGCCAGTGAGCGGCAAGAAGAGCAAGTTCGAAAAGAACAAAAAGTGATGGAAGAAATGCAGGAAACAGTCAAACGGAATACGGGCCTTCTAGCTCTCAAAGTAGCTCGCCACTTACAAGCGTCCATTGCCACAACGGCACAATCCCTTATGCTCTGGAAAAAAGCATCCTTCTGGCTATTGAGGCCTTCAGATACACGCCTACGGAGGACGTTTATTCCGTTCTACGCGATGGATTGGCCTTACTACCACGCCTTGTTGCTCGTCATCGCTGTACTGGAGAAGTAGATCACTGGCTTTTAGCGCCAATGGATATGTCTTCACCGCGGCAGGTATTGAGATTCTCTGGACCTATCGTTACGATCTCCATCAACTAGAACAAGGATATATGAAACCAAGCAGTGTACCTGATCAGCAAGCGATAGCCGGAAGTATGATAATAGTACTGAGCGCAAACAGCGAATATCTCCTGACAGGCAACAGTAACGGCTATGCCTGTCTTCTTGAGACTGCTTCTGGACAGCCACTTATATTCTTCAAACTTCAGAGAGCCATTTGCACCGCCCTTCTGCGCGAAACCACAACAACGCGGGCGATCATCGTCGAGCAAACAGACTGCTATTGGGTACCCCCAGAAGCCGCGTTAGGCGCGCAGACATGTAAGCACTTGCTCCGTTGTTGTAGGGCTCAACATGCTTTTCTTGCCATCGAGTGGTCTCTTTCTCTCTATGTCCATTGCATCACAAACCATGTATCCTTGAAATGATGGGCGTTCAGGTCACATGAATATATTGCTCCATGCACGAAAACAGAAAAAACGAGTGATTTCGATGTTTGAGTCATTGCTCAGGTTACCGCGCATCAGTACGGATGCAAATTTTTACCGCATCGGAGGGAATTCACAGTAGCGGCCCATTCCTCTCCCGTCTTCAGACGGGAGAGGAATGGGTCTGCTGCAAAGGCTGCTTAAGCGTGCCAAAGCGAGAACAGCAGCGTCTCCCTCTCAAACATGACAAATGTTTCAGAATGCTTGACACGATCTTCATCGGATGATACGCTTCATACCATGGAGCGAGAGCGGACGCACAGAGAACGCTTCTCGCCCGGTCCTGCCGGACGAGAACGGAGCACCTGTCAATTGTCCCTGATGTGTCGAACAAGGAAGCCAAAGCAGAGCGCCTACACCGGTTCCCTGAGGTGCGGTGGAGTTCAGACACAAGCCTTCTCCTTCTGGTGGAGGTGATTGACTGCTTGCGACAACAGCTATTCTACAACTTCGGCGCATGTTTCACCTGGATATCCCCCTGCGCTCACTCTTTGATGCCCCGACCTTTGCCGATCTGGCACCTCATATTGACTTGCTCAAACTTGGTCTTACGCCGAAGCCGCAGGAAGGCACAGAGTATGCATGGTATAAAGATGCCGTTTTAGATACATCGATCGTTCCTGATGGCACGCTTGATCTTGAGGCTGTCCTTGCGCCTCGATCTGTTTTCCTGACAGGCGCTACCGGTCTGCTTGGTTCAGCTCTGCTGTTTGACCTTCTTTGCAATACAAAAGCAACAGTCTACTGTCTGGTGCGAGCTGCTTCACTGGAACAGGCTCGCAAGAAGCTTGAAACAAAGCTTGCTCCTTATACAGCGCTTGCCGCGGTCGATCACTCTCGCCTTGTTCCGGTGATCCGGCAAAGCCGGAATTCAACCTTAGCATGAAGCAGTTTCAGCAATTAGCCGGACGGGTAGATGTCATATATATCATAGCGGGGCCGCACTTCAGTACACAGCCTCATATCAGGATCTCAAGCCCATTAATGTGAAAGGAACGCAGGAGGTGCTTCGCTTTGCCTGTGCAGGACGGCGCATCAAACCTGTGCATTTTGTCTCTACCCTGTCTGTTTTCCCGACATACACTGCGGATACGCTCCCAATGCACGAGGAAACATCTATAGAGTTTGGCTATGACGGTCTGGAAGGGGGATACGCTCAAAGTAAGTCGGTTGCAGAGCGCCTGATCATGCAGGCTCGAAAACGTGGGCTTCCTGTCATTGAAAATCAGCAGGCAATGGAAAGGCTCAGGCGCTTGGGTATAGAGATACCCTCAGTTACAGAGCGAATGCTGCATCGCTTCCTCACTTTTGTGCAGCAGAAGAAGTGACTTCTCAGGGTAAGGTCAGGGTAAGAACGGTCGTCGTCAATGGAAGCAGGATCTCTCGCTCTTTTCTCTGGCAATGTCTGAACTTGTTCGAGCAGCGAAGGCAGGAAACTCGCCTTCGCTGCTTCGCCATTTCTATCACACTTGTTGATAAGGCCTGTACATCACGAGAGAGCGGAACTGTGAGGGACAGTAGCAGTATTGACCTTCAGGAGGCATTCTTTCAACTGTCTATTCGCTCCAGCACAATCACTGGGATCTTGCGCTCAGTATTACGTTGGTATTCAGCAAACGCCGGCATCTGATTCGCCATCTGTGTATAGAGTCGAGAGCGTTCCGGCTCTTCTGCTATCACTGCTCGTGCCTGAAAACGCTCGGGACCTACCTCCACTGTTATGATGGGATGAGCAAGCAGGTTATAATACCAGTCAGGGTGAGAGCCACTCCCATTGTTAGATGCAATGAGAATAAACCGATCACGGTCGGTTGTATACGCCAAAGGTGTTGTCCGGGGCTGATTACTCCTGGCTCCAAGAACGGTAAGCAGAAGGAGCGGGACATCAGCAAACTTCCCGCTGACCTTTCCTCCATTGGAGCGAAACTCCTCTATCAATCTCCGATTATATTCCTTCTGATTACTCATCATGCTTCCTTTCCTGAATATGTGCCCGTTTCTCTTCGTCCACATAGGCACCACTGCTTTATACACAGTTTCTGTATGGCTTATTTCTACATTCTCAGAAGAAGCAAGTGGATAAGCCTTCATGTTATTGTTAGTCTCTTGTCCGGAACAAACAACGCTCGCTTCTTCCAGACTTCAGGATAGCAGAGAAAAGATGGCTGGTAAATGACAAATAACAGGAAATATACTGCATTCACAAAACAACAAAAGGAAAAAAAGCCCGATGACTTTATGATCAAAAAGGCTACTGGATAGCACCGTCTGGAAGATTCTACGCGAACTTCAATACGACGCCCGGATCTCTTTCAATGCGTTGAGGCAACACGCTGACCTGTCTACTCCTGATGTGGCGGAGCGCGTACGTAAAGTTGAAAGAGGCTGGTATTCTGACGGGCCGAAGTCCCTGGTCTTCTGGCCTTCTCAAGGTTCACAAGGGTAGCTTTCTCCCTAAACCAAGCTGACAGGCATGTCGATATACATGAGCAGCGAGAGCTACATCCTCGATGGCCAGGCCAAATGGATTCACCAGACAGATATCTTTTTTCGTTTTTCTCCCTACCTTCGTCCCGCACACCAGCTCTCCTAACTGGGCATCTACTCGGCGGCAGCGCCTCTCATCCTGCGGGAACGCTTCGTCAGGTCCAATGAGTTGCCCACTTCGATACATACGCCCGAGCAAACGCCGCGTATCAGCGCGCACCAGTTCCCAATCATCAACAATCACCGTATCCGCTTGCAGCACCACTTCCGGCAGAACATCATCCAGGGAAACATGTACGACAATCGCTCCGGGCTGTAACCACTCATACTGAATATATCCTTCCGTCACCGTGGTTGCCGGGATCACCACCTGTGCCGGGCGGATTGCCGCTTCTGCCGAATGCATCTCTTTCAACACAACGCCACGCCGATATAACTCGGGCTCGAACATATGCTGAACTCGCTCCACCTGTCCCGGGATCAGATCATAGACCAATAGAGTTCGTAGTGTGGGCAAATATCGCAGCATCAGTTCCAGATGCCGTTGCGCAATCACTCCAGCACCAATCACAGCCACTGTTTCCACAGGCGCTCCCTGTAGCAGTAAAATGGCCAGCATACTGACACTGGCGGTACGAACACTGGAAAGATATGCCGCTTCCATCACACACACCACCTGTGCTGTAAGCTCATCATATAACAGAGTAAGCCCACTGGCTCGAGGGATTCCACGACGTTGAGGATTCGCAATATTCCCGTTGATCACTTTTGTGCCAGCAAATTGAATCTCTCCCCCGACATAGGCAGGCATATTCAGGCTTCGCACATGTTCCCCTTCTCCATTCACCCACCCCAGATACGCTTCATCAGGTAGAATCGTCTGACCGCTCTCATGTAAATGAAATGCCTCGCGCATGATCACAGTACTATCCAGGTCAGCACACACTCGCATCACATCCTCACGCGTGAGATATAAAAAACTGTTTCGCATATTTCACCTCTTTTATCAAAAAAATAATAACAATCTCATTTCATCTGACTGGCAACAGAGCGTGAACCTATTCCCGGGATCTCACAACGCCTTTGCCCGGATCAACAGCCAGGCATGAAGGCACACAACGGGGCTGAGTCAGTAATGCTCCTGGTTTGTTATTCAGATCAAGACCGTTCTGTTGAATCCACTCATCATTGTAAATAGTGTTCAAGTAGTTTTCTCCCCCATCCGGGCAAAGGCAGACAACATGCTCCAGCTCAGCAGCCGCAGCCAGATAACTCGCACAGGCAAAAAGTACAGCCCCACTGGAACCACCGAGGAATATATCTGCCTCTCTGGCGAATAGCCGGCAGGTCGCAAAAGCCTCTTCATCCGAAACAAGGCGATACTGGCTATAGTGATGCGACTGAATGAAGTATGACCGTCTAGATGCTCCGATACCGGTTAGCTTGCGAGGAGCTGATACTGTATCAAAAATCACAGAGCCATAAGCATCGACCGCAATAATTCGGGTTTCCGGGCTCACCGCCGCAAAATAGTCCCCGATACCTGCCAGTGTCCCGCCAGTAGAGACCGCAACAAAAAGAGCATCAACCTGACGATCCATTTGTTGATAGATTTCTGGCGCAGTGGTGATAGCGTGGATACGAGGGTTGGCGGGATTCATATATTGATTCGTCCAGACATACTGAGGATGCATATCGCAGAGCTTTCTTACTCGTTCCAGACGGGACAGGAGATAGCCACCACTTTCATCAGGCTCCTCAACAAGCTCTAGCTGGGCTCCGAAGCGAAGCATTTTAGCAATGTTCTCCTCAGTTGTTTTTGGGTCAATGACAGCAATAAAAGGGTACCCTTGCTGCTGACAAAGATACGCCAGAGCGACGCCTAAATTGCCAGAGGTTGATTCAATAATCACGCTATCAGTTGTGAGCTTGCTTTCCTCTGCCAACGACTGTAGCAACCCCATTGCAGTTCTATACTTGACAGAACCGGTCGGGTTGGCTCCCTCTAATTTGAGATAGACGCGCTGACGTCTCCCATATATAGTTATATCGACAGCCTGTAAAGGCGTATAGTTTTCCGTATGACCGTCATGAGAATCTCTATTGATGAAAGCTTGCATGCCTCTCTCCTTTGTTTTGAGGTGTCCTTTCCTTCAGCTTCTCCACGCTCTATCACTGTTTCAAGCACAAAAAACTGGTTCTGGCCTTACGCCAAAAGTTTGAGGGATTGAGCACAGGCAACCGCCTGAGTACGACTTTTTACCTGCAATTTGGAGTAAATATTGTTCATATGCCTCTTCACGGTTCCTTCCGCAATACAACACTTCTGGGCAATTTCACGATTAGAAAAGCCTTGAGAAACATATGCGAGGATCTCTAATTCACGCTCGGTGAGTAATGGTGCATCTTCCACAGAAAAATCCTCTCCACGCCTCCACTCATTTTCCCCGGGATACCCTGTAAAAAAGATTTCCAGTATGTCCTGTACCATCCCCATGAGCGCCTTCATGTTTGAAGCATGCTGCTGTAAAGTGATCTGTAAAAGGCGTCGCTCCTGGGGGAGGAACGAGAGACTGATACCCATTAAGGAATTCGAGGCAAGGAGATGAGTACGCTGTGCACCTTGCTGCTCAACACATGAAGGGGAAGAGCCTGCAAAGAGCTGTAACGATGGAAGGCCAACGGCTGCCAGTTTTCTATTATATTCCTGAAAAGCATCTTTCATCTTCTGTACCAAAACCTTGCTCTCCAACCAACCACACAATTGAATCCTTATTGTGATTGAAATAGAAGATGAACTTGTTTTTGCCTCTGACACCTCCACTGCCCTTAAAGACACGTCCAGGCTCTCCAGAGAAAAAAGATTGCAGAGCCGAACGAATAAATGAAAAACCGGCACAGGCAAAGCTCTTCGCCGAGAATCAGAAAACTGTACAGGGCTTCCGACATATTGCATATCTCTCTCCTTCATCCTCGTTAACCTGTGGAGGGAACAGGCTCTCTTTTCTCCGTACGATTGCTACAGTGCTGACCGGTGGCTCTGAACTATGCTGTGGTGATTTCTCACAACCAAATCCTTGAACAACGTCGCGAAAAGGCCCGCATATTTTTCGTTTGAGTCGCAAACTCAAACCACCGCATCAGTCAGAACCAGCCTCCCCCTTCAGACACAGCGCTCTTGAATAGAAGAAAGTGTACAGGGTTTAGTCCTCTGTTGTCTCCACCAAACTGTAGGGTTTTTTAGCAAAAAGTTCGCGCCCCCCATAGAGGGGGGAACAGAGGGGCTGGCAAAGAGCTATTACGAACACATCCCCCCACCCCCCCTCTCCTCAGCCAGGGACGTTTAAACAGCAAAAGGCAAGGCTTATCATGGCCTTGCCTTCCTGGTGGTTATTCTCTCAGTTTCTTTCCACAGATGGAAAACGAGTATCAGTCATCCAGCAGCCTGAGATGCTCTTCCAGGGTTCTCTCGGGATAGTTGATGACGCTCTGAAGCAAGCGCTCATACCAATAAGCTAAACGAGCAATCACAGCTTCCGGAAAAAGATTGCTGTTATATTCCAGTGCTCCGTTAATTTCTCCGTTCTCCTCCCCTAATGAAAGAAACAATTCTACTCTGGCAACGGCTGAT
This sequence comes from Thermosporothrix hazakensis, assembly GCF_003253565.1. Classification (GTDB taxonomy): domain Bacteria; phylum Chloroflexota; class Ktedonobacteria; order Ktedonobacterales; family Ktedonobacteraceae; genus Thermosporothrix; species Thermosporothrix hazakensis. The sequence continues at coordinate 45,192 of NZ_QKUF01000040.1, forward strand.
CGGAGATCAACAGGCTTCATTTCAAGCCCTATCAGTGTGGGGGGCTCCTGATAAGGAGCGGTGTGCAGAGCAAACATAGCACTATACAGCTTTTGAGCAGAAGGCCGAAGCGCGCTCATAACAGCATCAAAAGGGACATCCTGATGCATATATGCTTCTAACGTGACGGCTTGTACTCTGCGGAGAAAAGCATAAAACGATAATTCTTCTGTGAGTCGTGTACGTAATACAAGAGTATTGATAAAGCAACCAATCAGCGCCTCAACTTCTACGCGTGTACGGTTAGCAACAAGCGTCCCAACAGCAATATCTTCCTGCTTTGTCCATTTCCTGAGCACCATCTGAAAGACAGCAAGCAACAACATAAAGAGAGTCACACCCTCACGGCGGCTGAACAAGCGGGCTGCCTCGCTCAGAGAAGGGGAAAGGCGAACAATAAAGGCCGCAAGGGGAGGATCCCCCTGCACCATATTCGTGGACAAGGGCAGGGGAGCCAGATCAGCGAGCTGCTGCTTCCAATACCCTAATTGCTCTTCGATCATATGCTGCTCTAAGCGACGAGTATGCCAGAGCGCATAATCAGCATATTGCACGGGAAGCGCTGGCAGCGATGGGGTGCTTCCTGAAACCAGTGCATTGTAGAGTGTACAAAATTCCTGTAGGAATATATCAAACGACCACCCATCAGAAATGATATGATGCATCGTAACAAGCAGAATATGTTCATCACTACGCAAGCGAAGCAGTGACAGGCGAATGAGTGGACCCATACTCAATATAAAAGGCCGTTCTATTTCTGCTTGCAACGTCTGCATCACAACAGACTCCTGAGCAGCGCCTGGCTTATCACTGAGATCAAGCAGGGGGCAGGGCACATGAAGTTGTGCAGCAATGCGTTGAACCGGTTTTCCTTTCACCGTCGCAATGGTTGTACGCAGTACCTCGTGACGCTGCACCATGAGCTGAAGTGCTTGCTGGCAGTATGCCTCCTGCAATCCCCCCTTTATATGGAGGGCCAGAGGAATAGTATAAGCAGATGATCCAGGGTCCATACGATCTAGAAACCAGAAGCGCTGCTGAGCAGGCGCAAGCGGAATAAGCTCGGGACGCTTTTCTACCCGTAACACATCATCATATTCTGTTCCTGTATGATGCAGTGTCCGTATCTGCTCAGCAAGCGCTGCAACCGTCGGTGCTTCAAAGAGAGAGCGTATAGGGAGCTCAACGTGAAACACTTTGCGGATACGTGCAACGATCTGAATCGCGAGCAATGAATGTCCTCCGAGACTGAAAAAGTTATCAGTCACACTGATTCGTGGGAGGTCTAACACCTCTGCCCAGAGAACTGCAAGCATCCGTTCCAGCTCACTTCTCGGACCGACATACTCGGTTTTCAGCATGTCTCGATCTCGCTGCGGCTCGGGGAGCGCTTTTTTATCAACCTTTCCGCTTGTGGTAAGGGGTACATGACTCAGTACCGTAAACGCTGAAGGGATCATATAATCAGGCAATCGGTGTTGTAGCCAGTTCCGTATTTCGTCCACAGAGAACTGCTCTGGGTCACGCAGTACAATATATGCGATGAGTTCAGCACTTTCACCAGAAGCAGTATAGGCAAGCACAACACATTCTTCTATATCTGGATGCTGCTGTAACACAGCCTCAACCTCTCCTGGCTCAATGCGACAGCCACGAATCTTTATCTGATCATCAATGCGTCCGAGAAACTCAATACATCCATCGGGCAAATAGCGGGCTAGATCGCCAGTACGATACATCCGCGCCCCCTGCTCCTCGCTGAATGGATCAGGAAGAAACTTCCAAGCGGTTAGTGCTGGCTCATTGATATAACCACGAGCAGGAGCAACACCACCAATAAAAAGCTCTCCTGGCACGCCTATCGGAACCTGTTGTCCGTAACGATCCAGCAGATAGATACGAACATTGGCAATTGGTTTTCCTATCGGCACCAGCTTCTGCCTATCAGTTCGTAGACAATCCCAGAAAGTAACTTCAATAGCCGCTTCAGTAGGGCCATAGAGGTTATGGAGTGTTGCCGTTTGTGTCTGGAAAAAGCGCGATTGCACAGAGGCTGGAAGCGCCTCACCACTACAGAAGACCCGGCGTAAACTTTTGCATGTTCCTGCTTCGGGTTCCTCAAGGAAGAGTGCCAGCATCGAAGGCACAAAATGAACTATTGTTATCTGCTGACCTCGAATCAAGGAAACCAGATAGGCACTATCCTTGTGCCCTTCCGGACGAGCCATCACCAGACATGCACCGGCTAACAACGGCCAGAAGAATTCCCAGACAGAAACATCAAAACTAAAAGGTGTCTTCTGAAGCACCTTGTCTTCCGGGCTCAGCGGATAGGTCTGTTGCATCCAATACAAACGGTTACAAATCGCGCGATGCGAGTTCATCGCTCCCTTTGGGCGACCGGTCGAACCGGAAGTGTAGATCACATACGCCAGATTCTCCGGCGCCATCCTCACCTGCGGATTCGTCACCGGCTGCTCCGCTATCCTCTTCTCTCTCCTCACGCTCCATACCTCCACTCCACACATCCTCTCTAGCTCCTCCCCTCCCTCATCTACCAGCACCACCCTCGGCTTCGCTTCCTCCACCATCCCTCTTATCCTCTCTAACGGATACTCCGGCTCCAGCGGCATATACGCCCCGCCCGCCTTCCAGATCGCCAGCACACTCACTACCAACTCAATGCTTCGCCTCATATATACTCCCACCAGCTCCTCTGCTCCCACTCCTTGCCTCCGCAACAAATGCGCCAACCGGTTCGCTCGCTCGTTCAACTCCCGATAACTGATCCACTCCCCCTCCAGGCTGACCGCCTTCGCCTCCGGCGTCCTGCTCACCTGCTCCTCTATTAACTCATGC
>NZ_QKUF01000041.1:0-42666 GCF_003253565.1 Thermosporothrix hazakensis
AGTCGCAAAGATCGCCGGGATTATGGCCGCAAAAAAGACGCCTGACCTGATCCCGCTCTGCCATCCGCTCCCTATGACGCATATTCAACTTCACTTTGTCCTCGATAGCACAAAGGGCTGGATCTCGATTGAGGGACGAACGCGCACGACCTATAAAACCGGGGTAGATGTTGAGGCGCTCACAGCGGTAACCGTTGCTGCGCTGACCATCTATGATATGTGTAAAGGAGTCGACACGACTATCACGCTGGAACAGGCCTATATCGCGCAGAAAAGCGGAGGGAAGAGCGGTACTGTTACATTCCACCCAGAGTGATGCGAAGATATGGTGTTAAGAAATGACTCCTCTCGTACTTTGCCAATTGGTGATTGGGGGTAAAGATGTTTGAGTTTGATAGATGCGTCCTCGGCAGTAAAGCGCCAGTCAACTCTTAGTTTGGCTTTGACAAAACAATAAGTACATTCAAGCAATTTCTGTGGGATAAGTAATCTCAATAGCAAGGGAGCCGATGATTGAGAGTACTTTTGCTGAGTGCTGATGATACCGTTTGAAAAACTCTCGTGTTGCTGTCAGAAGCGCTTGCTTCGTTTCAAAGGATTCACAATACGTAATCCCTGTCAAAAGCGGCGCAAGACTCATCTAAATCGGATTGAGCCAGGGGCTGTATATCTGCAAGTAGAGCAAGACCAATCAACTCGCAGCCCCCCGCACCATCTCCTCCACATCATCATCGGGGTATTGGCATTGGTCCAAGCTACATATGCCGTACCGTTGGAGGCCTTTGCAGCAAGGCCTCCAACAATTGAGCGATCTCCTTTCTCCGTTTGTGCTGCTGAAACTGCACCGCGGTCTCGCTCGTACGATAATTCACGGCTCCTATCCTGTAGTACTTGTTCGACTGGGTGGGTGTTTCGATCATCACCTGCTATCCTACCAGACTCCACATGGCTCGCAGAGTGGGTAGCCACAAGAGGTTGAAATTATCTATATTAGGAAAACACGTCTTCTTTCTTTTGTCCGTCTCGTGCCACGTCAATCGTCTTTTTTTTACCTCATATTCTGGATCAAGGCTAGCCTATGCTGAGATCGTGAGATGGTGATCTCTCCTGCCTTGAGCACCTGACGCACTATTTTGTAGGAAGCCTGAATACCAGTTTGCTCGGCCATATAGTCCGCCAGACGAGGCATCGGTCCACATCAAATAGGGCAGCTCCAGAGTGCTTGGCCTACGGCGAACCGCTGCCAGCAATTGCTTCTTGTACTCCTCTGTAATCTTGGCGGAGGCCCTGACATCGATCGCTCTTTGAGCCTTTCAAGGCCCCCGGCCATCCAGCGTTTGAGCCAGCACCGCACGATTATTTCCACCAAGGAAATTGCTTCTTTCCTTTTTCTTCACATCCGGTGAGCCGAGCGAGCGTCAAGCGCCGGGAACCGTGGAACCTGGAAGGGCCATCCACCTGGCCCTTCTTTTCTTTTTTTTCTGGCTTCCTGTCCAGGTGCCCGAAGCGCTTCTTTCACGTCTAGAGTGAGCTGGCTTGAACGGTGTAAAGCCGCAGGAGCGTTGTTGTCTGCGGGAGAACGCTGACTGGTGCTCGTTCGCATCGAGGAAGCAGCCCACGGGCGCAAACGGTGCACTATTCTGGTGGGCGTCCAGCGACTGTGCAGTGCCAGATCACAGAAGCAAAGGAGCAAATATCAGGCAGGTTGCGTCAAGGCTGTCTCCGGTGTGCAGGGAGCAGCCCTCTAGAACAGCTATCCTGAAACGACTCCTTGCGTCGCTTGAAGAAATTGCGGGTCATCTCGTACATCCTGAAATTCTGGCAGCTCCTGGAATTCCCTCCATGCCTTGCCTCCCGTGGCGAAAGCGGTTCCCTGAGCCAGCAAGCTGAGGACTTCCTGCCGCTCCTTCTCCTGCTTTTTGCCTGTCGCCCACAGGCTGGCTGCCAACCAGAGATACGTCTGTTCGGCCCAACTGTGCAGGGCAAGAGCCCGGCGAAGAGAGACAATTGCAAGGTCATACTGACGGAGATAGTACATGATCGCGCCCAGATTGTGAAAGTTCGTCCATTTTTTCACGCCCTGCCCGACCGTTTTTGTCTCCTGTGCTTGTCTTTCAAACTCAATAGTAGCCTGCTGAGCGAGAGCACGTACGTCTTCCATCTGCTGCAACTCAGCACAAACCTTTATCTCCAGCAAGATAACTTCGTTCAACACACTCTCTTGCTGGTCCCACTGTGGATCTTCTTGAGCCAGTTCCCGTATGCTTGCAATCATTGCCTGTGCCTTGTGGACATTGTGGCGCGTCAGATAGATATCAGTTCCAGTTCGTAAGGCATAATATCGTTCTTGACGTGTCTGAGGAATTATCGGTGTTTGTTCTAATATTCGATTGAAAAGATATATCCACTCATCCCCTTTACCAATCGAAAACCAGCAGCCTGCTTGTGTGGAGTCTGTTACCGTCCATAATCGCTTTTCTGGAGGGAAGTGCTGCTCCGCCCACTGAATGAGCGTGTACTGCTCTCTGACCGTTTCTTCATACCGCTTTAACAAGGCAAGATGATCGACGATTTCCCAACGGGCCCATGCTTCCTCTTCTCTTGACAGAGCCTGCTGTTTATACCGACGCAGCAGGAGGAGGGCCTGTTCATACTCTTTGCATATACTATGCAGTTTTACTGCTAGATGTACAACGTTGCTCTCCAGAGATTCCGCTTGAAGAGCTGCTTCGATGCGTTCTTGTGCGATCTGCAGGAATCGTATATCTGGTTGCTTCCCCTGCTGACATTGTGTTTCATACTGTTGAATATACGATGCAATTTGTTGTATGCTCTGCTGATCCATAGTGGACTACTCCCCTTTCTTCGTAGTATATCTTTTTCTACTATTTTTTATGGAATGCGCTCTACAACTGCATAGCCTGTTTGTACTTCTGCAATATCGTTTCCGACTATGCCTGCTACCTCTACCCAGGCATGAAATGGATATTCATCCAGTTTTCCGAAAAGATTACGTCCAATAACCATTTGCGCAGGTACCCCTAGCGTTTGCAGATAGACACAGAATGCGAGGGATCGTTCCAAGCACAAAGCATGTGGCATGATGCACTGAGTGACAAGCTGACACCAGAGCAGTTCATGGCGAAGAAAGCGAAAAAGTTTTTCAGGTGAAAGATGCTCAAGAAGCATTCGATTGTGTGGCATGTCAAGACAGCGGTGCACATATTGCCATTCTTTCGCCGCATCTCGTCGAAGGCGAAGTAGATGCAGTCGCAGGAGGACCTGCGCAGTTACCAGAAGCGCTTTTCCACGCTGAAGCGGTGTAACAGCAGGAAGTGCTTCTTCATGGGAAAGATATCCTGTCAAGAAGATATCCCAATTTCCATCTCACAGGCCCGTTCGTTGCGCTGTATATTCCTGCTTGATAGCGGAAGGTTCGAGGGGAACTCTCAGTATTTCTTTCTCTTTCTTCTCAAAATCTTCTTCTTGTTGATGCGTTCTTTTTCCTGGCGGCATAAAGATGAAGAGCCAGAGCCGCTTCTGGATCGAATCGTTTTGCCTCAAATGTTGCAGACAGGGCTTCTTGTAGAGGAAAGGTCAAGACGCGAATCTCTTCATGCGGGTCGGGGGGCAACGGATTCCATTCGAGGTCAGATGCGATCAGCACATGCACATGATGGGTAACATACCCGGGATGGCTGTAGAATTCAATAAGCGGCTCCAGCCTTCTTGCCTGATATCCGATTTCCTGCCGAAGTTCTTTCTGGGCCAGTTCCTCAAGACGTTCGGGGCTCCCTTGCTCTCGTTTTCCGCCAGGCAAGGTGAGCTGCCAGCATCCTGCTCCGAGATTATATTCCTCAATGAGGAGTACGATGTCACCCTGGCCTACTGGCAGAAGGAGGACGCTCTCCGGTCGCTCAAGTACATCGCGTACGATCTCCTGCCCATCAGGCAGGCGGAAATGATATTGCTTCACGGAGAGCAATGGTCCTTGATAGGCGATCCGATGTGCCACCATATGCTCTCGTTTGGGAGATGAGGCAGAGAAGGTTTGAGAGAACGTTGAAGATGCTGTATAGGTGTGAACGTTCAGACAACGCGTATCGATGTGGATATAGGGACGCCCATACGCACGTGCATAGTTTGCCATATCTGCTGTGCCTCCACGCCCGAGCGGAGGTAATCCGTTCCAGGCAAGGATCAGCAGGTTGCATCGTTGGACCATCCATTCCTGAGCTGCGAGAAAAGCATCATCAGTGCATGCGCGATCCGAAAGCTGATGGGTGGCCTGACATGCTTGTAGCAGGGCTTGATAGGACTCGCGTTCTTTGGGTTCTGAAAAGAGGTCTTCATATCCAGCACAGGGAAGCACAATCTCGACACGAACGCCAAGCTCCAGCGCAATCTGGACAAAAAGCTGATCGGCTCCTTTTGCTAATGCAGAAAGCACGACAAGCTGTTTTTCCTGGTGCTGATAGTCTTGCAAAATAGCCCGAAAGTGTTGTTCAACAAAGAGGCGCGTTGCTTCATTTCCCAAATGCTGGTGACCAGCTACCCCAATAACAAATGGATGGGAGGATGCTTGCATTCGGTGTACCGCCTTTCCAACCGGTTGTTTGTTTGTCCTTTTTATGCCCTCGTTTCATGTGAAGCAGTAGAAGGAAAAATAGTTTTTCCATACCACTCATACAACATATCCCCTATTTCTCGTACCTCTGCCTTATTGCCATAAGAACTTGTAAGGAAATGTTGATAAATTTGTGTAATCATTGTAATATTTTGTAAAGAATGAATAGCTTGGCATGTCACTAGTGCATCTTTTGTCTTGCGAAGTGCTTCGGGGTATTCTCCAAGACGAAGCAGAGCTTCAGCAAACGTGAGAATGCTCCACGCCTGTGAACGCGTTTCATCGCGGGCATAGGTTTGTGTCTGAAGTCGCTGGAGATGAGAGAGTTCGATAATCGCTTGTTCCGGTACTCCAATCATATTCCAAATGCTTGCTCGCATCAAATGATACCCACCCTGATGTAAACCGGAGAGCGTTCCGGTCATGAGAAGGCAAGTCTGAGGATTCTCAAGAGGCTGACGTGCAATCATATTGGTTGCTTCGTCCGCAAGATCGAGGGCTACATTTATGGGAATGGAGGGCATGACCCGTGCCAGTGCTCCCTGAGCTCGGCTCAATTGAAGCATCGTCAAACCACGGAGTTGTGCATGAACTGTCTCACTTTCTTGTGCCAACTTAAGAACGTGCTGGTAGTCGGTGATGCTCTCTCCAATTCGTTTGAGCATATCATGGGGAGAACTTCCAAAGAGCCCCCATTCCAGAGAGACACATCCCCGAAGATAGTGCGCAACAGCCAGAAGTGCGTCATTGGATGAGGCAGACGCAAAACGAATTGCGTGATATGCGTAGGCATAGGCGAGGATATAGTCATTTTGATCCTTCGCAATTTTTGCGGCAAGTAGTGCATTGCTGTAGATAATTTCTCGAAGCGGCGAAAGTTCCTCAGCTTGGATGTGGCGTACATATTGCTCAAGAGAGTGAATGTCACGTGAAAGCTCTTGCAGAGTTTGCTGGGCTGTACTGGTTCGGTGGAGATGCAGTATTGTTAAAAAACGTTCTCGGAAATGAACGAGATCGAGGGAAGTATGTTGTGATATCACGTGTTTGAGGAAAAAAGGAAGAGAGGATGTGATGGTCCATTCCAGTTCGGCCTGCTCAGCCGAAGGCGTGTCAAGCGAAAATGTTCCTGCTTGAAGTAGAGCTTTCTGAGACTCAGTATAGCGCTCATGTGCCTGTATACTGTTCTCTTTTGTCTCTTGCACTTGCCTCTTGCTCTGATTCACCTCATATGGCTCTCTGTCCTCATCTCTCAAGAGTTTTTGATAGACAGTATCAATGTGAGCTGGGAATGGAAGTGTGTTTCGTTCATAGAGCGACTTTGCCTGTTGGTACGTTTGAAGCGCCTCCCGGGGGAAGCCTTGTCGATACAGGGCTTGCAGTAGCACGATGATGGCACGTTCATTGAGGGGATCATGGCGCAGAAGAGCATTGGCAAGTTGTTCAGCAGCTTTCTCATTCCCTGTTGCAAGATAGGCGTCGGCAAGCCAGTGGTGACAGCGAGAGGCCAGCCGTTCCAACTCTCCTCGCCTGCCCAGACACCAGATTCCGTCTTCGTGCTCCAAATACGTGCCTCGTTGGAATAGCGCCAGCGCTGCTTCGAGGAGCGGGATTCTGTCACTACTGCCGACGCCTGGCATCTCAGCTGCGTTGATCATTGCTTCGGCGGCATCGGCATCGACCCAGATGAATGCCTGATCGGGGAGAGCGAAGCGCTCTCGGGTGCTTAGCAGGCTTTGTTGTCCTGCTGGGGTCAAGATGGCACGGAGTTTTGATGTAGCTCGATGCAGAGCTGTTTCTGAGTTCATCGTAGCCCAGAGCCGATGCAGGATGGTTGTTTTAGTGACGGTGCGTTGATGATAGGTGAGCAGAAGGCCGAGCAGGCTCCTGGTATATTTTGCATAGGTAGAGGTACTGCCCCATTCATGTTCCGGGACTACTTTCCAGTCATCAGGACCAATGCGTCTCTCGATTGTCAGCGCGCCAAGGGTCCAGACCCTGAAGAGCGCGGTGTTGTTGTCTCCTCTTCTCAAGATCCCTCTTCTCCCATCCTTGATCTACAACATTCCTTTTTTGAGTGTTACGCAGCGTTGTTTGCGTTCCCAGGAGATATAGCAGCGAAGTGAACATACCAGAAAACACAAGTGTGAACGTGCTCCTATCATATCATAAAAAGTGGGATAAGTGAACTCTATGGATTGGAGACAGCGATCATCTGGAGACCCTTTCTCTGCTTCTGCTTAATCAAAATAATGGAAGAGAAAGTGAAATATTATACTACAATATAGTATAAATTAAATATCTTCTGTGAGTAGTATAGATGACATATGTTAGAAGGCATGTGATAGAGAATGTGCAGATGCAAGTGTGAGTTTGTTTGAAGAACTGAGGTGAGTAAAGTTAATCTGCAATGAACAATATATAATGCTTAAGGAGGTTTAACGGTGAATGGAAGTGTTGGGAGGGGCCGGGTGGGCGAGCGGGTGTGCCAGGTGTCTGGTCAGATAATGATCGGAAGAGGAGAGAAGGTATATGAAGCGGAAACAGCAACCGAGGATTGTTGAGAAACAGTATGTGGTGATGCTCTCGTCCACAGAACTGGCGACGGCGCTGGTAGCGGCGCAGCGCCAGATGGCAGAACTGGCAGCGCGTCACCTGGAGACGCTTTCGGAACCAGAACGACTTCAGCTCTATGGACTTGCTCAGTTCACGGAGAAGATAGAACGACTGATCGAGCAAGAACGGATGCGCGGCATGAGAGGCATTTCCACCTCATGAAGTATGGAGAAGAGAGAGGCATAAACGTCCTCCTGGTGGGGAAAAGGGCTCGTGTCACCACCGTTGATGGGTGTCGTTTTTTGGAGCCTGGCTCAGAGAGTCTTGCTGTATTGTGAAAGGAGCATCATATGTTGACCGGGAAACACCTTCGGTTTTATCGAGTGGTACATGGTTTGACCCAGAAGCAATTGGCGGAGCGGGTTGGGATGGGGCGCAACACGATTATGACCATTGAAACGCAGAACCGGGTGATTCGCAATATTGAGCAGTTGATGGCGTTGCAAAAGGCTCTGCATATTCCCTACGAGGAGATCGGGTTTATGCCTGTGGAAAAGAAGCAGTCGCATTGATCGGTGTTGGTAGTCTCTCTGAGGAGATTGCTTCTTTCCTTTTTCCTCACATCCGGTGAGCCGAGCGAGCGTCAAGCGCCGGGAACCGTGGAACCTGGAAGGGCCATCCACCTGGCCCTTCTTTTCTTTTTTTCTGGTTTCCTGTCCAGGTGCCCGAAGCGCTTCTTTCATGTCTAGAGCGAGCTGGCTTGAATGGTGTAAAGCCGCAGGAGCGTTGTTGTCTGCGGCAGAGAGGAACGGAGGGGCGAGCATATGTGCTCGCCAGTCCGACGGGAATTTATGTGGGGGGGCAAAGCGAGCGCGGCGTGGTGAAGCCGGTTGCTGTGAGATGGGACCAGACAGGACCCAGGACGCCTCTTGTTTGGATGGATGCGTGTTGTGTAAGCGCCAGTGGCAGCACGATGCCAGTGGTGCGAGTCACCGCAAGCGCCACGTCCTGGACACGCCGGTATTGAGCGAGATCGGGGACAACCATAAGCACGGTGCCTGTTTCTCCGGGGAACAGGGGGCGCCAGCCAGGCAGGATGCGAGCATAGGCAGTGAGTTTGGCCTGAAGCTGGCTGCTGCCCATGGAGCCTTCATCCCATTCAAGCCAGAGTCGGGAGCGCCGAGGAAGTCTGTCAGCACCGGTTGCTTGCATCAGCATGGTTGCATCGGGATAGACAACAGAGCGGTTCCCGCGTCCGGTTTGCGGAAGCGGGTCTTGGAGGTGGGTGGTGGCCCATATCAGCTGCATTGGTGCCTGTTGTCGCGCCTGCGCACAGGCCTCCAGAAAGCGTAGGACGCCAGCGGTATGGCTCCATTGGGCTTCGAGGCGGGCCACCCCGGTTTGACGCAGTTGCCCGTCGGTGTCTGTTGCCAGGGCAGAAAGGGGGAGCTGCTGCCAGACTGCCACAAGTCGCAGGCCCCGTTCCGCGAGTTGCCAGCGCGTTTCTCCTGCTTGCTTCTGCGCCGTCACACAATGCCAGGAGTGCAGAAGGCGCAGATAGCGCTCACAGGAAGCTGCCGAGGGGGTGTCCAGAAGGGCGGCAGCTTCTGGAGCGGTCAGCAGCGGATGCGCACAGAGGAGTTCGAGCAGGGGAACCAGGCGCGGCGGGAAGACAAGGCTCCAGAGGGCAAGATGCTCACGCCAAACAGATGGAACCCGGGGGGTCACTTGTCGCTCTGCGCGAGGCTGTAGCGGTCCCCGCCGCAAAGGGTGGACCGAGCTGGCAGGGAGGGCGCTCGACGGGAGGAGCCGTGACCCGGGCAGGAGTCCAGGCGGGATGGCCTCGCGTGAGAGGGGGACGAGGTGCTCGCGCATCTGGCAGGGGCGCAGGGTTGCCCCATCTCGCCAGTTCATCCGCCAGAAGGAGGCTTCTTCCGGCTCGGTGGTCAGGTTTGTGATGAGCAGAGGCAATGTGCCTCGCTGCCTCTGGTCGTGTCGCATGATGTGCAGTGCCAGATGCCAGCGCTCTTGCTGCAAGGCGGAGCGCACGAGGACCAGCAAGAGCGGGGTTTGCTCTCGGAAGGGGAGACGTTCCTGTGTATCGAGGAAGCGGGCCCAGGGACGCAAACGCTGCGCGATTCTGGCGGGCGTCCAGTGACTGTGCTGCGCCAGATCACAGAAGCAAAGCAGCAGATACCAGGCAGGCGGTGTCGAGGCTATCTCGAGGGTGCCGGGAGCGGTTCGACGCAGCAGCAGTGCTGCATCCGCTTCACACCCCTTGCTCCCTGAGGACACGGGCAAGACAGAAGGCCGTCGCCAGCACCAGCGTACCTGTGCGGGCGTCCCCTGCTGCGCCAGAGCTCGAGGAGCCTCGGCAACCGTGGCGTTGATGCGTGGTTGCAGGGTACGGAGGTGAGAGAAACGAGTCAGCAGACGCAGGATGCCCCGTTCATCGGTCTCCCAGAGAGCGGCTGCGGCAGCAGGCGTCATCCCTTCAAGGCTCGCGGCTATCTCCAGTCCGGCCTGGGTTAACACGTACCAGGTATGGGCCTCTCCTGCCGGGGTACAGGCCTCAATGGTGCCTTGCCCCTGTAAGGTACTGAGGGCTCGACGGACGGTTGTATCCGCCTCACCGAGCCCGAGGGCGAGATCAGGCACGCGCTGGAGTGGATAATGCAGCAGCCAGCGCAGACAGCGCTGCGCCAGCGAGAGGGAAGCAGCGGGTCTGGTCATCGCTCCGCTCCTGTTGTCTCCGCGTCCTCCGCAGACTCTATCTCCTCGTTGTCCTGTTCATCGAAGGTGCTCAGCTGCCGCTGCACCGACCGCTCCCGCTTTTTGGCAAACCGGGTGCTTCTTGAACGGCCTTGCTTCTTTGGGGGTGGCTCCGGGACGGGTGGGGCCGATGGTGTTGCGGCGGGCTCCCCTGTTGCGGCAGGCTGCGCTAAGGCCTCCTGTTGGGGAGGCTGCGCCCGCAGGGTCGCCGCAAGGTGGTGCTGGAGCTCCTGTTCCAGCTCGGTCCGCGGGCGAGTAAAGGCCGCGCTCCGGGCTCGGAACCAGCCAATGCAGCCCTCCGGGTCGAGCGCTGGTTGGTGGAGCCGCAACGAGAAGGTGGGGTATACCAGGGACTGATGAGTCAGGCGCAGGTAACAGGTATATCTGTTGAGCAGGACCAGATCCTCTTGTTCGACCTGCATTTCGCGGTGGAGTGTCCAGGCATCGGCTGCACTGAGCCGAAAGGTGACCAGATGCTGACAATTGGCGAGCGCGGTGGGCAAGAGGGTCGGGGATACTGTGGTCAGATACTCACACGACTGGGTGGCCAGCACCGCCGCTGCCCCATATTTGCGCAGTTCGGCTAAAAGGAGGGCATAATCAGCGCCGGCCATACTCTGGAACTCATCAATAATCAAGGTCGAGCGCACCCGCTCCGCTTCTGGCAGGACACTTTGTTGTTGATGCGCTGAGAGCATGAGGCCAAGCAGGGTTGCGCCGAGGAGGGAGGCGGTCGCGCTGCCGATTTCTCCTGCGGCAAGACGGATGATCACGATCCGGCGTTCGCGTAAGAGTGTCTTGAACGACACGGTGGAACAGCTCTGCCCAACGATGGCCCGCGCGGCCCGGGCTTCAAAGGGCACCATTTTGGTGAGGACCGGGTCAATCCGCTCGCGCTGTTGGCGCCCATCGAGAGGATCGAAGTACTGATACCAGAAGCGATGCACAAACGGATCGCGAACCAGGGCCAAGACGGCATGGCAGAAACGCTCATCCATCAAGACGGCAAAGACATCGAGCAAGGTATACTGCTCGCGAGCGCGGTCCTGCTCCAGCAGGGACAGATTGGCTTCATAGAGGGTGGCGAGCGCCATGCGAAAGGAGGCCTCCATGCGTGGTCCCCAGCCGTTTTCCCAGATGCGAGCAAAGGTGGTGATCAGTGTGGAAATGATCACTTCCCGCTCTTGCCCGGCGGAGGCATCAAGGGGATTGATCCCGACGCAGACGTCTGGATCTCCCAGATCCAGCAAGACCACATCCGCGCTGCGTGAAGCAGGTAGAAAGCGCAGTAGATCAAGGGCGAGATCGCCGTGCGGATCCAGGACAAAGAGCGCCTGGTCGTGTTGGGCGGCTGCGCGGGCCAGGTGGAGCATCAAGGTTGACTTGCCCTCCCCCGACTTGCCCGCAATAAGCACATGAGAGCGGAAGAAATCCGGGGGAAAGGCGAACGGCAGGGATTGGCCAGCATGCTCGGAAACGCCGACGATGGGTGCCCCGAGCGGTGCTACCAGGGCTTGTGGGACCAGCAGGCTTCGCGAGCGTTTCTGTTCTAAACCTGGAACATCGGTGAACTGCGCGGCCTGCGCCAGATTCCAGGCTCGTGCGACGAAATCACCGGTGAGATAGTGTCGCGAGCGGGGCACGCTCTGTTCCCACCGTCCCTGTGCAAGCGCCTGAGCGCGTCGCTCTGGAAGCGTCCTGGGGACAAAGTGTCCAGCAGAGGAATCGAATTGGCGATAGGTTGCGGCCAGATGCGTGAGGGCATCGTGGCGGCGCTGCTGCTGGCGGGCACGCCACTGCCATTCGAGCCAGGTGAGCCGCCAGAGGTGCGTGATGTGCTGGGCAGAGGTTGGCCAGGAACGCTGCTGACGCAGCCCCTGCCAGAGCCGTCGTGTGAGCGCCCACCAACGAGGCAAGAGCGCCATGCGCGTCCCGGGACCAATGACATAGAGATAGATTCTGCCACGATAGGCACATTGGAGGAGTCGCTGTTCGACCTGCCTGGACGCAAGATAGAGGTGTTTGCGTCGCAGCAGTTGCAGGAGCAGAAGCAGGACCAGGACAACGAGTCCACCAGCACCACCCCAGAGAGGGAGCTGCTCCTGTGCCAGCGTGTGCAGGCGGGGCATCTGCCCCGCGTGAAGCGCCCGCACCCAGGTGGTGAGTGCTGCCGGATCGCCAAAGACTGTCCAGAGCACAAGTCCCACCAGGAGCAGGCAGAGCAGCAGCAGCGTATTGCCACTGGGGGCACGCGACGTGAGGAGGGCTTCGCGCCGGGCCTGCCGTTCCTGTTCAAGCGGGTGCTCCAATGCCTTTCGCAGATAGCCTTGTGACCAGGAGGCAGGCAGAGGGATCAAGGCGATTTGGGCTACTGCTCGGAGGTCTGGCGGCAGGGTGCTGACCGCTGCAAGCACTCCGCGTAAGGGGTCTGCTTCTTTCATCGTTCGTAACGGGAGATAGGCGTCTGCTCCTGCCCGTAGCTCACAGACCGAACTGCGCTCCCCTCTCTCAAGGGTCAGCGGATCCTCCTGCGGTAGCAGGGGACGCGCCTGGACCTGGGGGACCCGCACCTGAAGCTGAGAGAGCGCGTGATCAAGTGTTTGTGGCGAGGAAGCCCGTAGCAGAAAGCGTTTGGTTTTGGTCTGGCCTTCGCCTGTGATTTCAAAGGCCAGAGGCGTAGTCGCATCGAAGACCATGCCTTGCAGCATGGTTTCCCAGGCTTCGTAGCGTTCCTGGGTTCGTTCGGGGGCCATCCGGCCCGGAACGAGGTGAACAGTGCACGGTGGTCGTCTTAGCATCTGGATCTCCCTTTGCTTAGTGCAATTTCTGTGTGCGCGAGGTGCCGTTGGTTGGTTCCACGGCCGTCAGCGGAAAGGGCTTGAGTCCACTGACTTGCTCCTCAGAGTTTGAAGTGGTCGCTGTGCTGCGCTGCGGCTTCACACCGTTGTGCTCCGGACCTTGCGGGGGAGCGGGAGTCGAGGAGTGCTGTGCATTCGTCCATTGCTCGGCCAGCTCGCGAGGATTGGTGGTGGCAAGGCGATGCTCCTGCTCGCTGGCAAGAAAACGGACTGGCATGCGTTTGCCATCCATGAGCATGAGTGCTTCTCCCCGGCGGAATGAGCGTACCAGTTGGATCTCTCGCGACGAGAGTTTGAAGAGCTGCCCCACCTCTTCAGCGGTCGTGTGATCCTGCCGAAAGAGGATGTGGGTGGCGCAGTTGGCGAGAATGGCGCTCTCCTGGAAGAGGCGGGGATGTTGGGTGATCCCGGTAATCGCAAGATACTGCTTGCGGGCCCGCTGAAACATCTCCTCGGCAAAACGGGCCCCTGCCCGATAGCGATAGAGCGTCGCTAGCTCATCAATAATGAGCAGCCGGGGCATGGTGGAAGCGAAGGAGAGATTCCAGACGGCATGGGCGATCATGAGCAGAGCAATCGGGCGCAGTTCATCATCAAGATCGCGCACATCAAAGACGACGAAAGGATTCTCAAGGCTCACATTGGTCTGATCCGTGAACAGCCCCGAGAGGCTCCCCTTCACATAGCGCTTCAAACGGCGTGCCAGGCCTGTGGTGTCCTCTCCACAATCGCCGCTTTCCAGCGTCGAGGAGAGATCCCGCAGCAGCGGGGCCGGTCGCTGATGCGTCTCCGGATCGGAGGAGATGCCGACCTTGCGGTAACACTCGTATAAAGCAATATCGAGGAGCGCTTTTTCCTCGACGCTCAAGGTGGCATCCGGGTTTTCCGGAGAGCGATGGGCCAGCATCATATCGAGCAAGAGATGCAGCCGCTGGATCTGATTGGCAAGGATATTTTCTTTGGTGAGGGCGGCGGCCTCTGCTCGCTGGTGCCGCCGGCGGGGCAAATCAAAAGGATTGAGATGGTGGGCGGAGCCCGGCGAGAAGCGGATCCATTGTCCTCCCAACTCAGTACAAAGGCGCTGATATTCCCGCTCGGGATCGATCACAATAATCTGGAGCTGCTCCCCGTTCGTCTCGCCCCGTCTGGCTCTGGCCTGATCCATCATCAAGAGGCGCATGATATCGAGCTTGCACTTGTAGCTTTTCCCGGAACCGGAGGGCGCCAGCAGAAAGCGATTGGCGTTGGCCAGCTCGTCCCACCAGTCAACGACGACCGGTTCTTGCTGCATGGTGATTCCTTCCAGCAGGGCGGTTGGCGTGGGGCGGTACACCAGATTACTAAAAAAGGGAAAGCAGGCGGCTACCGCGCTACTTGGAAGGGGGAGGCGTGAGCCGGGGTGAAAGGAGCCCGGGATACAGGTGCGAAAGCCGCGCTCTTGCTCAAAATGGAGCACATGAGGCCGATGGGAACTGACAGTATAGGCGGTATCGAGCAGGCGCTGAACTCGTCGATTCAGTTCCTCGCGCGAGGGGGCACGAACGAGTAAATGGATCGCATGCTCATGCAGTTGCTCCTCGCCTCCGGCGATGCGCTCAATAAGGGGCTCGATGTCCTGGGCCGCAACATGCAGATGCGGGTTGGCAGTACGTCCTTGCAGGTGCTGGCTCTGCAAGCTGCTCTGATAGTGCGTCTGCTTCCGTCGCAGCAGGCGCAGAGCCTCTTCTTGCTTGAGCGGGAATTGATGAAAGACGAGATCCATTTCCTCATCAAGCATGATCAACTGCTGCAAAAAGCCAGGGGCAACCAGGCGGGGGAGGCCCCGCAAGGCCAGTACACAGAGCCATTCGCGCTCATCGAGACAGAGCGCATCCTTCTCGATGCGGATGGACGAGGGGGCAAGCACATCGTCAAGGCGCATCTGGGTGCTCAAGGCGGTTTGCAGTGCTTCTTCCGTGAGTGGCTGCTGGGTCGCTCGTTGGGCGCCATAATAGGCGTCGAAGAGGCGGACGATCTCGGGATTCTCCAGCCGATGTACATGCAGGTCGAGTTGCTGGAGACCGGTAGTGATTTGCTCTACTCGGAGCTGGACCTGCTGCCAGGCCTGTTCATGAGAGAGTGCAACGGCTTTGCGGCGCGCGTTGCGTCGCCAGGGAGCGGTTTCGACGGCAAAGGGATCGGCCGACACAACGAGGTAGAAGCGTCGCTCTAAAAGCATGGTGTTAGTCGTATGCTGGTGCAGGAAGGCTGTATGAGAGGCGGCCAGACTCTCTGGCTCCTCACTGAGAGGAGCCAGGAAACGGGTATAGGCCGAGAGATCGAGCCGGGTGACGCGGACGAGAAGCTGTGTAGGAAACGGGAGTGTGCTGTAAAAGCGCTGATAGAGCTGAAAAATAGCTTCTTGTTCGGTCTCCGAGAGCAGGGCAAAGTTCTTGCCGGTAATTTCCAGCAGTGCACAATAGCGTCGCTCTCCGTTGGGATTCCAGAAACAGGCGATACCCTCAGAGAGGGCACGCAAGGGTACGAAGGTGTGTGTGCTGCCCAGACGAGCGGGGCGCGAAGGAAACCAGGGAAACGGCATCTTATTGTTCCTCCTTGTCGTGGTGGGGTGAGAGTGAGCTGACAGTAAGCGGACGCCAGACACTATGGCGTGGGCGCAACCAGAAGCGCAGCACGAGCAGACCCCAGACTTCAAGGGGCTGCCCCTGCCAGGAGCCCCACCCGAAGAGCAGGGCCAGCAGCAGGGGGGCCAGGAAGAGTCCCCAGAAACAGAGTTCGAGCAGACCTCCGTTCCGCCAGCTTGCACAACTGAGCCAGCAATTTGCCGAGAGGAAGACACCCGTTAAGAGGCAAAGGAACTGCCGTAACGAGATATCAATGGCCTGAATGGAAAAGACGATGTCCTGAGTCTGTAAGCGTGGAACGGTGCAGCGTTTCATCAATACCTCCTTTCCTACTGGGCCAGAGCTGAGGTGACCAGGTTTGATAGGGTGATGGCACCCAGGACGATAATGGTGCCGATAATGGCTGAGGCCAGTGCTTTCTTAGCAGCGGTCTCCTGATGCACGTTATCGCCGGCCGTCATCCACAGATAGCCCGCATAGAGGAACGAAAGGGCTGCGAAGCCGCCCACAAAGCCAGCAAAGACTTTGACCAGGTTCAGAATGGTCTGGTTGAAGTTCACATCAGCAAGCACCAGGGTGGTCATATCAGTGAGAGCAAAGAACATCGAAAGGACCTCCTTTTACGCTTCGTACTCGTTGCGCAGAATGCGCTGCAAATAGTGTTGGGTTTCTGTAGGGAGGTGGGCGAGCCAGTCTGCCCCAAAGGTAGCAATCGCATGCTCAGTGGCGCCTGGGCCCGCATTATAGGCCGCGAGTGCTTTGGCAAAGTCTCCGTGGTAGGTGTCCACATACTTCTTCATGAGCCGAGCTGCACCTGAGAGGGCTTCTTCAGGATCCCAGGGATCGACATGCAACCGGGTGGCGGTCTCTGGCATCAGTTGGGCGATACCTGCTGCTCCTGCCGGAGAAAGCGCCATCGGATTGTAGCCGCTTTCCTGGTTGATTTGGCGCAGAAACCAGGAAATCTGTTGCCCTCGCAGGCCTGCCTGGTGCGCGGCCTGCCGGGCCAACTCCACATAGGGGGAGTCGGGCAGATCCTGCCTAGTTGGGCAATAGGGCGTAGATAGCCCAGCACCTCAAAGCCTGGCCAGGTTACCGGATGCAGGCTGGGGAGCAAGGAATGCTCGTCAAAGGCCCGCGGCCCGTTGGCTTGAATGAAGGTGAGTTTTCCGGGATGAGAAGCGGTGGGACGAGTGATCTCACGAACAATCGCCACATGGCCATAGGTGCCGCCTCTCCAGACCAGGATATCCCCGGGAGCAGGGAGTCCCTTCCCTACCGGAATGCGTTGCCATCCCGGAAAATGAGCATAGACTTCCCAGAAGTCACTCGCGTTGGGGGCGGCAGGTAAGGGTGAGCCAGCAGCAGCATAGGCCCCGGTGACGAGAAAGACACACTGGAGTCGTCCGGGCTGCCAGAGGGAGTAACAATCCGAGCTCACCGGGCAGACCTGGTTCCAATAGGTCTGCACGTTTTGCGGGAACCGCTCCGGGTGATACTGGGTATCTGGATTGCCCGAGAGGTGTTTGCCCATCTCGGTGGCGGCCCGTACGACGCGTGCTGCGAGCTCTCTCCCGTTTAGCGTGGTTGGCGGGCCTTGCTCTCGCACCTGCGGAAGGAGAGCTTGCATCAGGCTACAACAGGAGAGCACTGACAGGAGCAGTACCAGAAGAGCGCAGCCCGAGCCAGGAGAAAACAGTTTCATGGATCCTCCCTCATGCTGTCAGCATGGCACGCGCGATCGCCCCACCCACCTGAGCCGTCTGGCGAATGGCCTGTCCAAGCACTGCGGTTGTTGAGGGTGTTCCAGCCAGAGTCGTGCACACCGCGCTGGCAAACCACCCGGGGATTTTCATGACCAGACAAAGGATCGCGCTCCCGACCAGGAAGCCCAGGATCCCGCTTTCACCTCCAAAGGTCGAGACCAGGCCGACACCAAGCACGATGACAACCACCTGAACGAACTGTACAAAAATGGTGGCGATAAAGGCACTCATCCAGAGATTGGCCCATCGTTGCCAGGCAGGAAAAGCGTAGCAGAGCAGCGCGATAGGAGAGATGACCCATAAGACATCGAGCAACGCCAGACGAACGAGCGCTTGAAAGAACAGCAAGAGTGCCAGGCAGAAAATCAGAGCGGTGGTGATCCAGCTTGAATCTTTCGCGTCAAAAAGACTCTGCCCGTTTGTGAGATGTGAGGCAACATCGATCTCGATCTGTGCGGTTCCTAAACAGAGTTGTGAAAGCAGATTCTGGATCGAGAGGACATGCTGAAAGAGGAGCGGCGAGGCGAGCAAGCAGACAAAGGCCAGCAGGAGTCGCGGAAGGACCTAAAGGGAGCTGGCTCCACAGAGCACATGATAGCCTGCAACGAGAAAACAGACTGACAGCAGTGCGGAGGCTGCCAGCATCATCTTGTCATGCAGTTGTTTGACGGCAGGTTGTTCATAGGTGAGATTAGAGCCTGTTGTGAAGAGAAAGTTTTTCCCCTCCGCCACAGCTCCCTCATAGAGGGAACAAAGTCCCTTCCAAATGGGTTTGAGGACGGCTACCCTGAGAACATCCGAGGTGTCAGAAGACAAGACATTCCAGACTGATGGCTTTTGTTCCAGTGGGCTTGGGGGTGCCGTCTCCTGGCAGATCCGAGTATGATGTTCCTCAGAGAGCATCCTGGGCCGGGAGGAGGGTCCCAGACCGTAACCGTAGCCAGGAGCGGTGGAGGAAAGCGAGAGGGCTGAAGTGGCTCGTGTTGTGAGCCCGCTGATCTCAAGACCGGCCAGGAGGAAGATACCAAGCCAGAGGACAGAACCTATTCGCCCGAACCAACATTTCATAAGTGGTGATCTCCTTCCAGATGACACTGTTTTTTGAGCGCCTCGATTTCAGTTGCGAGGACACGATATTGTTGCTGTGATTGCTGCATCTGGGTCTGTGCCTGGATTTTGGCGGTGGTCAGCGCCTCTATCTTGTGTTTCAGTGAGGCGAGTGCTTGTGTCACTTCGTTCTGTGAGATTTTCCAGGGGAGCGGACCGGCAAAGGCAGGGAGCGGACTGGCATTGGCGGTTTTCCATGCATCTTCAATGCGTTGCTGTAAGCTGTGCATCTCTTGCAACGATTTCTCATCGAGGTGAAAGACCTCTTCGGGAAAGGGATAGATGGGGAGAACCCAGATTGCAAAGAAGGGACAAAGATCTTCCGAGGTACGAGCTCTCTTCAGGTTCTCTTTGAGCAGAGAAATATCTTCTGTGGCTCCTTTCAGGTTAGTGGCAAAGGGCGCCGCGACGGCATCCGTCCAGGCTTGGTCATGACGCTGCAATTGTTGCAGGTACGAGCGAACGGTCATATGGGCCAGAAAGCCAGTACGAATCTGCTGATAAGCTTCCTGGGTGACCGGATAAAAGGACGTGGTCGATGAATTTGTAAGCATTGCAACGTCGAGCCGCTCGTCATGAAGTGTCCCCGACCAGGAAAACAGATGACCAAGATGAATGTTGACCTGATCCTGCTGAACGACAACCTGGATCGAATAGGTAGTTTCGCGAGGAGTCACGCTTGTCGAAGCTTCTGAAGGCTCGTCAGTACTGGTTTTGGTAAATTGCCCCAGGAATGGACTTTGTTCTGTTGGCATCCACTTGAGCAAGAGTAGCTCTTCTGTATCAGAAGCGAGATAGGAGGGCTGTGAAGGGGTGCCACAGGCGGTTATGCCTGAGAGGCAGGACGCCAGCAGGCAACAAAACAGCACAATATGAGTGGCCTTCTTCATGCGCCCCTCCCTGCCGTTTTCTGGCTGCACATATCGAGCAAGAGCGCTGGATCAGAGGAAAGATAGAGCAAGGGATGCGCTTCCTCAAAGCCGAACAGGTGTGCTCGCTGAAGCTGATACAAGATGCCCTTGAAGTAGCCGTGCGTATTGAGGAGGCCGAGTGGCTTGTGGGCCAACCACCCTCGCTGTTTCCAGCGTAGGAGTTCAAAAAGCGATGTGAAGGTCTCTAGTCCACCGGGCAGGACAACGATGGCGTCGGCGAGTTGAAGCAAGAACTGAACTGTGAACAGCTCGCTTTGGAGATCCCTTTCGGTGGCCTTGAGATGAATGGTCTCGCCACCAGCGGCTTGTGCAGCCGAAGCTGCAAGTTCAGCGAGCCCCCCGGGGGTTGTTGTATAGATCAAACTCCACCGCCGATGGGCGATCGCTTGACCCAATTGCAAGGCTGCGTGCTGCGAGCAGTCAGGACCAGGACTGGAACCGGCAAACAGACAAATGCGATACATAACACCTTCCCTTCCTCACTCCACCATCATCAGGGGAGAGCGTTCAAAAACGAAGAATGAAAACCGTCTGGTGGCATTGTGCCTTTTCATGCCCGAGGTGAGAAGGTACCACACATCACTCACACAGTACCCAAGGGTGCGTCTCGTTGTTGTGTATGCTCAGAAATGGCTGTTTTGCTTTTATTTCTGATTTTGTCGAAAAAGAGAAGAAGAGCTATGTATCTGACTGTAGGGATATAGATGGTATACGATTCATTTTATGTTTAAAATATAAAGAAAATGTTCTTACTTAAAAAACGAGTTGTATTGAACGTATAAATTTGGTTGGGCTATGATAGAGAAAAAGCAATGTGGTTGTGGTCTCTGGGGAGGTGATGCATGTCTTTAAAACAAGCGCCCCAACGGAATGAGCTGTTAGTGCAAGCCCGGTACGAGCATGGCTTGACCCAGGAAGCCCTGGCCGAGCGACTTGAGGTGGATGTGCGAACGGTAAGCTCCTGGGAGCGTGGATTGCGCACGCCGTCCCCGCACTACCGACATAAGCTTTGCAAACTGTTTAAAAAGACGCTGGTTGAGCTGGGTCTAGAGATACAACCTCATGGCAGCGACGAATTTCCCAGAGCATTTCCGCGCAACGAGTTATCAAATCGTGATGAGCACCGACATCGCATGCTGCGGCGGATATGGAAACGCTGGATCACGGATGGGCTGGAGCGTTCTTTGCACATGACCCTGCTTGTCCCCGATCTGGTGGAACTCCCTGAAGCTGTTCATAATCCCTGGTTGGCGGTTGCAGAGTGGGATCAAAAACCGCGGCTCATTCCAACGGGAACCTCCTTACTGGACCTTTATGATGCGGCGGATGGTACACTCCTGATTCTCGGTGAGCCAGGAGCGGGAAAAACCACACTCCTGCTCACACTTGCGCAAGCCTTGCTGGAACGGGAAGCACACCAGGCGATGCCACTGCTTCCCGTTGTTCTGCATCTTGCAGAGTGGACGCAGAAACGGTTTTCGCTGGATGAGTGGATTTTTCAAGAATTACAGCAAAAATATTACGCTCCTCAGCCGCTGGCTCGTCAGTGGATCGAGACGGAACAGGTAATCTTGCTCCTTGACGGACTCGATGAGGTCAACTCTGAAGCGCGAGCAAGTTGTGTCGAGGCGATAAATCGGTATCGGCAGGCGCATGGGCTGGTCCCGATGGTCATGTGTTGTCGCACGAAGGAGTATGAGGCTTTCAAGGGACAACTCTGTTTCAGTCATGCTCTTCAGATTCAGCCACTCCGCCAGGAGCAGATTGAGCAGGTGCTTGCGCAAAAAGGTGCTCAAGGGAAGGAACTTCAACAGGCGTTACAGCGTGACCCGGGACTCAGGCAGTTGGCCCAAACGCCATTCATACTGGGAATTTTGTGTCTGGTTTACACTGAAGGGATGGAAAGACAGGCTGCTACGTATGAGCAGGACGCAGCAGTTCTTCTGCAACAACGGGGCAGGCGGTGCTTGCCTGTTATGTTGAGCATGTACTGAAACGGCGGGGTCAACGGAGCATCTATACTCGTGAACAAACCCTTCACTATCTTGCAGTGCTCGCCTCTCAACTTGAGCGACACGGACAGGTTGAGTTCTCGTTAGAACGCATGCAGCCAAATTGGCTCCCCCAACGACAACAGCACCAATATCGTCGTTGGATTGTGCGTCTGTTCTATTGCCTGGAAACGCTCTCCTTGAGTATTTTCTTTGCCAGCTTTTATGGGGATCCGGTTTCGTTTTCCTCGGGACCGCTGGCCTGGGTTGCAGGGAAGCCAAGCAATGAGGTACTGGGATGGATGGCGCTTGGCCTGGGAGGGGGATTTCAAAATGTCACCAGTTTCGCTGTCTTGCTGACCGTGATCTTCCTCCTCATTTTTGTCCTCGCTGGACGCGTGAGCAGAGCCCATCCCCTGCGTCTCTCCTGGTCCTTGCTCCTGAAAAGGGCCTGGGAAGGATGTCGACGGGGGTTCTGCTTTGGGCTGGTGAGTGGGCTGCTGGCTTGTTTCTTCTTGAGTCTGTGGGGAGGGATTCCATATGGTCTCTATCGCGGGTTTGGGATTGCTTGTCTGAGTGGATTGTGTATGAGTTTTGCAAGCGGATGTCTTGCGCTTTTCCCTGCTCCAGAGCCGCAAAATGCCAGCAAGCGTGGCGTGAGAGAGCGGCTGACGGATTGTGTGCTCTATACGCTGTGTAGCACGTGCGGGTATGGACTGGTGTATGACGTGCTTTCTCATGAATCCCATCTGCTGATTCTGATCTATGCGCTCATTGTTGGCTGTCCCTCCGGGATCATTTTTGGTCTGGCCAATGGTACCCGGTTAGTAGAGGGGATGGGAGAACAGATCCAGCCTGCTGAAGTGGCATCCTGGCAATGGGTCAGCTGGCGTCAGGTGCTTGAGCAAGTGCGGAATGGTTTCTTGCTCGGGAGCTGGGTGTTTCTGGCAGTGAGCATTACCTTTCTCTGCGTTGCAGGTCTTTCCCAGGGCTTTGTGTATGGCCTGCGTTATGGCCTTCTTTTTGGCGTTCTAGCGGGCGGTATCGGAGCCCTGACGGCCCTGTTTGCAGGGCTTTTCGAGGCCTGGGTGACACGGATGTCAGATGCAGAGGAGCGTGCTTTGCAGCGGCCACACGAAGGCCTTTCCCGCTCGCTTCGTCATGCGGTGAAGGCATCACTCATTTTCGCGGCTCTTGGAGGATGTGGAGGGGGTGGCATCAGTGCTTTGGCGTTTGCTCTGACTGGAGTGCCTGGATGGCCGCTGCTTGGTTTTCGCTTCGCGATGATTTGCGGGAGCCGCTTTGCTTTTCAGTTCTTCTTCTTTCATGGGGGACTCGCATGGATCGAACATATGCTGCTGCGTTTTTGGCTCTGGCGACGAGGAGCGATCCCCTGGAACTATCCTCAGTTTCTGGATTTTGCCGTTGAGCGCATGCTGTTGTATCGGATGGGGAGTGAGTATCGCTTTGCGCACCGCATGCTTCAGGAGTATTTCGCCACATACAGGAAAAATGAAGGAGAAGAAGAAAATCTATGCGCAGATCGCCCAGTCCATCCAGATCTCATGCCCTTGTGATTGGTGGGGGCATTGCTGGATTAGTGACAAGCCACGTGTTGCTTCGGCATTGTAAACGGGTTACCCTGGTGGAGCGGGATATCTATCCCGCTGAACCTGTGTTTCGCTCAGGGGTTCCTCAGGGGCAGCAAGTACATACGCTTCTTTTGCGCGGTCAGCATGTCCTTGAGGAGCTGTTTCCGGGGCTGACCCAAAAATTGCTTGCGGCGGGAGCGATTGGCCGAGAGTATGGGAGCGGGAGCCTCTATGTGTCTCCTTATGGGCCTTTGTGTCAGATCCCCCCTCGTCTGCACGGGTGGAATTGTTCTCGCCTCTTTCTGGAATGGCATCTCTTGCAAGAGGTTCGCCACTCGGATCGCATCACTGTGGTGGAGGGAGCGGAGGTTGTAAGGTTGCTGGGTGAGAAGCAGCAGGGGCAGATAGATGGAGTACGCTACCTGAAACGGGGTCAGGCGGCTCCTCAGGAAGTGCATGCTGATCTCATCATTGACGCCAGTGGGGCTCTATCGCAAGCTCCAATCTGGTTAGAGCAGCTGGGATATCAAGCGCCCCAAGAAACAGTCGTTGCTATCCATCAATGGTATGCGACACGCTGGTATGCGTCTCCTGTCCCGGATGCGATCCCCTGGAACGGGGTCATTGTTCGGGCTTCCCCGCCACTGCGGCGAGACGGGGTCTTGATGGAGGTTGAAGGCGGACGGTGGATGGTAATCCTCTCCGGGAGAGGAGAGGATGCCCTTCCAACGGATGAGGCTGCCTTTCTCTCCTTTGCACAGAGTCTTTCCGATCCGACGATTGCCCGGGCAATACAGGCAGGACAACCATGCTCGCCGATGGATAGCTATTGCAGAACTCATATACAGTGGCGGCATTTTGAGCGGTTGAGCAGTGGCCCCCAAAACTTCCTCGTGCTGGGAGATGCCGCCTGTGTTTTGAATCCTGTTTATGGACAAGGAATGACGATAGCGATCCTGGAAGCGGTCTTGCTTGATCGTTGTCTGCGTCAGCAGGATCATGGTGCCCTGGCTTGTGTTTTTCAGCGACAGCAAGCCCATTTGTTACGACGGCCCTGGCAATATGCGGAAAGAGCTGAACGTCTCCTTGCCGGGAACAACACAGAAACGAATTGGGGAAGTAGGATCGTTCGACAGTATATCGAGACCTTGATGCATCTGGTAACCATAGATCCGCGTGCCTCGCTCATTTTTCAGGAATATCTGCACATGTTGCGCTCATCCAGGAGCTTTTTGCATCCCTACCTGGTGAAGCAGGTACTCCGTCTCTGGGTCAAGAAGTGGCGGCATGGAAGGGAACAGCGTGCCTCGGCTCAGGAATGAAAGCAAGGCGGGTGAGGATGGACTGCAATGAGGAGGGGGCGAGGTCGCTTGGGCGAACCAGCACACGGCAAGCAAGATCATGCGATGCTCTTGCAAGGGTCTGGGAGGCCCGTCTGCCGCCCCTCACGCTTTTCTTGAGGTGCCGGGCGAGTTTTGCTCAAGGATCGAGTGTGCTTGGTAATATTTTGCTTGTCGCATTCCCTTTCTCCGTCGATAGGAAGGAATCTGCGTTCTTTCTCGAAAGGCTCGGCTATCGTCCCGAGTCGAAGCAGGGAGAACGGCACGGTTGTGAGTGAAGAAGGTTGCTGAACTAGACTCAGCAGCCTTCTTTAGAGGTCATTGTTACGTCAGTTGGGGATTAGCTAAAGCTATTTCTAGCGTACGCACAATGATATCTTGTCTTCCGTAGTTGCTAATAAGATGGTTTGTAAGTAACTTTACACGCCCTGTGTTTACGCAAGAAAATGATGCGTTTGCTTGAACGAATGCTTCCAAGGCTATTTTAGCACTTTTCTCGTACTCTTTCTCAAGAAAGTATGTTTTGCTAGGAGTACACTTTCAAACGCTTTTCTGTGTCCCGCGTGCTTATGCTGAGCTGCTAATGCTGACCTTAGCTCTCTTCTCGTATTTACAGGATATTGAGCAGAGCGTACTGGAGCTGAGATGTAAGCCCAGGCTCGATCTAGATGATACCTTTCTTCAGCTAAGGCCACAAAATGAATACTCTCTTTCCCCGCGTCCTTATTGACAAATCGTTCTGCTTCATCAGCTCGCAGAATCGCTTGATGGAACTCTTATGGATTCAAGGCAACACGGGCCTTCGCTACGCTTAGGCCTGTCAGTATGCTCCCCTCGGGCTCGTAGTACAAGGCGAGCAGCCCGGATCCAGAGTATCTGGGTAAAAAAGGTGCTTGAAGACGCGAGAGGCAAGCTAAAAGAGGAAGAGGAGTTTTCTTCTGCCGATGAGCTCAATTTCAATTGGTTCCCCACGATTATGAGCCATGTTGAGTCCTGTAGAGCAGCAGGTCATGATCCCCTCAATCCAAACAGTCAGACAGGCATGACTGGATGAGAGCTGTCAGTTCTCGAGCGGCGAGACCGTGGTTCTCTTCCGACATCGCAAATGGCGCCAGGAGATTGCGGAGCTCGTACAAGCTCTGCTGGACAAGCATACAACGGGTGCTCGCGAATGATGGTGCTGCCGATGGCGTAGTGTACTCCACTGAGCAAGCAGCCTACATCATAGAATTGATGAGCATACTGTTGAGAAGCGACAGCGGCAAAACCGATTCAAGCAATTATTATAGAGTTTATTGCCAGAGATGACAGAATGGTTTGATGACCTCTACCAGACAACAGCAGGTGAAGGTGTCTCAAGGATTATGGTAAATCGAGTATATTCCGCAACATTTCTAGATGTCTCCGGGCAAGGATGTCTTTGGGATCAAGCTGAAGCGCCTGTGTATAGGTAACGAGTGCCTCTTCGTATCTTCCTAAGAGAAAGAGTGCACTGCCTTTGTTTGTAAGCGCAAGAGAAAAGGTAGGATCAAGCTGGAGAGCTTTGTCAAAGGCGATCAATGCACTTGTGTAGAGCCCAAGATCTGCGAGTATAACGCCTTTGCTATAGTGCGTCAGGGCGTTATTCGGGTCAAGTTGAAGTGCCTGCTCACAGGCGGCCAGCGCATCTTCAAGTCTTCCCATGAGATGAAGCACACTTGCTTTGTTCGTGTAGTTCGTGGGGAATGCCGGGTCAAGTTGAATCGCTTGCTCATAGGCAACTAATGCTTCTTGGCGTCTCCCGAGGCCATTGAGGGAAACTCCTTTGTTGGTATAAGCAGCGGCCAGTGTTGGATCAAGTTGAAGCGCCTGCTCGCAGATGGCCAGCGCCTTTTTATATCGACCACGATTATTGAGCAAGTTTGCCTGGTCAATAAGTTGAAGCGCTTTTCGGGGATGTCCTGACTGTGTAGATGAGGCAGGATTGCCAGTTGTCAGCGCAGAGGAGTCCTTCAATTGACTGGTGACTTCATTGTTTCCCGCTTTAAACTGTTTCAGCGGTGTATGTGCAGGGTGAGGTCCAGAGTTCTTCTCATAGTTTTCCAGGGCTGCTTGCACATCTGTTTGGAGCAGATGGTTTCTGGTCTTCAACGGATAAAGCCTGGTGATTTGCTTGTAGGTAGTCAGAGCCTCCTCATATTGACCGAGTTCAAGAAGTACAAGAACCTTCAGGTAATGAGCTTCTGCAAACTCGGGTGCAAGGTGGATTGCTTGCTCAAAATCCTGTAATGCTTCCTGGAACCTCTGCTGTGTGGTCAGTACCATTCCTTTAAGAACCAGTGCATTGACGTAATGGGGATCGAGGCGTAGAGCCTGTTCAAGAGCGGCAAGTGCTTCCTCGTGTCGCTCCTGTCTAAAGAGTGCCTGCCCTTGTGCCTGGTATGCTCCAGCATACGTGGGCGCAATCCGTAGAGCTTGTTCACAAGCATCCAGCGCTTCCTTATAGCGCCCCAGCTCACTGAAGGCAAGGCTCTGGTTCCGATATGTGATAGGGTCATGTGGATCAAGCTTCAGGGCTTGCTGAAATGCGGTCAGAGCCTCTTCGTGCCGTCCCAGCTGCATAAGAGTAGTTCCTTTATCGCTATGAGCCGGGGCATACGAGGGGTTGAGGCGAGTGGTTTGTTCAAGAGCTGCAAGAGCCTCCTCATATCTGCCGAGCATAGTCAAAGCCTGTGCTGCATTAAAATAGGAACCGGGATATAACGAATCAAGCCGCATGGCCTGCTGGCAGGCTGTGAGGGCCTCTTCATATCTGCCCAGGTGGAAAAGTGCATTGCTTTTAGCTGCGTAAGCAGGACTGAGGGAGGGCGCAAGCTGGATAGCCTCTTCAAAGACAGCGAGAGCCTTCTTGAATTGTCCCAGAAGTGCCAGTGCTTTTCCTTGATCAATGAGCCTCCCGGCTAGTTCCAGGGTCGCTTCGTTGGGGGTTAATGTTGGTGGTGCATAGGGTCTCCCGCTTAATTGCGCGTAGATAGTCATTAGCTCTTCAGCAACCTCCGCCATCGTGGCTGGTCGTGCCTCTGGCCGATACTGCAAGCATCGGCTGAGAACAGTGTGCACTTCCTCTGGCATAGGCACTTGCCATGCTTGTGCTTCTTGTTTCTCTTGCAATACTGCTCCTGCCACGGCTCCCGTACTCCAGGTGACATCGCCGATGAATAGTTCCAGTACTGAGACCGCCCAACTCCAGATATCTGTTTTGTGGGTCAATGTGCGCCCGGCAGCTTGCTCAGGTGAGTTATAGGCGGCTGTCCCTTTTGCCAGAATGCTTTGCTGTTCTGTCTGATATTTCTGTGTTTCTTCTTGCTCAGCCATGAGGAGAGTGGCAGCTTTTGCCAGCCCAAAATCACTCACTTTTGCGATCCCTTCAGCGGTAAGTAGAACGTTGTGCGGTTTGACATCCTGGTGGATTATCCCCTGTTCATGCGCAGCGTGCAGACCCTCGGCAACCTGAATTGCAATAATCAGGATACGCTCAAGAACATGTTGCTTCTCACCTTTATAGAGATGGCGCAGGCGAATACTTTGTTCCAGGCTCCCTTCACTGGCATATTCAGCAAACGGACAGGGAATTCCCTCTACATCCCGTACATAGAGGCAGCGCAAGATATGCGGATGGGGGGTCAGGTGGATCCAGTTCGCAACCTCACGGGTGAAGATCTTCTTGTCGTGCTGACTTCGAAAGTACTCAGGTTGAGGACGCTTGACTGCCAGAATCGTATGTGTGGTATGGTCATACACCTTATACACAATACCCATTCCACCTTTACCAAGAACACCTTTGACCGTATACGTATTTAAGATGACATCGCCTACTTGCCAGTCTCTGAAGACACGTTCAATATTCATAGGATAGGCTATATATCCTTGCATTCCTTTTGCTGGTATGGCCTGTGATGGAGGAGAAGAGGGAGCTGTGAAGGTATTTGTTTGCCGGCGGCGACTGAAAAGGCGCTGTATGAAGGTAGGTTTCTCATCCATAAATTGTCCTTTCATCCTTGAAGACTTTTTGTGAACTATGGAATATACACCGCTCTACATGGAACAGAGTATCAGAGAAGAACGGATTTGATCTCTCGATGAAAAGAGCATATCCCTTGTGGGAACTATGGTTCCTGTTACGGAGAGCAGTAGTGCTCCGCAGAGAGAAGGAGCCTTATTCTCTTTCACATCAAGCTTGTCATCCTTTTGGAAGTATACCTGCACTCTTTTCTACTTACAAGTATTGCTGCTTGCATATGCAGGTAGGATGCATCATTATTCCCTGCACAGTTGCTGTATTTTTCCATCTCTCTTCCCTCACCTGGACATTGTTTCTCAACCAGATGGCAATTGAAATTCCATAGGATCCACTCTAAAATTGTGTAAAATAAAGGTTATGGAGATCAGTGCATAGGAATACTTCAACTAGGGAATAACTTTATTATAGCAGGAGTTGCTATGGAAACGCTTTTTCCCTTTCTTGAGATTACAGGGCCAGAGAAGCAACAGTTTCGTGTAGAACTGAACAAGGACCGAATTACAATTGGGCGCTTTGATCTCTTCAATGATGTAGCGCTGGAACCAGATCCACAACAACTCATTTCCCGCAAGGCGCACTGCCTGCTTGAGCGCGATATGGAGGGCTGGTGGGTGGTACATAACGGAGGCGTGAACCCGACCTTTGTGCGCAAGGGAACCGATGTGATGATGGTTGAAGGGCGAACTTCGCTCAAGGAGGGGGATTGTATTCTGCTCCTTGGTAAGTTTGCAGAGGAAGGAGAGCTTTGTTATTGGGAACTGACCTTTCGTGACCCGTTTGGAACCAGGCCAGCCGGGCTAGGAAGAGGCGTTGCCTATCTGGAATATGACTGGATCGAAGGGCGACTGTTCCGTATCGAGGATGAGAAACGGCTGGAGATTCGGGACTTGCGTCCACAAGAACATAAGCTCGTTCGATATATGGAACAGCGCAATCGTACGAATCAGCATGCTGCTGTCCTATGTACTTTTGAGGAACTCATTGCAGCCATCTGGGGTGATGAGCCGGGACATACAGAGGCTGAAATCACGCATCTCATCTGGGAACTACGGCAGAAGCTGGAAACCAATCCCAGGGAGCCGCGTTTTTTGGAGACCGTACGTGGTCTGGGCTACCGGCTTGTCACAAAGCGGTTGCGTATGACAGCTGAAGAGTAAAGGCAGATCATAGCAGAGCGAAGGGCCAATACCCGGTAGCTTTCGAGATCTGAGCGGGAGAGGCAGAATCCTTGAGACCCTGTCTGGAGCGCCAGAATGGCTGTCATATGGACAGGCCTGGACTGAAGCATAGAAAGCAAGGATGCCCTTGCGCGGTCCTTTTTGCCGAGCGGTGTTTGTGAACGTATTCCTGTATAGAGGGTAAAAATGACAAATGCGATAAGAGAAACATTTTTTATACAACATGTATAAAAATCAGAGCAGGTAAAAGAGTTGCGAATGCGACTTTTCAGCAACCCTTATGGAGGCACTGTGACGCAATATGGAGATCTATTCGTGGTGACGCCTGGCCCTTTGCCATCTGAAAGGAGGACCCCATCTTGCTTTTTTGTCCTTCTTCGTCTCGGCTTTCTGTTCTTTCATGTCTTCGGTCTTCCTATGGCGTTCATTCCAGGGCGCTTCCCGAAAGGTATGCTCATAGGAAGTATTATAGCTGCTGGGATTTCTATTGCGCTGTGGTTCTCTCATAAGCTCGTGTTGAGATACCTTTCAGAACTCATGCTCTGTATTGTCTGGGGAGTGGTTGGCTGGACAGGAGGGGCGAACATTCACCTATCGTGGCTTCCGGCTCCTGTACTTCCGATAGCGCTCTGTATCATTGGGTTCCTTCTCAGCGCGATCACCTCTATGTGGGCCTTTATCCGGAGTTCCTTTGTCATTGTTTCTTCTCTTCTAGAAGGAGAATAGATGTGTATGGTTGCGACGATTACCTTCACTGTCACTGCGGGTTGTATGCAGGGTACACGCTTTGTCTTTACAACTCATGACACCCTGCTTTGTGGACGCATGAAGGATTGTCAGATATGTCTTTCCAATGATATGCAGGTATCGCGTCACCATTTTCTTTTAGAGGTGAATCCTCCAGAGGTCCGCTTGCGAGATCTGGGGAGTCGCAATGGCACCTTTGTGAACGGGAAAAAATATGGGGGGCGTCAGTCGCATGAGACTCCAGAGCAAGGCGCACAGCGCCAGTATCCCCAGGTCGATGTGCACGATCATGATGTGATTCAGGTGGGGCGAACGACTCTGGAGGTCAGAATTGAGGTGGAGCGTCATGTGTCTCGACCGATACACTGTCAATCATGTGGAAAGGATGTTTCCGCTGAGGCCGATTCTGGCAGAAGTGGTACATATCTCTGTAAGAGCTGCCAGAAGCGAATGCAGACCGAAGAGCATGGGATACAGTTGCAATCCCTACTTCAGCGGCTTCAACGACAGGCGCAAATAGATATGCCTGGTATTCCGAGCTATGAGATCGAACGCAAGATAGGACAAGGGGGAATGGGGGCAGTCTATCTGGTTCGACACCGGGAGAACGCTTCTTACGCCGCCATGAAGGTTCTCCTTGCCCGAGTAGCTGTGGATGAACAGATGCGGAAAAAGTTCATGCGCGAAGTGGAAGTGACACGATCATTGCGGCACAAGCATATTGTCGAGTTCCTTGAATATGGTTCGCTCGACAGTGTTTTTTACTTTCTTTTAGAATACTGTGAGGGGGGGAGCCTGTTTGATCTGATGCAAAAGCGTGGCGGGCGCCTTTCGCTGCAAGAGGCTGGACCACTGTTGCTACAGGCATTAAAAGGGCTTGCCTTTGCACATGAGCAGGGGTTTGTCCATCGTGATCTCAAGCCGCACAATATTCTGCTGAGCAAGAGAGATGGGCAATGGATAGCCAAACTGGCTGATCTGGGACTGGCGAAAAACTTTGAACAGGCCGGGTTAAGTGGTATGACGGTTACAGGCGAAGCGGCTGGCTCCTTTCTCTATATGCCTTATGAGCAAGTGATCAATTTCAAGTATGTAAGACCGGTTAGTGATATCTGGTCGATGGGGGCCACATGCTATCATGTCCTGACTGGTCAATTCCCACGCCCACTACAACAGGGGCGCGACCCAATAGAAGTTGTTTTGTCCGGAGAGATGATACCCATACACCAACGCGCTCCCTTTCTTCCCTCACGTGTATTGAAAGTGATAGATCGCTCCCTGGCGAAGAATATGGAGGAACGTTATCAGCATGCAGGGGAGATGTATCAGGCATTGGCACAAGCGTTGCAAGAAGCTTAAGGGCATGGTCAACCACTCTCGACAGAAGTCCCGGCTCGTGCCTGTATCTCTTAAGCCGGGGAGTAACTTCTCTTCCGCCAAAGGAGGAGTGAAGTGAAGGTGCTGTCGGCAATACTTTGCGGGGCTCGACAATGAGTTTCGAGCAGGTTTCAATCCTCAGCACTCTGGAGAGCGAGCTTGGCCCACTCTTGTAGACAGGGCTAATGGGGGAAACATCCTCTCTTCAACTTGAGAAGGCTGGTGTCCCTTAAAGAAGAGTGAAGACGCTGATGTTTGGAAAACACCTATATATTCAAGGATGATCTGCCGCGCCTGATCCCGTGTGAGAATGCTGGTTCGAGGGACACATTCTCATTTTCAAGGTGCTCCAGAATGACCACATATTAGCGTTATCTTAACAATTGCCTGTCTGGGTCATACGCACCAGAATTGTATGTTTTACCACCATTGTAGCTAGCGAGAAGGAGAAGTGGCACCAGGATAGGAAAAACAGACAAGGAGATAGCGAGAGCCAAGTAAGCATACAAGCACAACCGGGCGCATGAGGCATCATCTTGCCTCACATGTACAGTGGGTTAGGCATGTGTTGCCCGCTGCTGAAGCCAGCGCAGGCGTTCTTGGGAACGGGCCAGTTCTCCTATGTGCTCAAGAAACGGCGCCAGCGGCATGGGGTTCCGATCAATCTTTTGATCGGAACCCGCTTGAGCAGCGTACTGCCTTGCAGCACAAGAAACTGGGCGAGTATGAGCGTCAACCACCAATGTATGCTTTACCAACCTCGTGAATGGGAAGCTCCAAACACATCGTGAACGTTCCAATTCAAATGAGGGTGTGCTGGCTTGCTTAGCCAGCCGGGTGTGATTTTCATGATGGTTGCTTTACTCATAGCATGTAACCATCTTTGAAGGTGACTCCGGGATCGGGTATTAAACCGCCATCCTTGCAAGGATGTGTCAACATGTCTACTCCGTAGAGCGTGACCCGAAGCGGGTTGCGTTTGTGCAGGATCGTTTGGCGAAACTCAGAGTAGGGAATGTGAGGGAAGAGGCGGGGCAGAAAGGCAATGCAGGCAGGGGGGTCTCCAGAGAGCGTGAAGGGTGTCGGTGTGACTTTCGGGAGCGAGGCCTATATTGAAGGAGATCGCTTGAGATTCTCGTGAAGGTCGGGTATACTGAAGGGGAGCGGTTGAAGATACAACACTTCAACCGGATGAATGAAAGGAGGGGGTGTACTAGTGGTTGCTACCACGTGTTTGGGCGTGAAAACGCTGCACACATGAGGTGAAGATGCTGCTGTGAGGGCAGCGTGTGGGCGTTGTGGTGTGAAGAAAGGCAACCTTGCCAGTGCTCGTTTTGGCAGACCGACACTGGCAAGGTCCCAACAAAGCGGTCAAGACCGCACCGATACTATACCATACTCTCTGTGCTCTGGCTAGATCGTGTTGCAAAGAGATTGTCTTCAATCCTGCCTGAGTGCGCGGCTGGTGGTGTGTGTTCCCCGCTTTTTCCGTTCGTCGAGAGGCCAGTGGGCAGTGACATGTAGTCATCTGTTCTGCCCTTTTTCAGCCAGGATGCTTCAGAACGGATGCCTGCTTCCTTGCTGCTCGCGAGAGCAGAGCGCTCATGGAGCGCTTGTATGATGCGCAATCCTCAGGTCCTTTGTGGTGAGGGATGAGGACGCTGCCTGTCAGTGATTTTCCTCTGGGTGTGGTGTCGGCGTGCTGTGTGCATGTGGTCATGCCGGTACGTACGAAGAGAGAAGCTGGAGGTGTTTTTTGATCATGGAGATGAAGAAAGAGAGATAGGAGGAGGGAGATATGCGACAAGAGAGAAGAAAGCCGTCGGTGCTGCGACAAGTACGCAAGGAGTTGGACCTGACCCGCGAGGATATCGTGCGACGGGCGCGAATCTCGGCGTCGACGATTCGCAATGCGGAGTTGGGGCGGACGGTGCGGCAGCGCTCGGCCGTGCAGATTCTCACGGCGATTAATGAGGTGCTGCGCATGCGCCAGCAGCCGCCATTGACGTTGGAGGCGTTGCATCTGGTGCTCCTGGAGGAGTGAGCAGCGGAGCCCCTGCGGGGGACGCAGGAGCGACCCTGCTGGAAGCCCTACTTGTAGGATGAGCGTATGACAGGATGGACGTGTGAAAGGAGGAAGGGTATGGATGAGGTATGCTTGCCCCGGCGGGCGATGAGGCTGCGGATTCACTGTGAACCGCTGGAGACGCCTGCGCGGTTGTTTTGTCCGGTGTGGGCGGAGGCCCCCTTTACGCTCGAGGTCTCTGATGCGGAGTGGCAGCAGACGACGCTGCTGTCAAGCGTCCGGTTCGGGCAGGAGTCGGTCTGTCCGGTGGTGCTGCGGCCAGAGATGGTGGTGCGGGTGCTCTGTGGGGGGCTGCTGCTGGAGCTACAGGTGCGAGCCGTCGCGCGGGCATAAGAGCGCTGATGAGGCGCTGTGAGAACGATGAAAGAGGCAGACGAATGGCGGAACGAGAGATGCAGAGAGGTCGCATGAGCCCCTCTTTTCTGCTCAATGTGGCGCTGCCGGTGGCGCTGGCGCTCTGGGTGACGGCGTCCCTGCTGTGGCTGGCGCTGCAATGGCTCTGGGAGCGGGTGAGTGTGGCGGTGACGCAGCATGCAGGTTGTCTGGTGGGGCTGAGTGCGCTGGTGCTGAGTGCGCTGAGCGCGCCATGGGTGCTGCCGCTGCTCTTTCGTGGCCTTCGGGCTCTTGATGACTTTTCACAGAGCCGCAAAGATCGGGCAGCCTATCGCGCGTTGCTAGAGGCGTCGACGGAGGCGGTGCGCCAGGGGCGCAGACTGGAATACCGCAATACGCAGACGGGAGATCAGATGAAGGTGGATGCACTTCCGGCGCGGTTGCGACCAGCCTCTCAGGGCAGCATTGCTCAGGAGCCAGCGGGTATGTCTGCACCCCCGTTGCCTGCTGCGGTGGAGGCGATTCCGGCGGTGATTGAGTACCCGGCGATTCGGGATCAGGTGCCTGCCGGCCAGACGCTGCTGGGGATCCATCCGGAGACGGGGCGGTTGGAACTGGCCTCCCCGGAGCAGCTCAAAACGGCCTGGTTTGTGGGGGGCTCCAATTCGGGCAAGAGCAATACGGTCTATGGCAAGGTGCAGGATGTGGTCTCCTGGGGCGCGAAGCTATTGCTCTGTGACCTGCATGCGCATAAGCCGGATAGTCTGGCCCGCAAACTGGCCCCGTTCCGGCAGGCCTTGCTGCGTCCGGTGGCGACAACGGCAGAGGAGATCAAGCAGGCGATCCTGCTCTTTCTGGCGGAATTTCGGGCCAGACGAGCGGGGCGCCGGCCCTGCACGCAGCGGTGGCTCATTGTCTTTGATGAGGTCAACGCGACCTGTCAGCAAGTGGTGCGCGTCTCTGAAGCGGAGCGGGCCGACCTGTATGCCGCCTTTGGGCTCAAGCTGAGTGAGGAGCAGGTGAAATTGCAGGTCTTCATCAAGTGCCTGGCGGAAACGTGCGGCTATGAGACGCGGGGATTTGCGATGTATGGCTTTTTCATCTCGCAGAAGGTGGCGGGGCTGGCCTGGTTGCGCAATGCGATGATGACGGTGTTTGTGCATGCGCTGTTGATGCACAGTGAGGCGCTGCTGGCGGCTAATCACAAGCGGCAGGTGGCTGAGCAGGTGACCCGCTTTCGGGTGGGACGCACGCTCGTCTATGGCTATGAGATTGAGGAGATGATCTTGCAGCAGCCACGCTATGCCGTGGAAGCTGGACCGCTGGGAGCCCGCAGACCGGGGGAGGATGTGAGTCTAGAACCCTGGGCGTCATCTCCTGCTGTTTCCGTGCCGGGAAACGGGAAACGGGTGGAAACAGGGGCGGAAACGGAGGCGGAAACAGGGGAGGAAACAGCGCCACAAGCGGGGCGAGGGCCTCGTGGCAGGGTGATCGAGGGAGTGTTTCCGCCGTCATCCGCGGTACCTGCCCAAAAAGAGAGGCAGGGAGCTGTTTCCGCGGAGGTGCGGGAAACGATTCGGCGGCTCTGTCTGCAAGGCAAGCTCTCGCATCGAGAGATCGCAGCGGCGGTGGGGCTGGCCGGGCGCAAGTATGGGCTCTATCAGCAGGTGTGTCGGGAGCTGGGGATCAAGCCCCAGGAGTACCGAAAAAGGATGCCACCACACCGATGGTAAATCATGTGTTGATCTGTTCCCGGAACAGACCGGGAAGCAGAAATGACGATATGGTCTGTTCCGGGAACAGATCACGACAGTGAAAGGAGACGTTGTGATGACAATGACGATTGCATATGAAGCACGCGGATTGGGAACCTCCCCTTGCTATCCGGCAGGTTTTGATGGAGGCAACACCGATACCTGTTTTGCAACCTTCATCGAGGGTCAGGAACACATCACGGTGCTACCCAGTGCGATTGCCCTGGGTTCCGTGGCCAGACTGGATTTGTTACGCAGTGGGGTGCATGGCGTTCCAACGGCTCATGAGCGCTATCACCAGGATGTGTTGGTTTCGTATCAAGGGGTAGACTACTTTGTCGGATATATGGCGATGCGGCACCAGAAACTGGCCACGACGCAGCGAGGGGATGAGACCCGCTATGCCTCACGAGATCAGCTTCTTCGGCTGCTGGCCGCCTCGGGCTTGACGATTCCCACCACAGCATACACGCTTGAGCTGGTGACGACGCTGCCGGTAGGCTACTACACCAGGCAGTTACGGCGGCAGGTGCGTGCGTGCTTGGAGGGCGAGCATGTCTTTCAACTTAATGGGCAGCAGCGGCGGGCCACGATTCGGGTCCGCAAGATTCTGGTGGAAGGACCGCCCGCCTTGGTGCTCTATGGAGCTGACTCCGCCAGGCAGCAACGGCTGCTTATTGATGGTGGAGGCTATACCACAGAGTTTGTGGTGCTGGATGGCTTTGAGCCGCTGCCCGAACTGTGCCGAGGGGTTGAGTTGGGGGTGGAACAGATTGGTGAGTACCTGGCGGAGCAGGTCCAGGAGCGCTATCAGCGCAAGCTGAGCGTGCGTGAACGCAGTGACATTTTGCGGGCCTATGGCTCTCAGCGGAGTGGGCACCCGGAGGCGTATCCGACGATTGCCTGTGGTCGCACGAGCATTGCAGCAGCGGAACTGGCGAGTATCGTGCGAGAAGGCTGTCTCAAGGTGGGAGAGCTGACCTTAAAAGAGGCGGCGTCGCTGTGGGGGATCACGAACGAGGTGGTAGCCGGGCATATTCCGTATCACTACCATGTGGGGGGCTCGGTCTGGTTCTACCACGATGTGTTACGCAGCAAGATGCCCCACCTGCGAGCGGTGGAACAAGCGGAACTGGTGAATGCGCGAGGGAGCATGCGGATCGCGCAGGCCTTGTGCTCGTGAGGGGTGGTCGATGCCACGCAATACAGAGGAGTTTGAGTATGTGCAGGTGCCTTTTCCCAAAGGAAGCGCGGTGGTGCAGCACCTCCGAGAAGAGGCCCGGCGCTATAGCGGACGAGCGTTTGTGGGACCGCATATCGCGCTCTTGCTGATCGATCGCGATGCGCATCTCTATGGGAGTGCAGAAGGGCAAGGACGAGGCATCTGGTTTCCCCCGGCGTATCTGGCCCGGCTGCCCCCAGTGGCAGAGGAGCCACCGCTTCAGGATGTGGAAGCTCCTGTGAAGATGAGTGAGGCTGAGGTGGTGCAAGCACAAGCGCGAGCGATGGTGCAGATGCAGTTTGGCGATGATGACGAAGCATGAAAGGAGTGAGATGATGGGAATACGGCAATGGTTTGGGAAGCCGTCACAGGCGCAACGGGAGGCAGAA
The DNA here is from genome assembly GCF_003253565.1 of Thermosporothrix hazakensis. GTDB lineage: Bacteria > Chloroflexota > Ktedonobacteria > Ktedonobacterales > Ktedonobacteraceae > Thermosporothrix > Thermosporothrix hazakensis. The sequence continues at coordinate 37,309 of NZ_QKUF01000041.1, forward strand.
GCAGCGGTGCGTGCCTTGCTGGGGGAGATCCAGTTCACGCTGGAAGATCCACCGGAGGTGATGCAGGAGAAAGAGCGGCGTCTGCGTGAAGGGATTGAGATGATCCGACGGCATCGAGAGCAGGCGGAGGCCGCACGCTCCTGGTGGGCCAAAATGATCGGGTGGTAGGAAGTTGGAGAAAGAGAAAGCGAGGAAGAATGATGCAGAAGAAACGCAAGTGCTGGGTGCCACGCTGGACGTGCCTGCGAAGGCGGCAACGGAAGGAGCGCGCATCGCGCCCCGAGAAGCAGGAGATGACGCAGGACACGCTGCGATCGAGCGTGGTGGAGGAACAGGCCCAGACCGAGGACCAACCGTCAGAGCAACACACGACAGAGGAGGAAGAACCGATGCCAGGGCATCAGGATGAACAGCGAGCAGAAGAACGGGTGCTGGTGCTTCAAGATGAGGCAGGCAATCAGGTGCCGATAGTCCGCCGCGACGGCCGGCTCTTTGTGGATGGGGTCTCGGCCCGCATGCTTCAGATTGCGCCTCTGGATGCTCCGCCACCCCAACTGGAGCTGATGAGTGCCGGGGGCGTCCTGGTGCGCATGACGTTTGAGCAGTATGCGCAGCTGGTAGGACCGCTCTCTCGGGACGCGCTGGGAAGGATCTGTGCCTCATTGGATCAGCTCCTGATCGAGCAGGCGGAAGAAGCCGCGGAGTTGGAGCGAGGAGAGACAGAAGTGCAGCTGATGGCGCCGATCTTCTGTGGGGGGAAGCATCCCTTTGTGGTGCCGCTGACGCACCGAGCGGTGATCACGGCATCCCTGAGCCGGCCGCGTCTCTACCTGCTACAAGGGCGCTGCATGGGCTGTGAGAGCCTGTGGTATGCCAAAAAGCTGGAGCAGTATGAGGCGGCGCGTGAGCAGGAGCGTGAGCCGGACGAGCCGCGCTAAGCGGGTCTGATAATGCTCGAGGGCCTGGACATGCAGGCCTTCGAGCGCGAGTGTTGTTAACGGAGTTGACAGAGAGGAGAAGCGGTATATGCAGCGGGAGCGTCTGTTTCGGTTTCCCTATGGGATGTTTTTGATGGTGCGGTTGGAATATGTGCTGCTGACCCGGGATGAGTTGGAGGCCCAGATTTTGCGGGTGTTGGAAGGTGAGCTTGAGATGCAGCGGCAGCGCTGGCAGCAAGAGGCTGCTGCCGCCCGGCAGATGGGACGTGTGGTGCCGGCGGAGCCGTCGGGATGGGTACGGCTCTCGCAGGCCCAGCTGCTCTCACGCCTCTACAAGTTTGATACGGCGAAAGTGGGAGGAGCGAGACAGCCGCTCTCGATGAGTAAGACGACGCTGCGGCGGGCGCTCAAGCGGCTCACGGGGCGAGGGTATGTGCAGGTGCGTCAGGAGCCAGGGGATCCATTGGGCCGGGCGTGCTATCAGCTCCAGGTGGAGGCGATTCAGCAGGCGCTGGATGCCTTGCCGCATATGGCGGACCCGCATCGGTTCTTCTGGCAGGAGGGGATGAGCGAGAGTGCTGATGGCTTCTCTGTCCATGATGGAGGCACCTCTGTCCAAGAGAGCGAGACCCCCTTCCAAAATGGCGAGACCTCTTTCCAAAATGGCGGCACCCCCTTCCAAAATGGCGAGACCTCTTTCCAAAATGGCGGCACCCCCCTTCCACATTGGCGCCCATATAAGAAAGAGAAAAGAGAAGAAGAAAGAGAAAAGCAAGAGCCAAAAGAAGCAGCTTCCTCTGTCATCATGCAGAGCAATGTGCTGGCAGAGAGGGAGGGGGCTGCTGCTGTTTCTCCCCTGGATGAGGCGCTTGGTGTTCAAGGACGAAGTGGCAAAACGAGCACATGGGTGGAGCGCACTCCGCTCTCTGCCGCTCCAGGTGTCGAGGGGGACCAGGGAAAGCAACCCCCGCTCTCTCCCCGTGTCACGTCATCTGTCGTTGCTGCTGCTGAGGTTCAGCAAGAAACTATCCAGGTTCCTGGTATGGCCGGAGAAGCGGTGCCAGCGCTGTCGGCGTCGACCGTACAGCCCGCTGAAGCCGAAGCGAGAGAGGGGAGCGGGCGGTCCCACGGTGCTCGCGACGTGCAGGTGCTTGAAGCCGAGGCCGTGGTGGCGCTGATAGAGCGGTTGCGGGGAAAGGGGTATTCGCGGGAGCAACGTGAGCATGAACTGCGGGCGGCGGCGCGCCTGCTCACGCTGGAACCGAAGGTCAGTTTGCAGGAGATCGAGGCCGCCTGGACGCATGGCTCGGACGCATACTGGCGGCGCACGCATCAAGGGGAGCAGGTGCATGTGCATGATCTGGTGCATCGGGATTCGCATGGACGCTATCGAGTTCATGCCTTTCTGGAGCATCTCAAGCAGCAGAAGCTGCGGCTCCGGGTGCCTGTGGAGCGCTCTTGCCCGTCGCAGGTGCAGGAGCAGATCCCCTACGCGGTGATGGTGAGGCAGCGGGCGGCAGCCGTCGCGAAGGTGCAGGAACAGCCCCCTTGTGTCTCGCAGCCGGGTAAGCAACCTTCGATGCATGGTGAGATGCGAGGAGAGGAACCACCGCACTCGAGTGGACTGACGCAGCGACAAGCTCAGCAACTGGCCACGATCCTGGCGCAACAGGCGGCTTCCCTGGGGCTGCACCTGGAGAGTGCGGCACAGCCAACCGAGAGCGGGTGGCAGGTGTGCTTGCGCTGGAAGACGCCAGCCGGCGAAGCGGGGCAGGTGCTGGTGAGCAAGGCCGTGGAGGGGCTGCGATTCATCAAAGGGATGAGCGCGCGTGAATGTGAAACACAGCAGAGAAGGAGTGCATGAGGATGGAACGACGAGATCACGGATTGGAATCGCTGGGAGCGCTGGTGGCGCGCTCGACATGGCGGACCCGGCCGCCGCAGGTGACGATGCTCTCGCCTATGCAGGGGCCGCAGCAGGCTTCAGAGGAGCGCTGTGCGCAGTGCCGGGGGACGGGATTTGTGCGGCGGGAGGTTCCGTTTGGCCATCCGCAGTTTGGCAAGGCTCTCCCCTGTGTGTGCACGCGCAAAGCACAACACCAGCGAGAGGCGGCCCTGCTGCGAGAGCTCTCGCGCCTGGATACGTTGCCGAGGTACAGGCAAGCGACCTTTGAGCATTTTGAGGCGAGTCTGCCGGGAGTGGCAGAGGCCTATACAGCGGCGCTCGCCTATGCCGAACAGCCAGCAGGGTGGTTGGTGTTGCTGGGATCCTATGGCTGTGGCAAGACGCATCTGGCAGTGGCGATTGCACAGGAGCGGCTGGCAGCCGGGGAGCGAGTGGTGTTTCTGACCGTGCCGGATCTGCTGGATCATTTGCGCTCGGCATTTGCGCCCAATGCGCCGGCGACCTATGATGAGCTGTTTGCGCGCGTCCGGGAGGTGGAGCTGCTGGTGCTCGATGATCTGGGCGCGGAGCATCGGACACCCTGGGCCAATGAGAAGCTCTTTCAGCTGCTCAATCATCGCTACAACGCGATGTTGCCAACGGTGATCACCTCGAACCGGATGGCGCTGGAGGGGATAGACCATCGGATTGTCTCGCGTTTGCATGATCGGGAGCTGGTGAGACAGATCCTCATGGATGAGGCGCAGGATTATCGCGTGTGTCTGAGTGGAAGACAGGCGTTGGGTGAGCGTGAGCACTCTTGAGGATGACTGCGGGCTTGCTGCGCGTGGAGGTGTGTGGACAGAAGTCTTCTGAGTGGAAAGGGCCAAAACGCAAAAAAGCGGGAAAGGCATGGTTGGTGCGAGGAGAGATGAGCCCGGATGCGGAGAAGCTGTTGAGGGAGGGAAGGCTCTCCAGAGGCGGACAGGGATACTGCCCGGTTCTGGAGAGGGATGGACGCAGGAGATCAGCGTGCAGCTGCCAGTGCTGCTTGTATCTGGAGACTGGAAGCAGTGGCTTGACTGGCTGATCAGGAGAAAAGGTGCATGGACGTCCAGACGGGATGGTCGTGACGCTGTGTGCGAGACGTGTGGACCTCCGATGGTTCGTGCAGATGCAGGCAGGCGGGACTCACGCCGGAGCGTGAGCACGCCTGCTTTCACTAGCGTCTGGGAGGAAGAGACGTGGGATGCTCTTCCGTGTCCGTCTCGGTCCAGAACGGACATTGAGAGATGGTCCCGCCCACTTCCTGGGTGCTGCGTGCCCGCCTGCGGGTTCTCAGAGGGCGTTCAGGCTTCCCAAAGACGAGCGCTCCCGGACAAACCGACGGATGTGACCGCTGATGTGAGCGGTCGGAGGCCGAAGGGAGATCGCTCGTCTGGGAGGGAGCAGGGAGCGTGGTTTCTGCCAGGGGACCAGTGCTCGCGTGCCCCGAGCGCCTGAGAGCGCGCCCCTGCCGGTCGACAGGTGCAGAGGATGGCACGAGCATCTGCTGCGAGTTGCTCATTGCGTCCTCGGCTGTCGTGAGCAGGAGCGTGAAGAGGCCGGGGGGTTCCTCGGCAGGAGTCGTCGAGGTGCGCCGTGAGCGCCTGGGAGATGGTTTCCGTAGCCGTTGGAGGTGTTCCGGATGACCAAAGCGAAGTGATACCCGGGGTGTGGAAACCGTGTCCGTGCAGCGACGGTGGGACAGGTGCTGCTGCTGGGCTGCGGCAGCATGTTCCGTTGCCTGCGATGATGGCGTGCGTATCCGCGCCACGGAGCGCTGAGCCTGCTGCGGGACCGGAGTGCTTTGCGCTCGGTGCCCTGCCCCGGCAGATGTGGGCGCTTGCTCGGTCTGCCGCCTGGATGAGCGCGGTTTCCGCTGAGAGGCGGCACGCACTTGCTGGATATGCTCCGGGTTGCCAAAGACCAGGGTAGCGCGTGATCCAGGGATGACAGGAGGGCGCTGTTCTGTTTGTGCTGATGTGGTCGTTGGAGCAGGCGTTGTCTCGCCAGCAGGACCGGAAGCCGCACCCTGAGTTGCCCGCCGTCGGGGGCGTGGTCCTGCTGATGCAGGCGTCGTCGCTCGGCTTGCCTTCTGTCCGGGTCGCTGTGACCCTGCCTGTCTGGTTGTCGTCTGCGGTGACCTGGGATGCGCTGTCCTCTCTGCCAGGACCTCACCGGGAACCGCGGCCTCAGCCGTTAAGACCTGTGCCGGAGGGTATTGCTCGACGGGCGTGCTTGACCTGGCTCTGGTGCGCTGCTTCGGTGGATGCGATGCGTTTGGTCTGACGGCCGGCTGCGGTGACCTGGGATGCGCTTCAGCTGGAACCACAGACGCGGGAGAGGGAAGCGTTCTCACCTCGCGCTGTGAAGCACTGGTGCTGGCAGTCTGGACTTCCGATGCTGGTAGCGTCGCGGGGACCCGTGGCGGGAGCAAGGCCGCAGGCGTCTCCGTCGGGATTGGGCTTGCCGTGACCGCGGCGGTGTGGCTGG
>NZ_QKUF01000041.1:42676-48134 GCF_003253565.1 Thermosporothrix hazakensis
GAATGGGTCTTCCTTATGTTGGGTTGGGGCATCGGGGTACCGTGCCCTGTTGACATGTAGCCAGAATGGTGCTTTCATAGCTACATGAAAGACGGTATCAAATCCCTCAACGTCCGGCTCCCTGCTCATCTGTTGGAACAGATACGAGAGATAGCCAAACAGCATCATCGATCCTTGAATGGGGAAATCCTGACGGCAATAGAAGAGCATATCAAGAAACAGAAGAAAGGCAAGTAAAAGCGCGCATGTTGCTCTACGAGGACAAGCTGACCGGGACCAGGCAGCAAGACGCGGCGATTGATGAGGCCATCCGGATTGTCCAGTTCATTCGCAACAAGTCGTTGCGCTTGTGGATGGAGACTCGTGGAACCAGCAAGAATGATCTGCAATGCTATTGCGCCGTGCTTGCCAAAGCGTACCCTTTCGCCTCTCGCCTCAACTCCCAGGCTCGTCAAGCCAGCGCTGATCGCGCATGGTTTGCGATCTCTCGTTTTTATGACAACTGCAAGAACAAGAAGCCTGGCAAGAAGGGCTATCCCACATTCCAACGAAACAACCGGAGCGTCGAGTATAAGACCTCTGGTTGGAAGCTCGATCCTGATGGTCGCCATATCATTTTCACTGATGGCTGCCGGATAGGCCGTCTCAAGTTGGTTGGAAACAAGAAGCAAAGCATTGAAACCTTTCCTGTCAAAGAGATCAAGCGTGTCCGTATTGTTCGGCGCGCAGATGGATATTATGTGCAATTTTGCGTCAAGACTGAGCGCAAAGTTGAGCATGTGCCAACTGGCAAACAGCTCGGTATTGATGTTGGGCTCACATCCTATCTCACCGACTCTGAAGGCAACACCGTCGAGAACCCCCGACACTATCGCAAAGCGGAAAAGAAACTGAAACGCCTTCAGAGAAAACTCTCTCGTAAACAAAAGAAATCGGCCAATCGAAAGAAAGCCAGAAAAGCTCTTGCCAGGCAGCATCTGAAAGTTCAACGGCAGCGTGAAGATGTTGCCAGAAAGATGGCAAACGCGTCTGTCTCGTCTAGCGACTTGATTGCCTATGAAGACCTTCAGATCAAGAATATGGTCCGTAACCGCACACTTGCCAAATCGATCCATGATGCAGGATGGGGAACCTTTATTCGTTGGTTGAACTCCTACGGGGCTCTGCATGATATCCCTGTGGTTGCAGTTCCACCTCAATACACCAGCCAGAAATGTTCTGAGTGCGGCACGATTGTCAAGAAGTCGCTCAGCGTTCGTACCCATGTTTGTACGGGGTGTGGAATTGTCCTGGATCGTGATCATAATGCCGCGTTGAACATCTTGCATATCGCACTCCAATACGTTTCAAACGGTACCGTGGGGCACACGGGAACCCGCGAGCTCGACTCGCGAAACGCTTCTGGAGATCTGACCTCTGCTGCGTCCTCCAAACGGAGACGTGGCAAGTCGGGTCGCTGAAAGAAGAACCCCCGTCCTTTTAAGGCGGGGAGTGTCAGCAGATGTTGGTATGCAGCTCATGATACTTCCCCAGTCCGTGATACAGGCGTGACTGTCCCGGCATGCTGCGTACCTTTGCCAGGCTGCATGGCCTCTTTCACCTCCAACAGGAGCGTTTTCGTGCTTACCTGCCCCGCCAGCGTTGTACAATACCTGTCTCTAGTTCAATGCACAACCCCGTTGTTGTTGGCTTTTGCTGATGGGTTCGTGTCGTCCCTATCCTGATTCATACCAGGCATTTGAATAGAGCCATCTTCATAAAGGATCGTTGCCGCCCCCGTCAGGGAAATCACCTCATTATCTGGTAAAGAAATCAAGGTATATTCATCAATTGCGTAGGATGCCGCTATGTATTCATCAATCTCATTGCTTCGCGCATAAATACATAGTACCCTGAGCGAAGAAGATACAGGGAATTTTACCCTGTACGTGCCCTGTATTTCTTCGCCGCTTAAACGGGTGAGCTTTCCTCGCTCTAACAGGTAGACGTTCACCGGTTCATCATCATCATGTCCAATAGAGATTTGCACCTCTTCTTTAGAGATAGCTACTTTCCCGTAAAATAGATAATCCATATTTTCTCCTTTGATATTCTCCATAACATGATTGTTCACTTCATACCTTACGTTCGCTCTGCGGTTCCATACGAAAGTCGAGACACACTCACGTCCATTCTTCTCGCTCCCATTCCTCTCATCAGCATCCATTAAGAACGCGGGAGCCGACCTCTGCCCTTGAAGCCTGCACGATTGCCCACTACGATGTACTGGCAGTGGACCCAGGTGCAGGGGGAAGAAATGTGAACAGGGTGGGGTGTTCTGATGCAGGAGCCGCCGAGCGGCGACGCGAGCGTCTGGAAGATGGTTTCCGTAGCCGTTGGACATGCTCTGGATGACCAAAGACGGGCGAGACCCGAGTTGCGGGAACCGCGCTCGTACCACGATGGTGGAACGGGTGCTGCTGCTGGGCTGAGGCAGCATGTTCCGTTGCCTGTGACGATGGCGTGCGTATCCGCGCCACGGAGCGCTGCGCCTGCTGCGGGACCGGAGTGCTTTGCGCTCGGTGCCCTGCCCCGGCAGATGTGGACGCTTGCTCGGTCTGCCGCCTGGACGAGCGCGGTTTCCGCTGAGAGGCGGCACGCACTTGCTGGATGTGCTCCGGGTTGCCAAAGACCAGGGTAGCGCGTGATCCAGGGATGACAGGAGGGCGCTGTTCTGTTTGTGCTGATGTAGTCGTTGGAGCAGGCGTTGTCTCGCCAGCAGGACCGGAAGGCACGCCCTGAGCTGCCCGCCGTCGGGTGCGTGGTCTTGCTGATGCAGGCGTCGTCGCTCGGCTTGCCTTCTGCCTGGGTCGTTGCCCCCCTGTCCGCCGGCGGGTAGGTGGCCGGGGCGGCTCCTGCGCTGACACCGCTGGGACCTCGGGCGCGACGGGAACGGTGGCTTCAGCCGTAGAGACCTGTGCCGAAGCGACGCATGTGGTCTGACCCCCCGATGCTGGCAGCGTCGCGGGGACCCGTGGCGGGAGCAAGGCCGCAGGCGTCTCCGTCGGGATTGGGCTTGCCGTGACCGCGGCGGTGTGGCTGGTGCTCTCTGCGAGCAAGGAGGCACGCAGCCGCGCCGCTTCTGCCGCTTTCTCGGGCTGCTCTTTGGCCTCCGCCACCAGGTGGGTATAGCGGTCGAGGGCCTGCTGGCGAGCACGGACCCGGTGCAGCTCTTCCTGGCGCGCAAAGGGCTCGGCGGCCTGCGCGGCAAAGCGGGCCGCCCGCGCCTCAAGACGCTCAGCCGTCTCTCGGAGGCGCTCGGCCTGGGCTGCTGCGGTCGCGGTAAACCGGGTGAGGGCCTCCACGATGCGCCAGCGTTGCCCCTGGGCCAGCCAGGTCGAGGCCAGCGAGACGCAAGGAGCGGAATCGCTGCTGCCAAAGAGCAGGTCTATGGTGTAGCGGCGCTCCTGCTGGCGGAGGCGCACCGCGCACTCGCAGTCCTGCCAGTGGCCCAGGTTCTCCCAGCCCTTGTTCTGTGTGAGCTGGTGAAGCACCCGCAGCGCGATAAACTCGGCGATCTCCTCCCGGGCGGTCAGCAGCTGTCCCGAGGGCAGACGCAACCCGGCCGGGGCCTGCTCGGCCTGCCGGGCGATCGCCGCGAGCTGATGGGCCTCGATGCGGGTCCGCCGGGCGGCGGCGCGGGCCTGTTCTGCCTCGTGTGCGTCACGCGCTCGCGCGCGGCGATGGGCCTGCTGCAAGCGGAGCAATTGCGCCAGCACTTCCGCGATCTCAGCCTGCTCAAGCACCAGCGGATCCCCGGTAGCGGCCGCCTTGACCTGGCCATAGGAGAGCGCATGGGCTCCCAGCTCTTCGGTGGTGCGCTCGCTGAGACGCCCGGCGCGCACCTGATCAAAGAAGACCGCTTTGGTGGTAAGCACCTGCCAGCTATAGGCATCGAAGGTACGCTCCTGCACGTAGCGGAAGAGCTCGACCTGGGGATAGAGGTTGCCGGGTCGGCAGACGCGGCCCTCGCGCTGTTCTACCTCATCAGGCCGCCAGGGGGCGTCGAGATGATGCAGGGCAGCGGCGCGGGTCTGAATATTGGTGCCGGTGCCCAATTTCGCGGTAGAACCAAGCAGGATGGCGACCTGCCCGTTGCGACACTGCTCGAAGAGGTGGGCTTTCTGCTGATCGGTGGTAGCCTCATGGATGAAACGGATGCCGTGGGCCGGGATGCCACCGGCGATCAGCAAGCGCCGCAGCGTTCCATAGAGCTTGTCATCCTGTGCATCCGGGGTGCCCAGGTCACAGAAGCCGATTTGCAGGGATTTGAAGGCGCCGGGCAGGAAGGCGGCCTCCCGTTGCCAGCGCTCGTACACGGCGAGCATCTGGGCGGCCATCGCTTCGAGCTTGGGGGAACGGGCAGCTCGCTCGCCGACGAGAGAGAGATCCAGGGCCGCCATCCGACCATGCGTCGTGACCCAGAGCATGTTATCCAGCCGCCCGGCGATCCACTGAGGAGAGCCCCGTTGAATCGCCTCGCAGCGCTCGACAAGGGTATCGACAAAGGCCTGCGTGTCCGCATCTGGCTCGACGACGATGGTGCGCTCAATCCTGCTCGGGCGCAGGCCATGCAGCAGCTCGGGACTGCGCAGATCTACAAACTGGGAGAAGAGGGCCAGAAATTCGGGCAGGTTGAGGAAGCGGGTGGGCCGGCGGAAGAGGCGGAACGAGGCCCCGTTGGGAGAGACCTCGACGCGGGTCTCGAAGTCGATGAAGCAGGAAGCAAACGCATCGACGCTTTCCAGGCCCCAGGCGCGCAGCAGCTCCGGACGCAGATACCAGCCCCAGACAAAGGCCTCCACCATAGAGTTGGAGAGCGGGGTTGCGGTAAAGAAGGCGGCGAAAGGGCGGCCCTCGTTGTGCGCTTGAAGCCAGCGCAGCTTCATCTCCAGATCGCAGGCGCGTGTGGAGGGGCGCACCTGCAACGCTGGCAGGTTGGAGGGCAGCCCCAGGTTTTTGTAGAGGTGTGCTTCGTCGACGATCAGGTAGTCAATGCCGAGCTGCTCAAAGGTGACCCCGCCATCGTGGGGCCGCTCCTGGAGCGCTTGCTGCCGCTGACGCATGCGCTCGATCTGGGTTTCGAGCTGCTTGATGCTGCGACGGGCGGCGCGATCCTCCTGCTCATGGGGCTCGCGTTCCAGGGAGAGCAGTGCTTCGCGGTAGGCGGTCACGCGGGCTTCGAGGAAGCGAGCCTCGGTGTCGGGATGCACGCCCAGAGCCGCAAAGCCCGAATGGGTCAGCACCACCAGATCCCAGGTGCCCGTGGCAAGACGAGCGGCGAAGAGGGGGCGTTTCTCCCGGCTCAGCTCTTCGCGGGAGACCATCAGGATCTGCGCGCCGGGATAGAGCTGCTGGGCCTCTGCCGTGATCTGCTCCAGCAGATGGTTGGGCACAAGGATGGCGGGCTTGCGCACCA
>NZ_QKUF01000042.1 GCF_003253565.1 Thermosporothrix hazakensis
ACAACTCAGAACTGTTCTCGTTGTGGGCAGCGGGTCAAGAAGAGCTTGAGTGTGCGTACGCATCTGTGTCCTGGCTGTGGGCTGCTCCTCGACCGCGATCACAACGCCGCCTTAAATATCTTGCACAAAGCACTACAGGGTACCGTCGGGCAGACGGGAACCGACGAGGGTGTCTCGTCGAACGCTTCTGGACAGCCTGCCGCTACGCGTCGTCGCACTGCGGCGCCGCGCAAGCAGGCTGGATGAAGGAAGAATCCCCGCCCTTCTGGCCTGGGGAGTGTCAATACTTTTCACCTTAAGGAAAAACGAAGGGATTATTATATCCGTATCGCCTGCTTGGCATGAGCATGATTCAGTATCCTTACTGGTATTGCCCTATATGTTAATCCCTTCATGGGAAGGAAAGATGAGGACCTCTCTTACGCTGTCATGCTTGCTGCCTCTTGCGCATTGGTCAGATCGGAGGGATACCGCTTTCGTGCTCTTCGCTCTTGCATCTGTTTGGTTCCTTTCAACTTGGCTTTCCGGGGCGGTCTCCTTTCTTTTCCCTATCGTCCCCCTTTCGGAGTCACTAAGGGATCAGCTGTTGTGATGGGCTTTTTGCAACCTCGTTGGCATGATCTGCATTATGTAGGAGCGGCAATGCTGCTCTCTTGTATGAACAGATGCCGCTCTGGTTCCATTCAATCTATGGAACGGTCTTATTTCGACGTTTGCATCGTCTCATGAGATTTCTCGTCTGCCCACTCAGTTTCTTGTTCCAAAAGGTGCGCATCAGGTTGAACTCTGGGGGAGTCAAAACGATTCTGCTTTCGTTCATTGGCTTGATCTTGCTTCGTTCTGCGTTGGAGGCGTGTTCCCAGAAGAAAGCCGAGCGAGTGCAGCTTGCGCCTGGCTGTAGCGAGCTTCCTCCTCCTTTCCAAGAGAAGCGAGGAGTTGGGCTTTTGCATCCCAAGTGGGGGCGAGAGAAGGGAGCAAGGCAAGAGCGCGGTCAAAAGCCAGGAGAGCCTCTTCATAGCGCTGGAGCTTGCAGAGGACATTGGCCTTATTATGCCATACAAGGGCAAGATCAAAAGGCAAGGCGTGAGAAGGAAAAAGAAGAAGGGCCTGCTCGTATGCATCAAGGGCCTCTTCATTGCATCCCAATTCCGAGAGTGTAGAGGCTTTCTGCTCCCACAGATATGCTTGATCGGGGGAGAGGTGGATCATGGTATCATAGAGAGACAAAGCTTCCGAGTGCTTTCCAAGAAGCGAAAGAATATGAGCTTTGTTGTTCCAGATATCTGGATCATGTGGATAGAGAAGGAGTGCCTGATCATAACAGTCAAGCGCTTCCTGATAGTGTCTTTGATTGCAAAGGTGTGTTCCTTTTTCCAAGAGAGCTCTTTTCGCGGGTTCCATAAGATTCCCCTTTCTTTTTGAGAAATCTACGTGAGGTGAATGACCAGCATTGCCTCGAGTGCATTGTTTTTCTGAAACGAATCAACATCTCTCTTTTCTCTATACACAAAATTCTCACCCTCTCTTAGTAATGCACATTTTCTGATCTTATGCAATATAGAAAAGGTGATTTTCAGGCAATACATCAATTTTGTGTCTTGAAAGCGAACCTATAGACTTACAATTTTACTTCCTCTGACATCAGGTGCTGTGTGGATCAATAACCATCATCGTGGCTCTCCCCAGCTTTTGGTGAAACATTCTCACGTTCTGTCCGAGATATGGTCTGCTTGTGCCATGAGACACGAACGAGAGATACTTCCAGAGCAGAGAGAAGAACAGCTGAACGAGCCGCTGTTTTCTCCCGAAACCGGTGTTATTGTTGAGCGGCTTCAATTATCCTCCACACAGATCATGGACTGTCTCACGAGCATTCAAAAAGGTGCTGCCTGTCCGCTCTGTGGCAGACGCAGTTCCCGCATGTACAGTCAGTATGTCTTGACCTTCCGTGGGTCGGCTTCCCGTCTGAGCGAAGGTGCGTGTTCGTCGCCTGTCTGCGATACTCCGTCCAGTGCGCGGCGCATCTTTTGTGAACGGCTTGCCTGCGGATGAAATCTACTTTGCGGCTGTGGTGGCGCAACCTTAACTTTCTCTCCCCAAAAAGGGGAGAAATCGGCGGGAGTGGCACGGTAGGACAGCGGAACTGCTGGCAGATGAGAATGTTTCTGCTCTTTGCCGGGTAATCGAGAAGTAGCGTTTTGAGATCGTGCACTTTCTGGACCAAACGCAGTTTCTGGACGGGAGCTGTTCCCCAACTGGAGAAGCAAGACAAAACCGCATGGTTGCTCATGTGGGATAATGTCTCCTGACATGGAAGCAAGTTGGTGTGCACCTGGATTCGGGAGCAGAACCAGCAGGTGGAGCTGACGGGCAAAGAGTGTGTCTACTCTCGCTGTTTCTGCCCGAGCAAAGCTCTTGACTCAACCCGATAGAGGCTAAAAGGACTCCCCGCTCTGGATATGGCTGATCACACAGATCTGTCTGGAACTTCTGTAATAGCAACGCTTATACAGCGACGCAGGGAGCGATGATAATGTGCTCATGGAGCTCTGTGTTGGGGACCTGGATGTCAACCCAACCAGGCACGAGTTCCTCATGAAATTTGGGGATGTATGGATTGCATTGATCTTGAGGTACAACGAATGAGTTCCTTGACGAAAGTCTATCTGGAAAAACATATACTCCTAGAATTCTCGTGTATAGTCCTCAACTCTATGCTCCTGGGGTTGTCGCAGCCGATTGCAGACAAAAAAGCTTGGCCTTTTGCCTTCCTGGCGTTGCTCTATAAGCGTAGAGGCAAGCACAGTTTTTACTGATTGGTCCTCTTTCTGGAAAAAGGATATTTCGGGAGTTTTGTTCAGGAATACTCCTATTTTGTTTGTCACATATATCTATGGCCTATGTATTTCAATTCAATTGCATTGAAAGTTTCTAGCAGAGTAGAATAAACAATGAAGAAATGCCTTCTCCCCCCTTTTATTCTTTGCAAGATGTATCAAATTGTTTTTTTGTGTGTTTGTTTATATTTTATCTTAGCAGTTTATTAATCATCATAAGAGATTATATATAGGTAATATTACTTTTACTTTTAGATATTGACATAAATGTATTTCTCAAAATATAATAACAGAAGCTCATGCATATATGTGCCATAGTGCATGTATGAGATGAACTGTTCTTTGCATGGGAAAAAATATTTTAAATTGGAGGGAACCTTGAAAGCGAGAAGACATTTATCTTTTGTTCTACCAGCCTTTGTGATGTGGTGGCTCTTTGTCTGATGTTTGGGTTGTCTGATGTGGTTTTTGCCGCAACGCAGCGCGCATTAAGGACCTGTTCTGGGTATGGTTGTGATCACACAGATCCGTCTCAAACCTTCTGTAATAGCAATGCTTATACAGCGACGCAAGGTGTGACTGATAATGTGCTCATGGAGCTACGTTGGGGGCGCGAGCCACAAATTATGGAGGCTGGAATGACTTTGATTGTATTGATCTTGAGGTACAACGGATGAGTCCCTTTGCGGAAGCGAATTATAGAGAAATCTGTAATACTTATGCTACTCAGCTGTATAGTCCTCAACTCTATTCTCCTGGGGTTGCCGCAGCCTGTTTTAGAAAAAAAATTCTTGGTATTTGGCCTGGGTGGAGTTGCCCGGCAAAAGTATAGGTAAGTCAGTTTTTCACTGATTAATCTTTTGTGAGGTGTATATTCTGAATCTTTCCGAATATACACCTTATTTAAACTGAAAGGATGAGAGATGGTAGCGTCTATCCCTTCGCGGAATTCTGGTGGTACTACGATTACCATCAAAGATCTATCAAAATGTTACAAACAAGGGGCACGTGAAAAATGGGCATTAAAAAATGTTAATTTGCAAATACAGCCGGGGTTTTCGGTTTGTTGGGCCGCAATGGTGCAGGGAAGACCACCCTCCTACAGATTCTTGCAACTTTACTTCCCCAGACATCAGGTGAGGTGTGGATCAATAACCATCATCTCAAGAAAGAGAAATGGGCCATTCGTTCTCAGATCGGGATTGGCTTCTTGCCGCAGGAACAGGGCTACTATCCGAAGTTGACAGTTCAGGAGACCCTGTTTTACTTTGCCTCCCTCCAGAATGTTCGGCATAAGAGAGAGCAAATCGATGAACTGCTTGAGGTGGTGAACCTGACAGAGAAAAAGCATGCTCGGGCAAGTACACTCAGTGGTGGAATGCGCAGGCGCCTGGGACTGGCTCAGGCACTTCTGGGGAATCCTCGAGTATTGATTATAGACGAGCCGACGGCGGGGCTGGACCCGGTTGAACAACAGCGTTTTCGCATGTTACTGGGGACGCTTGGAGCGCGAAGAGAACAGACGATTCTCCTTTCCACACATATTGTTGCCGATGTTGCAACGATTGCAGGTTCTGTTGCTGTCCTAGAACAAGGGAGTTTGCGCTTTCAAGGAAGTGTGCAGCAACTGACGCAGCATGCATCGGGAGCGTGTTGGCAGTGGCGTACGACGTTAGAAACAATTGAGCAGATGCGTCAGCGGAGAGCAGCTATTATTGCCTCGCTTTCTCCTGTACTGGGTGGAGTGGCGGCTCCAAACGAAGTGATTGCGCGAGTCGTTGGTCCGTGTCCTGCTCCTGAGGCTGTTCCCTGTCAGCCGACATTGGAAGATGGGTACTTTCTCCTGATCGGAACGGCTGATTTATAGATGCCACCTTCATTCTCGGCAGCTGCCTTACAAGGAGGGAGCAGTTATGTTTAGAATGGTACAGCGGGTAGGTGTCGTGGCCCTGTTTGAGTGTCTTCTCCAATGGCGCGCGCTCTCGTTTTGGTTGCTTATCATTCTGGCCAGCGCAGTTTCGGTGATTCCTGTCCTTGTCCTTGGAACTGGTATCTCCTTGCCTGTCCTCGAAGTGAACGTCTATACCACAAGGGCCTCTGTTGTCCTGCTCCTGTTACCCTTTGTGTTTACTTCTGTGTTTCAACGTGATGTTCGATATAAAATGCACCCTTTACTGCAGGTCAGGCCATTGCTTTCGTTTGAATACATGCTTGGCAAAAGTTTGGCGGCGTTGGTCCTAGGCCTGTTGGCAGTGCTATTGACATTATGTGGGAGCTGGATTGTCCTGAGTGCTATACGATTGGAGCTTGTATCACCGTTCGCTGCATTACCCTTTTTGCTAGTCAATGGGGCGATGTGCCTCTGTTTCACACTGCTCTTTGTGGCTGTGATCGCGCTGATTGATGTTCCATTTCTTGGGGCGATTTTCTGTAGTGGTGCGATGATAGTGCTCAATCTCAGCAGTCCAGCAACTCCATTGCATATGCTTAATCTGCACAAGAACACGCTCTTTTATTCGAGTAGTATTGGCTTTGGGCCTGATCTTTCCCTGGTACTGAATCAAGGAGGCTTCTTTCTCGCTCTCGCGTTGGGGCTGTTTGGCGTGGTGTTACTTCTCTCACAAATGAAGACGCGATATGGGATGCGGCGTTGGTATCACCTAGGTGTTGCCCTTCTGCTTTGTGTGCTTGGGGGAGGGCTTATGCTGCCTATTACCAGCGCATTCGGGCAGACGACCAAACAGTATCTGGATCTGGGGGTTCCACCTGCACAACCGATGAACGCGATCGTTTCGCACTATCAGCTTGACGTAACAGCGCATATCCACAGCGGACAACTGGAAGGAAAGGCCACATTTCAACTGCAATCTGGCTCTGAAAAGGAACTGTTGCTCGCACTCAATCCCGGATTGCAGATTCAGCGAGTGACGGCAGGACAGCAGCCTATCTCTTTCCACACGCAACAAGGCTGGACTCGGTTGACGCTTCCCTCTGGCAAGGCTCTGACTTTAACTCTTGTCTATGCGGGAAAGCTAACGCTTGGTCGTGAGAACTATGTGGGACCTGCTGGCGGTATGATAGATGTCCTCGGGCGACCGAATGCTGTCTATCGCTTTCTCGGTCAGGGAATGGGAGTTCTGGACGGCAACGGCGCGGGAGGATGGTATCCGCTGCCGTATGTGCAATCGCTCGTAGAGGCCTATGGCTCCCGACTCCCCTTCGATAGAGTGAGTGTGCGGCTGCCGGAGGCTGAGCATGTCTGGCAAGCGGCAGGCATATTCAAGCAAGAGACCCGGCAGATAGAGGTGACGAAGCCGGGGTATCTGCCCTCTGTTTTTGTGGTGGCGTTTGATACACAGCAACAAATGAGGCTGGATCAGACCCCGTTGGTTTATCATGGTATTCAGCCGGATCACAAGGCGCTCTCTACCTATCGACTGATGAGCAGGCTGTTCAACGAATTACGGAACTGGCTTGAGCCGCAAAACAAGCAGCCATCAACTGCGATTGTCCTTCCGTTTTTGCGTGAGCCTGTGATAAGTACTCATCTTTTGTTGTTGCCAGAACACTCGTTGTACAGTTCCTTTCCCATTGATCTGGAAGATGAAACCGTGATCTCTAGCTTTGTTGGAGAGAAGGTCGCGGCGGCGTGGTGGTCAGATGCCTTGCTTCAGGAGATGGTGCTGGCGAAGCAGAATGCGACAACGGGGCAGCCGCACGGTTTTTCCTTTTTTCTGGAATGGCCGACGAATCTCAAAGGGATGCTCTCAGCATATAGCGCTATCAACATGACAGGCCGAATACTTGGCACTACCTATAAGGAGCGTGTTTATCAGCTCTGTCTTGAGCGTGGCGAGTATGGAGATAAGGCGAAAATGAAGCCGGAGGATATGGCGAAGCTGTCGGTAGTGAGTGAAAAAATCCAGAAGCTTGGTTTGTCTGATTGTCCGTTACCAACGGTGGGATTGATGAAGCTGGAAAAGAAAGAGGGGGAGGCGAAGATTACGCAGGTGCTTCAGCGGTTCCTCACTGCCCACCAACAGGATATGCGTGCGCCGACGATCCAGCAATTTATCAAGGAAGCGGGCGTGACACTCGGACGAGATGTATCTGCCGACTTCAAGCCCTATGTACCTGAGGAGATGCCAAAACCATGAATGAGCGTTCATATCTCTCCAGCCAGAGGGGTAGGTGGTTTCACTTCCCATTTGATCTGAAGCAGATGGTATCCTGGACCTGGGTATTGCCGCTTTGCCTGATCATCGTCTCTTTAGTGCATACACAGATCTCCTATAGACCCCCCATGCCACTAGAGCCGCCTCAGCTCTCCTCATCGGAGATTACGGAAAAGCCGAAGGAGCCGGAACGGACGGCGAAAACACCTGATTATGCAACTGAGTTACGTACTGCTCTGGAACGCTTTTTTCCGCTGGTTGCGGGCTGCGTGGCGTTGCCAGTCTTTTCGGAGGAGTGGAGGTATGGTATGCTGGCACAGGTGACGTTGCGGCGCTCGTTGCGGCGTGTGCTCAGTGAACGGCTGCTCTACGTACTATGTTATCTGCTGCTTGTTGTCGGGCTGGCTGGCTGGATTTCCTATGCTGTGACCGAGCAACCACCTGCAAAAGATCTGGTCTGGCCGTGGCCCTTTGAGGTACTCTGGACCGTCTTTCCAACCGCTTTTTTGCTTGTGTCACTTGGCCTCCTGGTGACGCTGCTCTCATGTAATTTAGTGGCGGGATATCTGCTTGTTGGGGGGTATTGGGTTTGTAATGAGATTATTACGCAGAGCTTGAAGGGGAAGAATGCTCTGTTGGCCTATACTCTTCTCGGTTGGCAGAAGCGAGCGTCTCTACCCGACCCTGTGGCTTGGTTTCAGGGGAAAGGGGTCTTGCTGCTCATTGCCTGTCTGTTGTTTGCCTGTATCCTCTGGATGCTTGGCAACGAATCCCGGTTTATTCGCTATATCGAGGAATAAACTACTGTCTTGCAACGAAACCGAGTCCTCTGTTCCTTTCGCTGGATCTGCTTCATGGGACGGAGGGCTTGGTGTGGTTTGACGGTCTGTGTTCAGAGGGAGCGAGGTGCTGTTCTTCTGTGTGGAGAGAGAAGCGTTCTGGTGTTTGCTTTGTCCTCAGGGAAGAACGGAGGATAGGTGCTTGCATTGCGTTGGGAATAGAGGGATGCTGTGTCCCCGGCACGGCGGTGAGGAGAGACCGGGGGACAAGACAAGCAGAAGAAGGGAGAGCGTCAGGTTCCTCCCGGTTTTCTCGTTATCAAGGACCGTCATCCTGATGACGAGAATGAAGTTCTCCGAAGGAACATGGTCGTAGGATTACGATATTTCATCACTTTGCCCAGATAGTTCATGTTCTCGATCCAGGATAGGCCCAGATAGCTATGGGTGTAGTAGTTTGGCCATGACATACCCTCCAATAAGGCTATAAAACACCAGGAGAGAGATGACGATGCGAGGGATGATGTGGCGAAAGATCGGCGTCCGCCAGCTTTTGATGAGGAGAAGGGTATTGAGCACGACAGGAAGAAGAAGCCATTCTGGGCGGGTAAAGACGAGCAGAATCATGAAACCAAGCATGACCCAGAATCGGCCTTTTGCTCCTGCTGCTCGACAACGTGGATGGGCTCCTCGTCGTCCTACCAGACAGAAGCTGGCAGCAGCGCAAAGCGGCTGCACCAGACCTCGTCGAAGGAAGTCAATTGCCCAAATGAGCGCTTGCTGCCCTGGTGAGGCCCAGCGCAGTCATCGGTTGCGAGCTGTTTTTGTTGCTGGTACAACAGATCGGGTGATCCAGCGCCTGGCTCGCTTCCAGTTGATCCCCAACCGACTGAGCACCTGGCGCATGGTCTCGATGCTGACGGGCCGGACCATCCAGCCCTGACGCACACTCTGTTTGACGCGTACGTCCAGCATCCACGGGCTGGTTTGGAAGCCACAATCGCGAGGTGGTCGATGCAAGTACCGTTTTGAACTGCTCGGCCGTCACGTCTTCTCGCTGCACAGTTGCCAGGTGGTGGGGACGACTGGATCTGGCTTGCAGGGCTGCTCGTCCCTGCTAGTTGAAGGCATGGGTTGCATGGTGCACCGTGAGAGATACGAGTGCTGACAGATCGAAGGTTGCAATTGGAGTATGTTGAGCATATTAGATCCGAGACCGCCAGAAAGCCGCTTAGAAAACGAACTCAAGACATCCTGGTGCTTCCCAAAGGAGGCCGATGCAGATTGTGTCTATCATATAGGATATCTCGTCATATGATGCTTGATGGTGTCACGCTCGAATTGGGAAAAAAGAAGTAATATACTATAAAAGGATTTCTTTCGTTTTCTGATAAATAAAAAGGTTGTGGCTCAATTCAGGTGAATGAAGAGCGTGAGCATGGCACTTCATTCTCTGCGGAGAAAAAGAAGCGCCATGCTCAGATAAGCTCAGGATGCTTTCACCAGGACTGAGCCACTTTCGTCCTTTCAGGACATTGACCAGAAGTGGGCCCACGCAACGAAGGTAGTCAGGGCGAGATAGATCAGGTTCACCAGCACATGCTTGTACTCGTGACGGCGGAACTCCACGATCGCTGCCCCAACCATGATTAACGCCAGACCGACAGCCGCCAGAGGCACCAGGATCGGTACAATGTTAAGCATGGCGGGCAGGATCAGACCGATGGCTCCCAGGATCTCGATTGTTCCCAGGGTCTTGACAAAGCTAGAGCTGAACTCCAAGACCCATCCCCCGCCAGGAACCCTGGCTAGTTTCTCATAAGGAATGAATAGCTTGTTCGCGCCCGCGACAAGGAAGATAGCAGCCAGCAGGCCAGTGATGATCCACAAAGGAATGTTCATAAGTTCTCTCCTTGACGGGTATCTCGATTTTTCCAAGCCCGTCTTTATTTATTTTGGAAAACTGTTTTCTTTCGCAGCTCGTTTTTGCGAGACCTTTCGTCTTTGCGTTTCTAGAAAGGGGACAAGTGAGCACCCCAAGAACGTGACAACAGCGTGACGGAAATTGTTCGTCTTCTCTCGAAAACGGTCCAATGGTGAAGCATTGCACCTGTTCATAAGAACGCAGCCAGTGACGAGATGTCCCTGATCTTGCTGTATGTGCCGCCTGTGAACTGCCTTCATCAGCCGGGAGAAAGGATCTGCTGTGTGGGCATAGGATGGAAAAAGGGGGTAGACTCAAGAAGGTTCTCACAGAGGGGGATTTTGCAGCCGCTTGCCAGGGGCTCTCAGCAGAACCAGGGTTGCCAGGGCTCTAAGGGGTTGTTGGGGATTGAAACCTTGATATCCCCAGAATGGACGCGGCGCCTGAATGGTTACAAGGGCTCTAAGGGGCTGTTGAGAATTGAAACTTGTATCCGTCCATAGGCTTGGCTCTGTTTCTTTTAATGGTGTAACGGCTCTAAGGTTTACCGCCGTCGGCACAGCTCGGTTTTCTCTGCTGAAAGCGGTAAACCATCCAACATGCGCAAGGTATACGTGTCATCACGCAGCGACCAGTCGGGATGCTCGTGCGAGCCTTCAGCGCAGCGTCGCTCACTTTTCCAACCACATCATGTCCCTGCCCTTCTTCCCTTTCATCTGTTGCCTGGAGTGAAGTGTTCCTGGGAACCAGGCCATTGAGAGTTCTTTGCTTTACATCGAACTTTCCATTTCTTCTCTATATGGAGGGTGTGGGCGCATTGACCGGGGTGGCCAATGGCTTTGCTGATGTTGCGGTAGATGGTAAGCCAGCACCAAAGTCAACCCCGGTACCAACAGCAACGCCGACGCCAACAACGAAGCGAACAGCAAAGCCAACAGTGAAGTCTACAACTCCATCTGCATCTCCGAGTCGGATACCTCCTGCAACATGGTGGGAGCCTGTTTATAGCGATGATCCTGTAGATGCTTACCTTGGAGGGTATGATTGGTATCGCTCAGTTCAAGAATCCTGGGAGCGAGCTGGGAACACTGGTAATGTATCGCAACAGTATTTCAAGAAGAAGACCTGGTATGCGCAAAAGCTTACCAAGGCAAGATGGTGGGAGTAGAAGACTTAGCTAAGTTTTGGGAGAGGAGCTGTATAGCTTCTCTCCCAAGAACGAACCTTAACGATTCGTTATATCTCATCGGCTGATCTGGTCTTGCTTTTTTAGTAGCTTTATTGTAGAGTAATCAGGAGATTCAGGCTAAATTGTTCAACATCCTTTACACACGAAATATGCAACAAGAGAATTTATCATACTCCATTGTGTGGTAATTTGTGAAATTACTTACCAATGCATAAGAGCCAAGCCTATTACTTGCTCTTATTACCATTAGTATTAGCATAGAAGGAGAAAAGCTGTATGCCTCTGCTAATAAATTGTTTTATCATTCTATTGATTGTTTTAGGCATTATTATTAGTATTGCTCTGAATCGTCCACTTGCGAGAGTGCTAGAAAGATACCCAAAGAAAAATACTCCCGAAATATTTTATCCTTTTAGGAACGTTTATGCTTCTCCCTATAACTATAACTTTTATTAGTTATATTCTTAGTAGAGATATGCTTTGTTTTGTCTTAACCATAGTTCTTTTTGGAATCGTATATGTAACTTTATATATATATACAATGTATATCTTTGTTCATTGATGCCAATGAGTATTTATGGAAGGTTTTTAGCTACATGGGGAACAATGCTTGTTGCATCTTTTACTCTATTTCTTACTAAATATTTCCCACAAAACCTATTAACCCAACCTATAATAATAACCATTTATATGTTTTCATGTTCGTTTTTGCTATGCATTACTTTTATTATAGGTATATTGTTACATAAAAATAAAGGTATAAAATCTAGATGATATCGTACACCTAGCGTAAAGGACTTGTTGCTCTCGCCTTTCACTGCGGAATGAAGTCGGTACACCGTACTACATGAAATGCTATTTAATGTCTTACAGAGTGTTTCATTCCCTTAACATGGTCTTTTGTTCTGCAAGATGAGATAGTATCTTACTTCCATGGTGCGGGGCCTAGTGCCTTTTCAAGGAACCTTTTCGGAGTCAGGAAGAGACAGATGAGGTTCATAGGAGCAACCGAAGTAAGCACAGACACGGCTTGCCAACTCATGGACAGAGAGCAGACCAGCAGGCTCAACGACGGCACGCTTGCCATGCACCCATTTGGGTTCGATGGGGTTGAGCCACGGGCTTTGTTTGGGCAAAAGCAAGGGCAAGATGCGCACGCCTTTGCCCGACTGCTTGACCTGCTGGTTCTGTTCTCTGATCCAGGTTCGCACCAGCGCGCGAGACATGCCAAGAAGCGTGATCCCAGATCAAGAGCCAATGGTGTTTGCCCTCTTGCTCCAATCGCTGACCACACCACTCAAGAAACTGGGTGGTGATGGCTGAGAGGGGGCGACCGGTGACAAAGCGCAGCCACATGCTCTCTCGCACTGGCTTTGTCGACGTGCCTTCTTGCCACAAGACTCCATACCAGGCCAGAGCTTTGGGGTCGGGATCGTTTTTCTGCCACGACCGTTCCACCAGGGAGAAGGGATGCTCCACGCTCTGCCAGGCGTGCATACGAGGCAGAGCAAAGCGACTCCACCACACTTGATCGACACATCCAATGGCTCACTCAGGCTGCGGGCTTGCCCAAGCGATCAGTTGGTCGCGCGCCGTTTTTTTGCTGGTACAACGGATCGGGACGGTTGATGTGCTGTTTGGCTCGTTTCCAAGCTTCTCCCAGCCGTAGCACCGTCTGCCGGATGGTTTCGCCACTGACCAGCGACTGGGTCAGTCCTTCTTGCTGGCAAATCTCTGCCAACAGATCTCAGGTCCAGACGCTGGTAGGCTTGCCGAAAGAGCGTGGCCCGCGCTGCATCAGTTCTTGCAAACGCGGCAGATCGCGATCCTCTCTCGCCTGGTGCAAGCAGTGGGGGCGTGAGGAGCCGGCTTGTAGCACGGCGAAGCCTTTGGTATTGAAGCCTTTGATGACAGTGCGCACAATCTGGTCGTCGCAGCCCAGTTGCTTGGCGATGGCCGTGGCGCGCTCCTGGCGGGCTGACGCCAGCAAAATCTGGCAGCACCGCAGGACAAAGGCATCTGATGAGCGCAGGCCGGCTTTGAGCTGCTGCTGTTCTTTCGCGCTCAACGGGCGAACAAAAATAGGAGCACTTATGGTTCTTCTGATACTACATCTCCTGTCACCTGTCTTGACAGTGCACTAGTTACAGGTTTGCTCATCCTGATAGATGATGAGGCAAGGCGGAGTCAAGGGATCGGTTTTCTCTCCAGCTTGCTATGGAATGTCAGGATGCGGCGAGACGTCGAGCAGCCCATAGCTCATCCGGTTGAATTTCCCGGCAACGTCTGAGAAGAGGATTATGTGACTGTACTAAAGTGTTCTAAGTATGAAAAAGAACTTAAATTATATGAAATCTATGCTGTATTAAGAGTAATTGGGAACAAAAGTTTGCTTAGGTTACTGAGATTTTTTTTGATCCTATAATAGCAAAAAAATATGTTTTCGTATTAAAAAGTTAAAAAGATTGTTATATATTCGTAATGTAAAAAGACTCCGAGACACTTTATAGATGATAGGGAACTATCAGGGAGAATGCCGGATTGTTGAAGATACTGCCTAAGGAAAGATTCAAGAAGTGTTTCTTGGGAAAACTTTATTATTTAAATGAAAGGTGTAATATGAGCCATGGAATATAGAGGAAGATAGATAAAAATAAATATTAGCTTTAAAAATATAAAATAGACAAGAATACGCTCTTCTAGGATAAAATAGATAACATTATATTCTTGATATTCTTGACTCGCTAACGAACGAAGGACGGAATCGTAGAAGACTAGTTCCTCTAGAGGAAAAAGGATGCTGATTAGAAACGCATCTTGCTAAGCTGACAAAGGTTCTGTTTGCCATACGACATAAAGAAAGGATGACAGTATGCCGGTTGGTATTCTTTTTTAACTTTATTGCAACTAGTGATTAGTTCTGTTTTCCTTCTCGCGGCTGTTGGAAAATTTTTGGAAGGAGAATCATTTCGCGCCGTTTTACGGTTAAGTGAGTTTCCTGAGTGGTTAGTTCGTCTTCTTGTATTTTTTGTTCCTTTGGGAGAACTTGGCGTCGCATTTGGAATCTTTCTTAGTTCCTCCTACATTTTAAGTATCTTCTTCGCGCTGGCAGTATGTTCTTTGTTACTGTTTACGGGCTGGATGTTTTTTATTATTAAAAAAGGTATAAACATTAGATGTGGTTGCTTTGGAAATGCTAGTGCTAAGGTAGGTAAAGGTAGTGTTTTTAGGAATCTTTGCTTGCTTTGTTTCGCTTTATTGGGATTAATACTTACATTTCAGTACAAGAGCCTCCTTCCAAAATTTTGTTTAGAACTAGTTATGGTAAGTGTCTCGCTTTACCTTTATAGCCCTACTCCGTTCCTTCATCGTTGCACGTCCGGAACAGATACTCTCTTTTAAAGAGTTGCACAAAATACAGGAAAGAAATTGATGGGCGATAGATACAGAGAGGAGAAGAGAAAGATTTAATAAATTTTATGGGTGTAACAAGAAAAAAAGTTTTATGAGCCCCATGTTTTACGCTTTGTACTTTTTGCTTTGGCTCCTTGTTCTTTTTCTAAGTGTACTTTTGTTGCTGGTGTATCGTCATTTTGGTTTTCTCGCCCTAGGTACAGTTGAAGGGGTGCAGCCCTTTATTGGGATTTATCTCTGGAGCTGTATATGGAAGTATGCGGGAGTTCGTAACATTGGTTGGTCTCTGGAATGCTTTTTGTCAATTACACCCGGAGCGCCTTATGAAGCTTTACGACTCTCTAGGAGAATATGTTTCATGGTTGAATCGGTTCTGGCTTTTTGTGGGAGTTCCATTGCTTGTATTCTTAACATGGAATTGAGACTCAAACATAGGGATAGAAATCCCTATGTTTGAATCGCTTGGTGTGAATGATGGAGGATGTGAAAAAGAAGGCATCCATCATCGTCAAAACGCAAAGCGAAAAGAAAGGAACGCATGATGTCTGACGTGGACTCCTTCCTGACGATCCTGTCTATCATGAGTGACGATCTGTATCAAGCAGATGTGCCAGAGGCAGGGGGAAGTATGGCCGCAAGTCATATCCTTTCGCTTTCCGAAGTGCTCACACTGGCGATTACGAGCCAGGAGGACCGCTTCCGCTTCATCGTGCAGTACTTGCATCCGGCCTTCCTGACACTGCCGCACCGCAGTTAGCTGGAGCAGTTCAGAAGTAGTTCATGGAAGCCACCTGGTCAGACCAGGTGCGTCTGATGCTGGAGCTGACCGAGTGACTCTCTGAGGCGAGTTGTCATGCTCGGGTTGATATGAAGGGATCATGCTACGGTGCGCCGTCACGGCTCAGGGAGCTATGACCAACTCTGAGATTCCGCAGTCAACTGCGCCGATCAGGCGCTGTTTGACTGCTGCTTGTCTGTGCACATTGTACTCCTGCGATGCTGCTGACATGGGAACAATGCTCTATGGGGTGTATTTGGTCGACCTCGGCATTGCGGGTGTGCGTACACAGCAGCAGGTATTTGAGGGTACTGGTTGTGTCCCCTCTCAAGCGAGGAACGCGGCTTGATCGGACCCTGAAGGGCGGCTGGGCAGCGTTTCTTCACGAGCCGACGCAGTGAGGTTAAGATGGTGTGCACAAAACTGCGCGGTTTTTTTCCGGATCCAACAGGAGTGACCGCAGACGCACAAAGGGTCTTCCTGCTAGGGGGGGCGGCCAGCATGGTGAGGCTCTTCGCCTGTCTCTGGCTCAAAGCTTGACTTGGTCATCCCTTGCTGGCTGATTGTATGAGCTTTCCGTCAAGCGTTAACTTGGAAGAGAGGATACTATGAAAAAGAGAATCACGCTTTTATGTCTGTTTGCTTTGATTTTTCTCCTTATCCTATCTGGTTGTCAGCAAATACCAGACTATGCTCTTGACAACGCTCCTACGCTTGCGCCTACAAAACCTGTGATTACTCTGCAAAAGCTACGAGAGAGACCTTTACAGCTTCCGACTTTGCCTCGTGGCGCGGATTGCCCGACGACATCTGTACATCGTTTCGGTCAACGAATTGTGATGGGAAATGGACCAATTTATGTTGTTATTGAAACGATTCAAACTGCTGCTCAACCTGCTATTTTACAATTACGCCGTTTTGACCCACATGATGCGAATGCCAGTGCTTTGAAAGATCCGGAGTGGAGACCTGCTAAAGCTCTTTGGTTTGCTGATACCAGTAAATATCAAGGAATAGGCCTTGTTCGTGGTCGGCAATTAGATGGTTCAGCAGCAGTTCTTTTCGATTATGATTTATCGAAGGATTTAGAGCTACCAGAGTTTACTCACACTCCTGAAGAGATCGACAGACCTTCTTATATTCGTATCAATCAGCAAAGTCCTGGCTGTTATGGTTTACAGATTGACGGTAGTAATTTTACCGATGTTATTATCTTTCAAGTAAAAGACGTGTAAATGTAGATATAATTTGAGGATTTGGCGAAGGATATATTAGAAAAATGAATATAGAATAAAGTAATCTCGTGAAGAGATAGAAAGGGATAGATATGTAGTTATAAGTATCTATAAGAGATATATCTTGATGAGCATGAGGTTCGTGCACTAAAAGCGCAGCAAGCAGTGGGAACTGCTTCAGCGACGGGAAAGGTCTCTTCTGGTTTGCGTGATGGAACAACGCGTTGAAAAAGGGGTCTCTTCAAAGTGGTTCCTGCGAAGTCCTCGCGACAGAACACAGAACACGGTGAGCGTACACGGTCACGCGAGGCTTGAACACAGTGTACGTACACTGTGTTGTGCAGATGAAGCGGTGTCATGGCTCATTGGGGCTGTTGAGGATTGAAGCCTGATGCAAGGAAGAGGCTTGGGTGCTTCTTGAAGGGAGAAAGGTGGATGGAACCTCCCAAACGCACTGCCCATGCCGTGTGAGAGCGGCCGTTGCCGTGTTTTGAAGGGAGTGTGGTGGGACCCCCAAGCACCGAGCATGAAGCAGGTTCATCTCCCTTCCTTCAAGCGTCATTCCCTGCCCGTGATACCTGCGCATCGGAGCCAGAGGAGTGCGACGCGCACTCGTGGCGCCATCCTCTGGCGTGTGGGTTCGCACCAGCAGGGGAGCCGCACGCTTCGTCTGGTGCTCTCTACTCAGATGGCACGGGCTTGTGACCATGCCTCAGGCTCTTGCATCAGTTTTCATGCAGAAGCTGCCAGCCCGAGAGTGCCCTTAGCAGCAGGAGCTTTTCCCTGGTGGCTCTCTTGATGTTGTCTTCTCGTCATATTTCTCATGTCTCTGCTCTCCAGACGGGAGAAGTCACCGGTTGCCTGCTGCATACGGCTGCTGATGATCATCGGGCCGTGTGGCTTCATTCGGGCGTGGGGAGGCTCCCGTGGCCTCATAAAGCGTGTGTCGTGGTCACAGGCATCGGACAACGAAGACGACCACGAGGAGAGAAACGCGAGGGGAGAGGAAAGCCTGGGCGAGATCCCCCCTCCACCGGGGCGGCTGGCACGACCTGGTATTCCCTCATCAAGAAAGAAATCCCTGTTTCGTTCTTCGCCGAAACTATTGCTGTTCAGGGGATTTATGCCTGTTTTTCACTTGAAATCAGCAATACCCTCTGCATATACTTTGTAATGTGATGTCTGATATACATCAGTCGAACTATTCGTTCGTTCCACTCCTTTTCAGTTATTGCCTTGGAAGGAGGCTATCCCTCCTTCTATGAGGAAAATGCAGAATGGTTTGGGGAAGCCATTCATACAGGTACTCCCTGTGGCGCACCTGCATCCGCATGACTTCGATGGACCACACAAGGATCGTGTGGGAGGTCAGCTGATGTGTTCCCCCTTTGTGTCCGACTCTGTTTGTGATGTGTTTCATGAAAGGATTCGCTATGCAGGACAATGACACCTCTTCTCCTGCTTCTGAACGAATGAGTTCCCTGCGCTCGCTCCGGCTGCCGAGCGGGACGCTGCACTGGGGACTCCGTGTTATCCTGGCCCTTTTCCTCTGTACGCTGGCCGTTCTCGCCGACTGGGCCTTACTCACCGTTCCCACCGCCTCCGCTGCACAGCAAGCTCGGGAAACAGCCACCCACCAGACTCAGTCGATCGGCGCGCCCACACGACAGGCTCCGGCGGCTCCGCAGCAGCCCACGGCCAAAGGCCCCACCAAGCTGCCCCCCCGCCCCGCGGCAGTCGAGAAACTCTCTGCTGCTCAGCCCTTCGACGGCTTCGGCGATCTCTCGTTCTACACCTTCAATACTCTGACCCTCAACAATCGCATGGAGTTGAAGGTCAATGTTGCCAACGGGAATCTGCTCGTACACACGTCCGATCTGCATGTGCGTGGGACAGGGCTGGATGCGACCCTTGAGAGCTCCTATAATTCGCAGGCCAACGAGTTACGCGATCATGGCGTCAACTGGATCTTCTCCTTTGGACATGATATTTCCCTGTACAGTGAGAATCCCGAGCAGGGCATCTATTATCGTGGGCCAAGCGGCGTGGGAGCTTTCTTCGCCTATGATAGCACCAAGAAGGCGTATACCGATCCTCCCGCGCTGGATGCGACACTGACGAAGAACGCGGATGGTAGCTATACCCTCTCGTTCCATCATACCGGTGGGAAATTGCAGTTCGATGCCGGTGGTCGTCTCACCTCGATGGTAGACAAGAACGGCAACACCATTTCCTCTCAGTATGATCCCAACGAATGGGGCAATTTGGTCTCGCTGACCGATACGCAGCAGCGTGTCTTTCGTTTTGAGCATAATGAGCAACATGGGGAAACGGATACGGCCACGCAGATCGTGAAACTGACGGATCCGGCGGGGCGTACTGTCACATATGAGTACAGCTCGGGGACGCCGACGTTGCAGCAGAAAGCGCGGGCGGCAGGGGTGTCATCCTCGGTCTGGTTAACCGCGATCACGGATGCGGAGGGCCAAACGACGCGTTTTGGCTATGAGGGCCTCTTGCTGACCAGCATCACCGATCCTCGTGGGAACACCACCCGTATCGAGTACACAGGAGATAAAGTGCTCAAGGTCATCGATGCCAATGGCAACTTCTTCAAATACGAGTATGGAGATCTGCAAACGACTCTGACTGACCAGAACGGGCACCAGACGGTATATACCTACAATGAGCAGTTGCAGGTGACGAAAACCACCGACGCGCTGGGTCATAGTACCTCGAAGGCATATGATGCCAATAGCTATAACGTCACCTCCTATGGAGATGCGCTGAGCAACTTCACGACATTCCAGTTTGCGCCTGGCACCAACAACCTGCTTTCGGTGACGCAGGGGGCCAATGGCCAGGGACAAAACGGCGTTACCACCACCTTTGGCTATCCCAGTGGAGGTGGTCAGAGCCAGTATTATCCGCTGACGCAGACGGACCCACAAGGCAATGTGATCACCTACACGTATGATGCCAATGGCAACGTCACTTCAGCCAAAGACAAAGCAAGCAATATTGGCCTGACCTTTGAGTACAACAGCAATGGGACTGTGAAGAGCCAGACCGATGCCAACGGCAACAAGACGAGCTTTGAGTATGATAGTAAAGGCAATCTCATCAAGATGATCCCGCCCAGTCCGCTGGGAGCCTATACGCTCACGGTG
The DNA here is from genome assembly GCF_003253565.1 of Thermosporothrix hazakensis. GTDB lineage: Bacteria > Chloroflexota > Ktedonobacteria > Ktedonobacterales > Ktedonobacteraceae > Thermosporothrix > Thermosporothrix hazakensis. The sequence goes on from NZ_QKUF01000042.1 coordinate 19,502, forward strand.
GATCTGCTTACCAGTCGGGTTCAGTGTGTCACCGACGCCAAGCAGCAGCAAACTTGCTATAGCTATAATAAGCTTGACCAGGTGACGGGGATCACCTACAAGAAGAGTGATGGGACCCTGGCGGCCACGATCAGCTATAGCTATGATGCCAACGGCAATCTGACCAAAGTCGTTGATCCGACCGGGACCACGACGTTCAGCTATGATAAGCTTAATCGGCTGGTGAGCAAGACGGTGCCTGGTGGGGAGACGATCACCACCGGCTACGATCCTATCGGCAATCTGACCAGCTATGAAGATCCCGGTGGCACAGTCACCTACACCTACAACGAGGTCAACCTGGTCACTTCGGTGACGGAGCCGGGTGGTCTCCGCACGGTCTACGGCTATGACAATGCCAATCGGCAGACGTACATCCACTATCCCAATGGCACCGGGATGAGCATGAGCTATGATGGGGCAGGTCGCATGGTAAACATTGTGGGTGGGCAAATGGATGGTAGCCATACGATCACCAAGATCTATACCAGCTATCGCTATACCTATACTATGGGCAACAAGAACACCGGGCTTGTCCAGACGATGACTCTTGCTAATGGCAACCAGCACCGCTATAGCTATGATAGCCTCAACCGCTTGCTGGCGGACAAGATCTTTACCAGTCAGAATAGCCAGGTAGACGAGTTTAGTTATACCTATGACGCCGGGGGGAACATCACCAAAGCCCAGTTCCATCTGCCCAACAGCAGCGGCAGCTTCACTAACCTGTTCAGCTATGGGGCAGGCAACCAACTGTTGAACTGGACGCGGCAGGGCGCCGATGGCAGCAAGCAAACCACGACGTTCAGCTATGATGCCAATGGGAACCTGACAGAAGAGAAGGGTGGCGTGAATCGTATCTTCAGCTACAACGCGCTCAATCAGACCACCCAGATCAACAGCACCCCCTTCACTTATAGCGGGCCGACTCAGGAGACCCGTGTGCAGGTGGCGGATACCACGTATCTGTACAATAGTTGGGGGGTAGGCAAAGAGTATCGGCAGAGTGGGCCGGTGACCTATACCCGCTGTAGCTGTGGGAAGCTGATCGGGGCCCGCTTCTCCAGCGATAACAGCCATCACTACTATCTCTTTGATGGGCTGGGATCAATTGTGGGGGTGACCGGAGAGGATGGGTCCCTGGAGAACAGCTATGCCTACTCGCCCTATGGCGAAACCATCAAAGAGCAGAGGAGCGAGAAGGTCTACAACCCGTGGAAGTTTGCGGGTGGCTCCTTTGAGAGCGAGACCGGGCTCTACAAGTTCGGCATTCGCTACTATGATCCGCAACTGGGGCGCTGGACGCAGCAGGATCCTGTTGGGGGCAGCCTGGGCAATCTCAACTCGGCTAACCGCTACCTGTATGTAGGAGGCAATCCGGTCAATGCCACTGATCCTACTGGAGCTTTTGCAGCAGGTAACTGTGTTATTACTGGCATTTTAAATTCTATATCCATCTATTTAGAGGATATAGGGATATTTACCTTAATGGGAGCTTTTGCTTCGGCAATAGGAGGTCCAGGAGTAGTTGCTGGAGCACTAGTAGCTCTAGGCCCAGAGGGTCTTGCTTTTGCAGCTCTTGCTGTAACAATTGTATTCGCTCTCGCAGTATTTTTCGCTGCTTATCAGATTGCAAACTCTGCTTCAGATATCAAAGAAGCATGCAGTTAATACACTTGTGGAGGTAAACAGAAATAGATGGTACTCTCATGTAGAGCACCATCTATTGCTAATCTAACTCGTTGACATCATGAGAAAGGATCCTAAAAATGAAAACATTATTACAAAAGTTTGCTTTATTTTTCAGTGTTCTTGCAGTTGTACTAGCAATAGGAATGGTTGCTTTTATTATTTTTGACCGGTCTTTGCACTTCTTTACGTATGCAGGTATTGCCCTATTTTTAGATTTAGGAATTATACTTATTTTGTTAAGTAAAATGGATAAAAATAATGAAAAAGAAAATCTAAAGAGGCCCCAGAGTAAATGGTTTTTATATACAGGAGTTCTTTTTATCATCCTGTCCTTCCTATGTCTATTTTTACTAATAATAAAATGATAGAATTATTTTAGATAGCAGATACTTTTTGAATGAAAACATGAATACTATATTAGTGAGCTATTCAAAATGCTCGAGCCTCAAATAGTTGTGATTAAGTAAAAATAGGTTCCCTCTGGGCATCGAGAGAGCCACAGTGAGTAAATCAGCCATGGGCATCCTGTTTGATATTCGCTACTACGATCCGCAACTGGGTCGCTGGACGCAGCAGGATCCTGTTGGGGGCAGCCTGGGCAATCTCAACTCGGCCAATCGGTACCTGTATGCCAGCAATGATCCAGTGAACCGGGTTGATTCTAGTGGAATGGCGGATGCGCTTTGTGCACTTAAGACCGGATTTGAGCTGTTTGAATCGGCTGCTGGACTTATCTCAGTGTTAGGAGTGCCTACTATGACCGCTCTAGTACCGGTAATGGTAGCCATGCCCTTTGGTTTTGCGCTTGGATTGGGTGTCTTTCTAACTGTTCAGGCTTTGATCCTTGTGCAGGGTGTAAGGGACCTTCGGGATTGTCTCAATGAATGAGGAAGTTTTAGTTTTCCTGAAAAGGAGATAATTTCGTCTCCTTTTCAGGAAACAAGTAAACAAGAGCTGGAGTGGAGATACAGCTTGTGAGAGAGAGAGGAATGTTATATGAATAAAAAACCTACAAGCATACAGTTGTTTATTTTTATTTGTTTCCTTGTTGCTTGTATCGTTGCCTTGTTTTCTGTTTTTTTTGATAGGACATTACATATACTTCGTTTCTTTGGTAGTGTGGCTTCTGCTTTACTTGGATGCCAATTCCTCTATGCTGCCTATCTTTCAAGAAAGGAGAGGCAAGAGAAGGGAGAACCTATTTTCTGGTATAAACAAACGCTGGTTTGGGTGGGAGGAGTTTTAGTAATTACTTTTTGTCTATATTTTATTGTAGCTATTATAGGATATATTATTTCCCTTTCTTAAACACTTAATGCAGAACAAAAAGGGAATCTTAGACAAGCAGATTGTGAAGGTCAGCAAGGAACGATCAGGCTGGGTATGAAGCCAGAGACAGGCGAAGGGGGCGCCATCTTGATTGCCGGTCTGCATGCCAGGCCGGTCGCTCCTATTGGAGTCGGAAAAACGTGTGCAGTTCGTGAGCACTGGCTCCATCTGTTGTCGTCGGCTTGCACACGTCTGCTGCTCGGCTGGCGGCACTTCGGGAACGATCAAGTCGATAGTGCGGCTTAGGAGGCGTCAAGATCTGCACGCGCAGTGCCTGCAACAGGTACTGCTGCTTGCGTTCCCTTGTAATGCCGCGATTGGCCAGGGAGACCTCGCATGCGCTGTTCCTCTCTCGGGCAGCTCCGCTGCGGGTGTATGGCGAGCAGACAAAAAGCCGTCAAGCAGGAAGTGATCGGTGCGTCGTACCATGCTTGTGCCTTTCTGTGTTCATTGGCGCAGCGGTTGTCGGAGACACTCGTAGCGAGAAAGGAAGGAAAAGGTTGAGTGAAGCAATCCTTTTTTCGGTCTGTCTGGTGCTCAGTCTGGTGTTTCTTTTAGTGGGCATCGGGGGTATGATCTATATACTCGTGAAAGAGAGGGGAGAACACGTACAAGGGAGAAGAAGAACGCTTTTCTGGGTACCGCTTCTTCTCCAGCTTGTCCTGCTGGTTGTCCACGTCGCTTTCCTGGTTGTCCTCTTCATATATCCAAGCAGGGAATGGCTCTGTTTCCTCTTTCTTGTGCTGTTTCTTGTACATCGACTGACCGCGTGGCAAGTGGCTCAATTCCCACCAGTGTCTCTCAGTCATAGTCTCCGTATCGCCTGCCTGGCACTAGCATGGTTCAGTATCCTTACTGGTATTGCCCTGTATGTCAACCCTTTCATAGAATCGTTTTGGGCCACCCTCAAGAAGGAGTGTCTCTATCGAGAAGCCTTGATGAGCAAAAAGCAGGTACGACAGACGATTTTTTCCTCTGTCGAAGGATTTTACCTGCACCATCGTCGCCAATCCGCTTTGGGGTATCTTACCCCCGCTCAACTTGAGGCATTCATGACCTGATCTTCCCCTCTTTGGGGTCTGCATGAAAACGGATTACGTTCACCTCTAGATTTCAATGAGGAGAGAAGGGAGGATAAGGGAGTGAAAAAAGAACTCTCTTACCTTTGGAGAGGAATGTTGAGAAGAGAGGTAGGGAGAAGTGCACGCGCGTAGGAGGAATACACTATTGCAGCATCTACAGGACTATATTGAACATCTCTCTCGCGTCTGTGAGGGGAATGCTATGGATGTTCGTCAGGCGGTAGATGAAGAAAAACTGATGAGGTTGTGTGCTCACTATCAGCCAGATGAACATGTAGGCAGGTATACGCATGCCTGTCTGTTCTCTCCGTTCCCTGATAGTATGGAACGCGCTCCGCTGATGTATTGTGATCTGTTTTTGCTCCCTGGCTGGCAGATGGATCTTCAAGGTCATTTCCGGCTCGCCAAAGAGAAGTATGAGCGCCTGACGACCGTTCCGCTGTCCTGGGAGGAAGTGCGAGAGCGCTTTTCACGTATCGTTCTGATCGGGAAACACGGTGCCGGGAAGAGCTGGCTTCTCTCTCGTGAATGTGCGCGGGCTTGTCGGCGAATGCAACAGGACCTTGCTGAAGGACGAGAAGAAGAGCGCTTCATTCTCCCTGTTTGGCTGCACCTGGGAGAGCTAGCCGAGGTGCTTGATCTCTGTGGGGGGAACGTGTTATTTGCTGTGAAGCGCTTACTTTTTCCACATGAGCGGGTGGATTGGTTTGAGAAGTGGATACAAACCCGACCGACCCTCTTTCTCCTCGATGGATATGAACAGGTTCGATCTTGTCAGCGAGAGGCTATCCGGAAGGCGCTGCTCTGGTGTGAGGCATTGCCCCATGCTCAGCTGATCCTTGCGGTAAGGCCGGATGCTGTTCCTGAACTTTCTCTGCGGCAGGCTGCGTCTTTTGAGTTGCTCGCCTGGACACCTGAACAGCAACGACAGGCTCTCTTGCAGCACTTTGCCCCCTCTCCTCAGCTTGTGGAAGCACTGAGCACCGTGCTTGAGAATGATGAGCAATGGAGCGATCTGGTGGGGCTACCGTTGGTGCTCCGTTGGTGGAGTGCTTTTTTTGAGGCGCATCAACGGTTTCCGCATACCCTCTTTGAAGGCTACTCCTGGAGCCTGATGCAGGGTGCGGAGCCGGATTTGAATGACGAAGATGTCTGGGATGCGCTTGAGCTGCTTGCCTGGTCGTGTGCGACTGCTAGTGAAGAGCCATGGCGGCATATCCTGTCACGAGAAGAAATCCTCATTGTGCTCAGGCAGCGGATGGGCAAGCTGAGAGCAGAGCATTTATTCGCGCGTCTGGAAGCCAATCATCTGCTCCATGCTTGTGACGCTCTTGCTGCCCAACGCGTACCGGGGAAACAATGGTATTCCTGGGCGTCCCCGCTTGTGCCTTGCCTGTGCGTTGCGCGTCTCTTAAAGAGACAACAGTGGCTCTGGAGTGATATCTTTTTTTCTGACAAGCGATATCATCCCGCATGGCAAGAGGCGTTCATTTTGCTGGCAGGTGATGCCGCACCAGCGGTTTTGCGGTGGATCGAGGAACAGTGCCCTGTGCTCCCTCAAGATACTGCGAGCTTGCTTTTGTTTGTACGAATCTGTCAAGAGCTGAGTCGAGCAGGCTTGCAGCTTCCTGTGCAACTTGCTCAACGAGTTTGTGAGGCGCTGCTTCAACTGGATGTCGGGTCTCGGAATGAGCGACGCCAGGCCTATGCCTTGATGAAACAATGCTTCGGTCATATCGTACGTGCGCGTGCGCTTCAAGAGCTTCAAGAGGGGGTCGTTTCGCCATCTCAATTGTGTGCTTCACTGCTGGCACTTGGGATAGTCGGGAAGGCACATGATCTCTCTCTGCTGGAACGCATTGCTCTGGGACGGTGGGCGCATGCCTCTGTGGAAATGCGCTGTGCTGCTCTTCTGAGCTGTGTGCAATTGGATATGCAGAGGGCGATTGTGCTGAGCCGGGCCATTTTGCGACAGGGGGAAGTAGAAATACCTCTGTGTGGTTGGGCGCTCTGGATTATCGGTCTGTTTCGGGTTCGGGAGGCCGATGCGCAAGTAAACCAGCTCTTACAGCGCCGTGCTCAGGCTGCAAAGGAACTACCTGCTTGCCCGCTCTGGGATGCACAAGATGTCGGGAGATTGGTGCAGTGGTGGCTCCATCCAGAGACGCGCTTGCCCGCATTCCCTTTACTGGACGAAGTGCTTCTCTGGGCGACTGTGCGTCTATGCAAGCGGACAGCGTCGTTGCCAGAGGAGCTCTGGCCTTTGCTCTGGCGCAAGCCGTCATTGCTTCCGGTGCTTCTGCGCGAAATGGACTGGGAAGAACACTGGCTCGGCCGTGTGGTGCGTGAGTGGTTGCAGACAGAAGAGGAGCATATTCAAGAGGCACTGCGTTTTCTGCATTGGCTCCAATGGCAACCCTTCTATCCTGTGCGTCCGATTTTTCAAGCGATGCGAGCAGTGACGAAGGAAACAGCGATCAGGCAGGCTCTGGATGCGTGGTTTCTCAGGCAAGAAGAGGAACGCCTGCAAGCTGAGCAAACGAGAGAAAAGGAACGGGTGGAGGCACCTCTTTTGCTGACCCAACTGCTGGACCGCTCGCGCTCACGCTGGGAGCGCATCTCGCTGCTTCATCAATTGCAAAAGCATGCTCAAATCGAGGAAGAGGAGCGGCTTCTTCCTCTGTTTCTGGAGCGGGACGAAGATGTGCGCATTCGAGAGATGGCCCTTGTCTTATTCTGGAGACATGCTGGAGAACGAAGTTGGGACTATCTTCTTCGTCTTGTAGATGACGAGACGGAGGAGCAGGAGATAAGACAGTGTGCCACCCAATGCTTGATAAAACAAGGTCCGCAACAGGATGCCCTGTTCGAGTCATTCCTGTGGGATACCGATGAGAAGATCAGGGGTCTGGCCGCACAAAGGCTTGGAGAACGGAACGCAACCATGGTAGGAGAACGTCTGGGTGAAATGCTGCTTACCGAGGGAGAGCATGAGACCTATTCTCATCTCTGCAATGCATGTGCGGTAATGCGTGATGCAAGCGCGCAAGAATACTTCCGAACCTTCCTGCTTAAGAAGGAGAAGCAGATACAGCAACTGCCTACTCTTTCTCTTTCGGCTCTGGCAGAATATGTATTGGCTCGGCACGCTGATCTTCTCAGTGCTGAAGCTGTCTGGTATCAGCGTGATGAGGTCCTCTGGCCGCTCATACGAATGCTTCTCCAGAGAGAGTATGAGCAGGTGGCGCATCACTTGCAGCAGCGATGGATAGGTGAAGATGAGGAGGAGGTGTTTCTTCCTTCTTATTATCTTTTGCAAGGTTCTTTAGGTGCGGGGCATGTTGCTGAAAGGATAATTGCAGCCTGTTGGGAACGTGATGAGCAGGCGCCACGTGCGGCGGTTGACCGAGTGGATGCGCTGTTTGGACTGGCGGCACTTGGCGGGTCTTTGTTGCGCAACACCTGTCGGCGGGTGTGCGAAGCAGAGAAGAGCGACAGGTAGCAGGGCGTCTTTCCAAACGATATCGTATCATCAACGCTTCAATGGTTTGCTTTTCATGCGCCCGCGTTTCGAGAAGCGCGAATGCTATGGTGAAGAAGATGACTCTCTCTGACGACTTTGTTCTATACACCTTTTTTCTCTTGCTGGAGAACGAACGTAACTAGATTCAGGCGTTCATTGCCCGGGATGATGTCACGCTGGTAAAACCAATCGGGTAGAGCTAGAGCTTGTTAAGGACTCAATCTCAACTGGATGTGCAAAGCTTCTGTTCTGACGCGCAGAATCGGTTAGTCTGGGCTGGCAACGGGGGAACGCCACCAGGGGGGACTCATTGTGGTCTGACACCTCCTAGAAGCACAACGGCTCCATACCAGCAAGGATCTGCTCTGTGATAATTATGGAAGTTACAGCGCCGGTGGTCCCTTCTAGGGAGTGCTTTTCCCATTCCTTATGCAGGTGAGACTGGCTGGACTGATCTTGATTTCGTGTGCTTCTTTGAAGAGGAGACAATACTCTTCCCGCTGTAGGTTGGAATGAACTTGTAATTGGGTGAGAAAATGGGCTTAGAATATTGCTTCTTTGACCGTTGGGATAGCCAGATCATTTCTGCTTGACAGGACCGGTCTCTTGTCAGGATCTGAGAGTGTGTTTGGTAGTTGATACCGAAACTGTAGACTGCTCTGCGACTTGGTTCTGGCATTGATAGTCCACAGCATGTGGAACTATACTTCTTGGGAATGCTTTTATCCTCATAGTGTAAACAGAGATCAATCCTGGAGAACAGTGCTCCAGGGGGGAGGGATGGTCGCTGGATATAATAATGGTATTGGTTCTAGTCAGTTCCTGGATTACTGTGCAGGGGTGATGCAATAGAGTTGTGACTTTGCGAGGAGTGGCCATCATACAGCACAGCATTATCTATCAACCAATAAACGATCTACAGTATGCTTGATATCTTGTTGAGGCTTAACGTATGTGTAGGTGTGAGTTTCTGTTGCGGCTTGCCGACAAGATAGTGTTGCACCCCTTGCTATAACCTATAGGGCTTTTACAGATCTACTTGTTTGTAAACTCACATTCTGATATATTACAAATATATCAGAATGTGAGTTTGAAGGAAGGTAAACAGATGCAAGAATGGGAAAATATTCGTATTGTAGGCCTTTCTCGATTGGAGAGAGTGCTAGCTATATTTGATGTATATCTTGATCTTGATATTCCTATTAAGAAGATGAAGGTGAAAGTTATAGAGGGACAGAATAAAGTTCTCTCAGGTATAACCAATTTGTTGGTAAGAAGTGAATATCCACCAGATTCTTTTGAAGGGGCTGTTGGTCATGGTTCAACTGTTGAAGAGGTACTTGAGGATACGTTGCTGTATTTTGTTGATATGGTGAAGCGCTATCAACCAAAGGGTACAGAAGATTTTGAGTGGGCAGCTCCAGAAGATTTTTAAGCTAGGAGATAGAATGAAGAAAATTCAAATAGATGGTATCTCTGAAATAGAAGAGATAGTTGCAATTTTTTCTGTGTGGTCTATCCCGCTTTTCGCATATGCGCAGGAGAAAGTAAAGATTGTAAGACAAAGTAATGGGAAATATCGAGGAATCCCAATGGTGAAAGTGAAGTGCAAAGAAGAGGGTAAGGAGCCCGTGTGGGTTCAGGGACAAGGAACAAGTGTTACAGAAGCATTAGAGAATACTATTCGATTACTCTTTACAGCAATTATTGAGAACGAAGCAGAAACTCCTGAAGATTTTGAGTGGATTCCGCATTATGAGTTCTGATAGGGGCTGTTATGGTCTCAAGCTTATTTACATGAATGAACTGAGAATGATAAGTGAGTGCGACGAAACACAGGCCTGTAATCATTTGCGAGATCCGCTCATTTCCCCGAGGAGATGAGCGCTCTTATTGATGACGGCGTCACGGTCCTGAGTAAAGTTCTTTACCCAGTTTTGATTAAGCGTTGCCAACAGTATCTGATCGCTGGAGCGATTCTTGTTCTGTTTCACATTAATAGAGCATCAGACTCGCTTTCCTTATCTTTGTCTTGCTCTTGTTTGGGGGACTGATCTTCTTGCGCGATGTCAGTTTCCCGCCTAGTGCTCTGTCAAAGCAAGATTGATCAGTAAAAAACACAGGGGTATCCTTGAGATTAACCCAAAGAAGCGACGAGAAGCGAGACTCTATAGGCATGAAGTTAAGAATAGATGAGTTGTTGCGCGGTGTTGGGGGTGCCACTCTGCAATTGTCCTGGTTGGGACATTTCTTCTTTATTCCCTAACAATGAGCCTATGTGCTATACTCACTCCAGAGAGAATGTTGGGGAATACCTGATTGCCTCGTTTGAAAGGAAGAGGGAGAGATGCCTCGACGTGCTGCACATCATGTCCAATGGTCGGCGGAAGTACAGAGATACACCATCTGGATTGACTGCGCCCACGCACAGGAGCAGATCACGCCTGATAGCCGCTCCTGGTTCGACTGGCTGGAAGAGATTCGTTCGTTTGCTTTCTCTAGCCGGGCGGGAGAGCGCTGCACGGCCCTCAAGGAGCGCGTTCAGCGTGGCGATGCATACTGGTATGGCTATCGTTCCCTGCACGGGCGCACTGTCAAGCGCTATCTGGGCAGAACCAGGGATCTCTCCACCACTCGCCTGGAAGAGATTGCCGCACTGCTTGCGGATGAGTCGCCCTCGCGGCACCAGGTGCCACGACAAAACCAGGGAAAGGCCCTTTCCCAATCGACACAGGCGCCGTCCACGCACCAGGGCAAGGCGGAAGCCGGTATATTCCTGCTGGTCTCCAAGCTTCAGCCGCCGCGCCTGCCAGCTCCGCTGATTGACCGTGGAGAACTCTTTGCCTCACTCGAAACGAGTCTCACACATGCACTCACGCTGATCCAGACGCCCGCCGGCTTCGGCAAGACCACGCTCGTGACCCAATGGCTCGCTAGAAACCAGGTCAGGGACGACTTTCCTGCTGTTGGCTGGGTTTCGCTCGATGCTGGCGATAATGATGTACTGCGCTTCTGGCGCTATGTTATCACCGCCTGCCAGGGCAAGCAACCATCCTTGGGAGAAAATGCTCTGTCTTCGCTCTCCGCTTCCGCGCCATCCCCTTTTGTAACGCCGTCGCTGGCAACGGTCCTGACGCTGCTGCTCAATGATCTTGCCCAGCAGGAGCACGCCGGGCTGCTCGTACTGGACGATTATCAGGTGATTACAGAGCCGACGATCCACGAAACGCTGACGTTCTTTCTTGAGCATCTGCCCACCACTTTCCATGTCCTGCTGCTCACGCAAGCAGAGCCGCCACTCCCTCTCCTGCGCTGGCGCGCGGGGGGAGAACTCGGAGAATTACACTACGCCGATCTGCGCTTTTCGCCCGAGGAGACCGCCACCTTCCTGTGCCAGGCCGTATCAGTTCCGCTCTCAGACACCATGCTCACCCAGCTTGACGGCGCTCTGGAAGGCTGGGCCGCCGGGCTGCGCCTGCTCTCCCTGGCCTGGCAAAACCAACAAGCAGTGCGGGGAAGCGAAATCTCGTTCCACTCCCTGCCTGCATGTACGGATATACCGCTTCTCCAGCGCTTCCCCGGTCACTGCTCGATTACTTTGTTGGCGAAATTCTGCACGCGCAGTCGGAGCCACAGCAGCGTTTTCTCCTCCAGACGAGCATGCTCACGTACCTGAGTGGTTCACTCTGCGACGCTGTCACCAACCAGACAAACAGTGCTGCTCGCTTAGCCGCTATGGAGCGAGCCGGGCTCTTCCTGGAACTCTTGGACGAGACAGACCCACGGGGGCCGTGGTATCGCTTTTATGGCCTCTGGGCCGCGGCACTCCGCCAGGAAGCCAGCCGCATCCTGAGCGCAGAAGAACTGCGAACACTCTCAGGGCGCGCCAGCTTCTGGTATGAGCGGCATGCCATGATGACAGAGGCCATAGAGGCAGCGCTGCTGGCAGATGACATTTCGCGCGCAGCCCTGCTGATTGACTCCTCTTCAACGGGCGGCTACCAGTGGGACCCGCCAACGCTGCTCCGCTGGCTCTCTCGCATTCCAGAAGCGGTGCTGGGCAACTATCCAGGACTGAGTCTGCTCTTTGTGCTCCTGCTTCGCTTTCCTCAAGGAAGTGAAAACACCGCACTGCCCGACGAGGTCTGGGAGCGCATTGAGACTATCTTGCAGGCTGCCGAGGAAAGGGTACACAGGCAAAGAGACCTGGCCTGGCTCGGCGGACTCTACGCCATCCGGGCGCTGAGTGTGTTACCGCAGGACCCCTTTATTCGCGCGGCCCAATACGCGCAACAGGCACTCACCTGGCTTCCTCAAGGCCCGCAACACGGGGAGGCGAACAGGCCAGAAATCCGGATATGGCGAGGTCTCAGCCTGTTCATCCTCGGGGTAAAAAGTGTTCATGAAGGACGTTTCAGCGAAACTCCGCAGTTTCTCCAGGAGGCGTACACGTGTAGTCTGATCACGGGCGACAGGCACTTCACGCGCGAAGTACTCTTGCTCCTGGGAAAAAGCAGCAGTGCCCGAGGTGAGTTGCACCAGGCCGCCGAGTACTATCGACAGATCGTTTTCAGTGCCCACGAACAGGAGGACCACGAGCACACTGCTGCGGCTCTGCTCGATCTGGCCTGGCTGTCGTTTGAATGGAACGATCTGACCACAGCAGAACAGCACATACACGCAGCGCTTGAACTGGTTCAGCAGCGCGAACAGCAGTCTGGCAACCTGGCAGCCTTCCAACTTGCGCTGCTGAGCCATGCACGCGGCCAAACAGTCTCTGCGCAACAGCAGCTCGCGATACTATTCTCTCGCCTGCAAACCATCCAGGCGTCCTGGGCCTTGTGGTTATCCCTTGATGTACTGATCTGGCAGGCCCGGCTTCATCTGGTCACCGGCGATCTACAAGGCGCACAATACAGCCTGGAAATGCTGGATTTCCATGAGCAGGATGTTACTGGCGAACGGCACGTGAAAAGAACAATCCTGCGGGCGCGCCTGTTACTGACCCAGAGCAAGGTGCACGAGGCACAGGATCAACTAGGGCAATGCTTGCTGGTCGCTCGTGCACAGTGGCAGATGCGCAATGCGCTGGAGATTCAGCTCTTACTCTCTCTCTCCCACGCCGCAGCACAGCAGAAACAGGAAGCTCAGCGCTGGCTTGTACAGGCGCTTGCCCAGGCACAAAGCGAAAAGTTTCTGCGGCTCTTCCTGGAGGAAGGTGAACCACTGGCCCGGCTCCTTGTCTCCATTCAAGAAAGAGGTCTGCGCTCTTACGTGCAAACAATCCTGCGTGCCTTCGCCCCGCGAGGTCTCGCCAGCCCGCAGCGTCTCCTTATTGAGCCGCTTTCTCCACAGGAACAGCGCGTGCTCAAACTTCTCGCTGCCGGGCGCACCAATCCGCAGATCGCGCAAGAACTGATTATCTCAGTCAACACCGTGAAACATCATATGAAACAGCTCTACCGCAAACTGGATGTGCGCAATCGTCTGGAAGCCAGCGAGGCAGCGCGCCGTCTCGATCTCTCTTAGCCCCCCTTGTGCTGTTTGCGTGGTGCCTGCGATGCTACACAAAAAAGAAGAGAGCTTCCCAGAAGCTCTGTTGCCACTCCCTGCTGAACTACCTGGCTGAGGGATGTTCCCGCATCAACGCGCACACTATACTTTCAACAGGCATGTGCTCAAGCACATGCTTCTGCAAAAAGAAGTGAACGTTTTCTGAAAGGGATTTGTTGTATGCGTCGTTTTTTGCCTGTGCTTTTTCTTCTCATAATAGCACCAGTCATAGCCGAATTGCTCTACGGTACGGTCTCGATCACACAAGCTAGCGCACTGCTCTTTGTACTCCCAATATATGGAGCGGGTGCGCTGCTTATTCGAGAGCTGGTTCGCCGCAGTGGACGCGGCTGGAGCAGTATCCTGCTTCTGGGAGTTGCTTACGGCACTGTCGAGGAAGGTCTTGTGCTGCAAAGCTTCTTCAATCCGACGCTCTATGGAGCCGCCCATTGGGGCGCTCGTATTTTCGGCATCAATGGGGTGTATGTCGAATTACAGCTCGTCTTACACGCGGTCTGGAGTGTGGCCATTCCGATTTTGCTCACTGAACTGATCTTCCCGTCTATCCGGCGTGGCACACCTTACCTGGGCCGCTTCGGCCTGTTCGTCACCGCTCTCTTCTATGTCATTGGCGTACTTGTGCTCATGTTTTCAACCCATGTCATGTTAGCGCCCGGATATTGGGCTCCCCCGGTTCTGCTTGCTACCGCCGGGCTGGCTGTGCTCGTGCTCGTAGTCATCGCGCTCAGCATGCTGCCGAAGACATCCGTGTCCTCCGAGAACCAAATAGCGGCCCCGCAGCCCTGGATACCATTTCTGGTCTCCGGGATTGGCAGCTTTGGCTATCTGGCGCTGCTGATTGTACTCTGGCGCGTCGAGCCAGCATTTGCGCAGTGGCCACTCGTGCTGGTCCCGATGCTGTGCGCGCTCTTCCTGGCGATCACGGTGGCCCGACTGGTACGCCACTGGTCGCAGGCTAGCAATTGGGGAGATCGTCATTTGCTGGCGCTGGCGAGCGGCGCCCTGCTTGCGCATACCCTGGTCGGATTTCTGGATATCCAGAATACGACAACGCGCCTGGGCCTCGTTGTACTGGGGCTGATCATGATGATCCTGTTGTCCCTGCTGGCGCTGCACATTCGTCACAAAGGCCGTTCTGCCGCGCTCGCCAGGAGTAAAGACGATGAGAGCGGTCGAAGCGACTCAAGGAGACCCCTGTGAAAAAGTATGTGGTGGAATTGACCGCAGCACAACGCGAGGAGTTGTTGCACATGATCTCGACGGGAACCGCTGCGGCGCGGGAACTGACCCACGCCCGCCTTCTGCTCAAAGCCGATCAAGGCCCTCATGGACCAGCCTGGAGCGATGCACAGATCGGGGAAGCGCTGGAGATCAGCGTGGCCACGGTGGCCCGCGTGCGCAAACGCTGTGCCGAGCGAGGCGTGCAGGAGGCAATCTTGCCGGCGAAAGCCAGCGCGATGCGCACGCGTCGTCTGGATGGAAGCCAGGAGGCGTACTTGATTGCCCTGGCTTGCAGTGCGCCCCCAGACGGCTGTGTGCGCTGGACGTTGCGCTTGCTCGCCAACCAACTGATGGAGTTGGGCTATGTCGAGGCGATCAGTCACGAAACGGTGCGACAGGTCTTGTTGGCCAATGAACTCAAACCCTGGATCAAGAAACAATGGTGCATTCCCACCGCACCCGATGCGGAGTTCATCTATCACATGGAAGATGTGTTGGAAGTCTACACTCGCCCGCATGACCCTGCTCGTCCCCTGGTGTGTATGACGAGATTAACACCCAACTGTTGGCCGATACCCGCGATCCCTTGCCTATGGAACCAGGCAAAACTTGGTGTGAAGATTATGAGTATGAGCGTCATGGTGTGTGTAACGTGTTTTTGGCCTGCGAACCCTTGGTCGGCACGCGCGTGACCATGACGGCTCCGCAACGAACCAAAAAGGAATGGGCCGAGTTTGTCCGTCGGTTGGCTGAGGAGCACTATCCCACTGCCGACAAGATCGTCCTGGTGCTAGACAATCTCAATACGCACACACTTGCAGCTCTCTATGAGGTTTTTCCTGTGGCTCAGGCCCGTCGGCTGTGCCAACGCCAGCAGCAGGCAACCCGCGCCTAGTCCACCATACATGCAGGGCAAGCTGGGGCCTCATGGGAGCTGAGACACTTGGATGCTTGCCCTTCCTCTTTCTCCTTGTTTATTTCTGTCTTCCCTGCTCTTGTGCATCCTACCTGGTTCCGCTTCTCCGCCGTGCTTGCTGTGCACGCAGCACAAGAAACCGCACCATTTATAATATGGTCCCGGTTGGAAGGGAATTCCGGTGGCCCGCATTTTGCTCGCGCCCCGGTTTCTTCTTGACAATCCGATTTAAATTGCACCGTAATCTATTATCCAGAAAAAAGAGTATGATGGAAAGGGAGAAATATAAGTTTTAATGCATCTTCCTGGTCGGGTGGGCTGGGGTACCTGGGGGCAACATTTGCTCGGGTAGCTGAGCAGGCTGAACGTGCAGATTTTTATAGTCTCTGGACAATGGACCATGTTCTTTCGCCTCCTACCGAGGGCCGATAGAACAGGCCATCCTTGAAGGATGGAATGCTCTGTCCTTTGCTGCCGCACGCACCAATCGTATCAAGCTTGGTGTACTTGTGAGTGCTGTGACATTCCGTCATCCTAGTCTGTTGGTGAAGACAGCGACCATGCTGGATGTTCTTTCACAAGGCCGAACGTATTTCAGTGTTGGGGCTGCCTGGTTTGTAGAAGAAAACCCCCGCTTGTGGTCTCCCCTTTCCACCTTTGAAGGAGCGCTATGAGCGACTGGAGGAAACGCTGCAGACTGCTCTTCAGATGTGAGAGGGGAGGATACGCCTTTTGAGGGGAAGTATTATCAACTGGAGCGGCTCTTGAACTCGCCCCAGGCACTGGAGGGGCCGCCTCCTCCTATTCTAATTGTGGGCGGAGGAGAGCGAAAGACACACTGCTATTGAGTGCACGTTCTGGTGATGCCTGCAATCTCTTTGCCAATGAGGGTAAAGATGTGCTGAGGTGCAAATTGAGAAGATTGCGCGAGCATTGTGAAGCAATTGGACGCCCTTATGAGCAAGCAGGATTGAGAAGACTGCCTACTGTCTCCAGCTTTAAGTAACGAGCGACGGCCATAACGGTATGCTTTCTCCTACCGCAGCTAGAGACTACTTCTCGGAACTAGCAGAGCTAGGAATAAGACATGCCATTTTCAGTCTGCCGGATGCGTATAATCCCGAAACTCTGGAACTGCTGGCAACTGAGGTGATCCCTGCGGTGCAATCAATTCCGGTAGTTGGGTAAAAAGGATATCTTATTGACAGGTATCAGTGCTGGTATATACAGCGTATAGAGGGTGTGCTTGAGAAGCAACCTTTGCTAGTTGGTTGTGCTGCTATACTGATACCTGTAATATACTTCTGAAAGAAGAAGCGAAAAAGGAGAAGACAAGAATGATTATTCGGTCGGAGATGATCTCATTATGCTGCTATTGGCGAGCTTTATGTACGCGTTTTTTGCAACCGTACCACGGAGGCTATTATCGTCACGTTGCTGCGCCAGCATCGGGCATTTGATCCAGAACTCTTGCTTACTGCTGAAATTTGATGGCCAGGTGATCGGACATGCCCTGTTTTCTCCTTATCAAATGCCCTTGCTTGGTCCAGGTGGTTCCCACGGTCAAATTTGCACTGCGGCTGTTGATCCTGCATATCAAGGTCGAGGTGTTGAGGGTCAGCTTATTGCCGAGGGCTACAAGCTCTTGGCTGCGAAAGAGCATCTGGTAAGCATACTCCTCGGACATGCCAGCTATTACCCACGCTTTGGTTATCGACCAAACGCTTTTGGTACTGCACAGGTTATGGTGTTGCTCAAGGAGCTTTCGAGCGAGATGCTTGATTACACATAGTCCGGTAAGCGAAGGTGTTCCTGCACTTCAAGCGTTATGGTGGCATGAAGAGGGGACGGCAAGTGCGCAGACCCATTTGCGCTTGATTCTCAGTCGCTTTGGGGTCACAGTGCTTGAGCAACCGGAAGTCTCCATTGCCAAAAGTTGAGAGAAGTTTGACGAGCAGGGCAATTTGCAGGACGAGGAGACGCTGCACCAATTGTGTGCGTTTGTTGCTGCCCTGCTCCAGAGACTAGATGAGCACGTTGTGGCTGGTGAAAGGCTTGTTAGCGTGTCAATGGAAGATCGCAACGAGAGCCTCTATGATCCAGAGAAGAGCTCTCTCTGCACAAGCAGTGTTTCTTCTCACTCGCTGTCTGAGGAGAGGAGTGGGAAGAAACACTGATGTTATCCCCAAGGGGTCTATTCCATAGACAAGAGGGCTTGGTATCGTTTGATGGTCCTTGTTCAGAGTGAGAGAGGGTGATTGTCCTTCTGAGCGAAAGAGAAAAGCGGCTGGTGTTTGCTCTGTCATCAGAGGAGAACTGAGGACGGGTGCTTGCATTGCGTTAGAAACAGCGGGATACTGTGTCCCCGGCACGACGGTGAGGAGAGATCGAAGCACAAGACAAGCTGCAATGGGAGGGTCAGAGGGCTCCCCTTTTTCTTTTATTAAAGACTATCATCTTGACAACTGGAGAACATGTTTCAAAGAAACATTGGCGTGTAATATTGTAGTAAAAGGAACTTCGACTTCCGATAAGTTTGTATTGTTGTAACGGTTTCTTTTATGTTACTCGGGAACTTCTGCAAGTTCCCTGCCTTGTGGTAGTGAGTAGATAGGGGTGTTGTGGGTGGTGGGCGGTTGTATCTTTCGGGCTCTTTCCTGAGATGGTGCTCTTTAGTCACGCATGACGCGTGTTTTCGGGTGTCCATGTTGCTCACTTCGGCTGCTTGTTGCCTCCATTCCCTCACGTGCGCTGTTGTTCCTCCTCCAGTATGTTGACATGGTGCTGTGGTCGCGTCAGCACGCATAGGGAGCTGTGTGAAGTGGGGCCTGTGGTGTTGCCCCTGTGGGTGTGGCTGCGGTGGAAGCGACCTGGCTCTGTTGGGGGGAGGAGGGGAGCCCAGGCGGATGTGTGGCGAACGAGGAGCAGGCGCTCTGCCAGGTGGTTTTCCGGGTGTGGGTCTCTCTCATTGCGGCAGAGGAGGGAGAGGTCAGGAAGAGGAAGGGGGAAGCGGACGCAGCAGAGAAGCGGGGTGTATGTGCTGGAGAGGATGAGCGTGACGAGAGGGAGGCGGTGCCGGTGCGT
>NZ_QKUF01000043.1 GCF_003253565.1 Thermosporothrix hazakensis
GGTCCAGAGCGTTGGGAGCTTCCTCTCCAATACTGGAAACTCCTGACGCAGGAGACGAGATGAACGCCCTTTGAGGAGTCGCACAAGCTTATGAATACCAAATTGTGGATCACATTCGATAAGCAAATGGACATGATCAGGCATGATCTCCATGCTGAGGAGATCAAACTGGTGCTCCTGACACACCTCTTCAATAATTTGTTTGAGTCGTGTATCTATTGGTTCCACAAGGACTTTCCGTCTGTACTTGGGGCACCAGACCACATGATATTTGCAAGAATAGAGCACATTCTTGTTTGATTTGTAACTCATCCTACTCATGGGAGCAGTATACAGCATGAGGCTACCTATTGTCAATATCTTGAGCTATCTAGTGTTGCGACTTTGTCGCAATCCTCCTACGCGGCCCTTCCACAATCACCCCATAAGGAACGCCCCTTATATCCCCATAGCTAAAGCTAGGGGGTTTACGGGGCGCTTTGCTAACGCTGAAAAAAGACTCCCGGATGCAGACTACATCCGGGAGGGAATGCGTGAGGATACGAAGCAGCCATCTTCAGGACGGATAACACACTGCCACTGACACGGGCTCTCTCCCTGAAAGAGGGTGAAGCCTGTGTTCCTTGCTTCTTGCTGCCAGTCAATCACCTCCGCCAGAAGGAGGGGGCTTGTGTCTGAACTTCACCGCACCTCAGAGTACCATTGCAGGCGCTCTGCTTTGGCTTCCTTGTTCGACACATCAGGGACAAGTGACACCTGCCCCGTTCTCGTCCGGCAGGACCGGGCGAGAAGCATTCTTCGTTCAACGTGTGTGGCAGTTCACTGCGCGGCCCGCTCTCGCTCCATACCAGGGAGCGTATCATCCGATGAAGAGCGTGTCAATCATGCTGAAACAAGTGTCCTGTTTGAGAGGGAGACGCAGCAGTTCTCGCTTTGGCACGCTTGAGCAGCCGCCATTCCTCTCCCGCCTGAAGACGGGAGCTTCCTGGGCCGCTCCCGGGAAGCTGCTGCCCATCAGTACATTTTTGGTGGTCTCCGTCGTTTGTTGGGAGGAAGCAGCACATCAAGCGCGTCGTCAACCGTGACAATACCCTCAAGGATACCCTGCTCATTGACCACTGGAACGGCCAGCAGGTTATACTTGGCGATAGTCTCGGCAACTTCCTGCGCCTCTGTTTCAGGTGAGACCGTAATCAGGTCGGTGTGCATAAGCTGTTGAAGCTCCTGTGTCGGAGCGGCATCGATCAGCTTCCAGATATCGATCACACCTACAAGATGTGTCTCTTCCTCTTCACTCTCTTCAGCCAGACAGTAGACATATGGACTATGGATATCATACTGATGCAGGTTCGTACGGATAGCCTGGAGCGCATCCGCGACGGTGTGTGTCTGCTTGAGCGCGACATAGTCGGTCGTCATCAGGCCGCCAGCTGTATTGGCTGCATATTCCAGGAGCTCCTGAACCTCTTCTGAGTCTTCTGGCTTCATCAGATGAAGCAGTTCTTGCGCTCGTTCCTCAGGTATCTGCGCCAGAAGATCCGCGACCTCATCTGGTCCCATCGCCTGCAGAATCTCCGCTGCGCGGTGCTCGTCCAGATTTTCCAGAATAGCCTGTTGTCGTTCGGTGTCGATCTCTTCCATAGTATCAGCGGCGGTCTCATTATCGAGTTTCTCAATAATGCGTGCCCCCTGACCGGGTGAGAGCTGATGAACGATTTCAGCGATGTCTGCCGGATGGAGTTCGGCCAGATGCCCGCTTAATCCCGGGTGGGTGGGTGGAGTTGGCTCTAACGAGGTCTCCTCGATATCCTGATTGCCGGGCCGCTGGAGCCCGATAATCTCAATCTGGTTCCAGGGAATAAATTGGGTAGGGGTACTCTGGCTTTTAGAGCCGAGGAGCCAGCCGGGAACCAGTCGCCGGACCAGTCCGAAGGTGCTGGCATCGATACCGAGGATCTGCCAATCACTGTCAAAAACGACGTCGTTGACGCGTACGGCTTTCTTGCGTTTGATGTCGATAACCTGCTTGTCGAAGACTTCCTGAGCCAGGGAGATTTCATCCTGTGATGAGGTGGTAGCGTCTTCTCGCTGTTCAAGCGGGAGAGCCAGGCGAAGTTCTCCCGCCTGATCCCATTCAAGGGTTGTGGGAAGAACTCGCCATTGTTGTTCGTTATCATCCTCTAGCACCAGGGCACTCGGGTATGACGCCTGATTATGCCCTATCTGTGCTATCGGGACAAGGACATCAATAATTCTGCCCGCTCGTGTATCCTGGGCTGTTTCAACTGTTTTACCGAGCAACTGGCTCAAGTACAACATGATAGGTAGAATTACCTTTCAACACGGGAGTCGGGCAAGACCTCGCGGACATCGAGCGAGGTTTCGCTTTCGGTTCCCAGTGTCCTTTGCTGTACAGACTGCTTACAAGCGCCAACAAAATCACGAAAGAGTGGATGTGGCCGTGTCGGGCGGCTCTTGAATTCCGGGTGGAACTGTGAGGCAACATACCACGGATGGTCTTTTACCTCAATGATCTCGACCAGACTGTTATCAGCAGAGCGACCGCTGACAATCAGACCATTCGCCTCCATCCGTTTGCGATACTCGTTGTTGAACTCATAGCGATGACGATGACGCTCGAATACGATGGGCTCGTTGTAGGCCTTGTAGGCTTTGGTATCTTTGGTCAGGCAGCAGACCCAGTTCCCAAGACGCATCGTGCCACCTTTATCGGCAACCTGGCGCTGAGTGAGCATGAGGTCAATCACCGGGTGCGGGCTCTGAGGATCAAATTCGGAGCTATTTGCATCCTGCAAGCCAAGCACATTGCGTGCAAATTCAATTACCGCAACCTGCATACCCAGGCAGAGACCCAGATAAGGGATCTTGTTGCGACGGGCGAAGCTGGCTGCTTTGATCTTGCCTTCAATACCGCGATGTCCAAAGCCGCCGGGAACAATGATACCTGCCACATCTTCCAGCACCTCGGCCTCGTTCATCTTCTCCAGCGCTTCCGAGTTAATCCATTTGATACGTACATCGACGTCATGATGCCAGCCCGCATGATGTAGCGCCTCCGCGACCGACATATATGCATCGTGCAGCTCAACATATTTTCCAACGAGACCAATAGTCAGTTCGGGACGTGGGCTCTTGATCCTGGCGACCAGATCACGCCACTCCTGCATATCGGGCTCCTGTAGCTTTAGACCAAGCTCCTGAACGATATACTCGCCCAGCCCGGCTTCTTCCAGCGTGAGAGGCACTTCGTAGATGGTCTCGGCGGTTTCCATTGGAATGACCGCGCGGGTCTCGACGTTACAGAAGAGGGCAATCTTCTCGCGGATTTCGTCGCTGACCGGATAATCTGAGCGGCAGAGAATGACATCTGGCTGAATGCCGACGCGCAACAGCTCTTTCACACTATGCTGGGTCGGTTTTGTTTTTAATTCTTTTGATGCGCCAATATAGGGTAGGAGTGTAACATGTAAATAGAGAACATCGCGCCGCCCTACATCAGTGCGCATCTGGCGGATAGCTTCAAGGAACGGTTCCCCTTCAATATCACCGACGGTACCGCCAACCTCAACAATGACAACATCGGCATCGGAGCGGCGGGCTACAGCGTGAATACGCTCTTTGATTTCGTTGGTGATGTGGGGGATAACCTGAATGGTGCCGCCGAGATATTCTCCGCGTCGCTCTTTGGCGATGACCGAAGCATAGACCTGGCCCGTGGTAATATTGTTGGCCTGATACACTGGCTCATCAGTAAAGCGCTCATAGTGCCCAAGATCAAGGTCTGTCTCAGCCCCGTCATCGGTAACAAAGACTTCTCCATGTTGATATGGTGACATCGTGCCGGGATCGACGTTGATGTAGGGGTCCAGCTTCATGAGCGAGACGGAGACTCCGCGATTTTTGAGGAGACGCCCGATGGAGGCGACACTGATACCCTTACCGACTGAAGATGCCACCCCTCCCGTCACAAAGATAAACTTTGACATACTAAAAAAACCTCCTTAATTCGGAGCCTTGCCGTTCAACTGTTTATGAAAAGATTCTACGATGACTACGTATGTGAGGTAAGTATCACAACCTGGGTCTCTGTTGGGAGTGTATTTGGTGTAACTACAAGCTTTGGCTGTGGGGTGATGGTTTCAATCCCCATTTCTTTACAGAACGTTTCGAGAACCCCCTGAGATTCTCCAGAGGTGTAGTGCATCGGTACCACAATACGAGGTTCAATCTGACTGATGACTTCCGCTGCTTGAGCGGCATTAATGACGTGCTCACCGCCAACAGGCAGCAAAAGGACATCTGCGTCTGCAACCGCTTCGAGTTGCGTTTCCTGTAATGTATGCCCTAGATCTCCCAGGTGGCAGATAACCAGATCATCCATATGGATGACGTAGATAGTGTTGCGCCCGAACTTCTTTCCGTACTCTTTATCATGGAAAGACGCAACACCGGTAATGAGAACATCACTGATCTCATACTCTCCGGGGCCACGCACAATATAAGGGGTACCGCCTACTGCGCTCACGTTGTTGTGTCCGGGATGATTGTGACTGACGGTGACAATGCGGGCGTTTATCTGACTCAGCCGGGGCTGCTCCCCTTCTGAGGACCCTTGCAGTGGAGTGTATGGATCGGTTACGAGTGTAACTTGTTTGCCACGTATTTGAAAACAGGAGTGGCCCAGCCAAGTAATTTCCATAGTTGTGTTTTTCGCTTTTCTACATAAGTTCGGGCGGGGACCCTGTTGTCCTCGCCCGGTGTGTATTGTACCATAAGGACATGTCTGCTACAAGGGTATAGCCCGTTTGACCGATATCCCGTAACCCCCGCTTTTAGCGAGCCGACCCCTTCTCTCTGCTAATAACACTTCTGAATAAACAGGGCCGCGAGGGTGCCTGCTTTTGCTGATCCCTGCGCAAAAGGCGAGCTGCTACCGCTGCTATGCTCTCCCCTGCGCTGCAATTCGACTCTGAATGCACCGACTCGACGAGAACAGTGAACTATGGTATAATCTCCCAGAATTGGAGTACTGTAAGCTGAGCGGCTGTGCAGGAGTCCAATGTGTTTTCTGCTGTTTGTAGGATGGCTGGCCTTTCAGCCTGAAAGTGAGGATCAAAGTTGCCACAGCAATGGCTTCCAGCGATCTATGGTATTCAGATTATCCTGAGTATTGCTACGATGCTTTTTATTTTGATGCAGGCGCGTGGTGCTGGTCTCGGTAGCGCGTTTGGCGGTAGCAGTGCAGGATCAGTCTTTAAGACACGCCGTGGTGTTGAGCGTCTTGTCTTTAACATCACGATTGTCTGTGTTGTGCTCTTTGCAGGGCTGGCACTTCTCACCGCGGGCCTCGTTCGATAATGCATACGATGTCGGGAGAGGCCACAAAGCAATCAAGCGGCCTCTCTATGCGGTGAGAGGCCAGCCTTTTCTTCGGTGGTTGAAAAAAGAGCGTCCTGAATTCAGCGAGAAACTGTTTTCTCATGAAATGGCTCAAATACCTTTTCCTCCTATCCCTTATAACGCTTGTGCTTACCGGTTGCGCGGGCTCAATCCTGCAATCGGGTAGCCCCACACAGAAGCCTTCACCCAGAGAGAATATCTACGTTGCTATTGGTGCCTCTGATACGGTCGGTGTTGGCACTGAGCACCCTGAAACAGAGAGCTGGCCCGCACGTCTGGTTGAGCTCCTTGACCATAAGACCCGGCTGGTCAATCTGGGCTTCTCCGGTATTACCATGCATGAGGCTCTGGCTTCTGAATTGCCTCCGGCATTGGAAGTGCATCCCCGGCTGGTGACGATCTGGCTGGCGGTCAACGATCTGGCAGAGCATGTGTCAGCAATCAGCTATGCACACGATCTCGAAACCATGATAACCAGTCTGAAGCAGGCCGAGCCGCAGATAACCATTGCGGTTGCCAATGTGCCCGATTTGACGCTGTTGCCACGCTTTCGGACAACCGATCGTAAGGCATTAATGCAGCAGATCAGCGCGTACAACAGCGCCATCAAGGCGATTACCACCCGGCAACAGGTGATTCTGGTCGACCTCTATCAGCGCTGGTCAGAGATCAAACAGCATCCAGAGTATATCAGCGCGGATGGTTTCCATCCCAGCGCTGCGGGCTATAAGCGCCTTGCCCGGATCTTTTATCAGACCTTGCAGGAAAAGCGTGTTCAGGGTAGGGAATCAAACGACTGGCGCTGGACAGAGAGTGCGACTGTGACCAGTATCAGGAAGGCAAGCAGTGTCCAGACCGCAAGGTGAATAAAGGCGATCATTGGTGAAAAGAAGGTCCAGAGCAGGCCAACCATGATCCCCGCAATCGCACTTCCACAGGCCTGAAAAACCGGCAACAGTCGGAGCGCGGACAGACGTAGTTCGGCGGGTGAAAGTGCCACTATCGCGGCTTTCTGACAGGCCTGAATACAGCCGTTGCCCATCCCGGCCAGTGTGAAACAGAGCATCAACCAGGCTGGATGCGCGAGCGAGAAGGCGAAGCCCAGGTAAGAAAGCAGGTAGAGCAGCAGGCCAAGTGAGAGCAGCGTGACTGGGCCCCAGCGTTCGCTGAGCCATGCAGAGAAGAAGCCGTTAATCGAGGTAACCATGTTAAAGACGGCGTAAAGCAGCAGCGAAACCAGCACAATCGTGGTACTGCTAAGTTGTTCAGGTAACATCTGGATCGTGCGTAGAAGCAGCAGCGTCGTAGTGACCTGACAGACAGAGAAGAGCCCCAGAGCCGCAAGGACCAGACCCACACTGCGTTGTAACAGCGAGAGCGCCTGAAGCGAGGTCGGAGGCTGTTCACGTATCGTTGAGCGGCGGCGTAAGAAGAAGGTAAGCAACTGAAAGCCAAGCGCCAGCCCGCCCAGTAAGAGCGAGATCACAAATGCAGCTCCCGACTGAAGCCAGAATACCAGAGCCAGTGCCAGGAGCGGAGCGGCGATATTCCCCATATGCTCCAGAAGCCGAACCAGCCCATACGTTCGCCTGAACGTAAACGAGGGGCCCAGATCAGCCAGAAATGCCTTGAATGCCGGCGTATACAGGCCCCGGCTGGTGGCTGCTGAGATGCGAAACAGGGCGAGTTGAGCTGTGGTGGTGGCAAGGCCAAGCAAGGAATAACAGCAGGTCGTGGCACAGTGGCCTAGCAGAATGGTGAGGAGACGACGCCGGGGAGTGGTTGCCAGATGGGTTCCAAGCATTGAGGCAAAGATGGCGAGTGCTATTGCCCCCCCTTCTATGATGGTGACCAGGAGAATAGGCGTTTTGAATTGGATGAAGAGCGCCGCCAGCAGCGATAACGGAAGTTCATATCCCAGTGTTGTCAGGAAACTCCCGATGCCCACTCCATATTCACCGGGTGAAAGGAGGTAGGGAGACGGACGCGGTGAGGATGCTCGTAGTTCAACAGGTGCCGGGCACGAATCTTGAATCGAGTCTGTAGACATACAATACCTCCAACCCTTCCAGCATCACATAACTATTTGACACAATATGAATACTAAGTGTATTGTAGCACAATGTCAATCATTGTATAGTGATATCCGTATGGATATACAGAAAATTCCCTGTTATTCAGGTTGTAGACATATGCTTGCACCGTTTTGAGAATGCCATGAGTAGCCAAAAAGGATCAGTCCTTCATGTGTAATGCACCTTTTTTCCTCCTTTTTCCTATTGTATGGATGTGGAGCGTCGTATGAATCGATGAAAAAGGAGGATCTGCAATGTCTATATCCGATCAACGTTGGCCCATTGAGGGGCAACCGACCCTGTTTCTGCACACCTGGACGGAAGCAGACTTCTCCGCGGTTCAGCGTCTCTCTGTACAACAGGGATGGCTGACTTCCGCTTGCGGCCCATAGAGGCGCTGCAGGTCTGGAAAACTCTTCTATCGCGCTGGTCACGGTCGACAGTCAGCCTGAACAGATCGTTGGCTTTGTGCGCGGGATCAACTGACGGGATGATTACGATGTTTATAGCGGAACTGCTGGTTGATGCCCGCTATCGTGGCAGAAAAGTGGGCAAGACACTACTACAGGCCTGCCAGGACCTGTATCCACGCACGCGCCTTGATTTGATCTCTACTGATGAGGCAACGGCTTTCTATGCATGGGGGGCTTTCGTCTTACTGGTGAGGGAAGGAGCAAAAGCTACGTATAACAGAGATGGGATATTTGCTGAAGAAGAGGTAGTAGTGCAATACTGATTGTCCACAGTAGAGAGGTGGCCCATTCGTCCTGGTAGGCCACGCTCAAGGGGAGAATGGGAATAGGAGGAATGGCTATTCCAGTAACAAACAGGGACATATTGCGTTTTATGTAGTGATTGTTGTTTTGTAGGAAACGCTACATACCACCATTTTTGTAGAGAGTGTTGAAGCTGTAGAATGTTTACTGAAAAACCTGCTTTATTCATAGAAAAGCAGGCTCTTTCAATGGTGAAAGCGATGTATCTAACACAAGAGCTTGGTGAGATCGTGCAGCAGTATGGGCGCTTTCAGCTGCGGGAAGTTCTGGTGTGCAAGGGAGAGCGGGTATTGCGGTCAGCATTATTGCAACTTTCACTGGTTCTGGCTTCAGGCGAAGAACTGGTCATAGCCTATCTGACCTCCCGTGGAGGAAGGCCCGATGATGTGATAGAGCGTGTACAATCCTGGTTGGTTGGTCAGCAACGCCAGATAGAAGAAGCAAAACTGTGGTTGACAGAAATGGATGATAGAGAAACAATAGAAAGGTTTACTATGCTTTTGGAGCAGTGGGAACCATGTTATACCGAAGTATCCCGGGCTCTGGAGGAGCTTTCATAGATCGGGGGGCGTTTTCATAAGAGAGTACAGCCAATGCAAAGGGCAGAACTATTTCTTCTAACCATGATTGGTGTATAGGGAACCGCATTCCTTCCTTATGCATCAATTTTTTTGTCCTGTTTGAGGACGCCTTGCAGAAACATCTGTTCCAATTGGTCAAGAAAAGCAGCATCTAAAGGGGCTTCCAGTACCAGCATCCGCACATAGAGGGCGCCGGTCATCGCCGTAATGAAAGCGCCTGGATCAGTGTCCGGTCTGACCTCGTTCCGCTCAATCGCACGTTGCACGAGCGTGCCCAGATGGCTGAAGCGCGTCTGCCAGTAGAGCTGGCGGGCCTCGGAGTCGGTGCGGTTCATGGTTGAAAACATCGAGCGCGTCAGCAGGAGGCCGTCAGGAGATTCCAGAAAAGAGGCGCTTTGCTGTAGCAGTGCATGAAGATCAGAGCGAAAACTACCCGTGTCCGGAAGCGGAATGGTGTCGTTCATTCGGGCAAGAACTGTCTCAACGACGAGGCCTTCGCGGCTTTTCCAGCGCCGATAAATCGTTGATTCAGGGATGCCAACCCTGGCGGCAATTTCGGCGACGTTCAGCCCTTCTATGCCCCGATCTTTTAACATCTGCATGGTTGCCTCCATCACGGCAGCACGAATGCGGGCGCTGCGGCCACCCGGGCGGCGTCTGGGAGAAGTGGGTTTCTGCTCGGGGTCAGTCATGTGCTTCCTTCTGTCTGTGAGAGTGGTTGGCGTTCTCTCTTCCTATGAGCGGAAAAGGGAGGTTGCCTGTATCAGTGTATCACATCGTCTCTGGAGAAGAAACGACGGGAAGGCTCTGCCTTCCCGTACAGGGTTATTGCAGGATTTTCCTGAATTCGTCGGTTGATCTGGAGTTTTGCCGATGATCGGGCTTCGGTGCATAAGGATGTGAGCCGGGCTGCTTGAGTTGGGCAGGGCGATGTTTCTGCGCCAGCTTCTGGTAGCGCAGGGGATCGGCTGCCAGCAACTTATAGTCGTTTCTGATGTCGCCAGTATATTCAAGGACATTATGATCATAGCGCACATCGCCTTTGAGCACAAAGCGAGCTTTCAACGTTTTGGGGTTATAGCGTACGCGCAGAACGTCCCCAACGCGTGGACGTAAGGCGACAGCATTGAAGTATCCCCGAATGGTTGTGCGAAAAGGCGCTCGATTATCTGGCCTGACCTCTATCAAAAACTCATAGTGAAATTTGTGGTCGCGGATACGGTTGCCTCGAATCTCAGCGGAAAGGACAGTTGCCAGAGCCTGTTCACTGAATCTCGATGTAAAAAGATCAAACATGGTAGCAAGTCCCCGTTTACACAGTGATCCACTTCTTTCATGACACTCTTTACATGGTATAGGATTGAGAGTAGATGCGTGTCGACCAAGAAGAACGGATAAGCCAGCTGAAAGGTAAACAGAATAGATTGAATAGAAACGTTCTAGTATTTTCTCGTGAAGAGAAAGAGGAGATGGGGGAATCCCCTTCTACCGCCCCTATTATACCATATGGTTGAGTCCAAGAAGAGGATATTTTTGTTGAGTTTGGGAGACAAAAAAGAGAGTTGTTGTGCCAAAAGGCAGATAAAAGACGTTTTTGCAATCATAGCGGGAAAAGTGAGAGTACGGGGAAAGATTAGATTCTAATTAGAAAAATGTAAGTAGGCAAAAAGAAGACTAGTGTTGGTTAGTATTCTGTGGTATACTGAGCTGACCTGTAAGGTGCAGAGTTGCTCTGAATAGTTCTATGGTTTGTCCAGAACATGCGAGACAGTGCCAAAACCAGCGGGTTATCAGGCTAAGAGAACTGTCGCGACAGCGCACAGGTGTCAGGAAGGTTAGAAAGATCACTGAGGCCAAGAAACGGATGAGCCACAATCTATTAGTGACGAGAAGCTCGCAATGCAGGTAAGTAGTTCAAAGTTAACCGAAACAATCAGTTCAGTCAGAAAAGAGAGTTGTTGACATGATGTATACTGACCGGACCCTGTATTGTCGCGATTGCAATCAGGAGTTTGTCTTTACCGCTGGTGAACAAGAGTTTTTTGCAAGCAAGGGCTTGACCAACGATCCTTCACGTTGTCCTTCCTGCCGCGCTGCACGCCGTCAGAATGCCGGTGGTCGTGGTGCTGGAAGAGAGCGCTCCGGTGGCCGTCAGATGTATACCGTTATCTGCGCTAGCTGTGGCAATGAGGCACAGGTTCCGTTCCAGCCTCGCGATGATCGTCCCGTTTATTGCAATGACTGTTACCAGTCACAGGGTGCGTCCCGTAGATCGCGTTGGTAGTCGCTATGGGACATATTGTCGTACATGAGGGTGATTCTTTCGAGTTTGCATTGAAGCGATTTAACCGCAAGGTGCAGCAAGCGGGGATTCTCTCGGAAGCACGCCGACGCCGATTCTATGAAAGTCCTCAGGCCCGTCGTAAGCGCAAGGCTGAAGCCCAGCGTCGTAGACAGCGTCGCGGACGCTAATCCTGGAGTCGCAGAAAAAGGACAACTGACCATCGCTCCGATGGCAGTTGTTTTTTTTGGCCTTTTTCAGGGGGAAATATAGTACTGGTAGGTATTTTTCTGGCATTGCATTGACTTCCAGTTTGCTCAGGTGTATCGTATAGATAGAATTAAAAATATATATCAAGAAAAGCTATTTTGTGAGGTGTGTAAAATGTCTGTATTGCGAAAACTGCATGAGGTGAAAATCATCTCTGTTCGGAAAGATGACCAAACGCTCTTCGCTCTCCCTCTCTGGGTGGGCCTGCTTGGAATTGGCCTGCTTATCCTCTTGCTCTGTGGCAGACGCAACAAACAAGCAGAGGCCGTATAACGACTCCGTCAATGTGGTATGCAGGCAGGGAACGATGATCTTTCCCTGTCTTCTTTTATTTTGGTTATTGGATGTAGAAACGGAGTAAGAGGAAAAGGGGCAGAGGAGGCGAGAGAAAGTGTATTCTGGCGGCCTGATGACAGATTTGTGAGTGAAAAAGTCTCGGCCTTATCATTTATAATGATAGGGGAAGGTGTGAGGTGTGGAGGAAGCGTTTGTTCAGTCAACGGATTGTGAACGATCTTTGCTGCCAGACGTGTTTTTTTACTGTCGCGAAGAGCCTTCTTGAACGTATCATTTGCTATGGAGATGGGAGTCTGGTTTATGGCTCGGCGTTCTTACACACAACCTGCCAGAAGAAGCGTAGCTTCTATTGTTCAATTTCATCGCTGGAAATCATTACTGATTATCGTCCCTTTAATCGTGCTTCTGATTCCAACCTACCGATATCTGGTTGATGGATTTAACTTTGCGGTCAATGCGGGAAGTAATGTATTTCCGGCACTTTCAAATTTCTTTTATGTCATGGGTGATCCAAAGAAGGATGATACTGCGGAAACAAAACCCCGCCCACCTTTTCCGTACCCGGCTGTTCTGCCTGTTGCCGGGACTATTACCTATACTGTGGCGGAAGGTGATTCCTGTAACAGTGTGCTGACCTATCAGATGAATATGAATCAGGCGGGAACGATCTTCAGTGATAGCAAGCCGGAGACTGTTGCTATCTTGAATAAAGCGATAGGGCAGGACTGCCATAAGCTGCAACCGGGCATGAAATTGCGGCTCGCTCCTCAATATCCGTTGGTGGCGCTTGGAGGCGTTGTGAAGAAAGTGGAGCTCGCGGCAACGCCGCAGGAGAAAGCAGTTCCTACTCCTACCCCGCTTATCACAATCCCGAAAGGCGCGACAGCTTCAGATGATGAGGAAGAGAAGAAGCCGGATTGTGCCGAGGGCTGTAAGCTGACGGTACAGGTGGGAAAACAGTCTCAGGATACAGTGACCGTGTTCGTGTATAGCTCGTTGACCGTTGAGGAAGGTGCATGGGTCTGGGTACAGGGCCAGTTTGTGCGTCAGACTGTGAAGAATTTTCCCAATTACCCATACGCACAACCGGGAGTAACAGCCCGGAACTATCTCTTACAGGCCTGTTATTTTCAGGTCGACGATCAGCTTGATCCCGATGTTCGGCGCTGTCGCAGTCTGGAACCGAATACCATTGAAGATGATGGTGGCTCCTGGTTGCTGGCGGTTGGCGGTGCGGGCGGACTGAATCACTGGAAGTATCCGGTCAAGGTTCCTGATAATACACCGGTGCTCCTCTGGTTAAGTAGTACAGATGATGGTAAGCTAGAATATAAGCCTGGAAATCCGATCTATCGTTATGAGGATAACGGGCAGTATGTTCCTTTCAAATAACAGGCGTGGTCAAAGCGCTAATATCTCAAGGAAGAAGAGCAGTGAATGATGTTAGATGAGATTTTGCAGCATAACCAACAGTTTGTAAAAAATCAGAGGCCGCCACAGATTGCGTCGGCCCCGAGGAAGCATACCGCGATTGTTACCTGCATGGATTGTCGTCTCGTGCGCATGTTTGAGGACGCGCTAGGCCTGGAACGCGGTGACGTTCTGGAACTGCGAACAGCAGGAGCAACGATTTCTGAGCCTGAGCGCGAGCATCAGCAGAATGACCTGATTCGCTCGATTGCTGGAGGTGTCTATCTGTTGGGTGTGCGTGAAGTGCTGGTGATTGGTCATACCGAGTGCGGCTTGACAAAGATCAATCCAATCTCGCTCTCTGCTTCAATGCAAGCTCTGGGGGTGGACCCGCAGCGCTTGATTGAGCAAGAAGGACTGGGGAGCATCGAAAAGCTGATGCAGTGGATGGGCGCGTTCCATGATGTCCACCTGAATGTGCAGGAGGTCGTCGAGGTGATTCGCAAGAGTCCCTATCTGCCGCGCATCCCGGTCCACGGCCTGGTGATTGATATCAATACCGGTGAATTAACCGTTGTAGATCGCGATACAAGAGCCGCTTAAAATACTCCTTTCCTTCTCCGGGTATCCGCTTTGACGCTCTGCGCATACCCGGGGAAGGATGTGCCTTCGCTGCTTTACTGCTCACTGGTCGGGCGATTGTAGGCCTCACCTTCAATAATAAAGAGCAGACGTTCACAGATATTCGAGCAATGATCGCCTACGCGCTCTAGTTTATGTGCAATCCAGAGCAAGTATGTCAGCCGTTGCAGGATCAGTGAATCACTTTGAAGGGCTGGAATGGCACGAGCGCCGGATAGCATTGCCATTAAATCATGTCGCACCAGATGGTAACGGACGTCGACCACATCGTCCTCTTCCCAGATATAGCGTGCGGCATGAGCATCGCGATCTTTAAACGCTTTCATTGTGCCCTGAAGCACCCGGCGCGCCTCTTTACCAAGATCCTGTAAGCCATCCATTATGGATTGCTCTGTGATCTCACCGTGGTTTGCTCCGGGTTCGGTTTTGGCGGCTTTATCAACGGTTACATGTGGCATCGTTTCGCCGCGCAAGGGGGCCATACGCAGGACATTTTGCGCTATGCCGGCTGCGCCATCGCCCGTGCGTTCAAGGTCACCGGCAATGGAGAGTGTTGAGGCCAGAAAGCGCAGGTCACGCCCTCCAAGCGGCTGCTGGAGCGTGAGGAGGCGCACTGTATGTTCCTCAATTGCGGCGCGTAGACTATCGATAAGATTATCATTTTCGATGACCAGGCTGCATTTTGCCAGATCACCGGTTGCTAGCGCTTCAAGCGCCTGCCCCAATGCGTCATCTACCATCTGCCCCAGACGCAGGATCTGCTCATCTAAGAGCTTGAGTTCTTTGTCAAGCGTTGCTCGTGTCATGCAGCGATCTCCTTTGAAATGAGTCCCTCCAATGAAGGAGTACATTCCGTGATTTTCCGGCGTCAACATCGTATCCTCAGAGGAGACGGACGATCCACCAAAGATACTGTAACATATTTTGCATAGAAAATATAGTGAAATATACTAGAAAAACTTTCTATTCCTGAGGGAATAGCGTAGCAGTCATAGAGAGAGTAACAACCAGAGGGCCCGTCCTCTATTGCAGATTTTGGGTGGATACGCTACATTAGCAATAGGTTCCACCTGAGTAACCGACTACAAAGCACACAAAGGAAAAGAGCTATGTCAGCGAAGCGACTACTCGGCGTGTTTGCGCACCCCGATGATGAAGGGATGATTGGTGGAGCATTGTTACACTATGCACATGAGGGTGTTGAAACGGGGTTGGCATACGCTACAAGAGGCGAGGTAGGAGAGGTTGCAGATCCCTTGCTGACCGCGCCGGCAAATATGGGTGAGATACGAGAACAGGAAATGCGTGAGGCTGCTGAGATGCTCAATGTGAAGCATCTCTGGTTCTTAGGCTTCAGAGATTCCGGGATGGCCGGTGTTGAGGCAAACCATCATCCCCTGGCGCTGCTGAATGCCCGGCGAGCAGATGTGATTGGACGCCTGGTGAAAGTCATCAGAGAGTTTCAACCGCAGGTGCTTATTACCTTCGATGAGACAGGGTGGTATGGTAGCCCGGATCATATTTTGATGTATCGGTATGCGACCAGCGCGTTTCATGCAGCCGCAGATGGTGCTCTCTATCCTGAACTGGGTCCTGCGCACGCGGTCTCAAAGCTCTATTATTGTGCCTTTGCTCGGCGCCAGATTCGGATGATTGAAGATTGGTTGGAAGGGCAGGACTTTGAGGGCGCGTTTAAGGGCCTTGATCCCTCAAAGTTAGGAATGACCGATGAACAGATCAGCGTGGTGCTTGATGTAGAGCAATGGAGCGATCGCAAGGAGTGGGCAATGTCTCGTCATCGAACACTGGTCAATCCGAGTAGCCCGTTTGCCCAGATCCCGCCAGAGCTACAACGGCGCTGGCGCGCGACCGAATATTATCAGCTCGCGACATCGCGTGTCGGTGATGATGTGGTTGGTGAAAATGACCTCTTTGCCCGAGTCCCCTGAGAAATGAGAAGGCGAAGAAGCTGACCTTCCCCGCCTTCTTTTTTCGATTCCTAGGCTTTTTTCTTGCCCAGTTTTGCCAGCAGGACACCTTTGACCATACTGATCTCTTCCACTTTCAACAGCGAAGCAACCACAAAGTAGAGCGCCGCCCCCAGACCACCGCACACCGCGAGCTTGATAACGTTGCCAATGAATTTGTTCACTGGCAAGGGCACAATGGAAATACCTTGCAGGAGCCCCCAGACCGCCGCCGCCATAATCAGGGTGGCAACAAGAATCTTGAGCACTGACGGAATCATGGTGCGCAGATGCAGTTCGCCAATCGCGAGACGCAGCCAGATCAACAGGATGATCGCGTGCAGCGAGTTCTGAACGCTGTTCGCGAAAGCCAGCGCGGGCATGCCCCATGTATGGGAAAAGGGAAGCGCTATGAGAAGGTACCCCAGAACGCTGATGAACGAGACAATCACCGGGATAACCGTATTTTTCCGCGCATAAAAGGCGGAAATCGCGAGCTGATCAATGGCGATAAAGGGAAGCTGGAAAGAGTAGTATTGGAGCGCCAGCGCACCATTGAGGGCGTCTTCAGCTTTAAAGCCGCCATGTTCAAAGAGGGCGCTCATAATGGGATACTGGAGCAGCAGCAGTCCCGCCATTGCCGGAACCATCAGCAGCAATCCCAGGCGGAAACCAAGCCGCAACATTTCTTTGAAGCGTTCTAGATTTCCCTCACGGGCAAACTCGTTCAGAAAGGGGAGCACAGCCGCCCCGAGTGCAGTTCCAACTAACCCCTGTGGAAACTGAATCAATGTCGTTGCAAAGGTCATTGCACTGATATTGGCTTCACCGCAGGCGCTTGTATTATTAAGCACCGCGGCACAGGGTGCATCCGAGGCAAGGTGTGTATCCAGAAAGGTGACCGCGATGCTGACGATAAAGCTGACCGCGATCGGTGCATAGAGCTTCAGGATGCGTCGAATCGCCGGGTGACTTAGATCCAGCACGAACATATAGCCCAGACGATGCCGTCGAAGTGCGGGAATCAGAATTGCAACCTCACCCATTGTGCCCAGAATGGTGCCAAGCGGTAGCGCGTAGAGGCCGATAAAATGCGCTCCGAGTAGCGTCGTTCCTGCCACACCGATCATGATACCAATATGGTAGCTTGCCTGAGCCAGCGGTGGGAAGCCGAATTCTTTCAGGGCGTAGAGAGCTGCCGAAAGCACATAGTAAGGACCAAGAAAGAGCAGTGAACAGAAGATAATGCGTCCAAATTGTAAGGTGAGTGGCTTGTTTGTCGCATCAAAGCCAGAAACCAGAAAGCTATCAAAGAAGACTGGAGCCAGAAAATAAAATGCCACCGTTGAGATAATCGTGATGAGCAGAATCAGATTGACGACAGTATAGACAATCCGGCGCATCTCGGTGCGCTTCTCATCTGCCGCATAATCATTAAAGGTAGGAACCAGAGCTCCGGTGACTGCTCCCGTCACCAGCAGGTCGATAAAGCGCTGTGCAGGGCTAAGGGCTGCGCTAAAGGCTGCTGCAAGGACCGGGCCAAGCGAGGCCACCGTTGATTGACGGACCATGCCAACCAGGCT
This sequence comes from Thermosporothrix hazakensis, assembly GCF_003253565.1. Classification (GTDB taxonomy): domain Bacteria; phylum Chloroflexota; class Ktedonobacteria; order Ktedonobacterales; family Ktedonobacteraceae; genus Thermosporothrix; species Thermosporothrix hazakensis. The sequence continues at coordinate 17,304 of NZ_QKUF01000043.1, forward strand.
GCTGACCAAATTCCCCAGCCCTACAAGCGAAGCGGACTTCATCAGGCCGCCGCGTGGAGCCGCTTGTTCAGCGTCCTGTGTAGCTGTCGCGACAGTGGGGGTTGGCTCAGCTTCGGGGGCAATGGTATCAGTAGAAGAGGATGGAACCGTTATCAAAGTTTGCTCTTCAGATGATTGCGATATGTCTTGTTCTTTTTTTGTTACCTTATTTTCTTTTGCCATCAATAATGGTGCTCCTTACCGGATATCAAAAAACCAAGAGGGCAGGCGGAGGTTTCTCTATTTGTGTGAATTCTACAGAAAGAACGAAGGGGGAAAGCATTTTCCCCCTGCTATAGCACAAAGATCCTGTTTCAGGAACGTGACGGGAGGCGTTGGATTCTGGCAATAAGCTCAGTTGTGGAGTGATTCGGAATATAGGCAAGTAAACGTACACTTCCACCATATGCCTGGACGACGGCTGCTTCGGGTAAACGTTTTGGATCGGGCAGGCTGTTCTGTACGCTGGCATAGTCCGCGCCTTTCACGTAGATGGAGGGACGGAGCGTATTCACCAGCTCCTCGGCGGTTGGCTCATCAAAGATAGTGATATAATCGACCATCTGAAGCGCCGCCAGAATCTCGGCGCGTTCCTCCTGTGGCACAAGCGGGCGTTCTTCTCCCTTAAGGCGACGCACGCTGGCATCCGCGTTCAGGCCGATAATCAAGAAATCTCCGAGGTCACGCGCCTCCTGCAAATAGCGTACATGGCCCAGATGTAACAAATCAAAGCAGCCGTTCGTGAATACAGCTTGCTCTCCTGCGGCCTGGCGTTGGCGTACGATGTCTGCAAGCGTGGCACGCGCGAGTATCTTTTGTTGGATTGAAAGCTGCATATTTCTATTTTTCATACTTTTCATCGTAGAATGCTCATCAGTTCCTCTTGAGTATTGCTGGCGCAGCCAAGCCGACGCACCACCAGTGACGCGGCAGCATTTGCCAGATAGGCGGCATCAGCCTTATTGGCTCCGGCGGCCAGAGCCAGCGTAAAAGTAGCGGCAACAGTGTCGCCGGCGCCGTTGGTATCAACGATCTCGCTGGCATGCGGTAACGGGTAAACCGGCAGGTGCAACGGCTCTTGCCCCTCTTCAAACAGGCTCATCCCCTCACTACCACGCGTAATCAAGACGCTGTTGGCCTTGCTTCCCTTCAAAAGCTTTTCCCCCGCAGTATGCAGATCGTCCAGCGTTTTGATTTTCATGCCAAGCGTCAGTTCGGCTTCTGGCTGATTTGGTGTGAGTGCGGTTACGCCCTGAAAACGGAACAGGGAACCATGTGAGTCAACCACGACAACCTTGTTCTGTTCCCGAGCCAGCGGGATGCAGGTGTTGATAATATCCGGACTGATGACCCCGTTTTCATAATCAGAAAGGACAATAGCATCAATTTCGGGCAAGAGATCGCGAATATAATCGATGATCGGGCCTTTACAGCCATCGTTAATCTCCGATGTATCGACGCGATCAACGCGCACAATGTGCTGCCGGACCACCTGTGAGCTTCCGGCCATAATGCGGGTCTTGGTTGAGGTGGGGCGCGAGCGATCAGTAATCAGCCCATCCTGATGCATGCCAAGCTCCCGAATGGCGGCGCGAAGCTTTTCGCCGGTCGCATCATCGCCGACCACGCCTGCAAGATAGACCTCAGCTTCCAGCGTGCGGGCATTGACTGCCACATTGGCGGCGCCACCGGGAATCAGGCGTTCCTCGAAAAGCTCCAGTATCAGCACGGGAGCCTCCCGAGCGATGCGGGTCGGGTTGCCAATCAAGTATTCATCGGCTACCATATCCCCTATGACCAGTACCCGCTTTCCCTTAAATGCCTGTATGATAGACCTCAAATAGGAGGTGTTTCCAACCTGCGCTGTCATTGTTTTTTCTTCTTCTTCTGTTCCTTCAAGAAAATCAGTACCATAAAGCGCGGAATAGCCAGCATCCGCCAGATGCGCCAGGGCTGACGGTAGAGTCGGTAGAGCCATTCCAGTCCGAGACGCTGCATCAGTTTGGGGGCTCGAGGCGTGCGTCCAGAAAGAAAGTCGTACGCACCACCGACGCCCATCGCAACCGCAACGGGCAGGCGCGAGAGATTGCGGCTAATCCAGAGCTCCTGTGCGGGGGCGCCATAAGCGACACAGAGTATGTCGGCCTTTGCCTCACGGATACGAGCAAGAATGTCCTCTTCTTCAGCCGGGGCGGGAGAGCCCGCGTAGGTACCGGCAATGATCAGCCCCGGATGTTTCTGTTGCAGAATGCGGGCCGTCGCTTCGGCAACACCTGGTGCGGCTCCAAGCAGATAGAGCCGATAGCCTTTTTCGGCACAGAGTGGAGCCAATGCCGCCAGTGTATCAGTCCCTGTGACGCGTTCCGGTGCTGGCTCCCCTTTATACCGCGTGCCCCAGACAACGCCCATGCCATCGGGGACAACCAGCGTCGCCTGATTGATGCATTGGCGGAATAACGGATTCCGCTGAGCTGTAATGATAAACTCTGTATTAACAGTGACGATTTGTCGACAGGGTATATCAGTAGTATTACGATGAAGGGCTACAATTTGGTCAATCCTGGAAAGTGTTTCAGCTTGTGAGAGGAGATCAACCCGTACGCCCAGGAGTGTTGTAGAGGGGGGCGACGGGTGCGATGGTATATCTATCATAGGTGTTGACATAGCATTTTACCAGTGCATGATTTCAGTCTCAAAGTTTGAAATTTCGATATCAGGGCGCGTTTCTTCAATGTAATTTCGGACATGTTCAAGAATCTCGGCGGCGTGTCGACTGTCGTTGCTGACACAGCTAACGCCAAGTTCTGCGAGTTGCCAGCGGTCCTGTTCCGCAACTTCCGCGATCGCAACGGAAAACTGGTTGCGTATCCTTGTGACCACTGATTGGACGATCTGCCGCTTGTCTTTGAGTGTCTGCGATGCAGGCAGAAAAAGCGTGATAGAACATACTCCTATTACCATGCATGTAGTATAACATACCCTCCGAGCGCTGTAACGAGGGACAACCCGTAATGGTTGGGTGTGAACTGAATTGATACTCGACGACGAAAGACAACTTTGCTACAATTCCGAGAGAAGTTGCCATAAGGCAAAGGAGCAAGTAGAGATGATCGATACAAATACCCAGGAAAAGAGGCAGAAGCTTCCTATGCAAGGGGTGCCGCAGCCAACACGAGAGGAAGTATTAAAGCTTCCGCGTGTGCATATCTCCACTCATCCTGTGATGGCCCATAAGATGACGGCACTGCGGAATAAACATACCTCATCGGCGGAGTTCTATCAACTCGTCAAAGAGGTTGGAGCACTGCTTGCATACGAGGCAACGGCCCATCTCGCGTTAGAACCGTGGGAAATTGATACGCCGCTAGAACGTACGACCGGCTATCGACTGGCGGGCGGGATTGGCATTACTCCCATTCTCAGGGCTGGCCTGGGATTGGCGGAAGGCTTCCGTGAGGTAATTCCGGATGCTCAGGTGTGGCACCTCGGTTTGAAGCGTGATGAACGCACACTTCAGGCGATGGAGTATTACAACCAGTTGCCACACAAAGTTGATCTTCAGATCTGTTATGCGGTTGATCCAATGCTTGCAACAGGTGGCTCAGCAATCGATGCTGTCAATATTCTGAAACGCAAGGGGATCAAGCGCATTTCTTATGTTGGGATCATTGCAGCGCCCTATGGTCTGCTCAAACTCTCTCAGGCGCATCCAGATATCGACATTTACATCGCTGTGCTTGATGAGAAACTCAATGATTATGGCTATATTGTCCCTGGTCTTGGCGATGCGGGAGACCGCCAGTTTGGCACATTCTAAGTCAGCCAGATCATTCGGGAAAAGGGATTTTAAAGAGTGTCGGATGCATTCGATGATATTCAAGTAGAAGAATATTCTTCGGCTCGTGAAGAGCAGACAGTCCGTGAAGGGGAAGAGGAGCCGGGAACCGAGGCCAAAGAGGCTGAACAACAGGTGCCCGAGGCACACGGTGGGCCTCTGGGATGCTGTATGGGCGTCGTTATTGGCATGATGGGTATGCTGATGATTACGGTCGGGCTTTCACTGTTCATCTTTCAGCGCTCTATCCTTGGCGGGTGGGCTCTGCCTATCTCGCTGACAGGCGCGGTCATCTGCGGGGTGATTGGCTGGTGGGTCGGGAAAAAGGTGTATCGTGAATATGAGCTCAGCCCACGACAGCGTGAACGGCTTGCTCGCCTCGAAAAGGAGTATGCAGAGAAGCAGGCACGCAGAGAGAGAAAGCGCGGACAGACGGTATAGTGTTTCTTTTTGGCTGCACGCTTGTGCACTCAATTTGACCCTCTTTCAGGACGGGAAAAAACGCTTGAGAGCGGCAAAGGACTGGACGGAAGGGGCGTATCTGAGTGTACAATAAAAAGACATATCAACTTTCTCTGTTTCAAGAAGGGATTCTGAAACTGGAGTGAAAGCGAGGAGAGAATGCGTGTAGTTATTTTCTGTGATATGGAAGGAATCTCCTGTATTGAAAACTGGGAACAGGTGACAGGGGGAACCGCTCTGTATGAAGAAGGAAGAAAACTCTATACCGATGAAATGAATGCAGCGGTGCGCGGTGCGCGTGCTGCCGGGGCAAATGAGGTCATCGTTGTCGACTGTCATGGCGCCGGAGGCGCATATAATTTCAGAAGCTTTTTAACGGATCGCCTGGAATCGGGGGCTCAGTATGTTTTCGGGTATCCGTGGGCGCGCTATATCGAAGCTTTTGAACAGGGATGTGACGCCATTCTCTTTGTCGGTGCGCATGCGATGGCCGGGACACCCGATGGTGTACTGTGCCATACGGTCTCAACCGAGTCGTGGCACAATGCCTGGATCAATGATATTCCGGTTGGTGAGAGCGGCATTCTGGCGGCTATTGCGGGCTGTTGGGATGTGCCGGTTGCGTTTGCCTCGGGTGATGAGGCAACCTGCCGTGAGGTTCATACTTTGCTCGGGAAAGAGGTCGTCACGGCTGCTGTGAAAAAAGGGCTGGGGCGTTTCACTGCTCGTAGCCTGGCTCCGAAAGATGCCTGTGCTCTGATCGAGATGCGTGTTGCACAGGCGTTAAGCCAGAAGAACTGGCCCAAACCATTGAAATTTGAAGGCCCCGTCACCTTCAAGGTCGAGCTAGCAACCCCGGATCGCGTCAGCGACTTTATCGGGCGTAAGGGCGTGCAGTTTGATGGTTCACGTATTGTCTATTCAACGGCAAATACGTTCTGGGAAGCATGGGACCAGTTCTGGTACCGACACTAAGCAATCTCTAGCACGAAAAAGAAGGGAGCACCTGTTTCAGACAGGTGCTCCCTTTTTGTTGGTCCGGTTTAGACACGAGCGTCTTTCCGCTTGAGGAACAGGCCGATCAGGATTGTGAGGACAACAATAATGGCTATCAGTGCACCCCAGGCCAGGAGAATGCGCTGAACCGACTCATTCTGCGAGTAGGTGCTGAAGAGCTGACCCTGATAGGTGTAGGTGTCACCGAAGAGCTTGTCTCCGTTGATCTTATCACTATGCAGGCCGACTGATGAGCCAAGCGCGGCCATTGCCCAGCGTGTTGGGAAGATGAAGGCCGGTATTTGCAGGAACCAGTCCTTAAAGGGAATGATAGCTCCAGCAAAAATGACCTGCGGGATCAGGATAATCGGCACAAAGCTGATGGCTCGGTCATTGTTTGGCGCGATTGCGGAGATGGTCAGACCGATCATCAGACCGGCAATTGAGCAGAGCACCAGCGTGATATAGACTTCCAGCAGTACCGGGAGAAAGACCCCTTTCTGTAATGGTTCGCCGATATGGATAATGGCGAGCAACACAGCGGCCTGGAAGAGACAGAGGATGCTCAGCACAATGATCTTCGAGAACATGTAGGGTAGAATGCCAAGATTGACAGCGCGTTCACGGCGATAAATGTGCGCCTCTTTCACGATTTCGCGTGAGCCGTTAATACAGCCGAATAGCACGGTGCCGAAGGCCATAATGAAGAGGACCGTCTGAGCATCCTGACCATAGCCCGGCATCAGGAACTCTTGCAGTGCTTTCTTCACATCATTGTCATTCTGCTTGAGCAGCTCTTTTGCCGGGATAAAATTCTGATCGCGTGCGGCTTCCGGGCCCTCCTTTGCGTCCTTGTACTTCTGCAGGAAGTCCTGCGCCTTATCGCAGGTGACAGTATCTTTCTCTTTTGCCTCAGGCATCATCAGCGGCGCTTTTTGGGTGTGGTTTGTCTGCTTGTCTGTGACTTCCACCAGCGTCTGCGTGCGGCACATCACGATCTTGTCTGTATTAAAGATGCCGGTTCCGATCTCAAAGCGGACCATAAAGACAAGCAGAAGCGCGATAATCGGTGCCTGTAAAAGCAGCAGAGCCAGGTTACCAGGATCATTTTTGAGCAACTCAACATAGCGCATGGCAAGCAACCAGAATTGCGCGAAGGGATTGCCGCGCTTGACCCGCTTGATTTGCTGCTGCTGATACTGTCCGTTTGCGCGTTTGGCCTGCCCCTCGTTCAGCGGGGTCACCACATACTGATAGTAATCAGGCGAGTTCTTAAAGCGGGCCTCGGCCTCTTCTGGAATTCGGGGGTTTTCCGGAGTGGGTTCGAGAGCGCTATAGATCTCCGCGAAGTCCGATTTCCCGAAAAACGCCTTAGCCTCATTTGGAGGCCCGAAGTAAGCGACACGACCCCCTTGAGCCAGGAAACAGACATAATCACATGCATTGATATTGTTGGTCGCGTGCGTTACCAGAATGATGGTGCGTCCGCGATCTGCCAGACGACGCAGCAGATACATCATCTTGCGGTCCAGGCCGGGATCAAGGCCTGAAGTTGGCTCATCCAGGAAGAAGATGCTCGGGTTTGCCAGCAATTCCAGTGCGATCGAGACGCGTTTGCGCTGACCGCCAGAAAGGCGATTGACCAGTAATTTACGGCGCTGTGTCATCTCAACATCTTCCAGGACCTCGTTAATGCGTTGCTCAATTTGCTCCCTGGTGAAGTCGCTGGGGAGGCGCATTTTCGCCGCGTAATAGAGCGCTCGCTCGACGGTCAATTCGCGGTGCACGATATCATCCTGTGGCACATAGCCAAGCTGCGTGCTGAAGGCGGCAAGGTTCTGGTAATAATCCTGCCCGTTGTAGAGGACAACTCCTTTATGAGCAGGACGCAGGCCGTTCAATGCATCCATCAGGGTTGACTTACCAGCGCCTGAGCCACCGACCAGCGCCACAAACTTACGTGGCGGAATGACGAGAGAGATATCATTGAGCAGAATAACTTTATTATTGCCCTCTTTGTAGAGGTTGAGTGCATCAATACGGATGCTGTTACTCTCGTCATATTGGGTGAGCTGTGTGCCGGTATAGGTCAGACGATAGGGACCAATACGGATTTCATCGCCGGCTGCAAGCAGATGGTTGGTGACCTGACGTCCATTGATGTAAGTATGGTTGGTGCTGTTAAGGTCGAGCAAGCGATAGCCACCATTAGGCTGCTGATCGAGGCGGGCATGGTGAGCCGAGACCTGGGGATGATTAAGCACAACCATGTTGTTAGGCGCGCGACCGAGTGTGATCGATGGAGCACCAAGCGGTATCGGATGAATCTCAGGGGGAATCTCCTGAGAAGTGCCGCTGCCATCATCATATGTCAGCGTGACAAGAGTGCCGTGTTCGTCGCCGATACGAAAAATATCCCCATGTACCAGAGGCTTCCGAAATTGCTCATTGCCATGAATGATACGGCCTTGATACATCAAGCCGTTTAAGGTCTGGCCGCGTGAGGGATGAGGGTGAACCAGCACCCACTGATTATTTTCGCGAACAATCTGTGCATGAAAGCCTGAGACTACCGGCTCATTGATGATAATATCGCATTGGGGATTGCGCCCGATATTGATCACTGGCTTGAGCAGACGATGCGACTGCTTCTCCCGCTGAATATTACTGCTTACTTCCAGGGATGGCATTCCTTCGATGGCTGTTTTATCTGGTGCCAGTCCTCTGGAAGGAGGAGGTACAGGGCTGGCAGGCCCATTGGGCATAGCCGCTACGGGTGGAGGCGTTGGCGCGAATGCTGCCGCCGGCTGGTGTGCAGAAAGCACCATTTGTTGTGGGCTTGATGGCTGATTCGGTGGGGATACAGCCTGCGCAAGAAAGACAAATGTGGTATCTTCTCCTAATCCCACAATCGTATTATGTGAGATCGCGGCTTGTTGTATTTTGTTCTGGTTGACGGTAACAATGCTGTGTTGCGAGAGGTTTTCCAGCATCCAGCTACCGTTGTTCCAGGTAATACGAGCGTGATGTCTGGACACTTTCGGGTCAGGAATCACAACATCGTTGCTTCCTTCGCGCCCCAGGGTAATAAGCGGCTTATTGAGTGGAAACGATTTTCCTTTCAATGGACCGGTGAGGAATTGGACCGAGATAGGGCCCGGCGGGCTACTCGCTGCGTTCATCAAGGCACTCCTGGTTGAGAAATAGATTGAATGCTATGTATTATATCCTGTAGACGTTGGAAAAATGTATTACTGGATAGGTATTTTTACCACTGAATAGCGAATTGGGCTATCTGCTTTGTTTTGCAAGCACCTGTATTGTAGAGAGAAATATGGACATGAGGCTATGAACAAGTTCACAGGTTCGAGGTGAAAATGCGGAGCCGTTGCAGGGTCAGCGTTCTTCCTCGGTTGGGCGTAGTGGGATTCGAAAAACAGAGAGCTGTGAACGAAGAGCCGCTGTCTGTTCTGTGAGTTGAGTCAGGGCTTGCTGAATCTCAAGGGCATGGCGATGAATAGCGTCCGTCATCTGCGGTGTTTCATTGATCGCACTGATAACCAGTTGTGATCCCTGCGCCTGCTGCTGAACGGAGGCCGAAACGTCCTGGATCAGGTCCGAGAGCCGCTCTATCACAGTACTTAATGCGTCAAGAGCAACTCCGGTCTGAGTTACCAGCTCTGTTTGTAGCACAACCTGCTGTGTGCTTTGTTCCACACTATGCGCGACCGCTGACGTTTCATGCTGCACCGAACGCACATAGGAGCCAATCTTGCGAGCAGCCTCTGAACTTTGCGAGGCCAGACCACGGAGCTCTTGAGCAATCAACGCGAATCCCTGTCCGCGTTCGCCTGCGCGTGTTGCCTCAATCGCGGCGTTGAGTGCCAGATGATGCATGCGCACGGTCAGGTCTGAGATGTCCAAAATCGTCTCGTTGATTTCCTGACTGCTCTCACCGAGCGTCTTCATAGTGCGGGCAGTTTGTAATGTGGCCTCGCGAACCAGACTCATGCCGTTCATGGTGCGATCCACAATGTTCTGTGCCTCGGTTGATACTTCCATCGCCTCAGCGGCATGGGCTGAGAGACGGGTGATTTGCTCGGAGACCTGCTGAAGGAGCGTATAGAAATTCTGAATGACCGAGGAGATCTGTTGTATCTGTCGGGCCTGTTGATCGGTGTTGCGTGTGAGCAGTTCTGAATAGCGCCAGAGGGTTCTGGTCTGTTCATCGACTTCCTGTGTGGTGTGCTGCTCATGACCAAGGAGTGAGCCAATCGCAGTAAGCACCTGATTGAAGGTTTCGGCAACAGGTTGGAGCCTGGGGTGAGTAGAATGGAGAGGTGTGCGCAGATCGCCACCTTTCAGGTGCTCCATATCCTCTTGCAAGCGGGAGATGCTCTGTTCAAGTGCCTGTTGTTCCTGTTCGTGCTCCTGAAAGAGCCGGGCGTGATCGATCGCGATTGCTGCCTGCTGGGCAAAAAGCTCGATAACCTCAATGCGCTCTTCAGAAGGAATCTTGCCATCAACGGGATCATCAAGGGAGAGCAACCCAAGCAGCTTTTGTGCTCGGGGGCTGAACAGTGGGATCAACAGGACATCCTCTGCATGCCAGTCGTTCTCTTCTTCCGGCTCTTTCAGCGGCGCGGTAAGTAACGAGATACTGTAGTCAATGTTCTGTTTATGTGAGATAAAATAGCTCTGGCTGATGCGAAATTCCGGGCGCATCACATTGAGGAAATCTTCTACCAGATCATGCGTTGAGCGCAGAATCTCCTGTTGTTCTTCCGGGATGCCAACGAAGGCAACGGGCATGATGTAGGGGTTTTTCTCCTCGATCAGATTGATGACGGAAATACGGAAGCCAGTACAGGCGGCGATCGAGGAAGCGATTTGTTGAAGCACCTCATCCAGCCCGAGATCTGCGCGCAGCAGGCGCCCGAGACGAAGCAGCTCGCTGATCTGATCGCGAATCTGTGGTGTGACCTGTCGCCGCTCACCTGATTGTGTAGCGGCAGGCGGCGGTGACGTCAGCGGATGTTCTGACTGCTTCTGTAATTGTTTGGTTGAAGGACGAAAACGGACGCGCAGGGGAATAGATCTCCCCGTCAGTTTGCGCTCAGACATCAGCAACCCTCCGAACGATCCAGTCCATCAAAAGATACTCTCAGAGAAATAAGAGAGCATTTAGCCGTAACATACCATATTTTGGTTTTTCAATACAAGAGATATAGCACATCCGGGTGAAAAAGAAAGGCCGTTTTTACAGGAGATAGCAGGCCGAGAGGCCAGGGATGTGCATCTAGAAGTACCATCCGAGGGGCTGAGACGTATCTGTTTTAGAGCATGAACGACTGGTAGGAAGAGGGGAAATATGCCATAGGACGTTGCGATGCTACTGGTTCTCCCCTATAATGGGCGTAAAGCCGTACGTGTAGAGCAACAATTTTTTTGAGAAGGAAGTGCTCTTTATGAACATTGAAGGAACGTACACGCTACAGGCACCACTGGAAGAGGTGTGGCAATGTCTGTCTGATGAGGCAGTATTGCGGCAGGCGCTTCCCGGCCTGGAACAAATCAAGCGTCTTGACAAAGATGTGTACGAAATAACGTTGAATGTAAAGCAGGCTCCACTGGCTGGAAGATATACAGGGCGAGTGACGATAGATGATCTTCAGTACCCCTACTTCTGCCGCTTCACTATTACTGGTGAAGGGGAGCAACAGAACTGTGTCAATGGAGATGGGGTTATTCATCTCAATGAGCGAAATGGGAATACGATTCTTGCATACAAGGGATCGTTGGCCTTTGGGAATCTCAGTGCGCGGCTGACTGTACCTATGGCGCGTGGTGCGGCCAAGCATTTGACACAGCAATTCTTTATGGCGCTGGCTGATCAATTGCGTTCCCGTCGAGGGAGCAGTGTGGCGACTGCGGAACGAGAAGAGCCAGTGGTTCAGACGCGAGGAGATATCATCATTATTCCGCCTCCCGAACTGAAAGAGGAAGACGAGGCTGTTCCGTTGACCTTGAAATGTGTGCGCCTGCTTGGAATCGGTGCGCATAATCCAGAAGAAGAGCAGCGTTGGGCAAAGCGAATACGCCAGATTGGTCTTATCTCCCTATTTTTATTCCTCGTGTGGGTTGGCACGCGTTTGCCCAGAAGAAAATAAGCAGGGAAACAGAAGCGTACGTAATCACTCTATCCGGGGGAAGTCCCCCCGGATATGCTAGCCCATCATCGAGCGTAGGCGGGCTTTCCAGTCATTGTCTTCATCAGATTGCTCCGAGGATGCCGGTTCGTCAAGGATCCAGCTACGCGCGCCATTGGCCGCTTTGCTGGAAAGGGGACGCTGGTGACGCGGGTGGCGATCATCCAGATTGCGAAGCGCGGTCTGAGCTGATTTACGCACATCCTGCACTGGATCCTGTAATAGTGCCTCTACTGCCTCACGCGCTGAACGAATCCCCAGACGGCCCAGAGCCCGGGCGCTTCCAGCTCGCTCATCGGAGGTGGGAGCGTTCAACAGGGGCATAATCTCAGGGGCCAGTTGAACCAGTGATAGATCTGTGATCAGGCGTAAGAGACGATTGCGTCGCATTGGATGTATAATACTGGAGAGAGCTGCCCGGCAATCAGCGTAGATTTGTGCCTTATTGCGAATGAGACCCCGGGTGCGCGCTTCTGCAATGGCAACTTCGGCTGACGTATGGGACGTTCCTCGCAAAAATGGCTCAATCCATGGGGCAACCGGCTCAATAGTGTCGGTGTTCTCGTGAAGCTGAAGGATGGCATGATAGTGTTTATCAAGCCAGTAGTAGAGCGCAAGCGTGACCTCGGCGTCGCGAGCTGCATAGGCGATCATGGCGGGAGGAAGGGGACGACGGGTCCAATCGGTGCGCTGGAGACTTTTATCCAGTCGGATATGAAAGGCTCGCTGTAACATGGCTGCCAGTGAGGATTCATGCTGGCCGAAGATCGAACGACAGGTGGCTTCAAGATCGAAATAGTGAGCGACATGCAGTCCGCGCTCAGCCATCACACGAATATCTGCGCCTGCACCGTGCAAGAGGATAATCTGCTCCGGGTTGCCGATGACGGATGCCAGAGGGGAGAGATCATGCAAGCGTAGCGCGTCAATAACAAAGCACTGCTTGTCGATAGCCAGTTGCAAAAGAGCCAGACGAGGGACTGTGCTGGCACTGTTGCGCGAACGTCCTTGCGTAAATTCTGCGTCAATTGCAATAATTCTGGATTGCTGGAGCCGGGATACTGCCTGTAGGAGTTGTTCTGGATGCTCAACCCACAGGCGCTCACCTCTGGGAGGAAGCTGACCCGGAGGAGGAGTAGGGCCGAGGTAGCCCGGTTGCATATTATCCAGATTGTCCGATTCTGCCAATGGTGTTTTGTCTTTCAATGAACAATCAGTCCGCCTTTGTAGGAATTCCAGCAATGTATGAGGAGCGTTCAGCAGATGTGGTGATAGATGGACCATGACCGATTCAGGCACAGCGAGCGCCTGCGATACACCGTCACACCTGTGCTTGACCATCCCGGATTGTATGAAATGGCTCGTATTTCGCTCACAGAACTTGCTTTTGCCTTAGTAGCTATTCTCTCTCGCTTGGAGAATAGATCAAAAAAACGGTTTTGTCAATATGTGTTTGCACTTCTGGCGCACACTATAGCACACTTGCTCCCTCTGAGCAATATTCACTCATTGGCGACGAGGAATACGGCATTGCATGAAAAACGGCGAGAAAGCAGATCGGGAAAAGTGGATAGAGGAGTGTATTTCTGAAGAGGGAACATCGGGATTTCCGGTATCTCTATCATAGTTTTCTTGTACCGATAAAGAACAGAGGAAAAGGGCAGACAAACAGTACTTCGGATGGTACTATAGAAGCCAGAGGTTTGAACAGCAAGGATCGAAGCTGTATGTCACAGACCTATTGTGAGTTTGCTCAAACGCATGATCTTCACCGTGTGTATCATGATACCGAATATGGCTTCCCGGTGCGTGAGGATGCGGCGCTGTTTGAGCGTCTGATTCTGGAGATCAACCAGGCCGGGTTATCCTGGCATATCATTTTAAAGAAAAGAGAAGCGTTTAGGCGTGCCTTTGAGGGCTTTCAACTGGAACGGGTGGCTGCATATGGGGAGGTGGAGAAAGCGCGCTTGCTGGCCGATGCGGGCATTATCCGCAATCGGCTGAAAATTCAGGCCACGATAGAGAATGCTCGGCGCCTGCTCCAACTGCGCGAGCAGTATGGATCGTTTGCAGGCTGGCTGGACTATCATCATCCCCTGACAAAAGAGCGGTGGCGTCGACTCTTCAAAAAGACCTTTGTCTTTACTGGTGGGGAGATCGTCAACGAATTCCTGATGAGCACTGGATACCTCCCGGGAGCCCATACCCCTGAATGTCCTGTGTATCAGGAAATAGCGCGTTTTAATCCGCCGTGGCTGAACGTGCAATCTCCAGTACATGATAAAAGTGAGTAAAATGTGCTTGCATGGTTGTACGGTACTAGAAGCTAATTCCTAAAGCATTGACACAATAGACCTCTCAGGAATACCATAACGGAGGATAGTGGAAAGGCAAGGTAAAAAGCTTTGCCATACGCAATTGCAACAGGCCCGATGATCAGGCACCCAGCGAGGATACAGCTATGTCACAGATGGAAGAAGAGAAATATAATATGCAGGAAGAAGAAATAGAACATCTACTCATTGAGGGTGTTTCCCTTGAGCAGGACCGTTCTGTTCCGCGAGTAGATCCACAGCTCTCTTCTGATGCAGAGGATGAAGATGCTTCCCCGGACAGCGATGTTCAGGGTGCCTGTGGATTATTCGCAGAGGCTGCGCAAGATATGGCGACCGCGGCACTTGAACTGAGTCTTGGTAGGCATTTCGCCTGTGTTGACTACTGTAATCAGGTTGCGGAAAAATCCGCGCAAGCCGTCAGCCTGTTGAAATTCGGTCGTCGCGTGCGCTATGACCATGATTTACATGCCCTGGGTTCGCGGGTCGGAGCGCCCCCGGAGATTCTGGCGGAGATGGAAAAACTCACCCCTTTCCATCCAGAGGCGTTCTATATGGATACGCCACCGGAGGAAGCCGATGAGGTCATCAATGCAGAAGATGCGGCCAGATATGTCGAGGGAGCTCGTAAGATCTTGCGTTGGGCGAGGAACATCGTTTTGAGTATGTAAAAGTACAGGCATCGATCGATTCTACCTCCTGTGCTTTCGGGCTGTGTTGCCTGGAGGATTGGAGCGCTTTCTGTCGACTGGATGCCCACGGTGGAGGAGTCCCTACCCCTGTGTCGGGTGGGAACCTCCCTCTGCACGGCTCTAAATGATAGTGGAGGATTTTATGACACAACAGGTCGTAAAAACTGAACTGGACGAAGCAGTAAAGCAGTCACCTCGTAAGTGGGTTTACCTCTTTAGCGAAGGCAATGCAACGATGCGTGAATTGCTCGGTGGCAAAGGCGCGGGTGTTGCTGAAATGACCAATGCAGGATTACCTGTTCCTCCCGGTTTTACTATTACTACTGAAGCCTGCAATACATACTATGAGGCAGGGAAACAGTTCCCTGAGGGGGTGTGGGAGCAAGTTCTTGCGGCAGTGAAGGTGCTGGAAAGGCAGACAGGAAAAGGGTTCGGCCAGAAAGAAAACCCGCTTCTGGTCTCGGTTCGCTCCGGCGCCAAGTTCTCGATGCCCGGTATGATGGATACAGTGCTGAATCTGGGGATCAATGATGAGACCGTTCAAGGACTGATCGAGCTGACCGGGGATGAGCGCTTCGCTTATGATGCATATCGCCGCTTTATTCAGATGTTCAGCAAAATTGTATTGAATGCGAACCCACAGGATTTTGAGCAGGTTCTTGACGAGTATAAAGAGAAAGCCGGTGTCAAAACGGATGCTGAGATCCCGGCTGATGCTCTGAAACAGCTTGTCGTCGAATTTAAACAGATTGCGGAACAATCCTCCGGTCAACCGTTTCCTACCGATGTCTACGAACAGCTCCATAAGGCTATTGAAGCCGTTTTCTCTTCCTGGAATAATAAACGCGCCATAGATTATCGAAACTTCAACAAGATCCCTCATACACTTGGTACCGCTGTGAATGTCCAGACAATGGTATTTGGGAATATGGGGAATGATAGTGGTACTGGCGTTGCTTTTACCCGAAACCCCGCGACTGGCGAGAAAGAGATCTACGGCGAGTACCTGTTGAATGCACAGGGTGAGGATGTGGTGGCCGGGATTCGTACCCCTTCAAAGATCAGCAAGCTACAGGAAGAGCTCCCCGAGGTGTACAAGCAGTTCCTTGAGATTGCACAGCGCCTTGAACAGCATTATCGCGATATGCAGGATCTCGAATTCACGGTTGAGAAGGGCCGCCTGTATATGCTGCAAACGCGCTCGGCGAAACGGACTGCCGCGGCTGCCGTTCGCGTTGCGGTTGATATGGTGAAAGAGGGCCTGATCTCCGAGGAGGAGGCTGTGAAACGTGTGGAGCCCGCGCAGGTCTATCAGTTGTTGCTCCCTCGTTTTGATGAGGAAGAAAAAGCGACTGCGACACTGAATGGCCGGTTGCTTGCGCGCGGCTTGAATGCTTCACCCGGTGCTGCCTGTGGGCAGGCTGTCTTTGATGCGGATCGCGCGGAGGAATTGGGGAAAGCCGGCGTTCCTGTTGTACTGGTACGCCCTGAAACCAGCCCTGATGACGTCCATGGGATGCTGGTAGCAAAAGGTATTCTGACGGCTCGTGGTGGCGCAACCAGCCACGCGGCGGTGGTTGCTCGTGGTCTCGGCCTGCCGTGTGTTGCGGGCTGTGAAGCGATTCGTGTCAGTGAAAATGAGAAGGTCTTCCGTGTCGAAGGCTCTGACGTGGTGATCAAAGAAGGCGATCCTATTTCGATTGATGGGGCAACTGGCGAGGTTTTCCAGGGCTCTATTCGGACGGTTGATCCCGATTTCGAGAAGGAAGAGAATCTACGCACGTTGCTTGCCTGGGCCGATAAGTTCCGCAAGCTTGGGATCTGGGCAAACGCTGATTATCCACGTGATGCCGGCCGTGCTGTAGTCTTCGGCGCTGAAGGTATTGGTCTGTGCCGTACCGAGCATATGTTTATGGAACAGGAACGGCTGCCCATTGTGCAGCGTATGATTCTGGCGAAGACCAGAGAAGAGCGTCAGGCCGCCCTTGATCGCTTGCTCCCGTTCCAGCGAGCAGATTTTCAGGGAATCTTTGAGGCAATGGTGAACCCGGAGACCGGTGAGGGATACCCGGTGGTAATCCGCCTGATTGATCCTCCTTTACATGAGTTCTTGCCCTCCTACGAGGAGTTGCTGGTTGATGTTACTCGCCTTGAGACTCAGGGAGGGCATGAAGAGGAACTGGAGCAAAAGCGGCAGTTGCTCGAAGAGGTCGCGGCGATGCGCGAGATGAACCCGATGCTCGGGCTACGCGGTTGCCGTTTGGGGCTGTTATTCCCTGAGATCAATGTAATGCAAACCCGTGCGATTCTTGAAGCAGCGGCGGCAGTCGCTAAGAAGGGGATAAAGGTTCACCCGAAAATTATGATCCCGCTGGTCGGGCATGTGAATGAGTTGAGGGAAGTGCGCCGACAGCTTGAGACCGTTGCGAAAGAGATTGCTCAAGAGACCGGCGAGGCAGTCGATTATAAGTTCGGCACCATGATTGAGGTACCACGCGCGGCTCTGACCGCGGATCAGATCGCAACCGTTGCCGATTTCTTTAGCTTCGGTACCAACGACCTGACACAGACGACCTTCGGTTATAGCCGTGACGATGCGGAAGGGAAGTTCTTACTCAAATATGTTGATGGGCTTGAGGTCCCGGGCACGCATGAAAAGGTCAAGATTCTGCCCGTCAACCCGTTCCAGTCTCTCGATCGTGATGGTGTCGGCCAGTTGGTCGCAATGGCTGTTGAGAAGGGGCGCAAGACCAAGCCTGAGATTGAGCTTGGCATCTGTGGTGAGCATGGGGGCGATCCTGATAGTATTGCCTTCTGCCATGAAGTCGGTCTGGCTTATGTGAGTTGTTCACCGTTCCGCGTTCCGGTTGCTCGACTGGCTGCTGCACAGGCCGCACTGAGTAAAGTCGAAAAAGACAAGTAAGCAACACATACTGCTGATGAGGAGTGTTCCCGACCGGAAACACTCCTCTTTGGTTCGCATGAGGCGGCCTGCTTCATTCCTGATAGTTCTCGAGTCGTAAGAGCGCTTGCTGAGCCTCTTCAAGAGAAGAAACGGTGCTGAAGCGGACAGGAAGCTGCTGCAACAGCGAGAGATCGACGAGCCCTGCAAGTACCCGTTGAGCAAGAGCATGGAGAGCC
>NZ_QKUF01000044.1 GCF_003253565.1 Thermosporothrix hazakensis
ATGTTTTCGTGTTCAATTTCTGAAGGTATCAGCCCTTCCTTTGACCGGAGTACAACGGGGCCGGCTCCTGATCTCTATAGATGCGCGCGTCGTGGATTGGCTGAAGAGCTTGGGCTTCTTGAAACTGATTATTCTGAGATCCAGATGCTCAGTTTGAGCGTGGATACGCAGTATGCTCTTTATGGTTTACACGGCCTGGTGAAGGTAAACAAGCGAGCTGAAGAAATTATACGGAACTGGCAGACAGGGGTAAAAGACAAGCAAGAGAATAAGAAGCTTTTCGTTGTTCCGTTTACTCCATCTGCTATCTCCTGGTTTGTGGTTTCCCATCAACCATTCTCAGGTGGCCTGATCTCTATATATCATTCCCTGGTTCATGAATTTGGGAAAGCGCAGGTCAATGCAACCATCTCTCATGCATCTCAAGAAGAAGGCTGCTGAACCAAACTCAGCAGCCTCCCTCTTCGCTCACAGCAACCTGCCCCTGATTCGTGGAGCAGGCCAGCACCTTCAGATCCTGCACAGCTTTAACTGCCATATCCCAAACATTCCATTACATTGCAAGTTCACCTTCGCCTTTCTGACCTCTGAAGGACTGCAACCAGCATACCAGGCCTTTGCACGGAATAGAGCGCACAAGAGAAACCTATGACAAAAAAAGAAGAGCGCTATGGCGCCCCTCTTTTTTGAACGGTTGAGCAGAACTGCCTGAAGCAAAGTCGCAATCATCTGTTTAAGGACTCAATTATGTGGTTCAGAATTGGGACTGCCTGTTCTCTCGGCATCCCAGAAAATAAATCGAATAGGTGTTGTATGATTGCTTGACTGTTGTTCAGTGTTGGCAGTTCTTCTGAGCTCCCTGAGCTCGGGGAGAGCCTTATTGCGGTGAGCCCGCTAGTTGTTCGCGGTGGTAGCGTTCCCTGCAGCTCATCTTCCTCAAGATAATAAAAGCCTGAGGGATGCAGTTTTACTCGATATCCGGCGTCCTCTAGCACTATGAGCCATTTCACTATGTTGCTTTCCCATTCTTTCTGCATGATCTGTGGTTTCGGGAAAGCAAGCATATAGGAGAGATAGTTAATTTCTTGCAATATCAGCCTTGCATCTTGCTCGTTCATACTTGCATCTTGCTCGTTCATAGAAGTCTCCTGTACATACCTTGACAACTGAGTGCAACGTTGAGCATACTAAATCATGGTTATACTTTTTTATGCATAGTTACATTATGCGTTAGAAGTTAACTGAGTGCAAGTGATTATATAAGGGAGGAACTGAAGGGAACCCTATGGAAGACAATAGACAAGGAGATAACAGTCTTACAGATAACAGACTTACATTAGAGCAGTGGCGTATGAAGGCCCGTTGGAGCGTGTCAGACCTGGCTCGCGCAGCGGAAATTGATTACCGAACGGCGGCTGCCGCTGAAATTCCAGATCGCCCTGTTCGAGATGTCATCATCTCGAAAATCATAGGGGCGTTACAGGAACGCTTCAAGCGATATCCTGAGTATGCCGAGGGATTAAAAATCCCCGAATTCCCTAAGGATATCAAAGATATCGTCATATATGATGCCAGTATTCATCGGGCCCCCAGGGGGAGCAAGAAAAAACTCTCATCCTCGCAAGAAGCTTAGCCGTCCCTCTTGCTTAACTATGATTATCAATGTATATTAATGATAGATTGATAATCATAGAAAGGCAGGAGAAGACAATGAAATCCTGTGCCCTTTATCGCCACGGGCCATTTAAAACAACACAAGGAGTGTGCCTTGTATGCAATCCTACGGTAGCTCCCAACGAGCTGCGAGAGATCTTGCAGAATCCAATTTTGCAAGCTTATTATGACGCTCTGAAGTCTGGCACTGAATGTGCTGTCCTCCGGTGCAAAAATCCCGGAAAGCACGAAGATGGCTTAGGGCATTGGTGGTGCGAGGAGCACGTTTCCCAGTGCGTGTTTTTGATAGAGGGGGCAAAGAGAGGATTCCCCGAATGGGAATACACAAGGGGACATATTCTCCACGCGGGGCGCCCTGCCTGGGTCAAAAATGCCATGAAATGCGATGATATTCCACAAAAAGCAGCATTGTTGCTCGGTATTCCGCTAGATGAGCTGCGCGCAAGGTACACCTCGCCGCAGGAAGCGCCTGAACCAGAGCCTGCGGTGCTTGATCTGAGTATGGTAGCATTCTAAGAAAAATCCCTCTCCAAGTGGAGAGGGAATGTTATTGTCAGGCTAATATTTCAGGCATTGGTTTTCGTTTTCTGTTTTCTCCGTTTTTTGAATTGTTCTAACTTACTCGCAATGGCGTCACTCGCTTGCCCTCGCGTCCAAGCACAGTGCCCATTTGCGTCTTTAGGATAGGGGACATGCCATTTATCCAGTTTCGCAATTTGCTCAGGCGTTGCCGGCTCTACCCTCCACGGAGCCAAACGATCCACAAGCCGAATGGCAGAAGGATCTGCTTGCAGTTTAAGCATTTCTCGCTCTGCAACCTGTTGTGCATCATCCAGTTCCATCGGCATTTGTTGCCACCATTGCAATCTGTATGTAGGAGCAAGGCGAGCGGCAACTCGCCACATCCCAGCGCGTTGGCGGTCTGGAATCAGTGCAACACGATGCTCTCTTGTTTGCCCGGGTGTATGGAACTGGCAAACAAAGTAGCCGTGGTCATTTTTTGTCCAAGCAAATCTTTGGACGAGGTTAATTGTAAGGTCTTTCTCTCTTTCCTCTAGTTTGATTCTTCGCTCTTTCCCGTCGCCTGGAGCCCGGCGGCGTTTCCCCTTTTCTTCCCTCTCTACCGCTTCCAGCACTGATTCATCATCTTTGATTCTGATGCCGAGCGCTTTGCTGAGAGAAACCGGTTCTAATCGGTGATCGAGCGTATTGTCAGACATGTCAAGAAGAACACAGTCCGATTTAGCTGGCGCTAGGCGCAAGCCCCGACCAATGCACTGTATAAACAGAGCGCGACTCTTAGTCGGCCGCGCCATAATCACGCAGGACAGGCCGGGATAGTCGTAACCTTCTGTGAGAACTCCACAGTTTATTAGCCCTTGCAGTTTCCCGTCTTCAAAATCTTTGAGCAGTCTTTCACGCTGTGCTGAAGGAGTCTTACCGCTCACTACACCTACTGGGATGTTGGCCGCACTGAACTCGTCTGCAATGTGTTCTGCGTGTGCTACGGTCACGGCAAAGCACACAAACGGTCTACCTGCTGCATGCTCTTGGTACGCCTGTACGATTCTCTTGTTGCGGTTTGGCGAATCAATGATCTCTGCAAGTTGTCTCTCATTGTAATCCCCGGCAGTTGTTTTGATACCATCAAGATTAATACTTGTTCGCACAGCCTTAGCTCTTAAGTTGCAGAGGAAACCTTGCTGTATCATGTCTATGATGCTAATGCTGTATAGCGGCTCATGCTCGATGATAGGTTTGCCGTCCAACCTATCTGGTGTAGCGGTTACAAACAGTCTAAACGCATCTGGCAATGCATCCAGCACCGCTTGATAGCCATTTGCCGCGGCATGGTGTGCCTCGTCGATAATGACCAGGTCATAGCCGAACCGCTTAAGGTTTTTGAGATGATTTGGGCGCGAAATAGTGGCGATACTGGCCACAGTTACAGGCGCTCCGTACTCTGCTACACCATCTCCTATCAGCCCGATCGGCATATCAGGCATAAGCAAGTGATATTTGTCACGAGCTTGCTTCAATAATTCCTGCCTATGGGCTATAATAAGGGTATTAAGGCTCTGCTGGTAAGAGTTTTCAAGTAGTTGCCGGATGGCAATTTCTGCACTGCTGAAGACGATGGTCTTGCCGCCGCCAGTTGGCAAGACAATGAGAGCTGTTTGAAGTTTGCGCAGGTGGCTCTGTGCAGCTTCAGAAAGAGCTTCCTGGCCGTGATTGGCCAGGAAGTCTCTAAATTGTTTGTATTGGTTTATGACTTTTTCTACGCACTCTTGTTGATAGGGTCTTAACTCCATCCCTATTCCTCCCCCCGCCTGTTGAGAAAATCATCAATTGATTCTGCACGAATCAGCCAATGTCCTTTTGGGGACGGATGTGATTTTGTCGCGGCAAGGGTCCCTTGACGGATTTTTCGCAAAATGGTTGTGTAGTGCAGTCCCGTTTGCTCCGCGACTTCTCGCGGTGTATAGGTCCAGCGTTTGTTTTGTGTCTTCATAATCACCCCTTTTGATAACTATGTATTTCCATGACTAATAGAGTATATCATTGACATCATCATTATGCAATGTTATACTTCAATTAGCATTGATATGCATAGTTAAAAAGTAAGGAGACACAAAAATGCAATCTGCATATGAGCGCTTCAAGCAGCTTAAGCAAGAGCGAGAAAACAGAAAAAATCAGAATCAGACATGGACAAACCACTTCATTGATCTGAAAGATGGGGAAAGCTTCCGCCTGCGCTTTTTGTTCAACATCCTCGACGAGCCAAACCACGAGAGAGAAATGCTTGCTCTGAAGATGCATGACTATTTCCTCACCAATGAGAATAAATATGTGCGTGCACTCTGCGCAGAAGAACTTAATAAACCCTGTCAGCTCTGCCAGCAAGCAGCGGATGAGCTTGAACTGGCTCGGGAAAATACCGATCAAGCAGTACGGAAAGCCGCGATGAGCGCTGCGTACCGAAAGGCTGCGAGAGATCATTTTATATTGCCTTGTTTCCTCTATACTGAGGAAACAGTAATTCCTAAGCTGCTAGATCTTAAATCTCAGATTCTGAATGATCTCATTGCTTTGTATGAAGAGGGGATCGAGAGCGAGGATGAGCAGGGGAACGTCATAAAGCTCCATGATATCACTATTGGAGACTTTACCTACAAACGTTCAGGGACAGGAAAGGATACACGGTATTCGCTTCTTTTTACTCGAATTAAACCTATTAAGTTGCCGTCTGTTTCACGAGAGAGGATCTTGGAGATGATCCAGGAGAGCCGGCCTGCACGCATTGTCACATCCGAAGCGGACCCTTTCTTGACAGAAGATCTGGGGGAACTTGATGAATATCACTTCTAATACGACTCGTGTCAAAGAAGCTGTGTTTCACTCGATGTTTACCCGTATGTTTGTGCGTTGGGGGGCAAACAACCCCCTGCGCACGAAGCTTCATGCTTCATCATTGATCGTTTCAGCGTCGGAATGGTGTGAGAGAGAACATGTCCTTTTGGATGCATATCCAGAAGACGCGGAGCCAACAGAGCAATATTCATCCGCTCATCTCAACGCCATCTTTGTGCATGGATGGTCTCTGCATGAAAAATGGCAAAATCTCTTCAAACGATATGGAAGGGTCGTCTATAGAGGATTTGAGCCATGCTTAGATCTGACACATTATCATGAGCAGTATGATCTGCGCTACTCCCCTGACGCCATTATTGAAGACCATCAAGGGAAATGGTATCCAGTCGAGATCAAGGGGATTAATCACGATGAATATCAGGCTGCTTGTGCTCTCCCTCTAGAGCAAGCAGTACTGCATAGCGAGACAGTGAAAAAGGCGAGGGTGCAGGTGATACTCTATATGCACCTGCTGAACTTGCAAGAAGGATTGATTCTTGCTGAAGATAAGAATACCCAGCAATTCCGTGTGTGGTGGCTCCAGTACGATCAGAGCCTTATTCAAGAGTATTTAGACCGGCTCTCGTCTCTAGCTGACGCGAAAAAAAGCCTTGCCACTTTTGGGACGTTGCCAGAGCGCAAGTGTGGCGAGTTCGACTCCCCTCGGGCGAAACGGTGCCCGATGCGCACGCTGTGCTTTTCCAATCGGAGGTTGGAACAGTGATTTTAGCTTTAGATCAAGCTTATACTGCGACGGGTTGGGCTATCATCGATGATAGCCCGCCTATCACTCCTATCACCTGGGGGGTAATCAAGCCACCAGCAAAGGGGCCACGGGCGGCGAAACGACGATATATCATTGATCAGATCGCAGATTTGTCCGTACAGCCCGATTTGATTGTTATTGAAGAGCTGTGGGAGAGGCCAGGTATAAGCCTGAGCACCGCTCTAATTGATTATGCATATAGCAACAGGATTGAGATCAAAGCTCTTAATGTTCTTTCATGGAAAAAAGCAGTGCTAGGCAATGCGAAAGCAACAAAAGCAGACTCCTTAGCTTTCGTTTCTACCATAGATCAAAAAATTAACGATCATAATATCGCTGATGCTATTTGCATCGGGATATGTGCTAGTACGTCCCCCAAGCTCCTTAAGCAAGCAGAGTAATCTTAATACTTTTTTAATACGCACATCGCTAAATGTTTTTGCAAATGTTCTAATATTGAGAATAAATGTATATATACAATAAAACTTACACTGGAGGGATTATGGGTCCTTGTATCACCTGTGAATGTATAACAGTGTATTTTTGTCACGGATGCGGAGCAAGTCAATGTCGCAAATGCGGAACAGGCTTATGCCCTGTTTGCGCCATAGGGAATAGAAGGATTATGGAGCGGTATAGTGGTGAAATGGGCTCTAAGATCACGGGACAGCTCACTCTGGAGTATGTCCAGGAGGACAGTATGCAACCTTTCAAAAAATCAAAACTTTTATCCGCCCGTCAACGGGCCGCGCTGAGGCGAGAGCAGCTCGCTGATATGCCGACTCAAATCACCCGAGTCGTCAGGCCTTTTGAAACCGAACCAATCCTGCCGCTGGACGCGCAGGGCCGGCCATACGTGCGGATTGAGTCTCAGGAGCGGGATACCTTGAAGCTCGTTGAGCAAGCCGTTGATCAATACGTGAGAGCACGGAAAACATACCCTTCGGTCATATTGTTGTCTGCAATTAGATTCTTGGAGATTGGCTTTTCGCTGAAATACTACTACCCGCTAGAAGTGAGGGGACTTGCGATCCCCTACCGGTATGATCCGGCGGGAGCTGGCTATGACGTGTTGTGTAGATAAGAGATTTTCAAGGAGAGAGGAATGATGGAAGGAAAATTAGAGGCAGACGCACTCACGCGTCTCAAAAATGCGCGCGATGCGTTTCAGGCGCTGATCGAGGTCAACTTTGTCGCCCAGGAAGCTGGTTGGGGGGAAGAAGAGCGTGAAGCGTATGTTCTGGAGCAGACCCAGAAGCTAAAAGAAGCGCTTGGTGTGGATAGAGAGTTTTGTATTCTGTGTGGGCATTGGTATCAAAGTAAGCCTGAGCCACACACCTGCTGATAAAAGGAGATACATATGCATATTTTGATGGGAATAATTGCAGTGGAGGGCGGCATTATCGCCGTCCTCTTGCTCATGCTGAAAAGAGAGCGTCACATTCAGGACGCTGAATGCGCGGAGTTGCGCCATTCGCTTCAGCAATGCCTGGAGCGAGTCCACGTGCTTCAGCAAGAGGCGCAACAACACAAGGTGCAACAAGACGAGCCTGAAGAGGTGGATTATGAAGGGATGCTTCGGGCCCTCTTGGAGCCATTTGAGGATAGGAGGCAAGAGAGGTGAGGCGGAATCAGAGAACAGGACGAAACGAGCCAAAATGATGAAAAAGATCATATTCGTCTGCTTGAGGTCCTGGATCGGCATAGCGGCCCAGTTGTCCTCTCTGGTTATGCTCATCCGCTCTATGATCAACGATTAGCCCACTGGCAGCGTGTGAGCATGCCAGCACTGGCAGAAAAGGGGCAAGTGCGTACAGAGGTGCTCTGGCTGAATCGAAAAGCTGTGCGGCGTCAGCTCAGTTTGTTTGAGAAGGGAAGCGCGTACGTGTTCCCGCAAGAAAGGGAATAGGACATGCAAACAATCATTTTTCTGGTGATCTTTGTGGTGCTGATCATCAATTTGTTTTTGTTGTTTTTGGAACGAGCGCGCCTGCAAGCTCGTTTGCGCCAGGAACGGGAATGTCTGTTCCGCTGGCAGCAACAGGCGCACAACCAGAATCGCATTTTGCAGACATTCTTTCCTGAAGCGGCTGAAAAAATAGAGCAACTTCCATACATTCCTGATAGTGTGGAGCGCGAGCGTCGTATCTTTGAAATTATTACCGCTACTATACTTCATGATTCGAGAGAGGATTTGAAATGATGCTTTTAAGTATGTTGGTCTTGCGCGTTCGCTTGATGCGTATGAAGCAGCGCAAGACAGAAATGAAGCGCGACCAATATTATTCAAAATTACTTCAACATCTGCTTCAGCATTTGGAGGGGCGCCCATGAAAATGTTGTCGCTGTGCTCTGGGATCGGTGGTGCCGATCTGGCAGCCGAATGGGCAGGAATACAGGTTGTTGGTCAAGTTGAAATTGATACATTTTGCACGCGTGTCTTACAGCAGCATTGGCCGCAAGTAGCGCGGATGCGCGATATTCGTGAGGTACGAGGCGATGAATTTGGGGAAATCGATCTTCTGGTTGGTGGCTTCCCTTGCCAACCCTTCTCTCAGGCAGGGAAACGAAAAGGGAGGAGCGACGAACGCAATCTCTGGCCTGAAATTCGTAGGATTCTTGGGAAAACGCTCCCGCGCTGGTTTGTGGGAGAAAACGTCCCGGGGCTACTCTCAGTTGACGCTGGACAGGTTTTCGGGGGTATCATCGCCGACCTGGACGCGTTGGGGTATCATGTGGCGTGGGCGGTCTATGGGGCTCACGAGGTTGGAGCCTCCCACCGACGCGATCGTCTCTTCATTGTGGCCTACTCCGGCCGCGAGCAATCCCAACGACGGGGAAGCATTGGAGCGTTGGAAGCAAAGAAGAGAAGCAGTCCGGAAAAAGGCCCGCAATGGGAACGGATTTGGCATGCCACTGAGCATAGCAGTGCGATGGCACAACACCGCACCAGAGCAGGATGCTCAGTGGCTCAACCCCGAGTGGGTAGAATGCCTTATGGGCTTCCCACCGGGATGGACCGATATCAAAGCCCAGCCCAACCAGGAGAGTCACAATACCTCTGGGAACCTCCCAGAACTACAACCCAACGGGATCCCAACCGAGCAAAACGGCTAAAAGCTCTTGGCAATGCCATTGTCCCTCAACAAATATTTCCAATTTTTCAAAGTATTGTTGAGATTGAGCGGAGGCAAGAGCAATGAGTTCTTTAGATCAACAATCCCTTTGGGTTGAAGAGGCGGAGAGCCAGAGCAGGCCGAAACGAGCCAAAATCCCGCCCCTTGCAAGGGCAGAAGAAATCTATCGGGAGCTTGCTCGGCTGAAAGTTGGCGACAGCGTCCCCTCAAAAATATATATCTGTGATTATACAACAAGGGAAATTCCCCCCTGGAAAGTTGTGCGTCTGGAAACACTAATGAAGGCGATCAAGCTAACGGTCGTCGATCCTGAATCGAGAAAGCAAGATTTGATTCAACAATCCTGGATAGCGCTTGATATCTTCGCGTTGCCCACAAAGACATTGGCTACCCCGCTCTATACCTATCGCGAGGGGGCATCCCCTCACTGTAGCAATATGCTCAGAGACATCAGGCAGCGAGCCCGGCAGCTTGCCGAGCAAATAACGGGTGTGAAGGTTGACGACGATGACGATCCGGAAGAGGATCTCGACGACGACGAGTAGCCCTTGCAAGGGGGGGGGGGGAAGAGATGGACTTGATTTACTGTGCGGGCGGAAATATTGGCTTGCAAAGAATCGCGCTAGAAGAGGGCTGGCAGCTCGGACAGCGTTCTGATGCGACACCCTCTCCATTCAATATGACATTTATAGATATTAACTACAAAAAAGCAGATTTCGAGCGCCACCTTGAGATAGTCCGCCTTTTTCGTCCCAAATATGCAACTGTACCAGATCTGTCTGCTTAGCAGACAGATCTCAGCGAGATCAAACGGGCAATGAAGCAATACGAGCAGCTTGCGGAATATTGCGAGGTCCCCCTGGTAGTCCCTAAGCTGTCCGAACAGCTTCAGTTGCTCCCACCAGAAGTCGCCATTGGCTTCTCGGTGCCGAGCAGTTACGGCGCGGCCCAGTTCCTCCCGTGGGAATTGGCTGGGCGACGCGTCCATCTACTTGGTGGCAGCCCCAAGCGACAGATGGAGCTGTATAGGTATATTTCCATCTTCGCAACAGTTACGAGTGTGGATGGTAATTATGCTCAACTCATGGCGACGAAGTTCGCCGAATACTGGGAAGCAGGGCGCTGGCATAATCATCCTGCTATTGAAGAGAAGAAGGAAAATTTATATTACGAATGCTGGCGCATATCCTGTCGGAATCTCCGGCAGGCCTGGGAGAAGATCACAGGCAAGGCTGAATGCGCTGTTCCTTGCAAGGAGAGATGAATTGGAACTTAACTGGAGAGATGATCGCCGCTTGTGGACACATTTTTATAGGAAGGAGTAGGAAATATGGTTGTTGCATTAAGTGGTGCAAAAATGCCATCACAACAGTGGTGGGTTGAGCATGGCTGTGAAATCAAGGAGGTTTTTTCTGGGTGTTTCCTGGTCAAGCTACCTTCGAATGCTCAAATCTTCTTCCCTGACGATTACGATCTTGGCAGTTTTAGCATTATCTTCGATAATGGCTCCATCATCGGAGTGTTTTGGAACCCCGACGTTTGTCAGGTTTCCTGTGAACTTATTAAAGATGCTTCTAAGGAGTGAGACGGAGCATAACTTGAGAGACGATCCAAACGCGCGCCGCTTGCGGACACTTCTTCAAAAGTGTGTCCCCCCGCGGATTCGGGACCACCTTAGGAAAGGCGGGCCAACCCCTGTAGACATCGAACGGATTCGGGGGTACACGCGAGATATCGCCAGCTTTGGCGATCTCATCCTGTACCCTGACGGGACCGGACGTGAACAGCCCTATCTCGCTGAGCTGGTTGAAGCTGTTGCTCTCCTGGCCTTTGCACCGGGGGGCATAACCGTGATGGGGCTTGACTTTGACGCGACCATAATAGCGCAAGAGGCACCGCAAGACGAACTGACACAGCTTCTCAGCGATATTGACAGTTTATTATCGTTGTGAAAATTGAAGAAATTATTGGAGAAAAACAAGAGGTTGACTTTTTGACGAGTCAACCTCTTTTTGTTTATGGTTTAGGCTTCTCAACCTGATTCATCGCCCTGACAGCAGCCTCGAGAGCTGCATTAATCAGCGTCGGGTTCATGCTTTTTAGCCCAACGGCCTGGAGCATGGCAATAATCAGGTCAACGGCCTTTTGTCGTTTCTGCTCTCCAGGCAACCCGTCAAATTGCTGCTCAACTGCCAGTACTGCTGTGTGAGCAACCTCTTGCACGGTCCGTTGTACCTGCTCTGGCAACCGGGCGTAGAGCCGCGGCAAAAGCAGAGCAGAAAGCAGCACAATAAAAGGGACAACCAGGTTGATGAGCATAATAAGCTGTTCAAGTGTCACTATTATGAATCCTTTCTATTTGATTGATTGAAGGGCTGTAAGAGCCTGCTTTGCTACCTGTTGGTACTGAGCAAGCTGCTGCTTCAGCTTCTCGACTTCGATAGCATGATTCTTTCCTTTTTCGGCTGCAAGCTGATCCTGGAGCTGTTTCACCTGGCCTGTGAGGCGGTCGTACTCGCTACGGAGTTTGATCCATTCTTGCCCGCTCCAGGCCTCAAAAACGCCCTTTGCCGGTGTCCATTCAAGGGTTGTCCAGCGGAAGCGTTGTTGCGTGCCGCCACCCAGGCTCGGATTACTGATCTCAAGCGGGGTTGCTCCATGCTCACTCTCAAGCGGCCAGTTCCCGGGGTGCCATGCGTGAGCAAGCACGTAGTCGCGAAAGCCCTGCACCACTTTGACCCCGTTCGGTGCGATCAGCGTCTTGCCATCATCTTTCCAACCGTTTGGTATTCCCATTTTTTGGTCTCCTTCATTTTCATTCAAAAAACTCCATAATTCATCCCAGGGATAGGGCCCGGGGCAGCCGGTGCGGTTGACTGGATCCATTGAGAAATGGCCTGTAATGCCGCCCCGGGCATCAGCATAACGCTTCGGGATTCCCCACCGCTGGCAGATGTCCTTGATGAGCTGGAAACTGGCACGCTTCTGCGCCTCTGTCAGCTCATCTGAATTATCAGTGCTTGGCTTGATATGCTCAATGGCGATGGTGACGAGATTCGGATTGAGGCCTAGATCTGACCACCAGGCGTCATGATGCACACTGTCGCCGCCGGTCCCTGCCGGGCCTGTAACCGCTCCATTGGCCCAGGCAGCATCATCTTCACTGACACACTGATAGATCTCGCCATCAAGTCCTATGATGTAGTGCGCGCTGGCCTGAGTAGCGGGATCTGCGAAAAAGGCCGCGCAATCGTATGCACGGTGAAATCCCGCCGTCCCATGCAGGATGAGCCAGCGCGGTTGCTGGCCCTCGCGACCTTCCCAATGATGCGCGGCCTCTAGCCACTGGATATTGAGATTTGCCATAGAGAATCTCCTTGTCTACAAACTATTGCGAGCCTGATAATGAGCGGTTATTTGAGTCTGTGAAAGCGCATAAGAATACAGTGCAAACTCATCAATCCACCCGGCAAAAAAC
Organism: Thermosporothrix hazakensis; assembly: GCF_003253565.1. Taxonomy (GTDB): domain Bacteria; phylum Chloroflexota; class Ktedonobacteria; order Ktedonobacterales; family Ktedonobacteraceae; genus Thermosporothrix; species Thermosporothrix hazakensis. Next base: position 12,470 of record NZ_QKUF01000044.1, read on the forward strand.
GTGCTCAGGACGGGATTCCTTGCAAGGGTAAGCGCATAAGCAGGATTGGAGAGATTGCCTGATGAAGCGATATCTCCGACCTTTGTGCCGTTGAGATAGAGCTTTAATCTCGTGTTGTCATACGTGGCAACGACGTGATACCACTGGTTGAACTGCCACGTGGTCGGAACATCAATGGAGTTGAAAAAATCCTCATAGCCATTGGCTACATAGAGAGCGTGGTACGATCCTGTACTGACATCCAACCTCATCCCGTGATTGGTAGAAACTGGATTGTCAGTTGCGACCAGGCTACAGTAGCCATTGCGCGACAGATCAGCGAACTTGATCCACAGCTCAAGGCTGTACTGATTCCAGTCCTTCAGCGTCATGTTTGCTACGACGCCATAGCCGGTAGAGCCGTCAAAGCGGATGGACGGATCAGAAGCGATCACTCCCGGCTCGTTCGTGGTAACCCCCCCTTGCAAGGAGAGCGCAGTATCCTGGTTGCACCTATCATAAAAGACCGGGGCATCTTGCCTGATAACTTCGGGATAGAGATGCGCTTGCAGGAAATTGCTGACTTGTCGAACGGTGCGCAGCTCGTACAGATCGGGGCTCCCCTTGAGCTGCACATCTAACTCCCCATATTGCCCACCGCCATAATAGATTTTTGCGCAATATTCGATGGAAGGCGCAAGAAGAGAATGCATGACACGCTCATACTGCTGCACCAGGTCTGATACCTGCATCAGCGCATCAGGATCGCTGGCACGTAGCATCGCAATCTGAACGCTCTCAAACTGCCGCGAGCTTTCGGTGATATCTCTGCGTGTGAAGGGGAGAGCTTTTGCAAGAACCTGCTCAACCTGTTGCACCGTCTCTACAACTCGCGCCACCGAAACAGGCCCACTCATGACCATTTCAGAGCCGCGAGAAAACTCGTTGACCAGTCGCCAGCCCGTGAGCGTGACGCGCTCTCTCCCTTGCAAGGGGGTCTGCAAGGTTTCGGTCACGCTTCCTGTCACCGTTGGTGCACCGCTGTCGGTAACGGTCAGGTCATCTACACGGAGCCATGATGCTGAACTCGGAAGAGCGGTGACACCGTAACCACCAGTCAGAACCGGGCTGGAGTCAGATACATCCATATCCCACGTGCTCGGCTCTTGACTGCTCGCGAGCCAAAGCCTCCCTTGTAACCGGGTTGGGTTGCTTCCTGTAACGCGAAACCGCATCTTGTATGCGGTGTTGGCAGTAATCGACTTTGCCGGGCCTGACCAGGTCTGCGTTGTGCTGTTGTTGACGAACCGCGCAATGAGCAGAGAGCCAGAACTTAAGTTGAATCTGTAGCCTGTCAGGTTGCTTGTTCCTGCATTCCCACTGAGTCGTGCATCAAGCCCGAACTCATCAGATGTCGAGGCAGGAATAAAGGTAGCAAGCAGCTCCATATTTCCAGTGCTTGCCGAACCGAGTCGGTAGTGCAAACGGGAGCCGGGATTACTCGGGCTGTTGCGTATTTGCCCTTGCGTCCCGTTGGTTGAGAGCATATCCAAGTACCCACCCTCAGGCGGGTCATTGGTAGCGGCTCCCCAGATTTTGCCATCAGTCGCCATGCCCCACCCGTTTGAAACTGCTGCTCTATTGAAATTGTCTTGCGCTAAAACAGCCATTACAGCTTCTCAGTGATAGTGATGAGGCCATTTGACGAGTCAGAGATGATCAAAGGGGCGTCGAACGGCACACGCAAAAAGGTGTGTGTCGTTGCTGTTACCGGGTTAGCACTGACCAGCCAGGCCGTTGTATATGAGGCGGCAACGGCCGGCGGTGTGCCTGTCGTGCTAAAAAGGTAAGCCCCGTTGTTCGTGACGGTCAGACTGCGATTCCCATACCCAGAATTGCCCCCGCTGACTGCATACGTAAACTGTGCAGCAGGTAAAGGAGCCGTATAGGACACAGGAGACGTAAGCGCGCCTGGATCGGCTGTCGGGACACTGGCATAGTCATACCTGACCCATGAGCCGGCAGGGATGCTTGATGTTGGCCCGGGAGTTGACTGAACACCCACGGTTCCGGCTCCTGAGATGGCGGCTGTCGTGACAACTGTCAAGGTGTTAGAAGTCCCTGCATTGATGACCAGCTTTGTCCCGCTTGGAATAGAAGCGCCTATCAGAGAGCCGATCTGGATGCTTGTCACGTTGCCCCCCGCGGGAATGGCGGCAGAGAGCGAGGCCATACCCAGAGATTGATCAATGGCGATCATTGAGGCGGGGGGTGTACTCGGAGTGCTTGCACCGGCCAACGCCTTGAACATGGTCAACACGCCATTATCCGTGTAGGCGTTTTCCAGCCATTGTTCTTGAGTCACGTTGCCAGTGGCCTTCTCAAGTGTTTGAATGCGCCAGAAACCGCCCGAACGGTTGAGGCTTGCCACAGCATCATCAAAGTTTGTCGGCTGTGCTGGTTGGCGATATTCTGGGATAGAAATGTAGATGTTTTGCATAGATAGCTCCTTCAATGAATAAATCTGGTTAAGTAGGCAATAATAACCGCAATGAGGATAGACGATAGAACACCAAGCAACCAGTAGAGCGTGCGGGAAAGGATGATGAATCTCTCGGCTAAAATTTGGCTAGATGATTGGATATCATCGAGTTGCTTATCAAATTTCTCTTTCATGGTCTCTAGCCGCGAATTGGCTTCCTTTAAATCTATCCCCCACTCTTTGCGCAACACCGAAAGCTGGCTTTCTAGATTGTCTATCCTTTTTTGATTTTCTTGGATCATTTGTTCATGCATTCTGATTTGCACTTCATGAGTTTTGAGATTGACATAAGAGCTTGGCAGTTCATCAATCTTTTTATAGATAGCAGCAAGTTGCTGCTGTATCGAATCTGGCATATACAAAGAATCCTTTCTAGTCTGCAAAGAAGGCCGTCCAGTCCGACACGACAGCCCCTTGCACGGCCTTGATTGTGTATTTTTCCTGCCAGACCGGCACGCCTTGTTCATCAACTGTTGGCACCCACGATCGTGCGACACTCTGAATGAGGAAGGGCGCATCTTTGAGACCATAAGCCGGGTGGTAGACATGCAGGAGCTGTCCGGCTTTGAGGCCTGGTTTGCGAGTCACAAACGAAAGCACATGACCTTTCTGGGCGTACTGCTTCAACCTGCTTACAGCCAGGGCGAGAGCTTGCCGCTTGGGCATCTTGTCAACATCCTCGTTGACTTCGACGATACCACTTGTCCCGTCCTGAGCTGAACGAGAAGCTATCTCTTGCTCATCCCTGACGTTGACCGAAATGGGCACCTGAGCGTCATACTGGACTTCGATGATCTGTCCGTCTCGGAGCTTGTTCGAGTCATCGCTACTGAGTGAGTTTGACCCTCTCTCGAAGTAGAAGACGGCTCCAGTTGCGCCTTTAGCTGCGTAGCTCACAGCAACGCCATCGACGCTGATTGATTTCATCGCCTCTACCGGATAGCCGAGCGTCCAGGATGACGCTTCACCATCGGCTTTCTTGGTTTCGGTCATTGGTACAATGTCGATGGCCCCTGTAATCCATTGCGAGTTGCGGTAGCTCTCCTGCGTGTTTTCCAGAGAAAAGCTCTGAATCTCCATCAAATCGGCAGTCGCGATCCAGGGCGCAAGTTCTGCCTCGCGCCGCCGGAAATACGGTGTTCCGTCATGGTCAAAGAACCAGAGGGCGTCACTCTGCTTTGCCAGGTCATCAAAGACGGCCGCGATGCTGGTAGGCTTGCCACTCGCTATTGAGTAGTCTGTGCTGGCAATGAGTGCGCCATCTGCAATGCTTTCAGGCCGGATAGTCACAGCAAGATCATTGAGTGATGGCGACATCAAGGGATCATCTGTACTCAGCACAGTCTTCACATACAGGTTTGTCTGGAATAATGGCGAACTCAAAACCTGGAAGGAGGCAAAGTTGAAGGTGTTTTGCCCGCCCGCTGAATACAAGCCAGAGTAGCCCCCTTGCAAGGGGGTAGTATCGGGATACTCACAGAGCAGCTCGCCATTCATCCAGAAGGAAACGGTGTTGCCTACACGCTGGAAGCGGAACCGATGTGGCGTGCCTCTCACAAACGAAATGGAAGCAGCAGCAACGAGAGAGCTTGTCCCGTTTTCTGCCCGGTAGATTTGTGCGGTGTTGGGCTGGCTTGTTGCCGCTGAATCTCGCACAACACAGGAATAGGCATTGCCATTGTTCAAGCAGAGAGCCGCGCCCCCGTTCTCTGAGCGATCACTGTCAAACACAACCACTGCTTCCATGCCGGGCGTGAGCCGTGTCGGGCGTAGCACTGCATTGAGGCCATTGGAGACAGAAAGGCGGCTATTGGCTGTATCCCACGTCCATACAGCGGCATCACCCCCTGCAAGGAATTGAGAGAAGTAGTCGCGCTGTGTGTCAGAATCGAACTGGTCTATAACTGGCTCTTGTGCGCCAACAATACCAGGGAGAGCAGAAGCACCGCTTGCGCCAGCTCCAACATTTGACCATGACACCCCATCAAACGAGCTTTGTATGCTCGTACTCGTATTTTGTGGCTGGCTTCCGTCCCAGGACAGACTTGTTGACCCGACGCGATCTGCAAGCTCTAACACGATTGCTGGCGTCACGCGTGAGCCTGTCGCGTGATAGTTGCTCACAACAGCCAAAGAGAGGCCTGTTATCCGTGCAGAGACGCTGACGGACTCTGTGGAGAGTGTCGCTCTTAAGCGTGCCTGGGTCATGTTCGTACAGTTTGCGCCCTTCTGCAAGGCCGGGACTGGCTGTCCTTTGCCGACAGTTTGCCAGCTCGCGCCGTTGTCCGGGGAGAACTCCACTTTATAAGAGACATCACTTGGCACCGGCTCATCATATTGAAAATTGATGAGCGAGCCGACAATGTTGGCTCCCACACCCGACAGGTTGAGAGCGGGACTTGTCCAGGAGCCCTGCAAAGAAGACACAATGCCAAAGTTGTCGAATCTGGCTTCCTGAATAATGCCGCCTGATACCGCTTGAGAATTATAAATCCGCATGGCGATATATCCCGGCCCGGCATGGGTCGAGTCGGTGACAGAGATGTATTCCACATCGTCAATGCTGATCTTATGCGTTGCCCCATTGACAACCACCTTGAGCCGGTGCCAGTTGCCTTTCTCAAAGGTCAGAGCCGTACTTGCAAGCTGTGTCCACGATCCCGAACTTGCAGAGTTACTGCCTTTGCCGAATTGAAGCAGACTGGTGCTAAAACCCGCGAAGTAGGCAAAGGAATTTAACGGGGCCTGCCGGGTGGCGGGATAATTGCTCGTCCTGTATTCCAGCCCGGCAACCGCGTAGTCGTTGCCGAGCAGGATATCTATTTCAGCAGTGAAGTTTGTCCAGATCCCGCCCCCGGCGAAATTGAGACGCGCCCTCAGATCGTGCTGAGGGTCAATATTCAGGAAGTAGGCGGCTTGCCGAATTCCGGCTCCGCCATAGCCATTTGACGCGAAAAAGGTTAGTCCGGTCTCATCCCCATCATCCCAGTTTCTGGTGTACTGATTCAGCTTGATCTCGTCTGAATCAGAGCGCACGTTATTGTACGTGCCAGTTTGCCAACTTGCCTTGTTCTGGTAGAGGATAAGCGCGTCTTGTTTGGTTGTATTTGCCGCCGGATTGATCTGATAGCTGAATAATCTCAAGGCAGGCGAAATGGTCGGGTCTGGTGAGCCGTTTTCAAGGTCTAACTTCCACTTGAGACCAACCCCCGGCTTTGTCAGGTCTTGCCCTGGCACAAAGCAAGGGAGGGCCGTAACATTAGGAGCGTCCAGATAGGAGATACCATTGTCGCCGCTGACCTGCACACGGGAGGTGGTCTTGTCTGGGAGATCGGCAACATATGAGAGATGACTTCCTTTGTAAATGCCCACAGTCGAAAGCGCGGTCGGCTCTGCAAACGTCACAGAGCCGCGTTTGTCGTAGGATCGAACGTAGGATACAGCCAAGTCGGTATAGCCATATGTTCTCACGATTTTAGGCACAAACGGGAGGCTGGAAGAAGAGCTATCGAAAATCCACAATTTTGTAGCATTGGACGCAGAATTATAAATCCTGATGTTTCGAAAAAAGGCCTGATAAACGCCTGCTTGATCTCCCTCGAAGCCAAGAGAAACATAGGCGATTTTCTTCCCTACCCAATTTATAGTGGGGACTGAGATCCAAAATCTTCTCTCATACCATTTATCATCAGCCCATCCTTTTAAATCGGTTGAAGGATGAGGATCCAGGTCATTTACATCATTTGAATAAAAATTGTGAATATCTCGCAGCGATGTCCCATCGGTGAGCGTGATGTCAACACTCGCTTTGATCTCAGGCGACGTCGAACTGACCCAGACTTCATACTGCAGGAAATCATTTGCCTGGATCGTGTACCCACCATTGTAGATCTTCACGTAGAGATAGGTGTTGCCAGCGCTCGTACTGGAACACCGGGCGCGAAAGCTCACCGCCCCGCTAGAGCGCAGCCGCAATGACTTATCCGGCCCTATCTCAAGGCTACTGTATGTGTTTGGCGCAAGCCAGCTTGTAAAATCTTTGTATTCCTTTAGAAGAGGTGTGCCAGCAGGTGAGAGTGTGAGCACATCCCGGCCGCTCTCATCGGTTGTGGTAACTGTATTCGAGAGGGTTCCTTGCTGAAAGGCGGCAACATCGGACTCGCGGTAGGATGTGAAGTTCTGCTTGATCCCTTCCCCTTGCAAGGAGGTTTTGAGCAAGTCTACAAAAATATCACCTGCTAACTGGTTACGGTAGTCCTTGCCGCTGAAGAACCGTTTGTCTGCAATGTAGTGCTTGCCGATGGCGTCAATATCAAAGCTGGTGTGGGGATTGGGAAAGAGATTGTGCTTGCTTACCCGATCCACATAGCCGGAAAAGATCAGCTCATCATCTGCCTTGATCTCCAGTTTGAGTCCGGGGTAGTAGTCGGCCGTGCCAAACGTGTCAAGCACCTTAACGCGTGCTGTTGCCCTCTGCTCAATGGTGTCCTCTGTTTCAAGTTCAACAGAGGCAAGGACATTGACACCGTTGAGATAAACGGATAGCGTTTTGCTGCTCATCTACCTGACACCTACCTTTGTCCGTGATCTGTTGGCGATGTAGTTGCCGCTGATCTCACCCAGGACGCGGCCGTCAACCTCCAGCACGATCGGGCGTCCATCCCCTTGCAAGGCAACCTGCACCGCCTGCATGACGGCTGCTCCGGCAGGCTCTGGATAGTCAATTTGTGGCGTCATCGCGGTGGCAAGCCGCGAGCTGGCACGCTCTACGCGCCCGATCTGCCGATCAAGGCCCGATACCAGGATGTCGCCAAAATCTGGCATCCAGTCCCGCACCGAAACAAGCGGCCCGATCTCAGGCGTTGAGAAGTGGAGATATGACCAGATGGTGTCAGCGATCTCTTTGGCCTTTTGGCCTACAGAGCCAACGAGATTGCCCAGACCACCGATCAAATTCGCACCGAAGTCACTCATCCACTGCCAGGCCTGTCCAGGAAGCCCGCTGAAGAAGCTACCAATACCTGACACAATCTCACTTGCTTTGCCGGTCGCTTGATTGTAGAGATTACCGAAAAAGCCGACGATATTGGACACAAAATGAGACACCGTATCAGAAACCCACTTGCCCATGTTCTGGAAGAAGGACACGATGGAATTGACCAGATCTGGCACAATGGAATGCCCGACCAGCACGTCAAAGAGCCACTGGAAAAAGCCGATCACGCCAGATATAAAGCCGGAGACGTAGGATATGACTGACTGCACCCCCATCTTGTAGATCCCTACGATCATGCTCCATGCACCCGACACCATGTTGACAATCCCCCCCCAGATATTCCCCAGGTCTGCACCAAGCTGGTCAAATTGGCCTGTGAACAGGTGAACAAAAAACATGATGAGACCGCTCCAGAGCTGGAATACCCCACTGATGTACTGCACCAAGCCACCGATAAAGGAAATCAGACCTTGAATGAAGGTGGACAGGAAGGACATCCCAGCGGAGAATGAACCGATAAAAAAGGCAACAACGCCTAATCCAATACCTGCAAGCAAGGGGAGCAACGGCTGAAGTCCCTGCCAGATACCTTGCAAGGCTGGAAGAAGCTGATTTTTCCAGGTAGCAACGAGCTGATCCCAGACCGGCTTGAAAGTGGTGGTCAGAAAAGTGCCAAGCAGCATCAAGGCATTCCAAAGCGTTCCAACATGAGGCTGTATTAGCTTGATTCCGTCTGCTAGCCCCTGGAACGCTTGGTTCAGGATGCCTGCACCGGCTTTGACATTAGCATCGCTAAAAAGCCCTTTCAGCCCATCTGCCAGCGGGGTCAGGTGTGGCGCGATATTGGAGGCTATGGTATTGCCCAGATTCTGTAAGCTCTGGACAAAGTTAGACCAGCCACCACCTTTGTTAAGTACCTCCCCAGCCTTGCCGAAGAGATCAACCAGGCGGGAGAAGCCGGGCGCGACATTTGTGGAAATAAAGGAACCAATGCCCGCAAGAGTATCGCCTAAGAGTTTGCCTGCTCCTTGAGCAAAATTCATAAATGCAGGAGAAGATAACAGGCTTACGAGCTGCTGCAAGCCACCCTTCATGGAATTAAACGCCCCCTCTCCAAAGAGGCGCAAGCCCTTCCCGGCTTTGTCCAGGATTGTTGAAAGCAAGCCAAAGGCACTTTCGCCTTGCGCTTTCATTGCCCCTGCAAGGTTGGATTGCTGAATTCCTTTCCTGATCAGATCGATAGCCTTGCCGGCAGGTAAAAGACCATCACTAACGAGCTTTCGTGCCTCCTCCTGAGACATATGAAGCTGCTCGCTCAGATATTTCCAGACAGGGATCTTCCTGTCAGCGATTTGCATCAAGTCCTCAGATGTCGCCTTGCCCGTAGCCATCATTTGCCCGAAGATGCCGGCCAAATCGCTGAGCTGCGACTTATCGAGAGATAAACCGGCTACTGCGTCCCCCAGATCGGTGAGAATGGGGATGATGTCTTTGGCGTTGATGCCAATGGCAAGGAGCCTCTGAGATGTGTCTGCTAGTTGCGGAAAATCGTAGGGAGAGCTATCAGCAAAATCTTCAATCTGCAGAAGCATCTTCTTGGCATCGCTGGCACTGCCCATCAAGGTCTTGAAGGCGATTTCGGTCTGTTCCATCTGCCCGCTTGACTTAAAGATAGCCGTCCCCAGACCGATCGCGGCCCCGACCCCGAGGGACAGTGCACCGGTGAGGGCTGTCCCCAGTCCCATCGCCGCCACCTTCATCCCCTCGAGCTGGGATTTAAAATGAGAGGACATGGAACTGATACGCGAGCTGAAAGAGCTGGCGGCAGTAGACGCCTGATGGAACTCCGCGGCAAGCTTCTGCCCTGTGTTAGAGTCCTCAAGACGCTTGATCTTTTCTCTGGCGTCCTGGGCTTGCTTTTCAAGCGAGACCAGCTTAGCGCGGGCCTCTTCCACGCCGGAGACGGCCTCACCAGCGTTGGCGGCATGCTCAAGCTTTTGCAGTTGTTCACGAGCTTTGCGCACCTGGCTTTCAATCAAGACAAGGTGCGCTTTCGCAGCTTCGACGTTGGTCACAGCTTTGGACATATTGCCACTGCCCTCCATGCTCTGGAGAGCTTTGCCTGTGCTGAAAGCAGAGGATGACACAACTGAGAGCTGGCTTTTTGCCTGTGCCACTCCGCTTTTCAGGCCGGACATGTCTACACTCAATTTCACAATCAGTCCGGATAGAATCCCCATTTATCGCCTCTTTGCCGCTTCTTTCTTCGCTTTCTCGATAGCCTGCTTCTCTCTCTTGGCTTTGATCGAGAAGTAGGCCTGCCACCCAGCAAACTCACTGGCACTCATTCGCTCAAGGAACTCGTCTCTGGTGTTGCCTGCCCCGACGGTTTCCGTCAGGAAGTAGGAGAAGTATTCGAGGTCGTTTGCTTCAAGTTTTTTTGGGTTTCGTCTGCGTCAATTGCGGAGAGTTCCCGAATCTTCTCGGCAATCGGGGTAAGCACTGACATCCCAAATCCCGCCACGCCATCAATGTCCTGCTCAGAGAAGATTTGTTCATTCCCTTCTCGGGTGATGAGAGAGTAAGTGACAAAAGCAGCGGTTTCTAATGCCTCGTTCCGCCCTGTTTCATCTTTGCTCAGGCGTTCAGCCTGGACGACCTCTTTCGCGGTCAACTCTCTGAGAGCAAGCTTTCCATTTAGCCCCTCCAGACCGGGAAGAGTAACCTCAAGGTCTTGCACCTTTAAGCGTCTATTAAAGAATTTTGCTCTGATTTCTGCAGGCTTCATCTCATATTGTCCTTTTGTGATGTTGTAAGTTTACGCTTTGAAAAACTCATCAGTGAGTTGGAACGTTAAGCCCTCTTCAATGAGTGCCGAGACTTCAGTTTTGATATTGCACTCGGATACGTAAGCGTACCCCTCATACCTGCGGCCTGTAGGGGAGACATAAGAGACAATGAGCAGGTCTCGCTCTTGCAAATTCTTCACCCGATCATGATTAAGCCAAAACCTGTCAACCTTTAGCTCCCCCTCGAGCAAGGTCGGGGTGTAGAACTTCGCGCCGGTAGGATTGAAGGTTGTGCTGTCCTCCAGATTTGTTTTGCTCGTAAATTCGACACTTTTCGCATTGCCTATCTGGCTGAACGGATAAAACGCGCCAGAGGCCAGACGCACTTGCAAGGTCGGATCTTGCGGTGAGTCAAAGACGACGCGAGCAGCGACACGATAGAGAGTGAAGCCTGTGCTGACCGGAGTCCAGGTCGTACCGTCTGAGCTGGTTTCAACGATAACTGGCACGTCCCGATCAAGATACCGTTTTGTCGAGTTCGCGATCACATAGGTCTTGTGATCTCCTACATCGGTGAGCATCTCATTGACAAAAGGAACACTTGGCTTGGATGCAACGAGGAATTGTGAATTATACGCGGCAATCGCCATCTGGAAGCTCCTTATGCTCGCGTCACGTCACCATTTATTGTGACGGAGTACTCAACCTCGATTTTCCCTGACACATCGGCCTTGATCGAGTATTCACCGATCCAGGCATCGAAGGAATATTTCTTCACCCCATCGGGAGATATCTCAAGCTGTACCAACTGCCGCCCGAAATAGGCGTCCTCTAACGCTTGCTGGCCGGGATCGCCTACATTCCAGTTTCCCGACAATTTTGTTTCCATCCCTCGCAAGGTTGGGATAAACGTTTTGGTACCGGGCGCACTACTGCTAAATGCAGTAGTTTCCTCTAAGTCGGTCTTGAAAGGAAGTTCCACGCTCGAAATGTCGTGCACAATAGTGCTGCCTACTTTGATCACTGCACTATAAGCCGCTTTTGCCATAGTTCTTACTCCTGTGTCTCAATCCTGTATCTAACAGGCATGTGCCGTACATCTTCTTCTGGGTCGTTGAGAGATTCCGAGAATTCATACCAGCAACCAACCTGCGTCATAGTTGCAAGCTGAAGCGATTGCTGGTCAAGGATCTGATTCAGCCTTGCAAGGATGGCTTGCGCTTCCTTGAATCCTTTTGCTGCACTCCAAATGTGGAGTGTTACCGTCGCTTCATAGCCGCGCCGCTGAAAGCTATGAAACGGGACTTCGGTTGCCTCGCCAATGGTTACATAGGGATAAGTCTGAGCATCAGGAACAGAACTCGCGTCAAATATCCCTTTGACCAGGTTCATCAGTGTGGTGTCGCCTGTAAGCCGCTGATACAAGGCTCGCTGAATCTCTCCGAGTGAGGTCATAACTTCTTGAGCCTTTCAACAAGCCCTTTGCGAGAAATCTCAAATGCAGGCAAGAGATACGGTTGCGCCTGCATCTTTCGCGTCCCGAACTCGACATAGGGCGCATACTCGACATTCGTTCCAACTAGAACCTCGTACCTGTCTGTTTGTTCGTAGCTTATCGAGTTTTTCAGACGACCAGTCCGCACCGGCACCCGCTTCTGTGCTTCGTTTTTGCATTCTTTGCCCGTTGCCAGCAACTCCTGCTCTGTACGATTTTCCAGCTCGTCTACCGCCTGATCCAGATCAGCAAGCACTTTGTCCAGACCAACAATCTCAACTCCCATATCTCAGCTCCTTGCAAGGGTCATGCTAACTGCTCTACCGCAACCCGGCGCAAGACCTCATACGAGGTTGGGTCATACAGATCAATAACCTTGTAGGTGATGCCGTTGATTCTGAGCCTATCAGCGCCGCGGATGTCGGTCAAGCGCGGCACCAGGAGCCGTTTGAGCGTTTTGCCTTGCATACGCTCCGCAATTACCACTTCCTGGGGAGATTGCCCTGAATCAATCAGCGCACATGGCACCGTCGCAACGACAGTCCATGTAATCTCTGTACCGCCCTGCCCGTCGGGCGTGCGTGTCTCTCTCAACACATCACACATATCCTTGAGAGCCAGTTCTGTTGCCAGGTCAGAAAATGCCTGTAAGTCCTCATCACTAATAATCGTCATTTAGAACTCACTCCCGCTTGCTAAACCTGGCTCCAGAAAATCCAGTTGCAACCGCCCGAGCTGAAACCCCTGTGTAGTCTGCCCACCTACCTGAATATCAAGTCCAGCCAGCTCCGCTTCAGCGTCTTTCAAAAGCATCTGCACGCGATCAAAGGCCTGTGAGCGAGACGCTTTGACCGGGCCGGGCAACTCCACATCAAAGCGAATAGCGAGCAAGCGTGAAAACCGCTTGAGCGCGTAATAGTTCAAAAGCGCGATGAACTTAAGCGTATCGGCTTGCGCAACACTGGCCGTTGGAAGATCCTGCTCTGCAACACCAAGATGGCGCAAGCTCATATCAATAGCCGTGCTGTAAGCATCGGCTGTCTGCTCTGGTGTAAACTTGGCCTCTATCGCCAGCTCTCTATATTCTTGCTGAAGGAAGCTCAAGGCGGCTGTTCGATCCATCACGCGTTGTCCTTGATTGGCTGGCCGTTAGCATCAACGAGCACGCCATTGACGACGTATCTCCCGCCTTCAGGGGCCTCGTCAAGCTTGCGCTCTGGCTCCACCCTTGCAAGGGGTTGCTGCTCTGTCTGCTTCTCTTCTTGCTGTGTTTTCTTCTCTGGCATTCCATCCACCTCGCTTAGAAGGTCGGGGTGACATATGTGCTCCCCCCGATGTACAAAACGGCACCATTAGACCTCTCTTGCACCGCAATCCCGTACTCGCGTTCCATATACTGGGCATGCAAGGGGTAAGATTCTAACTCAGCGGCAATACGTAGCGACCCTGACTGAGCATCTCGCACCCGCATCGCGAGCGGTTTCGTCTGCGCCGGGTTGTACGCAAACAAGTAGTTATTTGGAATCCAGGGCTTCACCCAGATTTCTGCCGCCCCAAAGACTCCGATAGCCCGATTGTAGATGTTCATGGTATCAAGCGGCGTCCGGCCAACTGCCGTTGTAGTCGGAGGTAGCACCCGAGCGTCAACATACGCTGTAAAGCCGGATAAGCTGCGGACTGCTGCTTCTTGTGCCTGGCTGATGTACACCTTGATCGTACCGGTGTTGTAGTGTTCCAGCACTGTGTTAATCAAGCTATTGAGCGCATTCACATCTAGCGCTGAAACAGCCAAGTAGTGCGTATGAGTATTACCATCAAAGGCATTCCCATACGGATCGGGGGGAAGCGGTGTCCCGTCTGCATTGAGTAGGGCGCGAATGGGGAGATTCAAATTGTCAACCAATCTATCCAGATAGTTGAGATTATTTGTGGGGGTAAAGATGGCTTTCTTTATCTCGGTTTGCAGTCTCCTGATATCGGCTGTCATGGCCGCGTTCACCTGAGCAGCTATCTCCGCAACCGTACGAGTTTGGAGATACTTGCGGGTCCATTGCAATCCGACCTGGAATAGGCGGAGAGGGAAGCCGACGTTGACGCCAGTGGTTATTTTCTGTACATCTGGCGAGCTGTGCTCATCCCCTTCAATCATCGTCATGGTATCTACGCCACCATAACGACGCAATCTATCTGTCGTTTGCTCAACGAGATCAGAAGTCATCATATTTACAATCTCGTTATGCGCGTCCAGAAATTGCTGTACAGCACGGTAGGTATTCTCTTCGCCATAATCTGCAATCAGCGTTCTATTTGCGGCTAAGGTATCCAGTATTTGGAGGGTGCCGTATGCCATCCTGTTCTTTCCTTTCTAGTGCATCGGCACTACTTAGTAGCTTTTCTGAACGTAAATGCGGGTGCTATCCACGACACGGCCAATCACCGTCGTACCGCCTGTAGAGGGTGCGGTATCCAATCCACCCGGCACAGTCCCTGAGAGATACAACGAGGTGCCAGGAGTAAGATTCTTTCCGTAATTGAAGTTCACGCCCCAGTACAGGGAAAGAGACTCTCCAGGTGCAGCAGAAGTTGCGGCAAAGCCATCCACAACGGCATTGCCATCATTGGCTGCTCCACTCGCGCGGTAGATCTTGCCATCATTTTTGATAACGCAGGCATCTCCTGCGGCGATAACTTCACCCGCGTAGAGGCCAGATAACCGGTTATTTGGGGGCGGCGTGGCACTGGAAAGTGAAGGGGTGCCACTCTTTGTAATTGCGGCCATAGTATCCGTATGCTCCTTTAAAAGTTGTATAAACCACTGCGCATAAGACTTGTCGTGATTGCTTCACTCTTGTGTGACTGCCCTGTCGGTTTTGGGTTTGGTGCATTCCCCGGCAAACCAGCACGTCCTTGCTGCTCAAGCTTTGCCACCAGCGGTTTTGATTTCTCTATCCATGCCAGGCGCTCTTCAATCGGTGCTTCAGCTCCGGGATCAAATGCCTTGATCTCGTCAGGCCAGTCCTTGGTCTGGCTCTCAATCTGGTTTGCAAGGAGAGATGCAAGCTGATTGTAACGCTCAGAGATCGGCTCTAATTCGTTCACTCTCGCCTGATACTGCTCTGCAAGCTGCTTATATTGGCCTTGCTCTTTCAGGCGTTGATCTCCTGCAAGGCGAGCCGCTTCTTCTTGCTCTTTGGCACGTTTGCGATAGGATGCGTTCTCTTTGCGCAGATCGGCAATTTCGCGCTGTAACGCTTCAAGAGATGGTTGATTTTCTGAGGACTTTTCACCCGCCTGGGGTTCCAAGTTGGCCGCCTGGGCCTGGGGACTACTGGTCGCCGCCTGGACGCCATCAGTAGTATTCGTGGTATTGTTGTTCTTCATACTGTACCAGATTCCTTTCAATTTGTAAAGACAACTCGAATAGAGTTTGTCAGTACCTGCTTATTATTTGTATTGCATGGTGCAGCGACAGTGGCTCTTGCATTGTCGCTGACCAATTGGAATCAGCGAACCTATCGGTTGCCAGCCTTTGCGGGCTTCTTGCAAACAGCCCGTACAATGATCCGCGATACCTAGAATAGAGCGTTGCAAGCGTGCGCCACCGATACGGGCGACGCGCTCTCTCATCGCTTCATGGCTCCCTCTGGCCGCTTGCGTGTAGAGCGCACTCCTTGCAAGGAGGGTGCCATCTAATGCTTGCTTGCCGGTCTTGATGTCCTTCACAAAGCCCCTGAGAAATAGATACTGTTCCTTGAGCAAGTTCCCAACAAAGCCATAGTCGGCTGGCGACATGTTTTTTGCGCCACCATTGCCGATCATCGCCATCGCCACATGGAGTGGCTTCAGGATAGAAAGCATCCCGACTTGCCATTGAGCAAGCGAGATCGTGCGATCCACGAGCTGCTGAGACAGATCGCGGACGCGCTGAGTCTCTTTGTCGATCACAGCATCAACTGCCTGCCTGACGATGCGTTCTGGCACAAAGCGGCCCGTTTTCAGATCCACATAGCGTCTGGCACGTGGATTGTAATTGTAGGCGAACTGACTCATTTTTTATCCGGCTCTGGCTCAACAATCTCTGCGTCGATTAACCCCTTGCAAGGGGGAGGCGCAGTGTTTCGCCAAAGCGCTTCTCCCTCTTTGATATCGGTCTCGCTGACAAGAGCGAGAGCATCCAGATCGTCATCTGTCCACTCAATCGCTTTGCCAAGTGGAACCGGCTTTTTCTTCGGTGACTCCCTCTGCATGCAGATCTCCTTTATAAACATGTTTGTACACATCGGCTGGATACTGGAAGGCAAGAGTAAGCAATGCTGTTTGATACTGCTCTTCATTCCATTGCTCCTGCTTGCGCTTGTATTGCATATATAGTGCATCCCGCATATATGGGACAGATGTATTATGACGCCTGGCCTGGATTAACGCGGGAAGAAGAAACATATGTTTGATAATCATTGCTCCACCCCTGGCACAATATCTTCTTGTGCCAAGAGCTGATCACGTTTAATCTGTTCTACCCGATCCTGACCCAATTGCGCAAGCTCCTCATCAGTCCAGCCCTCACCTCGCAAAACGAACTCCAGAGGCGCACCGGCTTGCACGGCCAGATTGACCCCCTGCCAAATCGCTTGTTTCTCTTGCGCCTGCTCCAGACGCGTTGGAGTGAGCAGAGGCCTGGGCATAATCGACATGTCCAATTCTCCGCGCTGGTAGCTCTCAAGTGAGAACGGTAAGAACTTCTGTTGTTGGCGTGTGAGAGAGCGCCCCCACGCGCCACTATTGGCACGGAAGCCAGCCATTGCACAGGCCATACGAAACAGGGAGATGCAAGCCTGGTCATAGTTGGCTTGCACTTCCTGAACCCGGCTTGCGACATCTCCGACCAGGCGTGATGCAGCAGGCCCCGTCACCTGTGACATTGACCGAAGCTCGCGGTAAAAGATCAGCTCCGGGTGATCCTGCTCAATTTCGGCTAATAGTTTGTCTATGTAGATATTTGCTGCTGACAGATCCAAATTCCCGGCCAGACTATCTACCTTCCCATCCTTTGGCCCTTTCAGCATGAGCAAGCTTTCCTGCTCACTAGCAGGCTCGTCAAAATCGTTCGTAGAGCCTCGCTTTTTCGCCCCGAACAAGTTGTTGACATTGCCGTCTGTCCACAAAACCAGAGGCGCACCGATGACCTTATGTACCTGGTCATGGATATGGCTGACCAGATTGTTCAATTCGTCAATTTTGCCCAGGCTCCCGGCAATTGCTGGACTGCCGTGGTCGGAACCTGTATCACAGTGTCGAATCCAGACGGCAGGCACAAAGCCATACGGGTTCTCTATCTCAGCGCCAAAGCCATAATCATAGGGGCGGTCGTCTCTGAAATACCGAAATGATCCCTTGTCTACTTCTTTTCTATATTGGTATGACCCGGCTTCGTCTTTGGCCGTGTACTCAATCACGTATCCTTTGATATTGCCCGCAGCATCCAGCTCCAAAGATTTGACGTACCCCGGCCAGACGATTTCTGACGTGATTTTCCCTCGCTCAATGTCGTCGATCAGCTCAATGAGGACACTTCCCAGTGCGGCCCCATACCTGACAATCACGCTTTTGCGTGACTGCCAGTTGTTCCATGCCCAAAATTGAGCAATGGCCTGTACCAGTTCAGTTGGGGTATCGGAACTGAAGGGAATGGCGACAGGCACGCCATCAGGAAGAGCTCGCCCGTCTTCTGAGAGCGCGCCGGGATAGACGACACCAGCGTAAAAGTCTACAAGCCTCTTTGTCGGATTGTAGATCATTCGAATGTTGCGGTAGAGGTTATACTTAGCCTTGTACGCTGACCAGGCGTTCGACACACGGTCAAACATGCTATTATTGTAATAGCTCCATAACAATGCATATTCAGCAGCCCGGTTTTTGTATTCCGTGTACTCCGGCTGTTCCTCAAACACACGCTTAGCGGCAACGATAGCCGCCTTTCCAGCTTCCATAAGCTTTCCCCATAGTGCCATACTCAATATCCTAGAAAGCCACTGAGGGCTTGTGCTGTATCAATGTCCAGCGGTTCAATGTCTCGCTGGCCGTTCGTGGCCTCTTCTGCCGCCATGCTGATCACGTCAACCTGGTCATCATGTGCCCCCTTCGGGAACAACAGTAGCTCTGTCTCCAGATCATGCAACCAGAGGCCCCCCTGTCGAAAGTAGATCTTGCCATTCTCGAACCAGATAGAGGCTGTGGAGGCGCGTGTGACCTTATCTCGGACGGGTTGGTACTCCTTGCAAGGGATACCTTGAGACAAGGCCTGTTGCACAAGAGCGAGCTGATAGCCCACCTTCTCGATCTTGAAATAAGCGTGAGGATAGTGGTGATGCAGACGCTGTATCAGCTTGAACTGTTCAGGGTTACTGAAGCGGCCACGAATCACATCCAAAAGCAGAAGGTCATGCTCTGGTGTCATTGCCCACACTCCAAAGACCGTGTAGTCCGCATGCTGCTTACTGCTAATCGCCAGGTCTACAGTAATAAAGACACGCTCACAGTGCGCTTTGATGACAGCACGCCCCTCCAGTAGATAAGCATCTGCTGTCTCTCGAAAATACCGGAACCATTCCCGCCTGAATTGACCGCCACCACTTGGGACAGGCGTCTGCTGATACTGAGCTGCATAAGCCTGAGAGCCAAGCTGTTTCTTGAGCCGTGCAAGGGATTCGTGATCGAACCGTTCAGGCCAGAGCAACTCACCCTCTTCCTTGCGCGGATCTGTCCAACCAAGTGAGGTACGACAGCGCGTCGCTTCCTCGAATTCCGTTGGCAGATTCAGGTGTTCCCAACCCCCTAACTCTAAAATGTGTCCACTCACATCCTGCTGGTGGATACGCTGACCAACCACGACCATCGCACCTGTTTTCTGGTCATTGAGACGGCTCACCCACGTCTCGTTGAACCACTGAAGCGCGTTCAGTCTCTGCACATCGCTGGTCGCGTCACTGGCTGGATGCGGATCATCTATGAGAAGTCGATCTCCACCCTCTCCTGTCGTAGCAGCTCCGACACTGGTAGCCAGTCGATATCCTCGCTTGTCATTCTCAAAGCGACTCTTCATGTTTTGATCGCCTGCGAGCCTGAAAATATGCCCATAACGGGACTGGAACCAGGGTGACTGGATAAGTATCCGCGAGCGTCGGTTATCCCTGATTGATAAAGAGAGCGCATAAGAGGCGCACAGCCAGCGCAAAGATGGATCAAGCAACCATGACCAGACAGGCCACATCACACTGATCAGGGTGCTCTTTGCATGGCGAGGAGGCATGTTGACGAGGAGCCTCTGTATCTGTCCTGAACTCACTGCTTCAAGATGCTCGCTGATGGCATGGATATGCCAGCCATCCACAAACGGCGTTGACGGCTCCAAAATGTGCCAGGCGTCTCGGACAAAATCATAGAAGCGAGGTATATCCTGTGGCTGATCTTCCAACAACATGGATTCGAGAGCCGATAGAGCAGCTTTGTTCTTGTTCAAAAGTGGAAGCAGTCTCATTCGAGTGCTACCCCCAGTTTCTTAAGTGCTTCACTGAGCTTCTCCTGTTGTGCTTTGAGGGTGGCGATCTCCTCAGAGACAACCAGATGCTCCAGGACGAGCTGCGCCGCTTTGATCTGGGAATGAGCGGAAGGGGAGACATCTGCTTGAAGATGTCTCAAGAGGGCGGTTATGGCAAGCTCGCTATATTGAACTCGTCTCAGTGCGGCCTGCTCTTCATCATACTGCTTACATCGTTCCTGCCAATTGAATGTAGATGACCATGTAGCGAGTTGACGAAATAATGAAGCTGCGTAAGCCTCGCTCTTGAAGGTTTGTTGATGAACTGTTGAAGGTTTGTGGCGTTCCCGAACCATTTCTTCCGCAAGTCTGCGTAGACTCCGAGGCTGTGGCATGTCGCGATAAGCCAGAAAGGCCCGATAGGCTCTCGCTGTTTCTTTCTTTGGCTTATCATTCATGCAACATCACCTATTGAAAAAAGAGCCGGTAGGTAGAGCTTCCCCCTACTCTCTACCTCTACCCTCTACTCTCTACCGGCTCCAAGAGAGGAACCTGATGGGTTTACAACCACCATACTGGAAGGAGAATAACGACGCCCTACGACTCAAGCCGTGGGCTTCTCAAGTACGTGCTTGAACGTTCGTCCGAGTGCAAGAATGGTGACGGCGGCGTTGTGATCATGATAACGAATAGTTATCACAACACCAAAATTCATAACCTATAGTTATTATACCCCGTGTATCAGGACTTGTAAATACATTCTGGCAAAACTCTCTTCAGAGCGTGAAAAAGCCGGGACACTCTTTCTGTCATCCCGGCAAAAGCTATTCTGGCAAGTAGCTCCCTATGTGCCTGCTGGCGGGCCCTCATTGTTTGTATCTTCTTTCTTGCCGACATGGCTTGTAGAGCCGTCTGAAGCCTCTAAAAAATTCAGTTGTACCGAATTTTCTAGCGCAAAATTGAGGACATCGCGCCGCTCTTCCAGAGACCAGCGTTCCGGCGCATCCCCTTCCACGCGAACATACTGCGAGATGAATTGATAGAATTCAGCATCAGAGCAAGATTCAACGTTAGTTCGCTTGTCGGTATCGGGCAAGGTGAACCACAGGTCTGCCAGATCGAGAAGCGTGTATTTTTTCGGCTGTTTTTTCGGTGAGTCTGAATTTTTTACCGAATTGTTCTTCGGCTTCAGCGCGCCACTGGACTGTTTTGGCATGAAATTTGCCACTCCTTCTAAGATAATGCTGATTGTAATAGATTCTCATGTCATCTGATAATCCACCAGGCCAATGACCCCGAACGATTCTATAAAGAATCAGTTCGCGTACCTGCTCATTGCTTCTCTGCCTGCCTCGTTTTTTATGCCAGACTAAAGCCGCTGGCGAAGCAGAGTGAGCAGGTGAACCTACCGAATTTTTTCCTGAATTTTCAGACTCGGTAGGTTCGGGAGAGGGGGCTAATTCCCCTGCTGATTGGCCTGGTTGTTCAGCAGAGGGGAGATAAAATTTCCGGAGATTGGCTTAATAATTTTTGGTGCTGGTTGTACTGTAGCCTGAGCTGGCGGCAGTGAGGCCGCTTGAGCTGGTGGTAAAGAAGCAGTCTGTGGAGGTGCAAGCTGGTGACGGGCGGTAGGTGGGGCCTTCCGCTTTTTCTCGTTTAATGATCGCAAATCTTCGTACGCTTTTTCTACTTCTGTTATATAGTCTATATCACGGCGAATTGCCTCGGCAGGACGATTCGCCAAAATATAGACTATCGTGCCAATAAGCCAGGGAGAAAGGGCCAGTAGTTCTAATACGATGCCAAGCAGGAACTTGCCGGGCAAGGGGATCGGCTCCAGCATGAGCCTATAAATAATACCAGCAGAGTCCATGAGAAACACGAACCATTTCATACAATCCACAATGAGTGTATATGAAGGGCTGTTGAAACGGACTTTATACTCGCTACTGTACTTTGTCCCGTGAACCGCTTCATAATCGAGAATGTATGACTTCAACTGATGGCCGTATGTAAACAAAACGATTGCCATAATTGCGACCACTGGGCTCACAATTGTTGCCAGCACATACGACCAGGAGAGGCCGAGAGCAGGTTGCAAACCGACTCCAATCATGAACCAGATGCCTGCGGCAAATAAAGCCTCAAGCGCGATGACGGATAAGAGAATAAGAATTCCCCCAAGAGTGCGAAAGTAATTCATTTTTCCGTCCTTTCAGGATATAATGTCGCTTAGTCCTGAACCTAGTGACAGGACTGCTGGCCGGGAAGGTGCCTTCAACACCAGCCCGGCTTTTCACTTACTCTTGTGAAGCACCCCATGCATAAATGCAGGGGCTTCTACAGCTACCCCACGGGGGATAACTGTGGGACACTTCCTGCCCCTTTTGATTTACGGTAGCGGATGAGTATGTTAAGTGCCGCATTGTGGTCACGGTCCAGTTCACACCCACAATGCGGACAAGAGTGCCAGCGGACACTCAAATCCTTCTTCACCACACACCCGCATGATGAGCAGACTTGGGAGGTATCTTTGGGTGCCACTTTGACGACGGTACAGCCAGCTTCTTCCGCTTTGCTTGCACAGAGAGCGA
>NZ_QKUF01000045.1 GCF_003253565.1 Thermosporothrix hazakensis
GCTTTCTTGGCCTGATCGAACAGGTCACGCACGCGACTGGCACCAACACCGACCAGCACTTCAACAAACTCAGAGCCGCTCATGGAGAAGAAGGGCACGCCTGCTTCACCAGCAACGGCACGAGCCAGCAGTGTTTTACCAGTTCCCGGAGGACCCACCAGCAACACACCACGAGGAATCTTGCCGCCCAGACGCTGGAACTTCTGCGGCGTCTTGAGGAACTCAACGACTTCTTGTAGCTCGTATTTGGCCTCGTCAACGCCTGCGATATCCGCAAAGGTGGTGCTTGGCCGATCCTCAAGAATCAGCTTGGCACGACTTTTGCCGAAATTAAAGATCCCCTGTTGACCCTGAGAGACACGGCGGCTCAGGTAGATAGAGACACCAATCAGGAAAATGAGCGGCACAACGGTAATCAGCAGGTTAATCAAGAGCGAGTTATCTGGTGGAGGCTCATACGTGAATGTTGTAACGTTATTCTTGCGGAGCAAATCCGGCAACTGTGGATCCCGTATCGGGAGCTGATACGTTTTAAACTCTTTATGATTCTTGTATGAGTTCCTGAAGGTACCGGTGATCTCACTGTCTCCCTGAAAGGTGACAGACTCAACGTTCTTCTGCTCCACCTGTTGGAGAAACTCGCTGTAATCCATTTCAAAGCGAGGCGAATTCGCGTTTCTCCCGAGAGTGTTAAAGTAGTTAAAGAGAAAAAGCGCCAGCATAGCCAGAACTAACACCAGTAACCACGTGTTAAAGCGGTTGCTCGGGGGTGGATTGGAGTTCTGCCCGTTCGGGCGGCCTGAGGGGCCGGGGCGCATTGGTTGTCTATCGTTACTATTTTGTAGCCAGAGATTGTTGTCCGGCTTGTTGTCCATGAGAATTACCTGCTTTCTGGGCCTCCAACGATTACCCTTTGATAATCTACTGAAAAAGGATAAACGGGCCATCTTATGGCATTGTTTATTATATCGTACTGCGATTGGAAATGCACGTACAAATAGATCAGCGTATAC
This sequence comes from Thermosporothrix hazakensis, assembly GCF_003253565.1. Classification (GTDB taxonomy): domain Bacteria; phylum Chloroflexota; class Ktedonobacteria; order Ktedonobacterales; family Ktedonobacteraceae; genus Thermosporothrix; species Thermosporothrix hazakensis. The sequence goes on from NZ_QKUF01000045.1 coordinate 1,014, forward strand.
ATATTGTGGTCTCTCTTTTCTAAAACGGATATTTTGTCTCCGGCTTGAGTTCTGATAGGATCAGGAGGCACGGAGAGAGAGACCGGAGGGATAAATCTACTTTCTTCTATACGTTATACGTTGGTGATATGCTTCAGGTATTACATTTTGTCGGGCGACGAGAAATTTGCTGAAGCGGCGCGAGAGGCAGGAAAGGCCGAGCCCGGATGTGTGGAACGGTGCAGCGCTCGCTTCTGCTCGACCTGTTCCCTGTTGCCCTACTCAAACGGACGGGCGTGAAGCTGAAGAATCAATTGATGCGAGGAGCCGGGCTGAATGTTCAGACGTTCTTGCTTCAAATTCAGACTGTTCTCTCCAGCAACAACCGGCTCAAAACAGATAAATTCGTGATCGGGCGCTGTGACCGGTTCGGACCAGATCTGGAGATGTGCCAGTGAGTAGGAGCTATTGACCGGAAGCTCGCGGATGCTGAGGAAGCCTCCTTTTGGGATTTGAACGTTGAGCTCATGGTTGGTAAAAGGATAGAGCCTGTCGGGCGGGTTCGTATCCCACTGGAACTGATCGATTGCGAAGCCTTCGGGGCCATCAGTAATCACCTGAGCTTTTTCTGCCTGCCCGACGGCAAAGTAGGGATGGAAGCCGGGCGCAATCGGCATGACCTCGCTGGAATGATTCTCCATTGTCAGCGTATAGGTCAGTGTGTTCTCGCTGACCTCAATATGCGTGAGAAACCTGAAGTCGTAGGGATATTGTGCGTGGGTGGTCTCGTTGCTGTTCAATTGCAGCGTGATGCTGCGGGGAGTCTGGGCTGTAACGCTCCAGGGAAGCAAGCGCCCAAAGCCGTGCATGGGGAGCGAAGTTCCCTTATCCTCAAAGATCCCATCTTTCAACCGAGAGAAATTGGGAATCATCAGCGGCATGCCCCAACGGCGCACGTTGCCAGTTCCTATCGCCCGATAGAGGACCGGCCAGTTACCCACTTGAAAGTGAGAGACGAGATTAATTTCCGGGAGAATCCCGATTGTGGTATCGCCGCATGTCAGGACGCGCTCCTGTTGCATCGGGAAATCCGTTGGCTTTTCCATTGTTGTGTCTATCTAGCCTCCTTTAGTGATGATTTCTTGCAATGGAGTTTCTCTCGTCTGCATTGTCTTTCATGGAGTGAGAAGATTGCAAGCCCTCCTCGCCTCTGGCCTTACTCGCCTGCACACAGAGGAGGCCGAGTAGATATGCGCCGCATGCTAACCAGAGTGCCGTATGCATTCCTGCCAGAAATGCCCCTTTTTCTGCGACCCCGACCAGCATGCCCAGCAGGGCGACGCCAAGCACGGAGCCGACCTGCCGGCTCGCGTTTAAGACCGCAGCCGCGATGCCAGAACGCTCTTCAGGAGCGGCCGCGATACAGGCCGTGGTCATGGCTGGCATGGTAAAGGATGTGCCGAAGCCTATCGCCAGCATCGGCAGACAAAGCAACCAGTAAGGTGTATGTGCCTGAGCAATACTCAGCGCCAAAAAGCCCAGAGCTGCACTGAGGAGCCCGAGGAACATGGGGAGGTGTGGCCCGTATCTCCCGGTTACACGTCCCGCCAGAGACGAGCCAATCAGCGCCATACCTACCTGTGGCAGAACTGCCAACCCTGTGTGAAAAGCGTCCAGTTGCTGGACCTGCGCAAAGTAAAGATTGAGGACAAAGAGCTCTCCATAAAAGGAGAAGTTGAGCAGAAGGCCCAGGAGCGTGGTGAACGAAAAGGCCGGACGCTGAAAGAGGGCAAGCGGAAGCATGGGCCGACTGACGCGCTTCTCGATCAGGAGAAAGAGCAGCGTCGCCAGAACCGCCGCAGCCAATGAGCCAACAATGAGCGGATTGAGCCAGCCAAGATGACGCCCCTCGATCAATAGAAACGTCAACAGACCAAGTGCCAGGCAGCCAGTTACCTGCGCCCCGGGATCGAAGCTCTGCTGCCTGTTCGCTCGGCCTGGTGGAAGAACACGAAGCGTTAGCAAGAGCCCGAGGAGCCCAATCGGTACGTTGACCAGAAAGATACCGCGCCAGCTCAACATCTGTACAAGGAAGCCTCCGAGAACTGGACCCGTTGCCGCTGCAATCCCGGCGATAGCTCCCCAGGCTCCAATAGCGCGAGCACGGCTTTTGGGCGTTGTGAAGATCTGGTTCAGCAGCGCCAGCGAGGAGGGGAGCAGCAAGGCCGCCCCGACCCCCTGAAGCACCCGGGCCGCTTGAAGCATCCAGAGCGACGGTGCAAGGCCGCAGAGCGTCGAAGCCAGCGTGAAGAGCAGCAAGCCCGCACTGAATATACGTCTGTTTCCGAAGCGGTCTCCGAGCAGTCCGGCGCTCAGCAGCAGGCTTGCCAGGATCAGACTATAGCCGTCAACCAGCCAGGTGCGGGCCAGCGGGTCCGCATGCAGTTGCAGGCGCATATTTTCCAGCGCGACATTGACAATTGTCGTATCGAGGATCACCATAAAGTAGCCGGTGCAGACCGCGATCAGAGGCGCGATTCCGGCCACGCGCGTTTTTTGCAAGCCAGTCATCTTGTTCTTTTCCTCCTTTTCACACTATCACAGTGTAGGGGCAAAATAGTTCGGTGAGACGTGAACTATTTCGCGGGTATAATGTGGGGAAATAGAAAAGACGTTCTCAAAAGGAGAGGGAGACCATGCAAGGTGATATCAATATTGCACCATTTGCTGAATTGCTGGCTGATCCAACACGTGTGACCATCCTGTTGCTGCTTTCGGATGGAAGAGCTTTTACCGCCGGGGAACTGGCTCGCAAGTCCAAAGTTGCGCCTTCAACCATCAGTGGGCATCTTCGGCGGTTGGTTGATGAGGGGGTATTACGTATGGAAAAGCAGGGGCGAAATCGTTTCTTTACCCTGCGTGACCCATCCATTACACATGTGCTGGAAATGCTGGCGCTTTACGCTCCAACACAAGCGATTCGGACCTTGAGCGAGTCGGAGCAGGCCAGTGCGGTACGTCAGGCACGTATGTGTTACAACCATCTGGCCGGGGAACTGGGAGTGCGGATTACGGAGGCAATGGAGCGGCGTGGGCTTGTGGAAGCACTGGAAGAAGGCTATATTGTCACGGCAGCGGGAGAAGAGTGGCTTGACACCCTGCGCGTTGATCGAAGCAAGCTGAAAAAGCGGGAGCCTATCTTTGTTCCCTGGCATATCGATTGGAGTGAGCGCAGACACCATCTGGCTGGAGCGCTGGCGGCCGCCCTTGCCCGGCGTCTTTTTGAGCTGAAGTGGATGTTCCGCCTGCCAGATAGCCGAGCGGTGCGCCTGACCGACGCAGGGAAGCAGGGACTCGGCGAAATGCTGGGCCTGGAAGTGCACTGAGGCGGGAAGCGTTCGGGGCAGTGTGAAGGAGCAGAGGGAAGCGGCGATATCACGGAGTTCTTCTATGTCGGCAGGAGAAAAGGCGCGTTCTTTGACATTTTGTTTGGTTTAAGCTAGAATTCAAGAAACTCCTGGACTTTGGGGCTACACAATCCAGGCTGGTATCAACGAGGAGGCGTAGCCGCCACAGCAAGTGTTTACCTGTACCGATGTCCACGGAACATGCATATTGAGCATATTCATAAAAATGTATGTGGTGGCATGAGGTGTCAGTACACACCTGCTCCACAACAACAACGGGGCTCAATGACTATGGAGGAGAGAAAGGAAAGAGAAGCGTCGGAGGCATTGAAAGGAAGAGATCGCTCGAATGGGCTGAGAAGAGAGGAAAGGAAGACTGTGCCAGCACATATCGCGATTAAGGGGACGCGTAGTGGCTTGCTCCTGACGCTGGAACCGGAAATGCCGTTTAGTGACTTATTGAATGCACTGGCTGAACGGCTTGCTGAGGCTCCTGCCTTTTTTCGGGGAGCCTCTTTAACGGTTGATACCAGTCGTCGTGCGCTTCGCGTGAGTGAGCGAATCCAGTTGGAGAGGCTGCTTGCGCACTATCAGATGTCGGTAGCCGCAATCGACAGGGTGGATGTGCAGAGAGAGGCCAAAACGGTTCAATTGCCGCCCGAACACTTTGCACCGATGAGTCCCCCGCCAGCTCCTCCCCCGACACCACGGGTGACGGTGACACGGGAGCTGCAACCGGCAGCTATGCCAGCTTCGGTTACAAAAGACCCGCGCACTTCAGCAGATACGCTCTTTATCAGAAGGACGGTTCGTTCGGGCCAGGCAATCAAACATGCGAGTAATATCGTTATCCTCGGTGATGTGAATCCAGGTGCAGAGATCGTGGCGGGAGGCGATATCATTGTCTGGGGGATGCTGCGCGGCATGGTTCACGCGGGTTATCCCAACAACGAGAGCGCCGTTGTGTGTTCGCTGTACCTATCACCGGTGCAATTACGTATAGCTCATTTGCTCTCGCGTCCACCCGAGGGCTTTGAGGCCCAGACCAGTCCCGAAGTGGCGATGATCCGTGAGGGCCAGATTGTGGTTGAGACCTGGGTGAGTGGTCGTCCTCCACGCAAGTAGCGTGAATATACCACTCCGCCTTGAAAAACAGAAGGGCAGAGCTGCGCCGCATCTTTCCGCGTGAATGCGCAACAAACGGCGTTGTTTTGGTCTGTGTCGTTTTCTATTTCAGGACGGTTCGTGGTATACTATGTAGCGATTGAGCGAGATCACAACGCTCGTCAGCAGAGAACAGAACTGAAGACAGGGGAGTAAGGTCATGGACAGCAGGATTATCACGATCACATCAGGCAAAGGTGGCGTCGGCAAGACAACCACAACGGCGAATCTGGGAACGGCATTGGCATTGCAAGGAAAGAAGGTTGCGGTTGTTGATGCTGATATTGGACTTCGCAACCTCGATGCCGTGTTAGGGCTGGAAAACCGCATTGTCTATGACCTTGTAGATGTAGTAGAGGGGCAATGTCGGTTGAGACAAGCTTTGATTAAGGATAAACGTCTCCCGGACCTCTATCTTCTCCCTGCTGCTCAAACACGTGATAAAAATGCCGTCAACAGCGTTCAGATGGAACAGCTCTGCCAGCAGTTGCGTCAGGAGTTCGATTTTGTGGTGATCGATTCTCCAGCAGGCATTGAGCAGGGGTTCCGCAATGCCATTGTCGGGGCGGATGAGATTATTATTGTGGCAAATCCCGAAATGGCTTCTGTCCGTGATGCAGATAGAATCATTGGTTTGGTTGAGGCTGCGGGCAAGCCAGAACCTCGACTGGTGCTCAATCGGTTGCGCCCCGAGATGGTCAAACGGGGCGATATGATGGATGTGGCAGACGTACTGGAAGTATTGGGCATTGATCTGTTAGGAATTATTCCTGAGGATGAGGCTATCATTGTTGCTACCAATAAGGGTGAGCCAGCAGTCTATGATAAGCGCTCGCGGGCTGGACGGTCCTTTGTGAATGCTGCCTTACGCCTGCTAGGTGAAGAAATTCCTCTTGAGGATGTCGTCTCAGAAGCTCCGTCACTTCTGGAAAAACTACGACGCTTGGTAGGGTTTGGGCCTGCGCCTGCGGATAGGCGGTTGCGCTCTCAATCATCCTAAAGGGGGCAAGTTATGGGTGTTTTTGAATTTATGGTCGGGAAAAAAAAACCGACACCGGGTGAGGTGGCGAAGGAGCGCTTAAAAGTCGTACTGGTTCATGATCGGCTCAAGGTCAGCCCCGAAACACTCAATTTGATTAAAAAAGAGCTGATCGGCGTGCTTTCTCGTCGCCTGGAGGTTGATGAGAAACTGGTCCAGATCAATCTGACGCGCGAAGCGGGCTATGATAAGCTACAGGCAGATATTCCGATTAAGCGCCAGCGCGTGACGTTTGATTGGGACCCGCCCGCTTATACTCCCTCTGAAGAGGTCTTGCGGGGCCGCATTAATATCGAGGACGATGAGGGAACCCACGATTAAGCAGGAAGACAGCACCCTTCTGGTCTGCTGTCATTTTGTTTTCTGATTCCAGCGAAATCCATCCTTTGCAGGCGCGACGGATGGATTTTTTGTTGTCCACGAAAAGCGTGCACAGCATTCATTCTGTAATATCAGAAAATACTGGTGCACATTAAAGAGATTGACTTCTATCTTTTCTATCGTGTTTTAAATAGAGATATTATCTCATAATGATATCGTTATAGCTAAATAATCTACAGAAAAGGTTAAGAAGTCTGCTCGTACGTATATCTATTCTTAACTGATTCTTCATGTATTCATAACCTGAAAGAGAAAAGACGATGTTACAATACTATTGACGGAGCTTCCAGACGATATGGAGGCGAGTTTGACAAATCACGATATCTGGACATTCAAGCATCAGGCTCTTTTGTCGGTGCTGTGTGAAGGTGGAAAGGAGGGAGAGACGACAACAAGAGAGATGGCCCGGTGTTAATGAAGTGCCGGTGTGGAGATATGGTGGTGTGGTTGTGGTGGTTATTGTATCCTCGTGGTGGTTGTGGTGAAAAGATCATTCCACTGAAAAAGGCTTTGGCTTTCTGGCGTTCGGTTTGTGTGGGGTGGAGTATGCAGGTGTTGAGACGCTGGAAAGGGGAAAAGCAGTGCGATCCCTCAAGGGTGGTTGTGTGGGAGTAGTGAGGAAAAAGTATGAGGGGGGAATGATTGAGTGTAGAGGCGAGAAAAAGGATACAATACATGTGAGGAAGAGATGTTCCCTGGGGATACATTGTTATCCGACAGCGTGAAACATGCTCGACTACACCGGCGTCTGAAATTGCCGGATGCACTCCGGCACTTCATTGACATGGCCGGGTAATCTGCCTGAAAAGATATGTGGTGAGTAGTGTGAGTAGGGTAGAACGGAGACATAAAGAGAGAAGATGGCATCAGCATTCGTCTCTATTCATACCGCAATCCGCCTGTGGTATCAGTAGAGCCGTCTGGCCACCTGAAGTACGGCGCAGTGTTCCGATCAGTCGGAGCGCCATTAAACGCCGAAAAAAAGGACAGAGCCATGAAGCGGGCGCGACGGGGCATGGGGTGCGCTTGCGCCGCTCACGGTTCTGGCGCTCTTTCTTACTCCTTTTTTATTGCTTGGTTATTGTGGCTGTGATTGTGACCGGTGTGTTGCTGACAATATTTGTGCTCAGTCCCTGGGTGATGTTGTTACTGCTTGCTATCGCGTGGGCTATGACAGCGGCGGTAACGGTCTGGCTTTTGTTTTTGGAGATTCGTGCCTCGCTTCGCTATAAAAAGCTGAAAAAGGCAAAGCTGCGCGAGCAAGAGCAACCGCATGACCAACAGCAGACACAAACACAGGATCGTTCCGCGCCCGAAACCCCGGTTCCTGCCATTCCCTCAACCCCTCTGGTACGTGTGCTGGAAACAATCGATCTCTCCTCGACCAATGTAGAGCATTTCCTTGAGCATGACCCCTCACAGGAAGCCGAGAACTCTTTACCTGTTACTCAGACTGATGATACGGAAGAGAACGATGATTCAGGTGAAGTAGTCGAAGAGAAAAAGAACGGGGAGGAAAAGGGAGAGAATCGTGAGAAGAAGATATGACCTTCGGGTAAATTCATTGACCCTCTTTCTTCTGGCTAGGTATGATACCTGTTGGTATAGTGGGAGTATTCTGTCAGTTTCTGGAACATGCTGAACGCATTGGTGCATCACAAGCGGGATGTTCCGGGCTGCGAGATACAGAATGCAGGCGGTTCGGTTGTGAGCCGCTGAAAACCAGGGAGACAGGTGTTGTTACTTAGCCAGCGAGAGATGTGGCCTGCCGGGAGAATATGACCGCGCCCGCGAACAAGCAGATGTGCAAGGAAACAGGTAGGGAGCACCTGCCCCATCTCTGGCTGAAGGAGGGGTGCTGTGAGTGATCAGCAAATACAGAAGGTGAAAGTCAAGCGTCTGGTTCATGTTGGACTCTGGGTTGCGGACGTTCCCGCACAGGCGCGTTTCTATCACCAGATACTTGGCCTGAATTTGCGCCTTGATACCGCCGATACGAATGATGGGCTGGATGATAACGAGAGCAGCCTTTTTCTTACGTTAGATGAGACCACGCATTGTCTGGGCCTCTTTGAGGATACTCGCCCGGTGATCCAGAAGGGACGTAAGCCTGTACAGTATAGTCCACTGCATCACCTGGCCTTTGGTGTTGATACTGATGCCGAACTGGCCGCTCTGGCCGCTCGGCTGCAAATGGCCGGAGTAGAGCTTTCTTTTGAACCTCGCGATGGTGATCCCGATCAGGGAGATACGCTCTGGTTCCATGATCCTGATGGAAACCGGGTCGAGATTCTGGTGACCGCGAACGAGCTGTTGACACCTCCACATGCGACCCGCAAGGCGCACCTGTTGCGGCGTCCTCTGGCGTTACAGCATGTGGCTTTGCAGACGGAGCGCCTTGAAGAGATGGTTGAGTTCTATACAGAAGCGCTCGGCTTCGATATCTCGGATTGGCTGCTGCGTGAGTGTGCGTGGTTGCGCTGTGACAGTAATCACCACTCGCTGGTACTGCTTCAGGGCAAGACTGGCATCGATCACGTCGGATATGCTATTGCGAATGGGACGGAGCTTTTGCACTGGGCTGATCATCTCAGTCAGCAGCAGGTGCCCATTCTCTGGGGGCCGGGTCGACATGGTGCCGGAGAAGACCTCTTCGTGCGTTTTGCTGATGTTGAGGGTATTCAGGTGGAGCTCTCGGCCGAATTGCAGCAATATCATGACCGTGATGTGACAATTCCGCCGCGCCTGTGGCATACGCGTTCAGCAGCCTGGAATCTCTGGGGCATATTACCGCCCTGGATGCGCGAAGAAACACCAGTATAAAGCAGGAAAGCAGAAAGGGAAACAGCGCCTTTCTGCTCTCTTTTTTTGCGGGTGTTATTTCCCGGCTTCGACAATGCGATTGCGCAGGGTACCAATTTGCTCAACTTCGGATTCAACAACATCGCCGGGCTTCAGGAATTCAGGAGGCTTGCGCGAGAAGCCAACGCCGCTCGGGGTGCCGGTCGCAATGATGTCTCCGGGCTCAAGCGTCATACCCTTTGAGAGGATTGCGATTGATCGGGCAATTGAGAAGATCATCATGCCTGTATTGCCGTCTTGCTTGGTCACACCGTTGACGCGCAAACGAATGCCAAGGTTCTGAGGATCGGGAATTTCGTCGGCGGTTACAATACAGGGACCCATCGGGCAGGTTCCGTCCAGACTCTTGCCTTTGAAGAACTGCTTGTGGTTTGATTGAAGATCGCGAGCTGTCATGTCGTTCAAAACGGTGTAGCCGAAGACATAGGAAAGCGCCTCTTCTTCTGAAATATTCTTGCCACGTTTGCCTATAATGACGCCTAGCTCAACCTCCCAATCCAGTTCGGTGGAGACGCTCGGGTCAATCTCGACGGTGCCAAACGGGCTGTTGACGCTGGTTGTTGCCTTAGTAAAGAATACCGGGATCTGAGGGATCTCCCCTTTATGCTCGCGGACGCCCGCCGTCTCCTTTGCGTGCTCGCTATAGTTGACGGCAAGGCATATCACGTTTTTACGTGGGCGGGGAATCGGGGCTGCCAGCTCGACTTCTGAGAGAGCGTGAACTGCGCCAATATCGGTGTATGTCTTGACCTCAGAGAAGCGGCGCTTTCCGGCCTTCTCTAGAAGGGCATCCAGTGCGGGGCGATAGTGCTCATAGTTGTCAATGAGATCGAGCATCTGGTCAGGGACGTCCTGCTTGAGAGCGCGACCCGCCAGGTCAACGTCAAGTACCTCATCATCACGGAGCAACCCCAGGTGAGGAGTTGGTAACTGCGAGGTGGAGAATGTGACGAAACGCATGGGTTCACTCCTTAACATTCAAGATAGAAGTACCTCATTGTACAACAAAGCAGGCAGTGTATGGCGCGAGCCAGCGTTAGATTTGCAGTGCCGTGCGCATGACATCCAGCGGGGCAGGCCGGTTGAACCAGAGCTCGAACGAGAGCGCTCCCTGATGGAGCAGCATCGGCAGACCATTTGCCGCGCGAAGCCCCATAGTACGCGCCTGAAGCAGCAGGTGGGTTTGAATCGGGTTATAGATCATATCGAAGACAAAGGTATCTGCTTCAAAGCGAGAAAGTACCTCTATTGGTAATGGGCTGACATCTCCATGCATGCCAACGGATGTCGCGTTGATGATGATTGATGACGAGTGAGAGATCAGGAACGCTGGATCATTCAGGCTAAACACCGGCCCATCATACACCTTCTGGATGTCCGCAGCGAGGTGCTGAGCGCGTTCCAGGCTGCGATTGAGGATAATAAGGCGCTGGACGCCGGCTCCTGCCAGCGCGAAGGCTGCCGCCCGGGCCGCTCCCCCTGCTCCAAGCAAAACCGCAGTATAGCCTGTCAATGCAATGGAGCCATCGGTGCTCTGCTCACCGATTCCATTTTCATAGAGGGCCATGAGCAGGCCATAGGCATCAGTATTGTAGCCATGCAGATAGTCGTCACGATGCACAATGGTGTTCACTGCGCCGATACGTTCCGCCAGTGGGTCTACCTTGTCAAGCAACGGAAGCACGGCTTCCTTATGCGGGATGGTAACGTTCGCTCCAATACAGTGCTTTTGACAGAGCGAGCGAATGCGATCAATCAATTGCTCGGCTGGAGTGCGCCAGAGGTCATAGCGGGCGGGGATTCCCAGAGCATCCAGTGCGGCTTGCTGGAAGCGAGGCGAGTAGGAATGTGCGACGGGGTCGCCAATTAAGCCCACGCGTAGATATGGTGTCACGCGGGATGGTACGTTGTTATTATACGTAGATAGCTGACTGGTTGGCATAGACATGCTCTCAAATAGCCATAGTAATAGGCCCTGGAGTAATTCTCCTGGTTGCAAGCCGTTTGTTTGACGTTTTGCCCACCTCTGAACCGAAGCGAGCGCCTCTCTTCAGTATAACAGAGAGAAAGGGAGAAAAGAACCATTCTCTTATCATGATACCATAAAGCCTCGGCTTTTTTGGTGACAAGGTGTGGCGCGTGCATATGGTACTATATAGAGTGAAACGCATCTGGATGACCTTGCGTTGTCAGGTGCTCTTGCTGTATTGCTCTGAAAAAAAGACGGGAGAAGGAATGGTATGGCGATACAACCGCGGCTGGCTGCAACGGTGATGTTGTTGCGCGATGGAGCGCCCGGGCGTGAGGGAATAGAGGTCTATATGGTGCGGCGAGTGGTGCAGAGCGAGTTTATGCCCGATATCTATGTGTTCCCTGGTGGGTCTGCCGCCGCAGACGATCGAGCGCTTGAGCAACAGGCGCCCCTCACGGTAGAGCTAGAGGGCGCTGACCCGGAGGGACGCACTGCCCTGGGAAGTGGGGTCAGGGCTGCAGCTATCCGTGAGCTTTTTGAGGAAGGAAACGTCCTTCTGGCATATCGTGGCACCGATGTGCTGGCGATTCCACAGGAAGATGTTGAGCGCTTTGCGAGCTATCGGCAGCAATTAAACGAGCGTGCCGTCAGCTTGCGTACTATTCTTGAGCAGGAAGGGTTGCAGCCCGCCTTCGATCAGCTTGCCTATTTCGCGCACTGGATTACCCCGGAACAGCTTCCACGGCGCTTCGACACTCATTTCTTTCTTGCAGCAGCTCCGGCACAGCAGGAAGCGCTCTATGATCGTCTGGAAACCAGCGAGGGTCTCTGGATTGAACCGGTGGTCGCGTTGGAACGCTTTGAGGCGGGAACCTTCCCGATTGCCTTCCCGACCTTCCATCAGCTTCGGGATCTCTCGGCATTTCGTACTGTGCGGGAGGCCGTGGAGGCGACCAGAACGCGTTATGTGCCAACGCATCAACCATGCTGGCTGGAACAAGAAGGCGGGCCGTTTGTCTATTTACCAGAAACGCCGGATTTCCTCTGGAAGCTCTAAGAGAGGATAAACAACCTATGGAACTGTATACAGTGCTGCTTGCACCGAATGCTTCGATGATGACAGGACCGGGAACTAATACGCTTGTTCTGGGAGAGCCTGCAAGCGGCGCCCTGGTGATTGATCCTGCCGACGCCAACCCTCAGCACCTCGATGCGATTCAGCAAGCGGCTGAGGAGCGTGGCGGCGTCGCTCGGATTCTGTTGACACATAGTCATCCCGACCATATCGGGGGGGCGGTTGAGCTGCGCGAGCGAACCGGAGCCGCTCTTTATGGCTTTCGTCGTGAGACGATGCCCTTTCTCGACCATGAAATTGCTGACGGGACGACCTTCTCCACTGGAAGCGATACGCTCCGGGCGCTCTATACGCCGGGTCATTGTGCTGATCATCTCTGTTTCTATCTCGAAAAGGGGCGCGTGCTCTTTGCTGGAGACGTAGTGGCGGGTGTTGGCACCGTCGTGATTGAAGATCTCTTTGACTATATGGAGACGTTGCATCGCCTGCAAGCGCTGGATATGAACGAGATGGTGCCGTCTCATGGGCCGGTGATTCAGAACGCACAGGCAAAGCTTGCGGAATATATTGCCCATCGTATGGAACGTGAACAGCAGATTATCGCCGCGCTTGATCAGGGGGAGGCGACGGTAATGGAACTGGTTCGGCGAGTCTATACGGACGTTCGCGAGAGCCTGTACCCGGTCGCGGCGTTCTCTGTCTCGGCCCACCTGAAAAAGCTTGAGCGGGAGCAGCGTGCGATCTGCCAGGACGATCGCTGGCGGTTAAAGGGGAGGGAATAGCAGTGCCTCCCCTTTGTTATAGGTGTTACCGCCTGAGCAACAGGCCAAGCACACTGAGCGTTGCCAGCCCGAAGCAGAACCAGCCCGCAAGGCCCTGGTGTAAGGAATGCAAATAGATCCCTGAGCCAAGCGAAGAGCCAAAGACAAGGAGCCAGGTGAGAGCGCTCGAAGCGCTGCCTTCGCTGATTGTTATCTGCCCGTTATGTCGCTTGCGCTTACCGTTACCGGTAAAGTTGTTGACCTTTACTTCGACCTGCCCGGACTCGATCTGGCTGATAAGACGTTCCAGTGAGCCCGGAAGTGTGAGCAGGAGCTTTCCCGTGTTGAGCACTTCCCGGAAGAGATCCTGTGATGCTTGCGCGATGCCTTTGCTATCCCATTGCAGGAACTTGCGCGCATAGGGAAGTGCGACATCAAAGAAGTTAAATTCTGGAGCCAGTCCGGTTGCAACACCAACCAGTGTCCCGACTGCCCGGCCGCTGAACGCGAACTGGGCCGGGATCTGAAATGGTTGCCCGTAGAGCAGGCTTTCAAGATCGCTGGCAAGTTGGCTGAAATCGATATTGCTGACCTCACCGAGCGTCATACCGTAATACTGATCGAGCAGAATGGTGATGCCGCGCTCAAGCGTTGTCAGATTGGCTCCCTTGCCGATAAAGCCCAGTTTGAAGAGCGCCTCAACGATATCGTGAGCGTTGCGCATGACCAGAGCAATGAAGAGATCCCGCAAAGTCTTCTTCATATAGCTGGTCAGAGTGCCAACCATGCCAAAGTCAACGAGGGCGATGACCGGATCATCGACCGGTGAGCCTTTTTTGACAAAGATATTGCCGGGATGCGGATCAGCATGAAAGAAGCCGACTTCAAAGAATTGATAGAAATAGGCTCGTACTGTCCGGTTCGCGACCTCCAGCCGATCGAAGCCTGCTGCTTCTAGCGCGGCGTAATCGTTTAATTTGATGCCATCGATCCACTCGATCACAAGCACATGATGGGACACATACTCGTCGTACACGCGCGGAATAGAGATGGTGGGATCGTCTTTGAACATCTCCTGAAAGCGCTTGATATTGGCGGCTTCCGTCACATAGTCGATCTCCTCAAAGACGGTCCGACGGAACTCGCGAAAGAGTCCAACCAGATCGACAAAATCTGGATTCACAAAGCGGTTGACCACCCAGATCACAAAGCGTATCGTGCTGAGATCCATGCTGACAAGCTGGTGTATATGAGGGCGCTGGATCTTCACGGCTACCGTTTCCCCGGTTGAGGCGAGCACGGCTTTATGGACTTGTCCGAGCGAGGCGGCCGCGGTACATTTTCGTTCCAGCACACTGAAAATCTCTTCGACAGGCTTGCCAAGCTCTGTTTCAAGGACGGCAACCACATGCTCGAACGGGGCCGGGGGCACCTCGTCCTGAAGGTCGGCAAGCACTTTCAGGGCATCCTCGGGGAGCATATCGGCGCGTGAACTGAGGAACTGCCCGAGCTTAATCATCAGAACCCCCAGTTGGATAGCCGTATCGCGGAAGGCCTCCAGCACCTTGATGAGTACTTCGCTATTTGGTTTCGCATCATAATCGCCACGCTCTCTTGCTCGAATCACGCGCTGGCGCTCCCGATAAATGACCCATATCGTCCAGAGGAGCAGACGCGAAACCCGATAGAAACGTACGATCTGAGCAAACCTGTTGATGTGCGGTGTTTTTGCCCGCATACAGACGCCTTTCGTTCCCTGTTACAATGACTCCGTTTCTCTAATAGTAGTACGGCCACGCAAGGGATCGGTTCAAGGACCACTTCTCTGGCTATGTCCCTTGTCGGAAGGGGAGGTGCTGGCGCGGGGCCAGTCAGCGACGCTCGTTTACACATGCTATAATAAAGCACATAGAGAGAATGGAGGGACTTGATAGAAGGGCTCACGGGGAGAACGCTCAGAAGGTGGTTTGTGCTTCATGTTCTATGCCTGGTAGCGAGAGGGGGCGAGGGAGAGGGTATTCCCCGGTCTACAGCGTCAATGTGGAAAACTAGAAACAGAGGTGATTTATTTTGGTTCATTGTTGTAATCGTGTGCATTCTCTTGGGGATGGGTACAGCCTGTTTGCCTGGCAAGAGCCTGTTGGAACAGGACCCGCCCCGACTGCCCGTTCGTTTGCTCTGCCTGGTGCCGAGGTGCAATTCCCGCCTGATCGTCCTGCCGACGTGAAGCACGTCAAACTTGATATCAGTCTGGATTTCGATCAGGAGACGGTCAGTGGTACCGCCTATACCACCTTTTCCGCTCTCTTTGAAGAGGTAACCAGCGTCACGTTTGATGCGATTGAGCTTCATATTGATGAAGTCACACTTGTTGGTGGCGGAAAACTGGCGTACAGCGTCGGAGAAAAGCAACTTGTTGTCACGCTGGATCGCGTCTATCAGCATGGTGAAGAGTTTACTGTTGCGATTTCCTACCATGCCCGCCCCCGTATCGGATTGAATTTTGTCAAACCAGCTCCCGAAGAACCCGGGCGCTTTACCCATTGTTATAGTTTCCATCAGCCCCAGTACGCCGCTTACTGGTTCCCCTGTCATAACTGCCCCAACGATCGTGCGACCACCGAGATTCTGGTCACGGCTCCGGCCCAGTATATTGCCATCGCGAACGGCAACCTGCTGGAAGTCAAAGACAATGGCGCAACAAAGACACATCATTGGCTGCATTCCGTGCCTCATGCGTCCTACCTGCTCTCGCTGGTTGTTGGTGACTTCGCTGTCGTCGAAGATACCTTCCAGGGCATGCCTGTGACCTATTATGTGCGTAAAGATCGCGTTGAGGATGCTCGCCTGCTGATGGGCAAGACGCCAGAGATGATCCGCTTTTTCTCCGAGTTTATCGGCGTCGATTACCCCTATGATAACTACAAGCAGACAGTCGTGGAGTTGTATACTGGCGCAATGGAGCATACAACCACTACTACTCATTCTTTCTCGTTGCTGCTGGATCAGCGTGCCGCGCTTGATATGCGGCCGGACTATGAGGCGGTGGTTGCTCATGAGCTGGCGCACCAGTGGTTTGGTGATCTGGTCACCTGCCGTGACTGGTCGAATACCTGGCTGAATGAGGGCTTTGCCAGCTATTTTGATCAGCTCTGGGGTGAGCATGATCTTGGCAAGGATTATTTCAAATACTCCATGCACCAGGAAATGAAGTCCTACCAGAACGAGGACAAGCACTATCGCCGCCCGATTGTCTACAATGTCTGGAGCAATGAAGGATGGGAGATGTTCGATGCCCACACCTATAAAAAGGGTGAGTGGGTCCTGCACATGCTCCGGCATCAGCTTGGCGAAAAGGCGTTCCGTCGTGCGATTAACTACTATCTTCAGCGCAACCGCACCCGCGAGGTCGTGACGGCCGATCTTCAGCGTGCGCTTGAGGAATCGACCGGGCGCAGTCTGGAGCAGTTCTTCCAGCAGTGGGTGTATCATGGTGGCTACCCTGAGTTCGAGGTACAGTATAACTGGGATCGGGCGCAGAAACTGGCGAAGGTTGTGGTCAAGCAGACACAGAAGATCGACGATCTGACCCCCTGCTTCGTGGTGCCGGTTGAGCTGGCCTTTACTATCCCTGCCTCTGATGAGGCGGCAAAAGACCCCAACACCACCGATACCAGGACGCTCACGTTGCGCGTTGTCGTAGGCGAAGGTGGTCAGACCGAGCAGGCCTTCTTCTTCCCGCTTGAGCGTGAGCCGCTGATGGTGCGCTTCGATCCTGATGGCTGGGTTCTTAAGACTTTGCAGTTCCGCCTCCCAACGAACATGCTGTGCTATCAGCTTGCGCATGATCCTGATGTGCTTGGTCGCATTGAGGCTATCGAGGCGCTGGCAGAGCGCAGCGAGCCCGAGGCGTTGAAGGCGCTGGAAACCGCTCTATTGCAAGACTCGTTCTATGGCGTGCGAGCGGAGGCGGCCGCCGCTATTGGCAAGCAAGGCACCGATCAGGCACAGGATATTCTGATTCGCGCCTTGCAGGAGCTTGACCCGCATCAGCAGCCACAGGCCCGCGCCGCCATTGCGACGGCTCTGGGCGAATTTCAGGCTCCGGTGCGCAAAGAGCAGGCAGAGCGCTCTGCACAGGTCTTGAAGGCGCTGCTGGAGAAGGGCGATCCTAGCTATCGAGTTGAGTCCAGTGTGGCGGCGGCGCTCGGTAAGACACGCGTTGAGGGCAGCGTTGACGCGCTCTACTCGGTGCTTGATCGCTCTTCCTGGCTCTATATCGTGCATAGCGGCATCTTTACCGGTATGGGTGCCTCCGGTGATGAACGTGTTGTCGACACCCTGTGCCAGTACCTCGGCGACAAAACAAACTATGTCACGCTGCGTCGCTATGCTGCGGCAGGACTGGGCACTGTGGGTAGCAATAAGCTCCTCTACAGCGAGGAGGTGCGACAACGGGCGGTCACGGCACTCTGTCAGGCTGTTGAGCATGATAGTTGGGCTCCGACCCGGACAACGGCTGCCAGGGCCCTGCTTGCTTTCGGCGAGAAGCGGGCTATTCCTGTGCTTGAGCGGGCCGCTGAAAAAGATCTGGACGAGAGCGTCAAACGGGTTTCGCTTTCTGTGGCCGTTGCGCTCAAGTCGGCTGATGGAAGCGAAGAGCAACTTAAGCAGCTGCGCAAAGACCTTGAGGAGATCCGCGAGGAGAATCGTAAGTTGCGTGAGCGGCTTTCGGCTCTGGATGCCCGTCTCTCCTAGTTTTCGAGATAAAACAAAAGCTGTCCCTGCTGCGACTGGCGGGGACAGCTTCTTTTTTGGGGGTTATGCCACTGTACTGATCTTGAGACGACGAATATAGTTGTACAGCGCTACCCCATAGTAGAGAGCGAAACAGGCCGCATAGATCAGGCTGGCAATCAGTAGCGTTGTCCAGGTGATCCGGGCTGCAAAATCGGTTGCCAGGAAGAGGTGTAGCATATCCAGTGTCGCTACACTGCTATGCACAATGGCGATCAGAACCGGGATAAAGAAGAGGACCAGGAACTCAATGCCGATAATCCGTATACCCTCTCGTTTCTGCATACCGATTCGTGAGAGCGCATGGAACTGCCGTCGATCCTCCTCCTGCTGCGTGAACAGCTTAAAGTAGAGCGAACTTCCCGCAGCGATCAGGAAGAGACCGCTGACAATACAACCCGCAACAAGAATGATGTTGATTAATCCGTTCATTAGCGGCAGAGATTCATCGCTGTCAAGCCAGTACGTGCTTTCTTTCTCTGCTGCTTTTTTCGCAATGAGCCCATACAGATCAAGAGTATCTGGTACCTGCTGTAAATGGTAGCTCTGAATGCGGTACTGCTGTTGGATGGTACTGATCTTTTGAAGCTTCTGAAAGAGGTCGGTATTGACCACGAGAATGCTTGTAGGTATCGTTTCCCCATTGAAACCCGGGTTATTGAGCACGCGGTGCTCTCCCCGCTCAAAATGAAGTATGTGCTTCTGTGACCCGAATTGAAGCGTGAGAGTCTCCCCCTCTGTGGTGATGCCTCTGTTCCCTGTTGTGATCGCAAAAGGTACTGCATCCAGCAAATAGGCCTGATCCGGGGTGAGGGACGCAGGGATCTGCCCGGTGTTGTCCAGTCCCGAGGTATAACGGAACGCCATGTCACGGAGCTGCTGATAGGCGTCCTGGGAGACGATCTGTGCCTCTTCCCCGTTCACAGTGCCGGTCAGAAATAGTGTGACCTTCTGGTCCGTCACGGTGAGCCCTTCTTTTTTGAGGGTCTCCACAATCTGGTCAGGCGTGAGACGGAGCGGGTGTTCCATACTCTCCTTGATTTGCAAGCTGAAAGGATACGACTGTTCCAGGCTGATCCGTACAGACTGAAGGAAACCATAGACAGCGCCCATCGCAGACAGAACGGATGCATTCAAAATGGTGACAATTGCCAGGATACGGGCATAGTCGCGCAGGCGATGCGAGAGCCGCGAGACTATCAGCAGCTTGACGCCGCTTAGCGCCCGACGACGCAGGATGCCCAGCAGCCCGACCAGCAGTTCACTGTACAGAAAGAAGGTTCCTACAATTGCCAGGATGACAATCGGGAAGGCATTGTACAGAAACTGTACGCTAAAGGCGATGGCCATAATATAGGCACCTGCCAGACAGGCAAGGCCCAGAAGTACCTTGACCAGCGAGATTTTCGGCGGTATCTGGCGAACTCGCGCTCCCAGAAGCAAAATCCGTGGCGTGCGCCGCTGAACCCGCCAGGATGTGATTGCCGCTTCCAGCAGGAAGACAATGCCAAAAAAGATCACGGTGATTGTGAGCGGGATTGGCGAGAAAGCGAACGAAAGCGTGTTTGGTAAGCCCACTACCAGACCGATAAGCGCGAAAAAGAGTGGCGAAAGGATCAGCCCCGCAAGCGAGCCGAGCAGAATCGCGGCAATACCGATACAGATACTCTCAAGAAACACCATACGCCCGATTTGACCCGGTGTCATACCAAGCGTCATAAGCAGGCCAAATTCTTTGTTTCGTTCACGAATCAGCGTCGCGTGAAAGTAGAAAATGAAGAAGGCCGCAAACCAGGCGACGATAAAGACGCAGAGCCCGAGAACAACCGCGACCAGTTGAAGCTGTGCCAGGCGAGTTGCGTTCGGGTGGAAGAGAAAGCTAAAGAACAGGACAAAGACCATCACGGCCAGGGTGCTTGCTGTCAGGTAGCCCAGATAGCGGCGCATGGTCCTCCTGATGTTTTTCAGGATAATGCTACGCCACTCCATGTGAGCCCTCCAATTGGGCCAGCAGGTTCAAAATCTGCTGGAAGAATGCCTGTTGATCAGCACTGCGTTGCAGCTCGCTATGCACCTGGCCATCTTTGATGCTGACAACGCGGCGACTATAGCTTGCTGACAGGGGATCATGCGTCACCATCAGAATGGTTGTGCCGATCGTCTGATTTAAGCGCTGAAACAGTTCGAGCAGGGCCCGGGAAGATGCTGAGTCCAGGTTTCCGGTTGGCTCGTCTGCAAGGAGCAAGCTCGGATTATGGACGACGGCACGTGCGACGGCGGCCCGTTGTTGCTGGCCCCCTGAGACCTCGTAGGGATAGCGATTGAGATATTCGTTGATACCCAGAAAGCTCATGACCTTCAGAACGGCGGGGCGGATCTCTTGATTCTTTTTACCGTCGAGGCTGAGCGGCAGGGCTATATTTTCACCAAGTGTCAGCGTATCCAGCAGATTAAAATCCTGAAAGACAAAACCGAGATTGCGACGCCGAAACAGGGCCAGATCATTTTGACGCATGGACGCCATATTCTGTCCTTGAACCCAGATCTCTCCAGAGGAGGCTGTGTCCAGGCCTGCAAGTAGATTGAGCAGGGTGCTTTTTCCGCTGCCGGAAGGCCCCATGATGCTGACAAAATCGCCGCGTTCGACCGTCAGATTCAGACCCTTCAATGCGGTTGCCTGAACGCCTGTGCGCGCGTTGCCGTAGACTTTTGTGAGGTTGCGTACCTGTAAGACTGCATTCTGAGGCGCTGCGTGCATCTGTCCATGTGGTGCGGCCTGTGTCAGGTGGAATGGCTGCATACGTTGTTTCTCCCTCCATTGAGAAAAAGACTGGCTTTACTGGAGGTATTGTAGGGAGAAAATGTCGTAAGCGTATCGTGTATTTGTCTCAGAACTGTCGCATCCTCGGGGGATGCGCTATCTCCGATAGAGATGGCGCACAAAGTCAGACCATGCGTGTTGAAATCCCTTCCCCCAGACGAGGAGCAGGAGGGGGAACACAAACACGACTCGCTTATTGTAATGCCATGCCTTGCGAAACTCGCCATGTATGGTGCACGAGACCGCCCGTGTCATACCACAGCCGGGACAGGTGCGGTGCAGCAGGAGACGTGAGAGGCAGGGGATCGGGTGCGCTTCGAGCCATGACGAGGGAATCAGCCAGAAGAGCAGTGGCAGGAGAAGGTAGCCGACTACCTTCCCCGTGGCTCTTGAAGGGATTGTGTGCTTCATGATCTTCTCAGCGGCATGCCGTTCACATCGTTAAAGCTGCCTGTGATAATCATGATGAGATCGACCAGTGCCCAGATGCCACAACCGCCCGCGGTAAAGAGCATCAATAGACCGGTTCCGATTTTTCCGACATAGAAACGGTGCACGCCGAACGGTCCCAGGAAGATACAGAGAAGCAGAGTTACCAGCCAATCTTTTTGTTCATAACCGGGGATCCCGATTGGTTGTCCGTAAATGGGTTGCTGCTGATACCCTGGCTGTTGATAGCCAGGCTGTTGATAGCCAGGTTGCTGGTAACCGGGTTGTTGATAGCCAGGTTGCTGGTAGCCCTGTTGATAACCGCCCTGTTGCTGATATTCGGGGTTGGAATATGGTGGTTGATTCATGCCCATTGTTGAATTTGCCCTTCCTTCTCAAAAGTGAGAAAAACATGGTTGCGTAGCGTATACAGGCATTTCTTTTCCTCATTATAAGGGAGAGCCTGTGCATTGTCTGTGATTCCCCTCACAGGGTAAAGGACCGACTACGCTATCGTCAAACAGAATAGACAGTACTAGCCAGAATGTAATAATATTCTCGGCACGAATACTTGTCATACTTCTCTATACGTATTCGTATCGAGGGAGTGATATCGGTCAAAGAAGGTGGTCAGTATGGCCTTTTTTCCTGTTGAGAAAAAGCTTGCCTCATTCTTTATGAACGTAGTGATTGCGCGGCAGTAAAAGCAGAACTGAGCCTGTGCTGTCTTTCCCGGCCCTGGAAGGCTGGAATAGTGTGCTCAAGAGAACCTATCGGACAAAAGCAGCACTGCGCGTATCAAGATATGGCAGGGCAATACTATTCTCCTCGCGAACGCGCTTCAAGGCGTGCAATAGCGCGTTCTGTGACCTCTAAGCCCGCCTTCAGGACAGCCTCTTTATACTCGCGTACCAGCATCTGATATTCAAGGAGGCGAGGGCGACGGCTTGGACGATCCGCATAGTGCTGGCGGACCTGTTCCATATGCACAAGCTGTTGACGTAGACTATCCCGATGCTGTTGTAAGTGAAACAGGGCGGTTTCGTCATCGGTCTCCCCACAGAAGAAGAGCTTGGTGAGAAACTCATCCTTTGTATAGCGCTCCGGGACCGCTTCTTGCAGCCAGTGTGCAAGTTCTTGTTGTCCAGCCTCTGTCAGTCGATAGACCTTGCGGTTCGGACGCGACGTCTGGACGATCACTTCGGCCTCAACAAGCCCGTCATCGCTCAGGCTCTTGAGTGTCGTATAGATCTGGCTGTTGCCCGCGTTCCAGTAACTGGCAATGGCACGGTCAAATGCCTGCTTGATATCATAGCCGCTCATGGGATGGGCCCAGAGCAGGCCGAGAATAATATGGCGGAGCCGATTGCGTGATGAGGGCGCGTGGCTGTTCTGACTTTCCTGCATATCAATCTCTGCTTCTGATGGGTTAAGATGCTCGCGCATAGGCTCTTCCCTGTTCTCTATTGGGTTGTAGCGCGCTTCTTGCGTTCATATATTATAGCATGCTGGTGTATTGCCTGTGTGAATCGAGATGAAGCAGGTATGGTATACTGTCAAAAGATAAAGACTCCTTTTGTGACAGTCAAAACCCCTGTGAGAAATCGGATATCATTTGACACAACTCTTATGAGAGAAAAGCGTAGATATTAAAAGGCAAGCAATGCTTATCTAAGATAGCCTGGGGAAAGAGAGAAACGAAGGGCGATACGGCTCTATCATAGGAATACCGAAAGCATGGGCCGAATCAGTAGCAGCTCCACGAATGGTACCGCAAGCAGGAATAGATGTCAGCAATCCATCCGTGCCTTATATCTCTTGTACCCGGTAATCCTATGAGCGAAGAATGTATGATAACAGGTAGTATTATTGGGAAAAGCTGTAGAGCTACGTTGGAGGTCTAGTGAATGGACGCCCGTTTTTATCAGTCCGAAGAGATAGACATTGAGCGACTGGCGAATGATCTTGTGAGTGCCTATAGAGCTCAAGGGTATCAGGCCCAGCAGATCGGGAACAATGATCAGATGCTGGTGCAGTTGAAGAGGGGAGGCGACTTTGAAGCCCTTGTTGGTATGCAGGCCGCACTTTCTTTGACTCTACAGCGTACATCCGGTGGCGTCCTGGCAATGATCGGACAGCAGCGCTGGGTGGATAAAGCTGCCGTCGGTGCTGTGGGTATTCTGGCCATGCCTGTGCTCTGGCCGTTGGCGCTAACCGCTGGCGTGGGTGCTTTGCGCCAGGCAAGTCTGGGTAATCAGGTATTGAATATGGTCGATGGGCTGGTACGCCAGCAGCGCCCGGGTATTATACCGGGTCCCGTTCCTCAGTTCTTGCTGCCGCAGGTACAACAACAATGGACCTCGCCGCAGCAGCAACAGCAGACACCATATTATATCCCTGCGCCGCGTATTGATGTGCCGCCAGAGCAGCAGCCTCAATCCTGGCCCGCTCCGATGCCTGTGGCTGGTGGTCCGCTGCGGTGTCAGCATTGTAATACACCGTATGAGAAGGGGGACACGTTCTGTTCCGGTTGTGGTCGCTCATTGACACCGCCGAAGCTGTATTGTCCGCGCTGTAACACAGAATTGAAGCAGGGAGCGGCTTTCTGTCCCAAATGTGGTGCATCGACGTTTGATACTGTTGCCAAACAGGCTGCTTCTCAGACGCCATTGCCTCCCCCGTCGGCGCCCTCTCCCCGCGTGACCTACACGCCGCCCGAGGAGCCAGCCTATACGCCGCCAACGTATCGGCCACCTGAGACACCGGTGTATACGCCGCCGCCTGCGCCTTCGCAGCCTCCGGTTTACCGGCCTATTGTGGAATCAACTATCGTGCCACCCACTCCGCCAGAGCGGCCACCTGAGCCACAGTATGTCCCGCCGAAGACGCAGAACCCGGCAGTACAGCCACAACCAAAAATTACCTATGTTCCGGGCGGTGAGAAGAAAGAGCCTCAGCAGGCTCCTCAACAGCCAGAAGTGCCGTATTATGTGCCCAAAAATCAGCAAGCACCGGCTGCCGCTTCTCAGCCGACGGTCTCCTATGTGCCGGGTAGTGGCCAGAAAGACACGACGTCTGCCCCTGAACAGAAGAAAGAGGAAGTGTATTATACACCTCCTCCACATCTGCAACAGCAGATAGAGCAGGCCCGGCAGGATCAGAAGAATAAGCCCAGAATTGTTGAACCGGCGCAGAAACCGGCTCCGCCCAAACAGCCGCTTAAAGCGCGCCCTGCCGCGTCTGAAGGGTCTTCCGCCAACACTGTCTGGGGAAAGCTGACCTTTAGCGATGGGTCTGAGGTTCAGTTACAGGGTGAGCGTGCTGTTGTCGGACGCTATGATCATGATCTCGGTGGTATCCGGCCAGAAGTTGATCTTGGCTTAAAGGATGGCGCTGATACGGTGTCTCGCATTCATGCTGCAATCGAGCATATCGGTAGCACCTACACGGTAACCGATCTGAACAGCACCAACTCGACCAAGCTCAATGGTACAAAGCTGGAACCGGATAAAGCGACGCCTATCAAGGATGGTGATACCATCTCCTTTGGGAAGGTCACATGTACCTTTAAACGCGCATAAACAGAGCAGACAGGTGAGGGCGATCCAGTCGATCGCCCTTCCTTTTTGTCCCGGCGTGAGGTCATTTGCTTTCTTGAGCTGATGTATGGTATACTGACAAGCACTTGAACGAATACTATTCCAGAAGGAGTATGTTTACGCATGGGTATCGTGCTGTACAGGCTGCGGGTAAGATAATCCGCTGTGACTGGGCCTGTACGAATTGTCTTCCAAACCTTCTCTTTTTGAGAAGCACGTTCTTGTATCTCCTTTTTCTTTTCCACCTGTGAGAAAGGTAGAGCTGCCCGACAGCGGATGTCTGCTGTTTGGAGGGAGCTCCTGGCCTTTTTTCTTACTCTCAGCCTCTTCTTCAAATAGCACCTGTCTGGCTTGTAGGCGCGTTTGCCTCTCATGCTCCTGGATGAAGGAGAGACCAATGACAGAGAGACAATCACCTTCGAGACGCTCTACAGTTCGCACTAGTTGGGACCCTCTGGCCGAGTGGTATGATGGCTGGTCTGGCAAGGATGGTAGTCTGCATCATCGCAAGCTGGCGATTCCCACAACACTGGAACTGCTTGATCCACAGATGAACGAGCGTATCCTTGATATTGGCGCTGGCCTGGGCGCGCTGGCCCCTCATGTGGCCGCTCGCCTTGCGCAGTATGTCGGCGTGGATGTTAGCGTCCGTATGGTACAGAAAGCGCGGAAGTATCACGGTCATGTCGGGACGTTTCTTCAGGGAGATGCTCGCCACTTGCATCGTGTACCAGGAATACAGTCTGCCTCATTTGAGGGCGCGGTTTTCCTCCTGAGCATTCAAGATATGAATCCGCTTGCCGATGTGTTGCGTTCGGCTGCCTGGGCTTTACGTGGCGGGGGAAGGCTGATCATTTTGATGATCCATCCCTGCTTTCGAGTTCCTCGTCAGAGTGGTTGGGGCTGGCAGGAAGAGCGAGCCCTGCAATATCGGCGGGTAGATCGCTATCTGACGCCGCTTGCCGTGCCTCTCAAGGAGTATCCGGGCAAGGCGCAGGGAAGCAGCCGCAGTTTCCATCGTCCCCTGCATGAGTATGTGAATGGCCTGGCTGATAGTGGCTTTGTGCTTGACCGCATGAAAGAAATCACTTCCTCTCTGGCGGCGAGCGGCGCGAAATCAAAGGCTGAAGCGCGTGCTCATCAGGAAATACCGCTTTTTCTGGCCTTGCGAGCGCGTAAACTCTAGTCTTCGGGTGCCCTTGTTTCTTTCTGGAGACAGGGGCACAGCATTTACATACTTTTCTATTGATTTCTACAGGTTGGAGTATATTTCTGGTATCAGGAAATAAAGAAAAAGAGGAAAACCATTTTTCCCTCTTTAGTGTGATATAATAAGGAAACCTGTTCAGCTTTTGCATGTGAGTTGGAAGAAAAGAGGGAAAGCCTTATGCGTTTTACAATGCCCGGAACAAGGGTCATTACTCGTATCGGGGCGCTATTATGTATTGCGAGTGTCTTTGTGACGCTACCTGACGTAACCGGAGTGCATGGAGCCTCCGCGGCACAGCAGCCAGTTTTCCCAAAACGTCAGCTTCGCGCCGCCTGGATAGCGACCGTTACGAATATTGATTGGCCCTCAAAGACCGGTCTGTCCATTGCTGCACAGAAACAGGAGTTTATCGGGCTGCTGGAAACCTTGCAGAAGATGAATTTTAATGCTGTTGTGGTCCAGATTAAGCCAACCGCCGATGCTTTCTATCCATCTCAGTACGGCCCCTGGTCTGAATATCTGACCGGCGTACAGGGAAAGGACCCCGGCTATAACCCGCTGGCTTTTATGCTTGAAGAAGCCCACAAACGGAATTTTGAATTCCATGCCTGGTTTAACCCCTATCGCATCAGCATGCAGGATGATATGAACAGGCTTGCGCCCGATCATCCGGCGCGAAAACATAAAGACTGGGTGATTGCGTATGGTGGGAAGCTCTATTATAATCCGGGAGAGCCAGCAGCGCGAGACTTTATTGAGCAAAGTGTGCTCGAAGTTGTGAAGAACTATGACATTGATGCTGTCCACATGGACGACTACTTCTACCCCTACCCTGTTGATGGGCAGGATTTTCCCGATGATGCCACCTACAAGAAATATGGCGCGGGCAAATTTGCCAATAAAGCCGACTGGCGACGCGATAATGTCAACCGCCTGGTTCAGGAACTCTCACAGAAGATCAAACACGAGAAGCAGTACGTAAAATTCGGGATCAGTCCCTTTGGGGTCTGGCGCAATAAGTCGGATGATCCAACCGGTTCGGATACCAGAGCCGGAACGACCAATTATGATACTCTCTATGCGGATACGCGCCTCTGGATCAAGCAAGGGTGGCTTGATTATATTACGCCTCAGATCTACTGGAATATCGGCTTTGAGGTCGCTGATTATGCGAAACTGGTCGATTGGTGGAACAAGGAGGTACAGGGAAGCCGTACGCAGCTCTATACCGGGCAGGCCGCGTATAAAATCGGAACCGATTCACCGCCTGACTGGAAAGACCCGGAAGAGATTCCTGATCAGCTTCGTCTGAACCTGCGCTATAAAAATGTCCAGGGAAGCATGTTCTTCAGCATGAAAGATCTTCAGGAGAATCGCCTGAAAATCCGGGACAAACTGGCACAGGAGCTCTACAAGTATCCTGCGCTCATTCCTACCATGCCCTGGATTGATAAACTCCCCCCGACACCGGTTGAACTGGTGAGCGCTCGCGCGACCGAACAGGGCGTAGAACTCCACTGGATGGATCTCTCTTGTAATGATGCGACCTCCTTTGCGATCTATCGCTTTGAGGGAAACGAGAAACCAGGAGCTGCCGATTTCGCCAATGCCAGTAACCTCCTGACGCTCGTGCGCAATCAACAGGGAGATATTTCGCGCACCTTTGTTGACAAGACAGCCCAGCATGGCAAGACCTATACCTACTTTGTGACGGCGCTTGATCGCCTGCACAATGAAAGTGATCCCGGCAAAGGTCGCACCGTGAAGCTGCCATAAACGAAGCAATCTCCATGCCTGCTTGAGCTTCCTGCTTGAGCAGGCTTTTTCCTTTTTATTGATGTTCGCTGTGATCTATTTTAAATCATGCTTAAAAATACATAGGTGTATTTACAGATATTCATATATGTGATACTATACAGGTCGCTATCACTTTTAGGGGGGGTTAAGGAAAAAATAGAGGGATAGCAAAAATACGTACCTTTACAACCTGAGATTCTCTTTATTGAGTTGCTTGAATAAAAGCGGCTGGAGTGTTTATGAAGGTCTGGATCGTAAGCACCAAAAACTTCAAGGGTAAAACCTACATCCACGGGATTACAGAGGAAGGCAAAAATGTTCGTCTTTTGGATGAAAATGGTATGTACCCCCTACCCGATAGGCATAGTTATGTCCCCGGGGAGATCTATGAAATGCTTTTGCGTGATCCTGTGGACGGAGGAGATCCATTTTGGGAAAATAAATGTGTGGTTTCCCAGAAATGGAGTGGGTATGAGTGCAACCTTCGTCAATTCTTATTGAATAGGTTGACACTCCCCAGGCCTGAAGGCCGGGGATTCTTCCTTCATCCAGCCTGCTTGCGCGGCGCCGCAGTGCGACGACGCGTAGCGGCAGGCTGTCCAGAAGCGTTCGACGAGACACCCTCGTCGGTTCCCGTCTGCCCGACGGTACCCTGTAGCGCTTTGTGCAAGATATTTAAGGCGGCATTGTGATCGCGGTCGAGGAGCAGCCCACAGCCAGGACACAGATGGGTACGCATACTCAAGCTCTTCTTGACCCGCTGCCCACAACGAGAACAGTTCTGAGTCGTAAAGGCCGGTTCCACCCCGATCACC
>NZ_QKUF01000046.1 GCF_003253565.1 Thermosporothrix hazakensis
AGGAGCAAGGGATGCTAATTTACGAATACAAGCTCGATGGGTCGAAAGCGCAATTCGCCGCCATCGAGGAAGCCATCCGCACCACCCAGTTCATTCGCAATACGTGCCTGCGCCTCTGGATGGATGCACGTGGCATCTCCAGGAATGATCTGCAGCGGTATTGTGCTGTGCTGGCCAGACAGTTCCCTTTTGCGCTCTCCCTCAACTCGCAGGCCCGGCAAGCTGCCGCTGATCGGGCGTGGGCTGCCATCTCCCGCTTCTATGAGCATTGCAAGCAGAAGAAACCAGGAAAGAAGGGCTATCCTGCCGTTCCAGCACGATTGTCGCGGTGTCGAGGACAAGCAGACGGGCTGGAAGCTGGATCCTGATGGGGTACACATTCGCTTCACTGATGGCTGCGGTATTGGTCGGCTGCGCCTCATCGGCTCTCGTGAGATCATGGCCTTTCCCCTCTCACAGATCAAGCGGGTACGACGGCTCCGGCGGGCTGATGGGTATTCTTGCCAATTCGCGGTGTCGGCCACGCGACGCGTTGAGCATCAGCCCTCGGGCAAGCAGGCTGGATGAAGGAAGAATCCCCGCCCTTCAGGCCTGGGGAGTGTCAATGAGGAATAATATACACTACGTTACATATAGGCCGGGAAAAGTGATACTTCCTTTCCCTCTGGAACCTATCAGCTATCGAGGAACTGCGTATGCAAGGGCTGGCCATGAGAGGAGTTCGTCCACCTCTTGATATCGGAAGCTGTATCGTTTTGACACGTGGTAGAAGCCAACGGAGAGAAGTTGTAGGGCCTTTCAGATCCTGATTGGGAGAAAGATCAATCTAACAGAACGGTCCGTATTCAAGTCTCGGGCCTGGGAGAAGCCGCGTTTTAACCATATATCGTTGCTCCTGCCTCTGATGGCGCGGCCACTCCAACAGTATAATGCCCGTTACCTTGTGCAGACTCTTCTGTGTTCTTTCGCATCTGCTCTCATGGCATACTCGTCAGCAAATACAGTGTCAAAACCCCTATGATGAATGCGCTTCCAGGCTTGCGCGCAGAACTCCTTGATGGGCTGCCAACTGAGCGCGTGCCTCCTCAGGTGAGAGATGAGCCAGGCCCATCAAGATCGCGGTCTTGGTCTCGCCTCCAGCTTTATGCAAAAGCTGAGCAGCGTCAGCCTCCGTCAGGCCTGTGGCTAGCTGAACGAGCTTTACCGCGCGAAGACGTAATTTCTGGTTTGTCGCCTGGAGATCGACCATCAGATTTCCGAACGTCTTGCCCAGAAGGATCATACTGCCCGTACTGAGCATATTCAAAACCAGTTTCTGGGCCGTCCCGGCTTTCAGGCGCGTTGACCCACTGACTACCTCGGGGCCAACCTGGGGCGCGATCATAATGTCTACCTCGCGCGAAAGCAGCGTAGCAGCATTGCAGGCGATGCCGATGGTCAGTGCTCCCTGCTGGCGAGCATAGGCGACAGCACCCAGGACGTAGGGAGTACGACCACTGGCAGCCAGGCCAACCACGACATCGGCAGAAGAAAGGGAGATCCGTTGAAGATCGGCAGCTCCGGCGTCAGGATTATCCTCGGCCCCTTCGATCGCATGAGTGAGCGCTTCCGGACCACCCGCGATCAGGCCGACAACCTGCCCTGGAGGCGCGTTGAAGGTGGGAGGACACTCCGAGGCATCCAGAACCCCCAGGCGACCAGAGGTGCCAGCACCGATATAGATGAGACGGCCACCTGTACGCAGACGTGCCGCAATCTCCTCAATGGCGCGGGCGATGTTGGGTAATTCTTGCTCCACCGCACGTGGAACCGTCGCATCTTCCGCATTCATCAGGCGGGCGATTTCCAGTGCACTCAGGCGATCAATATCGCGTGTGGCGGGGTTTGGTTGCTCGGTTGCGAGCGAGTATAATGCTTCGGGCTGGGTGCTCTCCATTAGAAAATCTCCTCAAGAAGGTGCAACTGCATATGCTCTATAATAGATAGGTGTGTCTATGCTTTTTGCAATTTCAAACGAGATCAAAATCTCTCTGCAAGGCGGCCTACCTGGCAGGGCTTGAGAAATGGCAAGAACACACCGTTTGTGGGCTTCTGAGTGTCGCTTTCTGGCTCTGCTCTCGCGTTTCCTTACCTGGCTTTCTCCTGTGTGATCTCAGCTTCTTTCGACTGACTCCTGCTCATCGATGCGAGGCAACGAGTATGAACTGTATCCACTTCCTGCCTTATGGCGCCTGATCATCTTGAAAAGAAGCATACTCGAATGGACGGGAAAAAGCAAGCATTCCATCTTTTCGCTCAGGGCTTTTCAATTGTCGGGGATATGCCGGATTATCAGGCTTTACAAAGGTCTGGTATAAAAATGGTGTAGTTGAGGGGCCATGCAGTCAGGAGCGAGAGAGCTTGTTTTTCGATCTGCCCAACGGTTCTCGCAAACGGTAGTGCCTGGAAAAGGTATTGTGTATCGCTTTCTCGTTACGATTGATCAGCAGAGCCGTATTTCCCCTTGCTTGTAAGCCCGGGCTTTTGAGTGATTATCCCAACAGTGCTGTGAGGCTTGCCCCCGGCTAACGAGGCTGGCAAGAAGGGTAGTCTCACAGGCAAGGGATGCGAACAGGACAGCCGTGCAAGCCCGCAGCGAGCAATTTCTGAGATTCGAAGGGCAAACACGGCTACCGGGCAACACGGCGCATGGCTGCAAGCATCATCAGCACCGACCGGGACTTCGTCGATTCGAGACGAGCCAGAGTGCTGATCGGCATTGGCAAGGCCGCGCGCTATGAGTGCGGTCGGGGTTGCGATGCTATCAGCAGGACCAATGCATACAGATCACACGCATCACACCTTATCCTTCATAGAGCAACGCAGCCTGACGCCGCCGAGCAAAATCCGCTTGCTGCTCTGGCCAGGCTGCCATGATTTCATCTACAGTAGCGCCACGTTCCAGAGCCAGGCGCAATTGATCGGTACCGCCAAGCAGGTCAAGAAAATACTGGCCATCGCTGCCCTGCGTCCAGTTCAAAGCGTCCGGGTATAACGAGCGGATTGTATGCAACAGATAGAGACCCACCCTGAGGGGGCGTAACTGCGTGCGATCTGTGATATGAAGCTGGACGCCGCCACAGGGAGTATCACGATGCTTTGAGAACTGAGGCGTAAAATATAGAGGACGGAACGCAACTCCTGGCAGCGCCAGATCATTCATGGCCTCAGCGAGCTGAAAAGGATCGATCCAGGGCGCTCCAATTACCTCGAAGGGTCGTGTTGTGCCTCGCCCCTCTGAACAGTTAGTTCCCTCAAAAAGGCAGGTCCCAGGATAGAGTGTGACTGCATCCAGGGTGGGCAGATTGGGCGAGGGCATAATCCAGGGAAGATCTGTCTCATCGAACCAGAGGCTTCGCTTCCAGCCACGCAACGGCACAACGGTGGGTGGAGGCCAGCCACGCTCAGAGGCAAAGAGACGGGCCAACTCGCCTACGGTCAGCCCGTGACGAACCGGCAGGGGATACGCGCCAACAAAGGAGGCGAAACGAGGATCGAGCACATTACCCTCAAGAAACGTGTCAGGAAGAGGGTTAGGACGGTCAAGCACAAGAAACTCCAGGCCGGCAGCCGCTGCGGCCTCCTGCGCGAAGAGCAGCGTCCCAATATAGGTATAGTAGCGCACCCCCACATCCTGAATATCGTAGAGCAAGGCATCCAGGCCGGCCAGCATTTCCGGCGTAGGACGGCGCGTGGGACCGTACAGGCTATAGATGGGCAGACCGGTGCGCGGATCATGGCTGCTTGCTATATCAACGCCCGCCTGTGCATCACCACGAATGCCGTGCTCAGGTCCAAAAAGGGCACAGAGGTGAAGAGAGCCCTGTGCAGAGAGAAGATCCACGGCGCTTTGCAGACGATGATTGACGGCGCTCGGGTTGGTAATCAGCCCGAGGCGCTTTCGAGAGAGATGGGGGAGCCCCTCCGCGAGGAGCGTTTCAAGGCCGGTTTGTACGGGTGCAGCTTGCATAGGTATCCTTCCAGAGCCAACGGAGTAGGGAGCGCTGGCACATGTAGTACGTGTATGATAATGATCCTATATCAATCGACTCTGGTTCCAGAGTGCCATATTTGAAAGGAGGAGTCAAGCAAGAAACTCGTCATCTGCTCGCTCCGACAGGCAACCTCAGATGTCGCGGGCTGTACTTCAATAACTGCGAGATCCGAGCGGAACTGTTGGCAGGAGAGACACGGGTAACCAGGAGGACACAATTCCAGCGTGTGTATAGCCCTATTGTGAGAGAAGGCACGCTTTGACAGCGATATAGTATTATATATAATAATGCTATACGTTCCATCGTTCCTGTTCCTTCTCTTTTCTCATGTACTTCAAAAAGGCCTTCTGGCGTGATGGCTCTCTTCAGGAGTGCCTCAGAACAACACGATTGAAAAGCAAGGGAGATCTATGTCAATCGAACAGAAGAAAGCGCTTGTTACAGACTATGTAGAGCGTGTCTGGAATCATGCTGATCTGGCAGCGCTTGATGAGTTAACGACAGATACATTTCGCTACTATCTTGGAGGACAGCCAGGGCGAGACCACGAACAAATGCGCCAGCTTATCACCATGCTTCATACCGCCTTTCCTGATTGGCGTGTCGAGATCGTTGAAATGGTTGCAGAAGCCAATACAGTCGTGATCCGATGGCAGGGAGATGTAACGCATCTAGGACCGTTTCAAGGTATTGCTGCAACAGGGAAGCATATTGCAGTCAACGGCATCAATATGTACCATATACGAGAAGGAAAGATAGAAGCTGAATGGGAACAAACGCACACCCTGGGCATGCTTGAGCAAATGGGCATTTTACCCCCGGGACAGGATAAGCCTGCGCGTATATAGAGCGGACTTCCAGGCCAGGAGGTGTGTCCATTTGTGGCTACTTGAATAGCGCTTCCTGATGAAGCCTTTCGCCAGATGGTCATTATCGATGATACACGGCTCAATATCCTGTGCTTTGTTCTAGCAGAAATCATTCGAGAAGGACGCGAATACGCGATTGCGGTTGGACGACTCGGGCCTCTATGGTATGATGGAGCTACTATTCGCTGTGCATCCAGCGATTCCCGAGTGAATGAGCGAAAAAGAAGCAGGAATGAGCTGAACAATGAGCCTGTTACTCTCCAAGTTGCGACGTCCACGACTGGCCCCGGCATTGCTTGAGCGACCGGAACTGCTTACCACATTAGATCGTGTCCTGACCTGCCCGCTCACGCTGATTTCTGCCCCGGCGGGTTTTGGCAAAACAACTGCTCTGTTACAATGGCTGAAGAAATGGCATGATCACGCTGGTTTTCCGCCTGTTGCCTGGGTTTCTCTCGATGAGGGAGACAACGACCCTCTCCGTTTCTGGAATTATATCCTTGCCGCCTGTCAAACGCTGCTTCCTCAGACGGTGTTATTGTCTCTACAGCAGAACGCGCAAGAAGTGGCTCCCTTCGGCCCTTCGGCACTGCATCAGGGCGTGAATGACTTTGTCAACGAGCTGATAAAGCACGACTGTCGGGGGATACTGGTACTTGAGGAGTATCATGTTATTCATGAGCAACAAATCCATCAAACGCTGACGTTCTTGATCGAGCAGCTTCCACCTGAGCTGCATCTTGTCTTGATGACGCGAAGCGATCCCCCCTTTTCGCTGTCCCGGCTTCGCGCCAATCATCAATTACTGGAAATTCGGGAGGAGCAGCTTGCGTTCTCGCAGGAAGAGATGTATCACTTTTTGCAGCAGACGCTCTCATATGAGTTCACTGCGGCTGAGTTTGAGCAGCTTGCGGAGCAATTGGAGGGCTGGATTGCAGGCTTGAGGCTCTTCACACTTGGCTTTTCTGGCCGCCCAACGCCGGAGAAAATGCAGCATATGCTTTCATCACTCACTGGTCGGCATCGGTATTTCCTCGATTATTTTCTGACGGAAGTGCTGCATACCCAGTCGGAGGATGTTCAAGCTTTTCTGCTTCAGACCTGTCATCTTCACCGATTGTGTGCCGCCTTATGTATCAGCGTGACGGGAAATGAGGAGAGCGAGAAACTTCTGGCAACGATTGAGCGAGCGGGATTGTTCCTGCAACCCATAGAGGATTCTCAGGGCTGGTATCGCTATCATGGCTTGTTTGCTGAGGCCATGCAGCATGAGGCTACACGACGTCTGGGAGAGCAACAGATAGCGCTCTGTCTGGAGCGAGCACAGCAGTGGTATGAACAGCACGATCTCATTGAGGAAGCAATTGAGATCGCGCTGCAACGTCGTGCTTTCGCCGAAGCGCTTCCATTGTTAGAGCGCTTGCTGAAATCTCAGGAGATGCTCTATCAAAGAACATATGGTCTTCTTCGCTGGTTACAGCCGATCCCTGAAACGCTGCTTGCGACGGCTCCGATTCTCTGTCTGGCCTATGCTTCTGCGCTCACGGTTACCTTCCCTTCAGATCAGCTTGACGCGGCAACCCTGACCCGTGTCAGGACGCTGTTGCAGTATGCAAGCGAGGGGTGGCACGGACAGAAGACCCGCCTGGCTGAGGTGAATGCACTACAGGCAATGATCGATATCCGACATGGCAACCTTACAAAGGCTGTGCAGGCTGCACGCCAGGCCTTGCCGTTTCTACCTGCTCATATGTCTTCTTCCAGGGTGATTTGTCAGACGGTGCTGGCGATGGAGGCGCGTTCACAGGGACGCTTCCAGGATGCATATCAGGCGCTGCTTTCTGGCCTTGCCACCTATAAGGACATCCAGGAACATGATGGCGCTCTTGTGATCACGCTTTTTCTCGGTGAACTCTGCCTTGAACAGGGCACATTGCAGAGAGCAGATGCGTTTTTTCAAGCGGCTCTTCAGATGGCACGAGAAGACTCCAACGATCAGGCTCGGGCGCTGCTCGGGTCTGCTCGAATTGCGTATGAGCGCAACAACCTGACTGAGGCGCAGCAGCAGGTTAAGCGAGCATTACATATCAATCAATATCTCGATGATCGCTCGATCCAGGCTCAGTCCGTTCTACTCCAGGCGCGTATTGCTGCGGCACAGGGACGCCTGCACGAAGCAATGCAACTCCTTCAGACACAATCGGTCTATCCCAATCCTCCGCTGCTCTCGTATGAACTGCTGCTCTGGCAAAAGCGGTTTGAGCTTGCTCAGGGTGATGTTGCTGCTGTGCGGCGCTGGTTCGAGTCGCTACAGGACGAGGAACTTCCTGCTCACACATTACAGGAGCAAGTAGTCTTGTTGCGGGCGCGCTGGCATCTCCACAATGGAGCCGCTCAGGATGCGCTATCTCTGCTCAGGCCGTGGCAGGAGGAGACCCTTTTGAATGAGCGTTTGTATAGCGCATTGCAGGTGAAGCTGCTGTTGAGTGTTGCCTATCACCAGTTGAAGCAGCAACAGGAGGCGCGAAGCCTGATCAGCGAATGCGTTCAGCTTGCACATGTTGAGCGTCTGGCGCGCCTGTTTTTGGATGAAGGTGAAACTGTCGCGACGCTGCTTGCGGCTCAATTGACAACCCGACAGGAGAAAGCACATCGCGACTACATTCGAGAACTGCTTCTGGCCTTTGACTATCGCCAGAAGCCACAGGTTTCAACTACGGCTGATTCTGCCTCTCTGCTCGCAACGTTAAGCCCACAGGAGCGGCAGATTTTACGGCTGCTGGCGGATGGAATGGAGCGCCAGGAAATCGCGGAGCATTTGGTCATCAGTCTGAATACGGTGAAGACGCATTTACAGCGGCTCTATCAGAAACTCCACGTCGCGAATCGCTTTGAGGCGGTCGAAGTTGCTCGCCAACTTTTCGATTGAGGCCGCTTTCACCCTCAATATCACCCGCGTGGGGGACACGCTGTCTCCTTCTCTGAAAGTATACTTGCGATAACAACGAAACGAAATAAAAAATGCGATATACGAGAAGGGAGTCTATTCAATGGGACAGCGTTCTTTTCATGTTATGATTGTTGGTGGCGGACTTGGTGGCCTCTGTCTGGCACAGGGATTGAAAAAGGCAGGGATCAGCGTTGCGGTCTATGAGCGAGATCGAACGCGTAATGAGCGCTTGCAGGGCTATCGTATTCATATTGAGCCAATGGGAAATAAATCCCTGCATGCTTGTTTACCCCCTCATCTGTTTGATGTGTACCTGAAGACGTCGGGGTATGCGGGTGCTGGCTTGCTGATGTATGATGAACAGCTTCGTCGCGTGATCTCCTTTCCAGCAGATCCAGCCAATGAGAACCCGCTTGAGTCATCTCTGTCGGTAAGCCGAATCACGCTGCGTCAGGTGCTGCTGGCAGAACTCGATGAGTGCGTCCATTTTGATAAATGCTTTTCTCACTATCAAGAGAATCCTGATGGATCGGTCACAGCCTTCTTTGAGGATGGCACTAGCGCGACAGGGGATCTGCTGGTCGGAGCCGAGGGCAGCAATTCTCGTGTACGACAACAGTTACTACCGGAAGCAAAGCGCCTGGATACCGGCGTTGTTGCGCTTATGGGGAAAGTGCCGCTGACGCCTGAGGTACACAACCTGCTCAAAGTTCATCAGCTTGATTGGGCGTCGATTATCCTGGGACCGAAGGGACGCAGCCTGTTCTCCGCTGTGCATGATCTGCATGATAAGGCTGACGTGCGGGTTCAGGGCTCTATCGGTGCAAACGAGGATGCGCTGCTCACCGAGGAAAGCACGCTATTCGAGAATACCAGCGATTATTACTTCTGGGCCTTTGTCACAAAACAGAAGAACTATCCACGAGATCCGCAGCAGCTTTCGGGAGATGCGCTCTTACAAATTGTACAGGAGATGACCGCAGGCTGGCATCCAGTCATCCAGCAGCTCCTCAAGCAGACGCCGCCTGAGACGATGCTGGCAACCCCGCTGCGTATCGCTTCGTCGGTGCGGCCCTGGGATAGCCAGAATATCACCTTGCTTGGGGATGCGATTCATAGTATGCCTCCGACGCGCGGCATTGGCGGCAATACCGCTCTCCGGGATGCGGAACTACTCTGTCAGAAGCTGGTAGCGGTGTCCCGTCAGGAGCAGACGCTACCCGTTGCGCTGAAAGAATATGTGACGGAGATGCTTGATTATAGCTTTGCCGCGGTCAGGAGTTCAAAGCAGTCGCTTGATATGATGGTGATGGAAAACTCGGTAGGTCGAACCCTTACCAGGGGCGCGTTTCGGCTTATGAGCTTCTTCATCCCGCAGAAGCAGAGCACGTAAGCTCGGGATATACAGCGTGATCTCCTCTCAAGAAAAGGGATGGATAAACTCGATTGAGAGGAGGTTGCGCCGTTGTCGCGCGTCTGCACGATCGGTGATGGCGTGCCCACAGAACAGATGAGGCTTTGCTATGCAGATTTTGCCCGAGGCAATTTTGCTGCCATTATTACCGAGAGTGTCTATATCGATCAGGCGTACAGTCAGGCATATCTGAATCAGCCGGGTATGGTGACCGTGGAACAGAGAGAGGGCTGGCGCAGAGTGGTGGATGCTGTCCATGCCGAGGGGGCGGCAATGATCCTGCAATTGATGCATGCCGGAGCCTTATCACAGGGCAACCGTTATCATCAAGAGACTATTGCGCCCTCCGCTGTGCAGCCTCGCGGCCAGATGATGCCGGTCAGGGGGTATTTCCGCTGCCATGGGAGATGAGCGCACAGGACATACAGGATGTCATTGCTAGCTTTGTACGCTCCACACTGTATGCTCGTGATGCTGGTTTTGATGGGGGTGAAATACATGGCGCCAATGGTTATTTAATTGACCAGTTCTTGACAACGTATACTAACCAGCGAACCGACCGCTATGGGGGATCAGTGAAAAATCGCGTGCGCTTTGCAGCCGAAATTGTCCGGCTATTCGCGAGGTTGTTGGCCCGGACTATCCCGTAGGAATACGGCTCTCGCAGACGAAAGTCAAAGACTTTCCATATCGCTGGCCGGGCGGTATTGAAGAGGGCTCCGTTATCTTCTCTGCACTTGCAGATGTCGGAGTGTCCTATCTGCATCTCGCTAGCGAAGGGCTCAACTGGAACGAGATCGCATTGCCAGGAGAGGGCGTGACGATTACACAACTGGCACACAAGGTAGCACAAGTCCCTGTGATCGCGAATGGAGGGATGCACAAACCTGCTCTGACCGCAGAGATTCTAGAGGGCGGGCATGGAGACCTGATCGCGTTGGCGAATCCCGACTGGCCTCGGCGGCTGGCGGAAGGACAGCCTATAGAGTCATTCGATCATCAGATGCTGGAGCCTATGGCAACTATTGAAAATGCGCTGTGCTGGTTGGCAAGGAAATAAGAGGATGGGGCTCTTGTATAAGAGTCGTTGCTGAAAATGAGGGAAGGGAACAGAGGAGCTCCTTTCTGTGCATTTTTCTTCTCATATCTGTTGCATATAATCAATAATTCATTTTATAAAATATTTTACTTTCTCTGCAATAAAAAATTGTAGTTACGACGAAGCATTATTTCAGAGTAATAGAATCAGGAATGCCTTATACTGATATGTTCTTGGATGTACAAAATTTTTAGTTTTTTTTCTTCATACAAATGCGAAGAATAAAGAGTTTACTTTTATCCTTATCTATTGTAATATCTATATTGAGTGAGTCGAGATGAAAGCAGGTAAAGAAGATAAACATGAGTATAGTAATTACTTGCGTTTTCTTTTTTCTACGCTTCTTTTTGAGTATTATATTTCTGAGTGCAGGAATAAGTAAACTTCGGCACCCTCTGGCCTTTCAAGCTGCCATCCAGTCATATCGGCTTGTTCCTGTTGCTTTTGAGAGGCATTTTCATCTTTCCTTTCTAGCAGCGTTTCTTCTTTTTCCGTTGGAAATAGGATGCGGCATATGCTTGCTGACAGGCGTTTTTCTGATACCAGCTCTCTGGGCCTGCAGTGTGTTGCTCTGCCTCTTTAGTATTGCTATTGCAATAAACTTGAGTCGTGGGCGCTCAGACATTTCGTGCCACTGTGCCGGTATATTGGGGAATCAGAAGCTTTCCTGGTGGCAGCTTTTGCGGAATGCTGGTTTGCTGGTGTGCTGTCTTTTGTTGCTTTGGGGACCGATCTCTTCAGGCTTGGGAAGAGAAGATATAGTTGTGCCGATGCTCCTGCTAGCAACAGTTGTCATTCTAGGACTGGTCCTTTTTCAGCAGGTACGAGTTCACTGGCTGTATCTGATTGATTGAAAAAGAGAGGTGCCGTGTTATGCCTGTGCCTTGGATGATATGTATTTTGGCTTTGTGGGTGCTTGTCATTGGAGAAACGGTTCTCCTGATCTTGTTACTACGAGCATTAGGAGCGTTGAAGCTGAAGACGACTCCAATTGAAGAGCCTGAGGGGCTCAAGATAGGGACAATAGCCCCCTCATTTGTTTTTCAAGATGGAAGTGGCAACGAGAATGCTTTAAAGCAGACTGATGGGCGACGACGAATGCTCCTCTTTTTACGGCCTGGGTGTCCTGCATGTGTTGAGGCAATTCGGCTGGCAAAAGCTGTTCAGGGGCGTCAAGAGGTACCTGATATACTCCTTTTTGGGCTAGCAGATGCTCAAACGAATAAGGTATATGCCCGAGAACAGGAACTCCAGATACCGCTCTTAACTCCTGTTTCTCCTTCCTGTGATGAGTTGTATGCTATTCGTTCGGTACCCTTTGCCTTTGTGGTTGATGAGCAGCGTCAAGTGCTTGCAAAGGGAGTAGCTTCGCATCCTCTGCTTTTTGAGCAATTGCTGACTACAAAGAATGAACTGGTAGCATCTTCTCTATAGAGAAATATTTTTCACGAAAGGATGTTCTTATGAACACACAACGGCGTACTTTTTTCAAATGGGTCAAACAAGTTTCAGCGGGAGTTTCGTTGGCTGCTGCTGGACTGAGTTTGGGGGCAATGACTTCAGAGCCTGCTTTTGCTGCATCATCTCAATCAGAGGTAGAAAAAAATACCTCTGTTGTACATCCGTATTGTATTCCTTGCCCTGATTATGGTACTCCAGCAGGTACAAAGTGTGTGACTGATTCGTCCTGTTCTCCCCAGGGGAAGATAAAAATTACCTATATCTATACGGGGGGCTGTGCTCCGGCAGGTCAAAAGTGTCCTACAGCCGTGAAAGAAGCCGCTTGTTCGTATTGTTAAATCAGAGAGAAGGAAAGGGAGCGTCTCTGAATTTGAGGCGTTCCCTGTCCATTGAGGGAAAAGAGGATGTGGAAAGTTTTGTTCCAGGCAGGCGGACGACGGCCGTGGTTTGCTGCCAGTGGCTTTCTGATCGCAGCATGTGCATTTCTCCTGTTGAACATTACGACGCAGATGATTGTCTTTCAATCACGACAGGTAATCGGACAGAACTGGCGCTCAACCTACGATCTCGTCGTTTTGTCCCCGGGAAGTACACAGGGCGAACAGGTTGTGCCACCGGATCACCTGGTGAGCCTGCACACAGGAATCAGTATGGCCCAATATGAACAGATCAAGCGGATGGCGGGAGTTGAAGTAGCGGCTCCTATTTCGTTTATCGGGAATGCCCGGTTCCCAATGCCGACAGTCCGACTCGGTTATGAACATATGCTGCCGGGTTTCTATACGCTCACATGGACGATCAGGGCATTTGATGGTGTAAAGGAATATAAAGAGTACCAGAGACATTCTCTTATTTATGGGGGTGATGTGCCCTGTGACGGGGGAGTATGCGAGTGGCCTGAGCAAACAAAGAAGGAATTACAACAGCTCGGTGTTGATACCTATTTCTCAGTCAGGCAGGGAAAATATTTTACCGGGATGCCTCATCCAGGAACGTTTTTGTTAGCGGCCATTGATCCAGATGCCGAGAACCGATTAGTACATCTTAACCGGAGTATCACGCAGGGAGAGCCTTTACCACAACAAAAACAGCTTGATGTCTATAGTGACCTGCCAAAGGTGCTTGATGGGAATGGAGAAGAGAGACCCAATTATATCGTGCCTGTGCTTGTCAATCAGGAACTGCCACAGCAGGTAACTGTCCAGGCTTCTTTTGAGAAGCTCAAGACAAGCAGCGGGGATCCGCATGTATTGCTTCAGCAGAACGCTGGAAATACTCTCCAGAAGGCTTCGGTTGAACAAATTCTGTTTCAGGGGAAAGTTCCGACACCACAAAGCGATGTTGAGACTTTTATGCATGGGGTGGATATAGAACAGGAGGGCTCTACTTTGCGTCTGCGGACGAGTGAAGAGAAGAGCTTTGCCTTGAATTTTCTTTCGCGTCCGACCAACTTGCAGTATCAACTCATGCGAGAAAAGGGTCCGGATGGGAAGAGTGCCTATCAGGTAGTGCCGATGCCACAGGAAACAGGTAGCTGGGATGAATATGAGGGAAAGAATCTGGCTGTTCGCCCGTTAGAGCCGTTCCCTGATGTCCAGTATGAGGAGACAATAACGTATGGAGAGCTGGGGAGTGGAAGCTATACCCGATTGGGGTACGCCATTTATAATGATGCCGCATATATGTTGAAACCTCAAGGAGCTTTTGATTGGCATAAACTCTCAGCCAGTTTTCGCGATGCGCTGAATTGGTTGCCTGAGACTACCTACACTCCAGTCTTACCGACCTTGCGCTATGACGCCCAGGGCAGACCCATTGCACCGAAGCAGGTGCTCCCGACGACGAATCCACAGGGGCTCTCGTTGCAATCCCCGCTTGCGCTGACGACATTGACCGCGGCCAGGCAAATTCTTGGTGAGAATTGTATCAATGTGATTCGGGTGCGGGTAGCAGGAAATGTTACGCCCGATGAGGAGGGATGGAAGCGTGTTGCTCAGGTGGCACAGAAGATCCATGAGAAAACGGGCTTACAAGCACTGGTGACGCTTGGCTCCTCACCGCGCCCGACGCTGGTCTATGTGCCCGGCATTAAAGAGGGAGTGAACGGCTATCAACAGACGGTGGAGCCGCTTGGCTGGATTGAGGAACGCTGGATCTCGATTGGCGTTGGTATGCTCTATCTCAACCAGATCGGGGTGACGCAGAATATCCTGCTTGGTGGGGTGCTGCTGGTCTGTCTGGGCTATCTCATTGTGACCTTAAGTTCGTTGATGCAGGCGCAGCGACACTCGTTCGCGATTCTGAGCGCAATTGGTTGGAAGCCGTGGCACCCGCCACTTGTTTTTCTAGGGCAGGTCTTGCTTCTGGCGCTCTCTGGCGGGATCGTGGGCATAGGACTTGCGCTGGCTATTGCGGCAGGATTGGGAGCGGCAATTCCCTGGGAGAAGGTTGTCTGGACCTTGCCGGGAATAGTGTTATTAGCATTATTGAGTGTAAGCGTGCCGATGTGGCAGCTCTGGCGGATCAAGCCGGGAGAGCTATTACGCCAGGGGGCGATCATCGTGCGTGAAAGGAAGCAGGAGCGCAAGGGAGTGTTCCGTTGGCCGCTACTTGGTATGGCAATGCGTAGCGTGATGCGAGCGCGCTGGCGCACATGGATCTTGCTTGGCAGCTTGTTCTGTTCTTCCTGTTTATTGCTTCTTACCTTGCATGGGATTGTCCAGTTCCGGGCGACGCTACAGGGGACGTTACTTGGCGACTATGTGTTGCTACAGACGGCGGTGCCACAAATCTGTGCAATTCTATTCACGACCCTGTTGGCGATCTTGAGCCTGGCAGATCTCCTGGTGATGCAGGTGCAGCAGCGACGGAAGGAGATAGGCGTGTTGCGGGCGCTTGGCTGGTATGAGCGGCTGATTCAGCGACAGTTTTTGACTGAGGGCTGTTTACTGGCATTGACAGGTGTGGTGCCGGGCGTGCTGGTAGCAACGGGTGTTTTACTGGTGCAAAGGCAAATGCCGCCCCTCTTGGTCTTTGCCAGCCTGCTCGGAGTCGTGTTCGCCCTGTTATTGCTTGGTGTGTTACTTGGTATTCTTCCGGCGCTACGAGCCATTCGACGGCTTTCGTTGTTGAATGTGTTGCGGGCCGAGTAAGCCAGAAAGGAGGAGGAAGGTGGCGTTTATTCAGGTTGAGCACGTATCGAAGAGCTATAAGCTGCCAACTGGAAATTTATCTATCCTTCATGATCTCTCGTTTGAGATCGAGGCAGGTGAGTTTGTCACGATTACAGGGCCCTCAGGTTGTGGGAAGACGACGTTGTTAGCGCTGCTTGGCGCACTGGATCAGCCCGATTCCGGTACCATTCTGGTGGATGGGCATTCAG
The DNA here is from genome assembly GCF_003253565.1 of Thermosporothrix hazakensis. GTDB lineage: Bacteria > Chloroflexota > Ktedonobacteria > Ktedonobacterales > Ktedonobacteraceae > Thermosporothrix > Thermosporothrix hazakensis. The sequence goes on from NZ_QKUF01000046.1 coordinate 15,210, forward strand.
TTCATGCGCTTGGAGCTGTCAGAGCGGCTGATTATCGGCGTGAGACGATCGGTTTCGTATTTCAGCTCTTTTATCTCTTGCCCAATCTCTCAGCGCTTGAAAACGTGATGGCTCCGCTGCTGCCCTATCGGCGGATGTTGGGCTTTGATTTGAGGAAGCGGGCGCAGGAATTGCTTGAACAGGTCGGGCTGGCGTCGCGTATGGGCCACACGCCGGCACGGCTCTCGGGTGGAGAACAGCAGCGAGTGGCGATTGCTCGGGCGTTAATTAATCAGCCAAAAGTGCTTCTGGCCGATGAGCCAACGGGCAACCTGGACCCCGAAACGGGCAGAGAGATTCTGGAACTGTTACGTGAGCAGCAACGGCAAGGGAAACAGACACTTGTGATGGTTACACATGATCATGAGATTGCTGATATAGCTGATCGAACCCTGTCATTGCTCAAGCTGGTCAAGGCTGAATAACTGAAAGAGCTGTCACGGTGATTGGTACATGAAGGAGGGGACTTATCTGGTCGCAAGCATTGTACAATGCTTGCTGGTGCTTGACGGACTCCATGCCGGCTATCCTTCCTTCCTGACAGGAGATTCAGACGAAACAACCAAGCGCTTGAGGCGTCCTGAAATGCAGAGGATCAGGTCCGACTCTTGTTTGATATGGACAACCACTTTGGCACAAGCGGCTGAAGTGATTGTCCACGGGTTCTGGCCTCTAACAGTTACCGGCGCAACGCTGTCCGGGGGTACAAGGTGGAGGGCTCTCAGAAGATTGCGGGTGCAGAGGGCGGTAAGACATAAGAAGGGTAGTTGGTGCTTTCACTCGGAACGGCAGGAGGGAGCTGCAGATAGATGCTCCGACGCCTGATATGAGAGCAGGGGTACCACAAGAACAGGCGTATATTGGCGGGCTGGAAGAGGCTAGCGAAGTCGTGCACCATCTTCCAGAATAAGAGGGAGATATATCTGTAGGGATAAGTTCTAAGGTCCTTTGGTGAAACGCTGATAGGACCTCTGCCTGTTTGCAGCGGCTATGGCCATGTAATAGGAGGCAGATTGATGCGTCCATTGTCGATGTCCGCATTCATCGTTCTTCTTCCCTCAATACAGGTGTTCTGGTCGAAGGAAGCGTCAGCCAGGCGCTAGCTGTCGGATCGCGCTGAGCTGCTGTGAGTTGCGTCAGTCATCCAGCATTGTAATGTTCAGTTTATGAACGCGGTCAGGATCAGAAATCGTGTTGATTTTCGTAATCTTGTCTCCGATAATCGTGAATGTCGCAACAAGAAGCTGTCCACCCGGGAGGGTGACAGTAATGGCTATTGAACTATTGACAATAGCCAGGTGTGCCCCCTGCACTCGGCCTATGAACCCTCTGGCGACTGCCTCCGCTCCCTTCAATGCACCCGCGGGCAGCATGTCAGGATTCTCATGTTGGAAGACGACCTCTGGATCAAGCATTGTCAGCAGTGTCTTGAAGTCGCCTGCACGAGACGCAGCTAGAAACGCTGTAACTACTTTCCGCTGAAGGGTGAGGTCGGCTGGCTGAGGAGCCGTCGCGCCCGGCACGCGTCGGCGTGCTCGACTGGCGAGTTGTCTGGTAGCCATTGGTGAGCGCCCTGGCATACCTGCAATCTCATCAAAAGGGATAGCAAACAGATCGTGTAGTACGAAGGCGATCCGCTCGGCGGGAGAAAGCGTATCAAGGACGACAAGCAGCGCGTGGCCGACCGCATCTGCAAGAAGCACTTCTTGTTCGGGATCAATTTCATGTTCATAGGTGTTGTGTGATTCTGCATCCGATGCACTCAGAAACTCCTTGCGCCTTGATTGGCGTGAGCGGAGCATATCCATGCAGATGCGTGTGACGGTTGTCGTGAGCCATGCTCCCAGATTCTTGATAGAGCTGCGATCGGATCGGATAAGATGAAACCAGGATTCCTGGATAGCGTCCTCTGCTTCTGCAAGGGGACCAAGCATCCAATAGGCCATTGCCTGAAGTTGTGGACGTTCAGCCTCAAACCGCTCAACCAATTGGTTCTGTTCATCCATTGTTGTTTCTTCCTTCATTCGTTGTGCTTCATAGAGAACGACGGATGAAAGCAAGCGAATGTGACAGGTTATCAGCGGGCGTGCCATCTCTTCTTTACCTGCCTGGGCGATTCCTGGACAAAGCGCCAGAGGCGGGAGACAAACAGGTATGGACCGGCGGTTATGGGGTGTAACTCCTTGTGTATTGGAATGGGGTCAAGGTTACAGAACCTTCTGCAGTGTGGAGCATGAAGACGATGAGAATGGCCCCCTTTGAGCAAGATGCTAGAGGGAGACCGTGGAACTTTTTCCACTTGACAATCTTCTCTGCATAGTCTATTCTTAATAGATCTGCAATAGAGGGTAGGATGAAGTATTCATAAGCGGTCAGGTATGTACTTCACATGGTGCTGTACTTTGTCGCGCGCCCCGCGGGGACTACTACCCGGTGTCTAATAACGTCTGGTGGGACTTCGGAGGCGGCCTTCAACCTCTCTCTCGAAGATTTTGACGAAACCGGTGAAGGCGAGCATCATCGAGTTTGCTCCTGGAATCAACGGAGGATATCGGTCGACACACAACAATGCGGATCTTTCCTGGAGGTGAAGCCGGCCTTTGAAGGGAGCGCCTCCCTGTTTCATTGTGATAATGGGATAGATGGTCAAGGATGCCTCATTCAGGAGGGGATACTACAGGCAGAACAGCAGATGGAAGCATATCTCAAAGTGCGAAAGCTCGTGGAACTGGTGAGACAGCCATGCGGTACGAGCGCTCTTGTATGAATGTGTCTGTATGTTTTTTTATGTTTTTATTCTGGACTTTATGAGTCTGCGTAGTCCTTATAAGAAGGTTGATCCTGCGATTGTTCGCTGTGACATGCTCGGCTGTACTGGCAGATGTTTATGCTCCTCCAGGTGGAGTCGGGAAAAGTGTCACGGCGATAAGAGTCGTAAGGATGTATGACATAAGGAGAAGCGTAATGGTTCAAGAAACATTTGGAAGCGCGCAAGGACCCATCGATGTGGTTGTTATCGGTGGGGGAGTTGCCGGGTTGAGTGGGGCGTTAGCACTGGTGCGGGCCCGCCGTTCTGTAGTGGTTGTAGATAGTGGCCAGCCCCGCAACGCTTTTGCCGCTCACGTTCACAACTACCTGTCTCGTGACGGGATACCGCCCTCGGATCTGTTGGCTGCTGGACGCGCCGAAGTGGCCGGCTATGGTGGGAAGCTCATCGCCGGTAAGGTCAGCTCAGTTGAGCGTCTGAACAGTCAGGGCGAGCATACAGGTTTCCGCGTGAAGCTGGCCAATGGGAGTAGCATCGATACACGGCGAATCCTGGTGACAACCGGACTGGTTGACGAGTTGCCTGATATCCCGGGCGTGGCTGAGCGGTGGGGGCGTGACGTGCTGCACTGCCCATATTGTCACGGCTGGGAAGTACGTGACCAGGCGATTGGCATTCTTGGTACCGGGCCGATGGCGGTTCACGGGGCGCTCCTGTTCCGGCAATGGAGTGCTGACGTCATCCTGTTTCAACATACCGCGCCCGCTCTATCCCAGGAGCAGGCCGAGCAACTGGAAGCCCGTGGCATCACGGTTGTTGAAGGTGAGGTCTCTGCTCTTGAGGTCCGTGACGATCAGCTCGTTGGGGTACGGCTGCGCTCTGGCGAGGTTATTCCACGTCAAGCGCTTGTGGTCTCGCCTCGTTTCGCAGCCCGCGCCGAGGTTCTCCGTTCTCTGGGGCTGAAAACGGCCGACCTGGAGGTTGCTGGTTCCGTCGTTGGGAGCTACGTGCCTGCCGATGCGAATGGTGCCACTGCTGTTGCAGGTGTGTGGGTTGCTGGCAATGTTTCCGACCCACTTGCGACGGTCGTCGCGGCTGCCTCGGCTGGTCTGAAGGCTGGAGCCGCAATCAACGCTGACCTGATCACAGAAGATACGGCCCACGATGTAGCTGCTTTTCGCGCTCGCGGCGGAGTCAGGAAATGCCAGGAAAGAAATGGTCCTCACCATGAGGACGGTCGCGACCAGACTGAACAGTTCTGGGAGGAGTTCTATCGAAAACAGGAACAGGTGTGGAGTGGGCGAGCGAACCCGGTTCTGGTTGATATAGTAGAGTCGCTTCCTCCAGGTACAGCACTGGACCTCGGTTGTGGTGAGGGAGGAGATGCTATCTGGTTGGCCCGGCGCGGTTGGCGGGTTACGGCTGTGGACGTGTCTCTTACTGCCCTCAAACGGGCGTCGGACTATGCAGCTACGGTTGGTGTCGAGGACCGCATTGACTTTCAACAGCACGACCTGGCTCATAGCTTCCCTGCTGGTACATTTGACCTGGTCTCGGCTCAGTACTTCCATGCGCCCATAGCCTTCCCTCGGGACCGTATCTTGCAAGCAGCAGCGCGTGCAGTAGCTCCCGGTGGCCTCCTACTCATCGTTGATCACGCGTCGTTCCCATTTTGGTCATCTCATCACAATTCACATATGCATTTCTCTACCCCGGAAGAGGTGCTTGCTGAGCTCAAGTTAAGCCCTGAGAGTTGGCGCACAGAGCGTCTGGAAACCCGCCAGCGTCAGGTCTTGAGCCCAAAGAGGCAGTCAGGCACCGTTGCTGACAACATCATCGCTGTCAGGCGCCTCCCGAAGCGTGGAGATCTTCATGAGTAGTCCTGATACTCACATGGTTGGCAAAAGGAATTGAATGCTTAGAGACTGAAGTACTGTTTTTCCCATTGGGACGTGTTTTTTGTTACTGTTCTTGAGAAAGGTCATCGTGCATAGCACGAAATGCTTCTGAGTTCGAGAACAGGAAGCGTAAACCGGCAGCCAGCAACTCGAAGCCTTCTTTATAGGAGGGAGGTGCTTCGCGTCCGCTGAGAAATGCCATAAGTGTCCAGAAGCGCTGCATGCGCTCGCTCGAAGGGGCAGAAAGCTGAGTAGAAAGCGTGTGCAGAAATGCAGGTGTTATTGCTTGTTGTGTTACGGTCGCGTTCAGCTTGATCCAGTTTCTCAATATTGTTTGGACAGGCATACTCTCAGGTGGTTCTCCCTTTAACGCGGCTGACTGTGCCTGCTGAATAAGGTAGGGCGCTTGCTGGGTATACTCAGTGATATCCATCTTGAGGCTTGATTGTTCTGGTGAGTTCAGCCGGAGCGCCTCTTCGGTGAATGCCGGGTCGTTGAGGATGGTGACTACCTCTGTCCAGGCGGCTATTTGCTCTGTCGTAAGCGTCTCCGGTGATTGCCAGGTGAAGTGGTTAAGCAGGTGGTGGCGCCATTCCTCTGGCAGGTTGGCCTGTTCTACCAGTGCGTGCAACTTCTCGGTTACAAAGCGGCTCCGTTCAGTGACATTCTCACTTAACGCGAGCCCCAATTCATAGAGCGTCTGGATGGATTGTTCTGACTGAGGTGTGGCCTTTTTTGCCCGTTGTAAGACCTCTTGAATTCGCTGAAGCTGGTGGATCTGATCTGTGACTGCCTCCAGTTGCCAATTGATGGCTGTATGCACCGAGAGGTTCCCTCTGATGATGGTCCGTATTTCCTCTAAACCGAAGCCGAGTTGACGCAACACGCGAATCAATTGCAGTTGCCAGATTGCTTCAGTGGAATAGAGGCGAAAGCGTGACTGCGTTCTGTAGGTAGCGGGGAGGAGGTTGATATCAGTGTAATAACGAATTGTCTTGATAGGCACTCCGGTCAGTTTGGAGACGGCCCCAATAGTATATAGCTGTTCGTGTGACTTGCCCATATTCTCCTCAAAAAAAGACTTGATTCTCCAGTTACTGGAGAGTGTACACTTTTCTTTGCATCCCGGTCAAAGGTAGTATTTGAAAAGGAGGAGAAAAAGATGAAGCAGCTCTATCGAGAAGAGCGCCTGATGTTGGAAGCAGAGGGGTATCGGCTTCCGGCTGTACTGGCGTTGCCACAGGGAGGAGAAGTGAAGTGGAGAATTGTGCTTCTTCCTGGCTCTATGGCCAATGACGTGGATGGGAACTATCCAGGAACCCCGATGAAGCCTCATCTGTATGCAGATCTGGCGCGTCAATTAGCGGAGAAAGGGCATGCAGTCTTGCGATACGCCAAGTACGGAGCAGGAACAGGAGCGGAAATAGTGGATGAGCAGCGGGTTGGGGCGCATCCTCTCTTTGCACGGCAACGATATATAGCCGAGGCGGCGATCAGGAAGCTCCGCGAGATGGTTCCCCGGGCGAAAGGGCTGGCGGTTGCGGGGCATAGCGAGGGGAGCGTGCATGGAATGATGGTAGCGCAACAGGCTGAACTGGGCGTTGATGCCTTCATAAGCCTTTCTGGACCGGCGTTGCGCTATATGGACCTCTTCATTCATAAAGCGCAGGAAATGGCAAAAGAACAGGGAGAGATCATCGATTTTGGAGCTTTCAAGGTGAATGCGACACATTACATCCGCGCTTTCGAGCTGATGCGGGCAGGGAAGCCATTCACGGAAGACATCAAAGCTGATCCGACTATGGAGTTTTTTGTGAAAAGCTGGGACAATGATACCCCTCAGGCGCGCGAGGGACAGCAATACATGCGGGACTATGACGCAGTCGATCCATGTATCGAGATTACAAAAGTACCCTGCCCCGTGCTTGTGGTGCAAGGGGGGATGGATGAGTCAGGAGTACATGCTGATAATGGTGAGCGGCTCTATCAGGCACGGCATGCGATCTATCCCGCAACAACACAACTGGCCTTCTTCTCTGATCTCCAACACTTTTACAAACCTGTTTCGCCTGGTACCACATGGCAAGAAGCGCAGGTAATGGATGGAGAAACGGATAAGCGAGTAGGTGAGGCAATCAGTGTTTGGTTAGATGGATTGAAAGAAGAGCGGGAGTCCTAGAATCGGTGAGCCAGAGGAGAGGAAGGCGGTAGCCTGAATACGTTCTGGAATGCCAAAAATGTATGATGGGAGAATGTTAAAGCCAGAAACCGGGAATCTGGCAGAGCCGAAAGACGTAACTGGGCGATATGGGAAGGCCTAAAAAAAAGTTGAAGGAGTTATGGAAATTTCGTGCTCTGCCAGATTCTCGGTGATTTGGCTCTTCTTTGCATCGTTAAACGTAATGGCCAGAGGTGGAATGCCGGGAACAACAAATGCAAGAGATCAAGCATGGGTGACAACAGCTTCAGGAGGAGAAATTCCAGAAAATCAATGTTCTGGGAAATTTGAAGTGACCGGACACTTGCTTGCAGGATAGTAAAAGCAAGCTGGAAGCAGTGGTACCTTTGCTTGAAAAGTTGTGTGGAAGCTGGCCTGCACTTGATGACGAACTGACAGAGATTGTTCCCCAGATCGATACACAATAGCAGGAGTTCATCGTAAGGAAGGGAAGAGCGATGCTCAGTGCTTTTGAGTATACCACATATTGATATCTGCGTGGCTCCATCCTGCATATCTTTTCCCATCCTCCCTGTGACAATGCTATAAGGACACGAGGTAGATGGGCCCTTATACTGTGTTTGATGAACCCACTTTTCCATGTGACATCCTCCCCGAGTAAAGCTGATATATGCTCCCGGCTTGCCACACTGTTCGCAGGCAGAGATCTTCCCGTGCTTCGTCACTGTGCCAATGGGCAACGCTGTAGAATCGACAAGCTTTGGAGTGAACATTGTTTCTCCTTTTCAGGGAGGAAAAATTCATTACGCCTCGTTTTCTGCAATAGATCATAACCGGAAGGATTGTATCCCAGGCGATGATTCGCCTGATTGCTGCAATCTTCTTCCTGGGAGTAGATGTCAGAGTATGTGGGTATCTTCGTATCTGCGACTGCATTTCCTGAGATCTTGCCTTTAGCTCTATGCTGCACAGTCAGAGAGTTCAGAAGCCCCGCGACACCCCGACAAGTGAGAACAGCACCTCTAGCTCAACGAACGAAGCTGGAAAGGACCTATTGCGAAAACAGGCATTTTGGGGGCAAAATAGGAAGGTATAGTTCTTGTGCATTTGGGTAGGGAACTGTAGGGAACTTCCGCCAGGGGGAATCAATGAGCATTGGATGGATGCCTGAAGTGAAGGACGCTGTCCTGACATGGTACAGTGAAACGGGACTACAACATATCTCTGTTGAGACGGATGCATGGTATCAATGGCTTGAACGCGCCTCTCGCTTCTCCTATAGCTGCACCGAGGGAACCTTTACAGCTCGCAAAGAGATGAATAAACAGAACAGCATCTACTGGAGAGCCTACCGTAAGCGAGGTGGGAAGCTGTATCGTGCCTATCTTGGCAAATCGGAGACGCTCACGCTAGAGAGACTGCGGGCTGTTGCTTGCAGGCTGGCAGGTGAACAGGAAGAGAAACAACAATCTTCTTCTGCGCTTGTTGCTTTGCCGCCGGCTGCATTGACTCGGCTGCTCGGTCGCGAAGCCGAGATTGCAGCGGGGAAGCGGTTGCTTGCTGATGTCCGGATACGTTTGTTAACGATTACAGGGCCTGGAGGGGTTGGAAAGACTCGTGTGGCACTTGAACTGGCAGCTCAAATGCAGTCTGCCTTTTCAGGTGGGGTGTTCTGGGTTGAGCTTGCACCAGTGCGAGATGCTACATTTGTGCTTGAAGCCATCGTTCAGGCGCTCTCTCTTCAGGAGGATAGAAGACTTCCTCCTTTGGAACGTCTGAAGCGGTATTTGTACCCACGACAGATGTTACTTGTGCTGGATAATTTTGAGCAAGTGATCTCGGCAGCGCCGTTACTGGTTGAGTTGCTGACCTATTGTCCCCGCTTGACGTTTCTGGTCACGAGCCGCGAAGTGCTCCATGTTCGTGGAGAGCATGAGCTTCTTCTTTCGCCGCTGGCGCTTCCTGAGCCAGATAGAGTAATCGAGCCTGAACGGGCGATGCGATATGGAGCAATTGCCCTGTTTATGGAACGAGCACAAACCATCCTTCCAGACTTCCAGATAACGGCCGAGACAATGCCCTATGTGGTTGAGATCTGTTGCCGCCTGGATGGGTTGCCTTTAGCGATCGAGTTGGCCGCGGCTCGACTCAGGCTATTTCCCTTGCAGGACTTACACGAACGGCTGACGCAACGTCTGAGCCTTTTAACCAATGGTCCTCGCGACCTGCCTGAGAGACAGCAGACATTGCGTGCAACGCTTCAATGGAGCTATGATCTGCTTACACCTGAGGAACAGCGTTTTTTTCGTCTGCTGGCTTCGTTTGTTGGTGGATGCTCGTTTGCTGCGTTGGAAGCGATCTATGAACAGGTTGAAGCAGGCCAGCTTGCCGACCTCCTCACATCCCTTTTGAATAAGCATTTGTTGATGAGGCGTGAACAGGAGCAGACAGGAGGGCGCTTTGTGATGCTGGAAACGGTGCGTGAGTTTGGCATGGAGCAACTGCTAGCGGCACAGGAATTTGAGCAGGTGATGGACGCTCAGGCAGCGTATTATGTTCGACTTGTGGAAGAGGCGCTCGGGGCCTCAACAGAAGCTCAAGATGCGTGGTTCGATCGGCTGGAAGATGAACGGGAAAATCTACATATACTGCTGCAATGGCTGGTAGAGCGTGGTAAGCAGGAATACTATACCGAAATGGCTCTGCGGCTGGCGGGTGCAGTCGCTCGATTCTGGTGCCTTCGCTGGTATAGCTGGTACAACCGGAAAGAGCGCTACTGGGTTGAGCGTGCGCTTCTGCAACGGCATATGGTCTCTCCGGAGATCAGGGCACGAGCATTACAGGCGGCTGCGTGGCTTGCATTTGCTCAGGATGATGGCGTACAGGCGGAATGCTTCTATCAGGAAAGCCTGTCCTGTTATCAGATAGCAGGGAATCAGGAAGGAGTGGCGGCAGCCTATCACTGGCTTGGCTACCTCGCCTGGACAATCCGACAGGACGGCGAACGGGCTTACTCCCTGCTTTCTAAATGTGCTCACCTTGCTGAAAACGGTAGCGATCTGCTAGCGCTTGCACATCAGGCACTCGGCATTGTTGCGCTTGAACAGGGGAATTTCCCGGAGGCTCTTCTGCATCTAACTCAGAGTGTGGCTCTATTTCAAGGCCAACGCAAGAATCTGGCTCGGGCCTTGCGGGGGCTTGGGAGGGTCTATTACGCTCTGGGTCAGGTGACCGAGGCGCGGCACTGTTTTGAGGAGAGCCTGAAGCTGAGCCGAGAGACAAAAGATCATCTGTATCTTGCCTTTGTGTTTGATCTCCTGGGGCAATTTGAGCTGATTCAGGGGACTCCCGGGTGTGCGCAGACGTATTTTGAAGAGGCGCTGACTATTTTTCGTCTGTTGGGAACACAACGTCATATTTCTCGAACACTTCTTCATCTGGCTGATGTGGCTCAGCGGCAGGGAGCATATGAGCAGGCACATGCGCGGTATCGGGAAAGCCTCGATCTGCTGTTCACTCTTTCTGATTCTGAGGGGATTGCGCTTTGTTTGCAGGGATGGGGTTCGCTGGCAGCGCAGCAGAAGCAGTTTCGGAGAGCTGCTCAGTTATGGGGAGCCGCTGCGGCTTTTCGGACACAGAAAGCGTCCTATTCTTTCTCCCTTCCATTGGAGAGCTTGCCCTTTCCCTGTACTGATGCCGAAGGACGAGAGGCTCGGGTTCGTCGTGCAATGGGTCAGGAAGTGTTTGAGATGGCATGGCGGGAAGGTCACTCTCTGTCTCCACAGCAGTTATTGTGCATGGTTCCGTCCGCTGCTGGTTCCCAACAGAAGCATGTCCTGAGCAAGCGTGAAATAGAAGTGTTACGTCTTGTCGCGCAGGGACAGACAGATGCCCAAATTGCGGAGGCGCTGGTCATCAGCCCGCGCACTGTTCATGCTCATATGCGCTCAATTTATACAAAGCTCGGTATCTCTTCTCGCTTTGCCGCAATTCGATATGCCCTTGATGCCGAGTTGCTCTAGTTTTTCTTCCCCGCTCCTAAATAGGCACGATTACCGATGCTCTGCATCTTGCTCTCATCTATACTTTCTCCTGCAACCTCCAACGAAAGGAAAGGGATCGATGAGGGCAATTTGTATGTATGAAATTGATGGGCTCCAGGGCAAGGATATTTCCCGTCTTGCTCTGCCTGGTGTCCGCTTCTTCATCGATAGCTCAGTTGGCTGCAATGAGCACAACGATGGACTGAGTATGTTGGCAAGGACAAGCTGATCTGCGCCTTTCACTTTGAGGGACACCATTCAGGTGTTCTCTGTATGGAGAAGAAAACGAAAAAGAGCAAAGTGATTAGGCCTTCTCAAACGATCAACATGTTGTCCTTTCCCGGAGGAGTGCAATTTAGTTGATGCTGGTTCTTTTTATGCGAGGTTTGCATATGGCACTTCAATTACAAAAAATCGATATACGCGTTTTGTGGCTTGCTCTGGGAACATTTGCTCTGGGGACTGATTCCTTTGTTATGGCCGGAGTCCTGCCCTCGATTGCCCATGACATGGGTGTGACTGAGAGCGTGGCAGGACAACTGGTTACGGTTTTTGCGCTTGCGTATGCGGCTGGCGCACCTGTGCTGGCTGCCATTACCGGGCGTTGGCCTCGTCATCGTGTATTGCTTTCTTCGCTTGGCGTATTCTGTTTGGCGAACATCGGTTCAGCGATCGCGCCGAACTTTAGGCTTTTGCTACTCAGTCGGGTGTTAGCGGGCTGTTGTGCGGCGCTCTATTCCCCGATGGCGTATGCTCTGGGAACGTCATTGGCGCCACCAGAGAAGCGTGGTAAAGCTCTTGCACTGGTGGCGAGCGGCTTGATGCTTGCCACTGTGTTTGGCTCGCCCGCAGGAACCTGGGTCGGTGAGCATTTTGGCTGGCGCTTTTCGTTTAGTTTGGTGGTTTTTCTTGCCGGTCTCGCGTGCTTCGTGCTTCTGGTAGTGGGGGTGCCGGGAGATAAAGAAAACGCGACGCTCTCTCTAAAGGAGAGGCTGGTACCAATGCGGGAGCCGCGTATGCTGCTGGCACTGTCCCCGACACTGTTTGGTTATCTGGGTATCTATCTGCTGTATACCTATCTTGGAATTTCCTTGCAGCAGTCAATGCATCTGACTGATATCAGCGGTTACTTGCTGGTCTTTGGCATTGGTAACCTCATCGGGAACTGGCTTGCAGGATTTATGACTGATCGTCTTGGATCTGCTCGACCGATGATCATGGGTCAGATACTGGTCATGCTCTGTTTGGTGCTCTTTTCATTCGCCTCTTTCTTCCCGATCGGAGCGCTCCTGACGCTGCTGTGTCTGGGGATTGCGATGCCGAGCTTTTTCGCGCCGCAACAGCATCGTCTCTTGCATCTGGCTCCTCAGCATGCGAACGTGCTGCTGGCTCTCAATAACTCGATGTTATATCTGGGAATAGGCAGTGCGGGCGCAATAGGTGGGTTGTTATTACACTATGCTCCGGCTCTGGTTCTTGGTCCGATCGGTGCGCTATGGGTACTGCTCGCGTTACTTCTCCTGCTTCTGAGTCTCTGGAGAGGCAAGCGTGTGCAGCCCGTCGAGATTGAACAGGATGTAGAGAAAGTAGCGTAATTGAAAGTGTCGATCCTGATTGGAAAAGAGGTCAGATCTTCAGCCTCTTTTCCAAAAGGCGTTGCTGTACATCATCTTATCAGGGAATGGATCAAGCGTCCCCTTGTTGTCAGCATGGAGAGATAGCGGAGACAGCGAGAGAGGGAGACGAAGGTTAGAAAGAAGGTCAATCACCTCCTCCTTCAGGCGGAGGCTTGCGTCTGGACTCCACGGCACCTCTGCCCCTTCACAGGGGCTTCCTTTCACAGGAACTCTGGACGGGTCAAAGCTCTCATCAAAAGCAATAGCTTCTTTGAATGGTATGGATATTGACACTCCCCAGGCCAGAAGGGCGGGGATTCTTCCTTCAGCCTGTATGCGTGCGAGGCGCCGCAGTGCGACGACGCGTACGGCAGGCTGTCCAGAAGCGTTCGACGAGACCTCCTCGTCGGTTCTTGTCTGCTCGACGGTACCCTGTAGCGCTTTGTGCAAGATATTCAAGGCGGCATTGTGATCGCGATCGAGGAGCAAACCACAGCCAGGACACAGATGCGTACGCATACGCAAGCTCTTTTTCACCCGTTGTCCACAACGAGAACAGTTCTGAGTCGTAAAGGCCGGTTCCATCCCGATCACCGGAACACGATGCAGCGTGCCATCATACCTGACCCAGGAGAGGAAGCGACCCCACGCCGCATCAGCGATCCTCTTGGCCAGATGGCAGTTCTTGACGAGATGACGGATCTGCAAGGCTTCGTAGGCAATCACGTCGTGAGACGAGACAAGCGCGTTCGCCGTCTTCCTGGCGACGTCCTCGCGCTGCCGTTGCACCTTGAGAGACGCTTTGCTGAGGGCTTGACGGGCTTTGCGTCGATTGCGACTGCGTTTCTGCGTCTTCGAGAGCCGACGATGCAGCCGCTTGAGCCGCCGTTCCGCTTTGCGGAGATCCTGAGGAGGAGCCACGGTGTTGCCTTCGGAGTCGGTGAAGAAGGCACGCAGCCCCAGATCAATGCCCACCTGCTTGCCAGAGGGCTGATGCTCAACGCGTCGCGTGGCCGCCACCGCAAACTGACAAGAATACCCATCAGCCCGCCGGAGCAG
>NZ_QKUF01000047.1 GCF_003253565.1 Thermosporothrix hazakensis
TCAGTTGGCCTGCCCGGGCCAGAGCTGAGTAGCTACGTCAAGAAAGGAGAAGCGCTGAAAGCATCTAAGCGCGAAGCCGACCCCAAGAAGAGTCTTCCCGCTCTCTCTGAGAGGAGGGAGCCAAGACCCCAGAAAGAAGATCTGGTAGATAGACCGTGCGTGGACGTCTGGTAACAGGCGAAGCGGAACGGGACTAATGGTCGAACGGCTTGTTGAATCGGAGCCTCGCAGGTGAGGGGGAAGTGGTGCAGAGGAAGGTGGCCGAGCGGGTGCAGCATCGATGACAGTTCGGCAAAATTGAATGATCGCTCTTGAGAGACTGCTTTCTACTCTTCAGTGGACAGGAGAAGAGGTTCGGCCCGGCAGCGGGGACGAGCCTTTTTACATTTTTGGCTGCCATCAGGCGAAAAGCGCTCCAGTGCTGCACTGAAGCGCTTGCTCTCTATTCGCGTCTGGGAAGAGCGGCTGTAAAGGTGCCAGTTACCTTTACATCACCTGTTTGATCCACAGCCTGAACTTTTCCGCTGATAAGTCCCTGACCATCTTCCTCTGTTTTTGCTGTGATGGTTCCGCTGCAAGTGATGATGTCTCCCGGGCGAGTCATTCCTTTGAAGCTTACCTGGAATTTACGCAGCGCCTCCGGGCCGATGTAATCACTGAGCATCTGTCCAACAAAGCCCATAATGAGCATGCCGTGGGCGATAACTCCACCTGTTCCTACTTTTTCTCCTAGCTCTGGATCAGTGTGTAGCGGGTTAAAATCACCGGAAGCTCCTGCATAGCGAACCAGTTGTACTTTTGTCACTGGCTCTTTTACCAGTTGAGGAATCTGATCCCCTACCTGGACATCTTCAAAAAAAAGTTTACGAGATACTTCTGCATTTGTTGTCAAAGCTCAAACCTCCTTGCTCTGTGGTTGTTTGCTCGCTTCTCCCCGGACAATCAGCGTCGTTTTTGCGCTCAAGACATGTTGCTGCTGCTGGTTGGTATAGCGGGTTTCCAGGGTCACAATATCCATATAAGAGCCATCTTTGTTCTGGCGAGACTTGCCGCTGACAATAGTGGTCACTCCGGTCAGTGTGTCCTCGGGATAGATCGGGGCAATGTACTCGTATTCCTCTTCTCTGTGTAAAAGACGCTCCACATCAACCCCGACTTCTTTGAGCTGTTCCCAGAGAAGCGCGTTTCCCCAGAAGCTAAACATGGTAGGAGCAGTGGGAGAAAGGGGAATATCACGATAACCGGCGGCCTGGGCGTCCTCTCGACTCTGATAAATGGGATTGGAATCGCCTATTGCAAGCGCTAGCTCGCGGATTTTGCAACGCGCGACCTCATAACGAAAAGGAGGAAAGCTTTGTCCTACTTTACTGGTGTCAAACATATGAAATAGCTCGCTCCTCTCAAAAGCTGATAATGCCACCAGTATCGGTCTTCCTGGCATCGATGTCAAGCGCCGGAGGAGTTGCTGTATTAGGGCCTCTGACGCCTTTTAAAAGTGGAGATGGAGGGTATTCTGAGCTCTTCTACCTGCCCGTTCCTGTCCAGAACGAAAGTGATAAAATCAATGCCAACGACTGGCTTCTTCCAGGTTAGTTTAAAAGTATCATAATGCCAGTGCTCTAGATCGCCCTCCATCGGCCCGAAGTGGAAGGTCAGATGATTTGCCTCTTCGGTAATAGTTGCGGTTCCGTAAAAAAGATCTTCATAGGCTCCGGCATACTCTTTCAGGGGGAGTGACGGTTGTGTATTCTGGATATGGTTGGCTTCCAGCATGGCCCAATCGCGTACAACCCATTCTTTTACCTGCTCTTGCTGCTGTTTGTAGAGCTGGAGATATTTACTGTTCCAATCCCTATCTTGAATCTCAAGATACCAGTCAATGAGCTGATGCTTGAGTACTGCCTGTATATGTTGAGTATTGCCACCGTTGGTCAACAGAACCATGCCAAAGCGCTCTTCTGGCAACAGCGTAATCAGTGCACCCATGCCGAGCGAAGAGCCAGGCGCTTCAACCACTTTATAGCCACGATAATCGGACAGAAACCAGCCCAAGCCATAGGTAATGAAATGAGACTCAGGATGAAGGGCACGAGCGGCTTCTGAAGTATCAACGATCTGAGGCGTATGCAGCTCTCGAATCACTTCGGAGCTCAGGATTCTCTTTTGCTTATAGTGCCCGTTATTCAGATGAAGTCTGGCCCACTGAGCCAGCTCAACTGCGTTGCTTACGATGCCAGTTCCGGGACCGACATTGTCCGGTATCGAAGTGAAATACGACTCTTGCTCTCCATTCGCCTCAATATGGGGCATAGCCGCGTTTTTTGTCCGTAGCAGGGTTTGCTGTGAGGTACCACTGGCATTCATACCTAGCGGCTTAAAGAAGCGCTCTTTGATAAAGCTTTCCCATCTTTGCCCGGTCACTGCTTCTATGATCAAGCCTGCAACTGTGTACATAAATGTATAGGAGCCAGCGCGTGTCCGAAAGCCATAGAGAGGCTTTTGAAAGCGCAGGCGACGGATAACCTCGCGGCGGTCAAAGTCGCCACCAAAACGCATCAGATCTCCTCCCTCAAGGCCACTACGGGCGCTAAGCAGATCACGGATCGTGATTTCCTGGGTGACATAGGGATCGTAGAGCTGGAAATCTGGGATATAGCTGATCACGGGATCATCCCAGTCAAGTTTCTGCTCATCTACCAGGAGCCCAATCGCTGCCGCAGTGAAGGTCTTGGTCACGGAAGAGCTGCCAAAGAGAGTGTGTTCAGTCACATGCTTTGTCTCGCCCACCTTACGCACCCCATACCCTTTTGAGAACAGGACCTCGTCATCTTTCACAAGAGAAAGAGCCAGACCGGGAATATGCCAATCACGGCGCACGCGCTCAATGTAGTCGTTGAGCCTGCGCGTTGCTTCCTGCCGTGCCTTTGTGGAAGGTGAATTGAGATCTTGCATATCTACTCCTTTGATAACACCGGACACGAAATAGCAGCACACAAGCGTGCTCCCCGCTGGCCTAACCCTGAAGCAGCCTCTTCTCGGTGAAGTTCTGTTTGTTCCTGAAAACAAGGAATGCCCCCATGCGTCGGACCTTTCATCAAAGAGAAAAAATGGAGAGAGGAAAGTGTTCTCTCCTTCTGGCATGGTGAGCCACCGGCACTGGTCTCTGTTCCCGGACCTTTCCTTTATAATACGGTGGCATCGGGTCAATGGCGACAGCAGGTACAGGTGAGATGGCCGCACTATGTATATGATACGCTCCTTTTTCAAAATCGCAGCGAGCCGCGCTCAATTACGGGAAACCCTGCTGTAGAAGCCGCATGGGAGCGGTTCTGATGAGCTTCTTTGCTTTTGAGAAGGGAGCAGATAGGGGACCGGAAATGGCGTGCGCTTTTTACTTTTCGAGTGAGAGTATGTCTTTTTTGAAAGAGCGGGTAGGGCTGTAGGCTAGTTGTACTAGCCCGTTGTAAGTGAGCGTGGTATAATCAGCGTAAAAATAAATTCCCCCCTCACCAAGGGCTAAAGAGCGAGAGGAGTAGGGTGAAGCCTTTTTCTTTCTTTCTCATTTCATAATGCTTCACCGTTGAACTTATGTTTCGAAAAATTTTGATTGCCAATCGTGGAGAAATCGCGTTGCGTGTTATCCGCGCTTGCCGGGAGATGGGGATACGTAGCGTTATTGTTCACTCGGAAGCTGATCGTGAGTCACTGCCGGTTCGGCTGGCAGATGAGCGCATTTGCATAGGTCCTGGACCGAGTGGAAAGAGCTATTTGAATATTCCCAATATCATCAATGCTGCACTTATCTCGAATGCAGAGGCTATCCATCCCGGATACGGATTTCTCTCTGAGAACACGAGTTTTGTTGAGTTCTGTAAAGACGTAAACCTGACCTTTATTGGCCCCTCGGTTGAAGCGATGCAACTGATGGGTGATAAGGTGTCGGCTCGCGAAGCGATGGCTCAGTATGGTTTGCCTACGCTCGCTGGCACTCCGGTGCTGCACACACTGGAAGAAGCTCAGCAGGCGGCTCGCGAAGTAGGGTTCCCTTTGATGCTCAAAGCGGTGGCCGGTGGCGGTGGGCGCGGCATCCGTCTGGTCAGAAGCATGGAAGAGTTCAACCGCGTGTTTCCCATTGCGCAAAATGAGGCGCGTGAGGCGTTCCGTGATGACGGAATTTATCTTGAGCGCTTTGTTGAAAAGGCCCGCCATATTGAGATACAGGTACTTGTAGATCACTATGGCAATGGCGTACACCTGGGCGAGCGTAACTGTTCTTGCCAGCGCCGAAATCAGAAAGTGCTGGAAGAGGCTCCGAGCCCATTGCTGCCTCGTGAACTCTGTGAAGAGATCGGCATGAAGGCGATTGAGGCCGTGAAGGCGATCGGCTATCGCAATGCCGGTACGCTGGAATTTCTGGTAGATGAGCAGAACCGCTACTATTTCATGGAGATGAACACGCGCCTTCAGGTGGAACACCCGGTAACGGAGTATGTGACCGGGATCGACCTTGTGAAGGAGCAAATCCGTGTCGCTGCGGGCCTGCCATTGCAGCTACGTCAGGAAGATATCAAATTCCAGGGTCATGCAATTGAGTGTCGTATCACTGCCGAAGATGCAGACGCCGATTTCCGGCCACAAACCGGAACGGTGGAAGCATATCTTCCACCCAGTGGGCCTGGAGTACGTGTAGATAGTCACCTCTATGCCGGCTATGAAATCCCGCCGCATTATGATTCTCTGCTGGCAAAATTGATTGTCTGGGCTGATACTCGTGATGAAGCAATTGCACGTATGCAGCGCGCTCTGGATGAATACACTATTGAGGGTGTAGTCACAACGATTCCTTTCCATAAGCGCTTGTTAAGCCACAAGAAATTCATTGAAGGGGATACGTATACCCGCTTCATTCAGGAAGAGGCTGAAGCGTTAGGAATCAGTTGATCTCAGGCGCGGGGCGTCCGCCTGAGCAGGATGGCGGATAGCCTGTATGTGATACGATGAAAGATCAGAAAGGACAAGTCCTTACAACAGGAGGTGGCTTTGTGTCTCGCGTCGTTGTAACCGGTATGGGGCTGATTACATCTCTAGGAAATGATCTCAACACTTCCTGGGATGCCCTCTGTCAGGGAAAATCCGGTGTTAATATTATTACCTCATACGACACAAGTAAGCATCGAGTCCATTTCGGTGCGCAAATTAAAGACTTTGATCCTCTGCTCTATATGGATCGCAAAGAAGCACGCCGCAATGATCCCTATGAGCAGCTCTCGATAGCCGTTACGAAACAGGCTCTTGCACAGGCTGGCCTGGAAATTACCGGTGATATCGCCGATGACGTTGGCGTCTATATCGGTAGTGGCATTGGAGGCCTGACATCACTGCACGATCAGTTCCGCGTGCTGCATGAGAAGGGGCCGGACCGCATCAGCCCGTTCTTCATCAACATGATGATTATTGATGGCGCCTCGGGTATTGTCTCGATCCTGACCGGAGCACGTGGGCCAAACTGGGCCGCAGTCTCTGCCTGTGCTACCAGTGGGAATACCATCGGTGAGGCATGGGAGACTATCCGCCGTGGCGACGCAAAGGTGATGATTGCAGGTGGCGCTGAGAAAGCGATCACGCCGATCGCGATGGCTGCATTTGATAACATGCATGCTCTATCGCGGCGCAATGATGATCCACAGGGGGCCAGCCGCCCCTTTGATGCAACCCGCGATGGCTTTGTTATGGGTGAAGGCGCGGCAGTCCTGATCCTGGAAGATCTGGAATTCGCCAAAGCGCGTGGCGCGACGATCCTGGCCGAACTGGTCGGGTATGCCAGCACTGCCGACGCGCACCATATTACAGATCCCGCTCCTGGTGGAGAGGGCATGGTCCGCGCGATGCGACGTGCGTTGCAGAAGGCAAACCTGCGACCTGAGCAGGTTGACTATATCAACGCGCATGGCACGTCAACTCCGCCCAATGATCGAAATGAGACCGCAGCCATTAAGACCTGCTTTGGCGATCATGCCTATAAGCTGGCGGTGAGCTCGACGAAGTCGATGACCGGTCATACGCTAGGCGCTGCCGGGGCCGTCGAGTCCGTCATTTCGATTCAGTCTATTCTGAATAACACGATTCCGCCGACCATCAACTTACACAATCCTGATCCAGACTGTGATCTTGATTATGTGCCTAATGAGGCCCGTTATACCCCGGTAAACGTGGCAATGTCAAACTCAATGGGCTTCGGCGGTCACAACACCTGCTTAATCTTTAAGCGCTACGAAGAGTAAGAAGAGCTATGAAATCAGAGAAGAATACATCATGGTTAGAGCGCGTTGAAGCAATTGTTCAGGTGCTTGAAGGCAGCTCAATTGGAGAATTGGAGCTTGCTGAGGGCGATCTGGAGATCACTGTTCGACGTGATCCCGGTGTTGTGCTTGTCTCTGGTGGTGGCACTCCACAGAGAGCAAGCGGCGTTCGCAGTGTCGGCAAAGCCGAAAAAGCGACAAAAGATGTTGCGATAAACGCGCCTCTGACAGGCGTCTATTATACTGCATCCTCCCCTTCGACTCCGCCATTTGTGAATGTTGGCGATACAATCTCGGTTGGACAGGTTGTGGCCCTGATTGAATCCATGAAGGTCTTTAACGAAGTGGTTTCAGATGTGTCGGGCCGTGTCACCGCCATTCTGGCAAACAATGGCGATGTCGTCCAGAAAGGGAGCGCTATTATTCGCGTCGAACCCAACGCCTGACAAGAACAACAAAAAAGAAAGCCCTTTGCACTCACAATGCAAAGGGCCTTCTTTCGGCCTTATTCAAACGACTGTGCCTCTTCGACCATATAACCTGCGGCACGGAGACTTTGTAGCAACTCCTCGCATTGGCGTCGGTCGCGTGTTTCCAGGGTGATTGTTTCTTCACGCTGCATAATCGGAAGTTTGGATGTAATTCGCTGATAGCGTACGTCAACGACATTGATGCGCATATCTGTAATGATCTGAAGCAGGCGCATCAGTTCACCGGGGCGGTCATTCAGGCGGGTATGGATCACAAAATAGCGTCCCGAGATGGCCATTCCATGCTCAATAAAGCGCCCAACCAGATGCATATCAATATTGCCGCCAGTCAGTGGGACAAGTACCTTTTTCCCTTTCAGTTTGACTGTTCCACTGAGAAGCGCCGCCAGGCCGACAGCGCCGGCCCCTTCAACGACCATTTTGTTGCGCTCCATCAGCAGAAGAACCGCCTTGATGATCTCCTCATCGTTTACCAGCACAACATCATCTACCAGCTTCTGAATAATGGAGAATGTGAGTTCTCCCGGTCGTTTGGTGGCTATGCCATCTGCGATCGTTGCGATTGCTGGAAGCTCTTTCGGGGAACCGGCATCCAATGAGGCTCGACAACTGGGCGCCCCTTCAGCCTGTACCCCGATGATCGTTATATCTGGCTTGAGTGCTCGGGCGGCGATCGCGATACCAGAGATGAGCCCACCGCCGCCAATAGGCACAAGGATGGCCTCTGCATCGGGGAGGTCGTTCAGCATTTCCAGACCGAGCGTTCCCTGACCTGCTATCACATCAGGGTCATCAAAGGCGTGAATAAAGGTTGCTCCGGTCTTGCTCTGTAACTCGCAACAGTAGCGGTACGCGTCGTCGTATGTGGTGCCATGCAATTCGACTTTCGCGCCATACTCTTGCGTTGCCATGACTTTTGCCAGAGGTGCCACCTCGGGCATCACAATTGTACAGGGGGTGTTGTTCTGTGCTGCCGCGATAGCGACTCCCTGGGCATGGTTCCCGGCTGATGCTGCGATAACGCCAGCTTGAAGCTGTTCCGGGGTAAGTCGTGAGATCTTAAAAGCGGCTCCACGTGTTTTGAAGGAGCCCCCACGCTGCATATGCTCTGCCTTGAGATAGACATCTGCTCCAGTCATTTTACGGAATGTCTGTGAAGGCGCGAGAGGGGTATGATGAATATTCGGTTTCAGAAATTTATAGGCTTGCCAGATATCGGCGATAGTCGGTATACGCTGCTCAACTGTTTGCTGACGTATAGTAGTTTCAGGTTCAGCCGTATCTACAGTTGAGTCATTTTCGATAATATGCATTGTTACCCTATGA
This sequence comes from Thermosporothrix hazakensis, assembly GCF_003253565.1. Lineage (GTDB taxonomy): Bacteria > Chloroflexota > Ktedonobacteria > Ktedonobacterales > Ktedonobacteraceae > Thermosporothrix > Thermosporothrix hazakensis. The sequence goes on from NZ_QKUF01000047.1 coordinate 8,117, forward strand.
CTCCTTTCTGGCCCCCCGCAGGACACAGCCACCTTCCTGGTGGAGCAGTTTATGCGGCATTGCACAAGTACTTTGAGGAGCATTATAACACGTGCCACTACTGTCTACAATCAATGCAACACTGAGACTAGAAGATGGGGTCTCTTCCACTCTCTCAGGAGCAAGAGCAAAAGATTTCTCTCCTCTTTTCATTACGAGGAGGAATGAAAAAAAGTAGTGTTGTGCTTATGAACGTTTCAGAGGTATGTGAAATGCTTGTTTTACATTTTTGTTGAAGAGAAGATAGAAAAACTCTATAGGAAAGAGAAGAAAGAGGAGCAAATATTGCACATTGGTATGGGGAACAAGTTGTGAGAGCAAGGGAACCTGTAGATGAAAGATAGCTGCCAGGCAAAGCAATATGAATTGCAGGATGCCAAGCAGATTGTTCACAAGTGCGAGCCAGTAGGCCCACCGCTTGAGTTTCCAGAAGCCCCAGCTTTGAAGCAGACAGAGTATCTCCAGGGCGAATAACAACAGGACAGAGCCCGCAAGCGTCAAACTCTCCCGAGAGAAAAGCCGGCCAAGTAGTGGTTCGCCCATTGACAGTGACATGGCAATCACGGAAAAAAACAGGCTGATAAAAAAGAGCTGCAACAGGGCAAGCAATGCCGCACTAAGCAGCGAGAAGAGTGCTGAGAGTGTTACCCCTGTAGGGCGACGATGTGCTGATTGCAGGACATAGAAAGGTTTATCAGAGACTGTCTGTCGCATCGAGTATCCGTTTCCTTGCGTATTTTCTATGGAAGAGGCCTGAAAAGGGGCCGGTTCTCCATTCCGGCCCCGATAAACTGCCTTATCCTTCCTTCTTGTGTGCCTTTTCTTTAATCACGGGCGCGAAAAATTTTGACCCGGCGATTTGGCTCCTTCCCTCTACTTCGCGATATCAAATTGTAACGAGTAGCCATCTCATGCTGCAAGCGCCGGATGTATGCATTTGCAGGCGGGAGTTCGGCATTCGTCAGCTCTTTGTTCAAAACCTGCTGAATAATATCCTCGGTTTCGATAAGGGCTCGGCGTGTTGGATCATCATGTTGCGGATCATCCAGCGAGTTCTGCTCTTCCTCTCGCTCCGCGATGCCTCCGGCAGGTAGCTTGAAGACACGAGCAAGTGCCTGTTCCATCTGCATCACGGTATTATTACGCAGAATAATGATCAGCTTGCCCTCTTGCTCAGCATCCTGCAAACGCTCAATCTGACGTCGATAGTAGTTTTTCAGTGTAATGACGGCATCAGCTTCTTTCTGATGATTTGTAATGGTAATGGGCACGCGCAGGTTCCGGGCAGCATCCATCAGGCGATCTCGGTTCACGCCAAAGGGATAGACGCGCAGCGTTTTCAGCGCGGGTTGCTGAACCTTTTCTGGCTCTTCTTCCTGCTCTTCCATAAGAGCCGGTGATGGCGCGGTCAAAAAAGCGGTTGATGCCTCTTTCCCGGTTGTGCCGGTTGCAGCCAGCGCCCTTAACGGCGGAAGCTGGAGAGCTGTTTTCCCTCCGCCCCGCGAGCCTGATGTGTTAATCTGCCGAAGGGAACCCCCGTTGCGAAAGGAACCGGTCGACATTCCACGTCCCTGAGCGTTCACCCCCCAGCCGGGAACGCCCATTCCTCCGGTGGTAATGCGCCGCAGAGAAACATGGTCAGTATCGCTATCACGGGTGCGCTCTTCTGCGACAACCGCCTGTCCACGAAGCATTGCATCGATGGTCTCCGCAACGTCCCGATGGACAATCACCTCGTCCCAGCTCTGTTGCTCCACTACAACATCAAAGGTAGGAGGCGCTTTACGCTCTAGAATACTCTTTTGCGTCTGGCGGCGGCGGGCTTCCTCATCTCCTAATGTGACCGATTGCAGGCCACCCACGAGATCAGAGAGTGTCGGGTTTACCAGCAGGTTACCCAGAGAATTACCGTGGGCCGTAGCGACAAGCTGAACACCACGCTCCGCAATGGTACGAGCGGCGGCTGCTTCAAGCTCATTTCCGATCTCATCGATCACGATCACTTGAGGCATATGGTTTTCGACCGCTTCGATCATGACTGCATGCTGCTCTGCTGTACGTGCAACCTGCATCCGGCGTGCACGACCAATACCGGGATGTGGGATATCGCCATCCCCGGCTATTTCGTTGGAGGTATCAACCACAATGACGCGCTTATTTGCTTCGTCTGCAAGGACGCGGGCAACCTCACGCAGCAGGGTTGTTTTTCCCACACCGGGGCGACCAAGAATCAGAATAGACTGTCCCTGCTCCACAATATCGCGAATCAGAGCAATGCTGCCCAGTACCGCACGCCCAATGCGGCAGGTCAGACCGACAATTCTGCCCTTGCGATTGCGCAGGGCGCTGATGCGGTGCAGAGTCCGCTCAATACCAGCGCGATTGTCGTCGCCAAATTCGCCGATACGTTCAACCACATATTCGAGGTCGGCATAGGTGACAGGCTCTTCACCCAGAATCACTTCACTATCCGGGAAGCGACCCTCTGGGAGCCGTCCAAGGTCCATCACGATCTCCAGCAGTTCTCCTCGGTTCTCAAGCCGATTGACCGCATCGCGGATGCTGGGAGGAAGGGTAGCCAGCAGAGCCTCTAGATCGTCAGTGACCACATGTTGCATAGGCAGTTTTTCACCTCATTAGTTTTTGGCGAGAATTGACCGTCCCCAGGCCCTTCAAGCCATAGGCCGCTCTTTGCTCAAGCAGGGGGACTGTGCTGGACTTCATAGCCAGGCGGGCTACGTGCCGCACGAGCAAGACCCTGGTGGAATCGTGCTCAAATCCACTGTTACGCAGAGCGGTAATAACGCCTGTATCATATTCGCGCACAAAGCAGTAAATGCGCTGTGCGCTATATTCCAGCAACCGATTGATACCGAATTTGAGCAGGGGTTCGGCAAGATCGGTATGCTCTGGATGCACATTCAAACAGATGCGGTGCGGCGTGGTGCCATGTCCACGACAGAGCCGCAGCCATGCTCCCAGTCGGACACCCATGTCACAGACATAGTTCTCACTTCCTCCTTGAAAGAGGGCGGTCATCGGGTTCTGAGTGCCGACATGGAGTTGAGCATACTCTTCGCTGCTATCCAGAAGTTCCGCCATTTGCACCCGTTGTGGGGTGGTAGCGCGGTAGATCTGGTGCAGTCCCCAGGCGTAGTGGCGATGCCAGCGCCTCAGAGACGACAGGTTGAGGCCGGTGCCATCGGCAGGCTGCTGCCCTCCATTATAGACGTAGAGCAGTTCGCGTGCATAGCGCTGAAAGCCTGAACGCAGGAAGAGCTCCTGTTCCGGCGCGTCATCCTCAACTTTCGCGAAGATGCGAAGAATACCATGTGTCGCAGCGGCTTCTAGTGCATAATCCAGGAGCGCTGTCAGTATTTCTTCGCTGGAAATAGTTCTGTTTGTCATGGAGGCCAGGTAGGAAAGGTCCCAACCCCGTCGTGATGGTCGCTCCTGGACCTGGGCAAAGCCGAGGAGACGCCAATGATCTTCACAAATCCATGTACGCGAGGCAGGGTTAATACGGAGGATATTCCTCAGGAGAGGAGCGGGCGCAAAATCTCTCTCTACGGGCTCTAGCCAGCACACAAAGTTAGCATATTCGTGCTGTTTACTACGAGCACGACGGTCCATAGTATAGATGATTCCCGGCAAATCGACAAATAATACCGGTCGTATCATCCAATGCTCCCGCGGCGTTGAGGGGCACGGAATTTATGCCCCTACCTGCACGCCCTCTACTATGCGGAGAAAGTATTTGTGGAAGCGTGGGTCGCCCGAAACCTCCGGGTGAAACGCAGTACCTAACTTGTTTCCTTCACGGACAGCAACGATGGTTCCATCGTCGAGCGTTGCCAGCACTTCTACATCGGGACCGACCTTTTCAACGGCGGGGCCACGAATAAAGAAGGCATGGAATGGCGCTTCACCAAGTTCTGATACTGCAAGATCAGTCTCAAAACTTTCCCGCTGACTGCCAAATGCGTTCCGACGGACACGAATATTAAGTGCGCTTAACAGGGGTTGACCCTGGAGCGCGTTATCCGTTTCTTTTGCGAGCAGGATTAAACCTGCACATGTTCCCCAAACGGGGACGCCTTGCGCGATTTTTGCTTTTAAAGGCTCAAACAGGTCATAAATGACCATGAGTTTGCCGATAGTTGTACTTTCACCACCAGGTATAATTATACCATCTACATCGTCCAGGTGTTTGGGGAGCCGAATTGCTCGGCTTTCGGCCCCCACTTGTTCTAGCATCTTGATATGGGCTTCAAAATCGCCCTGTAATGCTAATACGCCGATACGTGGTCGTGAGTTGCGTGTTTCCATAGCCTGAATTACCATCCACGTTTTGCCATCAAAGCATCTTGTGGCAACGTATCCAGATTGATTCCGACCATTGGTTCGCCCAGATTGCGTGAAACCTCCGCCAGAATCTCAGGGTCTTGATAATGGGTGGTTGCGCGAACAATGGCTTTTGCCCGCTTCAATGGATCACCAGATTTAAAGATACCCGAGCCAACAAAGATACCCTCAGCCCCCAGGCGCATCATCAGGGCTGCGTCGGCAGGAGTTGCGACACCACCGGCGGAAAAGTTAACCACTGGCAGCTTACCGGTACGTGCGACTTCCCGCACCAGCTCGTACGGAGCTCCCAGATTCTTGGCCTCTGTCATCAGCTCTTCTTCCGGGAGGTTCTGAAGCTTACGGATACCATCCATAATGGTGCGCATATGGCGAACGGCCTCAACAATATTTCCGGTTCCTGCTTCACCTTTTGTGCGCAGCATCGCGGCTCCTTCACCAACACGTCGGAGGGCCTCACCCAGATCGCGAGCGCCACAGACAAACGGCACGTTGAAGAGATGCTTATTGACGTGGTAATGCTCATCTGCCGGGGTCAGAACCTCGGATTCATCAATACAGTCCACGCCAATGGACTGTAGAATTTCCGCCTCAACGAAATGGCCGATACGGCACTTTGCCATCACGGGGATCGTGACGGCTTCCTTGATCTGAATAATCAGCTCGGGGTCGCTCATGCGTGCAACTCCACCCTGAGCACGAATATCGGCGGGAACACGTTCAAGGGCCATAACTGCCGCTGCACCAGCCTCTTCCGCGATTCTGGCCTGCTCCGCGGTCACGACGTCCATGATGACGCCGCCCTTCAGCATCTCTGGAAAGCTACGCTTTACTGATACTGTACCTGTCTGCTTCTCCATACGTTTTGATCTCCTGGATGCTACTATTATCTTTCTGCTCGTTTGATAGCGTATTCATTATGCCAGATTCTAGCATACTGTGCTAGCGAGCGGTACAGCCAATTTGAACTTGTCATACCAGCCATATGCTCAATGGGTGATGGTATTCGAGGGGGAACGTGTGTTGTCTCGGGCTGTGCCGTGGCTTTTTTCCTCTCTTCACTCATTATCGGCTTTGCTTCATGAGACTTGAGCCAGCTTCGCATATTTGATAGAACGGGTATTTTAGATAGAACTTCCTTCTGCGTCTATTCAGGTAGATAGTGAGAAAGAGGGAAAGGACATGCCAGTTTCTTTGGATTGGGTTCAGATTACGCTCTTTGCAGCAGTGGTGCTCCTCTTGCTGGACTGCGCGTTGCGCAAGCAGGGCCGCGAGAACTGGCTGTACTGGCTCCTGATTATTCTTCTGGTGCCAACCGTAGGGCCGCTGCTCTTTCTGCTGTGCTGGGGGGGGGGTCACTCCTCTGCTCGCTGTGGACATCGTGCCAGAAACTACCTGAGCCCGATGTCAAAGAGGCAAGGGAGGAAGAGCTTCTTCCTTATCAGGTGCTGCACGAAAGAAGGGCGGAGCGCTTTTAGCGCTCCTCGCCCATATACATACGTACGTAGCTTTTGTGGCGCGATTCCGCGACGACCCCATCTTCTACCGCCTGAAGGATCGCACAACCCTCTTCGTTGATATGGGTACAGTCATTATACAGGCATTCTCCCAGGTACGGGCGGAACTCCACGAAGCACCAGGCCAGTTCCTCAGCGGGAATATTCCAGGCGGCCAGAGCACGAATACCGGCTGAGTCGGCCAGCCAACCACCGCCAGACAGCGGGTATAGCCGTGAACCGGTTGTGGTGTGACGACCTTTCCCGGTGGCCTCGCTGACCTCACTGGTCCGAATATCCATTCCCGGCTCAAGCGCATTGACCAGCGAGGACTTGCCCACGCCCGAAGGCCCGGTGAACAGCGTGGTATGCTCTTTCAGGTGTGCTCGTAGCTCCTCTATTCCTTCTCCGGTGTGAGCGCTCGTAAAGATGAGCGTATAGCCGAGCTTACGGTACTGTTCGGCTGCTTCCTCAATTGCAGAGGCATGAGGTAAATCAGCTTTATTCAAGCAAATGAGCGCTTGCAGGCGCGTTGCCTCGCAGATTGCCAGGTAGCGATCAAGAAAGCCAAAATGGGGCTCTGGCTGAGCGACCGCAAGCACGATAACCACCTGATCAAGATTGGCGAGAAGGGTTTGAGGAACGATCTTTTCTGCGGTTGAGCCCGCATCTTTCCGTGAAAGCTCACTTTGACGAGGGAGAATCTCTTCAATCAGTCCGTTTTGTTCATCAAGACGCCGAAGCTTGACATAATCCCCGACAGAGATCCGTGTTGGTGAAGTGGGTCCTGACTCTTCTGATTTACTTCGTTTGCTCTGTTCGCGCTCTTCGCGTAACAACTGATAGACATTCACCGAGGCGCGGGGACGGCCTTTACTGCGCGTAGCGGCCTGAGCCCTGGCAAATGCTTTCTTCAGTTTTCCTCGCAGAGTACAGCGGATAATCCCGCTATCGGTGTGCACTTCGTAGATGCCATGTGCACCATGAAGCACGATTCCGGTGAGAAGTTCCGGGTTTTCGATCAAGCGCAATCCCTCCAAATGAAGAATATATTCACGGCTGAAAATGAGAACGAGAAACGTATCTACCGTGCGGAGGGAGCGAGCGGACGACAGCAGCATTGAGGCTGCCGGGCGGTTAACGCGGTCCAGGTGTGTGGGAAGGCCTGCTAGACGAGAAGACCTGGCCGGTTATCATGCAGCTCTTACCCTCGTGCCGGGTAGATAAGGTGCATTCAAGCACATTTAAAACACGAACGTGCTTTTTCATAGGCTGCACCTCCAAGAGACTGGCCGAGCCAGAATTTGAACGAACTATTTCCCCGACGGTACTTGTTCCAGCATACAAGAAAAACAGTTCCTTATAGCTGTTTCTATCGGATGAACAAGGCCGCAATATAAGGAAATATTCCTATCAAAAACAGCATACTAGAACAGTCAAGGGTTTGTCAACGCTCTACAGGGAGAAGAACCAGAGCAGAAGCGTGAGAGGAAATATCGGCTACGTCAGCGCTGACGTAGAATCCACCTTCTTTTGGTGATCCGGCAACAATGCAGGAAAACAAACAATGTGCCCGCGAAATTCAGGCCTGGTTTTTGCATATCTACGCTTTAACGATCGTAGTAGAGGATACGCCCACAGTTGGTGCAGGACTGAAGCTCGGCACTCATCTGCACAAGCTGTAGCTCGCTTGGAGCCAACAGCGCTCTACACCACTGGCAAGAATCGTTCTCCACGCGAGAGACTGCGTGGCCCTGTTTGGTGCGGCGCATCTTTTGGTAGCGCTCAACCAGCCCGGGTTCAAGCTCACTGATGAGCTGCTGGCGCTGGCGTTCGAGTGCTTGCTGTTGCTCTTGCAGGCGGCTGTAGCGCTGGCGCAGTGAGGCGCACTCTGCTTCTCTGGCCTCTTCTGCCTGCTTCAATGCTTCTTGTCTGTTGCGCAGGACCTCTTGCAGAGACTCAACCAGATCGGCGATCTCACGCACGGCTTCTTCCTGTCGGCTCTGTTGGGCCTGCAATTGCTGGATTTCCTGCTGCACCGTTTGTAGCTCTTTTGCGTTGCTGGCTGTAGCTTGCGAGAGCCGTTCTTCCTGGCTTGTCAGACGGTGATTCGTTTCTTCGAGTGTCCATTCCGCTTCGCGCTGCGCCTGCTGGCTGGATTGAAGCTGTTGCTCTGCCAGCTTGTATTCAGAACGCAAGCCGCGAATGGTAGGGCTATCTTGCAGCGCGTTATCGACTGAACGCAGTTCAGCAGTAAGATGATCCATTTCAAGGTCAAGCTGCTGAAGCTCAAAAAGTCGCGCTGCAATCTGTATGGTGCTCATGGTTCCTCCTTTCCAGTACAACGGACACCAAAGAGCGTCGGATTCTTATTGTACTGCTAAGTGGGAGAGACTTCAATAGAATTTCGCGTAAGATGACCGGTTTAAGAATCCCTTTGCACAAATTTCATGTGCTGTTTACTTTTCCGCAGTATAATATGGAGCAAATGTCTATGAGGTGATCCTGATGCTGTTTGTGCTGATGCGGGTGGCCTTCATAGCGAGGGATACTATCAAACAGAGATAAGGAGCAGGTCTAGATGGAGACAATCAAGGGTGTAGACACCGGGCCGCATGTGATCCGCTGGCAGGGGGCAGGACAGCCAGACGAAAAGGAGTTGAGAAAACGTATGCGTCTGGAGGGTCTGTCTCCTTATACGTGGTCAAATGGTCCGGGGGAGCAGTACGCAGTACATAGCCATAGTTATCAGAAGGTGTTGTATTGTCTTCGTGGCTCCATTCGGTTTACCCTGCCAGATCTTCGTGATCAGAACGGAAGGCCGACGCACCTCGATCTGAAACCGGGTGATTGTTTGCTGTTACCGGCTGGCTTGCGTCATAGTGCACTGGTTGGTCCATCGGGTGTCACCTGTCTGGAAGCGCCCAGATATGTGCAGAAATAAGTGTGCATAGATATGTACCGAACGCTCTGGCGGAAGAGAGCGCATGCGTTTAGGCGGTATCGTCCCCGTTATCTCGGACGCTGCCAAGCAAGCGCTCTACCTCTGCCAGTACCTCCTGGGCGTTCAGTTCTGGTTCTCTATGATAGGGATCATAGGGATCGTAGGGAGTATAGGGGGGCTCAAGCTCTTCCAGAACATCCTTGCTGCGAATATCGGGGCCGTCTGCATCCTCATCGCTGCTGTATTGGCGGAAGACGTGCAGCTCTTCTTTCGGCAGGATCATTTCCTGTATCTCATTTTCAGACAGCCCGATCCAGCGATAATAGGTGATCTCTTCCCCATCCTGTGGCTCGCCGAGAACTTGCGTCAGGTCTCCAAGACCACGAAAGAGCGATACCACACGTTGTCCCTCGGGGTTCTCATAGGTCGCTTCATAGCTCTTGCCATAGTGGAGGGCTTTCTGATATGCTTCCTCTGTTGAGGTTGCCTGAATCAGGACAAAATTGCGGTGGACGACATTCTCTTTTTCGCCTTCCACGCGTATTTCTTCTATTATTTCTGCTACATACCATCTCTTGTAATTCATTGGGACGTGATTCCTTTCCGGGGTACAGAACTCTTTACTTCTATTATTGCGTTAGCATTAATAGCATTGTGGTATACTCAGACATCATCATACTTTAATTGTAAGTTTGTGGGTAGTATCAGGGACGAAAGAAAGAAATTATGGTTACTCGGTTCGCTGCCCGAAAAGGCAAGGGACCGATTGTGCATCCTGTCTTATTGCTTTAATGCATCTCCTGGATCGTGCTTTAGCTGCGGTTCAGAGAGGAGAAAGGATTCTGCCGTATGGGACGACTTGAGGGACGTGTTGCGTTCGTGACTGGCGCGGGGAGAGGCATCGGTGCTGCTACTGTGCTCCGAATGGCAGAAGAGGGTGCCAGAGTGGTGCTGGCCGACATCGATGAGCAGGGGTGCCAGCAGGCGCGTGCGGAACTACAGCGCCTGGGAGCCGAGAGCCTGTTCTTTGCCTGTGATGTGACGCAGGCGGATGCTGTCCAGAGGGCCATTGATGAGGCGGCTCACCGTTTTGGACGCCTGGATATTCTGGTGAACAATGCCGGTGTGCTGAGAGACAACCTGCTGTTCAAGATGAGTGAAGATGACTGGGATACGGTCATGAATGTTCATATGAAGGGGGCGTTTCTCTGTAGCCGGGCCGCGCAGGCTCATATGGTCAGGCAGCGATATGGCCGTATTATTTCTCTTTCTTCTACTTCAGCGCTTGGCAATCGAGGGCAGGCCAATTATGCCGCGGCAAAGGCGGGCATACAGGGGCTAACCCGCACGCTTGCTATTGAACTGGGTCAATTCGGTATCACGGTCAACGCCGTTGCACCGGGCTTTATTGATACCGAGATGACACGTTCTACTGCCCGCAGGCTAGGAATGGAGCCACGGCAGTTTATGGAAGCTGTGGCAAGGGAAGTTCCGGTTCGCCGTGTGGGACAGCCGCGTGATGTGGCGAATGTGATTTGCTTTCTGGCCTCTGATGAGGCGAGTTATGTGAGCGGTCAAATTATTTATGTTGCGGGCGGTCCCGGGCGAATTTAATATATAAGGAAATAGAAAACAGTGTGAGGGCGATTGTCTGCCTGTTGTGCCGGTAATCGCCTGCGTATACATTCAGAAAAGAGGATGCAAACGAGGTCTTCTATGCAATCATTGGAGCGTCGCCAGGCCGTTATTGTCCTGGATTTTGGATCACAGGTGAGTCGTCTGATTACTCGGCGTGTGCGCGAGTGTCATGTGTATAGTGAGCTGGTTCCACCCGATACAACCTATGCTGAATTACAGAAGCGTACGGATCTGGATATCAAAGGATTTATCTTCTCGGGAGGTCCGTCAAGTGTCTATGACAAGGATGCGCCTTCTTGTGACCCTGCGATTATGGATAGTGGGCTGCCGATCCTGGGGATCTGTTACGGGATGCAACTGCTCGCTCAGCACTTTGGCGGACATGTTGCCCCGGCTCAGGGGAGGCGCGAATATGGACCGGCCACGATTGAGGTTGTTCCTGAAGCGGCACAAAATCCCGATGTCTATCGCATCTTTGAAGGTATTCACCCTTCTCCCGTTCAGACTGAGCACCTTGACACTGTTTCGCAGATGCCGCGCCTGCCTGTCTGGATGAGCCATGGTGATAGCGTGGATAAGCTGCCTGAAGGCTTCCAGGTGTTGGCCTGCACCGAGAGTAACCCGGTTGCCGCTATTGCGCACCCGGCGGGAATGGTTGGCCTTCAGTTCCATCCCGAAGTCACGCATACGCCCCAGGGCAAGGATATCATTCGCAACTTCCTGTATCGTATTTGTGGCTGCTCGGAGAGCTGGACATCATCCGCTGTCATTGATGAGGCTGTTGAATCGATCAGAAAGCAGGTCGGGAAAGAGCGCGTCCTGTGCGCTCTCTCTGGTGGCGTTGATTCTGCCGTCGCTGCTCTGCTGGTCCACCGCGCTGTGGGCGATCAATTGACCTGCGTATTTGTTGACACCGGCTGTATGCGTGCTGGTGAGCGCGAGCAGGTAGTTGAAACCTTTAGCAATCACCTTCATATCCCGCTGATCGCCGTCGATGCAAGCGAGCGCTTCCTGAATCGGTTGGATGGTGTTGTTGACCCTGAGCAGAAACGCAAGCTGATCGGTGAAGAGTTCATTCGCGTTTTTGAGGAGCAGGCTACCAAACTGGCCGAGGAGCAGGGCCCAATCCCATATCTGGTTCAGGGGACTCTCTATCCCGATGTGATCGAGAGCACCAGCCATGATACAGCCAGCACGGCCACAAAGATCAAGACACACCATAACGTCGGCGGTCTCCCCGAGAAGATGAGCTTTAAGCTGGTCGAGCCGCTGCGCATGCTCTTTAAAGACGAGGTGCGCGAGATCGGGCAGGAACTGGGACTCCCTGAAGAGTGGGTCTGGCGGCATCCCTTCCCCGGACCGGGCCTGGCGATTCGGGTGATCGGCGCTGTTGATAAGCTGAAACTCGATATTCTTCGCGCTGCCGACAAGATTGTGATTGACGAGATCAAACGCGCTGGTGTCTACCGTGATTTGGGCCAGGCGTTTGCTGTGCTGACCCCGATTCAGAGTGTGGGTGTGATGGGTGATGGCCGTACCTATGCGTATGTGGTCGCAGTGCGTGCGGTGACAACCAGCGACTTTATGACGGCTGACTGGGCGCGGCTCTCGCCTGAGCTGCTGGCGCGTATCTCAAACCGCCTGGTCAATGAAATTGCCGAAGTGAATCGTGTTGTCTATGATATTACTTCCAAGCCACCTGCAACGATTGAATGGGAATAATGATCGAGTTTGAAATCCTGGTGCGGGGCGTCTATCGTCCCGCACAATTGCTTCTTACGTATGATTCCTCTTTGCGCCTTGAGGTGAGCGCGACTACCCGTCAATGGATGGATGCCTTCTGGAAACAGGCTCAGGCGCAGAATAGTCGCCTCTTTGATGCTCCTCTGTATCGATATATTGCCGCGCATGCACAGCCCGATGGTCCCCTGTCCCTGACTCTGGGTGATACCAGCTATAAGGAGTATGTGGTGACCCGCAACGAGGCATATGCACAGGGAAAAGAGCGTGCACAGTTTGGCAATCCCCTCGCGGTCTGCTCTGTCGTTGAAACCGCTGATGGCTTTCTTTTGCTGGATAAGCGTGAGGGGGTTGATGTCTATGTCGGGCGCTACCATGTGATCGGCGGCTTTTTCGAGCGTGATCTTGATGGCGGAGCAAAGCCTGATCCCTTTGCGGCCATGCGTCGTGAAATCCGTGAGGAGACCGGTATTACCGTTGATGATATCAGTGAGCAGCTTTGTCTGGGGCTGGTTTATGATCTGCGTGTGCCTCATGCGGAGCTCTGTTTTCTGACCCGGCTTCATATCTCGCTTGCAGAGGTATGCCAGCGGAAACCGGAGGATAATGAAATTCAACAGTTACGTACGCTGCAAGTTGATTCTGAGGCATTACGAACGTTTATTATACGGAATCATGGGAATATTTCAGCGACCGGCGAACCGAACCTGCTCTTTTATGGAGCCTGGAAATTCGGCGATGCCTGGTTTGATGAGGTGTACAGACGGATCAAGGAAGGAGCGGCATAAACAATGTTGGATGTTCAGCAACGGGCCTCGGGTTGTCTCTTTGGTTTGGCGTTTGGGGATGCACTGGGAGCCGCAACTGAATTCCTGGATGTAGCGACGATTATACAGCGCTTTGGGCCAAAGGGGCCTCAGGATCTTTCTGGCAATCCTGCTCGTGTGACCGATGACACGCAGATGACGCTTGCTGTCGGTGAAGCGCTTATGCAGGCGGAGCGACCATACTCGCTTCAGTCGCTGGAAGGGCCATTGCGAGCCGCCTTCATCGTCTGGAACGAAAGTCCCGAAAACAATCGTGCTCCCGGCATTACCTGTATTAATGCTTGCAACCGCTTGAAGCAAGATATTCCCTGGCAGGAAGCGACCGTCACTCGCTCAAAGGGATGCGGCGCCAATATGCGTGTTGCTCCTGTGGGATTGCTGCCCTGGGGACGTGATGGTGTTTCTGAGAAGAGCAGAGCGGGTATCGCCCAGTTTCAGGCTGCATTGACACATGGGCATCCGACCGCTCTGGCGGCTGCTGATCTCACTGCCCATGCCATCGCTGATCTGGCCAGTGGGGGCGATGTGGCTGAACTCCCTGACCGCTTGAAAGAGTATGCCCATAGTCAGCGCTTTGTCTATCATGAAGAATGGCTTGGAACCCTCTGGCAGCGTGCCTATGTGGATAGCCCGGAGGAGTTCATTGCGCGTGGCTGGGATGAGTGTCTGAACGTCCTTGATCGGCTAGATGCTGCCTTGCTCCATGCAGACCGAGATGCTGACCCTTGTCTGCAAACTGGTGATGGTTGGATCGCTGAAGAGGCATTTGCGACTGCGATGCTCTGCTTCTTGTTCTATCCAGATGAGCCTATAACGGCCATTCAGCGTGCTGCTGTTACGAAAGGCGATTCCGATTCGATCGCCTGCCTGACCGGCGCATTTGCGGGAACCTATCTCGGGCTTTCCGCCTGGCCATCTGAGTGGATACAGCGCATTGAATATCGGGAACGATTGGCGCAGCTCGGGGCACTCTGGGATAAATAGGGCAGGCCAGAAGGGCGACCGCTTTTGCCTCTCTGGCTGCAAGACCTGGCTCCTCGGTCTCCTTTTTTCCCATGACCGAAAAATCAGCGACAGAAAAATAGGGTGATCAGCGTCTATATAGTAGAGAGATTGTAGAGCAAAAGAGAACCTGGCTTTTCACTGGATGGGCAGAGAAGCTTTTTTGGTTTGCATGGGATAAAGCGAATCCTTCATATTTTGTCTGACGCTGTGTTTGCCGTATAGTGGATTGCTTTCTACCCGTCTCTTCTGTGCAAGGGATGCGGTAAAAACCGGTCGATATCCGAAGGGAGCGCAGTAATGGGAACTGAGCAGAGGAGTGTCAGAGACATGGCGCAGGATAACGGGCAAGAGTTTTTTATCTATGTTCCGGTGCCCGGTGCAGCGGAAGGCTCGATCCAGCAAGCGGAGCAGGTGAACGAGCAGGGCTTCCGGCCTGATGGAGAGCACTGGGTGCGCATTGCTTTGCTAGGGTCTGTCGTTGTTTATGCCCATTTGTGGGGACAAAAAGATGAGACCGTGTTTGTCTAGTGGGTATGTCCGGCGGCGCTTTGCTGGAAGTCGCCGTTATGGAGGCCTCTGTGCGCCCGGCAGTGAAAGCCAGCGCACAGAGTGAATGGCCTGGGTGGCATGGGATAAAAACCATTCCACATCTGGCTATTCTTTTCGGGATGATACAAAGTGGAATCTGGAAAAAACATTTGATTGCTCTTGATCCGCATGCTGTCCCTCTGAATTCCTTCGGCTTCTTGTCCCTGTGAGCGCGCTTCTCGAGGAAGAAATATCGGCGCATCGAAGGGGCGGGCATCTATCCTGCGCAACCGCCAAAGTGGCTACTCGACTCCTTGCAGTTCTTTCCCCAAAAACAGGCGAGCAGTATTGTCGTATGAGCGGTTGAAGAAGTGGACGCCACCGCCTGTAGAGCGGCATAAGAACAAAGGTTTGAAGAACGAGAATTTCTGATTTTTCATCGAAAGAACATCAACGTTTATTGACTTTTTGGGGGGGGGCTTTTACAATAGAAGAAGGAAGACGTCGTGTAATGACTAGGAGGCACCTTCATGGCTATTGCGCAAACTGATGTTTATCGTCATGAAAACCTCGTCCGTAAGTCCATTCTGATACCCTCAAGCCAGCACAAAGAATTAAAAGCGCTGGCCGTCGAATTAGACTCCTCTTTAGGAGATGTTGTGGAGACAATCATGGAACTTATGCGGCAAGATAATTATCAGCAACTTCGGTCCGCCATTTTACAGAAGCAACGCGAAAAAGATCTCGCCTCCGCTATTAATTCCTCTCTCGATGAAGCCTATGCATATCTTGGTTCCCTTCCTGAAACCCTCGAAGACGCTCAATTCTTTTTTGAGGCCGGTCGCGAAGGTATGGTGGCGTAAAAAGTTGCTGAATTGCCATGCGTGCGTGCTATCGTGTTCCTTTGTAAGGGAAGCGCACGCTATTTTATAACGTTATATACTATTGACAGAAAAATCGAGGACGAAGGTTTGTATGCATGAGTGATGAGGCCAGGCACGCGAAGGCCAGCCCAAAGCATGAGGCGCACGGAGATATTCCGTTTCCGCAGCGGGGAGAAATATGGGATGTGAACTGGTCGCCGGGTCGTGGCGCTGAGCAACAGGGAACACGACCTGCTTTAATTATCCAGAATGATCGAGGCAACGCCTCCCGCAATTACCCCTTAACAATTGTTGCCTCAATGAGCCGTACTGAACGCGAGTTGCCGCTGCATGTGCGTATCGCGCCTTCCAAAGAGAATGGGCTGACCGATTATACTGATGTGAAATGCGAGCAATTGATGACAATTGAAAAATCGCGCCTCCTGAAACGGAGAGGCGTGATTACTCCTGAAGAATTGCACCGGGTCGATCTCGCCCTGAAGATTAGCTTGAACCTATCCTGAGAAGTCGACATATGAGTCTGGAATAAGAAAGCTCTCTGTAACGTTTTCTTGAGTAGAAGCGTATGTACAATAAAAGGAAGAACGATTAGCTGACGGGCGGTCGATGGGCTATGGTGCCGAATAAGAGGTGAAACGAACGAGGGTTTACGCGGCTAGTCTACACGATGCTTCCTTTGTCTCCACGCAGACCTTGTGGTTATTTCATGCTCCTTCGGCACCATTATTTCTTGTATAGAGAGTTGTTTTCCTCTGCCATCAGGAAACATCCCCCCGTCACAAAGGGGGGGTTTTTGGCTTTTTATCCCTGAAGAACGGCGGTCAACGCCTCAATAAGCTGGTGATCTTGCTCCGGTAGCACCGTACGCGGATCAAGCAACAGCCGGTTACGTAAAATACGCGTAACCACGGCTGGCGTATGAAGTCGCAAACGGCGCGCGATGCTCTCCAGCGAGTGTGGCATGCGCTCTTCTGACAGCGCTACCAGGGTTGTGGGCAGAGTCTCGCCCGGTAGTGAGCCTCCGCCGATGGTGGATTCTCCTGCCTGTGTTTCCGCCTGAATACCAACCTGCCGTAACTGGTCTACCCATTGTCCGGCTCGTTTGCTGAGTTCAGCGGGAGATGCCGAGATCATGCGCCAGATCGGGAGATGCTGTTCTGCCTCTCCAAGTCGATAATGATGAAGTGTTGCTTCCAGCGCTGCAAGCGTCATTTTGTCGATACGCACAGCTCGCATCAACGGATGTTTTGCGAGCCGCGAGATATATTCACTTTTTCCCACAAGAATACCTGCCTGTGGTCCTCCCAGAAGCTTATCTCCCGAGAAACAGACAATGTCTGCCCCCGCCGCAATACTTTCCTGTGGGGTTGGCTCATGTGCGAGTCCATAGTGTTGGCTCTCAAGCAGGCAGCCACTTCCCAGATCATGCAGGACCGGCAGGTGATGAGTATGGGCCAGAGCAACCAGCTCGGAGAGAGGAGTTTCTTCGGTAAAGCCAGTGATGCGGAAGTTACTGGGATGCACTGCCAGCAGAAGTGCGGTCTGTTCAGTAAGTGCGGCAGCATAATCAGCAATGCGCGTACGGTTTGTTGTTCCGACCTCTATCAGATGACAGCCACTCTGACGCATCACATCAGGGACGCGAAAGCCTCCACCGATCTCAACAAGCTGCCCGCGGGAAATAAGGACTTCCCGTCCCACTGCAAGCGCGCTTAAAGCCAGCAGGACCGCAGCCGCGTTATTATTAGTGACCAGCGCGGCTTCAGCTCCAGTCAGCTCACAGAGCAGGCGCGTGATATGGGTATGGCGTGATCCCCGTTTACCTGCTTCAAGCTCATATTCCAGGTTGGAGTAGCCAGAAGAGACCGCTTGAACTGCATGCAGTGCGGTGGCACTGAGAGGAGAGCGGCCCAGATTGGTATTGATAATCACGCCTGTTGCATTGATAATCGGACGCAGATTGGGCAAGAAGGAGCGCTCAAGGGTTTGGGCGGCCTCGCGTAGAAGCTCACTGGCCGAGGGGCAAGATGCGCCCTGAAGGATTGCTTCACGTGCCTGCTGTACGCTGGAACGAATAGCCCGTACCGTCAGCTCGTGCGAATAGCGAGCGATCAGTTCCTGCCCCTCCGGTGAGTGAAGCAGGGTATCAACAGAAGGCAGCAGGCGGAGTTGAGATTGATCGAACGGCATAAAGGCGTACTCCGCTAATACACTAGAGAGAGTGAAAAGGAAGCCCCGGCGGGACTTCCTTCTTTCTTATGACGATTCTTGCCTACAGATCAGTTAGGTCACGACGATGTTAGTGTAGTGAATAGAATGCCGTGATCGCCAGACTGTTCGCGATTTTCCCCATAACAGCGCGTATATCGACATCATGGAGTCGACAAATGGCGTACTGGTCGGCCAGAAGTGTGCGTAAAACAGGATAGAGTAGCTCTGTTTTGACCAGGCTATCGGTATCAAGGAGCGGATAATCACGTTTGAGTAAGAGATGATGATAAGGGCGTAATTTTCCACGATAGGACGTGAGGGCGCAGACATTCACAGCGCCAGCATGACGACAGAAAGGCTCACCGGAAACGACAAGGGCGGGATGCCAATCCAGTATACGTTTTTCTTCAATACCTGGTGGGAGAGCTGGATAACCGAAATTGACCCAGTACACCATGCCGAATTGCACGGGGGTATGGTATGTCAGCTGTTCCGGTGCAAGTTCTGGTGGGTGAGGCATGGCTTCCTATCTAACTACGTAACCTTCTAGTCTGAACTATTTATGGGCAAGAACTGGTGTGTATGCAGGCTCATCGCTGGAGTCAAGCTGACTTTGGAAACAGGCCGTTGTCAAAGACCAGGCTCGTGCAACAAGCCCCAGACGCTCCTCGCGTTCGTCCTGACTTTCTTCTTGAAGGGCAACTGCTACAAGTTCCATTTCACGTCGATACTGCTCCATGAGCAGGGAAGAACGGCTGAAGTCACAATTCGTTGCCATAGGAAATCTACCTCGTCTTCCAAGTCGATACAGCCAGGAGTTCCTGGCTCTGGTACTTCTCCGGTAGCGGACCAACCGCGAGAGAGGGATAAACTTCTCCAACGTTGGAGATTATACCAGCAAATTGGGAAAGAAGCAATGCTTTTTTCACCAACTTTTTAGAATTGGCTCATAATTTCTTTACAATTTTCCTCCTTTTCATTTTATCACTTTCAGGCCAAATGGATACTTTAATTGTAGATTTATTGTTTTATCTACCTGTCATCGCAGATGTGGTCTGTCCTGATACAGCAGAGTCTGCGCAGCGGGAGCGCGAGAAAGGCCTGCTTGAGGCATGAGAAAACCTGAGCATATGCTGAGGAAAGATAGCAAGAATGTCAGAAAGATTATGCAGGATTCTGCATAATAGAAGGAGGGGAGTGATGGGAGAAAATTGAATAGTGGCTGGCGAGTGAAGGGAGGACCGCTTTCTTCTTTTTCTATATAAGGAGGGATGTGGTGCTATAAAGAAAAGCAGAAAAAAACGGCGCGCCCGGAGCAAAAAGAAAAATGACGGAAATTGATACTTGCTCAAAAAAATGCTTGACAACCTAAATTTCGTCGGCTATAATACGTCTCGTCGATGGTCAGTTCAGAGACGAACTGAAGATCCGAGGGCAGTTACCAAAGTGGCCAAATGGGACTGACTGTAAATCAGTTGCGAAAGCTTCGGAGGTTCGAATCCTCCACTGCCCACCAGGACATCACACAGATGTCCCTTGCCAGCCCGTGTGGCGCAGAGGTAGCGCACAGTCTTGGTAAGACTGTGGTCATGGGTTCGAGTCCCATCACGGGCTCCCGTGGTTTTCTGAATGATGTCTGGCTGGATGCGCTTTATGCTCCGCTTCATCTTCACGAGATTCCGCGTAGAAGAATCGAACTTGTTGCGCCGTCTTCTGAGTTGATCGTCACTCCCCTTCCCGATATACTAGCTAGTGGAAGCTATTTTCTCTGTGTGTGACGATCAGTAACCGGGGGACGGCTATTGCATGTCTAAACCATTGCTATCTGATCGCAAGAGGATTGCAGAAGGAGCCACATTAGGAAATGGCTAAGCAGAAATTTGAGCGTACAAAGCCCCATGTAAACGTGGGTACGATTGGACACATTGACCACGGCAAGACGACCCTGACGGCAGCGATCACGAAAGTGCTGTCGAACGCTCAGCTTGCCAAATATACGGCCTTTGACCAGATCGATAAGGCCCCCGAAGAGCGAGAGCGCGGTATCACGATCTCGATTGCTCACCTGGAGTATGAGACCGAGAAGCGCCACTACGCACACGTTGACTGCCCGGGTCACGCGGACTACATCAAGAACATGATCACCGGTGCCGCTCAGATGGACGGTGCCATTCTGGTGGTGAGCGCTCCTGATGGTCCGATGCCTCAGACACGCGAGCACGTGCTGCTGGCTCGTCAGGTGAACGTTCCGGCGATTGTTGTCTTCCTCAACAAGGTTGACATGCTCGAAGATGAAGAGCTGCTGGAACTGGTGGAGCTGGAAG
>NZ_QKUF01000048.1 GCF_003253565.1 Thermosporothrix hazakensis
TCCCCATGTTCCTGTCATTGTAGTAAGTGACTACATGCCTATCAACGGAACATAGGGCCCGTTACTGCTTTGTAGTACACCCCTACTCCCGCGACGAGCGGAGGTATTGTGTATGCAAATGCCCTGACCACCCCTGTTTCTAGGACAAAAGTCCCAATATCACCCAGGAACATAGGGTAAGTACCGATGACACCTGAGTCAATACGGGAACATTCCTGCTGTTCCCTATGTTACTTACTACTATAAAAGCAGAATGAGTGGTTCCTGTTACCAGGTACATGCGATCTTGACACCAAGACAGGAACATAGTATTGTAGTAATATCCGACCCCCTGCGCCCCATCAAGCCCAACCTCCCCCTTTCCCCACCTCTGTGCCAATCGTCGCCTCTCAGGGGTATTTGCACACACCATCCTCAGAGCTGGGGGCCATCCAAACCACAGCAGGTTCTTCGGGGGTCCCAAAATCCTGACCCAGGAGGCTGGCCTTCCAGCAATCCTACCCATTTTGGACGTCCCGAACGTTTCGACGGTGAAACGCTCAAGCGTTTGGACACCATTGTCACGCGATCCCCCTCACGTGAGCAGCCGAAACGATTGCGCTCGCTCCAGGAACAGGGGTAATGTTCCCACGAAGCCCCTCCGCCGCATCCTGTTGAGAAGCAAACAAAAAAGGCTCTTTTCGTCACCACGTCCAGCCTTTTCCACAAGGGTCGCCCACAGGTGGAACCCATCAACCAGCTTGCCAGGCGCATCAATCCGCAGCGCGCCTGCTCTTTTTTCGATGCACAAACCCCATCGAAAAAGCCCTCTACGCGCCCCGGTGTCGGTCACAGGAACATCCTCCGACTGGCTTCTTCTCTTTCTGTCCAGTAGACGAGAGAAAGGACACACCTCTTTTCAGAGGAGGACGCACGCACGATGAACACATCCCGTCGCATCGAACGCAGCAGAAGCGGGCGCCTGAACTGGCAGCCCCACCAGCCACATCCGCTCGACATCCTTTTCGAGGATGCCCAGACCGCACAAGAACAGGTCCTGAGCCACCTTCACGCGCTTCAGGCCACTGCCACCCAGCTCATGGCACAGCTCACCGCTCTCCAGGATCAGGAAGCCAGTGCTCGCCTGGCTCACGCTGAGACGACCGCACGGGAGGCCTTGGAACGCCGCTTCGCCTCGTGCAAACAGGCATCTCAACACACACTTCCTCACCGTACGCCGCCAACGCCTCACCGCACGCCTTCAGGCTGCGCAAGCAGCACTCGACCGTGCTGCTGAGTTGCTCTCGACGGAAGAAAGTTTCTTCGTCGACCAGCTCGCGACACGTGTTCAGGCCTCCCCTGAGGCTGCGCCCTCGGAGATGACCGCGGGCGACGATGGCTCAGAGATCGCCTCACCTGGTCCCACAGCACCTTCAGAGCAGGCATTCACCGTGCCCTCTCCAGAAGAACTGGGCTCGGTGGAACTGGCTCGGGCCGCCCTCAATCCCTTTGAACGCCGTCTTCCAGCGCTCCGTGCAGCCCTCATCCGGCGCACCGGCCACATCGAGCAGGATACGGTCTGGAAACGCGCAGGCCTCACGCCAGCGGTCAAAGCCCTCCTGCAAGCGCTTCAGCGGGCACGCAAAGCAGATCGCTCCCTCGACTCGCTTCCCCCATCACTCGTCACCGGCGTCGACCCTGAACTCGCCACATACCTCCTCACACATCGCATCACCACCGCCAGCGCAATCCCCGATGTCTTCCAGCAGGCGGCCTTTGCCTTCAAAGCATTTGGGCCAGACGGGAGGGATCGCTGGAAGGAGGGAACGCATCCCTCCTGCATCCCCCTCTCTCCCAGGCGCGACAACGCCTTCTTCCCCTTCACTCCCAATGCCAGAGCAGGCAGCCGCAAGAGCCCCGCTTCCTGACCACTCACCACGCCTCCTGGCCTCGCAGGACACACATCTCTCGTGCCGTTGGTTCCGGCTTCATGGGAACATCCCCCTGTTCCGATGAGCCAGGACACAGCGGCCCCGCCTTTCCTTCCGCACCGCTCCTCCTTACCAGCTCGCATCCCCTCACGTCTGAATGCTCTTCCCCCTTCACGGAGGAATCCCTTCCGCTCCCTGCCACAACGGCACCCCCACCACCTTTCAGAGCGTCTGCTGCTCGGTCGCCACAGATCCTCTTGGCTTCCCTGCTCCACGAACCCGAGCCAGCGGGGTTCCACCTCAACCACCCCAGCACAGGCCACACAAGACCCTTTTCACGCAGCTCCCTGCGCAAGCCAACGCAGATACTGGTGCCCCCTCAGCCACCTCCTGCCGAGAAGAGGGGAAGGCCCGTCTCTCAGACCACCAGCACACGAGCATTCCCATGAGAGAACACGGACCTTGAACCCCCTCCCTATCGGATGAGGGTTCCCTCATCCCCTACTCGTTTTGCAGGCACAGTTGAAATGCCTTCCCTGCGACGGAGAAGTGCAAGCAATCCCCATCAAGCGAAAACCGATACTCGCTGATCGGCAATCTCCCTGATGCTCTATAGAGCTGGACACACTGTTTTATTTTCTGTTCTATGTCTGCTTGCTGATCACCAAAGAAAAGCAGCGAGTCCCCATCTACCCGCATCGCAACCTCATCCGTTAAGAGATAGAGATAGATCGCCTCACGATTCCCGTGATATTTCTTGAAAATTCCTGGCACCAAAGCCTGAAGCTGTAAACAAAAAGCGGGGGATTTCAGCAAGACATCGACTGGCTCGGCAAATTGAACGTGCCTCTGTGGCAGCGCCTCGTATGCAGACCAATCGAGTGGTTTGCCCGGTTGATAGGAACCCGTGTGCATCAGCATATATGCGGCATCAATATCAAGGAGTCGTCCTTCAAGTCGACCCGAAGGACATTTGTCAGCGCAGAGGAAGATACTTGTAAGATTGGTATGAAGGTTACAGATCAGACGACCACTGGACTGAAGCTGATCAGTCCAGGCTTGCGGTACCTGACGAACACCACATGTCGCGAGAATACGGTCATAGGGTGCATACTCGCGACACCCTGCAAAGCCATCATCATACAAAACAGAGATATTCCCTGTTGGTGAGAGCCTCCGTTTCGCTGCCTCAAGCAATCCCTCTTGTATGTCAATACTGATAACCTGCCCTCCAGCCCCCACAAGAAAGCCAAGGAGGGCCGCATTATAGCCTGTCCCGGTTCCAATCTCTAGGATCCGTTGCCCCGGTTGAATCTCTAGGGCCTCCAATTGAAGAGCCATAACGGATGGTTGAGAACTTGAGCTGAACGGCCTCTCCTTGTCATCTATTGCTGTCACTAACACTTGATCCTGATAGACCTGCTGGGTGCTTGCAGGTACGAGCTTCCAGGAGAGACCATTTTCACGCTTTTGATAGTATTGGGATACGAACTCCTCCCGTGGAATATGAAGAAAAGCCTGGCGAATAGCCGGTTGAAGGGGACGCTGAAGCCGCTGCTCAATGTGTCGCACAAGGTGTTCTGTATCGGTCATCTGCTACCATGTTCCTTTCACTAAGAGATCTGCCAGCGTTCGATACAGCGGAACTCCACACTGTCGATCGAGCCAGCCAAATTGTCCTACGGGATTGAGTTCGAGAAAAATGTATTGCCCCTCCGCAGTGAAAACGAGATCGATGGCTGAGTAGACAAGGGAATAAGCACGATTCATTGCAAGCAAAGCCTCTCGTATCTGATCCGGCAAACAATGGGGAGCATAGCGTATTTGGCTGTAGTCAACGCGAAAATCAACGTACGTTTCCTCGGTGAGTCCATAGATCTCAACAGTAAACACCTCATTTCCAATGAGAATCGCACGCAAATCACAGCGTTTCTCGATAAACTCCTGAAAGAGGTGAGCACATGCGCTCACCCGATGGGCCTGAGCAATCATATCTCGGGGAACGCGAGTCGTATAGAGGCTCAAAGGGATACCCCCCTCATCAATATACCAGGGATACCCCATGAGTTTATAGATCACATTCCCATGACATTCCTCATAAAACGCAAGAAAAGCCTCAGGAGAATTGGTGATGAGCGTACGAGGCACCGCCAGGCCCACCTTCTGGGCAAGTTGCAGCTGGTGTGGCTTATGACCAGCGGCGCGAATCGCATCCACTGGATTGACCCAAAAAGCCTCCAGTCCCCGAAGCCATCCCCATACTCCTGCCTTCGATTCACGCTCAATAAACAAGCGCTCCAATGGAGGTAATGTCTCATCCCCTGCAATAGGGCGAGGCCGACGATACCAGACACTGGTGATATCTTCTAAACAGATGTGCTTTTCACAAAAGGTCAGCGTGCTTCTCTTCCTTTCAGATGAGAGGCTTGCCTCAAATGAGATTTGGGCGGAGAATGCCCCTGGATCAAAGATGAACCAGGGGTAGCCGAGCTTGTCTAGCTCGGCTACCATGCGCTGGACATGTGCGTCTTCATCAGGATGAGATAAGATGAGAACTGCCATGTCGCCTCCTAGTCTTCATCATCAATGCAATCCAACTTACTTTTTCCATCGTCAGACGTTTCATCGCACGATCGTGTCGTGAGATCGCGTGTCTGAGAAGAGACGGATGCTGAGATCCGAGGAACCTTCAGGAATTGCATTCCCATCGGGGAATCGGGACGAGCCTGGATGGTTTCCACTTCTGAAGAATGAAAAGCTGCCACCGTTTGTCTCCTTTCGATCTTACTAGCATACAGTATACTCTTGTCTTTTGATCGTAACATATATGTACTCACATATAGCTCACATAACACTCATATTTTTCTCTTTTCACTTTTACCCTGCTTGCTTGCTTCAATCTTCTCAAAATCCGTTCCACTTGCACAGAGTGCTTCAGGAGAGATGATTTCTCTTCACTCTTCCCTTTTTTATTTGTCAACCTGGAGGGCGGAAGAAGTGTATGCTACACCAGAAACAGCTAGCATTTCCTCCTTCTCTGATCAGGAAAATGAGAGGTGCTCTCAGCAGAGCAGAGAGATGAATGCATGAGGGAGACAGGCAGAAGAGCAAAAGCACATGTGTGTTTTTTCGTTGCTCCTGGTCTTGACGGAAAAGAGTGTCTTTCACAGACTGGTATGAAACGGGAAAACGATATCTTCTTCGGTAGAAAAGCAGCTTCATTTCTGGTATACCTCTGCAATATGTGGGATACGAATTGAAAGAGGCGAAAAGATCTTCTTTCTCTTTTTGACGTCAAAAAGAGAGGAGCAAGTCTTCTTGCATTTTCTATCTCGTATTTCTTCTGCTCTTTCCTTGCTTTTTGGTGTCTTCCTTGCTCCATCAAGAATCGTCTCCCCGCACCAGAAGCGACAGGAGCATTCTCCTCTCAGGTGAGGAAAATGAGAGGCAGAAGTGGAGGAACAAGAGAACTGCGCTCTGATATGCTAGAAATGGAACACACGAGCAATGCGATTTCAAGCAGGAAAGCTCATTCCGCATTTGGTACTGCTAGCATACTTCATTTTCAGAGAGAAAAGAACATATCACAAACAATGGTCCAGAGGAATATTTCTCCTCAAGTGGGTAGAATAGCAGCACTATTTCTGCTATACTTCTAGAAGCGGCCTCACTTGAAAGATACGTGCGTATCTTGAGATGATGCGTATTTGCTCTATGGGAGATGTGAAAGCATGCAAGAAGATAGGCAACGAAAAAGGCGTCAACAAACAAGAATACGCTTTTCTACATTCGGGCCCATGCATCTGGAACTCTGTGGCCAAGGGAGGCCGAAGGGAATCATCCCTCAAAAATCAGCGGTGTTTCGGGGCCTCCTCACCATCCTGTTGTGCGCCGAAAAGTACAGCCTCTCTCGCTGGCGGTTGGCCCAACTGCTCTGGCCTCACGTCGAAGATGCACGCTCTCGCATCCATCGTCTGGACGTTGCGCTGAGCTCGGATCGGCTCCATCGAGTAGACCCGGAATTAGAACGGAGAATGCTCTTTGTTGAGGAAGAGCGTCGCCGAATCACCCTGCGAGGGCCGCTCTGGTGGGATGTCGCTGCCTTTCTTACGCTCGTCAAGGAAGCGGAAACGTCTCAGGAGCAACCTGAAGTAGCATTGCCGTTGTGGCAAGAAGCTGAACAGCTCTCTCGGCGAGGGCTCTTTCTCTCAGATGACCTGGAAGCGCCCTGGTATGAGCTTCAAGCCGTGAGGGCTGTGCGCCTGCGCATCGAGAAAGCACGCCAACAGGTGCAACGAGGACTGGCGCTCGGACTCTTCGCGACGGCAAAAGCGCTGGAAGAGGCACACCTTCAGCTTCAGCTCTATTTTGAGCAATACCCTACAGATCGTGCTGCGGTGGAACACCTCCTTCACCTGGCAGACCGCTCTCACCAGCATCAAGAGCTCGTTCTTGACGTGCTTTCACAGGTTCAGGGACGGCTTGATGCCGCGACACGTGCACGATGGCCACTTTTCCCTCAAACAGCATATAGAGCAGATGAGAAAGAGAAATCTTCATCAACAGAGCGACTTCTCTTGTCCCGATACCCAACATTTTCCACCTCCTTTCGTCTCAAACACCTCATCTATAGGGACTTCCTGGGCGATCTCACGAGATCAGCTTGACGGTTTGCTTGCTGAAGCACGACAGAATATCGCAACCCTGAAAGCATGTCTGTTCTCCGATCCGGAGGAGCAATGCAGTGTGACGCATTCGTCTTCTTTCCAAAGGGAGGAGTATATGTTCCCACACGATCCCACAAAAAGACAATCCCTTTTGCAGTTCGCAGCCGCTCTCGGAGTGCTCCTAACTGGCTCTCACGTTTCGGATACGCCCGCGCTCAAACAACCATTCGCTTCGTCTGAAAAAAGGGAGAAAGCTGATCCAACGCTCCTTCATCGTTTTGAGAATCTCTTACTTGAGAGTTGGACGCTTCTCAATTGTAATCAGTTTCCGCTTGCGGAACGACTCCTGATGAGCTTCCTTCCCTCTCTTTTGGCATTTCCTGTTGAAGAAAAGATGGCCAGACTTGCCTCTATAGGGCTACGTTTACAAAGCGTGCTCGCTCATCATCGACTTGATCTATCTCAGAAGCTCACAGTGTGTCAACAAGCTGTGACCTTTGCCCAACACGGTCATGACCATACTATTCTGGCTGCTGCGCTTGTAGAGCTGGCAAACGCATATGAATTTCATGGAGACGTCGCTAAAAGCCTGCTCACACTTCAGGAAGCACTGACCGTAGCCCCCCACACAACGCCTCTCATACAGTCCCGTATCTATTCGAATAACGCCGTCTTGCTTGCCCAAACAGGAAGAAAGAGAGAAGCAGAATGGTATATCCAGTATGCACAGGAGATCTTTCCGGATACGCCGCACCAGGATCCACGCTCTGTCTTCGCTGATTCTAGTGTCTATACGCTTGCGTATCATGCGGGACTCGTCGCTTTGGCACTCGGGAAGTTACATCAAGTCTCTGACGCTTTCACCCTTTATCAACAACGGCCTGCTCAAGGCACAATGCCAGAACGGTTGCGTTTGGAGATCTGGAATGGACACAGTAAGGCCGCAATTCAAATGAATGAGCTGGAGCATTATGCTGCTTTGCTAACAGATTCACTATCCAGTGCACAAATGCTTGGCAGCAAGAAGCGCTATCAGGAGGCAGTGGTCATCTTTCAGCAAGAGCTTCCAAGCACGTGGAGAAAGCATGCCCTCCTCCGAGAAGTTGCAGCAACATATGGTTTACAAAGGGGGACCCTATGAAACTGCTTCTGCTTGGTTTTGGCAATTTTGGAACGCAGTTCTTTGATGTATTGCTGCTCTCTTCTCGGTATTGGTTCCCATCGTTCCATGTAATGGTCGCAGGCCGGCGCTTAGAATATATCCAGCAGCGCACACAATTAGCCATCTGTGCGGCCCACCAATTGGGCCTCTCACCAGAAGTAAGCTATGCAATGCTGGATCTGTGGAACGAAGAGCAGATAGCCACTCTACTCTGGAGCTTCCAGCCTGATGTGATTTTTACAACCGCAACGATGTTACCATCCTCAGCGATTACACGCTTACCATCGCCACTCGCTGAAAAGTTGAAAACGGCTGGAGCTGGTCCGTGGTTGCCCTGGTCACTGGTACTGCAATATAAACTCATGCGAGCTGTGCAGCAAACAGGCTTGCATCCACTGGTGCTTATTGGAGCATCACCCGATAATGCGCCAGCAGTACTCGCAAAAGGAGGGCTCACGCCAACGACAGGAGTAGGCAATGCCGGGAATCTTGTCCCTGCACTCCGGCGAGCCGCGGCCGCACAACTTCATCTTTCAGCTGAGCAGGTAGAAATCTACTTTGTTGGGCATAATCATGTTGTTCACCGACTCAGAACGCTTGGCACTCCTGGCGATGCCCCCTATCATCTCTCAGTACGAGTAGATGCACAAGATGTTACTCCCAGGCTCAATCAAGCAGCCCTTTTTCAGCAGATCCCATCAATGGTGCGGGAATATACTCAGATCCTCTCTGCATCCTCAGCGGTCGCTGTTCTGGAGAACCTTTGGAAGAAACAGGGACATCTCTTTCACGCCCCTGGTGCCAACGGATTACCCGGCGCATATCCCTTCCGTGCAACCGCCAATGGTGTGGAAGTCGTCCTTCCGCCTGGACTCTCATTACAAGAGGCCATTCGTTTGAATGTGGAGGGACAAAAACGAGACGGTATCGAACGAATTGAGCAGGATGGCACCATCTGGTTTTCAGCAGATCGGATGCAACCACTGACGGAAGTTCTCGGATACCAGTGTAGACGCTTGCCTTTAACGGAACTTGAAGGGCGAGCGCAAGAACTCTATCAACGGTTCTGCCAGGTGGCTGAAAAAGATGGTAAAAGCGCAGAAGGAGCGAAAGAATGAGAGGAGGAGTTTCTATGGCGACGTGGGAAGAGATGGCTTCTACGTTTTCGCGTGTAACAGATACGTTGGGCACGAAGATTGACGCCGGAATTTTTGACACGGTTGTCGCCCTCAACATGCTCGGCATCCCAACAAAGCAATCGTGTGAAGGACATCTGGATTGGGGGGTCCCTTACCCCTGGGTTGCTCTCCAGGGCGAAAAGGAACACTGTTTGCGACTCTATCGGTATCTTTCAGCTTTCTACGCGCAACACCCTCTCTCCCTCGATACCGTGCTCATCCTTCACGGGATTCGGCTTTGCAGCAATGGAGCCCGGTTTCACGAGCACTTTTCGGGGAAGGAGCGTGAGCAGAAGCTGCGCCAGTATCAGGATGAAATGCAGGCTTTCACCCAATTTCTGAAAACCCTGTGTTCGGCGCCAGATCGCTCAACATGAGAATGAAGAGAAGGATCCACCTCGTGGGGAAGATTTCCCTGCGGGGCTTTTTCTTTGGCTGCCGACTGGAAAGCACCATCTGTCCACCGTGTCCGTACCTCGTGCAACGCTTTCCTTCTCAACACCTCCGATGAGCCGTTGCCACCTGATACGTTCCCCATCTCGCTGGTTTCACGCCGCACCCACCCACGACACAGAAGGCTGTCTCCTCCTCTCTCCTCGACGCACGGACCCCAGGGCCAGGCGTGATGCAAGTAAACAGCAGGCACCCGTTCAAGCAATCCTCCACGGGCACGGAAAAGGAAAGATTACGACTGCAATGCTTGGAATGAATGACGAAGGACGTGAAAAGCAGACATCCATCGTCGATCACGTGTTCTGAAACATACCATGAACCGAACGGAACGCATGATGTTCGACATGGACACTTTCCTGACCATTCGGTCTGTCATGAGCGATGGTTGTTGTCACATCTTGGTGCCAGCAGTACCAGTGAGGCCCGATCACAAACCGAGTCTCTTGCGTTCCCACGTGCGCCCATTGGCCCTTGTGAACCAGTGGATCGCTTCCAATCTGAGCGGAATTATTTCCGCTTCACCGGACAGTCTCTACCCACTGCCACACCTCAGCCAATTCAACTGTCTCATGCGTAACCTGCCCCGAGCGGCTGCGCCTGATGCAGGTACAGACTGAGCGTCTGCAAGAAGCTCCCACCAGCTCTGGGGGGAATTTCGACGGCGGTCCCCACTCGATGCAGCCGGCGAGGGAGAGCGGGCGAGCAGGCAGGATACCGTGCCCATTGGCGAGCCGCCTTCGTCTGGGCTGGGAGGAAGGCGTGAAGCGGCTATGAGCCATCACGGGCAAATGGGGTCATCACTGGTGACGGGATTGCCGCAGCCAACCACACTGATCATCCCCTGCTTGACACTCTACTGCGCGATTGTGGCAGTGCAAAGGGACAGCAGCAGCGGAATCATGCGCACTTTGGAATGGTCGTAGTGGCGCCTCCCAAGCCGGATTGTCGGCTTGAGCATCCCCTGGAATGTCTCCGTGCAGCAGGTGTGTGCCACACTGCACGGGTTTTGCCGACTCCACCAGAACGACTGCACACCCTCGCGGGTCTACATACCAGACTAGCGGCTGGTATGGCAAGACCCTTCGCCTGTCACAGGCTTCATGCCCAACGTGTCGTCCCTTGTTGGCCTTCGCTAACCTGCTTGTATAAAGTTTCTATGTTGTTTCACACAAAGCGGTTCAGAGAGGAAGAAAATCATTGGAATGCCTTCTGAGCCTAGCTGCTTCACCCCATCTTGATATGCTTGAGGACGGATAGAGGCCTTTAGCGTCTCCCCACAACGAGTATGCACCAACCCAGAAAGAGGTGGTCATGACCACCTCCAGATGGTACGTCGCCTGTTTGTCCAGCCTATACCTCCAATGCGTCAACACTCCCAGCGAGCCATCTGCTGCACTACTTGCATATCCAACATTAATTTGCCCGATTTTTCATATTTATAGATCATCTATTCTTAGTAATTTCTTCATACTACTTCTTGTACAGCTTATCAAGCCGTCTACAAGGGGAGACAGATAACCGCCTTTTTGGGTATTCTTTTCTCACACAAAAGCGGTACATCTGGCTCACAGTAAAAGAAAGCTGCCTCCTCCATATTCCGAAATACGAAACTGGAGAAAGCAGCTCGCTTTCAGTGCTGGATTAGTAAGTGCACGCCGTATTGGTATCGCTCGGGCACCCCTGAGCACAGGTACAAGTCTGGCAGGTATTGTTTGTCAGACAACCCGGCGTGCAATTAAAGAACGAAGTAATTTGAGGAGTCGCGTTTGCATCTTCCTGCTCATACTTAACGACCTTGATCTCCAGCTTAAAGTCTTCATGTTGAGGCATATAAGTAATTCCTTTCATTAAAAACATTGCCTGACATTGCACATTTTTGGCGTACAGGCATTTCTGCTTTTATTATATCCTAAATATAGAGAAAATATGAGATAAATTTATCACCTAAAATATAGATTAATTAATATTAACAACATATTATATTAGTCATTTTATTTAATGTTACAAATCACTATTTTATTCTCGTTTTTCTAGTTATATTTATTCCTATAAAATGATTTTTGTTGCTTCTAAGATAGGATTTATCTAGCATGCAAAACAACCTATCGCGATCAAAACCACGTCCTTGGAAAGTACTGCTTTCAGACAAGATGCGAGGTCAGGTACTGGAGATTATTCACCAAGTAGCCAGGCGTATGGACGACCCCAACACCATAGCCGCGATAGCGCAACAAGCCTTAAACCAATCATCAGTTCCTGGAAAGTGGATACCATCCTCTTTCTCGTTTGGCTTCGCTGGAATCGCTTTTATGTATAGCGTTCTCGCACGCAGCTTCCCAGAATCAGTCTATATCCAGACTGCACATCGCTTTTTCTCTCTTGCAGTACAAAGCACACAGCACTACCCTCTTTTCTCTCCCGCCCTGTTTGATGGAACCAGTAGCATGGGAACTCTCTTAAGCCAACTCTGCCATATAGATTCGCGATATCTTCCCCTGAAAAGGACATTGGATCATAACCTATGCGAACAGATTCTCTCGTTTCCTCTGCCTTGTAACGAACAGCGAGGCGTAGCAGCCAGTGAATACGATGTAGTGAGTGGAGCTGCCGGTATACTCGCCTATCTGCTGACCATTTCCGAGCAGGAAGAGATTACTCGCCAGGCTATCGAGAAGCTTCTACAGTATCTTCTCTGGCTTACCAACCTCAGAGAAGATGGGCTATTTTATCGCTGGCTGATTCCTTACTCCCTGCTCAGTACAGGGAGTAAGCGTCAAGAATACCCGCAGGGGATGTATGACTGTGGGCTTGCTCATGGTATAGCCGGTCCTCTGGCTGCTCTTGCTTGTGCCTACAGAGCCTACGATAAACATGATGTTTCTTCCGCCGAAATTGCAGGTGCGATCCAGCGCTGTGCCAC
Source organism: Thermosporothrix hazakensis (assembly GCF_003253565.1). Lineage (GTDB taxonomy): Bacteria > Chloroflexota > Ktedonobacteria > Ktedonobacterales > Ktedonobacteraceae > Thermosporothrix > Thermosporothrix hazakensis. Next base: position 12,291 of record NZ_QKUF01000048.1, read on the forward strand.
CTGGTTGATAGAGCAGCAAATTACTGACGAGTGGGGTATCAATTGGCCTGCTGCCGTGAACATTGCAGGCCCACAAAAGGAAGCTAGGGCTGCCAGGTGCTATGGAGCACCTGGTATTTCATGTGCACTTTGGCTCGCAGGAAAAGCGCTCTCGCGCACAGCCTGGAGACGTTTGGCTATAGAGGCACTAGAAGCTGTTCTTCGGCGGCCAGCTGCAAAAACCTGGCTTATTTCACCGACCTTCTGCCATGGGCTGGCAGGGCTGCTTCAGATTTGTAATCGCTTTGCCCATGAAGGAGATAGCGGCCTCATTTGCTCCCGTATCTCGTCCCTTACAAGCCAGATTCTTGATACTTTTCACTCTGACTATCCTCTTGGTTTTCGTGACCGAGAAGAGAGTAACCGAGAGGTAGATCAAATTTCATGGCTTACTGGAGCCCCTGGAATAATTATGGTCTTGCTCGCAACTGCAACTGATGTTGAACCCTCATGGGACCACGCCTTCTTATCTCATAACAGTGTTTCTAGATAGAGAGGACATATTACAAGCATGGAAAAACAAGAAGCTCTCTGGTATCGGCACGCTTCCTTCTTTATGCTCCGTTCACCCGTACTATCAACAAATACATTTTTCAAGCACTTCCCGCTACAGATACGGATCAACGTGAAACATGCCATCGTGCTCTTTTAACTCTAGCAGCCGATCCCTTGATTGCACGCGCACTAGCCGTTGCCAGCCCGACCCTCCTCACGGCAATCAAAAACATTCAGCAGCAGAAGAAGGCCACGCGTCGCAATCGTGTGTATTCGCGGCTGCTCCGCTATATTGTGCGCATGAGTACGCGTCCCACCCCTTTCGGTTTGTTTGCGGGGGTTGGTCGAGGAACACTCGAAGATCAGGCTGCAATACAACTTGCGCCCTCATCGGCATGGCAGTCCAGAACCCGTATCGATATGAACTGGCATATCGAGCTTATTCGCTACATCGAACAGAACCAGAAGTTTCGTTCCTCACTCAACGTCATCGCTAATCAAAATACGATCGTTGGTACCTCACAAATTTTCTGACCCTACGCCGATATCCATGGGCAGGGTCAGAACAGCTCTGTCTATATCAATAGAACTCCGGCAGTACACCCTATTCTCCAGCATGCAAGTACACCCATTCCCCATACCGAACTTGTCCGTATCGTGCAACAGCACTATCCACAGGTGCCAGAAGCGCAGATACAGTATCTTTTGCAGACATTATGGGAAAATCATTTCCTCCTCAGTGATCTACGCCCGCCATTAACAGAGGTCTCCCCTGCTCATTATCTCCTTGAGCATATCCCGGATACCTCCGAGCTTGGCCCAGTTCGCGAAACACTGAAACAGGTCCTGCTCAAAATAGAACACTTTGATCAAGCTGAGGCTACCCGGAGTATAGCCATTCTAGAAGAAATCCAACATATACAAAAGACGCTCGATATACCACTTCACAGTAATACCGGCATACAAACAGATACTGCATTAAAGCTGACCTCTGCCATATTACCTCGAAGCATCGGCGAAATTGCCAGTCAAGCAGTGCAGATTCTTTTGCGGCAAAGCAGGGTATATGGCATGCCGCACCTTCATGAATATCGAATGGCTTTTCTCGAAAAATATGGGCCACATGCTGAAGTGCAGCTTCTGGAACTCCTTGATCCCGGGAAAGGACTCGGCGCTCCTTCAGGCTACCAGTATCCCCCCAACAGTTCGCCCTTTCAACTCCCTGGCACGCTCCTGCAACCACCACCCGAGACCAAGCACTTATCACACTGGTTCATGAAGCACTGAATACACATGCCCGCCAGATCACGCTCACAGATGACACGCTCAAGAAACTGGAAGTGCAGCCAGCAGAACCTGATAATATGCCCCGCTCACTGGAAATCTATCTTCAGCTTCAGGCAAAATCACAGGAAGCCTTGCAAGGTAACGAGTGGCAAGCCGTTATTGGCCCCAACAGCGGTTCTCTCTCCGGTGGTCGGACGTTTGGGCGTTTCTGGGATATTCTTGGACAAGAGTGTGAGCAGGATCTTCGCACGCTCATCGAACAGGAGGAAGCATTAGCTCCGAACGCTATTTTTGCCGAGCTGATCTATCTACCTATTCGCTCACGTACCGCGAATGTTGCCACGCGCCCCTCACAACGACGCCAGGATCTGAATCTCACCGTGAACGCCAATCAATGTGTTGCTCTGGTTGGAGCGAACGGCGCGGGTAAAACAACGCTCGTCAAACTTTTGACACGGCTCTATGAACCCTCTGAAGGTGAGATCCTGATAGATGATATTCCGCTACAGGAGTACAATTTGCAGGATGTCCGGCGACATATCAGCGCCATTTTCCAGGACTTTGTGCAATATGCCAGCCCTGCCTATGATAATATCGGCTATAGAGCAATCGAACACATTGAGAACAAAAACCGCATCGTTTCCGCCGCCGAAAAAAGCGAGGTGGCAACGGAGATCGAAACCTTGCCACAGGGCTATCAAACCATACTGGGCCGTATTTTTGAGCATGGACAGCAGCTTTCGGGTGGGCAGTGGCAGAAGATTGCCCTGGCCCGGGCCTTCGTGCGTGATGCCGCTATTGTTATTCTGGACGAACCAACTGCCTCGATTGACGCGGAAACAGAGACAAAAATATTTGATAAGTTGAAGGAAGTAACTCAAGACGTCACTTCTCTCATTATTGCGCATCGCTTTTCGACCGTGCGAGTAGCAGATCGCATTCTTGTGCTGGAAGACGGACGTCTTATAGAAGATGGCTCTCATGAAGAACTTCTACGTCTGCAGGGCAGATATGCACACCTCTTTCAGCTTCAGGCAGCCGCTTATCAATAGAGACAGAACAAGGAAGCAACCCCAACTGGCGAGCTGCTTCCTTTCAAGCACGTGTCACGAGTTCAGCCATGATAAAGAGCCCTATCAGTTGTATCTCTCTTCCTGGCTCGCTGCTGAGCATGACGCTTTCTCCGCAGCACATAGCCATCTTCCAGGGTTGGTGTGACCGACGTGAGCGGTAGCGTCATTTCTGGAGGGCTCCCGACCACTCGATAATGAATACCATCCAGCCGCGGAATCATCGTCATTATCTGTAGCTCAGATGGAAGCAAGACCTCGCGATTAGCGACAAACTCCCAGGTGTACCCTTCAGCTTCCTGCAATAGCGTGCGAATATGGCCCGCAAAAGCCACCTCTCCTTTGTCTAAAATCGCGATAGTATCACACGTTTGCTCAACACCCTCCACCACATGAGTGGAGAGAATCAGGATTCGTTCCCCTGCCAGTTCAGTCAACAGTTTCCGCAGATGAATCCGCTCTTCCGGGTCAAGGCCCGCCGTTGGCTCATCCACGATCACCACCTGAGGATCACCAAGCAACGCCTGCGCTATTCCCAGACGCCGCTTCATCCCTCCTGAAAAGGTCTTGATCTTCTTTCTAGCTTTTGGGGCAAGATTCACGATATCCAGCAGCAGGGCAATCTGTTTGCGGTATGCCCTGCGATCAGACAGCCCCTTGAGCAACGCGAAGTATTCCAGAAACTCTTCAGCCGTCAGATCTGGATAGACTCCAAACTCCTGAGGCAGATAGCCCAGACGAGCACGCAACTGCTTCCGTACCACAGCCCGGGCGATATCCTGCCCGTTAAAGAGAATCTGCCCGCTGGTTGGCTGAATCAGGGTTGCAAGCATCCGCAGCAGTGTTGTCTTACCAGCACCATTTGGTCCAAGCAATCCAAACATCCCCTCTCCGATACGGAGATGAACATCTTGCAAAGCCGGACTCGTTTTCCCATATCGTTTTGAAACCTGTTGTAATAGCAGTTCCATCAAATCTCTCCTTCTTTGCTTTAGAGAGGAATAGCAGAGAGTAAGGCTTCATCCCGCCGTATCCGCAGGCGAACCCCGATTGCAATAAGTATGCCGATGCCGAAGAGGAGCGCACGGCTGCTCCACCAGATTGATGAATCAGGGAACCAGATGCTGAGCGGGACAAAGAATGGCAGAAGCACCGTATAGTTCAGAAAGAAATCTTTCATCAGGAGCTCAAGCAGGAGCAGAAGAGCGCCCAAGACGCCTCCCATCGCACTGTGACGCGAAAACAGTGAGGCGATCAACGCGAGCAGAGTAAAAAGCCAGGTCGGGACAAACCACATACAGAAGAGCCGCCAGGGTGTGTCAGACGAGCTATAGTGAAGTCCCAGCGCATATGTCCAGCCGACAAAGCAAGCGTTCATCACCCCCAGGATCAGCCAGATCAGCAGCACGCGCCCGAGGATGATCTTCCAGCAACCAACCCGGGAAGCAATCAGCAGTTCAAGCGCCGGGTCATTGACCAGCACGGTACTTCCAAGCATACAGGCTATCAAGCCTGCTCCCGCTTCCAGCACAAACCGACAGAGCTCATACTGATAGATAAGCGGATAATGAATCCAGACCATGAGACGAAGAACCAATGCCGCACCCACAAAACCAAGCAATACCAGGAACAACACATACCAGCGCATTACCCGCAGATGATACCAGGCCAGCCTGAACTGTGCACCAAGCAACAAGGACAGCGTCGGCGCTCGAACCGCACCAAGACGACGAGAAACCTTCATGCTCCCTCACCCTTTCACGCGCAAGCCGATATTCGGGCGAGAATCTCCAACACGAGCGCTAACAGCAACAACAAGAGAAGCGCTAGCGTGGGAACAGCAACAAGATTTGCAATGGCATTGGTCAGCGTAAACTGTTGCGACGAATCCGCCACACCAGAGGTATAAAACCAGTATCCGACAGCAAAATAGCCGGTTGGGCTCAAAATGGTTGTCGCGATAGATGGCCATCCCAATGGAGCAAGTATGGCCCAGATCCAGAGCAGAGGAAAGCCTATCTGAGCCATGCGCAAGGGAACCAACGAGGCAAAGAACAGCACAAAAGCCACAATCAACAGGCAGGCAGGCAGCAACACAACACAGAGAGCCAGCAAGCAGGGCAACAGAATCCCCACTGTGACTCCTGCCACCAGATAGACGCTGAGAAAGAGCAGAAAACTGAGTACGCAGGGCACCATCACGGCAAGACAGTTACCGCAGAACTTCCCCAGCACATAACAGACTGTATGTAACGAGGTTGCCTGCTGAATATCAGCAAGGCCAAGCCGTTGGTCGCGCACAATACGATCGACAACCAGCAAGCCGGCAACAAAGCCTGACAGCCCAGTAAAAAAGCTGAAACGGGTAAAGATGATAAAATGAGCGGCTTCCTGTGAACTGACCTTCGTCAGGTAGGTTGAAACCTGTATGGAGAGATTCATCCCTGTGAGCAGAATGAAGATGATCGTGGCCCCGGCAAACGCCAGCCAGAACCCCCGGCGGCGCCACTGCATCAGCAACTCCACTTTCACCAGCGCCACCACTTGCCCTGTTATCCGGGAGATTCGCTTTGCTTGTAATGGAACAGCATGGTAGGTATGAGAAATCATCACAATGCAGATATCCTTTCTCCGGTTCTTCGTGCACTTCGTCTGGCAAAGATCCATAATGCGACCAGACATACAAGACTGGCCAGAGGGAAAAGCAGCGCACCCTGATGCCAGCAGGGTTCATACATCTGTTTCAAAAAAGTGTCCTGTGGCAGATAACTGAGCGCCCGCAGGAGCCACAGAATGCCGCTCCATCCAAGCGCTACACCTGCACTCGAAAGGGATGCAACAAACAGGGCACAGGCAACAAGCCCACAAAGAGGAGCAAAGATCTCTGTCAGCGCCCATTGAAATGTCAGACTCGGCTCCAGCAGCCACAACAACCAAACGCCTATCAGCACCGTCCCCGTTGTCACAACAAGAACGAGCAGGAATCGCAGCAAGAGCAAGTAAAAGATTGGCGTATTTGTCGTCCGGGCCAGCGCATGAACACGCAGATCTTCAGCCGAAAAGAGAAAAGCCATACAGCCTGCCGTAAAGAACGAGACCAGAAAGGCAAATACTGCTGAAACCAGGTGGACTGCATTCAAAAGCGGCAGCGCAGTAAAGGTGGCCAGCCCCCAGTATCCTGACATACACAACATCAGAAACAAGGGCAAGATCAACACATCCCGGCCAAGCAGCCGCCATTGCATCCGGAGCATACCGACCATGTTTCCCCAGAAGAACCAGCCGCGCCGCCTGACTGGCTGATAGAGAAAGGGAAGCGCCTCCAGACGAGGAGTAGCTTCTTCTAATTGGCTTTGAATTGCCTGCCAGAGAGGTGTTTCACGAAACGGAAAGTTGACCGCTTGCTGTCGCGTCGCTACTGCAAGCGCTCGCAACTGCCTCACTTCTTCCCTACAGGCAACACACTCCAGGAGATGGCGAGTCAGCGTTTCCTGCATCCGCTCGTCAAGCCTCTTGTTCACATACTCTGGAAGCAATGGTTCATACTGGCAGGATCTCTTTTTATTCATGGGGTATAACCTCCCTGAGTTCGGCATCCTGTAACAAAGCAGCTAACGAGCGCCGTGCGTAGCTTAAGCGACTTTTCACCGTCCCGACCGGGACACGAAGGATATGAGCAGCTTCTTCAACAGTGAAGCCCTGAACGAAAAGCAGATCCAGAACTGCACGGTGTTTGGCACTCAGATGCTCAATTGCTTGAAGAAGATGCAGCCGCTGAATCACGCCTTCTTCCAGCGAGGCCCCATAGCTTGCACTATCCTCGGCCTCATCAGGCTGCTCCTCCAACCAGCGACGACGCTTGCGTTTCGCGTTCATAGCCAGGTGATGGGCAATCCGAAAGAGCCATGTCGCCACACTCGCCTCTCCACGATATGAGCCAGCAGCGTGCCAGACGCACAGGAATACCTCCTGTACCAGATCTTCAGTCCAGGCACGATCTTGTTCAAGTACAGTCCAGAGATACCCGTATAGCCGCTTATTGTACCGTTTATAAAATTCATACAGGGCAGCATGGTCTTTTCTTGCAATCATTGTAATAAGTGTGTTATCATTTTTCAGAGGGAATTTGCCTTTCTTTTTAAAGAAACTGCTATTCAGGTCCCTGATTTTTCTGCCTCTATAAGTAGAGTGTCAAAACAGCACCAAAGAGTTCAAAAGAAATCTCTCATATCAAAAAAAAGAAAGAAGGTGATCGATTTCGGACCGAAACCGGCTCCTCCAATTGAGAAGAAAAACCATATCGAAGAGCTGTAAGAAAGGCATCTCTACAACAACCCCTTTGTATAGTGTATAGAAGGATAAAAGCATAAGGAGAGATATGAGCATGAAGGAAGCGCTTCCAACCATTATTGTAGAGGATGATCCGATCATTCAGCTCGGTTTGAAGCCCTCGTACAGCGCTAGCCGCGCGCCTCTGGGAAAGACACCAGCCTTTGGTCGCTTCTCTTGCTGGTACAGGTGTGCTTCGAGAGCATGGAATTGACACGTGAACTGATCACGAATGAAGCCACCTGACAGGTAATTCTGCTTCTAGGACTCAACTGAAAACATGTCAAGTACCGCATCGGCAGCCCCCGACCTGTTGTATCACAAAAAACGGTGCGAGATCGACTGACGGCCAGGCAAGCCAACAGCCTGCCTGGGCCATTGGCTTTCTCGACGAGGTGAGGTGGAGACCGTGACTGCAAAACTGCGCAGTTTTTCCGACTCCAAACAGGAGCGATCACATCTCCTTGCAAGTCTGTATGCCTGGCTGGCCTTACATAATGTCTTCCTCTGGCAAAGGCCAACGTGGTCGTCCCTTGGCGGCCTTTGCCAGGTTCGTTGTCTGAGGTTTCCAATGTGTTTCACACACCAAGCCGTTGAACAGAGCGAAAGAGACATTCGTTCTCAGCCATATGGTGATCAGCACACGTTTCACTGAAGACGCTCCCCCCTTACGCCTGACCTCACCCTCAAACGTTCGACGACAAGAGCATTTCTTTTTCTCGTGTTTTTGGTCTCTTTTTGGGGGAGAAGCCAGACGAATTTGCCCTCTTCCCGCCGCCTGAGAAGCCATCTTCTCGTTTTTGGTCCGGATGAGCGCCGCGCATCCGTTTTCCTTTGTTCACCCTCCCGTTTTCTTCTTTCATCTCTCCTCTCACCTTTTTTCTCTTATCCACATCAAAAACACTTACTTTCCTCTCTCCCCTCTCTTCCAGCAGCTCACCCAGCTTCCAGGACAACGCCGCCCATTCCCCCCTCCCCTTCATGGTCTCGCCGATCCGTTTGTCACTCCCGGTATACTGTCTGTAGAGACATAAGTCCTTGCCGCCGGGACGGTTTGGCGGTCGGTCCTCGCTGTGGGGACGCACACACAGCAACTCCCTGTCGCCGGGAGGATGAGGCGACTGTCTCTTCGCTTTCGGGACACATCACAGCGGTCCCCCTCGGTCAGGACGCCTGCCGTCTCGCTCGCTCCTGGTGGCGCGCGACACCGCATAAAGCTGCCTCACCGATCGGACACGCGAAAGCGATCCCTGCTACCGGGATCATGTGGTAGCCCCGCCTGGACACACACCGTCTCCAGGCACCCTGCTGGCTGGGGAGACACCAGCAGCTTCTTTGTGCAGTCTCCCAACAAGATGGTCGTTTGAAGCAAGAAGGAAAGGAGGACACAGGATGTAAAACCCTGAGATCGCAGGTTGGTGCGTTCCGCTCCAGCCAGGGGACATGCTGTCCTCCTTTCCCTCTGTTCGAAATGGAGAGGAGTCCTATGGCTCGTCAGCATCCTCGGTTCGCACCTCGTCGTCGTCACCAGCACGTGACACCCGCCTCTCAGGGAGCATCATCGCCCCTGCGGCTGCTCGAAGCAGAACTCCACCGGCTCACTCAGCGGACGCGGGAACTGAAGGCTGCTTTGCAGCAAGCTCACCACCGCATCCAGCACGCCGAACAGGAGGCCCAGGCTCAACGCGACGCACAGCTTCTCGCGCTTCGTGAGACCGTGCACACGCTCTATGAGCGCCTGCACACGCAGATCCAGCAGGAGCACGCCTTCTGGCAATCCCGCCTGCGCCGGCCACTGGCCAGCACATGGCTCGCCTTCTTCTTCGGGAGCATCATCGGGGATCATCGGACTGAAACGGTGATCCATGCCTATCGCGAGCGGTGTCTGCGCCAACAGAACACGCCCTCCGCGGCGGTTCGGGAGCTGACCCGCAAGCTGCATCAGACAGAACGCCTGCTGCACCGCATCCAGCAGCAACCGCTTCAGGAGAGCAAGCAGTTGCGGCAGGCTCGGTCCGAGGCCTTCGAGCTCACACGGCACCTTAATGCCGTTGAGCGACAGATGCAGACCATCCGTCTCAAACTGGTGGAGCTGCGCATCCGCCAGTCCTGACAGCATGCTGCACGATCTCTTTCGAGGTCGTGCTCTTTATGCTGCCCGCATACCCACCGCGCGCCCCCCTCCCTCGGCGCGGTGCAGCCTGTTCCCACCATCTCTCTCACACCCTGCTTCACCCCAGATCTCCCAACCATCCACCCGCATGTACGGGACATCCCTCCCTCTGCCAGCCTGGCACGAGGTTTCTCAGCATGTCCTGCATCCAAACACCCGCAAACGCTGTTCCCTTGCCCCCTGCTTCGCGGAGCAGGGGCTTCCCGAGAAAGAAAGGAGTTGTTTGCTCACATGTCCCAGAGAACACGATCTCCTCGCGAGATCACCCCTGCCCTGCGGAGACGGTCTCACAACGGACCGTGGGAGGTGCAGCCATGCTGAACGCGCCTCCTTTGCCCCGGGCGTCCTTTCTGAAGGCGGCTTTCCCGCACACCTGTCGGGAGGCCGCCTTCTTCTATGCTCGCCACGGTCTACCTGTGTTCCCTGTCAACGGCAAAGTGCCCTACCCGCGGACCCGCGGCTTCCATGAAGCCACCACTGACGCGGAACAGATCTCCTGGTGGTGGCGGCGCTGGCCTGAGGCCAATGTTGCCATCCCGACCGGCTCTCCCTCGGGTTGGACGGTGCTTGACATCGATGGGCGCCATGATGGCTTTGCTTCCCTGCGGCACCTGCAAGCCATGCTCCAGCATCGCTTGCTTGACCTGCACCAGGCGCCGTATGCCGTGCTTGCCACCCGCATTGCCCATACCGGCTCCGGACGGCATCTTGTCTTCCGCTCCCCGGATTCACGTCTACGCTGCACCGTCCAGTTTGCGGGCCTGCCCGGCATTGATCTGCGGGGTGAGGGCGGCTACATCGTCGTCCCGCCTTCGCTGCATCCCAATGGGCGGCACTATCGCTGGCACTCGTTTGCTCCTATCGCCCCCTTTCCCTCGCTGCTGCTTGATCTCGTGCGCCAGCGCGAACGGTTCCGGCGCCTCGCACTGGCACGCTCCCACCCTGCCCTCTCCGCTCCATCGCAGCAGCCAGCGAGCACGCGAGGCGCTCAGAGCATCACCCCAGACGACTGGCTTGCGCGAGCGCTGCAACGGGCCCGCGTCGGCACCCGTCACACCTGCGCGCTCTGGCTGGCCTGTCGGCTGATTCAACAGGCCCGGCTCACGCCCGCGCAAGCGGAGCCCTACCTGCGCGCATACGCTGCGCGTGTTCCAGGCGGCGGGCACGACTACCCGGTCTCCGATGCCCTCCGTTGCTTGAGCTGGGCCCATGCCCAGCTCTCCTAAGCGTTCCGATCCCTCCTGAAGCCCTGCCCCCGCCGGGGTGGGGCCGTTTCTTTTGTTCATCTTTTCCACATGAAAGGAACACCGATCATGAAACATATCACACCCGATTCCGTCTCACGACAGACCCTTCCCGCATCCGTTACTCAGACCCTTGCCTGTATTGAGCTTGTCCAGCAGCTCCGCGAGACCCAACGCCCACCCACCCCCGAGGAACAAGCCCTGCTCTCCCAGTTTATGGGCTGGGGCGCGCTTGCTCCCGCCTTTGAACCCACGCCTCGCGAACACTGGCAGGAGATCGCAGCCCGTCTGCGCCTGGTGCTCGGTCCCGAGGGCTTCGCGGCTGCCAGCGCCGCAACCCCCACCTCCTACTTCACCGATGCCCCGCTCATTCGCGCCCTCTGGCACCTGGCTGAGGGACTCGGCTTCACCGGGGGCCGTGTCCTCGAACCCGGCTGTGGCAGTGGTGCTGTCCTTGCCGCAGCTCCGCCTCAGCTCTCCCTTTCTACCACCGGCATTGAGCGCGACCCCTTCTCGGCTGCCCTGGCTCAACTCCGCTGCCCTCAGGCACGGATCCTCTGCACACGCCTGGAACAGGTGATCATCCCCGCTCACAGCTACGACCTGGTGATCGGCAACGTCCCCTTTGGCAAAATCCCCATCTCCGATCGAGAGACTGGAGGCCATCGCTTCCCTCTGCACACCTACTTCCTCTGGCGGGCCTTGCAAGCCCTGCGTCCGGGCGGTCTTGCCCTGCTCATCACCTCCCGCTATACCCTTGATGCAAGCAGCCCCGCACACCGTGCCGCACTGGCCGAACAGGGCTATCTCCTCGGCGCGCTCCGCCTCCCAGCCGGGGCCCATCGTGCCGCCGCCACCGAGGTCGTCTCGGACTTGCTCATCCTGCAAAAGCGCGCCGCGGCCTGCTCCTGGCAGGGCTCCCCCTGGCTCCAGACGACGGAGGCACTGCTGCCGGGTCTCGCCCTCAACGAGTACTTTGCCCACCAGACGCAGAAGATGGTGGGCACTCCCGCCCTCACGCGCAACCAGTTCGGGGATCCCACCTTCACCTTACGCGCCCCGCAGCCCTTCGAGGCTGCATTGGAACAGGCCGTGTGCGCCCTGATCGAGGAGATCACCGCGCAGGGGGGCGGCTCTCTGCCCCCCACGATTACACCCGGTTGGACCCCGACCTCCTGCCGCAGCGAGCCGACGGGCGCCAGGAGCGCTCCTACCATCTGCTGGACGGTCGTCTCGTTCAGGTGCTTCACGGGGAACTGGTCCCCATCACGCGGATGAGCGCTGAGCTCACCGCTCTGGTGCAGTTGCGCGAGGCCACGCGAGAGCTCCTGGAGGCCGAGCGCGACCTTGACCGGCCCGATGAGACCTTGCTGCCCCTGCGGCAGCAGCTCAACACGCTCTATGATGCCTATGTGGCCAGCTATGGCCCACTCCATCGCGCCACCCTGATCCAGGGCACCCCCGACCCGAGACCGGGGAACCACGCCTCTCCCGTCGGCGCCCGGCTGCCCTGGCCGCCTTTGCGCAGGATCCTGATGCTCCGCTGGTGCTGGGGTTGGAGCGCTATGATGCTGCCACCCAGCACGCCGAGAAAGCCCCGCTCTTCTTTGAGCGGGTGCATGCGCGTCCGCAGCGCAAAACGACCGCCGACACCCCGGCAGAAGCGCCGGCCCTCTGCCTGGACGAGTGTGGAA
>NZ_QKUF01000049.1 GCF_003253565.1 Thermosporothrix hazakensis
CCACAGGATACGCTTCACGAGCTCCGATATGCCCTCGACCACGTCCTTTCGATCCTCGACGGAGTGCTTGAACAAACGTCGTAAAAGCTCGTGCTGCCTCCTCGACGGTCTTGCCTGCCTTTGTTAATGTCAAAAACAAGACAGGCTTCGCTTCTCGAATGAGCTTCCGCCACAGATCAACCTTTCGCGGCCCACAATACAAGCATTCCCACCTGTTACACCGTGCTCGTTGCCGTTCTCCTGTCTCTATATTTATCCAGACATGCCGCAATGCCCACGTATCAGGACACACAAATAATGTCTCTAACCCATACTTTTCTGCTGTTTGTATTTGCTGCTCAAGTGTCACTTCCTTCATAAACATACCTCCACTTCTTTTTCACCTCAAAATAGTTTTGCCAAAAGCTTTCTCCATTCTCCCTGTGACTTTATATGTGTGATTTGTTCTTTATAGAGTCAAGGGAAGGGCAGGCGGGTTGTACGCCGTCGACGCGGATTGCAGAGAGGGAGCGCGACGGGGACGGGGTACGGTTAGCGGCGGCAGTCGCGCGTACAACCGCAGCAGACGAGCAGAAACCGCTACCCCGTCACGAAGGCCACACCCCCTACCCAGGCTAGAGATGTTTTTGACCACCACCACCGCCACCACACCAGGTTACTCCCTCCAGCATTCACTAATCACTGTCAACATGACATGCATTTGACAGTACTAAAACGACTCTACCCCCATTTGCCGTACAACATCGCGTGAATCATCTGTCAAAAGGTAGTAACCATCACCGTCATACGTTTTGAAAAAATGAACGTACACTCCCTGTACCAAAGCAATTCCATACCCCCGCTTTCTGTCCATTGCAACCACATGCCCAACTATCCTAGAACCCCCTTCAACCACCCGAATTTCATGCTCTCCCCAATCGACAAGCCCTAATCCCCATTCTTGAACCGCTTCCTGGCACAACTGTAAGTACGCTCCCTCAACATTTGTTAATACGCAATGTGGGCATATAACAACGGCTTCGCTACACCACCACACCCGTACCCCATCAATTTCCTTTCCCACACAATGTGGACACACTGCAACACGACCACATCCACAAACACAGAGAAACCACCCAAAAGCAGCAGACGAAACGAAACTCTCTTTTTTTGCTTTACACGCTTTTACCCTTTTTCCCATATATACACCTCCTTTCATACATCACCTAAACCCATAAGCCGCTGTATATCCTGTTGGGTAACAACATAATACCCACCCTCCTCCTCACACCATGTTACATACACAGCCTGATTCTGAACAATCGCAATGCCTTTGTCACGCTCCCAATCCCATGCCCTTATATCGCCCTCTACAAAAGCTCCTTCATCTCCCAATCGAATCCGCTCACTGCTTGTGTACTCCTCCTGCATTCCTTCGTCCGCGATTACCCTGTATTCTTGCCACAACGAAGGACAAGCATAACACGGACAATACTCGTCACATAAGGGTACTCCACACCCACCACAGTACATGGTATGTAAATCCAATGAATCTGCTAACACAGCTCCTAAAACATTACCCTCGTGATCACGACACCACTCCTCATACCCAGGTTGACACTCAATAAACGCCTGCACCTTCTCTTTCCCATACAATATTTCTGCACATGAAATGCAGAGCATGTCTGCATCCGCAACAATAGCCACAACTGTGTCAATACGTAAACGTCTTCTTTCAAACATGTACACCTCCTTACTGCCCTGAACGATGTTAAAACCGAAGTCCTAGACACTCTAGCTGAAACAAACCACTATATGTAATCACATACCCTGCTGCTCCACGATCTAAACCAAAAACATCAATAAAGAATCCTGACTCAAGCAAAGCAATACCACAACCGTGCCGAGGCTCTACCGCCACTAAACGCCCCTCAAGAAGTCGACTACCAGGAGCTATATAAATTCGCTGCTCATCCCAATCAACAAATCTCAAGCCCCACGCAAGCGCATGTCTACAGAACCACATTTCCTCTCCTTCTGATTTCTTTATTGCACAGTGCGGACACACAGCAACCTTCCCACACCCGCATGCACAGAAAAATCGCCAAGAAACATCCGAAGGAAAGAACATCCGATCCCTTGCCTTACATTGTTCCATAGATCACCTCTCAGTTCTTGCATGAATACTAAACAACCTCCACGCCTGCCTATCGGGACCAACAACATAAACCCCCCACTCTTCAGGTTCACCATCAAGAACAAGAAACTACGACCAACCTGACAGCGCTAGATCAAACACTGCCTTATGTGCTTGCTTAACTGTAAAAGGTCCTGCACCAACCATCCACGCAATTGCCTCTGTTGGGACAACATATACTCGATAGTGCACCAGCTCCCGAAAACATAGATCAAGCGTAACAATACGATGCTGTGCCTTCGCTTTCCTCATAACCATACCCCATCCCTCACTTTCGACAACGCTCACACTCAACAGCAAAGGTACCGCCAACAATCCCTCGTTTTTGCCGCTTCCTACCCACTATTGGAAATGCATGCTCACTGCAACAAAAAATCCCGCACCAGAAGCATTGGGCAATAGCAGGTTGAGAACACCCAAAACGCCCTATACATATAGGCGCCCCCACTTCATTCACAATATAAGCAGCAAACCACTCTTCAACAGAAACAGGCGACATTGGATACACCTTCACCCCATACAACCACTCATATGTTTCACATTCATGCCTTATAAAATCTTCGAGAGGACCATGATATGCTACAATAGCACAAACAAAAAGACGCATATTTAAACCAGACAAAACAAACCCACATTTATATTTCTGCTCCAGCATAAGCACCTCCGTTTTACTATCAGATGTAAGCATGACAACATTACGAAACGACGACAATTTGTTTTACTTACTACCCGCTACCTCGTTCTCACAAACCGCACACAACACCGCAAGAACATTTTCTGCAACACTCCACTTAATCCGCAATGCTGGTTCGACTGGAAAAACATGGCTTGCACAACAATAGCAGCCACAGAGAAAACACCGACTCACAGCAAGATTAATGCAACCCATACCTCCTCTACATACTGGAGAACCCACTTTATCAATCACATAAACCTCTTGTCCTTCTTCAACAGTTGCAGCCTCAACTATATAAACCTCTGTACCGTACAAACCACTGTAATACCTCATATTCCGCTCCAAAACATCTTCAAGAGAAGGAGCACCATCACCGCACTCAAAAAAACAAACAATCTGCCTATTAAAACCCTCTAGCTCAAAACGTACTCTAATCATCATTGTTTCCATAAAATCCCTCCCTTAAACAAGTAAAACTGTAACCTACCTTTAGAAGCGTGTATGTAACCATAAAGCCACTTTATGAGAACCTTTACAAAGTGATCAAGCAACCTACAATACCAAACACAGGGAAGAAACACACATATATGTGAGCATCGTTATCTTGCACCAACAAAAGCAATCTACATGAACTCACACTCATACACACTCCTTTATCTGTTCCTGCTGTGGTGAAAGTACTCATTGCAATCCTGACAAAGAAGAACTAAAGCACCATGAGTAGGATTAGCCTTATCCCGAATCTCACCTGTTGGCACTATCGTATGCGTCATACAACAAAAGCCAGTACACGCAGCACACTGTCCTACAGCCACATTCCAACAAATGTCACATAACGGCATACCAAATTCATTTACCATGCAATGAAGGGATCGTTTATCTGTAAGAACCTTACCCGCATACTGAACCTCCACACCCCAACTCAATGAATACTTCTCTTCTAAGTCTGCTATATGCCCCATTAAATCATCTTCCTTTACATCGTTAATACAGGTAAGGAAGTATATATTCAGACCAACTAGCAAGAAAGAATATTTATACTCCATAAGCAATTTCTCCTTTCACAAAAATCTGATAAGCATCTTTTACTGTTAGCCCATAATACAACCGCAGAAAATCAAACACATTTCCTGCATGCTTCCAGGTATAACAATACCAATGTGGATCATCACCCCCAAACACCTGAAAGCTCGGTCGTACATCACCACGATAGTGATGACTCACAAACGGGCACCGACCGACACCACGGTGATCTAACTCCACAAACCAACCAATCACCTCAAAAATGTCTTGACGCAAACACCATTCTCGTATATACTGCCTCTTTGGTTGCTTTAGCTGTAATCGCTGACTCGTTTGTCGATACGCACCATACTCAACAAGCGTTACCCGCTTCACCGCCGACCATACCCACCAGAAATTTTCTTCCCGTGTTGCGCCGACAGGCACAAGCTGTTTCTGCTCATTCAACAACACAAAAGGATACCATCCACGACTTCGTTGATGTATACCAAGTGGTAGCCGAATTAACGACCCAATCCCGGTAGGAGCAACATGCTCCTGTTTTGGGTATAACTCAACCCCACATGCTTGGGCATAAGGTAACAACCACTCTCTTACATCTATTGCCAATACTGGTTTCTCAAAAAACAACCAGAGATGAAAACCACGTCGACTCAATTCACCAATTGCTTCAATACCTTGTTGCCGCAACTCCATCCAAAGATGTAAGAGCAGTTCAGAAGACTGTTGATCATCCGCATCAAAAACAGCAAATGTACAATAACCCTCTCGATCAATAACATATGTTCCTAACGTAACCTGCCCTAATAAATGCTTCTCTACTAACTCTTCAGTCAACGGAGCATACACCGTACGATACGACCCATCGCGGAGCTGAAACGCATAATAATCCCGACAATGAACAAAAAGGGACATATATGCTGAAACCCATTCCTTCATACAGAACCTCCCTGGCACAACTCAAACAAAAACAACTCCCATTCTTCCTTAATCTCTTCTTGCCACTTAACCCAAAGGTCAGCGAACCACCCCTGTCCATTTTGCTCACAATCTCGAAACACAGTCTCTACAACTGTTCCCGGATACGCATAGGAACAAACACGAAGCACTTCATACGCCTTCCTCCACGGGACATCAACAATAAGCAAACCATATTCACCAAGAACCTCATAAAGAATGTATATCGCACTTTGATACATCTCCAAAGTACACCCCTCGCTTTTCACCATCTACTTTCTCCCTCTACCAAGAAAGACCAAGCATCCTATCTACAACCTCTTCCCCAAACAAACTACACAGCCGAAGCTCCATATCATGACAGTATTCAAAGTACTGCTCTTGAAATTGTCGTGCTTCTTGTGCTGTCATATCCTCAACCACTGAATGTAAAAGGTCTCTTCCTTCATGCTGCTCAAGCCAATAATCTACATCAGGAGCACCAAAAACATCCCCTACGTGATCTAATACACGACGAACGGCATCTTCTATGGTAATATCCCACCACCCTTGACCAGTAAACACCGTAAACACCTCTTCGCGGCCACCATACCCTAACGACAACCGAAAACAATGATTGCTGTGAGCAGGAAACAGATCACTCTCAAAATGCCAAACTCGTAACACCTCTCCCTGTACTCCCAACTGCTCTAGCACATCAGCCAGTGTTTCCGCAAATGTGTCTTCAAGCATCCCTGCACCTCCTTCCAGGGTACAGATGGAGCGAGAAACAAACCCGCTCCACGTTAACCGCTTTACGAACGAACCTGAAAATGTCTCCACTGATGTCTATCCGCAAACTGAACAGGAATACCTTGTGCTAATGCTTCCCGTACTACCTGCACCTCATCTTTCTTCAAGCGGCCTCCACTATGTACAAGAAGCCATCCTGTTGCCTGGTCGAAAACCACTTTTACGACCGGCCTGCCGGTACCGTCCCCATTTGCTGCGTCGGTATCCCACTGACTGGTTTCTGTGCCGGAACCATCGGCCTGATTCCTTGTGGGTATGCTGCTTGTGGCTGAATACCCATACCATGTGTTGGTATTGATGTAGGCGCCTGCTTTGGGGCTACCTTTTCCCTCATCCGCTTTCGATCCATGTCCATATCAACCACAGCCAGAAGCACCGAAACCAGCGGAATGCAGGAAAGAACAATATACACCACTACTGTCAAAAATCCCTGCAACATTGGTGTGACATTCTGAAGCCACACCGCACGTTCAATCACCGCTGCTGCCATTGCAAAATTGCAGAAAATTTCTACCAGCTCAACAACAACACATACAGGCACATACAACAAAATGGACTCCTTCACCATCATCCGATATGCCAAACCACGAGAAACAAAGAAACCTAAAACACCAAAGCTAATCGCAATTGCCCATGTGATAAAGGGTTGTAAATGATCTGCTTCATCAAGAGGACTAAAAAACCAACGGATAGCATGAGCAGAACCAAGCGAGAATGCTAAAGACACCACCCGAAGAATAATATGCTCTACTCGATGAACCCAAACATCCCCTTGTATACTTAGTCCCCATAACCCTGGACCTTGACCTTGTTTAACTTGATTCTGATTTTTCTTAAAAAGCCCCATACTTCACCCCTTTCTTTAAACCATCGCAGTAGATTGAGCCAAACGACAGATCAACGTCAGAAAACCACTTTTTGCTTTCACCTTCAGAACCTCAAGTGCCATAGTTGTCATTTTAGGCGGAAGTTCTGTTTGAAGCTGTTGCGCAGCCTGCTGTAGAACCTGTTCAGGCTCATTATGCTTTCGTAATAGTTTTAATTGCTCCAAGCTTGCAAAACCACTCGTAATCTGAACTGTATACTTCTCATCTGTATCAGCATCAAGTACATTCATTATCACACTATAACTCGGTTTCTTTGCACCAGTAACTTGATCATACAAAGACATCTCCTGTACCGTAGCACTCAAAACAATCGCATTCAAAAACATAAAATCACCTCTTTCCTTACATAAAACCATCACTCTGCTCATAAAAACCTAAGTGTCTCAAGCGCTGCTGGTCCTGTGGATTCAGAACATCCCACCATAGCTGAAGCGGTTTCTTGCAACGAGGACACTGGAATACCACATGCCCGTGTTCATCTCGATACTGCACAACAACCGCAGGCAAAAAATCAATTGTCGGCAACCCTCCAGTTCCTTCAAAGTAGTTAAGAGGACGGGAGAAGAAAACGTACCCACACCGATGACGAACCTGCTTCACGTCCTGCTCCATATATCTCCTCCTGTGCCCCAATCCCTCTATAGAAGAGAGATCAGGACACACTGACATAAAGACGAGAATACGATAGGACGATTACACGGAAGACATAACTAAATGAGCAACGTTGAGCGGAACCGTACTATACACAGACTCCCCATACGCATCACATCCACAACAAACCACTACCACCTGGCTATTAATTTGACACACCCAACCATACACAGCTTGACCAGGAAGAAAAGTCTGTACCCTAACTGGTACAAAACCACCTCGTAAAACCACTTGCTGCCCAATTGCCCACTGTTGCCCATTACCCTGAACCATCACCACTCAACACCTCCTATGCAAACAGATGGGTAAGGTATGCCTGCATCAAAGGCCAATTGAGGTAAACAAGAATACCCGCAACAATAATCAAGAAAATGAGGAAAAAGCTTTCTCGTTTCATAAAGCACCTCCTTGACAGGCGCACCTCTTTTATCAGAGAATAAGAAGAGGGGAGCACCAGCTAAACGGACAAAGTAGAAAAACGCTCATCCTAAACCGTTTGATGCTGCAACATCAGACGGTTCTTTTTTCCTTACTAAACCCAAAAACTGATACGCTACATTTTGATGAACCACTACTTCGTTCGACGTTTCCTCCAACAGCAAAACACCACTGCTACAATATCCCGACCGCGTCTCACATAAGTAACAAACCGATTTGTTACGCTGTGTTGCCGGAAGTTCCCGAAAGCAGTTACTACAAAGAGTAGTGCGAAGAGAAGTACGAACATGCTTAGGTCGCTTGGGTCGTTTTACAAACTGTTGGCGGTTCCATCCCATAAGAAATCTCCTAATAAAACTATTCCGACAAAAATCTGATAAATCTGAGAAACCGTAATTCTTATACATAATATACCCGACGTTTTCACGTTTGTCAAGAGGAATCTGAGAAATCTGAGAAACATAAAAAAAATTTCAAATAAGGCTTTACTGATAAACCAATTTAATAAGAGAAAGAAAAACTATCTAATAACTTGATTAAACCGGATAAATTATACTATAATGAAAAATAACACAGCTTCGTAGCGCGATCCATACCAAACAAGGGAGCATGAGTTCATGAAATTAAATAAAGAATTAGCAGGACTTTACTACACAGCAGCAGAAGCCCGAAAAGTCCTGGGACTTGATGAAGAAGCCTTCCAATATTGGGGAAGAACAGGTAGAGTTACCAGAATATACCTACCAGGACGTAAACAAGCCGTCTATTCCCGAAAAGAAATCAATAAAATTGCTGGTAAGCTCGAAGCAGCCATTCTTGCTGAAAAACTTGAGGGGCTGGATTTTAGAAAAGCCACTATTAATGAACTAGACGCTGAAGTTGAGTTAGCTTCTTTAGTTTTCGGTTCTAGAGCAAGACAACCAGAAGCAATTGAACGAAGACAAGCCTTCATCGAACATTGTCCAAATAGCACTTATCATCTCTATGACCACGGCCACCTAGTTGCATACTTCAACATCTTCCCATTTAATCACAAAGCCATAGAAAACTTTAAAGAAGGTGTAAGAGGCTGGTTATTAGGGGTAGAAAATCTAGAAACTTTCGCACCTGGAAAACCCTTAGAATGCATAATTATTGATTTTGCTTCGACACCAACAGTGCCACCAGATAAAAGAAGTAATTATGCACAAATCCTACTAGAAAACCTTTTAAAAGAAACAGTTGAATGGGGTAAACAAGGAATTGAAATTACCAAACTCTATGCTGCAAGTAATACTCCACAAGGCATCAGAATTATCAAACACGCGGGTTTTCAGCAGGTAAAAGAAGTCGGACCAGGACGCTTTACATTTGAACTAGATGTACAAAACACAGATTCTAAAATCCTACTTGAATACAAACAAGCACTAAAAGAATGGAAAGAACAACCACAGAAAAAAGCAAGTAGTAAAAAGAAACAGATGTAACTAAAACGCACGCTCATCAATACAAAGCCTCTGAAATCTAATCAGAGGCTTTATTAAACTACACAAACCTGACAAATAATAAAAATCTGACAAACCGAAACTATACAGCAAACCTGACAAAGCAAATTCACTCTTACGAAAGAATGCAACAAGCCAAACCACCCAACATCACCAAAAATAAAAAACCGCCTACACCGATAGTCTCAGTACAGGCAATCTTTCTAAAACAGCTCTCTAAGCCCTCTTATCCATACTTCGGTTTAGGAAACCGACGCTCTATCCACTGAGCTACAGCCCCGAGCAATACAATGATAGCATAATCTCAAACCTCATTCAATCCCTTTCCCAGGCGTATTCCCACTTAGAGAGACTTACTGCCTTTTCCATCACCGCTGTTTCCCACAAAAAGACGGAAGCAGGCACCGATCTTTCCCAGACAAAGCAGAATCGAGCCATCAATATGCGCCAGCGCCTCACTGACTCGCTCCATACAGTGCCGCAATCTTGTTGCAAAAGGCACAGAGAGCCAGCGCCGAAAGACCAGAGTATCGCCCAAAATAAAGTTAACAATGCCAGTACAGCCACTCCCCAGTACAGCCGCAGGCAGCGAAGACAGAAACGGTCGCGCCAGCAGAAAGATCCCCATATTGACCCAGGATGTACCGATCACCGCGCCATGATAGGCCAACCAGCGTCCTAACACGCTATGCCAGCGCGTTCCCTCAATCCGACGATCTCTCCAGGTAAAGCAATAACTCAAAATGAAATTGACCTGCGCACCCACAAAAAAAGCCACGCCATTTGCAATTGTTGGAAGCCAGCCGATTGCCTCCAACATATAGAGGGTGCTCAACTGCGAAGCCGTCGCAACGCCACCGGTAAGCATAAAGTGAATGACGCGCCTCACAATCGCGTGCCAGGTCTGACGTGCCGACACCTGTCTTTTTTGTTTCAAAGCGTCCACTCTCTTACCAAGCCCCATAACGGAGCCTTTCCGAAAAGGGCTTGCAGCCCTTCTGTTTCATTGCCAGCAAAGGAGCGGGCTGTTATCGCTATTATACTCTATCAGACAGAGAAAGATCTGCATCTTTCTAGTAGATTCGTCATTTCAGCTAGAATTCTCTCATTTGTTGGCCACCAGAACAAAACAAAATGAGGCCAGATAAAACAGATACTCTGGCCTCATTGCATGGGGTCTAAGAACAACTACTGTTGCAAGCGAACACCGTAAAGATCAACCAAATAGCGGAGTCACGTGCGGCTGATAAAGTAGACACCGGGCCCGCTCTGGAATGTCCAGTATGACACGGCCAGCGGGTTCACTCCCCAATTCATTGAACTTACCACAACAGAGCCATTGTTCAATACTTTCTCGACAACTCCAACATGTCCAAAGGGGCCAGCTCCCTGCACGCCTCCCAACAACTGCATAATAGCGCCAACACTTGGACGAGACGATACGTGCCAGCCATACTCATGCGCTCGATCTTTCCACTGCCATGCATCAGCGTTCCAGCGCCAGGGCACGAAGTACCCATGCATCTCATGATAGCGCTGATTGGCATACCATGTACATTGACCATAGGGGAAAGCATTGCCTTGAGCAGCATACATTGAATACGCAGGAGATGCGTGCTGAGATGGCTCCATCAGAGCCATGTCGTCACGTTCGGCATCCTGGCTTCCCGCCTGAATGAGCTGCTCCGCAAACGCCACTCTCCTCTCTGGTTTCATCAGCCTTTTGCCGCTAGACGGTGCTATATCATGTACAGCCGCGCTCCACCGGGCCGAGCGGAGGCCGGTTCGCGGGAGCTGCGCATTCTGCACCGGGAGATCAGCACGCGGCAAAAAGCGTATATCGTAGGTCACAGCATCACTTTGAGCAGAAAGCGGTGGCGTTAAAGCCCACCTCTCACCACAAAAAGCCGATGAAGAGACGGCAGGCGTGAACTCAACCTCCTGCCACACACTGCTTTCCCTGTAATCCGCTTGTGCCTCGATTTTTCTGGTAGGAGACATGCTTCTGTGGCACTCCTGAACAGTCGCCGCTGCGCTCACCCCGGCACTGCCAAAGTGGAGCGTACAGGCAACAGTACAGATTCCTAGCATCGCCATCAGCTTTGTCTTTGTTACCAGATGCACGATTTTTTCCTTGCGGAATATTTTCCAGCGTAATCGACGTGTTTGCAATGTTTCCTCTTTCGATTCAACAACTTGCAGACCCCTGCACATGAATGCTTTCACCTCACCAGTATGCTAAAAAGCTATCTATCGGTGAGCTCATCGAGAACATTCACTCAGAGGCAATATATACACGTCATTGTAAAAATGTATCTTAATATAGAAACTAACGATAGAGCAATGAGTAGGAGGGAAGTGAAAAGTATAGAAATGGATGGAAACGCGAGAGCAGAAAGCAATTACATACTGGTTCGGCCCTCGGTTCTTGAAGGTCCAGAGAAGCTACCCGGACACTTTGAAGGCATAAAAAAAGATGGGATAGCAGAGAGACTATCCCACCTTTCAACATGGTATCGATTTAGAGACGCTTCTTCGGTTTCTTATGGACATAAGGTGAGTTCTTCTCAAGGTCAGGGCTCACGCTTCCCACTTTGGCTTCATCGGCAACAGGGCGCTCCGCACTCTCAACAGAGGGTGTCCCGGTTACTTGATTGTAGCCAACCTCAGTGACCTGTTCACGACGAATCGCGTTCACCGGCTTCATTCCAGGAGGAGGAGGCGTTTTCGTCGGGCCTGGGCGAGAGGTAGGCCAGGCCGGAAAGGTAAAACGAGGTTTTTCGATCGCTTTACTCTCGGCTGCAGTCGGCTGGACGGCTTGTGTTTTCTCAGGTTTGGTCTTCTGTTTCTGCATCTTTCATTCCCTCGTATTCATCATTCCACCAAACTAAAGCGTTCATCAACAAGCAGACGGTGCAAAAAGAAAAATACTGCTGGCCCGCGCTGTCGAAAGAGCTTCAGTTTATAGAATTTATATATCAGGATAATGCCTACTGTATGTAAAACGAGTGACCCCTATGATAGCGATACTGAAAAAGGCGCTCTATAAACGCTCTTCCCGACTCAATAGACGAAATACATACATCCAGAAAGCACAAAGATATCCTGCTTCTGGCGACAGGAAAAAGCCTTCCCTCTTATTGTACAATGCTCAATCCATGCCGTGCGAGAAGAGCGACAAAAGGAAGCACTCTCTATCAAAAACATAGTATAGCACTGATTCTTCAGTGATGGCGATACAAAATAACGGCTTCGCTAAGATTAGCCCTCCCTGCCAGCTTATGCCGTGCCCGACCAGACGGTAGCTCTCATATCAGAGAATACCATTGACTTTTTTAAGAGGAATATGGTACTCTTTCCTCAATGTGAAACGTTTAACCAGCACACGGAAAGCAGAGAATGACCAGAAACGTACCAACTTTGCGCGATGTTGCCAGGCAGGCGGGAGTCTCTATCGCGACTGTCTCCTACGTCCTGAATGGAAAGCGTCCGGACAACAAGACGATCAATGAAGAGACACGCGAAAAAGTGCTGCAAGCCGTAGCAAAACTCGGGTATGTACCCAACCAGACAGCACGGCACCTGCGGCGCCAGCGGACCGAGCGGATCTGTATCGTGCTGCCACAACTTGGTGTCCCCTATTATGAGGCGCTCTGCCAGGATATAGAACGCATCGCCGAACAGCATCACTACTCAGTCGTCTTGCTCCTGGCAGAAAACGCCGAGGGTCAGCAAAAGGCATTTACGCAGCTCTCACGTCAGCTTGCTGATGGCGTTATCTTTATTCACGGCTCCCCGTCGAACGCGGAGTTGGAACAGCTTGCTCGGGCCGGTATTGCCGTCGTCGCCTTTAACAATGAAGTTGAGGGCACAGCGTTCGATATTGTCCGCACGACTGAAAAAGAGGCATTCTATCGGGCAGTCTGGTATCTTATCGATAAGGGTCATCGCCGCATTGCCTTTTTATACGGAGGCAAGGAGAACCAGGCAGATAAAGATGTACGGCTCGAACAATATCTGCAAGCTCTGCGTGATGCCAACATCATGCCAGATCCCAGGCTGATCTTGCAGGGAGTAGCAGGAACCCGCAAAGAAGCTTACCGCAGCGCCTATCAGCTTCTCCAGCAGCCATATCGACCCAGCGCAATTTTTACCGGTTCTGATATCTCTGCTATTTCGACCATCTGGGCCGCCCGAGATCTGGGTTTACGTGTTCCTGACGACGTTGCCGTTGTGGGTGCTGGCAATATTGCCGATGGCGAAATTACCAGTCCTCCGCTGACGACCGTCGGTCCTGCCTCACTGGATTTCACCATTATCGCCAAACTCTTATTTGACCGCCTCGAACATCCCGGCTGTCAAGGACGCATTCATCTCTGTCGATGGGAGCTGATCATTCGCGGATCAGCTTGATAGCCCGGTTTGCAATGTTGCATATCACCAGGAGGGAACTTTATGACTATTTCCATTCAACATCCTGACGAGCGGCCTGCATTCACTCGCCGTCGTGTGCTCAAGCTCGGCGGTGCACTGGCTTCTACAGCCTTTGCAGTTCCCACTATTTTAAGTGCTTGCGGCGGAACGAACTCGCTGACAGGCGGCGCCTCGGATAAAACACTCCGCGTTTACTGGAACGCCGGACATGCCTACCAGGTATACAAGAAAGTCATCGAGCAGTTTGAGCAGGATCATCAAGGCTGGAAGGTCAAGCTTGAGCTTTATCAGTGGCCCGACCTGCGCACAAAATTGATGGCGAACTTCCAGGCAAACGATACGCCCGATCTGGTCGAGGAGCCCGGAGGCTGGGTGCAGGAATTTGGCCTTACCGGAAAACTGCGCTCTCTACAGGACTTTATCAATAAGGACAAACAGAGTTCAGGTTTCCCTGATGACTGGCAAGACTACACGGTTCAGCGCAATACGGTCAATGGCGAAGTATACGGCGTGCAACTTCACCTTACCTGCACGCTCTGCTTCTACAATACAGAGATGTTTGAGAAAGCCGGGATCAAAACATTCCCCACCACCTGGGATGACTTCCTTGCAGCCTGTAAAGAGCTCACCGGCAAGGGAGTCTATGGCGTCGCACTCAATCAGGACGCGGGCTACGCCTGGCCGTGGTTCCTTCAGAACGGCGCGCGCATCTACGATCCCGAGAAAAAAGTGCTCGATCTGGATAATGAGCGGGCCTTTGAAGCGCTTCAGTTCCAGTCTGACCTCATTCATAAGCACAAAGTCGCCCCCGTTCCCGTCGCAACTGGGAGCTATGATGGTCCCCAGAAACTCTTCTCGGCCCGGAGAGCCGCCATTATCCTCACCGGTCCCTGGGATATCAAACCCATTCTTGAGGGCAGCAAAGACCTGAAATGGAATATTGCGCAGGCACTCAAGCAGCAGACACAGGCAACAACAGCCGCAGGCAGTAGCGTGATGATCCCCAAAGCGGCAAAAAATCCCGAGATGGCCTGGGAACTGCTCAAGCGCCTTGTAGCTCTTGATGTCGAGCTCGCAGCAACAAAAGAAGCGCGTATGACCATGCCCCGCAAATCATGGGGCAACCATCCCGACGTCAAACAGATGGATCTGATAGCGCCCTTTGGGCAAGGTCTCACCTACGCACAATTTTCCGGCGCCGAACTGGAAAAAACCGGGAAATCAGGCACGATCAATGATCTCTTCAACAAGGCCTATCAGGATGTCATCTACAAGCAGAGGCCAGCAGCCGACGCATTGAAAGAATTCGTCGCTACCGGAAACAAGGCATTATCATAGCGCATCACAAGGGGGTCTGCATGGGTCTTATTGTCGCGCAAGACCGATACGGGGCAAAACGGCATGTACGTACCGGGCTGGCTTCGCGTCAGGCGCTGGTTGCCTATATTTTTCTGATGCCTGCCCTGATTTATTTTACCGTGTTCTTCTTCTACCCCATTCTGGTTGAACTCTGGACAAGCATGCAGAGCACAACTGATTTTGTGGGTTTGGCAAATTATGTTCAGGCATTGCAGGACCAACGAGTGCTTGAGTCATTTAAGGTGACGCTGATCTTCGCGGTCTGCGTCACCACCTTCAACGTGCTGATTGGTCTGGGCCTTGCCCTGTTGCTTGATCGGCCTATTAAAGGACGCACCATCTTCCGGGCTCTTTTTCTGGTGCCTTACATGACTTCTATGGTTATTGTAGGGCTCATGTGGCGCAATATTCTGGACCCGATGGTCGGCATTTTCAACCGGATCCTCCTTGCGGTGGGACTTCCCACCCAGGACTGGCTGACGAACTATCATATGGCGTTACCAGTTATCATTGGTGTGACCATCTGGCAGGGCGTCGGATATACGATGGTGCTGTTTCTGGCAGGCCTGCAAGGCATTCCCACCGAGTTCTATGAGGCTGCCCGCGTGGATGGGGCCGGCCCCTGGGCGCGTTTTCGCTATATTACACTTCCCCTGCTGGCACAGACCACGCTGTTTGTCGTCATCATCAGTGCCATCGGGAGCCTGCAAGCATTCGCTCAAGCCTTTATTATCACGCAAGGCGGCCCGGCAGATGCGACGCGCTTTTTCATTTTCCACGTCTACAATACCGCCTTCAATGAAAACAATCTTGGGTATGCTTCGGCGTTGACCTTCTTAATGTTTATCGTCATTCTGGTCCTGACCTTCTTCCAACTACGGGTCAGCAAACAGGCCGTTGAATACTAAGGATGGAGGAAGTTCGCATGCACATCAAGCAACGTCTCACCGGAAGCATTCTTTCCTCCATGCTGAGTTATCTGATATTGATTGTTCTGGCTGCGATCGCTGTTCTGCCGCTGCTCTACATGGTCTCCCTCTCGCTACAAAGCGAGGCAGAAACCTTTGCAGGCGTTCCTGTCATCGTTCCAGCGGTACCACAGTGGCAGAACTATCTTGAGATCTGGCAAAAAGCGCCCTTTGCGCGCTTCTTCCTCAACAGTGTGATTGTTGCAGGAACAGTGACCATCTCACACCTGTTCTTTGATCCGCTGGCAGGGTACGTCTTTGCGAAATTTCGCTTCCCCCTGCGGAACGTGCTCTTTCTGTTGATTCTGGGGACATTGATGATCCCCTTCTTTGTCCGCATGATTCCGCTGTATGTTATGATGGCACAATGGCACTGGCTTGATAGCTATCAGGCCATGATCACACCGTTTCTGATGGGAGCTTTCGGCATCTTTTTGACGCGCCAGTTTATCCAGCCCCTTCCATTCGAGCTGATCGATGCAGCACGGCTAGATGGCTGTTCTGAATTCGGAATATACTGGCGGATCATTCTGCCTCAGATCAGGCCAGCGCTGGCCGCGTTGGGCCTCTTTACCTTTATCTTTCAATGGGATGAGTTTATCTGGCCCTTGATTATCGCCAACAGCACCGAGATGAGAACCATGCCCGTTGGGTTGACCCTCTTCAATCAGGAGTTCTTTACTCAGTGGCACTATACCGCCGCCGGAGCTGTCGTCCTTTTTATCCCGATCTTTCTCCTATTCCTGTTCTGTCAGAAATACTTCGTCAAAGGAATTAGCCTGACAGGCATGAAATAGGGCACCATACCAAACTGCGGAGAACAACACACAATGAGCAATACACAGCAAAAGCGCCCAAACGTGATTGTCTTTTTTACGGATCAACAACGCTGGGATACATCGGGGTTACACGGCAACCCGCTTGACCTGACCCCCAATTTTGACCGCTTCGCACAGCGCGGTACCCATCTGACCCAGATGTTTACCTGTCAGCCTGTCTGTGGTCCGGCACGCTCCATTATGCAAACTGGCCTGTATCCAACAACGACCGGCTGCTATCGCAATGATATCCCATTGCCAGCCCGGGCGCGAACACTGGCCCACCACTTTCAGTCGGCGGGCTATCATACTGGCTATGTTGGCAAATGGCATCTGGGCACCACTGATCCGGTTCCAGTAGAGGAGCGCGGTGGCTATGATTACTGGCTGGCGGCCAACATTCTTGAGTTCACCTCGCGTCCCTATAACACAATCGTCTATGACAATGAGAATCGTGAGGTCAAGCTACCGGGTTATCGTGTCGACGCGATTGTTGATGCCGCCATTCGCTATATCGATGAGCAGAAAGACAATCCCTTCTTTCTCTTTATCTCGCAGCTTGAGCCACATCAACAGAACCAGCAGGACTACTTCCCGGCCCCCGATGGCTATGAAGAGCGCTATCGGGGTGCATGGCTTCCCCCCGATCTGGCGGCGCTTGGGGGCTCCTCACAGCAGCATATCGCCGGCTACTACGGGCAGGTCAAGCGCGTGGATGAGGCGTTTGGCCGTCTGTTAGATGCCCTGAAAAGTCTTGATCTGACCAACAATACCATTGTACTTTTCACCTCAGATCATGGCTGTCACTTCAAAACGCGCAATGGCGAATACAAACGCTCATGTCACGAAAGCTCTATCCGGGTGCTGGCAGCATTGCAGGGCCCTGGCTTCACAGGCGGTCGGCGCATCGAGGAGGGTATCAGCCTGATCGATATTCCGCCCACACTGCTGGAAGCTGCCGGGATCCCGGTTCCCTCTGAGATGCAGGGACGCTCAATCGTGCCACTGGTGCGCAATCAGGAAGATGTTGTCTGGCCAGAAGAGGTTTTTATTCAGATCAGTGAATCGCAAGTGGGCCGGGCCATTCGCACCCGGAACTGGAAGTATGGCGTGAATGCGCCAGACAAGAACGGGTGGGACGATTCGGGCTCCACTCACTACGTCGAACAATATCTCTATGACCTTGAGGCGGACCCCTACGAGCTACGTAATCTGGCTGGCAGCCCGCACCATCGCGCAATTGCCCGCGAGCTCCGGGAACGTCTGATCTGCCGCATGCAGGAAGCGGGCGAACCCGCACCAATAATCGAAGACTGACATATCAGGAAGCCCTTTTCCGGGCTTCCCTGCCTTCTCGCTTCTCTTTTTCTCCTTCTCAGCCCCCAAAGAGCAAGAAAGACGCTTTTCTGAAGATCTGTTTTCTGTTATGCTATCAGTCAGTATCTCAAAAGGGCAATACCTCAATCGCTAGAGACGAACTCGTAGGATGATACAGTGAAGGTGTACCTTCCACCCCATTTCCGTTTTTTCATCCGGGTTGTGGAATAAGGTACCAGGAGCAAGAAAAGTAGTCGGTCGGTAGGATAGAAGGGACACCCGGAAACTGCCGCGCAGTGCAGAACTACTCAGGGGAGAAGTAATGATTGATCCAGCAGATCCTATGCTCGATGAGCGATTACAGCGCCGCACGGCGAACGGGCGCTATGAAATCACGGACGAACAACTTGTACAGCTAATTCGCGAATTGAGGGCCACTGGCAAGGAAGCAGAAGCCCGCCGCCTGATGATGGCTCTGGTCACTCGCTGCCAACCTATATTTCAGCTCCATACACAGGGGTTGCGACATCGACCGGATTTGCGCGAAGAGGCAATCGCGAATATGGCGGTCCACCTGCTACAGGAAGTACAGGACCCACGCGAGGAATTTATCACGTTAAACTTTGCACGTTACATTCGTTGTCTCTGCATCGATGAGTTTAACCGTGTCCTGAGACAGGAGGGACTGATCTACAAGCGGGACGAAGAAGGCCGCCCGCTTGGACGCCCACAACACGTACCGCAAGGTTTGCGCGACTCGCTCAACACAACGGTCAATGATGAGAGCAATTCGCCGGGAGCCGACGTTGCTGATCCACAGGATCAATATGAACAACTGCACGCAGTATATGAGAGTCAGCGCATCCTCCATTATTTAAGCGATTCGCTCGACCGCAAGATTATGGTGCTACGTGCCATTAAAGGGTGGAAATGGGACGAGATCGCTGAGATCTGCCAGAAAAATGAGCGCACGGTTCGTTTGCGCTATGAGCGAGCGCGCAGCTTTTTGCGTCAGTGTATCGCACAGGAGCAACACTTTAGCGACCAGACAGTCACGTCACAATAACACGGTCGTTAAGGAGAGATAGGAGAGATATGACATGCAGGACCTACAGCATATTAAAATGGCCTGGCTGGCCGCCGAAGAGGCAGGAGACAAAGAGACACAGCGCAAGCTGCTCCTGGAGTATCCACAGCAGCAAGATGCTCTCATCGATTTTATCACGGGCTACTATGCCACGATTCCGCAGGATCTTGAGGAGAATACCCGCATTCTGGACGTAACGCGCAGAGCATGTGAGACAGCCTTTGAGCGCGTCTTTGGCTCAACCTCTGCTCCCGTGCTCTCCCTTGCCGAGTTGCGTAAGAGCCACAACCTGAAAAAGGTTGAGGTCGCGCGAAGCCTGCGCCTCTCGGTTGATGTCTGGAACAAGTTTGAGGCCGGTGCAATCGAGCTTGCCAGCCTGAGCAAGAAGCAGCTTGAGCGCTTCGCTGGCTTCTTTCAGATCAGTATTGACCAGTTCGCACAACTGCTCACCAGCAGCCAGCCATCCCTGTCAATCAACCGCAGGCAGCGCAAAGAGGCCGCCCGCAAGGAGCAGCAGGGTGCTCCCAAACAGAGCTTCACAGAAGCCATCGCTCGCAGCGATATGTCCGAGGAAGATCGGCGCTACTGGCTGGAGGATGCGGAATAAGCCGACGACTCCGGCCTGAAACGCGCTGCCTAGTTCCTGATTGCGTATCCAACGTAGGATATAAGCAAGGGGCCCCCGGGAGCTAATGTCAGACGTCGCTGGATCAGCCGTGGCATAAAGCCAACCATTTCTGCGACCTGGAAGCCAGCTTCCTGTAAGCCATGCCGGAGTTCGCCGGGCTTGATAAACCGTTCGTACGAATGCAGGCCCGGAACCAGGCCAAACCGGTGAAAAAGACGTTCGCCAATCCAGATCAACACAAGACGAGAAAGCCATGTACGATTGATCGTATCAAAGACAAAGACTCCTCCCGGAGCCAGGACGCGTGCAATTTCATTGATCGTTCTTTCCAGATCGCTCACATGCTCTAAGACGTCCAGGGAGACAACCACTGAAAAGCTGCCAGCAGCATATGGCAGGGACTCAGCCAATCCTTGTTGAAAGAAGACGCGCCCAGCCAGCCCACTCTGGCGTACATGCGCTCTGGCAACCTCAAGCGCTCCTGCTGATGGGTCCAGTCCAATGCAAGAGGCTCCGCGCCGGGCCAGTTGCTCACAGATGAGCCCTCCCCCACAGCCGACCTCCAGAATCGTCTGCTGACGCAACGCTTCACGGCCAAAAGCGCGGTCAATACAGGATTCGATATAGTCGCAGCGCTCCCGGGTGATCCGGAACAGGAGGTTATCCTGATCCCACCAGTTATACGAGGCGAAAATCTCATCCTGTGAGCGCCGTTGCATGCCTTTTCTCATTATCACCCCTATTCTAAAATACTTCCCTTCTTTTCTATTATATGATGGAGGAGACCGGAAACGCCATTCAGCAGGAACGAGGAGAGCAGAAAACAGGAAGTAGATGAGAGTCCCACTACAGGCTTGCATGATAATCAACTTCCAAACAATAAGAGAAGTTTCCTATTCACCTCCTTCTCCGCATGATGGGCTCATTTTCAGGGCTTCATCTGTCTGCTTGATACTCGTTTTGGAAAGAAGCATGATATAATGGTAGCCAACTATAGCATAATCTGCTTGGCGGAGAGAGGAACGAGATAAATCCTATGGCAATGTTTGAAAGCTTATCCAAACGGCTTGAAGGCATTTTTAACAACCTGAGCGGCCAGGGAAAACTGACAGAAGAAGATGTAAACGCCGCTCTGCGTGAGGTGCGAATTGCCCTTATCGAAGCCGACGTTAATTTAAAGGTTGCCCGACAGTTTGTAGAAC
Source organism: Thermosporothrix hazakensis (assembly GCF_003253565.1). GTDB lineage: Bacteria > Chloroflexota > Ktedonobacteria > Ktedonobacterales > Ktedonobacteraceae > Thermosporothrix > Thermosporothrix hazakensis. Next base: position 20,898 of record NZ_QKUF01000049.1, read on the forward strand.
GAGTCAAAGAGAAAGCTATTGGCGCTGACGTTCTGGGGAGCCTCTCCCCGGCACAGCAGGTACTGTCAATTGTAAATGACGAATTGATCGAGGTGCTTGGCGGTACCGAGGGTAAAAACAAGCTGGAACTCAGCGGCAATCCGCCGGTCATTATGCTGGTCGGTTTGCAGGGTTCCGGTAAAACGACGACCGCAGCCAAGCTCGGACGCTATCTGCGTGACAAACAGGGAATGCGCCCTCTGCTGGTAGCCGCAGACATGTACCGCCCGGCAGCCGTGAACCAGTTGAAAGCGCTTGGTAAGCAGCTTCAGCTCCCTGTCTATTGGGAACAGATGGGGGCAGATCCCGTCGATATCTGTGTAAACGCGCTTGAGCATGCCCGCGAACAGGCCTGTAACGTCATTATTCTGGATACCGCAGGCCGCTTGAATATTGACGAGCGCATGATGGAAGAGGTACGCACGATCCGCTCGCGCGTACAGCCGCATGAAGTCTTGCTCGTGGCCGACGCCATGACCGGTCAGGAAGCCGTGCGCGTGGCAAAAGACTTTAATGAGGCCGTCTCGCTCACCGGCATGATCCTGACCAAGATGGATGGCGATGCCCGTGGTGGTGCGGCCCTCTCGATTCGCGCCGTTACCGGGTTGCCGGTCAAGTTCATGGGTGTCGGCGAAAAGACTGACGCGCTTGTTCCCTTCCATCCCGACCGTCTGGCCTCGCGTATTCTCGGTATGGGTGATGTGCTCTCACTGATTGAGCAGGCGCAGGAAGCCATTGACGAGGAAGAGGCACTCAAGGCGCAGGAGAAGCTGAAGGCCGGTAAGTTCGATCTGGAAGATTTCCTGACTGCGATGCGCCAACTGAAACGTATGGGGCCCTTGCGCTCCGTGATGGAAATGTTGCCCGGCTTCAATAAGCTGCTACAAATGCCTGAAATGGAAGAAGCCCTCGAAAGCGACCAGCTCAAGTATGTCGAGGCAATGATCCTCTCCATGACAAAGGAGGAGCGCCGCAACCCCGACATTATTAACGGCAGCCGCCGCAAGCGTATCGCAGCAGGTAGTGGCACGAAAGTTGAGGAGCTCAACGCGCTGCTGAAGCAGTTCAATGAGATGCGCAGTGTCTTCCGACAGATCAGCACCGGGAAAGGACCGTTCGCTCAACTGATGCGCCAGTATGGCAAAGGCGGCGGTGGTTTCCCCGGCCTGGGAGGCGGTTTCCCCGGTCTGGGAGACGGCAATATGGGCGAGATGCCCGCACTGCCCAAGCCACGCGGGAAAAAGACAGGTAAAGCCGCACGCAAAGAGAAGCGCAAGAAGCAGAAAGCTCGTGGCAGACGTTAAATTGTCTATCGTACTACAGGCAGGGCCCAATTACAAGCAGGGCTCTGCTTTTTTTGCCCATATTCAGCGGAACAATTTATCTCTGCCAGACGTTCAGAAAAGTAGAACGCTCGTAGAGAAAGGATACATAGCCCCCCAAAGGTACTCTCTGCTCTGAGAAAACATGGTGTTTCCGGGCTTTTTGCGATGTAATACATAGGTCCAGCCTGATACAACACATGCAAAAGAGCTAGAGGGAGATGCTGCTACTATGTATCAATCTCGGTATCAATCTCGTTCTATCAAGCGGAGGGGTACAGGGAGGAAGGCGAGGGCGCTGTTTCCATTCGTTCTGGTATGCATGGCTTTTCTGCTGAATGCATGCGGCCTGAACGCAGGAGCACATGGCACTGTCTATCATGGGGATGAATCTCGAATCGAACAAAAAAAGTATGGACAAAACATCCATAATGAACAGCTAGAGAATTTGCCCACGCAGAGCATGAAGAACCGGGCGAAAGAGACGCTTCAAGTATTTGAGAATATCGTGAACCAGTTGAAAGGTTCGGGAGGAGAGAGTGCTTCCCTCCAGCAGCGTCTTGACTCGGCTAAGAAGCAGCTAACAACGTTGACAAGGCAGCAGGATTACTATTCATTCTCGGCTCAGCTTGCCGTGGATCTGACGGAGGCGCAGAAAGCCCGCGCTGGTGGGAATGCACAGAGCCTGCTCAGCATTCTAAAAGAGGAGGGGGAAAACTGGGGGAACGCCCATAAATGGCATAACCCCTACGATGGAAAGGACTATCTCTTAGACTCGTCCTATCTTGAACTGGATGATGGATATGGGGTCATTCCCGACCTGAAGGCTGAACTGGCTCAGGGAGGCTCATCACAAAAGGTGTACGATGATATCGCCAATGCTCTTTTTCATCTCTATATGCTAGAGGCCAATTTCAATGATACAACACCTTATAATAAAGAGCATCCTACTGACCGCCAGCTACTCAAACACTATGATGCTCAAAACGGTCAGGTACTCGTCGTTTCATTAACTGAGCAGGCGCTACGTGTTTATGAAAATGGGCAGTTTACCAAAGCGTTTCTTGTCACGACCGGACGTTATAACCGACCAACGCCCCCGGGAATCTTCCCGCTGAGTGACTATCTAACGAATCAGCTTATGATGACCCTTGAACCGCCCGGATCCCCCGAATACTATGATCCGGTCACCGTCAACTACACGATCAAATTCCGTGATGTTGGCTATCTGCTTCATGACACCTGGTGGAGAAAGGACTATGGACCCTATACCCAATTTCCCCATCAGGATTCGGGAGGCGATAAACAGGCGGGTACTGGTAGTCATGGTTGCGTTAACTTGCCAACAGAACAGTTAGGCTGGATATTTCATAATATAAAACCTGGCTCAAAAATTATTATATACTAATGCATTATTGTTCCACTCTCACCCGAGAGACCAAATGGGAGTTATTCTGCGCCAAAAACAGAATATACTCCCGTTGGATTTGTGCCAAACTAGAGGAGAACACTCCTATGACATCATCAGCATCTCATAGGAACCAATCAAGCCTTGTCCGAACAACACGGTCTGTACTGACCCTGTTGCTTCTGATAAGTGCGCTCTCAGTTCTTCTAACCGCTTGCGGCAGCGACTCTCACTATAGAGCCCAGGCTGAACAGAACAAGCAAGCGTTTGAAAAAGAACTACAACATGCTTCTGATATCGGGGTTCCTGATACCTATCTCAAATCTATTCAAAAGCAAAAAGATGCTCTGAACAATACCTTTGCTCCTTTAACTCTCTTTAGCCTGAATGGACAAGCAGTAGATCAGTATTACAATAACCTTGCCACTCGCTATAAGCAGTTGACCATCCAGACACAGGGAGTGGTTCCCGTTGCTACTCAGCAACTGCAAAACCAGGCCAGCAAAGATCTGGAAAACTGGCAGCGGCTTCTTGGACAGCAGAACTCAAAAGGTCTGCCCGTTGATACACTCAAAGCAAACTATACAGCCAGCCAGGCAAAGCTGAAAACTGCCAAACTGCCAAAGGACTATAACGCGATCATTGCCGAGGCCAATACTGGCATGAAAACCCTGAACATGCTTGGCGATACCGCTGAGAAGCTCAACTCTTTCAAGGAAACCATCGACCTGATGGCTGATGGCAAGCTCGACGTCACAACCTACCAGCAGAAGTATCAGACCAACAAAGACGCGATGGGGAAGGCC
>NZ_QKUF01000050.1 GCF_003253565.1 Thermosporothrix hazakensis
GAAACCGCAACCCTCCCTCCTCTTTCCCGTTCCCCTTCCCCCCCCTCGATGATCTTCCCGCTCCCTCTGCCTCCTCTCAAGACGCTCCACACATCCTGCTGCTGAAGAAACGCCCGCTGCTTCCACTTTGTGCCCTCGTCCTTGCCATCCTCCCCCGCTCAACGACCCCTGTTGCTTCCACGCATCCCCTCTCCCTCCCACGCCCTTGCATGCTCCCATCACCTCATTGCAGCTCCTCCTTCCGATGTGCCATTCTTCCCACCTCACTTGCAGAACTGCATCCTTCTCCTCCACGAGAACTCCCCCTCTCCCCTGCGCAAACCTTCCTCTCATCCTGGCCGCACTCTTCTCCTGCTCCACACACGCTTCGCCTTCATGCTCCTGTGCTTGCTCAGGAGGCACCTCACACCAGCCTCGAGAGGCGCTGTCCCCTTTCAAGGACGCATCAGGACCGTTTTGTGTCCTTTTTGTGTCTGTCATCTCCCCATCACCAGCATGAAGACCGACACAAAACGCACACAAAACGCACACAAAAAGAACTCACAGCGTTCTCGTTCCACCACTGCAACCACTCACCCCACAACACGCCTGCGTCGCTGCATCTCTGAACTGTTCCTCCTTAGATGGTCATTTGTTTTTCTCCTCATATCGTTTCTCTTTAGAGAATGCCTTCTATTCTCGATATGCTATACCTGGAGCTAGCTTCAGAATCATTACAGAACCAGTTCGATGTTTTCAGTATATGAGTGCATCGTGATCCAATCGTGAACAGGAATGTGAAAAAATGAGCCAACTCTTCCTCTCTTGACTTGGTTCCCCAGATCTTATACCATGAACACCTTTTGTGGCTCCGCACGCGCAAAGCTCTTGCCCTCCTGCTCTACCTGGCCCTTGAAACAGGTATGCTTTCACGCGAAAAGCTCATAGACCTCTTCTGGCCAGATCCCGAAGAGAAACAGGCACGCACCGTTCTTCCTCAGACCCTCTCACAACTCCGTGCCACGCCTGGAGAGACAACACGGCAGAAAAGACCACCTTATCGTAGAACATCACGCACCTGCCATCCTCCCTGCATCAATCACAAGCGATGTAGAACTCCTTAATACAGTATTTCATCAACTCCGCACATGGCATACACCACACCAGCTACCCGAGGCGGAGCCTCCAACTGATCGCACACATAGAAGACGTGCTCACAAAGGTGAGAGGGGCTTTCCTTGAGGACTTTTCTCTTCCCGACACCCCCCGCCTTTGATACGTGAGTCACTACCCAGCAAGAAATCTTTCGGCGCCGCCTGAATCTGCTTTTTGATACCCTCTCCTCATTCCAGATGGAGAACGGTGCCACCACAGAGGCACTCACAACCACCGCTCGCTGGCTTGACTATGATTGCAGGGAACAAGACCGCGACGCGGCGTCTGATGCAGCTCTATTTTATGGAAGGGAAACAAGATGAAGCCCTTCGCATCGATGAAAGAACTCATTCATGGCTTGCCAGTGAACTAAGGGCCCGACCGGCTCCAGAAACAATAGCACTGGCAGAGCAGCTTCGTCATGAACAGCCAGTACGTACTACCAGGCAGCACAACGCATCATCCCTCTCCCTTGATGCCCCCCTGCTTGGGTCGAATAAACCAGTATGCTCGCCTCGTCGCGTGCTATCAACGCTTTCCTCAATACGAGCTTACCAACCTGCTGACCCAGGCACATCAAGCCTATCAAAAGGCGCTTATGCTTGCACAACAAATGCAGACTTCACTGCGGAAGAGTCAGGTTTTCTGGCATGTCAAAGAGCCACCTCCACAACGAGAGCAGCAACACGAAACAGAGTTACACCGCTCGCAGACCCCCTAAATACAAGAGCATACTTTCTGGTGGCTTCAGCGGGCAAGCCACCAGAAACAGAAAAAACTCGCGATGTTCGGCAACGTGTTAGAAGAGAGGAGCAGCGCATAATAGGTGTAGAATTTGTATCTTTCTGTATAGAGCGCATGCCGGGAAAGGGCAAGCTCAATCGGGCGACCTGGTAAATCATAGAGAATGGCTCGCTTCCTGGAAATCCGCGAAGATACCCGCCCCAACCAACGGTAGCACACATTGCGCTCCCAAGCGAAACCGTATCAGAAACCTTTTGTCAGAGTCATAGGATGCAATATAGACAGAATCTGTAGCCACAGCACACTACGGGTGACGCCACAGCCACAATGTTTTGTATTGAGCCACCAGGCGTATTCCGTTTTTAACGTGAGAATGCTTCACTAAAAGCTGGGCAGCCACGATGGTAGTAAATCACACAGAAGATGCGAAAGATCCGTGCGGCTGGAACGAGAACGCGGCTCGTCCGCCTGCTCAAGATTACGGTGTAAGAAGCAGAGCAAGGTGCGGAGACCGAGCACCTGTTGCAGGCCCATCAAGTGGCTGTTCACGCAGCTCCAGGAGCCAGCGACACCCCCCGCTGGGAGAAGCGCGAGCAGCGAGGGAGCCGGGAAAACGGAGACGCGAAAGGTCAATCTGGGGGAGTGTAAACGAAGCGATTCCGCCACGTTTTGACTATACCGGACAAGCACCCAGGCGTATTAGCGATCCGTCGCAGCGACCAGTCGGGATGCAGGCGCAAGCCGATGCCCAAGCATGGCGCGTTGCTGAAGCCAGAGGACTTCCATCGTACCCCTCCATGCAGGTTTAGCAATGAAGAACCTTTCTTTAGACTATCACCTGAAAATATTGATATAATTCGTCATCTGGCCCCTTCTGATTGAATAATTGTTGTACACACAGCACAGGAAGTCACGCCGTGCCAAAGGTGGGAAATTATACAGAAAGGCTGACAGCCAGCAGGAACGACCTCCTCTCTCCTGCTACCATCAGCCAGCCTGTATGGATCAACTTCTTACAGGTTCTCGTTGTGGCTCTATCCAGTAATGACTGATATCCCCAAAGTGGGCATGAACCCAATCGTCCGAGTAGATCGTATCAAGTCCCCTATAGGCCAGTAGCACCACACAGGTCGTCCCATCTTCAATGGTATCCTGCATCTGGTCAAGAGCAGCAAGAACAGCTCCCGATGACCCGCCTGCAAGAATAGCCTCTCTTTTCAGAAGACGTCGACACCCGACTACGGTTTCGAGATCAGAAACATGCACCTGATAAGCCGCTAATCCCGGCTGATAGAGTTCAGGAACACGACCCGCTCCATGACCGGGAAGTAAACGCTTCTCTGCCTTTCGTCCAAAAATAACGCTTCCAACAGCATCAGAGGAGGAAGCCCGCTATCACAATCAGCAAGAACGTTCTGCTCAAACCTACCAGTATCAGACAGAAGCTACAGAGCATCAGCCCCAACAGAATCGTATGAATGCGGCGCCTCAACCCACCCCATACATCCCCTATCACCGGAATCCCTATTTTACTGGCCGCGAGTATATATTACACTATCTCTATACCCATCTCCATATTACCGATAACACAAAGGAAGTCTCTTCATACGCCCTCTCGGGTCTGGGTGGCATCGGCAAAACGCAGACCATTATAGAATACGCCTACCAATATGCGCAGGAATACTCGGCTGTCTTCTGGATCGGGGCGGAATCACACGAAAGTCGCATCGCCAGCCTGCAACGTATCGCAGAGTGTTTACGTCTCCCTGAAGAGCAGGAATGCCACAAAATGATTGCAGCCGTCATCAACTGGCTTAATAGCCATCGAAATTGGCTTCTGCTTGTGGACAACGCGGTAGTCCTGAATAATCTGGCAAAGTTCTATTATAACCTCTCTCGATACGAAGAGACCCACAATGCCTTTTCACGCTCACTTTCGATCTGGGAAGAAACGGTAGGGCCAGTGCATGCGTATGTGACACATGCGCTGCTTGGACTCGCCCAGGTTGCTCACAAGCGAAAACAGCACCAGGAAGCAGAGTCTTGCCATAGACGTGCATACGACATTGTGAAGGAGCTGTTCCATGACAAACATCCTCAGTTTCTTGCTGTGCAATCCAGCTTCCAGGAGTTCTATAAGGAACAGGGACATCCTGACAAAGCGAAAGCACTTGCTTTTGAGGAATATTCTCATGCAGTAGTCTCTTGAACACGAACAGAACCATTCTGCAACAGCAGGGAAAGGTCTTTTAACAGGGAACTGGTTGAGCGCCCTCATTGCTTGTTCCAATACAATGCGCTCACCTTTGTCTTCAACACAGCAGCGATCCCTGCGTATCCCACAAGATCAAGGAGGACCAGGACAGAATATGATCTACTCTCATCTCCTGGTCCTTCTTCTCCTTATTATCCATTAGATAGATCGGGGTCTTTGCCGACCTTGCGCATTATACCCATCAGCAGGCATTGCATCCCCCCTTGACAGCATCCTTTTTTTCGCGTACACTACATCTATCCGAACGATCGTACACAGAAGAAGAGAGGAAGCAACAATGCCGAACGAACATGTGCGTACAGCTAGTGACACGCTCATTCTGCATGTTGCCCTCCCGCTTTTCGCCAGAGGCTATGATAGCACCTCGATAGACGACATTCGTCAAGCTACTGGCCTCACATCGAAAGCCAACCTGTACATCCAGAGCAAAGAAGAGGTTGTTATACCCTTGCTTCAGCAGACGATGAAGATGCAGAATCAAAAAATGCTAGAAGCAGAGCAGGCAGTAAAGGCAGAGCCACTACACCAGCTCACCGCCAGCGGGCATGCTTTTATCTCCCGGGGACTACTCCATCTACAGGGATATGCTTTCTGCTTCCTGCGTGTTCAGCAGGATGTGTTCCTTCAGGGAAGGTCGACACTGGACAGCAAAGAGCTACACACACCGGGACACCTCCTCACAGGAGGGCTTCTACCATTACGACAAACACATCCGGTTCGTGCTATTGCCAACGCCGCGTTCATCAGCTTGCTCGTTGACGCGCTGTCATCGCACAAGCAGCTTTTGGCAACCTCACGCATGAGCAGAAAGTCTGGCAGCTACGCGACGTATGCTTCGGCCAGCGCTTTTCTGAACCTATCACCATCTCTGCTTCACTTTTTTTGTCTTGCGAAATGTCCGAACGTTCGGATAAAACCAGAAAGACAGTCAGCAGACATATCTCAGCACATTGAGAAGAGGTCTCGGCTTGTCATATATTCGTCCTGATGTATATTCGTCAATAAGAAAGGGTTACTATGAATCATACAAAAGAACACGTTCCGCTCCTTCGACATCTGGGGCGGGGCATCACGCGCTTTCGCTGGTGGATCATTGGACTAAGCGTTCTCTTTCTCATAGGAACTGGCGCCTTCGGCGCAGGGGTCACCCGAATGTTGCTTTTAGCGAGGTTTGAGGTCGAAGGCTCGGAGTCGAGCCGTACCGGACAGCTTCTAGAGCAACATTTCAAGGCAGGCGACCCCAATCTGCTGCTGCTTGTCACAGCAAAAAATGGTACTGTCAACGATCCAGCGATAGTAAATGTGGGCAAAGAGCTTCAAAAAGAACTGGAAACACAACCACATGTCACTGTCCTTTCGTCCTACTGGGATCGAGCATTTGCCCCCGCTCTTCGTAGTAAAGACGCAAAACAGGCCATTATCATCGCACATATCAGTGGAACGGCAACAGAGGCACGCGAGCTTCTGCGCACCCTCTCCCCAAAATTCACCCGGGACCTGCCTGGCGCTACGGTTCGGGTCGGTGGGCAGGATGAGATCTTCCGTCAGGTCGGAGCCCAAAGCGAACAGGATTTTATCAGATCAGATATGATTGCGATTCCGTTGGTGTTGCTGATACTGGTTCTCCTCCTTCGTAACCTGTGGGCCGGTCTCCTCACCCTCGGAATCAGCCTCTTTGCCATCCTGGGAACAATGAGTGTGCTCCGTATCCTGATTCAGTTCACTGAAGTCTCCACCTTTGCACTGAACCTGACAATGGTTCTGGGCCTGGGCATAGGCGTTGACTACTGCCTGTTCATTATTGCGCGCTATCGCGAAGAGCTGGAAAAAGGACAGGATGTGCAGGGGGCCATTATTCGCACAATTGAGACAGCAGGGCGTACCGTCATTTTCAGCGCATTAACGGTAGCAATCTCGCTTGCCGGGCTGATTCTCTTCCCATTCTACTTCCTGCGCTCTTTTGCTTATGCAGGGATTGCTGTCATCGCCATTGGAGTCTGTGGAGCACTGTTTCCTCTCCCTGCAATGCTCGCCATCATGGGTCACCGCATCCGGCCCTGGTCTCGTCGGCAGCAGAGCACTTCAGTGGAACAAGGGCTCTGGTATCGCATCTCACACATGGTCATGAAGCGACCGGTCAGCGTCAGCGTTCCCTTGCTGGCACTGCTCCTTTTCCTCGGCTCACCATTTCTGCGGATCAATTTTGGGACTCCGGATCAACGAGTTCTGCCCCCAGGAGTCAGCAGCCGCGAAGTTCATGAAGAGATTCGCCTGAATTTTCCAGCCGAAGAAAACGACGCTATTCACATTGTTGCTCTCAATACAACAGACTCTCAGCGACAGGCAATCGAGCAATATGCACGTGCGCTTTCACGCGTTCCAGGCGTCTTTCAGGTCGATACCATCACAGGTGCATATGCGAATGGTGAGCAGGTCGCCAGAGCGGATGAATGGTCGGATCGCTTTGTGTCAGAAAAGGGAACCTGGCTCTCCGTTGTGCCGAGCGAAGAACGTCTCAATAGCGATCCCTTTGGATTGGTTGATGCGATACGAGCAGTTCAGGCTCCATATCCAGTCCAGATAGGTGGGGCACCTGCGATTATTCAAGACTTTCGCAATACACTGCTCGCTTCACTCCCACCGGTTATGGTCTTTATTGGAATAGTCACTTTTATTCTGCTCTTCTTTATGACAGGAAGCCTGCTCCTCCCCTTGAAAGCGATCCTGTTGAACATTCTCAGCCTTTCTGCAACCTTTGGAGCTCTGGTCTGGATCTTTCAAGAGGGGAACCTTTCATCACTGCTCGGTTTCACCCCAACAGGCTCAATGGAGGTCAGCATTCCTATTCTGATGTTCTGTCTGGCATTCGGTCTCTCGATGGATTACGAGGTATTTATTATGTCACGTATCAAGGAGGAATATGACCGGACAGGAAAAAATGTGCACGCTGTTGCGCTCGGACTCGAACGAAGTGGCCCGCTGGTCACGGCTGCTGCCGCCCTGATGGCCCTTGCCTTCGCTTCTTTTTCCGTCTCCGGCATCTCACTTCTGAAAATGCTCGGCGTGGGTATGACGCTGGCAGTCCTGATGGATGCAACAGTGATCCGGGGTCTGCTTGTTCCTGCCTTTATGCGCCTGATGGGTCAGGCAAACTGGTGGGCACCGCAACCCCTGCAACGGCTTCAGCGGCGCCTCGGCTTCAGCGAATAAAGCAAAGATCACATCTACCATATCAAGGAGTTGTTTTTCTCCTCCAGTTGCACGATGAGGTAAGGTCTGGATTACTCTTTCCGGACCTCACTCCGGCTAACCCCCTAGTGGGCAGAAAATAGAAAGCACAAAAAAAAAAATTAACTACGCAGCCAATACACCTTGTAATCTAGGCGTGGCTCTCTTCTCCCACCTCCCATACTTCTTGGTCTAGGTATACGTGTCCTCAGATCATATTCCACCTGCTCAAGCACGCCATACTTCTTGAAGGCCTCCACGTCATTAAACGAGTAGCAAGAGTATACACTTTTTATTCTGGTGTGCCGTATGCCCCGCACCCCGAGTTGGTGCGCCTTACTCATAAGCGTGTCATACGCCACGTCCGGGAAAAGTTTAACGCGTTCCTCTGGTGTAAACTCGTTCAGCCGGTGAAGTAAATCCTTCTCCTCGGCTGTCCACTGCCCCGCTCGGTTCCGGCCTCGTACAAACAGAAACCGCTCATCATCCCAAATAGACCACTGTAAGGTAAACAGGAATACACGGTCTGTAACCGGCTCGCAGGTCACCCCCCAAAGAGTGCTGCGGATGAGGGCAAGGCGGTCATCTACCGGGAGCGTCTCCCACTTCGCCCGTGTCTCTTCAATGAGATGAGTCAGAGAATATATTTTTTCGCGGGCGTGTTCAAATTTTTCAAGCTGAAGATCAACCTCGTCGCGTTCAGTAGTCAGGGACGAAATAGCGTCAAGCGTTTCACTGATGATATCACGCAGGCCACCCCTGGTATTTTTCTCCTGCGATTGCTTCAAAATCACCTTGAGGGTGGCTAGATCTGTGTCTATACGGGCTCGCCGCTCTCTAAGCTTCTGCTGCTCCGCAAGAAGAAAAGATGACTTTTCTTCTGCCACAGCTCCGAGCTCCTGGGTAGCTGAGATCAGTTCAAGCATACGCCGGACAACAATCGAGTCTAAGAGAGTACACCGAATTTGGGTACACCGCATCTTCTTAGTAGATTGCTCTGTGCGCGTCCTTTGATAGATAAGATAGGAAGGATATGGGGATTCCCGCACAAAAGAGCCTGGATAGGCAGTGGCTGCCACCCGCCAACCTTCAACAGCCCTGAGCAACCCATGCAGTAGTGCATCGCCCGGGCGAATCTTTCGAAGGAAATGTTTTCGTTCTACATTGTCTAACAGTGACTGAACGCGATCAAACTGGGCTTTTTTGATAATAGCTGGGTGATTTTGAGCTCTGATCACCTCCCCCTGCATCCGCCAAGAGCCAATATACACAGGGTTACGAAGCAACTGCCAGAGAGTTTCGTGTTCCGTTATCCGCCAACCGCCTTCTACCTTCCAAAAGCCTGGTTTTATTCGGATGCTTGGTTCAGATACCGAAATGAAATGCGGGGTGGGTTGCCGGAAGACTTCCCGACAAAGGCCGTAGAAGTCACCACCCAGTTCCTCAAACCGGTTAAACCAGCGTTGCACCACTTCTGCATGCGCCGGGATGGGTATAAATTTTTTGAACCACGGGCTCCTAGGGTCCATGCACACACCGTAGCCCGCAGGCGTACAGCGTCCGTCATAGTTCCCCTTCAGGGCCGCATTTTTACGGCTCTCCTGAAGGGTAACCAGAATTTGATTCTTGTAAGCAGTCTGCGTACTGGCACTCCAAAAAGAATTTCTCGATATCTTCATCACTCGTCGCAAAATCATACACCCACGTGGATGTGATTAATGGCGTCTCGCTCTCGAGGCATACTTGCACAAACTTTTCCGGCTCATCAAGAGTTGGAAAGCGGAAAAGCCTATCAACCATCCATGCGTAGACGGCGGCTACCCGCCCTTGCGTGATATCCTGCACTACTTCAGATAACCCGAGACGGTCAGCTATCGTCAGAGTCCCCGGGACGTTCGCATCTGTAAGCACTATCTTGATATTTTCCTCGGACCACCCATACCCCGTAAACTCTTCTTTTCTTCGGATAGTTTGCACCTCGAACGACTCTTCGTAAGCATGGCCCCGGTCTATTTCCGACTGCCGGTAGTAGATGACAATGAGCTTCGACCTGTCAAGCCTGGGGAGTATTTTGCGCAGTTTGTCTTGCCGCGCTTCTGTGATCTCGGCCCGCGCGGCCGCCGCTTTCAGCCTGCGAAGCCGCTCCTGCTGAGGTGTTCCCATCGTAATCCTCCAAATATAACGCGATACGGACGAGTACGCGCTTGATGTTAGTGATGGCATCCATGCGCTCATCATCTTGAAACGATGTAATCATGTATAGATCTCCTTCTATTTTACCTGAAACAGTCGTGTTAATCAAGTCGGGCATGAACAGTCCGGGGCTGTGCTACCCCGGACCAGACTTGCGCAAATATCCTACTTGTGGTATATTTTGGCAAAGCGGAGTGCCTATGAAAAACCGCTTGACATGGAACCCTCCGCTTTTTACTTTTTCCTCCCCGTGGGCGGCGCAGAAAGAGACAGAAGCACCATCGCAACCGCGACGACGCGAGCCCACGGAGCCCCTAAATCCCACAAAGCAACAATCCCCCAGGCGACCCCTAAAAGGAACAAAGCCGCTACCACCAACGAAACGGCGGTTATGAGAACGTCATTATTTTTCATACCGTAAACTCACACATTCTCTCTGCAAATCACAAAAATCACATAGCCGTGCCTCTACCCCAGATAAAGGTTCAGGAGGGCTGTCGCTCTCCCTGGCCTCTATCGCCTCCTCAACCCCCCATATGATTAAGCCCTCTATTACCTCGGGAGGATAGAGCTCAATGGGGGCAAGTTCCAGCTCCTCGTATTCTCCCGAAGATCGGGGGTACCGTTGTTTTCCCCGGCCAACGAGGGGGCCCTTGCTCGTAAATCGTCGTACCCGGTTCATCGAGAAATAGACGATCTCTAATTCATCTACATCCACAGGCACCCCAGGTCTCCCAAGCACCTCCGGGAGGCACCTTCGGGTAAGCCAGGCGTACATATTTATTTGGTCCTGATGCTCCTTTTTTGCCTCACACATCGTATGGGGGATGTCGCTGATTGATTTCCAATCAGTAATCTTGACCCGTATCCTGTCTGAGTCCTCGAGAACCTCGATCAGATCAGGCTTCCCGCTGAATCTGACAGTCCCATACCAGGTCTCTACCTCGGTGCTCAACCGGAGCTCTTTAATCGCGCGTAGCACCCCGGGAGACGGAGGGGCAGCTTCAAAGAAAGAATGGGACAGCGTGCCTCTCAGGGAGTGCCAGCGCGCATATGGGTTCAGGTATCGCGCGAATTTGCGCACGGCAAGCCATTTCGCTCGAGCACACCCCTGAACCCTGGTAGGGGACAGGTCTAAAACATCAAGTTCAGGCCTATCCTCCCACATCATCCTGAGCATTTTCGGATGGAAAGGGCACGGCCGGAGAGGGGATTGCATACATTCAAAGCACTCCGACCTTGACAGGTAGGGGCGATTCTCGCGCCGCGACCTGTCACAAACAATCCCTTTGTACATCTTTATGCACCCCTCACGTTTTCAATTATGTCTACGACATCGTAGACTGATACTGTTTTTGCCGCACCACACACAAACAAGCTGTGCCCTGTTCTTAAAACAGCAAGTACCAACCCGTGAAACTCCTCAGGGTGAGTCGCGTGGCATTCTTTGCAACACTGACTTGTGTCCCATAACCCCAATGCTTCCAAATCTTCGCAGAACAAATCGTCCTTTTGAAGACGCTCTTGTAGGTGCTCGAACATTGTTAAAATCCTTTCTCATCTAAGTCGACGTACTCTTCGTGCTGAAACCCAAATCGGTCTAGCATGTCTACGAATTTGAGGCCTGTGCGTGCCAGAAACACTGTAATGTCTTTGCCCCCGGCCGGGTGCCATTGAACCCACACGACTTCCTCATATCGCTCGCGCGCCGCCTGAAATAATTTCCGGGCTGCGTCTCGCCCCGGCTTATCACGATCAAGGCACACAACCAATTTTCTCAGAGGAGGCCGGCGGAACTTATCAGACAGCCCCTGAAAAAACTCATCCAGGGTCTCAAGAATTTGGTGCTGTTGCCCCGCGCCATTGGTCATCGTGACAGCCGGGATCCCTTCCTGCCACAACCTGACTGCGTCTAGCTCCCCTTCAACCACAACAGCATAATCGTCGCGGTTGCGGGCAAATCTCCACGCGGGGTACAGGATCGTGTTATTACCCCCCTTCCATCCGGAATATTTGGAGACCTTCCGTCTCTCGATTACCTCCCCGTCCTGATCGTATACTTCGTCGTGGCCCCCGATTTCATCATCATAGCGGAATCTGACAGTAACCAGGTTCATGTGTTGGTCAAAGACCGGGATAGTGAAGGCTGCTCCATTATGTCCTAAATAGCTCGACACAATGGATTGGTCATTAATCCCTCTCCGGTACAGCCATTCCCGACGATCACCGCACACGTCGGGGTCGTGCAAAAGCTCCTGCCATACCCGGACTTCTCCCATAGACGGGGGGCGACATGACGACCTCATTTTTGCTGCCTGTTGCTCGGTTGAGGACAAACGCATGTACTTCTCAGCCACCTGAATCGCCTCACGCCAGCTCGGGAGCCCAAGGAGCCAGGCGAGCGCTTCCATTCTTCGGCTGATTCCCCAACCGCACCCATAGCAATAGATATGATCTGGATAAATAGCCAGCGATGGGCTGCTATCTCTATGCTTTGCCCGAATAGGACAGTGCTGAAATAGGGGATTGTCCCCATAGGGAAGATCCCCATCACAAGCGACAGCTCTCCGGATATCCACTCGAGTAAGGTCTTTCATGCCCTATTCTTTCTCCCAGCAGTCTGAAATGACAACATCCGGCTCAGGCACTTTAACCTTTTTCAGATACCGCACGCAGGCATCCCGCATTATCCGTGCCATCGCCGGAGCAACATCGTGCACCAGGATGTCAGGGCACTCAATCACGATCTCGTCGTGAACGACCGCGACAAGGCGCACTTGCCCAAACCAATCCTCCTCATGAGAGAACTCTTCCCAAAGGAGGGCAAGTGCCAATTTCGTGATATCCGCGCTGCTACCCTGAATGGGAGAATTCGCGGCCTTGCGTTCCACCGTAGAACGTACCCTTCGGTAGTCTGGACTATCTACAGCGGGTAATGAATAATACCGCTTCCGCCCCGCCACCGTGACGCTATACCTGCTATTCACCCCTTGTTGTCGCGCCTTTCGGAGCCATGATGTGACCCCTGGGTACATCCTAAAATAGGTGTTCATGAGCTCCGATGCCTTCTCTTTGGGTATCCGGAGCATCTGCCCGAGGGTATAGGGCGACATGCCGTAGACAAGACCAAAATTGATAGCTTTCGCTACCTGTCTGTAGGTGGCAGGTGTCCCGGGGGCCTTCTCATGCTTCACGTCGACAGACTCCGACAACCCAAACATCATCCGCGCCGTGTAGCTATGCAGGTCAAGCCCCCTTTCAAAAGCATCCAGCATGCCCCGGTCTCCCGATAGATCAGCCAGGATACGCAGCTCAATGTTGCTAAAATCGGCTGTCAGGAGTTTGCACCCCGGCGCCGCGATCACCATACGCCGTAATTTTGCCCCGTCCCCTTTAGCGGGGATTTGCTGCTAGGGCGGATTGCTACACAACATCCGCCCCGTATCCGCCCCGATGGGCAAATAAACCGGGTGGATACGGCCCGTCTTTGGGTGGATGCTCCGCAACAGCTTCTCACCGAACTTGGTCGGGAAGACTTCAGCCTGCCGGTAGGCTAAAAGAAGATCGACGAGAGGGTACACCCCCCGAGGGATCTTTTCTAGCACCTCCTTCGACGTCGAGTCAAGGGGTATGTCTAATTCGCGAAACACCTCTAACAGTTGCTTAGGGCTGTTTAAGTTGATCGGGGTGTAACATTGCCTACGGAGCTCCGGGACCCCCGGTTCGACCATCCCCAAAGCAGGTCGGGGGTTGCTCTTTTCCCATTCCTTTATAAAGGTATGAGCTTGCGTCCCTTGCTTCACTGCTTTAGCCGCGACCTTCGCTCGCTCCGCCTCCCAGGCATCGCCCGAAAAACTCTCGTACTTCGGCACGCCCGGGTTGGGATGCGCAGCCCGCCAGGGGGCCATTTTCTCTTTCTTCCATGATTGGTATGTAATCCCTACCTTTTCTGCCTCTGGGAGCTCGTCCCAGGCGGCTCTGACCCGGGCCTCTTCTTCATCGCGTGCCTGTTGCCATTCCTTATAGAGACGCGCAGCTTGCCTGTACTTCTTTGCCCGAATCTTCGCGACAATAAGACCGATCTCCTCTATGGCCTGCTGTTCTAACATGCGGGCCTCAGCGGCTTTTTGTTGTATAAATTGTTCCCATTGCCCCTGATTGATACGGATCCCATTGAATTCAATTGATGCGATAGCCGGAATGGCACGGCTCTCAAGTTCTACGACCTCGCGAAGCTGACGCTTATTTATTTCCTCCTGTTGCTTGAGAAATACCACTTCTAGCACTTCCACATCTTGCACCATGTATTGCACAAGCCGCGCGCTGAATGGCTTGTGCCACTCAGGACGCCGGTCCATTTCAACAAAAACCTCCCTGGTATCCTTTTCAAGTTGCACCCCGTATCGCGCTGCCACACTTTTTAGGTCAAAAGAGATCCCGAGGGCTTTCCCTCCTGTTTTGCCCAGGCCTCTTATGACTTGGTCCGCTACAAGGACGTCGTAGCACCGATTGATCGTGACGTTTTTCGACCGGAGAAATTTCCAGTCAAACTGTGCATTTGCCAGCACGGCACAGTGCTCGTCAAAAAGGCCCTGTAACCAGGGAGCGGCAAGCTCCCAGTCCCGCGGCCCCCAATGCCTCACGTCACAAATCAGGCCCGCCCCCCCAAAAGCTTTGAGCTGGATCGCGACAAGTCGGTCATCCAGCCAACTCAGCCCGGTCGTCTCAGTGTCAACTGCCAGGTTACCCGGCGGGCACGCATTGACAAACCCGATCAGATCCTGTACTTTGTCGCTTATACGCATAGATCCCCCTTGTGCTGGGGGTGGGTTTGCACCCCCACCCCTATCTATCTTGCGCCGCTTTATCTTCGTCCCTCCCTCTGTGTTGTGGCTCCCCCTCTTGCTCGCAGGCACGATAGAGCTCAAGCAGCTCCTCATCGTAAATCGTGAAACCCCGCGGGGGCATCCCGCTACGCAACCACCAAAACCCCGGAATCATCTCCCGGTGACCTGTGGGGTTCCACTGCACGTATTCAAATAATCTATGATCAAAGAGCCCCCCGGCTTCGACTATCCAGTGTCGGTTGTTCTTACTCCGGATTGCCCCAAAATGGTGCGCGTGAGCTGAGACGACATTCATATTGTTGAGGGTTGCTATCTCCTCGGGTGTTTTAAACGGAGCTTTAAATTGCGCCGGATGTGTTAGCAACCACTCGAACCCCCCGTGATCATCTGGGATAGTCTCAATCGTCGGGCTATCAACAGGGATTATGATGTTCTCTCCTACAAGCTCCCCGATTTCAGGGGACAAGCTGCATAAGAGCCCTTCCATGTCCTCATGATTGTCCAACTTACGTATCCAGCGCCGGTCATGATTACCAGAGGACACCACCTGGATACCCCCATGAGGCTCAAGGTCTTCGTTTATCTGAAGAAGAATCCCCGTAATAATCTCTTTCTCTTGCTCCCAGGTGAGGGTGTAATCAGTCACACCCCATCTACTAAACTTGTGCATGTCCATAAGGTCCCCAAGCCAGATTACAGCTTCCGGTTGGAGAATCGTGACTGCCTCGCGAAACATCGCCAATAGATCTTTGTGCACATAGGGCAAATGTGCATCAGCGGCCACCAACACGTTTTTGGCGTGCAATCGGAACCGCTTTGAGTAGTCGCGCGCCTCCCACCCTCTAAATACCTTATTTATATCCTGAATATATTGCTCTCTACTCATAAAACCCTCCTCTAATTAAATACGCTATCTTCTGCGATATAGCTTGTTTTGATACGTTGTACTCCGCTGCGTATTGCGGTATGGTTTTCCGCTGCGATCGTGGAAGATTCTTATTAGACAAGTAATCTGCCAACAATTCTGTCCAGCACCGGCGGCACAGCCGGCGCTGGTTGACCCCGCGCGCATCATCGCCCGGGCTTAACAAAGGACCGTTACAGTGGCGGCACCTCACGCTTCAACTCCTCTATCAACTCCGGAACCGGCTTGCTTGCATCCAATTCGATATCAACCCATCGCGATGGGAGCGGCTGTTCTACCGGGTGCCGGCGCTGTTCCGGGGTGGCCTCGCCGCGTTGCACCCCCTTGGGGAGGTTCAAGCGAACGATGGTGAAACCTGCCCGCTTCACTAAAAGCGCCTGTGCCGGGGTCCTGACATTATCGAAAGTCGCGGGAGGGCGCCCGGCTGCCTCCCAGGGCTTCAAGATCTCAAGTATCCATGACGAGTCCACATCGTATCGAATTATCTTCCCGAACTCCTGAAGGTGCCCTCGGAATTTCTCCTTTTCTGCTTTAATCCGTTCCACGGAGATATCAAGCCCCGCCGCTTTGTATGTCTCCGCGAGCAACTCCTTTAAGCGGTCGGTAAAATTAATGTGCATGTGGGTCTCTTTGAGAGCCTCACACAGTGTTGTTTTGCCGGCGCCTATTGGCCCGGTGAATGCGATGCGGCTTAACACGGTCTTTTCCTCCATGATTTCAGCAAGTCGGTAGCAGGCTCTGTTATAGAGATCAAAGGGGTCATCAATCCTGAGCAACCGACCGGCACGACGTAAAGGAATCCCTTCCCGTACATATAGAAGCATTGCACGTTCCTTCTCAGGCAACTTTAGCATAGCAATCGATATCGATAAATGCCCGCCTATTTTCAGGGGGACACTACTGGTGTCATGGAAATAGTCTCGCAATAGCCATGCCCGGCGTTCTACACTATTCATTTTCCTTTTCCCTCACTAGACTCACATAATCTTCTAAAGGCAATATCACGTATGTTTGACGCTGCCCTTTCCCTCGAAACGCCACAACCCCACGCGCGTACCCGGCCCGCGCGGCCTCCTGACGGATCTTCTCAATCCAGTTCAGTTCGAGACGCGCGTACCGAGCCCCCTCTACCTCCCGAAGGGCGTACACCTTCGCCTCGAATAATGTTCCCAAAGACGGGGCTGAGACATCCCCTGGCAACTGGGAGAGCGCGCCGGAAAGAGGGACGCGTTCTGCGTCGGGGGTCCCTAGCTTGCGGAGCTTTCCTACAAGCCCGTATTCATTAGCCTTCCCACGCCGCCGCGCTTTACCCTGCTTGCACATCCGCCACCTCCGCTAGATAAAGCCCCACATACGCCCGGTTCAATGTATGGGCCGCGGAAAGAAGACGCTCCCGGGTCGCCGGGGCGACGTACGCGACTAACGCTCTGGCCTGCCGATCGCCACGAAGTCGCCCCCCTTCACCTGTCACACGTTCTAGATCAAAGGACACGAATTCCTTAATATCTTCCGAGGTCAACCCCAGATACCCGAGTTCAGCCCAACGCCCGCGCCGCCACAGGAGCCAGATGGCCCTGATCGCGACCGTGGTCTTCAGGCAGTCCCGATCAAAAGGGATGTACCCGTTATCCTTGCTTTTATATTTATTTGGCATTTCACACCCCCATAAGCTCCGCTTCTTCTTCCGACAAGTCAGCCCATCCGCCAAAACTGTTTATGTAAAGCACTGGTATTTTTACCCCGTCAAACCCTTCACGCTGCTTGGCTACGAGAACGTATGCCAACTCCCTTTCTGGCACCTCATCCGGAGCTCTCTCTATGTATTTCTCAGGTCGGTGTAGCAATAACAGATTGTCGCAGTCCTGTAGGATCTTATCGGCTCCATAAAGGTCCGACGCCGTCGGAGTCGGGTCCTTACGCTGTGTAGACTGCCTATTTAGTTGAGCCAACACCAGGCCCGGCGCAACCTCGCGTGCCAACGAATGAAGTTGCCCGGAAAGATTTCCCAACGAGAACGTAGTATTCCCTGTTCTCATCGCGTCGGGAGTAGGTACAATCCCGATATGGTCTAATGCCCAGAATCCGCAGCTTCGTCCGCTCTGTTCGCTCGGAGTCCGCACATATTTCGAAATCGTAGAGACATCATGTTTTCCTTTTAACCATTTGATAGGTAAAGAAGCAAGGTGCGCGAACGCCGCGTCTACCCGCCGCTTTTCCTCAAACGTGAGCTGTCCGCGTCGCATCTTGATCACGTTTACGCCGCTAAGCGCACTAGCAGCGCGCAATTGCACCTGCATTGGGGTCATTTCGAGTAAAATGACTCGAACCTCTAGACCTGGGTATTCCCGAGCATACTGCCGCGCGACACTCAAGACAACCGAGAGCATGAATGATGACTTTCCGATTGATGGCCGCGCACCTAGAACGGTTAATTCCGACGTGCCCTCCCATTGGATACCCCCCGTAAGCTTGTCCAGCTTTACGAATCCCCAAGACCATCCCCACACGTCCGAGGGATTTGCCATCCTGGATTCTACATACTGTCGGGCCTCTTGCACTGCCTGATCTTGCGTCACGACATCGGCACGCCAGGAGGCAGGGCGTTGAGGCATTCGGACGACAAGCACATTCATTGCTCCCCACCTCCTAAGATGCGGTCAACGTCTTCATCGGAGGGCATCCACGCGGGGCGCACTCCTTTAATTTGTCCCTGCTTAAGGAGTTCGCGCGCTCTCATATAAGCGGGATCTGGCTGCCAGGGCTCGTCATCGGGATCGCCATGTGCTTCCTGAGACACAAACGACACTTTTTTCTTCTTTAAAGCCGCCAGAATGTATGCCCCCGGGGCGCGTACGTCCTCCTGTTCCGCCGCGGTAAAAATCGTACTCTCAATCTCGTCTAGTGGAAGCCCGAGGGACAACCACTGCCGAATATAGCTGTCTTGGAGTGGTCTAGCAGGGAAACAGTCCCCATAACACCGACGAATACGGGCAATCTGATCGGTGATGTTTGGCGGCGTAGGACGCGTCTCAGGGACAGGCGCAGGGACAGACTCCGTCGCCACCGGGGCACGAGTAATAGAAGCCGGAGCCGGTATAGAGAAGCGTTCAAGAAATATCCGGATAGTGAGGGCTACCCTTATCCTCCCTGCCTCGGCAACACCCAGGGATACTAATTCATCCCTCGCGGCCCGAAATGTGTTCAGTGAGTTCACACCTGCTAATCTCGCAGCTCCTTCGGTTGTCCATAAGTCCTTATGATTCAATAAGAACGCAAGAAGAAGGCGTACGCCAGCCTCTCGCTTGATACGTGTTAGATCCATATAACCCCCATCAGGCCGGGGACAGGCGCTTAAGCGCGCCCGTCGCTCTTTGCAATCAATTCATACCACTTCTCTCGTAGTGCGTCGATGCCTTGTTCGCGGTTAGCGAAATACATACCGATAATGTACTTGGCATGCGCCGGGCTCATTTGTTGTAACTCCTCATTACGAAACCCGGCAGAACGCAAAACATTCAATTGCTTCTCAGACATCGAGCTGGGCTGGCCTTCTTGTGTGGCAGGCCTCTGTACAGGAGACGCTGGCTGCACCCGGGGCTGAAACCCGGCGGATCGATAATTGCTGCTTGCCTGACGGGCCTGGGGGTTAAACCGGAGATTCTCGGGAAGGGACTCTACCTCTTGTCGAACGTCCGCGGGTACCTCAAGGCCCGCTTGGTCATAACACCACACGACAATTGATAGGACATTGATATGAACATTATGACGACCATCCATGCTGACCTGATGCTGGAATACTTTGGGGAGACGATAAAAATAGGCACCAAGACCGTGGTTAGCGCACGCGCGTTTGAATGCCTGCGCGTAGGCGCTTGTCGGGGTATCGGGGTCGCTCACCCCGACCATTGACACGCCGGCAATTGTTAGTGTCAAACCAACAGTCACCGTTTGCTCAGTGACTTGCACTGGCTCATCAACCCACTGTCCCCCTCGGTTACGGCGCTCACTTTTTGTGTATGTTCACATACCGGCAGGGACCATGATAAGGTTAGACTCACTCCATAAACCCGGTGCAACCTCATGGAGGCAACCTTGATACGTTCGGATATCTGTATATACCAACAACAGGTTCTGATTCCCGCCCCGCATCAAGACCTCACGCGGGTTGAATGGTTTTAAAAGATTTTCTCGAATAGCTGCGTAAGACATGGAACCCTCCATATATATTTTTTTCTATCACCTTGCCTATGATTAACCGCTTGTTTGAATTATAGCAGAGGTAATGAATGTCTGCCAATAGACATTCGATGCTTATTTCTAGACATTCCTCGCCCTCTCACACATCTCACGCAACAAATCCCCAGGCTCACGGCGCATAGCGAGCGCAAAGCAGACAACTTCTTGCACACCCGGTGTGGCGGTACCGCGCCGCAAGATATTGTATATACGGTAATCCGGCAGGTATCCTCCGGATTGTCTGGCTAGATCCCTGCCAGACATCTCGTTCGTTTCAAGGTATTCCTGGACAATATCCGCTAAAACGTGCCCGAATGGCTTAGGAAACACCTCTGACAGGTTCTTCCTCGCGACTTTCGCAATTTTCAAGGTAACCCCCTCTGAAACATGGTACACTAAAAGTGTACAGCTTCAACGACTAATCACAACACTCTCACAAAGGACAAGACCCCTATGACGTCGATAACCCCCATCGAAAAACGACGCGGGCGCCCACGTGCCCAAATGCCAGCCCTCCCCGACGAAATACTGTCGGGGATGAGCGCACTCGAAAAAGAGCATTTTGAGTATTTTCTGTACGCTTACGAACAAGCATACGAGAGAAGATACGGGAGACTCACACCCACCGCCCGTATCAATATCACGCAAGCGGGGCTGGACTACATCCATCTCTTGCGCTTGCAAGGGGAGCAATTCCAATCTAGGAAACTCGTCTCGCAAGCCCGGCAGCACCCAGGCGTACAACTTCGCGCGTGGCTAGCCGCCGCCGGTCTTCAGGAGCGCGATATTGAACAACCAAAGCAGACCGACGAGGCCGCTGACACGCGCGAAGCGCTTCTGAAACTAGCCGCCCGATAAATAGGGGCGACTACAGGGTATGCCCACAGCTTTAAGAATACAACCATCAACGAATGACGGGCAAGTCGCACTGAGTGACGGGAGATGTCCGTACATCCATCAATCAATGACAGTTATTCATCACTTAATGATGGATATCCGTCACTTGTTGATACCTGTCCATCAATGCCTGATGGAGGTACGTACAACCATTAAAGATTGACGGCTATCCGTCACCCCATGAAACCTGTACGTACAGCCGTCAATGATTGACGGACACCCATCATTTGATGAACCTCCATCAATGAATGACGGTTATTCGTCACTCGATGATTGAGGTACGGACATCTGTAACCCTATTATTCGTTGACGGATACCTGTCATTCGTTGACGATCTCCTAAAAAATTTTTCCCAAACCCCCCCTATATATATATAAGATAGATTAGATATATCTATCTATATCTAATCTTATCTATATTAGTAGGGTTAGAGAGATAAGATTTTTTGAAGAGGATGTCTGAAGGAACACCCAACAGACATCCTTTTCAATATTGCAAGGTTACATTGCCGAAGAAAAGAGGGGGTTAAGGTATCATACCTACATTACTCCGTCTCAAACAGGGCTACGTCTCCCCTTCGGTGCAAACCGCGCGTAACCCTGTCTGAGTCAAGCCTTCCTTTCAGCGGCCTACCCCCGGGTAGCTCCAACCTTCCGCGCTCCCCTGAAACCCCGGGCTGCCAATACGCTTCTCATATCGTCATCGGATTCCACTCCAATCAGCCATACGGTCGTATCCAATACCTGTAACTTTAACCTCATATCTTTGTCGGTGCGTTGTAGTGTTATGCCGACTCTTCCGTGTGGCAGGAGTTTGAGAGCGTCTTGTAATGCTTCCCGGCACGTCCTGAATGTGACCGGCGTAGGATCTTCGCGGCGTCGCCGCACTCCAATAGAGTTCCGGTAATAGTATGCCTGGGACCAGTCAGGGTCAAAGAACACCGGGACCTGGCACCGGGCAAACACGGGGCCGTCTGTCAACGCAAACAGCAGCAAACCGGTATCACGCGCTTGTATACGTATTTCCTTCTCTACTACCCCCACTGTTTCAACGGCCTGCCTGAATTGGGTCACAAAATCGCGGTTTCGTTCTCCGGTGTAGAGATCCTCCGCATTACGGGGCTCTGGAGGCAGGCTATTTGGCTTAAAATCGAGTTTAGCCGACCCAGACCTATAAAGAGGGATACCCACCGCGTTCTTAAAGACGTCTACGCGCAAATTTGAGCCCTTAGCAACCGCGCAGATGCCTAGCAGCTCCTTGGCAGGGAGGGCACCCACAATCCTGTTCTCAACGTCCGCAACATGATCAATGACATGCTCATACAGGATTGAATCAGTTTCTGCTATAAGTCGAATATTCGACCCTATTTTGAACCATACCTCATCTGCGACTGTAGCTACAATGGAAAGCGCCCGGGTAAGCGACTCACACTCAATCTCGAAAGAGGCTTCCGGTGTCACCGGCGTTTCTTGCTGTGACCCAGGGATTTTGGCCACATGGAACAGGAACCGCTCGTGCGGGCTGCTTATTTCGAGAAACCCTAGATCGGGGTCATCCCATAGCCGTAGAGTCACAGTGTCACCATGGCCGCTTTGCAGTAGGTGTAGCCAGATGTCGTGAAACACGTTTATTCGCATATTCCCTTGCCCTTCGTGCGCGCGTACGTTTAATCGGCTCCCAGGGGCTTCCAATGTAATGGCCGGGCCATGGGTGGTAATGTTGAATGAATCCCCTCGTATGCCTCCCTTGGGTTCCGCGTGTGTGGGGAGCGCCTTGGTGTTTAAAAGTAGTATCTCTTTGCCCACACGAAGTTCAGATGTTTGAGTGCTATTTCTCAATTGATAATCAGGGTCATCTAACTCGTATGTACGCCCTTCTATAACGTGCCGTACATACGTTCGGGCATCACCATAGGAGAACTCAAAGCGGGTGTGAGTGAAGCCAACTCGATACATCGTGATTCGGATGTCGCGATTCACTGGCAACCCGCCCGCAACTCGTTTCAAGGCAACCGGGCACACCGTTCCTGTCCCGTTCCATCGATGTACTCGTGCGCCTGGGAGATCTAAAACTTTCCACCATATGAAGCACGAACTGAGAATATGAAATTGCCCGCCCGTTACACGGAACCCCACTTCCAGGGAACCTAAGTATTTCTGTGGCTGATCGAAAGTAGTTTCCAGCGCGGCGTGTAACTGATCACCCGGGACTGTCAGGGCATTGTAATGCGTATGCTTGCGTCTAGGTGTTGAGTATGAGTCAAAAGGGTACTGATCTCCAAAAGAGTACAGGACACGCTGTTTCAGGCCACTTGCTTGACCTTTGAGTTCTAATTCTCTCTTTCCGCTGTAATAGATACTATCTGCGATTTCAGGTGCCGTATCAAGCCAGATGCGTGTGTCAGTCCCCTCAAATTTTTTTACAGATGTAAGGAAGCTTTGATAATCGCAGCTTAGGATATTTGGTTACATTTCTTCGTAATATTCTACGTCTAATGTGGCATAGGAGTACAGATAAGAGCGTTCCTCTTGAGTCGGTATCGCGAACTGAATCGTAACGCCCTGTCGGTCTGATGTGGACCTGCTTTGATTCCAGATCAGCATCAGCCCTCGTGTCGTAAGACACTGAGAGAGCGGTAAGTACTGTAATGAGATCAGATGTGTTTACCAAAAAGCGGCAGAAGGCCCCTGGCTTCAGCCAAGGGGATGGATGGCGCAGGAAGCCAGCAGCGGCAGAACGTTCCCCTTCGCTTGACAGAAGACAATCATTGTGTTAGGATACGCGAAGATAGTGAGGACGAACAAGGAGCAAGGGATGCTGATCTACGAATACAAGCTCGATGGGTCGAATGCACAATTCGCCGCCATCGAGGAAGCCATCCGCACCACCCAATTCATTCGCAACAAGTGCCTGCGCCTCTGGATGGATGCACGCGGCGTCTCCAGGAATGACCTGCAGCGGTATTGCGCTG
>NZ_QKUF01000051.1 GCF_003253565.1 Thermosporothrix hazakensis
AACGTGACGGGGAACCGAACAGGCCATTTGAGAAGGCAATTGATATCGAGAACGAATATCCTCATATGTGCCTTTCTGCAAAGCGACAGCATTGCTCATTTTTCCATGCTGAAAAGCGTATTGGCTCACAAAGTTGCAAGCGTCTCGATATGCCAACTGAACGGCACGGAGTTGTGCAAACTGTTCTGGTGTCGTCTTCAGTTTGAGTTTTGCAGAGATCACCGTTTTGATACTTTCGAGTATACCAAGTTCTCAACGGAGTGTCAAGAAATGAAAGCAGATGACAATCTCAATGTACCACCCATGCTCCAGCCCCAAATAAGGAACGCCCATTCATCCCCCGCTTCAAAGACGGGGGCATCCTGGGCCGACACGGTGAACTTGCTTCAAGCTCATCATTTTCCGCTTTTTAGCACTGTAAGCTATTGACTGCTACCAGCATATCATGCTGATTGCGCATTTGTCTAGCAGTCCCCCGCCTTTAGTGCCAGCTTTTCGGACGAAAATAGCCTGCTCCGTTGTTGGCTGGTGGATCCCTTTACCAGTTTGGTTCCTGATAGGCAGGAAGCGAGCGCACAAATTCAGCGACGTATGCCTGTACTTCGGGAAGCCGTCCCTGAAAGAAATGATCCGCGTTCTCGATAGTTACTATCCGCCTGGGCGCTGGCACCTGTTCATACCATCGTTGTGCGAGATCATAAGGGGCAAGCTCATCATTGGTGCCATGAATAAAGAGTTTGGGTTTCTGGCAGCCCTGCAAGGTCTCTCCAGACTCGAACATTCGGGCCGGGACGCCAAGCCCGATCAATGCCCGTACACGGTCATCAAGAGCGCCCACCCGCAGGCCGACGTAGGAGCCAAAAGAGAAGCCAGCAAC
Source organism: Thermosporothrix hazakensis (assembly GCF_003253565.1). GTDB lineage: Bacteria > Chloroflexota > Ktedonobacteria > Ktedonobacterales > Ktedonobacteraceae > Thermosporothrix > Thermosporothrix hazakensis. Next base: position 878 of record NZ_QKUF01000051.1, read on the forward strand.
GATGGCGGGAATGCCGGGATAGCGGCGGCTCATAAACTCAAGCGCGTAGCGGACATCGTCCATTTCACCGCGGCCCTCATCATAGGAGCCGGTGCTACGGCCAACACCACGGAAATTAAAGCGCAGAGAAGGGACGTTGAGCGCCTGCATCGTTTGCGCCACTTTGAAGATGACCTTGTTATGCATAGTGCCACCGCCAAGTGGATGGGGATGACAGACCACACTGATATAGGTCGGTTGTGTTCCCTCCTGTTCGGGTTTCAAGATACCTTCAAGATAACCTGTTGGGGTTGGAATATTGATGTGTAAAATCTGGTTACTTGCCATAAGAATGTTTCCTGATATTCTTGCTGCTTCCCTGTGCGGCTCGGAAAGAGTCGCAATGCAGGGGATTCATTTGTTGAATCAAAAAAAGTCCTTTATTGGGTCTACTTACCTGTCAGAAGGAATACTATCACATAGAAACCTCTTTGGGAAATGTCTTTTGTTTTCCTGAATAAGCTGAGTAATGGAATTCAGGAAGTAGAGAAAGCTACAATGGTATATACATACTGATGAGGTAAAAGAGAATGTATGCGGTCTCTGGGGAGGGGAATACCCGGATGTACCGTGGATGTGATCAGCCACTTGTCGGATATTGGTATACGTGTTATACTCAGAAGCAGAAAATTGTTAGTTGTTTGATACCCACCATTCAAAAATGACTTCCTGTTGAAAAGGCGAACACCTTGTAGGGTGTCGCTTTGTTGTGTGTATGGAGGTCTGGAATACGTGGGCTTTCCTTTAAGGAGGTGAGGGACATGGACGCTGGCCCTAGTTATAGTAGGTGTGTGCGTAGCTCATGCCTGCTGTCGGGTATGTTCTGCTCCTTATCGAGTAAGCTTCACGAATTCATTCATTTCCTCGACTAGAAATCTCTGGTTCTCCGCCTTACTCGATAAGTAATACATCCTCTCAAGATGTCGAGTGAGGACATTCCCACCTGCCAGTAAGTCCTATTCTGCTGTCAAGCAGCGTCCCCTGCATGTTTTGCTCTACAGCATTGTTGTAATGCGCGTTACACGAATCCGTGCAGCGTATTGCAGCAACGTGCCCTGTTCTCTGTAACAGTGGTTACGAAGGTGGACGAGTTATCCACTTTTCCACAAACTGTGGATAAGTGATGTGGAAACTGCTCTTCTATGGTCTTAAGAGGGCTCCTTGTGCGTTCTGAAGGCCTGTGCAAAAAGAGCAGAAAGTTGTTCTGCTTGCGTGAGAAGCGAGGCTGCGGCATGCGCGCGGCTTTCCTATCGGCACGATATATGCAGAGCATCTGGTGGTCGATTGTTCGAACTCGTGAAAGGCGGTGATTCCTATGATTTTTCTGAGCGAACTCTTGCGTCAGCATGTGTATGATGCCGAAGAGAAGCGTGTAGGGCGAGTGCACGACGTGTGCATTTCCCTGAATGAGACCTTTCCAGTTGTCACTGCACTGGTTCTGCGTGGCAACACTGGTAGCCGTGATATCATTGTTCCCTGGAAACAAATTCGGACTATTGAAGAATTCCCCATTCATCTCACCGTCAAACAAGACAAGATAGATTCCTATATTCCGGCAGATAATGAATTATTGCTGAAAAGAGACATTCTGGATAAGCAGATTGTTGATACGCAAGGGTTTCGCGTGGTCAAAGTAAATGATCTGAAGCTGGCACAGATTAAAAAGACCGGGCGTCTGGTTGGCGTTGATATCAGTCTGAGTGGGCTGTTGCGCAGATTGGGGTTACAGGCAGCGCTGGATAAGTTGAATAAAGTGATGCCGCGCTCCCTGGAAGAGCGAACGATTACCTGGAATTATGTCGAGCCAATTCAGGTTGTGCAGGTAGGCGCGGGGCAGACCGGAGCAATGCGGCCTGTCATGGCTACCTCGCGGGCCTCGACCGCAGTGGGCTCGGCCGGGATTGTACCGCAGGTGCAATTGAACGTAAGCCATACCAAACTGGCGGACCTGCACCCGGCTGATATCGCGGATATTCTGGAACAGCTCGATGTCGATGAGGCCGGGGCCATGCTCGATCGGCTGGATATGGAGACCGCCGCCGATGCCCTGAATGAGGTAGAGCAGTTTCGCCAGGGTGAATTGCTGGGCGAGATGACTCCTGAGCGCGCATCTGATCTCCTTGAGCGCATGCCACCAGACGACGCCGCCGACATTCTGGCGAATCTGCCGCAGAAAGATGCGGAATACCTGCTTGATTTGATGCCTGAGGATGAGTCTCAGCCCATTCGTGATCTTTTGCGCTATGGGGCAAGGACTGCCGGTGGCATTATGACCCCCGAAGTCCTGTCCTTGCAGCAGGATTTCACGGTTGAAGAGACGCTGCGCTATTTGCGTCAGCATTCCGAGCATCTGGAAATGGTGTATTACCTCTATGTGGTTGATGAGGAGCGTCATTTGCGTGGCGTGGTCTCGTTGCGACAGCTTGTCGTGGCCGATCCCTCCACTCGCATTGACGAGCTGATGGATGAGGAAGTGATCAGAGTGAATGTCGATACTGATCAGGAAGAGGTTGCGGATCTGATCGCGAAATATGACCTGCTTGGTGTGCCTGTCGTTGATGCTGAGAATCGTCTGGTGGGGCTGGTTACCGTTGATGACGTGATTGATGTGATCCATGAAGAGCAGGCCGAAGACATCTCAGAGTTCTCCGGGGCCGACGTTGAAGATGCTGAGGAAGAAGAACATTTTTCCTGGAAAGAGGCGTTACAGCGTACGACCTGGCTCGGGGTGAGTGCGCTTGCCGGGCTGATTCTTGCGCTTGTGGTTCTGGAAGTTTTCCAGCCAATGCTGATGGGACGCACGGCGCTAGCGTCGATGGCAGGTGCTGTTGTCAAAGGACAGTCAAATGTTGCGCTTGGAAGCGTACTCTGTCTGTTACCGATGCTCTTGCTGGTTAGCGGAAGCGCGGGCTCTCAGGCGCTTGGCGTTGCCGGGTGGAATATGCGCACCAAGAAGGGACGTGATTTCTGGCGGCGTTGTCTGCGTGAAATCGGGATGGGAACCTTCGGCGGCGTCCTGATCTGCCTGGTTGTGTGTGTGTTGAGCTGGCTGCTGTTTCACTCCTGGCCGTTGAGCCTGATTGTCGGGCTCGGTTTTGGGCTTGCGTTGCTGGTTGCCTATGCTTGCGGGTTGCTGTTGCCAAACCTTCTGCAACGCCTGCATCTCCGGGGTGGCTGGATTAGCGCCCCGTTGCTTGATCCTGTGATCGCCGTACTCAGTGTCTGCATCTTTCTGGCGATCACGGTGGCTTTCGTTGAACAATGGATGTGGTGAAAGGGCGATGAAAGCGAAATCTCTGTAGGGGCGGAACGAAGCAGAAGGGCTCTTTTCTCGTTCCGTCTCACTCACAATGATCCTGTTCGACGCTGACAGCGTGCAAGCGTTGGGGCTTGCCCTACTCCTCAGTTGGAGCCTGTGTCGGTTCCTGCTGTTTCGCCGTTCGTCTCAGTGCCTCCCAGGGAATACGTGTCTCCGTTTCAAGATCCATAAGATGGAAAGCGTCATTATAGCGCATGAGGCGCCAGACAGGCCGCTTTTGTTCGGGCCGAGCGGTGCATTTCCAGTGCGTGATAGAGGTGTTCTGGGTGTCGAAGTGGACGGGGGGCATCGTGATCGCGCCAACATTAAAGAAGTAGATAAAAGAGGTATCGATTACCCCTCCGTGGCAGATAAGCACGATATTTTTCCCTTGATATTCCTGTGTGATCCGCTCCAATGCTGTGCCCACCCGCAAGAGAAATTGTCCCCAGTTTTCTGCTCCCGGAGCCCAGACGCGATAGGGCTCAAGCTCATAATCTGGCATGGTGGGTTTATACTTCTGCTCATATTCCGCAAGGGGGATATTTGAAAGGAAGCCCGCTCGCATTTCCTGTAGCTCATCATCGAAGATCAGCGGGCGTTTCAGAGCTGGCGCGATAATTTCGGCGGTCTCTCGTGCGCGTGGTAATGTACTGGCTATCACCACATCCGCCTGGATCTCACCGCTGGCGGCAAGACGGTCACGCAGGGCCTCTGCCTGCTTTTTGCCGCGTGGTGACAGTCCAAAGTCACTCAGAATGCCGTTTTCAACAAGCTTTGCTTCTCCATGACGGATAAGATAGAGATTGGTCATACATTGTATCCTTTCAATAGAAGGAGGAAACACACCACTTTCAGAAGAAAGAGGTAGGGGTTAGTGTAGTCGCTGATGAGAGTATGTGTCAAGTCGCGATAGCGACAGGATGGGTGGGAAAGAGGGTGGAGTGCTGACACTTTTTGAAAAACCCATGCGTGTAAGAGAAAAGGCGCTGGTCTCTGGCGAACGGCACAGCTTTATTTCACATAATGTGAAAGGGGACACAGTGTGAGCAGTGAAAAGGAGGAATCACAATGACCACTTTCAAGACACCAATCATTGCCGGTGTATTCCAGAGCGAAGATCAGGCCAAAGCGGCTGTAGATGAGTTGCGTAGAAGAAATTTTGCGCATGAGCAAATCGGCGTGGCGCTTCCACAGAAAAGCAAGCTGAGTAACCCGCTTTCTCAGGATTTTATGAAGCTCGGCGTGCCCGCAGAGCAGGCAAACTTCTATGAGCAGGCGTTTAATTCTGGCAAGATCGTTGTTTCTGTCCGTCCTGATGGGCGTGATGACGAGGTGCGTGGGGTCTTGCGCGGAAGCGGTGGCTATGATTATGACGCTGGCGGTCAGGGCATGCCCCCACAGCAGAACTGGACACCACAGGGGCAGCCGATAAATGAAGCTGGCAACTATGGGCAGGGCGATTATCGCCAGTATGGCGGGGGGCAGATGGGCGGACAGCAGCCCGGTAGCTCTCAATCCTGGCAGCAGTATGGCGATATGCAGCAAAGAGAGCAGCGCCCGGGCGAAAAAGGGTCCGAAGGGTAGCCCTGTAATTCTCTGAAGGAGTGCAACTGCACTCCTTTTTTTATTTGTTCGGCGGCAGGAAAACTGCCTGCCTGTCTCGAAAGAGCGTGGCAAGTCGTAATAGGTAATGTCGACATTTTCCACAACATACAGGAGCAGTACAAACAGATGTCTGAACATAGGTTACTGCGCAGGCAGCGCATCTATATTCCAGCAGTGAGTATTAACCGGGCGACTCTGAAACATTCCTGGATCAGGGTGCTGGTTGCAACGCTGGATGAGCCAGAGCAGATCTGTGGTGTTGCCAGGCGCATAGGCTACACCGGGAAGCAGGAAGATGCGCTTGCACTCTATCGTCTGAAGATCAAGCAAGGGCACGGTCATCCAACGGTGACGCTTCCGGGCATCTATATTATTGACGATGGTCTATTTCAAGACTACGAAGAGTGGAAGCAGAAGCAGGGCTAAGTATCGCTTCCGGGCATCTTTGTTTGTAAAGGGATGGTAAAGCAAAAAAAATTCTGTCCCGCGCATGTTCTCTTTGATAATGTAGTAAGTTGCGTGAGAAACAGCCTCCAGAAGAGCGACACCAGCCGCGAAGGATGGGGAGATACAGCGGGTGAGGTCGTTCTGTTCTGTTTTTTCGGGTCTTTATCCTGAAAGAAAGTTTAACACAATCTTAACCTATCCATAAAGCATATTAACATATCCATAAAGCACGGTTAATTTCCGCACGGTATTGTATAGGTACACGGAATAAACAAAAGCAAGCTCCTGTGTAAGCCGTATTGCGAACTATATTTGTGCATTGACAGGCAGCGCTTGTGTACAACAAATAGGAGAAGTTATGTCTAAGAAGTGGCGTGTCGCACTTATCATGCTTGCCATCATGGCGTTTTCCGTCCTTATTTCCGCCTGTGGCGAGGGCTCTAACGCGTCCAACAATAATAACCAGACGACACAGAGCAATGACGGATGTGCTACCGGCTCTATCACCATCAGTGGCTCGACCGCATTACAGCCGCTGGTGCAGGAAGTTGCCAAGAAGTATCAGGCGAAATGTTCTGGTTCAAGCATCACCGTCAATGGCGGGGGAAGCAAGACCGGCCTGGCCCAGGTAACGGCTGGAAACGTCAATATCGGTAACTCCGATGTCTTCGCGAACGAAGAGCAGGCGAAAGTCCTGACAGACCATCAGGTAGCCGCCGTTATCTTCTCCATCATTGTGAACCCGAAGGTCAACGTGAAGAACCTGACCACGCAGCAGGTGAAGGACATCTACACTGGCAAAGTGACCAACTGGAAAGAGGTTGGCGGCGCAGATATGAAGATTGTTGTGGTTAGCCGCCCGGCCAGCTCCGGTACACGTGCTTCCTTCCAGCAGTTCGTGCTTGGTGGTCCTGAATCGGTTACCGGCCCGCAGAACCTGACGACCGATAGTACAGGACAGGTTATTCAGAACGTTGCCCAGAATGAAGGCGCGATCGGTTATGCTTCTGTCGGCTCTATTAAAGACGACAAAGTGGTGAAGGTCTCGCTCGATGGCAAAGAGCCAACCGCCGAGAACATCAAGAACAACGACTACAAGTTCTGGAACATCGAGCATATGTACACCAAAGGTGAGCCTCAGGGCCTGGCGAAGTCGTTCCTTGACTACATGGTCAGCGACGAGGCAAAAGAAGTTGCCACCGCGAAGGGTTTCGTGCAACTGAAAGAGCTCAGCCAGGATGCGATCAGCTCGCATCAGCAGAAGAAGTAGAGATTGTAGCCTGGTAGAGAAGAGGTGTACTATGGCTCGCTCCCGACCAGAGTACATCCTCTTCCCATCGTATAGGCAGGCAAACAACGTGCGGCAACGATCACGTTGCAATCAGGCAGCGTGTAAGGAGGAAGAGTTTGCAACCTAGTAGACGGATGCGCCTGACAGACCAGATAGCGAAAGTGATCTTCTTTCTCTGTGCACTTTTGCTGGTAGGGGTGATTGTCAGCGTGATCTACTTTATCGCCTCAAAAGCATTCCTGATTTTTGGATCAGGAGTGAACCCCTTGACCTTTCTCTTCGGTACTACCTGGGACCCGACAGGAATCGGGCACATGGATGCCGATGGGAACCCCGTCCCTTATTTCGGTGCAGGTGGCCTGATTCTGGGCTCAGTTGTGACCACACTGCTTTCTGTCCTGCTGGTCATCCCGTTCGCGGTTGGGACCGCTATCTTCTTTACCGAACTCGCACCTAAATGGGTCATCACACTGCTTCAGCCGCTTCTGGAAATCTTCACCGGCATTCCCTCGGTTGTGATTGGTTTCCTCGGCCTGATCGTGCTGGTTCCCTGGTTGCAACAGCTTTCCTCGCCGCTCACCGGTGGCCTGGCGACTGGTGGCTATGGATGGGGAGCCGCTATTCTGGTGCTGTTCGTGATGGTGTTGCCAACCGTGATCAGTGTGTCAATTGACGCGCTCCGGGCTGTGCCGCAGAGCGTGCGTGAAGCCAGTCTGGCCCTGGGCTCAACCCGCTGGCAGATGATCTTTAAAGCGGTCGTCCCGGCTGCTTCAACGGGCATTGCAACGGCGGTCGTTCTGGGATTGGCGCGAGCCATCGGTGAAACGCTGGCGGTCGCGATGGTCTTGCAGGGACATCGTCTGCCTGAGAATCTGTTCTCGCTGAAGATCTTTTTCCAGCCAAACGTGAATATTACCGCGTTTATCGCGCAGGATTTCGGTGAAACCGCGGGGACGGCGCAGAATGCCTACTGGACACTGGCGTTTATTCTGCTCTTCATCTCGTTTCTGTTCATCTGTATCAGTCGGTATCTGGCAAGCAGGAGTGTATATAAATGAGTGTTTCGCGGGAAGCACAGCCAATAGTGGCACAGCCTGAGCGCAGGCATATCACCGATTTGAAGCGGGTGGCGCGCCGCCTGCATCGGAATGATCGGGTTGCGACAGTTTTGTTATGGGGGATCGGTGGTTTTGTCGCCTTGTTGTTCATTGGCATCATCATCAAATTGCTTGTAGATGGTATGCCAGCGCTCGTCAAGCCCTCATTTTTCCTGGGCACCGACGATGCCGATATCGCCAAGCAAATCTTCAATACCTTTTATCTCCTGATTCTGACCGAAGCCTTTCTGTTCCCGATCGCTCTGGCGGCAGCCATTTATCTGGTGGAATATGCGCCACAGGGAAAGCTGGTTGCCACAATCCACTTCGCGGCTGAAACGCTGGCAGGTGTGCCTTCATTGGTGCTCGGTATGTTTGGCTTTCTGGTCTTTGGCATCTACATGCAGCTTGGTATCAGCCGCCTGTCCGGTGCATTAACGCTGCTCTGCCTGAACTTCCCGCTGGCGCTGCGCCTGTTTGAAGAGGCGCTATCGAGTGTACCGCGTGAGCTGCGCGAAGCTGGGCTGGCAATGGGGGCCTCTAAATGGTACGTCATTCGTACTGTCGTGCTTCCCTCCGCGGTTCCGGGGATTATTACCGGCCTGATTCTGACGGCAGGCAAGATTATTGGTGAATCGGCGGCTCTGCTCTTTACGATGGGAACCTTCAGTCCGGCCAACGTCTTTACCCTGAATCCGCTGATCGGCAGTGATACGCTGACCACGCGCCTCTATTATGTGAAGGGGCCGGGGGCAGGACAGACAGGACTGGAGCCGATGCAGGAGACCGCGCTTGCCGCTGGTATCGCGGCGGTGCTGATCGTTGTGCTCTTTGTGATCAATATCGGCGCTCGTGCGCTTGGACGTGCCCTTCAGAAAAAGTGGACGGCAGCGTAGGAAATGCCGATAAGTAGCCGTGAGAAGCGGCAAGTGAGAGGAATATCCGAAGAACCATGTATCATACCGGTGAATATATAAGGGAGAAACACGTCATGAATGTGCCTATCAAGTCAACACGAGGAAAGGGCGCGATTGATTTTACGGTTCCCCAGGGAGCAAATATCTGCTCCCGGAAGGTTGCCCGCAGCGGGCATATCTCCTATGAGGGACGCCCTTACTTTATCAGTAAAGCGCTTGCCGGGCGCTATATTCGGCTGGTTGTACTGGAAGATCGGTTAATTGTCTGCGAGTCGATTCCACTCTACAAAGAATATCAACTGACATCGTAAGCGTTTCCGTAAGCGTAATTCAGTCTGGCCGGTGCATTATGTTCTCTCCTCTGTGGTATCCGAGCGCGGATGCCGATAGAGTGAAATAGAGAAAGGATTCTATGATGAGCGAGAGATCTCTAGGCGATCAGTCTTCCTCCTTCGACCGGTTGCAGCAGTACCAGGCCCAGGTGAAGATAGAGCCTATCGAGGAAAACAAGGTGATAAAAGAGAGTCTCCCTTCTATTGAAGTGAATGGTGATGCAATGGTGAAGGATCTAGCACAATCAGAACATAAAGGAAACTTTGACCCGAACAAAACCTTGAATACCACCGCGGGTCTGGAAATAGATGTGCGAGATGTGAACTTCTTCTATGGAAAGAAGCAAGTGCTCTTTGACGTCAGTCTTCCCATTCGGAGCCGCCAGGTCACGGCGTTGATCGGGCCCTCGGGCTGTGGTAAGTCAACCTTTTTGCGCACCCTGAACCGCATGAATGATATGATCCCTGATACAAGGGTGGAAGGACAGGCGCTTTTCCACGACCAGAATATTTATGACAGGAAAACAGATGTTGTGCTCCTGCGGCAGCAGATAGGTATGGTGTTTCAGCGCCCGAATCCCTTCCCGAAATCCATCTTCGATAATGTGGCCTATGGGTTGCGGGTGCAGGGAAAACCGCGTAAATATATTGAAGAGATGGTGGAGAAAAGTTTGCGTGGGGCGGCGCTCTGGGATGAGGTCAAGGATCGGCTGCGTTCCTCTGCACTCGGCCTTTCGGGCGGCCAGCAGCAGCGCCTCTGTATCGCGCGGGCACTGGCAGTGCAGCCAGACGTCTTGCTAATGGATGAGCCCTGTTCCGCGCTAGATCCGATCGCCACGCTCAAGATTGAAGAACTTATCACAGAACTGGTAAAGGAATATACAATTGTTATTGTGACACATAATATGCAGCAAGCTGCGCGTGTCTCACACTTTACTGGATTTTTCCTGAGTGGTAAGCTAGTGGAATATGGACCGACCACCCAGATCTTTGAGCGACCCCAACAAAAGGAGACAGAAGACTACATCAGCGGTCGGTTCGGTTAATCGAGAAAACATGGAGGGCACTTGTGGCTCGCACGATTCTGGTAGTAGATGACGAGGCTGTTCTGGTGGAGACGATTGCGTACAATCTGGAACAGTCAGGCTACCGCGTTGTTACGGCGGCGGATGGCTACAGTGCGTTGGATGCGGCAAGACGTGAGAAGCCGGATCTTGTCATTCTGGATATCATGTTGCCGGGAATGGATGGTCTGGAAGTGTGTCGGCAGTTGCGGCGCGAGGATAGCACCGCAACGACTCCGGTTCTGATGCTGACTGCAAAAGGGGATGAGATAGACAAGGTTGTGGGGTTGGAGGTTGGAGCGGATGATTATGTCACCAAACCTTTTGGGCGGCGTGAGCTTCTGGCACGGGTACGCGCTTTGCTGCGACGAGCAGACTATCCTGCCTCAAATGGGGGGGGACAGCAGCAGCAAAGTGCCCCGGAGCAGGTTGAAGCGCGACGCCCTTCTTCGCGCGAGCTGGTTGCCGGGCCGTTACGCATTGACCTTGCGGGGCGACGTGTCAATTGCCGGGGCCAGGAAATGGAGCTCCAACCCAAACAGTTTGAGTTGCTGGCCTATCTGGTGCGCAATCGGGGCACCGTTTTGACGCGCGATCAATTGTTGCACAACGTCTGGGGCTATGATTATGCCGGTGACACACGTACCGTTGATGTGCATGTGCGCTGGCTCCGTGAGAAGCTGGAAGAAGATCCGGCAAACCCAAAGTTGATTCAAACCGTGCGCGGCGTCGGCTATGTCTTCCGCTGTTAAGCGGGACACAGCGGCCCGCGTGAGCGCCTCTCTCCCCCTTCCCGCATAAGGAACTACGCAGAGGAGGGAATTGCACTGATGGTCTCTCCCTCTTCGTCCTCCTCCATATCAAAGAGCGGATGCGTGATGAACCATTGCTGACTGTCAAACGCTTCCTCTCCATTTGCGGGCTGAAGGCGGACATAGCGCTCGTCCGGTTGCAATAAGCGTGCATTGACGGTATCCGCAAGCAGCGGGTGAAGCATCTTCTTGAGCAACGCTTCACGAAGCGTCGGCAGCTCGACCGGGAAAAGGACTTCAACCCGTCCGTTCAGATTGCGCTGCATCATATCGGCACTTCCCACAAAGATCTCAGCCCGTCCGTTATTGCCGAAGTAGTAGACCCGGCTATGCTCAAGGAAGCGGCCTACAATGCTACGCACACGGATATTCTCGCTCACCCCGACGATCCCAGGACGCAGACAGCACACCCCCCGGATGATCAGATCAATCTTGACTCCTGCCTGCGAGGCGCGATACAGCAAGCGAATAATGGCCGGATCAGTCAACTGATTCATCTTAAAGATCAGGCGGCCGTTTCCATGCTCCTCGTGCAGGCGGATCTCACGCTCAATGCGCTCGGAGATTCCCCGGCGTAACCCGACTGGCGCGACCAGTAACTTACGATAGCTGACCTGCCGTGAGTAGCCGGTCAGTGAGTTGAATAGCATGGTCAGGTCGTTACAGATATCGGGCTGACAGGTAAGGAGTCCGAGATCCTCATAGACACGACCCGTCGTCGCGTTATAGTTGCCGGTTCCGAGATGAACATAGCGACGCAGGCCATGTTCTTCACGACGAACGACCAGCGCCATTTTCGCATGGGTTTTCAGACCGATAAGGCCATAGACCACATGGACGCCAGCTCGCTCAAGTTTTTGGGCCCAGACAATATTGTTCTCCTCATCGAAGCGAGCTTTCAACTCAACCAGAACGGCGACCTGTTTGCCATTTTCTGCGGCCCGCAGGAGCGCCTCAACGATTGGCGAGTTTTGTCCGACCCGATAGAGTGTCTGTTTGATTGCCAGAACACCGGGATCTTCCGCCGCTTCGGAGATAAAATCAACGATCGTGCTGAAGCTATCATAGGGATGATGGAGCAGGATATCATGTTTCTGGATTGCGTTAAAAATGCCTGGGGTTCGGCGCAAGAGCGCAGGGATATGCGGCGTAAAGGGCTTATCCTTAAGATCTGGCTTATCCAGTTTTGTCAGCTCAGCTACCGAGCCCATGCCAAGCGGCCCATCAATTACCGTCAGATCTCGTTCGGTGATTTCCAGATTGTCGAGCAGCAGACGACGAATGCGTTGGGGCATCGCGGGATTGACGGCGAGGTCGACTACAGTGCCGAAGCGTCTTTCGCGCACCTCTTGTTCGATATATTCCAGCAGGTCGGCGGCGTCGTCTTCCTGTAGCTCGATATCCGCGTCACGAAGTACCCGAAACGGGTATGATTCCCAGACATCGAAGCCGGGGAAGAGCATGCTCAGGTGCGCGGCTATCACCTGTTCCAGCCAGACAAAGGCCATAATCTGGGGATTATCGGTTGCCGTCGGGATCGGGACCAGTCGTGGCAGAGAGGGCGGTATTTTGACCCGTGCAAAGTGTTCACTGCCGTGGGATGCGTCGGTCAGAACTACAGCCAGATTCAAGCTCAGATTCGAGATGTGCGGGAAAGGATGCACTGAATCGACGGCAAGCGGGGTCAGGACCGGGAAGACCTCATTCTCAAAGTAGGCGCGCATTGCCTCCCGCTGTTGACGATCAAGCTGTTCATAGTCCAGTATGTGAATATGTTGCTCTGCCAGTAATGGAAGTAGCTCGGTGCGCCAGTAATGACGTACTTCCTGCGTCAGCGGAGCCAGAAGCTGACGTACCGCAGCGATCTGTTCTTCCGCCGTGCGGCCATCCGGGCTACGCGTGGGAGTCCGGGCGGCGACTTGATCTTTCAGGCCAGCAATGCGGATCATCATGAATTCATCAAGGTTGGTCTCAAAGATCGAGATAAATTTGACCCGTTCCAGAAGTGGGTGGCGCGGATTCTTGGCCTCTTCAAAGACGCGGCGGTTAAATTCGATCCAGCTCAGTTCGCGATTGATATACAGATCAGGACGTTCAAGCTCTACTGGCGTTGTGGATGATGTTTTCGACTCCATACAATGATTTATCCCATGACAGCAAAAAGATGATTTTACCATACCATTGTATCATTCATTGCCAATATGCTGCAAAGAAGCAGTACTGGCTGAGTTGCAGGGCCAGATTCCAGATATACAGGAACAATCGGGGGACAGGAATAAAGGGGTTGCCAGGAGGCGTTATAATAGAGCGGTGGTGAGAGAACGTCCTGACGTTTTGTGTCCATGACGTTCTTTGCTAAGGGAAGCAATGGGGATGCTGAGCAGGTGGGTGAAGTTGGTGCACTTTAATAGCCCGAAGGTCAAAAAAGCATGGATATATCTTGACAGTAGCTTGTCTGCTGATGTATTATCCACAGAGGATGAAACCTTATGGCTTTCTCAATAGAAGAGAGCACGCTTCTATTGAAAAAGGATCGGGCGGTTGCTGAAATTGGTAGACAGGACAGACTTAGGATCTGTTGGTGCAAACCGTGAGAGTTCGAGTCTCTCACCGCCCATCAAGCGGGAGTGGCTCAGTGGTAGAGCGCTTCCTTGCCAAGGAAGATGTCGCGGGTTCGAATCCCGTCTCCCGCTCCAATCTGTCTTGGACAGAGGTCAACCAGTTTCGTTGCGCCTCTGTGGGCAAGTGCATAAAGGTGCAACCCACGCAAGATACACCATCCTTTACGCTCGTAGAGACGCATTGACAAAGAAGGGCTTGAGCCCGCCGCTAGCCGCAGAGGGTATGCCCGGGCGGTTCTCAGGCGCGACACTGTTTGCGCAAAGAGACCGCAAGCGATTGCCCTCATGTCGTTGGTATGGCACCTCCCACAGGCATACAGCATGACCAGCGTCGTCTATCGCGATGCCACGCATGCGGTCCCTGAGCTGCTGCGGAGTGTTACCACAGTTCATTTGTTGATCGGGTGGTTTTTGGGTGGGAGAGAGTGCGATGTGCTTCCCACAGTTTTATTCACCAGACGTAACAACAACGTGCTAATATATAATAGCTTCGACGTTTTTCATTTGATCGAGCACACACCTTAGCTTTGAACCTGTTGGAGGAAATGTGAAGGTCTCTGTTGAAAAGCTGCCGACCAGCGAGGCCGTCCTTGAAGTAGATTTATCGTGGGACGAAATAGAGAAAGCCTCTGATAAGGCATTCAAGAAGATTGTAAAGCAGATAGATGTTCCCGGCTTCCGCCGTGGCAAGGCTCCTCGTTCTCTTGTCGAGCGCAGAGTGGGTAAGGAATATATTTACCAGGAAGGTATTGACGACCTGATTTCTGAGGCCTATCGCAAATCTCTGCTTGAGCATGAATTGACGCCTATTACTCAACCAACCCTCGACGCCCCCCTGTTTGAGCAGGGGCAGGACTACCACTGCACCATTAAAGTTCCCGTTATCACTCCTGTTGAACTGGGTGATTATCATTCACTCAAGTTCGAGCGGGAAGAGGCATCGGTGACGTCCGAAGAGGTTGACAAAGAGATTGAGGCTCTGCGTGAGCGCGCTGCGACCTGGGAGCCCGTTGAAGATCGACCGGCTGACTATGGCGATCGCGTGACCGTGGATATGCGCGTCACTTCTGGCGAGCAGAAGGTTTCTGATCTCAAAGACAACCCCTTTGAGCTGACAAAGGAACGCGTTGGCCTCTTTACTGGCATGGATCAGGAAGTCGTCGGGATGAAACCCGGTGAAGAGAAGTCTTTCACCACCACCATTCCTGAGGACTATGGCAACGAGAAACTTGCTGGCAAACCGGCAGAGTATACGGTGAAGGTCCATAAGATTGAGCGCAAGGTCCTGCCTGAACTGAACGATGAGTTTGCGGCAAAGGTCAGCAACGATGAGATTATCTCATTGGAGGATCTCAGCAAGGTTATCAGTGATAACCTGCTGGCAAACAAGAAGCGCCAGTTGGACGAGGAACTGCGCAATAAGGTCGTTGATGCTGTCATTGAGCAATCGAACTTTACGATCCATCCTCTGCTGATTGATGAGCAAGTTGAGGATATGGCGCACCAGTTCTCGCACATGCTGGAGCATCAGGGCCTCTCCTTTGATCAGTATCTGATGCTCTCGCGCAAGTCGCGCGAAGAGTACATGAAAGAGCTGCGTCCGGATGCCGAGAAGAGCATCAAGCGTCAGTTGGTTCTCGATGCAGTGGCCGAGAAGGAAAACATTCAGGTTGATCCTGAGGAAGTTGATGCCCTCTTCAGCCTCTATGAGCAGAGTGGGCAGGCTGTGGCACGCACCAAAGAGAACCGCGATGCGCTGGCCCGCAGCTATCGCCGCGAAAAGGCCGTCTCGCGTCTGGTTGATCTGGCCGCTGGCCCTGATCCCGATCAGGCCGTGACAGAAGAAGGAGCGGAAGAAAATGCAAAGGCTGCTGCTGAGGCCGCCGAGGACATTTCGCCCGAAGTGCATAATGAAAACAAGCAGGAGAACGAGGAGTCTGCGACATCTCTGCCAGACGAAACCGCTGCTCAGACCAAAGAGTAGTAATAATTAGAAATGGTGAAACAACGAAACGGCGAACAAGCGTGAAAACGTGACGTCGTTATGATAGTTTTTCCTGCTACTCATGTACCGGAGGACGGGGATGCGGGGCGTACCATTAGAAAGCATGCTCTGCTCCTCGTCATATCGTCAGAGGCAGTATTTTGAAAGTCGTACAGGATAGGGACGAAGAGGTTGTTCCTGTCCGTTTCTGGACGATAGTTCTCCAGATGGAGAGTGTCTCTTGACGAAGGAAGATTGTCTGTGCCATACTCCTTGATTATCAGGAGTTTTCTTGAAAGGCGTCCGTGTGCGAAACAGACTCCTGGGAGAGAAAGCTGATCAATGCAGGAGTCCCCTGCTTGGTCCACTAAGATGGCACTTTCGGAGAACGGTCTAGCAGAAGAGGCAGAAAGGTGTGGTATACTTTCCTTATCGTATGAGGAAGTATCCGCAAGATAGGTGACAGCCGTGGCAAACTCGAAAAATATGCGAACGACATATCGCTGCTCTTTTTGTGGCAAGAGTCAGGATCAGGTGCAGCGCTTGATCGCCGGACCGGGGGGAGTCTATATCTGCGATGAGTGTATAGATCTCTGTCGAGAAATCATCGAGGAGGAGCAAGCCACAGTTTCCAAACCACGCTTGCAGACCGGCAAAATCCCAACGCCCAAGAAGATTTATGAACAACTCAGCAACTACGTTATCGGTCAGGAGCGTGCGAAAAGGACGCTGGCTGTTGCCGTCTATAACCACTATAAGCGCATCAGCGTCGGTATGCAGATCGATGATGTAGAACTCGGTAAGAGTAATATCTTGCTGATCGGCCCCACTGGTAGTGGTAAAACGCTGCTGGCCCAGACGCTGGCCAAGATCCTTGATGTTCCATTCTGCATCGCAGATGCGACCGCTTTGACCGAAGCTGGTTATGTGGGTGAGGACGTAGAGAACATTCTGCTGCGTCTGATCCAGACCGCCGATTTCGATATTGCACGCGCCGAACGCGGCATTGTCTATATTGACGAGATCGATAAAATTGCTCGCAAGTCTGATAATCCCTCTATTACTCGTGATGTCTCCGGTGAGGGTGTCCAGCAAGCTCTCTTGAAGATCATTGAGGGCACAGTGGCGAATGTTCCCCCTCAGGGCGGACGCAAACACCCCCATCAGGATTTTATCCAGATCAATACTGCCAATATTCTCTTCATCTGTGGTGGTGCCTTTGAGGGGCTGGACAAAATTGTTGAGCAGCGCCTGGGAGCAAACAAACAGATGGGCTTCGGGACGGTGAAGAGTAGCCCGGAAGTGAAGAAGGGCGAAAATGAGAACGAGACGATTCTGACCAGCCTGATTCCCGATGATCTGTTGAAATATGGCCTGATTCCGGAATTCGTTGGCCGTCTCCCGGTCGTCGTTTCCCTCGATAGTCTTGATAAGAATGCACTGATCCGCATTCTGACCGAGCCGAAAAATGCAATTATCAAGCAATATCAGAAGTTTTTACAGCTTGATCATGTGGATCTGGTCTTCACCAATGATGCCTTAGAGGCCGCGTCTGAATGCGCGTTGAAACAGAAGACTGGGGCGCGTGGCTTACGCTCGATTATTGAAGATGTCTTGCTTGATGTCATGTACGAAATCCCATCGCGTTCTGATGTGAAGAAGGTAATTATTAACGGAGATGTGATTACCTCCCGCCACAAGCCCTTGCTTGTGACACGTTCAGACCGCACAATTGCATATTCCGAAGATGAGTCTGCTTAGTGCAGGCTCATCTGTTTTTTTTGTTGAGGTAGGTGAGCTTCAGGCTAGATAGGTGGGAAAGCAATGAGTGAGATGGTACGCCAGGACAACATAGAGCGTTCTCAAGAGATATATCCACTAGTGGCGTTAAAAAACGTCGTTGCCTTTCCCCATAACCGGCATACCCTGGCAATAGCTCGTGAAAAATCAATCCGGGCTATTGAAGAAGCAATGATGCACCCGGATCATTTACTGATTGCTGCTACTCAACGCAGCGTCGATATTGATGATCCACAGCCTAAGGACCTCTATACAATCGCAACCCTTGCGGAAGTCGTGAAGATGCACCGTCAGCAAGATGGTAGCCTGCAAGTGTTGATTCGTGGTATTCAGCGCGTCCAGGTTGACGATTTCCCCGATCTGGAACCCTTTCTCCATGTTGCGGTCACTCCCCTTCAGGAGAAGGGCGCTACTGGCCCGCAGGCCGATGCTTTTGTGCGTCATGCTATCAGTCTCTTTGAACGCTATGCCCAGTTAAGCCGTCGTTTCTCGGTTGATGATATCAACTCGATTGTAGCTCTGAAGACGGTCGGACGGCTGTCCGATACGCTGGCTACGTATATCGTTTCCAATACAGATCAACAACAGGATCTGCTCGAGACGCTCGATCCGCTTGAGCGCCTTGAGAAGATCTGTGTGCTGATCGGAAATGAAATCGAGATTCTGGAACTGGAAACCACCATTCGTAGCCGTGTCCGCTCCCAGGTCGATCGTACGCAAAAAGAGTTCTATTTGCGTGAACAGTTACGCGCTATTCAGGAAGAACTGGGAATGGATACCAACTCCGAGGTTGAGGAGTTGCGCGCCCGACTCAAGGAGAAGAATCTTCCTCCTGAGGCGGCTACAAAGGTTCGTAAGGAAATCGATCGTCTGGAACGACTCTCTCCCCAGTCCGCTGAGGTCGGGGTGATCCGCTCGTATATTGATTGGGTGCTTGCTCTCCCCTGGAATGAGCGTACTCAGGAGTCTTTTGATATCGAGCGCACGCGCCAGATTCTCGATAACGATCACTACGGTCTTGAGCCTATTAAAGAGCGAATCATTGAGTTTCTGGCCGTACGCCAGTTGCGCCAGCGTCTGGCAAGAGAGGGCGGTCTTCCCGCGAACGAAAGCCAGGGGCAGGTACTCTGTTTTATTGGCCCACCAGGCGTTGGTAAAACATCGCTCGGACAATCAATCGCAAAAGCACTCGGGCGCAAATTTGCCCGGATCTCGCTTGGTGGCGTCCATGATGAGGCCGAAATTCGTGGGCATCGACGCACGTATGTTGGAGCGCTTCCAGGCCGCATTATCCAGAGTATGAAGACGGTTGGCGTTCATAACCCGGTCTTCTTACTTGATGAGGTTGATAAACTCTCGGCTGAATACCGGGGGGACCCGAGCGCTGCCCTGCTGGAAGTGCTTGACCCACAGCAGAATAGCACCTTTACTGATCACTACCTTGAGCTTCCGTTCGATCTTTCTGAAGTCTTCTTTATCTGTACCGGGAACATCAAATATCAGATCCCTCGTCCGCTGCTAGACCGCATGGACGTGATCGAGCTACCCGGGTATATGCTGGAAGAGAAGATTCATATCGGACAGCGCTATCTGCTGCCGCGCGTGTTACATGACCATGGACTGAGCGCGGAGCAGTTACGTGTTCCGCAGACGGTGATGCAGCATATCATTACCGATTATACGCGTGAGGCCGGAGTGCGTAATCTTGAGCGCCAGCTTGCCGCTATCTGCCGCAAGGTCGCACGGCGTGTGCTGGAAAAACCGGGTACGCGTGTCCGCCTGACAACCCACAATCTGGAACAATATCTCGGGATGCCGCGTTTTGCTATGACACCTCTTGCTCGCAAGCCACGTGTAGGGGCTGCAATGGGCATGGCTGTCACCGAGAATGGCGGTATTCTCCTGCCTGTTGAAGTTGTGACGATGGTGGGTAAAGGCGATTTACTGGTAACGGGACAGCTCGGGGATGTCATGCGTGAGTCCGCGATTGCCGCGCTTTCCTATATTCGGACCCGAGCCAAAGAGTTGCAAATTGATCCGAATTTCCAGGACGGCACCGATCTGCATATTCACCTTCCCGAGAATGCTATTCCGAAGGATGGGCCTTCGGCTGGTATCACGATCGCTACCGCGTTGATTTCCGCGTTGACCGGACGCCCTGTTCGGAGCGATATTGCGATGACAGGAGAAATTACGCTGCTTGGCAATGTCCTGGGGATCGGTGGCTTGAAAGAAAAGGTACTGGCTGCTCAACAGGCACAAATCAATCATGTGATTGTTCCTGCTGAGAATAAGAAGGATCTGGCCGAGATCCCTGCTAAGATTCGACAGAAGGTCCAGTTTACGCTGGTCGAGTCGATGGATCAGGTTGTTGATATTGCACTGTTGCCGCCTTCTTCCTTGCAAGAATCCGTCTCTGAAAAGGGACAGGCAGAAAGCCCGCTTGCGGCTGCCCGGAAAGAGGAGCGGCTGTCTTCTTTGCGCGAGAACAAATACCGTAAGTCCCAGGAAGATGAGGAGCATGAGGGTTTTATTGTTCCTCCCGAACGTCCCTCGCAGGATATCTATCCTCGGGCAAAGCCAGGCAAACAGGAGCATGATTGATAGAGAATGCTCCCAATAGACTGAAACAAACAACGCTTGCCTCTCCCAATTGGAGAGGCAAGTTTACATAGCGCCATATTCCTGCTTGAGAATCATGGCCCTCGCCCGTTCTATTCTTGAGAGGGATGCTCTCTCGTCTTGGGAGAATAGAAATAGCACTTTTGTGCTAACAGGGAGGTTACTTCAGAGAAGCGTACTCGTGCCATGCTTGCAAGAGAATCCGTCTCTCCTCGCTCGGAGAAAGTGAAGAACCTCATATACAGATGGAAATTCAGAATGTATACTTGATAGCACATATATCTATTTTCCTATGTGCGAATGTTGCGATGTGGAGGCCCGACCTTGCATGAAGCTGGAGAGCAAGAGGAAACCTGCCTATCGCTACCAGGAATTATTCTAGAGTAACCGCAAGAGAGGAAGAGCTTTATGAGCTATTATGACCCAAATCAGCAGCCAAATTCGGGATATGGCGGCTACAATCCCCAGCACCCTGCCGGAGGAGATCCTTATAGTGGTGGTCAGTATGGCAACCCGCAACAGGGAAGCGGCCAGTATGGCGGCCAGTATGGCGCTCCACAACAGGGAAGCGGTCAGTATGGCAACCCGCAACAGGGAAGCGGTCAGTATGGTGGTCAGCAATATGGTCAGCCGCCCTATGGTCAGCAGCCTCCTTATGGTGATCCACAGTATGCGGCCTACCAGCAGCAGAACCCCTACTATCAGCAGCAGGGCTACCAGGCGGGTGGTCCCTCTACGGTGAGTAATCCAAAAGTAGCGGCTGGTTTTTGCTACATCGCCATTGTTGGTCTGATTTTCTTTATCATAGAGAAGCAGAATAAGTTCTTGCGCTTCCATGCGCTCCAGGGCTTGCTCTATGGTGTCATCTGTGGTGTTGTGATTAGCATTATCTCCAATATTATCGGTGTCATTGCCGCGAATAGTATTGGATTGGCTCTGTTTGGAAGCTGTCTCACTGGCTTGCTTGGCCTGGCCTATCTGGGCGGTATCATTTTCCTGGGCATCTCGGCCTATCAGGGAAAGAAGATCAAGCTACCACTGATCGGCGACTGGGTTGAGCGCACTGTCTAAAGCAAGCGAAAAGAAACAGGAGTGTAGCGGTACAAGGCCGCTGCACTCTTTCTTTTTAACCACTGGAGGAAGCGACGAGTAGCGAGAGAGGGTTGGCAGGAAGCGAAGCGTAAAAGGGCTCGCTTCTCGTATCCAGAGCCGAATGGGAGGGAAAAGTAAGCAAGGATGGAGGGAAGCAAGCAGAGAGCAGGTAGCTTGAGAGAGAGAGAAAAGAAGAACCGCCCGTGTGGACAGGTGGAGCGGCAATGTCCTATTTTCCCAGGCAGCTGCCCGCCAAGTATCGTCGGAGCTGAAAGGCTTAACTACCGTGTTCGGGATGGGAACGGGTGGAACCCTTTCGCGATAATCACCGCACCACCTGTACATACAGGCGGCTTTCGTTGACAGGGAGTATAATAGCACGGGTTGGGAAGCCTGTCAATACTTTTTGCAGATTTTTTT
>NZ_QKUF01000052.1 GCF_003253565.1 Thermosporothrix hazakensis
CAAACAAAAGACGGTTGTATGGAGGGATTGATAGCCGTTGAGTTTGGGGGTAGCAATGAAGTCTTTAATGCGTCCATCTTTGGGCCGCCAGAGCGCGTGAATATGGCCTAATGCAAGATAACATTCGTTATCGGTGTCGACCAGAATCCGGAACGAGACCAGATCATGGAGCTGACTCAGCGGGTTCTCGTTGCTCTGGCGAGGCACATACTCCAGCTTGCGGGAGATACTGGCAAGATGTTTTTGCCAGGCGTGCACCTCTGCATGGATACCCGCACGTTTCATCTCTTCCCGTAAGGTGCGACAGACATCATTGATGTAAGGTAGACGCCGTTTGACCTCCTCTTCCACCTCACGGGCGAGCCGCTGATATTTCTCCGGCTCAAGGTAGCTAAAGGCAAGGTCTTCCAGTTCTGCCTGCACCAGCATCATGCCCAGGCGCCGGGCCAGGGGCGCATAAATCTCGTTGGTTTCACGCGCTTTGTTTTGCTGCTGTGCAGAGGACATCGCGCTCAAGGTGCGCATATTGTGCAGGCGGTCGGCCAGTTTCAACACCACCACACGGGGATCTTCGGCCATTGCCACCAGCATTTTACGTACCGTTTCGGAACGCTGTCTGCGCTTGTCGACGACAGAAAGGGGTACATCTTCCAGTTGCTGCCCCTCAACCAATTTGCGGCCTGCCAGCGCATCAAACTTAGTGACGCCGTCAACGATATTGGCTACCTGGGGACCAAATTGTTCACGCAGATCATCAAGTGTATATTCTGTATCCTCTACAACATCATGAAGCAACGCCGCCATAATGCCTTCTGCGTCAATGCGCATGCCTGCTAGCAGCAGCGCCACCTCAATAGGATGGAGGATGTAGGGCTCGCCCGAGCGGCGAACTACCCCTTTATGTGCCAGATTTGCCAGTTCGTAGGCGTGACGGATCCGCTCCAGATCTTCGGTCGAGAGATATTGCCGTGCTTCGGCAAAGAGGTCATCGATCGTTACTCTGGATTCCACAACCTGCATCGACCGCCTGGGAGCGGTCTGCACAATTTGTTCCTCGTGCGTATCAACAACAATTTTATCAGAATCGGTAGCCATTGGATCAAACAACCCGAAAAACAATTACAGCTTTACATAAACGACGTACTATTCCTCTTTACATAGTATACTGTTCCATATCGTTTTGTCACGTTTATGGGTATTGAAAAGTGACAAACAGGATAAAAGGAAAGAACGCCCCCTCAAGAAAAAGATGTGAATGGTAAAGGCATCTCTTCCGGGTGCCTCGTCTCAAAGAAACCGTCTACAAATCCCATTCAAGACACCCGCAAGAGATGCCTTCCCCTGCGGGAAAACTTTCTTTTTTGTCCGTCAAACGAAAGAATATTCCTCTATTATAAAGAGCCTGTATTCTGTGTCAAGCCAGGCCAAATTCTCTTCTCTCTATCATAACACGAGTCGACTAGACCCCGGAAAAGATAGGGAACCTGAGCACGTGAGCTTTCCATTCTTGATAAACAAGGGACCTCCCGCTTTCCGAAACAGGGTCGTATCTCTGTACCAGAAAGTATACTTAGCTCTTAAACGAATAAACAGAGAAAGCCGTCACGTTTATTCCAGCCACTTTCCCGATTTCCGTTGTCCATAAACGGCCTTCAGAACGGGAAGGAAGATGTAGTAAACAGGCGAAGAGCGGAGGAGAAAGGGATAAGAGAAAAGGACGAGATCAGGAACAGACCCTGACCTCATCCTCCATCATTTCTACGCTTGCGAATGTGATACAGCCGAAATAGCAGCATCGGTCAGGCAAAACATACTCCCTGGTTCCAGGGGAATAGCCTATGCCTCTGCTCGACTGCGAGCTAACCCACGCCTCTCAAAGCATGAACTGCAATAGACAGGGCGATCATGCCTGGGAAGGAAGGGGACCTGTGTTTCAGTACCACAATCGGCACAAATAACCGTATGCATTTCTCGCGGAGCGCGTTCAGTACGAGTGCCACTGCCAGCAGCAGCACGACGGTTGGCACGGCAGGAAGGACAGCGACGAGGCTGGTTTTGTAGACCTTTCTGCTGGTAGAATTCTTGTTCTCCGGCGCTGAACACAAAATCGTTTCCGCATTCAACGCACTTCAAGGTTTTGTCAACGAAGCTCAACTAGGACCTCCTTAAAGTGTCACGAAAATGGTAAACCTCCGGGCCCTTGATTCAGCAGATGCACCAGTGTGTCTATCCCCCTACCAGCGTGGGACTCGTACTCTGGGCGACACCGTTGCGAGACCGCGATGGATACCGAAAAACAGCATACATCATCTTTTCACGTTTTGCAAGTAGTTTTACGGTTAAATGTACCATATGGTCAGTAATTTTATGTATATTTTATACTCGACATTATCCAGCATTACTGCTGCACGCGGCTCATCTCGCATCAAAGCATGTGTTTGTTTCTCGGGCAGGGCTAAAGATTCGCCAATGCTTGACGTTTATGAGACAATAAGGAGAAGGTTAGCGATACCTTTTCTTCTGACAAACCCTTTTTCAGTAGAAGATAGATTGATGTCAACAGTGTTTGAGTTTACAATAGACGCGGAGTGTTCTGAGAGCTGGGCTCGCGCGGGAACGCTTCGCACTCCTCATGGAACCATTCGCACTCCTATCTTTATGCCCGTCGGTACTCAGGCAACGGTGAAGAGTGTCTCACCGGAAGAGCTCAAAGCCGTCGGCGCTCAGATCATCCTTTCAAATACCTATCATCTGATGCTCCGCCCCGGCTCGCAGCTAATTGACACCTTCGGTGGTCTCCATTCCTTTATGCACTGGGATGGACCCATTTTGACCGATAGTGGCGGCTTTCAGGTATGGAGTCTGGGACACTTGCGCAAGCTCAATGAGGATGGGGTGACCTTTAAATCCCATCTGGATGGCTCCTATCACACCCTGACGCCCGAGCGCGTGATGCAGATAGAGGCAGAGATAGGCGCTGATATTATCTTACCACTGGATATTTGTGCACCCTATCCCTGTCCGCCACAGGAAGCCCGCAAAGCAATGGAACAGACACATCGGTGGGAGGAACGAGCCCTGATCGAAAAAGAGCGCCAGCGCCCGGAACAGGCCCTGTTTGGCATCGTACAGGGGGCCTTTGAGCCAGAGCTGCGCAGTGAAAGCGCCCGTATTATCGGCAGCATGCCTTTCACCGGGTTCTCGATTGGTGGGCTTTCAGTTGGCGAGCCAAAGGCCACGATGTGGGAGATGCTGCGCTATGTCACGCCCGAACTGCCACGCGAGAAGCCGCGTCACTTGCTTGGTGTTGGCTCTCCCGAAGATCTGGTGATGGGTGTCGGGCTCGGGATGGACATGTTTGACTGCGTGCTCCCGACGCGCGTCGCCCGCCACGGGGGTCTCTTTACGCGTTCTGGACGCATCAGCATCAAAGCCGCACGCTATCGGACCGCCACCGGGCCAATAGAGGAGGGATGCGACTGTTACACCTGCCGCAATTATAGCGCGGCCTACGTCCATCACCTGCTGCGTGCGGAAGAGCAGTTGTACTATCGTCTGGGAACCATTCATAATCTACGTTTTATGCTTCGTCTGGCCGCTGAACTGCGCGAAGCGATTATCACCGGAAACTACATCGCCTATCGTGATGAGTTCCTGGAACGCTACAAACCCGCCTCAGAAGCAGTTCGTGAACAGCAGCGAGAAAAGTGGAAAGCAGCCGCCCGGGCCCGTCAGGCACAGGGCTAAAACCTGATACCACTTTTGCCCTCTCGGCCATGCGAAAGGATAGAAAGTCATATGCAATCAGCATACCGTTTTATTGATACCGGCACGCATGATGCCATGTTGAACATGGCACTTGATGAAGCCATTCTTCTGCACCATATCGAGGGAAAAGTCCCGCCTACGCTGCGCGTCTTTCGGTGGGATCGCCCCTCTATTTCGCTCGGGCGTTTCCAGAGCATCGAACGCGAGATTTTACAGCACGTTTGCGAGCAGCGAGGCGTTGCACTGGTCCGCCGCCCGACAGGTGGTCGCGCCGTCTATCACCGCGACGAATTTACCTATAGCATCGTGATCGGAAAGCGTGAAGGTGTACCTTCCGGTGTCGTTGCCGCCTATGCCTATCTCTCTCAGGGATTGCTGGCAGCATTGGAGCGGCTTGGCATCCATGCCGAGATCAGTGACGAGCGCGTCCGAAAAAATCCCTCTGCCGCGTGCTTTGCCTCGTCGACGCAGGCGGATCTGACCAGCGGAGGCTTTAAGCTTGTGGGCAGCGCTCAAGTCTGGAAAGACGAATCACTGCTTCAACAGGGCTCACTGCCACTCGATGACCGGGCATCAGAATTCTTTGAGTTGCTTCGCTTCCCCGATGAAGATGCACGCGCCGAGGCGCTGGCTGTCTATCGAACCAAAACAACGCCGCTCCACACCTTTGCACCAGAGGCTACATGGGAACAAGTGGCAGAAGCGTTCTGTATTGGCTTCGGGAAAGCATTACAGGTACCTTTTGAGCCAGGAGATGTAACCGCCTCAGAATGGGAACTGGCACACCAGCTTGTTGAAGAGAAGTACAGCAAGCTCGTCTGGCGTAAGGAGAAGGTTACATTGCTCGGACGCGATACATCAAAATAGCATCTTTAGCCTAAATATACCTCATTGCATGGCATCCTCAGGTGCGGTACAATGAAGCCACACACTTGCACACTTTCTGTGACGCGTCCGGCGGTCAGAAAGGGCAAGGGAGGGAAAGAGAACAGAATCTGTTTTTCGCTTCGTTTACTGCACCTGAAAACCAGTATCCGGGGAGCTGCCCTTTTTCTTACTTTCTTCTTTCGAGCCAGACAAAAAAGAGCTTGAAGAAGCATTATCTTATGTAAAATAAGAAATTTTAAGGAGTTCTAGGCTGTGAGCATTACAATCGACTTGGCCCGCAGAATCATGGAAGCCTGCAAACAACGCGCGCGCGAATTGCGTAGCCCCGTCAGTATCGCGATTGTTGATGCTGGTGGACATCTGGTTCTTTTCGAGCGCATGATGAGCCCCTATGGTTGGGCAACCGGAAATATCAGTATTGCCAAAGCCACAACAGCAGTCATGTTTAACCAGTCGACCCATTCGGTCGCCCAGTGGGCAGCACATATTCCTGGCTTCGCTTCCAGCCTGGCCCAGATGACCGATGGCAATTTCATTCTGGCGGATGGCGGATGGCCCATTCGTGTCAATGGCGCAACCATTGGTGGCATTGGCGTCAGTGGAGGCAATGCCCCGGGCCGTGATGATGATATAGCTCAGGCCGGTCTTGCTGCGCTGGAAGCTGCGCAGCCACCAGTTCCCCAGGTCCCACAGCCCCCACAGCAACAACAACAATATCAGATGCCTCCGGCATACGCGAATCTTCAAGGTCAGGGGCCTGCCGCGTCGATCTACGCTCCCCCTCCGGCCTATACAGCACCACATGCAGGTTATCCGCATGCGGCAGAGCCAATGCGAAGAGAGCAACCGCCACGTGAGCAATACCACGAAGAACAACCGAAAGTACAGGTTTCGCAGGAAAAAAACGAAAGCGAGAACCCACAATAAGCGGAGAGCATACGCTTGAACCGCGAAATGTTCAGGAGAACGAGAACTATGACCCAGGAGTACAAAGTCAGTACCAGACGAAGAAAAGCAAAGCGCCAGCGCGCAGTGATCGTGACTTCGCCTGAGGGCGTGCTTCATTCCGTAGAACCAACACCGGAGGAGAGCACATCAGCAGCCGAGGAGAGTCATGCTGTCGCCGTCCAGACGCTTGAGGCTGATACTGTTGAGGAGTCTCCGGCCCCATCACGTCGCCGCCTCCCCGGCTTCTTCTCAAAGGTCGGAAAAAGTCAGGAGACGCAGCCGGAGGAGATAGCGCGGGCGCGCCTGGCCCGTGCATCACGTAACAAGGCTCAGAAGCACGAGGGGAAGGACACCAAAGAAGAGGAGACAAAGGCGGAGAAGCCGAAAAGCCCATCTAAACCAGCTCCGCTCTTTAAAACTCGCTGGATCCTGGGCCTGCTCATCTATATGCTTGTCGCCAACGTGTTAAGCTACGGCGTCATCACCCTTACCAATGCGCTTGGATGGGAACGCATTCTACTCGAACATCTTTTCGGCCTACCGCTGCGTATCACAACATCAAGCCTGATCTTTATTATCGCTCTTATCGTTCTGCTTGTTGTTCTAGTCAAGTTCGATCTGTTGCCACGCTTCAACACAACATCGAATACAAACCGTGGGAAAAAGCCCTCTTCTAGCAAAGAGAGCTCGACCCCGCGTGTACAGCCAACCATCAAACAGGGAGAAAAGGGCGCTGACGACGATCTCTATATACAGTATCGTCTGCAACAGCGCAAAGAAAAACGCCGCTAAACAGACAGTCAAAGGATGTCCCGCTGCGAGATCACAGGGGACATCCTTTTTTTCTACCTGCAAATTAGAGCTTACGCACGGTAATCTCGGTCTCGTCCAGGCCCTCCGCGACGAGCACCTGAGGATCACCCGGGAAGACATCAAGCATATTATCGCTCCACTTGACGCCATCATTTGCGGTAAGGTAGACACCTTTAGCCGGCCGCTGCGCCTGCACACGCACGGTCTGCTCATCCAGGCGTTCCACCGTGACCCCGGGATCGGGCAACGTCAGATACTTGAAGGGCTCCGGCCAGAGCGACGCGCGCGCCAGCACCTCACCCTGAACGAGTAACCGCACAGCGATCACACAGCTCCCGTTCAGCTCTTGCTCGCTTTCCATCAGCTCGGTTGCCTGATTCGGGAGCAACGTCACCGGGCGCTTCTCCTCGGTTACAAGGATACCATCCAGCTTCCAGACTCGCACCTCAAGTTCAGCATGCTGCTCTGTGCGCAGGCTACTGACCCCCCAGATCGCGACTCGCTTCTGTCCGGCATGAGCGATCCCGAGCGCGAACGGAGCAAGCTCACGGCGAATGGTATAGTAAGACGGTTTGGGCCGGAGCGCATAGTCAACCAGTGCCCAACTCGTTACCGGCCAGCAGTCGTTTAACTGCCACACAAGCGCACCCGCAGTCTCTTCACGCCCTTCACCTCTCCAGAGCCGCCGCCAGCTCCGAATAGCGACCCCGATAGCCTCCGACTGCACGAACTGAGACGCATAGATATACTCTTCCAGTGTGTTTCCGGGAATGCGCAGATTCTGCTGAATATAGCCCGCGATGCGCTCCGGACCATAGAGCCCCTTGTTGTGAAAATCAAGCGTACGGCTCTGCGGATACAGCTCCTCTTTCTCCGCAACCGAAGCCAGCGTGCGCACATCTGGAAATGCCTGCATCCCAAACTCACTGACGAAGCGACCGGCATACTGCGGGTAATTCTGATAGGGCTCCAGCGTCTGCCAGATGCCCCAGGCATGTTTATCACCCTGTGTGGGGTCATCGGGATTGGCTCCGGCATATGGGCTACCGGGCCAGTATGGACGCGTTGGGTCCAGTTTCGCGCACAACTCAGGGAACATCCGCTCATAGAGCACCCGGGCAGGAAACTCGGTCTGTGTAAAGTCACCCTGGAAAGCAGGATCATATTTCCCTTCAGAGGCCGCGAGCTGGTAATCCTCATTATTTCCGGCCCAGATCACAATAGAGGGATGATGACGCAGACGGCGCAGGTTCTCATCGACCTCCTTGCGCACGCTCTCCTGGAACCACTCCGAGGCCGGATAGAGCGCACAGGCAAACATCAGATCCTGCCAGACCAGCAGTCCCATTTCGTCGCAGAGGTCATAGAACACATCCTCCTCGTAAATACCACCACCCCAGACGCGAAGCATATTCATGTTCGCATCGACAGCCAGTTGCAGCCAGCGACGATAGCGCTCCGGTGTCACCCGTGGCAGGAACGAATCAGCCGGAATCCAGTTCGCACCCCCGCAGAAGATGGGCACATTGTTGATCTGAAAGAAGAAGCTGGTGCCAGGCTTCTCGGCCAGAGGACGCTGAATTAATTCCAGACGCCGCAGACCAAGCCGCTGCGAGCGCTCATCATAGACGACATCACCCTTGCACAGTGTTGCCACCACACGATAGAGAGGCTGTTCACCGTAGCCATGCGGCCACCAGAGTTGCGGGTTTTCCAGCGTAAACGTATGTTGCAGTTCGGCCTCTTCGGTCACGGGAAGCGTTGCGGTTGTGACCTGTGAGCCGTCGGGCGCTTCCACCACAAGATGCAGTTCAGCATCAGTCAGCGCGGCAGCAGACTGTACCTGGACGCTCACCGGTACGGTTGCGCTCCGCAGATCGGCCGCCACGTTTGCTGGACAATGCAGCTCGGCGATACGAGCGTCATAGGCTTCCAACCGCACCGGACGCCAGGGACCAGACGTCATAAAGACCGGGCCCCAATCCCAACCATAGTGATACTGCGCCTTGCGCACATACACCCGGCTGGAATCGCCATTCCAGAGCGAGCGCACGCCCTCTTGTGCCTCACGCTCTTTGCCGTGCGGCATAGCAGCTTCAAAGAGAATATGCAATGTGTTGCGTCCAGGGCGTAACAGCTTTGTTACAGGCACACGATACGAGAGGAACATGTTCTCACAGCCGATAATCCTGGTGCCATTGAACCAGACCGTAGCGAAGGTATCCAGTCCATCAAAACAGAGCTCCACCACCTGCGCCTGACGCAGTTCGTCAGGGATCTCAAATTCACAGCGATACAGCCAATCGCAGTCACCAATCCACTGCAATTGCTCTTCATTTGTGCCGGTGAAGGGGTCAGGGATCTGGCCCTGCTGCAAGAGATCCAGATGAACCACGCCCGGCACGCTTGCGGAGAGCCACCCATCCAGGCTGGTAAAATCATCAATCAACGAGAGCGAAGCATTTCTTTGTTTGAGCTGCCACCCCTCGGAAAGTCGTACTTGCTTCATCAGTGAATATCCACCCACAATCTTTACAAAAGTGAACGCTCTGACACGTTTTCTCTGCTTGCAAAAAAGCAGTCAACCCCTCTCCATGTTCCCTCTCACCCGCGCGAGCGCTTCCCTTCCATTATCTTAAAGATCGTGCAATGAGGCAAGCAAGAAAAAAAAGAAATACCCCTCAACTGGCTATTCCCCCCCTTTAGGCTTGACATTCCTTGCATTACCCCCTTATAATTGCTACAGAATCACAAAAAGGTATCGGCGAATACGCCGAAGAAGCAAGATTAGAGAAGAAAGCATAAAACGGTAAGAACGATGCTCAGCCAGAACCAGAGAAATGACAACACACAGTTTTACTTTTATTACTGGTTTAGCCCTCCAGCATGATGGTGGGCTCTTTGAGCTGAGCACAAAAAACGCTATCATGCTGGAAGCAGAGGAAAAAAAACCTCTGCTTTTTTGTTTACCTGAAATTGTCGTACCAAAGATACAAAGAGAGGATGC
Organism: Thermosporothrix hazakensis; assembly: GCF_003253565.1. Classification (GTDB taxonomy): domain Bacteria; phylum Chloroflexota; class Ktedonobacteria; order Ktedonobacterales; family Ktedonobacteraceae; genus Thermosporothrix; species Thermosporothrix hazakensis. The sequence goes on from NZ_QKUF01000052.1 coordinate 9,425, forward strand.
GAACCATGATCATCACCATCAACAGCCAGGCCAGCAGTCAGGATCGCGCACAATTGATGTCGTTGTTGAATCGATTAGCAGATAGTATGTTACCTGCTGTCTGTACCAGTATGGGCAGTCGTGAGGTCCTTGTGATCGAGAACAAAGCGATTGACCCCGAAGCGCAGCAGATCCTCCTCCAACATCCCGCCGTTGAAAAGCTTACCCCCGTCAAAACTCCTTACCAGTTAGTGAGCCGAACATTCCAGCAAGAGACCAGTAGCATCACCATTGGCAACTCACGTTCCAGCACGCCGGTTACAGTCGGTGGTACAACATCTGTACCGGTCATCATGGCGGGACCGTGCTCGGTTGAAAATCGTGAACAGATCCTGCGGATCGCTCGCGAAGTGAAGGAGGCTGGCGGTCAGGTCTTGCGTGGCGGAGCTTTCAAACCGCGCACCTCTCCATACCAGTTCCAGGGTCTGGGTGTAGAGGGGCTGCGCCTGCTCGCAGAGGCACGCGAAGAGACAGGACTTCCCGTTATCACTGAAGTTATGGACATCGCAATGCTCGACACGGTTGCAGAATACACCGATGTGCTTCAGATCGGCGCGCGCAATATGCAGAACTATGCCCTGCTTCAGGCGGTCGGTCGCCACAGCAAAAAGCTCCCGGTGCTCCTGAAGCGTGGTCTTTCTGCGACCATTGAGGAATGGTTACTCGCAGCCGAATACATCGTTGCTTCAGGCAACCCGAACGTGATGCTATGTGAGCGTGGCATTCGGAGCTACGATACCCAGACGCGCAATGTCCTTGATCTCACCTGCGTTCCTCTCCTGCAAGAACTTACACATCTGCCTGTGATTATCGATCCAAGCCATGCAACGGGCAAGCGCGAACTGGTCCCCGCGATGTCTCGTGCGAGTATCGCCGCTGGCGCTCATGGCCTGATTATTGAGACGCACTATGATCCAGCAAAGGCCATTTCCGATGCGCGTCAAACTATCAGTACCGAACAGTTGCGCCAGATCTCACGTGAAGCCCGCGAACTTGCTCATATCCTGAGAGGAGATGCCGTTCTCGACGTTGCCTGATCTGTCCCTGACTGACAGCGCTGGAATCATAGCCGAGTCTGGATGCAGCCTGTTCCGGAAAACAAGGTTCGTAGCGTCCTCTTGAGTTATCCGGTGCTCGCTTTCTAATGGAAGAGCTAAAACTGCGATGTGCAGCGCAGGATACAACGCTCACGAGCCTATTTTTAAGAGACAAGCTGTTTGCCTATCGACTCATTCGAACAGGTTATGATATACTCTATTACTAATAGAGAGGGGATTCATAACTGTTATCTATCTAATGAGTCTCGGTGGATGATACCAAGGCTGTAACGAGGTGACCTTATGCCAATTAGAATTATTATCGCTGACGACGAAGCTATTCAGCGCATGGACCTGAAAGATGTGCTGACCAAGCAGAATTATCTGGTAGTCGGCGAGGCCGGTGACGGTCAGAGTGCTGTCAATCTGGCACGTGAACTACGACCAGATCTGGTTATTATGGATATTCGCATGCCTGATATGGATGGCATTGCCGCCGCCGAAATTCTCACACAAGAGAAAATTGCACCGGTGCTGCTGCTCACGGCCTTTGGCGATCAACCCCTTGTTGACCGCGCCAAAGAAGCAGGCGTCGTGAACTATATTGTCAAGCCATTGCGTGAGAGCGAGGTTGCTCCTGCGATTGAAATTGCCCTTGCTCGCTACAACGAGTTCCGGGCAATGGAAGAGAAAGCACGAAGTTTGAGCGAGACCCTGGAAACCCGCAAGATTGTTGAACGCGCCAAAGGGCTGCTGATGGAGAAACAGGGACTTACTGAACAGGAAGCTTTCCGCAAAATCCAGAAGGCCAGCATGAACAATCGCAAATCAATGCGCGAAGTGGCAGAAGCAATTCTTCTCACAAACGATATGTAAGAGCGAGGAGAGGGATGCAGCAACGCGGCTGCATCCTTTCTTAGCCTAGAAGCTAGGTAAAGAGTGGCCGATGAATCTGGCGACGAATACAGGGATTGAGACACATAATTACGTTGTTGTTGTTGGCATTCGCTTTCGACCGGCAGGCCGAATCTACTATTTTGATCCGCAGGGACAGACTTTCAACAATGGACAATATGTGATTGTCGAAACTGTGCGCGGCATCGAAGCGGCACGCGTGGTAATCGCCTCAAAGAAGATCCCTGAGAGCGACCTGACCGAGCCTCTCAAGCCGGTACAACGTCTGGCAACCGAAGATGAGCTCCGCATGATGCTTTCTTTTAAGAGCAAAGAAAAGGAAGCAATGGTACGCTGTGCCGAACGCATCGCTCAACATCGCTTACCCATGAAGCTGGTCGAAGCCGAGTACACCTTCGATGGCAGCCGCCTGACCTTCTACTTCACCGCTGATGAACGCGTTGACTTCCGCGGCCTTGTTCGTGACCTCGCCGCAACCTTCCGCACCCGCATTGAACTCAGACAGATCGGCGCTCGCGATCAGGCAAAGCTTCAAGGCGGTATTGGCCCCTGCGGCAAAACGCTCTGCTGTAGCTCCTGGATCACCGACTTTGGTATCGTCTCCATCAAGATGGCAAAAGAACAAGGACTTCCCCTCAATCCAACGAAAATCTCCGGTGTCTGTGGCCGCCTGATGTGCTGCCTTGCCTACGAAAACGACAACTATATTCAGGCCAAGCAACAGATGCCCCAAATCGGCACCATGCTCGATACTCCAAGCGGCCCCGGCAAGGTCGTTTCGGTCAATGTGCCAAAAAATTCGGTTGAAGTCATGCTGGAAAGCGGTGTGACCATTCAAGTTCCCGTAGATGAACAGTCCTCTTCTCAGAAAAGCTGTGCTTGCGGAAAATCAAGCTGTACCTGTGGCGGCGGTGGGTGTTGCAGTGCAAAAGGAGGCGGCGGAGGTTGCGGTACATGTGGTATAAAAAAGAAGATGCAGAAAGCTTGAGTCCCTGGCAATGAGACATGAGGAAGGTGTGAGTTCCTATGCCTACAGACGGGAAAGGCCCGGGCCAGCCGTGGTCCCGGGACGATCAGCATTATGAGCAAGAGTTCCTTGAGGAGGAAATACCTCACTCCCAGGACTTTACCACAGATGATGGAGAGGAATACAATGGATATGAAGAAGAGGGTGAGCCGGTAGAACCTGCCTCCGCCTCTCTTCGGTCTACCCTGACCTATTACGGGAGCCTGATCGGACTTCCCCTCCTCTTTGGTGGCCTCACCGCTCTCTTCGTTTTACCTGCTATCGCCAATCGCACGGCCTGGTTTCCGGCAAGCGCTTTCTGGCCGATTGCCATTCTCCTGATTATCCTGGCGCTGGTCCAGGGAACTATCATCTACTATCTGGGAACCCAGAACGGCCTCTGGATGCTTGTCAGCCTGGTCGGCCTGTTTGTCTTTGCCTTCGTGGGCTGCTTTACCCTCTATGGGCCAATTATCGGCATCGTGGCCCTTGTGCTGATGCTGGCCATCTGTGTCCTGCTGGCTCGCCGAACCTTTCACCAGATCCCGGATGGTTATGTTGCAGTCGTGTATGTCTCAGGGAAATATCACCACACGCTCTATCCTGGACTCCATTTTGTGCCTCCCTGGGAAAAAATCACGCACGAGCTCAGCACCGGCGAAAAGCAGTGGATCAGCCCTGTACAGCGGGTCCAGGTCTCACGCGATGAGGATCTGATTCTCCGGGCGACCATTTCCTATCAGCTTCTCCCTGAAGATGCCTACCTAGCCGTGACGCAGGTCTCCAACTGGGAGCATAGCCTGCGAGAGCTCTTTGTTGTCGAGCTTCAGCAGATAGGCACCACCTTTAGCCCTGCGGACTTCATTGTTTGGCCGGAAGGGCTGACAGGCGAGCCTGTCTTGAATCCGCAGGTCGATGACTTCACCTCTAATGCCCGTTGGGAGCGCGTCAATGCTTACCTCTATCAGCGTATGGTCGAGCGAGTCGCTCTGTGGGGGGTACAGATCAACTGGATTACCATTCGAGATGTGTCTATCGTACCGCGTGGCCTCTATGTCGTCGATAGCGATCCAATTGAGGGAGCAACACCAGTGGACCCAGAAGCAGCCAGAGAGACAACCCTTGAACAAGCGGCAGTGCTTCCACAGTCTGCCACCTCACCCTCAGTGCAACAGCTCAAGGAGGGAGTCCTGATCAAGGCGTATCGACTGATCCAGGACGAGAAGATCACCGATCCCCACACCATTCGTTCCATCGCTGAGAAGTTTGACTTCATCGCACATACTCCTGAGCTTGAACAAACGATGAGCTTTGATCCAGCTAGAGCCGCGCACAACCTATATGAGCAGGCGCGCCGTAACGAAGAGCGGCAGCGAATGAAACAATATGGCTCCGAGACACAGGCCAACTGGATCATACGCGATCCAACCGATGAGAATATGATGGCTGGCGGGTGAGGAGGCCAAAATCAACGAATCGTGGCATAATACAAGGGAGGGAAAAAAGAGCCTTCTTCTTTTCCCTCCCTTCATCGGTCCGGAATGCATCATGAAATACGGGAAAAGGCGTTGTTCGGTAAGCACGCTACCCGACAACACCGCTATAATGCTTCAAGGCACAACAGGGAAAAAGTAAAAAATTGGAGCTTATCGGTACAAGACTCCCGTTCATCTGTTCTTTTCAAGGACATTGCTTGAACAGTAATACTATGCCTGCCGTGCAGTTGCCGCCATTTCCTGACGCGCTTCCAATTCATCGTATGCGCGGATGCGAACCAGCTCTGCATCATTCAGAACATGGCCGTTGCTCGGATCAAAAACGACGTTATCCCGTGCGCAGTAGTACAGGCTGTTCCAGCGCTCCATAGCCTTATCCCAGGCCGGAAAACGCAGGGCTGCTTCGTTATCGCCCTTCACCACACGCTGGAAGGCGATATAAGAAAGCACCAATGCAAGCACGGTAACAGCGAGCGTGAGACCCACCAGTATAACAGCGATGGTCGGGTCAAGATGCGCTTCCATACCTCCAAGCAAGACGATAATCAGGAACACACAGATAGCAACGAGCACCACGCTAATAGCGATGGGTTTGAACATCGGCACATTACGCGTTGGCATGTCGGGAGGCGCACAACGAGTAACACCAGAATCGTATGCTGCCTGCATCGTCTTAACTTTATCTGCCTGGTTGCACTCAGGACAGGTTGGTTTTTGGCTTTGTGCGGACGCCATACGTATTAGTCCCTCCTTAGGGCTACCCGTAAAAGAGCGGGCAACACTCATGATATTCTTTCATTACAAAGCATAACACGTCGCTAAGGTTGTGACAATGCCAATTCACGAGGCTGAGTCCATTTGACATACTGCTACGCAGCCTAATACACTCAAGAACAAGAAAAATTAAAACGTGCTTTCTACGAAGGAGAGTTTTCAAGCCAATCTTATGAATACACCGATGCTGACTATCCTGGGCTTAGGCCCGGGTTCCATATATGATCTTACTGTTCAGGCGCACACCCTGCTCACACAAGCCGCCGAACAACAGCAGATCGTCTACTTCCGAACCACCTTGCACCCTGCCGCCGCAGCCCTCAAGCAAGAGCTCCCGGAGCTGCAAATCAGGTCTTTTGACCACCTCTACGATGAGTCAGACACCTGGGATACACTCTATGAGCGCATCGCTTCCGAGGTCTGCCAGCTTGCGGCACAACAACCCATTATCTACGCAGTGCCCGGTCATCCACTGATCGGAGAGTCCTCAGTACAACTGCTCGTACAACAGGCCCGTGAACGCGGAATCACTACCCGGATCGTCGCCGGCCTCTCTCTGCTTGAGCCGGTCTGTGAACTCCTTTCACTTGATCCCTATGACCGCGGTCTTCAGATTCTGGAAGCTACACGTCTCGCCGCTCTGGAAAGTAACGAGATTGCGGGCGCTCTCATTCCAACCGCCCCTCTGCTGATCCCGCAGATCTACAACCGCCGCCTTGCCAGTGATATCAAGCTAGTCCTGGGCGAGCTCTACCCGGATGAGTGGCCGGTCCGCCTGGTTCGCCTCGCGGGACTCAGTGCAAACGAGGAGCCGGTCCTTGAAATCCCGCTCTATGAGCTGGACCGTACCAACGTTACCAATCACCTCTGTACGCTCTATGTCCCGCCCGTCGATGAGCTTACCTCGCTCCGCCTGCCCGAAACCCTGCGCTCTATTACCATGCGCCTGCGTCGTGATCCAGACGGCTGCCCCTGGGACCGCGAGCAAACACACCAGAGCCTGACTCGCTATGTCATCGAAGAAACGTATGAAGTGGTAGAGGCGCTGGAAGAAAATGACATGGAAAAGTTGGCCGAAGAGCTTGGTGACCTGCTTCTACAGGTCTATCTCCACGCCGAAATAGCACGGCAGGAAGGCGACTTCTCGCTTGGCGATGTCTATGAACAGATCAACGCGAAGATGATCCGTCGTCATCCCCACGTCTTCGGCACTGCCGAGGCCGAGACAGCCGGGCAGGTCGCTCTGAACTGGGAAGAGATCAAAAAAGCGGAGAAGCGTCAGGCGGGCATTCAGCCTGAAGAAACAGGGCTCCTTGATGGTGTTCCGCAGGGCATGCCCGCGACTATGATCGCTCAGAAATACCAGAAACGGGCCATGCGCGCTGGTTTCCGCTATGATCAAGTGGACGAGATCATCACCAAGCTAGGAACAGAGCTTGAGGAGTTCCGCCAGGCCAACACAGCAGAAGAGCGGCTTGATGAGCTCGGTGATATCCTCTTTGTCGTTGTCTTGCTCGCAAGCTGGTTCAAACTGGATGCAGAGGAGGCCCTGCGCCACGCAAACCGAAAATTCAAACAGCGTTTTCAGAGCATGGAACGCCTCGCACGCGAGGAGGGACGCGACTTCTCTTCCTATACCTCCGCCGAGTGGCTGGAACGCTGGCAACGCGCCAAAACAGATGAAACCCACAAAAGTGACCTTGTGTGAGAATAGAAAGAATGCGCAATGAATTACTGAACTGGTTCGCACGGGAAAAGCTCCTATTGACCGATGTCCTGACCTCCGGCGACGATCCCGAACACGACGAGATCAAAATCACGGTCAAGCCGCCGCTGGTCGCTCTGAGTCGGGCAGATAGCGACTTTCGCGAATGCCCGGATCCCGTCGACTTCGGCTATCCGCCCGATTGTCTGGACTATATGACGCTGGACGATATGCACGCATTCGTTCTGTCCTGGTATGAGAAAGCAGTTGAAGCTGGATTGGTGAAATGCTTTGTCTGCAATAAGATACTGGATATGGGAGACGAGAAACCGTGGGATGCCGTTTTTGTCTCCAATCCTATGTATTGCTGGCTCCTCGTCCACTTCGATTGTAAGCGCTATCTCAATCGTGACCTGCGCGGGCGTCATCCTTTTGAGGTCTCTTCCGCACGGCCAGAATACTTTGACTTCTTTTTAGATTGAAAGAAGGTTGTTATGGACAAAGCACAGATCGCCAGGATGCTTGAGGAAATCGGTGTCCTGTTATCTTTAAAAGAAGACAGCAATGTCTATGAGCAGCGGGCCTATGAAAACGCGACCCGGGCGCTCAATGGGCTGGACGGCGATATTGAGCAGCTTGTGAAGGATAAGAAGCTCAAGGGCACTCCCGGCCTGGGACCAACGATCATCAAGCGTATCGAGGAAGCGATCAATACAGGCACCATTTCGTTTCTTGACGAACTGCGCGCACAAACCCCCGCCATCAAGCTTCAGATGCTCCGCTTGCCCGGCATTGGCCCGAAAAAGATCAACGCGATCTACGACCATCTGAAGGTTACCAGTATGGCCGAGCTGGAACAGGCCTGCAAGGAGAACAAAGTTGCTCACCTGCCAGGCTTTGGCAAAAAGACACAGGATAAGATCCTTGAGGGCATTGACTTCCTCAGTAAACATACTGAGCGCCACCGCATCAATGTCGCAGAACACGAGGCCGAACAGATCCGCGCCGCGCTGGCCACGCTTTCTGAAGTCGTCCGGTTAGAAGTTGCAGGCAGCCTGCGTCGTCGCCGCGAGACCGTGAAGGATATCGATATTGTGCTGAGCGTTGCCGATAACGCCGATGACGCAATACGCATGAAGATCATGGATTTCTTCACCTCGCAGCCCTCGGTCGCAACCATTACAGGCAAGGGCACGACCAAGTCCAGCGTTGTCTTACACAGCGGTATCGCGGTTGACCTGCGCGTCGTTACTGACAGCCACTTCCCATATACGCTGCACCATTTCACCGGCTCACGCGAACATCACATTCCGCTGCGCCGTCGTGCGCAGAACATGCAGATGACGATCAACGATTACGGCCTGTTCAAGATCGTAGAAGGAAAAGAGGAGCTGGTCCCCTGCCAGACTGAAGCTGACATGTACGCGGCACTTGATATGCAGTACGTTCCGCCTGAGCTCCGTGAGGACATGGGAGAGATTGAGGCCGCGACCCGGTACGCGCTCCCCGACCTCATCACTGAACACGATCTACAGGGCATCATTCACGCCCATACCACCTATAGCGATGGCAAGAATACGCTTAAGGAGATGGCTGAAGCCTGTATTGAGCGCGGCTATTCCTATATCGGGATTACTGATCATAGCAAAGCTGCGGCCTATGCGGGCGGCCTGACCCTCCAGGAATTGGAAGAGCAATGGGCTGAGATCGACCGCCTGAACGCCGAATATGCCGGGCGTTTTCGTATCCTGAAAGGCACCGAGTGCGATATCCTGCGCGATGGGTCACTTGACTATGATGATGAGATTCTGGCCCGCTTCGACTTCGTTATCGCCTCCATCCATAGCAACTTTCAATTATCCGAGACCGAGCAAACACAGCGCATGATCCGCGCCATTGAGAACCCCTATGTCAACATTATCGGACACCCGACCGGGCGCATTCTCCTCGAACGTGCGGGCTATGCAATCAATCTGGAAGCGGTCATCGACGCAGCCGCCGAGCACGGGGTCTGCATCGAGATTAACGCCAACCCGGCCAGGCTCGACCTCGACTGGCGCTATGTGCATCGTGCTCGCGACAAGGGTATCAAGGTTCCAATTGGCCCCGATGCCCACACTCTTGCAGGGTTAGATGATATGCGCTATGGTATAGGTGTTGCACGCAAAGGCTGGTTACGCGCAAGCGATGTACCAAATACAATGGATGCAGAAACACTTTTACGCTTCTTTCAAGAGAGAAGGAATAAAAAGAAGTAATCACGCTTCAATTTGGTTCGCCAACCCGGAGAGTCACTTTCAGGAAGGGGTATGCCTTCCTGAAAGGCCTCGACTGGACACAGTATCTCAGCCTGAGAAGCGGTCTGGGTGACCTTCGCATTCGAGGCGCGGTGTATCGAAATAGCTCCGCCTCTCGTATATCAAACAAGGGCTGCTTATCAGGCCTGACTACAAGGACCTTCAGCAGTCGGTGAGCAGGGAAGCCTTGAAAGTGAGCAACTCGAAAGGAGATATGGTCTATGGCGAAACAGGTAGAACTGCAAGTTGTGCCGCGTGAGGTACAGGGGAAAGCAACGAAGCGATTACGCGCAAAGGGGATTATCCCTGCAAACCTCTGTGGCCACAAGCAGATATCCAGACCGATCCAATTCGATGAAGTACAGTTTGAGCGCCTGCGCAAAAAGCACGGGACCAAGAGTATTTACGCCCTGCGCCTCCCTGATGGGAAAGTGCAGACCGCATTGATTAAGGAAGTACAATACGATCCCGTGTCCAGTCACCTCCTCCATGTGGAGTTCTCGCGTGTGGACATGGAAGAGATGATCTCAGTGAAGATACCGCTGCACTTTGTTGGTGAATCTCCAGCGGTGAAGAATCTCAAGGCGGTGCCTCTCCATCTTGTCGACGAGCTCAGCGTCAAATGTCGCGCCACTGATATTGTGCCTGCGATTGACGTCGATATCAGCGTTCTGGAGAACATTGACGACGTCATTTACGCGAAAGATATCAAGCTTCCCCAGGGCATTGAGCTGGAGATTGACCCGGAGGAGCCCATTGCGAAAGCCGCTGCACCTAAGGTTGAGCTGCCTGAGATCGAGCCTGAGAGCACAGAAGCCGCGTCACCAACTCCTGTTTCTGAAGAGACCGGTGAGGCTTCGTAAGCTTATGCTCCCGCAACACCAGAAGCAATTTTCTGGTGTTGCCGCCTGAGAAGGCCGAAGGAATCGGGGAGAGGACAGAAGGAGCAATCAAGGCCATGCGTATTATGCTTGTTACAGATCAATATCCCCCGATGGTCGGAGGTGTTCCGACCGTCGTACATGGTCTTGCGGTAGATTTTGCCAACCGTGGTCACCAGGTCTGGGTTGTTGCTCCCAGCTCTGGCGCTCGCGATGTGCGCCGCATTGAGCAGAAAGTGCGGGTCTATCGCTTTGCCTCCTTCGACTGGCCCACGTACGAGGGGCTGCGCATTCCTTTCCTCCCGATTCTCCCGGTACGCAAACTACTGAAGAAAAGCGATCCAGATATTATCCATATTCATTCCCCGGTTGTGATGGGCAATATTGCCCAGATTCTGGCGGGTGGCTTGCGCAAGCCGGTTATTGCCACAAATCACTATCTCCCGATCAATATGAGCCGTTCGCTGAGTGGTGATACATTGATCGGTAAACACTTCAGCAATATCTCATACTCTTATCTGGTCTCCTTCTGTAACCGCTGTGAGTATGTGACAGCGCCAACCCAGACGGCTCTGAATCTGCTCTATGAGCATGGATTGCGCGCGCCGGCCCGAGCCATCTCCAATGGCATCGATCTCAAGCGGTTCACGCCCGGTCCCGCCGACCCTGCTATATTGCAACGCTTCAATCTACCGGTAGATCAGCCCCTGATTCTGCATGTCAACCGCCTGAGTGAAGAGAAGCGCATTGATGTGCTGATTCGCGCGGTTGCCAGAATGCAAGAGCGGGCACATGTTGCTCTGGTCAGCACTGGCCCGGCAGAGGCAGATCTTCGCGCCCTGGTCGCCAGCCTGAACCTGAACGACCGCATCAGCTTCCTGGGCTTTGTCCCCGATGATGAACTACTGACGCTCCGACGCACCGCAACCCTCTTCACCATTCCATCAGAGGCCGACTTGCAAAGTCTGGCAACAATGGAAGCAATGGCCTGTGGGCTCCCGGTAGTTGCGGCACGCTCCTACGCCCTGCCAGAGCTGGTTCACCACGAAGAAAATGGCTACCTGTTTGAGCCGGGCAATAGCGAAGAGATGGCCGCCCAGATGGATCGCATCCTCAGGGACGAGCCGCTACGACAACGCATGGGACAAAATAGCTTGAAGATTATCGCCCGACACGACCGCCAGGCTATTCTTGAGGAATGGGAACATCTCTATCGACGACTGGCAATCGAGTTTCAAGAGGCCAAAGAACGCAAACAACAACTTCGGGTAATGCGGAAATATCGCGCACGCTACGCATCCGATGTTCCGCTTTCACGCATGCGCCGTACCGGGGATCTCTCGCTTGAGCGGCCGCCCGGAAATCTCCTTTCCTGGTTAGGGACAGAAGAGAAGCAACAAGAGGACCTCTAGCTCTTACCAACGACGACGCAACAGGCGCGCAATAGCACGTTCTATATCCCAACGTATTTGTGTGGCGTGATACTTTATCCAGGCGAGCAGCAGCGCCCAGAGGGAAGGCGGAGGCTCGGGCAAACGTCGTCGCCTCTTTTCATCACTGTAGACGTACACAGGAGCCAGCGTGCGAGACGAATGCGGAGCAAAGAGCTGGCGTAGACGCATATTGTACTTCCTTTTGACTTCTGTATATGGCTCTCTTTCTCGCTCATAGTATATCACTTTTCGTGCTCGGCGAACGCCTTTTCCTGAGGCTCGAACCGGACAGGAAAGTGCCGAACATGCAAGATTATGCTTGACACTTATCTGACACTCCCCTGGCTAAAGCACAGGGGGTTCTTCTTTCAGCGACCCGACTTGCCACGTCTCCGTTTGGAGGACGCAGGAGCGGCCAGGTCTCCAGAAGCGTTTCGCGAGTCGAGCTCGCGGGTTCCCGTATGCCCTACGGTACCGTTTGAAACGTATTGGAGTGCGCGCATCAGGATATTCAACGCGGCATTATGATCACGATCCAGAACGACACCACAACCAGTACAGATGTGTGTGCGAACAGAAAGAGACTTCTTCACTGTTGTACCGCATGCAGAACAATTCTGGCTGGTGTATTGAGGTGGAACTGCAACCACAGGGATAGCATGCAGAGCCCCGTA
>NZ_QKUF01000053.1 GCF_003253565.1 Thermosporothrix hazakensis
GAGCCGATGAGGCGCAGCCGGCCAATGCCACAGCCATCTGTGAAGCGAATGTGTACCCCATCAGGATCCAGCTTCCAGCCCGTCTGCTTGTCCTCGACACTGCGACAATCGTGCTGGAACGGCAGGATAGCCCTTCTTTCCTGGTTTCTTCTGCTTGCAATGCTCATAGAAGCGGGAGATGGCAGCCCACGCCCGATCAGCGGCAGCTTGCCGGGCCTGAGAGTTGAGGGAGAGCGCAAAGGGAACTGTCTGGCCAGCACAGCGCAAGAGCGCTGCAGATCATTCCTGGAGACGCCACGTGCATCCATCCAGAGGCGCAGGCATGTGTTGCGAATGAACTGGGTGGTGCGGATGGCTTCCTCGATGGCGGCGAATTGCGCTTTCGACCCATCGAGCTTGTCTTCGTAGATCAGCATCCCTTGCTCCTTGTTCGTCCTCACTATCTTCGTGTATCCTCGCACAACGATTGTCTTCTATCAAGCGAAGGAGAACGTCCTGCCGCTTTCTGGTAAACCATTTTCTTCATATAGAAAGAAGAAATGGTCTGTTATGGTTGCGCAGACCAGCGGTGCTGACATCGCGAACACGAGGTTCGCGCAGGAAGGCCAACAATATGAGGAAACTTCTCAGGCAGAGAAGAGATTCCTCCATGATCAGACGGAGATAATAAGGGGTGGAAATGGGAGGCATAATCGGGCATACCCGAAGAGTTTTGCGCAAATGGTGTTTGCGCTGCCGCCTGCAACGCCAGTCTTGTTGAAAGGGCGTTGCAGCGACCCATAAGGGTCGTTGAGGATTGAAACTCCTTCAGTTGCTCTGAGTTGTAACGCTGTAGTATGGTTGCAGGGATAGCGCTACATAAGCTGTCACTAGTCGCAAGATAGCGGCAAAGCAAGGGGAGGGAGTAAAGGTGCAGTTTGGGGGGCGAGTCGGGAAAAGGTATGCGGGTACGGGCAGGGGCCCGGTACAACTGGTAGGAGTGGGGGTTGAAGCAGGAGGGTAAGTTGAACCGGGGCGGTCGAGGAAGTGGCTACCCTATCGGGTCAAGCTGGCGTTGCTGACTCTCAAGCTGAAGCCGTGGGTGCTGCTGTTGTCGCGTCAGACCAAGCCCGATAAGCACGAACCAGAGCGGATAGAGTACAGGAGTTGGGAGAAGAATGACTGCCACTGCTGGCAGAAAGGCCGTAAAGGAGTAGAGCACGATAATAAGTGCCAGCAAAGAGCCCACAATTTTGGTCAACAGGTCGCTACGCCATGAGGCTGCAATTATCCAGGCCCCGGCGAGAATATGGCCCCCGTAGCGCAACGAGAGAAATGTCAGTGAGGTCGGCGCATCGTTGAGTTGCATTATTTCCGTCACAACCTCGACTCCGAGCCAGCCATAACCGGCGTAGCGGACCCACTCGGGTGTAGGAAGCGCCGCGACTACCGGGAAAAGTACCAGTGCCGCCGCGATCGCCACTACCGTGCGCGGCTCTGCAATAAGTGGGGCATTCGCTACCGTAGCATCACGAATGCTCGGGATGAAGTAGGTTATCAGGTGTAGCGCGAAAAGCAGCGCTGCAAAGTAGGCAAAGAGCGCTCTGTTGATACGAAATCCCTTCTTTGTGCTCATTGAAAAACCTCCATGAGGGGGGTGAAAACGCTTCACCCCGTCAGCTCTAAACAATGCCGCCTGCTGCGCGAATGTTCTGGCCCGTAAGCCAGCCTGCTTCAGCCGACACAAGCAGCGAGACCACATTGGCAATATCTTCCGGGGTCCCCAGACGGCCGAGAGGGGTTGCCGCGCGGATCTGTTCCATACGCTCCTGATAGAGCCGCCGCTTCTCCTGCTCATCTTGAGGAAGAGACGAAGCGTCAAGCGGTCGACCTGAGGCAATCTGGTGGTGTGTGTTCCCATTGACGACGGTCACCCCGGGTGAGACGACATTCACCGTGACGCCGCGCCAGCCGAGTTCACGGGCTAACGCAATACTGAACTGTTCAATTGCCGCTTTGCTCCCAACATACGCGCCACTGGTCGGCGAACCGGTGGCGGTCATAGCCGTCGAGAGGCTTACAATGCGCCCGTTATCCGCAATATGGCGAGCCGCCTCTTGCAGTGCGAAGTAGACGCCTCTCGTAAGGTCGAACATGCTGTCATACTCAGCCTGCGTCAGCTTCGCCGTTGGCTTCAGCGTTGCCAGACCCGACGCATTGTTGACCAGAATATCAACTTTGCCAAAATGGTTCAGCGTACGGGCGAAAAGGTGGCGAATTGTTGCAATCTCGCGCAGATCCATCTGGAGTGCGAGCGCCTCCGAACCAGCTTGCTGAATCGCCTGTACCACTTCCCGTGCTAAGTCGACATTCGTGGCATAGGTCACCACAACCGCCGCCCCCTCACGCCCCAGGCGCTGCGCGATTGCCCGCCCGATCCCGCGTGTGGAGCCAGTAACAATAGTGACCTTGCCTGCCAGGGGCCGTTTACTCTCGCTCATCATGTTTTCCCTCATCGAACAGCAAAAGTACTTTACCGAACGGGCGACCATGCAACAGATGGTGCATGGCCTGCTCGGCTTCCGTAAAATGGAAGACTCGATCAATATGCGGCTGTATCCTGTTCTCCTGCCAGAGTCGGAGAATATGTTCCAGGGCCCGTGAACGCGCTTCTTGTGGAGCGAGCAGCAGATTGAACGGGCGAAGCTCAATCTTTTTGCCGATCAGCTCATAGAGCGGGATAGTTGCGTGCGGATCGCCCGAGGCATAACCAACCAGCGTCAGGGCCCTTCCCGGCTTGAGCACTGAGAGAGCCTGTGCCGTAAAGGTGCCGCCCAGCAGATCGAGCGCGACATCAACGCCGCCGGCGGCCAGGCGTGCAACTCCGGCCTGGAGAGTCTCCCGCGACAGATCGATCACATTGCGGTAGCCGAGCCCTTGCGCGTGCTCCGCTTTGAAGCTGCTCCCCGCCGTCGTAAGCGCCTCGGGGCCCCCGCTTGCCCTGACGAGCTGTACGGCGGCATTGCCCACGCCGCTGCCTATGGCAGGAGCGAGTACCACCTGAGTGGGCTCTATCTCCGGTCGGAAGCCGCCCTGTTCCAGCGCCATCCAGGCTGATTGAAAGGCAGTGCGCAGGGCTGCAGCCTCAACAAGACTCTTCCCGGGTGGAACCGGGTGTAGGTGCTGTATGTCTGCCACAACATATTCTTGCCAGACGCCACCGCAGGGGAGATGATAGCCATCACTGAAGAAGACGCGCGTCCCTTCCGGGTAGCGTCTCTCACGCGTGGCTACCACAATTCCCGCGCCCTCGTTGCCGACAACAGGCGAAGAGGGACCGAGCGGCGGTGGCACGTGGCGATACATCCCGCTGCGGATAAGGTGATCTCGCATATTGACTGCCGCTGCCGTCATTTTGACCAGTACCTGTCCTTCCTGAAGTTCGGGTAGCGGGACATGTACCGGGCGAAAAGGCGCGTTGTACGTCTCAAAGTGAATCGCTCTCATGATAAGGTACCTCTCAGCGGGCTTCTGGCTGGCAAAGCGACCAGCCAGAGAGCACAAGCACTACTCTCCTTCGGAGAGGAAGCGCGCCGCAACCCGATACGTATTAGAATCCAGGTGGAGGAAGGTTTGCTCGCCCTTCTCTCTGGTAGCCTCTATATCGTTGTCCTCGCTCGGGGCCGAGAAGGCAAGAAAAGCCTCTTCGCTCTCCCAACGGGCCACGCTCGTGATTTTCGTGCCGTCGAGGCTGGTATAGAATGTGGCCGAGAGAAACCCGGGCGCTTTGCTCACGAACTGGTTGGTATAGTCAAGGGCGAGGCGCAAAAACTCCTGCTGCTTCTCGGGCTGAACGGTAAAGACATTGATGACAACTATCGGCTCACCTGTTTGCCTGCTCATGTATTTTCCCCCTTTTCCAGGTCGGGCGTAAATTGAGCTGCGACCTGATAGCGATTATGGTCAACCCTCTCAACGAGTTGCCAGTACCTATTCATGTCGGGTTGAGCCTCGGGATGGTGGAAGAAGGCGAGAAAAGCCTCCTCGCTCTCCCACTGAGACATATTGATAACGCGGGTGCCATCGAAGCTTATCAGGAAACCGGCCCAGATGAAGCCGGGTAGCTTGCGTACGAAGCGTTCGACAAACTGTGAGGCATCCTGAAGAAACTCCTGTTGCTTTTCCGGTGTCACCGTAAAGACGTTGACGACAGTAAAGCAGTCATCCTGTAGCATTTGTTGCTCCTTTACTCTTTGGTGGGCTCGATCTGTGCGGCCGCTGTGTAGAGGTTATATTCAATCCGCTGGGTCATATGGCCGTACTGGCCCCGGTCGGCGCGTCCGCCTGGTGAGTCGAGAAAGGCGTAGAAGGCCTCCGTGCTCTCCCACTGAGCGACATTCACAACGCGACTACCGTCGAAACTGGCGTGAAAGGTGGCGGAGATGAAGCCAGGCATCTTTTTCGCCACGCGCTCAGAGAACTCGCTGACGTGATCCAGCAGCTCCTGTTGCTTGCCAGGTCGGACGGAGAACACATTTATCAGTGTGATAGGCTTGTTATCGCTCATACAGAGCCCTCCTTGAGCTGGCGTGCTTCAAGCACCTGTTTAAAGTGCTTCTGGTTCTCTTCCATGTGTGTCTGCATGCGTTTTACGACCTGCTCGTTTGTCAGTGGTGCGGCGGGGTCCAGCTCAAAATCTTGAGTCCAGGTCATGCGTACTCCATCTGCCTCCTGCTGATAGCTCCAGGTCAGATGCATATAGAGGAAGGGATACTTCGGTGTGCCACGCTGCGCAATAGCGATATGATCCTGATAGTCAAGGATGCGCCAGGAGACCCAGGTTTCCCCCTCCTCATTGGCAAGCTGAAACTCAAGCTTTTGAAAGCGACCATCACGATGGGACGAGAGTACTTTTGCCTGGCGGTACTCGTTGAAGAGTACCGGCCAGCGCTCGATATCGTTTGTAACTGCAAAGATGTCGTCCAGATCGCCTTGAATGACGATCGAAGCCTTAACCTGTGGCATGGTTTTTTTCTCCTCCCGGTAGAATAATCAGATGTTCTCGATCCAGTTCGCCGCGAGCCTCCTGCAATGCTCGCTCCAAAATGAGCCGGATGCGCCCGGCCTCAAGCCAGTCGCCCACCGGGCCGGGATCAAA
Organism: Thermosporothrix hazakensis; assembly: GCF_003253565.1. Lineage (GTDB taxonomy): Bacteria > Chloroflexota > Ktedonobacteria > Ktedonobacterales > Ktedonobacteraceae > Thermosporothrix > Thermosporothrix hazakensis. The sequence goes on from NZ_QKUF01000053.1 coordinate 5,138, forward strand.
GAGCGTCAGCGCCTCCTGTAACGAGAGATTGGTAGCGTGCGCCTTCCGGGCCAGTTGGAGCGCAGCAGCAAGGAAGTCGCGCATGATTCTGAGATCGTCCGCTGTGCCGATATAGCCATGTCCTGGAACAACAGTTACTGGCTGCAAAGCAAGCAGGTGGCTGAGCGCTTCTACCCAGCCCGAGATCAGGCCATGAATAGCCAGCGGCACGACGCCGAAGAAGGCCAGATCTCCAGCCAGCAGAACACGAGGCCCGGGGAACCAGACAGCCAGGTCAACGGGGGTATGAGCCGCGTGGAAGGTGAGAAGCTCGCCCGCCTGTGGTATCCTGAGATCTGGCGGCAATGGCTCCGGAAGCACCTGCGGTTGTGCGGCGAAGCGCCCTTTGAAGGCGGGCATCAGGCGATCATAGAGCGCGACAGGGTGCCCGACCGCTTGCATGATGTGGCGGGCCGTTGGGTGGGCGAAGATCTGCGCCTCAGCAAACACTGCATTGCCACCGATATGATCGATATGGTGATGCGTATTGATAACCAGATCGACCCGCGCGCCGCGCTGTTTGATTTCCGCTGCCATATGCTGCGCCATTGCAGGGAAGGTCAGAGTATCGATGACGCAGGCGCGGCCCTGCTCCAGCACAAAGCTCGCGTTAGAGACGCCCATTTCGCCCCGGCCCTGCACGCAGGCCGTAATGCCTTCCGCTACCTCATGGAGGTGCTGTTTGGGCCAGCCGCTCATGCGCTTCGCTCGCTTTCCTGTGCTATGCCCTGCCGGGCCTGGACCACGAATTGCACGATATCGGAAACTGTAGTGCAGTGGCGGAACTGCTCGGCGGGAAGCGCGATCCCGAACGTTTTCTCCAGTTTGATCGCGATATCCACCATCTCAATGGAATCGATGCCGAAATCATCTTGCAGATTTGTTTCGGGCGAGAGTATGGCCTTGCTGCCAATATGCTCTTGCAGCAGTTCGATAACCTGTTTCTGTATGGTTTCCAGATTCATAAGCAGACCGGTCCTTTCATAGCGGTTTTTCATAGCGTTTGAGGACTAACGAAACATTGGTACCGCCCATGCCCCGGGCATTTAGCAGGCAGGCTGACAGATTGCTCGCGGCACGCGGGACACGCGGAACATAGTCAAGGTCGCATTCTGGTGCGGCCTGATCCAGGTGCAGGGTAGGCGGGATGGTTTGATGCCTGAGTGCCAGCAGGGCAAGCGCCAGATCAACGGGCAGGGCTGCACCGAACAGGTTCCCGAAGGCGGATTTAGGTGTACTGACCGGGATCCGGTGCGCGTGTTTGCCGAAAGCCTGATGAATGGCGCGCGTCTCAGAAACATCTTCGGCGGGAACAGCTGAGCCTGCCGCGAAAGTGCAGTCGATATCGCCCGGTTGCAAACCCGCCCGCTGGAGCGCTGCCAGCATTGTTTCTGCGTATACTCTGCCATCGGGTGCAGGCTGGATAAAGTCGTAGCCGTCGTGGGTAGTGGCCCAACCAGCCAGCTCCCCGAGGATCGTCGCGCCCCGGTGGTGGGCATCTTCGGCACGTTCCAGCACAAAGAACGCAGCTCCCTCGGCGGGAACGAGGCCATCATGCTGACGGTCAAAGGGACGATAGGCCGTGTATGGATTCTGGCTTGCCTGCCGTGACATCAGTCCAGAGGTCTCATAGCAGAGTGCGGCATAGGGCGAGAAGGGTGCTTCCGTGCCGCCGGCAATCATAATATCGACTTTGTGCTGCAAAAGGCAGTGAAGCGCGTGTACCAGCGCATGGCCCCCGCTGGCGCGGTCGGAGAGGAAGGTACGGCCCACGCCCTTGATGCCATACTGAATCGAGATGTTACCCTGGACAGCGGCGGGAAACCAGGCAATCGCCATATAGGGACTGACGGCCTGAGGTCCATGCTCCCAGAGATTCTGCAACTCACGCTCGGCAAACTCCCAGCCGCCCAGATTGTTGCCAACCGTAATACCCACACGGTGGCTTCTGGCCTCGTCCTGGCCCCATACGGGCCGGTTGTTCTCAAGCAGAAGGCCGGCCTGAGTCAGTGCTTGCTGAACTGCGATCAGCGCGAAGACCGAGAAGCGGTCCATCTTGCGCAACTGACGGCGGCTATAGTAGCGCTCCGGGTCAAAATCGATCAGTTGGCCGCCGGCACGGCACTGAATATGAGCGGTCTCAAAGGAAGTCAGGGCTGTCAGGCCGCTCTTGCCTGCCTGGACGCTGTCCCAGAGGACATCAGGACCAACGCCATAGGGGGAAACGACTCCCATACCAGTAACGACAATCTGTGCAGTCATAGTGCTCTCTCCGGTGTACCCATAATCAATGCCGCATGCAGGCCGGAAAAGCCACTCGCGGTGGTCAACAGGTAGCGGATCGGCTGCGCGCGGCCTCCGTCGCTGACATAATCAAGGTCGCATGCAGGGTCGGGCTCATCCAGGTTGATCGTGGGATGAATATACTGGCGTTGCAAGCTCAGAGCGCAGGCCACAATCTCGACAGCGCTGGCGGCTGCAAGGGCGTGACCGAGCATAGATTTTGTTGAATTGATCGGAATGGAGCGGGCATGTTCGCCGAGCGCGGTTTTGAGCGCGCTCGTTTCGCGCACGTCGTTCTGTGGCGTTGAGGTGCCATGTGCGTTCACAAAGTCGAGCTGATCCGGCTCCATGTGGGCGCATTGCAGTGCTCCCTGCACCGCGCGTGCCAGGTCGCGCCCCTCAGGTGACATATCGGTCATGTGGGTTGCATGCTCGGTGACATCCCAGCCGAGAAGCTCGGCATATATGGGCGCGTTACGGGCGCGGGCGTGTTCCAGCTCCTCAAGAACAACGATGCCGCAGCCTTCCGAGAGCACAAAGCCATCTCGCCCGCGGCTGAATGGGCGAGACGCCCGCTTCGCGGTCTGGCAGTGCGAGAGGCAGTTGATGATATCGAAAGCTGCAATCGTAATCGGGGTAATGGGAGCTTCAGAGGCGCCGGTAATGATAAGATCCTGTTCTCCGCAGGCGATTGCATCGTAGGCGTAGCTGATGGCGTCGGTCCCACCGATACAGCCTGTTGAGAGCGTGCTACATTCACCCTGTAAGCCATACCGTGCCGCCACTGCCAGCGCGGCGGAATTGCCCATAGCGGCGCTATAGAGGAAGGGCGAGACGCCCTGTGTGCTCAGGGGTTTCTTCCCTTTATTGGTAAGCTTTGCGTATTCTCGGTCGAGCATCTGCGTTCCACAGATGGCTGTTGCCAGGATCACGCCGGCGCGGGTTCGTGCGATTGTGGAAAAGTTCAGCGCGGCATCCTGTACCGCTTCATGGCTGGCTGCCAGGGCAAATTGCAGAAAGCGGTCGGCGTGATGATAGGCGAGAGGGACCGCTGCTTCATTCAGGCGGAAGTCGGCAGCCTCACAAACGACCCGAGCGCGCATCTGGTGATATCTGAAGAGGTCACAACAGGTGACTTGATCGAGCGTCACTTCTCCCGAGACGCCCTGGATCAGGTTCTGCCAGAACGCTTCCTTGCCGACTCCTACAGGGGAGATGACGCCTAAACCGGTAATAACGACTCTGCGCATAGTTAGATGCCTTCTTTCTGTGCAAGAAACACCGGAAATGGAGCGATGGAGTCAACACGTTGCACGTGGACAAAACCGCTCTGTTTGAGCCATGCTTCAATCTCTGTACAGGTGCGGATGCGGCCCCCGGCGCTATTGACCAACATCGAGAGATCAAGCATTACTGCTGTGGCGTTGAGCGTGCTTTCCCCTTCCTCGCGAAAGAAAACATCAGCAAGCAGCAGTTTTCCACCTGGCTGCAAGCACCTGGAAGCCTTGTGAAGGAGCGCTTGCGTTCGCTCATCGCTGATAAAGCGGCTGACATGGCCCAGGAAAACGATGTCAGCAGGTTCATACTCGATCTGCTCTATATCTGCCTCCCGCCATCTGAAGCGGTCGGTCAGGCCCAGTTCCTCTGTATAGCGCTGGCCCTGCCGGGCAACCGTCGGTAGATCGATGGCTGTGACCTGAGCGGAAGGGAACTGCTGCACCAACGCAATGCTCCAGGGGGCACAGCCCGCACCTAGATCCAGTATCTGGAGCGGGCGCTCTCGTTCCACCGCTGAGACGAGCAGGGGGATGGCCCGCCGGGCAATGGGATAGATGAGCGGAAAAAGATCGCGCACGCGGGGTGCAAAGAAGGTTTCGGCAGTTGCAGGAGAGCCGAGATCACGGTAGGGGTGTGCGCTTTGCACGGTCTGATCCAGCGCCAGCCAGGCCGGGATATAGTCCAGCATTGCGAGTGTATCCCCGCCGAGATAGGACGACTTTCCCTCAACGAGAAAGTGGAGCGCGGGAGCGGTCAGGCGGTAGCGCTCCGCTTCTTGCTCCACGAGCCCGAGGGTGATCAGGCCCCGGAGCAAGCGGCGTGTCGCTTCTGGCTCCGTGCCAGCGGCTGCAGCAAGCTCTCCGACGGTCAGGCTTTGCTCGTCGATGAGCGTAAAGAGGCGCAGCCGTACCGCCGCTATCAGTATGGCGGTTTGCGCAAAAGCGTAGTTGAGATCAAGCAGTGGTTTGGGATTAAGCCCTTCTGCCCTCTGCTGAGAAGGTATAGAGTGCATATATTCCCCCGGTGCCAGAGAAGAATTGAAATGTACAGTTTTATCGCTTTTATTTTGCATCAGAAACAGGAAGACCGAATATGTTGTAACATGCCTGGTTTACCTTCCAATTACCAGAAACTTTCCTGACGCTTAAGGGGTTGTTATGGGCCTGATCAAGCGATACTTCGCGTAGCGCTGTTTCACCAGCGTATCTATGGGAACTGCGCGCAGTTCTGCGAGATGCTTGAGCAGGGCTGCTTTGAGATGGCGAGCCGCCGCCGCGTGATCCTGATGTGCGCCGCCGAGAGGCTCGGGTACAATATCGTCAATCAGATGTAACGCCAGGAGATCCCGCGCCCTGATCTTCATGGCCTCGGCGGCATCGGGTGCAAAGGCGTTATCGCGCCAGAGGATCGAGGCTGCTGCTTCCGGAGCCGCAACGGTGTAAATGCTGTGCTCAAGCATCAGGATGCGATCTGCAAGGCTGATGGCCAGCGCGCCCCCGCTGCCGCCTTCTCCGATGACGACTGCGAGAATTGGTATGCACAGCGCGGACATCAAGGCGAGGTTGGCAGCGATCGCTCCTGCCTGTCCGTTGGCCTCGTCTTCCAACCCGGGAAAAGCGCCGGGCGTATCGATCAGACAGACGAGCGGGAAGCGAAACTTCTCTGCAAGTCTCATTAGCCGATACGCTTTACGATAGCCGGCGGGATGCGGCATACCAAGATTGCAGGCCTGTTTCTCTTGTGGGCTCCGCCCTTTCTGGTGGCCGATAAGCATAACTGTCGTTTCATCCAGGTTTGCCAGCCCTGCCAGGATCGCCTGATCATTGCTCTGTAAGCGATCTCCGCGCAGCTCGTAGAACTCCTCACAGATGTGTTGGATGTAATCGCGGGTGTAGGGTCGCAGCTTGTGTCGGGCAACCTGCACGGTCTGCCAGGGTGAAAGGTTGCTGTAAAGACGCTGTGTTGCTGCTGCGAGCTCTGTCATAAGGTGCTCAAGCTGCTTTTGTCTATGCGGGGCGGGCTGCTGTTGCAGCTCAGTAATGCGCCGGGCAAGCTCACGCAGGGGTTGTTCAAACGGCAGGTCGAATTGCATGATACTTTATCTTCCTTTATTGCCAACAATCTGCAAGGGTTTGCTGTCCCGCCTCTCTATCGTTGACTGGAAAAGGCGAAGCAGCCTGCCCAGGGTTGAGCGTAGCTCTCGTCGATGGATCACGGCGTCAATGTGGCCGTGTTGCAGGGCATATTCTGCGGTGACCGCGCCTTTTGGGAGCTTGACATGCATGAATTGCTCGATGACACGCGGTCCGGCAAAACAGATCAGGCTGCCAGGTTCTGCAAGCGTGATATCCCCAAGCATGGCGTAACTGGCAGTAACGCCCCCGGTCGTCGGGTCGGTCAGGAGACTGATATAGGGAAGCCCTTCCTGCCCGAGGCGAGCCAGAGCTGCAGCGGTTTTGGCCATCTGCATCAAGGAGAACAGCCCTTCCTGCATGCGTGCGCCACCCGAGGCGGAGACGATAAGTACCGGAAGCCGCCGCTCTATGCCGAGTTCGATCGCGCGCGTGATTTTCTCCCCTGTAGCGGCTCCCATACTGCCACCGATAAAATGGAAGTCCATGACCGCCAGGGCCAGAGGGGAACCCTCTATACGTGCATGACCGCTGATAACCGCATCGCCTGAGCCCACTTTCTGGCGCTCCTGAGCGAGCTTCTGTGCATACGACTGTTCTCGGCTGACAAAATGCAGTGGGTCGGCAGAAATGATATCCCTGTCGATTTCTACAAAGCTGCCCGGATCAGTGAGAAGCTCGACTCTCTCTCTGGCGGTCATCCTGAAATGGTGATTGCAAGTAGGACAGACCTTCAGGTTCCGTTGACAGTCCTTCGTATAGAGAATGCCTTTGCATTCAGGACATTTGATAGCTAGATCTCCGGGTATGTTACGTTGCTGTTTCTGTGCTTTTGTGTGCTGAAACATAGATGTCTCCTGTTGGTCGCGCAATCTAAGAAGTACGCCATTCCAACGACCTCTTGCCTTTAACGATACCCCGGGCTACTTTCCAGGAGCTTACAAAGGGGATACCGGCAGATTACCGGGTCATGTAAGTCGGGGGTAAGCGCGGGAAGAGATACTCTGTAGTAGAGAGCGTTTGTCTGTAGAGGAGGAATGAAATGGCAAATGAAGAGCATGCGGCGCTTCTCGCCCGGGGGGTGCAGCGGTGGAATCGCTGGCGCGAGGAGCATCCTGAGCTTATCCCTGATCTTTCAGGGGTGGATCTGAAATGGCGAGACTTGCAAGGCATCAACTTCCAGGCGGCGGATCTACGAGGAACCCTGCTGAACGGCGCTGATTTAGAGGGGGCGAATCTGACGCAGTGTGATGCCCGTGGGGCCGACTTCAGCAAGGCGAACCTGTACAGGGCCCGCCTGGATCGGGCAAATCTGCAACAGGCGGATCTTTATAAGGCTGATCTAAGTCTGGCCGGACTGTATTGCACAGATTTGCGCGGAGCCGACCTGAGCAATACGGTTTTTCTGGATGAGGATCTTGAATTTGCTCTCATCGAAGAGCCTTCCCTTACCATATCGGTAAGTGGCGGGTAAGTGAAGTGGGGTATCCTGTCGCCGGGGAATGGAATTAAGGAAGGAAGAAGTGAATGACTGCCGAGACGCTTGTTGGAACGTGGCGCTTACTCTCGTTTGAGATCAGGAGCGCAAACGGGCAGATGGTCTATCCTCTGGGTCAGGATGCTGTGGGCTACCTCGTCTACACTGCCGATGGATATATGTTCCTGGCAATGATGCGGGCAGACCGTCCGCATTTTGCCTCAGATGATCCCGGCAAGGCGACGCCGGCGGAGAAACTTGCAGCCTCCGACTCCTATATGACGTACTGTGGCACCTATCATTATCAGGACAACACGGTTATTCACCATGTTGAACTGAGTCTTTTTCCCAACTGGAAAGGTACGCATTTTGAGCGTATTGTGGAGTTTGATGATAACAGGCTCATTTTGAAAACGGCTCCTCAATTGGTTTTTGGTGCCTGGCAGACGGGTTATCTCATCTGGACGAGAGCCTGAGAACTTGCCAGTCTGTGTATTCTATCAAGATAGAGAGAAAGGAACCTGCATGGAACAGAAGAAAACAGCCTCACTGGGTGAGCGTATTGGCATGACGATTTTTGCCATGACGCCTACTTCTCTAGTAAGCACGCTGACAGAGCTTGACGAGACCGGTGTAGATCATGTCTGGGTCCCTTTTGGTCCTCCCTGGAGTGCGGATCTGGTGACCGTCCTCTCTGCCGCGGCCGCGCGTACCAGTCGTCTGAAGCTAGGTACAGCTATTGTGCCGGTCTATTCGCGTCACCCGGTGCTGCTGGCATTGCAGGCCCTCAGCTTTGAGCATCTAGCCCCGGGCAGGCTGCGCCTCGGTGTGGGTGTGGGCTCGCCGGAACTGGCAAAAATCATCTACGGAGAAGAGATGGAGCCAGCACTTTCCTACTTGCGCGAATACGTGCAGGTGTTGCGCCCGCTTTTGACAGAAGGCTCGGTCAAACATAAAGGGAAATTCTTCACGGCAGAGGTCTCGCTTCATGCCACCACGCAGATCCCCATTTATGTTGCAGCACTCGGTCCGAGTGCCTTCCGTCTGGCCGGCGAGATCGCTGATGGCGTGCTACCGTATATGAGCCCCGCTCACTACCTGCTTGAGAAGGCTCTGCCAGCCTTACAAGAGGGGGCTTCTGCGGCGGGGCGTCCCCGTCCGCCAGTGATAGCCCATGTACCGGTGGCTTTGACAAAGGATCGAACGGCGGCCCTGGAGGCGGGACGCAAGGCGGTAAAGATTTATACAACATACCCTGTGTATCGTAATATGTTTTTCGCTGCCGGTTTCTCCGAGGTGGAAGTAGATGCTGTGGCTGATACGCTGCTGGAGCGCCTGCTGATCTTTGGAGACGAAGATACGGTCGGGAAGCGCTTGCAAGAGCTGCTCGCTCAGGGGCTGGATGAGTTGACGGTTGGACCGGTGGCGGTTGTCGATGCGGCTGAAGAGAGGCAGCGGCTTGCCCGATTGATCGGGCAACTGTAAACAAAGAGCCCGGGAAAGAAAAGAGCCTACCTCGTTGTAGCGCTCTTTTTCTTTCCCGATGTCAGGAGATGCTCGCTTTGATCTCGCGCCCTTGCAGGATGCGCAGGCGCAGGCGCTCAAGCTCCTGGCCAGGAGAAACGCCGAGATCTCTTTCTAATTTCGCCTGATAGTCTTCCAGGCAGCGGAGAGCAGCGGCAACGTTGCCACGCTGTGTATAGACGGTTGCAATTGCATATATTGCCTGTTCATAGTAAGGGTTGAGGTGAAGAGCCTGATAGGCGTAGCCAAGTGCCTCATCAAGCTCGTTTTTTTCCTGGCAGTGAACGATTAGCCAGCGAAGTGCTTCAAGAAACAGATGTTCGTACTGGGAGCGGAAGGGTTGGAAGCAATCTTCATAGATAGCCTCGGGCATAAATCCCGGCTCGCAGTACTCCACAACCTTACGGTAATGTGCTTCGGTCTGGGGAAGGTTGCCCTGACGCTCGAACTGGCGGGCCTGGGTTGAAAGGTGCTCCACTGCACAAACGTCGGTCCACCAGGAGCTATTTTTCTCAAGCCAGTAGAAATTGTGCTCGTCACGCCGGATGTAGGATGACTTCTGCCCCCGGATAAGATCAGGCTCAAGGAGACGGCGCAGGTAATGAATCGTGACATGCAGGTTTTTCATGGCGGTGTCCGCAGGGAGATCTTTCCAGAAGAGGTCAATCAACTGGTCAGCGGAAAACAGTTTCCCCTGATTCAGAATCAGCCATTGCAAGAGCAGCTTGGCCTTACTCCTGCGCCAGCGGTCCTCTACGATCGGTCTGTTATTGCGAAACACCCGGAATTGTCCGAACAGGTAGGCTCTATAGAGTGATTGGTATTCTCGTTCACGTGGATGGGTGAAGACCTCTTGATGGCAGCTTTCTAGCAATCTTTTTGAATGCATAAGAAAAAGCTCCTTTTGCCGCAGAATAGAGTTCCATAAGAAACGATGTATTCTTAATAGATGACGCTGAACATTGTTATTTTTCTCCTATCTTCATTAATGACTATAAAAAGGTGTATATACCTTCTTTCTTTTCAATTCAATAATAAGCAAACGTGCATGTTATATCTGGTGTTTTGCTTTTCTTGGCAGTGAGTTCCCTCCATTATTTTTATATACTTTCTTGTATACCTGAAGTAATAGCGGACTTTGTATTGTGTGGTACCAGGAAATGCTATAGACATTTCCCTTTGTTCGATACTATATTACTGCAATAAAAATAAGATTACAAGTGAAAAAGAGGAAAACAAGTTTATCCCTGTCTCTCCGTATGAAAGATCATTTTATTGTTCTCTGCAGTCCATTTATACGTGTTTTTTCGTTGCTGTTGACATGTATACCTGCTTCAGAGAATAGTTGTCATACGCGGCTGCAACACCATAATGCCGCTTTCTGGTGTCGCCCAGCTATGACGCAATGATAGAACTGGGACGCGGCAGGGCGCTGGCGCTAGCGGAAATGAATCGGCGGCTCGGCTTTGATAAAAGCTGGACCAGTCGGGCTGTTGAACAAGCTGGTGTGGGAAGGGCTGATGCAGAAAGTTCAGAGGCAGCACGACCGCCGCACTATCAGGTCTTACCCTGACCGCTCAGGGGAAAGAGTGCTGAAGCGAGATCTGAACGCGTTAACTGCGCGCGCTTTCGAGCATATCCTGACAGAGAAACAAGCCCAGCACCATTTGTTCATCAAAGGCGCGATGCACCTCAAAGAGTTCTTTGCCGAGAGGCGTGAGACGGAAGAAGATCTCTTTTTTGTTGGTTGGCAGAGATTCTTGGGGAATGAGGTCTTTGGCGACTAACCTCCGCTGTGAAAATGGCTGCAATTGCGGTATCAGCAGGGCCTCTTCAGGATTCCATATCTGGAGTCAGCAGACCCAGCAAGCACTGAAATGCTTGAGAGTGCCACTTGTTTTGCAGGTATATTACCTGAGTATAGAGATTGCTCTCGTGAATGAACGGGATCGCCTGGAGCTTTCCCTGTGCGACTTCTTGTTGCACCGCCATGTGTGGTAAGAAGGCGATGCCCAGGCCGCGCATGACGCATTGCTTGATGACTTCGAGGCTGCTCAATTCATATGGTGAATGTTGCGTGGAGCGCCTGAGGATCAAGGCCCAGCATTTGCGCAAAGCACTGCAAGGTCAACTGCTCCAGCTCGATAGCGGCGGGTGCATGTGACCAGACAGCAAGTTGTGGATTGTAAAGGGCTACAAGAGTATCTGCAATGATGCTGGCCTGAGAGACGCTCGGGTTGAAAAGGCCGAAATAGCGGGGGTGAGTAACGTGAACCGTCCAGGTACGGAGCAGGCGCATCACCTCTTCTATAAGCTCTTCCAGGGGAATCGGTGCTGCAAAAGAGTAGCGGCTCTTCAGTTCTGCTCTGATCTCCTCCGGGCTCACAAGTGGCGAGACGCGCAAAGTGCGGATATCACGCGGAAAACTTTCGAGTTCATGTATCAGTTGGGACCAGATTGACATTGATATCCCTCTTTCTCCTTTCAAGTACAGCTTCGGCTAAGAAAGAAACGATTCTTTATAATATCTGCTCCTAGTTCACAAGTGGCGCTTGCTCTCCGAGCGTTCCTTCAACCTCTCCTCCCTCGCGGCGCCAGTATTCAAGGCCGCCGATCATCTCTTTTACCTGGAAGCCCAGGGCGCTCAATCTTACGGCTGCCTTTGTAGCGGCATTACATCCAGGTGACCAGCAATAAACAATGAGCGGTTTCTCTTTAGAGAGATGAGCTGTCGATGCAGCGGTGATTTTCCGGTATGGTAGATTGATAGCCCCTGGAATATGGCACTCCTCAAAATCCTGAGCGCTACGAGCATCAACCAGAAGAAAACTCTGCTGTCCCCGTTGTAGATCAAGCCGAACATCGGCAGCGTCTGTTTCTACAGAGAGTTTGGTGAGAAAGTGGTGGTATGCCTCTTCGGGTTTTGCTGCAGGCGTTTCCAGAACAAGGGAAAAGTGTGAAGTGGTTGTCATATCTTTCACTCCTTTGATGATTGTGTACAGGTTACGTGTACTGTATCATAGTTTGCCCGATCAGTGTTAGCTATAGTTTTTGATTGGAAAGATCAACAATATTGATAGTAAGAGCGATTCAGACGACGAGATTGCAGGGAGAGAGTTTTTGTCTTGATGTTTCTCTATTTTTGGATATATCCTTTTTACTGTACTTACATTAGAAGTAAGGGAATATGGTAAAAGACAGCTTTATGTATACTCTGTTTTTACAGCCAGAAAATCGCTTCCTGGTGACCCTGCTTGATAGAGTATAGCTCAGTTTTTAGCAGTATTTCCTGTACCATTCTCCCCTACTCTTATTGCTATATGTAGCTTCCCTCTCGCTCTGGTTCAAGGAGTCTTTTTAAAACAGCTATTCTCATCTCTTTTGATCTTCTGCACCATTGTGTGGTATATTCGATATTGAGTAAAAGAGCGTGTGAGAGTGAAATATTGTTATACGAGCTTTCAGCCAACGACTTTCACCGGGTCTAACCGATTGTAAAAGAACTTGCTTTTATGCGGCGATTGACGCGCTTCTTGCCGGGACTATTCCTGGTAGAGTCTGGGTCGATGACAAGTAGAGGCCCGGTGTAGCCTTTATCTGGAATAAGATTTGAAGGAGCTGTGGTATCGCTCGACAAAGCTGTTCATTTCAGGATACTGTGGCGGGCAGATAGTGGACTGTCCCACACAGAGCAGAAAGCACACAAGACCGAAGGGATATCGCGCCCAGAGGCCGAGCCTACCCACCGAGGATCCCGATCACAGGTGAGCATGAGAGGTAAGCCATAGCGTTGCAAGAAGGCCACCCCCGCTTCAAAGGCCGTCGGGGCATGGAAGTCGTTGCACGCCACCGCTTCCAACTGCAGCGAGGTGCCTACAACAAGAACATGGGGCACTTCGACCACATGCACTCGCTTCTCATCGACTTCTGTTAGGAGAAGACCGACGTCTTTGTGCGTCGATTTGGACCGCTTCAAGCAGCTTCCGGTGAGGGAAGTCGCGCTTATGAGCAAACTCTGACTTGACGAGTGATGGTGCTGCCCAATATTCCCAAATCCATAGATGAGAAGAGGACAGTTTATTTAAAAAGTAAGAAATATCAGCAAGGGATACCTCCTGGGAAGAAATATATTTCTCTTTGAGTTGATTGTAGATGTTCTTTTTTATTTTGCTATATTTTACTGATTTGATTTTTATACTTTAAAGTTAAGAACTTACTGTTAAGTTGTATGAAAAAATAAAAAGTGACCCAGATAAACAAAAGAAAGGCTCACTTTACCAAATTTTTTAACCTTTAGAAGGAGGAAAAAGTGAAATGGATTTCAAGGGACTCTGGCACACCTTCAATCACAACAGCGATTTTAAGAAGTTCTGGTTTGGGCAAACAGTATCAAATCCAGGAAGTTCTTTAAGTCTTTTCGTTTTCCCGTTGCTGATATTTGAATTGACACATTCAGCAATGAATCTCGCTCTCTCTACTGCTGTCACCTATCTGCCTTACCTGCTTTTTGGCCTGTTCATTGGTGCTTGTGTAGACAGGCTCAACCGTAAAAAGCTGATGATTATTGCAGACCTTGCTCGAATAATCTGCCTCGGCTCTATCCCGGTGTTATTTTCACTACATCTTCTCTCTCTGGTGGATTTATGCAGTCATCTGTGCGAACTCTACCTTCACAATCATCTTTGATGCGGCACAGTTCGCTGCTATTCCGAGCCTTGTCTGCAAGGATCATTTAGTTGTTGCAAATGGGCGTATCCAGGCTAGCTATTCAGCAGCAACTATTCTAGGGCCGATTCTCGAGGCTTGCTTCTAACCTTTCTGTCTGCCCCCCTCATTGTACTTTTTGACGCATTTTCATTTCTTATTTCAGTGGTATCATTGCTGTTGATCCGCACTGAGTTTAATGCATCGAAGAGCAAGGTATCCGACCAGAGTATTTTTACAAATATCAAAGGGGGGCTGAGCTATGTTGTGTGCCACCCGATCTTAAGAGCCATTTCTATCATGATGGCATTGGCCAATATCGTATTTACGACTGCAAACACACAGCTTATTCTCTTTGCCAAACAAAGCCTCCTTGCGAAGGATACACAAGTTGGTTTCTTTTACTCAGCTGCCAGTATCGGTGTCGTGATCCTCTCGTTATCTGCGGGACTTTTCCGAAAGCGATGGCCATTTAGTACCGTAGCTCTTGGTGCTTTGATGTTGCGGGGGCTGTTCATTATTGTTTTTGCCTGGGTAAGCTGGTACTGGGGCAATCTGCTCCTTTGGATGTTCTGTTCAATATCAATGTGAATAGTTTGCGTCAAGCAATAGTCCCGAATTATCTGCTTGGACGAGTGATGACAATTGCGTTCGTGTTTGCCTGGTCTGCTATTCCCATTGGCGCGCTCGTTGGAGGTGCTCTGGTTGAACGGACTGGAAATATTAAGCTTATCTATGGAGGAATAGGTATCTTGACCTTTCTTATTCCTCTCGTTTTTTCTTTTACGGCATTGGGAAAGGCTGAACGATACATGCCCAAAGGAGAAGACTCTGAAGTAGATGCAGGTACTTGGTAGAGCCTTGCAGGAAGCTCACATTATACAATGTATCTCTTTTTTTATTCTGAGTGAAAAGATTACATCCTTGGAGGCTGAAAAAAAGAAAAAAGTCTTACCAAAAAGCGGCAGAAGGCCCCTGGCTTCAGCCAGGGGGATGGATGGCGCAGGAAGCCATCAGAGTCAGAACGTTCCCCTTCGCTTGACAGAAGACAATCGTTGTGCGAGAATACACGAAGACAGTGAGGACGAACAAGGAGCAAGGGATGCTGATCTACGAAGACAAGCTCGATGGGTCGAAAGCGCAATTCGCCGCCATCGAGGAAGCCATCCGCACCACCCAATTCATTCGCAACACATGCCTGCGCCTCTGGATGGATGCACGTGGCGTCTCCAGGAATGATCTGCAGC
>NZ_QKUF01000054.1 GCF_003253565.1 Thermosporothrix hazakensis
CGCGGCGGGACATTACCTGATCTCCACGTTACATTTCATCAACGAGGTGATGAGATCGAAGTACGGTGTTCAACATGCCAGGTTACACTAGGAGCCTTTCCCTCTAATTATGAGGAAGATACGGCTAAAAAGATAGCTGCAATGCGACAAAGCGGACACCGACATTAAAGCCTAAGACAAAGGTGAGAACAACACGCTACAAGGCCGCTTGACTCGTGCCTGCTGACCCTGCATGTGCACGATCAGCAGCGCACCAATCAAGTGGTCCGATCAAGGACACTCGTTGGGAAAGGAGAGATGTGGGCGCATGAGAGTGAGAAAAATAGAAGATGAAATAAGGTACAGTCCGCACCTGAGCGCCGCCGCTGCTTACTTCGCCTTCACAGAGGAGACGCCAGGCTGCGACCTGTCTGCTATGCAAGACGGGCATGACTCTTGCATAGGTATGTGCATCTCGGCCGAGCGTCCAGCCATCAGCTTGAGTGCTCAGCCGTAACACGCGCACGGCTCACCTCACAAGGCTTCGCCGTTCCGGCCTCCTTTACACGCCGGTCCTTCCAGAGGCCACACGCTCTTCGATTGTTAAGGTCCTAATCAGTTTCTCTGAAAAAATTATTTTCTCTAGAGAGTGTATATTGCGGAAAATTATTTTGTCAGGGGCTATGAATTATGTTAAACTGTATATAGCTGCTTTCAAGCTGCTGGAGGTGCACTATGAACCACATTGATGCAAGCCGTGAATATATTACTACTCCGCAAGCCGCAGAGCGTTCTGGCTTGACTAGAACGTATCTGGCTCAACTTCTCAGAAAGGGGACTTTGGAAGGTTTCCAGCTCGGGCGAGACTGGTTCGTCTATAGAGACTCGCTCGAGGCATTTTTGAGGACCCCAAGAAAGCCAGGTCCTAAAGGGCCTCGTAGAGCCAAAGGAAAGCCTTCTAAAGCTCCAGCTACATCGGATTAACATATCATTCAAGCCTACTATCAGAATACCTGGGAATACTGGGAATGCCAGAGATTTAATGGGAAATATTGGGAGAAATCTGATAAATGTGTTAGAGATAATTGGCGAAACAGGGAACTTTGAAACATGAAGGGATATGGCGCTTACCTATCCAATTTGCGAAGCAATGCCGGATTATCATTAGAAGAACTGGCAAGTCTCGCAGGAACAAGCAAAAGCACTCTATCGCGCCTGGAAAATGATGAGGTTTCACAGCCTTTTAAGGGCAATATGAGGATGTTGGTTCTCATTCTTGCGCAATTGCTTTGCACATCGAAATTTGAGATAGATCGGTATCTGGAACTAGCAAGTATAGATCGCAAGCTGCTAACGGAAACGGAAGCTTTTGAGCTTGGTTTTATACGTCCTATACCCCCTGGTAGTAAAGATGAGGAAATACAGCTAGAATGGCTTGTAGCTAATTGTGAGGGTATATTAGCCAGGCTGGAAGAGGTAGAAGCAAAAATAGGCATTAGCAAGACACCACTCAATCTTAAACGCAAAATACAGGAATATACAAACTTGTTACAAGAAGCGCGATGGCGCCTTGATGCCCTCTCCTCTAACTCTCAAGCGCCTGTGAGGCCGTCTGAAGTTAAAATTTATGTTGCGGAAGCTTTGGAGGGAAAAATTGTCGTGGGTCATCAATACGGAAGAGAATTGAATAGCGATATCGTGAAATATAGTCTTTATAACCTTGCTTCAAAGAATGCCCGCTGGCTCATGCAACTCGCAGATGTGGAGCGGTTTGCAGTAGATGATTGTATTATTTTAACAAACAGCAAAGATTTTCAGGGCTGGACCTCTTCCGAGATTAAAACAACAGTCCTGAATACAAGCTTGCCTATTCCAGATGATCTGAAGGAGTTAAAAGAGGCAAAGCTTCCGATTATCGCTAAGGACTATTACAACTCATCTCATTATCGCCTGGTGTCTTTTACTCCTTCCTTTAGTGACTTAGATCAGCTCGAAGTGACACTTGCGCCTATTGGCTTTCATGATTACTATGCCCTCACTCCCTTTTTTGACGAACCATTGTTAACAGCACTGGACGGATCGAAGGTTTCCATTCGTCAAAAGTATGGAAATACAGCGCTCACGTACTCCTCTACAGACAAAGGAACTAGCTTGATCCCAACACCTGTTAGCATCCAATGCATTGTTGTTACATCAGATCAGCAAATTCTTCTCATGCGCCGTTCTTCTTCTGTAGCGTTTTACCCTAATCACTGGTCTGCCTCATTCGAGGAAACGATGAATGCGCCTGGACTGAACCGCAAGGGAGAACCATCACGATCAGATGATGCAGACTTTTTCGCAGGAGCGCTACGGGGACTGCATGAAGAACTTGCTGTAGAGAGTGATGCAGTTGAAAAAATTTGTGTACTTTCTTTGAATGTTGAGTACTTAACCCTGTCAACTGATGTAATAGTGCTTATCAAGCTGCATCTAAGCAGTGAGGAGATAAGGGAAGGCTGGATTTTAGAAGCATGGGACAGAGATGAAGCCTCCAAACTCCAGTTTTTACCATCTAATCTCAATGCTGTGGTTGAAAAACTGTTCAGCAACGAGTTGTGGCACCCGACCGCACGTATGCGGCTTATTCAATATCTTTTTTATGAGTATGGAGTTAAGGAGGTTGCCAGGGCTCTAAAAGCAAAAAACAGGTAGCTAGATACATCCAGCTTTAGACAAGAGCATATTCAACTTCAACAAGGTCAGGGGTTTTGTAATCCTCTGGCCTTTGTTTCAACCCTCAAGACCGCTGCAATCGCTCAATCCTCCGCGCCCTGCCGGCAGATCATCGAGATTTCGATCCTGGTTCAAATCCCGTACTCGGGTTTTGCTCCCTTGGTCCCGGGGAGCAAAACTGGGAGCAAAACCATTGAAACTCAATTCTAACCGTTAGACTCATTTAGACTTTTTCAATTGGTGTAGATACATAGAAAGTCGGTGAAAGCAGTCATCCAGACAGAACAGAATTACAGGTGCACGTAATTCAACTCTCCCCCATCTCCACCAGGAAAGAAGGCTGGAAGCAACGCAACAAGGCGGCTTCCAGTCTTTCTTTATGCATTTTACACTCAGCTTCTTTTTCCTTTCACGGAACGCATTGACAGCCCCAGCTCGCCAATACACCTCCCAGCCTCAACAACATATACCCTCCTCTGGAAACACAATTGCCTCACAAAAAGAACTCATGACACAAGCTGACACCACAGCTTTGTTGAACAAAACCCCAATAGTGAGAGCATCTGGAAGACACACACTAACATTGCCTGATGCAGAGAATCACAGTGCCATCACAAACACCCTAAACAGGGAGAAACGCTAGATTCCAATACCAAAAAGACAAGAATTGGCTTGTACAGCCATTCCAGAGGTTCTCCGTAAAGCACCATTGCTGGGTTAACTCTGCTCTGACCTCGTTCAATTCGCTATTTTGTCGTGGTCTTCATTTTTCCTACCCAAATTCAATGATTTTTGGCTAGACTCATGTTATACTTGTAGCAAGAATAGATCCCATGCTACTTCCCCTTATCAAGTCAATATGCAGAAGGGAGGTTTTTTATACACACTGGAATATATATCTAGTGGTCTAGACATATTGACATTTCCCCTAAATGGGGCTATATTCTTTGGTACAACACAACAAATAAACACCGGAGCACTCCATACCCCTTATCTATTGCAGGCAGAAGCATTGCTCGATTTGCAAGCAAGAAAGGAGAAAGACTGTACTTCGGCTTCCTGGCATGGTAGCCAAAACTGAGAATGGGAAGGATGAACTTCCCCTATACTCTACTTTTCTGGAGCAGCGCTCTCCATTTTCTGCCTACCATACTCGATAAAGAGTTATGTACTGATTTTATTTGGTTTCTTTTCACGTTATTTAGAGGAGAAAACGTAATGAGCTCAGCTATACCTGCACGCTCAAACGCCAGCGTTGGCGAACGTTTACTGGGTGGTTTACAGAGCATTGGCCGCTCTCTAATGCTCCCCATTGCAGTTGTCCCAGCGGCGGCCCTTCTCCTTCGTCTGGGAGATACTGATCTTCTGAATTGGCCCTGGATGAAGGCGGCTGGTAACGCTATCACCAGCAACCTTGCGGTGATCTTTGCCGTCGGTATCGCGATTGGTCTAACCGGTGGTGAGGGTGCAGCAGCATTGGCAGGTCTCGTCGGTTTCCTGGTCTTTACAGCTACTTTTGGCGCACTCATTCCGCAGGTCACCTATGTTGCACTGGTCAATGGACAGCCCGATATGGCGACAAAGCTGGTCCAGCCAACCGGCAGCATCAACATGGGAGTGCTTTCAGGCATTATCGTCGGACTCGTAGCAGCAGCACTCTATATTCGTTTCCATGATATTCGTTTGCCAGATTATCTTGCGTTCTTCGGCGGAAAGCGCTTCGTTCCAATTATCACAGCGGTCGTCACCTTGATTCTGGGAGCCCTCTGTGCATTGATCTGGCCATTCGTTCAGGGTTGGATTGACGCCCTGGGTCATGGAATCGTCAGTCTTGGCGCACTGGGAACAGGCCTGTATGGTTTCTTCAACCGCCTGCTCATTCCTCTTGGCCTTCACCATGTAATTAATACGTATGTCTGGTTCCAGCTAGGTAACTTCCAGGGACCTGATGGCATTGTCCACGGCGATATCAACCGCTACCTTGCAGGCGATCCAACAGCCGGAACCTTCACCGCAGGCTTCTTTGTTGTGATGATGTTCGGCCTGCCCGCCGCCTGTTTCGCGATGATTCGTCAGGCTCGCTTCCCGAAAGTGGCCTCTGGTCTGCTGCTCTCGGCAGCATTTGCCTCGTTCCTGACCGGCGTTACCGAGCCAATTGAGTTCGCATTCATGTTCGTCGCTCCGCTGCTCTATCTGGTCCATGCTCTGTTGACCGGAACAGCGCTGGCAGTGTGTACGCTGCTCAATGTGAAGATTGGCTTTGGCTTCTCGGCAGGTTTGATCGACTACGTCTTGAACTTCACGAAGTCGAATACAACCAATGCGTGGATGATTATTGTCCTTGGTCTGATCTACGCAGTCATCTACTATGTCGTCTTCACCGTCTGTATTAAGGCCTTCAATCTGGCAACACCGGGCCGTGGTGATGCCTCTTCCGGGATGAGCGCAGACTGGGTACTCCCTGAGAGCCAGCGCGGACCAAAACCCGGTACAGAGGTTGAGGAGCCTGTTGCAAGCGGACAGGAAGATCAGGACGACATTAAAGCGCGAGAAGTGCTTGCTGCGCTTGGCGGAAAGTCCAACGTGCAAAGCGTGGAGGGCTGTATCACTCGCCTGAGACTCTTCGTCAACTCATCTGAAGTGATCAATGACGAGCGTCTCAAACAACTTGGCGCTTCCGGCGTTGTAAAACGTGGTAAAGTTGTTCAGGTTGTTCTGGGCACACAGTCCGACCGCATTGCGAGTCGCATTAAGAAGCTCTTGTAAGCCCTTTCAAAAGGGCACACCATAAAACTCTTTATCAGGTAGGAAAATAATGGCAGAAATACGTGTTCTTGCACCGATAGATGGTACAGTTGTTGAACTGGAAAATGTTCCTGACGAAGTTTTCGCCCAGAAAATGGCGGGTGATGGCGTTGCCATTGACCCAAGCGGGAACACAGCAGTCGCTCCGATTTCAGGCACACTCGTTAAGCTCTTCGACACAGGCCATGCGTTCGGTATGGCTACCGGCGAAGGAGCAGAACTTATCGTGCACATCGGCATCGATACTGTTGAGCTTGAAGGCGAAGGCTTCTCGAAGATCGCGACAGAAGGGCAACAGGTTCAGGCTGGTACTCCTGTAGTGACCTTCAATCGTGCAACCATTGAGCGCAATGGGAAAGCTGCTGTCTGTCCGATCGTTTCTTCCGGTGTGGGAAAGGTTATCTATCGTGCCAGCGGAACGGTACGCGCAGGAAAAGACGTCCTCTTTATCCTGGAAGTCTAAATGCTAAAATAACCAGCTCCGGGTGCTTTTCAAACTGCCCAATCTGGCGTATGCTCTACTATACAGAGTTTGCGTCCAGATTGGGCAGATATTCATACAGAGTCTACCTTTCCCAATATCTGGAATACCAATCACATTCACATTCACTTTTTACACTAAAGGAGTCATTTCTATCCATGATTGAACGTACGGTTACTATTGCCAGTAAATCAGGTCTGCATGCGCGCCCCGCTTCTGTCTTTGTTCAGAATGCGAAAGAATTTAAAAGCCAGATTACGCTCTCAAAAAATGAGAAGACCGTCAATGCGAAATCTATCCTCTCTGTCCTCACCCTTGGTGCCAAACAGGGCGATCAGATTGTATTGAAGGTCGATGGTGATGATGCAGAAGATGCAGCCAACAAACTGGCCTCCCTGCTGGAAAGCGATCTCGGCTAAGCCACATCCCCTACATAATGAGAAAGGCCGCTCTCTACTGCGGCCTCTCATTTTTTCTCCATCTCTTTTCCTCTGTCCATGCACCTGCGTTATGATAAGAGTAGAGTTTGATAGTGCGCTCTCCCTTCAGGAACGGACAACGGAGAGCCGAGGAGAAACAGATGATTGTCATGATGCATACAGGCTGCAAGCCCCAACAGATACAACAGGTGCTTTCTCTGCTCGAAGACCGTGACCTGATCGGACTCGTTACACAAAACGGTGAGACAACCGTCATTGGTGTCCTGCGCTTCACCGGGGAAAACCAACCACCCGCCAGTATTGATCCCGCGGTGCCCGCTCTGGAAGAGCTTGCAGAGACTCTGGAGCTTCTTCCTGGCGTTCAGCGCGTCGAGCGCGTCACCACCCCCTATAAGCTCGCCAGCCGAGCCTTTCATCCCGCCAACACCTGCATCCACATCGCCGCACCCTGTACAGCACAAGGAGTGCTTTCTTTTGGAGGGCAGGAAGTTATTATGATGGCGGGCCCCTGTACCGTCGAAAATGAGAAACAACTGATGCGAACTGCTGAGGCGATTCGCAAAGCAGGCGCGGTCGTACTGCGTGGTGGCGCCTTTAAGCCTTCCACCTCACCATATGGTTTCCGGGGTTTGGGAGAAAAGGGGTTGCAACTACTTGCCCGGGCGCGAGAGGCTTTCGGTATGCCCGTTATCACCGAAGTGATGACCCCGACTGATGTGCCTCTGGTTTCCCCCTATGCCGATATTCTCCAGATCGGAACACGGAATATGCAGAATTATATGTTGCTTGACGAGGTCGGTCGAACACAAAAGCCGGTCCTATTGAAACGAGGCATGTCAGCTACTATTGAGGAATGGCTGCTCGCAGCCGAATATATTCTTGCTCAGGGGAATCCGCATGTTATCCTGTGTGAGCGCGGGATTCGCACCTTTGAGCGAGCCACGCGCAATACAATGGATATCAGCGCGATTCCCCTTGTCAAAAAGCTCTCTCATCTCCCTGTTATCGCAGATCCCAGTCAGGGAACCGGCATGCGCGAACTGGTCACGCCGCTCGCGCTCGCCGCCGTGGCAGCAGGAGCCGATGGCTTGTTAGTCGAAGTACACCCCATCCAGAAGAGGCGCTGAAGGACGGAGCCCAATCGCTGACCATTCCTCAGTTTGAAGCTCTTACGCCGCAGACACAAGCTATTGCCGCCGCAGTTGGGCGTTCGCTGGCAGTGTGAGGTGTTCAACCAAATAGCAGGTGAGAGCAGCTAAGCTTTCGCCTGCTATCCCTGTAGGGTCAGGGAGTAGTATGCCATCTGGGTAGGCGCTTCTTCCACCCCAACTGTAATCGATGTGAGGTTCGAGATATCAAATGACGCCAGTTGTTTGCAAAGCTCGTTACAGATATATTCGGCCAGACGCTCGGCTGTCGAATTATCTATCGGAAGCTCCGCCACATCTTCCTTCGGGAAAAGATAGCGCTTCTCTTGATAGACGATTTCCCAGTTCTCCTCAGTCTGCTTGAGTTGTAAATGAGGGTTCTGCAACGGCAACAGGAAGCGATGATCCAGACTTCTGCAAATGTCCTTGGTCAGTCGCTTCAAAACGGTAAAATCGAATACCAGTCGATCTTGATTCAGGGTTCCTTCGGCTTCCACCCGTACACCATAATTATGCCCGTGTAGCCGCTCACACTTTCCACCATATGTAATAAAGTGTGCGGAACTGAACTTCAGATACCCCCCCTCTATTTTGACTTTGCGCTGTATCCGCTCACCAGCCATTATCTCTGTCTCCCGTTCTTTACTGTAAGGTTCATCGAAAGTGTTAGATTGTGTCTTCAGCATACCATTCATCCCCATCGTTCTACAAGCACTGGCAGCAAGGCCACATCTTTCTTGCTAGCTGGCTAACTGGACAGCAAATCGTTTTGAAGCATATACTATACTAATGCCAGCAGGTCGTCACCTACATTTCGTAGAAGGAGAATAGAGAAATGACAGTAGAGGACACCTTCAAGTACATGCAGTCGCACTTCAACGCAGCAGCGGCAGCCGGTTTTAACAAAACCTATCAAGTTCACGTCACTGGTGAGCAGGGCGGCACATATGCACTCAAAATTGAAAACCAGACCTGCCAGCTTATTAAGGGCGGAGTAGAGAAACCAGATGTTACATTTACGATCAGCTCTGATGACTGGCTGGCTATTGCGCAAGGGAAGTTGAATCCAATGCAAGCCTTTATGTCTGGTAAAGTCAAGGTTGCAGGCGATATGATGCTGGCAATGCGACTTCAGAATCTCTTCAATATCGGCTAACATCTTTTTCGATACGATTGGACGAGCGATCATGGCTAACCATGATCGCTTCTTTCATAAGAGCTGCATTATCCATCTTTTCATGCATTTTTATGAACCTTGAACTCCATTTATGGCCTATGTTATACTCGTTGTGACTAACTCTATACTCTCTAATATTGATCTATCCCGACG
The DNA here is from genome assembly GCF_003253565.1 of Thermosporothrix hazakensis. GTDB lineage: Bacteria > Chloroflexota > Ktedonobacteria > Ktedonobacterales > Ktedonobacteraceae > Thermosporothrix > Thermosporothrix hazakensis. Next base: position 8,899 of record NZ_QKUF01000054.1, read on the forward strand.
GCCTGACGCCGTAGAAAGGAAACATACATTATGGCCTTGCGCAGTAAAGACCTCCACCAGAATTTACATCATCTCCATGGCATGCTCACCACCCATGAAGCCGCAAAAGCACTTGATCTGAGTTACTGGCACTTTATGCACCTTGTCGAGTCAGGAAGAATCCCGGGGACCCGGATTGTCGATCGATGGCTTTTCTCACCAGAAGATCTAGCGTATTATAAGCGTACCAAGTATGGAGCTCTGGAAGACCTTGCACGAACAGCACTGAATCATTCGGATATTGATCTGACAGAAAAACAAGCAACTATTTGTCGGTATCTCCTCGATAATCAACGACCCTCCGAAATCGCCCGCAAACTTCAGCAATCACGCCAGGCAGTCCACTCCCAGATAGCCCTGATCCGCGAAAAAGTGACCCGCACCCTTACCCCTCCAGAGCGCACCACCGACACCCTTGTGCCTGTTCCTCCTCAACAGTGAACATTCCTCTCGTCTCAGTAGCCAACCCGATCTTATGGTGCCTGCAATGCGATAACACATCATATTACACAGCTTGAATAGATAGCATATACATAGCAAGAGCAACATACCGCCCTCCTTGCCCTTTATCATGCCTCAAAACCTCCAGGAGAGCGCTGATCAGCATGTCCTTTTCACAGTTGCTCTTGCTTCCTTTTTCAATTTCTTTCACCACAGTCAAACGTCAACCAAATAAGCTCATCAGCCGTACAAAAAGAAGAGGCATATACAGCCAGAGAATCCGTTTACACTGAACATTGATCTTCCTTCACAAAAAAAATCCTGAATGAAATGTGGTAATGCAACACATGAACATGCACTCAAGCAAGGAACTGGCGACCATCATCGATACTGGCTCAACCAATACACCCGGTTTCACGTTCACCATTTATACCAATGGCAGCGGCTCCATCCGCTATGAGCAACGCCCAGGCAGAAACTGGTTTCGGGCCTCCACCGATAGAGACTTTGCTGCTGGCGAACTGGATAGTTCCAGCCTGGCAGAGCTGCTTCAACAGATAGATGATGTCAGCACAATCCCCGATCACGCCTGTCCGAAATCGGCCTCGTTCGGCACCATTCGTCGGATCCTCTATCAGGGCAAACAAAGTGGCGATCTGACCTGTATCAGCAGTCAGGACCTTCCTGTCTTCTATGCACTCAAACAATGCGTCAACACACTTCTGACACAAACCAAAGAAACGCCTTCTTCGTCGTAAGCATTCATAGCACCAAACCTTCTATCACTTCCTGTGGTTGATATTTCTGTACCTAAACATAAGAAACAAAAGAGAGATGTTCTATGGCATTATCCGAACAATCGCGCTACCTTCCAATCGAAGATTATGCAGTCATTGGCGATCTCCATACTGTTGCGCTGGTAGGCAAAAACGGCTCCATTGACTGGTGCTGTTTACCTCGCTTCGACTCTCCAAGCGTCTTTGCAGCGCTGCTTGATGCCGACAAAGGGGGCTTCTTCCGCATCTCACCATTGGAGAGCACCCATATCGGGCGGAAACAGCTCTATCTCCCCGAAACCAACATCCTGATTACACGTTTCCTGACCAATGATGGTGTCGCTGAGATTACCGACTTTATGCCGATAAAGTCCGACAGTCATGCCAAACGGCAACATTTTATTGTCCGTTCGGTCGCGGTTGTGCGTGGCTCAATGCCCTTTGAAATGATCTGTCGTCCGGCATTTAACTATGCACGCGATCCCCACACGATCCGTATGGATGATGACGGAGCCATTTTTCACAGCACAAATTTTTGTCTGGCCCTCTTTTCCTCGGTTCCGGTTCAGGAAGATGGAAAGGGAGGAATTCGCGCAGAATTTGTGCTCCATGAGGGGCAATCGGCCCGCTTTATTCTGGAAGGCGCCAAACATAATGATATCGAGGTGCGCGATCACTCACAGACCCATTACCGCGATGATTTCCACCGGACTATGACCTACTGGCAGCGCTGGATCTCTCAGTGTCAGTATCAGGGGCGCTGGCGTGAGCAGGTGCAGCGTTCGGCTCTGGCCTTGAAGTTGCTGACATATGAGCCAAACAGGAGCGATTATCGCGGCCCCAACCACCAGTCTTCCCGAAACGCCCGGTGGTTCTCGCAACTGGGACTACCGGTATACCTGGCTCCGTGATGCCTCCTTTACCCTGTACAGTCTGCTGACACTCGGATTTACGCAAGAGGCTGAAGCCTTTATGGGATGGCTGGATGCCCGCTGCCACGAGCTGAAGGAAGGGCAACCGCTGCAACCTATGTATACTATTACCGGTGAGCACGATATCACCGAGGAAACGCTAGACCATCTGGAAGGCTATCGCGGTAGCAAACCTGTTCGCATCGGCAATGCAGCCTACAAGCAGCAACAGCTCGATGTCTACGGGGAGTTGCTGGATGCAATCTACATCTATAACCGCTATACCCCGATTACGTACGATCTGTGGGAAAATATTCGCGAACTGCTGGATTGGTTGAGCAAGCATTGGCAAGAACCAGATGAGGGGATCTGGGAGGTTCGCGGAGGGCGCAAGCCGTTCCTGCACTCGCGCTTGATGAGCTGGGTCGCGTTTGATCGCGCACGACGCATCGCGTTTCAACGTGGACTTCCCGCCCCTATCACAGAATGGATGCAGACCAGCGCGACGATCTACGAAGAGATCATGAAAAAAGGCTGGAATGCCAAGAAACGCAGCTTTGTCCAGTACTACGGTTCCAATGAGGTCGACGCCAGTTCGCTACTGATGACACTTATGCGCTTCACCGGTCCCCGTGATCCCAGAATGATGGATACCATTCAGCGCATTCAGAAGGAGTTGAGCCGCGATTCCCTGGTTTATCGCTATCTACCGCATAAAGCAGCAGATGACGGGTTGGGCACACAGGAAGGCTGCTTCAGCCCCTGTAGTTTCTGGATGGCGGAGACACTGGCCCGGGCCGGGCGCGTAGCAGATGCCAGACTTATGTTAGAGAAAATGCTGACGTATAGTAATCATGTGGGGCTCTTCTCAGAGGAAATAGGATATACGGGGGAGGCACTGGGCAATTATCCGCAGGCCTTTACGCACCTGGCTCTGATTACGGCCTGCTATAATATCGACAAAATGCTGAACCAGGAACGGCCTTCAGCAGCCTGGCAATTGGAATAAGCCCGGCATAGTGACGTGTTTCTCTTAAAGAGAGCAGAATGAGGATAGCACGCCACCTCTTCCGTCAAACCAAATAACTGGTATAATAGACAGACAAAACAATTGAATCGCATCTTGCAGAAACACTGGCCGCATCGATACAACGAAGAATGAGCGAGCCAGGTTTTCTGTGTGCCATTTGTGGCTCTATGCAATGGGGCACTGCCTATCTTATAATCCTATCCGTTCTTCATTTGCTGTAAGATGCACAACTACATGCTTGTTGCCCGGCCAGACCGGCAAAAGCAGAAAAGAGGATGGGCAGAACAGCCCTTTTTTCATGTTTTTGCTGCTGTCATTTTGACACATAAGGACTCATTACAAATGACTCAAACCGAAATGGATTTGCAAAAAGAAGCTCAGCATATCACGCGGTCAGATTTACGCAATGTGGCTATTATCGCTCACGTCGATCACGGCAAAACAACACTTGTCGATGGCCTCTTAAAACAAAGTCATATCTTTCGCGAAAATCAGCAAGTTGGCGAACTTATTATGGACTCCAACGATCAGGAGCGCGAGCGCGGTATCACGATTCTTGCGAAGAATACTGCTGTCGAATATAAGGGAATCAAAATCAATATTATTGATACCCCGGGACACGCCGACTTCGGTGGCGAGGTAGAACGCGTTCTCAATATGGCCGATGGCTGTCTGCTGCTCGTTGACGCCTCTGAAGGACCGATGCCCCAAACACGCTTTGTGTTGCAAAAGGCACTTGAGCTCGACCTTCAACCAATTGTGGTCATTAACAAAATCGATCGTAAAGATGCACGCATCGACCAGGTGCTTGAGTGGACACAGGATCTCTTCCTAGAACTGGCAACCTCCGACAAACACCTTGATTTCCCGGTCCTTTATGCAATAGGACGCGATGGCGTAGCCATGTATCACCCCGACGACGAGCGTGTTAACCTGGAACCTCTGTTTGAGACGATTGTCAACAAGATTCCCGCGCCCAAAGTCCAGACCGATGCCCCGCTTCAGATGCTGGTGGCCGCGCTTGATTATGATGACTATAAAGGCAAGTATGCAATCGGGCGTATCGTTCGAGGCAAGGTCAAAGCTAATTCATCCGTTGCTCGTATCAATCGCGATGGTGTCGTCTCCACACAGAAGGTCAATCAGATCTTTGTGTATAAAGGACTGCAACGGCAGGAGGTCAGCGAGGCACAGGCAGGCGATATCGTCGCTCTTACCGGTATCGCTGATGCAAATATCGGTGAAACGATTGCACATATTGATCACCCGGAAGCGTTACCCGCCATTGCAATCAGTGAGCCAACGCTGAAAATGACCTTTGCCGTGAATACCAGCCCCTTTGCGGGCCGCGAGGGCAAGTTCCAGACCTCCCGGCAGCTTCGCGCACGCCTCTATCGCGAACTGGAAACCAATGTCAGCCTGCGCGTTGAGGATGGCAATTCACCCGATGAGTTCATTGTGTCGGGACGTGGAGAACTACACCTCTCGGTTCTCATCGAGACCCTGCGCCGCGAAGGATATGAGTTCCAGGTTTCACGCCCGGAAGTCATCACCCGAGAGGACGAGAAAGGGCACCTGCTCGAACCGTTCGAGATGCTCGTAATTGATACACGCGACGAATACATCGGCGTTCTGACCGAGGCACTGGCGCCACGAAAGGCACAGCTTTCCAATATGGTCAGCGACGGTCTCGGCAATGTGCGCCTGGAATATAAGATCCCGACCCGCGGCCTGATTGGTTTCCGCAATACCTTCCTGACGCTGACAAAGGGAAACGGCGCGATGAGCAGCCTACTCCTGGATTTTGAGCCCTGGATTGGCAAAATCGGTACGACTCGCATGGGCGTTCTGATTGCCTCAGAGACGGGCACAGCGATGACCTATGGCCTGAACAATGCACAGCAGCGGGGAGATACCTTCATTGAGCCGGGAACTCCCGTCTATGAAGGCATGATCGTCGGGCTGAACAGCCGTCCCGCCGATCTGGTCGTCAATGTGTGCAAAGAGAAGAAGCAGACAAACGTCCGCTCCTCCACGGCAGAAATTCAGGTCCGCCTGACTCCGCCTATTCTGATGAGTCTGGAGCAATCGCTTGACTTCATCAACAATGATGAGCTTGTTGAAGTCACGCCACAAACAATCCGGCTGCGCAAACGCTATCTGACACAACAGGAACGCTCTAAGCGCGAACGAGAATAAGAGAGCAATAGAAGAAAGAGCAGCCACCCGATGCAGGATGGCTGCTCTTCTTTGTTCCCATATTGGGTTGTTCAGGTTAGCAATCCCTTCACCACTTGAGTAAACGTGTTGTAGATATGCATCTCTCTGCTGGCAGGTTTACCGATCTGGCGCCTCGTCACGCTCTTCCAGTTCCGCCAGCAACACGAGCCCTTCATAGATCTCCTGACAACGATCACACGCCGCAAGATGTCGCTCTATTTCAAGCATTTCATTCTCTGATAATGCTTCGGAAACCTCCTTAAAATGCAATGCATCATAATAGGCAGGTAGTGAAGAGGAACACCGTTCACAGGTTATACTCTGCTTCTCCTCAAGCGCCCCAAACAAGCCCTCTGCGTTCCGTGAACAGATCGGACATGTCTCGACATGCGCAAAGAGTTTTGTCAGCGCCTCAGGACCCTGTAACCACTCACTACCATGTGCAAACAAACCACGCAATTCTTTACATTTCATAAACGGTCTTCTTTTCTTATTCTCTTCACCCGGGTATGCACATTTTTCTATAGTCCATAATACATTATTCTCTCAAACTTCGCAACACCTCCATAATATCTGGTCTATTTCTCAGAGCTTTTATGGCTCTATGACGCCATAGGTACACATCTTGCAGGCTTGCCTGTAAGATTGCTGCTAGTTCCTGATCACTCCAACCACCAATGTAGGAATAGAGCAGAATGAGACGATAGCGCTGGTTGCGCAACGAGACAATAGCCCGAATCAAAAGCTCATAGAGTTCATTGCGTACGGCCTGTTGTTCTGGATCAACAATACAGGTATCAGAAGAGTTGGCTTCTGGGATAAGGAGGTCTTTCTGTTGCTCTTTTACCTGTTGAAGTAAATAGGCTCGTGCCTGACGCAAGAGAATAACCTGTGTCCACTTGAGGAATGTCGTCGGATCGGTCGGACCTCCATCCGCCAGCGTTTCGCGGTAGAGGATCTCCATAACCTGATGGAGAACGTCTTCCTGCGAGCCGGCCAATTTCTCCAACTCTTGAGCATATCGGGTATAGTGTAACGCCTGCAAGAGATAGCGCCTCACATTTGCGAAAGCCAGATTGCAAAGCCGCTGATCTGTCGAGCGACAGGCATGATACAGAATACGGCTACATACACGTTGAGCTATACGCATCAGATCCTTGTGCGTTGCCTGAGCCAGGTCCCACCCCACATGCTTATACTCTTCAAGCATTTTTGTCACCACTTCATCAACCGTTGTAAGCTCTTGAGTATAACGCGTTATTGCCTTTATTGCTACAGCCTTACATCTCTCCCTGATGTTCTCGCTTATCTCATCCATATCAACGCTCTTTCACTTTTATACGCCAATTTCTCCCTTTATAAGATTTTCTCCCTCTATCAAAAAGACGCATTTCTCTCATATCTTTCAAACTTCTGGTATAAAAGAGCCTTACAAGCCAGTGTAACAACAAGCAAAAAAGAGTGAAGCCTAATAAAGCTTCACCCCCTCGTTGGCGATAGCGCTTGCTTCGGCGTACCGCAACGGCATATGCGCAGATTTCCATCCACCGGCCACTTGAAGCGCCTTGATATCGGTCCCATTGCGCATCGCAACCGTCGCCCAGTAGTGACGGCAATCATGCGGAGAGAGATTCTCAAGCTGTATCATCCGTCCCAGTTGACCAACGCGTTTATTGATTGCCCGGGTCGACATCGCACGGCCTTTGTAGCCGGCAAACAGATAGGGCCCTTGCACCTGTGGTAAATAGCGCATCAACGCCACCAGACTATCAGGCGTCAGACGATGGGTCTGCACCATATCAACTTTCTCCCGATAGAAGGTGATCGTCCCCTGGGTGAGATTGATATGTTCGACACGCAGGCCCGCAAGCTCACCACAACGGAGCCCATGATCCAGCAGCAGGCACATCATTGCCGCATCGCGCCGTCCCAGTTCTGTATCAGGCTGACGTTTTAACAGGGTCGCGTGGCCGATATTGAGACTGGTTGCCTGTTGCTTTTTCTCCCCAACCCGCGTGATAGGACGACGTCTATCAATATGCACCCCCTCCTTGTGAGAGTACCCTTTCACCAGTTTGATAGAAGCGTATTCCTGCTGGCTCAACTTTCCAGCTTTCACCGCCAGGTTACAGTAGGCCTTGATCGTCGCCAGACGCACATTAATGCTTCCAATAGAGTAGCCACGCCTTGTCTGCCACTCAACAAACGCCTCTACCAGTCCATGTGTCACGCCACTCCAGAGCGACCAGTCTCCACTATCGAGGAAATGAGAAATAGGTTGCTCATATTGAACCGATTCCAGAAAGCGAAAAAAGAGCTTCAAATCTGCCTTCTGTCGCCGCAGCGTATTTTCCGCTTTAGTAGAACTATAGCGGATATGCGCGGTTTCGCCCGCAATTCGGTTGGCAAAATCACCCACCGACTCAGGAGCCCCAAACGGAAGGATCTCAACACTGTGGGCTCGAATTGGCAGCTCATCCATTGTAAATGTTCCCTCATTTCAGCAAAGTTCCGATTAGTTGGTGAAATCGGAAATTTCTCTATGATGGCCTATAAAGCGGCTTCTTCTTCGGTCTCATATGTCTCATGTGTCTCATGTATCTCATATGTTTGCCGTCAAATTTGCCGTCAAATTTGCTCCCTCATTATACACAATTTTCAGGCAATAACCTGTTGCGGAAGATACCTGATATCCACATTTTATTTTCACATATTCATCTCGTTCATCATTGTGATATATCATCTGTATAGGAGGAACCGTATGAATCCAAACAATCAGCATCTACCTTTTCAGCAACCTGGCTCACAGCCACAGCCGAAATATCCACCTTTTCAGCAACCTGGGATACCGCCACAAATGCCGCCATTCCCACCACAACCACCACAAAAAAAGCCGAACTGGTTCCAGCGGCTCTCGAAGCGCGGGAAGATAGTTGTAATTGCATCCATCATCATCGCGCTGTTCATGTGTAGCGCGCTTGGCAACGCGGTTAATGTGGCGACAAAGCAGCAGACTTCCCAGCAACTTCAACAACCAACACCGCAACCAACTCGACAGGCGACGTCACCGAAGCCCACACCACCGAAACCCACACCACCGAAGCCCACACCCACACCAGCGACAACAGTGGAAGGAAGAGTAGAGCAACTAGCAGCACAAGCTGCGCAATATGGGAAGGAATATTTCGTTGCCTATGCCCCAGAAAACAAAATTCTCTTGATAGAAGAAACAATGCAGGATGGAACCGGCACAGAACAGAACATCAAAGAGGAGTGCCTTCGCCTTCACAAAACGATCTGGCAAAATCAAAGTAATATCGGACAAGAATCCTTCGTTCTCCAGCTCTATGACAAAGCAAGCTCGAAGGATCTCGGATACGTTGGAGCTTGCCAGATGCGCATAGAGAAAGCCCAGACCACTCCCTGGGATTCACTAGATGCAGCGTCCGCCTGGGAGATGTACGACAGCAAAAGCATCTTCTAGCAATCATCAAAAAGGCCGGTAGCGCAAAGATGCTACCGGCTTTTTTTGTTGCTCTACGACACGCGCCAGAACTGCCACCATTTGCGCTGGTGCACCTGGCTGGAGGGCACATAGCGATCCTTCTGCCAGGTCCAGCCGACCGGGCGCGGTGAAACCAGCGGCACGAAGTAAAGGGTATTGGCAAAGGCGTTGATCACTTCCTGCTTGACTTCTCCTCGCCTCTTCTCGACCCTGAGAATATCCCCATATACACGCCCATCTCTATACTGGCCAGTAGGCGCGATGAGCCGAGACTGTTGCTCCGCCATCTGATCGAGAAGATCTTGTTCCACATGATCCTGAGAAAAGGCGCAACCAAAAATCATCCGATCGAAGGGGGCATATTGGGGCAGACCTTCAGCGGCGTCGCCCTGCATGATGGTCACATTCTCTATGCCGAGTTTTGCCAGACGATCCTTCGCAAACTCGACGCGTTTGGGATCACGCTCTACCGAGTAAACGTGTTTACACATCCTGGCAAGGATAGCTGTCTGATAGCCTGTGCCGGTACCACCTTCATACACGACCTCATGCCCTTTGAGAAAAAGCAGCGCCACCATTTTGAATATTACCCCTGGTTGTGAAAGCAAACCAGCCCGCCCTTTATTGGTGGAGACATCAGGCAGGAAGTCGCTCAGCTCTTCTGGAACAAAATGCGCTCTGTCAATCTCCTCAAACAGCTTTACAAGCTTCTCGGGATAGGGCTTAAACTGTTGGGCAAATTCCCTCACAATATCCAAAAATGGACGAGTGTGGTCAACGGGCCGGAAATTCGTCATTGTTCCCTTTCTCCTTCCACTAATACAAGGGAGAGAGGAATACGGCGTCCTCTCTCCAAAGTATACCCTAGAAATGCTCATCAGGATCCAATTCTTCATACATTGAAAGGTCTGGGTTGCCCTCTTGACCATCTTCTTCATCGCGCCGCTTGTAGGGCTGGTATTCCGTCGCCTCTGAATCATCCCACCCTGTGCCTTCATATCCACCTCCGCCACCTCCGCCGCCAGAGATCTCCTCGCCATTCTGCGCCACCAACAAGCCTGCACCGATGGCATAGAGCAGTACAGCCCCTGCTGGCACCTGAGGCGAAAACTGGCGACGACCAGCCGCCGTCACTTCTGGCCTTCGCTCTTTCGTGAAGGTATGCAGGAACGCGTTCACGCACACGACCAGGCCGATCCCAACGATAAGCGCGACGAATTTGCGAGCTGGTGACCACTCAGGACGGCCAACCTCACGAAGCCGCCCGAAGAGATACCGACCAGCCGCGAAAAAGCCCCGTTCACGGAGCTGCTCAAACGTCTCACGCGAAACGGAGGGGCTCCCCCATGTCTCAGGAACCCGGTTTGCCTCATACAACGCCTGTAACGAGTCAGCGATTTTCTTTCTCATCCATTGAAGCATGCTCTGGACCCTCCCTGTCCTGTATGTGTGTCTCTTGATGGCACATAATGATCACGTGCTCGTGTCCTGATCGCGGGGACAGCATTTCCGCGGCAAGCATGCGGGCCGTTTCTTGATCAATTGCGAGCACTTTGATATCGAGGATCAGCTCCGCCCGAAACAGAAAAATTTCCTTGCCCGGTGGTGACTCCACAATCTCAGCGTCTGCCAGGGAGAAAAGCCCAGATTCCT
>NZ_QKUF01000055.1 GCF_003253565.1 Thermosporothrix hazakensis
GGCCCGATCGCGACCGGCCTGGTCAGCATTCCCTGCCGTTACCTGCATACTGGTTCAGAAATGGTCTCGCTGAAAGATGTCGATGCCGTCGCCGAACTGCTTGCACGCTTCGTGCTCTCGCTCGACGCAGACACCAATCTGATTCCGTAACCTGATAGACATAAATAAAGAACCGGTAGCCTTTCCCATCGCTATCGGTTCTTTGTTTTTCCGCTTACTGCCTCATTGGCGGCATCGGTGGCATCTGTTCTGGATATTGCGCCTGGGGCTCTTCATAATCTCGATATACGCTGCTCTGTTTCGGCGGCTGATAGTAGGCAGTCTCGACTTTCTCCTGATAGCTCTCTGCTGGCTGATAGCCGCCTTCGTAGGACATCGGCTCTGCCTGCGGCTGACTGCTCATATTTGCGTAGTATGCATCTTGATAACGGGTATCCTGTGGCTGAGAGGGCGGTTGATAGTAGGGCTGGCCCCATTGCATAGCTGCATCCTGATACCCTTGAACATGAGAAGGGCGTCTCCCCAGGAAGCTAAACAAAGCCACAAAACAAAAGATAATCACCAATGTAATAAACACGCCTCCCAGCCCCGAATTATGGAACAGGCCACTGAAGAGGAGCATCGGCACTACAAAAGGAATAAAGAAAAATCGTATCGGATGCCGCCCGCGTCTGTATCTCATCTGTATGCTCCCTTGCAAATAAGAAGAACCAGAATCCGTCTTCTCTCAACTATGCTACTGCATTACAACATCACATGTCCAGCCAATTATTTCATATTACGTATCGTTATTTTAAATATAACACTCAGCTATTTTGCTGTCAATGGATCCGTCCAGGAACAGAGAAGCACACTGGTTTTCCGTAATCCAGAGCACGCTTTTTCGTGTATAATCTCCATATTATTATTGATCTGTGCCATTCCTGTTTTCAGGTCTGACAGATCTCCTGTATTTCGCATATCGAGCCCATGCATTTTGAGAATAAGAAAGTGAAGCCATGATGATTCAACAGGTGCAACGACCAACACGAACGATGCTGCATAAGATGCTTCTTCTCAACAGCATTGCTATGTTTCTCTTTGTTCTTGTCTCCCTCCTCCTGTATGTCATCCTTCGCACAACCATCGGGCCACAACGTTTCGGTCTCTATACCCTTATCGGTTTGCTCTCGCTTGACTGTATTCTGCTTGAAGCTGCACTCTACTGGTTTTTGAAGTATCGCGGACTTTTTGAGCGACTCTCTCTCACCACGCGCCTTCTGCTGTTTCGCGTCCTATACCCATTCAACTGGCTCCTTATGGCAATCGGCCCGGCCATCGTGCTCATAGAGGCTGCACAGGGTAGGTTTGTCTATTCGCCTGATTTCATTCTTGGTCTGCTGCTCTTCGTCTTCGGCCTGGGCGAATTCATTAATTATTGCTACTTCAAAATTAATATGTCTCGCGAGGAAAAAGAACGGATGGCAGAGCAGAGGCGGCGTCCCGCTGGCCGCCTGATGCGTGAGAAGCAGCGTGTGGAGCAGCGTCTTCGGGCCAATACCCGCTAACTCCTCATTCGTTGATGAACTAGATGGAGATATGGTGGTGCTGAGCGTATCGTCCAGATCGTTAACCCGGTAGCTCCGACAACGAGCACTCCTGTTAGTGGCCAGGACCAGAGAAATAAGGTGACTGGAATCGTCACCGGGAGCAATGCCAGCATCGTCGGCAAGAAGAGCAGGCCAAACACGGCCAGCGCCAGCGCGATACGAGTATAGCGTTTCCAGGATGGGTCTGTGCGCGGCGGGCCCAATTCTGGAAGCAAATAGAGATGAGCGATAAGAACCGCCAGGATCGGGCTTCCAAGCTGATGCCAGGAAAAAGGAAAGGTCCAGGACAGCCAGAGCAGATGGTCCAGAAGCACGGAGAACAACAGCCCCAGTAGAAAGACGGTAACATAGCAGTTTCTTCGCCACGCCCATGAAGGCCGGGGTAGATGCGTCTCGGCCCAATTATCGGCAAAAGCAACCGGATCACTTCCCACAAGGGCTTGTAAAGAGGCTCCTTGCTCTTTCTCTCGACGCAAATGCTCTTCCAGTGAAGCAACCAATTTTTCCACCTCGCTCTTCGGAATACCGGCATAGTGCCAGCGCGCACAACATATCAAGAGATACTCGCGTAACGAATCGCGTCTTCCCTCCTTCTGCGGCGGTTTCCCCGATGATGTCTCATCCACCTGATTACACCTCTCCATAGAAACCTCACTCTTCTCCACAAACACTACCAGGCGCTCTTCTACATATTGTAATAACAATAGCCTCAATCTGGGTACCATTCAGTACCATTGTATATCAGATCGCTTTCTAAGCAGGAGCATTGGGAACCAGGAAAACTGTTTTTTCTCGTTGAGTTATACAGGAAATATGAAGTGTTTTGTCATGTATAACCTTTCTCATTCCAGTTTTCTATGCTATTATCGTAGCAGGTATTTCCTTTCTATAAAGAGCCATGAAATACCTCTAGAATTGAGTACATTCAGAAAAGGGAGCAAACTTTTCAGTCAATGCGATTAAAGAACCCAGAATGCAGCTTTCACTACAAAGCCGGGCAAAAAAGAGAATGGATGGAGTATGTATGCAACAGCAATCTCTGCAAACACAACATCCTTCGGGGTTTGAGGTCTGGAATGAATCCATCTCGTATGAGGAGCTCCAACGCATTCGCCAGCGCAGCCGGTACCGCTATCAACAAATACAGGAGATTGTGACCATTCAACGCTTCTGGCTACTGCTTACAGGGATAGTCAGCCTGCTCTCAATCCAGATCATCTATCCACTCGGTTACTGCTTGAAGCTCCTTTCAGGGACAGGAACGTTCTCCCCTCCTCTGGCACCTGTATCCCCGGGTGCAATCTTCGCTAGCCACCTGTTATGGGGGCCCATTAGTTGCTGTATGGTCCTCTTCTGGCATTTGCTTCTTCATCGCCAAACTGCTCGTATCGGAGCCAGGCGAGGCGCATTTGCGGGCTTCCTGGCTGCTATCTTCGGACCGATATGCACTCTGGTGATACATCTTCTTTTCTTTTCGATCTATGTTGATGTATACTATCTGCCTATGTTTCTTTTTATCTATGATTGCCTTCTTATGCTCATTTCAATGCCACTTTTCGTTGTCGTGGGGGCAGTCCTGGGAGGGATTGAGCGCAAACTAGTCCAGAGAAGAAGAACAAATATGAGTTAGTCTCAGAGAAAGAGGAGTTATGCAATCCGCAGAACAATCCTGGTGGGATCGAGAGCCACCCGAACAACAGGATGCGATCAGGCAGCAACGAAAACGCCGCCAGCAGGCATATACAAAAATCCAGTGGGCCAGAAGACAGCAATGCCAGAAGCAATGGAGTTATATTCGCCTGATGCTTATCACTATTATTGCACTCTGGCTTCCCTCGATGTTAATGCCGATCAGTCCGCTCTCGTTGCTTCTGTGTATCCTCTGGCCCTCCATCTTTTCAAAAACAATCAGCGGAGGAGCGTATGTCTGGCTTGCAGTGATCTCACTCGTTCAGGCCACCAGCATGTTCTTCTACTGGAGACATTTCATCGTTGCCTCACAACATCCAAATAGCAATGAAGGCTTTACTGCGGGCTGTACGGTTCCCTTTTTTACGTCACTTCTGATATTTGGTTTCACTGCAACTCTGGTAACGTTCTTCTATCCGCTGCTCGGGGCGGATTTCCCGGGCTACGCTTTTCAACTTTCCTGTATGAATATCTTTCTTGCACCTGTTCTGATCCTGCTTGGAACGATTCTGGCCGAGATCGAGCGGTGCTCACGAAAGACCCATCGATAAAAGTATATACGACAACAGGGAGTAGGAAGAGAACTACCGGGGCCAGAAGCCACCGTTCGACCGGCAACTGACCCGGGTGAAACGAGACGCAGCCTATCAGGCAGTCCGTGAGGCCGGGAAGCAGCGACGTGACAGCGTATGGCTACTCCTGAGTATAACATTCTATGCGTTCCTGCTCCCCATAGGAACCCATTACATGCCTATCTAGGTGGTGCTTCCCTTTTTTGCCTTCCTGCCACTACTTCTGTTGCGCTCTCCGGTGCTGGCTCTCTTATAGCATATGGGGAGGGTATGTCCATATAGTTCGTCGAGCAACGTTCTCCGGGGCATCTGCCAGGCTTACGGTCACCTTTCACGCGATTTTTCCCAATATCCTCATGCGGTTCTTCTTCATGTTCATAGTGCAAGATATCCTGTTTCCCGGGTTCTGTAATATCGCTACAGTCGCATTTCTTTCTCTTTTGCTCTGCCCGGTTAGTGCTTTGCTGGCACCTATCGAAAAACGACGACGGAACAACAGGCTCTATGCCTCCATGCGTTTTTTCAGCGTTAAAAAGAAAACAGTGCGGGAACGACGTTAAGCCGCTCACCGCACTTAAAAAGCAGGGCAAACATGATTTTTTTGTTACCAAATCACGTAGAATGGGCATTCAAATGTACCGACCATACTTCGCCATCCATAGCGGAGCAAAAAAGCAATACACTATACCCTACATCTTTACTGTACTGAATATCTCATCGCATTTCAAGTTTCGCATGTGCCTATTACCGAATTGGCTATATCCAGATGTGCTATAGATAGAGCGAGCATCAATTGATCCGGTCAAATTGCAAAAGAGAAAGAGATGTGCTACCCTTGTTCACATGGTTGGTGACCGGGCATTTTGAGTGAGAGGT
Organism: Thermosporothrix hazakensis; assembly: GCF_003253565.1. Taxonomy (GTDB): domain Bacteria; phylum Chloroflexota; class Ktedonobacteria; order Ktedonobacterales; family Ktedonobacteraceae; genus Thermosporothrix; species Thermosporothrix hazakensis. The sequence continues at coordinate 4,727 of NZ_QKUF01000055.1, forward strand.
ACAACACATTTGATGCAAAAATATCAGGGAACCGTCTTTTTAACTGGCTATATCGTTGCGCAGCTCGGAGCTTTTTTCACGCTTTTGGTCTTTTTCGCTTTTCCCTATCTGACCATTGGTGGTAGTGCAACAGGCAACGAATCAGTAACGCTGATGCTCAGTCAGGCTCCACTTAGTGGCCGACTGCTCCTTATCCCGATCCTGTTTGTGATGCTCACCTGTGCGCTCCCGCTGCTCTCTTCGGGCAAGCTTCACTATTGGCCGCTCTGGATCATTTGCATTATCATCGGGAGTATTGCAGGTCTGCTGCTCTTTCTTGCAGAACTGGTTGGCGCGCTCGCGATGGCCTTTACCCCGCTTCCCGGCCTGACAGCAACCATTGGCCCGGGAACATGGAGCGGCGTTCTGGGAGAAATCGTGATCTTTGCGGGTGCTATTATTGCCTTATTTCAACGCCTGCGTATGCGCTTTCTCGCAAAAGCCACACAGGCAGCACCACCATTTCCCCCACAACCTTTTTATAGAGAATATACTTCTGTGCCACAAGCCCGGCCAGAAGAGCAACCGGAACACCCTTCGACACCAGCAGAGAAGCAAGATTGGTAATAAGGCGCCACAGAAGCTCTATGACGCCTTCCCATTGTTAGAGCAACAGAACCTTCACCAGTACGACACCGGCAACGGAGCCATCAGCGTTGCTCGTTGTAAAGAGACCGATCAGTCCTTCCTGCGCTCCGTTCTTGAAAGGAGACTGATAGGATACCTGCGTTGTAAACGTGGTCTCGCCCATCCCATCTTTGCCTCTTGCCTGTGCCTGTCCAATTGTAGCCTCTGTATGATCTAACACCCTGATCTCGCCAATCACCGCTTCAAAGGCGCGGCCCTTCCCTGCCACCGTTGCAGGACTGGAGACTCGATCGCCGCTGCCCGGGGTAGTGATTGCCAGTTCCTGAGACGTGACCGCCGTAACAAGCCAGATCCCTTTCTGCGCGTCACCTTCGAGCCGACTTAACCGAACCTGCAAGGGCATTGTTCCCGGTCTCGGGCTCTTCACGGTGGCAGTTGCCTCGTTATCTCCTTGCTTCCCACCTCCGATCACTGTCACCTGTGTCTCTTCCGGGAGCTTGAGCAGTTCCACTGCCATACGCTTTGCCACCTGTGCCGCATCAAGTCGCCAGGGCTCGTATCCCTGATCGACCTGCTTTTGCGCCTCTTCCGCCTCATACCGTGTTATCTCTGGATAGATACCCGGAAAGGCAACCTGTACCAGTCCTCCCGCCTCAGGTGACCATTTGAATTCTCGGCCCAGATTGCGCTTGTTGCCATCCTTCTTCTGCGTATCTACTTCACCGGTAACAACCGTGCTATAGCGGCTGATACGCGCCTCACCATTGTAGAGCCCCTGCAAGGTCAACAATTTCCGTGGAGACGGACTTGTCAGGTCATCAAAGACATAGACATCCAGCATACCACCCGTCCCTGTATAGCGCACCGTTACCAGCGCTTGGAGCGTTTCTTTTCCGGTCAGATGCGCACAGGAAACCTGTTCAACCGCGTTCACCTCTTGCTGGACCCCGAGAATAGGGCCCCAGTGGGATGGAGACGCGACAGTCTCAGGACATTGCTGCACGCCCGGCTTCACCTTCGTGTCAGGAGTCGACTCGTCCGCCTGCGTGCTCTGACTCACAGTACTCGTTGCAGTTAGCTGTGCAGTACTCCCTTTTTGCTCGGAGCCGCCACAGGCCGAAAGCAGTAACAAAAGCAAAAGGAGCGACACACAGCAGATTACTTTTCGCTGAAACAGAAACATCATATGTATCTCCCCGACTTTCTCTGATACTCACCTGGGTTATACTACCCCTACACATAGCATATTTACAAGCAAAACACGGAAATACCCAGAACTGCGAGCCCGTTCCTGCTCCCAGAACGAGATGTAATGCATGAGTGTCCTCTTGCTGCTCTCATTTCGTGCTCAGTAGAGAGAGAAAAAACCTGTACATCTTTCCTATAAAGAAAGGAGTGTTGAACGGTGGCAATGCAGACACCGCTTGAGCTTTTCCTTCACGAGTTGAGCGACATGTATGATGCTGAAAAGCGCATCGCGCAAACGCTGCCTATCCTGGCGAACGAGAGCACAGATCAGCAGCTCAAGGACGCCTACCAGCAACACGAAGCCGAGACACAGCACCATATTCAGAATCTCGATCAGTGCTTTCAGGAGCTGGGGAAGCAGCCGAGCTCAACAACCTGCTACGCAATAGCGGGCCTCAAACAGGAGCATGACGCCTTCCTGAAGGAGCAACCCACACCCGAAATTCTGTCCCTGTTCAATCTGGGTTGCGCAGCCAAAACCGAGGCCTATGAAATCGTCTCCTATAAGGGACTGGTGGAAAAAGCAGCCGCGATGGGTTATAACAAATGTGCCCAACTGCTTCAGGAGAATCTGGGGCAAGAGGAGGAGATGGCAAGACGCATTGAACAGTTTGCCCAGCGCCTTAGCAAGACCAAAGTGACCAGCCAGCAAAAATCCAGCGGCTAAAACAAGCGAGAAAAAGGTAGTGGGACCGCGCAAAAAGCGTGATCCCACTGTACTCGTTTTGTGACGGGTTTCCTCAGGCGTACTTCGAGACGTTCGCACAGGGCGAATCGGTCGAGATGTAGATGTCGGCCCATGCCTCAGGATCAACCTGACGCATCGAGTTGTGCGGCATATTCTTGACGCAGGGCTTCATCACACCATCGCCTTTACCCTGGCTGATGGGAATCCATGCGGCGTCGTTCACCAGAGCCTGCTCGGCCTGATTGTACATCTGCATACGCTTGGTCTGATCGGTTTCCTGATCAGCTTTGCGCATCAGAGCCTGAACTTCCTGCTGTTCTTTGGTCATGCCATAGTTCCAGTTGTTCTGGGCAGTCTTATCGAACTGCAAAGTCAGCCAGTCCTGCGGATCTGGATAGTCAGCGATCCAGGCACCAACCCACATCTGAAGACCCTTCGGGTTGTTGGTCGAGTTAGTAGTAACATCCAGGAACTTGGTCCAGTCAACGTTGTCGATCTGAACTTTCACGCCTAGTGTCTTCTCCCACATCTGCTGCAAAGCCTGGTAGGTCTGCATAGAAGCGGCGGAAGCAGCAGAAACAGTGAGGCGCAGCGGACCCACGCTATCGGCGGTCATGCCCTCTTCTTTCAAGCCCTCTTCCAGAAGCTTCTTCGCCAGAGCAGGATCACCGTTGATATTCTTCACACCAGCAGGGCCGGTCAGGTCCTTATTGTAGCCCGGCTGTCCATCAGGAACGATATGGTAGGACGGAATGTTACGATCCTTTGAGATATTGTGCGAAAGCTGTTCGCGGTTAATCGACAGAGCAAACGCCTGGCGAACCTTAACATTGTCGAACGGCTTGACCAGATAGTTCATGGTCACATAGCTCACGGAGAGCTCAGGAACACTCCAGTACTGGTTTTTCGGGAGCTGTTTCGCATGTTCCGTCTGAGCAGCAGGAACATTTGCAGCCATCAACTGATTGCCCTCATAGGCCTTCCAGGCAGTCTCGGTTGTCTTATAGAAGGCGTAGACAACTTTCTTCAGTTGAGGTTTCTTGCCATAGTAGTTGTCGTTCGGCACAACCTGAAGCTCAACACCATGATTCCACTTGCTCAGGGTGAACGGGCCAGAACCAGCGCCCTCACCGATATGCTCTGCCCAGCGATCACCATACTTATCAAGAATCTTCTTGTTCAGTACATAGGAGGTCGGATACGTCAGAGTCTGCAAGAAGTACGATGCCTTCTGTGTGGTCACAATCTTAATGGTGTTATCATCAGGAGTCAGCAAGCTATAGCCGATCAGGGTGGAGCGCTTGCCATTCACCATCTCATCAGCACCCTTGATCAGAGCGAGATAGGTGCCAGCAGTGGTTGACTTTGTCTTGGGGTCCAGAGCGCGGTTAATACTCCAGGCCACATCTTTGGAGGTCAGAGGATCGCCGTTGCTAAACTTCAAATTCGGTTTCAATTTGAAAGTCCAGGTCAGACCATCACTCTCCAACTGGTGGCTTTGTGCCAGCTCATCCTTGATATTCAGGTTGTTGTCAAACTCAACCAGACCGGTAAACATCTGCTGAATAATCGGGGATGACTCAGAGTCGGTAGTAATCGCGGGATCAAGCGTTTTGATATCCGCGGCACCGATACGAGGGACAACATAAATCTGGTCTTTTGCCTTGCCGCTATTACTGCTACTGTCGGTACCTCCACCACAGGCAGCAATCAGCAACGTGAGCAGACAAAGAACAGCCATGAGTGTACCACTCTTAAATTGCTTACGCACGTGCATGTCCTTCTCCACTAGGGACCGAAAAACCCATCGGCCCAAATAGAAACACTAGTTCGATCGACGATGAAGAAAATGCGCTTTCCTGCCGTTTGTCCGACTGCACTACCTGCATCTCTATATACATATATGTATACATATAGACACAGATAAAAAAAAGAGCATAGCCAGTCGCACAAAACATCTTTCTGGAATTCGGGCAGTTCAAGGAAGCGCCACTGTTCAGGGGATCATAGTTCCCGCTACGAGCCAGAGCGTATTGCTCCAGTCTGCTTAACAGCTATCCTACCACAACCATTCAGCAACAAGCAATACACCATATAGCACCATTGCAAGCTCAAATTCTTGGAGCAGAGAGTGAGAAGCCCTCTTCATCCTCCCCTACAGAAGCAGGTACCATCGCGTCCCCCCCACATTTTTGTACTCACTTACATACTACGTCAGCAGCTTGCTTGATTCTCACACAAAAAGCAGAGTTTTTTTCCGCGACCAAAAAAATCGTTGCAAGAGAACCACGTGCGAATTCTCTTGCAACGAAACGTCGATCAGAACTAAGTGGCGATAGCGAATATGATCTGGCTTTTATTTAACCGCCCACTTCGAGACATCCGGGCAGGGCTTGTCGTTTGAGATGTAGACATCTGCCCAACCATCCGGAGTCATAATACCCATCGGGTTGTCAACGAGATTCTTGACACAGGGCTTCGTAACAGATGCTTGCTTGTTCTGGCTCAGAGGAATCCAGGCCACATCATTGACTAGCTGCTGCTCAGCCTGATTGTACATCTGCATACGCTTGGCATTGTCGCGCTCGGCGTCAGCCTTCTTCATCAACTCCATGTTTGCTTTCTGCTCGGCCAGGTTCGGAGACTTGGACTTGTCGTGTCCATAGTTCCAGCTGTTCTGAGCAGGAACGGTGAACAACAGAGTCAGCCAGTCCTGTGGATCGGGATAGTCAGCGATCCAGCCGCTTTCCCAGATCATTGGTGCCTTGTCGTTGTCACGGGCGTTGTTAGTGACATCGAGGAAGGTGTTCCAGTCGAGATTGTCGATCACAACCTTGATCCCGAGCGTCTTTTCCCACATCTGCTGAATCGCTTCAGCGGACTGCTTACCAGCAGAGGAGGTGAATGAAGTGGTGTACTTAATGGTCGGCATCGTCTCACGGGTCAGGCCTTTCTCTTTCAGGCCTTCCTCGAAGAGCTTCTTCGCCAGCTCAGGATCACCTTTGGTGTCTTTCACCCCTCCAGGGCCTGTCAGGTTTGGATTGTAGCCGTCAGCACCCTCGGGAACGATATGGTTGGTCGGGATCGTCGCGCCTTTGTCAATGTTGGTCGACAGGATATCTTTGTTGATTGCCAGCGCGAACGCCTGACGGATCTTGATGTTGTCAAACGGAGAGATCAGGTAGTTCAGCGCGAAGTAGGAAATCCACAACTGCTTGGTCTCAGTGAACTGGCCGTTCGGCAGCTTCTTGGCGGCATCACGCTGTGCCGCAGGAACACCGGAACGCATCAACTGGTTCGACTGATAGGCCTTCCAGGTCACGTCACCGCTCTTATAGAACGGGCGCACGACGCGCTGAAGCTGCGGCTTCGGACCAAAATACTTCTCATTGCGGTCCAGGATCAGTTCAACAGAGCGCTGTGCTTTGGTCAGGACAAACTGGCCAGAGCCTGCACCCTCGCTGCTGTGATCGGTCCACTTGTCGCCATATTTCTCAACCAGCTTGGGGTTCACAATGTAGCTGGTTGGATAAGCCAGAGACTGCAAGAAATACTGCGCAGGCTGGCTCAGGATAATTTTCACGGTGCCTGGATCGGGAGCAAGCAGGCTGTACCCGATCAGCGTGGAACGCTTGCCCGCGTTGAACTCATCCACACCTTTGATCATGCTCATGTATGAAGCTGCGCTCGGAGACTTTGTCTTCGGATCAAGGGCACGGTTCAGGCTCCACACGATCTCTTTCGAGGTCAGGGGATCGCCATTGCTGAAGGTCAAATTGGGCTTCAATTTGAATGTATATGTGACGTTATCATCAGCAAGCTGGATATCCTGTGCCAGCTCACCCTGTAACTTCAGATTCTTATCAAAATTCACCAGCCCACTATATACCATACGAATGATAGAGCTGGAGTTCGCGTCAGTCACCATTGCAGGGTCTAACGTTTTGATCATCTCAACGCCTGCGATAGGCGAAACATAAATCTGGTCTTTTGCTTTTTCACTGGAATTGTTGTTCGCGGTCCCACCACCACAGGCAACAACCATTACAGCAAGCAGACAGAGCAGAAAGGAAAAGACTCCGCCTTTTAGCTGTTTTCGTACGTGCATGTCCTTCTCCACTAGGGGTTACTACAACCCGAATAGATGTTGAGGATACAAGATAGGAACTGCTGTATTTTTCTTCGCCTGCCCGTTGAAGTTAAATGACCAGCGCATCTTAAGCCAGAAAGGAGTACTTTCAGCGATACGCTTGTTTTTTCTTACACTTCACCCTAAAATAAAAGCAAAGAGAAAATACATGGCGGCACTACTGAAGCCTATCCTCAAAGCTTCAGCCGGAGACATACTACCACCATAGTTCTCGACGCTGTTTTACTACTCGGTAGCATCGAGTAGGCACAATCTATGTATAGTACTACGTATACATAGTCTTCATTTCTCACACATCCAGGTCCCTCTTTTTCCTCACCACTGATTTCTTAGTTTCAGTTCTCTAATAGCAACCTGGCAGTGTTCTAGTAATTACGCCACCTTTTCGTCATTTCTCTCACCGTCGCCTTCTTTTTCCCTTTTCAAAAAAAAGTCATCGTGAGGAGAAGTGTGTTCACTTCCTCACGATGACTATAAAGCTGACTACTTTTGCCAGGTGTTTCCCTGTTTACCTATATTGGGAGACATTTGCACAGGTCGAATCATTTGAGATGTAAATCTTTGACCAGCTATCAGGATGCGTCTGACCCATCGCGTTATCTTTTATCCCTTTCACACAGGGTTTGCGCACACCAGAGGCAAGAACCTGATCAATAGGCACCCAGGCCGCATGATTTGCCAGTTGCTGCTCTGCCTCATGATACATCTGCATACGCTTTGTCTCATCCGTTTCCTGATCGGCTTTCTTCATCAGTTCCTGATTGGCCTTCTGCTCAGGTGTCACGCCATAGTTCCAGCGGTTCTGTGTGGGATCAGCGAACAGCAAGGTCAGCCAGTCCTGTGGATCTGGATAGTCGGCAACCCAACCATGCAACCACATCTGCAAGCCTTTGGGGTTTCCGGCGGTATCGTTGGTCAGCGAGAGATACTTATTGTAGTCGACATCGTCGATCTGAACAGTAACGTCCAGCGTCTTCTGCAACATCTGCTGGATTGCTTCAACCTCCTGCTTACCAGCAGCAGAAGCAGTTGAAACGGTGAAGTGAATGGTTCCCAATGACTCACGTGTCATATTGGACTCTTTCAGCCCTTCATCGAAGAGCTTCTTCGCCAGCTCGGGATTTCCTTTGGTATCTTTCACACCAGCAGGGCCCGTCAGATTCTCGTTATAACCCGGCTGCCCTTCCGGAACAAAGTGGATGGTCGGAATAGTGCGATCCTTGTTGATGTTGTGCGAAATCTGGTCACGGTTAATTGCCAGCCAGACGCCCTGACGCACTTTGATGTTGTCAAATGGCTTGACCAGATAGTTCATGGTCAGATACTCAATCCAGAGCTGGGGAACCTGCCAGTACTGATTCTTGGGCAGCCCTTTTGCCTGCTCGGTGTAGGCAGCAGGAACACCAGAAGACATTAACTGGTTCGACTGATACGCCTTCCAGGCCGTTTCAGAAGTCTTATAGAATGGACGCACAACCTTCTTTAGCAGCGGCTTCTCGCCAAAATAGTTCTGATTGGGCTCAAAATCAATGCGCACGCCATGCTGCCATTTGGTCAACGTGAAGGGACCAGAACCGGCACCCTCGTTAATATGCTCTGTCCAGCGGTTTCCATACTTCTCCACAACCTTGCGGTTCACGGTGTAGGAAGTCGGATAGGTCAGCGCCTGCAAGAAATAGGCGGCCTTCTTGGCGGTCACGATCTTCACAGTCGATGGATCAGGAGCAAACAGGCTGTAATCTTTCAGGGTATCGCGCTTGCCTTCAACGCGCTCATCCGCCCCCTTAATCAGACCCATATATGCTCCAGCAACCGTGGACTTTGTCTGTGGATCAAGAGCGCGATCGATACTCCATATGACATCCTCAGAGGTCAGGGGATCACCATTGCTGAATTTCAAATTAGGGCGCAACTTGAAGACCCAGGTCAGACCATCGCTTTCAAGATGATAGTCTTCGGCCATCGTTTTCTTGATGTGCAGATCATCGTCAAATTCCACCAGCCCGGTGAACATCATCTGGATCATTGCACCGGAACCGGCATCGGTGGTTAGCGCCGGGTCCAGGGTCTTTACATCGGATGACCCAACATAAGGGGATACATAAATCTGGTCCTTAGCCATATCTTGCGGACCATTTCCGTTGGTGGTCTGCTGTGTTCCAGTATTTCCCCCACCACATGCAACGATCAGCATGGAGAACAGGCAGAAAAGCACCGGCAGGATAAGCCTGGTCTTTTTACGAACATGCATGTTTACCATTCTCCTTTGAGAACTTCTCGACGACAAAGGGAACGTACTTTCAGTTTTGTGCAACTGATAAGCCGTCGTAGCCTTGCATAGGCTCCATATGGTCAACAGAACGTGCGTCAGAACGTCTACTACAGTGCCATACGTAATTCTGTTGCCACTCCAGATAAGCTTTCTTTCCGCTAGGCATGAAAGTCCGGTCTAACACCATTTCAAACGCAGTTTCTCGCCCGATGATATCCCCTCGATAATACTTTTGGCACCAGGATATCCCCCAAACCTCTCAATCTCTCTGGCTTACTGCAAATAGTGTCGTATACTACTACGTAGAATTTCGTCCTTTTTTCACATCATTCTGGCCCTTCTTTTTCGCTTATTCTTATAAGGATGAGCTTTCCATTTCCTGCCGCCCCTTCGATGCAAGCGCTCTGATGCTTTGCACATCTCATCCATGCTATACTGTGAAAGAAGTGGATTGAGGAACCACATTTCAAAGCATGAGGGAGAGACAATGCGTGCATTAAACTATCAGGATCACGGCCTTGTGCTGGAACGCGACTATCCACGTCCAACCCCTGTTGAAGGGGAGGCGTTGATTCGCGTGACACAGGCTGGCATCTGCAATACTGACCTTGAGATCGTGCAGGGGTATATGGGGTTTCATGGCGTTCTGGGTCATGAATTTGTCGGGGTAGTAGAAGAAATATATGGAGAAATCACGCTCGACCAATATAATGCACTCTATGGAAAGCGAGTTGTCGGCGAAATTAACGCAGCCTGCAATCGGTATACCTGTTACTATTGCCGCAACGGCATGCCTACCCACTGTCCACAGCGCACGACACTCGGCATTGATAAACGTGATGGCGCTTTCGCCGACTATGTACAGCTCCCGATAGAGAATCTCCATGTTGTTCCAGATACCGTCAGCGACGATGAAGCAATCTTTGTTGAGCCACTGGCCGCGAATTTTGAGATTCTCGAACAGGTTCATCTCCGACCAACTGAAACCGTGCTGGTTCTTGGAGACGGCAAAATGGGACAGCTTGCTGCTCAGGTCCTGGCCCTCAATGGCGAAAAGGTGATTATGGTAGGCAAGCATAAGGAGAAACTTGCCCTTGCCTCACAACAGGGAATCAATACCTGTCTACTGACCGATCCCGAAACGTTTGCTTCTCCATTCGGTCGCCGCGCTGATGTCGTTATCGAATGCACCGGTTCAGAACAGGGGCTTCAAATGGCGCTGCGCCTCGTCCGTCCTCGTGGCACGGTAATTCTGAAGAGTACTGTTGCAGCGACCAGCAATCTGCATCTCGCTCCGATTGTGATAGATGAGATTCGGGTACAGGGCTCACGGTGCGGTCCATTCCCACCTGCACTCCAGGCACTCAAGCGCAAAATGGTCAATGTCAAACCACTTATCAGCGCCCGCTATTCCTTCGATCAAGCGCTTGAAGCATTTGAGCATGCCAAACAGCCCGGTACGCTCAAAGTGGTACTCACAATGTAGAACCGGGAACGACAGGGGCGACTTGGATCAGTCGTCCCTTTTATCCTGCTTCTTTTCCTCTTGCTTTTCCTCTTCTTCCCGGGGCAACCATTGTGGTCGGAATTCCGGACCTGTAGGGATATGAGGCAACAGCCGCGGGTCCCGAGAGGGCTGCTTTCTACGAAGCTTTTCGTCTTTTTCTTGCTTTTTTAGCTCTTCTTTTCTCATAAACACTCCTTCTTTTCCACTTCCGTTTAAAAGATATCACATTCGCCTACTTCTTTCAAACATACTAAGAAATAAGCAGACAAGGAAATAGCATTTTACTATCTATGTATGTGAATATACCTATTTTCTTATTTTAATAAATTTACAATAGACATATGCCTCTCTACTCACTATAATATGAAGCATCTCCCAGAAAGTAGAAGAGTGGAAAGGCGGGTCTATGGGGAAAGAATACGACAAAGGCTTCAAAGTGCTCATTCAACAGGACCCCGAGCGCTTTGTTAATTGGCTGATCGCTGGCGCACACTTCGTCGACTTTAAGAACGGTCAGCTCAATACCCTCCAACTGGACGTTGATGCTCTGATGGAAATAGAGGTTGATGGCGTCCATATGCTTCTACATGTCGAGTTTCAGGCAACGCACCGCCGCAATATGCCCATGCGCATTCTAAGGTATAATGTGTTAGTACGATGCGCACACGAATTGCCTGTCCTCTCCTGTGTCATCTATCTGTACAAAGATGGAGGCAAGCCGGAAGAGTCACCATTAATCTGGCAACTTCCCACAGGTCAGGAAGTGCTTCGCTTTCACTATATGCGCATCGCCCTCTGGGAACTCTCACCAGAGGACATCTGGAAACAGGGGCAAAAATTTCTGCTCCCTCTCCTGCCATTAACCAGGGGCGGAGCCAACCAGGCGGTTGTTGAACGTATGTTGGAGGAATTACATCCAGAGGAAAATAAGGAACTGGCACTGATCGGCTTTAGCCTTGCCACCAGCACATTTAAGCGGCTTGGAGCAAGCGCCGATCTTTCATGGTTGATAAGGAGATATCATATGCTCAACGATATTCTGCGGGACTCCCCCATCTTCCAGCTTATCGAACAAGAAGGTATTGAGAAAGGGCGCCGGGAAGGTATCGAGAAAGGGCGCCGGGAAGGTATCGAGAAAGGGCGCCGGGAAGGTATCGAGAAAGGGCGCATTGAAACCTCCCGTCATACCGCTCTCGCCATTTTGCAGGCTCGGTTCCCTCAGCAGCCGGCTCTCCATGCTCTTGCTCAACGGGTACTTGCAGGGCTCGTCGATCTCTCGCTGTTGCAGCAGCTTCCTGTCCGCTTCAGCACCGTTTCTTCTCCTGAAGAGGCTCAGCAGCTTCTCCTCTCGCTCAAGCCGGATTATGGGAGCTGATAT
>NZ_QKUF01000056.1 GCF_003253565.1 Thermosporothrix hazakensis
TTGAGAGTCTGCTGGATTCGGCGTTAGAGCCGGTGCTTGCGGAGGCGTGCGAGCACCCAGATCCAGAGCAGGCGATCTTGCAACTCAAGGTGTGTGATCCAGCCTGTGGCAGCGGGCATTTCCTGCTAGCAGCAACGCGGCGCATGGCGAGACGGCTGGCGATGATTCGAGCGGGGAATGAGGAGCCGAGCCAGAGGGAGGTGAGGAGAGCGTTGCGAGATGTGATCGGGCATTGCATTTATGGGGTGGATATCAACCCGATGGCGGTAGAGTTGTGCAAGGTGAATCTATGGTTGGAGGCATTGGAGCCGGGCAAGCCGCTCTCGTTTCTGGATGCGCATATTCAATGTGGCAACAGCTTGCTTGGGACTACGCCGGCGCTGCTCAAGAATGGGATACCGAACGAAGCGTTTGAGCCACTTGAGGGAGATGACAGGAAGTTCTGTAGCATTTATAAGAAGAAGAACAAGGAATATAGGGAAAGGTCGAAAAAAGGGACAAGCCAGATAATGTTGTGGGAGGAAAGTGGGGCGATTGTAAGGGAAAGATTGGAGAATGTAAGAGCAGCGAGATTTCAGATGGAGGCAATCGATGATGATACAATTATAAATGTGCATCGCAAGCAGGCCCGTTATGGATTATCCTTGTCCTCAAGCGACTATGTACAGAGCAAGCTGTGGGCGGATATGTGGTGTGCAGCCTTTGTATGGAAGAAGACAGCAGAGAACAATGACCTGGAGATGAATGAAAATGTGCTTCGTCGGGCGATGCAGAATCCGGACTCTGTGAGGGAGGAACAGCGACGGTATATTCAGAGTCTGGCGGAACAGTATCAGTTTTTTCACTGGCATCTGGCCTTTCCAGATGTGTTTCAAGTGCCATCGGGGAATGAGGAGCCGGAGAATGCGCTGACGGGCTGGTCGGGAGGTTTTGATGTGGTCCTGGGAAATCCCCCGTGGGAGACAAACAAAATCAAGGAAAAGGAATGGTTCGCGGCGAACGGAAGACCCGATATAGCGAATGCAAGCAATGCCGCCCAGAGACAAAAGATGATACAAGCGCTACAGCGAGAAGACCCGCTACTGTAAGTAGAGTTCAAGGAAGAGAAAAGCAAAGCACAAGGGAAGAGCCACCTTATTCGCCATAGTGGAAAATATCCGCTGTGTGCGAGAGGCAAAATCAACACCTACTCGATCTTTACGGAGTGTATGCGTCAGATCTTGCATCCGAGGGGACGCATTGGCTGTATTGTGCCGTCAGGAATTGCCACTGATGATACCACGAAGGTCTTCTTTCAGGATTTGATGGACAGCAGGACACTGGTCAGCTTGTATGATTTTGAGAACCCAAACAAGATTTTCCCCGCGGTACATAGAAGCAAGAAATTCAGCCTACTCACGTTGAGTGGAACGGAGAGACCGGCGATGCAAGGGGCACGCTTTGCCTTTTTCCTGCATGATCCGACGGAACTGAAGACAGAGGAGCGTGCCTTTGTGCTCACAGCAGAAGAGATAGCATTGCTCAATCCGAACACGCGAACCTGCCCGATTTTCCGTTCGCAGCGAGATGCAGAACTGACAAAGCAACTGTACAAACGAGTTCCTATCTTCATTCGAGAAGATGGGAAAGAGATGCTCAACCTATGGAGTGCCACTTTGTCAACGATGTTTAATATGGCGTCGGACTCCCATCTCTTTCATACCTATACCCAGCTTCAGCAGGATGGTTGGACGCTGAGAGGAAATATCTTCTATAGAGGAAACGAGAAATGTTATCCATTGTATGAGGGAAAGATGATCTCGCACTACGATCATCGCTTTGGTGGCTATACCACAACAGCAGAAGGGGCAGAACAGGGGATAGATCGGCGTGATCCGTTTGCGGTGCCGTTACCACGCTATTGGATCCATGAACGGGATATGAATGCTGATGTGTTGCGAGAGCAGACTGCTTTGCTTGCCTTTCGGGATATTGCGCGTTCAACCGATGTGCGAACGGCTATCTTCAGTATCATTCCTGCGGTGGCTTGTAACCATAAAACGCCGCTTCTGTATGTCAAACCAAAAGATCCTTTCGCCCTTCTGCTTTTGGCATCCCATTTCTCTTCATTTGTTTTTGACTATGTGGCCCGTCAGAAAGTGGGAGGAACGAGCATGGGGTTCTTCATTCTGAAGCAGCTTCCAGTCCTCCCACCAGAGACGTATAAGCAGGAATGTGTGTGGCAGCCGGGTGTATCGCTTGGGGAGTGGATCTTGCCGCGGGCGCTTGAGCTGACCTATACGGCATGGGATCTGGAGGCGTTTGCGCGGGAGTGTGGGTATGCGGGGCCGCCCTTCCGCTGGGATGAGGAGCGGCGCTTTCTCTTGCGCTGTGAGCTGGATGCGGCATTCTTCCACCTCTACGGGGTGGCGCGGGAAGATGTCGCCTTTATCATGGAGACATTTCCGTTGGTGAAGAAGGAAGACGAGAAGCGCAATGGAGAGTATCGAAGCAGGCGTGTGATTCTGGAGATCTATGATGCCCTTCAGGAGGCGAGTGAGCAGGGAGCGATGTATCAAACGCGGTTAGAGCCCCCTCCTGCTGATCCCTCAGTTGCTCACCCTCTGAGGTCCTGAAGGTTATAAGTGGTTGATAGAAGTGATTCTGGAATCAGATTTACTGACTCAGGGAGTGCTTGTTTGGCTGTCTTGCGGTAAAGCATTCTCAAGGGATTCAGGGAATGTATCAGGTTGCTAGTGCAGGGTAAAAAATAGCATTGTTCTTCTGTTCTATTGAATAAGATCTGCAAGAGCTAAGAGATCATGCAATGCCTGGCGTACGGCCTGAATACGCTGCGGTGACATGCCAACGAAGAAGGGTAAGGCTCCGATATACTTTCTCCCTATGTACAGGTGATTACCCGGGTAGAGGATGCAAGCGCTTGTTACAATATCATAATCTTTGTAGGCTTTTGTTCCTGTGCCGCCAGTGTACTTTCTATAAATGATGACGTCTTTGTAGTGAGACATTCTTTCCAGATCCTCACTCTTTGGGGCGAATTGGCCTCGCCCCTGTTTCTCGTAGCGATACTTGGCATCAAAGATGAGTACGCTATGAGGAATATCATTTTGATACACTTCAACAGCGAAATCTGGCGTTCGGTGTCCTTTGTTCGGTACGTTTGGTGCGTCTACGGCAAGCGCAGATCGGTGATGGACAACTGCTTTGTTAGGATATACTGGCTCATAGATAAATTGTACGGTGTAGGTTCCGTCAGTCATGATAATAGCAGGCGTATTTTTACGCACATCGAACTCGAAGTAATCAGTTTCTACTTCATAGAAGGTAGCATTGGAGATCATGTGATAGCCTGCCTGCTTAAGCTCATCAACCAGAATACGGGTTGCGGTAAATATGCTCCACATCTCATAGAGCTCGCTCACTTTACGCAAAGAGATCTCGGTAACATATTTGTCTGTTGAGTATGTTTTCTTGAGGTGTGTTTGGAACTTAAGATAAAGCTGATAAAATCGATTGTAGAGCGGATGCTTGAGAAGCATCTGTGTTGCTTTGTTGATGCCCGTGAATGAAGAAACTGTGCGTAAAAATGGTTCTGATGCCCAATGGACGCATTGTAGCTTCATGCGTTGACACTCTGCAATGGCTTGCTGAAGCTTTTGCTTTTTTCTTTTATCTTCGGGATTATGGTAATATTTGTACCGCGACTCAACACGCAGTAGCTCTTTCTGTGCGCTTTCCTGAATGTGATCTAACCTGGGACTGAGTTGTTTGAGGAGAAAATGTTTTAACAGACGGTTCTCATAAGTGTCGTAGGTGTGATAGCTCTGCTCTCCGCTCCAATAAGATGGGAGTATCGGATATGGTGATTGAGGGAACACAATATGCTCTCCTGGCACCGGATGTATATCATGGGAGAAATAGGTAATCTCATGCAATTGGAGCCTGATTTGTTGTGTATGAAGGGTATAATGCGGGTCACGCCGAATATCTGCAATTACCTGGCACATACGTTTAACAATTTGTTGAATGATATAGTATTCTTGCAATGGTGATGGTTCATAGCGCTTTTGGGCCAGTGTTGTTCGTTCAATGGCTGGCGAGTCCAGGCTGTAGAGCAAATCGAGGGCAAGTTTACTCAATTCGTCCTGCATTTGTTCGTAGTGATGCTGCGTCAATTTATGGGGAAAGACTCGCACCAGAGCCGTCTTGGTGGGAAGCCCTGGTGAAAGGACCTCGATACGATACAGACCGGCATAGCCTCCGGGTTTCCATTGCCAGATACCATAGCGGGCTGTTTGGAGTTCTTCCCCATCGATCACTATTGTAACCTGTGCAGGAGCTTCATTTGTCAGGCGAATGTAGTTTGTGCTGAATTCGCGAATTGCCAGCCCCTCATTTTCGTCTTCGGGATGAAAGCGGAGCGGTTTCTGATTGATTGTGAGCCAGCGATTAACGCCAGAAATTGGTGTAGCCATCATGTTGTAACCTGTGTTGCATTTCTTCCAGACGCTGTATTGAACGAGGAAAGTTCTGTTGTCGCAAGAAGGCGCGTAGGTCATTGAGAAGCTGTTCAATTTTATACCCTGCACCTCGTATACGTGGGAGAATGCGCTGTTTTACTTGCAAATCAAAGGCTGTATCAGGCTCAAGCAGTTCAATACTGTTTGCCAGATAGAGTTCAATTTCATGGAGTACCCGATAGCCAAGTCCGAGATCGGCGCGGTTCAGCAGTTTGTTGATCTCGATAATCTGGCTTCGGTATGAGAGATCTGGCGTGTTAATGCGATAGCTTCGCCAGGTAGAGGCCGCGATTGAGATGGGAGGCGCTACAGTTGTAGGAATGGGCATTTTCTCCAGATCAACCGAGAAAAATTCCAATGTATTGGCGCGGTCAATGACCTTATCGCTAATTGGTTTTGTGGTTTCATCAACGTTGATAGTGCCAGTAAAAAAGAGATTCTCAGGAATCACCAGTTGATACGGAAATGGGTCCGCACCTTTTTGTGCTCGTTCCCAGAGGTATTTGCTATAGAGCTGGATGCGCCGATCTTCTGGTTGTTCTTCTTCCATAGTGCTTAGAAACTGGGAGAAATAATACTCGACATGGGCGAGATTCATTTCATCAAGGCAGAAGAAATAGAGGTTATATGGATCGGTTTCAGCCTCGTGGATGAATTCAACTGCGGGTTCAGGAATGTATTCACCGGTGATGGTATTGAAATAGCCCAGAAGATAGCGGTCATCATTCCAGTTGGGGCGTACCGGAAGGCGAAGGTAGCGAGGCTTATGTCCAAGTGCTTCGGCGTAGAGCTGTGGGAGTTTGGATTTTCCAGTGCCAGATAAGCCTGCAAGGATTACAAGGGGACGTGTTTTCAGGCAGATGTGGTAGTTGTATAATGTTTCCTCATCATAGTAGTATCCCCGTGCTGTAATATAGTTTCGGATTGAGGTAAGCAGTTCCTGCTCTGTTCTTCGTTTTCCACCCATAGCGTTTTTTACTTCTTCAAATTCAGGGGGTGCAATCCGAAGCGAGTCACCCATTTTTTCCTGGCTGATAAGTATATTTCTGGTAAAGGCCTCCTTCAAGGGAAGGGTATGTTGACAGAAATCAATAAGTTGTAGAGAAATAGTTTTGGCGGTACGGTTGACGGCGGTAACGCGGTAGATAAGAGGTAAAATGTGTTGCTGCCCCGATTCTTCGAATGGAATAATTGCGTCATTCACCTGAAGATGTACTGCTGGATGAGTGAGGATGAAGCGAGGCGTTAATGGAGCAATATGTTTCTGATAAATCTCCTCAGAGATGGGCAAGAGATAATTCATAACCTGTTTCCTGGACCCTGTAATACGAATTCTTTCTGTAAGCGCTTCAATCAGTGTACGCGAAAACAGAGAAGGAGTCAAGGTAAGGAACAAGTACCAGGAATTTTTGTTGACAGTATTGGTGAGTAGCTACTATAATCCAGATATGGTAGAGTGTCTTCCCTTACTGAGGTTTTACCCATGAATATTTTTGAGCTCCATCAAAAGCTGATAGATGATTACACTTCGTATGTAAAAAGCTTTATTCAGATCCAGAATCCCCTGATCAAAGGATATGTGGAGGAGTCGCTGTTCCAGCAAAAAGTCCTCTGGCCGATGCCCCTGCTTCAACTCAATCCCCGCTTTGAACCAGGCTGTACCATTGATGAGCTGGTGCGAGAAGGGATACTGCATCCATCCTGTCAGACAATCTTTCGGCGTGACAAGACATCAGAAAACTCGCAGGGGCTACCGCTTCAGTTGCATCGTCATCAGGAAGATGCAATTCGAGTTGCGAGGACAAATGAAAGCTATGTGCTTACTACAGGAACAGGCTCGGGAAAGAGTCTTGCCTATATCATCCCTATTGTAGATTATGTGCTTCGTCAACCAAGAAGGCCGGGAATCAAGGCAATTGTTATCTACCCAATGAATGCGCTGGCAAATAGCCAACTGGGAGAATTGCAGAAGTATCTGGGCGATTTCCCAGAGGTGACTTTTGAGCGTTATACGGGGCAGGAGAGCAAGGAGGAGCGCAGACGTATTATTGCTAATCCGCCAGATATTTTGCTTACAAACTACGTCATGCTTGAACTCATTCTCACACGACCTCGCGAGCGTAATCTGTTGCGTGGAGCTAATCTTCGTTTTTTGGTGCTTGATGAGTTGCACACGTATCGTGGCCGGCAGGGCGCCGATGTTGCGTTGCTGGTGCGCCGGGTGCGCGAGCGTCTGACTCCCCCTGGAGAAATTCTCCAGTGTGTGGGGACATCGGCGACGCTTGCGAGTGGAGATGACTACGATGAACAACGGCAGGAAGTGGCACGAATGGCTTCTCGTCTTTTTGGGTGTCCTGTTCGTTCTCAGCATGTGATCGGGGAGACCCTGAAGCGAATTACTGCACAGGTCGATGAGACAAGCGGCGACTTCCGCCAGCGTCTTATAGAACGTGTGCACCAGTATGAAGAGACAATCCCGCAGACATATGAGGAATTTTGCGCTGATCCTCTCTCGATCTGGCTTGAAAGTACACTGGGAATTACGCGGCGCCAGGGACGCTGGGTCCGTAATACTCCACGTCGTATTGCTGGTGATGCACAAAGTGCGACAACCCTGCTTCAACAAATAACAGGATTGTCTGAAGCACGATGCATGCAAGTGATTCAACAAGCGCTGCTGTTAGGCTATGAAAAAATCAAAGATCCAACAACAGGGCGTCCACTCTTTGCTTTTCGATTGCATCAATTTATCAGTAAAGGCGATACTGTCTATGCAACAGTGGAGCCGAATGAACTGCGCCATGTGACGCTTCAATATCAGCAATTCGCGCCTGGGGACCGTAACCGTGTCCTTCTGCCCCTGGTCTTTTGCCGAGAATGTGGGCAAGAGTATTATTGTGTGCGCTGGCAGGACGAAGAGACAGTTGTTTTGCGTGAACCGCAAGATATGCATCACTTGCAAGAGGATGACGAAGAGACAAGTGAGAAAAAAGAGCGTACCGGTCAGCCTGGTTTTCTCTATATCGTGCCTGAGGAAGACTGGACTGATGATCGTGAGCGCATAGATGATATGCTTCCTGATGAGTGGAAAGAGTTACGCGGAGGGAAGCTGCGCTTGTTGCCTTCCTATCGTAAACATCGTCCGAAGGCGCTGCGTTTGCGTCCAGATGGGACCGTTACGACGGGAGATGATGGTACTGGCTGCTATTTTATACGAGCGCCGTTCCGATACTGCTTCAAATGTGAAATTACGTATAATTCATTTCGTCGGAGTGATTTTGAAAAGCTTGCCCAGTTGAGTTCTGAAGGAAGAAGTACCGCGACAACAATTCTCAGCCTGGCTGCTGTTCGGCATTTAAGTGCTGCAAAGATACAGGGGGTAGATATTGCCTTTGACCCCAAAATGTTGAGTTTTACCGACAATCGACAGGATGCATCCCTTCAGGCTGGCCACTTTAATGATTTTATCGATATGGTCATTTTACGCTCTGCCCTGTATCGAGCTGTGATGAAGGCCGGGGAGGCCGGGATAGAGCATGATCGTCTGACTCAAAGTGTCTTTGAGGCGCTTCAGCTACCTACGGAGAAATATTCAGCGGTAGAGAATCCAAAGCGAATTACGCGAGACAATGTGGATAAAGCTTTGCGTTCTGTGCTTGGTTATAGGCTCTACCTCGATTTGCGACGAGGCTGGCGTATCACAACACCGAACCTTGAGCAGTGTGGTTTGCTGGAGATCAAATATCTGAGTCTGGATGATATCTGTAACGATGATGCTCCATGGAAGCGGAATAGCAGGCTTGCTGCTCTGTCTCCAAAAGACCGCTATGCTATTTGTCAGGCCTTGTTGGATCATATGCGGCGTGAGCTAGCAATCAAAGTTGACTTTCTAGAGTCCTCGTATCAGGAGCAAATCAAGCAGCAGAGCAGCCAGTATCTTATTGCCCCCTGGGCGATTGACGAGAATGAACATCTGATCTCTGCGACGCGAATGTTTCCCTGTCGGCGTAAACCGGGGGATGAGCGCAGTGATATCTACGTTTCCGGGTTCAGTGCGTTTGGAGTGTATTTGAAAGGTGTTCTCAACACCTATTCGATAAGCTTGCAGCGGTCAGAACTGGATGAGTTAATTCAGGATTTGTTTGCTATTCTGGCGGAAGAAGAGATGATCCGGCAGGTGACCGAGGCCTCCGGTGAAGGAGTCCCTGGTTATCAACTTCCTGCTGCAAATATGATCTGGTATGCGGGTGATGGCGTCAAGCCATACTATGACCCATTGCGAACACCCAGAATGCCTGAAGAGTCAAAGAGAGGGGTCAACACGTTCTTTCTCCATTTCTATCGAGAAAGTGCTGAGGATTTGCGTCCCTTGCTTGGTATTCGCGCGGCAGAACACACTGCACAAGTCCCTTCAGAACGGCGTCAAGAACGGGAAAAGGAATTCAGGGAGAACAGGTTACCAATCCTGTACTGTTCGCCGACTATGGAGCTAGGTATTGATATTGCGGATCTCAATGTCGTCAATATGCGTAATATTCCGCCAACCCCGGCGAATTATGCGCAGCGTAGTGGGCGGGCGGGGCGCAGTGGACAGCCCGCGTTGGTATTCTCGTATTGTTCGACAGGCAATTCGCACGATCAATACTTCTTTCAGCATCCCGATGATATGGTCAGTGGTTCGGTAATGCCTCCCCGGATCGATCTTGCGAATGAAGATCTCTTACGCTCACATGTGCATGCTATCTGGCTAGAGGAATCAAGTCTTGAAATAGATGATTCCTTGAAAGGGGTGTTGGAGATAGAAGGGAATCCGCCTTCGCTCGCATTGAGAGAGCAGGTTCGAGAGGCGTTACGTGATGTGAATACACGCCAACGCGCCGAGGAACGAGCACGACGTATTTTTCGGACACTCGAAGAGAATGAATTGACTGTACTCAATGCTCCCTGGTACGCCGAGAACTGGCTGAGCGAAGAGTTGGCTCGGATTGAGGAGCGCTTCGATGCTGCCTGTGAACGTTGGCGTAGTTTATTGCTAGCAGCAATTGCACAGCGAGATAGACAAAACGAGATTGCAAAAGATCTCTCACGCTCACAAAAAGACCGTGAGAATGCGCAGACGCTGCGTCGGGAGGCCGAGGTCCAGATTAATGTTCTGACAGCCAATACTGACGATGTAAAAGAGCGCTCTGAATTCTCGGAGTTTTATAGCTATCGCTATTTTGCCTGTGAGGGCTTTCTGCCAGGATATAATTTCCCTCGGCTACCACTCTCGGCCTATATTCCCGCCCGACACGCAAAAAGGGATGAGTACCTTTCGCGCCCGCGCTTCCTGGCAATCTCAGAGTTTGCCCCACGTGCAATTATCTACCATGAAGGATCACGGTATATTATTAATCGCTCTATTCTGGGGATGCGTGAAGATCGCCATAGCATTTTAACCGTTGCCGTCAAGCAGTGCAAGGAATGCGGCTATCTTCATCCGCTCAATGATGGGCGTAGCTATGACGTCTGTTCGCATTGTCAGGCACAACTTCCGGCTCCGACTGGGAGTTTGTTCCGCTTACAAAATGTTTCGACGCGCAGGCGTGACAGGATTAACTCTGATGAAGAAGAGCGTGTCCGGCAGGGATACGATATCCGGACCGGGGTACGGTTCTTGCCGCGTGGAGATGGACTACCCGGTGCATTGACCGCTATTGCTCTGAACGCAGATGAAGAGCCACTGGTGAAGTTGACGTATGGACAGAGCGCTCTACTCTGGCGAATCAATTTTGGTCCGTTACGGCGCAAAGATAGGAGAATCAAAGGCTTTGTGCTGGATACAGAACGAGGCTATTGGGAGAAAGATGATACCTCGGCTGGTGACCCCGAAGATCCCATGTCGGGCCAGAAAGCTCGGGTGATCCCCTATGTAGAGGATACACGAAACTGTTTGCTCTTCGAGCCGCAATGGTCACTTTCATTATCACAGATGGCCTCGTTGCAGGCGGCACTGAAAAGCGCTATTCAGGTTCGTTTTCAACTCGAAGATAATGAACTGGCGG
Organism: Thermosporothrix hazakensis; assembly: GCF_003253565.1. Taxonomy (GTDB): domain Bacteria; phylum Chloroflexota; class Ktedonobacteria; order Ktedonobacterales; family Ktedonobacteraceae; genus Thermosporothrix; species Thermosporothrix hazakensis. The sequence continues at coordinate 10,565 of NZ_QKUF01000056.1, forward strand.
CTGAGCCGTTACCAGATCTGCAAGATCGTCGTCTCATTCTTTTCTATGAGGCAACAGAAGGGGGGGCTGGTGTCCTGCGTCAGTTAATTGATACGCCTCAGGCTCTAGCTGAGGTAGTACACGTTGCGCTTGATCTGTGTCATTTCAAGCCCGAGACCGGGGAGGATTTACAGCATTCTCCACTGGCTCTCGAAGACTGCGAAGCAGCCTGTTATCACTGCTTACTGACCTATTCCAATCAGCGGGATCACCGCTTGCTGGATCGCAAGTCAATTAAGGATGTTCTATGGATGTTAAAGGGCTGTACAACACATATTGATCTCTCTCGGCTACAGCCGCTGCCACAGCAGGAAGAGGATCCATTACTTCAGGAGTGGCTTGCCTGCCTGAAGGCCCATGGTTTGCGACTTCCTCAGAAAGCAATAGAACCTGTAGGGCGTTGCCGGGCGCGGCCTGATTTTTTTGTAGATGGAGGGCTGATCTACATTGATGGCTCTGATAGCGTGCGTGCGCAACGTGATATTGAGCTTGCGGAATCAGTAGAAGATGAGGGATCTTTGATGCTTCGCTTTGGAGAGCGCTCGCAATGGGATGAGCTGTTTACGAGCTATGCAGATCTTTTTGGGAGGAACGCATGAATTTTGCTGCTGGTTCATTGGTCAAGGCGCGAGGGCGCGAATGGGTTGTGTTACCGGAATCAGATGAACAGTTGCTGTTGTTGCGTCCGCTAGGAGGAACAAATGAAGAGATTACCGGGATTTATCTTCCTCTTGAAGAAGTGGGGCCGGCGCAGTTCAAGTTGCCAGATCCGGAGCAATGGGGAGATGCCCACACCGGTAAGCTCTTGAGAGATGCCATTCGTCTGGGATTCCGTTCAAGTTCCGGGCCTTTCCGCTCGTTTGGGCACATCGCGGTTGAGCCACGCCCCTATCAGTTAGTTCCGCTGCTGATGGCGCTTCGACTTGACCCTGTTCGTCTGCTGATTGCCGATGACGTAGGGATTGGTAAAACGGTTGAAGCCGGGTTGATCGCCAGAGAACTGCTTGATCGTCATGAAGTGGAGCGATTGGCAGTTCTGTGCCCGCCTCATCTTGCTGAACAGTGGCAACTTGAGCTCAAAGAAAAGTTTCATATTGATGCTGAGCTATTGCTTGCGAGCACGGTCTCACGTCTTGAGCGCAATTGTCCTAACGATGTTTCCCTGTTTGAACAATATCCCTATCTTATTATTTCAATTGATTTTATCAAGGCTGATAGGCGGCGTGACCAATTTATTCGACAGTGTCCGGAACTGGTGATCGTCGATGAGGCTCACACGTGTGCTTATTCAGGTGAGGGACGTGGGAGTCGACATCAGCGTTTTCAGCTTGTTTCTGCACTGGCTGCTCATAAAGACCGTCATATGATCTTACTCACTGCTACGCCGCATAGTGGTGATGAAGGGGCCTTTCGTTCATTGCTCTCGTTCTTGAATGAAGAGTTTCGGGAGCTACCACCCCAGCTTTCGGGACGTGAGAACGAGCCGCTTCGTCGTCGACTTGCAGAGCATTTTATCCAGCGCCGACGTCGAGATATCCAAATCTACCTTGATCGAGAGACACCATTCCCGGAACGCGATGATACTGATGAAAGCTACGAGCCATCGACGGAATATAAGCGCTTGATTGAGAAAGTGATGAGCTATGCTCGCGAGAGAGTACGCGATAAAAGCGGGGAGAAAAATAGACAACGTATCCGCTGGTGGTCTGCGCTAGCACTACTTCGCTCAATCGCTTCCAGCCCGGCAGCTGCTGTCGCGACTTTACATAATCGTGCACGGGTCGCTGATGCTGAAACGGTAGAGGATGCTGATCGTATCGGGAGTCAGGCTGTGCTTGATCTGGTGGATAATGAGGCAACCGAGGGCATTGATGTGATCCCGGGCAGTGATATTGAGGATGAAGCTGACACGCAGAAACAACGGGGCCGCTTGAAAGCACTGGCAAAAGAGGCTGAAGCCTTGCAAGGGGAGAAAGATACCAAACTACAAAAGGCTGTCCAGCTTGTGAAACAGATGGTTCAGGAAGGGTATCGGCCGATTATCTTCTGTCGCTTTATCCCGACTGCCGAGTATGTGGCGAAGGAGTTACGACGCAAACTCCCAAAGCAGGTTGAGGTCGCTTCCGTTACCGGACAACTACCCCCGGCTGAGCGTGAAGAACGAGTGCTCCAACTGGCAGAACATGAGCAGCGCGTGCTCGTTTGTACCGATTGTTTGAGCGAGGGAATCAATCTACAGGGCTATTTTAATGCTGTCTTGCACTATGACCTCTCCTGGAATCCGACGCGTCATGAGCAGCGTGAAGGCCGGGTAGATCGCTTCGGTCAGGCTAGCTCCCGTATCAAAGTCATCTCCTTCTATGGCAAGAACAATATTATTGATGAGATAGTACTGGATGTGCTTTTACGTAAGCATCGCCAGATTCGTAGTCAACTGGGAATTTCTGTTCCGGTGCCTGTAGATAGCGAACAGGTTGTGAATGCTCTCTTTGAAGAAGTGTTGCTTCAGGGCTCTGACTATGTGGAGACCGCTTTACAGCCTGGCCTCATTGGTTTTGAGCAAACAGTTCATTCCCAGAGAGAGCAGCTTTCGCGTGACTGGGATCACTCGGCTCGACGCGAAAGTAATGTGCGTACGATTTTTGCGCAACATAGTATCAAGGTTGAAGAGGTTCAGCGAGAATTGGAGGCAGTACAAGCTTCCATTGGCATCTCTGATGATGTTGCTCGCTTCGCTGCAAATGCTCTACATGCCTATGGCGCTTTCGTGACAGAGCGGCCCGGGAATATTCTGGATGTAAATTTTGCAGATGTACCGCTTGCAGTTCGTGATGCAATGAATTTGCATATGTATCTCAATGAGAGATCCTCATCTCTGCGTCTGAGCTTTGAGCAGACGGGCGTACCGGGAACGCTCTATGTGAATCGAACCCACCCGCTGATTGAAGGGCTGGCAAACTATGTGATGGATACCGCGCTTGATTCAGAGGTGAAAGATCCTGTTGCTCGGCGATGTGGCGTGATACGCACCAGTCAGGTACAAACGCGAACGACGTTGTTGTTGACACGCTTTCGCTTCCAGATTCATACGCCTTCACGTCAGCGGAAAGAGCTACAGCCGCTACTGGCCGAGGATTGCCGTTTGTTTGCCTTTCAGGGTGCGCCTCAAAGTGCTGTCTGGCTTGAGGATGAGCAGCAAATAGAGGCGTTGCTTGGGGTACAGGCAGAGGCGAATATTGCTCCACCACAGATCAAACATTTCTTACGGCAGGTGCTTGATTCGTATCAGGAGCACCTTGAGCCACACCTGGAGCAAATGGCCAGAAAATATGCTGAAGAGTTGCGAGAAGCGCACCGCCGTGTCCGCCGCTCTGCGTCGCTTACTATCCGCAATATCAAGGTAGAGCCGCAGTTACCCCTTGATGTGCTCGGTGTCTATGTGTATCTCCCTGTGCAAAAATAAGGCTTGTAGAGAAGAGGCTGAGAGAAAAGGTATGCGAAAACTCCCTGCTTTTACCTGTGTGACGAGTGAAGGGGCGCTGCTCCCTGTGGAGATGTTGCAACGGATTGCGCATCTTGATTCTGGTTTGGGTGGATTGAGCGCCGAAGATTATGACCTGTTTGATATGAGGCTCAATGAAGCGATCAGTGATTCCTGGCACACGTTATTGCGCACCTGGAAGGTGTTTCGTGCCGCAATACAGCGTGAAACAACACCTGGTTCGGAAACGTCGATTACGAGACGCTTCTGGTTGCTGCCGCTCTTTGCGGAGCTCGGTTATGGGCGGCTTGTTAGCACAAAGCCACTTGAGATCGAGGGGAAAAGCTATCCAATCTCACATTTCTGGTTTGGGGTACCGATCCATCTGATCGGATGTCATATCGGTCTGGATCAGGTGGTGAGAAGCTCCGGTGGAGCACGACAGAGCGCCTTCAGTCTGGTTCAGGAATACCTGGGGCGCTCGCCAGAGGCGCTGTGGGGCTTTGTCTCCAATGGGCTGCGCCTGCGCCTCTTACGCAAAAATGTGAGCTTAACTCGTCAGGCCTATATCGAGTTTGACTTTGAAGCGATGATGGAGAGCGAGAACTATGCCGAGTTTACCCTGTTGTGGTTGCTCTGTCATGTCTCGCGTGTCAATGCGGAGGAACAGCCAGAACGGTGCTGGCTGGAGCAGTGGGCACAAGAGG
>NZ_QKUF01000057.1 GCF_003253565.1 Thermosporothrix hazakensis
ACTGGACAATCCGGATGGCCTCATCAATCGCCGCGTCTTGCTGCCTGGTCCCGCTCACCTTGTCCTCGTAGAGCAACATGCGCGCTTTTACTTGCCTTTCTTCTGTTTCTTGATATGCTCTTCTATTGCCGTCAGGATTTCCCCATTCAAGGATCGATGATGCTGTTTGGCTATCTCTCGTATCTGTTCCAACAGATGAGCAGGGAGCCGGACGTTGAGGGATTTGATACCGTCTTTCATGTAGCTATGAAAGCACCATTCTGGCTACATGTCAACAGGGCACGGTACCCCGATGCCCCAACCCAACATAAGGAAGACCCATTCATCCCCGCCTTCAAAGGACGGGGCTTTCTGGGTCGTTCACTGTAACTTCCGAAACAGTTTCGTTAGAGCAAGAGGTATAACTATGCGAGAGCTACCTGCATCACGTTGATGATATGGTTGCTTCTTTGCGTGCGAACAGATCATGCCAGTCACATTTCGGAATATGATGGCGTGATCTGTTCGCTCTCGTGCTGGTTAGAACGTTTGGTAGGCTGTCAAACCTGTTTCCGGGACATAAAGCTTGTCCGTATACTAACGGCTTGATCATGCAGACAAAAATCTGCATCCTTATAAGTGCGAACTGCTCCATAGGAACGAAGTGTGATCATTCATCCATTCCCATTCCTTGCAGATAACTCCGCAAATGAAGTAGCCCCAGACGCATACGCGCTTTCACCGTTCCCAAGGGGATTTGACAGCCCTCAGCAATTTCGGCTTGTGTCCATCCCTGAAAATACGCCAGTTCAATAACCATTCGCTGTTCAACGGGGAGTTTCATCAATGCATTGCGCACTTGCGTTCCCTGCTCATGTTTCCAGGTTGCTTCCCAGGCGTCCTCAGAGCATATATCTGGTTCTTGTTCAGCACTTTCCAGTGGCACATTACCCAGATGAGACCGTCTTTGTACGTAGCGAACGTAATCGATGGCGCGATGATGTAGAATGGAGAAAAGCCATGTGCGGACCTTACCGGATTGGGCCGAGTAGCTTTTTGCATACTGCCAGACAGCAAAGAACGCCTCTTGTAACAGATCTTCTGCAACCTGATGATCCGACACAAGCCGATAAGCCAGAGCGTACATCAAGCGGTGATAACGCTGATACAGCACATCCAGCCCCCAGACAACACCACCAGCGATATACTCAATAAGCCTCTCATCATTGAGTTCTTCCAGCATGCGCATATCGAATTCAGGCGAGGCTGTTTTCTTCGGCTTGAAAATACGCATGGTGCCTTTCTCTCTCCAGGATCTTAAAACTCCCCCATCCCTCAAGCCCGGATGGCATCCAACCTTCCCGATGTTTCAATGAGCCAAAGGCAATGACTGGTCCTTTAGGCGCATCAAGTGAGGCTTGTGGCCCGGGTTCGTGACTGATAGCAATAGCATCATAGTTCTGGACGTCTTCAGCAAATGTAAGGACTGCCATATCATCATGAAAACTGAGTAAGCCGATGCTTTTTGGTTGCTTGCCATGCAGTAGCCATCCCTGGTAGACACTCTCATCGGGAGAAGGTTTTAGTCCCTTCACAGCGAGCAATGTCAGATGGTGCTCCTGGAGAGAGATGACTTCTCCGCGTAGAGTCGGCGTTTGATTGGTTCCTTCCACCGTATATGTGATAAGCTCTTGCTTTTGTGTGCGTAAAGTAGTGAGTTGCTGCTGAAGTTGTACATTCCAGAAGAACAGTCCACCCATAAGGCAGAGGAGCAGAAGAGCTGCTACTGCTAGCAACGGAGAGGGAGCACGTTTATGTCGCTGCTTGCCCGAAGCACGATGAAGTAAGCGCTCCTTCACTGCGGGTGAGGGAGCGATTGGGGGCAAGGTATAGGGAAGATAGGATACGATATGCTGGAATTCCCATAACTGATGTTGGCAAGCAGGACAGATGGCAAGGTGTCGATCTGCCTCTGCTTTCTCTTCAGGAGAAAGAGCGTCGAGGGCATATGCCCCGACGAGCTCTTCAAATTCCTTACAGTTCATTAAGGTGCTCCATCTACGCTCCTGTCTGATTCCTGTAACACCTCATGCTTGCTTCTGGACCTTCTGAGAAGCGCGCAGTACAAAGCCCACATAGAGAGACGCTGCTGCAATCACAATATGCAGTAGATTGTCTGCAAGGTTGATATGGACCAGTCCGATCAGCATTCCGTCTGGTGCGAGTGCCGGTATAAAGCCGAGGATACCGATGAGCAGGTAGATAATGCCTACACCTTGATTATAGAGCTGTGAGAAGCCGGTGAACGCGGCTGCGAGACCAAGCACTCCAAAAAGCAGATGAACAATATTATGGGAGAGGTTTATAGAAAAAATGCCGAGCAGATGATTCTGTGGTGTGAGAAATGGTATGAAGCCAAGTACTCCAATCAGCAGGAAAACCGCTCCCAGAACGCCAGCAAAGGTACGTTGTATTTGTGAAGAAACCATTTTGTGTACTCCTTTCCAGATAGGACAATAACACATCTCTATGACCCTTTGTATCTGTAAGAAGGTGAGAACGCTTTTGCTTTCTCGATGCCCTCATTTATTGATACGTCTCTCTCGATTTTTGGATTACCGAATATTTTCAAGAATAGAAGAGAGTGCAACTGAACGCATAACTTTCCCTGTATGGTTTCAGATGCCCTCTCTTCCTCGTGCAATAGACGGTGCTACCAGGTGGATGTATATATTGGTGGAAGAGGTCTCATATTTCGGGGCTTGCTTTACCTCCCTCCGTATCACTGACTCTTCATGTTGACCTTGTTACTTGAATAACTTGGGCACGTTGACGTTGTAGAATTCAGCCTCAAGAAATTCAAGGAGCAAGGCAAAATTCAAAATATCAACATCGCTTTTTAGCGGAGCTGATGGATCAGGGCCTCCATTCAGGCTGGCAATAAACGGACTTGCCGCCTTCACAATTTCGGCTTGCGTCAGTGGTTTGTCAAATGCGCCATTTACACTGAGGGGTTTTTGTAACAGACCTCCCAGGAAACCTGCATGCCGTGCTTCTATGGTCAATATTGAACCGGCTGCGGCCAGAATTGTCTTTTGCGATACTGCAGGAGCTGCAAATAGATAGGCCCCTACTCCAACATTTTCCAGAGTATGTGAAAGATTCACGAAAGATTGTATGTCAGCTTGTTCAAGCTTCTGGAAGGTCGGTTTTGGGCGCGCGGCGCTCTTGAGATTGTCCTGCAAGAATTTAACATGCTCATTTTCGTCTTTCATGATCTCATGGAAGATCTGCTTGCTCTTCGTGAAGTCCGTTTCAGCAGAGGTCTTTTGCTGATCTGTGTTGGCCGATACGGAATGATCCATATCTGCCATATCACCACATGCTGCCAGTACGCCGACCGGGGCAACAACGGCAACTCCTGTAAAAGCATGCCGGAAGAAACGACGACGTGATGTATGATCGTCATTCAGCGCGCTTGCGAGCTTATCACTGATTTTTCTCACAATGTCAAAATCCTCTCAATGTATTCTTTCAAATGGTGTAACGGGAATGCTCTTTATATTTCCTCATAGGAGCAACGGTTTGGTGAAAGGAAAAAGCCCTATGAAACAAGAGCTGCGTGTTCCGTTGGCCCATTCTATAAATGAATACGTTCGTCCACATTTTTGGATTACCGAAAAAACTTTCTTTTTGAAGAATCTGTGAATTTGATATCGTCTATGTATGTTTTGCGTCTTTTCAATCTTGATAAGATCAGAACTAATAGCCGTGCTCGTGAGGAGCGGCTTGTGTTGGTGCAATTCAGGGGGAGCGGGAAGCACCGTCGTGGCGTACTCCGAGAGTCCTTCTCTTTTGGCAAAAAGTGGATCTGTACCGTTTTCTCCAGTATAGTATCAAGAAGAGAAGCAATGAACTACGCCCTCTGCATAAGCACTTGACTGCTGGTGACGAATTGATCCGGGTGCAGCTTGACGATAATTCGCCCGGGTGCCTGCGTCATCGGTAGATATTCCTCGACCTTGTTTGCGGGGACGTATTTTTCAAGGATTTTTCTGGCTATAGCTTCCGGGTTGTCCTCAAGCACTTCAGCCTTGCCATAGGCCGCGATATAGGTGGGACCGTCCTCAACGAGCAGCGAGATGGCGGGATCGTGTTGAATAAGCCGGTACTTTGCCCGATCCTTTGTGGTGCTGAAATAGAAGCTCTCACCGTCCCACACGTACCAGACTGGTGTGATCTGCGGGCCGCTCTCAGCTCTGTTCACTGCCACAATCGCGTTGTTCGGTTGGCTCAATAACTTCTGAAATTGTTCAGCCAAAGTCATCAATGTATCCTTTCAAGGTGAAGTCTTGTTGTGCCTCACCTCTTCACTTTCTCTGTTCTTCTATTAAATAAGTTACTATACAAATGATAGCCATGTCAAGAGCGATTTTCTGAATATCGGTTGTGCTCGATAAAGGGGTGTTGCGCAATGACGAGTTATATGGCATTCCTCTGGTAAGGCTGCATAAATTCTGTCTGTGCTATCGCGTTTTTGGCCGCCCTACGAATGATAGAGATGCCGGAGATGTAACAGTACTCATTGAAGGGTTGCCTCGCTTTGCAGGTGGCTGCACGATGGAATATGGAAGAAGAGGAACACCTGTCGGCAGGGAAGCAGGGGAGGGAGCAAATGCGCAGGCAAGCGGATGATGCTCGATTGCTTGCACCCCCTCTCAAGCCCTCTGGGAAGTGGGATCACTCAATAGAGAATGCGTTAGAGATATCGTCAGGGCTGTTGGCTCCTCTTTTCCTGAGCGCTACCCTTCAAAAAAACGCTGTTTCAGAAAGGCTGTGAAGTCCCTCATCTCCTGTTGATAGGCAGCCAGACGCTCCTTTCGGAGTGGTAGAGGAGTGACATCCTGAAGCCCTGCGCCATGACTCTCCAACATCGTGCTGTTTCCTCGTAAATAGGCGATAAGCTGGACATCATAGGGGACGATTCGATTCTGATAAAACGTGGCCAGGAAATCAAGCAAACGTTGATGAATAACGGCGTGCCTTTTTTTCGCCTGAAGTGAATACCTGTGCGCTCATGTGTATAGCTTTGCGACCTCGTTCGTTACCTTCCCTCCTTGCTCTTCCCGTCGTTTATTCGCCATTTTGATGAAAGAGCGCTTCTTTTCCATCAGATCCTGAATCTTCTTATCCTTGCTTTCGATGTCTACCCAGGGTGCTCCAACTCCCCATTTCAGATGTCCCGCGCATGATTGTCTTGTCGGAATCCCGAGCAAGTTGAGCACAATAATGGTCTCGGCAATACCTTTATCAACCGGCTTGCCCAGTCCATCGACCATCCTCGACACTCGTTCTTTCATCTGCTCCCATTGCTGCATTTTCTCAGACGGCTGCTGTCCCATAGCGTTCTTTTTCATGTGCTCCTTCTCCACGCAGAAATGAGCTATACCTTTTTTTATGCTACTCTACATTGTACGTGGAAAGAACAGGGAGAACAAGCGAGCACCTGCCATTTTTTCGTTTTACACGGAGCCAAAAACATATGTCTGCTGGAGCCGGCCAACGAGCTCTCTTTCTGGCTTCCCTGGATCATCCCTTTTCTTCCTGATGTGTTGTTCTTCGCCGTGAGAGGGCAGTTCTTCCCGGCTTAATCATACGAGCAAGAGCCGGAACCATGGCCACGAGCGCCTCGCGCTCTTCCGAGGATAAACGATCAAGCGGGGCCAGGGGGAGCATTTTCACCCAGGAGGCCAATGCGGTTCTTTGGGGATCGGTCGGGGAGAAGCCCAGGAGAGCGCGAACGCCCTCCTGAACTCACGCGTACAATCAATTGACACTACAGGGATTGCCATTCAGGGTAAACGCGCTCGGCTGAGGGTTCGAGCCACTGTAGGAGCCATTAAAGCCGAAGCTTACCGAGCCACCAGCCGCAATGGTCGCGTTATAGCTGGCGTTGGTTGCCGTCACCTGATTGCCATTCTGGCTGGTAGTAGCGTTCCAGGCGTTGGTAATCCGCTGGTTGCCGGCCCAGGTCCAGCCTAGCCGCCAGCCATTGATTGCGCTGCTGCCGTTGTTGGTGATACTGACCTGTGCCGTAAACCCTGTATCCCACTGGTTCTGCACGCTATATTTCACCGAGCAGGTCGCGCCACTACCTGAGCCACCCACTGTCACCGTTACCGGCGCTGACGTCGTAACGGCTCCGGTGTTGTCGTAGGCCTTCGCGGTCAGTGTATAGGAGCCAGCCGCCACGTTTCCCCAGGTGTAGGTGTAGGGGGCGCTGGTATCTGTGCTCAGCAGCGTGCTCCCGCTGTAAAACTCGACTTTGCTGATAGAGCCATCGCTATCACTCGCATCGGCGGCCAGATCAATCGAGGCCGGGGCGGTAAAGCTGGCCCCATTGGCGGGCTTTGTCAGGCTCACGGCTGGCGGATGATTCCCGCCACTGCTGCCGCCAACCTCGACGCTATACGCGGTTGTATCGAGCTGACCACTTCCTGTAAAGATCTCAGTTCCCGCCTCGACACTGATCAGATACTTGCTCGGGTCCATCCAGCCACGTGTTACCAGATCATTGATAAAGTCGCGCAGATCCAACGAGGCCGAGGTGACGCTTGATGTCCTGACGAACGAGAAGACGTTCCAGCCAGCGTTTCCGCGCCAGAGTTCCCAGGTCGTCCCGGCGATAGTGACGGTTGCCTGACGCGAGCCAACTGGCTGGATCGAGCCTGACTTGTATAGCCAGACCATCAGCTCATCAGAAGGGTTCACATTGCCAGGATTTGCGGTAGGATGGAACCAGAGATCATAGGAGACATTCATCCGGTTATCGCTGTTGCCGGTCAGGGTAAAGCTCCAGTTACTCGCCACGCTGGTATTCTGCGAGACCTGCACAGGCAAGCCGGTATTGGGATTCTTCCAGCCCCAGTGCCAACCAAGCACCGCGCTGGCATACGATTTCACAGAATTCTGCTCGCCGGTCCAGTTCCAGCGCGTTCCCCATGCCAGAGTTGAGCCAGAGATGGATGTATCCCAGGTGCACTGGGTGCCCGAACCTGTATTGCTGCCCCACAGGTTGTTGTTGAGCCAGTACTTCCCGAGATTGTCGATCGTGCCATCAACTGTACACACTTCCGCCGCTTTGGCCGGTAGAGAGGTCATCGAGAGGAAGCCCAGAGCCAGCGCGAGAACGATAAGCACGCGTATGCCCGAGCCTACTCGCATAGTCATAGGGAACCTCCTTGTCTGTCTGTCAAAAAGCTGTCTTTCCATAGACATCATGCCCTTATGACGTATTGATGAACTACTGCCAGTGAGAGGATTTGCCTCTCTTCTCTGTTGTACCATAGAGGTTCCGCTAATACCAGGATTCCACCTGACTGATAAAAAACTGAAGGTTCATCTCTGATCGTGTAAAATGGTGATGCATTTCTGATGACCTTTGGGTTATCTATCCTGTTGACACTGTTGTGTTTCTAAACACTCGAATTATGGAATATACGGGTCAAGAGATTCAGGAGTGTGCTGCTCTTTTCGAGGACTATCAGATAGGGACTCACAATTGCTGTGCCATGTTGTCCCTCAAGATATCCCTCCGCGAAAGCGCAGCACGTACAGCAACCATAAGACTTCGTGATCCCGACAGCGTCTGTGTTGATGGTTGTCAGATGCCTGCGGGCAGCGGACCCACGTTTATGGCATGCTGAACGTGCTGCGTGTGGAGCGGCTTGTGTTGTTGCGATCCAGAGGTAGCAGGAAGTATCGTAGCGGCCTTGCTCCGAGAGTCCTTCTCTTTTGGCAAAAAGTGGACCTGTACCGTTTTCTCCAGTATAGTGTCAAGAAGAGCAGTATGAAAGGAGAGATGTGGACGAATGCTGGCATATGTTTTCTGGCATCAACGGGCCGAGCAGGTCGCGAAGGAGGAGTATCAGGAAAAGCTGATTGCTTTTCATCAGATATTGCAGGAGCGCAGGCCAGAGGGCTTTTGGGGATCGCTGGTACTGGAAATGGCGGCTCTCCCCTGGATGCCCGCGGAAAGTGAAGTGTATGAGGATTGGTATCTTGTCAAGAACTCGGCGGCACTTGATCCGCTGGATGAAGCTGCCGTCACGGGAAGCTGCCTGGAGCCACATCATCAGGTTGCGCGTCTGGCGGGGAATGGAACTGGTGGGCTCTACCGCCTGAAAGAGAGCGATGTGGAGCTTGCACGACTGGCTGAGATTCGTGCTGCTACCTGGTTGACTAAGCCTGCCGAGATGAGCTACGAACAGTTTTACCGGCTGGTACAGGCTGGCCGAGCTGAGCAACAAAGCATGCTCTGGCAAAGACAGATGACAATGGGGCCCGCTCTGGAATTCTGTATTCATCATGTACGGGAAAGCTCATTTTCAGGAGCGCTTCAGAGCGTTCAGGTTGAGGCGAAACCGATCTTTGTTCCTGCTGGCAGGCGGTGAGTGGTGCTCTCAGGGCGGGGAAGAGGCAGTATGCATTGCTGCCGCTTTTCATGTAGTACAGTTTCCCTTTTCTGAGATGAATGGCATAGCGTGTGCTGTTCATCTCACAGAGAAGCGCCCGGAAAGCCCTGTCTCTCCGCGGATAGAAAAATCTACCCCCTGTGAATAATGCTTGAAGCGCTTGCCCCCATCGGAATATATTTGAGATGCCTGGTTGTGGGCTCCTCTATGTTGACGACTTGCCTCAACAGGCAGGCCGGCGGGTGCCGAGCGGAATTGGCTCAATGCTCGCCTCTTAGCAGTCGCGAGCTAAACCACTGCTTTGTACAGAATACTATGCTTTCTCGGCATCTGAAGAGGGTTGTTCCCGTTTTTCGAGGAATGCAAGTGTTTCTTGAAGCCAGTTCAAGTATGTTTCTTCAAATCGTTGCTCGAACAGGACAACCAATGCGAGGTATTGTTCATGTGCGAGACGCTCTGCCCCTGTTTCAGGCGTTTGCATAAGTGCATCTCTATGTCTTTGTACTTCGGCTTGAGCGTGAGCAAGCTGCTGTTCATGGTATGCGATGGCTTCGCGAAAACGGGCCGCAAGTGCGCCCGGAGGTGCGACTTGTCCGAAAAGGGTTCTGAGGAAAAGTTCGTCCCGCAGTTGAGGCTTTTCCAGTGGTTGGGTTTGCCAGTCTCGCAGCGCTTCTCGGCCTGCTTGTGTAATGGTGTAGCGTTTACGTGCGGGGCGAGAGGAATCTGCTTCTACTTCCATTTCGACCCACCCCAGTTCATGTAAACGGCGTAATTCATGATAGATCTGGCTGTACACTGCGCCAAAGAAGGGGATAAGGGCATGATCGAAGCCTCGTTTCAGGTCATAGCCGCTGCTTGGTCCCCATCGCTCAAGGAATGCCAGCACGGCGTATGTAATGGGGTAGGTTGTCTGTTCTTTCATCGTAAAAGATCCTTTCCACAGAAATTCTCCATCATCGCAGATCCATTCTAACATAGAAGTATATGCTTGACAATTATATTTTGCCAGAGTATATTACTGAAAGATATATTATTGAAAGATATATCAGAGTGGGGCGAGGGAGGATTTCAATTCGGAAAGAGAGAAAGACGCTATGCATTTTCCTGTGATGGCGCGTGATCCGTATCAGGCTTTACGCTTTCGCGAGTATCGGTTGTTGTTGATAGGCTCTTTTGTGGCCGCGGTGGGAGAACAAATGTTGACCCTTGCCATCGGGTGGGAGTTATATGAGCGAACGCATTCAGCTTTTTTGTTAGGCCTGGTGGGCCTGATTCAGTTATTTCCTGCGCTGCTTCTTCTGCCGTATGGAGGATTTGCCGCTGACCGCTATAGCCGTAAGCGGATCCTTGTGCTGGCGCAGGCGGTCCTGATTATCGCTTCGCTCGGTCTGGCTGCTGTCTCGCTCTGGCATGGAGCTCTTGTGCTTGTCTATGTTTGTTTGCTGTTGATTGGTAGTGCAACCGCTTTTATCACTCCGGCTTCTACGGCACTTTTAGCGCAAATCGTGCCGGAGGACGTCTTTGAAAACGCGGCAACCTGGAGTAGTAGTTCCTGGCAGCTTGCTACTGTGATTGGTCCCGCGCTTGGGGGGTTGATGCTGGCATGGATATCGAGCAGCGCTTTCATCTATGTGCTTCATGCTGTCATGGCCCTGACTTTTGCGCTCCTGCTGCTCCCTCTCCGTGTCCGCCCGTTGAACAGGCGCGACCAGCAGGGGAAAGAGCGACACGCGATATGGCGTTCACTGGGAGAAGGTGTATCCTTTCTTCGGCATACGCCGATTTTGCTGGCGGCTATGACGCTGGATCTGTTTGCTGTGCTGTTTGGGGGCGCAACCACGTTGTTGCCGGTCTTTGCCGATGAGCTGCTACGCGTTGGCCCGGAGGGATTAGGCTGGTTGCGAGCGGCGCCATCGATCGGGGCTTTGTGCATGGCCTTTTTTGTGGCTCATCGGCCACCACTGAAGCGGGCAGGTTTCACCCTGCTTTTGAGTGTCATCGGGTTCGGGGTGGCCACTATCCTGTTCGGCCTTTCGCGCTCGTTCTGGCTTTCTCTCCTGGTGTTGTTCCTGTTGGGAGGGCTGGATAACCTGAGCGTGGTTATTCGGGAGACACTTGCCTTAACACGTACGCCGGATGAAATGCGTGGTCGTGTCGCTGCTTTGAATGGGCTTTTTGTCAACGCTTCCAGTCAGCTCGGCGGCTTTGAGTCGGGCCTGACGGCTCAGTTGTTTGGTCCTACCCTCTCTGTCGTTGGTGGTGGCGTAGGCACTATTCTTGTTGTACTTATTGTCGCATTGATCTGGCCAGAACTCCGTCGTCTTCGGACCTTGCGAGAGGTGTCGGCGCCTTCGGTTCAAGATGTCCTTCAGCAGGAAGATGAGGTATAGGTTCCCTCGACAAATGTACCTGTGGGGTGAGCATGGTCGCTTTTGTCCTGTGTTCTAGAGTCTAATGGCTCTGGAGGCATAGGGAATGGTTTTACCTATCGCTTGCGTAACAAGCATGAGTGCTAACAGGCTTTCTATTGTGCCTCTCAAATTGCGACGGCTCATCTCTCTTTGCCAGGCTGATTTCAGGAGGCTCTGCGCTCTTGAACGCCCGCAGGGCGAGTTAGCCGGCACATCCTGGCCGCATTGACTACAAAGGATTCCATGCGCTTGCCCCGTATTGTTTTGCGAGATAGCCACTGGCTTGCTTATGCCGTGCGGCGGCGTACCGGAGGCGCTTCGTATTTGTTGGCATAGACGCGGTTCGTGCAATAGACATTGCGTTTTGCGAAGGCGGGCGGCGCTTCCTGCTCCAGCCGCTCCCGGATATGTGGTTTCCGTGTGGCCAGCGGGTGCGTATAAAATGGCTCCGGGAGGGAAAAGTGTGGATTATGTACCCAGTCAGGACAGGCGATCTGGTCTTTCTGGCAGAGATATTCCACCGAGGCCGCACAGAACGCTGCCCACTGCCTGAGTTCCTGCGTCTCGCCAGGCTCTATAGGCTCTCTGACCAGCTCTTCCCGGCGTTGCGGATAATAGCCAAACCAGCTATGGGCGAACTCGCTGATCGCGACCCAGGGAGCTTCACCTTCCAGAATTTCCTGATATGCTCTGCTGATGGTCTGCGGTATATCTTCGGCAAACATATTTTCTTCCCTCCTCTCATTTCTCATTATATCGATTAGCGGGACCCGGGACAAGCGAGCGGTTAGTCCTCGAAAAGGAAGTCGAGTGTCTCAGGCGTTCGATACTCTTCCTGTGTAGGCCGATCAATATAGCGATCAAGGAGGCGTTGGGCTTGTTCGCGAGTCTCTATCTGGAGCGCCATCGTGAGCGCCTCGACATCGGCGTAATCCTGATCGCGATACGAAAACAGCTTCATCGCGAGCATGAAGTCTGCCGGTGGAAGGTAGACTTCGAGTATCTCGCGAAATACTTTCCAGAGCTCTAACTGTAATGCCGGAGGAAGGAGCTCCCCCACGACACCAAAAGCTGCATCATTGAGCCATTCCTGTTGCAGACTGTGGCGGCGAGCGACGGCCTTGATTGCTTTCTGAAACAGGCGTGTTCGCTCGTCTGGTTGAAAGGTTGCGGCAAAGTTCAGGGGGAAGATATCAACATCGCCGGTTGAGGCGCGGTTTCCCATCCGAAGGAGCATATAAGCGCCTCCGATGACCAGAATCTTCATCGGTGACGTGCATCCTCGTTGCAGGAGCTCCCCTGCCAGATCATCAAGTAACAGTTCGACCTGACTTGCCTGGAGCTTTTGTTTTCGTGCCATCGTGTGAAACTCCTCTGGCCTCTGTTCTGCTTTGTGCCGTATTGCTGCTGTGATTCCAGCCGGGAACACTTCTCAAGCGGTCTATGTGGCTCTTGCGTCGTTCGCGTATCAGGATCTATCTTCTCTGTAGGAGAGTATATGGCATTTCTACATCTGTTGTCAAAGGAAGAAGCTTTTTAGCTTGCAGGGAGTGTCTCAATGACACAAGCGGTAAATGATGGTAGATAGCCTGCAAATAGGACGCACTGAAATCTCCTTCTTGTGGCAGAAAGAGAAGCGCTTGCAACTCTGTACAATATATCACCCATATATCACAGTAGTATGTGATATTGCATGCTGGTAGGCTTATCATTTATCTATTTACTATGGGGGGTTGAAGAAGGCATGCATGCATTTTGAACCACTTCTATGAAGAAACGCTACCCCATACAAAGAAGTTCATTTTTAAGCCAAAGGAGGTTACACAATGGTTCAAGGCACAATGATCGAGATGCCAACGTTTGAGAGTGTGGCTGAGCACGATGAGTTTGAGCTAGATGTGCGGGTCACGGTCAGCCATCCTGGCTGGTTGGTGCTCCCGGGGTAGCGATGGCGCTGCTCGCTGCCGCCACCGAGATTCCTCCTGTCTGGGATCGTCTCTTGCTCATTTCGTGAGGGAAAGGATAGAAAAGGTATGCCAGAAGAAACGCGCTTCTATACGCCAGCAGGCTTTTATATGTTGCGCACCCCCGCCCTGCCCGCTGATTTTTTTTCTTCGTCTTTCCGCGACAGCAGGAGACAGAGAGGCCTGTTATCAGCTTCTACGAGAACATTTCGAGCAGCCACAACACGCGCTGGCGTTAGCGGTGGCAAGCTCTTCATTGTGGGAGGCGTTGCAGAGACTGCCCAAAGCGAAGCCAGCGGCGGTGAAACGCGTCTATGCCGGGCTCTTGCGTTACCTGATTCGGATGAGCACGCGCCCGACGCCCTTTGGCCTGTTCTCAGGCATCGCGACTGGAACTCTCGCCGATGAGACCCGGCTGATGCTGGCTTCGTCGCCATTGCAAGGCTTTCGTGCCAGACCCGATATGCTTGCGCTGATTCAGCATACGGAGCAAGTGCAGGAGGTTGTGACGCAACTCAGGGTGAGAGCGAATCAGACGGCCTATCTTGCGGGGGGACGCCTGCCCTACGCAGATACGTATGGGCAACAAGCTAACCGCTCGATCTCGCTACGGGCCACCTCCGTTGTGCTTAAAGCGCTGGACCTGGCGGTGCAGCCCATTCCTTATACAGAATTGCAGGTGGCACTGCTTCGGGCCTTTCCTCAGGCGAAGCCATCGCAGGTTGAGCGCTTGTTGTGGCAGCTCTGGGAGCACCACTTTTTAATCAGCGACCTGTATCCTCCCCTGACTGATGCTCGCCCGGCTGATTATCTTCTCCGTAAGCTTGCCAATCTTCAGGGGGTTGAAGCACTCAGGGATGGCCTGGCGGACGTGTTGCAGCAGACGAAGGCGCTTGATGCAGCCGGAAACGCTGCTACCGTAGAACAGCTCTACCAGCTCGAAACAGTTCAAAAGCGTCTCCTTCCTGAGGAGCAGGAGAAAGCCCTGCTTCAGGTTGATGCGGCACTGCATCTGAAGCGGACAGCGCTTCATCAACAGATCGGGATGGCTGCCGCACAAGCCGCTGAACTCCTGCTTCGCCTGACGCCTTTCCCTGAAGGTTTGCCTCATCTCAGAGAGTATCGTCTGTTCTTTCTTGAAACCTATGGGGAGGGAGTTGAGGTTCCGTTGCTTGATCTCCTGAACCCGGAAATGGGCCTCGATGCGCCAGCCGGTTACGATCGGCCGCCGCGCTCCTATCCGCTGCGTGCTGGCCCGACCTATCCTGACACCCGCAGTCGTGATGAACTGCTGCACGAGCTGGTTACGGAAGTAGTGAACAGTCAGAGCATGGAGCTGGAGCTGACCGAAGCGTTGCTGAAGCGACTTGAGCGCTGGTCTCCAGTCGCGGAACAGGCTCCGCTCTCGCTGGAAATCTATCTACAGGTGCATGCGGCGTCGCGTGAGGCGCTGGACAATGGCGAGTGGTGCGCGGTGCTCGGGCCGAATTGGGGTTCTCCTAACGCCGGGCGCACGTTTGGACGCTTCTTTGATCTGCTGGATGAGGAGGGGATGCGGCATCTACAGCAGTTGACCGAGCGTGAAGAGGCGCTTCAGCCCGATGTGATCTTTGCCGAGTTGAGCTATCAGCCACGCGAGGCCCGAATGGCGAATGTGGCGCTTCGGCCTCCACTGCGGCGCTACGAAATCGCGGTCGGGACGACACCCTCTGTGCCTCCCGAGCGGGTGATCTCGCTCAATGATTTGGTCGTGGGGGTGCGTAACGGGC
>NZ_QKUF01000058.1 GCF_003253565.1 Thermosporothrix hazakensis
GCCGGTATTCCTCACTTCGGGGTAGGTACCCACGTGTTACTCACCCGTCCGCCACTCCCTTCCACGAGGGAAGGGCGTTCGACTTGCATGTGTTAGGCACGCCGCCAGCGTTCGTCCTGAGCCAGGATCAAACTCGCCATTCAAGCGTTGTTTCTATCTCGACATATCCCCACAGGATATGCGATTATGCTTGGTTGTTGGTGTTTGATCTGCTCAATGGAACAGATCACAGAATCAACAGGAACTGACATTGCGCTCCTTCCTCTCAGAAGGAGCCTCCGTCCATGCGGTTCTGTTTTCCACTCTTCAATTGTCAAGGTACTCGCTATACTTTCGTCGTTTGCTCGGGCGGCTCCTCCGGCTTTCCCGGGTTCCTTTTGCCCTCTCTCCCGACGGCTCCCGTATTATGCCATAGGGCTATGAAGTTGTCAATAGTTTTTTTGCTATTTTTTTCAAAAATTATAAAATTTTATAAATTTCCAAAAAACGAAGCCCACCCATTTCTGCATGGGCAGGCTTGTAATGCCGTCGGAGAGTACTTAGCTTACCAATATATTCACATAATTCCCGGGGAGCGAACATCCCTTATAGAGCTGCGAGAGGAGCTGTATCTGATCGCGTACCGGTGTTTTCTTCCCTCCGCAAGTAAGTTCCAAAGTCATCGATCCCGGCGCCAGATCCTGGCGCAATGGCTTGGCCTTGCCCTGAGGGTCAGCCACCCCGATTGGCCAGATAATGCCCTGATCAAAGAAGTCTCTCCCGCTAAAGTAGAAGAACGGAACCTTATACTGCATTGCGGTCTGCACATCAACAATCAGGCCGAAGATATGCGCTTTCGCGATCTCAGACGGATCATTCTCGTTCACCCCACATCCTTTGAAGCAGGCGGTTCCTTCCACCACCCAGAGATGCTGTCCGAGCTTGCCGCTATTTATATCGACGCCAAATTGTTGCGCCCAAAAGGCGAACTGATCCCGCAGATTGTTCTCATCGGGATTATATTGCCCGTTACTCCATCCATTATGCCAGCTATCGATCAGCCCAACAGCCTGCTGTCGCCACTGCCAGTTGCTCTTAGGATGAAGCTTCTGCATCTCTGCCTGCACTTCATCCAGATAGGCGACCTGGCCATAAAGATTCTGAACATCGAATCGCGCTACCTGTGGATCAAGCGAGCCTAATAGCGTTGGGATCCCTTTCCGAAATGAGTGCATGGTGCGCTCACAGAGATCATAGAAACGGGCGAATTTAGCGGGCTCAAGATGCAGAAATGCAACACTTGGATCATTCTTCATCTGTTCATTGCCACACTGAACAGCATCGGGGAGACTACGAGCTGCGTCCCCAAGCAGCCTGGTGTCGTATAGTTTCTTGTCATCATTGCTGGTCTGGCAAACGGTCAACAGGACACGTACTTTCTGCTTATGATAATCCTCCACAAGCTTCTGTAGATAGGTTCCTTTGTTTACCTGCGTTCCACAGGTGGCGTACGGGACGCGCACCCACGGAACCTGGAAATTGACCCCACGACTTCCCTCTATACCGAGCACTTTGGCAGGATTGTTTTCCACTGGTGGAAGAATGTTCGTTTTCGGCGTTGCAGAAGGGAAAGGAAGGATTGCGGTTGGTGTTGGTGTCGGCGTCACTTGAACCGGAGGGTGAGCCGGTTCAGCGGTAAAGCGATAAGCCATAAACGCCAGCGCGATGCTGCATACAACCAACACCAGAAACACGATGGTAATCGGTTTCTTGAATATATTTCGCATCATATCAGCTCATTTCGGATAGTTTTTCGAGAAATTGACTCAACAAGAGAGCGGGGCATATCAGCTTATCAACAATCCAGACTCTTTTGAAAAGCATCCCGGGCGTCCTGACCGCCCCATCTCTCATTACTTGCCAATACAAAAATCCCTGAAGATACGATCCAGCAGGTCATCTGAAGCCGTTTCGCCGGTGATTTCTCCAAGCGCCTCATACGCCGCCCGTAAATCAATCGACACAAAGTCCAGTGGCAAATACTGTTCAAGTGATGCCTTCGATGCCTGTAAATGCTCATTGGCCCGGCGCAGCGCATCCTGATGGCGCGTATTCGTCACCAGCACGCTATCACTGTTCACGGCTCGCCCTGCCAGCACCAGTTCTGCAAGCGTCTCTTCCAGAGCATCAAGGCCCTCATTGTTGAGCGTTGATGTATGCACAATGGGCGCAAGCGGCCACAACTGTTTCAACTCATCAAGCTCGATTCGTTGATCGCGATCCGCTTTATTCACCACGATCACCACAGGGCGCTTGTGTGTCTGCTCATCAGCGCCAAACCCCATCATCTCCAGTTCGGCTGAGACACGGCGATCCTGCTCGGCAAGGGGCTCCGAACCATCAAAGACAAGCAATACAGCATCAGCACTCTCAGCGGCGGCCCGGCTTCTCTGCACCCCTATCTGTTCAACGGGATCATCGGTCGGCGTAATCCCGGCTGTATCAATCAAATGCAGCGGAATACCACGCAGGTTCGCCACCTCTTCAACAGTATCACGTGTGGTACCGGCAATAGGAGTCACAATCGCCCGTTCAGTACGAAGCAGGGCATTCAACAGGCTCGATTTTCCTACATTTGGCCGCCCGATAATGGCTGTCCGTAAGCCCTGGCGAAACAATTTTCCCTGTTCCGCACCAGCCAGTAGCCGTTGAATCTGCTCAAGAGCTGTCACAATCGGGGGCGAGAGTTCCTCGGCCTCGGGTGTTGGCACATCCTCTTCGGGAAAATCAATACTGGCTTCGATCTGTGCAATCACACCCAGAATGGTATGTCGTATCTCCTGAACCTGATCGGAGAGCCTTCCGCGCAACTGTTGCAGCGCGAGTCGTTGCCCTGCCTCGGTTTGTGCGTCGATCAGATCCATGACAGCTTCAGCCTGAGATAGATCAAGGCGACCATTCAAGAACGCCCGCATTGTGAACTCACCGGGCTCGGCCATTCGTGCGCCACACGCCAGCACGGCGCGCAGAATCCGACGCAGCACCAATGGGCCACCATGCCCTTGAATCTCAACAACATCTTCACAGGTATAGGTATGGGGAGCCCGCATGAAGGCGACAAGCACTTCGTCCAGCACTTCTCGGGTCTCTGGATCAATTACCAGTCTATATGTGAGCCGATGGGATGGAGGCACAGGAGGGAGTTCATCGGGTTTTCCAGGGCGCCGCACCAATGAGGAGACAACGGTGAACGCCTCTGGCCCGCTTACCCTGATCACACCAATACCGCCCACCCCTGGCGGGGTAGCTATAGCAGCAATAGTATCGTTTCTCATGACCGGATTATACAGTACCAACTAAGGAAGAACAAGAGCGCGTCTTCTGTCTGTCCATGCCTTAAAATAGACCTGCTCAGGCCATCTTATCCCCTCAATTCAATCTCTCCACCGCCCTATTTTCCCATTCTCGATAGGAGAAGTAACAAGAAGATCATCTCTCCAGAAGACGTTCAGGATGGGCATAAACATTCATGGAGCGACCACGCAGAAAGCCGATCAGGGTTATATTGGCCTGTTGCGCCAGCTCAACCGCCAGACTCGATGGAGCAGAGATTGCTGCCACACAGGGAATGCGAGCCTTCAGCGCTTTCTGTAGGATCTCGAACGATGTGCGCCCGCTCACAAGTAAGATTGAGCGCTCAAAAGGAAACTGCTGATGCAACAGGCCATAGCCTATCAGCTTATCTACTGCGTTATGTCTACCCACATCCTCACGCAGCAAGAGCGGATCGCCATCCAGCGAGAAAAGCCCCGCTGCATGCAGTGAACCGGTATGACTGAATACTGCCTGCTGCTCACGCAAGAGATCAGGCAGACGATAGAGGACGGTCGTGGAGATGCGCACCCGATCGCTTGCAAGGGGAGGTACATCTTGAACCAGATCGGCAATGCTGTTCTTGCCACAGAGGCCACAACTGGAAGAAACAGCAAAGCGGCGCTCACCACCGGGCCGTGCAGGAGTGATACCGGGTTGCAACCGCACATCAACCACGTTGGGCTGAGGAAGCCCATCAGCATCAACAGCGGCCTGGATCTCTGCAATCGCAGATGGAGCATGAAGCACACCTTCTGTAAAGAGAAAGCCAGCAGCCAGCTCGGCATCATGACCCGGAGTGCGCATAATCACAGCCAGACTCTCACCGTTGACACGCACCTCGAATGGCTCCTCAACTGCCAGCATATCTTCACGTTCCTGCATCGTTGCTTCCTGCCAGTGGGTCACGGTCCCTCTAGCCACTCGCAACGGGTCTTGCGGTGAGCGCCACAAACCATTCATTGCTCTTATCTCCATTTTTCTGAAGGTATCTGGTGCTCGGCTGTCTGCCGATTGAGCGGGAGCTTCTGCCGCTTAAAGTAATACTTGCATGCTCCCGGGCGAATGGGATCGGGTGGTTCAATCGCAACCAGCCCCCAACCAGTCTTCTCCAACCAGCACCAGGCGTCATACTCATCATCAAAATCGCGTACAACGTCTCCCGCAATGGTAAAAACCATACTGCCGAGAAGATAACGGTGTTCCCAATAGACCATATTGTATACGCGCCCTTTCGTAATCACAAGCCAGCATACAAGAACTGCTTTCCTTGAAAAAAACGTGACCTACAGGGCAATATAGCATACAGCCAGGGCCTGCTTCAGCTATCCCTGAAGCAGGCCAGTACGTGTACAATAGTTGGCATCTACCGGTTCTGGCTCCTGAGCCTGCATCAGCTTCTGAGAAAAAATCTGATCATACATGGATGCAATCATCGGGCCGACAGTCGAACCGCCCTCTCCACCGTTCTCTTTCATTGCCACAATGGTCAGCGCGGGCAATTGCGAGGGCCGCTTGAGCGAATATGGTGCTGAGGTCATCATCCAGGAGTGAGCCGGCACACTACCATCATCGGAAACCTGAGCCGTGCCAGTCTTGCCAATGATTCCCCACTTTGACGAATGCATTGGCGGGATCAGTAGGCCAGAGCCGCACTGTATGACGCCTACCTGCGCCTGACGCACCAGAGTTGCCGTCTGCTCGCTCACCTTCTGCCCCAATGAGGTCGGTGAATTTGATGTGACTGCTGCACCGCTCGGGTCTACAATCTTCGAGATTACATATGGACGCATCAACGTTCCATTATTGGCAACCGCATTTTGAATCAGCGCTATCTGCAACGGCGACATCTGGTCGTATCCCTGCCCAAATGCATTCGCCGCCAGCTCGCTCAATTTCAACGTCTTCTGATCCTGCTTCATCACTGAACTGGACGCGACAGGCAGATCAAAGGGAATCGTATCGCCAACATAGAAGCGCTTGTTGTATTCGAGCCAGGTATCCAGACCGGTCTTCACTCCAAGCTGCGCGAAAATGATGTTATCAGAATGCGCATATCCATACTCGGTATTGACCGGGAACTGTTCCGTGTAGTCTTCAATATTGTTACCAGAGGGACCAAATCGCACCCCATCGATCACAACCGGCCCAATAGCGTGCTTCTCATCAAACTGATCATGCAGTGTTACTTTCCCGGAATCGAGCCCGGCAAGCAGAGTCATAGTCTTATAGGTGGAACCAGGGCTATAGAGAAACTGTGTCGGGCGCCAGGACAAAGGATGATCCTTTCGCTGCGTCAGTTCCTCATAGTAGGAAAAATCACCGCTTGCCAGCGTATCAACCAGCCTGTTCGGATCGTAGCTCGGGCGGCTTACCATCGCCAGCACTTCCCCGGTTTGTGGATTCATTACAACGACAGCGCCGCGATCCGTCTTAAACGTGTTCTTGTTATCAATTGAAACCGGCTGATCAAAGAGCTTATTGACCAGCCTTTGTATGCGTACATCGATCGTCAAATAGATATCGCTTCCGACAGGAGGCCGATGCAACAGCTTATTGACAGTATTATCAAGCGTCGTCATTCCTACCTGGCCGGTTAAATACTTATTGTACTGATTCTCAATTCCCGTCACAGAAAAGAGTGGGCTGACATAGTACCCGATCAGTCCGGCAAGCGAGGGCTCGTAATAGACCCGCAACCCACCACACCCCTTCTTTGACGGTTTGGTTTCAGCCAGTAACACCCCATTCCGATCAAAAATACGGCCACGCTGCGGCGCATTATCCGGGAGGCAGGGACGATTGTTGCGCGGATTCGAGAGCACCTGCTGCGCTACCACCACCTGCCAGTACACCAGCCCGGCAGAAAGGGCCACAAAGAAGGCAAGAAAAAGAGATGCCAGGCGCAACGCATTCTTTCGGATATTCATTCAGTGCCTCCCCTCATCACAAAATAGCTTTCTTCTCTCTCTTCTATATTCGCAGAACAGGTTCGTCTGGTTGTACTCCCAATGAAAAGAGCTCTTTCCTTTTCAGCGTACCAGATTTCAGCCAGATACATTCCATTGTAACAGCGCAATACGGCAATAGAACAGGAGGAAAAGAACAGGGACCTCCCACTTCCTGGAAGATCCCTGTATGTGTTTCGTGCTGTTAGCAGCCTGGTCCCTGTTGCAACAGCTTTGCATCACAGCAGTAGGTTGGCGGGGTAGCAGGCGGCTGCTCTACCTTGACCAGATTGTTTGAAAAGATCTCATTGTAGATGTTCGTTATCATCGGGCCAAGCGACTTACCGGCTTCGCCACCATTCTCACGAATGGCCACAATGGTAAGTGCGGGCTTCTTCTCGGGGTTATTCAAAGAGAAGGGAGCCTGCGTCATCAACCAGCTATGGGCCAGCTTATCGCCACCAAGCTCAGCCGTACCGGTTTTGGCCCCGATACCCCACGGGGAAGTAGGCAGCGCAACTCCATTTTCCAGACCGGAGCCGCAATTGACCACACCGAACATCGCTCTGCGCGTATCCATCGCTGCCTGTTTACTCACCTGGGGCCCATCCCAGGTCTGCGGAGAGAACTCTTTCAAGACCGCGCCATCATGTGTCTTGATCTTTGAAAGCAGAGCCGGGCGCATCAACTGCCCATTGTTCGCAGCAATATTATTGATCAGCTCGATCTGGAATGGCGTCACGAAGTCAACACCCTGGCCGAAGGCTCCATCAACCATTGTATTGGTATCGAGCGTGCCATCTGCCTTTGTAACCCGGCTGGTTGCAACCTTGAGGCCATCAATATCATACGAGGTGCCGACCTTAAACTTCTTGTTATACTCAAGCCACTTATCAACACCCATATCCTCGCCTAGCTTCGCGAAGAGAATATTATCCGAGTGGGCATAGCCATAATGCGT
Source organism: Thermosporothrix hazakensis (assembly GCF_003253565.1). Lineage (GTDB taxonomy): Bacteria > Chloroflexota > Ktedonobacteria > Ktedonobacterales > Ktedonobacteraceae > Thermosporothrix > Thermosporothrix hazakensis. Next base: position 7,261 of record NZ_QKUF01000058.1, read on the forward strand.
GGAGACATTAAAGTTATGGGTATAGCCCTGAATATTACTCATGGCAGGGGTAAACTGGTGATCGCCAATCACAACCGGACCAACCGTATATTTTGGCGGATAGACCCGTTCCAGTTCAGTCGTTCCCGAGTCGATCGCCGCCAGGAGTGTCATCGTCTTATAGGTTGAACCGGGAGTATACTGACCATAGAGTGGACGATAGATCAACGGCTGATCGGGGTCTTTGGTGAGCTGTTGATAGTAGGATTCATCTCCGTGAGAAAGCGTTTGCACCAGCTTATTGGGATCGTAGCTCGGGCGACTGACCATAGCCAGGACCTCACCAGTGCTTGGATCGTTGACAATGACAGCCCCACGATTGGTGGCGGCCACATTATCTGGATCGTTGACGAGCAAGGGATCATCAAAATGCTTATCAACAATACGCTGTATGCGGACATCAATCGTCAGGTAGATGTCATTTCCCATGGGCTGACGATGCAACAACTTATTCATGTGATTATCCAGAGCGCTCATCCCGACTCGTCCCATCAGATAATCATCGAAGGTCTTCTCAAGGCCGGTTGTGAGATAGTTCGGTCCTGGATAATAACCGATCAGGCCAGCAAGTGACGGCTCATAGTAATGGCGAACATATCCGCCGCATACCTTTGGATCTGGCTTTGATTCGGCCAGCACCACCCCGTTACGATCCAGAATGCGGCCTCGCAACGGTACATTTGTGGTCAGACAGCGGCGCTGATTACGCGGATTCGCAGTCACCTTTTCGGCGGCGTACACCTGCCAGTAGACCAACCCCGCGCTCATCGCCAGAAACAGGGCGACAAAGACAAACATCAAACGGCGAATGCCAGATTTTGTGGTCATAGGTGATCCCTCGCGTCCTTACTTATGTGGTTTTTACCCTGGGTGACGCCGGCATAGTGCGGCGTTTTCTCTTTATCTATTTCTTTTCTACGCTCATTCAGGATAGAAGGTGTGGGTTTACTCTGCTTTATAGAACGAATAAAGATGCGGTAATGCCACTGAAAAAGCAAACGTACTCGCCTATCTTCTGCGTAATAAGTCAAATTGAGACATACTTATACAGGTTACCATATACAACAGGTACCTTCTCAGCTTGAATGTATACCATTATTGCTCAGAAATAGCAAGGAAGTAGCACAGGGAGGGGATAAGAGCAGGGGCCGGTCGGGACGCCATGCGGCGTCCCCTCCTGCTCTCAGGCGCGCGCATGCCTGAGCATTTCGTCCATACTATCGCCGCCATACTTCTCAAGTAGCGCTTCGGTCAGTACCACCGCCATCATCGCTTCACCGACAACTCCGGCTGCAGGGACAACACAGACATCGCTTCGCTCATAGCGGCTCTGATCAATATTTTCACCGCTCGCAATATCAACTGATGGCAACGGATGCGCCAGAGTGGGAATAGGCTTAACACCAACACGCACCACAATTGGCTCACCATTCGAGATACCGCCCTCAATACCACCTGCGTTGTTCGTCAGATGATACCAGCTTCCATCTTCCCGGTGTCGCAAGACGTCATGGACATGAGAGCCAGTCGTTCGTGTGGCACCAAAGCCAGCACCAATCTCAACCCCTTTCGCAGATGGAATGCTCATCATCGCCATTGCCAGGCGAGTACTCAAGCGACGGTCCCATTGACTGAAGCTGCCCAGGCCGATGGGCACACCGAACGCCACGACCTCAAACACGCCGCCACAAGTATCACCGTGTCGCTTTGCTTCCAGAATACGTGCAATCATTTTCTCAGTCAGGGCGGCATCAGCACAACGCATTGGCGAGTTCTCTACTGCCTCCCACATCTCCTCGGGGTATGCGTCGGGCGTCATCGGACGCGGCTCCTCATAGCCTACTTCAACCACCGAGAGCACGTGACTATGGATCGTGATACCAAACTGCTGCAAGAACTGGCGGCAGAGTCCTCCCACAGCGACGCGGGCAGCCGTTTCGCGTGAGCTAGAACGCTCAATCACATTCCGAACATCGCTGTGACCATATTTGATCGCACCCGTGAAGTCAGCATGGCCGGGACGAACACGGGTCACGGGCTCCATCTCTACATCAACCGGAGCCGGGTTCATTCGCTCTTCCCAGTTAACCCAGTCACGGTTCTCGATCTGCATGGTAATAGGAGAGCCGAGCGTCTTTCCATGTCGTACTCCGGAGAGAAAGCGCACCTCATCCTTTTCAATCTTCATACGGCCACCACGTCCATAGCCACCCTGCCGCCGCCGCAAATCAGCATCAATCAGCACCTTTTCAACAGTCAACCCTGCGGGCAGCCCCTCCACAATAATGGTCAGGCCGGGACCATGAGACTCACCAGCAGTCAAGAATCGAAACATTGGCTTTTTTCTCCTTGTCAAATATTCCTGATAAGAGCATTCAATGAAATCACCTTATTATATCCTGTTTATTCTCCTCAATGCACCGTACCAGGATTCTTATCAAGCCTATCTTGATTGGTCACTTTGTTGTAGAATACAATGCGTCTGAGGGAAGAATGCTATTCTAACGAGCAGGCAGGCTATATAGAGTTTTCATAGATAAACAGTTTATCTTCCCATATTGATAGACGAAAAAGGGTATGGAGGCGCGTTTTCTACATAGCTAAGAATGCGCTGGAAAACCTGCTCGATAGGGAATGCCAGAATATCTGGCGCCTTTCAGCTATAATAGAGCCCATACGAAGGGAGGTCGGTCTTTTCTCCTTCCCGTCGCTCTATTCGCTCTTTAAAAGCTTGAAAAACAGCTACTTTGCAGCAAAGAATCAGGCTTCCTTTTTCGTGCAAAGCGTTGCTTACACGGCCAGTAGTACATCTACACACTCTATACTCTACAGAGAGAGCGAAGAAACCACTTTACTTGTAACACAAGCAAGATTTTACAAGTATCTTTATAACATTTATTGCACTAACATATTGACAGAAAACATATGTGTATTTTACAATACATTTGACCGTTTATTTTGTGTATTTATTGACATGCATTTTCAAGTACTATGTAGGAGGCGATAATGTCCCCTGAACCATCGTCTAGCAAAATTGGAAAATCAGTGGGGGAAAAGCTACGAGCAGCAAGGATTGCTCAGCATTTAACGCAAAGTCAACTGGCCACGCCTGACTTCTCTGTCAGTTACATTTCTGCTATAGAGCGTGGACAAATTCATCCATCCCTCCGTGCGCTGGAGATTCTGGCACAACGGCTAGGATTGTCATCCACGCAGCTCCTGCCCGCACGCAATCAGGTCGATGATCGACTGAATGGCCCACTGGGCATTGCAGAGCGTGATGATGATGAAATTGATCTGGCCTTTCTGGAAATTCAAGTCCTCATCCGCGAACACTCCATCGAGCAGGCCCTGGAACAGCTCGGCAAGATCCCCCAGAAACGACTGAAGCGACACCAGATTCTACAGTACCAGTATCTCTACGGTTGGGCCCAACTCAGGGCAGCACACTATCAGGAAAGCGAATACGCCCTCATTGAAGCCCTACAGATCGCCAAAGAGCTGAATGATCAGTTCCTTACGCTCCGCATCCTGCATCTTCTGGCACAAACCTATCTGGGAATGCGTAACCATACACAGGCACTCCTCTCCTATCAGCGTTGCCTCCATACGCTTGAGACGTCGGAGCAGCATGATCCTTTTTTCGCCGCACAATTATATATGCAGATTGGGCAATATTATACCCAGCAGGCTCAGCACAATCTGCATAATCAACAGGAGCATCTGGAACAGGCTATTACCCACTTCTATAAAGCGCTGGAAACCTGCGACATCTACTCAACCCCGGAAACCATTCAAGCTGCATATCTGGAACAGGTTCGACATTACTGCAATATCGATGAATTGGAGCTTGCAATCCAGTATGCGTATAAATGTCGCTATCTTGCGGACGCTACCCGTCTCAAGACACAACGGAGTGAACTCTATCACTACCTGGGAGCAGTCACCCTGAAACAGGATGCCAGTGAGGCCCGCACCTTCCTGGATACAGCACTCCAGCAGGCCAGCAAACTACAGGAAACTGACCCGCTTGCACTGGCAAGCCTCTACACAACCAACGCCTCCTGGTACTATGCCCATCAGCAGCTCGATGAAGCCACCACCTACGCCACGAAAGCCGAAGAACTCGCCGCACCTTTTGGTGATACACTCATCAGCGCAGAGATGCATATTGTGCTCGGACGCATCTACTACGCTCGGGGAGAGGCCGAGCAGGGAGATCGCCACTTCGTCACCGGCCTGGAAATGCTTGAGAAACTGGGCCACCATGAAGAGCTTGCCGACGAAGCTGTACAATACGCACAGCTTCTTGAGGAGCATGGGAAGGCACACGAAGCATTTACCTATTTCCGAAGGGCGTTCCAGAGCCGACAAAAGCTTGCAAAATAAGGTTCGCCCTGTGACCGACCGCTATACAGTCCTTTCCTGATACAAAAGGTAGGGGCATTTCTGGTAATGCCAGTGCATGCAAGAGGGAGCAACACGCTGCAACAGGCACGATCCTTTCGTCTCAGAAATGCCCTGGTAGTTCCTCCTCGTCATGCCTCACCTTCTGATGGTATACTCCTTGCCATAGGAGGATTTATGTCGTATGTCTTCATCTGAAAAACACGAAGCACAACAGCTTACCCATCTCGATGAACAGGGTAATATTCATATGGTCGATGTGACCGACCGCCAGGAGACGCTGCGTGAGGCGATTGCGCATGCCCGTGTCCGCATGCGTCCTGAAACCGTCAAGCTGATTGCGGAGAATCAAATTGCCAAGGGGAGTGTGCTGGAAGTCGCAAAGATCGCCGGGATTATGGCCGCAAAAAAGACGCCTGACCTGATCCCGCTCTGCCATCCGCTCCCTATGACGCATATTCAACTTCACTTTGTCCTCGATAGCACAAAGGGCTGGATCTCGATTGAGGGACGAACGCGCACGACCTATAAAACCGGGGTAGATGTTGAGGCGCTCACAGCCGTAACCGTTGCTGCGCTGACCATCTATGATATGTGTAAAGGAGTCGACACGACTATCACGCTGGAACAGGCCTATATCGCGCAGAAAAGCGGAGGGAAGAGCGGTAC
>NZ_QKUF01000059.1 GCF_003253565.1 Thermosporothrix hazakensis
GCTCATCCTCTCCAGCACATACACCCCGCTTCTCTGCTGCGTCCGCTTCCCCCTTCCTCTTCCTGACCTCTCCCTCCTCTGCCGCAATGAGAGAGAGACCCACACCCGGAAAACCACCTGGCAGTGCGCCTGCTCCTCGTTCGCCACACATCCGCCTGGGCTCCCCTCCTCCCCCCAACAGAGCCAGGTCGCTTCCACCGCAGCCACACCCACAGGGGCAACTCCACAGGCACCGCTTCACACAGCTCCCTATGCGTGCTGACGCGACACCAGCATCCCTGTCAGGTCCTCCTGTCATTTGAAAGAAGAGCAACTCCCGTGCATACCTCTTCCTTGCGCAACGCCACGTCGGCTTGTTGGACGCATCAGCAGACGCTTTCCCTGGCTCACCTGTCGTCCAGGGACCACACGATCCCTGCTTGTGCTGCCCATTCCCTGAAATCCTCTGCCTCTCGGGTCAGGCCCTTCCACCCAATCAAGAAGAGCACCAAAGTCTCTTCCTTGCGTCAGGTTTCGCTCCTCAACGGCCTCACTGAGCCGTTGCCACGTGGCAGAGGCAGCGCGGCCGCGCACATCTCGACCATGTTTCAATCCTCAATCCGTTGCAACCCTGGTTCTGCTGAGAGCACCGGGCAAGCGACTGCCAAATCCCCTCTGCGCGAACCTCCCTGAGTTTACCATCCTTTGCTTCTCTGACAAGCAGAAAGGAGCATCAGGCTCCTTCTTTATGCCTTTTCCCCTTTGCTTGGGCCAGTTTCAGCTACGTACCATGCACAGCAACTATGATTTTTTTGTTGCAGAAGGTTGCGTGAAGTTGCACACTGCTGCATCCGATTACTGTCAATTTTCCTGTCATTTCTGTACACAGTCACTGGCCTTTATGAAAGGAGTGTGCCAGCTATGTCACAAGAAGAGTCGAGCATCATCTGGGAAGTGTATGGGAGCACGCACGAACAGATAACACGGGTGGTCCGGCTAAGTGAAGACCGCCCGCATATCCACATTTGTGCCCTGGAACAAGCTGCATGTATACTGGGAGTAGAAGCCGAAAACCTGCGTAATCGGCTCCACGACATGCTTTCCGAGCGGTATTATGACCCCTGTGCCGAAAGCTATCAGGAGACCGTACTTGCAGGTGAGGATGTGTTGAATGCACATAGAGACTACCTTGACGCCATCGTTGACGAGGTAATCAATATCGGGAAGGAGCTGCAAGCGAAAGCACAGCATCTCAAAAAGACGCCTTAACTTCCCTTTTTCCCAAGTGCGTGCCACTACTTTTGATGCTCTTGGCAGCCTTTGGCCTCTACTCTATTGTCCAGGCCCTCCTGATCGCCCCAAGCCCCCTCGCGTTCCCATTGTTCACACTCCTCGATGTGTAGGCAAGTACCTCAGGGTGATAATCGTCACATGCCCAACGGAAGCCCTCGCTGTCCTTCCAGATACGGCAATTGGGGCACTGGTTAATAGTGACGCCAGAAGGGTACTGTTTTCGTTTCTGATCCTTCTTCATACGAGGAAGCATAGTCAAAAATACTGCTTGCTGCCACTAGCATAGTACTCCTGTTCCATTTTATATACCCAGGGTTGCCAACTTTCTTATGTGTGCTAGTTAAACACCTCGACAGCCTGTAAGCCCTGGCGAGTCAATCCCTTGAAAAAGGTCACTCTCGAAATTTCCATCGGGAAGATTTGGGCGAACTATGCACATGATACGTTACAAAGGAGCTTCAACATGAAAGTACAACAAGACACGATTCCTAGCATCGTGACGAAAAAGAGTCAATGGTGTCTGGAATGCGCCAACAAGTATGAAAAATCAACCTATCGCAAAGCGGACACAGGACAGCACACCTATCCGCGCAGGTCTACGGATAACGGCACGTGCGGTTATTGCGACAAACCGCTTGGTCGTGTATGGCTTTACTTTTGCCAGGGGTGTGGTGCCTCTGCCGCCATTGCGCCTGTGAGCGCACGCCCTCAACGACTCTCTTCGCTCCGCTGCCGAAAGTGCCAGGACCGTTTTCATCGCACTTTCTATAATCGCATTTACGATTACATGGCCCAGATCGGCGAAGACATAAAAGATGGGGGGTTTCTCTCAAATGTCTACAAGCTGTTGCATCATGAGCAGCCTCAAGAAGATCTCCCAAAGCTAGCGGAGCTTATGAGCAGCGCACCTCCTCCGGTTTCTCGGCTCTTAAAGCCAGTCTACGACGAACTGAAAGCGTATCCAGCTCCGTGCTCAGAGGTGTTTTACTTGTAGGATGAGGTATGGAGCGGCGTCCAGAAAACTCCGCTTTAGTGAATGAGGAGCAGCCTATGCAAAAAGCACCACTGTTACCATCCAGACCTGAGAAATCTCCATTCCACCGGATCCGACACGTTGAAAATGGTTGGGAATACTGGAGCGCAAGGGAACTTCAGCAGCTTTTAGGATACACGGAATGGCGCAAGTTTGAAGATGCTATTGGACGTGCCATGATCTCCTGTCAGAACAGCAATCAAGCCTCGTCAGACCATTTTGTCCACGCCGCTAAAATGGTTCAACTCGGCTCAGGGAGCCTGCGGGAGCTTCGCAATGCGTACTGCTACAGGAGTGGTTTCCTTCAACCACAGGTATTGCCAAATGCTTCAGTATCGCGATGGCTATGTATATAGCTTACAACAATGAGAAGAGGCCAGAGGGGCGCGCTAACCTCTCTGACCTTCTTGCTCCTGTTCTTTCAATCGCCGTTCACCTTCTCCTTCTTCGCCAACACTCGTCCGCACGTTATAGCAGAATTCCGTTTTCCACAATATTTGTATTTGTTTTAAAAGATTGGTTGGGAGCGGATCTTGCCGCATCGTTGCAAGATTGCAGGCTACCTGTTCCGGTGTTCTGGCACCTGGAATCACAGCCGTAATGGCAGGATGGGAAAGGCAGAATCTCAATGCGATCTGTGGTAGCACGGCATCAGGATCGAGCAAGGCTTTTATTTTCTCAACTCGCGCTACAGTTCGTTCAAAATGTTCCCCTTTAAAGACGCGCCGACGCCAGTCGCGCCGATCAAATTTCATGCTTTTATGCCATGAGCCTGCTAGCGCGCCCGAAGCGAGCGGCGTACGCACAATGATGCTTGTCCCGTGCTTCAGGGCAATAGGGAAAAGAGTGCTAGCAGCACGCTGATCAAGAATGGAGTATGGAACCTCGACAATATCAACTAACCCGGCTTCGATGACTCCAATTGCATCGTACGCGCGATGGTCGCTTACTGAGATCCCAAAGGAACGTATTTTTCCTTGTCGTTGCAGGTTAACAAGTGCTTCATACCATTCACCAGGCTCTGTCCAAGCAGGACACCATGTCTGGAGCAATAGGCAATCAAGACATTCTGTTGCTAATCGTTTCAAACTTTCTTCGGCTTGCTGGACAATGTGATAGGCCGGAAACACTGTTTGTACAGGTATGTTGGCCGCAGGAGCCCACTGGTACGCCAGAGGAGCTACTTTTGTCAGCACCGTCACGCGGGCCCCGTAAAGCTTAAATGCACGCGCAATAAGTTCTTCCGCACGACCGTGGCCATAAAGCGGAGCTGTGTCAACAAGTTGACAGCCTGCCTCTAGCGCTTGCACAAGTGTTGCTAAAGAAACCTCTTCGGGTTGTGGCCCCCAACCGCCACCAATTGCCCACGTTCCTAAACCAACTTTACTGTAGGGTAGTTGAGCTTTTCCCATGACTCCGCAAGCTGGTTGACATAGTAGCATTGTACACCTCACTTGTCCTTAATTGCATCTCTTAATCGCTGTGCAAAAAGTTCTTCCTTGTACGGGGATGTTCTGATCTTTAAGTATATCTCCTTTGCCCAATTGATGTTACTTGTACTTTCTAGCACCTTTGCAACTCGTAACCCTTCCATAGCCTTATCAACGCTGATATCAGGCATACCTGCCGCCAGGTACGCTTCTGCTTGTTGCATAAGCAAGCGGCAGTGTGTACGTGTTAGCTTGTGATCCAAGGTATTCGTCGCCTTTTCCAGGTATTTTAACCCTTTTTCTGGCTCCCCTACCAACACATAACACTCCCCTCGCATATCGTCTAAGGATTGCAGAGATGTCCTTACAAAAGCGACGTCTTCTTCGAGGGGGACAAGACTTACCTTGTTCAGCATAGCTCGGCTTGATCTAAGGCATCATAGCAACGGTCTCGCTGGTTGCAACGGCTCTTTGGGGACACTGGAGGATTGAAACGCCTCTGGGCCAGGGGTGAAGGATGCACTTAAAGAACATCCTTCACCTTTTTTACCAGTAACTCTCTCTAGCAACCTATCTCTATATTTTGCGCAACGATGTCAAGTCTACTGACTGGCCTTTACCGTTTTGCTTAAACTGCCTGCGCATATGTCCTGGACAAACAGCCATGCCGTCGTATATCCAGTAGGCTGTGTCTGGACAACGCCGGCCAGGTGCGATTTCACATTCACACTGACATGGCTCTGTTTCGCGCAGCCCTGCAACGCTATGATAGTAGTGCAGGAAGAACTGTCGTAGCGCAGCTTTGAGCAAGCGAATATGGTTAAATGCAAGAAACGGAAGTGTGCTCAAATCATCTACAGGGAACCACTGCACTCTTGAGGCATCGTCACCGGCGATAATATGTGCTTCTTGAGAGAGCGGCTCAGAGAGTGTATAGAGCAGACAAACATATTTCCCTCGGGGGTCATCAAAATCCTCGTAGGTATACACCTGTTGGAATAGATGTAAAGGAATATCAAGGCCAGTCTCTTCTAAGGTCTCACGACGCGCTGCTGCTTCGAGGGATGTATCCTCTGTTGTAAGGTGGCCCCCAGGGAGTGCCCAGGCCCCTTGAAAAGGCGCTTTTTTTCGCTGGATAAGCGCGACCTCCCAGGTAGATCCCGAAAGGCGGGGCACCACAACATCTACTGTGACAAAGACTCCAGCAGCATTGTTTGCCATATTCTATTTCTCCTTTATCTATCCCTAGTGTATGCCATCGTCTATACGTAGATACATCTCAGTGACAAGAGCTTTTAGTTCCTGCACACGAGGGTGTGTTCTAGCGGGGCTATTTTCCAACTTCCGCAGATATTTGCGCACGCGATCCATCTGGTGACGCGAATGGCACTGTACAGCCAAAACGAACCCCTTACTGATTACTGTGATGCCAGCAACAATGTCACCAGCATCGCATAAGGCTTGTCCTCGGCTGATTTCCAATAGAGCGCGCCAGCGCGGAGTAACCGAATTCGCAGTATCAAGGGACAGTTCTGCTAAATCCAAAAATGGTAAAGCGTCTAGAGGTTTTCCTAGATCGCGCATGGCCTTTCCACGTATCTCATTCACTTCAAAAGGGGTAAACTCCTTCTTTACCACATCGCGTCCCTCACCTGCATAGGCAAGCAGGTCTGTGCCTTCTGAGATAGTTCTTTCAAAGGATGTGGCATCCCCAACGTCGCTGTAAGTATAGGCAAGCAGTTGCAGGACATGGCCCAATGCTGCACTATCTGCGTGTATGGCTTGATCCTTTGCGCGCTCCAGATAACTAAGAGCTGTTGCTTTATCATTCTGGCGTCGCAAAACATCCCCTAACATGGCAAGATAGGTGGGCGCTAATTCCTTGTCGTGTATGTCCTCTGCAAGGCTGTGCGCCTGCTTATAATGGTAGAATGCAGCATCCTTCTGCAGCGCATCCAGGCAAATAGCTCCTAGTAATCCGTGTCCCCTGATAATGAGTTCCTTTGTCCGAAGTTCAAACCACTTTGGGCAGTGGTGAATGAAGCAATTTTTCCAATTTGGGGAGTAGTTTGGCTATTTCTCTGGAGGCATGCTTTGGCCTTGATGCAAACCATGCCTCCCATGCAAGCGTGACGATGCTTTCAGCTTGATCAAGGGTTTCGTCTAGAGACTGATGTATGTCTGTCGCGAAAGTTATAATAGGAGACAAGTGGTCCGGCTGGTATCGATTCTGCTGTATAAACCCTAACTCATCCGCATTTTTTTGAAAAAGCTCACAGAGGCGCTCCCGGTAATATGGATCTGGGATGTTATGTCCTCGTTCCCATTTGCTGACTGTATCCTCGTTCGTTCCAATTGCCTCGGCTACTCTTCGCTGTGACCAGCCACGCAATTCCCTTTGCTGTCGTAAAAGCGCGTTTGGTCTTCGTCGACCTTCCCTGGCGTCCTTTTTTTACCTTTCCTTGCATCTAAACACATGTTCTTTACAGTCTAAGGCACTACGACAAAAGGACTCACAGGTTGCTACAAAGAATTGTTAAAGCTTCTCCTCCCTATTAGGCTGGGAGCATTGCTTAGATTGCATGTTACGCTTCTCCTCTTCTAATATGAAAGTCTCTAGAGCAATTTTTCGGAATCGCCAGAGATCTCCTATTTTAAAAGCCGGGATCTTTCCCTGTTCAGCCCATCGTATTACTGTGCGCGGATTTACTTTTAGCATCTCAGCTACTTCTTTTGGTTCTAAGATCTCACCCATAACAAGGCTCCTAGATTATTTCCTGTCTGTCTGTATAGTACCATACCGGTTCTTAAGCGGTCAATCGCAACTTCAGATACCTAAAAATATGGTAATAGTAAAAATATGTCTTAAAAATACTTGACAAGGCGAAAAATGCAAGGTATTCTTGGAGTAAAACAGTGAGGCGGATATCTAGCGGAGGTATATCGGGTATCTGTCAACGGAGAAAGCAGGGAGATTGTCATCTTCCCAATGAGTATCAGCCATTCTAACTTCTCTTCGCTCTCTGTAGAATATTAAACAAGAAAGCCGCCCGTAGTTGCAGCTACGAACGGCTTTGATAACCCACCACAACCTTGCACTGGTCAAGTTTTCCAGACCTATCAGTGCAGGTTGCTCAACCGAAGTCGGGGTCTGTCTTTAGCATACACCAGGCAGGCGATTGAGTCGGGAGAGCATGAAGGACAGACCTTCGCCCATATGGCCGATCATGACCTGCAAGTGTGGATAGCGGTCAAAGGCCCCGCCGAGGATGAGGCGCAGAACATGGGTTGCGGTCTCAATGGGCCAGCCCCAGGCGAAGGGCGAAAGCCTGGCTGTGGCCTCTGGCGCGAAGCCTGTGTAATAGGTCTCCACTATCGGCTGTGGAGGCGGTGTCAGATGGCGGCCAACCCGGCAATACGACCAGGATGGCGTCGTATCGCCTCCGCAAGGTAATTGTTCGTCTCGCGTGCAAGCGTCACGGCGTCAGGCGCATCAAGTTGCTCCACACCGGGAGATCCCAGTGAGAGAACCTGCATGTCGATATCCGCTGCATCCATATCCGCGATCCTGCGGTCATCGAGATCGCAGAGGAGTTCGAGAAACCTGAAAGAGCCGCAACGCTCAGCTTGTTCCTTGAGGTTGCGTCCCGAACCTTGCAGGAAAGCCGGACTGACAGAGTGCTCTTCAAGCGCAATGGTGTCCATTGTCTTGCGATTTTCAAGATGAAACAGAGAACAGTATCTCCAATAGCGTGGAGGTATGACAACGTGACGGAGACCGCAGAGAAAAAAGGAAAGGGAGATTGGCCTGTTTCCTCTTCCTCCATTGTCGGTTATGACACCATCTCAACCGGAAACTGGATCTCAGTGAGGTAGTCATCCAACTCGCCACTCCAGCGCAAGCTGACCTTGCGATTGGGGCCTGTGATCGTGGAGCCATTCGCCTCAATCCAGCTCCCAAGCGCTTGATATCCCTTAACGATGGCATGGGGACTTCCATGACAGATGTGACTTGCCATTCTGGATACCCCAGGCAACTCACACAGCGCAACGCGCTCGCCCCAGTCTGCGCGTACGGTGCTGTCGCTGAGAAATATCGCCAAGCTGTTTTCAGCTCAGACAAGTAGAAGTCTTTTGAAGAACAAGTACTTCAGAGGTATAGAGGACAAGCCACTATACAGAAAGAAAAAGCGACTACTTTTAAAGTTGATACCAACGCTATTGTCGTTCGTATTCCAATCGCCAGCAAGGTAGAAGGAGTTTACTCAGCTATCTTCAAAGGAGAAAGCACTACGATTGAATCCACAATTACGCGACTATTTCTCCCTGCCCCTGATAAAAGCGTTCATATGATCATTACCAGGAATGAAAGAACAGTGGTAGATCTTATAGCGTCCCCTCAAACAAGCACATTACCGCCCGGCATTGTTTTGCCCGCTGGGTTTGTTGGGGCTGTTTTAATAAATGCTTAAGCAATGCAGGCATCGGCTGGTCAATCGTGCACGCTATAGCGGCAGCTTGCTCAACTGTGTCTTCCAGGTCATCGATCGGCATTGTTTCGTTCGCCCGAAAGACGGTTTGGCGCGCAGCTTGCGCCCAGGTGACAGTGGAATCGGAGCGAATGGCAAAGCGGGTCTGCTCGCCATCTTGCCCATGCTGCTCCGACCAGGGCAACAGATTGCCAAAGTGTTTCTCCAGCTCCTTGAAATACTTCCGGTTGAGTATTTTAAAACAATGATCTACCTTGATCGGCACAATGGCCCTAATCCGTAGAGCATGATCGGCATCACGCAGGACAGATTGTAAAAGGAAAGCTCTCTAATCTGGATGGAGCTTGCGTATGTATGATACATTGCAGATCGAGATTTCCTCTCTATTACAGGAGAAGAGCGGAATATATAGAGATGGAAGTGAGCGAGAGTCGATGCCTTTTATACCAGGCACATTTCAGTATAAGAGGCTTAGTGAGGATGTTGAGGAGAAGTACCGGGTTCCGCCGCTGGCTGATCCGGCGGTTGAGGCAACTCTTTCGATGGAACAGGAACCAGAGATTGCGGTTGTTCCCGTGTCTGAGGAAGTTTTGGGGGGAATCGCAGTGGCAAAGCGTGAAGCTCATGAGCGTGGGATTGATGCCATCTGCCAGGGATATCAATGGGTTGGGTGTGGGCCATTATTCCCGGGACTCTTGCGCGAGGGTGGTAACACTGCATATGGGAAGGTGCTTGCGCAATATGGCCTTACCTACGAGCGCATTCGTACCACCCTTCCGCCACCGGCTTTTCTTATGTAACCTGGCTAAATGAAGGTATAGGTTTGGGAATCATAGCTTCCCGTAGCTCCCAAGCCGGGTGCATCACCCTAGGCGTTGGCGTAGCCTGCTATGGTGTAGGCTACTGGAAGGGATGGAGGATCTGATCTATAGCAGATTGCCGACCAATCAGATGTGTTGCCCCCGCCTGCACTCGTGTTTCATGAGCCAACGGTGAAGACGGCATTTGGCCCTAAAAATTGGTTGCCGTTACACTTGCCTCCTCCCACGCGATGCGTAACGAGATGACAAGAGCGGAGAAGAGAGCCTGTCATGCGCTTTGAAGCCGCTTTGCTCTCGTTGACCAGCAATGGTCAGGTAAGGCTCACGAAGTCGCAAAGAAGCCCGATCGGAGTCAGGAGGAGATCTGGCAATCAAAGAGGGTACGGTCTCTGGATGAGTCGTTTGCTGGTCTGGGGGCTGGGCAAGACGAGTCTGCACCTCTGGCAGATTGAGGAGATCATAGTCCTCGCCTCGCATCATATAGGCAAGCCCGGACAGGTCTGCGACGACGGCACCGTTGCCATATTGACCATCCAGTCGCACCGCAGCCCGACTCAGGGGAACTGATTGGGCTTGTAGACACGCCCTGATCGCCTTCACCCCCTGGCGCAGGTCTCCACGATAGTCGCCCTTGCCCGCCCCAGATGTCCCGGAGAAGGTACCTATCCATTGGTGCGTGTGCGCTTGGAGAAGAGTTGTGCGCGTCCGAACCACTTCTCCCCGTTTGCGCCCCGTATAGCCCGAAGCACAGACCTCATCCAACCGGCGCCCTGCAGGTGGGAGATCAGGAGTGCATGGCAAGGCCCCTTGACGGGCAGCTTGTCGCGTGCCATCACTATCGAATACCAACCAGGGGGGTTCTTGCCGGTCCCACAATCCGC
The DNA here is from genome assembly GCF_003253565.1 of Thermosporothrix hazakensis. GTDB lineage: Bacteria > Chloroflexota > Ktedonobacteria > Ktedonobacterales > Ktedonobacteraceae > Thermosporothrix > Thermosporothrix hazakensis. The sequence continues at coordinate 9,928 of NZ_QKUF01000059.1, forward strand.
CCGTTTGTTCCTCTTTCTCCAGAGGCCGGGCCAGCAGGTCTTCGAGAAACACCGTGCGCAACGCCTCGACAGGCGCTTGCGGAAGTGCCGCAAGAAATCGGCTGAGCGTCGAGCGAGCAAGCAAGCAATCTCGCCCGAACAGCGCCATGAACCTATCGGCAAAGGGTAGCAAGCGCTCATCGTATTCCTCCAGCGTGCATTCTCCATTGACCGCATAATCCAGGAGCACGACATGAAGTCATGATGTCTGAACCGACGCCGGACGAAGCGCACGCGTTCCGTAAAGCCCGCATGATACAAGCAAACAACAACCTCATGGAGCCTCACCTCCTCTCTCTTTCCTCCAGATCTCGGCCAACTGCTTCCTGTGCGCACGAGCACCTATTTCCGGTTCTCTTCCGCATGCCACCACCGGAGCATCACCTTGCCGATCCCTGCCCACGTTCTCCGCCATCCAGCTTCCTCCTCTCAGGATGCCATCCTGCATGCTATTAGCCCCATCACCGCTGGACACAGCCAGAACCTCGACGGACATCACCCGCAACAGCGCTGCACACAGCCATCCATACCTATGAGTGCCAGCTTGGGTCACTCCCTCTCTCCTCCCTCTGCTGGCTCGCTCCCGCCTTTTCCTTCTCTGCTTTTACTGCACCAACAATCTCACCCACGTTCCGCTTTTGCGACGCCGCAACCCTCCCCCCTCGCTCCCGGTTCCGTCCCACCCTCCTCGATGCTCCTGCTTCCAGGCGCCAGCATCTGGAAGCGCTTTTTGTCCATCACCTCCTCTTGAAAGCGAAAGCCAGCACCCTCGCATCTCATGCCACGCGGAAGCAAACTTTCCACGCAAGAGGATGAAGAGAGCCCCCCCGTCACGCACGACAGCAACCTGCGATGACGTCTCCTCCTCGTCATCTGCGTTGGCACCACCCTGCTCCCCAGAGGATGCAAGCTCTGCTTCCACAGCTTCCTGATCCCTCTCTCGCAACGAAAAACACATGCCCTCGCGCACGCTCCCCCACAAGATGCAACACCCCCCCTCTTTCCCCCAAACCCGGACCTGCTGCATCTCCCGGACAGGGACCTGTTCCGGCTTTGTTCCGATTTTTGGCATCCCCAACAGCCCCTGGCAGACGGACCCCGCTTTCCGCTTCGGAGGAACCTGCTGGAGGGGAGCCGTGTTCGGGAATCCGGTACCGCACCACAACACCAATGCGCTCGCGAACTCAACGACGCCGCAAAGACGACAGGTGGGGGACACGCTCCAAACCACCACACCCCTCATCCTCCACCGGCTCCACCTCCCAGACAGAACCGCGACGGCGTGCCTGCTTGGGCCGCTCCCTCTCCCTCCTCTTTCCCGGCTCATTCCCTCCCTTTTCCCGCTT
>NZ_QKUF01000060.1 GCF_003253565.1 Thermosporothrix hazakensis
TTTTACTAGCCTTTCTTCTGTTTCTTGATATGCTCTTCTATTGCCGTCAGGATTTCCCCATTCAAGGATCGATGATGCTGTTTGGCTATCTCTCGTATCTGTTCCAACAGATGAGCAGGGAGCCGGACGTTGAGGGATTTGATACCGTCTTTCATGTAGCTATGAAAGCACCATTCTGGCTACATGTCAACAGGGCACGGTACCCCGATGCCCCAACCCAACATAAGGAAGACCCATTCATCCCCGGCATGAATGCACGGGGCTTTCTGGGTCGTTCACGGTAAAGCTGTTGCTGCTTGCGCACCTCGGCAAAACCGTGTCAGAGAGTCCCTATGCGCACTCTTTCCCCTCTGACAGGCATGGGGCGTCTGATGAGCCTGTAAGAAGGTCTCAAGCAGGCTTGCTCGTTACGGTGACGACTCCCCATGTCTGAAGCTCAGGGGTCTTCTGGCACGCAATCGATGAATCGAAGCAAGACCATACCTGGTAATGGCTCTGCGAGTTGTGACGGCACACATTGACATCGTCCCTTCATATTAGCACAGGCGCAAGTGGCTCACTGATCCTGTCTCAGGCTATCGAGCATGCTCCCCATGTTTGGCACAGCGGGTCGGCATCGCCGTGATATCCGGGATCTCATAGAGTCCTGCTCTGTTGTTAGCCACTGTGTCAGCTCCTGCGTCAGTTATGCGAAAGCGGGCCAGTTCGCGCGACTGATCTGATTCAGTTTCTGCAATGGGGCAGCGTCGGGAATGCCGGGGGCAAGGGCTGCACAGCGAAGCGAAAAAAGTCTCGTTCACTCCTGAGGTGAGACCATGCTTGGTCTGTGCCAGGGTGTTGTGACGCACGCGAAACAATACGAAAGGGAAGAGATGCGCTCCTGAGCGGGACCCGAGCGAAGTATGAAGGATGAGATGCTGAGAAGGTGGAAAAATCCGCCTTCTCTTTTTGGGTGTGTGACATCAGGATGACCGTACGAATCATGCAAAAAAACGTGGTGTTTTGGACGATTTCGGGGGCGATTTCGGTTCTGCTCCGGAGGAAGCTGGAATACTGGAAGAAAACACGAGGAGGCTATTTCTATGAAGCGTTTGATGATCTTGTTTGGTCTGTTGTTCGTTGTGATGATGGGAGGGGGAATCCTGTGGCATGGGAGCGCTGTGGCACATGCGGCGGGAGAGTGTCGTCAGGGAGAAGTGTGTGTGGAGGCGCATGTTGATGTGACGTGTGCGCAGGAGCTGAGTATGATGCATTGTGAGTATACGGATCCGGAGACACAGGGGTGCGCGGTTGACGCGCAAACGACTGGCGTGGCCACTTTTCTTTTGGATGGAAAAACGGTGGGTCGTCTGGAACGGCGCTATTCGCCGTGGTGCCAGACGAGTTGGGGGCGATTGTGGGACTATCGAGGGGAGGGAGGGGCGAGATTGCGGATTGCGAATGAGGTTGAGGGAGGCGTGTCGTGGAACGAGGAGGATGGAAGTCGAGGGGTTTATAGTGTCATGGTGACAGTGGAGCGGCATGGATTTTTGATCGGGGTGGAAGGGTGGCTCTGGAGCGATGATGGAAGGGAGATTAAGGCCTCGATCCCCCAGGGGGAGTAGGCTATGTAGTTTGGTCATCCTGTTCCCTGTGTCTGGAGAAGCGGAGACTGGCTACCCTGTTTCCGCGATGATGGGGAGAGAAGACCTTTTTGAGGACAGAATGAGCAGCCGGTGTACCCGCAAAGGGCCACCGGCTTTATCATGCTGTCCAGGCGCTCAGCTAGAAGCGAGGGGCGGGTTGTGGCTCGGAGTCGTGAGGATAAGCCTGGAGAGTTGGTTCAGGTAGTGTTGAGGTAGAAGGGCGCGTCAACGTCGGGGAGAGTGTTGGCGTGGGTGTGATGGTAGGTGAAGATGCTGGAGAGGTAGGATAAGCGATGGAAGGTGCTGGCTGCCGTGGCGTGAGGGTGAGCCAAAAGATGAGCGCCAGAGAGAGCAGAGCGAGTATGGCCAGGGCGAGCCAGAAACGGCGTACAAGAGTCATGCGATCAGTTCCTTTCTGGTATGGTGGTGGTCTTCGTCGTAGTGAGACATCGTTACATCCTTTCAGGTGAAATGTGCGGGCACAATAGGTGTGCACCGTTGGTAGTGTAGCTGGTGAGTGGGGAAAGAAGGTGGGAAGGAACCGGAAGAGAACGGAGAGATAGAGGTGGTATTGGGAAAGAGGTGAGAGGGCCAGTCTTTTCCCTGGCCCGGTGTGATTAGTCATAGTGCGACATAGAGGCCCTCCTTGCTATGTATGTATAGGCGGTGATCGAGGGTGAATAGAGAGGGTTGGGTGTGAGGATACATGAAAAAAAAGGCAGCGTGGCTGGTAAGGCCAGAGCTGAGAGTCTCGGAAAGCAGTGCATAAGAAACCTCCTCCGGGGCGGATAAGTAGTGAGCGAAAGAAAGATGAAACAGGTTCATGAAATGAGAGCATTATTTCAAAAATTTTTAGTGTTCTAAAGGAAGTATAGATGTTTGTTGTTTTGTAATGTGGGAGAAAGGAAAGCAGAAATTGGGGTGAGTAAAGAAGAAGCAGGTGTAAGAACATCGGAGGAAATGCCGTTACTGGGATAAGAGGCTCCCCAAGAAGGGGAGCCAGCAGGAAGATCAGGAGACGCAGGAGAAGGTGGGGTGAGTTGCCTGGAGGTAGGAGATAGGACCGGAGAGGGTTCCCATGAGAGTTGGTAGGAGTATAGAGAAGGAGACGCCTTGTTCGGGATGTGAACAGGTGTGGAGGGTTTGAAAGATGGTGGAAGCGTGTGGCGTGAGCAGCCTGGAGAAGAATAGCGGGAGCCAGGGAGAGGAAAAGGCGGGGAAGGTTCCATCGTTGTCGATAGTTAGGGGTTGCTGCTGGTTCAGGGCATGGGCTGCGCAGGGGGTGATCGTGATGGTGGTGGTTGGGAGCAGGCCCTGCAATGAGGTGCGCAGGCGAATGACATTGTCATCGGTGGTACAAGGATCGGTAGGAGCGGAAGCAGCAAGCGCCGTTGAGCCGGGGAGAATGGCGAAAGCTCCGATAGCAAGGATAACAGCACAGAGTGGAAGCAGCAAGTGTTTCATAAGATTCTCCTTTTTTGGTATGTTGAGAGGTGCAATGTGCACCTGGGAGCAGGATAATCGAGGGGGATGGAACGAGAACGGGAAAGAGGGGGGAGGGTTCCGGTTTCTCAAAACCGGGAAGCAGGTGAGATTGCGGATGTCAAAAAGGGAAGCGGGAAAACGGTGGGAGCGAGCCAGGAGAGAGGTGGGAGAGGGAGTGGCCAAAGCTGGCACTCATAGGTGTGTGGATATTTCTGAGCCATTCCGGCTGATATCCGTCGAGGTTCTGTCTACGAGATGGGAGGGATGGAGGATGAGGTGTGTGGTGGTTTGGAGAGTGCCAACATATCTCGTCTCCGACGTGTCGTTCTGGTCGCTATCGCATTGGTGTTCCGGCGCTGTACCGGATTCCAAAACACGGATACCATCCAGCAGGCACCTCCGAACCGGAAAGAGGACACAGCCTGTTCTGGATTCCAAAAATCGGAACAAAGCCGGAACAGGTGCTTTTCCGGAAATGAAACAGCTGGCCCGGGTTCGGCGGAAAGAGAAATGAGGTAAGGAGAAGCTTCTGTAGCATCTTTTATATTATATTACACATTGAATTTTGTTTTATTCTCTTTTATCTCTATGATAATGGAAGAGTATGATGACTTTCATGCGTACAGGAGAGAGGAAGTGGATGTATCAGGGAAAAACAGCCAGCTTCGTTCACCTCATCTGTATGATTTCCCGCTTTTAGGGCTCTCCCTAACTTTTGGTGAAGTCTCCTCACGTCCTGTTGGAGATATGGTCTGTTTGTGGCATGAAACACGAACAAGAGGCACTTCTAGAGCTTGTATGATTTTCCGTCTTCAGAATGATGAAATTCCTGTATTATATGTATAATAAGTAAAAATAAGAAAATCAGAAGATGTTTTTCAGAATTTACAGTTAATAAGATAAAATAGATATTTTTGTCTATAAGTCTGTATGAAGGTATGCTGTGGAAGCCCGCGGACTTCAGCAGCACAGTATGATTCAGCAACTGCTCGTGCCTGTATCCTGACTGATCGCTGATGCAGTAGGCTGGCTCGCAAAGTCAGGTCACAACGTGGCGAGATCGCTTCTTTCACACTTCCCCGGATGACCTTTCGGGGCTCTTCTCGCGTCCTCGTTCCACCCGCACGGGATCTCTCGCATCTGGCGCGAAGAGGGGTGCTCGTCGGGCCTGAGCCGCCTCAGAAGCAGCCCTGGTCTCACCGCGAGCCATTGGAAGACGTGCAGATCGATTTCAAGATCTGATGAGTTAGTCGTAAAGATCTGCCTGGCGTTGCCAGGCATCATAGGCCGCAGTTCGATGCTGCCACTCGAAGCATTTCGTTGCTTTTGTCCAGCTTGCCGGTACTGCCTTGCTTTGTGTATTTCCCTTTTTCAGCGTTCTATATTGCGCATATCGGCCAGCCTCAAGAGCGAGCTACTCACAGAAACGCTGATATCACCGATTGGTTTCATCTGAACGCTGGAGCCAGGGCTGTTCTTCGAGCGACCTCGTCAGCCCTCCTTCATGAGATCGAAACTCTGAGTACCATACAGATACTTTGGTTTGCCCTTTTTGACTTCATACCTCAGTTTCCCATAGCCTTGCTTCTTGGCAATTGCAGTGAAGAAGCGATTGAGGACGAGCCATCTGAGGTGTTGTTGGATGCAAGGATGTAAGCGAAACGTCGGCAGAATGTGAGGTGATATCGTCCGCGAGCATAAGAACTGCCTTCATGAGCGCAGTAATAAAAAAGAGGCACAAATGGTCGGGCTATACCTCGTCTCTCTCCAAGAGAGAGTATATCTGTGCTCATTCATTGTCAAGAGGTTGGGTGTATTTTCTAGAATATGGCTGGAGCACCAGCGGCAGAGCTCAGTTATCCGGCTTGCCAGAACTGCCACCATTTGCGCTGGCGCGCCTGGCTGGAGGGCACAGAGCGGTCTTTCTGCCAGGTCCAGCCGACCGGGCACGGTGAAACCAGCGGCACGAAGTAAAGGGTATTGGCAAAGGCGTTGATCACTTCCTGCTTGACTTCTCCTCGCCTCTTCTCGACCCCTGAGAATATCCCCATACACACGCCCATCTCTCTACTGGCCAGTAGGCGCGATGAGCGGAGACTGTTGCTCCGCCACCTGATCGAGAAGATCTTGTTCCACATGATCCTGAGAAAAGGCGCAACCAAAAATCATCCGATCGAAGGGGGCAGAGTGGGGCAGCCCTTCAGCGGCGTCGCCCTGCATGATGGTGACATTCTCTATGCCGAGTTTTGCCAGACGATCCTTCGCAAACTCGACGCGTTTGGGATCACGCTCTACTGAGTAAACGTGCTTACACATCCTGGCAAGGATAGCTGTCTGATATCCTGTGCCGGTACTACCTTCATCAGACGAGACCTGCGGAGACCCCTTGCTTCAGCTATGGGGAGGAAGCAGGTCTTCCTTTCTTGGGGCTTGGAGACAGGAGTGAACCTGCACCTATTGACCAAACTGTGTATATATAAGATACTTCTTGCATGGACAGAACGATCATCTTGCAGCTCCAACCGAACAGTGAGCAAGCACAGGTGTTGCAGCGAACCTTGCAAGCACACACTGATTGTTTTCACGCGGTAGCTCAAGAGGGCTTTACGACCTCGTGTCACAATGGGGTAGCACTGCATAAGCGGATCTACTATCCCTTGCGTGCGACGCATCCTGACTTGCCCGCTCAACTGGTCTGTGCTGCTCGTGTGAAAGCCACCGAAGCCGTCAAATCGGCCCTGGATCGACGCAAGAAGGGGCGTAAAGCGAGTACCCCGCGTGCGCGTCTCTGTCCGATTCGCTACGATCACCGCTCCTACTGGGTCAAGTGGGAAACCATGACCTGCAGCCTTGCAACCACTGGTGGGCGAGTTGAATTGCCCTTCGTGGTGCCCCCCTCTGCCGCCAGATCGGAGGCAAGGTATGCAGTGCCGACCTTTGCGGGAGCAGAGGTCGTTATACGCTGCATGTGGTCGTGAGCATTCCTGATCCGGTGGTTGCCCCAGCGGGGAAAGTCGTGGGTGTTGATCTCGGGTTGAATCGTCCTGCTGTCACCTCCAATAAGCAATTCCTCGGTGAACGTCGCTGGAAAGAGCAAGAGCGTCGGATCTTCCGTCTCAAGCGGAAACTGCAAGCCAAAGGCACAAAGAGTGCGAAACGCCACTTGCGCAAGCTCTCTGGCAAACTGCTTCGGCAACGCAAAGATCATGACCATGTTCTCAGTAAGCGCATCGTTGCCCACACCCCTGCGGGTTCGACCATGGTGGTTGAGAATCTGACGCACATTCGCTCTCGTGCCAGGATGAAGAAGAAGACAGAAAGCCAGCGTCGCCTTCATTCGTGGAGCTTCGCACAGTTTCACGCTTTTCTGACCTACAAAGCACAGGAGAAGGGAATCAGGGTGGTCAAAGTTGATCCTCGTCATACCTCCCAGACCTGTTCTCGCTGTGGGCATCAGGCTCGCAAGAATCGTCGTTCTCAAAGCCTCTTCCTGTGTCGTGAATGTGGCTACTGCCTCAATGCCGATCTCAACGCGTCTCACAATATTCGAGAGAAATACCTCTCGTCTCTTGCCAGCCTCGGTATATCCTTGGTTGGTGGGTCATCGTCAAGCGGCCTCTCGTCTCAACCCCTCGTGGGTGAGGGACAAGCCCCCGGCTTGAGCCGTGGGGGACTTGACACACGACCTCATACCCTTTGAGAAAAAACAGCGCCACCATTTTGAATAGTACCCCGGGTTGTGAAAGTAAACCAGCCCGCCCTTTATTAGTGAAGACATCGGGCAGGAAGTCGCTCAGCTCTTCTGGGACAAAATGCACTCTGTCAATCTCCTCAAACAGCTTTACAAGCTTCTCGGGATAGGGCTTAAACTGTTGGGCAAATTCCCTCACAATATCCAAAAATGGACGAGTGTGGTCAACGGGCCGGAAATTCGTCATTGTTCCCTTTCTCCTTCCACGAACACAAGGGAGAGAGGAATACGGCGTCCTCTCTCCAAAGTATACCCTAGAAATGTTCATCAGGATCCACTTCTTCATACATTGAAAGGTCTGGGTTGCCCTCTTGACCATCTTCTTCATCGCGCCGCTTGTAGGGCCGATATTCTGTCGCCTCTGAATCATCCCACCCTGTGCCTTCATATCCACCTCCGCCGCCAGAGATTTCCTCGCCATTCTGCGCCACCAACAAGCCCGCACCGATCGCAGAGAGCAGTACAGCCGCTACTGGCACCTGAGGTGAAAACTGGCGACGACCAGCCGCCGTCACTTCTGGCCTTCGCTCTTTCGTGAAGGTATGCAGAAACGCGTTTACCAGAATGACAAGACTGATCTCAATGACAAGCGCGACGAATTTGAGAGCTGGTGACCACGCAGGACGCCAACCTCACGAATTCGCCCGAAGAGATACCGACCAGCCGCGAAAAAGCCCTGTTCACGGAGCTGCTCAAACGTCTCATGCGAAACGGACGTGCTCCCCCATGTCTCAGGAATCCGGTTTACCTCATACAACACCTGCAACCAGTCAGCGATTTTCTTGCTCATCCATTGAAGCATGCTCTGGACCCTCCCTGTCCTGTCTGGGTGTTTTTTGATGGCACATGATGATCACTTGATCGTGCCCTGATTGCGGAAACAACATTTCCGCGGCAAGCATGCGGGCCGTTTCTCGATTGATTGCGAGCACTTTGATATCGACGGTCAGCTTCGCCCGAAACAGAAAAATTTCCTTGCCCGGTGGTGACTCCACAATCTCAGCGTCTGCCAGGGAGAAAAGCCCAGATTCCTTCCCAGAGGGTGACAGAAATACTGGTTCCCGTCAAACGAAGCGATCGTATAGGGTGTCTCAGGCTCATCGGCCTCATAGCCAATCACATGGACCAGCATCCCTTGCACGGTGCGATACCAGCAGTCTTGACGAAACAACGCTTTACTCATGGGTTTGCTCCTGCTCAGAGAGAACGCCAAGAGCCCAAAGCATCGCAATGGCAAGCTGACGAGCATTCATAGTGACAAGCAGATGTGCAAGTACCGTTGTGATGGACCAGTTCTCTGAGGAGACATCGGCAAGCAGCCCGACGACAACCCGTTTCTGTTGCTCTGGGTTCAGTTGTTTGACCTTTTGCAGAAGCTGTTCCAGGCGGTATTCTGGAACGCGCCGAGGATGCTGGTCCGGGAGTTTTTGAGGAATCTCGCTCACGATTTCTGCACCACACAGCTGACACTTGTAGCTGTCCAGATGCCCTGTAAGAACCAGTCCTGGCACGGCCCGTGACACGTCGGCTCAAAGCCAAAGATGTGCTGGTCAACCAGTGCAAAAATGGCGTCATTGCTCAAGGTCGTCTGCTTCATTTTTCTCTCTCCTTCTCGATCGATTGCAGTCGCTCTTTGTCCTGTTGTCGGTGTCCGATCCGTTCGAGAAACTCCCCAAGAAGCTGGTCGCCTTTCAGAAGCTGGATGCTGCACGCAAAATAGGCAGGAACTTTTGCCGCCTCCAAAAATACGCGACGCGCTTCCTGAGGATCAGATCCACTGTACAGGGTCTGGTACCCTGCATTGACTGTGTAGCAAAATTTCTTACTCATTAACTCACCTCAAACAGTTATAATCTAAAATGTAAAGCTGATTTATCCATTCACTCATCATCTCTCAAATCTCTGTGTTTCTAAAACTTATGTTCATCCAGTATCTTCTGTTTTGAAAGAAAGCTAAGTTTTTCTAATAGAGTAAATATAATATGGTGCATGAAGACTTATAAGTGTGATAAAATAGAGCCATAAGTTTTACTTTCGGTTGCACTTTACTGTTTCTCTTAAGATAAATATAATATGTGACTATCCTATCAGGAGATAATATGCAGTATTGGTGGGTAAAGATGGGTTATCCATCATTTAGTGCAGGGAAAGATGGTTTCCCACGGCCAGGCTCGGTCCTTAAGCATTATCGATCTTTGAAAAAAAGGAAGACGGGAAAGTATGGACACAAGCCGACCTGGCTTCAGTTTTAGGCATCGCAGAACAGGCGGTACACGATATGGAAAACAGAGATGTTGGTTTCTCAATCGAACGCAGGCGGTTTTTGGCAGAAACATTCAAAATTCCACCGCTGCTCTTAGGGATTGTAACGCTCGAAAAAATCTCACAACAGCTTTCGGGGCTTAGCCCGCAAGCCTCGGGCAATGCTCAAGCGGTCCAGAAAACAAGCGTCGATGTGGATCAATATCGCCACGAGCTCCAGCAATACTGGGAGCTGAATCATGCAGATACGGTAAAGGAAGTATTCGGCACCATTCCCTACAAACTCACAGCATTGCGTCAGGCCCTTTCGCAATGCAGCAGAGGGCGAGAAGAGATACTTCTTCTGCTTTGTGACTATCACCAATTTGTCGCAAACTTCTTGAGAGATCAAGGGTTATTCGATGAAAGTGCAAAACATTTGACAAAAGCTCTCCAGCGCATAGAGTCAATGGACGAAAAGCAGTTCCGAGAGCTACGTGCGTTGATCTATCATCGAATGACTATCACCTTACAAGAACAAGGACGCTTAGAACATGCCCTTGTTGCTTGTAAAAAAGCAAGAAAAGAAAGCAACACGCTTCCGCCAGCGCTTGTCGGGGCTATCTTGCTTGAAGAAGGCCATATCCTTGCAAAGCTTGTCCAGAATGAAAAGGATAAAACAAAGGCGCTTCAAACGATTGAAGAAGCTGGAAAAATCATTCGTTCGGGGCAGGCAAAAGACGATCCCTTTTTCTTAAAGCTGAATATGGACCGCTATCATTTAACCCGAGGATCAGCCCTAGTAGCGATGCAATGGAACCAAGATGCCCTGTATGAATTGGGCGAAGTACGAGGAAAACAGAAACGCCGCCAAGCTTATACCAACATTTTGCAGGCGCAGGCGCTTCTCAATCAGAAATTGTATACGCCTGCAATTGAACTGGCTATAGAAGGGCTCGTTGTTGCCCGAGAGATACATTCACTCATCAACGTACAACGAGTCCAAAACATCTATAAACAACTTAAAACAAGTGATTTCAAGGATAACCCTGAAGTCGCTCGCCTTCACTTTCTCCTGAATTACACTTAAAATACTAGTACAGTATCTAGAGAGCACGACCGCTTGAATGGTGTGTGCTCTCTGGATTACCGAGCGACGCAGCAACCTGCCCCTGATTCGTGGAGCAGGCTAGCACCTTCAGATCCTGCGCTGCTTCAACTGCCATATCCCAAACATTCCATTGCGTTGCAAGTTCACCTTCGCTTTTCTGACCTCTGAAGGATTGCAACCAGCATATCAGGCCTTTGCACAGAATAGAGCGCACAAGAGAAACCTATGACAAAAAAAGAAGAGCGCTATGGCGCCCCGCTTTTTTGAACGGTTGAGCAGAACTGCCTGAAACAAAGTCGCAATCGTCTGTTTAAGGACTCAATTATGTGGTTCAGAATTGGGACTGCCTGTTCTCTTGGCATCCCAGAGAATAAATCGAATAGGTGTTGTATGATCGCTTCACTGTTGTTCAGTGTTGGCAGTTCTTCTGAGCTCCCTGAGCTCGGGGAGAGCCTTCTTGCGGTGAGCTCGCTCGTTGTTCGCGG
>NZ_QKUF01000061.1 GCF_003253565.1 Thermosporothrix hazakensis
CGCTGCCAGGACGCTTCGAGGGCTGTATACCGTTCATTGATAAAGGCATGGCGTGCCACCATTGCGACGCCCGAGAGGCCCCGGTGCATTGCTTCACACTCCCGGGCAATCCGCATGCGCAGCCGCGCCACCTCACTGCTGATGGTTGTGCTCACATCTTCCTCCTTGTACTCATCTCTGGCATCCTTCCGTCCCCGCATGCTCTCCATCACCCGGCCACAGCGTCGTGATAGAGCGGAACGGCCTGCTATCAACAAGTGGGTAGATTCGGCTAGTCTTTCATCTAACACTTCCTGCTTGCTTCTCACTCTCCTCCCTCTGCTCCTCCCTCCTGTGATCAAGCTTCAGACACTCTCTTAAGATACTCTAAATACAGCAAGACAAAACGTTATTTACAATGAAGGCGCTACTAAAAGTAGCGGTAGATATATTGTGAAGCTAGTCTGGGTAATGGTATACTTATCTTGATGGAGGAATATATGTTAAGCAAAGATGCTTTTTGGTGGGAAAAGTTAGGTTTTCCCTCTTTTTCCGAAGGCACCGGGGAAAATCAAGGATTTCCGGATCCTGGCGAGGTAGTGAGTTACTATCGCAGCAAAAAGGAAATCATCACAGAAGATGGGCGAAGACGTACATGTAGACAGATTGACCTGGCTAACATGTTAGGAGTATCGGAAAGTTGGGTACGCGCTATGGAGCTACAAAACAAAGGATTGGATTCAATATCGCGGCGGAAAGCATTGGTATTAGCACTCAATATTCCACCTATCTTACTTGGGCTCGTACCAATTACAGACTTACTCAGTCAAACACAAAGCTCGCTTCATACGACCCCTACGTCGTTAAGCTGGCTTCATGATTCCCTCAGTGATGCCTGGCAACTGTACTATACAGGCACCCACACACAAGTGAAGGAGAACGTTGGTCGGAAAATACACTACCTGAGTATCTTTGCAGAAGCAGAGGATACGCATCTGAAAAACCAGCTCCTTGCGCTCCAATGTCGCTTCTACTTCCTTAGCGCTAGAATAGCGTGTGACCAGACAGAGTACCAAGAAGCATATAGCTATCTCAGAAAAGCAACAAAGATCGCCGAGCAGCTCGATGATAAAGAACTTTTAGCATTATGCTACTTCTGGCGAGGAAGAGCCTATCTAGAAGAAGAAAGATATCCCGCTGCTGTTATAGCATTGAATAAAGCTCTTAGCCATACAAAAGATAACGCAGGAAAAGTAGTCGTTCCCCCCTCGCTTTACGGTTGCACCCTCCTCGAACTTGGGCTAGCACGTGCATATACCATCGATCCCCAGAATAAAAAAGCGAAGCAAGAGGTGTTAGATCTCTTTCAAAAGGCCAAAACAGTTGCCTCACAGGCTCCCACCTCTGATAGCACCTTTGTCATGATTAACTTAGGTCGGTACTACCACTTCAAAGCAGAAGCTCTCATTGCCATGAAGATGCCAGAAGAAGCGCTAGAGGCTCTCGATAAAGCGGATATGCACACCGCCCCACAATTCACCCGACGAAAAGCATACATCGGAATATTAAGAGCACAGGCTGCTTTAGATATGGAAGACTATACCTATGCAGCACATCAAGCGCTTGAGGCTGTGAACACTTGCAAAGCAATTCGTTCTGAGGTCAATCTTGAGGAACTCAAGCATATTGGTAAGGCACTGAATACGAGTCCTTTTGCAAACTCGGAGACAGTTGGAAAACTCAACATTGCGTTGATGAATATATAACATCTCACTGCCTGTTTGAAAGAGATCAAACAGCCGATAGCAAAAGAGCAGAAAGAACAAAGAAACTCAGCAAAACAAGAAAGAGGCAACGCGATGGGAAAGCAGGTGTATCCATTGGCGCTGACCGATGCAAAAAGGAAGAGATGAAGTCCCTTGATTGGAGTGAACCCATGTCACCGGACACATGGCAAGTCAACTTCGTGGGAGGGAGGCGTAAGCTGCCTCAAACTCAGCAGGAGGGAGATATCCCAAACTGGAATGCAAACGTTTCATATTGTACACCTGTTCAATAAAAACGGTCAAATTTGCCTGGGCATCCTCAAAACTCTGATACTCTTTCAGGTACACTTCTTCCTGCTTGAGTGTCTTGAAGAACGACTCAGCTTTGGCATTGTCATACGGATTGTCCACATCCGACATGCTGATCACGGCACCAATCTGCGAAGCTGCTCGACAGAATCGCGGCTGGCATATTGAACCTCTCGGTCACTGTGATGAATCAATCCAGATTGGGGTCTTCGTTCCCAGATCGCTTGGCGCAGAGCAGTCAGCGTAAGAGACGTCGTCATCTCACGTGAAAGGTGCCACCCGACACAGCGTCGCGAGAAAGCAGGCGAACGCGCTTGTCTCGTCTCACGACGTGATTGCCTACGAAGCCTTGCAGATCCGCCATCTCGTCAAGAACCGCCATCTGGCCAGGAGCATCTCTGATGCGGCGTGAGGTCGCTTCCTCTGGTGGGTGAAATACGACGGCACGCTGCATCGTGTTCCAGTGATCGGGGTGGAACCGGCCTTCACCAGTCAGGACTGTTCTCGTTGTGGACAACGAGTCAAGAAGAGCTTGAGTGTGCGTACGCATCTGTGTCCTGGCTGTGGGCTGCTCCTCGACCGCGATCACAACGCCGCCTTGAATATCTTGCAGAAAGCCTTGTCTGGTACCGTTGGGCAGACGGGAACCGACGCTCCGCAAGGAACGTCGAACGCTTCTGGACAGCCTGCCGCTACGCGTCGTCACACTGCGACGCCGCGCAAGCAGGCTGGATGAAGGAAGAATCCCCGCCCTTCTGGCCTGGGGAGTGTCAATCGAAGCTACAGGATGGGTTCAAATACATGCGGGAGCAATAGCATTACCCAGTGGAGGTCTTATCTTATTTGTAGGCGAAAAGGAGGCAGGCAAAACCTCTAGCGTGCTTGGCTTATGTCGAAATATTAGAGAGATATTGTTTGTCTCAAACGATAGAATACTCCTTCATAAAGAGCATAATTGCGCGATAGGATGGCCTACTGCTATTGGGATAGGAAAAGAAGCATTACGTCGTTTGTATCTTGATATACCAGGCTATGAGGCAAGGGGGAAAATATGGTATTGGCCATCAGAAATAAGGTCTCGCGGTTTTCTGATGAAGCCACATGGGATTGTACAAATGATTGTGGCTCCTCAGTTCACCCTAAACCAACACGATCCAGTAGTAATTAAAAAGCTGCCCAGCAACAAAATTCTTGCAGAAAATATTAGATATGATGCCCTCTCTGAAGAGAATTGGTGGAATCTAGAACGCCCTAATAAGAGTAGTTATGGGGCATGGTTGGCTTCATCTTCTTGGGTGCAGGATATACCTGCCATTCAAATACGCACTTGTGGCCTTTCATCGGTATATATATAAATATATTAAGCCAGGAGATCGGTGTATGATAAATGATAGGCTGCCTATCTGTTTACCGACAGAAGTAAATGCATTTGTAAGCAGTGAGGAGCGTTCCCAGCTGGAAGCCCAGCTAGAGAATTATTTTCGTGCCTATGTAGTGGGAGAAAAATACTTCATAAAAGTAGGAACATCGGAAAAAGATTGTTTTTTTCAATCATTAAAGCGTGAAGTGAAAACATATAAAATGTTTCATCTATCCAGCATAAGATGTCCCAAGCTTGTATGGCACTATATAGGGGATGATATTGTTGTCCTTGTGACTGAAAAGATTCCTGGCAGTCCGCTTGCAGACCGCCGAGAAGCATTTCATTTGCCACCAAACGTTCTAGTAGAAAATTTGTTGCCTGATATTGCTAAAATTAGAAAAGTAGAAACACCTCCACATTGGGTATCTAGTTATCATCGGGATGAAAAAGTACAGAAGTACTGTAAAATACTTCATTCTCACTTACCTGCCAGGCTACGCACTGCGTTAGAATCATTAGTGGGTCATCTGCATACCCAGAATAATATAGGCTTTAGCCATGGAGACTTACTTCCCAAAAATATTCTATTTTATCATGAACACTACTGGTTTATAGATTGGGAATGGGCTGATCTCCGTCCATATTCATACGATCCAGCACTTTTTGCCTTATTTTCACTTGATCCACTGTTGGGGCTTACATGCTTTGAAAAATGGAGTCAATTCTGGAATCCGATAGAACTTTACCGCGATGCTGTAGTCATTGCATTACGAGAAATGAAAATATGGTTAACACAAGCAACGAATAAAACAGAGAGAGTAAAGTATGCTGCATTATGGCAGCGTACCTTAGAGGAGGCCATAAGATGGTTAATGTAGCACTAGTAGGGCCACTTTATAATGGTTTGAACAAATATATTGCAAAGCTTGCAGAAGTGCTTACTAGACGAGGATATAATGTAGATCGGATAGGCTTTCATAACAGCAATTTTGATCTTGTAAGCATTAAAAATAGTGTAAAGGAGATAATCGAAAAACAGACTGGAATAAATATGACATTATCAACTATAACTATGGGATGTATGATGCAGAGCAACTTATACCTGTATTTTTGCCATCATGTTCAGCAAAAAAGTTGCTAACAGTGAACTCCGCTCATTTAGATCTATTTCCTAAAATAGGGGCACCTGATATAACTGATGCAGTTAGCCAACAAGTTAAATGTATGGATGCATATATGTTATTTACAAGTTATGCACAAAAAAGATGAAATTAGATCATGTTATCAACCAAATAAATTGGCATCCAGCCACACATGAGGAGGTTCATGTTCCTATAGAAACACAGAGAGATCTGCTTTTTTCTTGGGGAATTGACATATACTCTATGACAGTGACAATACTTGGATATCCGTCACGCTGGAAAGATATATCTCCAGTAATTAAAGCTGCCAGAGGTTTAACCAATATACAATTTGTCTTTGGAGGACCGTGGTGGGATTCTAAGCTGAAACATGAGGGATATCTTCCTCCTAATGTTAAGACTATTTCTCATGAGCTAAACGAAGTAGAATGAGGCCCTGCATACCATCTCCCTTCAGGCACGCTTTCCTCTCGGCTCTTCTACTCTCATCCCTGTTTCTCAGGAAAGGCTTTAGAAGAGTTTGATCGTACTGTCGGGCAGACAGGAACGGACGAGCACGACTCGTCAAACGCTTCTGGACAAACCGTCTCTACTCGCTCTCCGCGCCAGCGGAGAACGGGCAAGCGAGCTGAATGAAGGAAGAATTCCCCGCCTTTGAAGCGGGGAAGTATCAAAGAATTCATGCGTTTCCCCACTGGAAAAGCTGAACAGAAAGTGTCAAGAAATGTCGGTCTGCAACACAGCGGTAAGCTTGCACACAGAAGAACATGAAAAAACTCTTTTCTTCTGAATCTGAACCGTGAGAGCGATTTTGTTCACGGAAGCGGCCCAGGAAGCTCCCGTCTTCAGGGGGAGAGGAATGGGCCTCCCTTGTGAAGGAAGAGCACATGACAAGCTCTTCATACTGCTTGACACACCTCTCCTTCATTGAGAGGATTGAAGACATGAAAACGGTCATCACCGCCAGACGCAAACTCCAGCCAACGAAAGAGCAGTTTGCCGCTTTGCGAGCGACCCAACTGGCCTATCGCGACGCGCTCAAGCTCGTCTCGCAATATGCCTTCGCTCATGGCAAGCTGAGCAACAAGATCGCCTTGCAAGCGACACCTCTCAGGAGATCCGCACGCGCTTTCAGCTCCCTTCCCAATTGGTCTGCTCGGTCTGTCGCCAGGTGGGAGCGACCTCCAAAGGGCTATGCACCACAGTGAAGCGCAAGGCCGGGCTGACCACCAAACGCGACAAGGGCCTGGACCAGCCCCCCGGTCTGGCTCTCCCACCCTGGAGTATCAGTATGGCAAGGACGATAGCTTCAAAAAGGCGCAGCAGGTGAGCGTGCTGACGCTCTCTGGCCGCGTGATCCTGCCCTACAGCGGCTCTCACTCCCATCTGGCTTTGATCCAGCAGGGGGCAACGATCGGAACAGCGAAGCTGTGGTATGACCGGGCCACAAGCAGTTCTATCTGCTGGTTTCTCTTGCCATCGAGGTCGCTGATCCCACACCGCAGAGCGTAGAGCAGGTGGTCGGGGTGGATACAGGCATTCGCTCTCCGGCAGTGAGCAGTACCCACACGGGCACAAGCACCTTCCATTCGGGCAAGCGGGTCAGGGCCAAAGCCAACCATTGCGCAAGACTGAGAAAGCGTCTGCAACAGAAAGGCACTCGTTCGGCAACGCGTCGCCTGGTGGCGATCTCTGGACGAGAACGATTGAAGCAGGACGCCAAGCATGTCGTTTTCAAACGCCTCACCCAGCAGCATCCACGCAGCCTGATCGGCCTGGAACAGCTCATCGATATTTGCGAGCGAGCCCCCGCAAGAAAGGCAAGCACGCCAGTCAGAAGCAGCGCAGAGCCAACGCCGTTTTCTCACAGTGGTCGTTTGCCCAGTTGCAGGGCCTGATCGCCTCCAAAGCGCTCAGACAGGGGAGCCTGGCAATCACGGTCGACGCTGGTTCCACCTCGCAGGCATGCCCGATGTGTGGGCAGAGCGCCTGGGAGAACCGACCGGGCAAGGGGTTGCGCTTTGTCTGTCAGCGCTATCAGTATAGCTTGCATGCGGATCTGGTGAGGGCCCGAAATCTGGTGCTGAGAACGCTTCTCGTCCGGCAGGACTGGGCAAGAACGGGGCAGGTGTCACTTGTCCCTGATGTGTCGGACAAGGAAGCCAAAGCAGAGCGCCTGCACCAGTTCTCTGAGGTGCGGTGGAGTTCAGACACAAGCCTCCCCCTTTATGACACTTTCGTCATAAGTGGGGAAGAGCACTACTTCCGAGCAAAACCTCCGTAGAGAATCTCAATGGCATAACGCGTCTTGCGCTCGATGCCTTCTGGTCCATCAGCATAGGGACGCATTTGATTTTCAATGATCAGCATGGCTAGTCCGTGCAGCATCGACCACAAGACGGCAGCCAGTGCGGCTGGATCGCCATCCACCAACGTTCCTTTTTCCTGGCCACGCCTGATCACATCGACATAGAGCCGATAAACCGCCTTGGAGGCCATCTGTAGGCTCACGAACCTTTCTCGTTCAAGAGTAAGACCGCTAAACATCTCACGCATCAGCCAGGGATGGGTCTGCGCAAAATGGACATAGACGCGTGCAATTCCGAGCAATTGCTCAAAGGGCGAATCCGGCACGGCGCGCAAGGTGGCCTGAATCTGTTCAGCCAGAAGTCGAAATCCTTCTTCAGTGATGGCTGCGATCAATGCCTGCTTGTCAACAAAATGCCGGTAGGGCGCGGCATGGCTCACTCCAGCCCTGCGTGCAACTTTGCGTAGATCAAGCTCTCGTGCACCTCCCTCGGCGAGCAGGTCCAATCCTGCCTGAATCAAAGCGTTTCGTAAATCCCCGTGGTGGTAGGACTTCGGCTTCTGAGGCTCATGCTGACTCTTCATCCCAATCATTCTCCCCTCTCTTCCTGGCAGCAGGAAGTTTACATTGAAAACAATGTTGACATCGAAAACTTTCTATAGTAAAATGTTTACAATGTCATCATACAGTAATACCGGAGAGCTTGCAAGAGCTAAGAGTGTGCTCGTGTCACAGGACGGATTGTTTCCCGTTTCTCTGAAAGAACATACTCACACGTTGAAAGGAACATCACATGTCAGAGGGAAAAAAGATTGCACTCGTTACAGGTGCCAATAAAGGAATTGGCTTTGAGATCGCGCGTCAGTTGGGAGGCCGGGATATCACCGTCCTGGTTGGTGCACGCGACCTCGCACGGGGAGAGGAGGCCATCCAGAAATTGCGGGCCGAGAAGATAGAAGCTGTCCTCGTTCAGCTCGATGTGACCAACCAAACCAGCATCGATGCTGCCGCTGCCTTCATTGATCAGGCCTATGGACGGCTGGATATCCTGGTCAACAACGCTGCGATCTCCGTCGGCGAATGGAGTACGCCACCCAGTCAACTCTCGCTTGAAGACTTGCAGAAGACCTTCGCTACCAATGTCTTCGGTGCCTTCGCCGTGATCAAAGCCATGCTTCCCCTGCTCCATCGCTCCCAGGCCGGGCGCATCGTGAATCTCTCAAGCGAGATGGGTTCCCTATCCATCAACAGCGATGCAGACTCGCCCATCGCACAGTTTCCGCCCACCCTGGCATACAATGCTTCGAAAACAGCCCTGAACACTCTCACTGTTTTCTTCGCCAAAGAGCTCCAGGGCACGCCCATCAAAGTCAACTCGGTCAGTCCTGGCTATGTCGCCACCGACCTGAATGGGCACAGCGGCTATCTCACTGCCGAACAAGGTGCAAGAGTGCCCGTGACCTACGCCACCTTGCTAGCCGATGGACCGACTGGCGGCTTCTTTGGAGCCAATGGACAGATCGCCTGGTAACTTTCCGGGCGAGGTCTCCGAGCGTGATTGCAGCGTCCACGGGACAACCATTGCCGCTTCACCATCATTGATGGGGGAAGCGGCAATGGTCTCCTTCAACGAATCCAGATCATCTTCCCTCGACACAGGTGCAACAACAATATGAGGATTTGCTGGCGGAGATGCGATCCAGTAGTTCCCTGACTGCCCCTCTCTCTCAGATGACCGCAACCTTTCTCAAAGTGACTGCGAGCTACTTCCCGGCCTTATTTCATGGAGAAAGTCCCCGGTATGTTCTGAACAGCTTTCTCCACGATTGGTGGTGCCATGCAATTGAGCGCCGCCAAGAGCTCATACGTCTAGCCCCCCGGTTGGAAATACTGAGGAGCAGCAACACTGGGCAGCTTTTTGTGCCGCCACTGTTGAGGAGCTTTGCAAGCGGGCTTTTTTCCCATATCCTGATTGGATCTGGAAGCAAGAATATATGCTTGCCACAACCCTGGATACTCTCTCCTGCTGAGCCCCACGAGGTTCTTACTCCCTTTGCCCGACGAAATATTATCGTCTCACGAACTATTCTTGAGAATAAGTATGAGTTTCGCGATATGTATGAGCGAAGACCACGATGGTCCATTTTCTCGGACCAGGAGCTTGCTCGCTTCAAAAGAACAGACAAGCGCTCCTCTTCATCCAATATTTGAGGAGCGCTCTTCTTCTTAGCGTCTCCTCACCACACCGTTCCCCCTTTTTCGTTCCTCGTTTTCGATGTCCTAGCACCATCGTTTTTCCAGCATGTTCCTCTGTCTCCGCTGGCTTCTCACGCCCATCGCCCCTTCGCCGCACAAGAGCCCCACGAGCAGAAACAGGTGACAAAGAGGTTTTCTTTCCCTACTTGCCTTCTCCCCATCGTCCAGGGATGCTTTTTCATAGAAGATGATCTCCTCCCGCGCAAGGAGGGTGATGCGCGATCCACGCCCACCGGGATGGTACGGTTGGGGCCTGCGTTCTGCCCCAGGTTCTCCGGGCAGAGAGATCTCTCCTCTCTTGCAGCACTCATCTCACCGCAAGAGAGAGACGAACATATCGATTGAAGCAAAGAAAGGAGGGTAACGCGCACAGAAGACTGAACCTGTGATCCTTGAGCGTGCATTCTCATGGGCGAACCCTCCTTTCCTTCTCCATCTCTTCACCAAAGGAGGAAACCCCATGGCACACCCTTCAAGCGTTTCACAGTAGCGTGGATTGCCAATCTGTAAGGCACGCGTGACTTGTACCCCATGCGGCGACAACTGAAAGCGAGCCAAGCACTCATTTGGGCGCTTGACTTCATCGACGAGGTCTGGTAGAGGTTTTGCGCTGGCCTGGCAGGACGACGAGAAGCCCATCCACGTTGTCGAGCAACGGCGGCAAAAGGCCGCTCCCGCTGCAAAAACACTGCCTGGTGAGGGCCGGTTGATGCCTTCTGCAGGATCAGCTGTCGTTGCGCTTTGTAGATGGCCGTCAGGTACCGCGTCACGACGCTCATTTCTCTCTCCCGGAAAAGGTCCCTTAAGAAGGCAAGCACTCATCCCTCTTTCCCGTCAACATGTTGAGAAAATCAAGGGATGGGCTGAAGGAAGCGTCTACGCTCTTGCCTCATCGCTTCTCAAGAGATCAGACAAAAGGTGTGCAATGGGTGTAGACAACTCTACCTGTTGTGCAGTCTTCGTGAAGAGACTCACGTCCTTCAGCGGAATCTTCCTCTGCCTGAAAGGCGCAGCCTGGGTATCCTCGACAATTCTCTTCCCATGCCCCTGATAGATAGGAGAGGGGAATAGCGTGGGGGCCGTCGTCAGCATATCAAGTACTGCTTTCGGATCGACTCCATTGTTCTCAGCCACCGAGAGCGCTTCTCGCAAAGATTGTCCT
>NZ_QKUF01000062.1 GCF_003253565.1 Thermosporothrix hazakensis
GTTCTCAAGAAGCCTACCGTGCCACCGGCAAACGTCCGACTGCTATTGACTTGCACAAAGAACTCAATGCCCTGAAAAAGACGGACTATCCCTGGATGTATGAGGTGTCCAAGTGCGCCATGCAAGAGGCACTGAGAGACCTGGAGAAAGCATATAAAAACTTCTTCCGCAGAGTCGAACTGAAGAAACAAGGCAAGTGGAAAGGCAAGCTCGGCTTTCCCACCTTCAAGAAGAAAAGCAAAGGCATCGGCTCATTCCGCTTGACTGGCTCCATCAAAGTCTTAAGAGAGGCCGTGCAATTGCCACGCTTAGGCCGCTTGCGCCTGCATGAGCATGGCTATCTTCCCACCAATGCAAAGGTACTTTCTGCTACCGTCTCCGAAGAGGCAGGACGCTGGTTTGTCAGTATGCAAGTGGAAGAGGAACAGAACGCACCCGAACGCACGGCTACTACTGCTCTCGGGGTTGATCTTGGCATGAAGACGCTTGCTACGCTCTCAGATGGAACTACATTTGAGAACCAACGTGCCTTGAAACAGGCACAGAAGCGCCTCCGGCGTTTAGAGAGGCAAAAGTCACGGCGCAAGAAAGCCAGCCAGAATCGCAAGAAGACATGCCGCAAGCTGGCAAAACAACATGCACGTGTTGCCCATATTCGCTGCAACGCTACCCATAAACTCACAACATATCTCACCAAGCACCATGCCCTTGTTGCAATCGAGGACTTGCATGTGTCTGGGATGCTGAAAAACCACAAGCTCGCTCAGGCCATTGCTGATAGCAACTTTGGAGAGATCAGACGACAACTCACCTACAAGGCAGACCTCTACGGAACATGCCTTGTGGTCATAGACCGCTTTTATCCCTCATCGAAAACCTGTTCCTCTTGCGGCTCTGTCAAACCAGTGCTGGACTTGCAAGAGCGAACGTTTGTTTGTGAAGCGTGTGGGATGGTGCTTGATCGTGACCAGAACGCAGCACTCAACCTGCTGCATGAAGCAATGAGAACTACCGGCAGTTCGTCGGGAAGTGACGCCTGTGGAGTGGGAAGCTCTGGCTTTTCCGATGGGAAGAGTGAAACTCTCCACGTTGAAGCAGGAACCAACCCACATTTAGGCATGTCCTAAATGTCTAAGTATTGGAGAACGGTCACCTGACACGTCCGCACTCAGTCCACTCGCGCGCCTCTTGGTAAGGCGTTTGACGGTATGATAAAATCAGCCTAGTACGATTTGTTAGCAGAGAGAGGAGGGAAATCGCTCTCAATGGCAAAAATTGATCAGATCACGGAGTTAATGAGGGATCGCCTGATTCAGGGGAGGTATGGGCAGCTCGGGCGCTTACCATCTCTTGTCTCTCTGGCAGAAGAATTTCATGTCTCTCGTCAAACAATGTTGCAAGTGCTCCAGCGCCTGCAAGCGGAGGGACGCATTGTCGCGCGGGGGGGATCGGGCTATTCAGTGGCACCTCCACGAGTGCGCGTTCCGGGCCTCACCGAAAGCTTCGACCAATTTTTACAGGACCAGGGTTTGCATCCTGTGTTCCGCAATTTGGAAGAGCCCGTCCTTGTACCAGCAGATGCCGCCCTTGCTGAAGCGTGCAGAGTCCCAGAAGGAACGTTGATTGCTCGACGGGTCCGCGTGCAAGGCACGGCCGAGGAACCGTATCGAATCGCTGCAACACACTATCCCTATGCTCTCCTCGGAGAGGAGAATTTCAGGCAAATGCGGGAAAACCCCTCATTTCACGGACTTCGCGCCATTAAAGCAGCCTATGGGCGCGTTGTGAAACAGGTCCGCGAACGATGGCAGGCACGTCTTGCAACCAATCAGGAAGAAGAGATCCTCTGCATCGTTCGCGGGACGCCGGTCATCGAACTGCACCGCCAGTGCTTTGATGACATGACCGTCTTAATGTACAATCGCATTGTGTTTGATGCAAACAAATACGAATTCACGAGTGAGTATACCACAAATCACAGGACCTCATGAGCATCTGAGTTTTTTTGAGATAATCATCCTAGTACACTTTGTCAACAATACTAGGATGATTATGCTTAAAGAGAGATGTTTGTACCTTTCCAACTCAGAGTTCGTATTGATAGCGCACCACTGAGAACGGACCAACAAGAACGATGCGATGGAGCATCAATACCATCTCATCGGTTGATTTGTTGGTCCGGCGTATCTCCAGCACCGGTGTCATACGGGAGATAGAGAGGTAGGCCGCCTCCTCCTTGGTCGGGATCCGAGCAACCAAATCATCATGCACGATTTGTCTGGAGATTCCCATTTCTTCCTTGATCGCCGCCAGAGTATCGAAGCCTGGATCTTCCTTCATCTGGGACAGATATTTTTCTGCGAACGATGCAGGATACCAGTACTCAGAAAGCCGGTAGGCGACATCGACAGAGCCTTGAACCCGATACCGATGAACAACACGAAGACCGTGAGCGAGTCCGAACAGAGTTGCAAGTTCATCAGGCATCACAATCACTTCCGGCTCAATTATATTGCGTACGATCGGCTCCATTCCCTGTTCACGGAGCAATTCTTCAAAGGATGGGGTCGGGACTGTGCTGACAAAGAGGAGCGGATTTGCGTAGAAGGATTTCCCTTTCGAGACTACACATCCTTCCGCCTGTAATTGTTGCAGCGCCTGAAACACGGTCGCTCGACCAACATCATATCTCTTCCCTATTTCCGTGAAAGAAGGAAGCCGTCCGCGACCGAAGGCGTTCTTTTTGATCTGCTCGCGCAACGCGGCGACCAGGGCCTCAACTTTCCCTTCTTTTGGCTTGGACATCGTCACCTCTTTTCTTGTAATAGATGTTCCATCTTTTTATTCAGAACACCTTGACAGAATCCATTGTATCGGATATGATAAGCATTGTCAAATTTGTTCCGAACAATAATTCGGAACAAGGGCGCCTTTCCAACTGAAGAGAGAGCCTGGCGTTGAGTCCAGGCGAGGCCAGGCTTTCAGAGAAGACTCGCGATATACCTGCTGCGGCAGGGGCGCCGGCGAGCAACTTAACCGGTGATTATCACCATACGTCGGTTGGGGGGAGCCACAGATTCTAGCGGCTGGCAGCATGCTGGCCCTGATAGGCACTGTTGTCAGGCGCTCTATTTCTTCATCTTCTGTCACCCCAACAACAGCGCCCACATGAGGCGTTGGGGCCTACCTCCCTCAACGCCTCTCTATTTCACCTCGTCGCTTCAGTGTGCCCCGCCACACTGAAGCTGGCATGAAACGGGGAAGGTGGAGCTTCCCCGTTTGTTTTCAGGAGAAAGGAGAAAGTCAGTTGCGTCTTCTTTGTACTCCCTTTCCCTGGCCCCATCCAGGCAATGAAGCCCGGGAAGCTTAGTTACTCCCCCTTCGGACAACCGGCCGCCGGTTTTTTCTCTTTCCTTTACCTCCTGCTTCCTCTTCTTCGTCATAGGGGAAGAGGAATGACACCTCTCGGCTTTAGCCCGCCGCAGGGATTTCTCCCACGCGGTGAGGCGATTGTGGTTTTACCCCTTGCTTATTGGTCTCCTATCTGGTGTCATGAGACATCAGATACACGTATCGTGAGAAATTCGGTGTCCCTCACGTTGTTGGGGGTATGGCACCCCCCACTGGCATGCGGTATTTGCCACACGCCAGTGTAGCTCGTTGGGAGAAAGAGTACCAACGAGAAGCCGCTCGTCTTGAGACGAAGCGGAGTGTCACTGATAAGCCAAAGGAGGTATAGATGCTCCCAACATCTGAACGCTTTTCTTTTTTTGAAGGGCAACGCTGCCGGCTCAATATTCCATATCACGCGGGGGACAAATCATTTTCCGCCACATCGTGGCTCGCACCTCGATGTGGCGGAAAGTGATTTGTCCAGCGGATTTATACGGGATGTGTAAAGGGCATTGCTGCCCTTCTATGAAGAAGAACCGTTCGGACGTTGGAAACATTTTTCTATCGCGGATACGCCCCATCGCTCAAGTGAGGCGATCTGCCTCCTCCTTTGGCTATCAGTCAGTCCTCTTCCCCCTCACGAATAAGAGGAAGCAGGCAGTAAAGAAAGAGAAAACCGGCAGCCTTTGAGCTACCAGTCTAGAATTCGATTTGCTTACGAGATGAGAGGCGGGGGGAAATGTCTCTCGTCTACGATAGTGGCCGCTTTCTCTCTGGGAACCCGGTTTCTTAGAGAGATGTCGCACGGATCACACTTGTAGTAGGTTTCGAGATATTCCTTCCCTTGCTTTAGCATATGCTGATGAAAGGAGATTCGCATTGGCTGTCTGCATAACGGACAGTCAAATAGGATCCATTTGTTTCGATTCATCATATCCTCCATTTCTACGTTGTCCCTACCTCCCAGTATACTGGGGACTTCAAGGGTCAGAAATAGGCCCCACATTTATACACAAATGAGAACTGCTAGAAGAGGACGATGAGAAGTGAAGAGATGTTGAACCCGAAGCTGTGGGCAGAACGCACATTTGGAGCTTATCACCTCCAGGATGCACATCGAACCTGGCGAGAGGTTCGGGTGGCTGCGCAGATGGCTGCCAATGCTTCGGCTTCGTTGCCTGCCCAGATGCAGGGCTGGAAAGAAGTCATCGCCTTGTACTGTTTGTTGGATCAAGAAGATGTCACCTTTGAAGCGCTGATGCAGCCACATCTTCAGCACACGCGAGAAGAGATCGTTCGGCACCCAGTGGTTCTGCTGCTTCAGGATACCACCGAGGTCGATTTGAGTCATCGTCTTCATGTGAGTGGTTTGGGGCAGGTCGGCAATGAGCGAGGGCAAGGCTTTTTCCTGCAAACGATGCTGGTGGTTGTGCCCCAAAGCCGAGCCGTTGTGGGGTGTGTCTCGCAAGAAGCGTTTGTTCGTGCTCCCGCCCCAAAGAGCGAACGACGCAGCCAGCGTCGCTTTCGCCAGGACCGAGAAACGGACGGGTGGATGCGCCTGCTCAGACAGGGGGGCACGTTTCCCGACACAACCAGCATCGTGCATGTGGGGAATCGTGGGGCCGACCTGTTCGACTTCTTTCATGCCTCTCGAGAAACCCACACCCCTTTTCTGGTCCGCGCGGCTCAGAACCGACGAGCCCAAAACGAGGAGGAAGAGGTGGGGGATCTGCTGGAACAGGTCCGCGCCTGGCCCAGTCGGCAGCGTCGTGTGTTCGAGGTTCCACCGACGCATGGCCGACAGGCTCGCACCACGCTCCTTGAGATCTCCTTTGGCCCGATGACAGGGTTGCCGCCACGCAACGAGCCGCATGCGAACAAACACCCCTTCCCTCTGTGGGTCATTCGCCTCTGGGAGGAGCAACCTCCGGCAGGAGAAGAGCCTCTGGAATGGGTTGTGCAGACCTCTGTGCAGACTGCGACCCTGCAAGAGGCATGGGAGCGAGGCACCTGGTATGGACATCGATGGGTCGTGGAAGACTCTCATCAATGCCTCAAAACAGGCTGCCGCCTGCAGCAACGTCAACTCCAAACAGGTAAACGGTTCTTCCGACTGCTGGGCTTGCTCTCGCCAGTCGCCGTTCGCTTGTTGCAACAGCGAGATCTTGCCCGCAGTGAACCTGATCGGTTTACCTGTGAAGTGCTCGACGTTGATGTACTGACGGTAGTGGCCACGCAAGCAGGCCTTGACCCTGCCAGTATGACCATCCAGGTCTTCTGGCAAGAAGTCGCTCGCCTGGGGGCTACCTGGCTCGTCGCCGGGATGGGCCAGCAGGCTGGAAGACCTTGTGGGCGGGCTGGCTCCGGGTTCAGACCCTGCTTGAGGGCTTTCATCTCGCTTATCGCCTCCGTTTGTAAAATGTGTATAAAAGACAGGGCTCAAGCCAGGGGCCTTCTGCCGCAATAGGTAAGCGAGTGGTGAGGGAGGTGCCCGTCGATCCGTCAGGTGCTTCCTGCTTTCAGAGACCTGCGCACTGTGTTTGGGCAGAGTTGACGCTGTCAGACGCTCTCTGGAGCGCACTCGCCTTAGCGGGTGAGCGCATAAACTCGCGCAAACAGCTTGGCGCGTGGTGATCCGATTGCCGCAGGTGTGAGTTGAGGCGTTGTCCATCGTTTTCATAGGGTTGGCGTGAGATGGCTCCGGAGTAGAATGCGGAAGCCCGTTGTGCGGCACCTGCTCAGCCTGCTGCTCTTCCTGCAAGCCCCTGACTTCAAAACGAACTCGATGAAAGAGCCTCTCTTTTCTGATATAATATGGATATGAGTACTCTGAGCTATCCACACGCTCTTCTCTTTGATCTGGATGGAACGTTGCTGCTCGAGAAAGAGCCAGCGGAGCAAAGCTGGAAAAAAGCGTGTATCCCCTTTGCTCACCTTGTTGATGCGAAGGCGCTTTTCCAAGCCCTGCTTCATGCAGATGCACTCCGGAAGGAGCGTATCAAGGACCATCCTGAGAAACAACGAAGAGAGAGGCTTGATCCCTCTGTCGCTCGAAAAGAACAGGCAGCTCTCGCACTTCATCATCTTGGAGCAGATGTCTCTCTTACCGATCAGCTGGTCCAGGAGTTTGAACGACATCGAGAACAGCGCGAGCTCGCTCCAGGAGCAGACGAGACGCTTCAGAAGCTACAACAGCTCGGGATACGGCTTGCCCTGCTCACCAATGGGAATGCGACCTATCAGCGGCGCAAGCTTCAACGCTTTCAGCTCGAGTCCTTCTTTTCGTTGATATTGATCGAGGAGGAAACAGGATCTGCTAAGCCTGAGCCTTCTGCATATTCTGGAGCATTGACCCGATTGCAACTCCAGCCCTCGCATGTGTGGATGGTTGGAGATAACCTGGAACTGGATATTGCGGCTCCTCAGCGACTTGGTCTCTCCGCAATCTGGTATGATCGAGAGGCCCAAGGGCTTCCGCTTGCCAGTCTGGTCCAACCCAATGCCATTATTCATGCGCTTCCTGATGTGCTGTCACTGCTTGAAGCGTCTCGATAACTTCTTCAAGAGGAACCATTTGCGGTGATTTATAGCGTTCTGGCTCATGAAGGACATGAACGCCGCTTTCTCGCAACAAATTGATATGTTTCTGGAAGGCCGGATGACGTACCAGGTCCATCTTCAGGCAAGGGACTGCCACGATGGGCGGAGTTCCCCGTCCAAGCGCCTCACAAAGCAGGCCGGTCACCAGCGTGTCACTGATCCCGCAGGCCCATTTATTAATGGTATTAAAGGTCAAAGGCATTGCGAGAATTGCATGGGCCGGAGGCAATGGATCAGCTTCACCAGGAAGCCGATAGTCACTGCGCGCGGGATGGCCGGTGAGTTGAGTTAAAGCCGTCATATCAATCCATCGTGTGGCTTGTGGGGTAGCAATGACCCAGACATCCCATCCCGCTTGTTGCAGAGCACGGACCACCGTTTTCGTCTCATGTGCAGGAGGTGCAGCACACACGAGCAGATAGAGTACCTTCATAGTACCTCCGCTTTGATCATCTGATGGGTCTTTTGTATCTGTTCCTGGAGTTCGTGATCCTGTAATCGGATGTTGAGTGACTCAAGGCGTTGGAGAACTTGTAACGAGCGCGTTTGCTTTACCAGTTCAAGCGCCCTGTATGCGTACTGAGCAGCGCTTTGTTTCTCACCGAGGAGGAGAAGCGCCTTGCCCAGGTCAATCGAGATTCTGGATTGATGTCGCAACGCTGTTTGCTCTGCCTGTTGAAGCGCTTCCTGAAAGGATGTGACTGCTTGCTGTGATCGTCCAAGCAGCATCAGACAAATTCCGTGATAACTTCTCAGCCGCGATGGGGTCAAACCAGTACAATAGTGATCAGGCGAGGGCTCACGAGAGGCAAACGCTTCCATTGCATTACCCAGTGCAGAGAAACACGCCTGTTCCCTACGCAGGTAGGCAAACGCTTCTGCTTCAACGGCTGCGAGCCAGGCTTGAATTCTGGCATTCTGCACTTTACTCTTCTTTGCCTCCTCAAGAAAAGGGAGTGCTTTCTCAGGCTGTGTTGAAGCGATAAACAATAAAGCTATTCTTCCTAATCCAACTGCATATAATTCAGGATGAGAGGCTGCTTGAGCCGTCTTGAGCGAAAAGACATAATAGGGATAGGCCAGGGAATATTCCTGAAGATCACAGAGCGTTTTTCCGATAATTTGGGCGACTTGACTTGCGAGCGAGCAAAGCGGTGCATACTGTTTTGTCGTCGCCCCTTTGAGTAGTTGAGCAATAGTGGAGAAATGCCCGACAACGCCACTCAAAATATCACTGGATGTATTTTTGCTTAGACTCCAATAGGTTTGAGTGATCGTCTCTAATCCCTGCACGACAGTTGTATCAAGCGTCGCAGGATGATGTACTGCCTTCTCAATGCGCCAGATCATCTCTGCCGAAGAGGGTGTCGCAGAAGACAAAACAAAAGACGTACAAGCTGCATAAATTGTATCCTGAAGGAAAGA
This sequence comes from Thermosporothrix hazakensis, assembly GCF_003253565.1. Classification (GTDB taxonomy): domain Bacteria; phylum Chloroflexota; class Ktedonobacteria; order Ktedonobacterales; family Ktedonobacteraceae; genus Thermosporothrix; species Thermosporothrix hazakensis. The sequence goes on from NZ_QKUF01000062.1 coordinate 8,419, forward strand.
GCGGCGTGTCGTCACACCATTCACTATCATTTCCTCCGATATCGGGGGCCATGTCCACAAGCCTGGAGGTAGCAAATTCGCTTTTCCATATGGGACTTCTAATTTGCTGGAAGAGCTCCATTGGATATCATACTTTTCATGAGCATAAGAAGAGGTAGTGAAGTCATGACGTAATTGATTCACACATTTCTGAACAGAGAGCGGGAGTGGAAAAGGGCTCTTGCCAGTCCGCACCTTTTCTTCCACAAGCTCGTAGCACCCAAGCGCAAGATCAGGCCGCTTCTGCTTCACCATGAGCTCCATCACGGTCTCAAGCGTGTGGAAATCGCTCGGGAGCTCCTGGAAATAGTCACAAAAATACTCATGCGCCTTCTCCGCATCTCCGAGTGCAAGCACACTCAGCCCCAAACCGCGAAGCATCTGCCGGCGGGCACGATCGATCTTCTCCTGTTTACGCCGAACAATGCGCTGCTCTCTCCAGGGGGCCGCCACATCATCAGAGAGGAAGGTGCCTCCCCCTCTCAGGGCCTCGGCCTGCTGCCAGAGCAACAGCGC
>NZ_QKUF01000063.1 GCF_003253565.1 Thermosporothrix hazakensis
TGGCGACTTGTCATCACAAACAAGCAATACCGTGACCTCCTTAAAGACGATAAGGTCCGCAATGACCTCCGCTATGCTTCACCGCAAGTTATGTTGCGTGGGGAGGTAGGCGTTCCGCACAACATCCGCATCATCGTGTCTCATCACCCTCACTGACCTCCAGGAGGGTGCTACAGACGCGAAGACGGCAACCAACGTCGCGCTGCTGGTCGCCCCGCACTGGGCTTTCATCGCGTGGAAACGTCGCCCTGAATTGACGGCCGACCCGACCCCTGTATGACTTCGGTCGCCGCAAACAGTTCGGTGTGACGGCTGATTATGACATTCAACTCGTGCACCCTGAAAGGGCGCTGGCGATCCACACTGCTGTGTAGGTGTGGATATGGTAGAGTTCTGTACTCTGGAGGATGTCAGGCGCGCTCTTGACATCCGCACCACGCAGCAAGATGACTGGATTGCGTCCCTCATTACGCAGGCCAGAGACACCATTGACCGATATGTCGGGTACTCCTTTCAGGATTTCCCTGATGACGTGCGGTGGCTCTCGGGCCGGGGACGTGACATCCTGATTACTGGCTCCATTAGACAGATAAAGCAATTTAAGGCAGTCCAGCTTCTGACAGAAACAGACTTCAGCATTACGGAAATAGCGCTCAGTCTCGGCTACACCAACTCCTCAACGTTCAGCCGGGCCTTCCAACGCTCGCCAGGGGTCTCCCCTTCCAGTTATCGCCGCTCTCACTAATGTGCCGCCAGAAAGGAATACTTTCAAGCGGCAAATGCAAACACACAGACAATTCCTCGTGCGAATCAACGCAAGCTCTCTCCTGTCCTCATCAGCAGAAGTGAGCACTCAATCAGTGTACCCTTTTCAATATTGAACTTCTTTCCATTCCGTGCTCTTCTAGCGTGAAGCGTGCCAGTTCCAGCATACATTGTAGACAACCGGAGCCACGAAATTTTAATATCTGATAGCAGTCTATGAGGAACCAGAACACTCGATTGAAAGGGTATCCAGGAATAGAAGAAGAAGAGAGATAGAGAACATATGCCCCCTCAACCTGTGGAGAATTACAGCCAGCGCCTGGATCAGGCATGTCGAGCTTTATGAGATAGAATGCATCCTGAAACATACAGGTGCCGTCATCATCCCACTCAAAGCGAAACATTTCCTGCTGGTCTATACAGCATTCATCACACTCTGATCCAGCAGGCGCTGTAGCTTTTCCTGTGTTCCCATTTCGGATAGTGGTGTGTAGACCATAAGTTTGAGTTCGGGCATAGCAGGCACCTGTAGGGTTGTATGCTCAAATACCAGGTCTCCCACCAATGGGTGCACAATCTCTTTTCGCATCTCACTTATCCCACGTACGTCATGACGAGGCCACCATGCGCGAAATTCAGGGCTTACCCGCTGTAAATCAGCGATCAAGCCACCGAACCATTCTTCATCAGCATAGTGCACACTATTCGTACGAAACTCTGCCAGCACTTTCTGCGCTACCTGTTCCCATGAAGGATTCTTGTATATCTGCTGACGCATTGGATCAACAAAAAGGTGCCAGACAACATTATGTTCATATGGAGGCACCGACCTGAACAACAAAAAAACCTGCTCAGCGGCCATGTTCCAGGCAAGATAATCCCACCGACGACCAACGATGTAGGCAGGAAAAGGATGAAGCCCATCAAGCACACGGCGTAATGCAGGGCTTACCTGCTCATCAGATATATGAGTATCGATGTGAGGCGATTGATCGGCAAGTGAGAAAAGGTATTGCCGTTCAGCGGATGTCAGCAGTAATGCATCAGCAATGTTCTGCAACACCTCCCTCGACGGATGAATAGCACGTCCTTGCTCTAACAGCGTATACCAGGCAACGCCTACATTCGCGCGTAGAGCCACTTCTTCGCGCCGTAATCCTGGCGTTCGTCGTCTCCCTCCATTGTTTAACCCGACCTGTTCAGGAGAGAGGCGCATGCGTCGCGTGCGAAGGAAATCTGCAAGCTCCTGTCTGCGTTGTTTGTCGTTCATTGTCCTCTCTACTCCTTATCCTACTAGTCTCAATTCTATGATAAAGAAGTTCTGGTTATATGAGAGCCTCTGTGTCATACTCTTCAGTGTATCACACAGCCGTCATGTGATGGTCATCCATTTAACAGAAAAAGGGGAAAACTTCTATGATATCGCATTCCACAAATGAACAGAGTCATCTACCAGCACAGGCCGCAGGTACATTCACGCTGGCTGAGGGTCTGACAGTCACACGTATGGGTTATGGCGCGATGCAATTGGCAGGACCGCACGCCTTTGGTCCTCCTGCTGACCGCAACGCTGCCATAGCTGTACTGCGCGAAGCGGTACATCTGGGCATTACCCATATCGACACGGCCGACTTCTACGGCCCATATGTCACCAACGAGATCATCAAGGAAGCACTGCACCCCTACCCGGATAATCTGCACATTGTCACGAAGGTTGGTGCGTTGCGAGATGCCGAGGGAAACTGGCCACAGGCACTTGCTCCACATCAGATCCGTCAAGCTGTCTACGACAATCTTCGGCATCTCGGCCTTGACGTGCTTGACGTTGTTAATTTGCGTGTGGGAAATCTCCACAGCCCGGCTCCCGGCTCAATCGCAGAACCGTTCACAGTACTCGCTCAAATGCGGCAAGAAGGGCTGATCAAATATCTCGGCCTCAGTACGGTGAACGCCGAACAGATCGCCGAGGCCCAATCTATTGCACCAATTGTATGCGTGCAGAATGCCTATAATCTCGCACACAGAGACGATGATGACCTGATCGATGCTCTCGCAGCACAGGGTATCGCCTATGTGCCCTACTTCCCGCTTGGTGGCTTCTCCCCGCTTCAGTCGGACAAGCTTCAGGCAGTTGCCACCCGTCACAACGTCACGCCGATGGTCGTTGCTCTGGCATGGTTGCTTCAGCGCTCGCCGAACATTCTGCTGATCCCAGGTACCTCATCGGTGGAGCATTTACGCGAGAATGTCAGCGCGGCAACACTGACCCTATCCGAGGACGATCTGGCTGAGTTAAACAGCATCGCCTCATAAAGCGTATGTACGCTAGACTTTATGAGGGCAACACAGGGATAATCCCATCACTTCGCAAATAAACAGCAGAGCCTATCAGTGGGTCCCTTGATAGGCTCTCTTCCTTTTCACAGTCTCTCCAGAAATGTTGCATTCCCACAGGATCACATATGGTATACTACCTTCTAAGAGCTTATTCTAAGCTATCATGGAACCAACAAGAATTCTTGAAAATGCATCATCTCTGTATACAAGGAGGAAAAGAATACCGGCCCCTGGTTTTATCCCCCAGAAACAACCAATCGGTCAATCTCGAAGGGTGCACCCATTGCCGTTGCTTTACAGGTTAGCTCGACACAAAGAGATGGGCATTGAGGCGAGAATAAAGCATACAGGCACACTGCGATCCGATACGCAAGAAGACCAGATGCTACAGCTCCTATCTCAAGATAAACGAAAACACGCATGCTAATCACTTGCCTGATACTATACATATAGATAGGGAGAGAGTTCGTATTGCAAGTTGCTTCTTGAGAAGAACCTGTATGCCTCTTTATATAGGAGGGATCTGAAGCTCATGGGAACTATCGTCTTTCTCGGCTCTCCTGCTTTCGGGCATGTGAATCCCACACTTCCACTGGCACAGGAGTTAGTCCAACGGGGAGAACAGATAATCTACTACAACCACGAAGAATTTCGCCGGCCTATCGAGCAAACCGGCTCTATGTTCTATGCGTATCCCGAGACCGAAATCAGCGCCACAAGCATTGGAGCCGCACTCCGGGGAGGCAATCTTGCGAACCTCGGGAGCCTGCTCCTGGCCGCAACGGAAAATCTGCTCCCTTATTTGCTCGACCACCTTCCACGTCACCGGCCTGATCTGATAATTTTCGACTCAATGGCACTATGGGGAAAAATGGTCGCAACTCTGTTAAACCTGAGAGCGGCATCTTCAATCAGTCACTTTGTCTATGATCCAAGCCATCTTATGAGTGAGGGTGCGCATTCCATGCGCTATCTCTGGCAAATCCTCCCACAGCTCCCTTCTGTGTTTATCATGCGCTCACGCCTCATCAGGAAATATCGAAGAGCATTTCCAAAGGAACGACCACTGCTACCATTACGCGGCAGCTTGAATCTTGTGTTCACGCTACGCGCTTTACAGCCGAAAACAACACTTATTGATGAGACGTTTCGTTTCGTTGGCCCTTCTATCAACCCGCAAATCAGAAGTGATGCTTTCTTCCTGCCCACTGAGAGGAAGAGTCCAATTGTCTATATTTCCCTGGGAACAATCCATACAAGACAGATGGAATTCTATCAGCGCTGTTTTGCGGCCTTTGGCGATTATCCCGCGCAATTTATCCTTTCAACGGGAAACGGGACTGCCATTGAGAAGCTTGGAGCTATTCCGTCAAACTTCATTGTGCGTTCTACTGTTCCACAACTGAAAGTGCTTGAACAAACCAATATATTTATCACACATGGTGGCATGAATAGTATTCACGAGGGGTTGTATTATGGAGTACCACTCATTCTTGTTCCCTATCAGTTAGAACAGCGGCTCAATGCACGAATCATCGTCAAACAGGGAGCGGGCCTTCTTGTCGAGCGAGCGGCTGGTGAGCCACCCTCAATTGATAATTTGCGTCGGGCGTTGGATGCCATCTTTTCTGATCCACGCTATCAGAAAGCAGCGAGAAGGCTTCAGCAGCTCTTCCAGGAGACAGGAGGCTATCAACAGGCAGCAGATGAAGTACAATCCTACTATATGCAAAGGGGCTGAAGCGTAATGCTGATAAGCTATTGAACGCTCTTAATAAAGAATATACTTTCAGGAGTTTCTCCCATCGAGGCTTCTTAGCTGGCTTCAAGCGCTCATCTGTTCTCTCTACACTACAGGCCAGTTGATAAAAAAACTGTGGAACTCAAGCACCTGCTTATCTCAATTGCTACTATCATAGCTATCTCTGGAAGGAGAAATAATGTCCCTACAACAATTGACGGCCACCGAAGTGAGCAAGCGACTCGGACTGCATGATGACTTCTTTCCCTGGCTCAAAGAACTGGAGGCATTAGAGCAAACAGGCTCGACCTTTGCACTCCCCGCGATTGGTGAACGAGACGAACTGTTGGCACGCCTCCACATAGAGCCCGAAGACGCCGCTGAGATCATCAGTGCATGGCCTCAGCCGACTCTACCTCCAGAATGGTGGTGGCTACTGCAACGGTGTCATCAACAGCTTGTCGCACAGATAGATACTCCAACATTATCACTCCCCTCGTGGCAACCACTCCCATCACATCTGGGAGCGATGGGCAGACTTTTCTACGTCTATGTATTTCTTGCCACGCTTCCTACCATACGACAATGGCACCGGGAACGTGGCATACCCGATGAAATATCCTGGGCAACGCTTGCTGACCTCGGCGAAAATATTGCTATCTACCGCCGCATGGTCGGAGAAACATCTTTGAACACGCCTCAATGGCCCATGCGCCACTTTAGTGGAACACTCTATCGCCTCGGGCGGCTCCAATTTGAGCGCACCTACTTTCTCGGGGAGACAAACCCAACAGTCTCCAATGTCGATCTTCAGCCATCGGCTCTTTCTGTCCATATCCCTGAATCGGGGGGCTCATTGGAACCATCAGCCTGTGATCAATCGTTTGAGCAGGCTCGCAGGTTCTTTGCGCGCCATTTCCCGGAAGAAACATACCATATCGCACAATGTTCATCCTGGCTTCTCGATCCACAGCTTGCAGACTATTTACCGCCCACGTCGCATATCATCCGCTTTCAACAGCGGTTTCACCTGCTTCCAGATGGGATCACCGATGACCAGAACATTATGAGATATGTCTTCAGGCGTATCGCTCCTGCACTTGACGAACTGCCTCAGCGCACGACACTGCAACAGGCAATCGTCAGGCACATACGTGCAGGAAAGCACTGGCAGATTCGGACTGGCTGGCTCAAGCTGTAGCCTTATAAAAGGCTTTCAAGTGTTGCGTTTAAACCGAAGAAGGAAGGATGGCTTCTTACCGGATAAGAGCAAATAAGGAGGAAGCAGACTTCCTTCTCAGTATTCACCCCTCATCTCTCCCCGTCACCTGAACTCCCTTACTTATGGCAGAGCCCCCGAAAGGTTCACCTGAACGACTCCACGACAGTTTCTGTATAGAATACCTGAACACTCTGCGGGTCCAGATAGCTGGAGAAGCGTTTTCCGGCTGGAGTCGTCTGAAATACTGCTACGGCTGCTTTGGCATCCTCCACAGATTCCCAGGAAAGCAGATCCAGCCATTCCCCGGTTATCGCCTGACTAACCGTCCTGTTGATAAAGCCTGTCTGTGTCTTCAACAAAGTGGTTGTCTCATCGACGGCAGCCAGAAATCCTCACAGGCTACCTCTGGTTGTACACGAAACAGAACAAGTTCAAGGGCCGTACTGTTTTTTTCTCTCAGTTCAGCTTGATTTTGTGACCAATGAAAGCTATCAGCAGACCAGGGTCAGATAGGGTCAACCCTCCATAGATCTTCACCCAACATCAGTGAGTTACCCCGGCAGATAAACCGCATTACAGTATCGCGAAGGCATGCAGCTCGTCCGGGATATCCTGATGAATACCTGAAAGGCTCTGCTTCACAGGGAAGACTATACTGAAAAAAAGATCGCTGGAGCAAGGTTCTTTGAAGCTCGCCTCTTTTCCGCCTCTTTCTCAACTGGGACCTGTTCCATACCCCATCGTACAGCGTCCTTCCTTATTCTGGCAGAGAAAGTGATCTCTCATTGCTGCCTGGAAAGGTTTGCCATATGGCAACAATACAGAAGAAGCATTTCAGCAAACCCGATGAAACCCGGACCCTGCCGAAAACCAGAATTGAAGTTCTCAACGTCGGCGACAACACGATTATGAAGACCACCTTTGAGCCGGGCTGGAGATGGTCGGAACATGTGAAGCCTACCGTTGGCACGTCCAGTTGTCAGATACCACACCTTAGCTACACCATTTCCGGTCACCTCAAGCTTCAGATGGAGGACGGAACACAGGAAGAAATAGGCCCGGGTGATATCGCTGACATTCCTCCCGGACATGATGCCTGGGTTATTGGGGACGATCCATATGTTGGTATAGACTTTACAGGAGGCCGCACCTACGGACAAAAAGCCACCTGAGAAGATGAGAAGAAAGGCGGAGCACAGCCTATTCTTCCACTGCAAGGATCTACGCCTCTGCTCAGTGGCCCCCAGGCAGAGCGTAGTCCTTGCAAATCAGCAGTTGAGCCGGAGTGCTCATCTCTCAAATGGTGATGGTTGTCCATCGCCAGACTATACCAGAATCGCAAGCTGCCTTATGAGCGTCCGCTTTCGTAGTTCTTGAGCGTAATAGCGTTGGCAGCCTGTAGAGTATCCTGCATCATTTTGCCGGAAAGCAGACCTGTGCCCATGTCTTCGGCACAAAATCCTTGACAGCTCCGGCAAACTTTTGATTCTTTACTACATAGTCACGCATCACATGTTCATAACTGTTGACACTCCCCAGGCCAGAAGGGCGGGGATTCTTCCTTCATCCAGCCTGCTTGCGCGGCGCCGCAGTGCGACGACGCGTAGCGGCAGGCTGTCCAGAAGCGTTCGACG
>NZ_QKUF01000064.1 GCF_003253565.1 Thermosporothrix hazakensis
CGACGGGTAGCCAGTCCGATATAATGGTCTCTCGGCTTAAACCACAAACTCAAAGTCATCTGTTCATGAACCGGTTCTCGGCTGATAACGATCCGGGAGAGAAGAACCTTTGCCCCATTCCATTGATACGGCTTCCCGCTTCGTTTTCTCTCTTCCTGCTCTTGCTGGATCTGCTTCTTTGCCTGTATGACCTCGTCAAAGAAGGTTGCTGGTTGGGGGTCATAAAAGGTGTGAATGTTTTCGGGAATATAGACATCTGTTCCGTCTCCATCAAGAATGATAATGTTTGTTTTTACAGATCCAAAAGCAAAATATTCGTCAGCTTCAAATGAAGCGGTTTTGCCCTTCAGTTTCGAGGGAAGCTGATCTTGCACATCATATTGTGGTGCCAATGCCTGGATATCGCAACCAATAACCCGAGCGATTTTAACACGATCCCGTCGAGGGATGACTTGATCTCCTGCCACATAATGGCGGAATGTTCCTTCTGGTATATTAGCCTCTTGCGCGGCTTCTCTTTGCGAGAGACCTGCGATGGCGAGCAGCTTCTTCAGTTGGTTGGGATGGAGAGCTTTTTTCATCGTGTATTCCCTTTCGGCAATATCTGGACCATTTTTGATCGCTCTTTGATGATATCTTATTGATTCAAGAGCGATTTTCTCCATTTTATCCTGTACATATCATGTATGCTTCTCTTAGAGAGTTCTTCTGTTTTTAAAGAACTATTTTGCTTTTGTTTCTCGCTATCGGAGTTTTCTCTGTCTCTTTTGTATCACAACTTCTTCTTCATCGCAATGAGAGGAATCATGGTAGCTAACTACACAGTCAAAGCAGGAAACCAGACGCTGTACAGTGGATCTAATCCTCAGGAAGCGCGTCGCGTATTTTTGGAGGCGGCAAATGATCCTGCCTATTTTGAGTGCAGAATCCAGCTTCTGAAAGGCGACCAGCTTCTTGGGGAGTTTCTCGAACGGATCGGACACCGACAACAGGACAAAGAGCTACTGAAATCGATCGAGAAGGAAGGAGAGAAGCATGAAGCAGACGACCTTGAGCAATGACGCCATTTTTGCACTGGTTGACCAGCACATCTTCGGCTTTGAGCCGACGTGTCACGGGCCGTGCCAGGACTGGTTCTTACGAGGGCATCAGGAGATCTACAAATGCCAGCAGTGTGGCGCAGAAATCGTGGGCGAGATTCCTCAAAAACTCCCGGACCAGCATCCTCGGCGCATTCCAGAATACCGCCTGGAACAGCTTCTGCAAAAGGTCAAACACCTCTCGCCAGAGCAACAGAAACGGGTTGTCGTCGGGCTGCTTGCCGATGTCTCCTCAGAGAACTGGTCCATCACAACGGTACTCGCACATCTGCTTATCACTATAAATGCTCGTCAGCTTGCCATTGCGATGCTTTGGGCTCTTGGCGTTCTCTCTGAGCAGGAGCAATCCCATGAGTAAAGCGTTGTTTCGTCAAGACCGCTGGTATCGCACCGTGCAAGGGAAGCTGATCCATGTGATCGGCTATGAGGCCGATGAGCCTGAGACACCCTATACGATCGCTTCGTTTGACGGGAACCAGTATTTCTGTCACCCTCTGGGAAGGAATCTGGGCTTTTCTCCCTGGCAGACGCTGAGATTGTGGAGCCACCACCGGGCAAGGAAATTTTTCTGTTTCGGGCGGAGCTGATCCTCGATATCAAAGTGCTCGCAATCGATCGAGAAACGGCCCGCATGCTTGCCGCGGAAATGTTGTCCCCGCGATCAGGGGACGATCATGTAATCGTCATGTGTCATCAAGAGACACCCATACAGGACAGGGAGGGTCCAGAGCATGCTTCAATAGATACATTGCACGGAGATGTTTAACCCCTACCTCGATGACTTGGATCGCAACTCCGAGCACATCTGACCCCAAATAGTGCCGCTGCTCCCATTATGTAGGGCCCAGTAGCGCTTCGAGTTCGAACTCGAGACGCTGACGATTGTGTAGAAGAAAGCGACTGTGAAGCAAGAGCACCCGAGTCTCTTCAGAGGCGGCAGCTTGCAGGGCCAGAAAGAGGCACTGAGCCTGTTCTACCGTCCCGAGCGTTCGAACCCGAACGGGACCAGCTATCAATGTAACATTGAATGTATCTTTTTACTGTATTTTTATATTTTTTATCTTTTTCATTAAAATGTTTTCATATTATAAAGTGGTCATCATTAAGATGCATATGCGAATACAAAAATCTATATTCAATACTGGAAATAATTTTATTATCTTATTATACTGTTGTAGTATACAAGCAATAAACATCCTATCCATTTCTGAGCCCTTAAAAAGCTGGAGGAAGACAGATGCAAGAAGCATATCAACTATCAGGACCGAGGATGTATGTTTATACGTTTGGTTCTATGACACTTGAATCAAGAACAGCAGACTACCGCCATACGTTCTCATTAGAGAAAATGAAATACTTAAGAGGAGTGCTGGTGTGCTTATTATGTGCGAAGGATCGAAGCCTACCTCGCAACTGGCTCCTTCGACTTTGGCCTTCTTTCGATCTCGATGGGCGGCCTATTAGCTCAAAAGAGAAATTGCATCGCCTTTCGCAAACGATTAGCAAGACAAGACTTGCTGTCCCTCCAGAACTTCTGTTCAGCCAACGGTCAGGACGTCTTACATTGCACCCCCAAACGCTTCTCTGGTGGGATGCAGAGGCTGTCTTGGAGTTAGCTTCTCGCGCAGAGAAACTTTCTTCTCTACAAGATGCTCTTCCCTTATGGCAAGAGGCACAAAATTTGATAGATAGAGGAATGTTCCTGTCTGATGATATTTCTGCGGCTTGGACTGAGGAACATGGTATACGATCACTACGCTCTCAAATAGAAAAGATTAGGCAAAAAACGATGAGAGCTCTTGCATTTGGAGATTTAATTTCAAAAAAAGACCTCTCTCGAGTGCAGTCATATTTTGATAGATATCAAAATGATTCAGAAGGAATAGAGCAGTTGCTGTGCACTTCCATGAATCAGCCGCCTTCCGTCCAAATGAAGATATTAGAGATAGCTAAGCAGTGTCAAGTCCCGGCTCGATCCATCGCACAACTCCAAAATATACTGCAAGCATCACCAATTGAGCTCATAGTACCTTTTGATAGGACAGCACATCAGAACATAAGTGCTCTTGAAGCCCCTCAAAGAGAAAAGCATCCCCTATTTCTCAATTCGCAACTTTGTAGTTCCCTTTCAACACTTGAGCTTTCCTCACCAGAAGAAGAACAAGAACAAGAAAATATACTTATAGGTGCTACTGTTGCACAATTTCTTTCTTTTGTGTATCAATGTAAGTATCATGGATTTTCCTTAGGCGAGCTTCAGCAAATCCTAGATAAGGAGATCACGGCTATGTCCGCTCAACAGCCTATTTCGCGTAGAGATGCACTGCTCGGGGCATTATCGTTCATGGCAACTGCTGTGAACTTTCCGCCCTATAAACAGACATTCCCAATTGAGGATTTTCTTTGTCATGCTGCGGCAGGCATAGTGGCAAACTGGCATTTGCTAGGAGGCCATCAATATACCTTTATCCAGAAGACATTGTCGCGATATCTCCCGGCTTTATCCCAACTCGCAAAGCAAAATAAAGATGCAGCAGAACTTGCTTGCCAGGCATATCTACAGTTAGGATTAATTGCATTTCATACTACTCACATAAAAACAAGACAAAAATATTGCCAGCAAGCCGTAATATACGCAGACATGTCCCAGACACCATTACTTCAAGCTGCTGCTCGTATACATCTCTGCTGCTCGTACTATTATGGAAACGAAAACAAAGCAGCTTTACACGCTATACAGGAAGCGTGGCCATTCTTTTCTCGAGTTTCACCGTTATTGCAAAGTTGCATGGCAATGCGCCTTGCTATGGTGCTAGCTCGTTGCTACGAAGAGCACGAGAAAGTCTCGGCTTTGATCCAACAAGCTTGCCAAACTTTCCCTGAAAGAGCGGCTGAAGATCCCGCTTATCTGTATTCAGAGTTTACAGAAGGGAATTTATACTTCGTAAAAGGTTTAATCTTTCTTGATACCGGCCATCTCAGCCAAGCCAGTAGTGCCATGCAACCTCTTGTAGAGCAAAAAATCCCTGTTTCCCCACGTACTTTGTACCAGGTATATAATTATCAAGCAAGAATTGCCTTAGAGGAAGGTGATAAGGATGCTATGGAAGCATATCTCCTGAAGGGGATAGAAGGAGCGATATCCTTACAAAGCAAACGACGGCGTGAGGAAGCTATCGCTTGTTATCGTCGAGCCAAACAGGTATGGCCTCAAGAAAAAACGCTGGATTCTTTAGCGATACGATTATTAGAAGCATAAAATATAATATGATATACTTGCGCCCTTTTCAGGGAGAATACGATCTTTTAGAGGAACTGTTTTGCTCTGATCCGTCTCAGGCTCAGGGCAGGCAAACCGCTTCCGCTTTACAATTTTTGGATCTGCACAATAGATTTCCGGGGCAGAGGAGATGGCTGATGACTCACTCTGCCTCTTCGAGGGATATCATTGCAACTTGTTGGATTACGCAAGACTGCTATCACTATCATCCGCAGGTTTGGAGTATCGGAGTCTTTGTGCATCCGCTCTATCGAAGCAGGGGATTGGGTTCACTGCTGTATCAACACATTCATGATCTTGCTACTTTGCATCCTCCAGTCCAGTTTCGCAAACGATTGAGAGAGGATCAAATTGATGGGCAAACCTTCTACTTCTTACGAAGGAAAAAGTTTGTAGAAGCTCGCCGATTGCAAGAATCTGTGCTTGATATTTCACTGATAAAAGGGGAACGCTTCCCTTCCCTCCCCCATTCACTGCGTTTATTCCCTTATAACAGTTTACCCGATCCTCAGCCCCAGCGAGAACAGAAATATTTTTCGCTTCTTCAAGCACTAATGCCTGATATTCCATTATTACCACCCCGACCTTTGCTCTCATTCAATGACTTTCAGCGCTATCGTCTTCCTCTCTTAAATCTTGCTTGTACCGTAATTGCATATGACATCTCAACGTCAGAATACGTTGGCTTATGCGAGCTCCGCAAAACTGTAGATCCCACAAAAGTCACGATGGGAGTAACCGGTGTTATACTCTCCTATAGGCGTCAAGGAATTGCAACCGCTATGAAGATTACCGCAATCCACCTTGCACATAAAAATCAAATTGAGCAAATTTGGACGACAAACGATAGAAGCAATATGGCTATTCTACGCCTCAATGTTTCCTTAGGGTTCAAGCCTACGCATACGCTTATCGATTTCGTCGCTTCTCCAGTGACATGAGTGTCAATTCCAAGCCAAGGACTTGCTAAGATTGCGCAGCAGATGCCAACGGTCAAGCACCTCTTGAACATGTGGTGCTCTAAGAGAATGGCTTTTGCACCCGTCTTGCCCCGATCACGGCTCACGATGGCAATTTCAAAATGAGCCTGCAACCAGGCGCTGATTGCCTACCCCACGTGCCGTTTAAGCAGGACCATGGGCGGCGGTATTTCAGATATACAGAAAGACCACTCCCCATGTGGGGGATAGACTCCATTCGTCAACGCCAAGCACACGAGGCACGGGAGGTGGAACCGGTGGGCATAGCGTCGTAGCAGGGCAATCAAGGTAGAGGCACTCACGGGCAAGCACAGGCACCGGTACAAGGAAGCTCCCCACACCTCCCCAAGTGCCAGGGCAATGATGGCAGTCGTTCATAAACACTACGGGTATGATAAGCAAACATCGCTGTGAGATGGACAAGCCGTTCATAAAATATATACGCGAACCGGAGGGTATATCGTAGAATAGACGACGAACACGCAACTGTATGATTTGCCGCTTTCAGTACGGTACAGTTTGTTGTGCTGCGTACACAAAAAGAAATAGAAGATTAAATAGATAGGAAGAACAAGAGCAGATAAGCTATGAGCGAACAAAGAGAAAGACAAGACCCAGGCAGATCAATACACATGAATCCACAACACGCCTCACATGCACAGTGAGCTAGAGGTGTGTTGCCTGTTGCCGGAGCCGGCGCAGACGGTCTTGGGAGCGAGTCAACTTGCCCATGTGCTCGATGAAGTGCGCTCGCAACATACAGGCTCCCATCAGCCCTTTGATCGGCACCTACTTGAGCAGCGTGCCGCCTTGCAGGATAGCGAACTACTGGGTGAGAGCCCCGACCACACCAACGCCACCGCCTGTCCCGCCAACATCTGCATCACGGAGGAGAGTTGATGTTCCACGATCACATAGCCATCCGCCTTGATCCGGCGCATAAAGGCCCGCCCGTCAACTGCATGCGCGACCAAGCATCGGGATTCACACCTCGGGCAGCCTGTGCCGCGAGGGCAGAGTGGGATATGCTTCGCGGGACGCCCGATGACGACAGGCACGCCCCTGATGGGGCTGCTCCGCTGCTCATTGGAATGCCGCTGAGAGGCCCTGTAACCTCACGTCCCTCCGAGAGCGGGGCAGGCCGATGCACCTGTACACATTTCTCCTTGGATGATTGTTAAAACCGTTTGACACCTCCATTGAACTCACGGCGCTGAGATGGGCAAATAGCGGGTCGCCCCCTACCACAGAGCAGAAAACGGGACAGGACCGAGGGGGCCTCGCACCCTGATGTCGAGCCCTCACACCGAGAATCCCGATCAAAGGAGAGCGTGCGGGGCAAGCCGGAGTGCTTCAAGAGGGCCACGATCGCTTCAAAAGCCATCTGCGCATGGAAGTTACCACGCACCACCGCTTCGAGCAGTTGCAAGGTATTCACATTGGCCCGCATTGAGGACTTCGACCACATGTGCCCGCTTCTTATCGACGTCTGTATAAATCGTCTCCATCGTGAGCGCAGACGATTTATTCGACATTTGCAATGATTATGACAGAAAGGATGTAAAGGGCACACTGAAGAGGTCAGGTATCTCTTCAGTGTGCAAGATGTTGTAACAAGGGCACTCATCATTACAAGAGTACGATTCGCTCCACCTCTCTTTCCCTGGATGTTCTCCAGTCTGTTACTCACTCAATCATAACAGCACATTTATCTCCTCTCTATCTCTTCTCCTTCCCATCGCTATCTATTTTCGACGAAATCACTTTTTGAAAAGGACCTGAAAAAGACGTAAAAGAGATTGAGAAAAGATACGCAAAAGGTAAATGTTCTGTTATCTTTTGAAAAAGAATAGACATCAAAAAATGATATAAGAAATGACAT
>NZ_QKUF01000065.1 GCF_003253565.1 Thermosporothrix hazakensis
CTGTCATATACAGTTCTGTATCACGCAAATTCACCTTCCGCATCCGTGCCCCCGTGAAATTCGCCTGAAAGAAATGTCTCCCTGAAAGATCGGCTCCCTCTCAGTCAGGGACGATCTCGGGATGCTCCGTACGCCATTGATTCCATCGCTTCACACCCTGTTCCAGCAGCGCCAGATGGTCCGGATTGGCCATTGCAAGTATCTCCTTTCTCATTGTTCTTCTACTTCTCTACATGGTATTCAAGGACATGACGCTCGCATCCTATAGCTTTTTCTGCTCTCTCAGCCTTGACCCTTTTCATACAGAGGATCAGACAGACCGGAGAATGGTCTTCTCCAAGAACATTCCACAGAAAACAGAGCAATTATTACTCACAATCTTGTGTTTGTCTAGAGCCTGCTATGACTCAATTTCACATGTGAATGAAGAAAGCGTAAGACACACGCAAACAAAGAAATGCAGTCCAGTCATCGTGTGCAGGTGTCGTTCATCCTCCCGCATACGACATCGAAAGTGACTCACCCAAATACCGGAGGCGTCCCTACCCCATCGGTGAAGCACAAGTCCCACTTGGCCGGTATTGGCATGCCACTCTTGCTGGGGAAATCTCTTTTTAAGAAACTCAGCTACACCCACAGGGGCAACTCCAGGCATCACTTCACGCCGCTCCCTGCGCGCGCTGACGCGACACCAGCATCCCTGTCAGCTCCTCCTGTCGTTTGAAAGAAGACACAGCTCCCGTGAATGCCACTTCCTGGCGCAACACCACGTCGGCTTGTTGGACGCATCAGCAGATGCTTTCCTCCCTGGCTCACCTGTCGTCCAGGGACGAAACGGTCCCACTTGTGTGTCCATTCCCCGAGATCCTCTCCCCTCGGGCTAGACCGTCACAGGTGTCGGATTTACCCACAGCTAACTCCACCGATCATGTCCTGCTTGACTGCTACTTGCAGCGAGTCATTACGCAGCCTGCAGTGCTGCCCGAAGTGAAACAAGCCCATCCCTAGAGTGCGGCTGAGCAGAAGGAACCTGTACCTTCTGCTGTAGCTAATTAGAAAAAGCTCTTCCTCTTTTGCAGAACATCTCTGACAAGGAAAAAAATAACGAGTCCTAACTCAAGGAAGAATAGAATCGCTGAAAGAGTATTTGCTATAATCAGCAACATATCTCCATCTCTAAAAGAATGGAATACTGTTGTAATTGTTTGATAGAGGGATGGTAAAAGATATGCAAGTGTCAGCCAAATATCAATACTACATGCGAGAACCATAAAAAGTGCGAAAATCGGGACTATGAGAGATGTTTCTAAGAAAGCCTGAAAGTTACGTTTAAATAGATGAATTACAAGCTGGAATGCATCTTCATAGAGTGTAGGATAATCTAACCAATCAGCAAGAAAAAAATAGAAGTCAGTCTTCATGTAAAAGCGAAACTCAAAAAGGATTCCGAAACCAAGGAATAGTATTGCAAACCGAGAGAAATTATATATGAGAATGCTTTTATCCTTAGAGAGTAGTGAGATGATAGTGAATAGGGATAAGAGAAATAAATCATACATCATCCCTGAAAGGTAGACTAAATAACGCTGTTTTTTTGATAGGGACCAGATATTGCGTACTTTCGTCTGATAGACTAAATGGAAGAGTCGTCTACTTAAGGATATGGACGAAAAGCTGTTACCACAAGCTCGTGCTGCTAGGAAATGGCAAAACTCATGGGTGATTCCTGTTATAATATCAAAAACAAAAGATCCAAGCACTACTATTAGGAGTATAGGATGCCAGAAAAAACTCTGATAAGTTGGAATAATCGATCCTGCATTACCGCTAAATGTAATGACTACTCCAAGCAATACTATAATTAGCCATATAACACCTACTTTCTTATTGAAAATCCAACGTGCATGTTTTTGTTGAATAAAGGGAAACGAGAAACCACCTGCTTCTGTAAGTTGCAAACTATCAATTTGGTAGTCATTAATGCGCTCGATATAATTAAGGTTTACAAGTTCACGGACAAAATCACAAAGGTCAACCTCTTCCCCCCTTTCCTTAAAAGATTGTTGTACTTGCCCTACTGTCTCTCCTTGAGCGAGCCGATAAATAATCTCTTCAACGAAAGAAGGAACAAGAATATAACTATTGATATTCAATCTCCCTATACAAATTTCATCTTTTGTTCCTGGAGAAACTGTAAGGTCAGAAAAAAGGATAGTTGCGCATTAAGCAACTTTTCCTGTGAATTAAGTAATTCTGCTACTGGCATCATGTTTGCTCCTGTTCAATTAAATGAGCATTATCAAATGTTTGGTGTAACCAAGTCAGCACATTAGCAAAAGCCAACAGTGGCGAGTGGAGTGCCGGTTCAGCCAGATGTAGGCTTTGTACAACGCCACCTCGCCTATCAGGTAATACATACAGCCCAGACAAGGGATCTGGACATTCTTTCTGTAAGCGAAAACAGCTCTGCGCTGTTGCGTACACGGTTTTCAACCTTTTGCCGCGGCCCACGAAGGAACATCGCTCGGTATGGTTCCAGCAGTGATCTCACTTGTATCGAAGCCTGGGAGGTGCCATAATATAAATGCCCAAGCAAGGAGCCGCCAGTGTTTGCGTGTTCCGGCGAAGCTTCGGTCAGCTAGAGCAGTAATCAAAAGGCTTAAGCCTCAAACAACTGTGCTTCTGTAAAGATGATATCGCTCTCATAGGCGAGACATCCGCAGTAAGCGAACCCGGCTGCAGGCACCTTGTGCTGTAACGGTTTCCAGAACTTCGACAATCGCTGCTTGAAGCGGCTCCCATGTCTGAGTCTCCTTGCTGCGCCGTAAGCAGGTTTTCACTTTCGAGAATGCTGGCTCAATCACCTCGCAAACACAGAAGCCTTGCATGATGAGCACGCAGCTTATCCATGACCTCTGTTTGTTCTGGCTGTAAGCCGGAAGCCAGATTCTGCTCGATGTACCTTGCAAACGCACGAGCACCCACAGCACCATTCAGAATGATGCCTCACGCATCCCATTGGCAGAAAGCGAGGCAATCAAGCAGATAGTAATTCCATAATTGCAGGGCCTGTGGCCACAGGCCCACGCCCCTTGAGGAGAGCGAGTGGAAAGTGGCATCAGCACGATGTGCGTTCCACATGCATCGACACATCTCCAGTTCTCCTGCTGGTCTTGTTCAATGCGGACGCGCCAGGCTACCCGTATCTCCTCGTCCTGCTCAGTTGCTATGAGTGTCTTTTTTTCATGTCCAGCCCAGTTACTTGATGGCACGTCCATGCTCGCTGCACTCACCTGTTGAATGGACTTTCATAGTTCTAGCCCACTCTTGGCTCAAAACGTATGCGTACTGTTCGAGGAGCAGCCAACGGATCGAATAGCCAAACCGAAGGCAGATCAGAGCTATCATCGCACCAGCAGAAAGCCGTCAAGCAGGGCATGAGCGCTGGTATTGGCTGGCGCAATGGCATACCTGGAATGACTTCCTTGTCCCATGGCACACAGCAGTTTAGCTCCTTCTCATCTGCCCAACCGGAGGCTGCGGCCAATCATGCTGTATCTGTCTATCAGCAGGCTCCCCTCATTTGCTGCTTCGGGTTGGCACCGCAATGTAAATCTACACTCTCATAAGCCGGTCTTATCCGCTTCCAGACTCTAAGCCAGTCCCTGCATCAGGCGCACCAGGTCGGGCCAGACGCGCATATGAACCACTTTAGTTGGCCACGATACGACAACGTTGGAAGAGCCGGACGCCGATACCGTACCATGAAGCGGAAGAAGTGTCGCTCTTGAAGCATATCATTGTCCCACCAGCGCAGAGGTCAGCACTTCCGGTGCGAAAGGCTCGGCTTACGAGAGAGCTTTACACTTCGGACGAACAAATGAGCTTGACAAAGGTCATCAGGTATGACAGGCCATATGGTGATGAGAGTATCCATGTCGAGCATCATGAGAACCTTTCTTTTGAGTTCTGAATCAAAACTCATTGGCAATTTGGACTCTTTCACTGGTGAACTTCTGTATGAAGCAAGCCAATTCTGCTCCTGATCTCAGTCATGCCTGCTGATGAGCGTTCTATCGTCGTTGACATGGGGGTCTTTGCATACTTTACGAAGCTTGGCCAACTCACTTGCTGGCCTCGATTACAAGACGCGGCAGCCAATCATAGTGGTATTGGGGTCAACCCTTCCCTTTCTCACAGCAGAAAGATGAGATCATACACAACCAGTGGCTTTAAAAACAGCCTGCCTCGGGCGCGTGCTCATACGTTGGTAGACAGTGGGTTTTCCAGAAATCATGGAGGAGTCAGTATCCCGGGCTCCGATTTGGACGATCCTCCAAAGCTTGTTGACTCTCTCTCGTCGATCTTACCGCACCGCGCACCTCCTTGGCTCACAACGACAAATGGAACGGCCGCGAATGCATTGAAAGCGCTTTCATTTTTCTGCGAACCCCATCGCTGTCCTCCTCCTGCAAAGGTTTTTGGCAAAGATACTTCCACATTAAGGAGAAATGTATCACGTACCCGTTGGGAGTGCCTTAAAGTCCCCGACACTCCTCAGCAAGCTGACGTTTGAACTCTTCAAAGTATGGCACATCAATGACCTTCGACCAGTTTAAAACTGATCCAACAAAGTCTCTGATATCAAGTCCAGGCATTTCATACGTGTTGGCATCAGCAACCGTTCCTGTTGCGTCCTCAATAAAAGAAACCTTAAAACCTCTATCATATGCCGCTATAGCCGTAAACAGAGCACAATATTCAGTATTAAATCCACAAATCACTACATGATCAACTCCTTTTTCGCGCAGTTTTTCTTCTAAAGCGGTTTTATGGAATGCGCTCGGGGACCTCTTTGTAATAATAGGATGATCAAATAGTGCTAAGTCCGCAATCAGTTTCCTGGGACTAAGTCTCCATTCCCTTGCTCATCTTCCTGGAGTAGAAAGAAGACAGGCTCTTTTCGAGACGTAAAAATCGAAATAAGTTGTTTTATAGAATGCAGGACAGAAGAAAAATCCTTTTTTGTAACAATTCCATTCTGTGCATCAATGACAAGCAGTGCTTTCATTTTCCTCTCCTTTGCATAAAGATGTCACTAAAGCTGCAAGCACTTCGCTTGCAACCACGAGTGTCTGATTGTTCTTGTCAAGCAAGGGGTTAAATTCCACGATGTCAGCACCCAGCAAGGGATACTGCCGGAGAAATGCCAGTATATCGAGAACATGTCCTAATGAAAGTCCATAGGGAATGGTGAAACTTGTTCCAGGAGCTACATCGGGATTCTGCACATCAATATCAATGCTCACATACAACCTTTCTGTAGCCTTTAACATATTCTCTAGTTGAGATTTCCAACAGTTACTGCGTATATCGTGTGCACTTAAAGCAGTAATCAGAAGGCTTGAGCCTCGAACTGCCGGGTTTCAGGAAAGATGGGTTCCCCTTCGCGCTGGAGATAGCTGCAGTGAGGAAACCAATTCTGAGCGTCTTGAGCACTCATCATCCCCAGCACTTGGATGATTGCTTCTTGGAGCGCTTCTGGCGTTCGAGCGCCAATGCGTCGTAAACACGTTTTGAATTGAGAAAACGCCTGCTCAGTGGGTGAAAGATCGGGTGAGGAGGAGGGTAAGAACACCACACGGCATTCTTTGGCTTCAATCGCGTCTCGAACCCGAACCCCATGATGGATATTCAGAGTATCCAGGACGACTGTTTGCCCTGGTTGCAACGTGGGAGCGAGAACCTGTTCAATGTCGGTCGCAAACGCACTGGCATCTGCGGCCCCTTTCAAGATCAAAGCCTCCCCCATCCCAGTCAGGGAGAACGAAGCGATCAAGGTCGTCTTGATCCCTGTGTTGCGAGGAACCTTGCCAATGGCTCGCGTTCCTCGTGGAGAACGAGCATACAGAGCGATTAGAGAGATATGCGCTCCACATTCATCAACAAAGATCCACTCGTCACATCGTTCTCGTCCGACTTGAACCCGCAAGGCTGCCCGTGCCTCCTCATCGCGCTCGGCGGCTACCAACGTCTTTTTTTTTCGCATCCAACCCAAACTGCTGATCGCTCGGCCCAGGGTCGCTGGACTCACGTGCTGGTTCTGCATAGCTTCCCAAATATGACGGTCCTCAGCAAGCGTTGCGTCCCGATGAGCTTCCAGTTGACTCCATAGGCCTGCCTGTCAAGCATCTCCTTTCGTGGCTGGGCGACCTGGAATAGCCTTGGGAGTCAGTTCTTCGGTCTCTCGTTGTTGTTTCGCATACCGTTTGATGGTGGCGCAAGAAACACCAAAAAGATGGACGATTTC
>NZ_QKUF01000066.1 GCF_003253565.1 Thermosporothrix hazakensis
TCTCTTGCGCTTCTGGTGGGGCGATGCCGAAAGAGCGAGCGGAACGCCTGCTTGCTCTGCTCAATGAGCTCACAAAAGCGACCTCTCCCCTTAATGAGGTTGCTATCCCGATTCGTCCGCATCTCTCGCGAGCTGAACCGAAAAAGCGGTGGTCCACGTTGGTACGCGTGGATCTCGACGGCGAAACGAGAGAGCCTCATGATCTCAATGAGTTGATCTCATGGCTGAAACAGTTCACCAGGCGCAAGCGCATCGGGCAGATGTCTATCACAATGAGCTGTGAGCGCTCACCCGTTGAAGTTGAAATGGACGTTGAAAAGGAGACAGAGGATGCAGCAACAGAATGACTTTGAGGTACGTGCAGGGAAAGAGTGTATCTATACCGGCAATAATGCGAAAGAAGCTCATGAGGTCTTTAAGGCTGCTGCCCTGAAGCCTGAGTATTATGACCGCACGAACGATCTTCTCTACAAAGGTCGGCTTGTTGCCGGTTTTAAAGAGAGAATCGGGTATCGACCAACAGACAACCGGCAGCAGACAGATTTATAGAGAGCTCCATCTGAGTGTTACTCCTTTTGGAGCCCTGATACGTTGGGTAGCAGGGCTCTTTTTCTGGGCGGTTTCCTGTACCGCAAGCACAACAAGCATCCAAGCAAGAGACAGCAGACCGGTTCTCCCATGCGAGACAACGGATGGAAGAGGTTCTGAACAATGAAAGCGCCACGCTCTATCACACGGCATGGAGAGAGGCAATGGAACAGTGAAAGGAGGCTGTGCGGCTGGCAGGAGTCGCCGCTGACTGCCCTGGGGGTCTGTCAGGTGCAATGGCTCGGAGAAGCGTTGCGTGAGGTCGCGTTCACCGCTATTGATACCAGTCCGAGCCAGAGGACGCGCACAACAGCAGAGCTGATCGGCGCTCATCATGCCTGTGATATTCTTCCCCAGGATGCATTGCGTGATTTGTGCAAGGGTGATTGGGAAAGAAAGACACGTGAGGAGCTTCAACAGCGCGAGCCGGAAGCCTTTGCTCCCTTTTGGAGCAACCTGCACCTCTATCAGCCTAGCAACGGGAGTGAATCCTTCTGTCAAGTCCCCCACGGCTCAAGCCGGGGGCTTGTCCCTAACCGACGAGGGGTTGAGACGAGAGGCCGCTTGACGACGGCCCACCAACCAAGGATATACCGAGGCTGGCAAGAGATGAAGGGATTCTACGATGCAGGATAGCCCAGAAGAGACGCTCTTCCGGCCATTTCCTTCGCTGCTTCTTCCACACACTTTGTCCTGGGAGTTTTTTATGACCGGACGTTTGTCTCTGCCTCAGCTTCCAACAGTATCATTGGGTTCCCGTTTCCAGGCCGAGTGTGCTGGAGTGCTTATTCTTGCTCTCTATCGCCGCGTTGGATGGTCGCCACCGCTCCAAGAGGCATTGGAGACCATCCCCCCCTCTCAGTGCTGCCTTCGCTCTCATCCGAGGATGTACAACGAATGGCTCGCAGAGAGATGCCCTTTTGCTCTTTCTTCTTGCGGCTAATGGAGCCATCAGGGAAATGTCTTCCCCATTCATTGGCATTGTGCGCGTATTTACGACGGTTAGGCCTCCCTGCTTCGGTCGTGATCGGACGTGCCCGGTTCACAGAACCATACGATTTCCATGCCTAGACGGAGGTTGCAGGTATGGTCGTGAATGAAGCCCAGGAGACACCTTTCGGGTACTCACTTTTAGCACGCTGTCCTTCAGGGAGGAATGTGGACGTTTGGTCCTCCAGGTGAAAACGACTCGCAACGAGAGGAAAGGCTGAAACAGGAGCATCGTGTTCGTGGAAAGAGAGAAAAAATGAAGCAGAGCACTTCTCAGTGTGGCAGACACACGTGCAGCAGGTGATGGTGCTCTCGCCTGTGCAGGAGCAGCAGGCCCCACACAACGCTGTGCGCAGTGCCGGGGCATAAGATTCGTGCGGCGGGAGATTCCGTTTGGCCATCCGCAGTGTGGCAAAGCCCTCCCCTGCGTATACACACGCCAAGCACAACACGTACGAGAGGCGGCCCTGCTGCGTGGGCTCTCGCGCCTGGACACGTTGCTGCGCTATGCTCGGGGGACACTTGAGCGCTTTGATGCGAGCCTGCCGGAGTGGTAGAGACCTCTACAGCGGCGCTCATGTATGGGAAACAGCCAGCAGAGTGGCTGGTGTTGCTTGGTCTGTCTGGCTGTGGCAAGACGCATCTGGCGGTGGCGATTACCCGCTCAAAAGAGATCCCCGGTTCCGGAGCGACATCACAGGTCAGTTGTGAGAGGAACAGATCATTCTGATGCCGCAGTTCGCCAACCTTCAGCAGCTCCACACTGATGCCGACATATGCGCTGCTATCTCTTCTTGTGTGGGAGGGCGTCCCAGTTGCTGCGTCAGTGTTGCTATGACCCTGGTTTTCTGTGAAAGCTTTTCCCACAGATGAACCAGGAGCCGGACGATCTGCCTGGTATTATAGATCGCTTGCCGGATCCTGTGGTTTGCTCCGTAAGCGTGGCTGCGCACTCATGCCTCGGATGCAGGCAAGCTCTTTGATGAAGAGCCTCCAGTGAGGAACAGAAGGCACGAAGGCGCACGTTAGGAGTCTCTCTCCAACAGGGTAGAAGATGAGCAGCGCACGCTCGTCGGCAATGGCATATTTCACGGCATGGCGCGCATCTTCCTCCGACGAGAGTGTGAGCGCATATGCACATGCCGGCAAGAGCAGGTGATAACCGTTGTTGTCGGGCACAGGAGCATGCTCAATGAACACTGGCGCGATACTCACCCTGTGCACAGAGAGGGCCAGGCGGCCTCTCTTTTTTCTGTTCAGATGACTTTACAATTCGCCTGAGCCTTTACAAGTAGAACATAAGCGTGAAACCGTTCCGTTTGAACAACCTGGCGCGCGACAGGGAATAAACTTTTGTTCTCCTGTGAGTTCATCAAACACTTCCTCTTCTCCTGTCCCTCCACAACGAGAACAATCTTCGTACATCCATCCATTATCACAATACGGACACTTTGCCATTTTTTATCTCCTTTCGCGTGTATGAAGGATAATATTAATATCACAAGTAAATTGTATATTGACTTGTGTAAAAAGGGGAGAGACAAAACTCCTATTCTTTTGTTCCTTTTTGAGACAGCAAAACAGAGGTTTGAAAGAGATATGTTATAACGTACAAGGATCTTTTTTCTTTCGTCGATATTCGTAGCAGAAGGACTTTACTATGCAGGGAAATTGGAATGCGCTCGTTGCAAAATTCTCACGTGTCACTGATCGGCTCGGAAGAGGCATTGATCCAGGAATTTTTGAAACAGTCGTTGTTTTTAATGGTTTAGGGTTACGCACTGTATCATCTTGCGAGGGACATCTTGATGATGATCGGGGACTTCTTTTCCCTTGTATTGATATTGATGCTCCAGAGGTTGATTCTGTGCTGCAGGAGATGAAACGGCTGGAAGGAGAAGTTGCTCCTGTGGAGCAGAAGATCAAAGAAATGAAAAGCAAAAATGCCGATAGATGTACGATTGAGGCTGAATTTGTAACTATAGATCCAATCTATCATACCATGCGAGAGCTTCGAGAGCAGGCGAGACGCCTTCAAGCGAGGCAAAGAGAAAAACTGATCCACTATCTGACTCTTTTCTATGAGGGCCGTTCTGTCCCAATGGACAGAAGATTAATTCTCACGGTAAAAACAATGCTTGGCCGTACACGGCTTGGCAGCCAAGCAATGGAAGATTTTTATGTGACTGCTCCCTATGAGATACAAAAACAGAAGCTGAAAGAGGCTCAACAGGAAATGCAAGCGTTCACCCAGTTTCTCAAACAGATCTACTTCTCACAGCAATCTGAGGGAGGAATGCTCTAAGAATGGGGCTGCGTCCTTACGAGACGCAGCCCCTCTTTTTATATCCCCAAGCAAGGATCTCTTCATATGGAAGAGGCAAAGCCCTGCTTTGTTCTCACGGAGGCCGTAAAAGAGGTCCCCAAACAGGCGGGGCCATTGGGAAAGTCCTCCAGTATCAAGGGAGGGTGAGCAGGCATGATGACCCTCACCAGGACCTCCTGGGAATATCCAGGAGCGAACTTCTCAAAGAGGCAGTTTCCCAATTGCTGTTGTCCTTCTTGGAGGTGATAGAGCAATGACGGAACTTCATAAGGTGCAGGAAGAGCTTCAACGCATTTCTCACCTCTATCGAGAGGCGCAGGAGGAGTTCAGGCGTCTCTATCGGAAGGCTTGGGATACAGCAACGGAAGCGGCGGCAGAAATCGGTATAGACGAGGCCTACGAGAACATCTCATATGTCGACGAACTCCAGAAGTTGGGGGAGATTCTGGGGATCCCACCTTTCTGCTGGGGGTGTGGCTGTTTTGAGGATGAGATTGAGGGTGGGCATGAACCTGAATGTCCTATGGGGCCTGACCCCACCCCGGTGCCGCCAGAAGTCTTGTTTGGGGCGAAAAAGAGGTAGTTATGGTCGGCGGCTGCTGGAACAGCCGCCACCCGTTCGTTGTGTGGGGACCACGTGCGAGGTGAGATGCCCCACACTTAGGAGTATATCACACAGTGAAAGTACCCGACGAAGGGCGTTACGTGCGCCCGTTACGCACTGAAACGGTTGAAGAATATCTTGCCCTTCTGCAGCGAGAAGATAGTGAGGCAGCAGTTGCGCTGGCAGAGGAGTGGATAGAACAAACACGTCCCTACACAGAGCGCTTCTCTGCAAAGGAGGGCTCCGGACAGTTCATCATTGAGGATTAAAAAAAAGAGCTGGCAGGGAAGTATTCTGCCGGCTCTTTTTTTATTGCGGAAAACGGCGAAGGCAGTCCTCTCCACTCGGGAGCCACCCCATATCCTCATTCGGGGCTTGCATCGAGCCCCCGCTTAAAGGCGGAGGATGATAAATAGCTAAACAAAGTGTTGACATCTATGGGCGTTTATGGTATCTCTCCCTATGAGATTAAGTGCCTACGCCCGCAAGATGGGCGTCAACTACAAAACGGCATACCGATGGTGGAAGGCTGGTAAGTTGGACGCTTATCAACTGGATACCGGAACCATCATTGTTCGTGAGCCAGAACAGAGGCAAGAGGTTCCATCCGTTGCTTTGTATGCCCGTGTTTCTTCAGCAGATCAAAAAGAGGATTTAGAGCGGCAAATGCAACGTCTGAAAGACTAGGCAGCATCGCGTGGCAATCAGGTCAAGAGAACTGTGAGTGATCTGGCTTCAGGACTCAATAATAACCGCCCAAAGTTGTTGAAGCTGCTCACCGATTTAAGCATCACGGTGGTTGTAGTAGAACATCGTGACCGGCTTACCCGCTTCGGCTTCACCTACATCGAGCAACTGATGCAGACACAGGGACGCCGCATAGAGGTGATCTTTCCATCTGATACAGACACTGATCTCGTGGATGATTTCATAGCCATTATCACTTCAATGGCAAGCCGCATTTATGGCCGTAGGACTTCAAAGAGACGCGCAGAGAAAATCAAGCAGTGTGTTGAGCAGGCGATGAAGGAAGAAGAGTAGTACGATGGCAACCAGAGTACGTGGCTACAAAACCGAATTAGACCTCAACAACGAACAGCGTACCGCTTGCCTCAAACATGCCGGTTGCGCCCGTTTCGCCTCCAATTGGGGCCTGGCTCGTTCTCAAGAAGCCTACCGTGCCACCGGCAAACGTCCGACTGCTATTGACTTGCACAAAGAACTCAATGCCCTGAAAAAGACGGACTATCCCTGGATGTATGAGGTGTCCAAGTGCGCCATGCAAGAGGCACTGAGAGACCTGGAGAAAGCATATAAAAACTTCTTCCGCAGAGTCGAACTGAAGAAACAAGGCAAGTGGAAAGGCAAGCTCGGCTTTCCCACCTTCAAGAAGAAAAGCAAAGGCATCGGCTCATTCCGCTTGACTGGCTCCATCAAAGTCTT
>NZ_QKUF01000067.1 GCF_003253565.1 Thermosporothrix hazakensis
AGGTTAGAGGAGCTGATGCAAGATACGGAAGAGGAGGAGTTGAGGGAGTATCGATCAAAGCGCCGTGCAGAAGTGTTAGCAGAAGCGGATAGGTTGAGGGATTTTGATGATGAGGCGTATCAAGGGTGGGTGAATGAGGGATTTGGGGAAGTAGAAGAGGAACTTCGTAACATGAAGTGGGCTTTATATCGACAGAAGAAGAGAGATCGTTTACGAGAGGTAATTGAGGACATGAATGAAGGGAGGGTTTTTTTATCAGGACGGGTAATCACACTTTGGCATTATCAGCGACAACAGATGAGGTTTGTTGGTTAGCAAGGAAGTGAGGTGTGTATGAGAGGAGCAAAGAAACGTAGGCAAGAGGAGTCTTTAGGGCAACAGGTAGAGCAGGCTCGTGTACAGTGGGTTGGGAAGTTCGTTGTTGGTGGTCTTGGTGATGGGATCGAGCAGTATGGGCGTATTGAGTCCATTTCTGATGATGGTGATGTTGTACTTGTATGTTCTGCTCCATATGAGCGGGTTCTTGTGTTTTCGCTTTGTTTCTTGTCGCTGTTTCGATTGGCATAAGAGTAGGAGGTGCCTATGAAAATAACTGATGCTGTTCAGGAGTTCCTTGAGCTCCACGAACTTGATAACTGCTCTGTGAAAACAATAAGAACATATGAGCAGCGTTTAAGGTACTTCTACACTTGGTTATTAGAGGCTCATGGTATTGATGAGGTGGAGGAGCTAAAACTTGAGCATTTGCGAGGATGGATGGCATACTTGAAGAAGACTCCTACATATCGAGGAAGGTTGCTTAGTGATGAATCCATTTATAGTTATGGTCAATCCTTGCTTGCTTTTTGTCATTGGTTAGAGCGAGAAGAGAAGATAGAGAGGGCTATTACTCCTCGTTTTAAGTTGCCTCGTGTTGAGAAAAAATTTGTCCCTACATATAGTAGAGAGGACGTTGAGAAATTACTAGCTGCATGTGAGGAATCATACCATAAAGATCAGAAAATACAAAAAGCTTTAGTTGCTCGAAATAAGGCTATTGTTACTTTGTTTGTTGATACAGGTATACGATTGAATGAGTTGGTTTCTTTACGCTTAGGGGATGTAGATAAGGTAAGTCGTGTGATTTTGGTACATCGGAAAGGTAACAAGTGGCAGCAGGTGCCTGTGTCGAGTGATGGTTTTAAGCCTTTACATCACTACCTTTCTTCGCATCGGTCTGTTCTTGCTGGCGGTGGTCCTTCCAGGAAGGATGATCCTGTTTTTTTGGCAGATGATGGTTGTCCTTTAACAATGTGGGGTGTTTCTGCTCTTTTCAAAAGGCTTAAGAAGCGTACAGGAATTGATGGTAAGCGTGTTTCAGCTCATCAGTGTCGGCGTTATATGGCTACTACTCAACTTGCGATGGGGCGTAGTCCTTTGGATGTTCAGCGTCAATTAGGGCATACTTCTTTGAAAATGACGAACCACTATGCTTCATTGTCTATCCAGCATTTACGGAAATCGCATGAAAAATATTCGCCTTTACGTGAAGGTGATTGGAGAGATGATGTAGTTTTTGGTTCTGGTTATTGGGATGAGTAGCATTGGGTAGGCCAACTGTTTTCTTAGATTTGAAGTAGTTGGTTGCTTGTCTTAAAACGGCTCTGCTGGCTGATAAGTAGGTGTTAACAGAACGGCTTTTTTACACGCAGTAGGCCGGGGGTTCGAATCCCTCATCGCCCACTCTCTAAAGTCGGCTGGTAGGCCGATTTTTTATTTTCCTCTGCTTTTCCTCGGAAATAACAAGCGCCTCGCGGCAATCGTGCGAGGCGCTTGATTGTTTTTCAGGAGTGTGGAAGCATGACCTGCTCAATTGCTGAGAGCAATTCCTGACTGCTGCAAGGCTTAGATAGTCCAGGAATATTTCGCTTGCGAATCTCCTGCTCTGGTAGATTTGCACTTACCATTATCGCCGGTATATCAGCCCATTCATGCGTATTGTGGATCATATCGTAAATCTCTATCCCGTTCATTCCGGGTAGGTCATAATCCAGCACGAGGAGATGAGGCTTCTTTTCTTTCATGATCTGTATGACTTGAGAACCATCATAGAGGTGGATAACCTGATATGGAGTGCGGTCGGCGATGATCCGCGTTAAAAGCTTCCCGAAAAGGACCTGATCTTCTATCAGTAAAATAGTCTTTTGGTGTGAATCAGCGTGAAGGCAATGGTGCCCTGCGTGGGCCATCATTGGCTGTCTTTGTTTCTTCTCCATTGATAATCCTTCTCAAGCACATTCTCAATACTTGTAAGTCCGATCTCTTGTATTAAGGTAGCTTACGACGTGAATAGATTT
This sequence comes from Thermosporothrix hazakensis, assembly GCF_003253565.1. GTDB lineage: Bacteria > Chloroflexota > Ktedonobacteria > Ktedonobacterales > Ktedonobacteraceae > Thermosporothrix > Thermosporothrix hazakensis. The sequence continues at coordinate 2,337 of NZ_QKUF01000067.1, forward strand.
TTGTCGATATTCTGGTACTATTGTCTGTAATGCATATTTAGAGAAGTAGAGAATTGCATAGATGAAGAAACCGTTTGTGTTCGAGGCAAGCGCAGTAGTAAAGAAGGCAAGCTCCCGGGCTACAGAGAGCTTGCCTGCCTGTTAGTGTGCAGAGGTGAGAGTGGAAGGGAAGCCCATACCGTTATTTAAGATGCCTTGCGGATCCCAGCGTGCTTTTAGTGCTCGCATAACGCTAAGCGCTTCGGGGACATATCCCCACGGATCAAGCCCCTGGCGGATCGCGAGCGGTCCATTCGTCACAATGGCATAGCCTTCTTTTGTGAGTGCTTCCTGTCGGATAGCCTGAAGCCATGTCTGTGCTTCGGTTTCAGGTGTATATGTCAGATAGAGCAAGCCACTGGCAAGATCGGCGAGAAAGCTTACTCCTTCCAGCAGTGTCGACTGTTTCTGGACAAATGCTGGAAGCTCAATCAGAGGCAAGCCAACCCGTACTTGTAGAGCTGTGTCTTCATTGGTTGTTAGGAGCGTCTTCCAGAGGTCGACGCCGTGAAGCGCATCCTGAATGGTGATCTGCTCGCAGCCCTGCTCATGGAGCAGGTGTTCTGCTTGCTGAATTTCAAGTTCCACATCTCCTGGATGCCCTTCCACAGTACAGGCAAGCAGGTATTTCCCGTGTGGAACAGAGACGCTCGCCTGTACTCCCTTACAGAGTACGAGTGAGGACATATTGAGCGCTCGTTGCAACAGCTTCTGACTCCACTCAAAGCCAGTAGGTAGATCGTCCAGGCCAATCAGGATGCTGCGGCGGCTTCGGGGGGGGACAGTGAGCTTGAGCGTCACATCACAAAGCAGCCCTAAGGTGCCATAGGAGCCCACAAATGGCTTGGTCAGGTCGTATCCTGCAACATTTTTGACAATTGGACGCCCTGTGCGGATAACTCGTCCATCTGCCAGAGCAACAGTCGTGCAAAGCACCTGTTCTCGTATCGCGCCGTAACGCATGCGCAATGGTGAGTTGATATTAGCAGCGATCAAACCCCCGAGGGTCGCTTCTGCCCACGGTGCTTCAAGCGCGAGCCATTTCTGCTCTTGCGCGAGGTAGTCCTGAACCTCTTTCAAAGGTGTGCCAGCGCCGACAGTGATATAGAGATCATCGGGAGCAAACTCGCGAATGCCGCGTAAGGCTGAGGTATTGATCTGAATATCGTTTTCTTGCTTGTATGCTGGAGCTCCAATATGGGCGCGTTGATCGTGATTGGTCAGATAGAGCAACCCTCGGGCAGCTTCTTCCGCGCTGTCGGGCTCGAAGGTACCTGTCTCGCTTAACTTCAACTGATATGTCTCATCTAATGGAGTCTGATAGCGGCTGGAATAGCCTGTGAAGGGACTGGCTTCGCCTTTTTCTGGCGTGGGAAAGATTTTACCAGGATTAAAGATGTTCTGAGCATCAAAGGCCTGTTTAACATCCCACATCGCCATGAGCTCAGCTTGCGAGTGCATAAGCGGCATATAATCACGTTTCTCTATGCCAATACCATGTTCGCCGCTCAAGCTGCCTCCCATGCGGACGCAGCAGGCAACCATATCGTGTCCTGCCTGGTGAATCCGCTTCATCAGTTCTGGGTCTTCTGGATCAGGTATCAGGATCATAGGATGCAGGTTACCATCACCCGCGTGAAGGAGATGGCCCGCCCGAAGTCCATAATGGTCGATAATCTGATTGACCTCGGCGAGAGTTTGCGCTAGCTTGCTTCGTGGCACTGTAACATCAACTGTGTAGTATGAAGGGCTAAGGCGGGTAACAGCGCCAGCCGCGCTCTTCCGTGCCAGCCATATTTTTGTGCGCTCTTCTTCGTTTCTGGCGACACGAATACCGCTACCCCCATGTGCCTTTAGAATCTGGACGATTTCTTCTATCTGCGCATCAAGGCTCTCTGGATAGCCATCAACCTCAATAATGAGAATCGCTTCCGCATCAAGTGGTAAGCCTGCCTGTGCGAATGGCTCGATAATCTGGCTGATTTTCTGGTCCATCATTTCCATTGTGGCGGGGACAAGTCCTGCCGCAATGATGGCTGATACGGCCTCTCCAGCTTGCTCAACCGAGTCGAACACAACAAGCATCGTTTTGACGGCTGGGGGTTTCCTGATAAGTCGACCATAAATGCAGGTGAGAAGTCCTAACGTTCCTTCTCCACCCGTTAACAGGCCACAGAGGTCATACTCAGGATAGTCGAACGCTTTGCCTCCTATGCGCACGCTCTTGCCATCGGCCAGTACAACCTGGAGCCCGGTAATATAGTTCGTTGTGACTCCATATTTGAAGCAGTGTGGGCCACCTGAATTCTCTGAAACGTTGCCTCCAATCGTTGATGCACGCTGGCTGGAGGGATCAGGGGGGAAATAGAGATCAAACTTGCTTACTGCGGTATCTAGATGCAGGTTGATAAGTGCCGGTTCTACAACTATGCTTCGTCCATAGATGTCAATATCGCGTATGTGATTCATATAGGAGAATTGAACAATAACCCCTCCCCGATCTGCAACGGCACCCCCGGAAAGCCCGGTTCCAGCACCTCGCCCGATCAGCGGTACATGGTATTCTGTCGCCCAGCGGACAATGCGCTGCACATCTTCTACGGTGCGCGGGAAGACCACGCCCTCGGGGTTCCCTTTATCTACGCCTGCATCGACTTCATAGGCGATTAGTGACGCTCGGTCTGTAAAGATCTGCCCTTGGGGCAAAAGAGCTTTGAGCGCCTGCAATGCATCTTCTTGTAACATCAATCGATCCTTCTTCCTGGGGTGTGTGGCATCTTCAAACTCATTCTCTGCTGGAAGTATAACACGGCGTGCTGCCTGGTACTCCCTGTAATTATCCCATGCTGCTTTTTCGAGGGCAATGGATTTTTGAAAAAAAACCTGCAAACCTCTTGACAAGAGCGAGGGGATGTGCGAGAATACGCTTCGCCGCAGGGAGTACGGCTGGCAAGGCCCACAGCCCGAGATGACGGGCAGAAAAGGGACTTGACAAGGACGTGTCGATGTGGCATACTAACGAAACCTCGAACGCAGGTTCGCTCTTGAAGGTCCCAGTGGCGGACAAACAAGAAGCGCATGCAGTTCTCGCGCCACGGTAAGGTGGCTCTCCACGGGTTCATGATTCCCGCGTGTTGTTTTCGACGAACGGTCGTTGCTGTCATGTGACAGTGATGATCGGGCGGAAGAGTACAACGCTCTCAAGCAGGAACGTGCCCGGTGTGAGGGATGGCAAGCCGCAATGATGACGGGACGAAAATCCCGCTCAAAAAAGGGCTTGACAACGTGAGGCCGAACTGCTACAATACCGGAGCAATCGAGAAGAGCGCGAAAGCAAAAGAAATAATGCTTATGCGCGTTATGCGAGTACCTTGACAATTGAAGAGTGGAAAACAGAACCGCATGGA
>NZ_QKUF01000068.1 GCF_003253565.1 Thermosporothrix hazakensis
AGGGAGGAGCCGCGAATGAGGGCGAGGATAGGGTCATGATCGCGGATAGCGTCGGAGAGGCGCTTGAGGAGGAGGACGCCGCAGCCTTCGCCACGGACGAAGCCGTCAGCTCGTGCATCGAATGGCTTGCATCTGCCATCCGGGGCCAGTACGTGCATTTGAGAAAGACCAACAGTAACGTCTGGCGTGAGCATCACGCTCACTCCACCGGCAAGGGCCAGATCAGATTCGCCCGTGCGCAGGCTCTGGCAGGCCAGATGGAGCGCCACGAGCGAGGAGGAACAGGCGGTATCTATTGCCATACTTGGCCCTCGGAGGTCGAGCAGGTAAGAGATCCGATTAGCGGCTATAGAATGGGCTGTGCCCGCAATACTGAAGTTATCAAGCTCATCCAGAGCAGACATCTGTAAGGTAAAGTAATCACGGTGATAAATGGCGATAAAGACGCCGGTTTTGCTTCCAGCTAGATGTTCTCTTGCTATGCCCGCCGCGTCCAGAGCTTCCCAACTTACCTCAAGCAGGAGCCGCTGCTGTGGATCCATTGAAGCAGCCTCGCGCGGGGTAATGCCGAAAGCAACCGGGTCGAACTCCGCGATATTTTCCTGAAGAAAGCCGCCGAGGAAAGAAGTCATCTTCCCTGGCGTTGCTGGATCGGGATCATACCATGCGTCCTGCTCCCAACGATCCGAAGGCACAGGAATAATGGCATCCTTTCCACTTTGGAGAAGATCCCAGTAGGCCTCTGGTGAATTCGCGCCGCCAGGGAAGCGGCATCCCATCCCAATAATTGCTACAGGCTCTTTCTCCGGGAGGAGAAGTCTGGCCAGTGTCATGCGTTGCTCGGGTGAGAGCTCGGCTACCATTTTTTTCAGGACGTCTAACATAAATAGTTCCCTCTACCTTTGCTACCTATCAGAACGTTTTTCCGGTTCCGCATCTTCGCGGGGAAGCATCTGAGCGAGCTTGAGTATCTCTAACAATTGGCTCTGGTCCTCCTCTCCTTCGTCCTGCGACGTCTCATCTGTTGTGAGCTGAATTTGTAGTCGTTCCGCGATATACTCTGCCAGACGCGAGATAACTGGATAGTTCCAGATGACGGTTGCGGAGATTGAGGTATTGAGCGCATTTTCAAGCTTCTGGCGTAGCTCCAGGGTCATGAGTGAGTCGAAGCCCAGAGTTGTGAGAGGCGTATCTTTCTGGATGTTTGCCGCCGGTATACGCAGAATATGTGCGAACTGCTGCTGTAAAAAGCTTTCCAGGTAGTCCCGACGCTCTCCGGGATGCAGGGCCTGCAACGTGTCTTGTAACGTCTCGGATGGCTGCGTTTCCTGTTCCGAGGAGCGCAGGGCCGCAAAGAGTGGTGCGTTTTTTGCTGTCGGGCTGTAGCGTTCCCAGCTTGCCAGATCGAAAGGAACAGCAACGACCAGCGCTTTCTGATTGGCGATGCAGGCACTGAGCGCCTCTAACCCCTGCTCTGGTGTGATATTGCGTCCACCTTGAAGGTACTCTGTATAGCGCCGGGCTGAGAGGCTCGAACTATCGCCAAACTCAGTCCAGACACCCCAGCTTATGCTGACTCCGGGGAGTCCCAGCGCTTGGCGATACAAAGCCAGTGTATCCAGGAACACATTAGCAGCAGCATAATTCCCCTGCCCTGCTGGTCCGAAAACAGAGACTCCTGACGAGAAGAGAACAAAGAATGCGAGATCTTCTTGCTGGAACGCTTTATGTAGCAGCCATCCGCCAAGTACCTTTGGGCGCATAACCCGCAGGAGCTCATCAAGATGTAGCTCGGTAATCGTTTGCGATGAAAGGATTGCTGCCGCATGGATAATACCCCGAATCGGGGGGCGCTGCTCTTGCCTCCATGCCTTCAGGAAAGAGGAGAGCTGACTTTCCTCAGCGACATCTACGACGGGAAGATATATCTGTGCGCCTTGTGCCTCCATCTCCTGAATTGCGGCAATACGTCTTCCTGACGTGCTTTCGCCTGGGATTTGTGACCACTGCTCAACCGGGGGAAAGGGCGTTCGCCCCAGAAGGATAATGTGGCGTGCTCCCTGCGATACCAACCAGCGAGCAACATGAAGGCCCAGTTTTCCCGCTCCTCCTGTAACCAGATAGCTTGCATCAGGCTCAATATGAGGAGCGCGCGAGGGTTGAAGCGTGAGAGGAGCCAGACGAGCAACATACTGTGTTTCGCCTCTAATAGCTATCTGGTCCTCGTGGATATCTTGCTTCTGACCGTGAAGCTGCTGCAAGAGCAACTGTGCCATGTGTTCGGGTGAGCCAGCCGGGTCAAGATCAATCAACCCACCCCAGAGCGCCGGATATTCTTGAGCAAAGACGCGCCCCAGCCCCCAGAGCGGAGCCTGTGCTACTGCCGGTATTCCCGACCCATCTGTGATAACCTGCGCTCCCCTGGTAACCAGCCAGAGCCGCACAGATGAGTTCCACTCGCGGGTTGCAATTCCCTTACACAGATGGAGGGCACTTCCACTTCCGACTTTTTGGGCAGCTTCCAGCTCCTGTATGTCCTGGATAGGGTCAGGAAGATCCAGGCTCCAGAGATGAACAAGATACAGGCTCGTGTATTCTCTGCTTTCTTGCTGAACACGTTCAAGCAGCCTCTCCAGCTCTGCCTGCTGTGTCGGATCTAATCTGATATGCTGTTCATTGGCCTGAGTCTCTGGAGAGACATACAGAAAGCGAGCATGATGGCGGGCGAGTTGCGCGGCGAGCGCCTGGCCAATCCCCTGCTTATCTGCAAAAATGACCCAGTATGTCTGCTGCAGGTTAGCAGGCGATTCAGTCCGGGAAGCTGCATCAGGTATCCATTGAAGTTCATGCAGCCATGCTATGTTTTTCTCTTTCATCTCAGGTTGAGCAAGGGAAGCATGGCTGATGCTGGCCTCAAGAGGCTTTTGAGCAAGAAGAACATGCTGTCCGAGAACCCGAGTCGGCGTTTCAGGTCGAGGGAAGGACGCGACTGATTGGAAGCCTTGTTCTCGCAAGCATGTTTCCCATTGGCTGGCCGACAAGAGCGGGTGAGTACTGCGTAGGTCATCGCTATGAAACTGCCACCCCTCGATAAGGGCCGTCGAGACATCAAACCAGGGCAGATACTCTGTCACTTCGTAGAGAAGTAGCGTGCCACCAGGAGTCAGAAGCGAGAAGAGATAGGCGAGCGATTGCCGTATATCATGCGTCGCATGTACCGCGTTGGAGGATATGATGATATCAAACGAGCCCGGCTCATACCCCTGTGCGGCTGGCTCTTGCTCAAGATCCAGGATACCATAGTGCAGAAATGGATAATCCTGGAAACGCTGGCGCGCCGTGTTGAGAAAGAACGCGGAAAGGTCTGTGAACCAGTAGCTGGTTTTCTCTGCGGGCAATAATGGCAGAATGGTGCGTGTAGTGCCTCCGCTGCCTGCCCCGATTTCGAGGATGCGCAGGGGTCGAGATGTGGAGCGGGTTAGCGCTTCCACAACAGAGCCGATGATATTGTTGAAATAGCGAGCAACCGCCCATTGATGATAGAGCTGATCTGCCGTAGTAAACGTTCCCTGTGGGAAGAGCGTTTCGAGAGGTGTTTCTTTTCCTGTCAGGATAGCAAGTCGGTAGCGTGCACAGCGGTGAAAGTACTCCCCAAACCAGGCTTCGTCCTGAAAAACCTCGGCGCATTGAGACCAGAGCTGATCCCAATCAACAGGAGGAAGCGAGCGTAGCGCAATAAAAGTTCCGGGCGCTCTGTAATCGAGCAGGCCATCATCCACCAGATAATGTAGCCAGCGTGTAAGCAGCTTCGCGTAGTGAGGGACGAGCTGATATTTCTGGATAAGTGCCTCTACCGTATACTGCTCTCCTGCCTGAGTAAAGATGCCCAGATCGTGCAACGTCTGCAAAGCAAAAGCACTGGCCAGTCGTCTGGTAAATTCCCATCTCGCTGGATAGCTTGTCAGGTTGAGATCAAGTGGAGCCTGTAATTCCTGCCTTCGTGCAAGTTGTACCAGAGATTCCCAGGAACCAGACTGTTCCTGAGATGGCTGGAAGGGGTGGGAAGGCTGCTCCTGAATCCAGTAACGTTGCCGCTGCCAGGGATAGGTGGGAAGCGAAACAAAGCGCTCGGTTGAGGGCAGTAAACCGCGCCAGTTGAGCGAGTAGCCATAACAGTAGAGTTTGGCTGCCAGCTCTAGCAACGCGATCTGCTCATCTTCTCCACGTCGAAGAGAAGGAAGTACCTGACAGCTATATCTGGTGGTCTTCACACCCCGTTCGATTGCAGGAAGCAGAAGCGGATGCGGGCTCAGTTCGATGAAACAGGTGTAGCCATCTCTCAGAAGCTGTTGCAGTGCAGGCCAGAAGAGAACTGGCTGACGTAGGTTGCGTTGCCAGTAGTGGGCGTCAAGCACCTCCTGTTCGCTATAGCTACCGCTTACTGTTGAGTAGAATGGAAGCGTGGGCGATGTGGGTGTAAGATTAGCCAGCGCGTGATAGAGTTCCTGGTGCAGCCCTTCCATTTGTGGGCTATGAGAGGCCACATCAACTTTTACCTGACGGCTGAACAGGTGACGCTCCTCTGCCTTTGCCTGGAGTTGTGCAAGCGTATCGCGTTTGCCCGCAAGTATAACGGAATTGGGACCATTGATTGCAGCCAGGGAAACGTGCGCTTCCTTTCCCTGTATGAAAGAGGCGACCTCTTCAGGGGCAAGCTCAAGCATGAGCATGCTTCCCTGGCCCTGGACGCATTTCATGAGCCTGCTTCGTTCACAGATTATCTGTGTTGCAGCTTCAAGGCTCAAGGCGCCGGCAACAAATGCGGCTGCGACTTCGCCCATACTATGCCCGATAACTGCACCCGGGTGGATGCCCCATGAACGCAGGAGCTGCGCGAGCCCGACCTGTACCGCAAAGATCGCAGGTTGTGTAACGGCTATATCTTCTTCCAGCTTCTCAGTATTGAGTACATCTAAAAGGGACCAGCCACTATGCTGGAGTATCAGGTTATGAATGGTCTCGATGGTCGCTTTAAAAATGGGCTCTGTCGCCAGCAGGGAACGTCCCATACCGGCCCATTGCGAGCCGTGACCGGAAAAGACAAAAACAGGCTGCGACGTATTCGCTATATCAACTGCCTCCGGGCTTTGCTGAATCGCATGAGGAGTTTCGCCGCGCAAATACGCATCCAGTACGGTGACACTTTCTTCTGTCCCTCTCGCAAGGAGCGTCAGACGGTGTTCAAAGTGCGGGCGTCTTGTCGCTGCATTAAAGCAGATCGTTTGAAAAGAGGCTGTCGTCTGCGCAAGATAACGACGATACGCAAAGGTCAGATCCTTGAGCGCTTCAGGTGTACGAGCCGAGATGGGCAGAATACACGGTACTGTAGAGGGCGGGGCGGGCGCTTCATTCTCCTGTTTATAATCGCTCAGGATGAGGTGAGCATTGGTCCCCGACCATCCAAAGGAGCTGACGCCAGCGAAGCGGGGTGTGTCGCCACGTTTCCAGGGGGTTGCTTCTTGTGCGATCTGCAAGCGGGTGCCTTGCAGATGGATATGCTCGTTACACCGCTCAAAATGCAG
>NZ_QKUF01000069.1 GCF_003253565.1 Thermosporothrix hazakensis
GAGAAAAGAGAGATGTCATGCTTCAAGTGGATGGCCGGCACTTGAGCATGTTCCTCAAGCCAGGAAATCTGTGGGGTGTGTTGATATGTTCTGACAGAATAGAAGGAGTCGCGAATATGGAAATATCCTGGAAGAAATGGCATTTGATTGAGGCCGATCTATCGACAGACGAACGACAAAATGGCCTCATTCCGTTTCGATGCATAGTGTGTGATCGAGCAGATGTAACGTGCGTTATGTTCTAACCGAGGTATATTGTATCTTTCTTGTATTTGTTCCTTCATATGCGTTTACATTCTATTTTAGTTATATATTACCTATCCCAATAGGTGGATGGCAGAAAAGCAAAAATCTCTGCTCTTTTACCAAATTTTTTATAATATAGTTAGTATTTTTATTTATATTACATCCCTATTATGTCTAAGGCCGCTCTATAAGCCAAAACCACAAAAAAAGCCATCAACTGATTTTAGTTGACAGCTTTTTTGACAGCAAACCATTTTATATCTCATCTTTTCCTACACTCTCATCTTGTATTTGTAGCAAGTTATGCATTTTTTCGCTGGCTTCCCTTTGTAGAGACGGAATCACGTGTGAATATACATCTAAAGTGGTCGAGATAGAAGAGTGTCCGAGCAACTCCTGCACCACTTTTGGGTGCACTCCCATAGCTAGTAATAGACTGGCAGCACTATGCCTTAAATCATGTAATCTGATATCCGGTAAGCCGCCTTTTCGCAGCAAATTTTTAAATTGCTTATGAAAAGTTTCAGGTAGCAAATATTTACCTGATCTGTTACAGAATACAAGGTTATTCTCTTCCCAGATATCACGAGCAGCTTCTTTTCTCTGTTTCTGCACTTCATAATGAACCTTCAGGGCATTAACAGCTATTTCGGCCAAGACAATACGTCTACGGCTCGACTTAGTTTTCGGTTCAGATACTATCATACCATACTTGCCATACCGGTTAACAGTACGACGCACGTACAATACCCCCTCTTGCAAATCCACATCCTGCCATCGTAAAGCAAGCAGCTCTCCTTTTCTAAGACCAGTTGTAATAGCGAGAATTATCAAAGCTTCTAGCCTGCTCCCTCTTGCCGTATCTATGAGTCTACGAGCTTCCTCAACTGATAATATATGGGCATCAAAAGAGGTCAATCGCGGAGGAGTAACAAGCGCGGCGACATTGCGAGCTACCATACCATCTCTTACAGCACTATCTAAGGCCTTACGCAGTGTTGAATGCATAAGAGCAATAGTTTTAGCAGAATACCCATCTTTAAGCTTATCAGCATAGAAATTCTGTATATGCGTAGTAGTCAACTTACGTAAAGCTATTCCTCCTCAGCCAGGTTGCAGATGATTACGAACGGTCAACTGGGTGTTTGCGTAAGAACCTAACTTGACCGAGGACTTATATACAGTTTCTAACCAGTGTGACAGATACGTTCCCAGCTTTATATGAGGACCTGTAGCAAGGATCCCTTGCTTATGTTCCTGTTGAGCTTCGCGCAAGCGCTCTACGACCTCTTTACGCGTTTTCCCATACAGATAAACACGCTTCCCTGACTCCGTTTTGAAGCTAGCGCACCAGCGCCCGTCCTTGCGCTGATAAATCGATCCTTCTCCATGCCCACGCCGTTTCGAGGCCATTTCGACCCCCTTTATGCAATCGCTTGTTGAGCTTGACGAGCATTAAGCCAGCCGGCCAGCGCGACCGGAGACACGCGGACCGAGCGACCAAAATGCATCACTGGTAAACCTTCTTCCGGACGGCTGAGTTGGAGCAGCTTACAGACATCCTTGATACTCAAGAGTTGCAATTGCGCGAGAGCCTGGATGACAACAGTCTGATTGTTCATTGCTTCTACCTGCATGAGTTTCTGATTTAGCATGAGAACCTCCTTATTCCCCATATGGAACCGACAGAGCAACGCCCCGCCGGCTCCACATGCCTTGTTAGAACATCAGCGTATTCGGGAGAAAGAAATCACCAATCCAGATACCAGCCTCATCAACACGCAACATGACCTCATTTTCTGTGATATTTGCGAGTACATCGCGAAAATCTTGTACCCTTAATGTCACTATGACTTCTTCTATTTCTTAAACTTCTAATACTCTTGCATTACATCCGCATACGTCTTTACCGTTAAAGTATAACTTCATTGAGTTATACATTGCATTAATATACACCTGAACGTAGTCATATTGACGATAGATAAGCAAAATAATATCTACAATATCTACATATCCTAGTAGTACCTTCATGCTTTTTCCTCCTTATGCAATCATCAGCCCGAAACGAGCTTGTTTCTTCCGTACTTCCGCTTGAAAATCCAGTTGCTTGTCTTCGAGATATTCAAGACCAGCCTCGTAGAGCCAGCGCAACATCAATGACAAATCAGCATCGGGAGCGGCATACTGACCCCCGAGCCATGCCGTCAGCGTCGTGAGATAGCCCACAGTCGCAGCCAGCCCTTGCTCAAGATTGCGCTGTCGTTTGCGCTCACGCACCACCGGGCCGAGCCCTTCTGACTCAGGCTCGATGAAAGCCTGCTGGACGAGCACCCAAACCGGATGCACGGCCCATCGCGACCGATTGGTATCGGCAGCAGATGGTATGACATAGCGCAACCAGCCATCAAGCTCATGCTCTTCTTCTGATGAATGAGAGGCTTGACCTGCCGCATAGCTCCAGAGAGAACGAAAGCGGTCAAGCAGATCATAGGGATCATCAATAGGATGCTCTAAATTGCCCAGGAACTCCCTTTTAAAGCGGAATTCCACGCGCCAGACCGGGGATTCACCGTCCCATCCATTACGTGCCCAGAGGTCATAAAACCACGTTTTGCCAGATTTTTGCCGGATCTCTAAGACCTTGTTGTAGATAGTGGCTGAGAGCGGGGCACCATGACCGCTAAAGCGCAATGTCGCTACCTTACGGCAGTCGAGTGTCACCGCATCAGCACCTGCAAGATAGAGCGCCTCGTGTTTGCGCACCCGCGAAACAAAACAGTGCTCAAAATCGACACTGGAAAAGTCATAGCCTGCAATATCTGCACACAGATGGACCTCAGAGACTTGCAGACAGATGTAAGGCCCGAAGATGGACGCCAGAAAGACGTGTACATTTCCAATCGCTTCACCGCACCACGCCGAGGACCAGAGATATTAGGACGAAAAACGCACCTGAGCAATGATATCGTTAAATCGCCCTGGAGCCACCACCAGCGTGAGCAGATGATTTTTGAGGAGCCAGCGCCATTGACGGCCCGCTCCATGAGGCTCGATAAAGAGCAGCGAGCCCTGAAAAGCCCAATCAGTGGCGATAGCCGATTCCGCCTGCTTCGCTTCTTGCTGAAAGTATTCCAGAGTCGCGACGAGAGCTTCGTCTAACTCCTTTTTTACCGGCTTAAAATGCTCATCAGCATAGCGCACATTAAGCACAAGCGTATCCACTCCAAAGCCGACGAGACAAGGGGCCTGCATAGCTAGCACACCTCCAGAGCAGACACAGCAAGCAGGAGCCAACGAAAGAGAGAAAGAAAGTGGCTTGTAGATAGAACGGCGCGTGTTACTTGGGCTGCGCCGTTCATAGCCCTGCTGAAGATGAGGCAAAGCGGAGCCTGAAGGACGGGACGAGGGCAAGCCAGAGGTTGCAGAAGAAGAGTATCGCCCTGGACGTCCAGAAGACGCCCAAGCAATGTACGAACTGGGAGAGCGAGTAATGAGCCGAAGCGGTGGGTTCGGCATTCCTCCAGAAAAGCTTGATCCATTTCTACGCATTCCCGAAGTTGCACACTTCCTGTACCGTCAAGGGAAACTGGTTGGATACTTCACACTGGTGCCGTTGAACCATGAAATAATGCTGAAACGGCTACGCGGAGAAGTACGAATAACGCAGCTTAAACCAGAGGATCTAGAAGAGTTTGACCCTGAACATCCCATAGACTGCTTCGTGTGGGAGCTAATAACGAATCCAGATGATAAACATCTTGCAGCTTACCTGATCCAGAAGCTACAGCGGTTTATCCACACATTAGGAAAACGGGGTGTACGCATCGAGTCTATTTGTGCAACCGCAACATCTCCCGAGGGCATCAATTTATGCCGCCGTTTAGGAATGCGCAGAATGACCGAGATCCAAACGCCTTATAAACAAGAGCGAGCGTTTGAGATGAGACCAATGGAGACAAAAAACTGGTTAACCAGAAACTACCAACAGGGGTTAAAAAGTTATCAGCTCAAATTAGAGCGACTAAATAGAGGCTATTAGCTAAAAAGAGCCCTGGTACACAACCGGTATCAGGGCTCCAAAAAGGGGTAACAGAGTGACCAGAATGATGTCTGCTATCTGGTATCGGGCCTTTCAAGGAATTCGGCAGCTATATTTCCATTGACGTAGAATGTAATTTTCCTGTCGTAATATGCTTGCTCTTTCGCGACAGCAAAGAACACCTTGCGAGCCTCCTCAACGTCATTCCCAGCATACAGAACTTCTTCACCTCCACGTACCTCAAAGTCATTCTGTTGCTGCATTGCCCGCTTCCTTTTCAACGTCCATTTCAACCTCAACGGGTGAGCGCTCACAGCTCATTGTGATGTACATCTGCCCGATGTGCTTGCGCCTGGTGAACTGTTTCAGCCACGAGATCAACTCATTGAGGTCATGAGGCTCTCTCGTTTCGCCGTCGAGATCCACGCGTACTAACGTGGACCACTGCTTTTCCGGGATCCAGGGAGAGCGCGTGGAGACATCTTTCGGGATCTCGTGAGAGCGCAACCACGCGAGATGATCACGCACCAGCCGCCGCCACATCTTTTTGCGCTCAGGATCAGCCTCTTGCCTGTACGCGCTGATAGAGGAATGGAAGGCATCGACAGTGATCGAGACCGCTTGCTCTCCAATATGCATGAGATCGGGAAGGCGCAGGTTCATCAGTCGATACGCGCTCATAGTTCATCTCCCTCCGCCTCTTCGGTCAGCTCATAGCATTCCTTCTTGCCGTTCAAATGAATCCCGATGCACCGTTGCGCAAACCATTGTTCCTGTCGCTCAAGATCGTCAAAGCTGGGACCATGAGGCCCGACGCGCAGACGAAAGAGTGTCAGCTCTTTCAGCTTGTCTTCGACTTCAGCGCGCGAGAGATGCGGACGAATCGGGATATCAACCTCATCAAGGGTAGAAGTCGCTTTTGTGAGCTCATTGAGCAGAGCAAGCAGGCGTTCCGCCCGCTCTTTCGGCATCGCCCCACCAGAAGCGCACGAGAGGGCAGAGATCAACTTCCGTTCTTGACAAGCATCGAAGAGTGTACGGTAACGCACTCCATGGTCGATAATGAGTCTGAAAATGTTGCTTCTCGTCTCTTGAGTTCCTTCTGTCATGAAAGCACGCTCCTTCTCCTGAAAGCGAAATTTTCACACAAGCACATG
>NZ_QKUF01000070.1 GCF_003253565.1 Thermosporothrix hazakensis
CGCGGTTGCCGGGAAGGGTGGAAGGATCAAAGCCGCCAACAGGAGCGAAATACAGGAAACCGTTCTCATCGATATAGCGGATGAGGAAACCGAGCTCGTCGCAGTGAGCCTCAAGCATGACCCGGGGAGCACCCTGCCCATTGAGCGAGGCGATCGCGTTCCCGTGAATGTCGGTTCTGATCTCATCGGTGTAGTGCTTGATTTCCTCGCGGACAGTCGCCTGAGCGGGCTGCTCGAAGCCAGAAGGGCTAGGGCTAGAAATGAGGCGACGGAGAAAGGCCACACGTGACTCTTCCATAGAGAAACCTCCTCTAGAGAAATACGCATACAAGACATGCCACACCGGTACGGGCCGGAGGAGCATGTATAGCGGGTGCGAAAAGAACAGGTGTAAGAATATGGGTAAGCGACCCCAGGGGTCAGGGAGCTTCCTCAACTGCTCGATGATGAGCGGGAAGAGGTAGTATCTATAACCTCTGGGGTCGCTTTCTGCTGTCTTTAAGCGACCTAGCGAACAAATTGTTTGAGAATCTCTTCGACGCCAGGATGCTGGCGATTGAGACGCAGATCCTCGGCACCAGTTGGATCTGTTTGAACGAGCAATATACCCTGCTGAATACACGCATTCAGCAATTCGCGGGCAGATTCTCGGGTAAGGCGACCACGAAAACGGTTCTTAGGATTGACGGGATCTCCGATAAAATTTGATACTCCTATAATCGTGCGCCACGACCAATGGCGATCGATGTAATCAAGGAATTGTAAGAACTGAGGATCGAGTACATCGATTGGTGGCGCTCCATAAGGAGATTGTTGGAACTGAGACCCACCCATAGAATAGTTGATAGCAGGCATAGCACCTGTATTACCAGTAGAGAAATTGGGTACGGGAAGAGCACCTGTATTACCAGAGATACCACTTGAACCTGAGCCACCTGGAACCAAAGGTACAAATTGATTGGCGCTGCTTATAAGATCTCGGCTGACGGTTCCTGGAATACCAACGACTATAACAGTTTTATTTAGACGTAACTTTAAACGAGCACTAATACGAGTGAAATCTTTATCACCGGTCATCAAAACGAAAGTAGTGATTGAAGGACGGTCAAAGACAGTTTCAATGATATCCATTAACATATTCAGGTCAACCGTGCTTTGCACCACCGTGCTCTGCACAATGGTATTGCCCGGAGTGATAGCAGGCATGTGACCAGTATTGCCTGAAGAATGCTGAGATGGATATCCTAACGGTCCGGTAATACTACTCTGCCCTAAAGGACCAGTAGGTTGATTAGAATCACAAGAACGCTGATAGAAAGACTGACGATACAGGTCACGATTCTGGTAGTCAGAGCCATTCTCCTCTGGGCTTTGCTCGTCTCCCTGGAGGTTTGAATCATAATCCTGGGGAAGCGAGAGAGAGGGATCAGTATCCGCTGACCACCCATTCTGAGGGACGTAGTTCGGTTTAATGGCGGGAAGTGCCCCAGTGTTGCCGGACCACCCTCTTGAATCCGGAAGAAAGCCTGAAGAACCAAGAGATCCGGTGGGAGTTCCCGAGGTATGATGAACGGATCCCACACGTATGCGGTCTCGTTGCTTTGCCGGGCAGTCGACGCGATCGATCATCGCCGCGGTCAGGCTTCCTTTAAATGGCTCCGGTTGTCGAGACCAGTCCGCATAGGCACGCGCAACCATAACTGTCCCATAGCGACGGGCCACAGCTATTAATTCTTGTGGATCGGGTTCCCGTCGCTGAATATTTAGCATACTATAACGTATGTTCTCAAAATCAATGAATAAAGCAATATCTTCGGGCACAACCTTCTCCTCTCATTAGGAGAAACCGCGCAGGCCAAGATTTAAGATTGTTCAGGTGCTCGGACAACCTTGCAGTCAATCCTAATACTATGAGCATATCATACTTTATTTGCAAAGTCGAGAGGTCAAACTTTACTTTGCATCCCTGCTATGGTATATTTTTAAGTTAAGAAAGTACAATGAATAAAGAGTTTCTTGCATCATGGAGCGAACCAAATATCGGCTCGACGATACAATCTGTCCCGTTGCCCGCACTGCTGAAATTATCAGCGGGAAATGGACCCTTTTAATCATCCGGGATCTTGCCACCGGGGTAAAACGGTTTAATCAGTTAGAACGATCACTTTGTGGCATCAGTCCGAAGACTCTTTCGGAGCGTCTACGCTCATTGGAAGAGGAAGGAATCATCCTTCGTCGGACCTTCGCTGAAGTGCCGCCCCGTGTTGAATATTCTCTGACTGAGAAAGGGCAAGATCTTGTTGCTGTGATTGAATATATGCGTAGCTACGGGAAGAAATGGCTCTGTTAAGCTACTCTGACTCCCTACGAACTGTCGACCTCCCCTTCAAACTCGATGAGACAAGAACCGGAGGAGGACCCCCGGTTCTTCGATTAAACGCATGCAAAAAGAGATGGATTTAACGAATGGACCCTACCAACGAACGATCATGATCTGCTAAAAATCGTCGGAGCAGGTCTGCACCTTCTGCGGTACTCTGCTCTGCTTCTGTTGGCTCCTCTTGTTGTTTCAGCAATTCGTACAGACTGGCGACATCGTAGCGCATTTGTACCTGGAGTTGGCCGTCACTGTTAAACCCCTCAACGAAGAGGCCATCTTCTTCCTCTCGAATTGCGAAGCTCTTCACACCAAGTTGGTCGAGGAGCTGCCCAATGGCATGCAGAATATTCGCATAACTAAACGTGGCCGGCATTGAACCCTCCCTAAATATTCGGAGACTGTGAGTGTATTACGATCAGACACCATTGTCAGACCGTTAGCAAACAACGGAGGGACACACTTGTTCTTCTGCCCATAAAGAAGCTGTGGAAGAACGCGTGCATCCTTTTCTTTCTATTCCCTTACGGGATAACTCAGTGAACGCTGTCAGACACGCGTTACTGAGATGAATATGCACATTGATTTCCATTCATGTGGAGGATATGACACTTTCCCTTCCTATGTCAAGGTGTGTCTTCGTTCCACCACCATCTCTATTGATGATTCGCCTGTTCCATGCTTCACCACCACACTCCGAATATTGTATCATTACGTTTTATGAACGTCAAGTTTATCTTTTCGCGCCAGTTCCACTAACAACTTTTGTGGATGCGGTTGCGGAGGCTAATTGTTCATGCTGGGGTGCATTCAGAATCTCGATGGCTTTTAAGCGCCAGAAACGGGCACTCGCTGGCCTTTTCAGGGAGAGGTATTCTGCCAATGCCTCGTCTGTCATGTTTGGTTGTGTTTTTAGCGCTTCTATTGTCATTTGCAGTTTATCCGGGGCGCTATCCATATGAATCGAGACGACGGGCTGTTCTTTCTCTCGATGTGACTTGCTCTTCTCTTCAACTGCAACAAAATGGCCGGTGATGGGGCGGTTAGGCTCCAGGTCGTCGGTGCTGGATGCCATTTCCACCGCTGTTTTGCCACTCAAAAGATCTGCTGCGGTCAGGCGTGAGCCGCTGGAGAGGGCACGTCGCAGACTGGCAATCGGAAGGTAGGGTTCCTGTCGGCCTGGCAATCCGACAAAGGTCTTCTTCCGTTTTTCCTCGGCCGCGCTTTCCGTGATTGTCTCTGCCATCATTGTGTACACAATGCCCAGGAGCGGAAATGAGCTGGCCATAAATGGGAACACATGGGCAAGCCAGGGGGCGGTACTCTCCGCTGCACTGAGCATGTTGGTGTTATGAAATTGCTTGGCATAGGCCCAGTTAACTGCCCACGAGAACACGGTGCAGAGCAAGATGAGAAGCCAATGTTGCCAGACTGCACGCCAGGTACGATATTTGCGATAACGCTGGAAGGCTGTCCAGGAGAGCAGGTAGACCGTGACATCAATACTGATGGCAATCGCGTAGCTGACTGCCCACCACCAGACACCTTCAGGGCCGTTTGAAGGCTCAAAGGAGGCGAAGAAGTAGGCCACATGAGGGATAGAGGCCGCGAGAAAGACCGCAAAAGCAGTCCAGAAAAAGTATTTCATAAAACCCTTCCACTTCTGGAGCCCCCTGCCTTGAGGCATGGGAAGGAAAGAGTGAACCCCTTTCCTCTGGTAAACCTCGCTCGTTCGAGCCACTGTTTGCGAGGATATCGGCCTCGTCAATCTCTATGATTGTGACTCTTGAGGCCGGTCAGGTTTGGACTTGTGCACACAAGTCCCCGCCTTCAGGCGTGGGGTTCCTGACTAACATACCGGTCCCTTTCACACTAACAAATCCACAGTATGCGAAAAACAATACAAATATATTATAGATGAAGCGTCGCGGTTTCATGCGCATTTCTCGTGTGCATGCGCGTCGATTTGGTACTATCAGGCTAATATGCACATCTCCTTGCTGCTCTTTTGAAAATTCGGCGAAAAAACTGTTGACAAGGAATGAAAAGTGTGGCATTATTATCCTCGCGCCGCTAAGAGCGGAGCGAAAACAGAAAATCAGAGCACACTTACAACTGAAAATAGTAGTTACTTCAATTTTGCTGAAAAGGTCATCGGTCTGCATCCAGGAGGACGCAGTCCGAAAGACCACGAACACCTCATCATCAAGAGAGCACAGATTACAGACAAGCGCATAAGAGTACGAGGTGGATGCCCAGGTGCCAAACGCCGATGAAGGACGCGGAGACCGGCGAAACGTTCAGGGGGAGCTGCATCCAAGCGATGAGCCCTGAGAATCCGAATGGGGCAACCCATCCAGAGTGATGTCTGGATACCCCTTGCTGAACCCATAGGCAAGGTGGAGGGCAGTGGGTGAACTGAAACATCTCAGTAACCCGACGAAAAGAAATCAACCGAGATTCCCGTAGTAGTGGCGAGCGAACCGGGA
>NZ_QKUF01000071.1 GCF_003253565.1 Thermosporothrix hazakensis
CAATCGGCGCAAAGCCCGTCAAGCCCTCAGCAAAGCGTATCTCAAGGTGCAACGGCAGCGCGAGGATTTCGCCAGAAAGCAGGCGAACGCGCTTGTCTCGTCTCACGACGTGATTGCCTACGAAGCCTTGCAGATCCGCCATCTCGTCAAGAACCGTCATCTGGCCAAGAGTATCGCTGACGCGGCGTGGGGTCGCTTCCTCTGGTGGGTGAGATACTACGGCACGCTGCATCAGGTTCCGGTGATCGGGGTGGAACCGGCCTTTACAACCCAGGACTGTTCTCGTTGTGGGCAGCGGGTCAAGAAGAGCTTGAGTGTGCGTACCCATCTGTGTCCTGGCTGTGGGCTGCTCCTCGACCGAGATCACAATGCCGCCTTGAATATCTTGCAGAAGGCTCTACAGGGTACCGTCGGGCAGACGGGAACCGACGAGGGTGTCTCGTCGAACGCTTCTGGACAGCCTGCCGCTACGCGTCGTCGCAGTGCGACGCCGCGCAAGCAGGCTGGATGAAGGAAGAATCCCCGCCCTTCTGGCCTGGGGAGTGTCAACAATAGTATGCACATAGCGTGCCTGAATCTCTTTCCAATTAGGCCCAAGCTCCTCCTGCCACTCTTCAGGCAAGGGATCACTGGCAGGCATGATATAGACAGCCTTATAACTTTCCAACTCTGCCGCAACTGGCCGCTTGTGGTTTTCCAGCTTCTGAAGCAAATAATTCCCACGCGAATTGTTATAGATGTCCTTCACATAAAAGGCCGCACGAAACTCCTCATTTTTGGGGAAGCGAGCATTTCCTTCCTTTGATACCCAGACCGCTTGAACACTCTCAAGATAGTGCTGCTTATCTATTTCTTTAAGCAAGCTTACAAACATCTTATTCAATGCATTGGTTGGCAAACCGCATACCCCGCGCCTGACAACATAGCTCTCAACCATCCTGACGATTGTGATGAACTCTTCTTTCCTGACAAAGCCACGCATATAATCATCATAGACAGCCAGTAAGAAGGGATAGGACACCTCAACGGTCAATGCCTGGATATCCTGGAATGCCCGCCGCAACTCAGGATCAGGTTCATGGCTCAAAGCGATTCTGGCGAAATATTCTGCGTAACTGGCAATATCAAACACCAGGTCATGCATAGAAACATTCTTGCTCTTCTCCGTCTGATAATATCTCTTAAATTCTTCATATACTCCGCTGATCCTCGGGATATCCTCCAGCTTGAGAGAGAGATAGTCACGCATAAACCGATCGAATAATTGTGAGCCCCGCGTATTATTCGCCTGGAATTTCTCCTCTATTGGATACCAGTATTCTTTATACAGCCATTCTTGCTCTTGTGGATCCAGACTCATCAGCACATAGTTTCGAATAAGATCAGCCTGCGTCAGATCTACCCCGGTTGAATTGAGGCTCTCAAAGATCAATTGAGGATTGTCATAGGTCATGTCAAGCGCAATATCAACAAAGATGAGCTTGCTCACGCCCTCATACACGACTTCGAGGCTAACATCTTTTCGTAGCCTTTTATCAAAGAAACGATAGTTATCAATGAGCAGGCTCTTCTCATACTGGCAGAGAGCCTGATCAGGATCATCGATAAGCAGCTTCAAGATTTCCCTATCTCGCTGTGTGAGGAGAAGCTTATAGCGATCCTCATCTTTCCCAAATTTGTTGATGAGATAGGAGTCGCGAATTTCTTCGGGGTTCATCCCCGTCACCCCTGCTTGATCCTGCGCGACATGAGCAAGAGCTGCAAGCAGAAGCATCAATGTTGTCAGGCGCTGCTGTCCATCAATGATAAGCCACTGTGCGTTATGCGTCAGATGATGAAGTCCACGCTTGACATAGACGATCGAACCAAGAAAGTGTGTTGGCATATTCGTTTCAGCAGCACGCAGAATATCATCCCAGAGGCGCCCGCACTGCTCCTCTGTCCAGCTATACGGCCGCTGATAAATAGGGATAATAAATTGTTTTTTGCCATCCAAAAATTGCAAAAGCTGATGAACATATGCTTCCATAAAGGGACCTCCCACGCTTCTCTATCTCATATGTAGCGGTTCAACAGGAGTCTGCTTTCACATCCTGAAAAGCCGCGACCCTATGTACATAGCAAGAACATACATACTTTTATAAAAGATGTTCACAGTATAGTCTTTTCGGGTAAAAGTGCAATCCTTATTGCGATCATAGCCAGAAAAGATAGGAATGCTGCTCAGAAATGCTTTTCTCTGAGCAGCACATAAAAATACAGGAGAAGTTATCCCTTGAGATATCAACCTACTGTCGCGGAGAATGAGCAACTGAGGGATCAGCAGGAGGAGGCTCTAACCGCGTTTGATACATCGCTCCCTGCTCACTCGCCTCCTGAAGGGCATCATAGATCTCCAGAATCATACGCCTGCTTCGATACTCTCCATAGCGCTTCTCGTCTTCCTTCTTCACCAACGGAAACGTCTCCATGATAGAGGCGACATCTTCCCGCTCCACCCCGTAGAGGTGGAAGAATGCCGCATCCAGCTCACAGCGCAAGAGAAAGCGCCGCTCCTCATCCCAGCGGAAGGGCGGCCCCGCATACCCACACTCCCGCGCAAACGCCTCCAGATCCCATGCCGTATAGGTCAGCTCAAGCGCCCGCGGCAAGATCCACTCCCCAAGCGATACACCCGGCTGCCACACACATTCCTGCTTATACGTCTCTGGTGGGAGGACTGGAAGCTGCTTCAGAATGAAAAAGGTAAGATGCGTTCCCCCTAGCTTCTGTCGAGCGATAAAATCAAATGCAAACGATGAAACACTAGAAGTAAAGTTTAACATCAGACGTTCATCTTTCCCTCCAAATGCAATCAGAGGCATAGTGTGCCCAACAGCCACCGCAGGAATGATGTCAAAGATAGCCGTTCTTTCATTCGTTGTATTTGTTACGTCCCGAAAGGCAAGCAAAGCAGTCTGCTCTCGCAACACATCCGCATTCATATCCCGTTCATGGATCCAATAGCGTGGTAACGGCACCGCAAACGGATCACGCCGATCTATCCCCTGTTCAGCCTCTTCTGCTGTTGTGGTATAGCCACCAAAGCGATGATCGTAGTGTGAGATCATCTTTCCCTCATACAATGGATAACATTTCTCGTTTCCTCTATAGAAGATATTTCCTCTCAGCGTCCAACCAGCCTGCTGAAGCTGGGTACAGGTATGAAAGAGATGGGAGTCATTTGCCATATCAAACATACGAATGAATGTCACCTGCCACGGGTTCAATGTCTCTTTTCCATCTTCTCGCACAAGAACCGGGGCATGCCTATACAGTTGCTTTGTCAGTTCTGCATCTCGCTGCGAACGGAAAATCGGGCAGGTTCGCGTGTTCGGATTGAGCAATGCTATCTCTTCCGCTGTGAGCACAAAAGCACGCTCCTCTGTCTTCAGTTCCGTCGGATCATGCAGGAAAAAGGCAAAGCGTGCCCCTTGCATCGCCGGTCTCTCCGTTCCACTCAACGTCAGCAAGCTGAATTTATAGCTTCGATGTACCCCCGGGAAAATCGCCTTTGCGTTCTCAAAATCATACAAGCTGACCAGTGTCCTGCTGTCCATCAAATCCTGAAAGAAGACCTTCGTGGTATCATCAGTGGCAATTCCTGACGGCACAATGCAGCCTATGCGTCCCTTCGGGCGTAGGATCTGACGCATACACTCCGTAAAGATCGAGTAGCGATTGATATCCCCTCTCCCACACAGCGGAAATCGTCCACTATGGCGAACAAGGTGACTCTCCCCTTCTGCCTGGCGCAACGCTTCCTTGAACGCCAATGACAGTAGAAAGTCTTCTCGCTCTAACGCCTCGATCATCTTGCGTCTCTGCGCCGCATTGCTTGCATTCGCTATATCGGAACGCCCATGCGCCGAGAACCATTCCTTCTCCTGGATCTTGATCCGCTCCCACGGGGGATTTCCCAGGACCACATCAAAACCTCCCGACCAGCCCGTCAGCGCATTCTCCGGCTCCTCATTCCCCGATGGCACTTGAAACACATCTGGAAAGGCCAGATGCCAGTGAAAAAACTGATACTGTTCCGCCAGACTCTGAATATACCGTCGCTGTTCCTCCC
>NZ_QKUF01000072.1 GCF_003253565.1 Thermosporothrix hazakensis
CCAATAGGTGGATGGCAGAAAAGCAAAAATCTCTGCTCTTTTACCAAATTTTTTATAATATAGTTATATATCATATGTAATATCTGTTTATTTGCTTGATGCCAGTGTCGTACTCCCGCAATCAAATGTCTATCCAACGTAACGTCTCGTTGATAAGCTGGTGCAATGCCTTGGCACAGCACCAGAGAAAAGCTTCCAATTGTTTGGAGGACCTGGGCGATTTGTACTCAGACTCCTGTCCAAGCGTTCTGCCTTCAACACACAGGGATTTGCTTGCTCAACTCCTGGCAGGATCGCATCTTGCAGAAATGGGAAGCGTTGATCCGCCTCGTCTCTACCACGTTCTTGCATCACGTGCCCGTATTCGGGAGAACTATCTTCCGCCGTTCCAAGGACGCAGATGAGCCATTCATCCCCCTGGTTCAAGCCAGGGCCTTCTGACACTGTCTGGTAATTGTTGAGCGCGGTAGAGAGCAGCATTCAGACCAGTATGCTGACGCAAGTCCTCAGGTGCCCCTTCCTCCACTATGCGTCCCCGGTCTAGCACGATGATCCTTTCTGCATCTTGGACAGTGGCAAGCCGGTGTGCTACCACAATCCGGTTTTTCTGGGAACATAGCTCACGGAGCATGGTGGTGAGAGCCGCCTCGGTGAGCGCATCCAGTGCTGAGGTCGCTTCATCGAGGAGCAGAATCAGGGAATCTCGTAACAGCGCTTTTGCCAGAGCAAGGCGTTGTTTCTCGCCACCAGAAAGTGTCATTCCACGAGCACCCACCAGCATCTCATAGCCGTCCGGGAGCCGCTGCACAAAATCGTGCACCTTTGTCTGTTTGCACACCTCTAAGACGCGATCCCAGGGGACGGTCTCGGGCAGGCCATACAAGAGGTTCTCTCGGATGCTGCGCTGCCAGAGTTGGATATCCTGAGAGACAATGCCAATTTGCTGCCGCAAGACATGTGGTGCAATCTCTGCGATATCATGCCCATCCAGCATAATTTTTCCCTTTGTGGGCTGATAAAAGCGCAAACAGAGATAGATGAGGGTACTCTTGCCACTGCCGGTTGGGCCAACGATGCCGGTCGTGGTTCCTGGTGAGCTGGTGAAGGAAATAGCATGCAAGGTTGGTGAGCCAGACGAGTAGGCAAAGTGAACCTGTTCAGAGGAGAGATTCCCTTGAAGCGGTCCCAGATTTCGTTTTCCTTGGTCTGGCCACTCTCGTGGAAGTTGTAATAGCTCATCAATGGCCTGAAGGGCTGCGGCTACTTCCCCGGTTTCGGCTCGGGCGGCAAGGATTGCCGAGAAGGTGGCATAGAAGTGCTGCACATAGAGAGCAAGCGCGAGCAATGAGCCGATGCTGATCTGATGATGGAGCAGTTGCCAAGCTCCCCATCCATAGACAATACAGAGGACCATCCACTCAATCAGGCGGCGGAGGGCCTGGCGAAGGAACTGATGCTCGGTGGTTGTCCGACAGACACAGCGGCCATAGCGCAGGAGCCAATCATCCCAGCGCCGTATTTCCTCGGCTTCCATGCCCACTGCCCGCACCTCTTTGAGACAGGAGGCAACTTCGCGCAAGTGTTCATGTCCTTCTTCGGCAACCATCTTGAGCTGGATCACCTGTCGATGGCTGCGCTGTGTCATCCGATGAGCAAGAAGCCAGCCGAGAGGAAAGACCAGCAGTGAGGCGAGGCCAATGTGCCAATGGAGCCAGAGAATCAGGACGAGGAGAATGAGCGCTTGCACCAGGTTGGCGATGAGTGGGAGTAACTGGGTTGCGACATAGACTCTTCCAATTACCCCACAATCATGCATGATTCTGCTTTCAACCACACCGCTTTTGAGATGAGCAAGCGTTTTCAGCGGAAGATGCAACAGGTGCTCGAATAGCCGCTTCCGATAGGACGCGGAAAGCTGTTCTCCAACACGGGAGCGCACAAAGATGTCCCAATAGCTCAGGATAGATCTCACGGCACCCAGGAGGAGTAGGGCAATGAGGCTGATAAGAACGAGCTGATACTGAAAGCTGACGGTTGCGGCGTCGAGTAATTGTTTGAAGCAATAGGGTTGGAGCAGATCAGCACCAATGACCAGTCCTGTGAAGCCCAGGCTCCCGAGTATCGGCCACAGCGAAGGACGTAAGGCAGGAAGGAGCAAGCGAAAAAGCAAGGCAAGGTCATGCTTCACTGAGAGATTTGTTTTCACACGTCACTTCCACAACATACAACAGTAGGGAGAAGAAGTACAAAGACAATGAGTTGCTGAGAGGTGGATGCCCACGCGTTTCTGACTGCAAAACGGTGTTTTTCTTCTCGCCTTCTGTATGATCATCGTACAAAGAAAGATATCATTTTCTCTATTATACTGCTATTTCCAACTATACAACCGATTCCCTCCCCTGCTTGCTTTATACAGATAGAAATTTTTAGTAAAACCATTTGCTTCACTATTTATTGTATATGAAATATCCTGTATTCTTATTCACTTCATATTTGAAGATATTTCTTCAAGTAAGCAGGGAAAAGATACAAAATAGATATTCTTCCCTTTTGTTATGGAGCATCTTTAAGAAGCGGAAAATATGATCGCAGCACATACATATGATGGCAGTCGTCCTCGTTGTGGACAGGAGGCTTGTGTACTTGATCTTCCCTTGTCAGTTGCCTTTCTTCAGTGACCAGTGAGGTAGAGGAAGACATTGTAAGAGAGATATGTCCCTTTAAAATGCGGTTTTTGAGAGAGAATTGAAAATACCGCAAGTACTTTCTCTATAAACAGACAACGTGATAAGCGCGGTTGCAAGAATCCATAAGATGTGTGGCTAAATGTGTGTAGAAGTATATCAATAGAGTGGAAAATGTGTTATCTTATAGAAAAAGAGTATTCATCAGAAAGGCGTTTATTTTTATGGCACAAAATGAGGAAAAGCAAGCGTTGACCCACCTCGATGAGCATGGAAATATTTATATGGTCGATGTGACCGACCGCCAGGAGACGCTACGTGAGGCCATCGCACACGCTCAAGTGCGCATGCGTCCTGAAACCGTCAAGCTGATTGCGGAGAATCAAATTGCCAAAGGAAGTGTGCTGGAAGTCGCAAAGATCGCCGGGATTATGGCCGCAAAAAAGACGCCTGACCTGATCCCGCTCTGCCATCCGCTCCCTATGACGCATAT
>NZ_QKUF01000073.1 GCF_003253565.1 Thermosporothrix hazakensis
AATCCAAAGACACCAGCATCGTGCCGTCGTGTCGAGATAGACTGGGACGCCATGCGTCTGTAACCATTCCTTGTGTCTGGCTACGCGATCCACTGCTGACTGATAGAACAGCGGGTTCCACGCCCCGTTATCGACCTCGCGTTGTGCGCGATTCAGCGCCTGTACGTGATAGACAACCTGAGAATACAGAGGACCAGCAGGCCCCTGTTTCAGCCGCTCGACAAAGCGCCGCACCGCCTCCACATGGTTCACCCCTTTCTCGTCTTTAGGGGGATGTGAGCGTGCATAACTGAGAAACTGATTCAGGACGTCCATCACAGCTACTATCTCATTCTTATGGAAGGTGTAATTCAATGTCGCTTCGTCGCTTGTTTGCATAAATTCCTACCTTCACGCACTTCATTGTGAATCTGGCACTGAGAACATATAATATCCAATACTGAGAACATATAATATCCAATAAGGAGCATAATTACATTGTGTAAGAGAAGAGCTCGTATGTAAAGGACACGTCTTGCCCTCTTGTCTAGCAAGCGTAAAGGGAGTTTGGGAGGACAGAATATGTCACAAGAGTTTGAAAAGTATCCATCCACACCGTTAGCAAGAGAATTGAGACAATATAGAATGCTGCATAATCTAAAACAAACAGAATTAGCGGCAAATTTAAATGTAGATGTAAAAACAGTTGGGCGTTGGGAGCGGGAAGAAATTATTCTTTCCGATATAAGAGAGCTGCGACGTATCGCCAGTATGCTTGGTATTGATGCCGAACGGTTAGGGGTTGCCTCAAGCTTTTTTCTGACTGTCGAGCAGGCGGATGAGGTAATACAACATGTGTGGTTGCTGGTTAAACAATCCAGATACTTTGAAGCAAAGCCTGTCGTTGAAAAGCTCATTGGCGATCTTTCTGTACAAGTACGTTCAGGCGATCATGATATGCTTTACCGTCTGGCGAAAGCTCATCAGGCTGCTGGCCATATTACGGCGATCATGTATAGAACCAGTGAGACGAATATAGCTCTTTATCACTATCGCGAGATGGAGCTAGCAGCAAGGCAATTACAGGATCAGACGTTGCTCAATGTGGCGCTCACCTACGAGGGAGATATGTATAGAAGAAAAGGGAACTTAAGCGATGCTGTTGCCTATTTAGAGGCGGCACGTGATGAGGCTCCCGAGGCTAATAATGCTGCGAAGGGCAACGGCATCCAGCTTTTAGGGAGAGCCTATGTACAGGCCGGAAATGTAAAGGGCTTTGAACAGGCTATGGCAGAGGCAGAAGAACGAGCTGCACAGGGAACAGAAGATGAAATTGAAAATACCATCCATGGCTTATATAATCTTGGAACGGTATACGAAGATTACAATAGATCATATACGTTGCTAAATAATACAAAAAAGGCATTTGATTACCTTGAGCTTGCAGAAAAAACGCTGCCCGACACGGTACATTGGCAAACGTTGCTTAAGACCGCTCAGGCAGCCACATTAGTTCAAAGTGGAGAAATCACCGCTGGTATAGAGATTGCAATAGAAGCGGCTGAGCTCTGTAAAAAGCATGGTACCCTTCGGCTGTTGGAACGAGTGTATACAATCCAAAACATTGTAGAACGAATGACAAGGGATATCAATAGAGCAAACATGCAGCTTCGTGATGTGCTTCATGGACCGATAGAATACTTATAGGCCGGATAAAGCGGTATAGATAGGTAGATAGAAGACCTGCATATGTTGCTGAATGCTTAAAAGGAATGTATGGAACCGAAAAACGAGGTAATACGACAGCGGAGAGAGGCATTACGACATACAGCCTTATTGCCTCAAACATTAATAAGGGCAGCATAGTTGTATACCTCTTGTTTATGCTACAAAGGGGCTGGTAGGGTACCAAAGCTTACCAGTCCTTTTTGTTGCTCTCTCTTATTTTGGCGACAAGTTGATCACAAACCTGCTTCTTGACGACAAGTACATCCTCGAATGTCGCTCTTTTTATGATGAGCTATTCAATGATGAGAGAGTGTGTGTCGATATTGAACCTCTTCTAGCGCGTTCTGGATTTAGAGAAAGCTTTTCTACCTCCGTAAAAATGCAATTGAACATATTGCACCAACTTGACAGTATCCAGTCAATAACCGAACGAGCATGCAGATCATAGGAAAAAGACGATTGATATATCATCCTATTTATTATACAATATAAATGTGAAGGTGAAGTTACACTTTCTTTATCAAACAATATGTATTGTGAGATTTCTATGAAGAGGACACAGCTCACGATAGGAAGAACGTTCTCCGTCACGTTTGAGCATGGAGAAGATTTTTTCACCGCGCTGCGGCAATTCTGTGAGGAGAATCATGTACAATAAGGATACATTCCTTTTTTCATCGCTGGCCTGAGCGAAGTCGAGATTGTTGGGACATGTGAAAAAGTAAAAGAGAAGCAAGCCCCTCTGTGGACGAAGGTCTATTTGGAACATGTAGAAGCTGTGGGAGCAGGAACAATAGTACTTGATGATGAGACAGGGCAGATCTCGCCTCATATTCATATCTCGGTTGGTGAGAAGATGAATAGCGCATTGGCTCGCACCAGTCACCTTTTGAATGCGACCGTCCTGTTTCTGACAGAGATGGTCATTGTGGAAGTGCTAGACCCTCATTTTCGGCGTATCAAGAACCCTGATCTCTATCATATCAGGTTGCTCTCCTTTCAGCAGCAGGAAGCATGAACTCCAAAAGACCTATCAGATGGTCAAAGCGAGGTTGTACAGAGAACTAAAGGAGAGCCCAGCAGCAAACAAAGTTGAAGTAGCTGAATGAGGTCTGGAACTGTGGAAGTATGATCCCAAACTTGTGAG
>NZ_QKUF01000074.1 GCF_003253565.1 Thermosporothrix hazakensis
AGCTTGTATTCGTAGATCAGCATCCCTTGCTCCTTGTTCGTCCTCACTGTCTTCGCATATCCTAACACAACGATTGTCTTCTGTCAAGCGAAGGGGGACGTCCTGCTGCTGCTGGCTTCCTGCGCCATCTATCCCCTTGGCTGAAGCCAGGGGCCTTCTGCCGCTTTCTGGTAAACGCTGTAGTGTAATCTCCTGATGCCAGCGCCAGCTCTCCTGCCAGAACATAGGCACCAATCAACGCCAGACTCGTTCCCTGACCGGACGCCGGTGACGGACAGTACGCCGCATCTCCTAGCAACGCGATTCGGCCTGCCGACCAACGATCCATATGGATCTGACTTACCGAATCGAAGTAGAAGTCTGGCGCATCCCAGACATCCTTGAGCAAACGCGGAATCTGCCATCCATCACCTGAGAAAAAAGATGTCAGCAGCCCTTTTTGTTGCTCGATATTGCGATAATCATGACTGAGCGGCGGCGAACTGAAGAAGAAAAAGCTCATTGCCTTGCTGCGATCCTGTGCGCTGAAAAGGCTCACAAATTTGCCCGGAGCATAGTAATATAGTTCCTGGCGATCGAGATCAAGAAAGTTTGGTGCCGTAAAGATGGAAATATACGCCCCCAGATTGTGCAGAAAACGCGACTCGTCCCCGAAGACAAGGCGACGAACATTGGAGTGTATTCCATCGGCCCCTATGACCAGATCAAAGACGCGAGGCTTTCCCCGCTCAAAGGTTACAGCGACGCCATTCTGACCCTCCGTAATGGAGGTAATGGAATCGTTGAAAAGGTACTCAACATCGGAACGTGTACGCTCATAGATGATGCGGGACAGATCCGTACGCATAACCTCATCATCCTGTTCCTGCCGCGAATTAAAGAATTCAGCGGACATACTGACTACCGCCTTCCCGTTTCTATCGACGAAAGTTCCCTCTTTCATACCAGTACTAACCTGCCGAATATCAGCCAGTATCCCCATACGCTCAACAACCTCAACTGCTTTCCCGCGAATATCCAGCTTGTAGCCACCTTCCCGAAGTGCAGGTGTTCTCTCTACCACAGTCGGACGAAAGCCATAGCGAGTTAGCCAGTAGGCCAGCGCTGGCCCAGCAATGCTTGCTCCAGAAATGAGAATATTCTCATTGTCCATTTTTTGCCCCTTCAAAATTTACAAAATGACAACGATATGTACAAATATCTGCACATACTACTTAGAGTTTGCATATTCTGTATTCCCCTTCGCATATCAGGGAAATACAGACATTATTCAAGGAGATCGAAAGGCATGCTTATTTTTCGGGAGGAAGAAGCCCCTGAAGGAGAGCCCGCAACCCAAAATCAAACTCCTGATCTGGATCCCAACGTGAAAAATCAGAGACTGATGCGTGCAGGTGAGGATAGCGCTTTGCCGGAAGACGTCCCCATCTCTCAGCAGTATCATCTTCCTCTGAAGTGGAGGGCGCAATAATCTCCGTTACATCAAAAAATGTATGGCCGACAATAAAACCGGCAAAGCTATTCACTGCATACAACGCCTGTTCGCCTGTGACATTCGCACGATGGAGCGTCGCGACAAGCCGTTCGAGAATCGCAAGCGCAGGCTCCGTTCGGAGCTGACGCGTTGCCACCAACGGAAGCGCCCGAGGATGAGCCCGGAGTACATCCCGGTAAGCATGCGCGAAATCCCAGAGTTCCACATATGGAGAAACATTCGGTCGCTCCGGATAAGTTGCCTGTAAGAGAAGCATTTCAATCACTCCATCAAGTAGATCCTCTTTATTCTTGATGTGATTATAGAGCGACATGGCCTCCACCCCCAGAGCAGCTCCCAACTTACGCATATTCAGCCCCTCTAATCCATCTCTGTCTATCAATTGAAGTGCTGCTTCCAGCACCGCCTTTCGGGTTAAAGACCGTTCCCTCTCCGCCTTCGCCATAATTATCACCTCTGTTTACTTACTTAGTATGTTTACTAAGTAAGTATAGCGAAAGCAAGAAACAAATGTCAAGAGGAAAGGGCCATTCTCTTCAGCTCCCTTTCAAATCGTATGCCTCTCTACCGCGAAAAGCCCCGTGTCGACGCACGCTTGAAGCAACAAAAAGCGAGCATGCAGCAAGACGAAGAAATTTCTCTGGCTTTTCTGTCATGCTCGACCTAAAACATCGAATCAACGATGGCTCATCAACATTCAGTAGAAGAGCCACACGCCTCATATGGTGCTATTTTCGTCGAATGGGGCAAGTCCCTCTAAGGAAAAAGCGTTTGTCCTTGCATATCCCCTTCAACGCATTCAACATAAGCGCGTGCCACTTCGCTTACAGGCGTTCCTTCTGAGCTATCAAGTCCCAGTCGCATTAACGTTTCCTTTACCCAACCAGGGCTTACCAAAAAGCGGCAGAAGGCCGCTGGCTTCAGCCAGGGGGATGGATGGCGCAGGAAGCCAGCAGAGGCAGAACGTTCCCCTTCGCTTGACAGAAGACAATCATTGTGTTAGGATACGCGAAGACAGTGAGGACGAACAAGGAGCAAGGGATGCTGATCTATGAATACAAGCTCGAGGGGTCGAAAGCACAATTCGCCGCCATCGAGGAAGCTATCCGCACCACCCAGTTCATTCGCAACACGTGCCTGCGCCTCTGGATGGATGCACG
>NZ_QKUF01000075.1 GCF_003253565.1 Thermosporothrix hazakensis
TTTTGTGATCTTCTGACGCACTGAGCACCTCATGATCGGGCCACCAGGCCCGAAATTCAGGGCTGGCAATCATCAGATCTTGGATCAACTCTGTCAACCAGGGATCACCAGGATAGCGACCACACGTGGCACGCCATTGGGCGAAGAGCCGTCGCGCATGCCCTTCCCAATCGACAAGCAGTTGCCGATACATTGGTGAGGTGAACATTCGCCAGATAGAGGTGCGTTCGTGGGCGCTCATCTGCTCATAATCGCCAAAGACGACGCGGGCAGCTTCGTTCCAGGCCACCACATCCCATCGTCGTCCTATCACAAAGGCTGGGCTGAGACCTTGATGATCGAGGAAGAGCTGTAACGCCGGACTCACGGTTTCAGGCTCCATGGCTCTCGCTGGAGGAGGGTGTTGGCGCGCTCAGAAGAAGAGGGGCGCTCGCTCATCAGCATTCAAGCCTCAGGCCTGCACGAGACTTTCTCAGACCTGCGTCGAAACGCTGATTGGGCGTCCCTGCTCCAACCAGGGATACCAGTCCACACTGACGCCTGCCAAGTGGGCGACTTCTGCGCGTCTGAGTCCTGGGGCTCGCCCTCTGCTTCCTCGCGGCATGCCCACGTCTTCAGGAGCCAACCGAGCCCTCCTGGTGCGCAGAACATCTCCCAGTTCTTGCACGCGCTGGGTCTCTTGCTCTCGTCCCATCATTCCTCTCTCTCTTGTATCCGCCTTCTTGCGGAACCATAGGAGTCTCACTCCTAGGATCAACACTCATCTTGTTCTGGGATCACTCGTCGTATACACTTCCGATGTGTCGAAAACAACGTTTCCTGCAAGGATGGTGTATCGAGGCGTATTGGCGCAAGGAACGCGTGTCGTCGGGTCCTGGCTTCATTGCTGCTCGTCCCGGCGCATGCGCCGTTTGAACACACGACCAGTCATAGGGTATCGCTTGACGTGATGCGTGTGGCCACACAACCGAAGCCGTACCCCTACGTTTCTTGATGGAGGATTTTCCTATGAGAGTTTTCGTTACTGGCGCCACTGGTTATATCGGCTCTGCCGTCGTCCGTGAGCTTTTCGCTGCCGGGCACCAGGTCCTCGGTCTCGCTCGCTCAAACGCAAGTGCTGCGTCGCTTGCCGCTATCGGTGCAGATGTGCACCGCGGGGCGCTTGATGATCTGGACAGTCTACGAAGCGGAGCCGCGGCATCCGACGGCGTCATCCACCTCGCATATATGCACGACTTCTCCGACTACGTGGCTGCCGGGCAAAGTGATCTGCGGGCCGTCGAGACCATCGGAGCTGCACTGCAGGGCTCTGACAAGCCGTTCGTGATCACCTCGGGAACTTTGATGCTCACCTTCTTTCTCCCACAGGGGCAGCTCGGGACGGAGAAGGACCTGGCCGACGCCGGGTCAACCGCACCCCGTATCGCATCGGAGAACGCAGCCATCGCGTTGGCCAAGCGCGGCGTGCGCACCTCAATCGTCCGACTTGCACCGACGGTCCATGGCGAGGGCGACCGCGGTTTTGTCCCAGCCCTCATCCGCCTTGCTCGTACCAAAGGCGTATCGGCGTACCCAGGCGACGGCTCGAATCGTTGGCCCGCTGTGCACCGGCTTGATGCCGCACATCTGTTCCGATTAGCCCTAGAGAAGGCCCCTGCTGGATCAGTGCTGCACGCAGTTGCCGACGAAGGAATACCAGTACGCGCCATCGCCAACGTCATTGGTCGCCGCCTCAATGTTCCGGTCGTCTCCCTGCCTCTCGAGGAGGCCAGCGCACACTTCGGCTTCCTCGGGCACTTCTTTTCACAAGACAACCCGACCTCGAGCATCCTGACCCAACAATGGGTAGGGTGGCATCCTCTACAACCTGCTCTCCTGGCTGATCTCGACGGCGATTACTACTTCACCAACGAGGCATGGTCAACATTGCGTTGACCGTTTCACACCAGAAATTGCTCGAGAAACGCATTGTTCTTTTTCAGATCCGTGCTGCCGGGCCACGCAAAACCCCGGCTTCCTCTTCCCGCTTCCCCCCTCCCCCCCTGCTCCTGTCACTTTTTTCTCGCACGAGATCCTCTCCCTATGGCTCAACCTGCATATCGGTCGGCGTCCTCCCCCTCCAAACCCAGGTCAAAGCAGAGATGCAAGGGGGCAGACGCAAGGAAGCGAATACGCTCGGACGCTTCGAGCCGCGTTTCACAACAGCGATCACCCTCAATACCCCCTGCCACCGCAACAGCATTGGTCGTAGAAGGATGACCCTCTCCCAAAGCGTTTCACTCCTCAACAACCTCACTGCGCCCTTGCCAC
>NZ_QKUF01000076.1 GCF_003253565.1 Thermosporothrix hazakensis
GGAGTTGGTGCTGAGGATGGCGGTGAGTCACCAGCGACCTGATCTTGCTATTATGTTCTACGAGCTTGTGGAAGACAAGGTGCGGACCAGCAAGAATCCTTTTCCAATCCCGCTCTCTGTTCGGAACTGTGTGCAGGAGTTGCAAAGCAACCATTGTCCCTCTCACTCCCAGCAGGGAGTGCTCCCCGGAGTTGATGCTCAACGCATTCACAGCGAGTTCCTTGAAATCCGTACGAGTTCGCATGATCTTTCATTTCCCCCTGTGCAGGCGGTACCTTTAACTCTGATCACGTCTAACCCTGCCCTTTGGTTCTCTTTCAAGCTCCATGCCTGGGAACGGCTCATCAGTCAAGCGTACGGGCGGGCCGACATGTATGCAGAACTTCAGCAGCAGCTCAACAAGGAGTTTGATATGGTGAAGCCGCGCTCGCAATCTACTGATACCGAGTATTACTTTTCGAGAAGACAGGCATTGCTTGCGATTGCATCTCTTCCGCTGTCCTGGTTAAGTGAAAGTGGATGGAACAAGAAAACATCTTCTTCCCGGCTTCTCGGAGAAGAATTTCTGCCGTGTTGTGCGGCCAGTTTAACCGCATGTTGGCACTTGCTTCGCGGCCATGAGTTTGCGCTGGTGCAAGATATTGTGGCCTCCTCTCTTCCTTTCTTACATGCGCTGGCGACACAGTCCATGAAACAGTATCAGCCCCTTGCAGCCAATCTTGCTATCCAGGCCTATCGTTTGCTGGGAATCCTGGCACTGCATCGGAATCATCCCGAAGAGCAAGAGGATGCTTTCAGGCAGGCGGTATGGATCAGTCGTTTTGCAGATGATGTGAGTTTACAAGTTTCAGAACTGATCTCCTTGGGCTATCATAAATCATCACAAGAAGCTCTTCCTCTGTATCATCGTGCTCTGCACCTGGAACGGTATGAAAACGCATCTGCTCTTGTTCAAGCACGTTTGTATGCAGAGCTTGCGGTTGCAGCGGCGATGCAGCGAGAAGAGAAAATGGCGCACTGGTATGAAGAGCAGGCACACAAGCGATACCCGCAAAATCCGGAGCGCGATCCCAGTTTTCTCTTTGCTGAGTTCAGTCTCTCTTCTTTCAGTATGGAGCTTGGAAGAATGTATCTTGTCCTCGGGCAGCACTTTCCGGAACAGAGATATGCGCAACAAGCCCAAGAAATCTTCACCGAGGTAGAATATACCTCATCTGTAGGGAGATCGGAACGGATACGCGTTGAAAGCCTCAATTATCAAGCCCAGGTGGCGCTCACACTCAAGGAGAAGGAGCTTTTCCAGCATTTCCTTGAGAAGGGAATTGATGGAGCTCGTCTGCTTGGCAGTCAAAAACGATGGGCTGAAATCCAAACGGTGTATCAGCAGGCCTGTCGTCTCTGGAAACAGGAAAGCTGGTTGAAAGCATATCGTGTTCTTTTGCCATCAGGAGAGTGAAAGATGTTGTCGGTACCAAAAGCGGTTGTGATTACCGGAGGAACAAAAGGAATTGGACGGGCTATTGCGGTAAAACTCGCTCAAGAAGGCTATCGCTTGCTCCTCAATTATGCTCACGATGGCAGTGCGGCTCAAGAAACGCTTCAGCAGTGCCGTCAGTCTACTGAGCAGGTTCACCTATTCCGCGCCGATATTGCACACAAGCAAGAAGTTGAAGAACTGATGCGAGCGGCATGTCACCATTTTGGGACGCTTGATGTCTTGGTGAATAATGCGGCTGAGGTGCGAGATGCCCCGTTTCTTTACCTGACAGAAGAGGATTGGGATCATGTGGTTGAGACGAATATGAAAGGGGCGTTTCTCTGTGCCCAAAGCGCTGCACGGATCATGATGAAGCAAGAGAGCGGAGGACTCATTCTCAATATCGGGGCTCCAACCGGGATTCTAGGGCGAAAGAATGGGGCAAATACATGCGCTTCCAAGGCGGGCATGATGGTATTAACGAATTGTATTGCTTTAGAATTGGGACCAAAGGTTCGAGCAAACACGATCATCCCAGGGTTAACCTATACGGAAGAGACTGCTCAACGATATCAGCTGAATGATCCAGCCATTCGGCAGCAGAAAGCCTCATTGATCCCCTTGCAACGAATAGGTGAACCTGAAGATATTGCCAATGCTGTCTCACTTCTTTTGACTGATAAAGCGAGCTTTATCAATGGCCAGAAAATTGTAGTCAGAGACCCCCGTCTCAAGA
Organism: Thermosporothrix hazakensis; assembly: GCF_003253565.1. Lineage (GTDB taxonomy): Bacteria > Chloroflexota > Ktedonobacteria > Ktedonobacterales > Ktedonobacteraceae > Thermosporothrix > Thermosporothrix hazakensis. The sequence continues at coordinate 2,214 of NZ_QKUF01000076.1, forward strand.
ACGGGGGCTTGTGTCTAGACTCCACCGCAACTCAGAGTACCGACGAAGGCGCTCTGCTTTGGCTTCTTTAT
>NZ_QKUF01000077.1 GCF_003253565.1 Thermosporothrix hazakensis
AGCGGAACGTGGGTGAGATTGTTGGTGCAGTAAAAGCAGAGAAGGAAAAGGCGGGAGCGAGCCAGCAGAGGGAGGAGAGAGGGAGTGACCCAAGCAGGCACGCCGTCGCGGTTGTGTCTGGGAGGTGGAGCCGGTGGAGGATGAGGGGTGTGGTGGTTTGGAGCGTGTCCCCCACCACTCGTCTTTGCGGCGTCGTTGAGTTCGCGAGCGCATTGGTGTTGTGGTGCTGGGCTCCATGCTCAGACACGGCTTCCCTCCCGCAGGTTCCTCCGAAGCGGAAAGCGGGGTCCGTCTGCCCGGCCTGTTGAGGATGCCAAAAATCGGAACAAAGCCGGAGCAGGTACCTGTCCCGGGAATGGAGCAGCAGGTCCGGGTTTGGTGGAAAGAGGGGGGGGTGTTGCATCTTGTGGGGGAGCGTGCGATAGGGCATATGTTTCCGTTGCGAGAGAGGGATCAGGATGCTGTGGAAGCATATCTTTCATCCTCTGGGGAGCAGGTTGGTGCCAACGCAGATGACGAGGAGGAGACGTCATCGCAGGTTGCGGTCGTGCGTGACGGGGGGCTCTCTTCATCCGCTTGCGCGGAAAGTTTGCTTCCGCGTGGCATGAGATGAGAGGGTGCTGGCATGCGCTTTCAAGAGGAGGTGATGGACAAAAAGCGCTTTCAGAAGCTGGTGGCTGGAAGCGGGATCATCGGAGGAGGGTGGGACGGAACCGGGAGAGAGGGGGGAGGGTTGCGGTTTCGCAAAAGCGGAACGTGGGTGAGATAGTTGGTGCAGTAAAAGCAGAGGAGGAAAAGGCGGGAGCGAGCCAGCAGAGGGAGGAGAGAGGGAGTGACCCAAGCAGGGACACATAGGAGTAGAACAGCTTTTTGTGCTGATTGCTGAAGTGTTGAAGAAGGGATTGGTGAAGCTTGTTGGACGAGCGTCCTTGCAGAGTAAGAAGAGAAGCAGTGTGCATCGCGAATCGGGTAGAGGCAGCCTCTGGTAATGTGCAGAGAGCTGCTCGTTTTATTACCAGGCAGGAATGGGTGTCTCTTTGAGAAGAGACGCGAAGAGTCTGCTGGATCGGAGAAGTGGAATGGAAAGAAAGGCTTGTGGGATGATGTTGCCTCTTTAGCGCCGCTGGTTGGAGCTAAAGAGGAGCAACATGGTTTAACCTCTATGGCCAAGGCCAAATTTTTCTGGTGTGGCGGCGACTCTTTCTCCTTCGAACAGAGAAGTAATAGCCGAAGACGCTACCAAGAATGATGCTAGAGATCGTTGTTGACTGGAGGAGAATCGGTTCACGCGTGAGCATAAAGACAGAGAGAAGCAAGATGGCGATGGCAAGAGCCCCCCCTCCTAAAAGGCAGCGCATAAACGCTTCGCTGTTAAAATTCTTTTTAGGTGTTGGGGGTACTTTTTTCGGTTTGCGCGAAGACGCGGATTTCCTCTGTTTTTTTTGAGGAGAAAGGGAACTGTTTCTCCTATCTGTAGAAGAAGAGGTATCAAACTGGTATAGAATGTCGTTATACATGTGGTGGTCATCCATATGCCACCTCCTTTGTACTAAACGAGGGGAGCAGCACTTCTAACGCAAGCTCCCCGGACAACGGGACGCTACAGATGCGGCAACATCTGTAGCTTCTTTTTTCCTCAAAGACGATTTTTCCTGTATTCGAAGAAGAGCTGAACCCTCACGGAGGTAAAAAAATTGGGCTTGCTTGCCAGGAAGTTGAGAAGAGTAAAAAAAAAGACTGGGGAGAGTTTTCCCCGCTACCTCTCCGATCAGTAACAACATGTGACGCTTGTGAAATAATAACGTATAGGAATAGCTGTGAAAATAGGATAAGTACTTTCGTAATGATTATGTACTTACTTATCTTTGAATGAGATAGTAATGCTACAGAGTTTTATTAGAAAAAGGTGCTTGCTAAGCTGACATATCCCATTATGTACTATCTCATTGCTTTCACAGTACTTCCTCCCTCAACAATACTGCCTAAAACGGAAGAAGGAAGAGATATTCAAAGCCTTTCTCCAAAAAGTCCTCTGCTTGACGTCAAGCAGAGGGGCATGAAACCTGTTTGCTATCGCAGTGTATACGCGAGATTGCAGAATAAGAGTACAGAGGTTATAACCGATAATCCTGAAGGAGTCTCTCCTTGAGATGAGGGAGAGCAGAATCTGGAAGAGAAAGGAGGTCTGGCAGAAAGAAGTTAGCGAGGCGAGACTCCTCAGA
>NZ_QKUF01000078.1 GCF_003253565.1 Thermosporothrix hazakensis
TTTGGAGCGTGTCCCCCACCTGTCGTCTTTGCGGCGTCGTTGAGTTCGCGAGCGCATTGGTGTTGTGGTGCGGTACCGGATTCCCGAACACGGCTTCCCTCCAGCAGGTTCCTCCGAAGCGGGAAGCGGGGTTCGTCTGCCCGGGGCTGTTGGGGATGCCAAAAATCGGAACAAAGCCGGAAGAGGTCCCTGTCCGGGAATGGAGCAGGTCCGGGTTTGGGGGAAAGAGGGGGTGTCGCATCTTGTGGGGGAGCGTGCGCGAGGGCATGTGTTTTTCGTTGCGAGAGAGGGATCAGGAAGCTGTGGAAGCAGAGCTTGCATCTTCTGGGGAGCAGGGTGGTGCCAACGCAGATGACGAGGAGGAGACGTCATCGCAGGTTGCTGTCATGCGTGACGGGGGGGCTCTCTTCATCCTCTGGCGCGGAAAGTTTGCTTCCGCGTGGCATGAGAGGAGAGGGTGCTGGCGTCGCTTTCAAGAGGAGGTGATGGACAAAAAGCGCTTCCAGATGCTGGTGCCTGGAAGCAGGAGCATCGGAGGAGGATGGGACGGAACCGGGAGCGAGGGGGGAGGGTTGCGGTGTCGCAAAAAGCGGAACGTGGGTGAGATTGTTGGTGCAGTAAAAGCAGAGAAGGAAAAGGCGGGAGCGAGCCAGCAGAGGGAGGAGAGGGGGAGTGACCCAAGCAGGCACTCATAGGTATGGATGGCTGTGTGCAGCGTTGTTGCGGGTGGTCTCCGTTGGGGTTGTGGCTGTGGCCAGCGGTGATGGGGCTAATAGCATGCAGGATGGCATCCTGCTTCCTCCTCTCAGGATGGCGGAGAACGTGGGCAGGGAACGGCAAGGTGATGCTCTGGTGGAGGCTCTCCACGCTCCGCGTGAGCCAGGGGAAACGGCTCTGTTGCCCGTCAAAGGAAGCGACCGTCGAGGGCATGTCAGGTTCATCTTGCTGGAATGCCCCACCGTGGACGAGCCATTCTGACGAAACGACGCATCCCTTCTGCGACTGTTCTTGCTCCTATTCGTCGAGAAAGCCAGGTGCCGGAGTGTTGCTCATGCTGCTCCCAGCAGGAGCTCCTGGTCGTGTCTTGTGCATCCCGTTCCTTCCAGCTCGATGGATCTCAGCATGGTTGCAAGCGCTCTGTCTGTTTGCCGATGTCTGATCCGTTCAAGGAAGGCTCCAGGGAGCTGGCCGTCTTTGAGGAGCTGGATTCTCCATGCGAAAAAAGGGGGAACTTTTTGCCGCTTCGCGGGAGATGCGAGGTGCTTCTGGGCGTCGGGACCGCGATACAGAAGCTGCCTCTCTGCTTTGAGGCTGAAGCCTGTCTTTGGCCGCTGTCGATGTGCTTCTTTGTCGAGAAGCTGCTTGATCGCTCAGCGCATGAGCAAGGGATGAAGGAGCATTTTGCCTCTCTTGTAAACTTTGTAACGATATGGTGTGTTTAAGGGGAGAAGGAGCGAGGACCCCTGAATGCCATTTCTCAACCAAATGGTTTATCCTACCAGGCAAGATATGCTCAATCAGGTTCTGCCCTCTTTTGCGAGTATACTCACCAAACACATCATTTCTGGGGAGAATTCGTGAAAGAAGTGACAAGAAGAGATGAAAAAAGGGATAAGGAGGTGAAGAGGGGCATGCAGAAGAAATTCTATCTGAGCAGAAGAAGAGAACTGATCAAGCTGGCAGGTCTCACCTTTCAGGAAGTGCATCGAGAAACCGATATCCCTGAGGGCACATTCCGTTGGTATGCCGGGGTGATTTCCCTGCGAGATGGTGTTCTGCTCCTTCATGATCACAACAACGTTTGCACCTTCAGGAGAGAAGGAAGAGAGGGGGGAGAGGTCAAGAGGCTCTCGTTGTATGAGAGCGAGCCATGTGGGAAGAAACTGGACGAGAGAGGAGATCTCCCTTGACCGCAAGTCAGAAGAAACTGAGGATTGGGAGAACGCTTCTCCTCGGGATCATATGTGCGTTTGTGCTCGGCGTCTTGCTCTATGGTGGGAATGCCTTTCTCCCGATGATCAACATGACCCGTCTGTCTGAACCAGGAATTCTCATTGTATCGTTCGTGATGGGAGGGCTCTTTGCGTTGGTGCTGCGGCTGCTGCAGAGGGGCATGAAACCTGTTTGCTATCGCAGTGTATACGCGTGATTGCAGAATAAGAGTACAGAGGTTATAACCGATAATCCTGAAG
>NZ_QKUF01000079.1 GCF_003253565.1 Thermosporothrix hazakensis
CACTCTCATGCGCCCACATCTCTCCTTTCCCAACGAGTGTCCTTGATCGGACCACTTGATTGGTGCGCTGCTGATCGTGCACATGCAGGGTCAGCAGGCACGAGTCAAGCGGCCTTGTAGCGTGTTGTTCTCACCTTTGTCTTAGGCTTTAATGTCGGTGTCCGCTTTGTCGCATTGCAGCTATCTTTTTAGCCGTATCTTCCTCATAATTAGAGGGAAAGGCTCCTAGTGTAACCTGGCATGTTGAACACCGTACTTCGATCTCATCACCTCGTTGATGAAATGTAACGTGGAGATCAGGTAATGTCCCGCCGCGAAGGTAGCGCCTTACATTTTCTCCTTCATGTGGGAAATGGGGCTCTTTAAAAGGGCTGCCGGTCAATGTCAGCCTGATTTTTTGCTCTGCTGTAAGCATATTAAGCTCCTCTTCCGCTTAGTTCCTGAAGACGTTTTATCCCCTCCTCATTTAAAGGGAATTCGTATGCAAGTCGACCAGGGGCAATAGATTTTCCTTTCATAAGGCGAAATCCAATCTTCCGTACAAGGGTATCACCTTCTTTAGTGGCAGAAACAGTGTATGCAGTTTGGATAAGATATCCGTTGGCTCTAAGGTCAAGTATCATGGCGGCAAGCCGTGAGACGATGATACCACCATAGAGCCGGCGTAAGTGTAAAGGTAATGTTGGATCGATAGCTAAAACATCAATATATATGTCAAACGGATCCAACCGTGTGAACCTTTGCACTTCTCTTAATGTGATCTCCCGTTCAATCCTTTTCCCTGTCAACAAATCATCAAGGAATGTTGGTGGAAATCGGAACATGGAGACGTAGCCGACAACGTGCCCATCCACTTTCAAGGACCAAAACGTAAATTCGTTCTTCTGCTGAAAGCCAATACGGTCTAGAAGCGGCGTGATAAATTCAGCGCCGAAACAGCGGGTTCCTATTCTTATCTCTTCTTCCTGATCTGCCGGGGTTGATTTTGAGAATACAATTCTATCATTCTGCTCAAAGACGAGGCTCATTGCGCGGGCAAGCGCATCAATATCTCGCTTTGGGTAGAGACTTTGTTTCTTGCCCGGAGGGGTCATCTTGGGTATGAGGCCTTGATTCACCCTCCTGTGAAACATGGCCTTCGATAATCCAAGTTTAGCCATTGCCTGGCTTGCAGTGTAATACTCGTTCATTCGTTCATGTCGCTCCTCGGTTTACACCCATTCAAGCACGAGTCATAAATAAAAGTGTAACAGATTTTGTAAACTTTGGCCACTAAAGCTCTTTGAAGTTACCAATGCGACCCAGTTAAACATCAAGGACTTGACAGACTACCAAATCTTATTTTACACTACGAACTAGAGTATACTTTTGAAACTTTCGTATACTGTTGATACCAAGCAAGCTTAGTTTCTTGGTACTCAACCACCTTAACAATCGAAGAGCGTGTGGCCTCTGGAAGGACTGGCGTGTAAAGGAGGCCGGAACGGCGAAGCCTTGCGAGGTGAGCCGTGCGCGTGTTACGGCCGAGCACTCAACCTGATGGCTAGTCGCTCAGCCGAGATGCACATACCCTGGTGGAAGTCATGTCCGTTCCATCAGGCAGACAGGTCGCAGCCTGGCGTCTCCTCTGTGAAGGCGAAGTAAGCAGCGGCGGCGCTCAGGTGCGGACTGTACCTTATTTCATCTTCTGTTTT
>NZ_QKUF01000080.1 GCF_003253565.1 Thermosporothrix hazakensis
CTCACAAGTTTGGGATCATACTTCCACAGTTCCAGACCTCATTCAGCTACTTCAACTTTGTTTGCTGCTGGGCTCTCCTTTAGTTCTCTGTACAATCTCGCTATTCTATAAACATTCACTTTTGAATGTATTCTTTTAAATACTGGCAAAGAATCTAGCGCCATACTTGCTGCAAGCGTATAATTATTTAACCCAAAATACGCTTTCCCAAGAAGCATCGTACTATATGCATTCCTGCATTCTGAATTCGACTCTTGACGGATAGCGAATATCTCATTTATTGCCTCTCGATAATATCCAATATTGATAAGCGCGGCAGCTTTATCTAAGTGGTATCTTTCCTTATTGAGTTTCAGAAAGTGCTCGTCATAGTCAAACTTTTGCTTTGCGATCTCTCCCCCGTTCTCAATGGTTTGCACAACCTGCGCATTCAAGCGATCGCGATTCTCTTTTGTTCTGCCAGCAAGTACAGAATCCGCTAACCCTCTCTTCAATAGTAAGGCTCCGTTTACCTGCGTATCTCTTGCCAGGTGAAGAGCCTGGCTATAGGTGGTTATTGCATTATCTATCCTGCCCGCAACGAGATAAATGTTGCCAAGTCTATAAAGAGCAGCAGATTCTAGCGTTTCATCCTTCAGTTTTCTTGATAAAACTATAGCTTTGGTTAAATGGGATATAGCCTTGTTATGCTCATATTCTCCATCAAGTATGCAAGATATAACGATATGATACTTATACAAAATTTCCTGTAATACTCTCCTATCCTGAGTATTAATAGCATAAGGTATCTCTTTCTCTATATCTATGATTCTATCATCAATTTCATCTAATAGATGTGCAGAGGTACTCTTAAGGTGCTGTTCCCAATATTTTTTCAAAGCCTCCATACTTTCATCAATATCTAAGCGCTTTCGCGTCTGAATATTCGGCACAAAAATTGACGTTTCATTCAACAACATACCAGCTAAAGGCATATCCAACAGAAATGCAATGATTTCGCGTCGATTTGGTGACACTGGTCCTACCTCACTTCTCTCTAAGGCTTCTATGGCTTTAACGTTGAGGGGCTCAGGTTTGCCTAGAGCTTTCGCATAGAGCTCAGCAAATTCTTCCTTGCTCCATCCCTTAGCAAGCCTGCGCTTTTTCATTTCTTTTCCGAAATGAAATGTAACATCAGATGCTTCCACCCTACTTTCTCCATTAAATCAGAATAAGCAAGCGAACTTAATTAATATACTTCCTATCCATCAGTATAAGAAAAAGATATATATCTGTCCAGTCACAGGTAAAATTTCTTCTTTTCTCATTGCAAATTTTACCTTCTTATCACTTATCCTATGTTATTTTGGTAGTATAAGCATCAAAACATTATTCTATGCCTGCTGGTAAGTGTTACTTCACAAGTTAACAGGCAAACGACTTTATGATGATGAAACGTAGGGGATACAATGAATACACAAGATGAGACAAATATGTTTGTTTCAAGTTTTCTCAAGAAGAGATAGTTGAAGCAAAAATTGTTTTAGTTGGCTATCTCAGATATATGATGACACATCCCCCTAAAGACGAGAAAGGGGTGAACCATGTGGAGGCGGTGCGGCGCTTTGTCGAGCGGCTGAAACAAGGGCCTGCTGGTCCTCTGTATTCTCAGGTTGTCTATCACGTACAGGCGCTGAA
>NZ_QKUF01000081.1 GCF_003253565.1 Thermosporothrix hazakensis
CTGGCCTGGTTTTGCAGTTGCTGAGTAGCAACGGGAACCACTCCCTGTGTCTGGATGGTCAACTGCTTATAGCGAGTGGCAAGGTTATTGTAATATTGGTCAACCGCCGGGGCATTCAGACCAAGAAAGTTGACCGGTGCAGGCGTCTGGCCGAGCTCATCTTTTTGTTTGTTGATTTTGGTCAGATAGCTATCAGGGACCCCGATATCATGAGCATGTTGTAGTTCTTTTTCAAACGCTTGCTTGTTTTGCGTTGCCTGACTCTGGTACTTGGGATCTCCTCCACAGGCGCTGAGGAGAACCAGAAGCATGCTCAGAAGTAGAGACAGCGCGAACACCGTGCGCGTCTTGCGAAACCGTTGTGAGCTTGTTTTCTGGTGTGCTGAACGTGATGGCATGAGAAGGCTTCTCCTCTTTTTGAGAAACAGAACGTTTTTCCAAAAGATTTTTCAGGATAAATAGATACGTATATGCCTATAATTATATCGTTTTATGTGCCGAAATGCATCACCTTTATTGAGGGGAGCAGGACATTCAAGGCGAGAAGATGGAGGGGCTGCGCCTTTCCCGGAACAGCCCTCCAGAGTACTTTTAGTACATGATGATCGGGGTATTGTAGTCGGTGTGTTCGTAGATCCAGCGCATCTGCTCGGTTGGCATATTGATACAGCCGTGCGTTCCAGAACTGGCACTGGCTGCGCCACCGGAATCGGTATGCGGGAATTGTTTGCCCGGGCCATAGTCCAGACGCCAGGGCGAGTCATGCAGGAAGTAGCCACCATCGTGATACAGGATGCCATAGTTGATCGGGGTGTCCTCGTACCAGTAGGGAGAGCCCTTCGGGAAAGGAGATTTAAAGACCATGTTTGTATCACGCAGCAACGGCTTCCAGATGCCTGGTACTGCTGGCAGCTCGGTACGCCCGCTCACAATCAGGATAGCATAGATGACCTTGCCGTTCTGATAGATGCGCAGTGCCTGCTCAACAAATGAGACGACGATGACAAGGTCGTTTTGCAGCTTGTAGCGCTCAAGCAACTTCCTGTCAGTCTCATGCGGCTGGTCGTACGGTGTTTTGTCGCTGTAGTCTTCGCCGAGCATGCGTTGATGGAAGATACCATTGCTGATGTCGGTGTATGCCTGCTGCATCTCTTCATAGGTTGTCGCATTGTTGTAGGCTTTGTCCAGATCCTCGCCCAATCCACGCTGCTCATACTCGAAGTTCAGTGCATACGTCTGGCCGTCAGGCGCATTGAAGTAGGTGTATTTCTTACTATACTCTTCAACCTCCCGATGATATTGATCCAGCAACAGCTTGGTATCAACCTTGAGCAGATCGAACTTCATCGCGTCCTGGAGTGCTGATGCCTTCTTCGCAAAGGCGTTGTATTCATCAACCGTCTTGGTGGTCTGTTGCATGCTCTTCAAAGCGTCAAACTGACTTTGATAGCTGCTTGTCTCGACCTTGTTCTGCTTGAGCTTATCGAGCCTGGTTTCCAGATCCTTGATCTTTGCCTGAGTGATGATAGGAATGGAACTCTTAAACTGGGTAGCAGCCTGCTGATAGTCGGCATCGATCTGCTGGTTAATCTTCTGGAGATCCTGTAGAGAAGTGGCCTTCCCCATCGCGTCTTTGTT
>NZ_QKUF01000082.1 GCF_003253565.1 Thermosporothrix hazakensis
ATAGCGGAGCAGCCGGTGACGAATCCGCAGGTGAGGATGGCGCCGGAGAATCTGGCGTATGTGATCTACACTTCCGGTTCGACCGGTCGCCCAAAAGGAGTAATGATTCCACATCGAGGACTTGTGAATCATTGTGTCGCCATTGCGAAGCGATATGGGCTCCAGGCAACTGATAAAGTATTGCAATTTGCCTCGTTCAGCTTTGATGTTGCCTGCGAAGAACTCTTTCCTGCTCTGACCTGTGGCGCTACAGTCGTGATGTGCTCTCGGGACCTTTCAACCGCTCCCGCTACTATGTTGCGATGGATAGAGCAGGAGGCGTTAACGGTGCTGAATCTTCCCGTACCATACTGGCAGGAATTGATTGAGTATCTGGTTCAGGAGGACACGAGCGTTTCCCTATCGTCTTCTCTGCGTTTGCTTGTGATTGGAAGCGAGAAGGTTCCTCCTGAAGCGGTTGTTCGCTGGCAAAAGCTGATAGGCGATAGGATACAGCTATACAATGCCTATGGCCCGACGGAGGCGACAATTACTGCAACGACCTATCCTCTGGATCTGAAGCGTTCATGGAGCAATGCTTTATCTGTGCCTATAGGGAGACCAATTGATAACGTTGAGCTATATGTGTTAGATCGTTCACTCATACCGGTGCCTGTTGGGGTGCCAGGAGAACTATATATCGGTGGTGATGGCTTGGCCAGAGGGTACATAAATAACCCGGCTGTAACGGGAGAGCGTTTTTGTCCGAATCCCTATAGCCCACAACCCGGTCAGCGAATGTATAAAACAGGGGATATTGTGCGCTATCTCTCCGATGGTTCCCTTGAGTTTCTGGGGCGAAGCGATCATCAGGTAAAGATTCGCGGGTTCAGGATCGAACTGGGAGAAGTCGAGCAGGCGCTGATGCGGCATCCAGAAATTGCTGAGTGCGTTGTTCATCCCTATGAGGAAAGTGGCCTTCCTCCGGTCTTGATTGCGTATGTTGTTGCGAAGCGCGGATCTGTTCTGTCAGATGGATCTCTGCGCAATTTCTTGAAAGCATACCTGCCAGATTATATGTTGCCCGCCGGCTTTGTGTTGCTGGATAAACTGCCGCTGACGAGCAATGGGAAGGTTGATCGGCAAGCGCTGCCTGCCCTGGCAAAGAGCCGGCAGATGACCGGGACGAGTTATGTTGCGCCGAGAACAGAAGTGGAGGCGACCTTAGTCGAGATCTGGAGAGAGGTTCTGGGTGTGACACAGGTAGGAATCGAGGATAATTTCTTTGCGCTCGGAGGCCACTCGTTGCTTGCTGTGCGCCTGGTGAGTCGTATCCAGCGCGCTCTACAAAAAGAGGTTTCAGTGCGAGATTTGTTTGCGTCGCCAACGATTGCAGGATTGGCAGAACATATACAGCATCAGAAAGCTGTTTCCAGCGCCGAGGGCTTGCCTGTGTTAAAGCGGGTATCACGAACCGAGAGGTTGCCATTGTCGTATGCGCAGCAACGGCTCTGGTTTCTGGATCGGCTGACTCCAGGACAATCAGCCTATACGATTGTGCTGGCGTGGAACCTGTATGGGCCACTGGATCATGAGGCGTTAATTGCAAGCTTATACCGGCTGGTTCGGCG
>NZ_QKUF01000083.1 GCF_003253565.1 Thermosporothrix hazakensis
GCTTCCACCGCAGCCACACCCACAGGGGCAACTCCACAGGCACCGCTTCACACAGCTCCCTATGCGTGCTGACGCGACACCAGCATCCCTGTCAGCAGATTGGAGGAGGAGTGACAGCCCTCGCTGTTCCTCAAGAGCCAGGCAAAACAGACAACAAGAAGCAGAGGGAGCCCACATGAATACCCAAAACCCACGTCATATCCGACAAAAACGCCATCACAAGAAGATCCTGGAGGACGCGACGGCCCATCACCCATCATCCTTCCCACCACCTCCTCCTCCAAGAGAAGTCACTTCGTCAGCTTCCTTGGCAACATGAGTGGAGATGGTCGCAACATGACAAACTAGCGAGCAGCCAAAGGTCCTTTTCCTCCACGATCGTACGACGATGTTCCTTCGGAGAGCTTCATTCTCATCATCAGGATGACGGTCCTTGATAACGAGAAAACCGGGAGGAACCTGACGCTCTCCCTTCTTCTGCTTGTCTTGTCCCCCGGCCCCTCCTCACCGCCGTGCCGGGGACACAGCATCCCTCTGTCCCTAACGCAATGCAAGCACACGTCCTCCGTTCTCCCCTGAGGACAAAGCAAACACCAGAACGCTTCTCTCTCCACACAGAAGAACAGCACCTCGCTCCCTCTGAACACAGACCATCAAACCACACCAAGCCCTCCGTCCCATGAAGCAGATCCAGCGAAAGGAACAGAGGACTCGGTTTCGTTGCAAGGCGGTGATGAGGGTGGCGGCTGGCGCCTCAGACATCGGAAGCAGCTGTGTGCCGAGAAGGGCTTGCAGTGGCCTCCCCAGGGGAGCCGCATCAACCTGAGGATGCCACTCCATCTCGGCTCGATGCTCCAGACAGGACTCTGAAGGTCTTGCGCTTCTCCCAGCAGCGCCGCGATGGCCACCTGATAAAGAGAGCAGCTCTGAGAGCGCTGCTGACAGGGCTTCTTCTGCCGCATGATAGCCGCTACACCCCCGCAGCAGTTCGCATCGCAGCTTGGAGTATCCGCAGCTCGCTCACTCCAAGCCCGTCAGCTTCACAAAAAGTGATCTGCATCGCGCGGGCCTCCGCAAGCACGGAAATAGGGCTTCCACTTGAACTCATCTCATACTGACGCCCTGGATCCCCAATCCTCTGCGCGTCCAGTTCACACAGCACCTCCTTACAAGCCTGCATCGACATCACGTGGGTAAGAGATACACAGCCCTCAGGCTCTTTCCCTCCAGCTTAGGACTTTCCATTCTCATGAGTAATATGGGTTTCTCGTCCGAAGCCGTCAGAATAGCGTTCTTCGAACTCGACCTATCTTCCCTCACAACAAGGCTTCTGGTCCAATCTCTCAGAAGCATTGAAGCGACTAGATACTCCCCCCATCGTCTCTCCTCTTCATTTACCAGGAAGATGTTCCTTTCTCTCTTCCTGACGATTTCCATTTCCATTCAGCAATCGGAGCAGGTCCTGCAAGATGGTTTGATAGACTGCTTCATCCTGGTATCCTGAGCAATCAAGAACCTCCGTCTCATCCAGCACATGCATCTCTAAGCCTGTTCTTTTGAACAGAAGCGTCCAATCAG
>NZ_QKUF01000084.1 GCF_003253565.1 Thermosporothrix hazakensis
CCAAATAAGGAACGCCCATTCATCCCCCGCTTCAAAGACGGGGGCATCCTGGGCCGACACGGTGAATGGTGGGCAATATATGTTTTAGCCTGGTCATACGGAATCCAGGCATGTACACGCCTATTTTGTTCCCTCTCTATCTGTTGTAGATTGTGTTGAGCAGCGGTATCTGGATTTCAGACGTGTGAACCCCGGGGAGAAAGGTCCTTGACACTCCCTCGTTCACGTCTATCATAACAATATGACGTGAACGTAACATGTGAGTGGGTGAGCGATGAACGACCGGATGCGCATAGGTGATGTGACGGAACGAGCAGGGGTCACTGCGCGCACCGTCCGCTATTACGAGAGGATTGGGCTGCTCGCTCCTGGTGAGCGTGAAGGCCGTGGCCAGCACTATTACACCGAGGAGACGCTGGATCGTCTGTGTAAAATTGATCAGTTCAAGAAGCTTGGACTCAGCCTGGATGACATACGTGACGTGATTGACCTCTATTTCACTGATCCAGGTGGAATACAACCAAAACAGAACGTCCTTGCCATCCTGCGCCAGCATCTGGCCGAGGCAGACCGGAAGATTGGAGCGTTACAGCAATTTCGTGCTGACTTACAGGCCACTATTGAACGCTTCGAGCGCTGGCTTGAGGAAAGAGAGCCGTAACGAGGCTTTTTTGTCCAGAACATGACGTTAACGTCACGTTTGAAGTGCAAATCATTCAGAAGTATTGAGAAAGATGAATGAAACGATTGGATGTATTGGACTTGGCAATCCAGGGCTGCCACTGGCAAGAATCTCCTCAAAGCCGGGTATGCGCTGCGGGTGTATAACCGCACGGCGAGCAAAGCGGAACCTCTGGTTGCTCTGGGCGCACACGACCCGTTGACGCGGTGACAAGCGGAGGACTTGTTGTGACCATTTTGTGGGGTGAGGCGTCAGTGGAAAGCATCGTCACGAGTGATGGCTTTGTAGAGCAATTGGGACGAGGTGGTCTCCATCTAGCGATGAGCACAATATCGCCTGAAATGACAAAGAAGCTGGCGGCGATGCATGCGCAACATGGCAGTGTCTCTGTTGAGGCTCCCATCTTTGGAGGATCTGAGGCCGCTGTCGCCCAATGGCTCTGGATTCCGTTTTTGCGGGTCCGCAAAGAGCCAAAGACCGCGTCCGACCACTCCTGAAGGCGATGGGGGGCAGGGTATTGTTGATTTTGGCGAAGAGGGTGGTGCGGCAACGCTTGTCAAACTTGTGGGCAACTTCCTGATTGTTTCCGCAGGACAATCTTTGCGAGAAGCGCTCTCGGTGGCTGAGAACAATG
>NZ_QKUF01000085.1 GCF_003253565.1 Thermosporothrix hazakensis
GGGAAAGAGTGTATCTATACCGGCAATGATGCAAAAGAAGCCCATGAGATCTTTCAGGCTGCTGCCCTGAAGCCTGAGTATTATGATCGCACGATTGATCTTCTCTACAAAGGTCGACTTGTTGCCGGTTTTAAAGAGAGAATCGGGTATCGACCAACGGAAGACAACCGGCAGCAGACAGATTCATAGATTGCTCCATCTGAGTGTTTTCCTTTTTGGAGCCCTGCTACCCAACGTATCAGGGCTCTTTTTCTGGGCGGTTTCCTGTGCCGCAAGCACAACAAGCATCCAAGCAGGAGGCAGCGGACCGGTTCTCTTGTGCGAGACAACGGATGGAAGAGGTTCTGAACAATGAAAACACCACGCTCTATCACACGGCATGGAGAGAGGCAATGGAACAGTGAAAGGAGGCTGCACGGCTGGCAGGAGTCGCCGCTGACTGCCCTGGGGGTCTGTCAGGTGCAATGGCTCGGGGAAGCGTTGCGTGAGGTCGCGTTTACTGCTATTTATACCAGTCCGAGCCAGAGGACGCGCACAACAGCGGAGCTGATCGGCGCTCATCATGCCTGTGATATTCTTCCCCAGGATGCATTGCGTGATTTGTGCAAGGGTGATTGGGAAAGAAAGACGCGTGAGGAGCTTCGACAGCGCGAGCCGGAAGCCTTTACTGCTTTTTGGAGTCGTCCGCATCTCTATTGGCCCGTCAATGGCGGCGAATCCTTCTACAATCTGCGGGAACGCGTGCAACCCTTTCTCCACAGCGTGCTTGAGGAACAGAAAGGGGAAACGCTCCTTCTCGTCACGCATGCAGCGACGCTGAAGACCATAATGGCCTTCTTCGATGAGTGCCCAATGGAACGGCTCTGGGAGACGCCGGCCGCATATCCGACCGGATTATGCAAGGTCGTGATCGAGGAACAGAAGCCGCTTATTGAGCTGTACGGCGATATCTCCCACGATCGTGAATGGGCGAACGTGCAAGGGAGAAGCTGACCAATACGAAACAGAATGTCAAGGAAGATTCGAGAAGGATCCTCTTCAGGCTCCTCATATGAATGCTGTTTCCGTATTGCTTGTTCCAGCTCCTCAAGCGTCAGCAGGAGAGCCGCACTCGAGAAGGCACCTTTTTGCTCATGGGCAAGCAAGCCGTGCAAGCGCGCGCGCAGCCCGCTCAGGCGCTGGATTTTGACACGGT
>NZ_QKUF01000086.1 GCF_003253565.1 Thermosporothrix hazakensis
TGTTCATTTGTCAATGATGTGACACCGAGATATTAAAATAAAAAGTATTGGGAAAAGGACAATGTGATGATTAAACGGAGCGTAGCGAAGTGAAATCATCACATTGTCGGCGGCTTTAATCAACGATGTATTCGAGTTCTGCTCGTTTTTGTAATGGTGATTTCCAACCCAAAACAGACATAGGTATGTTGTTTGAACGTTTGAGATATTGTTTCATTTGAACAATTAAATCATCGTAAGAGTAAAAGCTCAAATAATTGTAAAATCTTTCTTGGTCATTTCTGTGGCTTCTTTCAACCTTTCCGTTATGCCAAGGTGTTCTTGGTCTGATAAGCTTGTGGTTGATATGTAATTCGTTACACAATAAATCAAAAGGATGAGTTTTATCGGTTTTCTTTCCGTAAGTAAATTCAAAACCGTTATCTGTTTGTATCGTATCAGGAGCATAGTGAAAATAGATGATAGCTCTCTTAACAAAATCAATTGTTGAGTAACTGCTTTGTTCAAGATAAGGATAAATGAATCTTTCTCTTGATGCTTCTTCAAGCATTGTGTATTGATAGAATTTCTGTCCGTCTTTACCGGTATAACAGGATTGAGGAACATATTTAACATCAAGCTGCCATTTGCTTCCTAATTCTGTCGGAGTGTTGTATTTACCATTATGTTTTGATTTTTTCTTTATTGATTCAACCTTTTTACGATAACCGAGTTTAACAAATATTCTGTAAAGAGAGCCTATGTGTCTGGTGTAACCTTTTTCAGTTCGCAATTTACCATACAACTCGCAAATAGATATATTTGGGTTACGCCTGTGATAATCTTTTATCCATTTGATTTCTTCATCGGTGTGAGCATTTGGATGCTTTGAAATCGGTCTGTGAGACTTATCGGTTAGTGATTTGACTGTTCCATCGTATTTCCTGTTCCAACGCATTAATGATGATTTTGATATGTGATACCTTCGACATACAAAATCTATATCTTTACTTTGTCGGTACAATTTTACTGCGTGTATTCTTGTTGTTATTTGGTGTGGACAATATCTCTTGTTTTGTGTTATACTATTCATGGCGATTGAGTC
>NZ_QKUF01000087.1 GCF_003253565.1 Thermosporothrix hazakensis
GCGCAGTGGCAGCTTCGGGCCGACACGGTGCAACCGGAGGGGACGGGCAGCGAGGAAGAGCGCTGGTTTGCGGGCTTGCAGCGCTGGCGCGAGCGATGGCGGGTGCCGCGCTATGTCTATCTGGCTGAGTTCGATAATCGTCTGCTGCTCGATCTGGAGCACCCGGTCATGCTCGCCGAGTTGCGGGATGAGCTTGGCAAGCTACAACAGGACCGTAAGCTCATCCTTCAAGAGCTGCTTCCCGACTTTGAACATCTCTGGTTGCGCGATGAGCAGAGCGCCCCCTACTTCTCGGAGTTTGCGGGCCCGCTGCTCCGTGCGGTTCAATCAGCCGCACAGGCCGCTCCTCTGACGCCTCGCCGGGTGATCTCGCGGGTCGAGCGCAGCTTTTTCCCCGGGGATCGTTGGGTCTATGTCAAGCTCTATGCAGCGCCGGGCCAGCATGATGAACTGATCGCGGGCCCTGTACGAACGTTGATCCAGATGGTGCAGGAACAGAAGCTGATTGACTCCTGGTTCTTTATCCGCTATGCCGATCCTCTGCCCCATCTTCGTGTGCGCTGTCGAGCCTGTGACGAACAGGCGATCCAGCCGCTCTTGATGGCGATGTTGCAGTATTGTCGACACCTCGTGAACGCTGGCGTGATCCAGTCGTATGCGCTTGATCCATATGAGCGGGAAGTGGAGCGCTATGGTGGGCCCGAGGCAATCGAATTGCTGGAGCGGGTATTCTGTCTTGATAGCGCGATCATCAGCAATATTATCGCGGCACGATACGCACAACGTCTTACCCTTGATCCGCTGGAGATCGCTGTCTTTTCGCTGCATCAGTTCTTCACCAGAAAGCGGCAGAAGGCCGCTGGCTTCAGCCAAGGGGATGGATGGCGCAGGAAGCCAGCAGCGGCAGGACATTATCCTTCGCTTGACAGAAGACAATCGTTGTGCGAGAATACACGAAGATAGTGAGGACGAACAAGGAGCAAGGGATGCTGGTCTACGAAGACAAGCTC